>JAHBTQ010000001.1 GCA_019638495.1 Taibaiella sp.
CACATAACAGCCGCTGCCGAGATCATACGTGATCGTGGTCGTACCAACGGTCAGGCCGGTCACAACCCCGGTTGAGGGGTCTACAGAACCAATCGCGGGAAGACTACTGCTCCATGTGCCACCCGCAGGTGTGGAGCTCAGCGTCGTAGTGGCGCCAAGGCACGCAATGTTGATACCCGTAATGGCAGTAGGCGTAGGCGTAACCGTAACAACAGCTACTGAACTACAGCCCGCTACGGTATAGTAAATGGTCGTTGTGCCCGGGCTTATACCCGTCACCACACCGGTAGTTGAGTTCACCGTACCGATACCCGTAGCTGAACTGCTCCATGTGCCACCGGAAGTGGTGCTTGATAATGTAATGTTGTAACCCGCGCACACCGTCATCGGGCCAGTAATAGCTGCTGTCGCAGGGTTGATCGTAACCGTGGCAGTAGACGATGCCGTACAGCCAAAACCATTCGTCACAGTTACCGTGTACGTTATAGGCGTTACCACCGTGACCGTGTCCGGGTGCATGTAAACCGTCGTGGCCGTACCGCCCGTATATGGTGTGGTTAGACCTGCGTCTGAATACAGGTACAAAGTAGATGACCACGTAGCTGCGGCAGATGATGTGAGAGATACGCTTGCTCCGTTACATACTGTGGTAACTGATGGTGTAATAACCGGCGCTGCAGGAAGTGGGTTGACTGTGACTGCAGTTGTAGCAGTAGTTGTACAAGTGCCATTTGTCGCGGCAAACGTATAAGTGCCGCTAGAAGTAGCAGTTATTACCGGTGTGAGTGATGTTGAAGTAAAACCACCCGGCCCGGCCCAGCTCCAGCTTGTACCTGACGTAGTTGCGGTAAGTGTAACCGTACCTCCCGGACAAACCGATGCACTTACCGAAGGTGTAGCGGTAACTGAACAAGTAGACCAGCGAAGAATGGTACCATCCGATGGCGGAGTAGAAATCGCAGTATAAAAGCTACCATAAGTCGCGGTTGTATACGGTGTTGTTACAGTTTTGAAATCGGTAGTACTGTTCGCAATGCCCACTGTCGCGGTAAGCCCCGTAAGTGCTCCCGAGCCATACCAGTACTCAATAACATTTGAGGTCTCGTACAGCTTCACCTGCATAGTCTTAGTACCTGTACCAGCTGTCCAGGGAGACGGGTTACCGTGCCAGTCAGTGTATTGGATAGTAAACACACGGTTTGGCGCAGTTCCGGTTGTGAGATAATACGCATCAGCCCCGGTACCGGCACAGTCATCCCAAAAGAACATCAGCGTGCCTGCACTGGGAATATTGCCCGATGCGTTGACGAAAATAGTTGAGCCGCTGTTTGCCAGTGAAAGCCAGCAGTGGTTGCTTGCTGAAAGCTGGGTATAGGGCGTGCCGCAAAAGCTGAATGAAAACCCAAGTGGTATACTCGTCGTAGTTCTATCCAGAACGGCCGCACCCAAAGGTATGCTACCCCCAACAACTGTTCCTGTGGAAGAAATACTAGAAAAAGTACCTGACAGGACCGAATAGTTATAGAGATTCGTCTGCGCAATGCTCACGCGCGCAGACAACAGAAACGCCCAAAACAATCCTAAAAAACAAAATAAAAATCTCCTCATTATCGCGAGTTAAAAAGGTATTAAGCAGAAAATCAGAGTGAGGGGGTTCAGTAAAAAGTGATAGGAGTAAAAATAGGTACTAATTCGATGTGGTGCAACCGGCAAAATAATCTTTTTTTGGAATATTAATTTGAAGTTGCAGACAGATCAATTACCAGTACATATAGGCGTAACACAATGAAAATAAGTTAGCAAATCGTCAAATATTTGTTTGCCTTAACTATCAGGAATTGTTACCACCAATAATACCAAAAAGCAATACAGTCGGTCGAATGCAAAAAACTGCAGTTTTGTCATATTTTCATGATTGGTATGCACTTTGCACTCAATATATAAACAAAGAAGATTATGGAATATAAGGACTATTATAAGATACTTGGAGTGGAAAAGGGTGCAAATGCAGAGGAAATAAAAAAGGCATTCAGAAAACTGGCCGTAAAGTACCACCCGGATAAGAACCCCGGCGACAAAAAAGCAGAAGAGAAATTTAAAGAAGCAAATGAGGCATATGACGTGCTTAGCGACCCGGAGAAAAAGAAAAAATATGACGAATTGGGGTCAAACTGGCAGCAATATGCAAATTATAACGCCCAGGGACCCAGCCAGGGCCAATACAGAACAAGGAGAACGAGACCCCAGGACGAAGGAATGTTCTCAGATTTCTTTGAGTCTATTTTTGGATTCGGCGACTCACGCCGCAGCAATGTAAGAATGAAGGGTGAAGACATGCAGGCTGAAACCACCCTTACACTTGAGGAGGCCTACCATGGCACAAGCCGGCAGGTGACACTTGGCAATCAGAAGCTAAACCTGAAACTAAAACCGGGAATCGCCGACGGACAAGTACTGAAAATGAAGGAAAAAGGTGGACCCGGTATCAACGGAGGCCCGGCAGGCGACCTTTATATCACCATCCGCATTGCGCCACATCCAAAATATGAGCGGAAAGGGGATGACCTGTATGCAGAGGAACCGATGGATATGTTTACCGCAGTGCTGGGTGGTAAAGCTCCCGTTACAGCATTCGGAAGAACAGTAAATGTATCGATACCAGCCGGAACTGACAGCAACAAAGTGTTTAGATTAAAGGGACTGGGCATGCCAACGTATAAGGACCCGTCAAAGAATGGCGACTATTACGCCAAAATGGTGATACACGTTCCTACTAACCTCACAGAGAAAGAAATCGCAGCCCTCAGGCAAATCGCTGATAACCGCAGGTAGCGTACCTACCATTCATATTGCAAACGAAAGCCGAATAAGTTATTGAACTGGCCCTTGGTTCCGTAGGAATAGCCAAAAGGTACACGCGCCGTAGGCCGGATAGGTATCATCGAGTATTGGTACCGCAGACTTGCCACTACATGTTTTGAAAGTTTACGCGATGCGCCAAATACGTAGTCAAGTCCCATTTTCTCAAAACGATTGTTTTCCTCATTGATAACCACCGAAGGCTGAGCTTCTATCCACTCTCTTGTTCTTACCAGGTAGGACCACGATGCACCGGCCTCTAATGTAAACATTGGGAATTTGTACTGCAAGGTTACCGGTGCCTCCACATAGCTCAGACCTATGTAGCAGATCGCCGTACTGGTGCCTGTGAGCGGCGTGCCCAGTACTGCATTCCCCTTACTGCCTTTCTGCGAAAAAAGAAGTTCTGTGGATAGCAACAGTCTGGATGCCAAGCCCATTTTCACGAAAGCTCCACCTGAAAAGCCCATTTTAGTATAGCCAAAATACATGTCGCCGTCCACCTGCGCCAGATTCACACCGGCCACCAACCCACCTGTAAAGCGCTGCGGATCATCAAGATAATAGTTCTCTTGCGCGCGAACGAAACCCGTCGTAAACGAAAGAAAAAAGGCGAACAAACAGACGGCGAACCGGTTTGCCTTGATACCCCCAAAAGAAAAATTAGGATTGACCTTCACGGTACAATGTTCGCAATTTTCTGAAGAATGAGGTAGGTCACACTAGAAACTACTTCGCCTTCTTCCCGCCATTTACTACCAGCTCGTATGAATGATCTATAATTTCACGGATCGTACGCCGGTCAAGACTGCCGTCAATAACGACTGTATTCCAGTGCTTTTTATTCATATGATAGCCGGGCTGCACGCAGTCGAACTGCTCGCGGAGTTGCACCGCCTTTTCAGGATCGCACTTAACATTGAACTGCAGGGGATTTGCCGACAAACCCATCAGGAAGAACATTTTGCCTTTCACTTTGAAGACCAACGTGTCTTCGTCAAAAGGAAAACACTCTTCCACATCCGCTTTAGAAGCACAATGATCCGTTAACTCCCCTATGGTCATGCTATAGCTCTTTCCGTAATCTGGCCACAGGAACATTGAGTTGCTCGCGATATTTTGCAACAGTGCGGCGGGCAATATTGTACCCTTTTTCCATCAGCATCTCCGTGAGATGCTCATCTGAAAGTGGCTTCCGCTTATTCTCGCCGCTGATCATTTCCTGTAGAATTGTTTTTACCTCGCGCGTTGAAACCTCCTCGCCGCTCTCCGTGTGCAAAGCCTCAGAGAAAAAGAACTTCAACTTATACGTGCCGTACTCAGTCTCTACATACTTACTATTAGCCACCCGGGAAACCGTGGAGATATCGAGGTTGGTCATAGCCGCTATATCCTTTAGGATCATTGGCTTCAACGTACTCTCATCACCTGTAAGGAAAAACTCCTTTTGAAAATCCATGATGGCCTGCATGGTATGCAGCAGCGTGTGCTGGCGTTGCTTGATAGCATCTATAAACCACTTCGCAGAATCCAATTTCTGCTTAATGAACATCACCGTATCGCGCTGTGCCTTATTCTTTTTCTCGCTCCTGTCATACGCCTTCATCATTTCTCTGTAACCTTCAGAAATACGTAGCTCAGGAGCATTCTTAGCATTCAGGGTCAGTTCCAGCGCGCCGTTGTTGTTATAGACGAAGAAGTCCGGAATGATATAGCTCTCAGCCTTGTTGGTCACGGCAAATGGCGCCCCTGGTTTAGGATTGAGCTTAATAATGATATTTATAACCTTCTTCAGATCATCGTCAGTAAGGTCCAGGTGTTTTTGGATCTTGTCATAATGTTTCTTGGTAAACTCAGCAAAGTATTTGTCCAGAATGGTAATAGCATCATTGACTGCCTTTGAAGGCTGCATACGTTTCAATTGCAGCAGCAGGCACTCCTGTAATGTCCAGACACAAATTCCCGGAGGGTCAAATTGCTGAATCTGAGCAATCAACTCATTTATTTCCTCTATTGTTGTGTAAATATTCTGTCCAAAAGCAAGGTCATCAACAATAGACGAGGGTTCGCGGCGCAAATAGCCGTCCTCATCCAGGCTGCCTATGACCTGTTCAGCGATTCGATGGCGCCGATCGTCAAGTTCCAGCATGCCTAGCTGATCCAGCAAATAATCGTGAAAGCTTGTTTCTACACTCGCTGGCGTAACTTGTTTGTCTTCGCCTCCGGAACCGTAATAATCGTCACTATAATCATATCCGCCGCTGTCGTCATCTTCCCGCTTCAGAAAATCGTCAAGATCCACTTTTTCTGCATTGTCATTACTCAACTCCACATCTTCCATTCCTTCCTCGCTCTCACCTTCAGACGACTTAGGTTCATCCAACTCATAGGTGTCTGTAGATGTACCTATGCTTTCCAGTCCGGACTCCAACGCGGGGTTTTCTTCCAATTCCTCCTTTATTCTTTCTTCAAGATTAGCGGTAGGTATCTGCAGCAGCTTCATAAGCTGAATCTGCTGCGGAGACAGTTTCTGTAATAGCTTTTGTTGGTTTGATTGTCTTAACATAGCGTCCCATTATCAGGTGCCGGGAAGGTAGTGCGGCACCGTTCTACTCTTTGCAAAAATAGAATTTAAACCCACAAAAGTGGCTCCTCCCAGGCACGTAAGATGTAATAAATAAATTAACGAAGCCACACACGCTTTCACTTCTTTTGTACACAAGAATATTGTATATTCGGGTTTATATTTAAACTAACCCGTTCCCGGGCATGAGTAAGAAACCATTCATATCTCCGTCGTTTTCTTATGTGCCGATGGAGGAGACGCTGCAGGTAACACCTAAAAAAAAGCAACTCTTCATTGGCATTCCAAAGGAAACAGCCTTCCAGGAAAACCGCGTTCCACTGACGCCGGAGGCAGTTTCTGTGCTTGTGAATGACGGACACTACGTGGCTGTAGAACATGGCGCAGGAGATGGTTCATTTTATTTTGACAGTGATTACAGCGAAGCCGGCGCTCGTATAGTATTTGACAAGGCGGAACTGTACAAGGCTACGACGATCATAAAATCAGCTCCTATATCTGACGAGGAAGCATGCCTGCTTCAGGCCAACCAGGTTGTTATTTCGCCGATACATCTCCCACTAATGAAGTCTGAGATACTGGAGCAGTTAATTGCGAAGAAGATCATTGCGATCGCATTCGATTCCATAAAAGACGACGCGGGCACTTATCCTATCGTGCGCTCAATGAGCGAAATAGCGGGAAACTATGCCGTGCTTGCAGCTGCCAGGTACCTGGGTAACACAGATAATGGAAAGGGCATATTGCTGGGGGGGATATCCGGGGTACCACCTGCAAAAGTGCTGATAATTGGCGCAGGCGTGGTGGGAGAATTCGCAGCCAGGGCCGCGCTGGGACTGGGAGCATCGGTAAAAATATTTGACAACTCTATCTACAGGCTTATGCGCCTGCAAAACAATATAGGTACACGTTGCTTCACCTCAGTGCTGGACCCGGTGACACTTGCTGACGAACTGAAGGATGCCGATGTGGCGATAGGCGCATTGAAGCCCGTGAATGGTATAACGCCTGTTGTAGTAACCGAACAGATGGTTGCGAATATGAAGGCCGGGTCCGTGATCATAGATGTAAGTATGGACCGCGGCGGATGTTTCGAGACCTCACGGATAACCTCGCACGAAAAGCCGACCTTCAAGAAATACGATGTAATACATTATTGCGTTCCCAATATTGCATCCGGTGTGTCGCGTACCGCATCGAGAGCAATTAGCAATGTACTGATGCCGATAATGCAGCAGGCTGCAGACCTTGGTGGCGTAGAGGGTATAATTCTCTCCAAGAGCGGCATAAGACGCGGAGTGTACATGTACAAAGGCTGCATTACTAATGCCCCTATCGCCCGCCGATTTGGCTTTAAGTACACCGACCTTGACCTGCTGCTGGCTTCAAACAGCTAAACCAACACCCCGTTCTCAGTCACGATGCCGAATAACAGAATGAACAAGACTATTGCAGGTTATCATCTTCTGATGATACTTTCAGCTGTCGACTTCAGGGTGAGTGGCAAAGAGGATGCTGTGATACGCCAATATCTTGCGGAAGAGTTCCCATTTCACGTGAACCTGGACAAGCAAATGGACGTTATAAGCAGGTTGAGACCGGACGAATGGGAGGCGCATTTTCGCAAAGCGATGGATGACTTCTATGACGATGCAACACCCGAGGAGCGAAGAAATCTGATCAGATTTGCACTAAGGTTGGCGAAGGCGGATAATGTAATAACACGCGAAGAGAATCATTACCTCAACCTGCTGTTTGAACATTGGGAAGACCTTAATTAGGCCAACGCAGAGCGACCAAACCGGCCATTTCAGCTGCTACTTCAGTTCCTAGCGCCACACCCATGCCTCCCATCCTGAACGCGCCGAAAACCCTGTTGCTGAATGATCGCACTATTGGCCTCTTACTATTTCCAAAGGCCATAATTCCCGCCCATCTGTATTCTATCTCAAATGGCTGTCCGGGCAACACTACCTCCTTCAGCTTCGCTTCCAGATCGGCCTGTATCAATTCGGTGACATCCATTGCGGTTGTTTGCTCACCCACGAAATCGAGATTCCTACCGCCACCTATGAGAACGCGCCCATCTATCTCACGGAAGTAATAATATCCTCTATCCAAATGGTAAATTCCTTTCAACTTCAACCCGGGAATTGGTGATGTGACAATGATCTGCCCTCGACCGGGAACAACGTCCTCGCCGGGAAGTAATTCGTCAGTAAATGCATTCGTACAAATACTTAAGGTCTTGCATTTCAGCAATATTTGGCCGCGAAAGGCATCTTCAAGCAACACCTCCACACTACTACCCGACTCCGAGAACCGATTCACCTGGGCGCCCGTCTTTATCTCCGCGCCAAGTTGCATAGCAAGATCAATAAGCGCCCGCATCATTTTACCAGAGTGCAACGCGCCCTCACAATTGTTCTCCACAAGCGTGCTTACGAAGGCCGGGTTGAATCCAAACTCTCCGAGCATGCCATGTGCATGGCTAAAGGCCGTCGTATTCAAAACGGGAAAAAGCAGTTCATTCAGATAGTCGAGCCTTTCCAACACGCTCTCATCGGCGCGGCGAATTAGCTCATAACTTCCTTTTGCTTCATAGCCGATCCTTTCATCACCCAGTCGTTTTCGTAACAGCTCAAGACCTCGTTTGCGCGCGGCAAATAGGCCTACGACTTCAGCTTCAGTTGATGTGCCCAGGTCGTCTAGCAATTCTGTTGCACTACCCATACAGGCAAAACCTGCATTTCGCGTGCTGGCACCCGTAGGAAGCATGCCCCTTTCCAATACCAATATTCGCTGCCCCGGGAAGTGCTGTGTCAGCTCAATCGCAGCGGACAGGCCTACGATCCCGGCGCCAATGATGATATGATCGTAAAGCGTGAAACTCTTTTGCTCCCAATAACTGATCATGGTAATGAAAACTCTAATTAAGGATAACCTTTACTACCTGCTGGCGTGTACGAGACATGGCCTTAAGGAAATACATGCCATGCGGCAACCCAGAAAGATCAAGTGCCACGGGTTCGTTCGTACCCTTAAGAAAATCGCCCGAAGTCTGCAACACACGGCGGCCTGCGACATCACAAATTGCGATATCTACATGCTGGTCAGCGTCCGGAACGATCAGCAATTTTATTTTGCCTTCAGAAGGATTTGGCAAAACTGCTATGAACGAACCATCAGCCATTGCAGGAGGCACGTCACCCACCCCTAAAAGCATAGCCCGCGCGCAACTGAAATCGGGTATCCCGTATCCGTTGTGGGTGCCTGGCGAGGAGAAAGAATTAGCACATCGGGTGATGGCCCTCCTCAAGTTGGAAGGAGTAGCGCCGGGATATTCCTGCCAGAGGCAGGCCGCCCAACCTGCAGCCTGTGGCGTGGCAAAAGATGTTCCACTTTGCGTGCCATATCCCATACCAACAAAGACTGCTGCCAGCTGTCCCATAAGGCATATATCCGGTTTTACCTGGCCCGCCGCATTGGGGCCAAAACCGCTATTGCCAGCAACGACTCCTGTAAAATCAACAGAACCAATTGTGAGGGCGCTATCTGCATCGCCCGGTGTTAACACCATGTTCCAGCTATTGCCACCTTCATTGCCGGCGCTGGCAATGAATAGCATACCTTTTGTCGTGGCAGTATTTGCCGCCTGGGCAGCAATTGTTGTCTTACCGTCCAGGTCTGTTGCAAAAACGAGATTATCAGCAGAATTGTCGAAATAGTTATACCCTAATGACGTGGTGATGATATCCGCACCCACGCTATCAGCACGCTCGCTGGCCATTAGCATATTCGTCATCTCTATGGGCTGTTCTGAGCCATTGTCTTCTGTAACATAGAGTGCCACTGAAGCGTTTGGCGCACTGCCCACATAAGTGCCGGCAACATTACCCGTGATCGTAGAGAGCGCTTTTGTTCCGTGTGTGTCTGCAATAAACACCTGGTCATTGCCCAGCACAAAATTTCTCTTGTCTACCACGCGACCAGACGTCCACATGTCACTGAAACCGGGATGCGAATCGGCATCTATAAAACCGGCATCCAGTACTGCTATTAGTTTCCCGTCTCCTTTGTAGCCTGCATCGTGTACGGCATCACCGTGCACAAGAGCCGTCTGCTGCCAGGTGTTCCCATAGTAAGAGGGAGACCCGGTACTTTTTTTAGCTGGCAGAAGTCCATCAGGCTTTACTGAAATCCTTGTTCCGACATTGCCTGGTGAAAACATTGACTGCACCTTGCGAATGAAAGAGACACCATCCAGGGCATGGATCTTGGCGCTGTCATCCAGGAGCAGGACACACATATTTAGCCAGCGGGAAACACCATGTATATTACCATTGGTGAGGCTCCTCACGCTATCCACAAAAGCCGGATTAACAGGAAGATCGGTACTATCTACTGCGATTCCCTGCTGTAAGCGACGGGAAAGTGATCGCTGAGATAAGAAGCGGGATGGATCTGAAATGGCGTATGGCGTACCCTTCTTGTCAACAAACTGCACGATGTAGGCATATTGTTTTGCAGACACCCTACCGGCTGCCAGCACACATGTAGCAGCCACGATCCATTTAGCCAGCCGGCTCATATTCTTAGTTATGGTCTATAGCCCGCATCACTACTGAATAACCGTTCAGGCATTCAGAGTTATAGGCGCGGTAGGTTGTATGCGTGATCTCGCGGTACACCAGGCCCACATTATATGCGTAAACGGCCTTAGAATACGTGCGCATTGCAGCAACCCCTGAGTCTACAGCGGGATAATTTATTGATTCGTCGTTCTCGAGTACTGTAACCGTATTATTGAAGTTCACATAGCCTGTATTATAAGACTTGCGGTAATCGCGATACATGTAGTTCCAATCCTTGAGATAGGTATAGTCACTATCATTTACGGGCGCATCCTTATTGCCTTTCCATGTCAGGCCCTCTTCAATCGGGAATACCATTTTGTTATACTTAACACCGTTCTGCGTCCAGCTAAGTCCGTTTGCAGTTGGGTTAAGAATAATGACACCGGAAGCTTTCCAGAGCGCACCCTCATAAGGTCTTGTAAACACGTCGAGGATATAAGATAATCTGTATGTGAAGTTTTTCCTGTCGGTGAATGTATCAGTAACTACGTACTTAGCCTGGGACTTGACACGATATTGTGAGCAAGTAATGTCGTTATAATAAATTGAGTCGACCTCAAATGTTACTGACTTGCCGAATGTAAGTGGAAAATAGTTACGCGTGAGGTCACCACTTTCCTGTTTTGTTTTCTTGCAGGAAGGGAGGGCCAGCACTATACCGGTGGCTATCAACAAAAAAGCAGCAATCCGTTTTATCATAAGACGCTTTGAAACAAATAATTCACGTAAATATAAGCAAACAATTGGAATAGGGTATAAAATTCGACGAAATGTGGTATCCGCATTCCTTCATAAACTACCTGCGAAAAGCCCCCCAAACGGGAGGCTTGTCTTAAATGCAAGAAAGGGCTCATAGGTAGAAAGGTTTTATTGGGCTATTTGGACAACCTATATCCCACTGTGATGCGGAAATAGGGTGCAGACAGCGCCTGGTTCACATTATAACCAGCCTGAATGTTTTTCTGCAAAAAGCACTGCTGAACGGCGGCATCTACCGACCATCTCCTTTTCAGCTCATAGCTCACGCCCAGCATATAGCCCATGCGCAGAATGCTGCCGCCATTGACAGGATATTGCGCACCGCCATAAGATGATATTGGCGATGAGGAATAAACCACCCCATTAGTGGGCGGCAAGATAGCAGGTTCATTAAGCCGAGTGAGCGAAAATCCCTGGCCAGTAGCGGTGACATCCCGATAAGTTTTTGTCTTTTCTTCGATTGAGAACCGCTTACCGAGAACAGTATTAAGTCCACCATAAACCGAGAGCCGCTTGCCCACCTGGTACTGCAGCAATACCGGAAGCTCTATTTCTGCATAAGTGCCACCCACCTGGTTTTGCTTGATAATCGAATCATATTTCTCCGTGTATGTGTAGTCTCTCCTCACCAGTGTATCCCCGCTGAATACTAAGTAAACAAGCGATGTCCCGGTGAGTTCGTATTGCCCGGTACCGGCATGGATATCGTGATAATACGCTGCAGGACCGATGGTCCGTGTAGATAACCGCCCCACTTTCAATGCCGGCTGCAGTTGTATGCCTACCTTCTCACTCAAGTTGTACCGAATGTATGGTGCAACAAGGACCTTATTTCCGGCATTGATACTAAAACCTGATTCCAAGCCACCTTTGATACCGAAAACGAACCTCATAAATGGAGTAATTCCCTTTGCTGTGCTATCCGGACATTCTTCTTTGGGATCAGCGATAGCGGCCGCCTCGGCCACGGTGTCAACAGCCTTTTTCGCAGGAAGTGAAACAGGCTCGGCATCTGGGCCATGTTTTGTTGCAGCTTCTACTTCTTTCTCTGCCACTGACGAAGCAACCTTTGCAGGAACGACTGCCGCCATTACCGGCGGCACTTTGGCGTTCCTATCAACAACCGGCCTGTTAACCGGCGTTTTCTTTTCGGATCCATTGGCAAGATTTGGCGTTTTTGCGGCAACTGTGGCCGCTGCTTTTGCAGAAGCCAACACTTCCTGATTAGCAGAAGCGGGCATTGTCGTTTCTAGTTCAGATTTTTCTGTGGTAGGTTTTCTCTGAACTGAGCCAGCTTCCGGATTAGTCGTTGACGACTTCCGGGCAACAGCCACTGACGAACGTGCGGCATTCTCGTCCGGTTTCGCTGTTACATCAACTTTCCCAACTTCTGTTTCCAGCTTCTGCATCTGCTGCTTCTGCACAGGCTTACCCTTTGCACTTTGGGTCTTAGATGTAGCAGCCGCGCGTACGCCTGGCTCAGAACCTAAACCCGGTAATTTATGAACAGCGACCCCGGTAGCCATTTGCTTACTCATCCCTTTATGAGCGACACGCGGGTTTGCATTTTTTCTTACTTTGTCTACATCCTCTGGGATTGCAGCTGCCGGTATCGTGCGATTCACCGTCTCAGCTACTGTGATTGAATGCTTGCTATCGGTGCGGTTGTTCCGGCGAGTCAAAGTGGTCTTCGTTTTCCCTTTTTCAGAAACCGCTTGCACCTTTGACGGGTTTTCAGCTATCGCCAGCGCCCCTCGATCCTTGACGCTCCTATTGTCATTCTTTGCAAGCCGCTTTGTGTTGCCATCATGTTTGATCGGCTTTGAAACGGCATTAGTTGCATGCTGGTTCGACACAGCGCCTTTTGATGCTATATATATGTTATTTGCTACAGTTTTCGTTTTTACCTTTCGCGAGACCAAAGCCTTCTGCGTTTCATTACTTTTTGCAGAAGCAATCTTTGAGGATCTACTTTCACCCATATTTGGCCCCGTCTTTTTGTCCATTTTCCCGGCACGAACCATGCGTTCACTCCGGGACGCAATACCAGCCTGATTTGCGGGTGCACCCTCCTTTTGCTCAGGCACAGCATCGATTGCTCGATCCACGGGATCACCAACGAGCGACTCAGTCGATTCTCTTTCAGGTTTTTGATTAGCATCCCCTGCCGGGTTATACGATTCTACCACAACAATTTTGTGCTTTGAACCAGCATTAGGGGAGTTCTGTGCGTCTCTCAGCTCATCCATTTGGCCCTTACTGGCATCTGGCTCCTGTTCAAAATCGTCATAGCTATATACACTGGTACCAACCGTTGGTGCATTTCCATATACAGACACTTCATCGGCCGATGCTGCACCTCTATCCCTTTTTATATCTTGAGTTATACTCTTTGAAGTCTGTTGTTTTCTATTCTTACTATCGTTTTTGTGGTGACGCTTTGTATGTATTTCAACTTCTGTGCCTGCACGTTTAGTGGCTGCGGCATCCGAATGGCTCATTTTTTCAACCGTTTGTGGCACGGCTTTTTCATGAGCAGGCGACATCTCGGCTACCTTTCTATCAGCACCAGTTATTGAAGTGTTGGCGATGCGCCCTGTAACAGGTGCAGACAACTTCATGTTGGCTGTGATCGTTGCGCCAAGCAACGAGACAAATGCCAGAAGTGCCCCCAGCCAATACCAACGCAATAGCGGAAACACTCTGCGCTTCTTGTCTTTGTCCAGCCTCTTCTCCAGCGCCGGCCACACGGCAGGGGGAGGCGCCTCGGAATAATCCGAGAACGATTCCCTGAAGAGGTCATCAATGTTTTGAAACTCGTTTTCCATCGTCTTATTCTTACTGATGAAATTTTATCTTTTCTTTCAGCCTGCGGCGCGCATCATTCAGGTACCACCTGCTGTTTGTTTCTGAAATACCTAGTAATTCTCCTATCTCCTTATGGGCATAGTTCTCTATCACGTGAAGATTAAACACAGTCCTCTGACCATCGGGCAGGGTCTGGATCAACTCCAACAATTGTTTATGGGCTATCATGGACACCGGTTCGTCCGCGGAGAAAGCGTCAGCGGGCTGCACTTCCCTTCTTGGTGCTTCTGCAAGCTTCTTCCTTAAGTGATCGGTTATTGTATTGATAACAATGCGCCTTATCCAGCCCTCGAAGGCACCTTGAAACGAATACTGATCCAGGCGGGTAAGCACTTTGTAGAAGGAATCGTTCAACACTTCTTCAGCCAGGTGTTCATCATCATATATATACCGCCGAATTATTCCCCAGGCCTTAGGAGCGTGCAAATCATAGAGCTTTTTTTGGGCAACACGGGAACCCGCCGCACATTCACGCAGCAATACATAGAGATTGTCAGTATCTATCCTTGATGGATCAGTGCCCCCTACACCCTTAGCTATGTCATTTGTTCCCTCCAATTCCGGTCACTTTGCACAAATAATTTTTTCCTCCTGTTTAGACCAGCGGTTAATAGAGAGACGAGCAAAAGTGTGGAAACGTTAGTAAGAAAAAAAATTCCGAGCTGCCTAACGTTTACCCGATTCTTCTCGTCACTTCTTAGAGCCCTTGGTGTATTTGAGGGTCAGTGGTACAATTGGCACTATTATTGTGCCAAATTTCCATTCTGTCGAATGTTGCTAACAATGGCGTGCGACTGATAAGGGAATTTAAACTTTAATATTTACATGAGAAAAATAATACTATTTACTCTACTATTCGGCATAGAATTCGCAAATGGCCAGTCGACTTCTCTGAATGAGAATATGAATACTAACTGCATAGCCGGCTACAACGGGCCATTGGGCTGGACGACATATAACCCGATCTCCACGCCTGACCCACAAGGCAAATGGAAGTGTGACCCATCTTATGGCCGTGATGGGTCGCCGGGAGTCAGCTGTTCGGGATATTATGGCTCTCCGGGAACATTTCATCTCGACACCTCAGTTCTCGTATCGCCGGCACTTGACCTTAGCCATTACGAGACCATCTATGTCAACTTCGACACAAAAACGACAAATATAAATCTCGGTGCCAAAATGGAATTTCTTGTTTCATCAGACTCCACCATGAATGCCGACACAGGCGTACATGACACTGCTGCCGTATACAACAAGACCACGTCACTGATGCCACTCTTTGGAAGTGGGGATGAAAGTGGCTGGGTAACCCACCAGGCCGATCTGACACCTTACAAACACGTAGTTCCACTTTACCTGGGCTTCAGGTACATTTCGGCCAATGGCACCGTGGGCAGCCGATGGTACCTGGATAATGTAATGACAACCATAGTTCCCAATAATATCAATGACGTAAAGGGTCTAAGCATCAACAATGTAAAAGCTGGCATTTCTGACGGAAGCCTTCATATTTCAATTGCAGGAAACCCGCAAACGGGCAACTATGACCTTCAGCTCTTTGACCTGAATGGCAGGAAATTATTCACAGACCGGATGGCAGTAAGCGCTGCTAACAGAGAATACCACTTCAATGGAGTTAACGTAACGCCCGGAATTTATGTCTTGAGTATGTCAAATGCCAGCGATTTCGCAACAATGCGTGTAGTAGCCTGGTAATGGCTTTTTAAAAAGAACTATTTTTGCATCCGTCAGTGGAGCCATTACACACATTATCAGAAGAGAACTACCTCAAGGCTATTTATAACCTTGACAGGAAGAATCCAAAGAAAATTACGCCTACTGCAATATCAGAGGCACTTCAAAACAATCCCGCGTCTGTCGTTGACATGATCAAGAAGCTTGTGGAAAAGGGATTGCTTCAATACGAAAAAAGTAAGGGGGTAAAGCTCACCGAAACCGGACGCGATGTGGCGATCTCTGTGGTTCGTAAGCATCGGTTATGGGAAGCATTTTTATTAGAAAAGCTCGGCTACGGATGGGATGAGGTGCACGACATTGCTGAGCAACTGGAGCACGTTCATCATCCTGAGTTGGCTGACCGTCTTGATAATTTTCTCGGCTACCCAAAATATGACCCGCATGGGGATCCGATACCGCAAGCCAATGGCGACACGGCCACTACCTATAAAACGCTTCTAGCTGAAATTAGTGAAAACACTTCATGTAAAGTTGTTGCAGTGAAGGACACCAGTACAGCTTTCCTTCAGTACCTGAAGAAACTAAATATTGGCATAGGTACAAACATCACTGTGCTGGAAAAGATCCCTTTTGACCGGTCCATGTCAATCTCGATAGACAAGGGTAATAACACTACTGTTTCTAAGGAGTTTGCAGAGAGCTTACTGGTGAAGTAACTACTTTCTTGCCTCAGCCGGGAACTCTATCCCATTCAGAAAAAGTTCCGCCTGCTCTTCTTTGATTGGCAACGCCGAAATAACCAGGTGTACTGATATATATCGTCCGTCAGTCCAGCCCTTAACTTTTATGTTCATCCCATCCTTATCTCGCCAGTAATCGAGTAAGCCTCTTGTCGACTTCTCCTTCCCCTTCAGATAATGGCCCTTGCCATAACCGGCAGACTCAGAAACGCCAAATGAATTCTTGAGATAGTCCAGGTACTGCAGCAAAATGGCCTCTGCATCGCCAAGGCTATCTATTCTATCCTTCATTCTTACACAGATCACATCGTAGATAACGCTGTCTCTCTTGCACTCCCCGGTATAAACTGCAGAAGAGTCAGGACTCATGGACAGTTCGAAACTACCGGGGTCACAAAACATGCGTACAGTGCAGCCCGACTTACCAACCGGATATTTCCGCAGCAACTGGCCATAGCTGGCATTGACGCCCACGCAACACAGCGCAAGAATGAGGAAGATGCTTCTTATCATGAATTGTCGGTTTTAATGAAGGTGGGCGCGTGATGAATGGGGAAGTTGCAGGAATTAGCAATGAAACATTTTTCATGCGCCTTCTCATGCAATGACAATGCCAGCGCCTCCTTAGACAAATCGGTGATAGTAATGACAGGTCGTAAAGTAACTTCTGTGAAGCGTCCACGTTCGCTGCCATGTGCTTCCACCATAGTACCCTCGGGGTTGTCTTCGTATGCTGTTATAATTATTCCTGCGTCAGCACATAGATGCAGGTACCACAACATGTGACAGGAGGACAATGCTGTCAGCAACAGCTCTTCCGGATTGTATTTGGAAGAATCTCCCCTAAAAGCCGGATCTGAGGAGCATAACATATCCTGCTTGCCCTCGGCACTAACAGTATGGCTGCGTTGGTATGCCGCAGCGTCGCTGGTGCCTGTGCCATTGTTGCCCGTCCAGGTAACCTTCAATTTATAATGGTGTTCGCGATGCATTTTTTCGATTTACACAATGATACAAACTGCCTGTCAGATTCTATCCAGGTGATCCTTTGTGAGTTCACTCACCACATTTCCGGTGTTTACGGTAGACGCAGGCTCAAATAACAATACACACGCTTCATTCTCTGCAACAGGCCGGTGCTCTACGCCCCTGGGAACAACGATCATATCTCCTTGTCCCAGCTCCACACTCCTGTCACGAAACTCCATCCTGAAGGCACCCTCTACAACGTAAAAAAGCTCGTCTTCATGCTCATGGCTGTGCCATACGAACTCACCTTTCAGACGAGCGAGCTTCACGTGCTGACCATTTAACTCAGCTATGATCTTTGGCGACCATGCATCAGAGAACAAAGACAGTTTTTCAGAAAGGTTGATCTTATACATACCTAAAATTAAGAAGCCGCCTGTTGCAGGCGGCTTCTTCAAAAAAATAAAAGTCAGATCATTATCTCAAAAGGGTGACGTTACCGGCCTTGCGGAACTCCTTGCCCGTGCCCGAAACAGCGCTTATCTCATAGACATACACACCTATCGGTTGAGGCACACCTTTATAAGTACCATCCCAGCCCTCATCAACATTCGAGGTCTCAAAAATCATCAGCCCCCAGCGATCAAAGATGCGGAAATGACGCAGTGTTGCATTGCCTCTCTTTATAAGCCTGAAGATATCATTTGTTCCACGGCCCGGCGCAAAAGCATTAGGCACCGTAAACACGGATTCATCGCTCAGTCGAATCATGATCGAATCGCGCGTAACACAACCATCCTCCGTAACGCCGGTAACAACATATTTCGTGCTCACTTCCGGAGTGGCTACCGGGTTGGAAATATACTTGCCGCTAAGCCCGCCCGAAGGAGTCCAGTTGAAACGGCTGCAGTTTGTCATCGGCTGTATGTGATAGCTTTCACCCGGATAGATCAATGCTGAATCCGGCATGTGAATAACGGCATTGTCCTTGACACGAATCCGGACATTTGCGGTGTCGCTGCAACCATACACATTACTAGATATTATCCTGTAGTCAACGTCTGTTTCCGGGTGCGACACCACGATCGCGCTTGCAGTATCATTCAGGTACAACGGTGGCGACCAGTGGTAATAAGCAATTGCATCCGGGTTCACCGCCACGAGTTTCACACTGTCGCGCGGACATACAACCTGATCCTCACTTACGCTTACTGTAGGCGTTGGGTCTATCCTCACCCTGAATGAATCTACAACACTCGTGCAGCCATCTATTGTCTGGGTGACAAAGTAGAATTGAACCCCAACTGCATCTGTCGGCGGCTTCGGAGCCACAGTTGTCCCGGTAGCAGCAGGATCTGAAGATGGGTACCACAATACATTGCTACCAAATGCCTGCAGGTACGGCGCATCATAATATTGGCAGAAAGTCAGCCACTTGGTCCACGGCGGCACAGGTGTTGGCTTTACAACGTAGTTCAGTGCCACTGTGTTTGTACATCCATCAAGCAGTACTGTAGCATGGTACACTCCGCTATATTCTGTCACTGCAGGAGTCCTTACCGGATTGGCAGCACCGGACGAGAATGTATATGGTCCGTCCCAGGTAAATGTAGATCCCGGGTTGCCCGTTGCAAACAGCTTTACCGTATCCTTGTCGCTGGCACAGATCGGGCTGTTGCTTGAGATTGATATCGGAGGGGTTGGTGTCACCGTTGCAATAATTGTTGCTGTAGATGTGCAGGCACCAAGCGTAGCCACTACTGTGTACACACCGCTATTGGCAGGTGTGGCCGGCAGTATGTATGGATTCTGCTGCGTTGATGTAAACGATACCGGACCAGCCCACTGATAAGTCACACCAGCGCCGGTAGGCGAGTTGGCCGTGAAGAACAGCGTATCCTCCTGGCAAATTGCTATACCGGGAGGTCCGGGACTATTGGTAGTAAGTATAGGTGCCGCAGGAGTACTATCTACCACTACCGCAATGCCAAGTGTATCCGAAACGCAATCACCCAGGGTAACCACAACCGAATATACACCGCTATTGGCTGTGATGGCAGGGCTTATGGATGGATATTGTAAAGTTGAACTGTATGAGAGCGGACCGATCCACCAGAAAGTTGACCCTGCTGGCGCGGTTGTAGTCAGGTTCAGTGCCTGGCCAGAACATACAGGCGAGTTACTTCCCAATGTTGGGTGAGGTCGCGTGCTGGTCCCAATTACGATCGTATTCCGGCTTGAACATAATCCTAAAGTAACCTGTAACGTATAGGTACCGGCAGTGATCGTAGAAACACTATCAATTACCGGGTTCTGTAGCGTTGAGGTAAAGCCCGAAGGACCATTCCAACTGTACGTAATGCCAGGCAGGTCGGTCAGTGTAGAGGAGAACAACTTCAGGGCCGAGTCCTCGCAAGGTAATGCATTGTTAGAGGTGAGTACAGGCATTACCGGCGTCGTATCAATATGCACATGTACAACTGCGCTATCGAGACAGCCATTGAGCTCAGTAACTACCTTATAGTCGCCGGAGTCAGGCATATGAACTGACAACCTTGTTGGGTCTGAGGCGCCCGAACCGTAACCGGTTGGTCCGCTCCACGTCCAGGTTTCGAGCGGATAGTCGGGATTTGAGAAAAGGTTGAGGTTACCGCCGGCACAAAGTGGTGAATTGTAAGTTGCAGTTACATTAGGGCGCTTGCGGATGAGCACGTGTGCACGAGCAGTGTCGTTTGTAGTACCTACTGTTTTTATTACATGATACCACCCCGTGTCTGCCATTGTTGTAGGAAATCTGAAGGTTCTTTGAGTAGAGGCAAACGGCGCCCCGCCAATAGAAGGCGATGGGCCAAACCATAGATAAGTAGCTCCTGTCGAGTCACCCATGTCATACAACCTTAGCGTGTCCCCTTCACATATAGAATTGGTGGGGGTAAGAGAAGGCACACCAACGCCATCACCAGGCCCAACACCTGTACCCGGGCTATTACTCCCCGCACTATGACAAGGAGGAATGTAAACCGTGAACGTGGGCATCGTGTTACAGCTTCTTGTATCAGTTGGCGTTATCGTATAGGTAATACCAGTTGAGACAGAACTCGCGTCAAACTTGTTTACAATGCCGCGCGTGGATGACAGGCCTGTTGCCGGCGCCCAACTCCACTCTGTATGCCCCCATTCTCCGTCTGTGATGGCTATCTGAACGGAATCTAAGCCACAGGCATTGAATGTATCCACATTCGGTGCCGGGTTGCAGTTCACTATGAGCTTAGGTGTTATGAATGCACTGTCGATTGCAGAGGAATCGCTAAAAATCCATGCAAAAGCGATAGTAGTAGAATCGCCGGGAGCAAGGTCGCCAAGCTTGTAAATGAGGCCGATAGCAATGTCCTGGTTAATAGTTCTTGCACCCAGGGTATAAAAAGTAGCACCTAAGCTAGCCGTTTCATCATATATTTTATCTAATGAGTTGGCTGCTGTAAGAGGCGGTGTTGGAGACCAGGACGTATAAATGAGCGCTTTGGCTCGGCAGTCCTTGGTTGCAAGGCCACAAAACGCATCCGGATGAACACCGGCTGGCGGCACGGAGTTAACTTCTACCCTATTCAGCGCATCGCCCTGGTAGCAAATATGGTTGTCGGTTGGGAATGTACCCGGAATAACCTGATCATTGTCGGGATCTCCGTTCACAAAATAGTACAGGCCGGTAACGGTTGTGGCACCCGTATTTCTGAAGGTGATCGTGACCTTGTCCCATGAGGCATTAGTATCAACACGGTTTTGCGTGCGTATCGATATTGATCCTCCACCTGCAGTATAAGTTCCTGACCATGTACCGGCAGCTGAGCTTGACAAGAATGGGCCGCAAGATGAACCCGGCCAAAGACGATATCCTACGTTAGTACCACCCAGAACAGCTCCGCTGGCTGGGAATGGAGCAAATCCACCAACCCCACCATTTGTGTAGTATGCATCGCTGCGTACACCATTAATTTGCACAGACCATCCATTAAACGGTGTTCCCGGAAGAAAGTATGCTCCGTAAAAGCAACAGTTTGTGCCTGACACCGGGGAACCTATAGTCCATCCGTCGTGTCCGGGATCATACGAAAAATCAATGCCATTTCCGGTTGCGGCTATCGTAGTCAAAGGGTCGGGATAACCACCAATCGTAGATCCGGTGTGAGTGTGATAGCCGGCTGGTACCGGCATTGTATTTCCCCATGAACTATTGGGGGCAACACCTACTTCCAGGTAACGGCCCTGCAGGAATATCTGGTCTCCTACTAGTTGACTAAAAACACTGTACGATGCAATTAATCCGATAAGGGTAAGGCTGAGTATTTTTCCTAATTTCATTAATCCTTAATAAAAAACTTGTCCTACAATATGGTTTCCTGCTCGTCCGGGGCGAAAAACGCACAAAATAATCCATTTCCTTCAGTGGCAATGGATTGTATGTTCCTTTTAAGACGGTAAAATCATCCCTTTCGATGGGTAGAAGAGGTATAATAGTTTCTTTATCAGCTAAACAACTGTTAATCAATACAAAACAAAATATGTTTTTAGACTCTACAAACAAAAAGGGTCGCCATTTTCTGACGACCCTGTAAATAACTGATAACAGTAGTTTCTTACCTCAGTAGCGTAACATTACCTGTCTTAACTATCTCCTTACCGTTTGAAGAAACAGCACTTACTTCATAAACGTATACACCCACCGGCTGCGGCGTTCCCTTATAAGTGCCATCCCAGCCCTCATCAATATTGGTCGTCTGGAATACCACTGTACCCCAGCGGTTATATACCCTGAAGTGACGCAAAGTCGCATCTCCGCGCCTTATCACCTTGAACAGGTCATTGTTTCCGCGACCCGGTGCAAACGCATTCGGTACCGTGATCGCTGATTCATCGTTCACTCGGATCAAGATCGAGTCTTTCACGATACAGCCGTCTTCCGTTACACCGGTTACAACATACTTCGTGCTTATCTCAGGTGTTGCCACTGGATTCGAGATATACTTACCCGTAAGACCGCCCGATGGCGTCCACGTAAACCTGCTACAGTTGGTCATAGGCTGTATGTGGTAGCTCTCACCGGGGAAGATCAGCACCGAGTCTGGTATGTGCAGCACAGCGTTGTCTTTTACGCGTATGCTCACCTTACCTGTGTCGCTACAGCCATATACATTGCTCGATATCACCATGTACTCAACATCTGTTTCCGGATAAGCAGTCACTACCGCACTTGCCGTATCACTCAGGTACAATGGCGGTGACCAGTGGTAATAGGCGATCGCATCCGGGTTCGTAGCCACCAGCTTCACGCTATCCCTTGGGCACACATCTGCACCCTCGCTAACCGTTACTGTTGGTGTAGGGTCTATCCGCACGCGGAAGGAATCTATTGCACTCGTACATCCGTTCAGCGTTTGTGTTACGTAGTAGAACTGAACACCAACAGCATCGGTCGGTGGCTTGGGCGCCACACTTGTACCGGCTGCCGTGGGGTCGGACGATGGATACCAAAGCACATTTGTGCCAAATGCCTGCAGGTACGGTGCATCATAATACTGGCAGAACGTTAGCCATTTGGTCATTGGTGGTGCCGGTACCGGCTTCACCTTGTAATCTACAATAGCTGTGTTGGTACATCCATCCAACAGCACCGTTGCCGTATATGGGCCGCTGTATTCTACCATGGCAGGTGTCCTCACAGGATTGGCTGCTGCAGAGAAGAATGTGTATGGTCCTATCCACGTAAAGGTAGATCCGGGATTACCGGTAGCAAATAGTTTCACTGTATCCTTATCGCCGGCACATATCGCGCTGTTACTGGACACGCTGATAGGTGGCGTAGGTGTAACCGTGGCCGCTATCGTCGCTGTGGACGTACATGCCCCCAGTGTGGCAATAACAGTGTATACACCTGAGTTCACCGGTGTTGCCGGTAGGATAACAGGGTTCTGCTGCGTGGAAGAGAAAGACGATGGACCGTACCAATGGTAGGTAACCCCGGCGCCCGTAGGAGAAAACGCAGTAAACGTCAGCGTATCTTCCTGGCATATGGTGTTACCGGGAGGGCCGGGACTGTTCGTACTCAGTACAGGCACCTCTGGTGTGCTGTCTACCACTACCGATATCGGTGTTAGCAGAGACGGACACGAATCCAGCGTCGCTATCACATAGTAGATACCTGAATTGGGTGTAAACGCAGGGTTAATGGACGGATACTGTAAGGTGCTGGTAAATCCAAGCGGCCCTGTCCATGCAAAAGTGCAACCCGGCACAGGCGGCGACGCCGTAAAGTTGAGCGAATTGCCCGAACATACCGGTGAATTGCTTCCCAATATCGGCTCATGAGTCGGTGTCACCGACAATGTTATCGTGGATGAAATAGTACATACACCCAGTGCAGCAGTTACCGTGTAGGTACCATTGTGAAGAGTTGGCTTCACCCCCGATATTGTTGGGTTCTGCAATGTTGAAGAGAAACTGGTAGGTCCCGACCAGGTGTACGTAGCACCCGGAGATGACGAACTGGACAAGTATAAAGTAGAGTCCTCGCAAAGAACAGTATTGTAGCTCATCGCAGGTGCCACCGGCATAGGATTCACTACTACTGATATACTGCTACTGTCGAAACAGCCAAACAGTTCTGTAACAACCTTGTAGTCACCGGACATCGCAACGGTAGCCGGCGTCCTCGACGGGTCTGAAAGTGTTGAAGTGTAGCCTCCGGGGCCAGTCCAGGTCCACGTTTCACTTGGATAGTCAGGATTACTGAACAGGTTCAGTGTATTAGTCTCGCACACAGGAGGATTGTAAGTCGCAGTCACATTAGGACGCTTGCGGAACAATACATGTATATCTACTGTGTCACTGGACCCCGCAACTGTCTTTATGACGTGGTACCAACCCGTGTCAGCCATCGTTGTTGGATATTTGACAGGCTGTTGAACGGCAAAGATCGGCGCACCCGCAATAGTAGGTCCGGGGCCATACCACAGATAGGTAGCGCCAGTAGAATCTCCTTTATCAAACAATTTCAGGGTATCGCCCTCACAAATAGAGTTTGTCGCATCCGGACTAGGTGCGCCTATACCGTTACCCCAGCCTGTTCCAGTGCCCGGGCTGTTACTATATGCGCTATGGCAAGGATAAACTGTGAGATAGAACACCCTTTGAGCGCAGTTATTCATTCCCAGCCCCGTATTGGTACCGGTAATTGTGTAAGTGGTAGGACTAGAGAGGGCGGCAACATTAATGTTGTTGCTCAAACCTGTTGTAGATGACAATCCTGTTGCCGGTGCCCACGTCCATTTGCTCCAGCTCCAGTTGTTCTCACCTCCATATTTTACGTACACAGGAATGGTAGTAATGCCGGGGTACAAACAGGTATTAAATGTATCGTAGGTAGGAGCAGGCGCAGGTCCGGATGGTGCTTTGGGAACACAGTTCACGACAAGTTGCGGCTCACGAAAAACAGAATCAAGCGCCAGCGAATCCTTGAAAATGTAGGCGTAGGAGATCATTGTACTATCACCGGGAGGTAAATCGCCCAATCTATATACAAGACCAATGGCAATATCCTGTGAAGCAGTGACGTCCCCCAGCGTATAGTATGTGGCACCCATACTGGTAGTGGTGCCGTCATAAATGAGATCCAGGTTGTTTCCTATCCCTGCTGGCGGAGGCCAGGACGCATAGATGAGTGACTTTGCCCTGCAGTCTTTTGTACCGATGGCCAGATAAGCTTTCGTAACCGGCGTTCCTAATGGGTGCGTACCATATGAACCTGCCATTACCCGGTGGTCCGCATCGTCCTGGTAGGTGATGACATTGTCAGTAATGAAGTCACCCGATATGGTTTGATCGTTATCCGGGTCACAAGTTCTGTGATAATAAAGACCAGTGAGTGTAGCAGCAGAAGTGTTTTTAAATACAGTATTGACGAGCACCCACGACGCGGATGTGTCTATCGTTGTCAATTGCCTGATGGATAAAGCGCCTGATGCCATTGTACCTTCCCACACTCCGGTCACGGAGCCTCCGGGCATTGGATAGCCACAGGTGGTGGTTCCCGGCGTATAGTAATAGCCTGTGTTACTTCCTGTAAGCCCGCCGGGGCCTGTGAAAGAAGACGGACCGGAAGAATAAAAGCAATCCGTCCTGTTACCTCCCACCTGTACAGACCAGCCCTCGAATGGGGTGCCCGGATAGATGTAGTCACCAAACTTAGGCGGCGTGCCGACAGCCCAGCCATCATGGCCATAGTCATAGACTACTGCGATATTAGGGCCCGGACCACCGTGATAAGTACCCGGTGATGCTCCTGCTCCCCAGGAACCATTGGGAGCAATCCCCACCTCCACAAAAGCTCCCTGTAAAAAACAGTTTACACCAACTATCTGGGCAGAAACATTATTCTCTAAAAATCCAATTGCAGCGAATACTGCTGCAATAAGGCTACGCATTTTCATACACGCTACCAACTTAATCCGTGAACATAAAAGACTGACGGTATATTTCTCAAATGCGCACGTACCTTCCGGCACATCACATACAAATTAAACGAATTTTACCGAGCTTTCCTAATTCGAATCAGAAGTGCAGGACACAAAAAAGCGGGGGCGAAAAGAACCGCACCCCGCTTTTTGGACTTGTATTGTCATTAACGCAGTAAGGTGACGTTACCTGACTTTAATATTTCCTTGCCGTTTGAAGAAACAGCACTTACTTCATAAACGTATACACCCACCGGCTGCGGCGTTCCCTTATAAGTACCATCCCAGCCCTCATCAATATTGGTCGTCTGGAATACCACTGTACCCCAGCGGTTATATACCCTGAAGTGACGCAAAGTCGCATCTCCGCGCCTTATCACCTTGAACAGGTCATTGTTTCCGCGACCCGGTGCAAACGCATTCGGTACCGTGATCGCTGATTCATCGTTCACTCGGATCAAGATCGAGTCTTTCACGATACAGCCGTCTTCCGTTACACCGGTTACAACATACTTCGTGCTTATCTCAGGTGTTGCCACTGGATTCGAGATATACTTACCCGTAAGACCGCCCGATGGCGTCCACGTAAACCTGCTACAGTTGGTCATAGGCTGTATGTGGTAGCTCTCACCGGGGAAGATCAGCACCGAGTCTGGTATGTGCAGCACAGCGTTGTCTTTTACGCGTATGCTCACCTTACCTGTGTCGCTACAGCCATATACATTGCTCGATATCACCATGTACTCAACATCTGTTTCCGGATAAGCAGTCACTACCGCACTTGCCGTATCACTCAGGTACAATGGCGGTGACCAGTGGTAATAGGCGATCGCATCCGGGTTCGTAGCCACCAGCTTCACGCTATCCCTTGGGCACACATCTGCACCCTCGCTAACCGTTACTGTTGGTGTAGGGTCTATCCGCACGCGGAAGGAATCTATTGCACTCGTACATCCGTTCAGCGTTTGTGTTACGTAGTAGAACTGAACACCAACAGCATCGGTCGGTGGCTTGGGCGCCACACTTGTACCGGCTGCCGTGGGGTCGGACGATGGATACCAAAGCACATTTGTGCCAAATGCCTGCAGGTACGGTGCATCATAATACTGGCAGAACGTTAGCCATTTGGTCATTGGTGGTGCCGGTACCGGCTTCACCTTGTAATCTACAATAGCTGTGTTGGTACATCCATCCAACAGCACCGTTGCCGTATATGGGCCGCTGTATTCTACCATGGCAGGTGTCCTCACAGGATTGGCTGCTGCAGAGAAGAATGTGTATGGTCCTATCCACGTAAAGGTAGATCCGGGATTACCGGTAGCAAATAGTTTCACTGTATCCTTATCGCCGGCACATATCGCGCTGTTACTGGACACGCTGATAGGTGGCGTAGGTGTAACCGTGGCCGCTATCGTCGCTGTGGACGTACATGCCCCCAGTGTGGCAATAACAGTGTATACACCTGAGTTCACCGGTGTTGCCGGTAGGATAACAGGGTTCTGCTGCGTGGAAGAGAAAGACGATGGACCGTACCAATGGTAGGTAACCCCGGCGCCCGTAGGAGAAAACGCAGTAAACGTCAGCGTATCTTCCTGGCATATGGTGTTACCGGGAGGGCCGGGACTGTTCGTACTCAGTACAGGCACCTCTGGTGTGCTGTCTACCACTACCGATATCGGTGTTAGCAGAGACGGACACGAATCCAGCGTCGCTATCACATAGTAGATACCTGAATTGGGTGTAAACGCAGGGTTAATGGACGGATACTGTAAGGTGCTGGTAAATCCAAGCGGCCCTGTCCATGCAAAAGTGCAACCCGGCACAGGCGGCGACGCCGTAAAGTTGAGCGAATTGCCCGAACATACCGGTGAATTGCTTCCCAATATCGGCTCATGAGTCGGTGTCACCGACAATGTTATCGTGGATGAAATAGTACATACACCCAGTGCAGCAGTTACCGTGTAGGTACCATTGTGAAGAGTTGGCTTCACCCCCGATATTGTTGGGTTCTGCAATGTTGAAGAGAAACTGGTAGGTCCCGACCAGGTGTACGTAGCACCCGGAGATGACGAACTGGACAAGTATAAAGTAGAGTCCTCGCAAAGAACAGTATTGTAGCTCATCGCAGGTGCCACCGGCATAGGATTCACTACTACTGATATACTGCTACTGTCGAAACAGCCAAACAGTTCTGTAACAACCTTGTAGTCACCGGACATCGCAACGTTAGCCGGTGTCCTCGACGGGTCTGAAAGTGTTGAAGTGTAGCCTCCGGGGCCAGTCCAGGTCCACGTTTCACTTGGATAATCAGGATTACTGAGCAGGTTCAGTGTATTAGTCTCGCACACAGGAGGATTGTAAGTCGCAGTCACATTAGGACGCTTGCGAAGCATCACATGCGTATCCACCGTATCGCTTGCGCCACCTACCGTTTTTATGACATGGTACCAGCCGGTATCTGCCATGGTTGTAGGATACTTGACAGGATTCTGTACGGCGAAAATGGGTGCGCCCGCGATAGTAGGCCCAGGGCCATACCACAAGTAAGTAGCGCCGGTCGAGTCACCCTTATCGATAAGCTTTAGCGTATCACCCTCGCAAATCATATTAGCAACATCGGGACCGGGACTATTGCTTGTAGCACTGTGACATGGCAGCACCGTTAAGTAGAAAGTTTTCTGATTGCACGAATACATGCCTGTGGCACTATCCGTACCAGTGATCGTATACGTAGTAGGACCTGAAAGAGCACCAACATTGATGGTGTTGGTAACACCGGTGGTTGAGGCAAGCCCGGTTGATGGAGCCCAGGTCCATTTACCCCATGTCCAATGCTTTTCATCGCCATAGCGGATATTAGCAGGGATGGTTACAGCACCAGGTGCGCTGCACACGTTAAATGTGTCATTTTCTGGTGCAGGTGGATAAATAGACGGATAAGCAGTGCCATTCACAACCAACTGCGGATTGGGAAATGCGCTATCTATGCTCTCCCTACGGTCGAAAATGTAAGCATATGATACTGCCGCGCTATCACCGGCACCAATGATCCCTACATTAAAGACAATAGAAATACCCTGGTCAGCGAGGTTCCTTGAACCAAGGGCGGAAAGAACCACACCTGAGCCATAGGACCAGAGTGTGGAAGGAACCGTGGTAGGCGTAAGACCTGATATAACAACGCAACGGGCACGACAATCCCGCGCCGCGAGCGCGAGGTAACTATTCACAGAGTCGTAGGCCGGTGTTGTCGCGGACCCAGCGGTTTCTCCGTTCGCACTGACCATTACCCGATGGCTTTCGTCTTCGTTCTGGTGTACAATAATGTTACGCGTTGTAGCACCGCCACCCCAGTAAGAAACGTTGTCCGGATCGAGTGTCCGCTGAAAATAAACGCCTGAGATAGGAGCAGCAGTGGTGTTGTAGAGGTATGCTGTCATTACAATCCAGGATGCCTCAGTGTCTATGCGCGTCACCTGGCGGATATTGATACCTGCTACGCCTCCTGACCACGTTGAAAGCAATGTGCCACCGATGTTAGAATAGCCTGTTATGGAACCGGTCACATCGTATTCGCCTGAACACAGACCTCCCCATGCTCCATTGCGATATTCGGTTCCTGCAATTTCTATTGACCATCCTTCCTGAGGATATCCGGGCTGGCTGTAAGCCCCCATTAATGGCGGCGCACCCGTACCCCAACCATCATGATAAGGGTCATAAGACATATCCATTGCCGCACCGGGCGTGAAACTGGTTACTGTTGGCCAGCAACAATTGTGCGTGTGATATGTAGTTGGCGATGTACATGTACCGAATCCGCCCATCTGGTTAATGCCCACTTCGACCCAATGGCCTTGCAGGAAGCAGTCAGTACCAACAATCTGCGCTGTACTTATTGAAGGGGCCAACCCGCAAACCAACGCTAACAGGGATAAAAGGCTACGTATTTTCATACTATTTTTCCGGTTATTCCTAATTAAGTATAAATGAAAACAACCCCCATCATATGAGAGTTTCAGTCCACAAAATTCGTCACATACAAATTAAACGAATTTCAAAGAACTTTCCTAATATAATAGACAGAAAAAAAGCGAAAAAGGTCGGGTTTTTAACCAAAAAAAGCTGTCGGTCGAACCTATATAAACTGCGGCTCTCCGAAATAGCATGTCATCAACACATTACAGATAATTATTTCACAAACATGTATCATTCCAAAGACAAGCTATGTTTCATTTTCGCAGCCGAAGGCACAGATCTTGTGTGACTCTAGGTTAAGCGGGTCGATATGAGATAGCTCCGTAGAAAATCCTTCCATATCCGGCTATGAGTTGCGCTTTGTCCGTGCCATTGATTATTCGCCTTGCATTTGCCCAATCCTCCTTAGCTCCGTCAAAATAGTCAGAGAGCTTTTTCCCGGTAAACAGCCCCTTGGTCATGCCAATGAAAAGGACTTTTGTGGAGATATCCAAACTAAGTGCGAGTTCAGGTTGAATGACCAGGTCCACCTTCAGCAACTTTGCAAACTTCTCATAGTTTGCCTTCCATGTAAGCTGAACAAACCCACGTCCGAAATATACTTTGCCCGTTATTGCGTCAGGCTTGCCATAGGCGCGCCCTTTGCCGTGGCCATACTCTTCAATGGGCTGCATAGTGGTAGCCGTCTCGTGAAATGTAGTTGCCAGCATATAGGCTAGAAACCTGTCATCTGCATTAGAATAGTTCTTTTCCCATTCGTCAAGAATAGCATTCATGCCGTTTACGTGTGCCTGCTTCAGTTTTCCATGAAAAAGATTACTACGTACAGTGCTGTAGAAATGCTCCCGGTTTATAATATGCGTTGTAGCCATAACCAAATAATTTCTCACGTAAAGCTATGTAATACGACACAATAGATATCCACAAAAAAAGCCCCGGCGTTCCGGGGCTTTATGCAGTGCAACCATTCACCACACTCAAACAATCACACTAAATAATCTATGCTTCAGCTTTCAGCATCTTCTGGAATTTCTTGCGGTCTTCTTCGTCCAGCATTATCTTCCTCAGCCTAATGTTTTGCGGAGTAACTTCTATACACTCATCCTGCTGAATGTATTCCATGCACTCTTCAAGTGTCATCTGAATCTTAGGCACAATGCGAACGGAGTCATCACTGCCGCTGGCACGCATGTTGGTCAGCTTTTTACCTTCTGTAACGTTCACCACCAGGTCGCCCGGCTTGATGTGCTCGCCTATCACCTGGCCCGAATAAAGCTCCTGGCCCGGATCTATGAAGAATGCACCACGGTCTTGTAGCTTGTCTATCGAGTAAGCTGTAGATGGCCCACCTTGCTTGGCTATAAGTACACCATTGTTACGTCCCGGAATAATCCCCTTCCATGGCTTGTAGGCATCAAAGCGATGCGCCATTACAGCCTCACCGGTTGTGGCAGTAAGCATCTGTGAGCGCAATCCTATCAAACCACGTGAAGGGATTTCAAACTCAAGGTGTTGCATTTCGCCCTTGGTCTCCATGATGTGCATTTCGCCCTTGCGCTGCGTTACCAGGTCTATCACCTTTCCGCTGAATTCGCTTGGCACATCCACTACCAGTATTTCATATGGCTCACATTTCTTGCCATCTATTTCTTTAACTATTACCTGTGGCTGACCCACGGTAAGCTCATAGCCTTCTCGACGCATGGTCTCTACCAGCACACTAAGGTGAAGGATACCGCGTCCATAAACGAGGAACTTATCAGCATCATCTGTCTCCTGTACACGAAGGGCAAGATTTTTCTCCAGTTCTTTCATAAGCCTGTCACGAATGTGACGGCTCGTTACAAACTTCCCTTCCTTTCCAAAGAAAGGAGAGTTGTTGATGCTGAACTGCATGTTCATCGTGGGCTCGTCTATCGCTATTATCGGTAGCGCTTCCGGGTTCTCAGCATCAGCAATTGTTTCACCTATCTGGAAGCCTTCGATACCCACCACTGCACATATGTCTCCACACTGCACTTCAGTAACGCGCTTCTTGCCCATGTCCACAAATACGTACAGCTCCTTAACTTTACTACGCTGCATAGTACCATCAGCGCGGCACAACATTACAGCCTGGCCTTCTTTCAGAGTACCGCGTGTCACCTTTCCTATAGCAATACGTCCCAGGAACGATGAATAGTCGAGCGAAGTGATCTGCATTTGCACAGGACCCTCCTCAACCTTTGGAGCCGGCACTTTTTCAAGTATCGTATCCAGTACTGCAGTGATGTCTGTAGTAGGAGTAAGGGAAGTATTGAACCATCCCTGCTTTGATGAACCGTAAAGAGTAGGGAAATTAAGCTGCTCTTCGGTGGCATCCAGCTGGAAGAAAAGTTCAAATACCGCATCATGCACTTCCTCAGGACGGCAGTTTGGCTTGTCTACTTTGTTGATTACAACAATTGGGTGCAGGTTCAGGTTCAGCGCCTTCTGCAATACGAAGCGCGTTTGTGGCATCGGCCCTTCAAACGCATCCACCAGCAGCAATACGCCATCGGCCATTTTCAGCACACGCTCCACTTCACCACCAAAGTCGGCGTGACCCGGAGTATCGATAACATTGATCTTTACTCCCTTGTAGGTCACTGATACATTCTTTGCCAGGATGGTTATACCACGCTCACGTTCCAGGTCGTTACTGTCCATGATCAGCTCACCTGTCTCCTGGTTGTCCCTGAATACATTCGTTGTGTGCAATATCTTGTCAACCAATGTCGTTTTACCGTGGTCAACGTGTGCGATTATCGCTATATTCCTTATCTGCATATACTTGATTTGCTCTTTATTAATGGGCAAATAGCCCCTTAAAAAAACACCCCTCCACAGAGAAAAACGAGGAGGGGTCACTTTTTCAGGCCGCAAAGGTACAAATTATATTCATTCAGAATCCATGTGGCAGTTAATTTACTGTGAATGTTACTTTGATATTGCCCCATCACATTACGAACACTAATTTTATATCAAACACCGCTAAAAATGAGAAAGATCATGCTATGCTGTCTGCTTCTTGCAGCCAACTTATCTCTTCTGGCACAGACTACTGACTTCCAAAACTACTTCATGCAGAAGTCTGAAGAAATGAACCAGGCTCACGAGAAACGCGATGCTGCCCGACATGAGGCACTCGTAAAAGAAGTGGTGAACAGGGTAAATGCGCTACCCCAGGCAGAACGGGAAGCAGTGTCCCGCACATTTGACAACCTATATTATAACCTTGCCTGCACTTATGCGCTCACCGGCAACTCGAAAAAGGCAATCGAAGCCCTGAAGAAGTCAAACTTCGACGACTATAAACTGCTTACTGAAGACTCCGATCTCGACAATCTCCGAAGCAACCCTGAGTTTAAGAAAATAATTCAAGCGGCGCGCGAAAAAAATGACTTTGTATATATCCTTCAGCGTAACGGTGGCTATAGTAAAGCATCAAATGCTGATATCCCTGCATTTTCATACCAATCGCCGGAAGAGGAAAAGCTGAAGCGGCTGAAGGAACGTTATAACCTGGATTCAATTGCCGGCAACGGCCACGATGAAACAGCCATAATTAACCTGATGCGATGGGTACACTACCAGGTGCCGCATGACGGCTCAAAGGGACTCCCTGACAGACGAAATGCGTTGAGCATGCTGAAAGAATGTAAGCGCGACGGACTTGCTCTAAACTGCAGGGGCCTGGCTACCATTCTAAACGAAGTGTACCTCGCTGCGGGTTATCAGTCGCGCATGGTAACCTGCATGCCAAAGGACACTAACGATAATGACTGCCATGTAATCAACGTGGTTTACATGCCCTACAAACGCAAATGGGTTTGGATGGACCCTACCTTCATGGCCTACGTAATGGATGAAAAAGGAAACCTCCTGAGTATTGAAGAGGTACGCGACAGAATCATACACAACAAACCGCTGATAATGAATGCAGATGCCAATCGCAACGCGGGCTTCAGACAACAAAAAAGCTGGTACCTGGACAATTATATGGCGAAGAATCTCTACAAACTTCGGTGCGCTGCCAGCAGCGAGTATGACTACGAGACACGGAAAGCGGGGAAAAAGCGAACCTACGTGACCCTGGTGCCGGCAAAAGAAATGAGGAGCGCAATCACCTCTACAAATGCGGACGGCACGAACACCTACACCGAGTACTTCACATCTGACCCTGCTACTTTCTGGGCACCACCAGCCGGCCAGAGGAAAAGCGATTTTGAAGCAGCAATGGAACGATTTGTTGCTAACTACAATAGCCGTAACGACGACGCTATACGCCGCTTATTCTCAAACTACGAAGAGATAGGAGAATCGTTCTGGCAGGATGGCAATGCAGAGCAGCTGGCATCCCAATATGGCAATATCATCAGCACGAAATTCATGGGCTTTAGCACCGAGGAAGGTGTGGCATTATTCAAGGTAAAAGCAGAGAAGAAGACTTTTGCGTTCGGCATGAGCCTGAACAAAGGAAAATTCGAAAACTTCCGCTTTCACACATCGTCACCCGAAATTGATAAAATGCTCGCAAAAACAAATTAGCGTACCGGGAAATTATGATTGTGCTCCCCGCAAAGCATGTAGGCGATACTTAGTATATTTGGTTACAAATACTCCGTCCATGAAACGAATAGCTGTCTTCTGCGGCTCGTCCGAAGGGTACAATGAACTTTTTCGCGAAGCCGCCTATGAACTTGGTACAATACTTGCCCTAAAGTCTATTGAGGTGGTATATGGCGGCGCCAAGGTGGGACTGATGGGAGCAGTAGCTGATGGAGCGTTGCTGCATAGCGGCAAGGTAACCGGGGTAATTCCCTACTTCCTGAAAACCAAAGAAGTAGCTCATGAAGGACTTACTGAATTAATAACCGTAGACAGCATGCACGAGCGCAAGCAAGTGATGAGCAAGCTATGCGACGGAGTAATAACACTGCCGGGTGGCTGGGGAACGATGGATGAACTCTTTGAGATGATGACATGGAGCCAGCTGGGCTTGCACACCAAACCAATAGGCGTTCTAAATGTAAATGGTTACTATGATGCGCTAAAGGTACTGTGTAACAACATGGTGCAGGATGGATTCATTGCCGAGCCAGTTAATGATTCTCTGCTTATTAGCGAATCGCCAGATGAACTACTGGAAATGATGTTCAACTATTCACCGCCCCCTGTGGCCAAGTGGCTGACAGAAAGAACTACGTAATTCCTGTAATCCCCCAAAGTCATAAACCAATTAACTTTCAACTAAACCTAAAAAGTCCATAATGAAACAGATAGTACTTTTCGCGTTCGTCATATTTGCATTTACACAGTCACAGGCCGCAACAGACACCATTACAGTTCGCTCGAATCCCTCAAATTCAAAGTTTAGATACATTAACAATGCGCCTGTCGACACCGGTAATCGTTTTGGCGGCAATAGTATGGTTATTGCAAGGTGGACTACCGGAGGAATTCCCTACACGTGGAGAACTCTCCTGAAATTTGATTTGCCAACTTTGCCTACAGGAGCAACAATTGACACAGCATACCTGTCCGTTTACGCAAACACAACATCACCAAGTGGTAACCCCGGCTCACCCACATGGGGCACTGACAATGCGGTTGGTATATACCGATTATTGTCACCGTGGGATACCGCCACCCTTACATGGGGCACTCAACCCTCATTCACAACTGCAAATGGTGATACATTACTTCAAAGCACCACCTGGACACAGGATTATGTTAATGTTAATATTACAGAATTAATTAAAGATGCATACCTATATGGCAATCACGGCTTTTTGTTTAAACACTTACAAGAAGTGAATACACTTAATTCGATGATATTTTATTCGCCATATTCCTATACAATAGACACGAACAAAACACCACGTCTGAAAATAAAATATACATATCCCACTTCTGTTATTAAGCAAGAGCAAAAGGGCTTACAAGTTGAAGTTTTTCCAAACCCGGCCAATAGCGTTGTCTCTTTCAAAATCGATAAAGCGGTTGGCGAAATTTTAACAGTCTCTCTAATCGACTGTACCGGTAGGGTATTTGCTATTAATACCATTAGAGATAATGCCGTCAGCGTAACGTCGTCTATTGATATAAATGGCTATCCACGGGGAGTTTATATCGCAAGGATTGAGCAGACGGATGGGACTATTGTCAACAAGAAACTTTTGGTTTACTAATAGATATCCATTGATCTTTAGCGGCTGCATCATTGGTAGATGCAGCCTTTTATTTTGATATATTTAAGAGACGTTCATTTATACAAATTATGGCGGACAGCAAAAGCATCAAGAATTGGGCTGAAGACGAGCGTCCCCGTGAAAAGATGTTGAAGAAGGGAGCCAGCGCTTTGTCTGACGCTGAACTACTTGGTATTCTTATCGCTACCGGTAACCGGGAAAAATCTGCTATTGGCCTGGCGCGTGATATACTTCAACTTGCAGGCGAGAACCTGCGCGAGTTGGGCAGGCTTAGCATAAAAGAACTGCAAAGGGTAAAAGGTATCGGGCAAGCAAAAGCAATTTGTGTTAGCGCTGCCATGGAGCTGGGACGACGAAGGCAAATGGCAGAAGGACCCGAACGCCTTACTATCACAAAAAGCAAGGACGCACTGAACATCGTAATACCTCTGCTACAGGATCTGAACCATGAGGCTTTCTGCGTTCTGTATATGGCAATATCGGGAAAGCTCCTGCGCCACGAGCTTATTAGTGTCGGCGGCCTTTCGGCCACAGTAGCTGATGTGCGTATCATTCTGAAGAACACTCTCCTCTATAATGCCAGCCAGATAATAATTGCGCACAATCATCCATCAGGCAACAAACAGCCAAGCAAGGCCGACATAGACCTTACACAAAAAATTGTGCAGGCTGCTCAATTTATGGACATACGCGTACTGGACCACATCATAGTAGCAGGAACAGAATACTGTAGCCTGGCTGATGAAGGGCTGATGTAAAAATCAGCATTCCTAATTTGATTAATTTCACACTGCAACTAACCAAAAAAACTATGCGCATCATTACCTATAACGTAAACGGCATTCGCAGCGCCATGAAGAAAGGATTTGCAGACTGGCTGCGCTCAGACCCCGCGGATATTATTTGCCTGCAAGAGATAAAAGCGAATGCAGAGGATGTGCCGGTAGCTGACATAAACGCTACGGGCTACGAAGTATTCTCCTATTCTGCCCAGAAGAAAGGCTATAGTGGCGTAGCGATCCTTACCAAACTAAAGCCAAAGAATGTGATCTGTGGCAATGGCCTTCAACAGAGCGACGCCGAAGGCCGTGTTATCCGGGCCGACTTTGGCGACATCACCCTCATCAACGCGTACTTCCCCAGCGGCACCAGCGGTGAAGACCGCCAAGCCTATAAATACCAGTGGCTGGACGAATTCTTTACCTACCTGGATGAAGTTAGAAAGTCGCGACCCAAAATGATCATCTGCGGCGATTACAACATCTGCCACAAAGCGATAGATATACATGACCCGGTGCGCAACAAGAACTATACAGGCTTCCTGCCAGAAGAGCGCGCCTGGATGGACAAACTATTCGGCAACGGATATGTAGATACGTTCCGTCATTTTAATCAGGAGCCACACCAATACTCGTGGTGGAGCGCATTCGGTGGCGCACGCGCCAACAACAAGGGCTGGCGTATTGACTATATTAACGTCACAGAACCCCTCAAAGCAAAGCTGAAACATGCGGAGATAATGCCACATATTGTGCACTCCGACCATTGCCCCGTTTTCCTCGAATTAAAGAAATAGAAAACGACTGGTCACAGTAGCATGCATGATTAAATTGGGGTATCATTAACGCATGCGTTTTTATTAAAGTAATTTTATATTTTTGCTTCTCTATTTCCTTATGAAACATTGTATACTACTCGCCTTTTTCCTCCTTAGCAAAATCTGTCTGCAGGGTCAGGTGCCACATTGGGGTTTCAAACTCGGCGGTGCGCTTACTGATGAAGCATATATATGTAAGGCAGCGCCTAACGGCAATATATATATCAGCGGTAAGTTTTCAGGCACAATAGATATTGATCCGGGCCCCGTGGTGCAAAACATAACTAGCAGCGGGCCGTCTGATGCCTATCTTGCCTGCTACGACTCTATTGGCAATTTCCAGTGGGGATTTGGTATCGGCGGCACACTATACGATGGAGCATATGGTATTACCGTAGACAAAATAACCAGCGATGTCTACATTTGTGGATTCTACCAAGTTAGTATGGATTGCGACCCGGGACCCGGCGTTGCGATGTTAATTTCTGCCGGTGGCACCGGGCTCACCAGTGTTGGCGACGGTTTCATTGCAAAATACTCATCAACGGGAGCCTACCAATGGGCCAAAAGCCTTGGCGGGCCGACAGTATACGACCACGCAGAATCGCTTGAAACAGACCTGGCAGGTAACGTTTACGTCGGCGGCGAATTCAATACGTCGATGACGATAGCGCCGGGTGTCACATTTAGTTCAGCAGCATCGGGACCTGGTTACATTATCAAATACAGCCCAGCCGGGTCTCTTATTTGGGGACATAACTTCGGGCAAGCTGGAATACCTGGTCTTGTCACGGTTCCGCGCACACTCGTTGTAAGCAATGGATACATCAATGTCTGTGGATTATTCAAAGGGACAGCTAACTTCAATCCTTGGGGCTCCACGCCTGCCACCGTTACAGCTTCGGGGGGCTTTACTGGGATCGATGGCTTTATCTCAAAATACGATACGGCCGGAAATTTCGTTTTTCTGCAAACTGTCAGCGGAGCTGCACTTGATGACATGACCTCGCTTACATTAGACGCAAGCGACAACATCTACGTTACGGGGTACTCCGCGAGCAACTCGCTGATTTTCGATGCTGCGTCACCGAGCACGTCCACTGTTGCGCCACCTGTCGGTGCGGGTGGCAACAACATAACTATTGCCAAGTATAGTAGCACCGGCGCTTACCAATGGGGTAAGATAGTCGGCGGACCAGGAGATGACGAGGGCAGACTTGGAACATCGAGGCTGGGATCGCACATAATTATCACCGGTTGGTTCTCCAACACTGTAGACTTCGACCCGTCACCCTCCAGCGCCAGCCTCACAAGTGCCGGAGGTGCTGATATTTTCGTCGCCCGGTATGATTTTGCGGGAAATTATGTTTGTGCATTTGGCTTAGGATCATCGTATGCCAGCAATCACGGGTGTATGATGAGCCCTGATGCCAGCGGGAACCTCTACCTCTGCGGGCAATTCGGTGCAACGGTCGACTTTGATCCAACATCTGCTACTTTCCCACTTACGAGCGCAGGCAGCGGAGATGCATTTCTCGTTAAGTATCGCTTTTCTGATACAACCTTTACCGGCTCACTTGTCGGCGGGAACATCTGTATTGGAGACACTGCCTATCTGTCCATCATCATTAGCTCAGGCCCCGCAGGACCCTACACGCTAACAATTTCCGATGGCTCTTCATCATTCACTGTTTCTGGTGTTATGTCGGGCACACCTTTTATGATCAGCCCCTCTCTTTCCACCGGCGCCGTATATACGGTCACCGCTGCTGCGTTTACAGGCGGCGTTTGCGGCGTTTCAACCGGCACTATAACGGGTACTGCAACTATCACAGTTACAGCACCTCCCTCAGCTATCACCGGAAACGCCCCCATTTGCGTTGGCAGTAGCTTGCTGCTCTCATCAACAACTCCTGGTGGTACATGGAGCGTTAGCCCCCTATCAGTAGCCAACATTTCCTCCACCGGTTTGCTGACAGCGATAGCTGCTGGCACGGCCACGGTTTTATACACTAACACTTGCGGCAGCACATCAGCCGTAGTTTCTATCAATGCTCTGCCAGGCCCCATTCTTGGCAATACACCCATTTGTCCCGGATCCGGCATTGCCCTAGCCAATGCCGCACCAGGAGGCACATGGTCATGTGCACCGTCTTCTGTCGCCACTATAAGTTCAGCCGGCTTTGTTACAGGAATTTCACCCGGCACCGCAATTGTTACTTACTCCGCGCTTTGCGGCACCGTCTTCACTGTCGTTACCGTCAATAGTTCTGGAGCTTCTATTAGTGGCAGTACACCAATTTGCACAGGGGACACAGTATCGCTGATTTCATCACCAACGGGCGGCACATGGAGCGTCACCCCCGCATCAGTCGCCGCAGTCTCGTCTTCCGGTACCGTTACAGGCATCGCCACCGGAACTGCTGTGGTTTCCTATATCTCCACATGTGGTGCGGCGTCGGTAATAGTTACAGTCAGTTCATCGCCAGTTGCAATAATGGGAAATACTCCATTATGCATCGGAAGTACTATTTCTCTTTCCAACGCTTCTCCCGGCGGCGCATGGTCGTGTGCGCCCCTTTCAATTGCTACTATCTCTCCGACTGGCACAATAGAAGGTATTGCCGCAGGTACTGCTATCGTTACCTACACTACAAGTTGCGGTAGCGTCACAAATGAAATCACAGTTAACCAAGCTCCTGTTCCGTATCTTGGTCCTGACATCGCAATCTGTCCTGGCCTTAGGATGCGAATTCTACCATCTGGCGTGAATGGCAGTACTCTCTACTTATGGAGCACCGGCCAGACTTCATCTTCAATTTCTGTCGATAGCCCAGGTACCTATTGGCTGCTTGTAAAGGAAAATGGATGTGATGCAAGCGACACCATCAATGTTACATTCAAGTCTGCGCCAACAGTAGAATTAGGTGCAGACACTACTCTCTGTACTAGCGAAGGCATTGTGATCGGTGTTATAGCCGAGATGCAAACCACGTATCATTGGAATACCGGTGGCACCGGCCCTACAATTACCGCTATCACTTCTGGCACCTATGTACTTACTGCAACGAAAAATGGCTGTACTAAATCTGATTCAAGAACTGTAACAATAATACCCGGTCCACCATCCTTATCTTTAGGACCCGACACCTCTCTATGCCTTGATGAAACATTACATCTTTCAACCGGGCAAGACTCCACATTATGGAGTACAGGCAAAACAGGAGAGAGCATTACAATTTCTAACCCGGGAACCTATTGGGCCACAATAGCAAATGTTTGTGGCATAGTTACTGATACCATTGTTATTAGAGACGAAAACTGTGACATCTGGTTTCCCAGTGGATTCACCCCTAATGGCGACGGACTAAACGATATAGCCCGCGTCAGAGGTAACTTAATGATTTCTGATTTCAATCTTAGCATTTACAATCGCTGGGGCGAACGAGTTTTCTTTACCCATAGCATCAGTGACGGGTGGAACGGATATTTCAGAAATCAGGCGGCGGATGTTGGTGTCTATTACTATATGATAAGATACACGAGAAAGGGGAAAGCCAATCTTCTAAAAGGAGACTTAACACTGATTCGCTAACAACAAAACAACTTTTATAACTAATAGCTTAAGAAACCGTACTACAATTTCAAAGTACACCAAAAGGCGTCATACCCCGCGGCAAACCTACTTTACGGTATCTTTTTTTTGGCGGAAAGGTTTCCCTGCCACAGCTACCTTCTCCACAAATCTCACTGCCCTTACATCAACGACTTAATATCCGCCATCACACGCTTAGCTACATCATTCGCGGCAGCTTCTGACACACTCTCAGAGTATACGCGAATGATTGGCTCTGTGTTAGATGTGCGTAGGTGCACCCAATCATTGCCTATGTCTATCCGCAGACCATCCTCATTATTTATCGGATAGGCTGCATAGCGCTCCTTGATCTGTGCGAATATTGCTTTCACATCAACATCTTCTGACAGTTCAATTTTGTTTTTGGAGATGAAATAGTTGGGGTATGAGTTGCGCAGTTCCTTCGTTGTTTTCCCACTTTTCGCAAGGTGCGTCAGAAAGAGCCCGATACCGATAAGGGCATCCCGACCATAATGAAGTTCGGGCACGATTACGCCTCCATTTCCCTCCCCACCTATCACCGCATTTACATCCTTCATTTTACGCACCACATTCACTTCGCCCACCGCACTCGGAAAGTATTTCCCACCATGCTTTTCAGTCACATCGCGTAGCGCGCGTGTAGATGAAAGATTAGAAACGGTATTGCCTTTTTTGTGACCAAGCACATAATCAGCTATTGCAACAAGTGTATATTCTTCACCAAACAGGCTACCATCTTCACTCACAAAACAAAGCCTGTCTACATCCGGGTCTATGGCTATGCCCAGCGATGCTTTCTCATTCTTCACTTTGTTACAGAGGTCCACAAGATGCTCAGGTAGTGGCTCCGGATTATGGGCAAAGCGGCCTGTTACTTCTGCATTTATCGTTATCACATCATTTACACCAAGCGCCTTTAATAACGGCGGAACGGATATTGCCCCGGTTGAATTCACAGCGTCAACGACCACTTTAAAACCTGCATTCTTTATGGCATTTACATCTACCAGCGGGTGTTGTAAAATGGTGGCGATATGCTTGTCGATATACGAATCGTTTTTTGTTACGCTTCCCAGTCCATCCACTTCGGCATACTTCATGTCGGCTCCCTCAGCATAGTCCAGTATCCATTGGCCTTCCTTCGCGTCTAGAAACTCACCACTGCTATTAAGTAACTTCAGAGCATTCCATTGCGCCGGGTTGTGACTGGCAGTGAGGATAATGCCACCAGCGGCATTTTCCATCTTCACGGCCATCTCTACGGTCGGAGTAGTGCTTAGTCCCAGGTCCACAACATCACAACCCATGCTTTGCAGCGTTGCCACCACAATATCGCGTACCATGGCGCCCGAAATACGCCCATCGCGACCTATTACCACCTTTCTGCTGTCACCCTGTTTGGCGATCCATGCTGCATATGCAGTTGCATACTTTACCAGATCGGTTGGTGTAAGATTTTTACCGGGTACTCCGCCTATTGTTCCCCTTATCCCTGATATTGACTTTATGAGCGCCATGTTCTGTGTGTTGTGTAGCGAAGATAATCAGTTTAAAAAAAGAATCCCCCGGCAAATACCGGGGGACCTTAATATTGAAAACAAATCGCGTTATCTTATTAGTACTATCTCACCTTTCACCACCTCATTCGTTGGCTGACCCGGACGAGCGAGGATAACTGTGTAATAGTATGTACCCATATCGGCAGGTACACCTTTGTAGGTACCATCCCAGCCAATTTCGCGAGTGTTACTGTAGAACACTTCCTGTCCCCAGCGGTTGTAAACCCTCATTTCCAGCAGCTTCTGGTACTTGCCACCGTTGAATCGGAACACATCGTTGAGACCATCACCATTTGGCGTAAAGCCTGTAGGATAATGCTCTGTCATAGAGCTGTCTACCTTAATTGTGATTGATGCTGTATCGCGGCAGCCGTACTTATCCATTGTGTAAACCGTGTAAGTAGTGGTCACAGATGGTGTTACTACAGGATTGTTCACGTTCGGATTGTCTATACTTCCGTCATCAGGGGTCCACCTGTACACCCATGGGCTATCGCAGTAGAGCTGCACACTCTTACCATACTTGATACCCTGGTTAATTGTCAGGTTAGATATCTGAGCCGGCAATATTGAGTGTATCGTAGTTACATGCGATGCTTCGCACATGTGACGGTTCAGCGTAGCTGTAAGCGTGAATACATAATCACCTATTCCAAAGAACTCAGGGTCTTTGATCGTAGCAGAGTTCAGCTTAGTAAGATCACCACTCCATGCGTAGCTATATCCATAACCCGGGAAGGTGAACTTATCTCCGTTTACAAGTGATACAACATTATGCAACGGCAATGGTTTAACCAGGCAAACCGTCGTATCCACCAATCCATCTACCTCAACTTCCAGAACATGCACATACTTGCTATAAGTGGATTTACAGTTAAAGCTATCTGTTACTGTAAGGCTTACATTGTATGACAACGCAGCTGTGTACTGGTGCGTAGGTGCAGGAGCCGTTTCAGTAACCCCATCGCCGAAGTTCCATTCGTAAGCAACGATAGGAAGTGTTGAAGTGGCGCCCTCCTTTGTAGCGGTGGAGCCGTCTACAAATACAAACTGGCCATTGTCCTGGTTAGGGATGCAGACAGTATCACGGATACCCAGCGCGTTCGGCGCTGTGGTAAATGAGGCTGTAACCTTGTGGCGCAGGTCTATTGTGTGAGTTTTTGAGCTGGTACAGCCATTTGCACTGGTTACATTCAGCGTTACCGTGTATTGAACAAGTCCCGGTGTAGTAGCTTTGAATGTATGTAATGGACTCACTTCATAGCTATTTTCGCTAGCCTGGAAATTCCAGTAAAACACCTGAACATTTTTCGCAGACTTTGCAAAGAACTGTGCTTTATCTTCAGGACAACCAGGCATTGTTACCCAGTCAAAATCAACACTCGGCCCCGACTTCACATTTATGGTGTCCTTATTGGTACACCCTTTCACTGAGGTCACCGTTACAATGTAGTCACCGTCTTTTGAGGAGTCGAACATCAGCGAAGGATTCTGAACTGCTGCCGAGAATCCGGCCGGCCCTATCCATGCCCAGCTCGTACATATTGAGTCTGTGGAGCACGTGAGATTCAGCGTGTTAACCGGTGGAGCACAGTTGGGTTGATTATGACCCAATGTGATAATAGGCAGCGCTGAAATCCTGGCCGTTGTATATGCAGTATCGCTCTGCCCCGCCACGGTCTTCACAACCATGTACTTACCAGTATCAAACATAGATGTGGGGTACTTGTAGTGTTTCTGCACTGAAGCGATCAATGCTGTTGAAGGAAGAGGTCCATACCACCTGTAAGAAGCACCGACAGAATCACCCGGCGCATTTAGCCAAAGTGTATCTCCGACGCACGGATAGTTTGACTCAGCGCCATTACAAGTAAAGACTGTCAGGTAAAACACCTTCACATTACACGATGTCAGACCTGGCGTACCCACAGAGCTATCTGTACCAATGATGGTGTAAGTGGTAACAGGACCGAGACCTGTCAGGTTGATAGTATTATGCGCTCCGGTTGTAGAAGACAGACCTGTTGCTGGCGCCCAGGTCCACTTACTGGTCGCCCATGTTTTTGTTTCTGCGTTCACGAGGTCCACAGGTAAAATCAGCAGCCCTGAATTACAAGATTGGAAGGTATCGTAGTTAGGATTAGGCATCGCAACCATTGGCTGCACAGTGCCATTGAGGGAGATGCCCGGATCAGGAAGTGCACTATCAATGTTATTTGGTGCATTCTGATAAATGTAAGAGTAAGAGATTGATGTACTGTCAAATGCCGGGATTGTACCTACATTGAATATCAGTGTAATACCACGGTCAGCGGTATTGCCGCTTCCGAGTGTCACTGCAGACAACCCGCCAGCCGCACTACCGGAATTGATGTTGTTCCACATTGTCTGTGGCGTAGATGTCGGGTTAAGGCCAGTCAGCACAGCGCAGCGAGCGCGACAGTCTTTTGTAGCAAGCGACATGTAGCTGCTGATAGAATCATAACCTGCAGTAGGTGTCCAGGGAGAGCCATAAGCACTCACCTGTACCCTGTGGCGCACATCCTCATTCTGATGCACGATCCTGTTTACAGTTGTAGAGCCAAGGCCCCAACCAGAGATGTTATCTGGATCGTTAGTACGTTGATAAAAAACGTTTGTAAGAGGCGCACCGGTAGTGTTACGAAGCGTTGTGGTAACAACGGCCCATGAAGACAATGTGTCAACACGGGTTTCCTGCCTTACAGAAAGACCCGCTACTGCCCCGGTCCAGATACTTATCTTATCTCCACCTATGTTTGAGTAGGAAGAGTGCGCGCCTGGCACGTTAAAAGTACCACTGCAAAGACCAGGAGATGCCCAGTTACGGTACTCGGTAGCACCTACCTGCACAGACCATCCTTCCATCGGGAATCCCGGCTGAGTATACGGTCCCATACATGCAGGTGTTCCAGTAGTCCAGCCGTCATGCCCCCAATCATACGAAGCATCCATACTGCCACCGGAAGTGAGAATAGGAGTGGCCGCATAGGTCGATGTACCAAAGCCCCCATGAGTGTGGTATGTGGCTGGTGAAGTACAAGTACCGAAACTACCATTCGAGTTCATACCTACTTCAAGCCACTGCCCCTGTAAAAAACAGTCTCCTGCCACTATCTGAGAGAATGACCTGAACCCGGTAAATAAACCTAATGCCGCAATGAGTAAAATACTTTTACGCATATTAATTAAATTAAACTTTCACGTATAAATATAGACAATTTCGTCAAAACGCAACAGAAATTTCATAAGGAGATTACGAGTGGGCTTCTTTGCTGTTGTGTCTGCTCCATAAAAGACATAAATTTTGTCATTCAGGTTGGTATTTCACGACATATTTTTTGTCTCGTAAGACGTAAATAACCGCCTGTCTTACAGGCGGTTATTCGAAAACTATGCTTTAAGTGTTGGAACATGGTCCTTACCAGACTTTTGCCCGCTCATTTTCAGGACGGTACATTTTATCACCAGGCTTAATATTAAATGCCTGGTACCATGGCTCCATATTGCTAACAGGAATGTTGCACCTGTACTCGTTTGGTGAGTGCGGATCGGTTTTCAGGCGTTGTGCCAGCTCCTCCGGACGGGTATTAGCACGCCACACCTGTGCCCAGCTCAGGAAGAAACGCTGATCAGGTGTAAGTCCGTCGATCTTCTCCTCACTTTGACCCTGTTTGGTCTTCTTGAATGCCTCGTATGCTATTGCAAGGCCACCGAGATCAGCAAGGTTCTCTCCTTCTGTGAGGTGACCGTTGATCTTCTGTGTGTCCAGCGCCACCACCTGGCCATACATATCTACCACCACATTTGCCTTGGTAGTAAAGTTCGCAGAATCCTGGGGTGTCCACCAGTTGGCCAGGTTACCATCGGCACCGTAAAGGCGTCCCTGGTCGTCAAACCCGTGTGTCATTTCATGCCCTATAACGCCGCCTATTCCACCGTAGTTTACCGCATCGTCCGCGTGCTCGTCAAAGAAAGGCCACTGCAGGATACCCGCAGGGAAAACGATTTCATTGAACGCCGGGTTATAATAAGCATTAACCGTAGGAGGTGTCATGCCCCACTCTGTCCTGTCCACCGGCTTACCCAGCTTGTTCAGGTCATAGTCATATTGCCATTTTGAGGCTGCGAGAATATTGGCCACGTAGCTTTCGCCGGAAATAGTCATGCTGCTATAGTCTTTCCACTTATCTGCATACCCAATTTTCTTCATAAATGTATTCAGCTTTGTGAGCGCCTTCTGCTTCGTTTCATTGCTCATCCAGTCCAGTTTCTGAATACGCTCAGCATAGGTCTGCTGCAAGTTGTTTACCAATTCCAGCATGCGCTGCTTTGCTTCCGGTTTGAATGTGCGATCCACATACATCTGTCCCAGCATGTCACCAATAGATCCGTCCACTATCCCCAATACGCGCTTCCAGCGCACCTCCTGCTCCTCCTGTCCCCTTAGCGTCTTGCCATAAAAAGCAAACCGTGTAGTATCAAATGCACTGCTCAGGAACGGCGCCATGCCATTTACCACATGGAAAGAGAGATACTTTTTCCATGTTTCAATTGGTGTTGCCTTCAGCTGTTTAGCGAATTCCGCAAAAAAGCCCGGGTTACCCACGATAACTGAGTCTTCGCCTTTCACTTTCAGTTCGGCCATTAGGCTGCTCCAGTCAATTCCAGGAGTTTTTGCGGTAATGCCAGCCAGGTTGAACTTATTGTAGAGTTTATACGGATCGCGCATTTCTACGCGCGTAAAGGAAGCCTTTGCAAGTTTTTCTTCAAGGCCATAGATGTTAGCAGCATCCTTCGCGGCAGTTGCCTCGTCTTCGCCCATCAGCATCAGCATATTCACCAGATACTTCTTGTATGCATCCCTGATCTTTTGAGTGCGCGCGTCGTTGTCAAAATAGTACTCCTTGCCCGGCATACCAAGTCCACCCTGACCAAATTGGCACATCTCGTGAGTGACATTTTTATCGTCCGGCGAAACATAGAAGCCGAATACACCGCCTAATCCCTCGGTGTGCTGAAGTGATATTTCCGAAAGAAGGGATGCCGCATCGGTAATGGCATTTATCCGCGCCAGAATCGGATTCAGCGGCGTGATACCTGCTTTTTCAATTGCCATACTATCCATACCGGTGCGATAAAAATCGCCCACCATCTGTGCACTGCTACCCTTGGGAGCTCCCGTGATCTTCGCTGCAGAATCCAACAATGAATGCAGCACCGCATTGTTATTCTCGTCAAGTTCGTTAAAACTGCCCCACCTGGTTTTAGATTTGGGAATCGGGTTATTCTTTAACCATGTGCCATTCGCATACTGGAAGAAGTTGTCACCCGGTTTCACCGTGGTATCCATATTGGCAGGGTCAAGGAGTTTCCTGCCCGCGGCCGCTTCGTTCTTCCCCTCGCCGGGCTGCCCGCAAGAGGCAACCAAAATAGCCAAACCTGCTATAACTGCATGTTTTAACTGCATACAAATATTATTTATTTTTTGGACCGCAAATGTACGACATTAAGGCATTGGAATTTTCCAAATCTCAGGTGAAAAACCGGGGGATATTCTGGCAAAACGGTAAAGACTTCCTCCTGAACAATTACTGATCTGTGCCTTCTCCTGCTACCTTTGCTACGTTGGATTCACTAACACACATAGTAGTAGGTGCCTGCGCCGGAGAACTGATCGCAGGAAAGAAGCTCGGGAAAAAGGCAATGCTCATAGGCGCCATCGCTAATAGCCTACCCGACATCGATATCGTTTGCTCACTGTTTCTACCCTTGTCAAAAGACCTGCTAGCACACAGGGGTTTTACACACTCGTTCCTTTTTGCACTGCTCGTTACGCCACTCCTGGCGTGGATGAGCAAACGTTGGGTACGCAGCGGAATGACGTTTACAATCTGGTGCTGGCTTTGGGGTTCACAGGTGTTGCTCCACGATTTTATTGATGCCTTCAATGCCTATGGCACCGGGTGGTTCGAACCATTCAGCCACTACCGGGTTTCGTTCAACACCATGTTTGTGGCAGATCCTCTTTTTACGCTTTGGCCTGCTTTCGTAACCGTGCTATTGTTGTTCATATCTGCACTAAACGGGGCCCGGCGCCGCTGGGCCGGTTTCGCCCTTACCCTTAGTGCTTGCTACCTGCTATCAGGTATATTCTTAAAATCAATTATTGACACTAAGGCAAAAGAACAACTTGCACGCAATGGCACGCCGGTGAAACGGTACCTCAGCACACCCACTCCGCTTAATAACCTGCTATGGTATATTGTTGCTGAGCAGGATTCCGGCTTTTATATCGGTTATCGCTCCGTATTTGATGGCAACCGGCCCACAAAATTTCGTTTCACGTGCCGGAATGCAGCATTGTTGTCTGCCGCTACAGATAAGGCTGAGTTAGAGCGACTACTAAGGTTCTCCCAGGGCTTTTATACCGCAGAGATGCAGAAAGATACCCTAAAGTTCAATGTGCTTCGTTTTGGTGAGATCATTGGCTGGAATGACACTGCATCCCATTGCGTCTTCTATTACTATCCCCAGCATCCCACCGCTAATGAACTGGTGGTGCAACGTGGGCGTTTCGCCAGGTGGGACGGAGAACAACTCCGCTTATTCCTTCGACGCATTGCCGGCCGCTAGCTTCCATAGCGCTTCTTTTGGCTATAGTAGAACGTAAATAGAAAGAACAGTAGCTGCACTGTGCGGAAAGAAACATAATAGTAAAACATCTTCAAAGGGCTACGCTCAATACGATAATCCTCTGCCATCACCCGGACACTATCCTCCTTGATTATCTTATCTATATGCGCCGTCATTTCGCCCGCCAATCCTTCATCCGCAACATCCAGGTTCAGTTCTACGCTTGCAAACGCGCTGATGCTGTTCAGGTTGTAGGAGCCGAGTGTCATCCACTCACCGTCTCGCATTGCCGTTTTACCATGTAGTACATTCTTACTATACTCGTAAATCTCCACGTTGCTGCGAAACAAGCGACTGTACAGGTAGCGCTCGGTATATTTTGCAAAAGGCACGTCTGCGGTACCGGTCAGCACCAGGCGAATATGTACACCCCTGCGCGCAGCCACCTCCATGCGTTTCAGTAGTCCGGCAGGCGGCCAGAAATAACTGGTCATTATGGTTATCTCCCGCTGCGCCTCTACAAACATTGCCCTGTATCCTGCTGTGATCTCGGTCTTATTATAAACCCAATCATTACGCCGAATCCGCACGTGGTGCTTACTTGCCGGCGGTTCAAAAGAAGGGAGTCTATCCGCGACACATTTTTTTCGAAGCACATTTCGGTTCCACATACGGCGGCAAACCTTGTCTAATTGCATACCCACTTCGCCCTCAACCATCAACGCCCAATCCAGCCAGGCAGGTGTGCCGTTCCAGTCGTTATACCTATTACTGATATTGAGCCCACCTACAAGACACCACCGCCCGTCGGCGACCACAATCTTATGGTGCATGCGCCGGCCAAAATAAAATCCTTTGCTCTTTAGAAAAGGCTGAAAAAATCGAAACCTAACTCCCGCCGATCTTATCTTTTCAATGAATTGTTTTGGAATTTTTTGAGATGCATAACCATCTACAAGCAGGTATACCATTACTCCGCGCCGGGCAGCGTTCATAAGAGCGTCGGCCACACGCTGCCCCGTTTCATCTGCATCGAAGATATAGGTCTGCAAATGCAAAGAGTAGGTTGCTCGGGCTGCAATTTCATCAATAGCATTAAAATAGTCGCTTCCACCACGCAGAATGCTAACATCATTGTGTAGTGTGTACGCCGCTCTTTTTGCCATCAACCTTTTACCTATTTAGAGCAAAGATAGCGGCGCAGTAATGACTACAACCCACCTCATTTAAAATAAAAAGCCGGGAGCGCACACTCCCGGCTTAGCAGTAAAAGTTATCTGCCTACTAATCTTTACTTCTGTTGCCACCCAGTCTGTACATCACCGATAGCTGTATTGACGGTGTCTTGTAAAGCTGAGATGAGATATTCTTTGCTCCGGTTGTCGCAGCGTTGTCCCACACTGTCTGCACATTGCGCAGATCCAGAGAAAAGTTCTGTGACAGATTATACGAGAAACCAAATAAGTAGCCCAAACCAAAGCGACTCTTAAAGTCTGTCTCTGACAGCACTCCTTTATCATCAGTGCCAGGTGCATTCACATATTCAGGTGTTGCATTGTAGTCTGGAATAGATGTAGCACCTGTGTTTATGGAGAATGCATAGAGCAGGTTACCACCCGCATAGAAGTTGAAGTTACCCATGTGGTACCTTACCGCTACCGGCATTTCCAGGCTGTGAAGCGCTGAGAAGCTATAAGAGTTAAGCTGCTTTTGCTTCAGGTACTGTGTACCCACTTGTGTATAAGAATAGTAGTTATCCTGAACAGAAGTATTGTTATTAACGCGGTGGAAATACTTAAGTTCCGTCATCACGTTCCAGTTATCATTAAATATGATGTCGCCTGTAAGACCAAACTGAAATCCTTTCAATGTGCTTGGACCAAAGAAATAACTGTTCACTCCGGCAGTAAGTCCGGGCGCAAATGTGGTCTTAGACGCATTGTTCTTGACATCATTGAATGCCATGGCAAGCTTCTTTATGACAGACATTCCTTTGTGCTTAGATTCGGATGCTTTCGACTTGGTCTCCCCTGCAGATGCCGCAGGAATGATTTCCGATGATGTTGTAGCCGCAGAAGTCCCGGGGGCTGTGGCTGCCGTTGAAGAGGTCATTTCCGATTCAGACGCGCCGCTATTTGCCGAAGCTGCTGAGGCAAGAATATGTGCAGAATGTCCCGAAGTCGTTCCCGCACCAATAGCATGAGTGCCTGATTTACTTTGTGGAGCCGCCTGGCTTCCAGCCATTCCCGGAGTAGATGGGTTACCAGCATTTCTACGACCCAGCAAACGCCTATGCGACTTCTTTTGTACTGCATTCGCCGCCGGTGCTTCTTCCTTCGCAGCGGCTTTTGCTGCTGCAGCCGGTTCGTTCGTATCTGCAAGATCCATGACGATACGCTCTTTCGAAATCGTGTCAGATCTCAGTTCGTATTCATTATCTGCTACCTTAAATGTCCTTTCGTGTACCACCAGCTTTGTGATAACTTTCTTACCGGTTGGCGGCTGGTCGTGTATAGAAGTAGAAGCTGCCGGCTGGTTCGTAACATCTTTCACCTCCGGACCCTGTGCCAATGCTTCTTTGGTTGCATTTGTACTGCCTTCGCCTACCCGGGTTGAGGCTGAAGGAATTTCTAATGTCACGCCTTTCTTCTGTCCCGGGTTATTTTGCCCCATGGTGGCAATGTCAGCCGCAGCCAGCTTGTTGATATTCTCAGAAGCAAGTTTATGCAACTCATCGCTATTGGTCGCAACATGCTGATCTTTCGCAGACTTAGTTGTTGCTCCATTATTTACTGATGAGTTAAGTGCCATTTTGCCTATGCTGCTATTGCCTGCAGTATGATTAGTTTGTTTCGATTTTGATGTAACCGCAGCAACCCTGTTCTCTTCGTGGCTGGCAGCAGCTCTTGACGCTCCTGCTTTAGTGTTCGTTCCGGTTACAGAATTTGGATGATTGTTGCTTGTTTTTGTTTCGTTACTGTGCTCACGATTTTCGTTACTGTAAACAAGTCCGTTTTGTGCACTGTTTGTATGAGCTTGTGCAGCTTTTTTGTGTGCACCGGTATTTTTAGCATTGTGCTCAGGTCGGTTACCACTATTGAAGCCCGATGACTTGTGATCATTTAACGCAACGTCAGCTTTACCCGTCTGCTGGCTGCTTGAGGAAACTGCACTATGCGCATCAGCATTCTTTTGAGACTTTATATCAGCTTCATTTTCGGGCATACTGTTGTTAGTAGCACAATCAGCACTTGTTCTATTTGCTGCTAAGCTGCCGGTATGCTTGTTAGTAGACTTCTTAACGTTTTCGTTAGGGTTACCGGTATATCTTGTTTGTGAGTTTTGGCTGTTTGTCTCTGCTGTGTTTAGGTGTTCTGTTTCAAGAGTGGTATTGTTATCTGCTTGGCTTTTTGCAGTGATAGCTGCTACATTATTTTTATTAGGATTGGGATTTGTATTTCTATTTGAATTGCTGCCGCTGGCGGGCGCTGAAACCACACCATTAGGAGAATTAGTCTGCGATAAGTTGCTTCCTTCATGGTTGCTGCTGGTATGAGGCCTGATGCCCGGGCGGCCTGCGCTCCTGGCGTTCCGGCTGAGGGTAGCATCCGTATTCGCCATGCTCAGCGACTTAGCCGGCTCACCATTCACAGACACGGGCACCTCCGGAATCATATCCGAAACCGTCCTGTTTCTGAATGCAGCAGAAAGCTCGTAGCTACTCACACCGAGTGTACCGATGAGGGACAACGCTGCAACTGCACTGAACAGACGCCTCCAGTAGAAAGCACCTATTCGCCGTTGCTGCGGCATCTCTTTATCCAGCAGCTCGCGCATGTTCAGCCATGCGCCGCTCCGCTCTCGCTCTTCACCATCTCCCAGGCGCTGCCTGAAGAGATCGTCAACCTTGATGAAATTTTTATCCATTTGGATAAATTTTATTTTTTTACAATTTCGTTTTCACAATTGCAGGGGAGCAGATACTACTGCTTCAGGTGCAATTCAAGTTTTTCAATTTTTTCTTTCAATATTCGCCTGCCTTCAGAGAGATGCCATTTAGACGTACCCTCGCTAATTCCAACTATATTCCCTATTTCCTTATGCGTAAGCCCCTCCATTACATACATATTAAACACAGCCCTGGTAGCATCTGGTAGCGCCTGCACCAATTGCATAAGCTGGTCATAATACAGTTTGTCGGCATGGTCTTTATGTACTAACTCATCTTTTTCCACCAGCAGTATCTGGCTGGAATATTTAGCATTTTGTTTTACGTAGTCAGCTACTGCATGGAAGACAATTTTCCTGATCCATCCTTCAAACGAACCCTGGAAATTGTATTGCTTTATCTTTTGGAATGCCCTTAGATAGCCGTTGTTCAATACTTCTTCCGCCTGCTCTTCATGATCAATATACCTGCGCACCAACGACATCATCTTCGGGTAGAAAAGCCGGTATAGCTTCTCCTGTGCACCCCGTTCATTGCGGATGCATCCCTGGATGAGTTGCTCTAACTCAGTAGCCTGGCCGGTTACACTATATGCCAAAGCGATAGACAAGTATTGCGGTTATTGATCTAAACAACTGATATAAGACCACCATGCAACGCCGATGGTTGGGTGCACAGCATGTTATCAGGTAAATTTAATGGAAATATCTATTTATTTCTAAAATCAGAATGCATTTTTCTGTGAAATAGACAAAAGGAGGGGTGAATTTTTCAGAAAAAACCGAGACATAACACGTTTTTCCTAATACCAATGAGCTTCTGCAAATATCCTATTGCAAATTCTATTCGCGCGAATTCGGCGAAATAACAAAATATAAAATGCGAAAAGTTTATTTTTTGCGACGCAGACACAGGCAAATCAGGCCCTGCGACTTTCTTGTAAGTAGCAGGTGCCTCGGTAAGTATCTGCAAGCTTGTTCAGCCGGGCGCAAAAATGGTCGTTTTCGCATGATACGCCAATGGCTATTTCGCACGAGAACAGACCTGTCTCGGCAACTACTGTTATAGAGGCCGCGACACCCTCGTTATCATAAGATTCAAGATCATCCTTAAGTTGTTGCAGCATCTCTGCGAAGGCCGTTTCGTCACTGGCTTCGTGTGTAGCCAGATGAATGACCGAAAGAAAAATATGTTCCATATAATTCCGATTGTTACCTGATACCTAAAATGCTCCCCCAGCGCTCCTTTGCGGTACGATTTGCCTGCGCTATTGCATCTGCTTCTTGCTCAGCATCCACAATGCACCACTTCAGAACCGTCCTCGCCCTTTCCAGTTTCAACTCTTTCAGTTCCGTATACTCTGTAGGCAGCACGGGCTGTGCGCTCACCGCAATATTGTCTTTGAAATCCACTCTAAACGAATACATGTTATCCTCTTTTACCGGTTATTAAGTTTGAGCCCTCCTTAGAAATCTTGATGTTCACGATGATTCAATTTCCGCTTCCGTTTGTCCATCACCTATTGCCAGCAACACAACTGCAAACACGAGGGCATAAATGACATTCGCCGATACATCCTCGTTTTGTAACTGAAAGTTCGCCCCAATTATTGCAGAGAAAAAGTTAAAGGTCGCTGGGAAACTAAATGGACCTATAGGCAAGAATTATTATTACCGGCTTTATTAATAGGGGGTCAAAATCCAGGCAATGTTGAATAAGCGAACGGTAGGAGGGGCATAAAAAGCGGCGATTTTTACCGTTCGTAAACTTTTTCGACCGTTCGTAAACTTGTTTTGGCTGTCCCTCAGCATCATACGTAATATTGTGTTGTCGATGCTCCGGCCCCTGTAAAATTCTACTATGATACTAAAGAAGACCATAACTTATCACGCTATAGACCATACGAGAACTATACCCAAACTACATCACCCACCCGTCACTATTTTTCGTTTGTTGAGATGGTTTGTGAGAATGGAAAATTTCAAAACCAGTACAAAAAAGGTATTGGGACTTTTGTGAGGAAAGTCAGTAGAAGCCCCGGAAACGGGGCTTTCTTATTTCAGTTTGTCATTATTTCGGTGACGGTCTGCATCCCGCATACTCTTCTTCTCAAAGTTCTTTGCCAGGGCGTCACCCAGGTCCACCCCTGTTTGGTTGGCAAGGCACATCAGCACCCAAAGCACATCAGCCATCTCATCAGCAAGTTCCTTTTGCTTATCACTCTCTTTGAACGACTGCTCTCCATATTTACGCACCATCAGGCGCGACAACTCACCTACCTCCTCCATCAGTATGCCAAGGTTGGTAAGTTCGCCAAAATAACGTACCCCTACAGTCCGTATCCATTCATCTACCCGGTGCTGCGCCTCTCGTATTGTTATATCCACGGTGCTTATTTGTTTGTTTACACAAAATAATAGAACTTTCCCGCTTCGTAAAATCCCGCCACAATATGGCAGGAAACTAAAGAACGGACGATACTAATGTACGCAACAGATATAGAAGCAGCAGACGCCCTAAAATCAAAAACCGCTGAAATTCGCAAAAACATTGGCAAGGTAATTGTAGGGCAAGAAGATGTAGTAGAAAAACTGATTATAGCCATATTATGCAATGGCCATAGCCTGCTGGTGGGCGTGCCGGGGCTGGCAAAAACACTACTGGTAAAAACAATTGCAGACGTTCTGGACCTTTCGTTTAAGCGCATACAGTTTACACCCGACCTCATGCCGAGCGACATTGTGGGTGCTGAGATACTGAATGAGCAGCGTGCCTTTCAATTCATAAAAGGCCCGATCTTCGCTAACATCATTCTTGCGGATGAAATAAACCGTACACCGCCCAAGACACAGTCTGCCCTGCTGGAAGCTATGCAGGAACGCAACGTTACAGCCGGCGGCATGTTATATAAGCTACCAGCGCCTTTCTTTGTACTGGCTACACAGAACCCAATAGAACAAGAAGGCACCTATCCGCTGCCGGAAGCACAGCTCGACCGCTTTATGTTCCAAGTAACGCTGGACTACCCGAGCTTCGCAGACGAAGTGACAATTGTGCGCAATACTACCGGCGCTCAGAAGACCGACCTGAGTCACGTGATGAGCGCGGAAGAAATACTAGCCTTCCAGGAGTTAGTGCGCCGCGTACCCGTTCCGGACAATGTGCTGGAATATGCTGTGGGACTAGTGCAGAAAACGCGCCCCGGAACAAAAAGCGCCGCAGATGCTGCAACAAAATACCTGGCCTACGGTGCAGGACCACGCGCCTCTCAATACCTGGTGCTGGGCGCAAAGTGCCACGCACTCATCCACGGAAAATATTCTCCTGACATAGAGGACGTCCGCGCCATGGCTATGCCCGTGCTGCGTCACCGCATACTACGCAACTACAAGGCTGAAGCAGAAGGCGTAACGCAAGAGTCTTTGATTCGACAATTGCTCTGATTATTTTAGCAGGGAAAATCATTTGCTCATGGAGAACATTCAGCAGAAAGCACGATTCCTGAAGACAGAATACACAGAAGTCCTGCACGACCTGGACGCCAACGCGCCACGTAAATGGGGCAAGATGAATGTGCAGCAAATGATAGAGCACATGAGCGATTATGTGCGAATAGCCAGCGGCCGCACGCCGATGGACGTGATAACACCTGCGGAAAACCTGGAGCGCATGCAGAGTTTCCTCGCGAGTGAAAAGCCCTTCCGCGAAAACACACCCAACGCGCTGATGGCAGATGATCCCGCGCCTACCCGCCATGAAACTAAGGACGAAGCCCTTTCTGAACTTCAGGGCGAAATAAACTACTTCTTTGACGCTTTTGCAAAGGATCCGTCAAAGACACTCAACAATCCTTTCTTCGGTGTGTTGAATTATCAGCAACAGGTGCAACTATTGTACAAACACGCCACCCACCACCTCCGCCAGTTTGGTATGGATTATTAGACCTCACGATTGCCAACAACCTCAAATCCAAAATTTATACGCATAAATTTGGTTTTTCAGTTTTGTAACGTATTTTTACGTTATGAAGCGGAAAACACCATTACCAACACTCACTAAAGCAGAGGAAGAGGTAATGCAGATAATCTGGAACCTGGAGCGTTGCCTGGTACGTGATGTAATAGACCATCTCGGCGACCCGGATATGCCACACAGCACCATTTCTAGTGTGGTGCGTATACTCGAGAAGAAGGGCTTCGTAGACCACAAGGCTTACGGCAAAACACACGAGTATTTTCCTATTGTTACAAAAGAGGAATATGCAGACCATGGAGTAAAGAGTATGGTAGAAAAATACTTCGGCGGCTCTCCAAAGCAACTGGTAAGCTTCCTGGTGCAAAGCAAGGACATTGACCTGGCAGAACTGAAAGACCTGATGAAGACACTGGACAAAACAAAAAACTGATGACAAAAGGGGGCAATAAGATATTGACTTGTGCATGGCTGCTTACTGCACCTGCCATGCTGCCCCTGGCAGCGAGCGGCCAATTCATGCCTCAACACCCTAAGCACCTCGTGCGCCTGGCCAATGAAGACAGGAAGAACATACAACTAAAGAACATACTCGCTGACCCGAGGCTGGTATCGGCGCGGGCAAGTTGTGAGGTTACCGGTTTCACCTTTTCCTGCAAGCCGGAGTGGGGCAAGAGTTATGGTCCGGTAAACATAGCCGGATCAAGACTGGGCAAGGACGAGGTTGCCTACCTAAAAAGCATGAGTAACACCAACGTTAAGATAACGCTAGAAGATATACACCTGAGTTGCAACGGCAAGAACACGACAGAAGAACCACTGATAGTTACAAGTTTTCCATAACCGGCCTTTTGGGCCACAAATGATCTGTTATGTACCGCAGAAACACATCCGGAAACACCGGACGATGTGGGCTTATTGTGCCTGCCCTGGCTTTCCTGTTACTGGCACTTGCTCTCAGCACCCCCTCTATCGCACAGAAAGCTGATAGAATAAGCCCGGTGAGGTTCGCAGGAATTGCTCCCGGCAATGCATTCAACGGCGTTAGCAAAATTGTTGCCGACCCGGAAGTCACAATAACCACGGCAGGCTGTAGCGTCGTAGGTTTTACCTTCTCTGTGCTACCAAAGGGCGACTACATCTACGGCCCCTTTAAGACGGAGGGCCACCGGCTGCGCCAGGAGCAGGTGGACGAACTTAAGAAAATGAAGGGCACAAGCATGAAGATTTTCCTTGAGAACATTAAACTGAAGTGTGGCGACAAGACCCTGCTTGAAACACCCGTGGTCTATGATGTGAAACCATAAACATTCATCTTCTCAACAACCGTGTTATGATGCAATATCTCATCAATATCACTGCCATCTGGCTATTAAGCCTGGTCGCCTTCGACACTGTACTGCGCAGAGAAACGTACCATGCCTACAACCGGGCATACTTACTCGTAACACTACTTGCCGGTGCACTCATCCCATTGCTGCCGGTGCACTATACCGATATCGCAACCACCGGACCCGTGTTACGGAAAAGCCTGGAGCAGGTGACAATTGCTAAAACAGCCGTTGCGGAAATAGCAGGCGCCCCGCGGCAAGACTGGACAAACTGGCTTGTTTATATATACGCAGGCGGGGCTCTGATTGCTCTTGCCTGGCTGGTTGCCGATATCGCAAAGCTCATCCACTTGCATCGCTTGGGTAAACAAACAAAACATGATGGATGGAAGGTAATTGAAACCGGGAAAGAACACGCCCCCTTCTCATTCGCAAACATGCTGTACGTAAAGAGCATAGCCGCCTACAGCAGCGAAGAATGGATCATGCTCTCTGCCCACGAAAGAAGGCATACTAACCTTGGTCACCTGGCAGACCTACTGCTGATGCATGCTGTCCGTATTGTCTTCTGGTTTCACCCACTTGTGTACATCTATCACCGCAGGCTGCTGATGGTTCATGAGTACCAGGCCGACAGCCTTGCAGCAACACGACCAGGGGAATATGGGGCATTCCTCATAGAGCAGGCTATGCTGAATGCAGCACCAGCCATCGCTCATTCATTCAATCGTTCACCCATAAAAAACCGCATTCTTATGCTTACCCGCACATCTCATTCAATTGCCAGCGTTAAAAAGCTTGTTGTACTTCCATTACTTGCAGTGTCCGTATTCTACTGCACGTTTGTAAGCTACTCGCAGAGCAGCCACAAATCCACTACTGTAACCTTCGCAAATTCGAACACGCGAAACGTGACCTATAGCGCAGCTCTCGCCGACCCGACAATAAGAACATCTAAACCGGGATGCAGCGTTACTAGCTGCACCATGTCTTTTTTACCGAAAGGCGAATACATACTGGGGCCATTTCGTTGCCCGGGCGGCAAAATGCACCAAAGACTGGTTGACTATCTGAGAACTTACAAAGGTGAGAACATACGAATTTTCATTGAGGACATCATGCTTGATTGTAACGGAAAAGTTGACACTTCGGAAATGCCTTTAGTTAGAACGTTAACCGAAAAACTCTAAACCCCATAAACTATGCTACAATATCTCATCAACGCTACTGCCATCTGGCTGCTTAGCCTGCTGATATTTGATATGGTACTGCGCAGACAGTCCATGCATGGATACAACAGGATTTACCTGCTTATTACTCTATTTGCGGGCCTGCTTTTGCCACTTGTTCCACTTCGAAATTCCTCGTTGGTTTACCAGCAATTGCCGGCGACCACTGTGGGGCTACTGCCTGCTACGCAGGTGGTGAAGGAAGTGACGAACTCGGCCGCAAACACTCCACAACAAACTCCGTGGCTATTAATCGTCTACCTGATGGGGATGTCTGCGAGCCTTACATTATTGGCATTGGAGATAATTAAGCTGATTCGCCTCTCTCGCAATGCTGTGGTATCTCAGGACGGCAAATGGACCATCATAGAAACAGGTAAAGACCATGCACCTTTTTCGCTGATGCACCGCCTCTATGTTACCAGCCAGCAGCAATACACAAACGACGAATGGCAAATGATATTGGCTCATGAAGGCCGCCACACTACACTGCTTCATGTTGCAGACCACATAATGCTGCACATTACACGAATTGTTCTTTGGTTCCATCCTTTGATTTACGTTTACCACCGCAGGCTGCTGATGGTGCACGAATACCAGGCCGATGCCAATGCAGAAGAACCGACAACCTATGGCCGCTTCCTGGTAGAGCAGGCTGTTTTTCATGCGGCGCCATCGATAACACACTCACTCAATTATTCACCCATAAAAAACCGGATAAATATGCTCACGAAAAACAAAACGAAAAATCAGCCTCTAAGAATGCTCGTTATTCTGCCCATGCTTGCAGTGGCCACCGGCTGCTTTACGAAGGAAGCAACCAAGCGCACCTTCGAGCGCAAGGGCAACGAAATAACATACAACGGCAACAAGTTTAAGATGTCAGAGCCCAAAACCGACACCATAATGCTGATGGACCCAATAAGTGGTGATACCATGACCCAAACCATGACATCCGTCCCGAAGCCAATTGAAATGAACGGGCAGAAGATCTATTCTTCACCCGAAGCAACGCCACCAGCCTATCTTGCCGGCAGTACTACTTTGGAGGATGCCGTGAATAAGATCGCATCTACAGAATTAAGCGCACTACCAGACGGAGATTATTGGATAGACATGAACAACGTGGTAGTAAGCGAAAGCGGCAAGGTAGCATTCTACGAATTCCGCGGTGTACGCCGCGTGACTGCACGTTCACTTACGACTGTCGGCGCAGATAGCACCCGGAAATTGGGGGCTGCCATTGACAATGTGCTAAATGACGTGCCGGCAATGAAACCTGCCACCGCTAATGGCAAAAATGTACCGTCTTTATTGGAGACAAAGTTTGATCATCCGATTTTCCATGTACAGGACCACAAAGTAACCTTTGGCAACCCAAGCAATATGTAAGTTGGCTACTGCGCAAACTCTCAGAAATGTTACACTACATCATCAATACTACCATCATCTGGACATTGAGCCTGCTGCTCTTTGACCTGCTGCTGCGTAGAGAACGGACACATGGATATAACAGGTTCTATCTGCTGTGCACCTTGCTGGCAGGCGCCCTACTCCCCCTTATGCCGTGGCACAATGCCACCATATACCCAACAATAGTGCAGCCCGCTGCAGAGCGGATGGCCGAGGTGCGCGCGGTGGCAGTACACGTTGCTGCTTCCGCCGCTCCTTCGCCTGCGGCTAGCATTCCATGGCCATGTATCATCTACTTCACGGGAATGGGTGTGAGCATTATTGCACTTGGCCTGGAAGTCGTGAAACTATTGCGACTGTCGGTAAATGGCAGACACTTCAAAGAAGGAAGTTGGCAGGTTGTAGAAACCGGCAAAACACATGCACCATTCTCTCTGCTACACAGACTTTACGTGAGCAGCAAGGACCACTACACCGCTCAAGAATGGAAAATGATACTGGAACATGAAGGCCGCCATACCTCCATGCTTCACTTTGCCGATTTGGTGCTGCTACATGCCGCAAGAACACTATTCTGGTTTCACCCACTGGTTTACGTCTACCACCGCAGGCTCCTGATGGTGCATGAATACCAGGCAGATGCATCTGCCGTGGCACCCATTGAATACGGTCACTTCCTTCTGGAGCAGGCTGTATTTCACGCAGCTCCTTCCTTTACGCATTCACTCAATCATTCACCGATAAAAAACAGGATAAATATGCTCACCAACAACAAAACAAAAAGCACGGGCACGAAAAAATTTGCGCTCCTGCCACTACTCGCGTTCAGCATTGTCTGCTGTGCACAGAATGCCACAAACAAGTTTGTACCTGAAGGTAAAGGCTACAAGCTACCCGGCGCAGATATTGCATTTTCTGTCTACAAAGAGGATTCATTCTTCTCGCCGGCTACAGCAACAGAACAGGCTACGACTGTGATTCGCCTTCATCCTCCCCGCCCAGAGAGGATGAATGGCAGAGAAGTGGCGCACCTGAATGGAGAGGTGCCAACAGCATACGGAACGCCCATCATGTCTGCTGCGGAACGCTTCAAAGAATATCTCTTCAATGCTGTAAGAAAAGACCTTGAGCGCCTGCCTGATGGCGAATACCAACTGAGCCCGCAGCATGCTACGTTTGACGAAACTGGCAGGCTTACCTACTTCGAATTTGCAGGCATCGTGGATAAGACCCCTCCCGCAGACGGCATGTACCTTCAAGGCCCATGGCAGGCAGGCGGCATTGACCGTGCGATGCAAAAGGACATCGAAAACAAAATAGCGACAGCGATACAGGCATCTCCGAGAATGCCTGTAGTAGAAGTTGCCGGACAAGCAACGCCGTATGGCATTGAGCAATTTTCGGTACGGGTACGCGACCACAAAATACTGACGCTTGTGCCTCCTCTTGCGGCCGCCAACTAGCGCCTCAACTTCGAACACTTGCAACAATTCCGCCATTTTACTACCTTAGGCATGAAATGAAAAGTTTCATGCCTTTTTCTATACCCCGCATTGTCAGGTCATTGCTGGCTGGCGCTTTCATTGCGCTTGTATCGCACAGCACTTTTGCACAGGCATTTGTAGAGGGTGACGGCTTCTTTATGCGCGGAGATCTGCGCTACAAGCCCGGAAAGATCGTTATTGATACAGTTTCCGTAGTGGACGAAACAGGCTTTGAGCAGTTTGAGGCCCGGGAAGATGACGCCTTCCCCAGCGAGATAAACGGCAAGAAAGTGTATGAAGCCATGGACGTAGATGACCCGGTAGTATTCGCCGAAAACGTACCCTCACAGCAGGACTATTTGCTGGACCGTATGCGGGGAATACTCATGGCCACAGAGTTCTACGAATATGGTGCGTCAGCCCGGCTAAACCTCCGCAACATCATTGTAGACGAGCGTGGCAAGGTTATCTTCTACCAGTTTTATGGTATGCGCTCAGTGACAGCCGATAACAGGGTAAAGCCACTTAAGTTTCCTGAACTCACCGTTGCTATCAACCGGTTCATGACTGAGTTACCACCCATAAAACCTGCAAAAGTAAATGGCAAACCGGTCATGTCTTATGCGGATATTGACTTCCACCACATTAAGATTGAAAAAGTAGACGGGAAACTTATCTACAGCTATGACGGGAACGTATATCCGGAATAACACAATAAGTTTCGGTTAGTTACGTTTAAAGTTTTGTTATGCTCCGTAAAGCATCATTCACTCTGATATTGTCCGCAAATATAGCTTCGGCATGCACTGCGCTTGCGCAACCACCTCACGTTGCAAGAAGAATAGAGCACCACAACGGCAACACTTTTCTTTTCCCTGGCACGTCGCTAGACACGGTTAAAGTATACGACCCAATAACGGAAGAAACGGTTCTGCAGGTCAGGGCAAAACCAACTGACCGCCCTGTGGCTATGAACGGCAAGAAAATCTATAACAATGCTGAAGTAACCTCATCTGTAGAACGCCGTAATGACATTATCCCATTCAGTTTTGAAGAATACTTGCTAAACAAGATAAAACCTGACCTGACAACGCATGCAGATGGCAGCTACCGCCTTTGCCTTGACAATATTGTCGTTGACAAAAGAGGTGATGTGCAGTACTTTGCGACATTACTTACTAGAGGAGAAAGAGAGCTCGCGCCTAACGCTTTTTATCTCGAACCTGTCTATTTTTATCGAGAACGTAAGACAGGAGCAGACACTCTGTCGGTCGTAGAGCGCGCCATAGGCAAAGTGTTGCACACCCCGCTCTTTGTGCCCGCAAGAATAGACGGCAGAAAAGTGATAGCCTGTTATGAATCGTATACCAGCAAATTCGAGATAGTGGTAAAGAACCACGAGATTACATTCGTTCGAGACAATACATTCCCCACTGTTAAGTCAAACATATAACTATGAACAGGCTTATACCCTCCACACTGGCTTTTATGCTCTCATCGCTCTTTGCACTTTGCCAAGACGCAACAGTTTCATTGGCAGCCTCCGACGAAACGCAAGTAGTGGACACAGTTAGCGTATTCGACCCGGTGACCAAAATGGAAATACAGGTAAAGACCATCTACGTAAAGCCGCCGCAATACTTAAATGGACAAAGAGTTTACCGTGCAGGCGAGACTTCTAAACCACCTAAACTAAACAAACCCACAAAAGGCCAAAGCCCTGAAAAGTACATCATGTCTGCACTTATAGGCACCTTTGCTGCTTTCCCTAATGGCCGCTACCGTATTTATGCCAACTATGCGGTAATTGACAGAGCCGGAAAATGTGTTCAATGCCGGGTTGCATCAGTTAAGCGCCTGGGGCGATTGTATATGCCTACTGCTTTCATGGAAGGGGAACTACCGGTTGATGCAGCAGGCACCGACACTACTTTCTACGGCTTTCGCAATATGGGCTGCGACACCACACGGCTATTCTCTGACAAAATCTGCTCGCTACTTGGTGAACCGCATACGTTTATTCCCGGGCGGCGTGGCCACAAAAAAGTGACTGCAGCTTACAACCTCTATACTGAGCGGTTTGATGTAGTTGTGAAGAACGGCACAGCAAGTATTGAATTAGCAGCACCTATCCAAGACAAAGGCGGATTGATGCAAAGCCTGGAAAATCAGAACAAAGGAGACTGGCACATGATCAAATTCTCGTCCCGCGCCACTCCTTCATCCCTCCCGAAAGATTGATAAGATTGGTGAAGCCTGAAGCTTCAAGGCGCTGAATAACGATGGTGCTGCGGATACCCTTTTCGCAATAAACGATCACTTCCTTATCCATCGGTATCTCGCGGTAGCGGGATGGCAGCTCGCTCATAGGTATGTGCATACCACCAATATTAAATGCATCACGCTCCCAGCCTTCGCGCACGTCAAGCAACAGCACATCTGTCCGCTCCATCAGGGACTTCAGTTCTATGGACGTTATCTGTTTCAATTTAAATCTGTTAGACTTTCTATTCCGCCGTCAGCGCTTTCCAAAGCTCGTCTTTGAGCTGAAGGAGGCCTTGATTCGCTACTGCGGAGATGAATACATGGGGGACATCGGTCGGCAGGGTTGCTTCAATTTCCTGTTTCAACTCCTCATCCAGCATTTCGCTTTTGCTTATAGCCAGGATAATCTTCTTATCCAGCAGCTCGGGATTATACTCGTGCAGCTCGTTTATGAGTATCTCGTAGTCCTTAGCATGGTCATTACTATCTGCAGGTACCAGTAGCAGCAGCACAGAGTTTCGCTCTATGTGGCGCAGAAAGCGGTGTCCCAGCCCCTTGCCTTCAGCCGCGCCTTCTATGATGCCCGGAAGATCAGCCATGCAAAAGGATTTGTTGTCGCGATAGGAAACGATACCTAGCTGGGGAGTAAGCGTTGTAAATGCGTAGTCAGCTATCTTGGGCTTGGCAGCGCTTAAAACTGACAAGAGGGTGGATTTGCCCGCATTCGGGAAGCCCACAAGGCCCACATCGGCCAGTATCTTCAACTCCAGCACCTTCCAACCTTCCAGGCCCATTTCGCCGGGTTGGGCATAGTCGGGCGTCTGGTTAGTGGCAGTGGCAAAGTTGGCATTACCCAGGCCGCCACGGCCACCCTTCAGCCATATCACCTCCTGACCGTCTTCCAGTATCTCTGCCTCTATTTCGTCGGTCTCCAGATCCCTGGCTACTGTGCCCAGCGGCACCTCCAATATTATATCCGCACCATCATGTCCTGTGGAGTTATTGCGGTAGCCGTTTGCCCCGTCTTTGGCTAGTACGTTCTTGTAGTAACGCATGTGCAGCAGCGTCCATAGCTGTGCATTGCCGCGGAGCTTTATATGGCCTCCGCGACCGCCGTTGCCACCGTCGGGGCCGGCTTTCGCGTCCATTTTGTTTCGTTCAAAATGCACACTTCCTGCACCGCCCTTGCCTGAGCGGCAAAATATGCGGATGTGATCTACAAAATTGCCTCTTTCCACGTTATGCTACCGGTAACAAATATTTGGTTATGTGCTTAGAAAGCAGCTTGAAAGTATCCGGTACGGAGTTGTGACCCGGTACGCGTTCCAGTTTGCCGTGCTCGTTATAGTAACGTGCTACCGGTTCTGTCTTTGAATGATATTCCTTTATGCGTGCAGTGATCACCTCTTCGTTGTCATCGCTGCGGCCCGATGTGATACCCCTGTTTACCAGGCGTGCTATAAGGTCCTGCTCAGGCACCTCCAGCGAAAGCACCAGGTGAATCTTTGTATTCTTAAACTCCAGCAGCTTATCCAGCGCCTCGGCCTGTGTGCGTGTACGGGGAAAACCGTCGAACACAAACCCGCGGGCATCCGGCGTTTCATCTATTTTGCTGCTTATCATGCCTATCACCACTTCGTCAGGCACCAGCATACCCTGGTCCATATATTTTTTTGCTTCAGTGCCAAGTGGGGTATGCCTGCTCACTTCAGAGCGAAGGAGGTCGCCGGTAGATATATGCTGAAGCTGGTATGACTTTACTATGTTTTCAGATTGGGTGCCTTTACCACTGCCCGGAGGGCCGAATAAGACTAAATTGAACATGTAACTGTTGTTGGTGAATATGCTGCAAAAGTAACTATACTGGCCGAATAGTTGTAATAATTTAATGGAACAAGGTCTTTGCCAGATAGTAAAACCCGGCTCGTGGCCGGGTTTTACCAGAATTAATATTGCTCCTTATTGGTTCTCTTCTTTGCGTGGATTACGCTCCAGCACCTCATCAACCATGCCATATTCTTTAGCCTCGGCAGCGGTCATCCAGTAGTCGCGGTCGCTGTCTTTCTCCACCTTGCTCAGTTTTTGACCGGAGTGAAGCGAGATGATCTCATAAAGCTCTTTCTTCAACTTGCCAATCTCGCGGGCCGTGATCTCAATGTCGCTCGCCTGTCCTTCTGCACCACCCAGCGGCTGGTGAATCATGATGCGGCTGTGCTTCAGCGCAGTACGCTTTCCTTTTGCACCTGCGCACATCAGCACCGCTGCCATTGACGCAGCAATGCCCGTACAAATGGTGGACACATCAGGATTTATTATCTGCATAGTATCGTAAATACCAAGACCTGCATAAACACTTCCTCCCGGGCTGTTCAGGTACATCTGTATGTCGCGCGTGCGATCAGTACTCTCCAGAAACAGGAGCTGTGCGGTAACGATATTTGCCACATAATCATTGATACCCTCGCCCAGGAAAATGATACGGTCCATCATAAGACGCGAAAACACGTCCATAGACGCCACGTTCATGGGGCGCTCCTCAATAATATATGGAGTAAGATTAGTAGGCACCCTAAGGCTTGAAGTGTAGCTATCTACCGTGAGACTACTGATGCCATGATGCTTTATCGCGTATTTGCGAAATTCGTTCTGATTCATTCGTCCTTGTTTTATTGGTGTGTATCAAAATCTAAACCACGATAAAGTTAATGCCATAAAGGCATAAAAGGGGGTCGAAGTGGCGATTTTTAAATCAAACGTGACAAAAGGACAAACATTAGGGAAATTCCAAAGAGCAAATTCCAAATTCCAATATATCCCAGCTATTTCAATCACGGCGGTAAAAGACTATTTTTGCCACCCATAACAAACAGACATGAAGAACACTCCTTTTACACAAAAACACATTGACCTGGGAGCTAAGATGGCGCCTTTTGCGGGATACAATATGCCTATCTCTTACTCCGGCATTAACGAAGAGCACAATTGTGTGCGTAACAATGCAGGTGTGTTTGACGTGAGCCATATGGGAGAGTTTATGCTGAAGGGGCCTGATGCCCTGGACCTGATTCAGCGTGTGACGAGCAATGACGCATCTAAACTGACTGACGGCAAGGCACAATATTCCTGCCTGCCCAACAATGACGGTGGTATAGTAGACGACCTGCTGGTTTACTGCATAGAGCAGAATAAGACGTACATGCTGGTAGTAAATGCGAGCAACATTGACAAAGACTGGGCATGGATAAGCAGCCACAACACCAAGAATGTGGAGATGCACAATATCAGCGACAAAACAGGTCTGCTGGCAGTGCAAGGGCCAAAAGCTGTTGAATACATGCAGCAACTTACAGACATGGACATCACCAACCTGAAATACTACACCTTTGCCAAAGGCAAATTTGCCGGTGTGGACAATGTACTGGTGAGCGCTACCGGCTACACAGGTGCAGGCGGTGTGGAAATATACTTTGAAGATAAAGACGGCAATGCCGATAAAATATGGAATGAGATATTCCGCGTTGGCACTCCCAACGGCCTGAAACCAATTGGCCTGGCAGCACGCGATACGCTGCGCCTGGAAAAAGGGTTCTGCTTGTATGGAAATGACATTGACGATACTACAAGCCCGATGGAAGCAGGCCTGGGCTGGATAACGAAGTTCACCAAGGACTTTACAAATCGTGCCACATTTGAAAAGCAGAAGAATGAAGGCACTGCGCGCAAACTGGTAGGCATAGAAATGGTGGACAAGGGAATACCCCGTCACGGATATGTAATGCAGGACGCAGGTGGTAATGACATAGGTGTGGTAACATCAGGTACACAGTCGCCAAGCCTGGGCAAGGCAATAGGCATGGCCTATGTAACAACCGCTAACGCGGCCGAAGGAAGCGAAGTATTCGTAATGGTACGCGACCGCGCTCTGAAAGCGAAAGTGGTGAAAATACCTTTCCTCTAATCATCGCAACACTGCGCTCTCTTTAGACTTTCTACTTTCGACTAAATACTAAATACAAAAATGCTACCTAAGTACAACCGAATCCTGCTGAAGCTTTCCGGCGAGTCCCTGATGGGAGACCGCAGTTTTGGCATAGCTCCGCAAATGCTGGAGCAATATGCTAAAGAAATAAAGACTGTAACAGACAAGGGCGTGCAGGTAGCAATAGTGATAGGCGGTGGCAACATATACCGCGGCATGAACGAAGCCGAAACCGGCATAGAGCGTGCACAGGGCGACTATATGGGTATGCTGGCAACCTGCATCAACGGCATGGCCCTGCAGGCGGCATTGGAAAAGGCAGGTGTGAACACACGTCTGCAAAGCGCCATAAAGATGGAACAGGTAGCGGAGCCATATATCCGCCGCAAGGCGATCCGCCACCTTGAGAAAGGCCGTGTAGTAATATTCGGTGCCGGCACAGGCAACCCCTACTTCACTACAGATACAGCAGGCTCACTGCGTGCTATAGAGATCAATGCGGACGTTATACTGAAGGGCACCCGAGTAGACGGTATATATACTGCCGACCCGGAGAAAGACCCGACTGCTACAAAGTTTGAAACACTCACTTTCTCAGAGGTTATAAGCCGCAACCTGAAAGTAATGGATATGACAGCCTTTACGCTTTGCCAGGAAAACAACCTACCCATCATTGTATTCGACATGAACAAAGATGGCAACCTGCTAAACGTGGTGCAGGGGCAAAAGGTGGGTACACTTGTAAGTTAAAACCTCTACCCGCCCCTCTCCGAAGGAGCGGGAGGTGAAATGTACTTAGTAACGAATCACATTAGACAATGAGAAAGGGTGCGTAGATCGAGAGCGATGGCACCCTTTTTCGCTCCGCTCTGAATCTCAATAGAGGTCGCAATCACTTTCCTTTACATTTCCTTATATCGCAATTGCCTAACTTTGAGTTAGAGCATAAATAGGAAGTTATGAGCAAAGCAGAGCTGCAGGCGCTACTTCACGAGGAGATAGATAATGGCGATGAGCATATGCTGTCGCTACTCTACTCTATGGTACGGGAGTTGAATGAGCCATACGAGATAGACGAAGAGCGTATACGAATTGTGGAAGAAGAACGCGCAAAGTACTTGCGGGGCGAGGAACGAACGTATTCGCTGGAAGAAATGAAAGCTATAGCAAAGACCAAGCAATGGCCCGATGACCTATGAAGTTGAGTTAACTAAGAGAGCATTGCGCGAAGCCCGCACAGCTTTCTTGTGGTACGAAGATCAAAAGAGCGGACTCGGAGACCGGTTTTTGAGAACGCTGACCGCCTTTTATGTATCGCTAGAGGTTAACGCGCTGAGTCACTCCTACTTCAAGGGAAATATACGGCATGGAAAACTCTACTAATTTCCATACGTGGTTGTCTATGAAGTTTTTGATAGCAAAGTCATTGTGTTAAGTGTGTTTATGACGAGACGAGATCCAAAACGCAGACCGCAATAGTTGCACCCACTACGGGGTGCGTGCTACGTAATATTGCCTAAATGCTACAAAGCTTGGACACCTACGGCGTCCTCCATACCGTCCGGTTATTCTATCGCAATCTAGTCCTTCAAGAACCCAAACTTACCGGCATTATAATCTTCAATAGCCTGGTGTATTTCCTGTTCGGTATTCATTACAAAGGGGCCATAGCTAACGTAGGGTTCATTAAGGGGCTGACCGCTTAGCACCAGTAATATTCCGTCTTTCTGCGCCTTGATGTGTATGTCGCCTGCTTCGTTCTTCAACTGCACATAGTGATTCTCATCCACATCGTGCTCGTTTACATTTACCTTACCATCTACCACCAGGATGCCCGTGTTGAAGTTGGCAGGCAGGCTGAAAGCAAAGTCTGCCCCAGCCCGAAAATGCACGTCGTACATGTGTACCGGGGAAAAGGTACTCGCTATCCCTTTTGTACCGTTGTACTCGCCAGCTACCACGTACAAGGTGCCCTTGCCTCCCGGCAAGTCCACCTTTGGCTTCTCGGTATGCACAATGCTCTGGTATTTTGCCGGCGTCATTTTGTGCGCCTTAGGCAGGTTTATCCATAGCTGCAACATTTCGAACGCTCCGCCTGTTTTGGTATAGGTCTGGTCGTGATACTCCTTGTGCAGCACACCGCCACCCGCAGTCATCCATTGAATGTCGCCGGGCTTAATGATGCCGTGATTGCCCTTGCTGTCATGGTGCTCTACGCCACCCTTGTAAGCAAACGTAATTGTCTCTATGCCCCTGTGGGGATGCACACCCACGCCACGCGATATCTCTGAAGGCGGATATTGTACTTCGGCATTGAAGTCGAGCAGGAAGAAAGGACTCATGCGCTCTTCAAAGCCACGACCATTGGGAAAGTAGTTCATCACCTTAAAGCCATTGCCCACCATATGTGTATTGGTAGGCGACAGTACACCCTCTACGCCGCGATAACGAGCAGAGGACACCTTTGCTGCTGCGCGCGCAGTGCTACCAAAAGCAGATTGCAGATAGGCAAGAGCACTTGCCACTATGCCCTTCTTAATGAAGTCTTTTCTTTCCATGACCGAAGATTATTTAACCAAATTTACGAAAGCGCATGTAAGTACATCTATCGGGGTATGGCTGAAAGCTATAAAGGGCACTGGTCATTAACAAATAAGATTCGGCACTGTGGGTTAATTAGACTACCTTTAAGAAAATCGCTCTTTACAACAATCGTTATGGTTACAACTCCTGAATTGCGCCGTCAATTTGATATTTCATTTACCAGGTTGGTAAGGTCGCTCTCGCCGGAGTTTCAGAAAAAATGGGATGGTGTGATCCTGTGGAAGAACGATAATTCCTATCCGGAAATACAGGCTACGATAATAAAAGAAATGCCTGATGCTGCACGCGCAGTATATGTGTCTCTGCTGAACAAACTTAGCAGGGGAAGAATATAACGATCAAAACTGCTCGCATGTCACCGGAAAACAGGGTTTTCAGCAAGATAAAAGAGATAAGCGCCCGTGGCATGCAGCCCCGGCCTACGGTGACAATTGGCCAACTGGCTAATGAACTCCAGGTATCATCTGACAGCTTATTACCCAGCCTTACGCAACTAAAGCAACTGCGCCTGGTAAGTTTCAATGATAGCGGAGCGTCTAACATCCGGTTAACCCTGCTTGGGTCCGTAGTGAACCGCGATAAGTAATAACCTCGGTACCCACAGCTGTAAACTGCAGCTACTGTTTTCCATTACCTTAACACAGGCGGGTATCCGCAATTAAAAAACTTAGAGATATGAGCAATTCAATTTCCATTACGTATCCTACTGGCTGTGAAACTAGTCTGAAGATAAATTATGCAATAGAGATGAGCGAAAGCCTCCAGACCATCTCATGCAGCGTAGATTGTGAGCGATATCCTCTGTGGCTGCAGCTACGCTCTTTCGATGTGTTTTCTGTTAAAGACCACGGCACCTACACAGTATTGTTCAATGAGGTGAATAATAGCAAAAACCTCGATACTTCTCTTTTCATCGACCTGGTCTATGCCAGCATCATGAAGGCCGAGAGGCTGAAATGTGCTTAGGTAACACAAAAAAAGAAAAAGCCTCCCTGGAGAGACTTTTTCTTCTTTTTGGTAAATGGCAACAGCCATTATGCCATGCGCACCTTAATTGCGTTAAGGCCCTTTTTGCCGTTTTCTACTTCAAATACCACCCTGTCGTTCTCATTTATGTCTTCGTTAAGACCAGACACGTGTACAAAAATGTCCTGGCCGCCTGATGCCGGTGTAATAAAGCCGAAGCCTTTTGTCGAGTTGAAGAATTTTACTGTTCCTTCTTGCATTTTGATTTGATTTTATTGTTAACTAAATTGTTTTTTATATCATTCTGCTATTCCGCCTTATAGTTGGCGCTGTTTGCACCTTTAGCTCAGGTACAGTGAAGCCAATGAGCTTTTGAATACTCTTGAGATCACTCCTTTCTTCTGCATCGCAAAAGGAAACGGCAACGCCCTCGGCACCTGCACGGCCTGTGCGGCCTATCCGGTGCACATAAGTTTCCGGTACCTCCGGCAGTTCATAGTTTACTACATGCGGCAAGTCGTCAATATCTATACCCCTGGCTGCGATGTCGGTAGCAACCAGCACGCGGATGCGGCTGCTCTTGAAGTCGGCAAGTGCTCGCTGACGCGCATTCTGCGACTTATTGCCGTGTATTGCAGCTGCATATATGCCTGTATTGGCCAGCTGTTTCACCAGTTTGTCTGCGCCATGTTTGGTGCGGGTAAAAACAAGTGAACGGGTAATGGTCCTGTCTGAAAGAATAGTAACAAGCAATTTTGTCTTGTCACTCTTTTCTACAAAGCACACTGATTGGTTTATCCGTTTAGCGGTAGAAGATACCGGCGTCACCTTCACCTCTACCGGGGAGCGGAGAATCGTGTTGGCAAGGGAGCGTATCTCATCCGGCATGGTAGCAGAAAAGAAAAGTGTCTGGCGCTTTACAGGTATACGGGATACGATCTTCTTCACCTCTCTCACAAAACCCATGTCAAGCATGCGGTCGGCCTCATCAAGCACAAATATCTCTATCTGCGACAAGTCTATATAGCCCTGTTGCATCAGATCCTGCAGCCTGCCGGGCGTGGCGATAAGGATATCCAAGCCGTTCTTGATGGCAGTGACCTGCCTGCCCTGTGGCACGCCGCCGAAAATTGCGGTATGCTTCAGGCCCAGGTAGCGGCCATATGCTTTGAAGTTCTCGTCGATCTGTAATGCGAGTTCCCTGGTGGGCGTAAGGATGAGCGAGCGTATTCCCTTGCCGTTGTTTGCTTTTTGGCTCAGCAGTTGCAATATGGGAATTGCAAAAGCAGCGGTTTTTCCTGTTCCGGTCTGGGCACAACCCAGTACATCTTTATGCTGAAGGATGTAAGGTATGGCCTGTTGCTGGATAGGGGTTGGGGTGTTGTAACCCTCTTCGGTTACAGCCCTTAAGATGGGGCTAATCAATTCTAATTGTTGGAAATTCATTTTGTTGTTGAAAATGCCGGCGTGTCGGGGAGTGCAAATTATCCCGAAGGCTGGCTGTTGCCAGATACAGGAAAGTTTGTGCGACTATGACAGTCAACCCTTACACGTGCATCACTATGCACTACAGGCCTTTGCCTGCGCCGTCTGATGTTTAAGAAGATGGTATCTCAAATCATACCCGGTTGCCACGCCGTTGAGATTACCCTTTGAAAAAATTGTTTACACTATGAAAAATGGCAACTGTGAAAGCGACTACTGAGAGAGAGAAGAATTGAACTAATCTTTTGCAGAAATTGCGAAGGCAGGAGCCTGATAAAACACAAAGATAGGATTTTTTATTAAAAACCAGAATAATATTTTACAGGACGATTATTAGGGGCTGTTTTTTGATATACATCAAAAATCTCCGTTTTCCCCGCAATTAGTTTTGTGCTATCAAATCAAAACGAAAAATGAACACAACTAACGCTGTAAAGATTTCCGCTAAAGTTATTTCGTCACTTATTGCAGGTTTCATCCTGTTCATGTTTGCCGGTGACATAGTATATTCTATTCAGCATCCCGGCACAACCCACATTCAACCTTTGTCCACAACTTCAGGCAGGCGCGATGTGCTGATGCTGAGCATTATGGCACTGATCGTTACAGGCATGCTATTGGTATGGTGGAAGGAAAAAGCCGGTGCATGGATCTCTATCATTTCTGTTACTGCCATAATAGCTTGCGTATGGCTCCTTAACCACGTTCCACTTAGCAGGCTTGCCGGCTTCTTTCTTGCCATTGTGCCAGCTGTCGTCTTGTTGCTCATGCCGCGTCAGCGCAAACTGCAGGATACATCTTTGTAACCCTGAGAGACAACATATTCCTTGAAATTGTCGCAGGCACGCTGAGCCTGTTTGCGGGTGGATGCCATGATATCGTTGTCCATGCTGTGTGTAGAGCCCGACGCTGTGTAGGTACATACACAGGTCTGTTTTGGCTTGCAAGAGACCAGCACCATGATAAGGGCAATGAATGCGAATATCTTCTTCATAGATACCACAAGATAGCATAACCTGCTATGGCTTGTAATATTTCATAGCCTCAGGTATAAAAGATTTGATGTCTTCTATGCGCTGCTTGTCGCCGGGGTGAGTGCTGAGGAATACCGGTGGTTTGGTGCCCGAGCTGTTAGCAGCCATGCGCTCCCAGAATGCAATGGCTGCGTTGGGATTGTAGCCCGCAGTGGCCATTATGTTCAGCCCTGTCTGGTCGGCTTCCGTTTCGTGTTTGCGGCTATATGCAAGTACACCCAGAGTGCTGCTTACACCATATACATTGTTGAACAGCGCCTGTGTTTCTGCTGGCTTGGTTGAAAGAACGGTAGAGAGCGCGGCGCCACCATACTGCACCAGCAACTGCTGGCTCATGCGCTCCTGGCCGTGCTTCAATATGGCGTGGGATATTTCATGGCCAAGCACCACTGCCAGTTCTGTATCGGAGGTAATGAGGGGCATAATACCGGTGTACACAACTATTTTGCCTCCCGGCAGGCACCAGGCGTTTACCTCGGCATTGTTTACGAGGTTAAACTCCCAATGATAGTTAGCCACCAGGGAGCTGAGGCTTTTATCTGCCAGGTAAGACTCTGTTGCTGCCGTGAGGCGAGAACCAACGCGCTGCACCATCTCAGCCTCGGGCGTGCCGGTAACCGGCGGATTGGTGGAGATGAAGGTATTGTACTGGTCTTGTGAGAGGGAGAGCACAGTAGCATCATCTACCAGGTTCAGCGTGTTCCTGCCATTGGCGTTCTTCTTACATGCATAGAATGTAAGCATACTGATGCCTACCATTATGAAAGCCAAAATTCCCCATTTTTTCATAACCCGTAGTTTTCCTTACAGCAAAGGTCGTGTTGCAAAAGGAATTTTGTTTCGAATTTTATCGACAATATTTAGAACATTCCGGTACTTTCAATCGTTAAACCTGTATGATGCTCCGCTTTGTCCTTTTCGGTTTCCTTTTGCTGCTGGTAGGCTGCAGCGATCCTCCTCCTGAAATTCCGGCTTATGCCACTGATTTTTGCTCCAAAATTCATTTTCAGCAGCCGGGCGGTCTTCAAAAGGAACTGAAACCACTAGCCGACTCCATGAGCACCAGATCAGGCGCCTTTGTGCTTGAAGAGGGAGATGGAGCCATGATGATGCGGGCATGGCTGTGCGAGCATGCCGAAAAGACGATCGATGTTCAATATTTCATCTTTGCCACAGACAATGTGGGGCTCATAGCCTGCGACTACCTGGTGCGGGCGGCAGACCGGGGCGTGAAAGTGCGCATTCTGATCGATGACATACTGGTGAATGCAGGTGCCTACGAAATACTGACGCTGGATTCGCACCCCAATATCAATATTAAGATTTACAACCCGGGCATAAACCTGGGGAAAAGCATTGCGGGTAAGATTTCAAAACTCGTTACTGACTTCAAGGGCGCTAACCAGCGCATGCACAACAAGACCTTTACCGTAGATGAACAAGTGGTGATAACCGGTGGCCGCAACATTGCGGACGAGTACTTTGACTATGACCATGAGTTCAACTTTCGCGACCGCGATATATTACTGCTTGGGCCGGTGGTAAACAAAGTACATAGCTCTTTTGAAGACTACTGGGCCAGTGCACTGAGTGTGCCCATCACCCAACTCGTGGCAGACACCGGCGTACACGCGCAGGACGCGCATAGATTCGACAGGCTGCACCAGTATGCCTGCAACCCCGACAACTTCTGGCCACAAGTGCGGGAAGGCATTCAGAACCTGCCGGCGACGTTTCACCGCATTATTGATAGCGGAAGGCTGGTGTGGACGGACAGCATAACCTTCGTGGCGGACGAGCCCGGCAAAAATCACTCCAGCGGCATGCATGGTGGCGGACGCACCACAGATACCCTGATGGCGCTGGTGCGCAATGCGAAACGCACGGTAGACATCCAGTCGCCCTACCTGGTGGTGACAGATGAGGGTATCAAGCTACTGGCCGATGCTGTGAAACGGGGTGTGCGCATCCGCATACTTACAAACAGCCTGGCATCAAACGACAACCTGCAGTCCTTTGCCGGCTACCAGCAGGTGCGGGAGCGGCTGCTGCGTGCCGGGGTAAAGATCTACGAATTCAGGCCGGACGCGAAGGAACGCTATAACATAATGACGGGCGCACTGCAAAAGAAGATGAACTATTCGCCCGTCTTTGGCCTGCATGCAAAGGGCATGGTGGTGGATGGTGAAACGACTGTGATAGGCACCTTTAATATGGACCCGCGCAGCGCCAACCTCAATACGGAATGCGTAACCATTGTGCGGTCTGCAAAACTATCGGCCGGCGTGCTGCGCGGGATGGAAGAAGAGCTGAAGCCTGAAAATGCCTGGGAAACAACGTTGTCGTTTAATCCGGACAAGGAGGCAACCGTGGGACGGCGCGCAAAGACATGGACGCTGAAGGCGCTACCTCAAAGTATATTATAGGCTCGGCTGCACCTCGGTTTTGCCCTTTGCGTCTTCTATGTCGGCAATCTGTATGTCGCGGATGTTTTTCTGCACGGCAACAGCGGCAAACAGGCTCAGCATAAAGGACATGGCAAAGAAGCCCTTCTCACTGCGCATGAGCGATGCATTCCACAGACCTATTACCAGCAGCAGCAAAGACAGAACCGTAGAGAACCAACTGATGCCATTGTACAGTGCGGTAACCCTTATGCCTTCTAATTGGTCACGCACTGCCTTTTGCAGGGACACTACTGAGTAGAGGCCGTACATGAGTATGGTAAAGTAGTAGCCCTTTTCGCTCAGCGCCATGTCGCTGTTCCATAGGCCAACGCAATAGGCAATGCCGCCCGTGAATAATCCAACCCAGGCTGCGCCGATGAAGGCATTTGATGGTCTTTGTGTCATACAACTATGTTGATTTGATGATGACACAAAACTATTATGGCGATAAAGCGCGCCATTTGACCTGCATCAAAAACAGGCCATTGAAAATGTTAATGCTGCGCGCGTATGCGGCTTAGTGTTTCCTGCGTAATGCCGAGGTAGCTGGCAATGTAGCCGAGCGGTGCCCGCTGCACTAATAGTGGATTGGTGGCCAGCAGCAGGTCATAGCGCTCCTTAGCAGTTTTGAACTGTATACCCAGCAGGCGGCCATCTAATTTTATGTAGTAACTCTCCGTAAGCAGGCGGCCTATGCGCTCCGTCTCCGGGAAGTCTACATACAAGGTTTGCAGCGCATCATGGCCTATCTGCACTACTTGCGTATGCTCTATCGCCACAATACTCTCTGTAGATGGTGTGCGGGTAACGAACGAATAGAAGCTGGTGCCAAACTCGCCATCTATCGCCATCCAGTTGGTTATCTCCCGCTCCTCGTGAAAGTAGAAACCCCGCAGCAGCCCCTGCTCCACAAACCATATATCATTGCAGCGCTCACCACTACGCAGCAGGTACTGACCTTTCTCCACCATACGCTTCTTGCTGATACGGCTTAGCTCCGTCTGTAACCTTTCGGAAACGGGAATGATGGATTGCAGGTGGGAGAGGAAGGACATGAGAAGACTAACCGATTAGTCGATATTAGCGAATCTTTGGGATGAATTGATTTTTTCACAGAAGGCAGCGTATGCGCTTTTTATCTGTTCTAAGCTCGTTTCACTATTATATCGATTTTCGTAAACCCATTCATATAGGCTGTCGTTTAACTTTGTCGTCATTTTTTTTACGCCTGTTCCATGGAATTCATTTAAGAAAGGTGATAACATTTTGGGAAACGGGAAGTTGACTCCATCAACGAACTGAAAGGGCTGAATATAAGGTCTGTGAGCATTGTCACGCAGTCGCAAACTCGCAAACTCGGCGATACAAGGAATAAAAAAGCGAGAATAGTAGTAGCCATTATGTTGTTTTTCTATGGCACAATAAAGTTCTTCGTCGGTATGGTAGAAATCCACATTGTCAAATGTAAAAACGACGGTCGTCTTTTGATTCTCTTTATCCTCGGTGAAGCGAGCCTTGTTGAATTTCTTAAGTAATTTGGATAGAATAAATTTCTGGACACTACCGAGCATATAAATGCTTCTCGTTGTTATTATGAAATGTGAGTCAACCAAGTCAACTTTCGGGTCTCGGAGACTATCGCCACCATCGATACAAATAATACTGAGTTTATCAACCCACTCGGAGATATCTTTGATTGATACATTACGGCCAGATATTTCAATTTCGTAGGTTTTCCAGAAGTCAAGACTATCAACCTCTTTTGGCATATTTGCCGAGTCTGAATAATAGTCGAGATACATGCTAGCTACTGCGCGACTGCTGAGGTCGTTAAATATTAGGTTGAAATTTTTCAAGATGACATTGAATGATGCCTTGAAAAATTGATCCTTTAGATGTTGATTACTTTCCGATTTGATTTTATTCCTATTTAATGTTAAAATGTCAGAGGCTTTGTCTTGATGAATATTCACCTCGAAGGAAAGGAACTCAATGTGCCAATTGTTGTCGACTTCCTGACCTTTGTAGTATGTTCTAGTGTTTGCAATGCGTTCGAAGGGCTTTATTCCTACAACATTTAGCTCCATTGAAGTCTGTTCATCGAAATAATTAAAGTGGTTATCACGAAGAGTTGATTTTTGTAGTAGCTTCCCGTTCATAAGTAGCTTTATGGGTATCCTACTTTTGCGAGAGAAGCTCAACACTTCGTCTATAATTTTACCTGTTTCTATATCTAGCGAAGTGTGGGTAAAAGGATCGTAACTGTGAAGCATAGAGTATGCGTGTCCATCGTCAATTTTCACTGACCAATATCGAGGTTCAATTTCGCTTTCAAATATCATCGATAGTTTCGTGCCAGGTTTTTTCGAATGATCCGTTCGGCTACGTTTAATTAAGATATCACCTTTCCTTTTCGAGTGCGGACCGTTCAACTCTATTGTTTGAAATATTTCATCAAAAAAGCTCTTAGTTTCAACGACAACTCTATCAGTTAACATGAATACACTTTGAAAGCCAATGCCAAATACCCCAGATGGTCTTATCCAATATGGCATGCTTTCAATTATTCTGGCCTTTTTTCGATTTTTGTTAGAACTGCCTGTGTTCATCAAAAACTTTAAGTCTTCAGCAGATATCCCAGTACCGCAGTCCTCTATCTCAATTGACCAGCGTTTAATATTGTTCTTGATTTCGATCTCATCCAGATTTACTGTTATTGGGTAATTCCCCGCAAGTTCAATAAATGTGTTCCAGTCAGGCAATAGAAAATCTCGTGATTGAGAATGTTCCAACCATATCCTTAGTAATGTTGCGTCCGTAGCATTTTGTAGTATTTCTCTGATGCATTGGTGTGCTCCTTCATAGATTCCTGCTCCGCTTAAGAGTTCTAAAGCCTTTTCGGTGTCAACTGTAAATTGTGGCTTCGTTTTGCCATCAATGTAGTCGTATTCAAGTAATTCAACTTTTAGGCTCCCAATTGTGGGTAAATAGCCAAATTCACTGGTAGGCACTATCGCATTCCAGTTAATCATCTGTTGGCTAATTTCAGAGTTGAGGTAGTTAAACCAATGTTGCGTAATGCTCGCTGTATCGTAGTCTTTACAACGCGCCGTTATTTCTATTGTGATTTTATCAACTCTAAAAAGCTCTATAGACATGTGCTTTGCCTTGTGCTTTAAAGTCTCTACGGGTACTTTTGACAGTGTTCGAAGCATTACTTCCGAAAAGCGATTGTTATCCAAGTCTAACAGATCACCTATTCTAAGAAGACATGCAATAAAGCGCGGGTGCGCGTCTTCTATATCAATTCCAACCTCGCAAAATGGTAGCCGCATAATATCGGCAAAATCTTTGGTGTGACACGAACAGATATCTGCCAGCAACCGAAAAATTCTTTGAGGCATGACACCTCGAGGTGAAACTAGAGATAGCTCGTTCGTTGGATTAACGATGATTTCTTTTGAGCGTTCCGCATGAACCGTTCGGAAATAGTCCGCCAGAATGAAACGCACTGAATCAAACTGTTCAAAATCAACTACTGATTCCTTAAAGACAATTTTGCCATCCTTTACAGTGAATTGCGCCGCAAATTCATTTAAGGCATGATTCTTGTCTATCGAAATGCCAGTGAAAAAGTCAATAAACTCACTTGAATTTAAGGCATCAACAATTTTGTCATGAGGAACTACCATTCCGATATCATGACAGTAGGCGGCTTCGAGTATCAGCCAGATATCAATCGCTGATAGCTTTGCGATGTTGTCTTTTCCTAATACCCGAATAATATTGTTGAGTATTGTTAAGGAATGCGATTCGTCATGGAGGCTATAATGTGGAAAAAGATTTGAAACCAACTGCAATGCCGACGGAATTATTCTTTTATCATAATTCCATTGAGCCGCCAAAATATCGCTGGGAGTGCCTTTTGTTTTCTCGTGTAGCAATTCTTCAAATACGTTTGCCATAGTATTTTGAGATTTTGCTCACAATTTATTGATTAATTTCGAATGTGTCGCACCCCCTTTTAAGAAACATTTACCACCCCCTCAAAACACAGATAGTAGGCCAACCCACCTATATATCATATATTTGCGACCCGGTATGCACTTTCGGTTTATAAAATTATTTTATTTGTTAGCCATCACGATGGTGCTCTTTTCGTGTAAGGGCTTTGAGCATATACGCCGCAGTAGCGACGTAAACTATAAGCTCACCAAAGCCAATGAGTACTACGATAAGAAGGACTACCATCACGCAAACACACTGTATGCGGAGCTGATGCCGATAATGAAGAGCACGCGCAACTATGAGTCGCTCATGTACCGCTATGCCTATACCTACTACCACCTGAAGGACTATATTGAGGCATCTTACTATTTCAAGAACTTCAGTGAATACTTCCCAACCAGCAAGGATGCCGAAGAGTGTGAGTACATGAGCGCTTTCTGCCTGTACAAATACGCTCCCAAACCGGGCCTGGACCAGACCAATACGCAAAAGGCACTCGAAGCCATGCACAACTTTGCATCAAAGCACCCGGACTCAAAGCGCATTGATGAGGCCAATAAGATCATTGACGAAAGCCGCGGAAAGCTGGAACAGAAGCAGGCTGATGCTGCCAAACTCTACTTCAACATAGGTGCTTACCTGCGCAGCTACAATGCCGCGCCAACTACCTATCGCAGCATTATGAAGAAGTACCCCGAGTCTACGCACACGGATGAGTACTTGTTCATGATCATGAAGTCATACTACAAGTATGCAAAGCAGAGCGTGGAAAGCAAGCAGGAAGAGCGCTATGCCAGCGCGCTGGAAGCTTACCGCGAACTGAAAGACGGATACCCCGCCTCGACATACATGCCTGAGGCTGAAAAACTATACGCAGAAATAGACGTTAACATAAAAAAGCTACGTAATGAGCACAAGTAAAAAATCGCTGACATCGGTAAATCCGCTGGTAGAAACACGCGACGTGATAGCTATGAAGGAGAAGACAGGCAACCTGTACGAATCTATCACAGTGGTATCGCGCAGGGCAAACCAGATAGGTGTGACCATGAAGGAAGAACTGCACAGGAAGCTGGACGAGTTTACCGTGCATGGCGACAACCTGGAGGAAGTGCATGAGAACAAGGAGCAGATCGAAATATCGCGCATATACGAGCGTATGGCAAACCCTGCCCTGCAGTCGCTAAGCGAGTTTAACGACGACCAGATCTACTACAGGAAGAAGTAATCTACTCTTTCCCTGTTTGCGCTACCTATGTCCATGGCATGGGAAGTTGCAGTTATAAACACTTACGAAAAGGAAGCTGTGTGCACACATGGCTTCTTTTTTGCGTTTATGTAAGCGCCTATAATACTATTAGTATCGGCTTTCCTATTTCCTGTAATTTGCGGCTAAGATGAGTTCAGTAACAGAGCATGGCAATATAGTGGTGCAGGGTGCGCGCGTGCACAACCTGAAGAATATAGATGTAACCATCCCGAAGAATAAGCTGGTGGTGATAACGGGCATCAGCGGCAGTGGCAAATCGTCCTTGGCGTTTGATACCATCTTTGCCGAGGGACAGCGCCGCTATATGGAAAGCTTTGCGGCTTATGCCCGCCAGTTTGTAGGCGACCTGGACCGACCGGATGTAGACAAGATCACAGGACTATCGCCCGTCATATCCATTGAGCAAAAGACCACTAACCGAAACCCGCGCTCTACCGTAGGCACTGTTACAGAGGTCTATGACTTTATGCGCCTGTTATTTGCACGCATCGCTGACGCTTATTCCTACAATACGGGCAAGCTGATGGTAAAGTTCAGCGAGGAGGAAATAGTGGCGCACATCAAAGAAAACTTTGCCGGGCGAAAGATAATGCTGCTGGCACCCGTGGTGCGTGGCCGAAAGGGCCACTACCGCGAGCTCTTTGAGCAACTGCGCAAACAAGGTTATGTGAAAGTGCGTGTGGATGGTGAGGTAATGGACCTGAAAGAAAAAATGCAACTGGACCGCTACAAGATCCACGACATAGAACTGGTGGTAGACAGGCTGGCAGTGCATAGCGAAGGGGAATCTGCAACCCGCATGAGCCAAAGCATTCAGCAATGTCTGCAAATGGGCAAAGGACTGATGTTTGTGGCAGATGTAGAAAAAGACACCATTCACCAGTATAGCCGCGAGCTGATGTGTATAGACACCGGCATTTCTTACGAAGAACCATCGCCTAATACCTTTTCTTTCAACTCGCCCTATGGCGCCTGCCCAAAGTGCAAGGGACTGGGCAAGGTATATAGCGTGAGTATGGACGCAGTGCTGCCAGACAAGGACAAGAGCATAAGCGATGGTGCCATAGCCCCCCTGGGCGGCGAGCGCGATACATGGTCTTTCCAGATGGCGACAACCCTGGCCAGGAAGAACAAAATACCACTGGATAAACCAGTGAAAAGCATTCCCGACAAGCAACTAAACCTGCTGCTCTATGGAAATGAGGAAGGCGTAGTGACCTATGACAATGATGGTAGCGGCGACTATGCCGAAAAAGTGACCCAACACAACTATGAGGGTATTGTGAACATGGTGCTTCGCTGGTTTCACGAATCGTCGTCGGAGGGAGTGCGCTCCTGGGCAGAAAGCTTTATGGAGCTGAATACCTGCCCTGAATGTAATGGCGCACGGCTGAAAAAGGAAAGCCTGTACTTTAAGGTAGATGGTAAGAACATTTCAGAGCTTTCTGATGAGTCGCTGGCTGCGCTGGTTGATTGGTTTGCAGAAATAGAGAAGCGCCTGAGCAATAAACAGAATACCATTGCCAAGGACATACTGAAAGAGATACGTGACCGGCTCCGCTTCCTGATGGATGTGGGGCTGCACTACCTGACGCTGGACCGTCCTACCCGGACGCTGAGTGGCGGTGAGAGCCAACGCATTAGGCTGGCCACGCAAATAGGCTCGCAGCTCACCGGCATCACCTATATACTGGATGAGCCCAGCATTGGCCTGCACCAGCGCGACAACCAGCGCCTGATAAACGCACTGAAGAGCCTGCGCGATAGCGGCAACTCTGTACTGGTAGTGGAGCATGACAAAGACATTATGCTGGCATCTGACCACCTGATAGATATAGGGCCCGCAGCGGGTTTCCACGGTGGGCGTATCGTGAGCGCCGGCACCCCGGCAGATGTGCTGAAGGAGAAGACCACCACAGCGCGCTACCTGAATCACACACTGGCAATTGAAGTGCCCGCCGAAAGAAGAAAAGGTAACGGGCACAAGCTGGTACTGGATGGCGCCAACGGCAACAACCTGAAAAACGTGAGTATAAAGCTGCCCCTGGGCACCTTCATATGCGTAAGCGGCGTATCCGGTAGCGGCAAGAGCACATTGATAAACGAAACACTATACCCCATACTGGCTAAGCACTGCTACCCCACTTTTAAGCAACAGCCCATGCCCTATAAGAAGGTGACCGGGCTGGAGCATATAGACAAGGTGATAGAGATAGACCAGAGCCCCATAGGCCGCACACCACGTAGCAACCCCGCCACCTATTGTGGTTTCTTCAACGAGATACGCCAACTGTTTGCACAGGTGCCGGAGGCAAAGATCCGGGGCTACAATGCCGGCCGCTTCTCATTTAATGTGAAGGGAGGCCGCTGCGAGGAGTGCCAGGGCGGAGGCATGCGCACCATAGAAATGAACTTTCTGCCGGACGTATATGTACAGTGCGAAAAGTGCAATGGCCGCCGGTATAACCGCGAAACGCTGGAGATACGCTACAAAGGCAAGTCGATATCAGATGTGTTGAACATGACCGTTGATGAGGCGGTAGAGTTCTTTGTGAATGTGGCCTTTCTCCACAGGCGAATAAAGACGCTGCAAGATGTCGGTCTTGGTTATGTAACCCTTGGCCAGAGCGCTGTAACCCTTAGCGGCGGCGAAGCACAACGCGTGAAGCTGGCCACAGAGCTATCTAAGCGCGACACAGGGCAAACGATCTATATCCTCGATGAGCCAACAACTGGTCTTCACTTCGAGGATATCCGCCACCTGCTGGCCGTGCTTAACAGGCTGGTAGACAGGGGTAATACTGTACTGGTGATAGAACACAACCTGGACGTGGTGAAGGTGGCCGACTATGTTATAGACATGGGCCCCGAAGGCGGTAGTGGCGGCGGCAGGCTGGTAGCATCTGGCACACCGGAAGAAATAATAAAGGTGAAGGAAAGCCATACGGGCCGGTTTTTAAAGGAGGAGCTGAAGTAAGCCCGCGAGTTTCATTTTGCCTTGATGTCGCTTTTAGGTTACTTTGCTCTATAGGTAGCGTTCATGCTAAAAAACAGTTTCACAATAGGCGTGATAGAAGCAGGCTGTGATGAGGCCGGCAGGGGGTGCCTTGCAGGTCCGGTTTTTGCGGCTGCCGTTATTCTTCCTGCAGGCTTTGAGCATCCGCGTCTTAATGATAGTAAGCAGGTAAAGGAAAGCGACCGGGAAATGCTGCGCCCAATAATAGAGCGGGAGGCTATAGCATGGGCTGTTTGTATGAGCACTCCGGAAGAAATAGATACGCTCAATATCCTGAAAGCATCATTCAAAGCCATGCATGCGGCAATAGATAAATTAGCCACGCGTCCTGAACTCCTACTTATCGATGGTCACATCTTTCCTGCTTATTTTGGCATCAGCCATCAGTGCATAGTAAAAGGCGATTCCAAATTTACATCGATAGCTGCTGCGAGTATCCTTGCAAAGACACATCGCGACGAATACATGTTACGATTGCATGAAGAATTCCCCCATTATGGGTGGAAAAACAACAAAGGATACGGCACCTCAGAGCACCTGCAAGGCATTGATTTACATGGCATTACTCCACATCACAGAAGGTCGTTTGCGCCCTGCTCGAGTGTTAACTAAATGTTTCCGGAATATTAACTTAACCCAAGCGTAAACTTGACGTAACAATAAGATAATATTGATAATAGACTTTTGCATCCAAATTTAATTCGATGCGAAGTATAGCTATTCTAAGCTTGTTATTGTGTTCAGTTTTTAGTGCTTTTGCCGGCGGAAAAATCAAAGGAAAAGTTACCGACGGTAAGAACAATGAGACGATCATTGGTGCGGTTGTTACCGTGAAAGGAACAGCAAATGGTACAGTTACCGACATTGACGGTAACTACGAGCTGTCGGTTGATGCCGGCACACACACCATTGAGGTGAAATACGTGGGCTACCAGCCAAAAGAGATCAGCGATATTGCTGTAGAAGACAAAAAAGACGTTGTAGTAAACGTAATATTGGAGCAGGCAAAATCAACCCAGCTTGCAGAAGTAACGATCAAGTCTTCCCTGAAAAAAGAGAATATCAGCGCTATCTACGTTCAGCAAAAGAATGCTGCAACCATCTCTGATGGCATTTCTGCAGACATCATCAAGCGCTCTCCGGACCGTAGCACAGGCGAGGTGTTGAAGCGTGTAAGCGGCACCACTATCCAGGACAACAAGTTCGTAATTGTACGTGGCCTCAGCGACCGTTACAACACAGCTATCGTGGATAACGCTATCCTGCCGAGCACTGAGCCAAACAGGAAGGCATTCTCTTTCGATATCATCCCTGCAAACCTTATCGACAATATCGTTATCACAAAGGCTGCAACACCAGACCTTCCTGGCGACTTTGCCGGTGGTGTTATATCGGTGCACACGAAGGAGATTCCTGAAAAGAACTTCGCAACTTTCACACTCGGTGCAAACTACAATACAGCCAGCACGTTCCAGCCGTTCAAAACCGGCTACAAGAGCCCTACCGACATGCTCGGTTTCGACAATGGCACAAGGCAGTTGCCATCTGACTTCCCAACTACCGACCAGATACTGAACAACAAACTGACAAAGGCTGAAACAATTGCTGCTGAGAAGTCGCTAAACAATGATTACTCAATAACTAACCGTTCAGGTCTTCCGGGCATCGCTTTCCAGGGCTCAGTGGGCCGCTCATGGGACCTGAAAGATAATCGCCGCCATACAGGTTTTGTAGGCGCTGTCTCTTACAGCCACAACGAGACTGTACTTAGGGATGTGATCCGCCACTACGACAACTTCGACTACAAGGACAACAGCTATCGCTACTCTACTAACGTTGGAGGCATGCTGAACTATGGCTATACCGCCGGAAAAGTGAAGCTGGTTTGGAAAAACCTGTATAACCGCAACTTTGACGACAACTTCCTGTTTAGGGAGGGCAATAACCTGTCGAGCTCTAAATACATTAACTACTACGCATATGACCTTCAGCAGAAATCGCTCCTGAAAAGCTCTGTAGAGGGAAACCTGAACGTAGGAAAGGGACAGAGCAAGCTGAGCTGGGTATTGGCCTATAACAACATTAACAACAACCAGCCTGATCAGAAAAAGGTTACCTACTTCCGTGATAGTACAAAAATGCTCGCAGACAATGGTACGATCGGAAAATCAAACAACCGCCTCTTTTCAAACCTGAATGAGAATATATACAATGCCGGCGTTAACTACCAGCTCCCATACAAGCTTGGCAAGAACAACAACACGCTGAAGGTAGGTGGTCTTGCATTGATACGCAGCAGGAATTTTGCAGCACGCTATATTGGTATGGTACCGGACACTGACCCTTCAAATCCTAATTCAGCAGACTACGCAAACTCTTCATTGCCGATAGCAGACCTGTATGGCAATTCTTCTATCGACAAGGGAGTATATACACTTAACGATATTACATCGGGTTCAGACGAATACACAGCAAAGACCACAACTTTTGCGGGTTACGCTATGTCCGACAACAAGTTTGGCGAAAGAATACGCCTTGTGTGGGGTGCAAGGGTTGAGAATTTCCACATGAAACTTAACTCAAGCCTGTTCGGAACACCTCTGGTGGTAGATACTACCTGGTTAGATGTGCTTCCATCGGCTAACTTCACTTACGCTGTAACTGAAAAAGCAAACTTCAGGGCATCATACTACAAAACTGTAGCTCGTCCTGAAATGCGTGAAATTGCGCCTTTTGCATATTATGACTACGAACTGTCGGCGCTGGTGAATGGTAATCCAAAACTGGTTCGTTCACAGATCAACAATGCTGATCTCCGTTATGAGGTATTCCCTAACAATGGCGAGGTAATATCGGGATCTGTATTCTACAAGCACTTTAAGAACACCATCGAGAACATCGTATACTCTTCAGGCATCAGCACATTCGAGGTGCAGCCAAACAACTTCCCCAGCGCCTACAACGTAGGTGTTGAGGCGGACATGAGGAAGTCGCTTACTTTCATAGCTCCACAGTCGTTTATGAAGAATATGAGCTTCTACATCAATGCAGCTTACATCAAGTCGCTCGTGAACGATACAAGCAAAGGTTCTGTAGACAGGCCACTTACAGGTCAGTCTAGCTATGTGGTAAACACAAGCCTCAGCTATGCTACAGAAGATGGAAAACTGAGCTTTACAGCGCTTTACAACAGGATCGGGGAGCGTATCTACCTGGTAGGCCAGGGTGGCGGCTCTACAGGCTACCAGCTCGGAAACGTGTATGAGCGCCCGAGGAACCTGCTCGACTTCCAGGCAACCTATGTGCTCAGCAAGCGTAGCGAATTCCGCTTCAGCATTAAGGACATCCTGAATGCACCATTTGTCTTCTACTACGACCAGAATGGCAATAAGAAATTTGATAATCCTACGTTCAGCAACACCATCAATTCTGCGGAAGACTACATCCTTCAGAAGTACCGTCCGGGTACAACATGTATGCTGATGTACACGTATAAGATCTAAACAAACGAAATGAAATTAGTTTCCGCGGGCAGCCAATTGGCTGCCCGCTTCCTTTTACGCATGATCCTTCTTGCCGTTTGCCGGGCACAATAGACACCTAACCATCACCATATACATACACATTCGACCGAAGGCAGCAGAGGCAGCGTTGGGACACTTTTTACAGGGTAACATTAAGTTAATGTGACCGTAACATAGCCTTTATACAGCGGTAATAGTTTTGCTGAAAATTAAAACAAGAAATGAAAAAACTATTTATCGCAACGCTTGCCCTGGCAGCTTTCGTATCTTCTTGCAAAAAGAAAGACGATAACAAGAACAATAACGGAGGCGGAACAACTACTACCGACTCTACAGTTTCGCTTTCTGGCGACATCTCTGCTGACATGACGCTGGATGCAACTAAGAAGTACATGCTGAAAGGTTTTGTGTATGTAAAGAGCGGAGCTACACTGCACATTCCTGCAGGTACTATCATCATGGGCGACAAGGCCACAAAGGGCACACTGGTGGTGACTCGCGGTGGCAAGATCGACGCAGTTGGCACATCTGACAAGCCAGTAGTATTCACTTCTGCACAGGCTGCTAACGCTCGCCGCGAAGGTGATTGGGGTGGTATCATCATCCTGGGTAAAGCACCTGTAAACGCTACAGGCGGCGAAGCTAAGATCGAAGGCGGCCTTGTTCCAACAAGCGGCGGCGACGAGAAAACTTATATCTACTACGGTGGTTCTGACGCTGCTGACAACTCAGGTACACTGAAGTATGTTCGTATCGAGTTCGCAGGTATTGCTTACTCTCCTGATAACGAGATCAACGGTCTTACAATGGGTGGTGTTGGTTCTGGTACTACTATCAGCTACGTACAGGTTTACCGTTCAGGCGATGACGCTTATGAGTGGTTTGGCGGTACTGTAAACTGCGATCACCTTGTTGCAACTTATGCATGGGATGACGATTGGGATACGGACAACGGTTTCTCAGGTAACGTTCAGTTCTGTGTTAGCCAGCGCTACAAAACTATCGCCGACCAGTCTGGTTCTAACGGTTTTGAGTCTGACAACGACGCAAACGGTTCTACAAACTCTCCTAAAACAATGGCTAAGTTTGCAAACATGACTGTTGTTGGTCCTATCACTACCAGCACTTCTATCAACGCAAACTACCAGCATGGTGCTCAGATCCGTCGTAACTCTTCTATCAGCATTTACAACTCTGTGATCACTGGTTTCCCAATAGGTGTTTATATCGACGACACAAAGGGTTCTAAGACTATAGCAAACGTACAGGCTGGCACACTTAAGTTTGAAGGTAACATCATCGCTGGCTGCACAACTCCATGGAAAGCAACTTCTGCATCAACAGTTGACTCTAACGACTGGAAAACTTTCAAGAACAACACAACAAACACTGTTCTTACTGCATCTGCTGACGTGAAGATGGTTGATCCTAACAAATACTCTGCGGCAATATCTTCTGACGCTGGTGTTCCTAACTTCCTGCTCGGTGCCGGCTCACCTGCGCTTACAGGTGCGGTTGCGGTACCTTCAGGTCTCCAGACTACTACTTACCGTGGTGCATTCGACGGTTCTAACGACTGGACTAAGGGCTGGACAAACTGGTCTGCTGAGTCTACAGCTTATTAATAGCTTTTTCAGAATCTTTTTATATCCGTATGGGCCGCGTTTCTACGCGGCCCTTTTTTGTTTGGTGTATTTTGCGCTGAGATGCTACACAATTATTGCCGCGGGCACTTCTACAACACCACCTCGAAATATTGTACCGATGAGGCTATAATAGATACCCTATGGACTGAACTGGTACAACACTATTCTGAGCCGGGTAGATACTACCATACATTAAACCACATATCCGGCGTCGTCGCCGTCCTGGAATCAGTACACGATCAAATTGAGTCTGCTGACGCCTGCATTTTTGCTGCGTTCTACCATGACGCTGTTTACGACGTGACCAAAAAGGATAATGAAGAGCAAAGTGCGGAAATGGCGCAAACCATTTTGCGGAAACTAAATGTGCCGGCAATGATTATCGATCGTTGTTGCCAACATATTGTAGCAACGAAAAAACATCAATACGCTGACGATCCCGACACGAACCTCTTTACCGATGCAGACCTTGCCATATTGGGTGGCACTCAGCCGCTATACATTGAATACAGCCACAACATAAGGAAGGAGTACAGGATTTATACTGACGCAGAATACACGGCAGGAAGAACACAGGCTTTGCAGCATTTCCTGAATATGGAGCATATCTACAAGACAGCCACTTTCAGAGAAAGGTATGAAGAACAGGCGCGAAAAAATATAGTGGCAGAACTATCAACCTTAGGCAGATAATTTAAGCTGTACAAATACTATGAAGCGAAAGGGATAGGATTAATTATCCAACTTCACCTCAAATAACTTAGGCCAGTTTTTACCGGTAATGAAAATGCGGTTGGTTGCCTCATCATAGGCTATGCCGTTCAGTACGTCGGGCCCGTCTTCGCGCCCGGTAAATCCGGGAATACCAGCCTGTTGGCGCAATGGACTAAGGTCCGCACGAGCCACCACTTTACCTGTGGCAGTGTCTATCTTCAGGATTAGGTCGGTCATCCATTGGTTGGCATAGATATAGCCCTTTATCAACTCCATTTCATTCACCTGGCCTACAGGACCTCTCTCGTCAGTTACCTTTAGCTCTTTTACTATCTGAAATGTAGATGGGTCCATGAAATGAATGGTACTACCACCGTCATTGAATATCAGCTGGCTGCCGTTATTGGTCATACCCCAGCCCTCCGGAGTATTAAACGTAAAGCCCCCGGTCTGCTTCAGCGTCTTGGCATCATATATAAAGCCTTTCCCTTCACGGTAGGTAAGCTGGTAAACCTTTCCATTCAGCACGGTCATGCCTTCGCCAAAGTAGCGGCTATCCATTTTTGTATTGTGCAGCACTTTCCCTGTCACCAGGTCCACGGTACGCATCTCAGATTCACCATATTGGCCGGTACTCTCATAAAGGATCCCATCATGAAACTCAAGTCCTTCGGTAAATGCCTTTGTGTCGTGCGGATAGGTGTTTACAATGTTGTAGCTTATTATTGACGGCACAAGTACACCACTAGCCTCAGCAGACGATTCTGCGGCAGGTGGGGGAGCCGGCTTATTGTCACATGCTGCGAGGAATAATATAGCTGCTGCCACCAGTGGCCTATGAAATTTTTTCAGTGGTATCATGTCTCCTGAATCCTATTAATGTTCTTTGCTGTGGTTGTTGGTTTTGTTCCTGTTCTGCGCCCATACCCGTAAAGCTGGTATAATAAGCCTCTTCCATCCCTTTCGCTATTATCTCGTCTACCACCTGTACGTTAAGCTCCGCAGGTTCCGGGAATACGGCAAGATTTACGAGTGGCGGCATTTCCTTATCAAGGTCGCTATAATGCGGTTGCAACAGCACCACTACTTCACCGGTGATAGTGGGGTTAAATGAAATACTAAAGCCCTCTTCAGAGTAGGTCTTCTTCTCTCCCATTGCATTTCTGAAGGTAACAAGCATGGGCATCGAGCCTGACCGGAAGGTAACGGATGGCATTCGGGCGCTTGTCCCCTTAATATCTTCATTGAAGGCGTGAAGGGTATCTACGAAAAACCCCTGCTTATAAGTCGCGTTCTCGTTAAGATACTGAGCCATCGCTTTCAGGTGGTCGCGTATCATCTCATACTTGTCTATCCACTGGTCCCGGCGCCGCTTCACCCGCTCCATGCCTTGCTCATACATGTTGGCTACCCTTAGTATTTCGTCAAACATCGTCGTGATTTTTTCGCAGTCGCCGCTCTTCGCCTGGCAACCACAGGGCAACAAAAATAGCTTTTTTGGCCGCATGAAAAACAAACAGGCGACCGCGAGGCCGCCTGTCGTTGCCGATGTTTGATATGCTTACTCTTCTTCAGGCGCTTCTTCAGCGCTGTCTTCTTCTATCGACAGTTCTTCTTCATTCACTTCTTCACTGTCTTCCGGCATTTCTTCGCGCTCTTCTTCGGCCACTTCTTCCCCGTTAGTGTCTTCTTCAAAGCTGATGGTTTCTACGCTTTGCTCGTCAGACACGGGAGCAACTTCCTGTGCAGCAACTTCAATTGATTCAACTGTGTTTTCCATAAAATTTTGTTTTTGATGTTTGACAATGATGCAATGTAGAACGTAGCCAGTGCGTTGCCATCAGGCGAAAATTGAATTAACTATCATATAATTTTCCGAAAATATGGCAGCAACACTGCGGTAATGGCCCGGTAACAAACAGCCGTCATACCACACGTTCTGTATAGTAAGTATATTGCCGGCGCAAATGATGCAGTCAATAAAACACATCACCATGAGGCAAATGCTGAAGGCATTTGTAATAGTGTCATTTTTTGCAACTTCATGTGGCAATGGCGGTGATTTGCCGTCGCGTGTCACCTTTACAGAGCATGTCGCGCCCGTGCTTTACAACAATTGCACTATCTGCCACAGACCGGGCGGCTCGGCTCACTTTTCGCTGGTGTCTTATGAGGATGCACATAAGTATGGCGATGCCAATGCCTATGTGACACGTCAGCGAATTATGCCGCCCTGGCCGGCAGATCCACACTACTCGGAATTCGTGGGTCAGCGCGTATTGTCAGAACACGACATCGCTCTTCTTGAAAAATGGGTAAAGGACGGAATGCTTCGCGGCCCGGCAGATAAGTTGCCTCTTGAGCCGGCCTACCCTGTGGGCTCCGACATTGGCACGCCCGATATGCGGATTGCCATTCAGCCATATACACTGGCAGGCGAAAGCCCCGATAAGTTCCTGCTCGTAAAAGTGCCTTTCGAGCTACCCTCAGACACGTTCGCAAGTCTCGTGGAGTTCATTCCGGGTCATCACAACATAGTGCACCACGTAAACGGTGACATGGTAAAGTATGCCGAAGGAAAGAAGGCCGACGTATTCGCAGGAGAGCGAATTGTAGACATGGCGGCAGATACGGCAACCCTGCTTGAGGCTTACAAAAAACTCTCGTTGCCTAACGATGATGGGTCCTATCCGGTGTTGCAAAAGTCCGTAGTCAATTATTTGCCCGGCGTATTTGGCCAGCGCTACCCCGACGGGATTGGTGGCTACCGCCTCACCCGCAAGGGTGCATTCCTGCTCAATGACCTTCATTATGGCTTCAATAATGGCGCGGCCGTCACTGACAGCTCCTACATCAACATTTTCTTTTCCCCGGTGCCACCAGACAGGCCGGTAAAGGAGTTTCAACTGGGCACCATTGGCGTCTCAAAGGTGGAACCTGACATGATGATTCAGCCAAACGCGGTGAAGCGCGTCTGGAGCAGGTATACCGTCCCTTTTGATATTTCCATCCTTACCGTGAACCCACATATGCATTTGCTGGGACAAAGTTTCAAAGGATATGCACTTGCGCCCGGTGGAGACACTATAAGACTTATATCCATACCCCGGTGGGACTTTAACTGGCAGTATTTCTACACCTTTAAGAAAATGGTGAAGGTGCCCAAAGGAAGCACTATCGTGGCCGAGGGCGTCTATGACAACACAAAACAGAATCTGAACAATCCTTTCAGCCCACCAAGGCTGGTCACCGACCAAAATGGAAGCATGAAGGCAACAGATGAAATGTTTCAGTTCATCATCACCTATCTTCCTTATCGTGATGGTGACGAACAAATAAGCCTCGAGCGTAAGTAATACCACGTACCCCTAACTTTACTAAAAAAAGAGATGAAGAACCTATTTATGGCCGCTATGCTGTGCCTCTCCCTGCCTTCGCTATCAATTGCCGGCGAAAAATCATTGCAACCCGGCGATAAGATGCCAAAAATTGGAGACCAAATGCAAAATGCTGGCTCTGGCAAACGAATGGCCTATCATGAAGCAATGGGCAAAAATGGTCTGCTCGTGATGTTTTCATGCAACACCTGCCCTTTCGTGATCAAGAATCAGTCCACTACACGCCAAACAGCCGCTTACGCTTCGTCCAAAAGTGTAGGAGTAGTGATAATAAACTCAAACGAGGCCAGGCGCGATGGCGATGATGCATTTGATGCTATGAAAGAATATGCAGAAAAACAGGGCTATCAATTCCCCTACCTGGTAGATGCAGGGTCTAAACTGGCTGATGCATTCGGCGCTAACCACACACCGGAGATTTTCCTTTTTGACAAAGAAGGCAAGCTTGTATATAAGGGAGCCATGAATGATAATCCCGGTAATCCCGGCGAGGCGAAAGAAGTATACATAAACAATGCTATTGACGCCATGATAGCAGGAAAACCGGTGACACCTGCAGAAACGAAGTCTATCGGCTGCAGCATAAAGCGAAAAGCATAAGCAGTGCTTCTAACCTGCAAAATGAAAAAACCGCCTTGGAGGCGGTTTTTTCATTTTAGATTCTGCTCCCTCATATATATCTATAAAGATTGCCTATTGCACATAATGTTTTAGGGAAATGTTTTTAATCGGGAGATGTATCTTTGCGGCCTCATGTCCGACGCATTAAAACACGAGTGTGGCCTCGCATACATAAGGCTGCTAAAGCCACTTTCTTACTACCACCAGAAATATGGTACTGCCTTCTTTGGGCTTAATAAGCTGTACCTGCTCATGGAAAAGCAACACAACCGTGGCCAGGACGGGGCGGGAATAGCTACCGTGAAACTGAATACCGAGCCGGGACACCAGTTCATGCACCGGTTACGTGTGAGCGGCGCACAAGCAATCGCCCAGATTTTCCAGAACATTAGCCAGGAGGTGGGCGACCTGGAGAAAATGTACCCCGATATTTCCAAACATCCGGGGCTGATGAAGGGCTACATGCGCTTTATGGGCGAGGTGCTGATGGGGCACCTTCGTTACGGCACACAGGGCAAGAATAATGTAGAGTTCTGCCACCCATTTGTGAAGCCGCACATCAACCCCACCCGCAGCCTTACAATGGCCGGCAACTTCAACCTTGTAAATACGGACGAGCTCTTTAATAACCTGGGGCAACACCCCAACAACACCGTGCGGGAAAGCGACCTCGGTGCCATGATAGAAACCATACACTACTACTTGTGTATGGCCGACGATGCAAACCCGGAATCACTGAACCTGGAGGGCGTGCTGAAGCAGGCAACAACACATTTCGACGGCGGCTACGTATTCTGCGGACTGGTGGGCAACGGCGACAGCTTTGTAATGCGCGATGCCAACGGCATAAGGCCTTGCTACTACTACCATAGTGATGAGGTAGTGGTTGCCGCATCTGAACGGGCAGCCATCATGACCGCATTCAACGTTGTGCAGGCAGACATCAAAAAACTGGAACCCGGACATGCAATAATAGTAAGCGCAAAGGGCGAAGTGAAGAATGCTGAGATCCTGCCTCCACGCGAACTGAAAGCATGTAGCTTCGAACGCATCTACTTTAGCCGGGGCAGCGATCCCGACATATATCGCGAGCGTATGGCGCTCGGCCGCAACCTTGCGGGCAGGGTACTCGAAGCCCTGGACAATGACCTTAAGCACTCGATAGTCTCCTTCATTCCCAATACTGCCGAGATTGCCTTCTATGGTCTTATAAAGGGCCTTGAAGACTACCTGAAGGATATCAAGATACAGCGAATACTGGCTCGCCCGGATATGACGGAGGAAGAGATGAGAGAGCTCATTTACCGCCGTGTACGAATTGAGAAGATAGCCATCAAGGACGTGAAGATGCGCACGTTTATTACCGAGGATGCATCCAGAAACGAAATGGTACAGCACGTCTATGACATTACCTATGGCACCGTGGAACGAGATGTAGATACCCTCGTGGTCATAGATGACTCAATAGTACGTGGCACAACACTACGTGAGAGTATCATAAAAATGCTGGACCGCCTCGGTCCAAAACGTATCGTCATAGTTTCTTCAGCTCCCCAGATAAGGTATCCCGACTGCTATGGCATAGATATGAGCCGCATGGGCGATTTCATAGCATTCCAGGCGGCCGTAAACCTGCTTATCGATGAAGGTAAGGAAGTGATCCTGTCAGACGTTTATGGGCGCTGCAAAGCGGCCGAAGCGCAGGGCACGCTTGATAGCGAAAACTTTGTAAAAGCTATCTACGCTCCTTTTACCCCAGACCAGGTGAGTAAGAAAATTGCTACTATGCTTCGCCATAAAGATGTGCACGCAGAAGTGGACGTGATTTACCAATCTATTGAGGGATTGCATGATGCCTGTCCGCACAACCCCGGAGATTGGTATTTTACCGGCGACTACCCTACTCCGGGCGGTAACCGTGTTGCAAATCGTGCGTTCATGAAGTACATGGAAAAACAGGAAGGCAGGGGTTACTAGCCTGAGTTATGTGTACTTTATTCATGTGAAAGAAATATTTATTTCTTAATAAATTGCTATAAAAATTCTATCAGAAACATTTGATTTACGTAAAACACTGGCTATATTTGTGAATAAGTTGTTATCGTAAATTAAATGGAACTGGAACAAAAGTATAATGAGATCGTAAACAGACTGAGGCAGGGGATGAAATTCGGACTATTTGAAAACGGAATGCGCTGTTATTTCCAGGATGGTACTCACATAAGCTACAACGATTTGTGGAAGGCCATAAGGATACACCAGGGAACGGAAGGCGTAGAAAAAAGGTCCCTTTCACAATTGTGCCCCGACACCTTTGTAGGTACTCACGCTCATAAATACTCACGACACAACTGGAAGAAAACCAGCACTGAAACAAGTAAGTAAGTCGACTATTTTTCGGCGACCCCGATGATGTTTTGCGTAAATATCCCTGCGGGACTCCCTGTTTCTATCATCTTCCAGAACTTCAGTCTAAATACGAAGAATTTCCACAGCACAGACCTCACCAGGCCCTTTATACCTATAGGTACAGGACCGGTGGGATAGCACTTTACGTCGCTGAATCCTGTGTTGAGCATCACCTGCCTGATTGAGCTACCGGTGTATGCCATCTCATGTGTGTAATCGCCATAAAATATACTGGTATGGAAAAAGCCCTGTCCATTGGGCACCTGCATCAGGAACCCACCTCCGGGTTTCAGCACTTTTGCAATGAGCGGAAGTATCTCAAACACTTCATTGCGCGTAAAGTGTTCAATAACGTCTTTCGCAACAACAAAATCGAACGTCTCGTTTGTGGTAGAAAGAAAGTTGATCAGATCCCCACACCTTAGATTTGAGATACCCATCTGCGTACCCTTATCAATTTGCTCTTGCGAAACATCTATGCCCATTGCATTGGTGTAACCGCGTTTCTGCATGAAGTAAACAAAATTGCCATCGCCACAGCCAATATCAAGGATCCTTGCAGACTTGTTTGCCGGCAAATGCCTGCCATAATAATGTTGAAGTACCGGCGAGTAAGCGTCAATACGTGCCAGCGACATCTCGCCATACAGGCTTTTGTTATGCTTACTTATATAGCTGTCGTAAATGACCTTCTTAAAATGCTCCATTAGTTTTGTTTTAAAACAGCAAGAATCTGCTGCGCGCGGTTATCCAGAGAATGATCCTTTATTGCACGCGCGTAGCCTGCAGATCGCACCCTGTCCCTCTCTTCCGGTGAGTCGAGGTATTTACGTGTTTGCGCAATTAGTTCTTCAGCGCCATCAAAGAAAGCAGCCTCTTTTCCTTCAACAAAATACTGCACCGACTCTACGTTTCGCTCGTGAAGCATGAATCCTGATGCGGCGGGTATATGAAAAGTACGTGAAGTAATAAGATCGCCGGAAGATGACCCCACCACCTGTTCAGACAAAATACCCAGGTTTATTGACGAGCATTGTATGGCAAGTGCATATAGATCGCCTACAACCGGGCGCCCCTGTATCGAACTCTTTATGCTATCATTAGTGGCACGCCACCATTGGTCTCCCCATATCTTTAGCTCCAGGCCGGGAATCGCATTCTTCAGCGCACTTAGCAACGCTTCCTTCTTCGCAGACCAGGTACCGATAAACGAGGCATCGCAACCGAATATCTTTCGTTCCTCTTCACCAATAGGCAGTGGACGATGAATATCCGGATCAAAACCATGTGGAATGAAATGGGCATTTGTCACGCCATACTTCGCCTGCATATCAGTAATACCAAATGTCTTTGTTGTGAACACAACATCGTACATGGGAATGCATCGCGGTATATTAGCGCCATGGGCAGTCACACTCACATCGGGGTAAAAGAGGGCGAGGCGGCAGCCCCTGGCACGTGCAAAACTCAACGTTTCCGGTTGAACAAATACCCCCTTGTAAACAAGAAGCACATCTGGTTTGAAGACCTCAACTGTACTCTTTATTGCCTGGTTGAATTCCTGCTCCTGGCGCGGCCGCAGCAACCGTTCTGCAATTTTGGTGACCTTATTGGTACTCTTCAGGCTCACATAATAGAACTCGTCCAGTATTTCTACAAGACAGCCCGCACGCGACAGAGCACGGAAGAGCCCACCGGCATTACTTCCTCGCCATAGCGGGCCTACTGATAATACCCTCATAGGAGGATGCGATTTTTTTGATAATAAAGAATGTTATGTACGTCGAAAAGAACGAAACCATCAATTGGAGGTCTGATCCGAACCCGAAAATGGCGAGCTGCATCAAATATCCGCCCCAAAGGACTCCTGTGATATTATAGGGAGAGCTATTGAAGTGAGAGGCATTCCAGAACCCACCAACTATAGCTCCAAAGAGAATGCACCCGATCAATACACCCAGCCAACCAAAGTCAAGGTATAGCTCCCCCGGAATGGTCATGTTAATAGAGTTGTTTGCCCTTCCGGTATAAGAGGAAATAGTAGCAGCTCCTATCTCAAGCGCGAACCACGCCCCTAGTTCAATACTTGGTTTGTCTGGCCACACAGCGCGGGGAATAAGCGCATAAGCAAGTGGCAGCGAAGCCCGCCCTTTGTAATAACCATTGTCTTCTACAAGACGTATTACATTGGAAAGCTGAGCAATGTTTGAACTCCTCTCCAGGGCGCCTCCCCGCTGTTCCAGCCGCTCTTGCGCAGAAAGATCCACATAGCCGGGGCCCGCCTCCTTCTCTTGGGTAAATGCATTAATAAAGTGACTTCGACTTGCAGATAGCGTATTGAACAATACCGAGAAAACGACCATCACCACGAGCAAAGGCACCACGCGATAGCTAAACACGTACTTTATACTTCCCTTACCGATAAAGAAACCAGCAAAAAGACTAAGAGCAGGCGTCACCAGCTCTGAGCGTAGATACGATGTAAGTAGCGCACCCACGGTTTGCAATACGGTTAGCGCAATGGCGTAATTCCTGTATTTTATCGAATTCTCAGCTGCCCACAAACGGGCAAAGAACATAATGCCCATAAGGTTCAGCAAAACCAGGATCTTTTGAAAACCACCGGTGATGAATCCAAAGTTGATCATCGTTCCACTGAGGCTGAGTAAAATGAAGCCCATTACAAACCGAAAAATATTATCAAGCACCTTGGGATTAGTAATCTCGACGTCAATTCGAGGGAAACTGAATTTCCGGGACAAGTCCATACCCAGGAAAATGAAGGTGTTGCCTACTGCCCACAATGTAGACCCTTCCAGGATTCGGTCGCGTACGATGTAGGAGTAGATATAATATTCCTTAATGCCGTTACTATTAACCTTGTTGATGAAGTTAAGGTTGGCAAAAGTAATAAGCGCAATACCTGCTGAAAACACAGTGGTCATATTCACACCGCGTTTCTTACTGCGCATATCTGCCGCAACACGAAAAAAGCAGTGGACGATCAACACAACGCTCAGGGTAGCACCATCAACAACTGCTGAAAGTGCAATATAAAGGACCAGGAAAGCGATATCTAACCCCACAAATTTGCTCTTGGACGTAAAAGAAGCTTCACCACTAGGTGCAGCGGCCAAAAATACTAATTAACAGGGGCAAGCAGAAACATCTGCACATTTTTCAATCTGTCACAAACTTAATTAAGGCTCCTGAAGTCTACAGGCACCAGCTTACTCACGCCTGGCTCCTGCATGGTAACACCATATATCACGTCTACAGCAGCCATCGTTTGCTTGTTGTGCGTAACGATGATGAACTGCGAGTTATCTGAGAACTTCCGGATCATCTGCGTAAACTTACCTACGTTAGCATCATCCAGCGGCGCATCCACCTCATCCAGGATACAGAATGGAGCCGGCTTGATGAGGTATATCGCAAACAGGAATGCTGTAGAAGTAAGCGTCTTTTCCCCACCCGATAGCTGAGTGAGCGTGCTCGGCTTCTTGCCCTTTGGCTGCGCATATATCTCTATGTTGCTGTCGGCCACGTTATCCGGGTCTGTTAGACGCAGGTCGCAATTGTCCTCTGCGGTGAAAAGCGCCTTAAATACCTGTACAAAGTTCTCTCGCACCATATCAAACGTCTCTCGGAATTTGGTATTCGCAGTATTCTCCACCTCTTCAATAGTTGCCAACAGAGACTCCTTGGCGGTGACAAGGTCATTCTTCTGTTCCACTATAAAGTCATTACGAGCCTTCATTTCGGTATATGCCTCTATCGCAGTCGGGTTCACCTCGCCCATGTTGTCTAGGCGCTTCTTCATACGCTCCGCCTCGGCAGTCAGCTCTTCTATCGATGATGTTCCCGTTCGCGGCTCTTCCAGTATATCATCCAGCTTCACTTTAAACTCAATAGCAAGGCGTTCGCTCATACCGGCCACCTGCAATTTCATGTTGCCCAGCTTTTCCTTAATGCTGTTCAGCAGGGTATCTGCTTGCTCCTTCTCTCTGCGCTTACGGTTCAGCTCACTTTCCTGTGCCGTAATATTATTTCGCATTTCGTAGTAGGCTCTATCTTTTTCATTAAGGTCGCGCTCTTCGCTTTCCTTTTTCGAGAGAAGTTCGTATAGCTCATTATCGCCACTGTTTAGCGTCTTGCCCGTTTCTTCCAGCTGCGTAGCTACCAGTCCCAGTTGCTCCGTATTACTCGCTATCTGGTTGGTGAGGTCATTCAACTGGTTGGTGCGAAACTGCAACTCCTGCTTCAGGCTGTCCAGCTTGCTCTGCTGGCGGGCTACGTTCAGGTTGTGGTTGTTATACTGCTGCGTCACCTCGTTGAAGGCTGCTTCCACTGCACGAAATTCCTCCTCTGCGGCGCGAATAGTGCCTTGCAGGCCCTGCAATTCTGCAGTGATATCTTCAAGTGCATCGCGTGTATCCTGAATGCTCTCGTGGGTCTCGTCCAGTTGCTCCTGCAGCTCAGCCACACGCTTTTCGCCATTCTGGTTCAGATGTTCAAAGTTCTCTATCCTGTGTCCCAGGTTCACCGTATGGTTTTGCAATGTGTTCACATCGCGGCGCGCCTGTTCTATCGCCTTGTCATTCAGTTCCTGGTTATAGCCGGTTATCTGCGTCTGCGTGTCGCTAACCAGCTGCTTCAATTCTGCGGTGGTCGCTGCCAGCTCTTCTATCTCCTTTGCCAGGCGCTCCAGGTTCTTCGCACGGCCTATCTTATTGCCTTCAAACAAACCTACCGAGCCACCACCCAATGTGTAGCGGCCGCGTACCATCTTACCATTCTTGCTCACCAGCACATTCCCGTTCTTCAGCTCCACGCCAGACATGTCTGCGCTCTCGTCAGTCACGAACACATGGCCCAGCAAGCGCCTGGCCAGCCCCATGTATTGCTCGTCCACCGTCACCAGGTCCAGCGCAGGTATAGCACCGGACGGCGCCTCTGCTGCAATTGAGTCAGCTTTATCTATGTGATCCAGGATGAAGAAGTTGGCCTTGCCTTTCTTATTACTATCCAGCAGATGCACAGCCTTCGCTGCCTCCTGCGGATTTGCCACGATATAATAATTCAGGTAGTTATCCAGCACGTTTTCCAGTGCCGTGCGGTATTCGTTCTTCACCACGAACACATCACTTAGCAATGGAGCACTGTTATCCCAGTCCTTGTTTTTCTTCAGGAACTTGATACTGTCCGGGTAGCCTTCCAGGCTCTCCACCAGCGACTTCAGCAGGTCATGCTCATTGCGACGGCTGTCCAGCTTCCGGTTTTCTTCCACCAGTTTCGCCCGCAGACTTTCCATCTGCTCCTGGCTGGCAAGTATTTTCGCCTTAATCTCTTCGTGCTTATCTACAAGGTCTTGAAGTTCATCCTGGCGGTGACGCAGTTTATCTTCTGTATCTTCTTTTTCTGTGCGTAGCTGCCCTATCTGCGACGTACGTTGCGCCATCTCGGCCTGCACCTGGTGCAACCCACGCTGCAGGTTCATTACCGAGGTATCTGCAACAGCCACTTTTTTCTCCGCCTCAAATTGTCCGCGCTGGCGCTGCTGATAGTCAGCACGCATTTGCTCCAGTGCACGTTTCTTCTCGTCAAATGCCTCGCGTTTCTCGTCCACAGCTGCACGCAGCGAATCCAGCTCACCTTTCACCTTTTCCAGAGCTGCAGTTTCGTCAGCGATCTGCTGCTGAGAAAATGCTATAGATTCTTCCAGCTTCTTCGATTGGCCACCAGCGCCTGCGAGGAAGTCACGTAGATTCTTCTCACGCTCTTGAAGATGTTCCAGCTTTTGGGCTGCAAGTTTTTTATCGCTCTCTAATTGGCGCACGCGGTTCACAAGGTCGTTGAAACGCTTCTGCAACCCATTCAGTTCCTGTTCCTTCTCTATCAGTTTCACTTTCTGCTGCTCCAGCCCCGCCTCTTCAGTCGCCACCTGCGCCTCTAGCTGCGTACGGCGATCGGTCTCAGCATCATTCTGCTCGTTCAGGGTCTTGTATTGCTCATTGAAGTGCTCCAAGCTGGCCTTAGCCAGCTCCACACTCACTTCTTTATACTCACCTTTTACCTGGAAGTAGCGCTCCGCCTTCTTTGCCTGGCTTTCCAGTGTGCGCAGGTTATTACCTATCTCAAACAGCAGGTCCTCTATTCGGGATATGTCTTGCTCCGTTGCGTCCAGCTTTTGCTTGGCTTCCTTTTTTCTAGTCTTATATATAGATATGCCCGCAGCCTGCTCCAGCATGCGGCGACGGCTTCCCTCCTTGTCCTTAATAATATCATCCACCATGCCCAGCTCAATGATGGCATAGGAGTCATTACTTACACCTGTATCAAGAAACAGGTTGTGAATGTCTTTGAGGCGGCAGGTCACATCGTTGAGGCGATACTCACTTTCACCATTCTTATAAAACTTACGCGTGATGGTAACGGTTGTAAACTCAGTAGGCAGAAGGTTGCGCGTATTCTCAAATGTCAGCGATACCTCTGCCATGCCCGATGCACTACGCGTGCGTGAGCCATTGAAGATGAGATCTTCAAGGTTATCTGAGCGCAGCGCCTTTATCTTGTGCTCTCCTATCACCCAACGGATGGCGTCTACTATATTCGACTTGCCACAACCGTTTGGCCCTACAACCCCTGTGATAGGATTGTCCAGTATGATGTGGGTCTTATCAGCAAACGACTTGAACCCTTTTATTTCCAGCGACTTTAACTTCACAACACAAAAAATTTAGGAGGGAAACAAAAGTACACAAATGCATGGACTGCTAATAGCCGTATTTTATTCATAGATATATTGTGATAATGCAGCTGATTCCAACGGCGTAAACAAAAAACAAAGAAAAATATATCATGATGATATATTCTGACGTTTGGAGATTTCAGAAAAATGTCGCTACATTTGCACTCCCAACTGAAAAGGATTGGTAGTTCAGTCGGTTAGAATGCCGCCCTGTCATCCCGACCGAAGGTTGGGACGGGTTCGAAAAATTAGTTAGTTCTTAAAAATATATTTGATTACCCATGAACTCTTTGGATTGGTAGTTCAGTCGGTTAGAATGCCGCCCTGTCACGGCGGAGGTCGCGGGTTCGAGTCCCGTCCAGTCCGCTAAAAACCTTGCATGAATGCAGGGTTTTTTGTTTTATGGCATTTTACGTTTACGTCATCCAAAGCGAGAAAGACAATAGTTTCTACAAGGGATTCTCAGAGAATCCTTCTGAAAGATTGGCGCAACATAACCGAGGCGAAAGCTCTTATACTTCTACCAAAACGCCGTGGAAACTGGTACACGTTGAAGAATTACCCACCAAACGCGACGCACTCATTCGCGAAAAAGCACTGAAGAAATATAGCCATGATCAACTGATAAGTCTTATCAACTCCCCCAAGAACATTATCACCCAGATTAGGTAGTTCAGTCGGTTAGAATGCCGTTCTGTCACGGTCCCCACAGCTGTGGGGACAGGTTCGAGTCCTCCCAACGACTGTCGGGACAAAAGCTTCACAGAAATGTGGAGCTTTTTTGTTTTGTGTCCGCTTACCTTTCCGGTATCAGGGTGAAATTCTATTTCTGGCTAAACCCATACGCAATCGCCTCCTCCAATACCGCCGTATCAACATCCTTTAGCGATTTGAACTTGATGCAGTAGCCGGTGACACTTGCCTTCCCCAGGCGATTGCCATAGGTCTTGGAGAGATAGGCTTTATCTTCAAGCCCCAAAACGTAAACAGACAAGCCTGTAGTGTTCGCACTCAGGCCAATGCGAAAGAAATCACGGTTCGTACCATTGGCGTAGTTGATCGTGTAAGCCCCATAACCGATATTCGGATTGCTCACAACCTTACCTTCTGCATTTCGGCCATCTTCAAACCACATCTTGCATCCAGGCTTTAAAGCCATTATGCGCTCATGTAGTTGCTGCATTTCGGCACGTTTCTTTTCGGGCTGACTGTTGATGTACTCAGCAATTTGTGTTTCTACTCCCATTAGTGTACCGAGATTGGCAAGATTCTGATCCATCTCAAATATCGACCATTTCCCTCGGCCGGCAAATAAAATAAAAATGAACGCTGAGCCGGATTTCATAATTATCTGACAACGTGTCGAATGTATAGACAGCACTATAAAAGCCAATTCTCCCCTTTTACGCAAATGCATGGAAACTTCCACCAAACCGGCTGACATTATCTTCCTACATTTATCAAAACCGTCGCATGCACCGTGCAATCGTAATATCTCTGCTTTGCCTCCTCTTCCCTGCACTATGCAATACCTCCTATGCGCAAAGCACCCTGCAGCAAAAGATCAACACTGTCATAGACACCTCCCGGGGAAAAATAGGAGTCGGCATACTAAGTCTTAACACAGCCGACAGCCTGGTAATTAATAATGACGTCCGCTACCCCATGCAGAGTACCTACAAGTTTCCGCTGGCAATGATGATTCTGCACCTGGTAGACGACGGCAAGTTGTCGCTAACCCAGATGATACATATAACGCGCAAGGAACTGGATCAAAAAACATGGAGCCCAATTGTAGACGACTTCCCAGATCAGGATGTGGACATGACGCTATCCCAGTTACTCATCTACACCATATCAAAGAGCGACAACAACGGATGCGACAAGCTCTTCAAGATAGCCGGCGGCTGCACAGCCGTGAATGACTATATACACAGCCTGGGAGTAACAGACATTTCGATAGTGGCAACAGAGGCACAGATGCACAAAAGCTGGAAAGTACAGTACAGCAATTGGTGCAGGCCGTCTGCCATGCTACAGTTACTCAGAATGCTCTACGACGGCAAATCACTTTCTGCCTCGTCAAAAGCATTCCTGATGAAGGCCATGGTAGCCAGCACTAATTCCGATGCACGGCTAAAAGGCATGCTACCACCCGGCATCATTGTAGCACACAAAACAGGCACATCGGGCACCAACAAAAAGGGTATAAAAGCTGCCACAAATGATGTAGGCATAGTGATGCTGCCGAATGCCCCCTACGCCATTGTCGTTTTTGACTCAGACTATCCCGGCGGAGTAGAAAGGGGAGAACACATTATAGCAGAAATATCACGTATCGCTTACGAAGAATATGCGAGGCGGTAATGCTCTCGTCTACGTCCGGCAGATCACCTGATTTTTCCTTAGGTTTGGCGCATTGAAATTATGCAACTCGGCAAGGAGATACTTAGCACAATAGGCCACTTCACTGGCAACGAGATTTCTCTCTTCAACTCGAAAGCGGTTCTAAGACAATTCACCAAAAATGAAGTTCTCCTAAAAGAAGGCGAGGTTTGCAAGAGCTTCTACTTTGTCATTTCCGGTTCGTTCTTCCAATATCGAACGCAGGATACGGGGGAAGTCATCATTGACCTGCACACAGAAAATGAGTGGATGTTTAACCAGGAAAGCCTTATAGCTCAACTACCTTCTCAAACATCGATCAAAGCCTTTTCAAAGTCAGAAGTAGCCGAAATAAGTTTAGAGAGTTTTCACGGGCTTTGTGCGGCTTCACAGTCCTTTCTGCAGTTTGGAAGACTTTTCAATCAATCTAAGAACAGAACATTCATTTTTGACAACTCACTTACACCAACAGAAAAATACGACTACATCAAAAAGGAAAAACCGGATCTGGTAAAAGTATTCCCAATAAAGATGATTGCGTCCTTTCTCAAGATCGCACCCGAAACTCTTAGCAGAGTACGGGCTAACTACTGATTTCCTGATTTCGATCAAGTGGTTTTTCGAACATCTATTCCCACTTTTGCAAAACATGCAAATGGCTGTCGTTTCATTCTATCAAATAAACATCTACTTATGCTAACAACGATTATCCCCAAACTACCAATGAGAAACAAGGCTGCAACCCTGAATTTCTACGTTACTCAATTGGGCTTTACAGACATTGGCAGTGCCGATTTTGCCGATTACCTGATACTTCAAAAGGAAAACGTAGAAATACACTTCTTCAGGTTCGAAGGGCTGGATCCAAAAGAAAACTACGGGCAAGTCTACATTCGCACAACTGCTATCGATACCCTTTACCAGAGTATGCTTGATAACAATTGTAGCATTCACCCCGCAGGTCACCTGCAGGCCAAACCATGGGGGCAAAAGGAGTTTTCGATGCTCGATCCCGACAATAACCTACTAACATTCGGAGAGCGCAATTAGAAGACCGCTGAGAAGGAAAGCGAATGAAATCAGGAGGAAAGTGAAGTTAGCCGCTCCCCATCCCTGCGTGTAAACCAACTTCATCTCTCTTACAAACCGCTTTATCCACAGCCAAAGCAAGTACACATTTGCTACTCCGGCCAGTAAAATCAGGAGTACAATGAATATGTTAGGAGGACCACACATCACACAAAATTCGTCAAATACAAACGGACAGCAGACGCGAATCTAGTTCATAACTAACCATTTCTAAGCCAATGGTCACCCATAATGCTCTATACACTTACCTGCGCTTTTCCCCATGAAACCCGGTGGCGCAACCGTAGAAGTAACTATCGCTGAAAACTTCGAGTCCTTCCTGGCTGAACGCGTCTACTGCATGCTGTGAGTTCCTATACGCGCTCGTGTATCGCCACAACATGCGAAACTCCTCCGCGTGCCCGAAAATGAAGCCGAACGCCGGCACTACATACCGGATGTGAAACGAGAAAAGCATCCGCACTAGCCGCCCGGGTGGCATAGAAGTCTCAATGAAGGCAAAGCGCCCTCCCGGTGCCAACACCCGCTCAGTAAGCTTTGCTATGTGCGCCAGCTGGTCAGGAGCCAGCGACTTTAGTCCGAATGCACACACCACAAGGTCAAAATACCCGTTGGGTAGTTCTGCCTTCAGCACATCGCCTTTCAGCACCTTCACATCACCATTAAAATGTAGCAAATTCATCTTGTTTGCCTGCAGCACCATTCCGGGCGAAAAGTCTATTGCTGTGATCTCTGTTCCGGGAAACCTATCCTTTATATGATGCCACGTTTCACCTATGCCCGAGAAAAGATCCAGCGTTCTTTTGGGCTCTAACCCTATCGGCAACTGTTGAAGCAATTGACGTCGCCACTTAGTTGAATACCCAAACGACGATATTCTATTCACCGTATCGTATGTCCCGCTCAGGCGACTGAAAATATCCTGTGCGAAATGACGATCGTAGATATCCTGCTTCAATTGTTCACAATTTTACATCTGCGCTTTCTGCTCCAGTTCACTTTGCTCCTTTATGGCATGCAGCACATGCCTGTGCATGGTCCTTACCAGGTAGTCGCCCCACCAGTTCCAGTAAAAAGCGGGTGCCAGCTTGTAAGAAAAATTCGAAGTCGCTACAAGCCTCACAGCCCCACCGTCAATTTCTTGAATCTCTATCTGCCCATATAGGTGTTTGAAATACTCACTGTTGGTGTGTGGTGTGTTTATGCTATCATACAACGTAAGTTCTTTCATAGGCACTACCGGGCTCAGTGATGTAAATCGCAGCACCTGGCCGGTGTCTAGCTTGGTTATATACAGATCAGTACTTCCATTTCTGAGGTTGCAGCGCAGAAAGCTGCTATCGTTCTTTGTCACCAGTTCCATATCTAACGGATAATTAACCCCGTTCTTGAAAAAGAAACTCTGCTCCTTGCCAAAACTTACCCTATGTGTAAGCACCTGCCACGTTGCTTCCCTTGGAGCATTTACGGTCATTGATGTTTGTATAGTGTGAAACACAGGTTCCAGTTGTGTGTCTACTGCTATGCATGCCGGGTTAATGACAAAGAAGATGATGATGTAGTTTCTATTCCTGGCCACCGCTATACGTAAAGCCCTCCCCAGCGCAAAACCAACCATGATCATTACAAACAGAGGGCCGACGATCATGATAAGGCAAATTACTCCCTCTACCCCCATTATGAACAATACAGCACACAAGAAGATCGTGGCAAGAATAATTCTCAAGAGTACCCTCAACATGCGTGAGCGCACTTTACTCAAGAAGCCAATCATGAAACCAACACTTACCGGTACTCCCAGGTACAATGCAAAACCGTATTGCTCGGTAAGGCTTACGGTAATGAACACGGTGAGTGCCAAACTAAGCAGTGTCCCAAATATGACCCAGCCTGTTTTGTTAGGCACGTACGTAGCCTCATTGGGTTCCTCGCGCTTTGCTTCGGTATTTAATTCCCTATTCTGATCGTCCGGGTTTTCAGAGGTTTGTATAGGCTCCATAAGGCGAGGTTCTTTTTAGGGTAAAAGAAATAAATATACGAATGTCCCCAATGCCCTCCCAAATTTGAAAAGGTAGAAACCGCACCGCATAGGCCAGGACTCAGTTACACACCAAACTGGCGCAGATGATGGTCCAGGTGCATATAGGCGAGCACCCCTATCTGTCCTTTAGTCATAGTACCGAAAAAAGGATGGACAAATGTGTTGTCGGGCACAGCGTAGGTGGTGTAGCTCGCCAGCAACTCTGCTAGTTTTCTCCGTTCGTTTTCAAAGTCAATATCTGTGCCTGTGATGACCATTTCCTGAATGGTGGGGGTATTCTGGCTGAGCACCGGCCCGTTCAATACCTGTTTCAAAACCATGGAACCTATTATGCGCCCTATGAAGATGCGTTTGTATCGCTTGTTCTCATGTATCATTTCCTCCCATAGCCTGCAGTGCATCAGCATTTGTGAGGCGTTCATCTTGCCCCACAACGCTCTGTCATATACACCCAATTTGCCTAACCGGTCTACCAATTCGAGCCGGGTTGCTGCGTCAAATACTGTTTTCATTTCTCCGTGTTCATTTGTGACAGGGAAAACCAGTTGCCCGAGTCGTCGGTAAACAATGCTTCATATCCGTAAAACTCTTTGGTAGGTGCCTTCTTAAAAATAACACCCTTCGACTTCAACTCTTCATAGGTCGCCATCAGGTCCTGGCAGGTAAATACCGCGGCGCCAAATGTCCCCTTCTTCACCAGCTCCACCATTGTCTTGGCAGTATCCGCATCAAACACATTACCCTCCTTTATCGGGAATAGCGTTATCTCCAGCTCGGGCTGCTCCGGGGGCGTCACTGTCAGCCAACGGGCTCCCGGCCCCATAGGCACATCAGTGTGCACCTTAAAACCCAGCTTGTTTACATAAAATTCGTAGGCGCTATCCTGGTCCAGGACATATACGCACATGTGTGTGACTTTTGAGATCATACTGCTTCCTTTTTGTCAAAGGTGCCGGTATTGCGTCACTTTCACCTATCGGATATTGCTATTTTTCCACCCGTGTGTTTCAGCAAAGCAGTTGGGAACAGCACGTAGTGGATTTGCCTTGAATAGTGCCAACCTCTGCAACTCCCGCGCCTGGTATGCGGATGGAGACAGCCCGGTATGTCTCTTAAACAAGGTGGTGAATGATGTGGTACTATCAAACCCTACCTGGAAGCACGCATCCGCCACCGCATAGCCCTTTACCAGTAGCAACTTTGCATTGTCTATCCTCACCTGCGTAAGGTAGTGGTGCGGGGTCTTGCCATAAGCCTGTCTGAAAAGCCTGATGAAGTGAAATTTAGAGAAGAATGCCTCATCGGCTATCTGCGACAGGTCAATGTGCTCAGCATAATGCCGGTCAATAAACAGCTTGGCCTGGACAATACGACGATACAGATATAGTTTGGGGTGGATCTCCTGTTCCATGATCTTGCCTGGTCAGCGAACTACTCAAATGTAGCAGTTTTCTCCCTGAGGCGGAGGTGGAAAGGAGTATAAAGACAGCTAATTAGCTACCACGCCCCCACACTTAGAAATAGATTTTCCGTAACTTGAAAAAACGTTCCGCGTATGATACATCGCCTTCTATTGCCTGCGACCATTCTTTTTAGCACGTTCTCGCAAGCACAAAGCGCCGACTACAATAAGCTATGTGCAAAAGGCATTGAGCTATATTATGCCAAACAATATCGCGAGTCGGCACAAACCCTGGACAGGGCATTTGCTGCAAACGGCGGCAAGGCGAAAGCAGAGGACAGGTATAACGCAGCCTGCTCCTGGGCGCTTGCGGGCAATAGGGATTCTGCTTTTTACCACTTGCAGCGCGCGGCCAATGACGAGGGCTATACGAACTACAACCATTTGATTGCCGACAGCGACCTGGAAGGCCTACGGACCGACCCGCGCTGGACAGCAGTTTGCAATCAGGTAAAAGACAACAAAGAAAAGTCGGAAACAAAGTTGGATAAAGCTCTGGCTGCACAATTGAAAACTATTCTGGAAAATGACCAGAAATACCGCAAACAAATTGACACCGTACAAGAAAAATACGGCAAAGGTTCCGCGGAAGAAAAGGAACTATGGAAAAAAATAGCATATCACGACTCGGTGAACGAAGTTGAGGTTATAGACATATTGGAAAAACGCGGCTGGCCCGGGCCTGATGTGGCCGGAGAAAGCGGCTCCACGGCTGTGTTCCTGGTGATACAGCATGCCGGTATTAAGACTCAGGACAAATACCTGCCTTTGATGCGCGAAGCGGCGAAACGGGGCGACGCAAGATTTTCTTCCCTGGCCCTGCTGGAAGACCGGGTCGCATTGAGGCACGGCAACAAGCAGACATACGGCAGCCAGATATCAATGGACAAAGAAGGCAGTTATGTAGCACCCATGATAGACCCTGACCACGTAGATGACAGGCGGGCCTCAGTAGGGTTACAACCTTTGGCTGATTATATACGCCTCTTTGGCCTTACCTGGGACGTGGCAGAGTATAAGAAACAACTACCTGCATTGGAAATACGGGAAGCGGCAAAACACTGATTCTCGTTAGTGGTATCGACATTGCGCATGACTTCAAAACTTGCAGCGCAATAATGAAGATACTTTTTCAGAAATAAGCACGAGTACAAATAGCTTAGTCATTGTAAGGATCCATGAAACTTCTTCTTGAATATGCGTGCTTATTCCAAAATTGCCCAGGATTAACGCTTCCTTCCACTTCATTACTGTAAATCGCATTATCCACATCTTGTCCTAAAGAATTTTTAAAAAGAAGTTGGGCGCGTAGTTTTGTTTGCATTTCCCCGTGATAAATAGGCGCGCTAAATTGCCAGAACTCGCCTGATGCAAGGAACAATTGGTGATAACTATTTCCGCACCAACTGCTCGGGAGATATTCTATATCCGCCCATTCTCCATTCGCCTTCTGAGCCTGAATTTTGAGATATAATCGGCTATCCTGTGCGTCGAAGTAAGCAGTGTCATCAGAATAATTTCGCACCTCTATTTGCATCCCGGCATAACCTTGCCATTGGGCTTTTCTCTTTGTGTCGATAACCACTTGTACCACCTTGGGGCCAGCAACCTCTGATGAACTTTTTCTGGAGCTATTATTTGAATGACCCCAACCGCCTAGCCCTTGTAATTCCTGCTTGTATGCCGAAGCAGCATAGAAGTAACCGCGGTTCATCCAATCAATATTCAAGTTCCTCTCCCTTTTCCGGCTTTTTTTCTCTTTCCAGACGATGTCACCGCTACTTGTAATGTAGCAAAGCCTTCCTTTTACAATCGCTATTGTAATGTCTTCGGTAAAACTCCTGCTAATGTAATGAAACGAGGGTCGAACCAACTTACCGTTTGTCGAATTCCAGAATCCGTACAAAAACGAATAATCGACATTTTGAGTGCTGATATCTTCGTCGAAAAAAATCAAATCTCTTGATCGGGTGAGGTGATTGTGAAAGTTATTCAAACAAACTATTGGTTCACAAAGAACATTCCCGTTTGTATCTATTGCCACCCAGCCACTTGCTATTTCAACGTAAGATATTCCACCCCAAAATAATTGCTCAAGATTTTCATTGAAACCATCAAACAGAATATTCCGGAACACCGAATCACCGACTTGTCTTCCGTTGGTATTGATCATCTTCCAAGCTTCGCCAAATTTCACAAATGATCTGTTGTGAGAAAACGATGTCATTTCGCTCCAGGAAGTGTCGCTAATTACTATTTCTCCTTTTACATCAACTGCCCCCTTATAGTAATGTGGGTAAGGCTGTTTGGAGTTTTCTCTACTCTCATGAGCGATTGCCACAATTGCCAAACCGTCATGAAATCCTCCATTCATTCTTTCAAGAAAATACTTCTTAGGAGGACAAGTGAATTTTAAGTTCCCTTTGCAGTCTATAATTGCATCAAAATTCTCCCAGTTCTTCTCTTCATAAGTCTGATCAAAACGTTCAGCACTTGCATAACCGTTGACAAACACACCAATCCTCTTATATCTCCCATATGGGATTACCAACCTACCTGCCGAGTCGATGACGCCTGTTTCAAATTTCTCAACCTGCCCCGAATCCCTGGCGTATGGCAAATGGTCCAAGCCTTCCACAACCAATAGGCCATTGCTACCGAGTTCCCCGATTTTTGTGAATATTGAATCGGCAATAATTCCTCCGGCTCTATTGATGAGGCAATATTTCCCCGATTCCGTAACGGCAACAGCAAATGTGTGAAAGCCAAAAGGTTCAATACTTTTGAAAGAATGTTCGAATGCAATTTTTCCGGCTGTGTCGATAAAGAAAGGCTTGCCGTCGATAAAAATCCTTGCCATACCTGCAACAAATGAATTTCCGAGGTCAAAACGAGGAGGGATTACCAACCTGCCTTGAAGGTTAACATATCCGTACTTACCATTTATCCGAACCGCTGCCCTGCCTTCTGAAAATTGGTTTGCAGCAAGAAACTGCGGCTTTATCATTTCCTTTCCGCTTTTGTCGATATATCCCCACAGACCACCACGAAATATCGGATAGAGAGAATTCTGACCAAATAGGTTACTGTTTAGGCATAGCACTACAAGCAAAACCATTAGATATTTCATATCTTCTTTTTTTTCGGTGTTCCATTCGCTAATATATAAGACGAGCATACTAGAACGAGCTTTGAGACCAAAAAATTATTGTGCCAAGGAAAGACTGAAATCTATGATACCCCACTGGTCCGCGTTTGCAACGCGGACCCACGGCACGGCGTTTGCAACGCCCTGAAATAACAAGAGCGAAAGCCACATCGCTCTCGCTCTGTTTCTTTCGCTCTCATTTAAGTCGGGGAGACAGGATTCGAACCTGCCCCCGACCTACGGTTGGGGCCAAACTAGGCATGCTACCGGAATAAAAAAAGCTCAGCATTTCCGCTGAGCTTCTTGTTGTCGGGGAGACAGGATTCGAACCTGCGACCCCCTGGTCCCAAACCAGGTGCGCTACCGGCCTGCGCTACTCCCCGTGCCTTGGTGAAGCTTTCGCTCCGCTGGCATTTGTATTTGCCGGAAAAAAACCAGCGGTGAGGGCGGGATTCGAACCCGCGATACGTATTAACTACGTATGCCAGTTTAGCAAACTAGTGGATTCGGCCTCTCTCCCACCTCACCGTATAACGGCCTTTTTTCTTTTTCCTTATTTCTAAGGGACTGCAAAGATAGTAGATTGGATGAAACAACCAAATCTTCTTATCGAAATACAGTGAAAATCAGTTGCAATTCTCAAAATTGTCGAATTGGCAAATTATCGGATTGTCTACTTAGATACTTGCCATCTGCACCTTCTGCTGCAGTTCCAGCAGGTTCTCCTTGTACTCAGCATCCGTAGCCATCAGGTTCTCCACCGTTTGGCATGAGTGGATCACCGTAGTGTGGTCAAATCCGCCAAAGTGATCACCAATGGTCTTGAGCGACTGCTTGGTAAACTTCTTTGCAAAGTACATGGTTATCTGGCGCGCCAGCACCACTTCGCGCTTGCGCGTTTTGGTAAGCAGGCGGTCGTAAGAAACGTGGTAATAGTCGCACACCATCTTCTGAATGTTCTCGATGGTCATTTCGCGCGCGGCTGTCTTCACAAAGTTCTTCATCACACGCTTTGCCAGGTCCAGGTCTATTTCCTTCTTATTCAGGGTAGCCTGGGCAAAGAGTGCTATCAGCGCTCCCTCCAGCTCACGTACGTTGCTCTGTACATTATAGGCCACATAGCGCACTACCTCGTCCGGTATCTCCAGGCCCTCCTGGCGCATTTTCACACGCAGTATTGCCTGGCGCGTTTCGAAGTCCGGCGCCTGTATGTCGGCGTTCAGTCCCCAGCGGAATCGGCTCAGCAGGCGCTCCTGCATACCTTCAAGGTCGCGTGGAGCTGTGTCGCTGGTCAGGATTATCTGCTTACCGTTCTGGTGCAGGTGGTTGAAGATGGCAAAGAATACATCCTGCGTCTTCACCGCAGACACGAAGAGGTGAATATCATCCATTATCAGCACGTCTATGAGCTGGTAAAAGTGGATGAAGTCGTTTACCTCGTTATTCTTAGAGTGATCTATGAACTGGTTGATGAACTTTTCCGCGCTTACGTAAAGTACAGACTTGTTGGGGTGCTGGCGGCGCACTTCATTGCCTATTGCCTGCACCAGGTGCGTTTTGCCCCAGCCCACACCGCCAAATACCACGAGCGGGTTAAAGGAAGTAGCACCCGGCTTCTGAGCCACATGTATACCTGCAGAGCGGGCCACGCGGTTACAATCGCCCTCTACATAGTTATCAAATGTGTAGTTGCTATTTAGCTGCGGGTCTATCTGCATACGCTTCAGCCCCGGTATTGCATATGGAGTTTTGATGCTGTGCGGATCCTGCACCTTCAGCGGCATGTCAACATAGTTATTGTCATGCGCGGGGCGGCCCGATGTGCTGCCCGGCATATTAACGGATGCACCCTTGCGCGCACCGCTCTCCATCATGATGCGATATTCAAGACGGCCTTCCTTTCCCAGAACCCGTTTTATTGTTTTACCAAGCAGCTCTACATAATGTTCTTCAAGCCACTCATAAAAGAATTGGCTTGGTACCTGCAGCGTCAGCACACTGTCCACCAGGTTCACAGCCTTGATTGGCTCGAACCAGGTCTGGTAAGTGCGCCAGCTCAGGTTGTCTTTAATAATGACAAGACACTTCTCCCAGAGCTGTTCGGCTTCTGTGAGCAGGTTGTTGCTAAGCGTATTGTAAAGCTTGTTATCCATATTTATGAAACAACTATCGCTGGTTATTTTCTTTTTTATTACGGAGGTAACAGAGCCGACGGTGCCACGCCTTGAAACAATTTTTGTTTCCCGGCACCTATCAATTCCCTTACCTAAAGTTATTTGTTTTATTTGAGAAGCCTCAACTCTATTTTCACGAAATCAAGGGATCCTTGTTCTTCCGAAACAGGAGGACGAAATTGCTAACATTTTGTTGAAAAAAAAAATCGTTTTCCTCTTGTTTGTTTCTCCGATACTACAGAATGTGAAAAGAAATTTTTCCTGAAAATTATTTGGTTGTGAAAAGAAAAGTTTTCTATTTTCTCCTCCGCCATTTTTACTTCACTTTTTGTAAAAATTTAACTGAACATTCCTCTGAAATCAGCTACCAGTAACGGTTTCAGCCATCACCCACGAAAGTCGCCTTACGCGATATACCACCATTTGCTCACAAAACAAAATTCGCGTCTGAAATATTTTCAGAAAAAAAATCGACACTTCCCATTTGTTAAAAACGGTTTCGCCCACAAATTTTTCTGCACATCTTCTTTCAGTTTTTTTATCCGGAAAATAGGTGTAACTAAAGAGCCATGACGCTGCAATTTTTTGCCGTCGCTGAGACAATTACTTTTGTACTCATTTCCACCACAAATGAGATATCTCTGGCAGCACATAAATAGCATCACCGCAAACTATGACGGCAGCCTTCCGCTGGTGCACTACCTAAAGCATTACTACAAGCAGTTCCCTAAACTGGGCAGCCGCGATCGCAGAATGCTGAGCACCATCATATATAGCTGGTATCGCAGCGCCAAAGCAATGGGTGTAGCTGGTACGGAGCATACTGAGATGGCAGTACGATCCTGTCTCGTTGCCTGTGGGGTAGATTTGGCACCTTTTGAGCGCCTGCTGCCGGACGTTCAGGCACCTGCCTCTGTCGATACCGAATTACTACTGCCGTCACAACCCGTCATGTCCACCGGAATTGACCGCAGGGCCTGGCTGGGCTCCATGCTTCATCAGCCCGATCTTTTCATAAGGGTCAGAAAAAACAAAAAGCAGCTCTGCTTGCTACTGGAGCAGCATGGGATTCCCTACTCATTTACGTCAGATGCCTGTTTACGGCTACCCAACGGGGCCGCGGTTGATAAAATACTGCCAGCAGATAGCTATGTGGTGCAGGATGCATCATCACAGGAAACTGGCAATTACTTTCAACCGGCTGCCGGCCAGCAGTGGTACGATTGCTGTTCCGGAGCAGGGGGCAAATCGCTCCTGCTTATGGACAAAGGGATAAAAGTAAACCTCACTGTCTCTGACAAACGAGCCAGCATATTGCACAACCTTGGCGAGCGGTTCAGACTCTATGGCCACAGACAGCCAACATCGATCGTAGCCGACGCATCAGACACCTTGGCACTTACTCGCAGCCTGGGCGACCGGAAGTTTGACAACATCATCTGCGATGTGCCCTGCAGCGGCAGCGGCACCTGGGCCCGCACGCCTGAGCAACTCTATTTTTTTGACCCTGCCTCAATAGATCAGTTTAGCACCTTGCAATGCCAGATCGCGACAAATGTCTCAAATTACCTGAAGCCCGGCGGTTCACTTATCTACATCACTTGTTCTGTATTCCGGCAGGAAAATGAGCAGGTAGTGGAATCGGTGGCCCGCACAACAGGTCTCACTCTTAAGTCATCCCGGTTGATAAACGGTATTGAAAGGCGGTCAGACAGCATGTTTATCGCCGTGCTCGGATAAGCTTATCAGGCAGTATACCTATTTTTGAATATCATCAGGCTTCATGCAATTGACCCTGCAAAATATAGTCCCTTCCACGCTGGCTACCCGCTTGCAAGGTTCAGCATCAGCCATCTGGGGCCGGGAATTGGTATTGCCCATGGGCAGCTGCGTACTGGTGCAGGCGCCATCCGGCACCGGCAAGACCACCCTTGTGCAAATATTGTACGGATTGAACAGCAGCTACACCGGACGGCTACTATGGGGCAACACTGAGGCTTCCACGGCCAGTGACAAGATTGTTTCAGACTTGCGATCGCGACAGGTATCCATCATTTTCCAGGACATGCGGCTGTTCCCGGAACTAAGTGCACGGGAAAACATAGAGTTAAAGCGGGCGCAGACTGATACGGTACCCGTTGAAATGGTAGAGAGGTGGGCTCTGAGGCTAGGCATTGCCGACAAGATGGATAACCTGGTAAGCACATTGTCCTTCGGCGAGCAGCAGCGGGTATCCATTATCCGCGGGTTGGCGCAGCCATTCCAATGGCTACTTATGGACGAGCCCTTTAGCCACCTCGACAATCGGAACCGTTCGGCTGCCGCTGTGCTGATAGCCGAGCGTGTTGCAGAGCAGGGAGCAGGCATGCTGCTGGCCGACCTGGAACCAAATGATCTATTCCCATATAGCCAAACCCTGCAGATGTGACGGACAGCACCAAACATATTATCAACAAATTACTGGGTAGCCGAGGGCGTATAAGTGCGTTCGCTGCAACGGCAGTCTTGTTTGTTGGTATCACTCTGCTGTTGCTCAGCGTGCTCGTCTGGTGGAATTTTTCATTGCTGCTTGCAGGCGAGCGGCAGGATAATCATGCTACCTTCTTTGTGCTGGGCAAGAACATCACGGAGCAGAATATGGGGAGCGACAATACATTTTCAGCAACTGAGCTGGCAGAGATAAGGCAAACTTCCGGGGTGATTGACGCAGGCGTGGTTACACCAGCGCTTTTCCCCGCCTATGCTACCCTGGGCGGCGCTGTGGCTATGGCCACCGACCTGCCGTTAGAAAGCGTGGCCGATAAGTTTCTGGATACCATACCACCCGGCTGGGGCTGGCGGCCCGGTCAGCGGGAGTTGCCCATATTGGTGTCCTCAAGCTTTTTTGATATCTATAATTATGTTTTTGCGCCTGGCCAGGGTCTGCCCCAGCTATCGCAGAAGTCAGCAACAATGCTCACATTGAAACTTCAGGTGGGTGGCCCAGCAGGCGGTGCCTACAGCGCACATGTCGTTGGTTTTACCGAGCGTTTTGGTTCTGTGTTGGTTCCACAATCTTTCATTGAATATAGCAACCGAATGTATGCGCCTGCAATTGAAGCGCGCCCGTCCCAAATAGTCATACACGCAGCAGACCCTGCAGAGGAAAAGCTGAATTCGCTTTTCCGGCAAAAAGGTTATTCTATCAATGCACAAAACCTGCGCTGGGCAAGACTGAAGCAAATAGTTTCTGTCGTTACAGCCACGTCGGGGATCATTGCTTTTTTGCTCACGGCTATTAGCGGCCTGGTGTTTAGCCTGTTTATCCAGCTCACGCTAGCCCGTGCGCAGCAATCGCTGACACTTTTACGTCAATTAGGATATAGTGCCACTTTCTTGCGTCGCGTTGTTTACCGGAGAATTTTCCCGCTCACTGCAGTAGCTTTCGCGGTTGCGATGGCAGTAGCACTACTGGTACAGTCTTTTGCAGGAGGTGCCGCTAAAGAACATCAACTCAACTTACCATTCCTTCCGGGCTGGCCCGTGTGGACGGTTGCCGGCTCGGCGGGTATGATATTAGCGCTATGGCTATGGGTAACTACCCGAAACCTGATCAGGGAATAGCATCGGCGTCTGTCTCCACCAGCTCGCGCTCATCCACAAAAACATTTTCATCACCTGCATCCCTCACCAGGCCAGCTTGAAAGTAGTCTTTATAGTTGCGGATGACGTAAATGATATTGCATACGACTGCAATAATAATTACCCACTGAGAGATTGACGAAATATCAGCAGAGAAAAAGAACTTCGCTAATACTCCAATCGGCGGAAGATGCTCATATCCCACATAGTAGTGCTGGTTGGCAATTAGGAACGCCAGGCTGATGCAATAAAACAGAATAGAAAAGACAATATTAAAAACATGGAAGGGCAGGCGATTTTCATACCCGGGCCAGAAAAACTGCCGAATGGAAACGATGGACGTAACCAACAATATGATGTTGATTACAGAAAACACTGTGGCACCCATTCTTACACCGCTATTGGCCCGGAAGTCTACTGCAAAAACTACGAGCGGAAGCAATGTCGCCAGAAAAATAAAAGCTATTTTTTTTACAAGGGACATAGAAAAGTGTTGGTATACAAATCTATTATTCCCGCCCATGTAACGCAATACTAATTAACTAAATTACATTTCATTTACTCCGCATTAACAGTCGAATGACACTTATACCAAAGATGAAAGGTAAAATATTCATAGCCGGTCACTTTAGCGCCCCTTCCATCTTGCTCATGGCTACTGTCGCTACGCTGTTTCCTACCACATTGGTCGCAGAGCGTCCCATATCCAGTAGCGGATCTATTCCCAGCAGCAGGGCAAGACCCGCCTCCGGAATATTAAATGTGGTCAGCGTGCCCGCTATTACCACCAGCGAGGCGCGGGGCACCCCTGCTATACCCTTGCTGGTAATCATCAATACCAGCAGCATGCTCAGTTGCGTACCCATGTCCAGGTGAATACCATAGCACTGCGCAATAAATATGGATGCAAAGGACATATACATCATGGACCCGTCCAGGTTGAACGAGTAACCGAGTGGCAGCACAAAGCTTACGATCTTCTCATCACATCCAAACCTCTCCAGCTCCAGCATCAACTTTGGGAAGGCAGCCTCACTGCTGGATGTGGAGAACGCCAACAATATTGGCTCCCTTATGTGTCTTAGAAGAGTCATTACCCGTTTACCCACAAAAAGAAAACATGCAGCCAGCAACACAAGGAGCAATAACAGCAAGCCAAGGTAAAACTCGCCCATAAAAAGTGAATATGTTGCCAGGATGCCTAAACCCTGCTTGCCTATTACCGCAGCCATAGCACCGAAAACGGCAAAAGGGGCAAAGTTCATTACATAGCCGGTTACCTTTAGGATAATGTGCGCCACAGAGTCGAGAACAGTGATAACGATAGCACCCTTCTCGCCAACGGCTGCTGCCGCAACCCCAAAGAATATAGAGAACACCACAACCTGCAAGATTTCGTTCTTGGCCATTGCATCTATAATGCTTACCGGGAAAATGTGGCTAATAAAGTCCTTCAGCGAAAGTGACGCGTGTGCTACTACTTCTCCAGCGGCATCCGGCAGAGCCAGGTGCATAGCAGAGCCGGGTTGAAAGAAGTTTACCAGCATCATACCCAGTGCAAGGCTGATAAACGCGAACGTAATGAACCAAAGTAACGTTTTACCCCCTATCCTACCCACTGCCTTTGCGCTCCCTTGTCTTGCCACACCCACAGCGAGCGTAGAAAACACCAGTGGCGCAATGATCATCTTCACCAGGCGCAGAAATATATCGGCGAGCAGCGAAAAGAACTGCAGCGTATGATTCCGGTCTGCGTCCGGGAGGCCCTGGTAGTGACTATTAAGCCCATAACCAACGGCAATGCCGGCGACCATCGCAATCAATATATAGAGGGTGATCCTGTTCTTTTGAGGGGGCGCAGTTTGTATCTCCATTACTCACAAAATACAGCAATAGTAACTAATTAACGAAAAATGGCCCCAGCACCATTTAGCAGTTTCATCTTTGAGCATTACATTTACTACACATCACTATCTTAAATACTGCTATGAAAAACTATCTGTTTGCGGCCGTTTGGTTGCTCTTTTCTCTTTCCTCATGTCAGCAAGAGGACCAATTCACAGGCGTGTGGAACAAGAACGCGAATCCTGAATCAGACCCAAAAGCATTTCCAACATGGGAAACCAGGGGCACGCGACTTGTAGATCGCACACGCGTCACCAGCCCACTATTCATACGCATCAAAAAGGAGATGGGCTACTACGTCATGAATTGTTACCAGTTCGATGCCCCTTCTCATAGCATAGTTGCCGCCCCCTCCATATTCGATTATGTGAAACTGAAGAAGGCCGACAACAATAGCCTGGTGTCCGACAACAAGGCCTCCAACATCATTACAGAAAAGATGATAATTGTATACGTAGATCCTACCACGCACGAAATGACTATGAAATTCGAAATACCGGAAGCAGACATGCCCGAGGACAAACGGGCAAATGCGATGTTCCGCACCATGTTTGGGTCAGGCTATCATAAACTCATGGAAATACGCCGCAAAACGGCTGACCCGGACCTCATAAACAGCAAACTTAAAAGTGATGGCTTCATAAAGTAGCCCCAACGTCTCTTCGCTAAAATTCATTAAATTTAGCGTATGATAAAGCGGCTATTCGATATTGTAAAAAGGAGGAACGACGAAGCCCCCGACGCGGTAATGCTGGCGGCCAAAGAAAATGGCCAGTGGCGCACCTACTCCTGCCGCGAGGTATGGGAAACCGCAAACAAACTGGCAGGTGGGCTGGAAGCCAACGGCGTTAAGACTGAGAGCCTTGATATAGAGCAGCAGGAGAAGATAGCCATCATATCCCTGAACCGGCCCGAGTGGATGATAACAGACCTGGGCGTGCAACTTACGGGCGCCGTGCTAACACCGGTTTATCCCACTATTGCACCTCACGAGTTATCCTATGTTTTCAACGAGGCAGGCGTGCGCGTGGTATTTGTAGCCAGCCAGGATATCTATGACCGGTACCGCGACGCATTTGCAGAAGTACCGACATTAACCCAGGTATACTCCTTTGATAAGATTGATGGTGTGAAACACTGGAGTGAGCTGACAGCGCTGAATGCCTCGCCAGACCAGGCCGTTATTGACCGCATCATTCCAGACACGCTTGCCACCATCATCTACACATCAGGCACCACAGGCAACCCCAAAGGAGTAATGCTGACGCACAACAACATTGCCAGCAACGTGCGCGACTCCATGCCTGCATTCTCCTTTGCAGACCCATCCGGCAAGGCGCTTAGTTTTCTGCCGCTCAACCACATCTTTGAACGCATGGTGACCTATGTCTACCTCAATTCGGGCGTCGCTGTGTACTATGCGGAAAGTATGGATACCATAGGCGCAAATCTAAAGGAGGTGAAGCCCATCGTCTTCACCACTGTGCCCCGCCTGCTGGAAAAAGTTTATGAGCGCATCATGAATACCGGCATGGAGCTTACGGGCATAAAGAAGAAACTGTTCTTCTGGGCACTGGCGCTGGGCAAGCAGTATGACAATGTGAACCACGGCAGTCTGTGGTATCGCCTACAGCTATGGCTGGCCAATAAGATCATTTTCAATAAGTGGCGCGAAGCACTCGGCGGCAATGTAAAGGCAATTGTCACAGGCTCGGCTGCCTGTCAGGAGCGCCTGGCACGCATATTTTCCTCCGCCGGCATCGTCATCATGGAGGGTTATGGCCTTACAGAAACGTCTCCGGTGGTATCTGTAAACCGTTTTGAAAGCGAAAACAGGCGGATAGGTAGCATAGGCCCGCTGATAGACAATGTGGAAGTGAAGCTGGCCGAAGATGGTGAAATACTGGTAAAGGGCCCTAACGTTACCATCGGCTACTATAAGCACCCCGAACTAACTGCCGAGGCGATGAAGGACGGCTGGTTCCAAACGGGCGACATAGGCCAGTGGGTTGAGGGCCGCTTCCTGAAGATAACCGACCGCAAGAAAGAGATATTTAAAACATCGGGTGGCAAGTATGTGGCGCCGCAGGCGGTAGAAAACCGCATGAAGGAAAGCCCCTACATAGAACAGATGATGGTAGTGGGTGCCGGCATGAAATTCGTTGCCGCCCTTATCGTGCCTTCTTTCATGCAGCTACGCAAATACCTGCGTGATCAAACAGGGAAGGAAACTACACTAACAGACGCCAAACTGGTGAAGCAACCCGAGGTGATAGACCTGATACAGAAGCAGGTGGACAAATACAATCAATTCTTCAGCCACCCCGAGCAGGTAAAGAAGTTTGTACTCATGCCCCGCGAATGGACAATTGACACAGAAGAACTTACACCGTCTCTGAAGATAAAGCGGAAGGTGATAACGCAGAAGTTTCAGAAGGAGATTGATGGTATATATGAGGGCGTTTGATTTTTTTGGATCGTCATTCTTTTAAGAAATAACCCTTTTTTCCAGCGGTAGTCGTTATGAAATATACACCGCGCGGCAGGTTTTGGGATTCAATGCGCACCACATTGGAACAGTTATTCAGCGAGAGTACAGTTTCTCCCATAGAATTGACTATTGACAGCCTTCCTATGTCAGTGTTAGAAGACAAGTTTAAAACATTACCGGTAGGATTGGGGAATATCTTCAGGTTTTCATTGTCTTTTACAATTTCGCTTGCCTTATCCGGACACCATATCAGCACAAAAGAATAGAATGCTGTATCCGAACCACAGGTGTCCGTGTAAGCATAATAGGCTGTGTCGCGTACACCATAAATAACACCAGAAACTGAGGCAGAGGTACCTGAGGAAACGAAGTCTGAAACCCCTACATTCTTAAGCCCCCACACACCACCGACCGGACCGGTTGTCTCTAAAGCTACGCCGTAACAAAATGTGTCCACCCCCATGACAGGTGTTGGAAACGACGCACTGATATTACCGGCGTATGAGCCAACGAGTATTTTTTTGATTGCATTCCGCGTAACGCAACTGTTCGCTATTGAGTATGTTACCGTTAAGAGACCCGCCGTCAAACTTGTTATCGTCCCCGATGCATCGATTGTTGCAACAGTAGTATCGCTAACTGACCAAGCGCCACCGGTAGACGAATCTGACATTGTCGTGGACGCACCTATGCACAAAACGCTATCGCCCCATATAGGTAATACCACCGGACTGAGACACGAGTCTACCCGGCGAACATAGGCACCGTTAAGTTCTGCGATATACTTAAAACCATATTGGTCAGTTGCGATATCATATGGATAGCTTATCGAGGCAAGGAACGCAGGTCCGCCGTCCCCGCTGTGCCCTGCATAGCCGGTACCCGCATAGTTTGTTATATACCCGGCTTGATTCACCATACGGATGGCACTATTCCCACCGTCGGAAATAAACAGATTCCCGTAGTTGTCAACCGCCAGCCCCCGTGGGTATCTGAGGGTTGCAAGCGTCGCCGGTCCTCCGTCTCCTGAGTAACCCATGACACCGCTTCCCGCAACACAGCTGATGATGCCTGCCGAGTTGATCTTTCTAACGCGCTGACTTGTTGGGTCAGAAAAATAAATGTTGCCGTTCCTGTCCACCGTTATTCCAGTTGCTGATGGGATACCTGCCAGAAGCGCGCTTCCGCCGTCACCGGTATAGCCTCCACCGCCACCACCTGCAACTCTGCTTATTATCCCCGCGGTTGAAATTTTGCGTACCATGTGATTGCCGTTATCAGAAAAGTAGACATTTCCCGCAGTGTCAGTGGCAATTCCTTCTGGCCACCGCAGGAGTGCGGCATTAGATGGTATACCATCACCATTGTACCCGCCTCCAATAAAGGGGTTACCTGCTATGGTGCTTATGATTCCGGCAGCATTTACTTTTCTTATCACGCTCTGATCACCGTCAGAAATGTACAGGTTTCCAAATCGATCCATTGCAATAGATGTTGGTTCAGAAATTGTCGCCAACGTTGCCGGGCCACCATCACCAGTAGTCCCTCCTACACCAGTACCCACGTATGTGGTTAAATTACCAGCGGCATCTATCTTAAATACTTTTCTGCACGTAATGACGCCAATGTAAACATTGCCACTATTATCCGTAGTCACAGAACAGACTTGCCCAACTGCAGCCGACACCGCCGCGCCGCCAGCCCCGGAGCAGGTCCAGGTGCCGTTGCCAGCTATGGTGGAAATAGTCTGAGCACTGCTCAACACAGGCATCAGAAAAAACAAAATGGAGTAAACTTTCTTCATAAGCGTTCTGTTGGATGTCGGAGTAACTTCTACGATCGTCTATCGAATATTTGTAAGCAACAATATTCATGCCATATTTTATTGTTTTTGCATCTGTCCATGTTTTATCTTTAGAATTAAGACCTTTGCCGTCCATGATTCAACGCAAGACAATGGATGACCTGGGCCGGCTCACAACCGAGCAGACAGGCGAGGTTTTCGATGAATCTATCGATTGCGACAGCTTACATCAGCTATTTAATTAGCAAACAAAATATTCCCAAATTTTGGGAAAAAACAATATTTCCCTATTTTTGGTAAAAGAAAAGCATGGTTATTGAGTTCAGCAATGACTATTTACAATGTCTGTTTGAAGGTAAGCCGGTCATCGGCAAGCCTAGGTTTCCGGCGGATGTCATTATCAAATTTAAGAAAACCATACTTATTCTTCAATATGCCGACAGTTCTAATAGCTTGAAGAAATTCAAGGGATTGAATTTTGAAGCATTGAAGGGAAATTTGAAAGGATATTACTCTGTAAGAGTGGACATCAAGTACAGATTGATATTTACGATCAATAAGGACCTGTCGCTAACCGTTTCTGAAATCATTGTGATTGATGAACTATCAAAACACTACGAGTAAATAAATGAACATGACACCATATTCAGTCGTAAATAAAAAGGGAAAAGAAATATTCACAGACATAACGCTTCATCCTGGTGAAGTACTAATGATGGAGTTAGAGGCTCGTGAAATAAAGAAATCTGCTTTTGCGGAGCAGATAGGTATGCGCCCCTCTCACCTTAGCGAACTGCTGCACGGCAAGCGTTCTGTAAGCGCAGCTACTGCTATAAAGCTAGAGAAAATACTAGGGATAGACGCGGCTTACTGGATGCGCGTGCAGGTTTACCACGACTTGTTTATTGAACGCGCCAAAGATTCGGCAGCCGCATAAGAGCTTCTCCGTTCAACTCCGTAGTCTTATATCCTACCTTTGCCCACCATGATTCAACGCAAGACAATGGATGACCTGGGCCGGCTCACAACAGAGCAAGCAGGTGAGGCGCAGAAGCATAATATCATAGTGATACTGGACGATGTGAGGAGCATGCAAAATGTAGGCTCCGTGTTCCGCACATGCGATGCGTTTGCGGTTCAGGCGCTCTATCTGTGTGGCTACACGCCCCAGCCTCCGCATCGCGACATTCATAAGAGCGCATTGGGGGCAACAGAAACAGTTGCATGGAAGCACTTTGCAACAACTACAGAAGCGATAAGCACAGCGCAGGAAGCAGGCTTCAAAGTGCTGGCTGTCGAGCAAGCACACGGCAGCATTCCATTGAATGAAGTAAACTACGCCGACGACAGAGTCGCTCTGGTGTTTGGAAACGAAGTGACCGGCGTAAGCGACGAGGCGCTGGCGCTTGTTGAAGGCTGCATAGAAATACCGCAATGGGGTTCTAAGCATTCATTAAATATCTCCGTCAGCGCGGGAGTAGTACTGTGGGAACTGGTAAGGGGTATCGGTCAGTCTAAGAAACAATAACTCCCACCTTTAGCGCGGAGAGCAATATGTCCTTTACTAACCCGCTTCGGCCGCGACTTGCAAGCTAAGATTAGCATTACAAGCTTGAAAAATACTCCATCTCTGCCGTCAGGTCCAGGTACGGGTGTGCCTCAGCCAGGTGCCTGGTCTTGGCCAGGTAGCTGTCCATGAATTTCCTATGAGCGTCCGTCTGCGGAAAGCGTGTACGATGATTGCGTGCTGTCATTATCTCAGCTACCTGTTGCATCATCACTGCAGTATCCTTCTCAATACATGATTTCACAAAGTGTTCCCACACAAAAGTCGTAGCCATGTAGTTAGGATGCACAAAGTCAATATCAAAGAAACGGTAATCGCGAAGTATGTCTATGATCAACTCATAGGCCGGAAAGTAACTGCATTGTTCAAAACGCTCACAAAGCTGATGCACTGCTTCTATCAGCCTGGCCTTGCTGCGGTTGTTGTCCACCACCCCATCGCGTATGTGGCGTACGGGGCTAATTGTAAAGAGCACCTTTGCAAAAGGATTAATGGCCTTTAGCTTTTCAATTGTGTGGCTCAGTGTGGCTATTATCTCTTCCACCGTCAATAACTTCTTCTCAAACCATTGTGCCGGCGCACGATGATTATTGGCAACATGCTTGCCCCCCTCTTTCAGATAATATTGGAAAGATGACCCAAGGGTTATGATCACCCAATCAGCCTTCCGCACAAAATCAGTTGCTGCCTTCTGCGACTCATTCACAAGTTCCAGCGCCTTCTCCTTTTCTACATGAGAGAAACGCGTATGGTGCTCCCAGCTATTCCACAATTCATTTAGCTGAAACAATTCATCCGCGGTGTACACACGCCCATCTATATAGCTATCCAGGCTTTGGGCCACGCTCAGCGGATTGAATAGGATACCATGCGGATTCTGCAGCACACTGAATTTGTGGTGCGCCAGGCGGTCAGATATATGCTCAGTAAAGCAAGAACCTATCAACAGTATATTGTTCCTGTAGGTGATTGGTTCCTGCAATGGCGGAACATCCAGCGACAGCATCATTTGCATATCTCAAAAGTAGGAAATAACGGACGAGCACCTACTCCTCCATAAAGTTCAGGTCTTTACCAAAGGTCTCCTCTGTCAATATAACCGCTGTAATGCTGATAGCCATTACCACCACACCGGTTATCGCCGCGGCGTTGATGTAGCTGAAGGACGGCTGCAGGCCGGTGAAGAGCAAAAGTATAAGCGGCAATGACCCGCGCACCATATTAGGTATGGTAGTCGCTGCAGTAGCTCGCAGGTTCGTGCCAAAATGTTCCGCCGCCATGGTCACAAACAATGCCCAGAACCCGGTTGCAAATCCCATGAACATGCAGATGGCATACATGGTTGTTGCGGTGCCACCCTGCTGCATAAAGAACAAAACAATGCTCACCACCGTACAGGCGTAAAATATATACAGCGCTTTCTTTCTGCTCCGCAACCAGTGACTCATAAAACCGATCAGCAGATCACCAACAGAAATGGCGACATAGGCAAGCATTACACCTTTGCCCGGATCCACAGGATCCTTGATACCGAAGCGCTCTGCAAATTCCTTGGAGAAGGTAATAAGCACACCTATCACATACCACGTAGGCAGGCCAACACATATGGCCAGCATATATCGTTTAAATCGCTTACTATTATTAAAGAACATCAGGAAGTTGCCCTTTTGCACATGAGCATGTTGCATGTTCTGGTACATGCCCGATTCAAATACGCTTACGCGCAGCAGCAACAGCATCAGGCCCAGTGCCCCGCCTATGAAGTAGCAGATGCGCCAGTCATAATGCTGAGCCATAACACGCGCAGCCCAGCCTATGCCACTTGCATCTCCTGCAGCCATCCACTCAAATGAGTGTGCCACAAAATACGCAGCCACGGCACCTAGCAGCCCCACACCGGCAACTATTGATGTTGCCTTGCCACGCGCCTCTTTCGATACCAGTTCGCTCACCAGCGTTATGCCCGCGCCCAGCTCTCCCGCCAGGCCCACACCTGCTATGAAACGCGCCAGCGCATACTGGTTCACGTTCACCACAAACCCATTGGCGATATTGGCAAGCGAGTATAAGACAATGGAACCAAACAGCACACTAAGCCTGCCCTTTTTGTCACCCATCATACCCCAGAGTATGCCACCCAGCAGCAGGCCATACATCTGAATGCTGATGATGAACTTACCCTCCGTGTCTATCATGGCATCCGTAAGCCCCAGCGACCTGAGACTTTTTACGCGGATAATGCTGAACAGCAGCAGATCATAGATATCTACAAAATAGCCCAGCGCGGCCACAATCACCGGAATGCTGAAAAGGCCTGCCTTCTTTTGTTGCTGCGTCATTGGCTTATCTTGGAAATGGGATTAACCCTGTGCTGCCGGCTTCTTCTTTCCGAAGAACATTTTGAAAAGGACCGGTGCTGTGGTAAAGAAAATGATGCCTATCACTATCTTCTCCAGGTTGTGCTTTACCCACGGAATCTCACCCAGCAGGTAGCCCGCTATGGTCATGCTCACTACCCATGCCACACAACCAATAATATTGTAGCGGATAAACTTCTTATATTCCATATCCACCATGCCACCTACTATTGGTGCAAAAGTGCGCACTATGGGAAGGAAACGCGCCAGCAAAATGGCCATGCCTCCTTTCTTCTCGTAAAAGTCGTGTGCCTGCTGCAGGTGTTTCTTTTTGAATAACCAGGAATCAGGGCGCTTCATCAGCAGGTGACCGGATTTGTTTCCAAACCAATACCCTACAATGTTCCCCAGCACGCCGGACACGCTAAACATTGCCATCCAGAAGAGCAGGTTGGTCATTGTACTGTCGAAAGGAACTGCAGAAGTGGCATTAGCAATAGCGATGCCGCTTACGAATAGCAGCGAATCGCCGGGAAGGAAGAAACCCACAAAAAGGCCGGTTTCTGCAAAGATGATAAACATTACAAGGTACAGGCCACCATGGGCCAGTATCCAGTTCATTAATTGGTCGGGGTCTGCTACAAGGGTTTTGGCTATCTGTATAATATCGTGCATAACGTCATTTTCCGTGCCGTGAAAGTAGTAAAATTTTGGCTATCAGCCAGTCACGTCCACGCAATCAGGCGGCACCTACAGCATTCCTTTATAGTATTTTACCAGCCCTTCCATGGGGCTCTGTGTAATTTTTCCCAGTTCCAGCTCATACTGATCGCAGAGGCTTTCTATCACGTCGCTGAAGAAGTGTGCCACCGACCCGGTGAAGTAGAGCGGAAGGCTCCAGCTCTGCCGATACTTCAGGACATTATGATGAAAGAAGTCATTTAAGCAGTCCTCTATGATGTTTTCTACCATGTAGTGTCCGCGTGTATCCACCAGCATGGGCACAAAAGAAGCCAGGTACCTGTTGGGGTAGGGATCGCTGTAAAGGTTATTGACAATTGCGGGCAGGTCGTTGCCAAAGCGCAACTCAAAACCCGCTTTCATTTCCTGGTCAAAGGTGCCGTAAGCATAATATTGGAGTACCCGCTTGCCCATATGGTTGCCACTGCCTTCGTCTCCTGCTATATAGCCTAGCGATGGGCGCCGTTCTTTGATCTTCTTGCCGTCGTAGTAGCAACTGGCACTACCTGTACCCAGGATGCAAACGATACCTTTTTTGTCACCGCAAAGCGAATGGGCAGCCGCCAGCAGGTCTGTTTGCACTCCCACCTTCTTTACTCCAAAATGTTGCTTCAGAACATGCTCCAGCATTTTCTGCTTTTCCGGTGCGGCTGCACCGGCTCCAAAATACTGAATGCTATCGGGAATGGTCTTTTTCTTCACCGGCAGTTCATCCTTCAGCATTGCGGCTATCTCCGCCTCGTCCTGCAGGTATGGGTTTATGCCCGAAGTTTTGAAGAATACCGGCTTACTGCCCTTCCTGAGAAGGCACCAGTCTGTCTTGGTTGAGCCGCTGTCGGCCAGTAAGATGGTTGCCATGGGGTGCAGATTGTTCTACAAATATGCGTAAACGGGCAGGAAATTCCTAACGATTTCACGCTACTTTAAGAAGACATAACAAGAAAATTTTTTGAAGATGTAGTAACTCCCGGTTAATCCTTTTGTAGATTTGATACGTAGATATGAGCATGGCAAAAATCCCCTTCTTACTCATTCTAGCGTGGCTTTCACCATTACTGACTCATGCTCAGGCAGTTACCAATGCGCCTGCCTACAAAAACCTACCCACCGACGGATACTTCCGCACTTGCTATGAGAATGATTTCTTCGCTGCTACAGACCGTTATTATACCCAGGGTGTAGATTTTGAGTTCGTGCATCCCGAGTTTCGCAAGCTTATTACCAACAAACTTTTCATCAACCCGCATTTCAACTACACCCGATATGGCATAGGTATTCAGCATAATGGGTACACACCTTCATCGCTTGGCCACGACGATATCATTTATGGCGACCGGCCTTTTGCAGGTGTTTTTATGATCAAGACCTTTCAGCTCGCCATAGATACTGTGTACAGGCAGCGGTTCAATACTGCCATACATGGAGGCGTTATTGGCCCGGCAGCCGGCGCCGGCGAAATGCAGGCCTATATACATCATGGCCTAAACAACATTGAACCCCGCGGCTGGAGCAACCAGGTCCAGAACGACCTTGTTTTGAATTACAGCATTGGCTACGAGAAGGAACTACTGGCCTACAAACGGTATTTTTCTATTTCTGCCGCCGGCCAGGTCAATGCCGGTACGCTCAATTGTGGTGCCGGCTTTGGCTCCACTATCATGGTAGGCTACTTCTTTTCGCCTTATAGCAACGACAAGGCTACCCGAAAAGACTTCCAGGTCTATTTTTACGAATACCCGGAGATCTATATTCCCGGTTACGATGCCACCTTGCAGGGAGGTATGTTCAACAGGACATCACCATATGTTATACTGGAAACAGATATGACCCGCCCGGTAAGGCGCAATCGCTGGGGGTTCGTGGTTTCCTACCAGAATATCTACCTCGAATACTTTGCCACTACACTCTCCAAAGAGTTTGCCACGGGCACTAATCATGCCTGGGGTGGCGTGGAACTTTCCATTGGCTTTTAACCCGTTGGCGCTTAACTGTTAAGAATAGATGAATAGTGGTAAAATTTATTTGATTTTACCCAAGGTCTTCCGTTCTCTTTACGTCTTTATGACTGAGTGGTTTGTTTCAATTAGCAAAAGGGCCCTTTTACCGTTGACACTTCACTCGCAATATTTTTGATTTATTAGTTTTTTCTTGAGCCTGAACTCAACATTCCTATAAACCGTAAGCCATAGGCCCCTATAAACGCTATCAGATTTTTTTGAGAGCCGCAGACTGTGAAAGGCACAGCCAAAGCGGCAAAAGGGTGTGATGACGCACCGAAAAACGAAAGACAATGAGGAAAATGTAGTAAATTACTATTGCTTAATAAGGCCATTCCCTTTATGCCCGCATATTCTGAACAGGAAATAATAGCAGGGTGCCGGTCAAAGAACCGGGCGATGCAGGAGCATCTCTACAAAACGTACTACAGTGCGTTTATGAAGGTGTGCGCCCGCTACGCAAAGGATATGCAGGATGCTGAACAACTGCTGAACGATGGTTTTCTAAAGGTTTTCACCCAGGTAGACAACTTTAAGAATGCCGGCTCGTTCGAAGGATGGATGAGGCGGATAATGGTAAATACCTGCCTCGATTACCTGCGCAGTTCAGCCCTTAAAGAAGAAATGACCATGCATGTGCGCGCCGTGCCGGCCGAAGAGGCCAACCTCTCTATCAGCAATAGCGGTATGGAGCGCATAGCATTCAATGAAATGGTAGAATTGATACAATCGTTGCCCACCATGACCCGCACAGTATTCAACCTGTTCGTGTTTGATGGGTTCAACCATAAGGAGATAGGAGAAAGACTGGAAATTAGCGAGGGAACCTCACACTGGCATTTGCACCAGGCAAGGAACCTTCTTCAGAAAAAGATCATGAAAACTGAACAAAACAACATTACGTATGAAGCCAAGAGAATTTGACGACCTGGTCCGGCAAAAGTTCGACCAGGGCGACTTTGCCTTTAATCCGGCCAATTGGGACCGGATGGCAGAGCAATTGGATGGCCGTGCGAAAAAGCGCAGTATGTTTATGTGGCTCTGGATGCCTGCCGTTGGCATGGCAGCGTCCGTAGCATTGGCACTGGGTGTCACTTCCATGTGGCAGTTCAGCGTGCCCGGCACCGGCGGCGATGCCGGCCTGGCCCACAAGGGTAGCTGGGTAAAGCGCGCTACCGAGCAGCGCCAGGTGGCTATGATCCCATATGTGGCAAGCAGTGACGATGCTACACTACGCCCCGCCACAGGAAGGAAGTCATCAGCACGTATTGCAAAGCATACTGACAAGACACCAGTAACCACCGTAAGCATTAAGCTGCAAAATATGCTCACCACCTCGGTAGGCGACCGCGGCAACAGTGCTACTACAGAAGTAGTAAATGCAGCAACAGCGCACAAAGCGGTAACACCGGAAACAATTAAGAAAGAATTAGCCGCACACGACCGTGAGGCATTCCCTACTTTCCGCCACGAAGCGCGTGTGCAGCACAAGCCCATTAACCTGTCTGTGATCGTAGCGGGCGGTGTGTACCAGGGCCACAACAACAGTGGCTATATGGCAGGCGCTACAGTGCGCAAGATGATTACTGACAAGGTGTATGTGGAGGGAGATGTAGCCTTCGCTACCAGCGATAACATTCAGCGCACTTTGTATATGGACTATAGCGGCAACAACGGAGGTTCTATTCCCGGCGGAGCAGCCCCGGGCGCTACGGCAGCAAAAGCCACTACAGGCGCGGGCAAGATATCTTCCGCCACTTCCGACAACACGCCTATAGAAAACACACCGGTTGGAGTGCCTAAGACGCGCGACGTTGCCTACAACCTGTATTATGCACAGGTTACACCAAGCATTGGCTACAAGATCATGAAGCGCATGTCCGTAGGTATGGGCCCTGACTTCCAGCAGATGTTGGTGGACAACAGGCCTGAGCAGAGCGCAGTAGACCGCGGCACCCTGCAGGTGGTTCCTACATTCGACGTAGGCTTCGTTGGCAAGACAGAATATGCACTTACACAACGCGTAAAGGCAGGTGTATCTTACCGCAAAGGCATCAACAGCGTCATCAGTATGAGCGATAAATACATAGATCGCGACTACATTCAGTTCCAGATGCGCTGCACCATCTTTAACCGATAATAACAACGCACAACAACATACCATCGAAGCCCCGCATTGCGGGGCTTTGTCGTTTCTATATCAAATTTGCTGATACAGACTTCCGGTGAAATCAAAAAAGTGCATGGAAGCGACATAGCCGAGAACATGATGGCGCCTTTGGAATGCCGTAGATGTGGTTGCCGTGCGATGCTCGAAGACTTTATGGCGATAAGTATTCAAGAGCTTAATCTTTGGTAAACGATAGGCAGAACAACCAGCGCCATGTCGTCGAGTAGCGCCGAAGGACAACAGCGTAGGGCTAACCCTTTGCCCCGCGGAGCGATAGGGCAAAGGGCGGCGCTTTCTTTTTGGTACTTTTTCTTTTCGCTGTAGAAAAGAAAAAGTACGCAGCGGATGGGGTATTTTTGCTCTCTATGTCAAACGGCTTCAAATCCGGTTTCGTAAACATCTTCGGTGCACCCAATGCCGGTAAAAGCACACTGCTGAACCTGCTACTTGGCGAGCGCCTTGTTATCACCTCCCCCAAGGTGCAGACCACGCGTCACCGCATACTGGGTATTTTCTCTGAACCGGGCTATCAGATCGTGTTCTCCGATACACCCGGCATCATAGAACCCAAGTATAAGCTCCACCGCAAGATGATGGACCAGGTTAAGAGTGCCCTGGAAGATGCCGATGTGGCCATAGTGGTGCACGACATAAACCGACCCAAGGAAGAACTGGAAGCCATTACCGACCCATTGCGACTCAAAGTACCCGTAATCCTCCTGCTGAATAAGACAGACGTAATAAAAGACAAGAGCACGATAGAAGGACTGGTGAAGCAATACCAGGAGAAATACCCTAATTGGGAGGTACTGCCCATTTCTGCGCGAAAGGAAGAGAACACCAAAAGGATCATGCCGCTCATCCTGGAGCGCCTGCCCGAGGGTGAAGCATTTTACCCTGATGATAGCATCAGCGACCGCAATGAGCGTTTCTTTGTAGCAGAACTCATACGTGAGCAGATATACAACCTCTACGAGGAAGAAATACCCTACCATGCCGCTGTGCTCATACAGGCATTTGAGGAGAAGACAACACTTACCGTTATCAAGGCCGACATTATTGTGAGCCGCGAAACGCAGAAGATAATACTACTGGGCAAGGGTGGCAGCATGATAAAGCAACTGGGCATACGCGCCCGCCAGGCCATGGAAGAGTTTCTGCAGCGTAAGGTGCACCTGGAGCTGTTTGTGAAAGTGCGGCCAAAGTGGCGCGACAACGAAAACTACCTCCGCGAATATGGGTATAATTGACGAGCGCAAAGCCATCATTCAGCCTATACGCAAGGCGTGGTACCAGGGCAAGGTAGCATCTATAGATATGCTGCGTCTGGACTTATTGCATCCTGTCATCTCCGGCAACAAATGGTACAAGCTGCGGCTGAACCTCGCCTATGCTACAGACCATGGATTCAAGACCATAGTCACCTTCGGCGGTGCATTCTCCAATCATCTTGTAGCCACCGCATGTGCTGCAAAGCAGTTTGGTCTTGCCTCTGTGGGTATAGTGCGTGGACAGCAAGACAGCCTCACCCCCACCCTGCAGCAATGCCGGGAGTATGGCATGGAGCTACTCTTTGTGACACGCGAAGACTACCGCAACCGCCACCAGCCGCAATGGGCAGAAAATCTTGCAGCACACTTCGATGAGATATTGATAATACCCGAAGGCGGCGCCAACGAGCGTGGCCGCAAGGGCGCAGAACTGATATCACGCTTCATCGACGATGACTACACACACATCGCCACAGCAGTAGGCACCGGCACCACCCTCGCCGGTCTGCGGCAGAAGCTACCGGCACACCAGCACATGCTGGGCTTTGTACCCATGAAGGATACAACCGAGCAGCAGCACTACATCATAGAGCATATCTCAGAAGACAAGCGCGACTCATTCACCCTCATCCCCGACACGCATTTCGGCGGATTCGGCAAATGGAACGACACCCTTATCAGTTTCATGAATGATTTTTACCGCGACACCACAATACCGCTGGATGTTGTGTATACATCAAAGATGATGTACAACCTCCGGGAGTTGCTGGATCAGAATTACTTCTCTGCCCACGAGCGCATTTTATGCATTCACTCCGGTGGGTTGCAGGGGAATGTGAGTGTGGAAGAGAAGTTAAGGTGGTGAGGGCTTCCATATGCATTTCTCCCCCTATTCGATAAATTGACGCCAATAGTGTGGGAAAACATAAGTCCTGTATAGTCTTGAGGCTACCAAGTTAGCCGCCCACATCCCCTGTTTATTTGCGAAATAGTCTACCTCTACTCTGTTGTGCAAATATTCTTCGATAGTTAACTGTTTAAAATCCGCGTAATTTTCATCCGGGTTAATGTTAGAGAGAGAATATCCTGTTGAACTTGTAGCGTTCGCCTTAAAAACCAATTCTTCAGTCTTCGCATTTGGGAACCAAAGAATCAAATCAACTTCCGGAAACACTTTCTGTTTTAGTCTAACAAAAGCATCGTATAACTCTTGATCATCTAGTACCAAAGTCCATTCTATCAAATTGATTAACAGTAGTGATGATTGCAGCGAAGCACTTTGCCTTTTGGCGTGATCAAACTCTTGCTCATAAACTTCGTCTATATTATTGTAAAAATTTGGAAAAACGTTTGCAAGTAGTTTTGCATTTGCAATTTGGTTATTATACTCAACCAACATATCACAGATACTCTGCTTTCTGTCTAATTTAAACAGCAGAATAAAAACAAGGTTAATTTCAATTGAACAAGAATCAAACCGAGGACTGTAGAGAATGTGGTTATTGTTGAACATTTCGACAAGTAAGTTTGCATATTCCTGTGCTTTGTCGCACATATAGCGAGCAAACAATTCATCACTAACCATTTCAGCTAACTGCAACGCTTCCAATCCAGCGGTAGCCAGAAAACCAGCATGCTCGTATGTCAATAATGAATACGCAATAGGGTCGTTACAATTTTTGCAAAAACCATCCTTTACTTGACAAACGGCAGATATCTTATTAACGTATTTGTCAAGATATTTTTGTCGTAATCGAAGATTTTCTGCCAATTCCGCTGCATAGCCTTCATCAAACAAACTAGCATTCCGCGTATACACATCCCACAGGCGTAAAAAGGAAACCTCCGAAGCTTTCACTGCTAGCCGTAGATCATTTTCCTCTTCGCAATAAGCAAGGGCTATGGCCGTAACCAAATTCGCCTTTCTAACCAGCTTTAGATTGTTTTTTTTTGATGTAACCCCAGAAAATGGCAACAATATTTCATCTAGCAAAGCACAAAAATCAACCAAGTCGTAATCTGGATTGTAAAGATTTATCAACACTTTACGAAGCATTTTCCTTGCATTATCTGAAAACACATACTCGCTGACAAGTTTCTCTTCAACTAGATTTACCAGTCTTTCTAAATGCCAAATTGAAAAATTATATTGAGAATTTTGCTCAGCAAACGCCACGAAATTCTGCTGAATATTAGGCTCATTTCTGCCATTGTGCGCTACTATGATGCCAATAGGTAGATCTCGATGTTCTGGCAAAATATTGTTACGTACAAATACGGTAACGATTTCACCAAGTGACGCATATAGTGATTGTTCTGAACCTTGCCAATTTTTTCGATCAAGGTTTCCTTGCTTTACGGTTATCAATAGTACCTTCCTTACTCCATCGTCAGGGTCGACACCAACTGCATAGATATCCACTCCATATTGTCTTCCGCGTTGAGGCTCAAAAATGATCTCTGCGTCAAATTCTCTAAGGATATCTTGAATTAAGGAGTCAAGTTCTTTATCCTCTTTTAATGAGGCGATATAGTTAGTCAATATTAATCTCATCTTTTCTGATAGTTTGATAAACCCTCCGAAAATACTCTTGTTGGAACGGGTCCAATATTTGTCCCGACGGGAATTCCATCGTCTCAGAGATAGTACCAAGTTCAGTCACTTGGTGCTTGGTTTGACCTGGCCTGCGAATTGCCCAACTGTTAGAGTTTAGCATTACATTTTTAAAGAAGCTCTGAAAGAAGCCTTTTCTCGTATTCTTTTTTGCATCCTCAAATTGCTTCCCTTGATAAAATCGCTTCAACTTTTTTAGCTCAGTCTGCGGAAATAATTCCTTTTCGACTTTTATTTCCTTGATATCATGAAAATAGGAATTGAAATATTGCAATATCCCGTCAAATATCTCTTTTGCAAACAAAGACAACTCGCTGTTTTCAGTTTCCTTCCTGATTCTCCCTAGAATGCCGCGATAATTGTATACTACGTACTCATTCATAAGTCTTTCAATAGCAAAAACAAAAGCACTATTCATTTGCTCAACCGCCTTTATCAAAGACACAAATATCTCTTCCAATGGCTCTTTTCCATGAACATATCCCGCACATTTATAGGCTACGTATAATCTATCTGACAAACTTAATTTATTAAATATATAAGAAGGAATATAAAAAACTCTGTGCCCTAGCGAGTGGATTAAAGTTACTCGACCAGCAGCCGAATGTAATTTTACGTCGTTGGAGTTCAGCCAAGAAATAAATCGTTTTTGAAATATTTCAGGCGAAGAATGGCAGATACTAATTACTGTATTTTCAAGCACCCCTTTACCACCTAACTCCCTTAATCTTTCCTCCAATATTTCCAGTGCAAATTCACCCTTAGTTTGAGCGATTTTGGTCAATAGCGTATCCAATTGATTATTTAACCCGTCCTGGTCTAATTGAAATGTTGCCTTTATAACCGGTACAATCCAAGCGGTGTCGTAGTTCACATTGCAATTATATAAGTAGCCCATTAGAGTTCGTAAATGATTGCTCGCACTGGGTGCAGGTTCACGTTTTGCAATCTCTTCAAAGACAGTCTCGTTGTAATAATTATTCCAATTACAAAGTTGTAGATAAACATCAAATCCAATTTTCCCTGAATTCAATTGAGAGTTAAGAATGGAGAAAAATTCCTCATTTTGGTTGACCTCTAAATAAATGTTTCCTACCGCCGCCAATATTGCCCAATCATTTAAAGGCGTTAATTGCTGTTGCAGCAAATCCCAGTAATATTCTGGAGGTTTGGAAAGATGCGTTTGAACCCCTTTTAGAATTGCTGTTAGAAACGGTAAAATATCTTTATCGTTAGTAATCTCCTGTATTTGTGTTTCTATCTCGCTAACACTATCGAGTTCTAACACATACTTGTACACCGATTCTGCTACCGAAGATATCGCCCCGTCATTTATTTGTTCTTGTGACACAATCTTCAGCCAACCTTTAAGCTCCTTGAAGCTTGGCAAGACTAGTGGCAACAATGATTGTAAGAGAAATATCTCATCCCAATCTTTTCCATCGAATCCAACGGTGAAGTCACTAAACAGAATTGGGAATCCGAGTACATAATAGGCCAGTGCGTGAAAACTAAGTTCATTATTCAGTTCGGGATGCTTTGAATATATCCACCAACCGCTTACTGTGTTTAAAAGTTCGTTATAGACGAGGTAATTCCCTTTCTCCCTTTTTAGCTTCCAATGACTAATTAGAGTTAGATAAACATCAAAAGGAACACCCTCACACGAGTCTATCTTAATAAAATCAAATTCAGTCTTAGTTGATATAAGGTCTCTAACAAATGAATCTTTGATACATTTATTTATCGGATCGATTTTTAACGATATTTCTTCTGCGAAGTGTCTATTTAGTTCGGCCTCAACAGACTCAGGCAAACTAGATACTACTTTGTTAATCGCTTTAATTCTATTATAATCCAGTTTCATCGGGTTAGAAAGTAGCTATAAAGGATATGTAAATATACAAGATCCTCCGTCATCGGTGAGTCTCCTGCCCTTCCGCAGGGACTCGCTGATATCAGGGCCGGAGAGTCGAAGGCAATTCCAGGAAGCAAAAAATTCTATAACACTCCCGTTCCGTCTTATCACACTACGAAAATCGCACTGCCATAAAAAGTTGTTTTGCTCACTTGATGAATGTAAACGAAATTTGAGTAGCAAAGCAAAAAATGCATTGCAGAGAAGAAAAAGGATGGAATGGAAAGGGTTCCGCTTCCGTATCAAAGCAACAGGAAGCAAAACCGGCAAAAGCACCCTAAACCCGCCACAGGCCCGCATTTGCACAACTTCCCGAAAGCAGAAACAACCGGAAATGACCGGAAGTAAATCGGAAGTAATACCCAACAGACACTAAAAGGCGACATCACACTTACGGGGTCAACTCCGGTAGGAGTTAAAGGTCTGTAGAGAACTGCGACCGACACACAAATGCTCCGTCGGAGCATAACTATGACCTTTGGGTTATCCAAACACGTGATTTGTTTTGCTCCTATGGAGCAAGTCCCCAAAACCGCCTCCAATGCTACAGACCTTAGCCTCCTATGGAGGCACCTCAAAAAAGATACGCAATACACCATACCGCTGTCGGCGCGTCTCATGCCCTTCCGCACGGGCTCACCGAAATTAGGGCTGTATGTCTGAGGCAAATTCCCGACTCAAAGAACTTTCTATCACACTCCCGCTCCGTCTTATGACACCCACAAAAACGCACTATCATAAAAACTTGTTTTGTCCGTTTGCGGAATGCGTGCGAAATTTAATGTGGCTGGGCAAAAAATGACTCGCAGGGAAAGTAACAGGTGAAATGTATAAAGCTGCTGCTTCCGTATCAAAGCAACCGGAAGCAAAACCGGCAAAAGCACCCTAAACCCGTCACAGACATGCATTTTCGACACTTCCGGTCACAAAAGCAACCGGAAATAGTCGGAAGCAAATCGGAAGCAGAGGCAGTAAAAACGGAAGTGGTGAGGTACAAACAAATGGAAGGATATGCAGCAATTGACAATCAATGTTCCCGATGATAAGGTTCAATTTTTCAGGGAATTAGTGGGGAACCTGGGGTTTACGATAGTGAAAACATCGTTAGAGTTTTCGCTCAATGAGGAACAGATAGCGCTCGTCAATGCTGAACAGGAGAAGATAACAAGAGAGCCTGACAACTTTATCGACTGGGAGGCAGCACGCAAGCTACTGTCACATAATACCAACCGGAAGCAGAAGTAACTAAAGCTCCTGAAACACGGCGCTGCATTGCATTTGATCCACTTCCGAGTGGCAGATAGTACCGGAAATAGTCGGAAGTAAATCGGAAGGGGAGGGAGGAAACCGATAGGCGCCTATATCCACTTCTTCATCTTAAACAACAACAGCGTCAGTAGCGAAGACGCCACTATCAGCCCCAGTGCCATTGGATAACCATAATGGGAATTGAGCTCCGGCATAAAGCGGAAGTTCATCCCGTAGATGCTGGCTATGAGTGTAGGTGGCATAAACACTACCGCCACAATGGTGAATATCTTGGTCGTTTTATTCTGGTCTATGTCTATAAGACCCAGTACAGTATTCTGCAGAAACTCAAGGCGCATGAAGATGAAGGAAGTATACTCCAGCATGGAGTTGATGTCCTTTATCAATATGCGGAAGCGTTGTTTGTTCTCAAACACGTCGCACTTCAGCAGGGCAGATACCACGCGCTGCTTATCTATAAAGCTGTCGCGCGACATGGTGGTGGCCTCCTGGTACTCGCTTATCTTATACAACATCTGCTCCTTATTCACAGAGTGATCTATAGAAAGCGTTCTGCTTATCGTGGCTATCTCGCGTGCCAGGTTTTCTATAAAATCAGAGTCTACATCTACCTTGGTTTCCAGTATACCCTCCAGCACATCACTACCGCTCTGAAATGCTTTCTTATTGCGGTACATCTTCTTTATCGTCTCGTCGAATGACGTCAGTTCGGCGCTGCGCTCAGATATCAGGGCATTGTCCAGGAGGTACAGGGAAACGGGGGTGCTCTCAAAATTGCCATGACTCATTGTGATGAAGTTGGCGCTGATAAAGGCCATATCATCAGACTCATAGAATCGTGCGTTATGCTCCAGTAGATTTTCGGCCTGCAGTTGCTTCGAGTCAAAGTTGAACGCACGCTCTATACTCAGCATCTCATCGTCCGATACGCGCATCAGGTCTATCCAGAATATCTTTTCCGTTGCTATCCTCTCAAGGTGCTCCTTACCCTCCGCTTTCAGCAACTCACCTTGTTCGTAGTAGTATATTGAAACCATTTACACCCCGCCGTTTGCTCAAAAATATACAAATACCGCCTTGTAGTGTGTTATTAAAATGGTCACATCAGCAGTGCCATCTGTACATTGAAACTATGTGAATTTGCAAATGGCAGGCGGACATTGGCAAATTATCGAATTGTCGAATTGTCAAATTCGCCTAGTGTATCCCGGGATACTTTTCTTTGGGCTTGTCATCTTCAAACTTGCCCTGGTATATCAACTTGCCCTTCTTATTGTAGCACCGTCCTATACCGTTCTTAGCACCTTCCTTCCATTGGCCCATATACTTTTTGCATCGTGGGCAGTAGCGTATGGTCACTGAGTTTTTCGGGGAGGTTACAAAGTAGTTGCCGTAACCACTCTTCACATCGTCCACAAACTGGCCATCGTATTTGTCGCCATTACGCCATGTGAAGACTCCACTACCTTGTTTTTTATCATTCTTCCACGTACCCTCATACCGCGCACCATTTTCATAATAGTACACCCCCTTGCCACTACGCATATTTCTGTCAAAATGCCCTATGTATTTGTCACCGTTAGACCAGCTATATGTCCCCTCTCCTGTGCGCAATCCCTTAGAGTAGTGTCCATCATACTTTTCACCGTTTATCCATACACACACCCCTTCACCTTCCATCAGGTTATCCTTAAAGTTGCCTTCGTAAACGTCTCCGTTCTTCCATATGAATTTACCATGTCCGTTCTGCACGCCATCCTTCCAGTCGCCCTCATAGCGGTTACTATCGGCATAGTACATGGTGCCTATGCCATACATGGTGTCATCCAGAAAGCCGCCTACGTATCTGTCTCCACTTGGCCATATAATACTACCCTGCCCCGACTTTTTACCATTAGAGCGCTCGCCGGTATAGTTGTAAACACCATATTGAAGCGGCGGCACATCCTGCGCCATCGCAACAGACGTCAAACCAAACACAAACAAGAAAAGCTGTAAAGAGAAGAAACGGGTCATGCAGATACCGGTAGTTACGTACGTTAACGGGTAAAGTTAATCAAATTGGAAAAAGGACGCCACATTCCCTACGTTAATATTGGGAAATTCCCGAAGGCTGTTTAGTCATTGGTCGCCGATCGCCGCCCTCCTGTGGGACGAATTTTCCGTACCTTTGCACCACTTTTCAAAAACCATCGGAATGAAAAAAGAAGTTTATATCATAGCAGCCGTCCGTACCCCTATGGGTAGCTGGGGCGGTGCCCTTAAAGATTTTTCAGCAACCAAGCTGGGAGCTATCGCTATCAAAGGTGCGCTGGAGCGTGCCGGCGTAGCAGCTTCTGAGGTAAATGAAGTGCTTATGGGCTCTGTGCTCCAGGCCAATCTGGGCCAGGCACCTGCCCGCCAGGCTGCCCGTTTTGCCGGCATACCTGACAATGTTCCTTGTACCACAGTTAATAAAGTGTGCGCCAGCGGCATGAAAGCCGTTATGCAGGGTGCACAGTCCATACTCCTTGGCGATGCCGATGTCGTTGTGGCTGGCGGCATGGAAAGCATGAGCAATGTGCCTTTCTACAACGAAAACCTTCGTTGGGGTAGCAAATACGGCAACGTAACCCTGATAGACGGTCTTGCAAAAGACGGCCTTACAGATGTATATCACAACTACGCAATGGGCAATGCTGCTGATATGTGCGCTAAAGAGTGCAACATCAGCCGCGAAGCACAGGACGAATTTGCCATCGAAAGCTACAAGCGCAGCCAGGCTGCCTGGGATGCCGGCAAGTTTGACAATGAGATCGTTCCGGTAGAGGTTCCCCAGAAAAAGGGCGACCCGATCAAGATATCAAAGGACGAAGATCCATGGAACGTGAAGTTCGACAAGATACCGGGTCTGCGCCCTGCATTCTCTAAGGAAGGTACGGTTACAGCCGCAAATGCCAGCACTATGAACGATGGCGCAGCAGCACTCGTACTGATGAGCAAAGAAAAGGCAGAAGCGCTTGGCCTGAAGCCGATAGCAAAGATCGTGGGCTATGCCGATGCTGAGCAGGCTCCAGAGTGGTTCACTACCTCACCGTCGCTGGCAGTACCTAAGGCAGTAGCAAAGGCTGGCCTGAAGATGGAAGACATCAGCTACTTCGAGCTTAATGAAGCATTCAGCGTAGTGGGTATCGTTAATAGCCAGAAAATGAACCTGGACCCATCAAAGGTGAACGTGAACGGCGGTGCGGTAGCACTGGGTCACCCACTGGGCTGCAGCGGTGCACGTATCCTCGCTACCCTTATCAGCGTGCTGAACCAGAACAATGCAAAGTATGGCGCTGCCGGCATTTGCAACGGTGGTGGCGGTGCAAGCGCTGTAGTTATCGAGCGTATGTAATTGCTGACTACAATACTAATTACAATATCGAAAAAAGCAGTGGTTCATCAGAGCCGCTGTTTTTTTTTCAGTTATTTGAGATGAACAAATACCTGACTATCAAAACAAAGACCGCTGCCCAAACGAGCAGCGGTCTTCTATTTCTTAAGCCTGATAGTATTGTTTAGCGGAAGTTATATCCACTCACTTCTTCAAAGCGGGGACAGAACATCGGGTCGCGTGGATTCTTGCGGTGCTGATACAAACCTTTTACATAGATAGTGATCTCCGTGGCGCTGGCACCTGCTACGTTAGCACCAAGCGATGAGTTCGTTACGTCCTGCGAGAAGCCTATCGATACATCTTTATAGTCTACGCGTATCATTGGGATGAATGCATCGTTGTGGCGATAGAAAGCACCAAAGTTCAGCGCAAAGATGCTAGGCAGGCCCACCGGCACACTGCGCCAGGTAAGGAAGCCACCTAGAATGATCTCCTGGTATGGCTGCTGGAACGTATAGTTACCATGTAATGTCACACCAAATTGTTCGCTGAAGGAGGAGTGGAACCCGGCATTGAACTGCCATTTCATCGTCCTGCTCACAGGGTCTGCTTCCGTCACAAACTCGTTGGTAGGTGTATTTATGTGGTAAGCGCTTACACCCAGGTAGTAGTTCACCTTGCCCTCCATATCCAGCGAGCTGTTCAGGCTCACACCGGCACCTACATCGTAGTGATTAAACTTCTTGTAAGTCACATTTTCGCCCGATGAGTTTGACGCATTGAATTCGCCACCCACAAACTGGGAAGTGAAGGTCATCTTACTCTGGTCTACCGACATAGAGTTGTATCCACCCGTCAACCCCACCGAAAGGTAGGTGTGATACATATCGTCCAGCGCCTTATTGTAGGCAATTGACGGATATACCTGTGTTTTGGTCATTGCAATCGACCCGGCCTTGTCAAAGTTAGCGGCCAGCCCAAAGCTCAGGTAGTCACTGATCTCACGGTTCACCAGTACGCGGGTCTCACCTGAAAGCATTACCGTGCTATACGGCTTTGCCATCACCTGCGACCACTGGCTGCGATAGTCCATGCCAATTTTGTAGTCGCCTGTGAAGATGCCCGTCAGCGCCGGATTGCGCAACATGGCATTTTCATAAAACTGCGAAAAGTGAATATCCTGGGCGCCTGCCTGGAGACCAGCTCCAAGCAACACACCTGTCAAGACCTTACTGAATATCCGCCTCATTCTATATCTTTTAGAAATGTTCAAATTACCTTACGATTGAAATGTCACCCTTATACTTAAACTCCTCACCCAGGTTACAGGTCGCCTCTACCACATACACAAAAACATCCGGAGGAAGCACTACACCTTTGTACTGACCGTCCCATCCTGCTGCGGCATCATTTGCCTGGATGTTGTAACGCTCATACACCAGCTCACCCCAACGGTTGTAGATGAGGAACTTAGTGATCTTAGAGATACCCTTAGCACTCACATAGAACCTGTCGTTCAGTCCGTCACCGTTCGGCGTAAATGTGTTCGGGATAAACACCTGCGCCTCTTCGCAACCCACAGTCAGCGTCATAGTAGCGCTGCTCGTACATCCGTATTGCGATGTTGCAGTAAACGTATAGGTTGTTGTAACCGTCGGTATGGCTATCGTTGAGTAGCACGTATCGCAGGATAAGTACCCCGTACTGCTCCATGCATAGCTACTGATGATCATCTCATTCTCAATGCTACCCGTCAGTGTCACCTGTGTGCCTGTAGCCACATTCTTGTCACCCGGCACCAACTTGATCTGAGGCCTGTCTGCTACTACCACCGTAGTGTAGAGCGTATCCGGCCAGCAAACGTTTGGTGTCACCGCCACTGCATACGTGGTTGTATTCTCCGGAGAAACGATGATACTTGGATTGTATTTCAGCGATTCCGGTACTGAGTTCAGCCACAGATAATCGGAACGTGATCCATCAGGGTTGAAACTGATTACAGTGAGCTTTGCTTCATCTCCACGGCATATCACCGTATCACGGCTTATGCTGTTAAACGAGCTATCCAGCACAGTTACCGGTATGCGCAGCGAGTCCATACAACCAAACGGTGTAATACCTGTTACACGGTACACAAGGTTTGTTGTGTTTGAGAATATCGGGTCTGCACAAGTGTCGCAGGATATGAACGCATTCGGGAACCATGCAAACCTGGTTGGGTAAGCAGAAGTGGCCAACGCATCTACCGCGTGTAGCTGTGTCGTGCTTCCATTACAAACAATGGCTGGCGTAGGAGATACATTGATTACCGGTAGCGGCAATACTGTAACTGTAAACGTCAACGAATCACGGCAACCAAGTGAGTCCACAGCTACCATTACGTATGGGTTAGCGCCCACCGGAGGACATGCTGTGGTTGTATCACAGATCGTACAAGACAGACCTGTAGCTGGCTTCCAACTGAAGAATGTACCCTGGCGTCCCGTTGCTATGAGAACCGAACAATCGCCAAGACATATGCTATCACGTCCTGTCACCGCAATATTATTGAGGAAGGAGTCTATCAGCACCGTTACAGTTGTGGTATCCTTACAGCCATAAGCCGATGTACCTATTACCGTGTACGTTGTTGTTATCGTCGGGTTGGCCACGGCCGTCGCTCCGTCAGGAGGTAATGGTGATATTCCGGTTGAAGGAGACCATGAGTAGGTGCTTGCACCCGTTGCAGTAAGCGTAGTTGACGCATGCTTACAAATAATAGATGGCGCATTCACGGTCACTACCGGCAACGGCCTGATGTTGACCATTGCAGTTACATAGCATGATGTGATCAGTCGGTAACTGATGATCGCAGTACCCGGACTCACACCTGTAATAAGACCGGTAGTCTCGTCTATGGTTGCTATCAGCGTATCGCTTACACTCCACTTACCTCCCGCTGTCGGATTGGTTGCAATGGTTGTGTACGTTTCGCAGATATCAGGCAGCACTGTAATAGTACCCGGCAGCGGATGAACCGTTACCTGGCGCGTTGCGAAGCAACCCGTAGAGAAGATGTAGGTCACAGTTGTGGTGCCTGCAGTCAATCCGGTAAACACGCCGGTTGTAGTATCTATGCTACCCACAGATGGATTGCTTGAATACCACTCACCAACGATTGGTGGCGTCAGCGGTGCAGAGTTGAAGTGAATTGTGTCGCCCTCGCATACCGTATCCTTGCCCAGGATCGGGTTCGGATTCGGATCAATGCTTATCTCCTTTATGCTCTGGCATCCTGTAGGCAATTGGTAAGTCACGTTTACAAGACCGATGGTCACACCGGTTACCCGCGCGGTATCAAGGGTTGCACTCACAATTGTTATGGTCGCTGAACCTGGCGATGATACCGCAGGGCTCAGGAACCACGTACCTCCCGGAGGCGCAGACGATACCAGGATCGAGTTAGTCACACACACATGGTCTGGTCCTACGATAGGCGTAGGTAGCGGATTCACGGTAATTACCCTTGTTATCTCGCATCCTGTGCTTAGCAGCTTATAGGTCACCACTGTAGTACCTGCAGACAGACCCACAAGGCGTCCCGTAGTACCATCTATTGAGCCAACTGCAGGAACACTGCTGCTCCATGTGCCACCACCCGGCGTGCTTGCAAGAGTAATTGTGTCATTAACACAGACTGCCCCCGGTCCGGTGATCGCAGTCGGCAGCGGGTTCACCGTTACCTGTACAAATGTGTCACAACCCGTTGGCAATGTATACGTAATGAAGTCCGTACCTACCCCCACACCGGTATAGGTTCCGGTAAAAGGATTGACCGTGACGATGGTTGTACTTACCGTACTCCAGATACCTCCAGGGAACGGCGGATTAAACAAGGTTGCAGAGCTACCAATACACACAGCCCTTGGTCCCACTATGGTGGTAGCAGTAGGTACAGGGTTTACTGTTACAACAGTCTTGGCGAAACACCCTGTTGGCAGTATATAATATATAGTGTCTGTTCCGGTGTTAATGCCTATGGTCTGTCCCGTAGGCATAAATATGAATGCCACTGATGGGTCTATGCTGCTCCAGGTACCTCCCGGAGTAGCGCTTGTCAGAACCACGGTATCACCCTTACAGAAAGACAATGGACCACCTATTGGCGCCGGGTTCGGATTTACTGTAAACTGCACCACTCTTGGGCAGCTAGATGGTAGCGTATAAGTAATAAAGGCCACGCCCGGGCTCACACCCAGAACCACTCCGGTGGCAGTACCAATATCCGCAACGCTTACATCGCTGCTACTCCACGAGCCACCCGTTGTCACATTGCTCAATATTTGCGTAAAGCCCTGGCACACAGAAAGTGTACCATCTATTGGCTGCGGTGTTGGGTTAATTGTAATTACCCTGGTAGTAAAGCAGCCTGTAGGCAATGTATAGGTTACATCCACGGTACCGGCAGTTACACTCGATAGCGTACCGGATGTAGATCCAATAACAGCGATCAGTATGTTACCTGTCGACCACAACCCTCCCGGAGTTGCACTCGTGTAGGTAGTCGTGTCATTCAGACAGATATTGTAATTGCCAACGATTGTGTCAGGCAATGGATTCACTGTAATAATGGTAGTAGTGAAGCAGGTCGTTGACGGATCGGTATAGGTTACCGTTGCCGTTCCACCCGCAGCACCTACTGCAGTAACAACGCCTGTTGGGCTTATTGTTGCTACGGTAGTCGGAGCAATGCTCCAAATTCCGCCCGGTGTTGCGCTGCTCAGTGTTGTACTATAAGTGTGGCAAATAACGCCGACACCAACGATCGCTGAAGGAAGGTCGTTGACCGTTACAGTTGTAGTCGCGATACAGCCCGTAGGCAGCGTGTATGTGAAGTTCTCTGTGCCACCCATAATACCCGTTACCACACCTGTAGTTGGGTTCACTGTAGCCACAGTGCCACCACCACTCCATGTGCCACCTCCCGGCGAGCTGGAAAGGGTAAGCGTATTACCTGCACATATCACCCCACCGGAGGTCGCCGTTATGGCGCCCGGTAGCGGATTCACGGTCACTACCGCAGTTGTAATACAGCCTGTAGCCGCAGCGGTAAAGGTAATCGTACTTGTACCGGCACTAATGCCCGTAAATACCCCGGTTGTACTATTAATAGTACCCACCGATGGCGTACTACTGCTCCATGTGCCACCACCCACAGTAAAGTTCAGCAGCGTAATGGAAGAGCCGGCACACACCTGCGTAGGACCGGAAATAGCGGCCGGCAATGGCTGCACCGTCACTACCGCCGTGCTGCGGCAGGTTGTTGCCAGTGTATAAGTAATGAATGTTGTACCCGTGGCCACACCTGTTACTACTCCGGTCAGTGACCCGATAGTAGCGATAGATGAGTTAGCACTAACCCAGAGACCACCGGTTGGAGAACCTGTGAGCGGAGCCGCAACACCTGGGCAAACTAATACTGATCCGATAATTGCTGGCAGCGGATATACCGTTACGTTCACCGTACGGAAACATCCTGAAGGAAGCACATAGTCAATCGCAGTTACGCCTGCGGCATTACCGCTTACCACACCACCGGTGCCTACTGTAGCTACTACAGTATTTGCACTTACCCATGCTCCACCGGGGAACAGGTTCGAAAGCGTTGTCGTGTTGCCTTCGCACATATATAGTGTACCGGTGATGGCCGGTGGCACAGCGCTTACGGTAACAGTTGCATAAGAAGTACAACCAGAAGCTGTAGTATAAGTAATGTTAGCAGTGCCTGCATTGATACCCGTTACAAGACCTGTACCCATAAACACCTTAGCAACGATCGTGTCGCTGGATGTCCATGTACCACCGGGAAGAGGTGGAGTTAATGTAGTAGTACCACCAACACATATACCTAGGCTTCCGGTAGGTGGCGCAGGAATTGCATCAACCGTACCTGTTGTTACAGACATACAGCCTGTTGGCAGTGTATAAGAGATAAGAACCGTACCCGGAGCCACGCCGCAGAACAGACCGGTAGTACTACCCATTGTTGCTATGGCAATATCAGAGCTGCTCCACGTACCGCCCGGTGTAGGGTTGGTAAGAGTTTTGCAGAAGCCGATACATGTAGCAGGGAAGCCACCAATAGGACCGGGAAGTGGGTTCACTGTCACAACAACAGTAGTGAAGCAACCTGTAGGCAGCGTGAATGTTATTGTTGCAACGCCTGCATTGATACCTGTTACAACACCTGTTACAGAGTTGATACCTGCTATGGACGCATTGCTGGTACTCCACGTACCCGGTCCACCCGGAGAGGCATTGCTGAGGGTGATGGTGGAACCAACGCAAACAACCGGCGTGCCATCAATTGGCAGTGGCAGCGGATTCACCGTTACACTCCTTGCACGGGTACATCCCGTAGCCAGTGTATAATTAATTACGGTTACCCCACCCGGAGTAAGACCTGTAAAGAAACCTGTCGTTGCATCGATAGTTCCCACAGGTGGTATGGAGCTCGACCATGTGCCACCCGAAGTAGATGATCCGAATGTAGTACTGGTACCAAAGCACACGCCATCTGGCCCGGTAATATAACCTGGTAGTGGGTTCACTGTCATTACTGCCAGCGTTGCACAGCCCGTTGAGAATGTATACGCTATAATCGTAGTACCGGCAATGGTATCCGCATCAAATGCGCCTGTACCCGGATCGATAGTGCCTATCGCCGGATTGCTCGAAGACCATGTGCCACCTACAGAAGTTGTAGACAATGTTGTGCTTTGTCCGGCGCACAAAGCGAGTGTACCGGTAATAGGTGCAGGCATTGGTTCTACAGAAACATCATAAGTAGCAAAGCAACCACCCGGAGTAGTGTAGCTGATGGTGGCAGTGGTGCCCACGGTTACACCGGTTACAACACCGGTAGTAGAAACAACAGATGCATTTCCCGGTGCACTGCTGCTCCAGGTACCGCCTGCAGTACCATTACTTAGTGTTAGTGTCTGGCCGTCACACACAACGTGTGTTGAACCCGTTATCGCAGTCGGCGCCGCCAGCGCGTTAACAGTAGTATGCGCGAAGCAGCCACCGCCCAGCGTATAAGTTACATCTATAACGCCGATCCCGGTACCACAAAGGTTTCCGGTAGACGGGTTGATAGTAGCAAGTGACGGTGGAGTCAATGTCCAGGTACCACCCGCGGTAGCATTTGAAAGTGTGATGCAACTTCCGTTACATACAGTTGATGGGCCGGTGATCGCCGCAGGCACAGTGTTAACTGTTACTACTACTGCCGCTCCGCAACCTGCAAGATTATAGCTTATGGTTGCTGTGCCCACGCCCAAACCTGTTACAACACCACTGGTGCTGCCAACGTTCGCGATAACTCCGGGAGCCAGGCTGCTCCACAATCCGCCTGCCGGTGTTGCCGTCAGCGTTGTTGTGGACCCAACGCACAATGCGAGAGAACCTGATATTGCCGGTGTAGCCACCACTGTCACTGTTGTAGAAGTAGTACATCCACCTGCTGTTGCTGTAAAGATGATCGTATCAACTCCGGGAGTAGAAGTTGTTGTAAATAGGCCGGACGTCGCATCGATAGACCCCACGATCGTATTGGTAGTGCTCCATGTACCAGATACACCGGTAGAATACAATGTGCTATTGCCGGTACAAATTGTTGATGCTCCCGTAATAGCTGGAGGCAGGGGATCTATTATTATGTCGGTGGTGCCGGTCATAGCCATAGTACATGTGCCTATTGCTGCTACAACTGAATAAGTACCCGCAGCAGTGAAGGTGCCAAGTGGCAACGCAGCGCCCGTTCCCGCAACAGTGGTAACGAGGGAAGCGCCGTTGTAAATACTGTAAATCGCTGCCGTCTCAGAACCTGATAACGTTAATGCTATACCTGCGCCACCGGCACAGTAGTGTTGCGCACCTGTAGGATCTAATGAGAACACAGTCGGCATCGGGTTCACCGTCACGTTCTTCGACGCAGTACAACCCGCAGCATTTGTGTTTACGATTGTAGTAGTTCCTGTACCGGGACCGGCGGGGCCAAAGACACCGGATACAGCATCTATCGTTCCAACGCCAGGGTTAGTTGTTGTCCACGTACCACCGAATGGTGCTGCCGACAAACTGTAAGTTGCTGTTGCACCTACACACACACTTGATGGGCCTGAAATAGGCGCCGGCAGTGCGTTTACAGTAGCTAGAAGTGTTGAAAAACAACCGTTTGAAATAGTGTAAGAAATGTTAGTCGTTCCCGCTGCAATACCTGTGAATACGCCTGTAGGGCTGATAGTACCTGCACCTGGCAGCGAGCTCATCCATGTGCCACCTGAGGGTGTCGCATTTACGGTTACAAACTGGCCGGCACAAATGTTAACAGGACCACCGGTTATAGGGCCGGGAGCAGGGCAAACGTTGAACACAGCAGGGGCAGTGGTCATCGTTGGCCCACCGCTACACTGGTTTACTATGCCGCTGAGACGAAAACGATAGCGAAGCTCATAACAAGTTGTAGTAGTGTTAATCAGTGGAGGGGTGTTATAAACGAAAGTCGTTGAAGGGAAACCAAATGTACTTGTGTCAATTGGGTGCCAGCTTAGGCCACCATCGCTCGAAGAATCGAGAACATAGGTAGCACTCCAATCCGGATTGGCGTTTGTGCCGGTAGCAAAGGTGAGCGTTAAAACACCGCTGTTCCCGCTACATACCGTTTGCGGCAAACCGATTGTGGGTGACGGTGTAGCATTCGATAAACATGCCCCTGCATATGCGCTATCTGACGCAAGCGCAGACACCAGTGCCACTAAGCCAAATAACAATCCGACGCGCTTTGCTTTATTGCTGATAGAGTCAACCGATAAGAATCTGAATCGCGCTCGTAAGAAATTGTTCATACTACCTTTTTTATAAAAATTTCCTGTTCCACCCGGGTTGCACCGGACGTTATAGTTATCCACCTCACCGCCTCTGTCCGCACTATGGACATGACACGGCATAAACAATTGAAACCCCTTCAAAACAATACACTTTACCCGTGTAGCGAACACACTTTTGTTAAAAAAAGTGTCCGCAAAACAGCGAGTAAACATACTAAAATTAATATGCAGTCGGAAAAGTACACCATTTTTTCCGAAATTTCATAACGGAATTATAAAATCGCAATACCTTCCTCGCCGTCAAAAAATACATTTCAAAAAACCTATAATCTTCCCAATTGCCAACAGTGAAAATCACTGAACGACAACACGTCATTTTGCTTCTTACAAATAAAAATTACACACATACATCACACTTCCCCTACTCGCAATAACAGTGAACATTTTCTCCTAATGCTTCTTGGCGCTGGAGGCTGCTGCGCACAAAATGATGCATTGGTATAAAAGGCGTAAAAACAGCAACTGTTGTTAGTTGCTGTTAAAAATTTTTGAAACCCTAAAGTGTTGAAATGGACATGAATTTAGATGCGCCTTATGTCCGCTCCGAGGGCATTCAGCCGCTCGTCTATCCGCTCGTATCCCCTGTCTATCTGGTGAATATTCTGGATAGTGCTCTTTCCCTGCGCCGAAAGCGCTGCAATAAGCATCGATACACCGGCACGAATATCAGGTGAAACCATATTTATTCCCCTCAAAGACAATTGTTTGTCAAGACCAATTACAACTGCTCTGTGCGGATCGCACAGCACTATCTGGGCACCCATTTCTATCAGTTTGTCCACGAAGAACAGGCGGCTTTCAAACATCTTCTGGTGCACAAGCACAGTCCCTTTGGCTTGGGTGGCCACCACCAGTATGATGCTCAGCAGGTCCGGCGTAAACCCGGGCCATGGGTGGTCATATACCGTGAGGATCGACCCATCTATAAATTTCTGTATGCGATAGTGCTCCTGTGCCGGAACGAAAATGTCATTGTCCTTAATTTCCATTTGGATACCCAGCCGGCGGAACACATCCGGTATCAGCCCTAACTGGTGCACATCAGCATTGCGTATCGTGATCTCGCTCTGGGTCATCGCCGCAAGACCGATGAATGAACCCACCTCGATCATATCAGCCAAAAGACGATGCGTACACCCTCCCAGCTTACCCACACCCTCTATTACTAGCAGGTTAGAGCTGATGCCACTTATTCTCGCCCCCATGCTGTTCAGCATATGGCATAGCTGCTGCACATAAGGTTCGCAGGCCGCATTATATATTGTCGTAGTCCCTTCTGCCAGCACAGCCGCCATCAGCATATTGGCAGTGCCGGTCACAGATGGCTCTTCCAGCAGCATGTTCACCCCGTGCAGCCCATGGCCATCAAGTGAAAATAGCTGACTATCGTTGTCGTAAGAGAATGTCACACCCATCCGCTCAAATCCGAGGATATGAGTATCCAGGCGACGACGACCTATCTTATCACCACCAGGCTGCGGAATATACGCCCTGCGAAACCGTGCCAGCATTGGCCCTGCCAGCATCACCGTACCCCTCAGTTTTCCCGACTTATTCCTGAATGCATGTGTGCTGAAGTAATCCGGGTCTATATTGTCTGCCTTCAGCACCACGGTGTTTCGGGTGGGCCGGCTCACCTTCACACCCATATCCTCAAGCACCTCTATAAGGGCATTTACATCAGCAATGTCAGGAACATTGTTAAGCGTCACTTCCTCGTCAGTTAGCAATGCCGCGCACAGCACTTGCAGTGCTTCATTCTTCGCCCCCTGAGGCGTTATGGCGCCCGTTAGTGGCCGTCCACCAATGATCTCAAATGCATTCATTAATGTGCAAGATACGAAATCGAATAAAGCCGCTATTCGGGTGTAACGATCTTGCAAAACCGGGCATTATTGTACTTTTACAACGGAGAACGAACATTATGAAGAACTTACAACTGATAACGTTTTTGCTACTGGCGCCGCTCTTTGTGTCTGCGCAGGACCTGACAATAAACGAAAGCCTTGAATCAATGGGCAAGACTGAACGCTGGTGCTTCTCGGCTAAATATCCTTACAAAGAAGACGTGGCCGAAGCCGTGATGGAAAAAAACATCGAAAAGGCTGGCCTGGAACGCACATCTCACAAAAAGGGCGTCAACGCTTACCAGGGAGCTGTATGGAACGAGATCAGCGATTCTAAATGCGACTACTACTACAAAACCGAAGGCAGAAAGGGAAAGACCACCATTTACTTCAGCGTGTCTAAAGGTTATGACAACTATGTCACCTCCAGCAACGACGTTGGTACGTCAAACCGTATCAAACAATATATGCTGCACCTGCAAGACCAGATGAAGACCGCGGTAGAGATTGCCGCAGAAGAAGCTAAGCTCAAAAAAATGGCTGAGGAGAACAAGGACGCAAAAGCTGAGTTGGAAAAAGCACAAAAAGAACAAGCTGAAAAAGAAGAGAAATTAAAATCGCTGAAAAGGAAGCAGTAAACCGGCATATATCACGGATGCTGATTGTTTCGTAACTTTCGCAAAATATATGAGCACGCGTATTCTAACGCTTTTTGGAGAAGAGATAGTGCCGGAGCCACAAAAACCGGCAGCGAAAGGGCGTGCGAAAAAGGGAGACAAAGCCGCTTCTGCGGAAGAGCCTGCCGAAGACAAAGAGGCTAACGCGCAGCAGGAACAACAAGCTACAGCAGCAGTAGTCGCACCCACTATAGAAGTCGTTTTTACCGAGGAATCTGTCGAGGCCATTGAACCGGCACCACCTGAAACCGTGATTGCGGAGACCGAAATACGGGTTGCCGCCCCGGTACCTGAAGAGACAAAAACAATTATAACGGAAGTAAAGACTGCTGCTGCGGACGAAACAGAGGAGACATCAACGGCGCCGCCTTTGGCAAACCCGCCTGCAAAAAAATCACGCAAACGCGCCGGTGAAGATGGCCTTCTGGCGAAACCGCAGGACGAGATCATATCCGAAGACTGGAGTGGCGACAAAAAGTACTATACCATCGGCGAGGTGTCCGGCTTTTTCAAAGTTGCCACATCGCACATACGCTTCTGGACAAACGAGTTTAAACTAAAGGTACGTACCACCCGTAAAGGTGACCGCCTCTACACCCCGGAACAGGTCAAAGAGTTGCGCGCCATCTATCACCTGGTTAAAGAGCGGGGCTTCACACTTTCCGGTGCCAAAACCAAGCTGAAAGAGCAAAACAAACGTGATGTAACTACCGTAGATTTGAAGACTTCACTACAGGACCTCCGTGCACGGCTCGTAATCCTCAGGGATCAGCTCACCTAGACCACGAAAATCTCATCATCATGAAACTGGAAACACTTATTACGCTCGCACTCACAGCGCAGTGCAGCTTTGCAATAGCGCAGATACCTCCAAACATAAAACCAATGCCGGTAACGCCGCAGGATAGCCTCACCCAGGAGATCACAACACGAGTAGCAGATTTAGAAATTTCCCGCGACCCGGAGAACGACCGCATCGTTTACAAAGGCATCTTCTCCATGCGCGACATGGAAGGTGAGCCCACCTTCTCCTGGCTACCATCGGGCATTGAGGCCTATCAACCAAAAACCGAGTCCGTCGATTACCTGAAGCAGCACCTGCGCAACTACAGCTTACTCATATTTATGGGCACATGGTGTGGCGATACAAAAGACCTGCTGCCCAAAGCACTCAAAGTGCTGCAGGCCACAAACATAACCACCGACAACCTGATGATGGTGGGCATGGACCGGGAAAAAACAACCATCACCAAAGAGGGTAAGCGCCTAGTTCGCAGGTATAAGGCAAAATCACTACCCACATTCGTGGTACTGGACGCAGGCGGTAAAGAGGTGGGCCGCATAGTAGAAAGCGTAGACAAGAGCTTTGAAGAAGACCTTGTTGCCATCATCAGCAAAAAATAACTCCACAAATACCGGAACGATTTCATGGAAAACAAAAAGCCCGCCAACCAAAGTTACCTGGTCAGCGGAATGGTATTGAGCATGTTGCTCTGGGGCATCAGCTGGCCTTCGGGCAAGGTACTGACCCGTTATTGTTCTGTTGTCAACTTTTCAGTCTACCGATACCTCATAGTCATAGTAGTGATGTTCCTGTTGCTCCGCGCCACGCGCACATCATTAAAGGTAAGCAAGAATGGCACAGCCTATATTGGCTTATCGGGCTTGCTGCTTGCGTTGTACAGCTACTTATTCTTCATGGGCATCAAGACCGGATCGCCCGGTGCAGGCGGCGTTCTCGTCACCACCATGAACCCCATCATGGCCTATGGCCTCGGCATCATCCTCAGCAGGAAAGCTCCTTCACGTAGAGAGGGTTATGGTCTGCTACTCGGTGCTATTGCAGGTGCCGTGTTGCTACACCTCTGGGAGCGAAAAACATCTATACTGGACAGTGGCAACCTATACTTCCTGCTTGCCGCATTGACATGGTCCATTATGAGCAAAATAACCGCCAAAGGTGGTCGCTACGGCACATCACTCGGTTTCAGCTTCTGGCAATACGTAGTCACTTTCCTCTGTCTGCTCCCGTTCATGCAACGCGAAGAGGCACAACAAGCCGTCCGCATCAACGACGCCCTATTCTGGGTCAACCTTTTCTTCAGCGCAGCCATCGTTACCGCAGGTGCCACTACTATGTACTTTTACACCACTACAAAACTTGGCGCAGAAAAGGCAAGCAGCTTCATTTTTCTCGTTCCGGTATGTGCCGCGGTGTCATCCCGGTTGCTACTCGGCGAGCAAATAAAGCCACACACAATTGTTGGCGGGGCACTGGGCATAGCAGCTGTATATGTAATGAACGCACGAAAAAGAAAATTGCCCGTTGACCTGTTATCGCAAACCGTCTCTACTAATGGACCGACACTAAAAGAAATTCCGGAATGACAAAGGAAGAAAAAGCCTACCTGGAGGCAGGCAGAAGCATAATAGGCGCAGAGGAAAGCCAGATGTTTGGCAAACCGTGTTTCAAGACAGGTGGCAAAGCGTTTATCTCGCTATTCGAAAACGAAATGGTTTTTAAGCTAAACGGTGACAACCATATAGCCGCACTTGCGCTAAAGGGCGCCCGCCTCTTCGATCCATCCGGCAAAGGCCGTGCTATGAAAGAGTGGGTGCAGGTACCCTACACCCACAAAGCAAAATGGAAAACGCTTGCAGAAGCTGCTGCTGCCTATGTTGGCAGATGAGTCCTGGTCATGGGTTAATACCGATTGTGATGAGCAGTGTGGCCGCAAGAAATACTGCACCAAAAACAAAGATTTCTATCAATCGCTCTTTTGCCTCAGAAGTCAGTTTCATAATAGCTGTTTTTCTTGATGCAATTTTACATCTTCGTTTCCCGGCATTCGGACAGTGTTTGCAAAACGCGGTTCCGGGCTTATGAAAGTCCATTTTCAGTTCATGAAAGAACAGTAGCAAAACGCCGTAAAGGGGGAAGTGTTACGCCAGTAGTTCACACGGTTTCATACCGGTCACTTTCTTGAAGGCAGTACTGAAGTGGGAAATACTGCTGTAGCCCAGCGTGTTGGCCACATCAGTAACAGACATACCTTGTTGCTGCAGCAGGGTGCGGGCCTTGTCTATGCGCAGTTGCTGCTGGTATTCATGTATTGTCTTACCGGTTATAGCCTTAAACCCTTTTTTCAGGTAGCACTCATTCATGGCTACTTTGCGCGAAAGCTCGCGTATGGTGTGCGGCTGATCCACATTGTCGCGCATGATGTCTATGGCCAACGAAATCTTATCGCGCTCACCCTCATAAGCAAGGAATCGACATGCCGGCACCTGGCAAGTAGTGAACGGAACTGTAATACACTCCAGCGCGCGGCGCAACAGGTGAATAGCCGCTTCGGTACGATTCAGTGACCGGATAAATGCAGAAGCACCGCCTGCATCCTGGGTCAGCTGCGCCAGCAAAGTACGCGCCTGCGAGCAAACAGAGAATTGCTGCTCCGTGGTCTCATCAAACCGGAAAGGTTGGTTAGCCATCAGCACCTCTTCGGGAAACTGGCTGAAAAGTTCAGGCATGAACCTGATCGAGTAAATAACAGCCCTTTCATCTGATGTATCAAGGTACTCAAGGTAACAAAGGTGCAAACAGAAACGATTATCGCCTATGGGATATAGATAAAGCATACCCCTGTCTTCGGGCAGTTCATCATCCGGCTGCTGCACCTCCATGCATTCTACCAGCACCGCATTGCTTACCGGCACAGGCACCACATTTAGCACACGGCAACCCGCACCCGCGAATTTCTCCGCGATGCCCGGTTGCTTACCCTTGGCCTCTATTGTGGTTACCATGGTTGCAAAGGTAGGGGCAAGCGGGGTTACAAATTGTCAGCCGGGTATCAGTATTCGGTTTCCGCGGAGTAACCGCTATTGATTATCAGGGCTTTGTGCCCATAATGGCCTCTATTTCAGCCATCACTTCCGGTGTCAGTTTTTCTTGCAGCGCCACCGCCTCCAGGTTTTCGGCAAGCTGCATTTCCTTGGTAGCACCCAGTATTGCCGTAGTTACATTCGGATTCTTGATACACCAGGCTATGGAAAGGGTCGCCAGCGTAGTACTGAGTTCATTGGCCACGGAAAGCAGTTTCCTCACCTTGGCCAGCTTGTCCTCCTGCATCATACGCTCCTTCAGCCAGCTATAGTTTTCCAGGGCCAGCCGAGATCCTTCGGGAATGCCATCGAGGTACTTACCGGAAAGCAGCCCACTGGCAAGCGGGCTCCATATGGTTGTGCCCATGCCATATTCATGAAACAGATTCAGGTAGTCTGCCTCCATCTTCTGCCGCTCAAATAAATTGTATTGTGGCTGCTCCATAGCCGGACCAATCAGGCTCAGCTCGTCTGCTATCCATTGAGCCTGCTCTATTTCTTCTGCACTCCACTCGCTGGTACCCCAGTACAGTATTTTACCCTGTTGCAGCAATATGTTCATGGTCCATACCACTTCCTCTATGGGCGTCTCAGGGTCCGGGCGATGGCAGAAGTACAAGTCGAGATAGTCAGTCTGCAGCCTGCGCAGTGCGGCATGGCAAGCCTCCATCAGGTGCTTGCGGTTCAGCCCATGCTGGGTAGGTTTGTTCTCCTTGCCATACAGCCCAAAGAATGCCTTGCTGGACACACAATAGGATGTTCTGTCCCACCCCATCTTCTTCAGCGTTCGGCCCATTATCTCCTCGCTGCGGCCGCCCTCATATACTTCCGCATTGTCAAAGAAGTTCACACCATTATCATAGGCCAGGCCCATCAGCCGCTCAGACGCACCATCATCCACCTGCCTCGAAAACGTTACCCACGACCCATAAGACAGCACACTCAGCTTCAGCCCCGTATTACCCATTCTTCTGTATTCCATAAACCCCCGGCCCCTAAAGGGGAGCTACCCTTTTTGTTGTAGAATAATTAAAGCGCTCGCTTTTAAGTTTTTACTTTTAATTTTTTAGTTTTTAATGCGCTTCCAGCCAGTTCAGCCCGCTACCCGTCTCAGCGCTCGTAGGCACCTCATGCGGCAGCGGCATAGCATGTTCCATTCCTTCTTTTATCAGTGCCTTAACCTCTTCCATCTCGCCTTCCACCACGTCAAACACAAGTTCGTCATGCACCTGTAGTATCATCCGCGATTTCAACTCTCTGCGCTTCATCTCTTTGTGCACTGCAATCATGGCCAGTTTTATCATGTCTGCCGCTGTGCCCTGTATCGGCATGTTGATCGCATTTCGCTCAGCATAGCCACGCACGGTAAAGTTGGCGGAGTATATATCCTTAAGCCAGCGCTTGCGACCCATCACCGTCTGCACATATCCATGCTCCTTAGCAAAGTTCACAGAGCCGTCCATGTACTTCTTTATGGATGGATATTGCGCGAAGTAATTATCAATAATAGTCTTGGCCTCCGTGCGGCTCACACCTATATTCTCCGCCAGCCCAAATGCCGACTGCCCATAGATGATACCGAAGTTCACCGCCTTTGCAGCACGGCGCATATCCTTCGTCACCCCACTTTCTTCTACGCCATATACCTTGGCCGCCGTCGCCGTGTGAATGTCCTTATTCTCCTTGAATGCAGCGATCATGTTCTCATCCCCGCTTATCGCAGCTACTATACGGAGCTCTATCTGCGAGTAGTCCGCAGACACAAGCTGATAGCCACTTTCCCGTGGAATGAACGCCTTGCGTATCTCCCGTCCTCTGTCTGTGCGTATAGGTATGTTCTGCAAGTTGGGATTGTTACTGCTCAGACGACCCGTCACCGCCACGGCCTGAGCATAACTGGTATGCAAGCGACCGGTCTTAGGATTGATCAATCCCGGTAGTGAGTCTACGTATGTACTCTTTAGCTTTGTCAGTTCCCGGTAAGCAAGTATATCCTCCACTATCTGGTGTTTACTACGCAGCTTAGCCAGCACATCCTCACCGGTAGCATATTGTCCTGTCTTAGTCTTCTTTTGACCTGCGTCTATCTTCATCACTTCAAACAGTACCTCACCAAGTTGCTTCGGCGAGCCAATGTTAAACTTCACTCCCGCATGATTGTAAATGTTCTCTTCCGCCTTGCGAATGTCTATCTCCAGCTCCTTAGAGTATTGCTCCAGGAAGGGCACATCCAGGTTCACACCTTCATATTCCATATCTACCAGCACAGGCACCAATGGGTTCTCTACCTGCTCAAAAACCTTGCGCACATCCTTGCTATCCAGCAGCGGATCAAACGCAGTCTTTAGCTGCAGTGTAATGTCCGCATCCTCAGCAGCATATTCTTTCACCGCCTCCAGTGGTGCATCGCGCATCGATGTTTGCCCCTTGCCCTTCTTACCTATCAGCGTTTCTATAGATACCGGCTGATAGGCCAGGTACTTCATCGCCATCATGTCCATGCTGCGCTTACCATCCGGGTCTATCACATAGTTGGCCAGCATAGTGTCATATATGCGACCCTTCAGCGAGCGGCCATACCACTTCAGCAGCAGCATGTCATACTTTATGTTTTGCCCCACCCATGCTATTTCAGGATTGTCAAACAGCGGACTGAATTTATTCAGTATCGCCTTTACGCCACTCTGATCTGCAGGCGTAGCCACAAAGAAGCCCTTACCCTTTTCCACGCTGAAACTCATACCCACCATCTCCGCAAGGTTAGCATCTATATCTGTCGTTTCCGTGTCAAAGCATATCTCCTTCTTATCCATCAGGAAAGCTACCAACCTGTCTATCTCCTCATCCGTAGTAACGAGTGTATAGTCGTGAGGCGTTGTTTCTATTGTGCTGAGGTTGGCAGGCGTTGCATCCTCCTCCTCAGTTATCGCCACTTCGGCTTCTGCCACCGCTGCCGGCTTGGGTGCAGTTGCTCCCTTCTTTTGCGGCAGCGCATTACCAAACAGGTCTGTGGCCACTGCCGCTTCCGGCTCGCCAAATATCCTCTTCGCCAGTGCGCGGAACTCCAGCTCTTCAAACACCGCCTTCAGCGCCGCCGTGTCCCTTTCCTTCACCCTGAAGTCCTCCTCGTGAAACGGCACAGGGGCAGTAGTAATGATACGTGCCAGCTTCTTGCTCATCACGGCCAGGTCCTTCCCATTGCGGATCTTTTCGCCCATAGCGCCCTTTATGCCGTCGGCATTAGCAAGTATGTTTTCAAGCGTATCAAACTCTGCCAGCAGCTTGGCAGCCGTCTTTTCTCCTACGCCCGGTATGCCCGGGATATTGTCTACCGCGTCGCCCATCAGGCCCAGCATATCCACTACCTGGTCCACACGCTTAATGCCCCATTTAGCACACACCTCGGCTTCGCCCAGTATTTCTACATCTCCTCCGCCCGACGCCGGCTTATACATATATACATTGTGACGCACAAGCTGGCCATAGTCTTTATCCGGCGTCACCATGTACACCGTATAGCCAAGGTCCGATGCTTCCCATGCAAGCGTTCCAATGATATCATCAGCCTCATACCCATCGCTCTCCAGGCAGGGCAGGTTAAACCCTTTGATGATGCGTTTAATGTCGGGCACAGCCGCCGAAAGGTCTTCCGGTGTCTCTTGCCTGTTGGCCTTGTAGTCGGCAAAATCAGTGTGACGCTCCGTAGGCGCGGAAGTATCAAACACCACCGCCAGGTGCGTAGGCTTTTCACGATTTATGAGGTCAAACAAGGTTGATGTAAATCCAAACTGGGCATTCGTATTCTTACCCTTCGTTGTCACACGCGGATTGCGTATCAGTGCATAGTAGGCACGGAAAATCAGCGCATACGCATCCAGCAAAAAAAGTTTCTTTTCAGGCATGGTGCTAAGGTAGGGATTAGATTTGAGTCGTTTGGCGTACGCAGGAAACTCTGTCCATCACATCCTGGCAACCGGTCGTGCCAGAGCGAAAGACACCTGCCATTTCTCGATTCTGGCTATTTTCGCGTCACATATCCGCAAACCAAATTTGCCGCTATATGCGCCACACCATCTTTTTTCTTCTCCTCCTTACCGCCTGCGGCACAACGCCCACCGGCACTACTATAACCGATACTTTCCCGGATACTACGAACATCAAAACAGCCGCACAAAATGACACCACCAATGCTGATAGCGACGCCGAAAGTAACTATGCAACCTATTTCGTCCTCATTGCAGATACCGGCATAAGCTATTCAACGCTGCACCGGCAAATGTTTAGCCTGAACAAGGATCTGAGCATACCTATAGATACTATGGACAGGTATTACAATAAGACAAAAGACCTCATAGCCCTGCCGGATACTAGTGATGACGAGATCTACGCGGGCGACTACTTTCCAAGACGCTTCCCATCTGAACACCTAAGCCTGGAATATTTGAATTTCTACAAGAAAGAAGCCGGCAACAAAACCATTGCCCTTGTTGCAGGTATTTATGAACGGGAAAAAAGCGCGGACAGCGCCCTCGCTGTGTTACGCCCCAGCGCTACAAAAGCTTTCACCATAAAGACCGACATTTACATTGGCTGCATGCATTAGCATTCCGGACTCTTAATACTTTAACCTACCTACGACATACAACAATGAAGAAAATACTAAAAATTACAGGCCTCGTTTTCCTGGGCATCATTGTGCTCTTGTTAGCGGCCGGCGGCTATGGCTGGTATAAGCTGCGCCACGTGAAGGACACGCACGATCTCGCCAAGCAGGTTGACAAGGCATGTAACGCTCACATTGCCAGGGGGCGCTCGGCTGGGCTTTTCGTGGGCATCATCCAGGGCGATACTGTTTATGCAATGGGCTATGGCGTGGCCGACAAAGTGACGGGTACACGTCCTGACAGCAATACGGTGTTTGAGATAGGCTCCATCACCAAAGTCTTTACCTCACTAATGGCTGAAAAGCTGGCGGAACAGGGCATAGTGAACTGGAATGACAACATCGTTCAGTATATGCCGGCAAACGTTCATCTCTACGTTAATGACACAACAACGCTTGAACATCTGTCCACCCACACTTCAGGCTTCCCGCGACTGCCGGAGCGCTGGTTCCCCATACTGGAGCAGGATACCTGCGATCCCTACAGCCCGCTGACCATGCAAGACCTCATTCAATACCTGGATAGCTGCACAGATAAAAAAAGGCCTTCAAAAAACAACTACGACTATTCAAACGTCGGAGCCGGACTGCTTGGCCACATACTAGAGTGGAAGACGGGAAAAACTTACCAGGCACTGCTGCAGGAACTCATCTGCCAGCCGCTGAATATGCACCAGACTTCAATTCTCATGGCAGACTCGGGTGTCATAGCAATGGGCTATGATGCCAGGGGCAAGAAGACCTGCCATTGGCGCCTACCTATTTTATATGGCGCAGGTGCAATAAAATCCACAGGAGCAGATATGTTACGCTTTTTGACAGCAGAGATGAATGCAACTGCCGGTAGCCCAATGGCACGAACTCAAAAACCGATTGTTTCGATGCCAGGAGGCAGTGTGGGCCACGGCTGGCATATAGATTCGTTCACCGGCATGGTGGCTGGCATACCCGCAACAGTGTGGCACAACGGTGCCACAGGTGGCTTTCATAGCTACATCGCATTCATACCCGAGATCAGGCGCGGGGTAATATTACTGGCCAACCAGGCCGACGAAGGTCTCGACGCGCTCGGCCAGACACTTCTCACCAAGTCAGCCAAGATTTCGCTCTACTAAAGTTCATACTGGCGCTACTCCCTACCTTTGCGCCCTATGGGCAATATCTCGGCACGCGACAGGAATGTAGTATGGCATCCTTACACCCCTATGAAGCTTTGGCCTGACGCTATCGCCATTACCCGCGGCAGCGGCGCCTGGCTGATAGACGAGAAGGGCGACCGCTACCTGGACGCTATCTCGTCATGGTGGGTAAACCTGCACGGCCATAGCCATCCATATATAGCAAAACGTATCGCGGCGCAACTTACTACCCTGGAACACTGCATATTCGCAGGCTTCACACACGAGCCGGCAGTGCAGCTCGCTGAGCGGCTGCTGCAGGTGCTGCCCGGCGACATGGCAAGGATCTTCTACTCCGACAATGGCTCTACGGCTGTGGAGGTAGCCATTAAAATGGCAGTACAGTACTGGGCAAATACAGGACAACCAAAGAAGCGCATAGTAGCACTGGAAAATGCCTATCACGGCGATACTTTCGGAGCCATGGCGGTGAGCGCCCGCAGCACATTCAATGCCTCGTTTGCAGACTACCTTTTTGATGTATCATTCATACCTACCCCTACTCCGGGCGAAGAGCAGAAAAGCATTGCTGCACTGGAGGCAATACTGGCAAAAGGCGACGTTGCAGCTTTTATTGCGGAGCCATTGATACAGGGCTCAGCAGGTATGATCATGTATTCACCGGACGCGCTGGAGCAACTGTTTGCCACCTGCCGCAGGCACAATACATTGATCATAGCAGATGAGGTAATGACCGGGTTTGGCCGCACCGGCACGCTATTTGCCTGTGAGCACATCACTACCGGACCGGACATCATTTGTTTATCAAAGGGCCTTACGGGTGGTTTCTTCCCTATGGGCGTAACCGCTACCACACAGCAAATATTTGATGCCTTCTATGACGACGACAAGAGCAAAATGCTCTACCACGGCCACTCCTACACGGCTAATGCCACTATTTGTGCTGCAGCACTCGCCAGCCTGGACCTGCTACTGGCAGATGAGTGCCACCAAAGCCGAGAAAGGATCATACGAGCTCACCAACAATTTGCAGCCACTATTTCCGACCACAAAGTGGTAACAAACCTGAGGCAAACAGGTACTATCCTGGCTATGGACATAAACAGTGGCGAGAATTCTTACCACAGCTCAATCAGAGACCGGATGTATCGCTTCTTCCTGGGAAAGAAGATACTCTTGCGTCCACTGGGGAATATTCTGTACATACTGCCTCCCTATTGCATTACAGACAGCGAGCTCGAGAAAACATATGCTGCCATACGTGAGTTCCTAGACAATGAATTAGCCACGCAGGGCTAACCTTACACATTGGCAAGCAGATAGCCAATGGTGTGCGGGAAAAAGTAATGCTCCAACTTATGGATGCGTTTTGCCAGCGCGCCGGGAGTGTCGCCGGGCAGCACCGGGCAATGTGCCTGCACTATGATATCACCCTCGTCATAATGTTCATTCACGTAGTGAATGGTAATGCCGGACGATCTCTCACCCGCAGCTATCACTGCTTCATGCACATGATGACCATACATGCCCTTGCCACCATATGCCGGTAATAGCGCCGGGTGAATGTTGATGATCTTACCCGGGAATGCCTGCACCACAGCCTCCGGCACCTTCCAGAGAAATCCTGCAAGCACCAGTAAGGAAGGGCCATACCCCTTCAACGTCTCCACAAAATCTGCAGAGCGAAAAGACTCCCGGTTAATAAGCAGCGTAGGTATGTTGTTTTTTGCGGCAATGTCCAGCACTCCTGCACCTTCCTTGTTGCAGACGACCAATGCCACACTGGCATTGCCGGTAGCCTTGCACCAATCCATAATAGCAGCAGCATTGGTGCCGGTACCGGACGCAAATAGGATGAGCTTATGCATTATCAAATATCGGGCGTGGCTTCTTAACTATTGAACATGGAATCAGTGAAAGCAGGCTGAAGAACAGCAAAGATCCAAAGTAATTGAACAATGCCGAAGACACACTGAAAGTCTTCGAATCAGCGATCTGCTTGTCAAAGCGCTCCATTGTAGCGTCGATCGTTTCGTCAGGTGTCTTCATCTGTTCCATCCAGCGCATAGTAGCATCCTTCATTTTCGTCATCACGTCCGGGTCTATAACGCGCACATAAGTAACAACGTAAACCTGGTTTATCAGTACTGCTATAAGCAACATAACAAATGCAGAACCGAACGCCTCGCGAAACTCCAGGTAACCGCCATTGGCCTTGCGAATCATCTTCAGGAAAATGCCTATCAATATCAGCATGGACACCAGCCAAAGCCCCTGCACGATCCAGGACATAGCTATGTTTGAAACACCCATAAAGCCCACTGTGCTCAATACCATGTATATCACACCAAGAATAGCGCCGTAAGTTGCTGCCATCTTATTGCGTTCGGCTGTCGTCAATGCTGCACTCGTTGCCTGCTCCATGTTATTATCAGTTTAGTTTTACCTGTCGGTTATTTATGATGCCCAGCACAGCTCCCGCCAGTGCTTTTCCTGCAAATGGATTATTCACACCCAGCGTCTTCTTTGATTCATTCGTAACATTGGTTGTCGCCGTTGGCGAGAACAGCGTAAAGCATGCCTGCTGTCCTTTTGTCACAGTTGCCGCCGGCAACCCGAATATAGCTCTCGGAGTTGCAGTAAGCGCAGCCACCAGTTTTTCTATACCCACCTGTTTTTCAATGGCTGCCCACATAGCCGCAAATGCTGTTTCCTGCACCGCCATGCCATCGGCAGCATATTCAAATTCTTTTGCCTTAGCATCCCATTCGTGCGGAGCGTGATGCGTGGCTATACAATCTATTGTTCCGTCCTTCAGGCCGGCGACAAGCGCTTTTCTGTCAGCCTCGCTGCGGAGCGGTGGCACCAGTTTATACACACTATCATACCCACGCAGCGCCTCGTCGGTAAGCGCCAGGTGATAGGGTGTCACCGAACACGTTATCTGTACCCCATCCTTCTTCGCCTTGCGAACCATATCTACCGATGCGGCAGAAGAGATACCCGTTATATGCAGCTTTCCACCCGTGTAGCGGGCCAGCTCTATGTCTCTGTGTACCGCCAGCGTTTCGGCCAAAGCAGGTATCCCCGCCATTCCCAGGCTGGTAGATACCGGCCCCTCATGCATCAACCCGCCCGAAGACAGGGATGCATCAACCGGTAGTTGCACTACCACTCCGTCTATTGCCGTTACATACTCCAGCGCCTTCAGCAGCAGGTTGGCATTCTGCACAGGCTTCCAGCCATCGGTAAAGGCCACCGCACCATGGGCACGCATGTCCATCATCTCCGCCAGTTCCTTACCCTCAGCATTGCGCGTGGCCGTGCCATATGGGTGCACGTTTACCGCCTTGCCGGCTGCCTTTGTTTTTATAAACTGCACTGCCGACTTGGTGCTTAGCGCAGGTTGCGTATTAGGCGCCAGCAGCACATCGGTAAATCCACCTGCGGCCGCAGCCGCAATGCCGGTTTCTATAGTTTCTTTATGTTCGTAGCCCGGTTCGCGATAGTCTGCAAACACATCTACCCATCCCGGGCTTACGTGAAGGTCTTTGTGCTCTATAACCAGGTCGGCATCGGTGCGAATGGAAGCCGCAATGCGGGAAATGACACCATCGTCCACCAGTATATCTACCACTTTGCCATTATGTTCCGATTGGGAGTCAACTATCCTTGCCTTCCGTATGAGTACCTGCATGCCCGGGAATTGTATTTGTTTTAAGCCTGCGCCTTAGGCCACTGCCACCTTGGTACGTGTGAGCAGCCAGGTTTCCAGCGCCAGCATTACGAGTGCTAAAATTACACAAACTTTCCAAAGCGGGAAGTTCAGCCCCGGGCCGCTTGCGGTCGTGTTTCCACCTTCTGCCAGGCTCATCCATTGCACATTTTCGCCCTTCCACTCCTTTTGCAGCGCGCTTATGTCCCTCAGTTCCGGCAGCGACTCCAGCTTGTCCTGGTTCACGCCAGCATGCAGGGAGTCCATGCCCGGTGCCGCCAGCGTGTAAAATCCCGGTTGCTGCACCACGGAGCCCAGCATCACTTCCAGCCCGGCACCGCTCTGCCGCTGTGGGGGAATCACATCTGTGCCGCCACCCAGCGCATGTACGGTATTGCGTTCGGTCACATTAGCCAGCGCCACATATACCGGAGACGGCGACCCCGCCGTAACAGCAAAAACACTGCCGCTACCCGTCTGTGCCGCCATCAGGTAAAGGAAAGGGGTAAAGAAATAGCTGCCAGGGAAGTTGCCCGACTGCAGGTCGGCAGATGTAGCGCAGATATATAGCTGCCCACGCGAGGGCGAATATTTGGCCAGGAAAGGGTCTCCGTTGCGGAAGGCAAGTATCGACTGCCGGTTAGAGCTAAGCCCCGCCGATAAGACATAATGCCAGTTGGCCACCGGTAGCTGCACATTGTCCGGTATCTTCTCAAACAGGTCGCGCACTATGGGGCTTCCCTGCTGCAGCTGGCTTGCTGCCTGCACCGCCGTGTCTATACTCTCTATCCTTATGTCGCCCATCTGGCGCAGGCCCTCATTCAGTTGTTCTATGTTAGCCGTCCTGCCGGGAAACATACATATCGTCTGCCCCGCGTCCAGCGCTTCGTATAGCAGCTTGCCCTGTTGCTCGCCCAGCCGTGTCACCCCGTTCAGTATCACCAGGTTATACTGCTTCATATCAGCAGGTATGGCACTTATGTCTGCCTGGTTAAGGCGAAAACCGTTGTAGGCGCGGAATGCTGCCTGTATATAGGGGTTTGCAGGCCCTTCATTCAGCACCAGCACACTGAGGTTAGGTGCGTAGCGCGCCGCTATGCGAAAGGTGTCGTCAAACCGCATTGCCACATCATTCAGCGTCAACAGCAGTTCCTGCCAGCCGGTGCCGCTCGACTGGAATGTAAGTGTATCTGTGCGCTCCTTAGCATCAGAAAAGTCGAGCGAGGCAGCGCTTTTCACCTGTCCGTTCACTGTCAGGTTCAGCACGGGGCTTTCGTCAGGCAGCTTGCCCGCCACATGGCTGCGCACCACCAGGCTATTGCTCCTGTCGGCCTGCAGCACAGGGCTAGCCAGGAAGGCCGTGTCTATATATACATTCGCCACCTCTTCAGGCTGCACGGGTATACCATAAAACGTGATCCGCTCCTGCAGCGACTTCTGCGGTGGTGCCGGAAACCCACTCTGCTGAAAATCTGAATAGTAGTAAAGGTCTGCTGAGGCATCGGGTTCGCCCTGCAGCACGCCCTGTGCCGCTGCAAACACCTTGCTTATGTTGCCATGCACGGCAGATAGTTCCACCTCCTGTATTGCAGCAACTACCTTTTCTGCCTGTTCCGGGTGAAAGCTGGCCGGCTTATCATTGGTCAAAAGCACAAAGCGTGTGCCGGGCGTTGCCTTCTGCACCTGCTTCACCGCAGCCTCTTTGGCAATGTCCAGCATATTGCGGGCACCCTTGCGGGCACTCATGCTATAAGAGTTGTCCAGGTATATGATGCGCAGAGCGTTTCGCGATGCTCCCCTGTCTGCCGATGGAAAGAACGGCTGCGCAAATGCCAGCACCAGCAGCGCCAGGAACAGCAACCTTGCTGCCAGCAGCGCCTTGTACCTCACTTGCGACTGCTTACGGCTATTGAGTTGAATATTTTTTAGGAAACGGGTATGAGGAAACAGTACCGTCTTGTACTTGCGTAGGTTAAATAGGTGTATGATGACCGGGATAGCCAATGACACACCGGCTGCCAGGAAAAGCGGATACAGGAAACTCACCCGACAAATATAGGGAATTGGGTCAATGAGTTAGGCCCCTCAAATGCTAAAGTTGACGCTGTAAAATGCCCGATAGGGCATCCCTGTTGATAGCCCCGTGCATAGCATGGGGTAAAGTCGACATAAATCAAATAAACCCCGGCGGGGCTTCCCATTTGCAACCCGTTGGTCAACCCGCTCCGGGGTTGGATAAGCCAGGGATGCACACCCCGTGTTTCACACGGGGCTATTCACGGTTACAGTCCTTCGGACTTTCTATTCTCTTTGCGCCTTCATTGCGCACCTCTCCGCGCCCTTTGCGGTTAATTCAAAAACATGGAATCTCTTTGCGCCTTCTTTGCACCGCCTCCGCGCCCTTTGCGGTTAACTCAAAACCCTATTTCTCATATACCACCTGCGAATAACCCACCACACCCGCTACCGGGGGGTGCAGCTTGCGCACTGCCACCCGTATTTTTTCGGCACCCGGCACATGGTTACTCAGCTCGGTATAGATGCCCTGCACCAGTGCCTCTAGTGTCTCCACCGGCCACGAAAAGACGGCAGACACGACCTGGTATATAAGCGAATAGTCCATAAACGGCCAGGGCAGCTCATCCGGCAGCCACACATCCACATCCGTCTCAAAGTCATTGCCCGTTATCTTTTCCTCCGGATAGAGACCTATGGGCGCATGAATGGCGATTTTATGTAGCGATACGGTAAGCACAGTTAAATCAATTATTAAATACTCCAGGTAAACAGTCCCCGCTCGGTAAACTGGTAGCGACTCACACTACCCCCAAACGCCTCCAGCGCCTTACGCACCTCGTAGCGTGTATTGCCGGGACAGTAAAACATCATAAAGCCACCACCACCGGCGCCGGATATCTTGCCACCCGTAGCCCCCGCTTTCAGCGCGCCCTCATAGATAGCGTCCATGGCATCATTGCTTATGCCGCTGGCCATTTGCTTTTTGTAGCGGAAGCCATAGTCCAGTATGTGGCCTATTTCGTGCACATTGCCCTTCAGCAGCGCCTCCTTCATCATACGCGCCTGCTCCTTTAGCTGGTGCATAGCCTCTATCGACTTTTCGTTCTTGTTAGTTACGTTCTTGCTCTGCGCCTCTATGATGGTGCTGGAAAGGCGACTGGTAGCCGTGAAGTAAAGCACCAGGTTATTCTCCAGTTCGTTCAGGTATTCCGGTTTTATGCGCAGCGGGTTTACGATCACCTTGGCCCCGTCATAAAACTCCATAAAGTTTACCCCGCCAAAGGTTGCCGCATACTGGTCTTGCTTGCCGCCCGCCATAGCCAGCTCCACACGTTCTATGTCATAGGCCATCTGGGCTATGTCATATTCCCCCAGTGGCAGGTTTAGCCATTCGGCAAAGGCACCTATTATAGCCACCACCAGCGTACTGGAGCTGCCCAGCCCCGACCCCGCAGGCGCATCTACCGTAGTAGTAATGCGGAAGCCCGACGGCACCGGCCCGAAGCGCGCCACTATATGATTATACACGCCCGTAGCCAGGTCCAGCGTGCCATCTATCGGCAGCTCATCAGCCAGCTCATAGGCCACACTTTCGTTGCGGTCCAGCGCCTCTACTATTACCTGGTTCACACTCAGCGTTTCTATAGTAGCCGAGGCGTATAACGAAATAGTAGCATTGAGGATAGCGCCCCCATAGAGGTCGCAATAAGGGCTTACATCTGTGCCCCCACCCGCCAGTCCTATCCGCAGTGGGGCCTTGCTCCTGTATATCATAGGCTATGAAAGGCTAAAATTAGGGAATCCAATTTGACAATTCGACAATTTGACAATTCGGCAATTTGCCCCATCGGGGCCCGTCATTTCGAAGGGAGCGCAGCGCAGCAAGCGAAAGGAGAAATCTCCTGAGAGGTAGTAGTTGCGTCTAATACGGTGACCGGCTTCGTGCTAAGGATCGGGAGATTTCTCACGGCGTCCGCGGCATTCGCCAGGCGGACTTGTTCGAAATGACGGGATGCTATCGGGCTTAATATCCGCCTCTCAATAAAACTGAGTACCACAATATCTATTTATGTCCTAATGCAGTAACTTTATAATTAATCAGCAATTGTACGCCCTATGAAATACCTGCCTCGCAGCAAAAATCCTGAACTACACAGAGCCTTGCTGGCATTGGTATTTTCCTTGTCAATTCTCCGAGCGTATGCCCAAAACTATAAGTGCTTCCAACCGGGTGCCATCCACTACTTTTCAAACTCCGAGGGATACTTGCGGGGAATAAGAATAGATTCTGTACGGACAATTGGTAGTGACACAGTCTATTATCCTTTTCATACGGTAAGGGGATATTATTGTGAAGAGCTTGACTGCGACGGAGGTAGCTGGCTCGGTAAGAAAGTAATAGAGCAGCCCAATGGGGACTTCCTTTTTGATAACATCTGGCAAGACACGGTATTAATTAAAACAAGGGCGACACTGGGGGATAGCTGGGTGTTCTATGACGATACAGGGGATATTTCTTACGTTGCAACTGTAATCAATTTAGACACAGCTACAATTTATGGGACTGTTGACTCAATAAAGGTGCTGACCATAGCTGCATACGATCACGGATTGCCTAATCCATCAGACCCGGTAAATAACTTTCAAATCAAAATCAGCAGAAACTATGGCTTCTTACAGGTTTTCGATTTAATGACCTTTCCATATCACTATCCAGGATCACTGTCAGGCGTATTGTCGGCTTTTGACTACTACTTTGATTTTGCTACGCGCAGCGGAGGTTCATGCAGCTCTATGTCTACTTTACACGCGAATCCGACGACGAACAACTCTATTTTCCGCCTTTCTTCTTTTCCTAACCCCACGATGATGGAAATATACGCTACTGAGGCAGGCGACGAGTTTGAATATTATACAAATGGTTCGACCGCATATTCATCTAGTTCGTTCTCATATTGGACAGAGCTGACATGGGATAGTGTGATCTCTACAATAGCAACTCCATATACTCAAAGCTATCTCGCTAAAACAAAATCACGTAAAACAACTACATCGGCTACCGGTACAACAGTGATGACGAATAAGGGTGACCTGACCTTCAGTAATGACACGTCACGTGTATTCCTTCTAGAAAAAATGCCAGAGGAAAAAGGCCAACGATATGGATATTACTACAAGCCCAGTAGTAACCCGACTGACCTGTGCAAGCCTGACTCATTTGTAAGGTGGGAATATGAAATGAAGTTCGACTCTCCTTGCTTCGTCTTATGGCAATCGATAGATGGAGAGAATTATGGATTGGGAGTAAGCTGGGAGGCATTTGCAATTGGTCAAAGGAAAATAGCACATACTTATGGCTCATATGGATATTCTGGACTAAGCGAATACGGAAAGAATTTCTACTTCAAGAAACATGGGATAGAATGTGGCCTTTATCAGCCAGTACAAACAAAAGACTTCAAAAAAGATATAGAGAGAGAAATATCAATATTCCCTAATCCCGTGCACAACGAACTAAATATCTCAGCACCATTTGAAATAACTGATATCATGGTAACAAATACGGTTGGGTCTGTTGTGCATCAAAGCACGCACAATAGCCGGGACGTGCAATTGCAGTTGGCTGACCTGCCGCCTTCGATATACTTCGTGAGGCTGAATGGAAACCTGATGTATAAAATTTCAAAGCAGTAGTTATACCACATTCCGATTCCACTTATCTTGTCCGATCAAGGCCGTCATTTCGAGTGGAGCGCAGCGCAGCAAGCGAAAGGAGAAATCTCCTGAGAGTTAGCAACTGTGTCTAATCAGGGAACTTGCTTCGTGCTAAGGCTCGGGAGATTTCTCACGGCGTCCGCGGCATTCGCCAGGCGGACTTGTTCGAAATGACGGAAGGATATTAGGCGTCTCCTCAATAATACCCGGGGGTATTCATTTCGTCGTAAAGGTCATTCCATGACGGATTAAGTGATTCAATAAGCGCCACCTTCTTTTCCCTTCGCCACTTTTTTATTTCCTTCTCACGCGCTATCGCATCTTCAATTATAGCGACCGCTTCGAATTATACCAGGTATTCAACATTGTATCTGTCGGTGAAACTATGCTTGTAGAAATGGGATTTGTGCTTAAATTCCCTCGAAAGCAATTCAGACGTTACACCTGTGTACAGCACGGTATGATGTTTGTTTGTGACGATATATACGTATCCACCTTTTTGCACCCTGACTCTAATTTAACGCCTGTTAGCCAGAATATCTATTGTGCCCCTTGCATATGCTCAGGAGATTTCTCACGGCGTCCGCGGCATTCGCCAGGCGGACTTGTTCGAAATGACGGGGTACTATGCGGCTCTTACGCATTCCCGGCCCAATCAGGGTCGTCATTTCGAGTGGAGCGCAGCGCAGCAAGCGAAGAGAGAAATCTCCTGAGAAGTGGCAGTAAGTTGATAAAACGGGTGGGTATTGCTACTTGCCTCCCAGAAACCGGAGATTTTTTTGTGGCGGGTGAGGTTTGATGGAAGAATCGGCATTCAGGCTAGCGGGTATAGTGAGGGAAGGTCCCGGAACTTCCGATTTGCTTCCGACTTTTTCCGGCGCTAATTGTGTGTCGGAAGCGGGCGTAGATGCTTGTTCAGAGCGGGTTTCAGCGGTATCTTTCTTTGGAGCTTCCGACGTCTTTCCTTCTTCTTTGTCAGCAGGAAGTTCGAGGTCGACTTCGGGCAGTTCGGGTTCGGGAGTTTCGGCAGGCCCGTATTCTACCTGGTATGGCATGTAGCCATTCTTAGCTTCGCCTTCGAGGAAGTGTTCCATAACACGGTTGAGGGTAAGACGGAAATCCCTGTCTCCGTAACTATTGGCAAACGAGCGGAACATGCGCAGCACCTGCATGGATTGTGAGAGTGCGGGTGCATTCTTCATCTTATCTACACTCAGGACCAACTTCCGGGTGAGTTCTGCTTCCTGCATTGTGGGGTATCGCTTGCCTTCTTCTCGAGAGGCGATGTCGTTCTGCAGTTCTACGATCTGGCTGAAGATATTTTCGGCAATCACAGCCGGGGCCTGGCGTGCGGCCTGACGGAGGCGGTCCCAGCCTTCATTCTTTATCCAGCTGTAGACTGTTCGCTCACTGACCTTGAGCGTTTTTGCAATGCTGCGTTGGGTGGTGTCGCCGGCCATGTAGAGGAGGCGAGCAGTGTTTAGTTTGTCCGCCCCGGCCCTAAAGGGAGATGGATTCTGTGTATTGTTGTTTTGAGATGACATAGGGTTGATTTTTGCGCACAAAGGTGACACGCGGATATGTGACGGGCAAAACGAGTTTTTATGACAAGACGGCAGCGTTCTATGATAGTGCGAAAATCGCGTTGTCATAAAACTTTTTCACTGGCGAGGATCATCCAGGCAAATAACCATGCAGCACCAGCTCCTGCGGGTCGCGTATCAGTATGGTTTTCCCTTCCTTCATCAGGTACAGGGTATCGCATATGGGCAGCAGGTGCTTGTACATGTGGTCTGTGATGACAATGCCCTTGTGGCGGCTTTGCTGCACAATAAGTTGCTTCAGTGTTTCCACATGCAGGGGCATTATGTGCGAAAATGGTTCGTCCAGGAAAGTGAAGCGACGAGGAGCCAGCAAAATGACGATGGCAGATAGTAAGCGCTCCGTGCCGCCTGACAACTCATGTATCTGTCGATCCAGTTCTGCCTGCAGCGCAGGAAAGTGTTCGAGCACCTCGGCTACGCTGACACCAAAATTTCTGAGCGCGCTGCGCACGGTGATGGTGGGTGGCATAAACGGACGCTGAGGCAGGTACGCCAGCAGCCCCGCATGGGTATATGGCCTGGGCATCTTTACCCCGTTCACAAATACATCGCATTCCGTGGCCCGGCGCGTGCCGAAGATGCATTGCAGCATGGTAGACTTGCCGGATCCATTTCGCCCCAGTAGACCTGTGACACTACCTTTGCGAGCCGATATGGTGCCACCGGACACGATGGGCCGCCCATCTACTTCAAAGAAGATATTTTCAGCCGTAAGCTGATCTGCACTTACTGTATACAACGGATCAGCCATAGCAGGATTGAAAATGTACCCAGGTCGGCAAGGAGCCAGGCGGTGAACAGTAGCCTCCGGGACACGTGGAGGTTATAGTAGTAATAGAGTGTATCGCTGCGTAGCTGCACCACAAAGTACCAGACAAGGCAACTGGTAGCCGCCTTCATGAATAACAAAGGTGTGGCATAGCCATCGTCGACATACTTTTTGCAGCCCGCCAACGATAGCAGTAATGGAATGGCACTGTTCCTGCGGAAGCACAAAAGTGCCACGCGCATTTTTTGCAGGTACATCCTGTATTTATTGGTTAGGTAGATGTCAGGCGCGGAAAGACGTTTTTGCCGGAATAGACTCATTAAGACCAAGATAAACCATCATAGCAGCGGCAGAGACAGACGCCACAACAAGCGAAAAGCCAACAAAGAAAAAGATGCCGGGATGAGATATATGTACCGTACCGTTGCTCCAGGCAAAGAGCAGCATTAGCCCCCAAAGGAAAAGCAGCCCCGAAATGGCCAGCAGTATGGAGCCAATGACAACATAGGTCAGATTACGGGGCATCAGCACCGGCAGCCAGGCAACAGTATAGAAAATGGTGCGCACTAGAGAGTAGTCGTTGTGCGTGATGTCCATAACCAGGCCCGAAAGGGCCAGCAGGGCGAAGAACAGCGCAGGGATGCGCCATCGTTCATACCTTTGTTTTACAAATGGTAAAGTGATCATGCGAGCGTGTTACCATAATAACGCATGAATAGTAACATTAGTATTCAGCCGGGTTTTAACGCCCGATTTTAGGAGTCTTCTCAAAATTCAAGTACTTTTCAGTAGAATTATTAGTGTATGCGCCGCGAAGACGAAACAATAGAAACACTCAACCAGATCCGCTCCATAGTAGATAAGTCGCCGCGCCTTATATCGCTGAGCGGGTGGAGTGGCGTATGGGCAGGTGTTGTGGCGCTGGCGGGGGCCTATGTGGCGCATGGATGGCTGCATCGACCCGGTTATGAGCACATAGGCACGGAGATATACGCGTCCATTTCCCATTTCGACAGCTTCACAGCAAATTTCATTTTCCTGGGCATAGCCGTTTTCGCTCTTGCACTGGGTGGCGTCATTTATTTTACCGGCAGGCAGGCCCACAAGCTGGGCGTAAAGGTGTGGAATGATGCCTCCCGGCAAATGCTGGTGCAGCTCTTCTACCCCGTATTTGCGGGTAGCGTGTTCTGCTTCATGTTCATCTATTATGGCTGTGGCATGTTTGTAGCACCCACATCTCTTGTGTTTTACGGCCTGGCGCTGATCAGTGCAGGCAGGCACTCAGACTCAGACATCAAATACCTGGGCATGCTGGAGGTGACCCTTGGCTGCACCGCACTGTTCTTCCCCGGTGGCGGGCTGCTATTCTGGGCGTTGGGTTTTGGCGTGCTGCACATCTTATACGGCATCATGATGCGGGGCAAATACGAACAATAGGGCGCCGCAATACGCATTTCAGATTCCTTTCCTATTTTTATAGTTCACTGTCCCGGCGGCCACAGCGCTTCCCGGGCTTGTCAAAGAAATGTCTATGTACCGTATAGCCCGGCAGCTGCTGCCTATTGTCTTGCTGCTCACTGCAGCCTCGTGCGCCAAGAAGTATACCAAGCCTGACACTGTGCCGCAGACACCTTCCAGCCCGGGCGGACCATCTTCTTTTCCCATTGTGTCGCTGAATCAGCTACTGAAAGACTTTCGCTATACACCGGAGGAAAATTGTATCCCCGCCGGATTACTGACTACGGTGACACTGGCGGGAGGCGACACCCTGGTGTTTTATCCGTGGTCGTTCAGAGACCGCATGGCAGATACCATTATTACCCTGCATACCGTTTGCATCCGCACGACAGTACTGCATACCCCTGCCGATATGATCATGAACCGCACTACGGGGTCTACCCTGCAGGGGGGCATGCTGCGCGTGGCCGGCCACCTGTATATAGAAGCTACTATGGACGGCGTGCCGGTGAAATTAAGCCAGTACCGAGTGCTGCTGAAGCACCCACGCGTCTCTACAGAGCGAATGGATATTGCGGCCGGCACTGTAAATCCTACCGACTCGCTGGTGCGCTGGCGAATGATAGATAGTGTGGCTATCGGCACCACGGCACTGGGCACAGACGTAGACACTATGTATGTCTTTGATAGCGTCTCCGGCGATGGCTGGATAGCTGCCACAGAGCCCTTTGACACTGCTACCCAGAAGGCCGATATTAACGTCTACCTCTCCGCCGTGGGACTCGACTCTAAGAATACCGCCATGTTCCTGGTGCTGCCATCTATTAACTGTGTGCTGCCGGTTACGTATTCACGCTACACAGGTTATTTCTCCCTGGGCGATGATGCCCACAAAGTAAGGGAAGGCATGACGGCCCACCTGGTAACCATAAGCAGGAACGGTGCCAACTACTATTACTATGAGCAGAAGAACCTGCTGATAAAGGATGGCATGGTAATAACGGCAACGCCTACGTTACAAACGTCCGACTATATCAGAACCAGCCTGCGTGCGCTCTAACAATCTGCGTCTTCGCAGGGTTGCTTTGGCGATTCCAGCTCTATAGTGGCGTGATGTATGTGGTGGTGTCGTAGCCGATGTTTTATGTCGTGCACCAGTTTCATCTTCTCTTCGAAAGAGAGACTTTCAGAAAGCGTAAGGTGTGTAGTTAGCGCATTCTGGGTGGTGCTCATAGCCCAGATGTGTGTGTGGTGCATGCTTACCACGCCGTGGGTAGTGCGCACCATATCCTTTATCTCTTCCGGGTTTATGTTTGCGGGCACGGCGTCCATGGCCATGCGCAGGCTATGAGTAAGTAGCGACCACGTGCTCACTAGTATTACTATGAGTATGGCAATACTCACAGCGCCATCCAGCCAATACCAGTTGGTGTAAGATATAATGATACCAGCAGCAACCACGCCCAGCGAAACAAGGCCATCTGCCAGCAGGTGCAGGTAAGCACCCTTTGAGTTGAGGTCATGGTCTTTACTGCTGAAGAAGAAAAATGCACTACCAAAATTGACCAGGATGCCGATACCTGCTACTATTGCCACCGTACCGCCCTGCACCGGGTGTGGGTCGCTAAGGCGGCTCACTGCCTCTACTCCCAGCACACCAATGGCTATGAGCAGTATCACAGCATTGGTAAGTGCAGCGAGTATAGTAGACTTCTTGTAGCCGTATGTGTAGCTTGATGATGGCCTGGAACGAGCCAGCCTGAAGGCGATCAGAGAAAGCACAAGGCTTGCAACATCGCTCAGGTTATGACCGGCATCCGACAGCAATGCCACAGAGCCAGTGACAAAACCGGCCACTGCCTGCACGATCACAAATGCCATGTTCACAACGATGCCCACTATGAACGCCCGGTTCATAGCATGGCTATGATGGCCATGATGGTGATGGTGCCCGTGTTCATGACCCTCGTGATGGCCATGACTGTGCGAATGACTATGCGAGTGACCGTGCATAAGCGCCTATTTGAACCATGAACTGTACATCAGGTAGTTGTTGGCAATGCGCTCCACCTCTCCCTTCAGCAGTTCCTGGCTTATGTCCTTTACCTTCTTTGCAGGTACGCCGGCAAACACGCTGCCCGCAGGCACCTGTGTACCCTCCAGCAATACTGCACCTGCGGCAATAATGCTGTTCTCTCCTATCACGCAATTATCCATCACTATGGCACCCATGCCTATCAGCACATTATCCGCCACGGTGCAGCCATGCACCAGCGCATTATGACCGATAGACACATTGTTGCCGATAACAGTCTTTGTCTTCTGGTACGTGCAGTGTATGCAGGCACCATCCTGTATGTTCACCTTGTTGCCTATGCGTATGCTATTTACATCCCCGCGCACCACGGCATTGAACCACACGGAACAGTCATCTCCCATTACCACATCGCCCACCACAGTAGCGTTAGGGGCTATGAAACAACCTTCCGGTATCTGTGGCATCACTCCTTTTACTGGCAATATGTATGGCATAAGTGTCTTCAGTTTTGCACAAAGAAAAGAAGTATTTCTTTACGTCGTAGTGATGCAGGTCACACAGAACAGGATATAAAGAGTGCTAAAAGAACAACGAACAAACCAATATTGCTGCTACCACACACACCAGGTCCACCAACAGCATGGTGGGCAGCGTGTAGCGGGTGTTCTTGATCTTTACGCTGCCGAAGTAAACAGCAATAACATAGAATGTGGTTTCGGCAGAGCATTGGAACACACTACTCAGTCGACCGGCCATGGAGTCTACGCCGAAAGTCTGCATGGCATCGATCATAAACCCGCGGGAGCCGCTGGAACTGAATGGACGGAGTATGGCAACAGGTAGCGCATCTACAATACCCTTGTCCACATTCATTGCCAGGAACACCTTAGCCAGACCGGCTGACAGGTATTCAAACACACCACTGTTCCTGAACACAGAAATGGCCACGAGCATGCCCAATATGTAGGGGAATATGGTGATGCCAGTATTGAGCCCGGAGGAAACACCATCTACAAATGAGGAGAATACGTTCTTGCCCTGCTCTGCAAACTTCTTTTCCCTTATGAAGGCATATACAGTTATCGCCAGGATAATGGTGAGCAGGATAACGTTTGAAATATTGGTAGTGAAGTGGTTTTTCTCAATGATATCCAGGCGGGTGATGTAGAACATGAGCCCGGTAAGAATGCCGGCGATAATGCCCAGCGACGCAAGAAGCACACCGCTCTTGAAGTTGATTCTCTGCCTGACGCCTACTATTAGCAGTGCGGCAATAGTACCTATGAATGATGTTATGATGCAGGGCAACATTACATCGGCGGGGTTCTGGGCATGCTGTGCAGCACGGTAGCCGATAATAGAGGTGGGGATAAGCGTAAGCCCTGCTGCATGCAGGCACAGGAACATGATCTGCGCATTGCTGGCCCGTTCCTTGTCGGGGTTTATTTCCTGCAGGCTTTCCATCGCCTTTAACCCGAAGGGAGTGGCGGCAGAATCCAACCCAAGGAAGTTAGCGGCAAAGTTCAGCGTCATGTAGCTGATTGCGGGGTGATTTGCCGGCACCTCCGGGAATATCTTTACAAATACCGGGCTCAGCAGCCTGGCCAGTCGCTCCGATGCTCCTGAGTCTATGAGCAGTTGCAGTATGCCGCAGAAGAAAGACAGGTATGCTATAAGTGGCAGCAGCAGGTCGAAGATGGTGCTCTTACAGGTAGGCAGTATTCCATCAGTTGCAAGCTTGCCGCTCGTAATTCTTACAATCCCCTTTTCGGAAGTGTAGATCATATCCCGCTTGCCGTCGGTTCCTTTTACTACATAGCGTCCGTCTGCTGCGGCCGCCACGCTATCGCGAAGGGGAGATGGGAGACGGTCAGCATAGGTTTCTGTGACCACTATGGGGTCGTCCTTCTTTCCATTTACAATATGGTCTATGGTGTACCTGTTGCCGGTGACAAGTGAGCCCAGTACGAAGACTATGGATAGTATGAAAATAACGAGCCAGAACCTGCTTAGCACCATATGCCTTCAAAAGTATTAAGTATCAGCGAGAATGTGTCTTAGGTTGCATTCCAAATTGTCGCGTGTGCAGCCCCGCCCCGCCCCTCCCCGATAGGGAGGGAGCGCCAACGTCCTCGCTGTCGCTCGGTGCATAAAGACCAATGCTATCTCACAGTCTGAGCCCGTTAACCGCCGGGTTCTTCGTCTTCGTAGTTCTCCTCCTCATCGTTTTTGGAGAACTGGACAAGCCATTTGTTATTGTCTTTTACGAGGAATAGCATTTGCTCCCGCATACGATTATCAGACAGCGTATATCCGACTATAGCACGGTTGCCGCTGACCCGAACTCCCTTTATGCCAATCATCACATTGTTCATGTGTTGGCGGGTAGAGTCAGAAATCATGTCTACAGCACTTGCGAACCTGTCCAGCAAAAGCTTGGTGTCTTCTGAAGAGTATTTCCGGGCGGCCTCATGGTTCAGCCCATAAAACGCTGACAGCCATTTGTAGGCTATGGTGCGGGGGTTATTTATGTCCGTGCTGACACGGTAAAAAGCAGAAGTGCGTGCGAAATAGCGAACAAAGTAGTCGACCGGAACATGATCGTATACGGGCTGAATCACAAACCTGCCGTTCTCATCTATGAAACCGTACCGGTCATTTTGCTCTACCACGGCCAGGCCATCACGAAATCCAAAAGCAAAATCGTATTGAGGGGCTATCACGAATTTGCCACTCTCATTGATAAATCCCCATTTTCCACCTTCGTTTACGGCTGCAAATTTATTACCGAAGTAGGGATATGCATCTTCAAAGCTGGGGGCGATAACGGCGCTTCCGTATCCCGTTACCCATCCCCAGCGCTTATTGTGCTTTACCAGGTAGCGGTCCGGTCCGTCGATATCCACATCTTCATAGCGCGCGGGCAGTACAAATTTCCCTGTTTTATTAATAACGCCCCAGCCACTGTAGGTCAGCACTTTGGCACGGTCGTGCTCGAAGGGGTGGGCATTATCCCACAAAAAATCCAGCACTAACTTGCCGTGCTCGTCAATATATCCCCACTTACCGCTACTGTTCATCACGGCACACAGCCCGGAAGAGAAGTAGCTTGCTGACCTGTAGGATGGCTGAATCACTACTTTTCCTTTCTTATTCACAAAGCCCCATAGCTCTGCATTGAGGCCCAGCACGCTAAAGGCTGCCAGGCCCTCGCTGAAATTTTCAACATTCTCCGCATCGGGCATGCTAAACTGCACAACACCATTTTTGTCAATAACCTGTGGCGCTGCACCTTTTGGTACCACCCATGCCAACCCTCCCGAAAAAGATGTGGCGGCAGTAAAAACCGGTTTTATAACGGCGTTGCCGTTGTGGTCTATATAACCCCACCTGGGGGCTTCGTCGGCAGATGCCACTACTGCGAGCCCCCCCTCGAAACAGCCAGCCCTGGTGTATTGAAGCGGAATGACCGAGCGCCCACTCTTGTTTATGTATCCATAATAGTCCCCATTACGCACCGGTAGCAGTTCGCTGCCGGGACGCAGGCCGCTACACGAAATGAGCAGCATTGCTAAGGCTAAAACAAATACAATTCTCATCATGGGGCAAGATGGGCAACATGGTACTTATGAGTCTGACCGGGCACTAATCCCTGTTTTCTACCGGGGCAGAAGAACTATCAGCAGCAGGAGCTTCCTCTGCAGCGTCTTCATCAGGCGGGATCACCCCTACCAGGTCAGTTTTGGTAAACAACACCAACCATTTGTCATTCTGCTTTACCAGGTTCAATTTTTGTTCTGTGGGATTGTCAGAAGAGACATATGTTACCACGGCCTTGTCACCATCTTCCTTCACATCCTTGATGTCTACAGTAACTTTCTTTACTTCTGCCTTGCCGGAATCGGAAACGCCCGAGGTAAGCTCTTCAAGCGAGGATAACAGGTTTTTGGTTTCATTAGTAGAAACTTTCATAGCCTGCTCAAAGTCCATGCGGTTAAAGCCTGTGAGCCATGTGCGGGCCACCTCTTTGGGCGTGTTCTTATTGCAGCCGGCAAAAAACGCCAGGCACACCAAAAGTGACAACCTGTACAATGTTATTTTCATGAATATAAGCCTTTGAAACAAAGGTATCACATAAATTGTACCCGCCAAATCAGGTGCGCATGATTGTTAAGGTACAGGTTGTCAGTGCCCACATAGCGGCGCCCGTTGATCTCTGACAGTGGCAGAAAGGCTGTATCTCCCGCAGTCGCGGTAAGTACTTTCCAGGCAAATTCGGTACAATAAAGCTCGTCGTCTGTGGCCATGTCGAAATGCAGGTCGAATCGAGGCTGTTTGTTGAAATAATTGATAATCAACATCTTCTCTGCTCCCGTGTCCACATCAAGCCGCGCAATACCGAGCGCGGTATTGTGCAATGGGGAGAAAAAATGGTGTGCGGAGTCGCGCCGCATACGGGCGTCCGGGTTGTCTTCCCCACCAATGCAATGATAAACATAGGGATAACCATGCTCCACTACTACGAGGCCGCAGTGCGAAAAGCCTTTGTCTGTTTTGTTGAGGCGGGACAGCAGCATGCTCTGTGCGCCGGCGCCCATGCGCAACACCACGTCGCCTGTTTGCAACAGAGAGATAGCTGTGTCTATAAGCCGACCGTTGTCTGCAACTGGTACGGGCGCTGACAGCACCTCTGAAGTCCCAGTTTTGGGCACACTATGATCGCAGGAAAAAAGGGAAATAGCAAAAAGGGCAGTAAACAGGTATGTGAAACGACCCTTCATTGCGTTTAGTTTAGACCAGCTATACGTTGAACCTGAAGTGCATTACGTCGCCATCCTGCACTACGTACTCCTTCCCTTCTATGCGCAACTTGCCATTTTCGCGGCAGGCGGCTTCGGTCTTGTACTGTACGTAATCATTGTAGGCTATAACTTCGGCCTTGATGAATCCCTTTTCAAAGTCAGTGTGTATTACGCTGGCAGCCTGTGGCGCCTTCCACCCTCGGTGAATGGTCCACGCACGCACCTCCTGCACACCTGCAGTGAAATACGTGATGAGGTTCAGCAGAGTATAGGTAGAACGTATAAGGCGGTTAAGACCCGGCTCAGTAAGCCCATATTCAGAAAGGAACAGCTCTTTATCTTCAGCGCTCTCCATTTCGGAGATCTGCGCCTCGATGGAGTTGTTCATTACAATCACCTGTGCGCCTTCGTCTGTGGCGGCTTTTATGAGCGCTTCAGAATATTTGTTGCCGGTGAGCAGTGCTGCTTCGTCTACGTTTGCTACGTAAAGCACGGGTTTTTCAGTAAGCAGGAACAGGTCAGCGATAGCTTCGCGGTCTTCACCTTCTATACCCAACCCGCGGATGTTCTTACCCTCGCCCAGGTGATCCTTGCAGCGTACCAGCACTTCATATTGACGCTTCATTTTAGGGTCGCCTGTCTTGGCCATCTTCTCTACGCGCTGAATCTTCTTCTCTACGCTTTCCAGATCCTTAAATTGAAGCTCGGTATCTATTATTTCCTTGTCGCCAACGGGATTGATCTCACCCTCTTCGCGCAGGATATTTTCATCTTCAAAACAGCGGATAACGTGTACTATTGCGTCTACCTCGCGGATATTGGCAAGAAACTTGTTGCCCAGGCCCTCACCCTTGCTTGCTCCCTTCACAAGGCCTGCAATGTCCACAAATTCAAACGTTGTAGGCACGGTGCGCTGAGGCTGCACCAACTCTGCCAGCATTGCCATGCGGTCGTCCGGCACATCTACCTGGCCCACATTGGGCTCTATGGTGCAGAAGCGGTAATTAGACGCCTGCGCCTTTGCGCTGTTGCTCACCGCGTTAAACAATGTTGATTTACCTACGTTTGGCAACCCTACTATGCCGGCCTGTAATGCCATATACTGTTTTGAAAATTTGCGCAAAGGTAAGGCTATGGGGCTGAAATACCTGCTTGCATTAACAAGGAAACATGCAAGTGTAATAAGCGGATAGCTCCGCTCTATAGTGGTTTGTGATAATTGTCACCTTTGGTTGCATGAAGTGGATGTAAATTTGCGGTATAAAGACAAAGGTTATGAGCCACGACACGAACGGAAAACCATCAGTGATAGGCGCTATCTGCGGCATGAAGTGCCCAAGTTGCCGTGAGGGAAAGATGTACAAGCAGAATGGCATTTTCCCGATAAAGACTATGCTGGACATGCCTGAGGAGTGCCCTGTGTGCGGCCAGAAGATGGAACCGCAGGTGGGTTTCTACTTTGGCACGGGGTATGTGAGCTATGCACTCTCTGTGGCGCTGTTTGTTTTTAACCTTGTGTGGTATTGGTTTTTCTTTGGCCTGTCGGTAATGGACAATAGTATTTTTTACTATCTCGCTACGTCGATTGGTATAGTATTGCTGATGCAGCCCTATATCATGCGCATCTCCCGGGTGCTATACCTGTACATGTTCGTGCGGTATGGCGCACACAAAAAAGCGGAACCCCAGGCCCCGCTTACTTCTCATTAAATCTGAGATGCTGTTACAACAGCAGCCAACCAATGTAGGTGCCTATTAAGAAGACGGCCGTAGCCAGGTTGTCCTTTTTCATGTAGCGCTGCAAAGTCTGCGCCTGTGCATATTTATTGCAATAGACCATAAAGAATGGCAGCGATGCACGTGTTTCCTTATCCAGGACCTTCGCACGCACGTCTACCTCATAACTTGTGTTAAGGGTGCGCCATTGCATTTTCTGTTTCACACAGGCTATTTCCTGTTTTGCCTCGTTGAGCAGGACATAGCTGCGTGTCCACCAGTTTTTCTTGTTGAAGAAGTAGGAGCGGCCATTGCTGAGACTAAGCGTCATTGACCGGTCGCGGTTGTAGCTTATCTCGGCATAAGGCTTGCCGTTTTTGGTAACACCGGCTGCTGTGTCCCAGTAGGCACGGGGCGCCACATTGTACACATCGTCATCACCAGCGGTGATAAGTGCGTTGCCGGGATTATTGCCGGAATATCCTAGATTTCCTATTACCTCTTTGCGCTCATTAGCAAGCTGCAGAAATTGAGGTCCCTGGAGAGTAGCTGAGTAATGCATGGCTTGAAGTTTTGTTGAGTAAAATGCTTTATGCTATTAACAACTCAATTACAATGCCAGCTTGAAAACGCATTGATAATCAATCGTTTGCGAATCTTGGAATTGATGTATTATTCCGCAGAATGGAAATTTATCCTTTAAATGGATGGAATAGAAAACAGAAAGGGCCGCCATCGCTGGCAGCCCTTTCTGATAATGTGAAGCGATATTATTCGCCTATTACTTCAAATTCAATCTCAACCACGTTTTCTTTACCGAAGTCGATGCTGGCCTTGTGTGTGCCTGCTTCTTTCACTTCGTCAGTAACGGTGATGCGACGACGGTCAATTTCGTAGCCCTTCTGCTCGCGGATGGCACGTGCCAACTGGATAGCAGTAACAGAGCCGAAGATCTTACCGCTCACGCCTACTTTAGCACCCACCTTCACAGGGCTTGCCTTCAGTACTTCCGTAACGTTTGCGATCTCGGCCATCAGCTTGCTTTCTTTCTTAGCAAGCTGCTTGCGGCGCTCTTCCATAACCTTAAGGTTAGAAGAGCTAGCCTCGATGGCGTACTTCTGAGGTATAAGGTAGTTGCGAGCGTAACCAGGCTTTACTTCTACCAGTTCATGGGCTGCGCCCAGATTGTCAACGTCTTTTATCAGGATAACTTGCATGATCTACTATTTTAAAAGGTCAGTTACATAAGGTAAAATTGCCATCTGGCGAGCCTTTTTGATAGCCTGTGCCACCTTGCGCTGGAATTTCAGCGAGTTGCCGCTGATGCGACGTGGAAGCATTTTACCCTGTTCGTTGAGGAATTTTTTCAGGAATTCGCCGTCTTTGTAATCAACGTAGCGGATACCCATTTTCTTGAAACGACAGTATTTCTTCTGGCGTTTTTCCACGCGCTGTGCGGTGAGGAATTTTATTTCGTTCTGCTTAGCCATGTTTTGTGATTTTATGCGTTTTCAGCGGTGAGGTGTTTGCTGCGCTTGCGCAAGTTATAAGCCTGTGCATGCTTGTCAAGCGATGTAACCATGTGACGCATGATGTTCTCATCACGGTTCATCTGGATTTCCAGCTTTGCATTAAGATCGGTAGGAGCGCTGAACTCGATAACCACATAAAGACCAGTAGTCTTCTTAGCTATCGGGTATGCGAGAGAGCGCAGTCCCCATGCATCTTCGTGAACGATTTCCCCGCCATTTGTCTTGATGAAGTCTGTGTACTTCTTCTGAGCTGCTTTAAAGTCATCCTCCGCGAGAACGGGGGTGAAGATGACCATTAGCTCGTAGCTTTGGAGCTTGTCTGTTGCCATAAAAAATTGTTTTTAGTTAACCCACCTCCCGGCAGCAACGCTGGATATCTTTCGGGGAATCAGGGTCTTTCGACCCGTAAACCCATCCGGATAGCCGGGAAAATTTGGGAGTGCAAAGGTAGGGGATACTTTTCTTTCAGCCAAGAAAAAAATATATTTTCTCCTGACCCGGTGCAAAAGTATGTGCGAAACTTGTAAAGTCATTCGCATTTCTATAACAATTATACTGCATCTTACGTTGTAACTTTATACATAGCGATAATGGCCCGTCTGTATGCAAACATGGGCAAGTACAAACGAATAAAAAGACAAGGCAATGAACACCCGATCAAATATCTCTATCAGTTCCCCGGCGGCGGGGACGCCTTTCAGCCGCTTCTTTGGCAAAATAGCACGTTATGTGCGTCACCTCTTTGAGCCTGAAGAGGTGGAGGTAACCTTTCATGTAGAAGGGAAGCATGTAACCTATACCTACACTAAGGTGGAGGAGAAGCAAGTGGCGTAAAGAGGGTGACGACCTCTCCCCGGCCCTCTCCGAGGGAGAGGGAGGTGTTATCTGACCTATACGAGACTTTACTATTTTGCAATAATGTAGTTGTAACATCCTTCCCTAGAAAGGAAATTCAGTCCCGGTAGCTATCGCGATGGAATTTCGGCTTTGATTTTTTGAAATTACCTAATTTATGGCTGATACGACAGTTTCACTACTGTGTTTTCTCCTTTATCACACACATACCTGCACAGATACATGCCTGGGCTGATGCCCTGTGGTAAGTTCAGGTCATTATTCCCCGTTCGCAGTATGGCAGAGAAGACCACCCGCCCCTGAAGATCACACACGGATATGGTGCCGGGATAAGGGGCATTTACAGTGAAGCCCCCGTTAGTAGGATTGGGGAACAAAGTAAACCGTACCGGTTGCTGCACCACATGTGCAGACGTAGTGCTTGTATCTGTGAAGCATAGCGGTGAGGGGCAGCCATTGTTGTCTGTGCCCAGCAGCCACACATCAAATACGCGGCGGTAGGATGGCAGTGTATCATTGAAACTTGCGCCTACAAACACTAAGCTGCCATCCGGCTTTTCTGCCGCATCAGAGAAGTAGTTGTCGTTGGTGGAATCACTGTTGTAGTACCAGTCCCAGATGATGGCACCCGTATTCCGGTTCACCTTTGCGGCCCATGCCCATATCTTAGGGCCTTTTTCACTGGCCCCTACAGCAAGGTAGTTACCATCATGCAGTTGCTTTACTACCACGGGGTGCCGCCTGCCGTTATCATCATAAGGAAATCGTGTCTCCCAGCTCATGCGGAAGTTGGTATCAAGGTGGGCTATGTAGCAGGGCATGTTGCGATAGCTATCCGGCACCAGCGGGTAGGCCAGTGTGTCTATCTGCCCTATGTGCGCATAGCCGCCTACGGTATCGCGGTATATCCTGCCGCCCCCGCCATACTTAGGCCCATATACAGTATCGCGTATTATGTGGCCATCACCATCCAGCAGCATAAACCATGGGCTGAAGTGGTAGTAAACATCAAGAGCCGGGGTTACAATATCATACCTGCTGTGCAGGCCGGCAGCTATCCTGCCATCAGGTAATGCTATAACAGCATTCGTTTGCGCATATTGTGTAGGGTATTTTTGATAGCTGCGTGTCCAAAGTGTATCTCCGGCGGTATCAGTGCGCACTATCAATGCGGGATAATAAGATGGTACATTCATAGCGTGCGTCCCTCCCCCCAAAAATCCACCATCGGGCATCACATCACATACTAACAGTCTTTCGAAGTAGACAGTCGTATCGGTGTACGTCTTCACGAAGGCTGTATCGCCATTTTCCTTATATTTCATTAAGCAAGCCATGCTGTAGAAGTACCCTGTAGTGGGATTAGAATATTGCATCACCACCGGTACCAGGTAACCACCATCTGGTATTCTTTTGGATTGTCCGTAATCGCCTCCATACAGCCAGGCGCTATCTCGTGCTACCCTGTGTTTGCTCAAAACCATATTGCCGTCAAGTGAAATCGTATAGTTCGTCTGTGTCCATTTTGACATAGGGCTGACGGAAACACCCGTAACAAATAACTCGGTGTCGTTTTTCATGAATACCCCCCCCCCCCAATCATGAGTGGTATCATAGTCGTATAGCCTATTAAAATATTGGGCAAATGACATGTTTGCTACCAAAAGCAGCAAGAAAAAGCAGGTGTTGAATTTAGACTTTGAGAACATAAAGGTGTGGCGGCCGGTATCCAATCTAACGCATTATTGCATGGATATATTGCTTATATAAAGCTATGCATATTATCTTATCGCTTCAAATTTCAGTGCCTCAAAACCTAAGACAAAAAAATTAAGTAGCTTGAACCCTGCTAACACAGCGGGGAATGCTTAAGGCACTTAGGTCAGTTTATTATTTTTTACCGGTTCAACTGTTGTTGCTGCATTTTCGCAGGTATCAATTGCTGCTGCTGTTCTGGGCCATTCTTGTTTTCACCATTACCGGCAAGTTTGCCTCGCATTTCGGAGCGCGCTACCTGTTTGTAGCACCTGAGTACCTCGGCACCATTAATTATCTCAGCATGTTCCTGCTGGGAAGTGCGGTGTGTGTGTTTATTATGATGTGGCACATTACCACCTTCATCATCCACAGCCGACGCATACCCTATATGTGGGCCACGCGACATGCCTTTCCGCTATACACTATCAACAACTCCATTATTCCGCTGGCGTTCCTTATTTTCTACTCGATAGTACAGGTGCGCGCGCAGCTTTATGACGAACATGAAACCTTAATGGGTGTTATTACCCAGCAGTTGGGTTTTTACCTTGGCATAGTAAGCGTACTGCTTATATCATTTGCCTATTTCTTCCGCGTAAGCAGGGATTTTTTCAAGAATACGTTTTCCAAGATCACGACACCCGCCTATAGTATCAGCAGTGTGGTGCCCAAGGATTCACTGGACTATGAGATAGACATGATCCATGCCGATCATCACCTGTCGCTGACCGGGCGGATAGTGCCCAATGAACAGATGAGCCGCGTGCAGCCCCGCATTATGCGCACTGTGCTGCAGCGCCATCACAGGAATGTGGTGTTTGCCACGTTCATTGCCTACCTCATCCTACTGGTGCTGGGTATTTATATTGACAATCCGTTCCTGAGGATACCTGCTGGTGCCGGCTTCCTCCTGTTGTTCTCCATTTTCATGGGGCTGGTGGGTGCTTTTAAGTATTTTCTGCGCAGTTGGGAAACGCTGGGCTGGGTACTTTTCATCATGTTGCTGAGCGTAATGGTCCATTTCAGGCTGTTTGACCTGAGATCCATAGCCTATGGACTGGATTATCACAAGAAGGATAGCGAGGAGCAGGTGTACCATTACAGCACGCTACGCAGCCTGTTCACAAAATTCCGGTACGAGGCAGACAGGAACACGGAAATAGAAAGACTAGAAAAATGGAAGGCTGGGATAGCACCTGATAGCAGCAAGCCGCCACTGGTTGTAATAACCGTAAGTGGGGGTGGGAGCAGGTCGGCCTACTGGACGTTCCGCACGCTGCAATATATAGATAGCGCCTCTGGCGGGAAGCTTTTTAAGAATACGGTATTGCTGACCGGCGCCTCCGGTGGCATGATAGGCGCTGCCTACTGGCGAAACATACACGATGCGTACTACCGTGGTATAATCAAAGACAGGTATGCACCGCGCTACCAGGTGAATATGGGTAAGGATCTTCTGAACCCAATTGTGTTTTCGTTTGCGAGCATAGACATGATATCACCGTTTAACAAGATAACCGTGGCCGGTCATAAGTACACAGTGGACAGGGGATATGCCATGGAGCGGGAACTGGCCCGCAACTCTGCGAACCTGCTGGATCACCCAATAGGCTATTATGACCTGCGGGAGAGCATGGGCCAGATACCTATGATGGTGATAAACGGCACCATAGTAAATGACGGGCGCAAGCTGATGATATGCAATCGCCCGCTGGCTTACCTGACACAGCCGGAGTATTCACTGGACCTGCCGTCTCCACCGATAGACGCTGTGGACTTCCAGGCTTTTTTCCCGGAGCAGCATACGGAGGAACTGCGCCTTGCCTCGGCACTAAGAATGAATGCAACGTTTCCGTACATACTGCCGGTGGTGCGCCTACCATCGCAACCAAGGATGAACATAATGGATGCCGGCCTGCGTGACAACTTCGGTATACAGGTGGCCAGCCGCTACCTGCACGTGCTACGTAACTGGATAAAGGAGAATGCCAGCGAAGCTATATTCCTGGAAATAAGGGACACACGCGAGAACGACGTGGCCGCCAACACCGACCAGTCGACCCTGGGCAATATGGTTGCCGACCCACTCTTTGTGATACAAAATAAGTGGGAAGCGTTCCAGAGCTATGGCTATAACTACGTAAAGGACTTCGCACCAGCGTTTGTAGACGACAGGCTTAAGTTCATCACGCTCCAGTACATTCCGCAGGAATACAAGAAGACGGCCTCGCTCAACTTTCACCTCACGCAGCGGGAGAAGGAAGACATATACGAATCTATAGACCAGCCATACAACCAGGCAGAGGTAGCAAAGCTGCTGAAACTGCTGGGGAAATAGTGCGAAAGGCCAAATGTGTAATTGGGTAACCGGTTAACAGGGTAATGGGCAGTGGAGATACGATGGCTACTATTTATTATTTTTACATATCATCCTGTCGGCCAATCTATCGGAAACAAATTCGATTTTTTTCACAATATTTTCCTATCTTTGCCGCCTGAAAAAAGTGTAGTTTATTAAAACTTGATACAAAATGTCTCATTTTACAGCGGAAAAGAAAGCGAACATCTTTAAAACACACGGTGGAAGCGAAACTAATACAGGTTCCATCGAAGCGCAGATTGCAATGCTCACTGAGCGCATCCAGCATATCTCGGCACACATGAAGAACGGAAATAAGAAAGATTTCTCGTCTAACCGTGGCCTTATGCAGATGGTAGGCCGCAGGAAGCGCCTGCTAACGTACCTCAGCAACAATAACCTCACGTCTTATCGTGCGCTGATAGAAAAACTTGGCTTACGTAAATAATTACAGGCCGAAAAGCTATTCCCAACTACACTAACAGTTGGGAATTGTTTTTTTATGACTAATCCCCTCCGTGAACAATGTGAGCGTGCTCTACAATCATTTTGCAGTGGCCGTTGTGTGTTCCGGGATTTGAATTAACTATTTAATAATTGATGTATGACACCAAAAGCCATCTCCGTATCGCTGACTGCAGCTAACGGACATGAAATATCGATAGAAACGGGCAGGATGGCCCGCCAGGCCGATGGCGCTGTAGTAGTGCGCCAGGGCAACTGCATGATACTTGCCACTGTAGTGGCCAATAAAGAACCTAAACCAGGTCAGTCTTTCTTCCCTCTTACTGTTGACTACCAGGAAAAATTTGCTTCTGCCGGTCGTATACCGGGCTCATTCTTCAAGCGCGAGGCGCGCCTGAACGATTATGAGATACTTACCTCACGCCTCATAGACCGCGCACTGCGCCCACTATTCCCCGACGATTACTTCTGCGAGGTACAGGTGCTGGTGTCACTGATTTCTTCTGACCCTGAAGTGCTGCCTGATTCTCTTGCGTGCCTCGCAGCATCTGCTGCTCTGGCAGTAAGCGATGTGCCTATACAGGAAGTTATCTCTGAAGTGCGCGTAGCACGCATAAACGGTGAGTATGTTGTGAACCCTATGCGCAGCCAGGTTGCTGATGCGGACATCAACATCATCGTAGCTGCAACAGAGAAGAACATAATGATGGTGGAAGGTGAAGGTAAAGAGTGTGAAGAAGCCGGCCTGATCAAGGCTATCGAAGTAGCACACGAAGCCATTCGCGCGCAGGTGAAACTGCAGCTGGAACTCCGCGACAAAGTGGGTGTTACTGCTAAACGCGAATATGCAAAGCCATATACTAACCCTGAACTGGAAGCCAAAATCGCTGAGTTTGCCAGCAAGAGGATATATGAAGTAGCAAAGGGCGCACTGGGCAAGCACGAGCGCAGCGATGCATTCAAAGCAATAAAGGAAGAATACAAAGCGCAGTTCCAAAGCGACAATGCAACCGAGGCAAACTACCTTGCACCGGAGGACGCCGCGCTGATAGGCACTTACTTCCACGACCTGGAGAAGAAAGTGATACGCGATATGATGCTTGATGAGCGTGTGCGCCTGGATGGCCGCGGACTGGAAGATGTTCGCCCACTGACAATCGAGGTTGAGCCGCTTCCTTCACCACATGGTTCGTCACTCTTTACACGTGGCGAAACACAGTCACTGACTACCGTAACACTGGGTACTGTTGATGATGAGCTGCTGCTGGAAACTGCGCAGACATCTGACTACATGAAGTTTATGCTTCACTATAACTTCCCTCCATTCTCAACAGGCGAGGTGAAGATGATGCGCGGCCAGAGCCGTCGCGAAGTGGGACATGGCAACCTGGCTATGCGCTCCCTGAAGCAGATGATGCCTGCCGACTACCCATACACAGTGCGTGTAGTATCTGATATCCTTGAATCGAACGGTTCGTCTTCAATGGCAACTGTTTGTGCGGGTTCACTGGCGCTGATGGATGCAGGTGTTACCTTCCCTAAACACGTAAGTGGTGTGGCAATGGGCCTTATCTCGGGCGAGAATGGCAAGTTTGCCGTACTTACAGACATCCTTGGTGATGAAGACCACCTGGGTGATATGGACTTTAAAGTTACCGGTACACGCGATGGTATCTGCGGTATCCAGATGGATATAAAGGTAGATGGCCTGAGCATGGAAATAATGATGCAGGCACTGGAGCAGGCTCGTCGTGGCAGGCTACACATCCTGGACGCTATGTACCAGACGATAGAAGGACCACGTGCTGACCTGAAACCACATGCACCACGCATCACGCAGATGAACATCGACCGTGAGTTCATCGGTGCGGTGATAGGACCAGGTGGTAAGATCATCCAGGAAATGCAGCGTGAAACCAACACCAAGATCAACATCGAAGAAGTTGGCAACGAAGGCGTTATCAAAATATTTGCTACCAACCAGGCTAGCGTTGACAAGGCAGTGGCCTGGATACGCAGCATAGTAGCAATACCGGAAATAGGTGCTACCTATGAGGGTACCGTGAAGAGCATTATGCCTTTCGGTGCGTTCGTAGAGTTCATGCCGGGTAAGCAAGGTTTGCTGCACATCAGCGAAGTGAGCTGGAAGCGCCTGGAAACACTGGATGGTGTGCTGAAAGAAGGTGATACGGTGAAAATTCAGCTTACAGGTACAGACCCTAAGACGGGTAAACTGCGCCTGAGCCGTAAGGTGCTGATGCCAAAGCCTGAAGGCTATGTAGAGCCTGAAAAGCGTGAGCGTTCGGACCGTGGCGATCGTGGTGACCGCCGTGAAGGTGGCCGTGGCGACCGTCGTGATGGCAACCGTGGTGACCGCCGTGATGGTGGTAACCGCGACCGTGGCGACCGTCCGCAGCGCGAACCACGTAATGAAAGTAACAACGCAGGCAACCAGCAGGAAACGCCGGCCCCACAAGGCGGCAACGACGATGCTGACCTGGCACTGTAAATATTAATCTGAGATTGTGCTGACAGCCCGCCCGAAATGGCGGGCTGTTTTTATCTGCGTCTATTTGGCTAACTTTACAAATAGCAATGACCGACCTTCAGTTATATACGGAACTATCTGCGCTGCCGCCTTCGCTAAAGGAGGAGGTGAAAGACTTCATTGCTTTCTTAAAAGCGAAGGCCCAAAAGAGGGATGAGCCAATGCATAAGCGACAGTTTGGCGCTGCAAAAGGATTCTTTAAGATGAGGGAGGATTTTGATGAGCCACTGGAGGATTTCAAAGATTACATGTAATGAACGTTCTCCTTGATACGCATGCTTTTATTTGGTTTCTTAATGGTGACGCTCAGCTAGATGGGAAGGTCAAAGATATTATTGCGGACACGTCGAACAAGTGTCTCATCAGTATGGCCAGCATTTGGGAAATGGCCATAAAGTCTGGTCTTGGTAAATTAGAATTAACGGGCGGCTTTGAGAATATTGCATCATTCGCCTTCGATAATGAAATAGAAATTCTTCCAATTACGTTTGAGCATCTTTTGATACTGAATAGCCTGGATGTGCATCATAGAGATCCTTTTGACCGCCTCATTATTGCACAAGCTTTATCCGAAAAGTTGATTATCGCCTCTATCGATAGTAATTTTCGACTTTATCCTGTTGACCTGATTTGGAGTTGATACCTCTCAACTATCTGCTTATCTAATTGACAAACATGCCTGCAGAATTTCACGAACTGGAAGTAAAGTCGAAGCTGAAAGACAAACGTAAGCTCTCTGCATTCATGGATAGCGCCGTGGCACGCTATGCTAAGGGCGTGAAGCGTGCCAACCTAACCTACATCTTCTGCAGCGATGAGCACCTACTGCAGATGAACCAGCAGTTCCTGGACCACAATACCTTTACAGACATTATTACCTTTGACCTGAGCGAAGCTGACGACACGATGGAGGGGGAAATATACGTGAGTGTAGACCGTGTTCGCGAAAATGCGGAGAAGTTTGGCGTGCCTTACGACAATGAACTGCACAGGGTACTGTTTCATGGCATGCTACACCTGTGTGGTTTTAAAGACAAAAAAGACGCTGACAAAAAGCTGATGCGCACAAAAGAAGATGAGTGCATTGCAGCGTACTACAAAGAACTGAGTAAATGAATATAGAAGTATTATTTGAGGACAATGACCTGCTGATCGTAAACAAGCCCGCCGGCCTGCTGGTGGTGCCGGACAGGTTTAATGCTGACCTGCCCAGCCTCTCTAAACTGCTGGAGAAGAAGGCAGGCGAAAAGCGCTGGGTAGTGCACAGGCTGGACCGTGATACTAGCGGCGTTATTTGTTTTGCAAAGAACGAAGAGGCGCATCGCTACCTGTCTATCTGCTTCCAGGAGCGTGATGTAAATAAGTTTTATGCCGGGCTGGTAAATGGTGTAGTAGTGCCTGAAGAAGGCAGAATTGAAAACTACCTCGCTGAGCATCCCGCCAACAATGGCAAAATGGTGGTGGCACGGAAAGGCAAGCTTGCTGTAACCGACTATCGCGTGGTGGAACAGTGGCCGCTGTATGCGCTGCTGCAGTTCCAGATACATACCGGCCGTACGCACCAGATACGCGTACACATGAAGTCGATAGGGCACCCGCTGGTGTGCGATGAGCTTTATGGTGATGGCCGACCTTTCAAACTATCGACGATCAAGAAAAAGTTCCGCCTTTCAGAGAAGGACGAAGAAGAACGCCCGCTGCTGAGCCGACTGGCACTGCACGCTTACAAACTGGAGTTTGCGAAAGCTGATGGTACGCACATCATTGCTGAGGCGCCGTTGCCGAAGGATATTGCGGCCTGCGTGAGCCAACTGAACAAGTGGTGCCCACCGGCGAAAGACTAAATATCTATTTATGAAGCGGCTCGCAACCTTATTACTCGCGTTTGTGTCTGTACAGGTTATGGCGCAGGACGGGCGGGGCTTTCTTGAGGGTATGTATGGCCGGTACCACGGCAAGTGGCGGAAGTCGCTGATATTCACGCAAAAAACGGAGAAGTACCGTAACGACAGCCTGCTGGGTGAGGAAACCTGGTACGAGACTATGGTGTACCCGAAAAACTTCAGGATAGATTTTGGTAAGCCCGACTCCGGTAACTGCGTGATCTTCAGAAATGATTCGGCCTATATTTTCAGAAGTCACAAATTGATGAAGAGCCGTGCAGATACTAATGAGCTGCTCTATTTTCTTGGAGGCATGTACTTTGCATCGTCATATAGTGAAGTGTACGAAAAATTCCGCGCGTTCGGCATAGACCCTGAGAAAAGCTATAAGCGTGGTGGGGTAACCGTGCTGGGTGTTGCAGACTCTAATGCAAAAGAAACCCAACTCTGGATAGAGGAAAAGAGCTATAACGTGGTGAGGCTCATGCGTTTTGATAATGGCCACAGGACGGATGCACGGTTTATGCACCATAAAAAGGTGGGCAAGACCCGCTGCGAAACCCTGGTAGAGTTTTATGAAGATGGCAAGCTGAGGCAAAAAGAGATCTATACGGAACTACATGCCAACATAGATATTCCTGCCACTATGTTTTCAGTGAACGACCCTTGGGGCTGGCACTGGGCTGATTAAAAATACCTGCCGGATGTAGTTTCAAAATCGCCTGATAGACATACAGTATTCACAGGTTCGTCGCCTGAAGGCTATAGATTCTCTACATTTGCAATATGCGCCGAATCGCGTCCGTACTTTTACGCTCCTTTCTGCAGGGCCTTATCCTGCTTAGTCCCATCGCACTTACCGGTTATTTGCTATTTACCATTTTCATGAGCGTAGACAGGCTCATACCCTCTGTGCCACCGGGACTGGGGTTTCTGCTGGTGCTAAGCGTTGTGACTACGATAGGCTACCTGGGCACCCGCTTCTTCCTGGGTCGCTGGCTGTTTGACTCGTTTTCGTACGTAATGGCACATACGCCGGGGGTGAAGTATATCTATTCTTCTATCCGCGACGTTATTAATTCGTTCGTAGGCGATAAAAAGCGCTTTAATAAGGCGGTGTGGGTGCGGGTAGGTAATGACCCTGAAATATGGCGCATAGGCTTCATAACGCAGAAGGATATGGAACCACTGGGCATGGCAGGGCATGTAGCGGTATATCTGCCGCACTCGTATGCCATATCCGGATGGGTGATAGTGACGAGCAAAGACAATGTAAAAAAGGTAGAAGACATGACTGCCGGCGAGGCGATGAAGTTTGCTGTGAGCGGGGGTGTTACTACCGTAGAAGAACCTGAAAACCAGCATGGAACGGAAAATAAACTTTAATGCAGGCCCGGCCGAACTGCCGGGAGAAGTGTTGCACGATGTGGGGCGTGCAATACACCATTACAAGCGAACTGGATTATCCATACTTGAGCTTCCCCACCGCAGCGAAGAATTTATAGAAATCGTTGATGAAGCTAACCAGTTGGTACGCGAGCTGTGCGGGCTGGGGGAAGAATATGACATACTGTGGCTGCATGGAGGTGGGCGGATGCAGTTTTGTATGCTACCCATGAACCTGCTCTCAGAGGGAAAGACGGCTGCATACATTGAAAGTGGTTTATGGGCGAAGGAAGCCATCAAATATGCGGGGCATTACGGCAAGGTGCAGGTTGCGGCCACATCAGAACCTGACGGGTATAACAGCCTACCCCGCTGGCCCTCAAAGATCTCGCCCAAACCTGCTTACCTGCACATTACCACTAACAATACCATACACGGCACCCAGCTCCACGACATACCAGAAACCAACGCGCCGCTGGTGGCAGATATGAGCAGCGACATTTTCGGGCAGGCCAGGGACTATAGCAGATTTGCGATGTTCTATGCCACCGCTCAGAAAAACCTCGGTGTTCCCGGATTAGCATTGGCTGTCATCAATAAGGACATTCTGCAAAAGTCTGCACGCGACCTGCCGCCACTGCTTAGCTATCGCGAGCAGGCCAAGGAAAACTCAATTGTAAATACTGCCAATGTATTTGCTATCTATACTTCACTGCTGATGCTACGGTGGACAAAAGCGCGTGGCCTTGCAACACTGGAACACGACAACCGACGCAAGGCAGCAATGCTCTATGACCTGCTGGACAGCAGCGCGGTGTTTCGTCCGCGGGTAACTGAGCGGGCAGATCGCAGCATCATGAACGTATGCTTCACTACCACGAAGGCACATGAAGCCAGGTTCCTTGCCCTTTGCGACAAGAACAATATTGTGGGCATAAAGGGTCATCGCTACACCGGTGGGTTCCGGGTGTCTCTTTACAACCCCGTTTCCGTCGATGCGGTGGAGACATTGGTTAGCCTGATGCGGGAATATGAGCGTACCGCCTGATGCTTACAGGTCGTAAGCCACGCCCTCCACACTTACAGTAACATTGGGAAATATCCGCGCGGCCTGTTCCCGGAACGGCTCCAGTTCTTTGTACTTAGACGAGAAGTGGCCCAGCAGCAAATGTTTGGCATTTGCCATGCGCGCAAGTTCTGCCGCCTGGGTGGCAGTGCTGTGAAAACGCGCTATCGCTTTGTCCTCATCCTCTTCCAGGTAGGTGCTTTCGTGGTAAATCATGTCTACGCCCTGGATCAAGGGCAGAAAGCGCTCTGTGAAAAGCGTATCGGTACAGTAGGCATAGCGTTTGGGCTCGGGGCCTTCGGCTGTTACCCATGCATTTTTTATAATGGCGCCGTCGGGCGCTACAAAATCGTTGCCGTCCTTCAGTTCCTCAAAATGCTCAACCGGTATGTTATACTCTTTGCATTTTTCCGGCAGTATCCGTCTGCCACGCGTTTTTGTCTCCACCAGGAAGCCGTAACACTCTATTCCATGTTCTACCGGAAAGAAGTCGACGCTGAAAGTCGGGCTTTCTACAAGGCGGCCGCCCTCACCAGATAGCCTATGAAAATGGAGTGGGTACTTAAGCTCTGTATTGGCCGATCTGAGGATCAGGTCCAGAATCGGTTCCAGCCCGGCCGGTGCGTAAATGTTAAGGGGGGCGGTGCGGCCAAGCAGGCTCATACTATTTACCAGCCCCGGCAGGCCAAAGTAGTGGTCGCCATGCATGTGGCTAATGAAAATGTGGTGAACGTTTTTCCACTTCTGCCCGTACCGTTGCATCTGCAGTTGCGTGCCCTCGCCACAGTCCAGAAGCAGCACTTCGCCATACACTGTTACCGTTTGTGCAGTGGGATGCCGGCCAAATGCAGGAAGCGCAGAGTTATTGCCCAGAATGGTGACCCTCATTAGCTACAAATGTAGCAAATGTATGGGGTGCGAGAGATAGCTCCGGGCAAGATAGCGGGGCATAAACCGGTAGCCCGGACAGTTTTTTACCACTGGTAAAAAGGGTAAATTGCATGCCCGCAGCCTAAAAACCGGTTGTGGGGAATCCAAAAAAGAATAGAAAGCCATGTCATTGACAAAACTGGGCAACTATGCCGAAGGAAAATGGGTGAGCCCTTCTGCCGAAGGGGAAGTACTACACAATGCTATAACCGGCGAAGCCATATATACTGCAGCCAGTACCGGGCTGGACTTCGGCGCTATGATGCACTATGCCCGCACAGTGGGCGGCCCTGCACTGCGTAAGCTCACCTTCCAGGAGCGTGGCCGTATGCTGAAGGCGCTGGCCATGTACCTGCTGGAGCGCAAGGAGGATTTTTACCTGGTAAGCGGCTACACCGGCGCTACACGTGTAGACTCGTGGGTAGACATTGAAGGCGGCATCGGCAACCTTTTCGCTTATGCGAGCCTGCGCCGCCAGTTTCCGGATGAGCGCTACTATGTAGATGGTGATGCGGCAAAACTCTCTAAGAACAATACCTTCATAGGTCATCACATAATGGTGCCGCGCGAAGGTGTGGCTATACATATCAATGCATTCAACTTCCCTGTGTGGGGCATGCTGGAGAAAATAGCGGTGAACCTGCTGGCCGGTGTTCCTGCCATTGTGAAGCCGGCTACGCTCACGTCTTACCTCACGGAGGCTGTTTTCCGCGAGATAATCAAGTCGGGCATCTTCCCTGAGGGGTCGCTGCAACTGATATGTGGTTCTGCGCGTGGCATACTGGACCATATAGAAACGCAAGACGTGGTGACCTTCACCGGATCTGCCAGCACAGGGCGCATGCTGAAGTCGCACCCACGCATTCTTTCTGAGTCAGTACCCTTTAATATGGAGGCCGACTCGCTGAACTGTTGCATCCTGGGTGCCGACGTAACGCCGTCGATGCCTGAGTTTGACATTTTCATCAAGGAGGTGGCACGCGAAATAACTACCAAGGCCGGACAGAAGTGTACGGCGGTGCGCCGCGTGATAGTGCCTGCAGACAGGGTAGAAGATGTGACCATAGCCCTGGGCAAACGACTGCAGACCACAGTAGTGGGCGACCCTGCCCTGAAAGAGGTGCGCATGGGGCCGCTTGCCGGCATATCGCAGCGAAACGAGGTGCGCGAAAAAGTACAGGAACTGGCAAAAAGCCAAAGCATAGTGATAGGCAGCCTGGAGCATTTCGAAGTTATGGGTGCTGACAAGGAGAAGGGCGCCTTCCTGCCACCGCTGGTGTTCCTGAACACTGACCCCTATAAAAACGTGGCGTGCCACAACATAGAAGCATTTGGACCGGTATCTACCATCATGCCATATGCCACTACTGATGATGCTATAACACTGGCTAAGATGGGTATGGGCTCACTGGTGTGCTCTGTGGTAACGGCCGATGATGACATAGCCCGTGAGATAGTGCTGGGGGCAGCATCGATGCATGGCCGCATACTGGTACTCAATGCAGACTGTGCGAAGGAAAGCACAGGGCACGGATCGCCAATGCCGTTACTGGTACATGGTGGTCCGGGTCGTGCGGGTGGCGGTGAGGAAATGGGCGGAAAACGTGGCGTAATGCACTACCTGCAGCGCTGCGCAATTCAGGGCTCGCCTACTACCATAAGCCGCATAACCAATGTGTACCAGCAGCATGGCAAGCAATTCGAGACGGATAAGCATCCGTTCAAGAAATATTTTGAAGAGCTGGCCATTGGTGAAACCCTGGTAACGGCTAAACATACCGTATCAGAAGCAGACATCACCAACTTTGCCAACGTGAGCGGAGATAACTTCTATGCCCACATGGATGCCACCTCTCTTGAGGGCACCATTTTTGAAAAGCGCGTTGCTCATGGCTACTTCATCCTGTCGAAGGCGGCGGGTCTGTTCGTTGATGCGAAGAAGGGGCCGGTATTGCTCAACTATGGTATTGATGAGTGCCGCTTTACCAAGCCGGTGTACCCGGGCATGACCATAGGTGTGCGCCTGACGGTAAAGGAGAAGACCGCACAGGAAAAGAAAACACCGGAAGACGTAGCGAAGGGTATCGTAAAATGGCTGGTGGATGTGTATGACGAAACCGGTGAAACGGTGGCTATCGCAACCATCCTGACGATGGTGAAGATGCTGAACCAGGACTAACTAAATGACCTATAAGGCTATAAACGCCTGACGAATAGTTAATTGTACTTTTGCATATAATACCCTTTTCGGGGAAACAGACAACGATATGGAAATAAAGCAGCTATATACAAACTGCCTGAGTGAGGCAGCCTACTTTGTAGCAAGTGACGGCGAGGCAGCAGTGATAGACCCGCTACGCGATGTGGATACCTACCTGCAAATGGCAGAGGAGCGTGGGGTGAAGATCAAGTATATCTTCGAAACACACTTCCATGCGGACTTTGTGAGTGGGCACATAGACCTGGCCCAGAAGACGGGTGCGCCCATTGTATACGGCCCTGATACCAAAGCCGGGTTTACAGTACACGTTGCGAAGGATGGTGAGGAGTTTACAATAGGCAAGGCTAAGATCAAAGCGATACACACGCCGGGCCACACGCTGGAAAGCACCTGCTACCTGCTGACCAACGAAGAAGGCAAGGAAGAGTGCATTTTCACGGGTGACACACTGTTTGTGGGTGATGTGGGCCGGCCCGACCTGTTTAGCGGCAACCTGAGCAAGGAAGAGCTGGCGGGAATGATGTACGAAACGCTGCAGAACAAAATAAAGCCACTGAACGATAATATCGTAGTTTATCCTGCACATGGGCCCGGCTCGTCCTGCGGAAAGGCGCTGGGACCGGAGACATTCAGCACCATAGGCACGCAAAAGGCTACCAACTATGCACTGCAGGAAATGACGAAGGAGGAATTCATCAAGACAGTGACCACCGGCTTGTCTGCACCTCCCGTTTACTTCCCTATCAATGCACGCATCAACAAGGAGGGATATGATAGCCTGGACAATGTGTACGCTACCGCAGTTACGCCACTTTCAGTTGCTGCGTTCAAGGAGTCTGCTAAAGACGCTATCATACTGGATACACGTCCTTCTACGGTATTCACAACCGGTTTTGTACCGGGCTCAATAAGCATAGGCCTGGATGGCCGCTTTGCGGAGTGGGCAGGCACCATGCTACCATTCGATCAGCCGCTGGTGCTGGTTACTGAAGCCGGCAAGGAAAAGGAAAGCATAACACGCCTGGCGCGGGTGGGTATTGACAATGTGCGCGGATACCTGGAAGGCGGCTATGAAGCATGGGCTGATGCCGGCGAGCAGATAGACATGATCATAGACATAGAGGCCGACGAACTGGCTATGGACATGCCGCATGACGCTAACCTGGAAGTAGTGGACGTGCGCAAAACAAGCGAATTTGAAACAGCGCACGTGCGCGGAGCACGCAGCCTGCCACTGGACTCTATGACCGACCCGCTGAACATTGCCCTCGTGGACGATGAGCACAACCTGTATGTGCACTGCGCCGGCGGCTACCGCTCGGTAATAGCGGCTTCGATATTGAAGAGGCACGGCTACCACAACCTGCGCAATGTGCTGGGTGGGTTTGGTAAGATAAAGAACGAGAAGAAGATACCACTGGTGCTGGCTGAGGGTGCGAAAGCATAACAAGCAGCCTGTTTGGCACAATTATTGTATTGGTTAGGCACTGTCGTAACCTGTAAATATTGTGCGTATGAAGCGGACCTTTTTAATATTGTTGATTATTTACGCAATCGTGATCTCATTAGCCTTCACTACGGCATAAAAAGAAGAAGGGAGCCCAACGGGTTCCCTTCTTCTTTTTCCAGTAATTTTCGCCTGGCACTCCTTTTTCTTCTCCAATATCTACAATACGCGGACGAGCGACTACAACGGAATATTGCCGTGCTTGCGCTTAGGCATTTTTGCCACCTTATTCTCCAGCATCTTGAAGCCGCGTATCAGCTTGGCGCGTGTGTCGGCAGGCATTATTACCTCGTCTACATAGCCGCGCGCTGCCGCTCCGTATGGGTTGGCAAATTTTTCCAGGTATTCGTTTTCTTTTTCTTTCAGTTTTGCCTCCGGGTCTGCCGATTCTGATATCTCCTTTTTGAAGATGATCTCTGCGGCGCCCTTTGCCCCCATCACAGCGATCTCGGCAGTGGGCCATGCAAAGTTAAGGTCGGCACCGATGTGTTTTGAGTTCATTACATCGTATGCGCCGCCATATGCCTTGCGCGTTATCACTGTCACCTTTGGTACGGTAGCCTCGCTGAGTGCATAGAGCAGCTTGGCGCCATTGGTGATGATGCCGTGCCACTCCTGGTCGGTTCCCGGCAGGAAGCCCGGCACGTCTACCAGCACCAGCAGTGGTATATTAAACGCATCGCAGAAGCGTGTGAATCGCGCCCCCTTGCGGCTGGAGTTGATATCGAGCACGCCGGCAAGATAGGCAGGCTGGTTGGCAACGATGCCTACGCTGCGGCCACCCAGGCGGGCAAAACCCACCACTATGTTCTCCGCAAAATCTTTGTGTACCTCCAGGAAGCTGTCGCTATCCACCAGTTCCGCTATTACATCCTTGATGTCGTATGGCTGATTAGGGTTAGCGGGAATAATGCTATCGAGCGCAGGGCGCTTTTCGTCGCCTGCTTCGTAGGCATAAACCGGTGCGTCCTCTTCGCAATTCTGAGGCATGTAGCTCAGCAGTTGCTTTATCTTATTGATGGCTTCTACCTCATTGGCACAGGCAAAATGGGTTACGCCGGACTTGGAGGCATGTGTCTGTGCACCACCCAGCTCTTCGCTGGTTACGGTTTCGTGGGTAACGGTCTTAACCACGTTTGGCCCTGTCACAAACATGTAGGATGTATGCTCTGCCATGAGGATAAAATCGGTGATGGCGGGAGAGTATACTGCGCCGCCGGCACATGGGCCAAGGATGGCTGATATCTGGGGCACCACTCCAGACGCCTGTACGTTACGGTAGAAAATATCGGCATAGCCCCCGAGGGACACCACGCCCTCCTGTATACGCGCACCACCACTGTCATTGAGACCTATGACGGGTGCCCCGTTCTGCATGGCGAGGTCCATGATCTTCACGATCTTCTCTGCATGGGTCTCGGATAGGCTGCCGCCAAAAACGGTGAAATCCTGCGAGTAAACGTAGATGAGGCGGCCATTTACGGTGCCATAACCTGTTACCACACCATCGCCGGGATATACTTCGTTTTCCATACCGAAGTCGCGGCAGCGGTGGGTCACGAGCATACCTATTTCTTCAAAAGAGCCTTCGTCGAGCAGCAGTTGCAGCCTTTCGCGGGCAGAGAGTTTTCCCTTTTTATGCTGAGCTTCTATGCGTTTGTCTCCGCCACCTTTCATGGCCTGCAGGGTCTTTTCCCTTAATACGGCTATCTTATCCATAACAGTGGGCAAACCTAATCAATTTTTGGTCTAAAAATTACCGCACTCCGGATACACACATTCTGATATTTCGAACTTCTTTATTAATTATTCCGTATCTTCATTTTAATTTACTATGACTTATGAAAAAGTTACTCTCCACCCTTCTGATATTAATATTTTCATTCAGTGCCCACGCACAATACACCCTGCTGCCCATAGCGGGCAATGACTCGGCAGGATATTATGGCGAGGGGGTGCCCGCCCGCCAGGCATCGATTTGGTGGCCTAAAAGCATTTGTCGTGATTCTGTAGGCAATCTTTATTTCGGCGTTGGCGGGGGAGCTGCACCTTACATGCGTGTGCGAAGAATAGACGCCTCAACAGGTGCAATCACAACAGTTGCGGGAAATGGCAGCACTACGCCTGCCGCCGATTCAGTGGACAATGCCCCTGCAACGACGGCCAGGTTGAAAGGCCCCTCCGGTGTTTGCATAGACCACCAAGGCAACCTTTTAATAGCAGATGGGAGCAACCGCATTCGAAAGGTGACACTCTCAACGGGTACTATTTCAACCGTTGCCGGTAGTATAATGTTAGTCCAAGGCTATTCCGGTGATGGCGGTCCGGCAACCGCAGCACAATTCTGGAATGCTAACGACATCGCGGTGGACCGTGCCAATAACATTTATTTTTTAGATGGTGGAAGACCATCTGTGAGAAAAGTGAACGCAGTAACAGGTATTATTAGCACAGTAGCAGGCACCGGTGCGATTGGCTTTAGTGGTGACGGTGGGCCAGCTACAGCAGCACAGATAGGAAGTACCGCTCTAGGATTCTATATAGACAGTGTAGATAATATTTTTATTGCTGATTTCGGCAACAATCGTATCAGGCGTGTGGATGCGACAACAGGTATTATCACTACTGTTGCAGGCGATCCTTCTGCATCCAGTCATGGCGATGGTGGCCCGGCCACTGCGGCCAAACTGGCCGGCCCATCACATATTGCAATGGACAAACAAGGCAACCTGTTTTTTACCGAAAGAGCCAGTTCCAGTCCACGGATGAGCAGGATAGATGCCAGTACAGGAATAATAACGACAGTTGGCGGCACGGGTGGCTCGTGGCTCACGGACAGCACAGGTGATTATGGACCTGCGACAGCCGTAGGGTTGGGAGGCGAGGCAATTTGCTTAGACACATGCGGCAATATCTTCCTCACGGGCTGGCGCCACCGTATACGTGCGCTGGTGCCGGTGGTGCCCACAGATAGCTGGCTGTGCGGGCTGAAACTGACACAGCCCGTAAATGGAGTGAGCAGCCTGCGCGGTGCAGCGCTGCAGGGCATAAGCATAGCGCCTAATCCGGGTAGTGGGTTGTTCATGCTCACCATTGGCTCGCAGGCTAATGAAGTGGCAGAGGTGGCTATAACAGACATTACCGGTCGTATAGTGCAGGTGCAGCGTATGCAGACGAACAAAGAAACGTCCTTGCAATTACAGGCTCCGCCGGGTCTGTACCTTGTCACTGCTACTACAGCGAGTGGCCGGGCATCGGCAAAGATCATTGTTGAGTAAAGGCGGATGTGCCTCGCGGCGCATCTACCCAAAACATATACCACATGAAAAAACACACCTATGCTTTTCATCGTGAATTAGTGCAACGACGTATTTCACTCTACCGTTTCCTCCCTTTCTTTTGGAAAGGGCCGGTGAGAGGTCTTCTCTTAGTCCTCGTTTCATTCAGTGCCCACGCACAATACACCCTGCTGCCCATAGCGGGCAATGACTCGGCAGGCTATTATGGCGAGGGGGTGCCTGCCCGCCACGCATCGCTGTATTATCCGGGAAGCATCTGCCGCGATTCTGTTGGTAACCTGTATTTCGGTGATGGAACATGGGGAGGCGGGCCGAAATATAAGCGCGTACGCAGGATAGATGCCAATACCGGGGTTATGACAACCGTAGCTGGCAATGGAAGCACTGCGCTATCTGCCGATTCAGTGGACAATGCGCCAGCCACCACTGCAGCACTCAAGACTTCGAAAGGCGTTTGTATAGACCGGCAAGGCAACTTGCTAATAGCTGATGGCTACAACCGGATACGAAAAGTGACATTGTCAACGGGTATGATATCAACTGTGGCAGGGAGTATAATGCTGCCTGCCGGCTATTCAGGTGACGGCGGGCCGGCAACAGCAGCGCAATTCAAAAATGCTGTTGATGTGGCAGTAGACCGTCAAAACAATATTTATTTTCTTGATTATGCTGCGCCATCGGTGAGAAAGATTAACGCAGCGACGGGCATCATTAGTACGGTCGCGGGCACAGGTGTCACAGGTTTCAGTGGTGATGGTGGCCCCGCAACAGCGGCGCAGATTGGAAGCGGATTTGCAGTTTGTTTAGACAGCGCTGACAATATCTTTATCACCGATATTACTAACGACCGAATTCGTCGCGTGGACGCTTTAACCGGTATTATCACAACTATTGCCGGTACCACAGGAGCTACCAGCCATGGTGATGGCGGTCCGGCCACCGCGGCCAAACTTGAAGGTCCAACACGGATAGCAATGGACAAGCAAGGCAACCTGTTTTTTACTGAAAGATCACCTTCCAGCCCACGGATAAGCAGGATAGATGCCGCTACGGGAATAATCACCACAGTTGGCGGCACGGGTGGCTCGTGGCTCACGGACAGCACCGGTGATTATGGACCTGCCACAGCAGTAGGTTTAGGAGGCGAGGCAATTTGCCTAGACACATGCGGCAATATCTTCCTCACGGGCTGGCGCCACCGTATACGTGCGCTGGTGCCGGTGGTGCCCACAGATAGCTGGCTGTGCGGGCTGAAACTGACACAACCAGTAAATGGGGTGAGCAGCCTGCAGGGTGCAGTGCTGCAGGGCATAAGCATAGCGCCTAACCCGGGTAGTGGGTTGTTTATGCTCACCATTGGCTCGCAGGCTAATGAAGTGGCAGAAGTGGCTATAACAGATATTACAGGCCGCATAGTGCAGGTGCAGCGTATGCAGACAAACAAGGAAACGCCGGTACAATTACAGGCTCCGCCGGGTATGTACCTGGTCACTGCTACTACAGCGAGTGGCCGGGCATCGGAAAAGATCATTGTTGAGTAAAAGCGGATGTGCTGGCTTCGAAAGGCTCACTGCAAACCAGACCCCGGAGACGTGACGCAACCCGCCTTGTGCACGCTGCGTCTTGGCAGGCATATGAAATAACCCTAATTTTAAGCAAAATTCTGCTCTTGAAACTTTTCAGCGTACCCATGGCCCTATGTGCTCTTCTTTTTAGCACCGTACCGGCCGTAGCCCAATCGATATATACCTATGCAGGTGATGGCTCAGCCGCCTTTGGCGGTGATGGCGCCGCTGCAACTGCTGCCAAGGTGAACAACCCACATGGGGTAGCGACAGACCCTGCGGGTAACGTATACATTGCCGATTATGAGAACAACCGAATCAGGAAAGTAACACCTGCAGGTGTAATAAGCACCATTGCCGGTACCGGTTTTGGTGGTTACCTGGCATCGCAGGATGGCGGACCCGCAACTGCCGCGTGGATCAAATGGCCGGTTGCCATAGCGCTGGACGCCTCGGGAAACATCTATTTCACAGAGTTTGGCAACAATATCATCAGAAAGGTAAATACCGCAGGCATCATCAGCACGGTGGCGGGCGTGCCCGGTAGTGTGCCCGCACCGGCTCCGGCACCATCCGGTGACGGCGGGCCGGCAACATCGGCCATCCTGGGATATCCGTGGGGCATTGCCATAGATGCAAGCGGCAATATCATTGTTGCAGACCAACTGAACAACAGGATACGCAAAGTAAACACCACGACCGGCATCATTACCTCTATAGCCGGTAACGGATTTGTAGGGTGGACAGGAGACGGCGGACCAGCTACGGCTGCCAGGGTGAATTATCCGCTGGGCGTAGCAATAGACGCACCGGGTAATATCTATATCGCCGACTATGCGAATAATCGTGTGCGCAAGATCAATACATCGGGCATCATGAGTACAATTGCGGGCGTGGGCCTGCCATATGGTTATAGCGGAGACGGCGGGCCAGCCACCGTTGCTCAGCTCTATTATCCCAAGGCTATAGCAGTAGACGCCGGCGGAAACGTTTACATAGCCGACTGGAACAACCACGCGGTGCGAAAAATAAATAGTGTAGGTATCATCAATACCATTGCCGGCACAGGCACAGCGGGGTATAGTGGTGATGGTGGCCCGGCAGTGAGCGCCCAACTGAACTACCCTACCGGTGTAGCAGTGCGCTATGATGGCGACGTCTTTATTTCGGACAATGACAACAATCGCGTGCGCAGGATAAAGATCGGTAATGAGCCCTACTTTTCAGAAGGCGCGAGCAAATCGGTAACTACCTGCCCGGTAGAGCTGATTTCGCTGGACACGATGCTAAGCGTTGACGATATAGATGTGGGACAGACCCTTACATGGAGCCCTCTGCGCCTGCCGGCACACGGCACACTGTTAGCTTCCTGCACTGCGCCCAGCACCAGCAGCACGGTAGTGCCGCCATGTGGCTCCTACGTACTCACAACAGGTTATGTGGGTACAGACACCTTTAGCGTACGCGTTAATGACGGCACGTACTCAGACACCATCGAGTTTTACGTGAATATAGTAGGCTTCCCAAATCCCGGAGCCATAGCGGGGTCTGACTCTGTGTGCCCCGGCCACAATATCACACTCACTAATTCCTATGCAGGAGGTGTATGGTCGTCTACTGCTACCGGAGTTGCCACAGTTTCATCATCTGGCGTGGTTACCGGTGTCAGCGCAGGCGTCACTACCGTTTCCTACACCGCCACCAATACGTGTGGCACCGTGGTGGTGACAAAGATCATTTATGTACCATCGACAATTCCGTGCATTGCAGCCATAGCGGGCGCTACCCTGGCCACCCCAAAAACCAGGATAGTTCAGGGGCCGGATTCCGGTCAGTTTACGGTTTATCTTGATGGAGCAGCCGAAGCGCCAATGGATGTAACGGTTTTTGATGTGTCGGGCAGAAAAGTATTCAGCGGCAACTCTGCATCTAAAAATCAGCTATCCTTCCGCTTAACAAGCCCAGATGGACTGTATGTCATAAAGATACAGCACCTTGGCAGGCAATATGTGGTAAAAACGACATTGCATAAATAATTAATCAAATGCATGGGAATTATATCTTCAAACGGGCAAATCCCGGTGTAGATGCCTTCATCTTTTGTAATTAAATTGTAAGGTTTAGTAGTCAAAATACTATAAATTTGTAACATTTGGGTAACCAGCCAACCATTTGGCAGGCAAGTAATGTCTGTTAAGGTTGTGACCGTGTCAATTTCGGATAAACGATGTTGTTGCTGTGCAGGTTACACTTTACGAACTCAGAAAATCAGTCAGTAATATGAAGCGCTTTTTATTAAACAGGTTTACCGCTCTTAGTTTCCTGTTTTCAATCCTATTCACTTCGTCTTATGGTCAACTGACCATTGTAGACACCGGCAACTGCCTTAACCACGTGTTGCACGCAACCGTGACCGGTACTTTGCCACTGGGTACGGGCATCACGGCAGATGATGCTTATTCGGGCGTATTCCCGCTGGGCTTCACGTTCAATTTCTATGGCACTCCATATACGAGTTGCGTAATAGGGTCGAATGGTATGATCTGCTTCAACCTTACGCTGGCAAGCGCTTATTGTCCGTGGCCAATTTCGGCAGCGCTCCTTGGCAATACCAGTGCGCTGAACTCAGTATGCGGCCCATGGTGCGACATCCTTATCAGCGCGGGAGGTAGTATTACCTATTCCACAGCAGGCGTGGCACCCAACAGAAAGTTTGCAGTGACCTGGTGCGGCTCACGCATGTTCTCCTGTACTACACAGTGGACTACCAGCCAGATCATTCTCTATGAAGGTACCGATATAGTAGAAGTGCACACTGCTCACAAGGACATATGTGCATGGAATGGCGGTCGCGCAATAACAGGCGTACAGAATGCTGCAGGAACGTCTGCAACTGTGCCTCCCGGCCGCGACTGGACACCATCATGGAGTGTACTGGGCGCTCCTGAAGCATGGCGTTTCACACCGGGCACCCCTGCCACATCGTACACAGTAAGTTCTATCCCGTATGCGCCAATGCCTTATGCTACGTCTGCTGTTTACTGGTATGACAGCACTACCGGCGCATACCTAGGCTCGGGCCCATACCTGACAGTTTCTCCAACATTGCCAACCACGTACATGGCTGCAGCAATAGGATGTAACGACACTACCAAGGCATATATACACGTATTGCCACCAAGCGTTGGCATAGGCGGCATTCCGCACATTGATACGTTTGATATCACACACCCTTCTGAGTGTGGTAAGTGTGATGGCAAGATCGTATTGCGTGGTGTGAATCCACATCAGATAGATACAGTATTCTGGTCATTCAACGGTGTGCCACAACCGTCTTATGTAGATTCTGCCGCACTTGATAGCACTATTACCCTCTCTAATCTCTGCGGCGGTGTATATGACTACGTTTATGTGAAGGTGGCAAACTGCCCGTCGAACCAGATAACGACTACGCTAGTGACACCGGTGCTTGCTGTTTCAAACACGACATGGAGCCACCCTACCGTGTGCGGCAAGTATGATGGCTGGATAAAGCTCTGGGGCCTTACGCCACTGAAGCCTGTATCTATTGGCTATAATAAAAACGGCACTCCTCAGTCACCGTATGTGGCTATGGTAGCTGCAGACAGCACGGTAGTGATCCCGAACCTGGGTGCGGGTAACTATACCGCCATTGTGGCAACGGTGAACCTATGCAGCGCGCCGGGCGGCCCCGCAGTACTGGTGAATCCTGCACCTTACACACCAACGTTCGAGACAACACTGGGACTAGGCTGTAAGGGCGACACGCTGTTTACGGTAAACACGACAACTCCTTCAGGCTACTACTCTTACTGGAACTGGGGCGATGGCTCTTATCCGCAGGACAGCCTGAACCAGTGGCATGTATTCAATACGCACCTTAACACACCAAAGTGGAAAGGCACGTATTCTGTAACATTAACCTACAATACGACGCCATGGCACGATCCGGCATGTGCAGTTCCCACTACAAAGGTGATAGACATAGACCATACGCTTAAGGCACAATTCAACATTGAGACAGGCAGCACACCTGTGCCGGCCGATAGTATCTGTGTGGAAACTCCGGTAATCTTTAAGAACACAACAACATCCGGCGCTGGTGGTAATGACTACACACCTACCTATAAATGGTGGTTTGGCAATGGCGACTACGATTTCGATAATACGTTTGAGCCTAGCTATAACAAGTACCTGTTTGCAGGAAACTTCAAGGCTGTGCTGGAAGCCACAGACATCATAGGCTGTACAAATACCGATACGCAGAAGATAGTAGTTGTGTCACTGGATGTTCGCACAAATGTGCATGACACAGACGTGTGCCTGCGCGTACCAATGACAATATATGCAAAGCCAACGCTGAGCAGCAACCTGGTAGGCCCGCTGACCTATGCATGGACGCAAACGCCTGCAGGCTCAAACCTGGACGACTATGCAGCACAGAATCCTAAGTTCTGGGGCATCGGCAACTATTCACTTGCACTCACCGTTACTACGCGTCCATTTGGTGCGATGGCAAACGGATGCTCGGCAGGTGAGGAAGTGGTGATACGCTCGCACCCGCCACTGGTGCTTACAGACGTAACAGCAAGCGGCCAGATAGTGAAGCTGGGAAATACCATACAGCTCAATGCAGCAGGTGCTGAGTACTACAAGTGGGCTCCTGAAAATGGCTCGCTGGATAACATGAACATCAGCAATCCGGTTGCAACACCACAGGACTCTGTAACTATCTACGAAGTGCAGGGCATGAACATATGGGGCTGCCGCGACACAGCTACAGTAACTGTTTATACAGACCTGGATGTTGACCAGTTCGTTCCAAGCGCGTTCACACCGAACGGCGACGGCAAGAACGATATCTTCCGTGTCTTCAAACTCCGTTTCCAGAAACTCGTTGACTTCAGGGTTTACAACCGTTGGGGCGAAATGATGTTCCAGTCTTCTAATCCTGAAGTGGGATGGGATGGCACTTACAAAGGCGTGAAGCAGGACATGGGCGTATATGTGTACGAGATCATCGTGGCACTGCCAAGCGGCGAAAACAAGTCTTACAAAGGCAACGTAATGCTGATCAGGTAATCAGTATTTGAAGTAACGATAAATAAAAAGTCCCGGTTCTGCCGGGACTTTTTATTTTACTTCTTACTGCCTCTCGATTTGGGTTTGCCATACTTGGCGCGCATCTTATCCTTGTGGCTTACCTTGACATTCACTTTTTTGTTCTTCGCCAGCTTCTCGTGAAATGCACCACCGGAATCTGTGATCTTCGGCGCCACCACCAGTGTTTCGCGCATACGCACCTTCGGTATCTCATCGGGCGTGAGCACATCTGATATCTCCAGATCTTCCGGTAGCGCGACGACAGGCACCTTGTAATTCATTAATTGCTCCACGGCCTCCATCAGGGGGCGCTCCTTTTCTGTCATGAACGTTATAGAAATACCCTTCTTGTCGGCACGACCTGTGCGGCCTATGCGGTGCACATATGATTCCGGCTCTTCGGGTACGTCAAAGTTCATCACGTGTGTAACCTCAGAAATGTCAATGCCGCGCGCCACGAGGTCTGTAGCAATAATGAATCTGTAATTCCCATCGCGAAACCGCTTTATTGCGTTGAATCGCTGGTTCTGTGCCTTGTTTGAGTGTATCACGCCCACCTCATCAGGAAAACGCTCAGCCATGCAGTCATACAAGTCGTCTGCCAGCTTCTTGGTTGCTGCAAAGACCAGCACTTTATTCATTGTCTCGTCATTGCTCAGCAGTAGTTCCAGTAGGTTTACCTTCGTATTGAAGTTGGGCACCTCATACAGAGTTTGCTCAATGTTGGCAACCGGTGTTCCTGCCGGCGCCGCCTCCACGCGCTCCGGATTATTGAAGTAGGCACGCATCAGTTCTTCCACTTCCGGCGTGAGCGTTGCAGAGAAAAGCAGGTTCTGCCTGCGCTCAGGCATACGGTCCAGGATATTGTTGATCTGGGTACGAAAGCCAAGATTGAACAACTCATCTACCTCATCAATCACCAATCGCTTTATCGCTTTCAGTTTCAGCGACCCCTCCAACACCAGATCGAGCAGGCGGCCGGGAGTAGCCACGACAATGTCGCATCCGTTCTCTACCTCCATCATCTGCGGACGCATGTTTACCCCGCCGAAAACACCAACGGTCACCACGCTCATATACTTCGTCAGTTTCTCTATCTCATCGGTAACCTGCTTCACCAGTTCTCGCGTTGGCACCACGATGAGCACCTGCGGGAAACGGTCTTTCGAAAATTTCCATAACCGCAGACACGGGAGCAGGTAGGCAACTGTCTTACCGGTACCTGTTTGTGCGATGCCACATACATCCCTGCCCGACATGATCACCGAAAACGCTTTCGACTGAATAGTAGTGGGCGTGGTGTAGCCAAGCTCGTCAATGGCATTCAATAACGGGGTGCTGAGGTTCAGGTCTTTAAAATCCATGCTTTAATATAATAGTGCGAAGGTACTTAATATGCACTCAAGGCAGGTGTTCGGCCAGTAGTTGCATAAATGTGGCGCGAGGAATCATTCGAGCACCCAGGCTTTCCAGGTGTTCTGTATGTACCTGGCAATCTATAACAGCTACGCTCTCCTGCTGCAACAGATGCACCCAATTGATAAAAGCGAACTTGCTGGCATTGCTCACTCTGCTGAACATGCTCTCGCCAAAGAAGCAATCGCCCATCCGGATGCCATAAAGCCCACCCACCAGTACACCGTTTTGCCAGGCCTCTGCACTCACCGCAAATCGAAGCCGGTGCAATTCAGTGTAGGCGGCTATAATCTCATCCGTGATCCATGTGCCGTCCTGGTCCCGGCGGGGCAAGGCACTGCAGCACGCTATCACATCTTCAAACGCAGTATTTACGCGAAACTCAAAAGCGTTGCTGTTCAACACTTTCTTCATGCTCTTACTCACCTTCAGCTCTGAAGGAAAGAGTACAAATCGAGGATCGGGGCTCCACCATAGTGGAGGCTCGTCGTCTGAAAACCAGGGGAATATACCGCTTCTGTATGCCAACAGCAGGCGGTCTGTATTGAGATCGCCACCCACTGCAAGCAACCCATCAGATAGCGCATCCTCTACCGGCGGGAACCATAAATCGTCGTTCAGCACTGCAATCTGCATGGCGCTATTTTGCTCATTTTCAGCTGGTAAATATAGTGCCAAACTCACCCCGTTTTTAACGTTGCGGGCGTTTTTGATTATGCTTTTATTAACAGCAATTGGACTACATTTGTTACATACTACACAGGAAAAATAGATATGTTGCAATTCATGAAGAACAAGATCCTGATACCGTTGCTGGTTGTTTGTTCGCTCGCTGCGTTTTTTTCATTTAAGTATGTACACGCAGGTGGCAAATCATCACAGCAGCGCAGGGCCATAGTGCTGGAGACGGTGTTGAAGACTATACAGGTGGGCCACTATGCCCCCCGCCCTATCGACGATTCATTTTCTGCCCGCGTTTACAAGTCAATGGTTACGGCATTTGATGGTGAGAAGATCTATTTCACTGCTGATGACATTGCCAAGCTGAAGAAGTATGAATTTGCAATAGACGACCAGGTAACAAAGGGTTCTACAGAATTTTTCGATACGCTTGAAGCCATTTATCTCCGTCGCATAAACGGATCAGAAGCTATATACAAGGCTATCCTGAAGCAGCCATTCGACTTCACCACAAACGAAACGCTGCAACTGACACCTGAAAAGAACACCTACGCAACCAGCGAGAAAGACCAGATGGAGAAATGGCGTAAGTATCTCAAGTATCGCACACTTGTTAAGTTTACGGACCTGAAAGCGGAGCAGGATAAGAAGCGCGAGAACAAGGACTCAGTAAATGCCAAGTTCAAGACGGATAAAGAACTGGAGATAGCTGCTCGTGAAGAAGTGCTGAAAGGCAACGACCGCTACCTGAAACGCCTTCGCCAGGGAAAGGCAGAAGACAGGTTTACATTCTACGTAGACAAGATCACCGAAGCGCATGACCCGCACACAGCCTATTTCCCGCCAATAGACAAGGACGCATTTGACGAAAAGATGAGTGGCAGCTTCGTGGGCATAGGCGCACGCCTGAACCAGGTAGACGATAAAACAACGGTTGCAGATGTGATAACCGGAAGCCCAAGCTGGAAGCAGGGTGAACTCAAAGCCGGTGACGAAATTCAAAAAGTGGCACAGGGTGATGGTGAGCCTGTGGATATTACCGGCTTCCTACTGGAAGATGTTGTTAAGATCATTCGCGGCGAAAAAGGAACTACGGTGAAACTGACTGTAAAAAGTACCGATGGGTCTACCAAGGTGATACCGATAAAGCGCGGCATTGTAGAGATCGAAGAAACCTTTGCAAAGTCGGCCATCATCAACAGCAAAGAAGGGCCAATAGGTTTCATTTACCTGCCTGAGTTCTATGCCGACTTTAACCACACCAGCGGCCGCACATGTAGCAAAGACGTGGCTAAGGAAGTGGAGAAACTGAAAAACGCGGGCGTAAAGGGAATCATCCTGGACCTACGCTATAATGGAGGCGGCTCGCTGGGCGATGTGGTGGATATGGCGGGGATATTCCTGGGACGCGGACCAGTGGTACAAGTGAAGAGCAACCACTCAGCACCTTCTGTGCTTCGCTCCCATTCTTACGATTCCGCTCTCTACTCCGGTCCAATGGCCGTGATGGTAAACCAGGGGAGCGCATCGGCCTCGGAAATTCTCGCGGCAGTACTGCAGGACTACAAGCGCGCCATTGTTGTTGGTTCCACAACGTTTGGTAAAGGTTCTGTACAAAAGATGGTGTCACTGGATGATATGATAGACCCAATGACCAAACTCACACTACGGGACGATACATCCGGAGCAGGAGATGGTTCACTGGGCGCGCTGAAACTGACCATGGAGAAGTTCTATCGCGTAAACGGCGGCTCAACGCAGCTAAAAGGCGTGACACCGGAAATAGACATGCCGGATCCGTATGACGGGTATGACGACGAAGAGCTGGGCGAGCGCCATAACAAGAGTGCCCTGGCCTGGGACGAAATTCCGAAAGTGGATTTCAGACCGGCAAATAGCATAGCAAATATGGACCAGGTGGTAGCCATGAGCAACAGCAGGATAGCAGCCAACAAGACCTTCCAGCTAATAAGCGAAAATGCAAAAACCATAAGGAAGAAAAAGGACGACAACCTGGTGTCGCTTAACGAAAACAGCTTCAAAAAGGAACAGGAAGAGATCAACAAGACGTCAAAGATCATAGATTCGCTGCAGAAGAACGCCACCACACTGGATATGGCAAACGCACCTGCAGACCTGCCTAAGATTAATGTGGACAGCACATCAATAGCCAAGAACAAAGAATGGCTGAAGGCGCTGAGCAAAGACATATACATCGCAGAAACCGTGAACATTATCAATGACATCCGCAAGGGAGACATGAAAGTGACCGTTGGTGAAATGAAAAGGTAAATGATTTACTAAATAGTGAGAACGGCGATACGTATGTGTCGCCGTTTTTTTGTGCTCGCGGGCATTTACTATTTTCGTTTCACCTTACAAAGAGCCATTTGGAAGAGAAACGCACTATCGGTGACGCATTTAAAGGTTACAGACGCCTGATGGGGTGGCTATTGGCCATTTGCCTGTTCGTGTATGGCAATACGCTGTCTAACGACTATGTGATGGATGACCTCGCGCTGATAACGCGAAACACCTTTGTGCAGGATGGCCTTAAGGGCCTGGATGACATATGGGCAAAGCCAACCTTACGGGGCTTTGATCTGCGCCCGGTGTTTGACACTGCAGCAAGCAATGACATCTACAGGCCATTGGCTACTTCCACCTTTGCCATCGAACACGAGGTCTTCGGAGATAATCCGGGCATAGGGCACCTGGTCAATGTATTGCTTTTTGCCGCCTGTGTATTACTGCTCTTTCGCTTTGTCGACGAGTTGACCGGTCGCAAGCATACAGCAGAAGCGTTTCTTACTGCCGCATTTTTTGCGGTGCACCCTATTCACACAGAGGTAGTAGCCAACATTAAGAGCCGTGATGAACTTCTGTGTTTCCTGTTCTCATTCCTGGCCTTGCTGCAAATGCTGAAGTACTACAAACATGGCAAGGTGGCCAATCTTGTCTCATCGGCACTACTGCTCTTTTTTTCGCTATTGGCCAAGGAGACTTCTGCGAGCTTCATTCTCATCATACCCATAGTGGCTATGTTCTCCGGGGCGGGACGGGGGCGAATGGTCTCGTCTACCTCTGTTGCGCTGGCCATTGTTGCCGCCTACATTGCCATAAGATGGTCTGTTCTGCATGCATGGAATGCTGACCATCCTGACATGCTGGATTTTATTGAGAATCCGCTTGTAGGTGCAGGGTCCGCTTCGGCAAGGTATGGCACTGCACTTGCTGTAATGGCTCGCTACCTTTGGTTGCTGCTTTTCCCCTATCCGCTCAGCTCGGACTACACATTTGCAACAATACCCTTCAGCAACGTCACTTCAGCAATCTCAATTGTCTCCATTCTGTTCTATAGCGGACTCATCGCGGCAGCGGTGGTTCTGTGGCGGCATGCCGGCAGTCGCATCTTTGCATTTGGCATCATCTTCTTTCTTGCAACAATTGCCCTGTTTACTAATCTGGCATTTCTTACCGGCTCCATAATGGCCGAGCGATTCCTGTTCTTTCCTTCTCTGGGTTTCTGTATAGTGCTCAGTTTCGGGCTGCACAGGCTGCTTGCCGGTCGCCCGCGGCTCCTACAGGCAGGCATACCTGCGGTAATATGCCTTATCTATGCGCCGCTCACTATGGCCCGCAATGCCGACTGGCGCACCAATGACACCCTCGTAAGCGCTGATGCTGCCACTCATCCGAAAAATGCACGCCTGCACCATTCTCTCGCCTATGTGCTGGTAAACGACCGGATGGCGCAGAGCGTAAATGCTGCAGAGCGAAACGAACTCGCCATGCAGGCACGAGAGCACTTCCTGCAGTCGCTGGAGATATATCCGAAACAAAGTAAGGTGCACACGGACTATGCAAACCTGCTGGCACAAATGGGCAGATATGACTCTGCAGAGGCACACATTCTGAGGGCATTGCAGTTGCGACCCGGCGACCCGGTTATCATCAGCATGCTGGGAGGCCTGTACTTCGCCCGCGGTCGCTATGACAAAACGCTGGAATATTGCAGGCAAGCACAGAAGTACGCCCCCAATGACAATGGCATTGTATTCAACATGTCCATGTGTCACATGCTTCTCAAGCAGTACGATTCGGTGATCTACCTGTCACAGCTGATACTGGCGCGCGACCCGGAAAATAAAAATGCAAAAAATAATCTGCAGGCAGCCAAAGACTCCATTGCGAAGCAGGTATCGCTGCAAGAACCTGTTAAAACAAGCGTTCGCGAATAGCTTTGTCTGCTTCTGCTATTGCGAGGAGTCAAAATTCATTACCTTTAATTAAAACATACTATTATGGGACAATACCTTCTCATGGCACGCCGCACACTTGCGGGAGTCGCCTTAATGTTCAGCACAGCGGCGATGGCCCAGGACATGTCGGCAAAATTGCCGATGGACCCGGATGTGGTCACCGGCAAGCTGGATAACGGGCTCACCTATTATATCCGCAATAACCATAAACCTGCTAACAAAGTAGAATTGCGACTGGTGGTGAATGCTGGCTCCATTCTGGAAAATGAAGACCAACGCGGCCTGGCCCACTTCATGGAGCACATGAACTTTAACGGCACCAAACATTTTGAGAAGAATGAACTCGTTAGTTACCTTCAATCGATAGGAGTAGAGTTTGGGGCTGACCTGAACGCCTACACCGGCTTTGACCAGACGGTGTACATACTGCCAATACCAACCGATAAGCCGGGCAACCTGGAAAAAGGCTTCCAGATCATTGAAGACTGGGCACATAATGCGTTGCTGACCAGCAAAGACATCGACGACGAGCGCGGAGTGGTGCTGGAAGAAAGTCGCCTGGGCAAGGGTGCCAACGACAGGATGATGAAAAAGTATTTTCCCAAGCTGGCAGCAGGCTCGCTTTATGCTGAGCGCCTGCCAATAGGAAAGGACGAAATACTAAAGACCTTTAAGTACGACGCCGTGCGCAGTTTTTACCAGGACTGGTATCGCCCGGACCTGCAAGCAGTGGTAGTAGTGGGCGACATAGAAGTAGCTACCGCCAAAAAGATGATCACTGAGCATTTTGCCGGAATCAAAAATCCCTCAAAGGAACGCCAGCGTAAATATGTGGACGTGGCACCACGTGCTGGCTCAGAAGCTATGGTGGTTACCGACAAAGAAGCAACCAATTCTGTGCTGCAAATTGCCTACCCTTATTTTAAAAAGCATGAGTTTGCTACACTGGCCGACTACAAGTATGTGCTGGCGAAGGAGCTGACACTTGCAATGCTTAACCGTCGCCTCAGCGACCTGGCCCAAAGCAGTAACCCACCTTTCCCGTTTGCATCTGTGTTTTTCAACGACATGATACATGGCTATGAAAGCTTCGGAGCTTTCTCACTCTTTACCCAGGATGGACCGGAAAAAGCTATCAACGCCATAACTGCCGAGCTGGTACGCGCACGTAAGTATGGCTTCACAGAATCAGAACTGGCACTGGCAAAGAAAGAAGAGCTAAGCAACTTTGAGAAAATGTATAATGAGCGCAATACAACCGAAAGCTCCAACTACGTAGAGGAATACATTCGTGCATTCCTGGACAAAGAGCCTTTCCCGGGTGTGGCAAATGAATATGAATATCGGAAGACGATGCTTCCGGGCATTAAGGTGGCAGATGTAAATGCACTCATAAAGGATTGGACTGCAACCAACAACACGTTTACGCTTGTTACGGGTCCGGATAATAAGGACGTAAAGATGCCATCTGAAAAGGAACTACTGGCAATGACTGAAAAAGGTCTGACCCAGGAAGTAGGCAAAAAGGAGGAAAAGCCTATAGCAGTAGCGCTTATGAGCAACAAGCCAGTTCCGGGCAAGGTTACCAACAAAGTGAAGGAGGAAGGATTTGACGCCACCACGTACACACTGAGCAATGGCATCAAAGTGACTATCAAGAAGACCGACTTCAAGACCGATGAGATTCTTATGAACGGCGTTAAGAAAGGCGGCATGAACGGTTATGGCATTGCTGACAAGAGCAACGCATCCTTTGCTACTGAAGTAGTAGAAGCAATGGGCGTGGGCGAGTTCTCTCCTACCGACCTGGAGAAAATAACAGCAGGTAAAAAGATCCGTGTCAACCTTTCAATGAGCGAAAAAGAAGATAACGTTTCTGCCAGCAGCACAGTGAAGGACTTTGAAGATATGCTGCAGCTCACATACCTGTACATGATGGAGCCACGAAAAGACGAGGGACTCTTCAAAGCCTATAAAGACAAGCAGGCAAGCATGCTTAAGTTCATGACGGCCAACCCACGGTTTGCCTTTATGGACACAACTGTAAAGACACTTTATGGCAACAATCCGCTGGCTCGCATCATGATACCAAAGCCGGACGACTACGAAAAGATAAACATGGAGCGCGCCGTGCACATTTACAAGGGCGAATTTGGTGATGCGTCAGGCTACCACTTCTTTCTTACCGGAAATGTAGATGAAGCCACTGCCATTCCACTGCTCGAAACCTACCTGGGCAGCATACCCACAACGTCAAAGCCTCCTAAATTTGCCGACAATGGCGTGCGTCCTATAAAGGGCAATAAGGAGCTCAAAGTAAAGAAGGGTAAAGAAAAGCAGAGCCTTATCATGGCATTCTATAGCGGCGAAATTCCCTATAGCGAAGACCTTGAAATGCGCACCGAAGCGCTGGCAGAAGTGCTGAACATAAAAGTAATAGAGGAGATGCGCGAAAAGATGGGCGCTATATACGGTGGTGGCTTCCGCGGCTCTGTAACAAAAGAGCCTTATCAGCACTACTCTATCACCTGCCAGCTACCTTGCGGTCCTGAGAATGTAGACAAGCTGCTGGCAGCAACTGATGCTGAAATAAAGAAGCTGATAGAAAAGGGTCCGGATCAGAAGGATGTGGACAAGGTAAAAAGCCAGTGGCACGAAAAATATGTGACCAACATAAAGAAGAACGAGTACTGGCTGGAGAAAATGGAGATGGTCCTTTACTGGGGTCGCGACAAAGACCGCGCGCTAAAATATGAGTCGTATGTAGAGAAGCTGACACCTGCCGACATACAGTCTGCTGCCGCTCAACTGCTGGACGGTAAGAATAAGTTTATTTCCGTGCTCTACCCTGAATCTTAAACGGAGACGCCAACTGATTTTATACGGGCCCGGCTATCACAGCCGGGCCCGATTTGTTAATGTGTATTAGTTATTACAGTAACGAGCTTGCTGCCGGTGCCTTTTGCCGTTTTCGCGTTCAGCATGTAGTTTCCTGCAGGCAGGTTGGAGACCTCGATCGATGTGCTTTGCAGTTTTGTGGTAGCCTGCCATACCATCCTTCCCGCAAGATCGCAGAGGCTGAGGTGGGCCTCTGTGCCAGGATCTGAAAGAGAAACGATGAAATTGTGTGCGGCCGGATTAGGATGTACCTCTGCGAATATTAATGCCGGTGAACTTACTGCTGTTGATGGCGGAACAGACCTGAGCACAACACCGCCATCGCCTGTTGCATATGCCTTGCCGTCAAAGCACCTCACGCGGAATAGTGGCTGAGTTGTAGGGGAGGTTTCCAGTGTCCAGGTTTCGCCTGCATCGGTGGTCTTAATTATAGCACCGTTACCACCAACAGCATAACCGGTTGACGCACTTAGAAAAGCGACTGAAAAAAGTGGTTGTGTGGTTGGTGCCGGTTTCAGCGTCCAGTTCATCCCGCCATTAGTTGTCTTAAAGACCTTACCCGCGCCGGCTACCATTATACCATTGTTTTCGTCCCAGAAGTAAATGCCACCAATACCGGGTTGCTCGTAAATAATATTCCAGTGCTTTCCGGTATCTGTTGTTTTCAGAAGGTACTTGTTCAGTCCAAAATTGCTTACGGCATAGCCTGTACTTACGCTGGTCATTTGAATGAAGTCTAGTCCCAGGGTATCAAGGCAGGTGCCGGTGTCTACCGTCTGCTGGTTCCAGTTAGCACCTCCATCATTGGTGTAATAGCAACTGCCGGAGAAGAATTGTACCGTGTCGTAACCGGACGCAAAAGCATGCTGCCCATCAAGGAACTGCATGTCGTTTATGCCACTGGTAGTGGGGTCTGCGGCAAAATAGCTCCAGTCGTGGCCGCCATTGGTAGTCCACAATATGATGGATATGCTACCGTAACCACCTATAAACATGGTATCGCTGTTTTTGGTAGCAATTGTCTCAAACAGGAAACCCGCTGGCGGCAATTGCAATGTGTCCCAATGCGCGCCATCGTCGAAACTGCGAAAAATGTGCCCCTGGAAATCAGAAAAGCGATAGCCAACGGCAAAGATGCCGGAGTCATTTTCGGTGACATCTGCAACACGTATTGATGCAGGGTAAAACGGCGTGAGACGGGTCCATTGTGCGCGGGCGGGTGTGCCAGCCATTAACAATAAGAGTGGGATAATAAATGTCAGTTTCATCTGGTTATAATTGATCGCCCATAAAGACGACACAGCGCCGTCCGCGCTTTGCCCCGGCAAGGGGTAGATTAGGGGGGATTAGGTATCCGTTAGGAATTAGCCATGAGTGTGCACTGCACTGTAACCTCGCGGACGCGACTCAGGAATTCGTCCGCCGGGTTTTCCATAACTTAGCCCATTGTAACAAGATGAAGTTGCGCTACGCCATATTATTCGTGATCCTATTATGCTCCGTTAGCGCGGAGGCACAGCTGTTCGGGCGGAGGCACAAGAATAAATGGCCTACCACGGAGGCGGAGCTAATGCAAAAACTACTGGGCACCATGAGCCGGAGGGACACCGCCGCTTACTTCGCGTTATTTCCGCCGTTTGATACGCTCTGGAGCATGGTGATGCGCAACAACAGCAAAGACCCTGCGGTGCAGCAGGAGCTAAATAACCTGCGCCAGCATCCGCAGACACTGATTGAGTTCGACCCGCTATACAATCACGATATCATAAACCGCTTTGCAAATGTCCTGGCCAAGGGAGAAGATTCCGGCATCACCTGGCGTTATGTGGTCATGGCACGCTACCAGCTTTATAAACAAGAACCATCAAAGGCGTTCATAGGCCTGGACCATATTATGCCCGAGCGGTTCTATGGCTACATGTTCCTGAGCGATGGCTTTAACCGTACCATGTTTTGCGTGTCGGTATCAGAGATACAAAAGATCAAAGGACAGTTCTTTGGCGGCCAGGTGCTCAATATCCTGCAGGCAAGCAGCCTTGACGAATTCCGGATAAAAGAACAGCGTGAAAAGGAATGGTATGCATGGGTAGCCGCCAACCCGGATTCAGTCTATATAAAAAAAGCCGTGAAGGACACTACCGCAGGTGCTGACACAACCGCAGAAGACGACCCGCTGGCCCTGAGCAGGGAGGAAGACGAAGAAGGCGACATGCGGAAGAATGTGGTGGAACGCAAGTATTATGAAGGCCTCATGGATAATGAGATACCTATAAGGATGTATGTGCGCTACATGAAGCCTATACCCGGTAGGCCGCAGCAGTTTGATGGCCTGTACAAGCTGGGCGATAACAGAAAATATGTGCGCCTGGAGATAAAACGCACCGAAGATGGCCGATGGATAATAGAGGACGAGAACTTTGTAGGTACCATGGAGCTGAAGCTCACCGGCCGCACCTACACCGGTGGCTGGACCAATGCCGACGAAAACGGCTTTGATGTGGAGATGACGCAGAAGGGAACAGTGAAGGGCAAGATAGAAACGCTCGACGCCATACTGGACCAGGGCCGCTCTGGTCGCGTAGACGAAACCCAGTTTGAAGAAGAAGAGGCTGCAGAGAAAGAAAAGACTGAGGGCGGCGACAAAAAGAAAGACGAAGAGAAAAAGAAGGAAGGAGAGAAAGACAAAAAGAAAAAGAACGACAAGAAAAAGGACAAAAAGAAGAGGGACAAGAAAGCCAGGCGGATGAAGCGGAGAGCTGAGAACTAATATTCAAATTCAAAGAGGGAAATTCCAAATTCCAATCACAAAAGAATCAGCCCAAACTCCCATGATCCGCTCCCGATAGCTATCGGGATTCAATTGCTATAGCAGTTCCTTCTCCATGTGATAATGCGGTATGCCTACTTCGCTGAATTCATCGCCGTGCTGCGTGTAGCCCAGGCTGCGGTAAAAGCCCATGGCATGTTTGCGGGCGTGTAGTATCATTTTGGTATAGCCGTTCTCTGTTGCAATCTTTTCAGCGGCCAGCACCAGCGCCTTGCCCACGCCCTTTCCCTGGCACTCGTTATACACGGCCATTTGGCGCAGTTGCACTATGCCATCGCCTTTGTCAGTAAGGATCAGGCAGGCAACTACCCGGCCGTCATGTTTGCCTGCGAGAATAGTATCGGTCTTGTCGCGGGAAAGGTCTTCATTGTGCAGCGAGAGGCCGATAGGTTTACGAAGTATTTCCTCCCTCAGGTCAAACACTTCCTGGTACTCCGGCGACCCGTAGGGAACACGAGATACTACAATCTCCATCTTTACTAAGGTTTAAGCTCTACTATTGTCTCCTGCGTAGGTTTTATGAAGAACACCACCACCTTCTCCGGCAGGCCGGGAGGGCCATCCATATGGAAGTGTGCTTCGTACTTACCGGGTTGTATCTGCAGGTGATTCAGCACCGGATCAGAAACGGGGAAAGTGTGAAACGCCCGGTACTTGTCGCCAAACTGTTCGTATAGCGTCACGCTTTTTGCACCTTCGGCCATCACAAACTTGGCAAAACCCGGCTGTGGGATACGTATCACCTTCTCATCAAAGTCGAGGTCCAGGTTGCGAATGTCGCGGGGGAATGTGTTGATCTCTACGTGATAATTTTCCGGCTCGTAAGTGAGTTTTTCATCACAGCGCTGGTTGGTGATGGTTCCGTTTGGCTTGTTGCGCTGAATCACAGTAGCTATGAACTCTTTCACCGGGCGATTTTCCGCGCCTGCATATTCAAAACTCAGGCTGGCCTTGTTTACCGTGATAACTATCTTATTGTGTTTGTTCTCTTCAATGGCTACATTGTTCACCACCAGGCTGCGCGTTTCTGAAAACGTAAGGTTGTAATGGCCGGGTGGAATGTTTGTTTGTGGGTCCGGCTCTCCTGCCTCATTTACCATCCGGTAAAACCGCTTCACAAGGTTGCCTGTTACCGGGTCCAGCAGCATTATCTGTGGCGTGGATGAGTAAAACTTGCCATGACCGTTTGTAAAGTAAACCTGCACTGTTGTCTGCTCAGCGTCTTCAGCCTCTACCTTGAACTCGGCCTCCTTGCCGGGCAGCGGCTTGCCTACACCTGCGGGCTTGGGTGCCGGCGTAGTTTTGGCCACAGGTAGCTCTTCAGACTTGTAAGCCGGCATAGGCGGCAAGCGACGCAGGTTCATTATGGCACCACCACCATCTACCACATTGATGGTAGAAATCTTCTTCCATGCCAGTTGAAGCTTAGGAAATGTTTCTGCAGCAGGGCGCTCGAAAATGAATACCGGTACATAGGCCGGCAGCGTGCGCGCACCACCCGGGTTTGGTAAAGCCGACCGGTCTACGCGGGTCTGTTTCATTGTCGCCGGCGCCAATCGGGCTATTGATTCAGGTTCGGGACGTTCCTCTATAATAGTTGGCGTAAAGGGTGGAATATTGATTGGCTTTGGGAAATATGGATTGATGACCTCGGCCACAAGACGTTTCATAGCTGCAGGTGTCGCATTATCTACTGCTACTGCATCATCCTTGTCCATACCCTCCACATACGGAATTGCCGGTGGCACGGCAGCGCTCGTTGCCTTTGGCAGTTCTGGCTTTGCAATAGCAGCAAGCGATGGTTTAACCGCAAGTTTATCTATCGACGGCATAGCCACCACGGTGTCTGTCACTTTCACGTCGGGGATCTTCACATTCAGCACGGTGGGCGATGTGGCAGCCACTTCCTTTACTTTGGTATATTGCTTATCGTTGATGGTAATAACCGGGCGGAAGGCATTGACGATCTTGGTCACGGCGCCCGGTATGTCTACGCGTCTTGTCACCTCCAGGTAGTCACCCATGCAGGCATAGGACGCTCTTACCGTGGCAGAGCTTTCCAGGTTCACTATATAGGGCTTGAAAAACACTTTATCCCGTGCCAGGCGCTTCATCACCTCGCATATATCCCCCCCGCAACTTTCGCCACCGTCTGTTATCAGTATTATACTATATGCGTTATGCGCTACATCCACCAGGTCATTATCTGCTGCCTGCATCAGCGCATAGGCAATGGAAGTAACACCGAGTGGCTGAATATCGTCCAGGCGATATTCCATCTGCAAGCGGTTATCTTTTCTGAACGGGAGCTCGTTTTTAGTATCGCGGCAGTCATTTTCCGCAACGGTAGACTGGCTTCCGAATACGCGAAGGGAGAACTCCACATCGGGATTTACATGATAAATACTGTCCATGAGCCTGAGGACGAACTCATTAGACACTTTAGCCTTCGGCACGCCCCCATCCCATAGGTTTATCATGCTGGATGACCTATCCAGCACCAGAAGTATCCTCGGCTGAACCTCATTAACCTGTGCACGGCAAAACCACGCACCCAATAAGCACACAAATAATAAAAATTTCCTCAACGACATGACTCGGTTAGCTACAAACGTACGGTATTTGGGTCGAAAAGTCCAGCTAAATTTGGCAGGCTACCCATCAACGACCGAGCCGGTTTACCCCCTGGCAAAGACAGCCCGGAACACGTCTGTTTTTAGGACAATTTTATCCACTAATGTTATTTATTTTCCTTGTTTGTGCCCCCTTTTAAAAGTATCTTTGTAAGACTTAAAAAACACGTTAGATAACGGATTTTTTCATTCACTAAATTACTTTCAGCCAGGCGTATTGCGAACATTTTACTGAAGGACCCTGCAGGGCTCTTTCACTGGAAGTTTGCAGGCGCAGGAGCCTGATATTCAAAAAAATTAATGGAACAGGAAAACGAAGTTTTGAAGCGGCCCGCAGAGTATGATGCGGGAAGTATACAGGTGCTCGAAGGCCTTGAGGCAGTGCGCAAGAGGCCGGCGATGTACATTGGCGATATAGGCGTAAAAGGATTGCATCACCTGGTGTATGAGGTGGTGGACAACTCTATTGACGAGGCACTGGCAGGACACTGTAAGAATATCAACGTTACCATACACGAAGACAACTCCATAAGCGTACTTGACGATGGCCGCGGCATACCTACCGGCATGCACCCCAAAGAGGGTCGCTCAGCACTAGAGGTGGTAATGACCGTGCTGCATGCGGGTGGTAAGTTCGATAAGGACAGCTACAAGGTATCCGGCGGTCTGCACGGTGTGGGTGTGAGCTGCGTGAATGCACTTAGCGCCCTGATGCACACGACTGTCTTCCGCGAAGGAAAAATATTTGAGCAGGAGTATCGCATGGGCATACCACAATACCCCGTGCGCGAAATAGGCACCAGCGATAAGCGCGGCACTATGCAGCACTTCTGGCCTGATAACACCATCTTTAAAGACACTGTTTATAACCGCGAGATACTTGCGGGTCGCCTGCGCGAACTTTCTTACCTGAATAAGGGAATAAGGATAACACTCACAGATCAGCGTGAGTTAACGGAAAGCGGAGAACATATACAGGAGGTTTTCTTTAGCGAAGGGGGTATCATAGAATTTGTGCAGGCCCTGGACAAGGTGGGCAAGCGCGACCCGCTGCTGCCTTTGCCCATATTCGTAGAGAGCCACGACAAGGAGTCGAACGTATCGGTAGATGTTGCATTGAGCTACAATACGTCTTATAATGAGCACATCTTCTCTTACGTAAATAACATCAACACCATAGAAGGCGGCACACACGTAGCCGGCTTCCGCAGGTCCATCACACGCGTATTCAAGAGCTATGGCGATAAGAACAAGCTGTTTGAAAAAGCGAAAGTAGAGATCACCGGTGATGACTTCCGTGAAGGTCTGAGCGCTGTGATCTCGGTAAAAGTACCGGAGCCACAGTTTGAAGGGCAAACCAAGACCAAGCTGGGCAACAATGAGGTAATGGGTGTTGTGGACGTATGCGTAAGCCGCGTACTTGAAGCCTACCTGGAGGAACACCCTAAAGAAGCAAAGCTCATCATTGACAAGGTGATACTGGCCGCGCAGGCACGCGCTGCTGCACGTAAAGCCCGCGAGATGGTGCAGCGCAAGAGTGTATTGACGGGAGGCGGAATGCCAGGCAAACTGGCCGACTGCAGTGACCGTGACCCGGAAAGGTGCGAACTATACCTGGTGGAAGGTGACTCGGCGGGCGGAACTGCCAAGCAGGGCCGCGACCGCAACTTCCAGGCCATTCTGCCACTGAGGGGTAAGATACTGAACGTGGAAAAGGCACAGGAATATAAAATATACGAGAACGAGGAAATAAAGAACATGTTCACTGCGCTGGGCGTATCCATAGGTACACCGGAAGACCCCAAGGCGCTGAACCTTACAAAACTGCGCTACCACAAGATCATCATCATGACCGATGCCGATGTGGATGGTTCGCACATTGCTACGCTGATCCTTACGTTCTTCTACCGTTATATGAAGGAGCTGGTTCTGCAGGGATATGTATACCTGGCACAGCCGCCTCTGTACCTGGTAAAGAAAGGCAAAGACCAGCGCTATGCCTGGACCGAAGAGGACCGCAAAGCAGCTATCGTGCAGATGGCAGGCGGCAAGGAAGACTCTGTAAACGTGCAGCGCTACAAGGGTCTTGGTGAGATGAACGCAGAGCAACTTTGGGACACTACCATGAATCCTGACACGCGTACACTGAAGCAGGTATCTATCGAAAGCATGAGTGTGGCCGATGAAACATTCTCTATGCTGATGGGAGATGAAGTGCCGCCACGTCGTCACTTCATTGAGACTCATGCCAAGTACGCTAAGATCGATATCTAATATCTTAGTAGCTATATGAAGAGGCGGCTAACCAGGTTAGCCGCCTCTTTTATTTATTGGTAGTTGCAGCACACGCCATTTCCTTTCTACAGATAAATAGCAGATATTTGCAAGTCATGAATAAACTATACCTTATACTATTGATAACGTTCGCTTTGGACTGTCGTGCCCAGATCACCATCGACAGTACAAAGACTACGGTAACTGTAAGGGAAAAGTTACCTACCGCTACGAAAACACTTTCCATCTATCGCTCGTTTGTGCCGGGCCAGGGTCTGCGCCATCAACTGATATACCAGCCACTAACAGAGGAGCTGGGCGAAGAGCCGGAAACAATGAAGCTTTCCTTTGCTACTGAATCTACGCACATACGCAAGATGATGGATGCTGCGCTGGCAAAACGACAGCTTAACATCTCCAGCTTCTCCATCAACCTTTTCCCTTACGAAGACCTGGCCCGCAAGTGGGTGGATATTTACGTAAACTCCAAACACTGGAATGATTATGTAAAGAAGGCCACGAACCTGAAGCGCACAACTACCCTCTTTGACGGATCTGAAGTATCAGAAGTGCATTTCTATGCCAAGATGGCCAAGTATGTACTTGACCTCAGCGACTTCTCTGCAACGCTTAATGACCTCTTCAAGCCCTATGGCTACACGGTTGCCTCCATTAATTTTCCGGAAGAACACCAGCAGGTATTCTCTGCCGACAAACTGATGCTGCTGGATAAGGAACCCAACCTGTTCATCCCTATGCCGGAATATTCCATCACCCTCGCCAAAATCAAAAAATAATGGGATCGTACAGTATAGGCGAGGCACTGAACCTGCTCATGGAGCGCTCTCACTGGAAGCCTAAGGTTTTCGCACTGCGCATGAGCCAGGAGTGGGAAGAAATTACCGGCAAAACCATTGCCCGCTACACGCGGTCGGTTAATATGCAGGGGAAGACGCTGGTTATCTACACAGACGTGGCACCTTTAAAGCAGGAACTTCAGTTTGGAAAGGAACAATTAATAGCGCGCATCAATGAGTACTTCAATGAACGCGTGGTTGAAGACATTGTAGTGAAATAGACCCCCGTTGCTAATTGCGGTTCCGGGCCGCAAAGTGGAAAACACCGGCGCCCAGCAGCGCACCTACAGCATCTGCCACAGCATCCATTAGCTCTGCACTCCTTCCCAGCGATACCAATACTGCCTGCAATCCCTCAATAGTTACCCCTAGCAAGATTGCAACGGTAATGAGCACGACATACTTTGCAGCCCCTGAAACAACTCCCGACCAAAGCCACAGAAAAGTAAAGACACCGAACAGCACAAAGTGTGTCCATTTGTCGAAGAAGGGCACATCTACTTTTGGTAGTTCCCTGGAAGGATAGAGGCAACCTACAAAAATGAACAAGGTCCACAGCACAGCCATGAACCTTGCATATTTCTTAAAAGGAGATTCTGTTGAGAATATACCCTTCATTATTCGCCTATGAGCTGCTTGTAAGCTGCAGCATCCAGCAGAGCCGCCACATCAGCAGCATTATCAACTGTCATTTTCACCATCCAGCCAGAGCCATAAGGATCCTTGTTCACATTCTCAGGACTTCCCTCCAGGTCGCCGTTCACCTCAGTTACGGTGCCAGCTACCGGCAGATAAAGATCAGATACAGTTTTTACAGCTTCCACCGTTCCAAATATCTCATTAGCTCCCAGCGGCTTGCCCACTGAGCTGATGTCTACGAATACGATATCACCCAGCTCTTTCTGGGCAAAGTCTGTAATACCTACTGTAGCAGTGTTGCCGTCCAGGCTGATCCATTCGTGGTCCTTTGTATAGCGCAAGTTGCCGGGAAATTCCATGTTTGTTGATTTTGCGATAAAAATAAGGCAAAAAAAATGAAAAGACTATACCCGCAATCAAATCAGGGAAAAATACAAATGGGGCAGGCGGGGATAGTATTTCATTCCTAACTTCACACCTCCAAATCAGCAAAGACTCATGAAATATTTGCCAATACCATCAAAGTTATATGAGCAGAACCGTCAGCGGTTCATCAAGAAAATGAAGCCAAATTCCGTGGCAATATTCCCCGCCAGCCCTACATTTCCCAAAGGTGGCGACGGTGTAATGGGCTACAAACCAGACGCGGATGTGGTATGGCTTTCAGGCATTGTACAGGAAAAAACGATAGTGGTATTATACCCGGACAACCCGGACAAGAGCATGCGCGAGGTATTGGTGCTACTGCGCCCCAACGAGCTGCTGGAAAAATGGGTGGGCCATAAACTGCGAAAAGAAGAAGCAACTGCCATTTCGGGCATTAAGAATGTTCAGTGGCTGGATGGCTTTGACGCCATGCTGCAGGTAATGATGAACAGTGCCGACAATGTGTACCTGAACACCAACGAGCACAACCGGCTTGATACTGAGCTTCCGCGTACAGACCTGTTGTTTGTACAGGACGTGATGAGGAAGTATCCTATTCACGAATACGAGCGTGCAGCACGCATCATGAAAGAACTGCGCGCTATCAAAACCAAAGAGGAAATAGAGGTAACAAAAGTTGCCATTGACATTACTGCACGTGCACTTGACAGGGTATTGAAATTCGTGCAGCCGGGTGTGATGGAGTATGAGATAGAAGCAGAAATAACGCATGAATTCCTGCGAAACCGTGCTACCGGCCACGCCTATGGATGCATAATCGCATCAGGCGACCGCGCACGTACACTGCACTATGAAGAGAACAACCAGGAATGCAAGGATGGGGAACTGCTCCTCATGGATTTTGGCGCCGAGTACGGCAACTACAATGCCGACCTCACGCGCACCATACCTGTAAGCGGCAAGTTCACAAAGCGCCAGAAAGAATTGTACAATGCGTGCCTCGCCGTGCATAATCACGGCAAGAGCATACTGAAGCCGGGCATTCTTTTCCCTGACTATGTGGCCAGCATCAATACTGAGATGGAGAAGCAACTGCTCAAAGTGGGTCTCATCTCCAAGGCAGACATTAAGAACCAGGACCCTGCAAATCCCGCATTCCGCAAATATTTCTACCATGGGGTATCACACCACCTGGGCCTGGTGGTACACGATGTTGGTTCTTATACCGATGCAGTAAAAGAAGGCATGCTTTTCACCATAGAGCCGGGCATATATGTAGAAGAGGAGCAGGTAGGCATCCGCATCGAGAACAATATATGGATAACGAAGACCGGCAATACCGATCTCTTCAAGAACATACCGATAACAACGGATGAAATTGAGGCAGTAATGAAGCGATAAATAAAATTGAGAGGCTGGCAAAACCAGCCTCTTTACTTTTACAGCGAATGGAAGTTGTAAATAATAAAAAGTCATTCCGATTTGAGGCACCAACAGAGGATGGCAACCTCATTACCATGGAATATAGATGGCTGAAAGGCAGTATCGTGTTGATGCATACGCTGGTACCACCATCAGCAAGAGGAACCGGTGCCGGATCGGAATTCGTGAAACAGGTGCTGGACAAGTATGTTGCCGGTGCAGGACTGACGATGATAGCGTATTGCCCGTTTGTGATAGATTACCTGGAAAGGCACCCGGAATACAAAGTACTATTGGATACTTCCCGCAATAAGTAAGGCTATCGGGGCATCCAATCATGGCTACTTCACTATCCTAAGCTTTGCAAAATTCAGCATGATCTTTTTTGTTCCGTGAGCAGATCCGAAGTCTATGCTGGCGATCTTATTGTTGGCACCGCCCTCTAATGTAAGGATCTTCCCGAATCCGAATTTCTGATGCTCCACCTGCATGCCTACTTCCATACCACTCACATCATCGGCTGCAAAATCTGCTGACGGAGTATGGTCGGCAGGCTTTGGGGAAGCCAGTTTATCAGCCAGTTTTTTCAGCGATGGCATCTTATCAAATGACTGGTTCATCTGGCTGCCGAAGTTGGCACCTACTGCACCTACACTACCTCGTGCTCCCACACCTGTATAGGTGGTATCCACATGCAACGGCGGAATCTCCTTCAGGAATCGGCTTGGCTCGTTCTGTACCAGGTTGCCAAAACGGTAGCGACTGTTAGCATAGGTGATCCAGAGCCTTTCCTTAGCTCGTGTGATGGCAACATAGAACAGGCGGCGCTCTTCCTCCAGGTCAGCCCTGTCATACAGGCTCATGGTGCTGGGGAATAAGTTTTCTTCCATGCCAACGACAAATACACAAGGGAACTCCAGGCCCTTTGCAGCATGTATGGTCATGAGGCGCACCGCATTTACGTCGTCACTCTTTTCCTGGTCAGCATCCGTGAGCAATGTGATCTGTTGCAGGTAGCTGCCAAGACTCTTATCCAGCAGTTCTCCCTCTTCATCAGGCGTCTCCGTAAATTCTTTTATGGAGTTCAGCAGTTCCTGTACGTTTTCATATCGCGCCACACCTTCCACACTCTTGTCGTCATACAACTCTTTTACCAGTCCTGTACGTTTGCCCACCTGGAAGGCAAGGTCATAGGCATTCATCTTGCCTATTGCACTCCGGAAGCTGTTTATCATGTTCACGAACTCATCTGTATGGCCCGACCGAACTCCATCGATATCAGGATTAGAGATGGTTTCCCAGAAGGTAGTATCCAGCTCATTTGCGCGAAGCGTTATGCGATCAATTGTTGTCTTACCGATGCCACGTGCAGGGTAATTAATGATACGCTTCACATTCTCCTCGTCCTGCGGGTTAAGGATAACACGCAGATAGGCCAGGTAGTCTTTTATCTCTTTACGCTGATAGAATGAAGTGCCACCAACCAGCTTGTACGGAATATTATGCCTACGCAGGCTTTCCTCAAATGAGCGGCTCTGTGCATTGGTACGGTATAGAATTACAAAGTCTTTATTTGCCAGGTGATTGCGCATCTGCTGCTCCTTAATCGAGTCAGCGACAAACTTGCCTTCATCATTGTCGGTCATTGTGCGCACAAGGAGTATCTTCTCCCCTTCCATATTGCTCGTCCACAGTTGCTTGGGAATCTGGTTGCGGTTATTGCCTATTACATTGTTAGCCGCTTGAAGTATCGTTTGCGTACTGCGGTAGTTCTGTTCCAGTTTTATTACTACAGCATCTTCATAATCATCCTGAAACTGCAGAATGTTTTGCACTGTGGCTCCACGGAAAGAATAAATGCTCTGCGCATCATCTCCTACCACGCATATATTCTCATATCGTGCTCCCAGCAGCTTAATGATCGCATACTGCGCAAGATTGGTATCCTGGTACTCGTCGATGAGGATGTACTTGAACCGACCCTGGTACTTAGCAAGTGCATCAGGAAAATTGCTTAGCAATATGAACATTTTGAAGAGCAGGTCGTCAAAATCCATAGCGCCATTGCGGAAACACCTCTTCTGGTAAGACTCATAGATATCTGCGATCAGCGGCCGGTTGCTGCGTGCATCCTCCTGCTGAATGTAGCTATCCTGGCGATATGTTGCCGGGTCTATCAGGCTGTTTTTTGCTGCCGATATGCGATTATAAATAAATGCGGGCTTGTAGTGTTTGTCGTCCAGGTTCATATCCTTGACGATCTGTTTTATCACACTCTTGGCATCGTCAGTATCGTAGATAGTAAAGTTGCTAGGATAGCCAAGTTTCGTTGCCTCGCCGCGAAGAATACGTGCAAATACAGAGTGAAAGGTACCAATGTAGAGATTTCGCGCTTCAGTGTTACCCAGCGCATGCTCCACACGTTCTTTCATTTCTGCCGCAGCCTTGTTAGTAAATGTAAGCGCAAGTATATTAAAGGGGTCCACACCTTGCCCTATGAGGTGAGCTATGCGTGTGGTCAGCACCTTTGTCTTTCCACTGCCGGCACCCGCTACGATCATCAATGGCCCGTCTATATGCAATACAGCAGCCAGCTGCTGTTCATTCAAACCCTCTAAATACTTCTGCATGGCGCAAATTTACATTGCATGGCGCTAACAGAATGGCGCAACGTCTGATTGGGGATAATTTTATTAAAAACAAAGAGAGTGACCTGTTGGTCACTCTCTTTTAAGATCTCAAAAGTTTCTGATTACTGTTTTGTAAACCTGCGTGTAGTAACTACATCACCATGTGAGTTGATGAGCCTTACGAAATACACGCCGGAAGGAATGTTCTCAATGTTCAAGTTCGCGCTACCAAAAGACGTAGGACGGTACAAGCTAACTTGTTTGCCTATGATGTTATACACAGCTATGTTCTTAACATCGGCACTTGCATCGTAAACAACATTTAACGAGGACGAAGCCGGGTTAGGATATACTGAAACCTCAGTGTTTGGCTTAGCAGTTAATGGCGTGCTGGTAACCGGGCCTGCCGTCCTTGTTACGATGTAGGTCTGTACGAATGTATCTGTCGCAACGGCTGAATTATTCAACCTCACATAAAACACCCACGGCCCCCCGGGATGAACATTTGAAAATTCCATTACCACGTGGTAGTCACCAGTACCTGGTGAATAACTGGAACTAATAGTCTTATTAGGCCATACGTCTGCATTGCCATAACAAGTACCGGCATCGCAAATGCTGATGTTCGTCATCATCTCACTGGTAGCCGAAATATTCATCAATTTAGACTGAATGTTGATCCCGGAAAGACCAGTGACAGTGATATTGTTGTAGACATTTGTGTCTGTACTGGCATTAACGTAGACAGTATCATGGGCACAGGTAAATGATTGCGCGTAGGCAGCTTCGCCTGCACCAATCGTTCCCATAATAGCTAAAAAAGTAAAAAACTTTTTCATTGTTTAATTCATTTGTAAGCAAATTATGCACTATTGTGCAGCCTTCCAAAAAAAACAACCATTTTAACAGTTTTACGCAAAAAAATATGGCTGCCATTGGCAGCCATATTTATCATTAGTTAATTATCGACTATTCTACAGTCAGGCGTTCAACCCTGTTGCCGCCGTTTGCAGAGATCATGATAATGTAGTTACCAGGAGTCATGCCCTTAGTGTCAATCTTAACATTCTTAACACCAGCAGTCATTTCCTCGTTTACAACTTCAGTCAGCATCTTGCCTGTGTAATCCAGTACAGATACACCAACAGTACCAGCTTCCTGGAGGTTGAATTTCAGGTTAGCACCGTCCTTAGTTGGGTTAGGGAATACGGAGATTCCGTCAACCTTAGCCAGAGTGCTTACAGACATCAGACCTGCAGGCAGAGACCATACAGACTGCATAACTGACTTAGTAGCGTTGTCCTGTACGAAGCAAACAACTTCGCTACCAGCATACAGGTTGTTCCAGAACTTGTTGTCGCCCTGTGTAGGGTAAGAAGCAGTACCCAGCAGGTAGTTACCGTTTGTATAAGTGATTGCAGTATCATAGAATGATTGTGCAACACCGTCAGCCCATGCAGAAACTGAATGTCCTGAACCGCTAGGCAGACACTTACGCATTACGTGGTAGTATTTCAGCTGACCAGTAGTGTTAGTAGTGTTCTCATAGTACTTGTCCATTACTACAGTGTGTACTGTGTAAGAACCAGACTTAGTGAAGTGCGGAGTAACTGTAACCTTAACACCCATCTTATGAGCTGTAGTGTCTACAGTGTAGTTTACAGTCATATCCATGAAAGACTGCAGTGCTTTTGAGCTTGTGAGCTGAGTAGCAAGGTCAGAGATATTGCTTGTAAGACCGTTTACGAAGTGGTCAGGAATACCTGTTACACCGTAGTAGCCACGACGTGTGCTACCATCGCTGTTGTAGCTGCGGTCGTTACCTGGGCTAGGCCAGTTCATCTGGTACTTGATCACGTTGATATCTGTACCGGCAGTGTTTACGGCCATTGATACGCAAAGCGGATCGAAAGTAGAGTTGAAAGACGCGCATGGAGGGCAAGTAGATGAAGAGAACTCTTCAATCAGGCCCTGGCGGTTTGTAGCTGCAGAAGCATACAGGAATGTAGATGTTTCGCTAGGATCAGCATCCGGATTCGCTATACCGTTCACGCTATCTACTGTTACCACGATCGTGTTTGTACCGGCAACTGCGCCAGTGATCGTAGAAGTAAACTGGTAGAAAGTTGAAACGTATGGCGCCTGAGTAACGCCAGTGAAAGACTGCGTGATTGGCGTACCACCGTTGATCGTGAACTTAGCACGGAACGAAGTGATAGGCAAACCATTGTTCAGCAGGGTGAAACCTACTGGCTGGCCATTTGCAGAAATACCATCTATGCTGCTATTGTAAGCAAGGCTGGTAACAGCTGCGCTGCTCGTGCTCAGGTTAGAAACCTCAGCGCTGTCGATAGCACAACCCAGCAGGTGGTCGGTAGCGTCCGTATAGCGGATACCCAGACGAGCACTTGCAGCTGATGCAAGAGGAGAAAGATTTACGTGCTGGCGATTCCATGAAGTACCACCGTCAACTGAGTCGATCACGCTCCATGTAGAACCACCGTCAGTAGAACCCAGAACGTATGCACGCTCTGTTTTGCCTGTAGCAGTCCTTGTAGCTTTTACGAAGTATGTTGTGAAGTTAAACCATGCGTTAGGAGAAGCCGCGAGACTGAAAACAGGAGTCTTCAGTGTGTCATGAAGGTTTGAGATAGGAACAGATACTGTACCTGAGTCATTCCAGTCGTCAATTACTGCAACGTTGCCGGCATGGTTTGGCAGTGTACCGCCCAGGGCAGTACCCCAACCTGTCTGCGTAGCAGAACCATTCCAAGTAAGGGTTTTCCAACCTGGCGCTCCTGTAGATCCTTGTGTCCATCCTGATGGAAGACCTGGCGCGACGCCCTCAAAGTCTTGTGACCAGATCACCTGTGCGCCTGAATTCAGCGAGAAAACAGTACACGCAACCGAGAGCGCTAGTAATAGTTTTTTCATTTTTACTACTTTTTTTATTGTTTACGAAAGGGAATTAAGTTGGTAAAGTTAGGGGAATGCTATTATAAAGCAAAAAAATATTTCTCGCTACATGTACATACATTAAGTATAGTTAAGAATTGGCCTAATTCACTGAATAACTGACACTTCCATCCTTCTCATCCTTAAGTAATATGCCATTCTCTGCCAGCTGGTTACGTATTAAGTCACTAGTAGCGAAATCCTTGCGTTTCTTGGCATCCTTACGTATGTCTATCAGCAGAGACAACACTTTGTCAAGCTTATCGCTCTGCTCTTCCTGCAGCGGCTCCATGCCCAAAATATCTACGAGGTAAGCTGAAAATGTGGCCTTTAGGGCAACGAAAGTAGCCGCAGACAATGCATCTGCCTTTACCTGACCTCCCTTTATGCCATTTATTACCGGTGCCAGCTCAAAAAAGTTAGCTATTACCTTGGCTGTGTTCAGGTCATCATTCATGAAGTCTGCGCATTCAGCGAGCCAGGTATTCACTTTGCTATCTAGTTCTGCGTCTGATGCGTTCTCATTGCCCGGATGCGCCAGTTTTTGCAGTGTTTCGTAGGCTTCCCACAGCCTGCGAAAGGCTTTTTCCGAGGCCTGCAACGCTTCATTGCTGAAATCGAGCGTACTGCGGTAATGCGTCTGGAGGATATTGAAGCGCACCACCATAGGGTGATAAGCCTGTGCCAGTAACGGATGGCTACCCGAAAACAGCTCGGAAAGCTTGATAACATTGTTATAGCTCTTGCCCATCTTCTTGCCGTTGATGGTGATCATGTTGTTGTGCATCCAGTAGCGCACCGGCGGATGGCCGTGAGCAATGGTACTTTGGGCAATTTCGCTTTCGTGGTGAGGAAACTGCAAATCCATACCCCCACCATGAATGTCAAAAGTCTCACCGAGGTACTTGCTGCTCATAGCCGAGCACTCAATGTGCCAGCCGGGGAAACCCTCGCCCCATGGGCTGTTCCAGCGCATAATGTGCTCCGGAGGGGCCTTCTTCCAAAGGGCAAAGTCGGCCTTGTTGCGCTTCTCGTCCTGGCCATCCAGGTCACGCGTGGTTTCAAGCTGGTCTTCAAGCACACGGCCGGATAGTTTTCCGTAAGGATATTCGGCAGCATATTTTGTAACGTCGAAGTATACGGAACCATTAACCTCATATGCATAGCCCTTGCTGATGATGTCCTGTATCATGTCTATCTGCTCCACAATGTGGCCTGTTGCAGTAGGCTCTATCGATGGCTCATCGCAATTAAACATGGCCATACCCTTATGAAAAAGCGATGTGTATTTATGCACCATCTCCATAGGTTCCAGCTTCTCCAGCTTGGCCTTTTCACTCACCTTATCTTCTGCTTCGCGGCCTTCTTCCTCAAAGTGACCTGCGTCGGTAATATTCCGCACGTAGCGCACCTTATAACCCAGGTGGCGCAGGTAGCGCTGCACTACATCAAACGTAATGTAGGGACGGGCGTGGCCCAGGTGAGACTCACCCGATACAGTAGGGCCGCAAACATACAAGCCGGCATATCCGGGAGTAATAGATTCAAACTTTTCTTTCTGGCGTGTGTATGAATTGTATATATGTAGTTCAGACATGGTATAATCTATTTTAAAATGGCGATTTTCCGTCGCCACAAAAACAATGATAAAGAAGAATTCAGTATTAAGGGCAATACCCTACCAGGCGATACTAACAACAACATCGCGGCTGAGAAAGCGAAAAGCAAGAAATGAAGATGTGCCTTTGCATAGCAGCAGCAAATATAGGGATTGTTTTGTAATGCATTGCTGGGCGTGAACCCTTATTTTTGCCACCTTATTTTAAGTACGATGAACCTGATAGCTGAATTAAGGGAGCGCAACCTGCTGCAAGACATAATGCCGGGAACGGAAGAATTGCTGACCAAAGAAATGGTATCGGCCTATATAGGTTTTGACCCCACGGCCGATAGCCTGCATGTAGGCAACCTATTGCCCATAACCCTGCTGATGCGCCTGCAGCGTGCCGGTCACAAACCTTATGCACTATTGGGAGGTGCCACCGGTATGATAGGCGACCCTAGCGGCAAATCGGCGGAGCGCAACCTGCTGGACCTGGACGTACTGGAACACAATATCAACTGCCAGCGCAGGCAATTGGAGAAGTTCCTCGACTTTAGCGGCACATCGGCCAACTCTGCCGTACTGGTAAACAACTACGACTGGTTTAAGAACTTCTCGTTCCTCGAGTTCATACGCGATGTGGGTAAGCACATCACCGTAAACTATATGATGGCTAAGGACTCTGTGCAGAAACGCCTGGAAACGGGTATTTCCTTTACCGAATTCACCTACCAGCTTATACAGGGATACGACTTCTACCACCTCTACAAAAACCACAATGTGCGCCTGCAGATGGGCGGTGCAGACCAGTGGGGCAATATAGTGACCGGTACAGAGCTCATTCGCAGAAAGGACAGCGGAGAAGCGTATGCGTTCACCTGCAAACTAATTACCAAGAGCGACGGCAGCAAATTCGGGAAGTCTGAGAGCGGTAATGTGTGGCTGGATAGGGAAAAGACTTCCCCATACCTGTTTTACCAATTCTGGCTGAACCTGCCGGATGCTGACGCAGCTAAGATGGCGCTGATATTTTCCTTCCGCAGCGTGGAGGAAATTAAGGCTACGATCGCGGCGCACGAAGCCGCACCTCACCTGCGCCTGCTACAGAAAGCAGTTGCTGAGGAGATGACCATAATGGTACATAGCGAGGAAGACCTTGCTTTTGCGAAACAGGCGTCAGACATTCTATTCGGCCAATCTTCAGTTGAGGTGCTGCGCTCGCTTAATGAACAGCAATTGCTTGAGGTAATGGACGGTGTGAAGCAGGCACGTGGCGACAAAAACATATTGGCTGATGGGCTGGACCTGGTAACATTCCTGGCAGAGGGCGGCGTCTTTGCATCAAAGGGTGAAGCCCGCAAAATGGTGCAAGGTGGGGGCATAAGTGTGAACAAAGAAAAAGTGACCACGCCGGATATGAAACTCACCATCGACCACCTGCTGAACGGCAAGTACATCTTGCTGCAAAAGGGTAAGAAGGATTACACGTTGGGGATATTTGAATAATGAACCTTGATTGAAAGATTAGAGGATGGGCAGGACGATACGTTTCCTTTATACTATTGGGCTTATCCTCGCGTCTACAACGGGTGCGTTCAGCCAACCAATCATAGTAGGCACCTACAACCTGCGGTACGAAAACCCCGGCGACTCCGGTAACCTGTGGAAGGACAGGCTGCCAGTAGTGGCTTCGCTTATTCAGTTTAATAAGTTCGACATTCTCGGCACCCAGGAAGGACTAGAGAATCAGCTTGAGGACCTCTCTGCACGCATGCCGGAGTATGAACGTTATGGCGTGGGCCGTGACGATGGCAAGCAGGCAGGAGAGCACTCAGCGATCTTCTTCAGAAAAGAGAGATTTGAACTTATGGACAGCGGCGACTTCTGGCTATCTGAAACTCCGGGCAAGCCGTCTAAGGGATGGGATGCTAAATGCTGCAACCGCCTTTGCTCCTGGGTACATCTAAGAGACAAAGACATGAACACAAAAACGATTACCGTTTTCAATGTTCACTTCGACCACCAGGGTGTAAAAGCGCGTGAAGAAAGCGCCCGGCTCGTGGATAGTATGATCCGTAGAGAGACCGGCTACGCTGACGTCATACTGATGGGAGATTTTAATGGCGGGCGTCATAGCGATGCGTATGAAGCTATCGACCAGAATTGGATTCCGGACACCTACCGTAAAGCCGCGATAATTCACGAACACAACCCTTCTTTCAACAACTTTGGCCGCAACCTGGAATCAGCAGAAGTGATAGACCACATCTTTGTTTCCAATACCTTCCGGGTGAGCCGCTGGGGCATCATTGGGGATAGCTATCACGGAAAATACCCTTCCGATCATTTCCCGGTACTTACGGAGCTGGAATACAAGATAGAGCGCAATTAACTAATCTTCATCAGTCGTTCTACGGCAGCGTTCAGGGTCTCCTCCTTCTTCGCAAAGCAAAATCGGATAAGCCTGTCGTCCTTCCCACTCTTGTAAAATGCACTCACCGGTATGGTGGCCACCCCATATTCCTTAGTAAGCCACTCGGCAAACTCCATATCCGGCATATCGTTGATGCGCTCATAACTTGCCAACTGGAAATAGCTGCCCTTCGCGGGTTGATGAATGGTAAATGGCGTATCGCGCATCAGCTCCAGGAAGTAATCACGCTTGCGCTGCATTACTGCACTAATAGCCTCAGTATCATTAGCGAGGTGACTGGCCAGTGCATATTGCGCTGGTGTATTCACCGTGAAACACAGAAACTGATGTATGCGTCGGAACGCCGTAGTAAGCGCCGGCGGCGCAATACAATAGCCCATCTTCCACCCGGTATTGTTATACACTTTGCCAAAAGAATACAACGCAAAACTTCTAGGTCTCAGTTCCTCGTGCTGCAGTACACTGTAATGCTGCTCACCGTCAAACAGAAGCTGCTCGTAAACCTCGTCTGAAAGAATAAATATCTCCGTTCCGCGAACCGCAGCCGCCAGTTCGTCCCAGTCTTGCTTTGTCCATATAGCACCGGTGGGATTGTGAGGTGTGTTTACGATAATAGCCTTTGTCTTAGGTGTTATTGCGTCACGCACCTGCTGCCAGTCTACCGTAAACGAGGGCGCTTGCAGCGACACCACCACCGCTTTTGCGCCATTCATTTCTATGTTGGGAATATAGCTGTCGTAAGCGGGCTCCAGCACTATTACTTCATCGCCGGGCGAGAGTATTGCGGTGAAAGCCGTGTAAATGGCATAGGTAGCTCCGGGAGTTATGGTCACTTCCGTATCGGGGTCGACTGTCACATTGTACCTCCGCTTAAAGCTCTCCGCTATCTGCCGTTTCAGCGCGGGCAATCCCGCCATGGGCGCATATTGATTAAACCCACCTGCCGCTGCCTGCCCAAGCGCATCGGAAAGACGTTCATCTATATGAAAATCAGGAAAGCCCTGCGAAAGATTGATAGCGTTGTGTTGCTGCGCCATTGCGCTCATCACAGTGAATATGGTAGTGCCGGCGGCAGAGTGCTTTTCGGGAATATGCATACTGCAATATAACAAAAGCAGGAAACCTGCAATTGCAACAACACTCATTGGTCGTAAATTTGAACAAAGCCAGTATCATGAAAGACTACGCACTTACCATCATCGCCAAGCTACAGATTAGCAAACCTCCTCACGACGTTTATGAGGCCATTGCAGACCCTGAAAAGATGAAGAATTACTTCATTGCCGCGAGCACGGGTCTCATGGAAGAGGCAAAACATCTTTCATGGCGCTTCCCGGAGTTTGACATGGACGTTCCGGTGCGCGTGGGGAAGATGGAACGACATAGTTACATCTCCTACTACTGGGACAACGCTGACAAGGAGCTGCTTGTAGAAATGACACTGGAACACCGCGACAGCAACGCCACACTCGTGACCGTTACAGAAAAAGGCATGGATAATAACGAAGCTGGCATAAAGTGGCTAAAAAGCAATACCGAAGGCTGGGCAAACTTTCTTGCGTGCCTGAAAGCATATCTTGAGTATGGCATCAATCTACGCAAGGGCGCGTTCGACTTTATGCGACAGGAAGTAGCGGGGTAAGAAACATGCTAGTGTCCAAACAAAAGTCTTACCAACTCATCTTTTGGAATAGCGAAGTGCGCAGAGACTTCAGATAAGATAGCAGATCAAGTCCCAATTTTTAATGGAACATGGTCGGGCACTGTAACATGATGTTGCCCTTTTTGCGTGGTAGTGAGACGTATGTGACTGCCTACTTGTCGTGCCTGCGAGTACCCAAGTTTTCTGAGAGAAACTGCTAAGTCTCTTCCGGTTAAATCCCTTGGAATTTTCATGCCGCAAATACTTCATCCTTTACCAAATGAAGACGTATCATCCTTGGTTTGGTGTCTGTGTCGTCAAAATGACAGTGTACAGCCTCACGAACTGCTTGGCGTAGGTCTTCCATCGATTCAGCTTGTGTAAAAATTGCTGCACCCAGAGCTTTTGCAATATAGCCCCCTTCGTCACTCTCTTCTACAACAAAAATGATTTCTTCCATACGGCCCTTTTTACAAATATACCGAATCCTATAGGATAACACTAGTGCTTAAACAACCTGAAGATATCCAGGCCGTTGGCATACACCATCAGCGTCAGCAGCAGCACAAGACCTACGGTTGTTGCACGTTCCATTACCTTCTCACTTACCTGTTTGCCGGTTATTATTTCCCACAGCAGGAAGATGACATAACCGCCATCCAGACCGGGAATAGGCAGCAGGTTCATGAACGCAAGGATAATAGAGATGAATGCCGTCAGCATCAGGAACTTCTGCATGTCGAACTCTGCAGGGAATATCTTGCCGAAGCTGATAATGCCACCCAGGCTTTCGTTTGCCTTCACTTCCTTCGATGTGAATATCATCTTAAACTGGCGGATGTAATTACCGAACTGTTCGAATGTGTAGGTAAAGCCCTTACCCACAGCCTGAACCGGATTGTACTTGATCTCTTCCAGCTTGAAGTACCGCTCCAGGTCACCATTGGGACGGAAGCCCAGTATTTTGTTTTCCGGCACGGTACCACTGAGCGTTACCGGTTGATTGCCTCGTATTACAGTAAGCGTAATTGGCTGTCCTGCGAGTGAGCGCTTAATGCTGTCATATTGATCGAAGAATGGAGCGCTCATACCATTCACGGCTACAATACTATCGTTCTTAAGGAGACCCATTTTCTCTGCGGCTGTGCCCTTCTCTACTTCGTCTACCACTACCGGCACGCGTGCTGCTATGAAGGAGCCCTTGGTTCCGGTGATGATGGAATGTACGGTACCTTCCTTTATGGGTATATCAACCCGTTGTCCGTCACGCTCCACCTGTATCGACTTTGCCTCTTCCAGCACTATTGAAGACACGATCTTGTCAAACTTAGTCACAGGCTGCCCACCTACAGACAGCACCTTATCGCCATTGCGCAGGCCCAGCGACTGTGCTGTGCTATCCACCATTATGCCATACTTCGCATTCTGCACAGGCAGGTATTGCTCGCCATAGATGCCAAACACGGCGATGTAAATAAGAATAGCTACAACTACGTTTACGATGATGCCACCGAGCATTATGAACAGGCGTTGCCAGGCTTTCTTGCTACGATATTCCCATGGCTGAGGTGGGAGCGCCATTTGCTCTTTGTCCATACTTTCGTCCACCATGCCCGCTATTTTTACATAGCCTCCTAATGGGAACCAACCGATTCCATATTCGGTTCCATTCTTCACCTTCTTGAAAAGAGAGAAATTGAGCAGACCCGAAAACGGGAACAAGAAGTCGAAGAACAGGTAAAACTTCTCTACGCGTGTCTTAAAAAGACGGGCAAAAAAGAAATGTCCGAACTCATGCAACACTATTAGCAGCGAGAGGCCTACAAAAAGCTGTATCACCTTCATCCCGGTGCCGGACATCAAAAGAAGAAAATCTGAATGCATTATATGGTCAAATGTTATAAGTATGTGCTAAGATAAGAGCCTTAATTACCTGGGGCGATTAGTACATGGAAAGCTGGCTCTTTTTTACAAATTCAGTGGCAATCTCGCGTGCCTCAATGTCGCTGGAAATGCAATCCTCAAGCTGAGGATGCTCTATAAATGAAACGCTTTGCAACGTCTTTTCTATCATATCGCTCATTTCAAGAAATCCCACCCTGTTTTGCAAAAATGCGGTGACCATCACCTCATTCGCAGCATTTAGTACACATGGCGCATTGCCGCCACGTTCCATTGCTTCGCGGGCTATGCTCAGGTTTCGGAAAGTTTTGTAATCAACCGGCTCAAAAGATAGTTTTGAATGCTCCTTGAAGTCTACGCGTTTAAAAGTATTTGGTATTCGCTGCGGATAGGCCAATGCGTACTGAATGGGCAGCTTCATGTCCGGAAGTCCCATCTGGGCCTTTACAGACCCGTCAGTAAACTGCACCATGCTATGAATGATAGACTGGGGATGAACGATAACATCAACCTGCTCATTGGTAAGGTTAAACATCCACTTTGCCTCTATCATCTCCAATCCCTTATTCATAAGCGTGGCGCTGTCAATGGAAATTTTAGCCCCCATACTCCAATTGGGATGTTGCAAGGCATGCGAAGCCTTTACGTTTACCAGGTAATTGGGCTTCCTACCCAGAAACGGTCCACCGGAAGCTGTGAGTATTACTTTTTCTATTGTCTCAGGCTGCTCACCTACCAGGCATTGGAAAATGGCAGAGTGCTCACTATCCACAGGAATGATCGCAGCGTTCTTTTCAGCCGCCCGCTTCATTACTATTTCTCCAGCCACTACCAGCGTTTCTTTGTTGGCTAATGCTACTCGTTTTCCGGCGTCAACTGCCGCCAGAGTGGAGCGTAGCCCTGCAAAACCGACTATGGCTGCCACAACTATGTCTACCGCGTCAGACTGTACAGCTTCCACCAATGCCTGCTCACCACTCAGCACCTTAATCTGCAGCATCAACAGCGCATCTTTCACCTCTTTGTACTTTGTCTCGTCGGTTATCACCACCACAGATGGCTTAAACGCACGCGCCTGTTCTATTACCAGCTTGCTGTTGCTATGTGCGCTCAGCACCTCTACACGGAACAATGAGGGGTTGGCCTGGACCACCTCCAGGGCCTGCGTCCCTATTGAACCCGTAGAACCTAATATTGCTAAACGCTGCATACCTTCCTATTTGTGCCCAAAGATATTAAAAACAGTAGCCCGAAAAGTTAAAATGACGTTGCCGCCGGCATATGCAGCATCAATGTCCTGAAACCTATTCACATATGCCATAACTTTGCGGCCTAATTCCGGGTTCCTTGGGCCTTCTTGACAAATTCCTGAATAACAGAAATAGCAATCCAAACGGCGAAATGAACTTCCTCGACCATATCGAGGAGCTTCGTTGGCACATTGTTCGCAGCGCTATCGCCATAATGGTTGGCGCCATACTGGTCTTCTGGAAAGTAGAGTGGATCTTCGACCGTATCATAATGGGCCCGGCGCACAAGAATTTCATTTCCTACCGTGCATTTTGCGCTCTGGGGCGCCTGCTTCACTCAGACGACTTCTGCATGAAGGAGATAAAAATGAAGTTTCAGAACAATGCTGTTACCGGCCAGTTTATGATGGGCCTTTCGGTATCAGTGATGCTGGGATTCGTCCTGGTATTTCCGTTTGTCCTCTGGGAACTTTGGAAGTTCATCCGCCCCGCGCTGAAACCCACCGAGCTGAAAATGGCACGGGGCATTGTGTTCTGGTGTTCTACCCTGTTCTTTGCGGGTGTACTTTTTGCATACTTCATCGTCATTCCATATACCATCCATTTCTTCGGCAACTATGAGTTGAGCCCGTTGTTTGAGAACATCATTACAATAGACAACTACTACAACACCCTAAGCAACCTGATACTGGCGCTGGGAGCAGTTTTTGAGCTACCTATTCTTGTTTATTTCCTTACCCGTATCGGCATACTTACCCCGCAATTCCTGAAAGCGCGCCGCCGTTATGCATTCCTTATACTGTTCATCCTGTCTATGGTCATTGCACCTCCGGATGTCTTCAGCTGCCTGTTGATATTTGTACCTTTATATATATTGTTCGAAATTTCAGTGAGCATCAGTGCGCGGGCGCTCAAAGCGCGTCGCATTAAAGAGGCACAGCAACAAAAAAGTAATCAATCATAAAGTATGAGCAACGCTTCATTTGACAAAAGCCGTCCAATAGCTATTGGCTGCGACCATGCTGGTTTTGAGTATAAAGAAAACCTCAAGAAATTGTTGAGCACCGCCGGTTGGCAGGTGGAAGACAAGGGCACTTACAGCACAGACAGCACAGATTACCCTGATTATGCGCATCCTGTGGCGGCAATGGTAGAGGAAGAAAAAGCAGCAGCAGGCATTCTTATATGCGGTAGCGGAAATGGCGTATGCATGACCGCTAACAAACATAAAGGTATTCGCGCCGCGCTATGCTGGACCGAAGAGTTGGCCTCACTTGCCCGCCAGCACAATAATGCCAATGTGCTTTGCATACCTGCTCGCTTCGTTGACTATATGACCGCCGAGCTCATGGTAAATACATTCCTTTCAACCCCGTTTGAGGGCGGAAGGCACGAAAAACGCGTTAATAAGATCTGATAACGTGAGCGAAACACGACTGAAAATAGAAATGCCCCCGGCTCGGGGGCATTTTCAATTAAATATGGCTCCAAAGACTACTTGTTCCAGATAGAAGGGTCACTACCCGTTATAGCCTGGTTGTAGCCGAAGTCATTTACTTTTTGTGTAGCTGTGTCTATTACCTGGTAGCGAGCTTCAATATGCCCATACTGTCCATAGGTAACATTGGATACGAACTGTGCAACACCAAAAATCACTTTACCCTCATACTGTTGGTTAGGAATGTAGAGCGAATCGCCTTGAACAGTGGCCCTGATGGGGGTGCGGAAGTAGTTGTAGAAATTCTTGATAACAACATCAGTAACCAGTGTTGCAGGCTCTATGCTTATCGGGTATTGGGCTGCCAGCGTTACGCTTCCTTTTTCAAACACAGTCCAGTTACCAATGAATTTATCACGGGCCACCTTTTCACAGTTAGACCCCTCATATCCGGATGGACAGGTACAAGCTCCGTCGTTACATACTCCACCATTAGCACAGGTAATTGTCTTGCACTTATCTTGGTTGCAGGACGAGGTATAAACTACCGTACAAAAAGCAGCAACTGTAGCCAGGGACGAGAGAACAATAGCCTTAAAAGGAAATTTCATCAGGACAAAAATATTTATGCAATCTCAAAAATAATAAATCGGGGGTAAAATACAAGGTACAAGCCACTAAATATCAAAAAGGTGAGATTATTGTGCAACTAAGTTTGCCAGAGCAATTAGCCCTTAATTAATAACGAAACACAAATAATCAATATTCCTATTTCTCTACTGCATCCTTATATGCCTTTATGGCACGGTAAATGGCTACCGCAACTTCCATCTGTCCCCGCTCAGAATTCAGGTAGGCTTCCTCTTCTATATTAGTAATGAAGCCAATCTCTACCAGCACACCCGGCATGGCACTGCCTGCCAGCACTTCAAGGCCCTTCTGTTTCACCCCCAGGTCTGCACGGCCTCCAAAGGCAAACTGCTCCTGGATGTGCTTCGCCAGGGTTACACTCCTGTCCAGAAACGCCTGGCGGTATTGCTCAACTATTATCACGGTTTGGGGATCGTTCTCATTAAGCAGGCCGGGTTCTTCGGTTACATTATCGCCATATTCACCTATTGCCTCTTTTTGCTGGCCAGACCGGTGTAATCCCATCACATAGGTTTCTACACCACTACGAGAAGTAGTATGGTGCCGTACCGACTTGTAAATTGGCTGTTTCACTTTCTTCCCTTTGCGGGTCACTGTCTTGTATCCCTGCAGGGTACGCGTGTAGGTATAGGGCGTGGAGTTGACGTGAATAGCTATAAAAAGATCCGCATTCGACTTATTGGCGATTTCGTGCCGTTCCACGAGAGAGGGATATGCGTCTTCGGTGCGGGTATAGACCACGTCCATATTCCGCATACTATCAGACAATAATCGACCCAGCTTCAACGTTACCGCAAGAGCGATATCTTTTTCATAAGAAATGGCACCCTGAGCCCCCATGTCTTTCCCCCCATGGCCCGCGTCCAGGACAACCTTGTTGACCTTCTTGCCCTTAGCGTGCACTGCAGAGTGCGAAAACGCCAGAATTAAGGCCAGTATTGCAATTGCGCGCATATATATGTTTCACAAAAGATTAAATATACAATTCAGCTAAACGACGCATTCAAATAATTATTTTTGCTCCGCCCATGAGCCGTAGCGGTAAATTTATTTCAAAAATCCCATCATTGCATCGCTTTACCTGCTGTGTCGCTTTCATTTTTACAATCTTCCTAACAAATGAAGCAAAAGCACAGGGCAAACCCAAACTCCGTCTTGCAGACAGTACTTCCGTCAATGATACCACTTTGGGTACAGACTCCATTTCGTTGAGGCGGGCCGCAACAGACTCACTACTCAGCGACAGCCTGGCAACGGATACCGTCAAAACGCAAACCCTGGAAGAGAAACTCGGTATCAGGATTTCCAAGGACGCACTGCCGTCTGTGGTAAAGGCTCAGGCCCGCGACTCGGCAGTTCTGGACATGGGCAATGACGTCTTTTATCTCTATGGCAAAGCGCAGGTAAATTATGAGGACATGCAGCTCAATGCCGGCCAGGTAAACTATGCACAAAAGTTAAATGTAGTAACAGCCGGGCCGTACGATATTGTGAAAGATACGGGATCAGACCGACCGGCTTTCAAACAGGGTAGCGAGCGTTTCACTTACGACTCCATGCAGTACAACTTCAAAAGCAAACGGGCGATAGTACGAAACGTAAGTACTGAATATGACAAGGGATTCATTCACAGTGAGCAAATAAAACGGAACCCCGACCAGAGTATTTATGGCTGGCACAATGTGTACACAACGTGCGCACTGGACACACCACACTTCGGCATCCGTGCCAAGAAGATCAAGGTTATCCCGGACAGAGTAGTTGTTTCGGGCCCCGCGAATCTGAATATTGAAGGGGTCCCCACTCCCCTCTACCTTCCGTTTGGTCTTTTCCCCGCCTCCCAAAAGCAGAAGTCGGGCTTCGTACTGCCTACCTACACAGTAGAGCAGCAGCGTGGCTTCGGTTTGCTCAACGGCGGGTATTATTTCTACGTAAACGACAATGTAGACGTTCTGGCACAGACCAACTTTTACACCAAGGGCAGTTACGCAGTCACCAGTGCAGCCACCTACAACAGGCTCTACCATTATCGTGGGGCATTGCGCCTTTCATATGCCTACAACAAAACCGGAGAAGATTTTGAACCCAATGCAAGCGTAACCAAGGGCTTTATGATAAACTGGAACCACCAGTCTGATGCTAAAGCAGTCCCCGGTCAGTCGTTTAGCGCGTCAGTGCAGGCCGGTACGTCTACCTTCTATTCACAAAACAGCTACGATCCCAACCTCATACTCAACAACCAATACCAGTCAAACGTCACTTATTCCAAAAACTGGCAAAATCGACCATTTGGTCTCACCGTAAGTGGCCTGCATAATCAAAACACCACTACCAAGCAGATAAACGTAACACTGCCTGCAGTAAACTTCTATGTAAACCAGTTCAATCCCTTCCAGCGAAAAGACGCTGTAGGCAGCCACTGGTATGACAAGATCACAGCCAGCTACACACTCGACTTCAAGAACCAGACTACCTTCTACGACAGCACGTTCGACCCTTCCCGTCTCTCGCTCAGCGAGTTTCGCAATGGCATGAAACACTCCATTCCGATCGGGGCGTCTTACACCATTCTCAAGTATCTCAATATGTCGTTCAATGTGAACTACAATGAGTATTGGCAAACCAGCCGACTGTACCGACGATTTAATGACTCAACACAGGTTGTTGATAGCACCACAGATAATGGCTTCTTCAGTACCCGTGATTTCAATGCCGGCGTCACCTTTTCTTCGCGCATTTATGGCATGAAACTCTTCAGACATGGTGGATTGCGTGGCATAAGACACGTCATTACACCAAACACGGGCTTCAGCTATCACCCAGACTTCGCTACCGACCCTTTTAACTACTATTACCGCACCCGCCTTGATACGAGCCAGACCTACACGCCACTCTCCCCCTACCCTAACTCAGTTTTCGGGGGGCCGCCGTTGGGCAAGTCTGCAACTATGAATTTTGGAATAAATAACCGCCTTGAGATCAAGGTGCGCTCGGCCAAAGACACAGTCGCCGGCACCAAGAACGTGGTACTGATCGACGGATTTAGTATTGATACCAGGTACAATGCGGCAGCCGATTCATTTAAATGGGGAGACATCACCTCCAATTTCCGTACCAACATATTGGACAAGGTCAACATCACCGCCAGCGCCGCATATCGCCCTTATGCTTTTGACTATGGGACGGGGCGCGAGCTGGAAATGCTGAAAATTGAACAAGGTACCGGCGTCGGCCGATTCAAAGGCGCGAATCTTTCCTTTGGTTCCAACTTTCACTCTAAGCCACGTGACGGCGCAAAAGGGCCATCCAATAGCGCAGAGTATGCACGCGTACTACGCAACGCAGGCTACAACGAGTATGTAGATTTCAATATTCCGTGGAGTCTGAACCTAACCTACACGCTCTCACTTAATAGTCAATACTCGCGCTTTTCATTCAGCGATACGCTTACGGTCAGCCACTCAGTTACTCTGCAAAGCGACCTCCAGGTATCTGAGCGCTGGAAAGTGGTAGTTTCAAGCGGTTACAACTTCGACCTGAAACAGCTAACGCTGACTAATATTGACGTGTACCGAGACATGCACTGCTGGGAAATTCACTTTCAGACCTATCCTTTCGGTCCGCGCAAAAGCTTCAACTTCACCCTTAACGCTAAGTCTGCGATCCTGCAGGACCTGAAGCTCGTTCGTCGCCGCGACTTCCGCGACATTCCGCAATAATCGCTACATATCGTTCGCATGCGCCTTATCAGGTACGGTGCCGAAGACAATATCCCACAATACCGTGCTAACGCCGTAGCCCTTGTCGGGCGTCTTATAATGATGCAGGTGATGATTGCGCCACAGCGCTTTTAGATATTTTGGTGGCGCATAGGCATGTATTGCATAGTGCATGCTTGCATAAAGCAGATACCCCAATATGAAACCGGGAAAGAATGCTAGCGCCTGCCACCCCATTAACAGGTACATAAAGCCGAATGAAGCTCCCGAAATTAAGATGCTTGGCACCGGCGGCATAAACAGCCGGCTCCTGTCCCTTGGATATTCATGATGCACACCATGTACGGTATATGCCAATCTCTTTCCCCACGCCGATTCCACTACCAAATGAAATACATACCGATGCATGACATACTCAAACAGCGTCCAGAAAAGCAAGCCACCAGCGAGTAATTCAGCCTCGCGCCAGGCCGGATAGCCATAACGAGATGCACCAAGCCAGAGCATGAAAGCAATAAGTGGTAAGTACAAACTGTAAATGACTATCGGATGAGTCTTTGACAGCATTTCCAGCATGTCGTTCTGAAAGAGCCGCGCCTGCCCCTTATTTTTTATAGCCTTTGCCTCCATAAAACAGGTTGCAATAGTTGTGAGTTGCGCTATAAAATTACCGCAGTGACAGGCACATCATTTACATTAGTCGGCTATCTTGATTACATCATTCTCATCTTCTCCCAGAAGGAAGTCGGCAGCCCTGTTTTTCTTCTCTATCACCTGGTCCATCCATAAGAGCAAGGCAGGTAACAGTGTCAGGTTCGTAAGCATAGCCAGGAATAGCGTGATGGACGTGAGGTAGCCCAGTGACTTGGTGCCGTCAAACTGCGACAGCATGAACACACCAAAACCTGCAATGAGAATGAGCGAAGTGTAAATGATACTTAATCCTGTATCATGTATCGTTCTGTGAACTGTATCAGCGATGCTGTCATCATGACGCACTAGTTCCTGTTTGAAATTGATCAGGAACCTGATGGTGACGTCTATGGTAATACCCAGCGCCACACTGAACACAAGTACCGTTGACGGCTTGATGCGAATACCTACCCAGCCCATCAGCCCTGCGGTAATGAGCAGCGGCACTATGTTCACGATGATAGAAATAAGCAGTATACGCCATGAGCGGAACAGCGCCACCATGCAACCAAATATGATAAGGAACGCAAAAATGAGACTATCACGCAAACTGTCTACAATGAATCGGCTACCCTCAAGGAACGTAATGCTGGTGCCGGTGAATGTAACTGTATACTTACTGCTGTCGAAGATGCTATACACCTTTGGCCTTATGGAATCAAGGAGCACCGGCAATTTCCTGGAGCCCACATCCGCCATACTTACGCTAATGCGCGCTTTCTGCTTCGTGCTGTCGATGAACGAAAGCAGCAATCGATTGAAAATGGAATTGCCTGTGTCCTTCTTTCCTGAAAGATAGGGCTGCAAAAATGCAGCGCCGAAGTCGCCGGGCACAGAATAGTAAGAAGAATCGCCGCCGAAGTAGGCTTGTGACGCAAACTTGATGCCACTGGCTATCGATATCGGTTTGCCGATTTCGGGGTAAGACTCAAGCATAGCGGCTACCTCATCCATCTTCCTTATCACCTGCAAACCGGTTACTACGCCTCGTTTCTTCCGCGTGTCCACTACTATCTCCAGCGGCATCACACCTCTGAAATTCTTCTCAAAAAACTTCAGGTCAATTGACACCTTATCTGAGCGGGGTAAGTCATCAACAATGTGCGCATCATTTTTCAGGCGCATCATTCCCCATATAGCAAACCCGCACACGATGGCCGTGAAAGTATAAATAGAATTGCGGTGACTAAATACCCAGTTCGTAACCTTTGTTAGCACCCCGTTTATCAATCCGCTCTCCAGGTATTTGGTATGCTTCACTTTTGGTGGTGGCAAAAAGCTGAAGAAAGCAGGAATAAAAACCAGCGAGATGAAGAACAGTGCGATAATATTAATGCCGGCTACAAGGCCAAACTCCTTAAGCAGCGTGCTTTTGGTGAAAAAGAATACCCCAAAGCCTATTGCCGCTGTGAGATTCGTAAAGAAGGTGACGATACCCATCCGGTCCACCATCTGCAGCAGCGACTTCATTTTGTTAGGGTTCCGTCTATACTCATAATGATAGCGGTTCAGCAGGTACACACAATTCGGTATACCTATCACCACCACCAGCGGGGGTATCAGTGCCGTAAGCAGCGTTATCTTATACCCCAGCATCACAATAGTACCTACAGACCATATTACACCTATTGCCACCACCAGCATAGACGCAAGCACGGCAGTAAATGACCTGAAGAATATTACCAGGATCACTGCCGTGAGCACAAACGACATGATAAGGAACAACTTCATTTCAGACTGCACCTTCATGGCCATCTGTGTGCGTATCAATGGCAGGCCGGAGTAATGCATCTCAATGCCGTGGCTCTTGCCGAAGGCATCGCCCAGCGATACGATATCATTGATAACCTGTGAGCGGTCTTTAGAATTCAGCACATCCCTGTCTATACGCACCGCCATCATGTAGGCGTGGGTTTCCGGATTATATAGGAAGCCTTTATAGATCGGCAGCGACATGAATACGTTTCGGATACTGTCTACATTACTGAACGGAGGGACTCCGGCTATCGGCACTACTTTTAGCTTAGATGTCGCTGTGTCCTTTATCAGTGTCACAGCGCCCGGTATGCTCAGTACGTTTTCCACCGATTTCACCTTCGAAACGTCTCCCACCAGGCGGGCGTAATCATTGAAGAAATCCGCCGTAAAGAATTTTTCGCTCTGCACGCCTATCACCATCAGGTTGCCATCCTCTCCGAATTGCTTCCTGAAATTCTGATATTCTATATATTTCGGATTATCGGTAGGTACAGCACTCGTAAACTCATAACTGAGTTTGACGCGCGATGCAAAAAAGCCCATAATGGCAGTATCTGCCAGGAGGGCGATTAGCAATGCAATGCGATATTTTATAATGAAAGCGGCTATTTTATGCCACATCCTCGTATGTTGGAGTTAAAAGGGAGTAAAATTAAGGAAAGGGTACCTGATAATCGACTTTTTAGGAATAACAATATATCAACTGGCGGTGCACGATCAAATATCTGCAGCCAGACCCATTACACTTTAGACAATTCCTACAAACTGCCTATGTTTATTAACGTGTCAACCTTTCTGATTTACATTAGATAAATCCCGATTGATCAAAATGCCCTTCCGTTTCTGAAACGTCTTTTAAGAAGCGCTCATGGGAATGAACGAAACTTATAAACAATCCTTCCAAACGAGGTACAGTAACGGTTTTGGCACAGTTCATATACGCAATAATTTTTAGCAGATATTTGCATATTCAGGAAAATAATTACTATCATTGTAGGGTTTTTCGGCTTAACTAATTCAAAATAAACTGCCATTTATGAACAAAATGAAGCTACTCTTAACTCTTGCAGTACCTGTATTCCTTTCGCAGGCTACGCAGGCGCAATCTTCACGACTTACAGCACAGGCACACTGGACACACGACGGCGCCGAATTTAAGCGTACAGATTCATCTTTTTATAATTATTCATCTACGTCCAGGGGTGGCGATCTCAACCATTTGTTGAAGTTCGACGATGGCACTATGTACACCTTCATGCTGGGCGACACTCAGAACAATCAGACTCGCTGGATCCAGGAGTTCGACGGCTCAAACAACCTTACTTCAAAGGTTGAACAGCAGTGGGACTTCATGCTTATGGACTGGGTTAACACTACCAAGTGGATATATACGTACTCGTCTACAAACCTGAAGTCTACTATGATCACCCAACATTGGGATGGCACTTCGGCCTGGGTCACTGACTCAAAGAACACGTATACATACAATGCTGCAAGCAAGCTGTCTCAGGACGATTTTGCACTGTGGGACGGTGTTAGCGCATACGTACTTACAAGCCAGAAACTGTATTATTACGACGGCTCAGGCAATCTTGTGAACGAGACATGGCAGGACATCGTTGGCGGTTCACCTGTTAGCACTAACCGTGTAAACTATTCGTACACTTCTGCGGGCAAACTGCACACTACTACAAACGGCACCTGGAATGGTGTAGCATGGGTAGATGTAGACATGTACGAAAATACTTACGACACTTCGAATAATCTCGTTTCTGAGCTGCACGCTATCAATAATGGTACTGTGTTTGTAAACGATATGCTGCGTCTTTTCAGCAACTTCTCAGGTTCTAATGCTACTACCGAGATAGATCAGACATGGGATACTGCCGGTACCGGTTCCTGGAACGATAAGACCAGGTACACGATGACCTACAACAGCGCTGGCCAGATGACTTCAAAAACAGGTCAGTCATACGACATCAGCATCCCGGGTTGGGTCAATGCGTTCGGCGATTTGAAGTCAAACTACTACTATGGTAGCTACGTATCGGTGAAGAACGTAAGCAATACAGGTGGCACTGCAAAAATGTTCCCTGTTCCTGCTGAAAATACGCTGAATGTAGAGCTAAACTGGAACAAGGCTCAGGCATCTACTATCGCAATCACTGACATGGCTGGCCACGTGGTGAAAACGATCAAACTGAACGCTACTGACAAATCTGTTGCTATTCCGGTGGCCGACCTGGCAACAGGTATCTACATGGTGACTGTAGCTGGTACTCAAGGAAGCATCGTTAAGCAGATCGCAGTGAGCCACTAAGCGCTAACTGAACTTTATACTGGAAGCCCCGCGGAATGCGGGGCTTTTCTTTTATGTGACATCGCATCTGTTTTGCCTTCGTTTCGTAAAAACATAACTTTACACACATTGTCAGATAGCACATTACATAAGCCAATAGGCATATTCGACTCCGGCTACGGAGGACTTACTGTATTCAAAGCAATAGCAGAGAAACTGCCGGACTACGACTATATCTACCTTGGCGACAACAGCCGTGCACCGTATGGCAATCGCTCCTTCGATACGGTCCATAACTACACGCTCCAATGCGTCAAGTGGTTCTTCGCCCAGGGTTGCCCGTTGGTCATCCTGGCATGTAACACCGCATCCGCAAAAGCTTTGCGAACCATTCAGCAAAAAGATCTGCCCTTTATCGCACCGGCAAACAGGGTATTAGGTGTTATCCGCCCTACTGCCGAGGTGATAGGAAAATATACCCGAAGCAAAAAGGTGGGAATAATGGGTACTACGGGTACGATAAGTTCCGACTCATATAGAATAGAAATAGGCCACTTTTTCCCTGATATAACCGTCTACCAGCAAGCTTGCCCTATGTTGGTGCCACTCATAGAAAATGGTGAACATGAATCTGCGGGTGCCGACTACTTTGTAAAGAAATATGTCGATGCCCTGCTGGCTCAATGCGCTGATATCGATACCATCTTACTTGCATGTACGCATTACCCCCTGGTGGAGGCGCGCATCAGGAAATTCTTACCAGCCGGCATTGAGGTCATTTCACAAGGACATATCGTTGCCAATAGCCTCGCCGATTACCTGGAACGGCATCAGGAAATGGAATCGCTGATTTCAAGAAATGGCATCACCAGGTATTACACAACAGATGATCCGATAGATTTCGACCAAAAGGGTAGTCTGTTCAGGGGCGATACTGTTCGGTCAGAACATGTAGCATTGTAGAGAGTGTGCTCACTTATGGGCACAAAAAAAGAGGTTGTGATTAAACAACCTCTTTTTAAGATCGCTAAAAATAATCTTATTTCTTCTTAGCGGCTGTCTTCTTAGGAGCAGCGTTCTTCTTAACAGCAACTTTCTTAGGAGCTGCTGCTTTTTTCGGAGCTGCCGCCTTTTTAGGAGCTGCTGCTTTCTTAGCTGGAGCTGCCTTCTTAGGAGCTGCCGCTTTTTTTGCAGGTGCTGCTTTTTTAGCAGGTGCTGCTTTCTTTGGAGCTGCTGCCTTCTTAGCAGGAGCTGCTTTTTTTGGAGCTGCTGCTTTCTTCGCAGGAGCTGCCTTTTTTGCTGGCGCTTTTTTTGCTGTTGCCATAACTGTGAATTTAAGGGTTAAACAAAAAACGTTATAAAGAAAAATCGCCGTAGGGGGTTAGACCTCGGCGACTCAATTAACTTACAGCATTTACTGATACTAATGTCTTATTGCGTGTCTTGCGGAATTCTACAACTCCATCTGCCAGCGCAAATATGGTAAAATCTTTACCAAGGCCTACATTGCTACCAGGGTGATAAACAGTACCACGCTGACGAACAATAATATTGCCAGAGATAGCCGGCTGACCACCGAATATCTTTACTCCATGCCTTTTACTGTGTGAGTCACGGCCGTTCCTTACGCTGCCTTCCCCTTTTTTGTGTGCCATTTTCTACTGGTTAATTACTATTTCTAGTTTAAAATTAATGAATTTTTCAATTAAGCGATCTCATTTATTTTTATTTTGGTGAGGCTCTGACGGTGGCCGTTCATTTTCTGATAGCCTTTCCTCCTCTTCTTTTTGAAGACGATAACCTTATCACCCTTGAGATGGTCTATAATTTCGGCCTGAACCTTAGCGGAAGAACCTACTGTTACGTTGCTGCCGTTGCTTACCATAAGCACATCAGACAATTCAATCTTATCGCCCGCGCTACCGCCCAGACGATGTACAAACAATTCATCGTTCTGCTTTACCTTGAACTGCTGTCCCGCTATATTAACTATTGCAAACATGATATACCTGAAAATATTTTCGCAAAGGTAAGACAAATTTTTTATTTCAATCAAACATTTTTTAGTTTATTTCCCTTTGTTCCTCTTTCACCCCATTCTTCTTCCCCATTATGCCCACTATTGCTATCGCATTCAGCATCGGCAACACCCAAAATACCCGATACTGGAACCGATAAATTACCGTTGAGCCAACCGATGTAACAAAAGCATTTACCACAAAGAACAAAAGCACAATGCCATAAATTAAAACCAGGTCTTGGCCCAGTTTTCGCCTCTGCTGCAACAAGATCATCGACGTAGTCACGAAGAACAGCATGTAAAAAAGGTTGCCTGCGCCGCTGCTTAGCTCACCATGATATTGCCTTGACAACATTGCCTCGTTCTGTTCATCCGGAAAAAAAGTACCTATCCGCTGAATGGGTGATGACCAGAACCCCTGAACTGATGCTTTGCGCGGAGCTTGTACATGTGTCAATTGTCTTGCAGTGCTTATAGCCGCTTTTTGTGCAAACATGCGCAGATACCGGGGAGTCGTGAGCACATCATGTATTATCACATCAAAATCTGTCTTCGTGCTGTCCCAGCCACCCGCCTTATACAGCGCACTTTGCTCTCCCCACAAAAAATCCCATGAAAAATCCGGGATATCGTTTTTGTACTGGCATATCCGCAGATTTTTCTTCTCGCAGTTCTCATCCAGGTAACGGCTTAGTATACCCGTCTCTGCAAACTTGGTTACCATAAAAACATGTGTGCCCCGCGAATACACAAATCCATATCCATTAGCTGCATTAACGCTACACATCAGTGTCCAGCCTGCACCTGACAATAACACCAATACCCCCGCCTTCGCCAGCACTTCCCTGCGTTTGCGCAACAGCGCCCAGCCACCAATACTCAAAGCAAACAACAAGAGTATCAGGAAATGTGAATTGTGAACGATAACCGAAAGAAATATCACGAGTACATACGTAATACGGGATGTGACTGTCGCATGTTCATCTGCTATAAAGAGCAGTATGCCGAGCAGCAGCGTAGCTGCAAAAACATCGGGCATAAGATAATCGCAAACCCAGGCTACGCATGTAAATGCAACCAAAGTTGCTGACAATGCCATGTAGACCCGATGTGTACGATCGCCTAATAACATACGCATGAGCCTGTGAAGAAGCCATGCGGTAAGCAAACACTGTGCAATAACCGTATACCATAGAGACGACCAAAGACTGGTATAGCGAATGAACCAGCCATAGAAAGGCGAACGGTCTTTGGGAATGAGGTTACGTACACCAGACTCAATGTAGGCTCCGGTATCACTTTCCGTTAGCGGAAAGCCGTTATACAGCGCTACCACCAGCAACATCAGTGCCGTTAGCAATACATGTACTATGGACCTTTTTGCCGTCATTATTCTTCCTTTGCTTTTATAACGATGCGAAATTCAGAATTGCGGTATTGACTAATGAGCAACAGAATATTGGTGACCGGCAGCACCCAGGCTATCCTGTATTGAAACCGTGGACTCACGCTGCCAAACGCACCTACGATAATAGCCTTGAACACGAAGAACGAGAATATGATGGTGTATATGCCTCGCCACATTGCCTTCTCATCACTATATGGAAGAAGATATACCCACAGGGAGGACAATAACATCACGAGTAAATACACCGTACTAAATACCGATGCATCAAGCAGACCTTGCTGCTGCTGGGATGTGGCATACTCCCGCGATTCATCGCTGTAATAGTTCTTTACTTTCTTATACGGTTCCGACTCCTTTCCATATGCAGGAAACTCAGACGGTGGCACCACAAAAACCAATTGCTGCAAAGCGGACACCGCTGCCTTTCGCGCAAACATACCCGCATAAACAGGCGATGAGAACACACCGGTAAGTACACGGCTATATTCTGTCGCTCCGCTATCCCATCCACCAAAGCGGTAAAGAGGGCTCTCGCCAGATCCCAGAAATTCAGTCTGTGACGTTGGTATCTTTTGCCCGGCCTCACACATCCTGTATCCCCCCTTCGGACACTTGTCGTTCAAAAAAGCATTGAGCACACCCATTTCCGCAAGCCTGCTCACAAGAAAAATATTCTTCCCTCTCGCAAAAACAAAACCATGATGTTTAGCTGCATTGGCACTGCACATCACCAGCCAGAACGCGCCACATGCAGCCAGCAGCCACATACTCCTGCGTAGCTTAGTCCCGTCTTTCGCCTTCCACGCACGCACACCAAACAACATACCGCAACCCAAAGCCACGGCAAAATGAGAGAAATGCATAGAAATTGCCAACAGGGCAAAGGCGCTGTAGCTCAGCACGATCAGGCTTTTAGCTTTTTCATCGCAAAACAGAAGCAATACAGACAGTAATAATATAGGCGCAAACACATCTGCCATGAGTTGCGATACCACCCAGGAGACCCCGGTAAGTGAAACAACCACTACCACGAGCCATAGCATAGTGCTAAACTGCGGCTGGTAATCTCCCCGATCAAACAAAACATAGATGTAACGAATGAGTAAAGCAGAGAGTAGTAGCGCCTGCACCATCACGGGAAACCAAAGCGACCATCCGAGGCTGGTGACCTTTATGAAAATACCGTAGAATGGGGTACAGTCCGGGGTGAAATGCGGGTAGGCCGCCTGCTCCACAAAGGCTGTAGTGCCCGTATCAACGATTGGGTATCCATTATACAGCGCCGCGATCATAAGCAGAAAACCTGCTATGAAAAACAGCCCTATATATTCAAATCTTCTCACCGTTGTTGCTGAGCGCGTAAGTTACAATTAAACGCTAATCAAGTTACATTCTTGCTCCACTCAAGGCATACTGGCATCGGCGGAATTTATTATTACCTTTATTCCCGAATCTTTGACGGATGAAAATTAAATCTTTCCTCGCACGACCATATGCATCTATTGTGCATTCAAAAGTCCGAAAAGGAATGGCAACCGCAGTTGCTGATCAGCAACAGATTCTACAATACCTGGTGAAGTATGGCAGCAAGACAGCCTTTGGCGCAGAGCATAACCTGGGCCAGGTAAAGACATACGAAGACTTCAAGGCGGCTGTTCCCATCAGGGACTACGAAGCATTTACCCCTTATATCAACAAAATAAAAGAGGGAGGCCAAAACATATTGTGGAAAGGCAAACCCATCTATTTCGCTAAAACGTCTGGCACCACGAGCGGCGTCAAGTATATACCCATTACCAAAGAATCGATACCAAACCATATTGCCGGCGCGCGCGATGCCCTTCTCTGTTATATGGCAGAAAGCGGCAACACTGCCTTTGCCGATGGCAAGATGATATTTCTTTCCGGCTCTCCTGAGCTGGAACGTGTGGGCGGCATACCTACCGGACGGCTCAGCGGAATAGTAAACCACTACATACCGCGTTACCTCCGTGGAAACCAGCTCCCATCTTACGAAACAAACTGCATAGAGGACTGGGAAACAAAACTGGGCAAAATTGTAGAAGAGACCTTTGGCGAAAACATGACGCTGATAAGCGGTATACCTCCATGGATGCAGATGTATTTTGACTGGCTATCTGCAAAGGCTGATGGCAAGAAAATAAAGGAGCTCTTCCCAAAACTTCAGGTTATAGTGCACGGTGGCGTAAACTTTGAACCCTACAAAACCAGGCTCATGGAAAGCCTGGGCGGAGAAGTGGCTTTCATTGAAACCTTCCCTGCTTCAGAAGGCTTTTTTGCCTTCCAGGACAAGCAGGATACCGAGGGGCTGCTACTGAACACCGACGCCGGCATATTCTATGAGTTCGTTCCCGCTGCAGAAATTCATAACGAAAACCCCACCCGCCTTTCGCTTGCGGATGTAAAAGTGGGCGAGAATTATGCGCTCGTGGTCAGCACCAATGCCGGCCTGTGGGGATACAGCATTGGCGACACCGTCCGCTTTGTAAGCACAGAGCCCTACAGGCTTGTGGTGACTGGCAGAGTGAAGCATTTCATCTCAGCATTCGGCGAGCATGTGATTGGCGAAGAGGTGGAATATGCCATGAAAAAGGCCGCACAGGAGCACAATGTGCACATAACCGAATTTACCATTGCACCTAAAATACAGGTGACAGGAGAACTACCCTATCATGAGTGGTTTGTAGAATTTGAAACTATGCCGGAAGACATGACAAAGTTCTCGGCAACAGTGAACAACTACTTACGCGGAAAGAATATCTACTATGAAGACCTTATGGCCGGTAACATCCTGCAGCCGCTGAAAATAACCCCGATGAAAAAAAATGCCTTCATAGAATACATGAAGTCCATCGGAAAGCTTGGTGGGCAGAACAAAGTGCCACGCCTGGGCAACGACCGCAAAATAGCGGACGCCCTGCAACCATGGATAGCATAGTTATCGTATCAGCGTGATGTCTCCTTTCAGCACTCTTTGCGTTCCATCGGCTTCACGAACCACGAGGAAATAGAAATAAGTGCCGATATCGCATGGTCTGCCTTTCTCTGTTCCATCCCATCCGGCATCCGGGTCTGAATCATTGAAATAGATACGTTGGCCCGGCCTGTTGTAGATAGCCAGCTGCACAAAACGCTTTGCAGATATGCCTCGTATCCGGAACACATCATTGCGCCCGTCACCATCCGGCGTAAATGCCGTAGGCACGTACACATCCATATCCTCTACAGTGATCGTAACACTTGCAGTGTCATAGCAGCCCTCACCATTAGTGCCGGTGACGGTATAGGTTACTGTTTCGCGCGGTGTGGAAAGTGGCGTTGCCGAATGTGCATCATCGAGCCAGCTATCAGGCGCCCAGTGCCATGAATCAGCCCCCTCAGCATACAACCTTATAGACGCACCTAGCCCGATAGTCTGGGATCCCGTCACATTCACGAGGTGCGGCCGCGCCACAACTGTAACCGGCAGGCTGGCCTTTGCTTCACAATCCAGCAATGTGTAGGTGACTGTATAGATACCAGACGCCGATGTCTCGGCATTTTCACGCAGCACTGTGGCTCCCGCTGCACTGCCACCATCCGGGTATAGCCAGTTAAACTCTCCCGCCCCTACCGCATCTGTAGCCTTCAATTCCAGTGTCTGCCCTTCGCATGGGGTGGTTGCTACCGGTACCGGCGGTGGCGGCGCTCCGGGATATGCAAGTACGAATGGCCCTAGTACCTGGCACACACATCCATAGGCTGAGCGTATCACTACGTTGGTATAAGTACCGGGCGCAAGCCCTGACAGCGAAACAACACCACCAGCATCAGCAGTACCGGAGACAGACGTTACTGTTCCACCGAATGAGTAACCTATGTCATAGACTGCGCCTGCTACCATCCCGGAAAATAATAGTGCACCATCAGCGATCTTACAGCCACTTGGGTTCAGCACGTTTGTGGCAGCAGGCGTAGGCGACTCATGTACTATTGCAGCAACCGTCGTCGTCACTGTACAGATCCCTATCGTCACACCTACCGAGTACACGCCGCTGTTCGACGGCATCGCCGGAGATATCTGTGCATGTGCAGTGGTAGCTGTGAACCCTGACGGACCATCCCAGCGCCAGGTAACACCCGTCGTTGGGCTCGAAGCTGAAAGCTGTAATGTGTCTCCCTGGCATGGCTCATTAGCGGCCGCGATGGCAGCCGCGGGCATGCCTATTGCCGTAAGCATTATGGACATAACGTTCGATGTGCAACCCTGGGCGTCTGTAACGCTAATAGATGTATAGGCACCTGGCACTAGCCCGGGTATAACAATAGACCCGGTTGCATCCGTCGTATCGGCTACTGTCACGGACGATGAGAACGTATAGTGTAGCGCATAAGGCGCACCTGGCAACAGACCTAACAATGTTAGCGAGCCCGGCGAACCTGTGCAGACAGGCTTCACGGGCACAATGCCGCTAATGGTGGGCGATTGGTTCACAGTTACCACGGTCCATGTGCGGCAAGCACCTATTGCGTACGTGACACTGGCTGTGCCACCCGCTACGCCAGACACTGTGCCTGCGCTGGTTATGGTTGCCACAATGGTCGGCGAGCAGCTCCACGTTCCACCCGCCGTTGCATTGGTAAGAGATATTCCCGAACCACTGCACACCGGCACATTACCGGCTATAGGCGCGGGAGTGGTCATCACGGTCACCACAGTCACCGGCGAGCTACAGGTAGATACTGTATAGGAAACAAACGCAGTCCCTGCACCAACACCTGTCACTATGCCGGTCACACTATCTACTGTCGCCACGGAAGGGTTAAGACTCACCCATGTACCGCCAGCCATTGCATTGGAGAGTGTGCAACTGTTCCCCACACACATGGGCGTGCTTCCTGTATTTGGTCCTGGTAATGGATTTACAGTAGCGATAGTTGTTACTATGCCGCACGGACTTGAAAAACTAATAAGCGCAGTACCTGCTGAGACCGCCGTGAGTATGCCGGTAACTGATGTAATGCTTGCTACAGTCGGGTCCGCACTTATCCAGAAGCCCGGTGCTGCATTGGTAAGCGTTATGCTATTGCCCAGGCACACAGGCACATTGCCCATCACAGCGCTGACAAGTGGTGTCACAGTTGCAATTGCAAATGTTGCGCCACACCCGGTCACATAAGACACCGTTGCAGTTCCTATACCTACTCCGCTCAGCACACCTGCTGACGATATCGTTGCAATTGATGACGGTGCGCAAGTCCATGTGCCACCGGGCGCAGCATTTCCCAGCACGATCGTATTACCAATACACACAGGCGCATTACCACTTATCAGGCTCGGGAGCCCGTTGACTGTAACCATCGCATAGACCGCTCCGCATGTAGTGGTGTACGTCACCATTACTGTGCCCGCACTCATTCCTGTTACAACCCCGGTAGGTGCCACAAGAGCTACAGAAGTAGCAGCAGCGCTCCAGGTACCACCGGGTACAGCATTGCCCAGCGTCATGGTGCTACCTGCACAAATCGGCACATTTCCGGTTATAGCTCCGGGTAACGGATTGATCGTAACAATGGCCATAGACGGCCCACACGACGTAGAATAGACCACCGCAGCAGTTCCGGCAGACAAACTGGACACTAGCCCTGTGCTACTCACCGTTGCCACCGACGATGGAGAACAGGTCCATGTGCCCCCCGGCAGCGCACAACTAAGACTCACTGTGCCACCCATACAAACCGGCACGCTTCCGGTAACAGGAAGCGGAGTAGCACTCACCGTCGCTATCGTCGATACGGCGTTGCAGATGCTTGTATAACTCACTATGGCTGTACCCGGCGCAATAGACACAAGAATACCTGCCGGACTGATAGTAGCAACGGACGATGGCGTGCATGTCCACGTACCACCCGGCACAGAGTTTCCAAGGGGCAGGCTGTATACCGGGCATATCGGTGCATTACCTGTTATTGGTCCCGCAAGGGCATGAACAGTCACCAGCGTATTCGCTGCCGTGCAAATGTGTGTATAGGTAATAACCGCCAGGCCGGCTCCTACCGAGGTCACAACACCACTGCTGCTGATAGTAGCCACCGATGATGGATTACAGCTCCAGGTGCCTCCTGCCAGCGAATTTGCAACGGCGTATGTAGCGCCGGGGCATGTCGGCATGCTTCCGGCAATAGGTCCGGGTAAAGGATGAACCGTAACAACCGCACCAACATTAGCACATGTGGTCAGGTACGATACTACTGCCGTTCCTGTAGTGATACCCGAGAGCCCACCGGTCGGCGAAACTGATGCAATGGTCGCAGGCGTGCACGTCCATGTGCCGCCACTGAGCGTATTGCCAAGGGTAATAGTACTGGCAGGACAAACCGGCACATTACCTGTGATCGGCCCCGGCAGCCCGTTTACAGTTACGGTTACTGCAAGTGCGCTGCATGCGGTATTGTAAGAGATCGTAGCAGTACCTGCACCAACTGCCGTTACCACACCTGCCGCACTTATAGTAGCTACAGACGATGGGCTGCATGTCCATGCACCACCGCCCAGGCTGTTCGCCAATGTCATCGTATTTCCGGGACAGAGCGGCGCGTTGCCTGTTATTGGCCCTGCCAAGGCATTTACCGTTACCACCACAGAAGCAGCGGCACAGGTTGTTGTATAGGTTATTATGGACGTACCTGCAGATATAGCCGATACTATCCCACCGGCCCCTATGGTAGCTACCGCAGCATTACTGCTGCTCCACGTTCCGCCAGCTAGTGTATCTGTAAGTGTGTTTGTATTGCCAGGGCACATAGGCGCATTCCCCGCTATAGCACTGGGCAGTCCCGTAACAGTCACTACCGCACCAACACTTGCACAGGTCGTAGCATATGAAATGATGGCGGTTCCGGGTGCAACACCGCTCACTGTTCCGGCCGGCGATATAGTCGCTCTTGAAGTTGGAGTACTACTCCATGTGCCGCCCGCAAGACTGTTGCCAAGTGTGAGACTTTTGCCGGGACATACCGGCGCAACACCCGAAATGGATCCGGGCAATGCATGAACCGATACTATTGCAGATACGCTGCCGCAGGCAGTGGTGTAAGATACCGTCGCTGTGCCTGCTGCTACGCCCGTGAGAAGTCCCGCAGCGCTTATGGTTGCAACTGTTCCCGGCGAACAAGTCCATGTGCCGCCTGTAAGCGAATTGGATAACATTACGGAATTACCTGGACATACCGGTGTCACGCCTGTTATCGCACCCGCTACCGGGTTCACAGTGAATATTGTGGTAATCGTTTGACATGTTGTTGTGTATGATATTATGGCCGTACCCGGTGCGACGGCCGTCACAACTCCTACCGTGTTCACAGTTGCTATGCCCGGCGAGCCGCTTATCCACGTTCCACCGGCAAGTGCGTTACCGAGTGCTGCTGTCGTGCCCGGGCAAATCGGAGCATTACCCGTAATCGCGCCCGGCAGCGGCAACACAGTACCCACGCCCGTTGCAGTGCCGCACGTTGTCGTGTAGGTAACGTTCACTGTGCCTGCAGCCACGCCCGAAAGATTGCCGGATGCGTCTATTGTCGCAACAGATGTGGGTGAACAACTCCAGGTTCCGCCGCCCAGGCTGTTTGTAAGCAATACAGAGGCTCCCGGGCACACCGGCGATAGTCCGGCAATAGCTCCGGGTAATGCAGTAACCGTCGCAGTCGCAGATACACTACCGCATCCTGTAGCATAAGTGACAATAGTAGTACCCGGCGCAACACCGCTTAGCGTGCCACCTGCACTTATTGTCGCAACCCCCGCCGGGCCTACGCTCCACGCACCGCTGGCCAGCGAATTAGACAGAGCGATCGACGCTGCAGGACACACCGGCACATTACCTGCAATGGCTCCCGGCGTGGGCAACACAGTCACCACCACCCCAGATGCACCACATGCAGTGGTATAAGACACTGTAGCTGTCCCGGTCGAAATGCAGGTTACGTTTCCGCTTGCATCCACAGACGCCACAGACAATGGACTACACGACCACGTACCACCGCCAACAGAATTTGAAAGAACAATTGAGGCGCCGGGACAAGCCGGCGCATTACCCGTTATCGCACCGGCAGGCGCATTGACGGTTACTACCGTTGACACAGAGGCACAGGTAGTCATATAGCTCACGGTAGCAGTGCCTGCGGCTATCGCTGTAACTACTCCACCAGAACTAATAGTCGCTACCGTCGCAGGGCTACAACTCCAGGTGCCGCCCACAAGAGAATTTGAAAGTGTGATTGTTGTTGCCGGGCACAACGGCGTATTCCCCGCAATGGCTCCGGGCAGTGCCAGAACCGTTACTACCGTGCCTACCGCAGCACAACCCGTGGTGTATGAAACCACCGCAGTGCCCGAAGCCACTCCTGAAACATTTCCACTCGCATCCACTGTCGCGATCGTTGCAGGTGTGCAGCTCCACGTTCCGCCGGTCACTGAGTTACCAAGCGCAATAGTTGTGGCCGGGCAAAAAGGCACATTACCCGTAATGGCTCCCGGCATCGGGCTTACTGTCACCACCGCAGTCACACTGCTACATGTTGTCGTGTAAGACACTGTCGCGGTACCCGGCGCCACTCCCGACACCACTCCCCCTGACGTTATAGTTGCAACCGATGTCGGAGATATTGTCCATGCGCCACCCGCCAACGAGTTGGTGAGTGTAATGCTCGCCGCCGGGCAAACGGGTACATTCCCGGAGATACTTCCCGGCAGATCGTTGACTGTCACCACTGCATATACTGTGCCACAGGCCGCAGTGTAGGTTACACTGGCGGTGCCGCCGGAAACACCTGTCAACACGCCTGTGGAAGAAATAGTTGCAATAGACGACGGACTACAAGACCATGTACCGCCCGTTGCAGAATTGCTTAAGGCACGGGTGCTACCCGGGCATACAGGGAGGTTGCCGGCAATAACACCGGGAATCGCATTCACGGTCACAACTTTCAGTTGAGTGAGGCAGCCTGTGGTGTATGATACGATTGTAGTGCCCGGCGCCACTGCTGTCACCCGTCCCGCCGCATTTATGGTCGCCACCGCCGGCGCGCTGCTGGTCCATATGCCTCCGGAAAGCGTGTTGTGTAGCGTATTGGTATCGCCCGGGCACAATGGAATATTGCCCGTAATTGGCCCCGGCGACGGATTGACAGTAACCACAGTCGTAGGAGCACCGCATGGTGTTGTATACGTTACTATGGCTGTGCCGGGCGCCACTCCTGTCACTACTCCGGCAGTACTTATAGTAGCTATGGTGGATGGCGAACAACTCCATGTACCACCAGGCACCGTGTTGGTAAGCGTAAATGTACCTGCCGCGCACGTAGCCACATTACCACTTATCGCGCCGGGCACGCCATTTATGGTCATGATGGCGATTGCCTGGTCTGTCCCACATGAATTTGTTACCGAGTAGGAGATGGCTGCAGTACCTGCGCTAACGCCCGTTGTCATACCCGTGGACGATACTGTGGCTGCTGCCCCACCGCTACTCCATACCCCTCCCGGAGATGCGTCTGCAAGCAGCGATGAGTCTCCTGCGCAGATCGTTGTCGTGCCGGTGATCGTTCCGGGCACAGGCAGCGGATTAATTGTAACTACGTGTGTCGCAACATCGGTACCGCAACTGTTCGTTACAGAATAGCTTATAGTTGCGGTGCCGGCTGACACACCGGTTACTACGCCTGCCCACACCGTAGCATTTGCACTGGCGCAGCTCCATACGCCTCCTGTCGCTGTGTCAACAACTGATATTGTAGATGCTTCGCAAACTATAGAATCACCTGTTATCGTTCCGGCATTGGGTGGTGGCAAATACGTCAGCGTAGACGGATCTACATGTGTAAAAAGTGTGTCCGGGCACCCATATCCCGTATACGGAGTTAGTATCACCGCATAGGTTGTTAGTGTCGTCGGGAAGGGCACAGTCACTGTTTGCGTGGTCCCGTAGGAATAGGCCATTGTAGCGGAGTCCACCCAACTGTAGGACATAAAACCCGCCGGAGCCGATAATGCAATTGGTGTTACGCTGTCGCATGGGGCAACGTCAATGGCAAACAGCGAACATTGCATATCCAGGTAGCCATATCCGAAGTGGCCACCAAGCGAGCAATCGCCGGAAGCGAAGTCTACAATTACGGTGTGCCCTGCTAGCCCGGTAAGGTTTAAGCTTGCATCGGTCCAGGGCTTAAAGTATATCGGAGTCGTGGGCGTAGACGAGATATGGCTCGACAAAACAAAACCCGGCATGGATGACGACGATGTGTAAGTATACTCCGCGCATGGGATAGGACTCCCGGTTGCAGAGTCATAGGTATTTACTTCAAATCTGGGCTGCTGTGCCGTCGTATGGCTCGGGTCCTGCAGCACCACAGCATACCTGTAAAACAGCGCATAGTTCGAACTACCTGACGGCACATGGACAGAATATCGCACCTTCTCAGCCTGGGCACCGGTGCTTGAGTTGCCCAGCTTTAGCGAATGTAAACCGGATCCCGGCGCAACTACCGGAAACAATCCATATGGGTCCACCGATGCGGCAGAAGTTACAGTGTGCCTGCCTGTCACCGGAGTCGATGTCATCGTTGGTGTAGTGATCGGGCAACAGCTCCCTATGTAGGTATTCCAGTGATTGGTAGTGCCTTCCTCAAAATCAATATTCGGCGGACAGCTCAGTTGTGCTGATGCCGGTACTGCAAACCCGATAACTACCAACAGAAGCAATATCCTGCTGAAAAATCTCTTTATTGTGGCACACATACGCGCACACGTTCATTTGCGGCGCACCGGCTGATAATGCACCTTGTAAGTAATTAATTTCTGAAAAGCAGCGAACTATGGGATGAGTACACGAAGCCTACACAGTGGGTAATTCAACGTGCAATAAACCGAAGATAAAATTTATATGTAAGATATCCAAACACCTGGAAAACAATTTGGTGCGCTGTATCTAAATTAAAAAGGCTGCCCGTTGGCAGCCTTCTTTTATCTCTGTTAATGAATGTCCGGGTGTGGTGGCGGAACGTTCGAATCTCCGTTCTCATCCACGTTTGCCGGGCGGTAAGTCACAATGTTCTCGTCGCCGGCTTCGCCATACTTAAAAATGAACTTATCACGGCCCATGCTGTGCTTCTCGCTCATGTGCTCTATCACGGCATTTACATGCTCCCACGACTTTTGCTCTTTCACTTTGCTGCCTGTGCCACCGCCCATTATCACAACTTTACATAGTGGATTTGCCTGCATTTGCGCTGCCAGCGTCGCCAGTTGCGCCTCCATTCCCTTATTTATCTTGTTAGACTTTTCAGGAAACAACAGGGTGCCGGCTCCGATGTTGCCGCACGGATTCTTGTCACTGGTTTTGCCATTGTTGTTGCTCACCATTTCCTTACAGCCATCCGGACAAGGGCAGTTGCCCACACCATCAGCGTCTACCGGTTGGCACTCTGTTGGTGTTATCAGTTGTTTATCCTTATAGTCAGGCACACCGTCGCCATCCGTATCCAACGGACAACCATGCGCGTCCACCGGCAGGTCTTTCGGTGTTTTTGGACACTTGTCAAACTGGTCTGTTACCCCGTCCTCATCCTTGTCAGGCAGCACAGGATTGGGCAATATCATGTGACGAGGGTAGGAAAGTTCGTTGTAAGCATGGTCCAGCGGGTTTATCCAATACAATGGTTCCACACTTTTCTTGCTCTTAATGTTCATGTTCACTCCTACCGAGAAGTAGTTGATGGCATCAGACGTCCTGCCCGAGCTCACTACAGTTCCCCCAAGGTTAGCGCCATAGCGCGTCCCGTCCAGGTATGGGTCCATCGGGAACGTATAGCGGTCCTCAAGTTGTACGTTAAATTGTTTGTTGATCTTAAACTGCATGCCCAGGCCTATGCTGGGAGCAAAATCGCGATGCTTTTTATCCAGGATTGTCTTTGTACCATCGTTGGCTGCGATACTTTCGTAAGATTTGTCCATCCTCTCACGTATCTTTTTCCTCTTCGCGCTTGCCTTATCGTTGGGGTTAAATGTGATGCCCCTGAAATTGTACTGCAGAAATTGGTCGTTTACTGCATTGACGCGTGTCTTATAACCCAGCATACCCAATCCCAGGTATCCAAAGAATGACATCTTGTTACGGGCCTTATGGAAATTGATATTACCCGCATTAAACATCAGATCCAGGTTAAACTGGGACGACTCCATCCGGGTAGACCTGTATACCATTGAGTCAGCACCACTTGCACCTGCAAACTGCGCGGGAGAATAGTGAAACTCGAGGTAGGGCTTATCATATGCAGTGGTGGGTTGCAGGTCCAGGTTCTTAGCCACACCATATATATACTGCGCGCGCATTGAAAATATATAACCCAGCGACTTACGAACATTTATGTTCACACCGCCACCGCCTTTTTGCCACAGCATCACCGTAGGAATGTCACCAAACACATTATACAAGCCGCCGCCTACGCCTACTTCAATCTGGTTTCTTGGCCTCGGAGGGAACGCCTCCTGGTGATCCAGGTAGCGGTGAAACTGCTTTTGCGGTTTTCCCTTGCCATAGTATGCCGAATCCAGTATGTCATAGTTCTGGCCATGATAGGTCATGTCCCTGTTTGCCCACTGCAGACCCGTCGGTTTTGACGATGGCGCCGCTGCCGGCTTTGCCTCAGCTTCCGTGTTCTCCTCATCTTTACCCTTCTTCCCTTTCTTCGCCTGGGCAGAAACAGTAGATACAGCAAGCACAGCAATTCCTGATAGCAATAATAACTTCCTTACGAGCATAAGCACGAATTTATATGCACATTTATGTAAAATGTGGCATAGTTAACAAAGGTATAGACCGACGCCCCAAAAAACAAACCAGATACTCGATCGCAGCGCATTTTACAGATTTATTATACATCACTCCAAACACGAAAAAATATGCGGTAAATCAGATTCTTATTTCGACTTTTACACCCTGTTCGCTGTAGCTACATGAAACAGGTACAAAACGTAATAGGAACGGAGTTATCGCTATTTGAAAAGAAGTTTTCAGATAGTGTTAAGGGCTCCAACCAGCTCCTCGACCGCATAATGAAGTTCATCATTAAGCGGAAGGGGAAGCAAATGCGCCCCATGTTCGTTTTTCTGTCCGCAAAGATCGCAGGCGACATTAACGAGAGCACCTACCGCGCAGCGTCCCTCATAGAACTGCTACACACCGCCACCCTCGTTCACGACGACGTCGTAGACAACTCCATGAAACGCCGCAACTTCTTCTCTATTAACGCACTCTGGAAGAACAAAATTGCGGTGCTGGTAGGCGACTACCTGTTATCAAAGGGGCTTTTGCTATCTATAGACAATGGCGACTACAAGATCCTGCAGATCACAAGCCGTGCAGTGAAGGAAATGAGCGAGGGCGAACTGATGCAGATGGAAAAAGCACGCAAACTCGATATTAACGAAAGCGTCTATTTCGATATCATACGTGCCAAGACCGCCTCTCTGCTGGCAGCGGCATGTGCGTCCGGGGCGTATTCCGCAACCACTGACGAGGCCACTGCTGAAAAATTCCGCCTCTTCGGCGAGAAAGTGGGTATCGCTTTCCAGATCAAGGATGACCTTTTCGACTATGGCCAGGACAACATAGGCAAGCCTACCGGGATAGACATCAAAGAGAAAAAGATGACCCTCCCCCTCATCTTTGCGCTGAACAATGCAAGCCGGGCAGACAAAAGCCGTGTCATCTACATCGTAAAGAATAATAGTACCGACCGCGACAAAGTAAATGAAGTAATTGACTACGTGCAAAAGTCGGGCGGCATCCAGTACGCGCACAACAAAATGCTGGAATACAAAAAGGACGCACTGGATATTCTCGATACCTTCCCGGAGAGCCCTGCCATGTCGGCAATGAAGGAGCTGGTAGACTACGTTATCGACAGGAAGTATTGATCAGAGTTTCTTGTCGGCTTCCGTAAGGTTCATTTTTCCGAAAGACCGCCAGTAGAAGGCACGCGTAGTATTATCCCACCTCGTCACTTCGTTCATCAGCTGGTAAGACTGAAACACATTCAATATCACGAGGCAAGCCCCTAAAGTCGCCGCTATGGCCTTCAGTTTGCTTCCTCGTCTCAATATGTACTGCACCAGCTCGGCCAACGGCAACGCCAGCAGCGCATACACATCCACCATAGGCCGCGACCCGAAACTGGCGCCATACCACCACTCATGCCAGGCAAATATCACATACCAGAAAACGACAAGAAACAGCAGTATCAGCACCACCAAACCCCTGTTCCGCTTCCACATGGGCACCAGCCCTGCTATCATCAGGAATGCCAGGGGTGTATACACAAACCATCCCTTTCTGTAACTGAAAAGACCTCCCCATACCTCAGAGTACGGAAAGGTAAATCCCTCTTCCTGGTAAGAAAAATGGAACCAGTTGCCGGATGTATATTTCAGGTACCCGAGTTGCAGGAAACATATTCCTGAGCATAAGATCGTGGCAGAAATGATCGACCATTTGTTGCGCTGCAGAAAGTGCGCTCTCCCACCTGCCGCTGCCGCCAGAGGCCAAAGGGCCGGTATCAATATCATTAGCCCGTTCACAGGTCGCACTATTACCAGCATTCCCAGTGTTACGCCAGCCACCAGAAAATACTTAGCCTTTTCGGTTCTGTACGCTCTTGCCGTTGCGTAAAGTAGTATTGAACATAGAGCAAACGAAAAAGGATGAGACATACCCACATTGTCCACCGTATAGAAATAGAGGTTGGTTGCAAAAGCTATCAGCAGCAGTGTTACTGCCGCAGCAGCCTCGCCGTAGTAAAGCAGCAGTAGCTTGCGCAAAACGAAGAGGCCTATCATTACCCATCCCAGCGTTGCCAGCACCATACTGAGTTTATAGGGTGTCGAGAACCCGTCTGCAGGATAGTTATGTGTTAAGAGGCAATACCAATGAGCGGTGAGAAAGAAAGGCATTTGGCACACAGCCACGCCTACTGCATATTTATTGGTGAGCCGTCCGGTCTCCTGAGGGTAAAGCTCATAGGTGGGATGCTCAAAATTGATATGATATTCTTTCACCTTGGCAGGATAGAACTCCATCTTACCCAGGTCATCATACACTAAAACAGAAGGAAGATAGAGGTAGTAATATGCTACGTCACAGGCAAGAACATTTTTGTCCCTCCATTTGCATTGATTAAAAGTGACATACACCAGCGCGAAGCAGGAAATAGCCCATGCAATGAATGAGCTGCCTTTCCATGTGCGCGCTCCTACCATTCCATACCCGGATAGGTACGCTGCATAAACTGCATTTCAGCGAGTATATACCCCAGGTGTTCAGTGTGCCTGCCCTCGCGTCCGCCCTGTTGCATCCAGGTACCTGTGGGCTTGGTAAGTGTTGCCTCGTCCAGTATTTCACCTACTTTTTGCTCCCAGAGGCTCTTTAACTGCGTCACATCAACGCCTGTGCCATCTGCCGCAGCGTGTTTATCTGCTTCGCTGGCCATGAACATTTCACCGGTAAACATCCACATGTCGTTAATGCCCTCTTGCATGCGGGCATTACTTTCGTCCGTCCCGTCTCCCAGCCGCACTACCCATTCACTGCTCCAGCGCAGGTGATAGGTTACTTCCTTCAGCGACTTTTCTGCTATCGCAGCCAGCTTTGAATCACTGCTTTTTGTCAGTTCAGAAAAATACAGGAAGTTGAAGCAGTCATAAAAAAACGAGCGGGCTACCGTATGGGCCCAGTCTCCGTTAGGTTGCTCCACGAGTTGAAGGTTGCGGAAATCCCAGCCATCACGCAGGTATGCAATATCGTCCTCATCAATTGCGTTGCCCGCCTTTACCACTTGCATCAAGGCTACGGAGGTAAAGAATGACTCTTTCTTGTCGGCAGGCAACTGATTAAACTGCTCCGCTGCATATTGGTACAGGCTACGCGCCCTGCCTAGGTGGTCAAGCGATGTATTGGTAAGCGCTATGTCCTGCTCCAGTATCGGGCCATGACCACACCACTCACTCAGTCGGTGACCAATTATCAGTGCGTCGTCAGCAAGTTGCAGCGTATATGCTAATGTCATTTTTTTGGAATTTGGAATTGGGAATTAGGAATTAGGATTGTGTTGAGGCGCCCTTTCCTTCTTCGACTTATCTAAATATGCGATGTAGCCATTAATGAGTTTAAACACCGCCTCGCATTGTTTTTCAATGGTACCGGCTATCTCTTCTGTTAAATAATGTTCGTCCACAGCTACCGTTACATGGTCCATTAGCTCTGTGACCGAACCTCTTGCTTGTATAAAAAAATGTCTCGTTTCAGTGTATGTAAACCTTCCATATCCCTCAGCAATGTTAGCCGTTATTGACCTTGCCGCTCTGTTCATTTGCGAAATCAAAAGGTACTTTTCAGAATCCGGTAAAGTTTTAGACAATTCGGAAATACACTTTCTCAGTTCTCGTCCTTCCTGCCAGCACTTAAGTTCCTTGAAACCTCGATAAAAACCATCTTGCTCCATATTGTAACTATTGAATTCCAACAAATAAAATGAGCAGGAAACAATCTCAATTCCAAATTACCAATTCCGAATTCCTTAAAAACCGATCCTAATTCCCAATCCCCAATTCCTAATTCCCCAAAAGGTTACATGTATTTTACTTCATCAGGCAAATCGTAGAACGTCGGGTGACGGTAGATCTTATCCATCGCTGGTTCGTACATCGACGCCGATTCACCTGGGTCTGAAGCATGAATGTTCTTGCTCTCTACCACCCATATACTCACTCCCTCCATGCGTCGTGTATACACATCACGTGCATTTTCTATCGCCATCTGTGCATCGGCTGCATGCAGGCTACCCGCATGTTTGTGGTCCAGCCCTGCCTTACTACGAATGAACACCTCCCACAGAGGCCATTCTCTTTTATTGCTATTATCCATTTCAATTTCCTTTTACTAATAAACATCTCCCCTTTAGGGGTCGGGGGTCGTCTCCCCTTTAGGGGTCGGGGGTTACGCAGCTTTCTTCCGCGCCTTCCGCTTCTCAGCATGTGCCATAGCCGCATCGCGCACCCACTGTCCTTCTTCCCATGCCTTCTTACGCGCATCCAGGCGTTGCTTGTTGCACGGTCCGTTTCCTTTTACCACGTTCCAGAATTCGTCCCAGTTTATCTTGCCAAAGTCGTAATGTCCGCGCTCTTCGTTCCACTTAATGTCAGCATCCGGCATATCCAGGCCTAATACCTTAGCCTGCTCCACCGTCACGTCTACAAATTTCTGGCGCAGTTCGTCATTCGTAAAGCGTTTTATCTTCCACCTCACACTCTGCTCTGTGTTCGGGCTCTCCGCATCCGGCGGCCCAAACATCATCAGCGATGGCCACCACCAGCGGTTAAAGGCATCCTGGGCCAGCTTGCGCTGCACTTCCGTACCCTTAGACAACGTCAGCATTATCTCAAAACCCTGACGCTGGTGAAAGCTCTCCTCCTTACACACGCGCACCATCGCACGCGCATACGGACCGTAAGATGTGCGGCACAGCGGCACCTGGTTCATAATGGCAGCACCATCTACCAGCCAGCCTATCGCACCCATATCTGCCCACGTCAGTGTAGGGTAGTTGAATATTGAAGAATACTTAGCCTTACCGGTGTGCAGCTGCTGGTACATCTCATCCCGGCTAATGCCCAGTGTTTCTGCAGCGCTGTACAAATAAAGACCGTGACCAGCCTCATCCTGCACCTTAGCCAGCAATACTGCCTTGCGGCGCAGTGATGGGGCACGCGTTATCCAGTTGCCCTCTGGCAGCATACCTATTATTTCGCTGTGGGCATGCTGAGATATCTGCCTTATGAGCGTCTTGCGATAGTCTTCAGGCATCCAGTCTTTGGGCTCTATGGTAATGTCCCTGTCTATCAGGCTGTCAAAATGCTCCTGGAAAGAGTTTGTAGACATGTATAGTATTTTTTTAAACTACAAATATAATCCATTCCGCCCATCTTAAAGATGGCTCCTTGTTAAAAAGATACATTGTGATGGTCCTTCTCAGTAGCTCCGGCTTCTGGGTCGTGGTTATCTGCCACCTTTTGTGTGGACTTTATCCAAACCCTTAGGGTGACCCTCCCGATTTCTGTTCTCGCCGTGCTTTGCGCCTACTTTGCGCTTACTTCGCGCCCTTTGCGGTTTGCCTTTATGGAAAACTCGCCCAAATGCGTCTTATTACTACGACAAAACACTAACACCGTATCTTCATAACACTTTTGTCACGCGCCACCCAACATAGCAACCTCACAGATGAAGAACTGCTCGCCGCTTATCGGCGGGATGGCAACAATCATTGGCTTGGACTTGTTTTGCAACGCTACACGGCCCTCTTACTGGGCGTTGCCTATAAGTACCTAAAAGACCGGGACCAGGCCGAAGACGCAGTACAGCATGTTTTTGAAACTACCCTCACCCGCCTGCCCCCGGAACCCATCAACAATTTCAAAGGCTGGCTATATATTCTTATGCGAAACTATTGCTTTCAGCAGCTACGCCACAAAGACTATCATCTTGCTGACGAGGCCATCTCATCAATAGCGGTAGAGGAAGCGGAAAGTGAAGATTTAATGGAGCGAGAGCACACACTTGAGCAGCTTTCAGAAGCACTGGAGCAACTGAATCCTGAGCAGCAAACAGCACTGAAACGATTCTACCTCCAGAAACAGAGCTATGAACAGATTATCACTGCAACCGGGTATACCTTTATGCAGGTAAAGAGCTACATACAGAACGGAAAACGAAACCTGAAAATGATCTTAGAAAAGAAGTTGCGCCAGAAGTGATGAGCGAAATTAATAACATACCACCGTTTGACCGTAATCCTGGCAGGCTCAGCGAAGAAAAGCTGCTGGCATACCTTGAGGGCAAGCTATCTCCGGCAGAACAGCGGGAAGTAGAGTTATTGCTTTCGGAAGAAGGAATGGAAAGTGACGCTATCGATGGGCTAAAGGCCATGCCGCCAGCAGACCGACGCCAATCTGTAACCAGGCTCGACAAGAAGCTACGCAGGCAACTGACAGGCAAGAAACGCCGCAGGCGGCAGTCTAAGCCCGATGTTCTGCAACTCGTTATAGCCGTGATTGTCATCCTCTTACTTGCAGCGCTCGCCTACGCGGTTACACGATATGCGCTCTGATACCGTAGAGCACAAAAATAGTGAGGCCGTCCACGAAAGGACGGCCTCTTTTCTATTCACCCATCACACAAAACTAATGGTCTTAATTCACCTGTTTTAATCTTAACTCGTCTGTCTGTTCTCCAATGGTTATTTTGCTTTTCCGAATTCCATTTTCAGGATCATAGTCACTTCGTCACCTACCACAGCGCCACCGGCTTCTGTAAGTGTGTTCCACTTAAGGCCGAATTCTTTGCGGCTGATCGTAGCAGTAGTCTTGAAGCCAGCCTTTGTGTTACCCCATGGGTCCTTTACAGTACCGCCATAGGTCACATTGAACTTTACCTTTTTCGTTACGTCGCGAATTGTGAGGTTACCTTCCAGTGTATAGTTGTTACCCTTACCCTTCTTGAAAGATGTGCTCTTGAAAACCATCTTCGGATACTTCTCTGCATTAAAGAAGTCATCACTTTTCAGATGTTCATCACGCTTTTCATTGTCTGTGTTGATACTTGCTACGTCAACAGTGAAATTGATAGAAGCATTATTGAAATCATCCGTCGGTGCATCTATTGTACCATCAAACTTGCGGAAACTACCCTCTACCTCAGAAACCACCAGGTGGCTTACAGAGAATTTTACATTTGAGTGGCTTGCATCCACATTCCATTTCGATTGAGCGTTTACGCTCGTTGCAGCCAGCATTGCTATTGCCGCAAACATCATTTTTACTTTTTTCATTGTTTGTTCTTTACGTGTTTGGTTGAATTCTGATGCAAATATATGTACGTACATGCATTTAGCAAATCAGGAAAGCTTATAGCATTATAATCAACTACTTTTTGCAATATGGATAATTGCGTTTCGAACCTTTTTTGCAGGCGCGGTTTTGGCACATAGCTGTGTGTTCCGCCAATCCGTGCCGCACATAAGTTGGCGGTTTGCAACCGCCCACAATACGCCAAACCTACTTTTCCTACTTTTGCCCTTCATTCAAACCAAAACATGAAAGTAGCAGTAGTAGGCGCCACCGGGCTGGTGGGCAGCACCATGATGAAGGTGCTTGAAGAAAGAAATTTCCCGTTGACGGAACTCATTCCCGTGGCATCGGAAAAATCTGTGGGTATGGAAGTAACCTACAAGGGTAAGAAGTACCCTGTAGTTTCAGCCGATACTGCCATTGCTATGAAACCGGCACTCGCATTGTTTTCGGCCGGTGGCAGCACATCGCTGGAGCTGGCTCCAAAGTTTGCGGCGGTTGGCTGTCGTGTGGTGGACAACTCATCTGCATGGCGAATGAAAGAAGGCATAAAGCTGGTAGTACCTGAAGTAAACGGGCACACGCTCACAAAAGACGACTTCATTATTGCCAATCCTAACTGCTCTACTATACAAATGGTGATGGTGCTTGACCCAATTCATAGAAAGTACGGCATCAAGCGCGTAGTCGTCAGCACGTATCAGTCAGTGAGCGGCACAGGACAGAAAGCCGTAAAAGAAATGATGGACCAGCGTGCGGGCAGCACTGAACACAATGTATATCCCCACCGTATAGACATGAATGTACTTCCCCACATTGATGTATTCCAGGACAATGGTTATACAAAGGAAGAAATGAAAATGTCTCAGGAGACATGTAAGATAATGGGCGATGACAATATCAGGGTTACCGCTACTACCGTTCGCGTACCGGTATCGGGTGGGCACAGCGAAAGCGTAAATATCGAGATGCACAGCGAATTTGACGAGAATGACATCCGAGCCTTGCTCGATCCGTTGCCGGGAATTATTGTAGTTGACAACCCTGCCATGAACGCATACCCTATGCCACTGCACGCAGAAGGCAAGGACGATGTGTTTGTAGGTCGCATTCGCCGCGACTATTCACAGCCCAATACCCTTAATTGCTGGATAGTTGCCGACAACCTGCGAAAAGGTGCAGCTACCAATGCTGTGCAGATAGCCAAGCTGCTGCACACCAACGGCTGGATATAACTGATGAATTTACTCCAGATAAAAAGAGGAATGGCAGCGGCCATTCCTCTTTTCTTATGATAATTCAGCACTTATTCGACCTCACCCTCTCCTTTGGAGAGGGCCGGGGAGAGGTTTACCTTACCATTACCTTTTTTGTGTACCTGCTATTGCCGCTTACCGCATTTACAAAATAAATACCCGGCGGCCTGTTTAGCCTTATCTCTTCTTCGGTATTAGTTCGTAGTTGTTGCTCATGCACCACCCTACCCATCACATCGGTAATGACCACGTGTGCCGGCGCGTTACCACCATCCACGCTATACCTGATAACAAATGTTCCGTTGTTAGGATTGGGGTATACAGTAATCCCATCCGGGAGCTGTGCTACTTCACCCACGCCCACAGGGCAGCCAACCGGGTTGCGTACCTTGATTCTGAATTTAACCGCTACAGTTCCACAAGAGCTTGTTACGGTATAAACGATGGTATCATATCCGGGGGCCACACCGGTGACAACACCTGTAGCTGATACCGTGGCCAGCGACGGATTCGTTGACGTCCACACGCCACCGCCGGTTGCGCAATGCAGTGTATCCGTAAATCCCGGGCATACACTATCCACTCCGGTAATAGGCGCCACGAATAGCGTTGTTGCCACATTCACAGTCACCGTGGCGGTTGCAGTGCCGCAACCATTTGTCACAGTGTAGGATATTACCGTAGTGCCTGCAGCAATACCTGCTACTACTCCCGTGGTTGACACTGTACCCACGCCCGGCGTACTGCTGCTCCATGTGCCACCGCTTACACTGCTGCTAAGACTGGTGGTCATACCAATGCAGGCAGAGGTAACACCTGATATTGTACCGGCATCAGGTGCAGCGCTAACAGTTACAATCCGCGTCACCGTGCAGCCTGATACTGTATAGGAAATAGTAGAAGTACCCACGGCAATACCCGTCACGACACCGCCGGAAGAAATTGTAGCTACAGTAGGTGTAGTAGATGTCCATGCGCCCCCGGGCGTTGCACACGCCAGTGATGTGGTGCTGCCTACACACACTGTAGCAGTGCCGGTAATCGGCTCCGTGCCACAGAATACGTTACCGAAAATATAGTCGCCTGCTATGGATACGAGCGCTATCCCGGTGACTGGCTGGGATGTATAGGGTGATACGGTATTGGCTGACGCCACAGGTGCAGACAACCACGCTGCTGAAGAAAACTTCTGCGACTGGAAGGCCGCGTTACTGCCGCCCAGTATGTCGGCTGCATTGTAGGTGGCTACGGGTGTAATTGTAGTAGGTCCTGATGCTCCATATGTGGTTATCGTCCAGTAGTGATTGGCCATGTTGGAGCTGGTGAGGCCGGACGTTCCTACCGAAGGATGCAGGCCATTTGTAGTCTTCAGGCCTATGCTGCCACCGGTACCTGACCCGGTAAATGTGAGCTGCATGGGTGCATAGTTTACATCTCCCACTTCGTAGTTCACACTCGTCAATCCTGAAATTGTCTTTATCAGCGTGCCATTGACGTAGGATGTTGCTCCCGCTCCACTCACAGCCCCGGCGCTTCCAGGCGTAGTCATGGTAAAAGCCCCTGTATTCAGAATGCCTGCAGTAAAAACAAGCGAGCCCGTGGTGGATACAGAACTTGACAATGTTACTCCCGCGGCATTGCTCACCGTAAGCTTAGACGGAGATACCAGCGATACCGGCATGTAACTACCCGGCACCTGCGGAACTGTTCCGTTGAACGTATAGTTTGCATCTGTGGCAAAGGAAGTGGTGCCGCTCGTCGTTATCGCACCGTTCACACCTCCGGCATGGGCCACAACCAGTGTAGCAAGACTGCTGAGCGTGAATTTCCTCGTGCCATTAACAATGTAAGACGACGGACAAATGAGGGTACCATTGACGGTAATGCCAAATGCTGCTGCACCTGTTGTGGTACTGAAGTTGTTTGATAGTTGGGCAGTGCAGCCTGCGTCTACAAATATGTTCGTGCCAGACCATGTTGCTGTTGAGACGTTTTCTATCATCATAGTGCCGGAGGCCGATGGCCATGCGAGGTGCACTGTGCTCGTAGTGCCCGCACCCGTGCTCAGCATGGCTGCTGTTCCTGTGAAGCTGCAGTTGCCGTATACGTTGTGCACTATGTCCGCACCTGCACCACCCGCAGTAAATGTTCCGGCTGTCATACTGAAATTGCCGTGTGTATTCCAGTTTATGTCGCTGCTGGCACCTGATGTTGCAATGTTCCCGCCACTCATCGTAAAGTTTCCGTTCACATTCACATTCAGTATCGTAGTACTGGCTATAGAGTTAGCTGCACCCGCCGACATTGTAGCATTGCCGTTGATAGTGAAGTTGCAGGTAGTGCCTGCACCACCCAGGCTTAGCGTACCTCCACTGAAGTCAACGTTGCCATGAACAATGATAGTGAATGTACTGCCGGCACCGGACATAGATATTGTGCCGCCCGTGCCAAATGTGAGCGTAGACACGGTGGAGGCAGCGGTGCCTATGGTCCACGTGGCAGATGCAGGCAGTGTCATTGAATGGACAACAGTCCATGTATCTCCGGGCGTTGTGAAACTTGATGGAGAGACGCTACCGTCAGTCCAGTTGGTCAGTGTGTTTACCGGCCCGGCGGCTGCTGTGGTCCACGCCGTTGCGAAAGATTGATGATGACACAAAAGGGTAACAAGCACAAATGCAACCTGTACACCTACTTTCAGTAATGACCTCATGACTCAGATGTTTGGGGTGAAGAAAAATCCTGCTCCGCTCATGCCACACAAAGAACTTCCATAAAAATAATAATTATTCAATTGTAATGGCATAAAAAATCTCCCCCATTTTTTGGGGGAGATCAACAATAGTATCAGAATGACTATTTAATGAGCATTTTCACTGAGTGTCGTCTCTGCTCCGTATCGGCAAAGATGTAGTAGATACCCGGTGGTTGGTTCAGCAGCATCTCCTGCTTATTACCTGCTGCCAAATCAAATTCTGCAACCTTCAGTCCCAGCACATTGGTCACAGTAACATGAGCTCGCTCAGCCAGCGGGTCGGTGTACAGAATGTTGAAAGTGCCAGAGTTTGGATTCGGGAATACCTGCAGGCTCGCTTCGGTCAGCTCAGGTGAGCCGGCTACCGAAGTAGGACAAACAGATGCTGCCACTACACTCATAGGCCAGCTAACACTATCTGTGCCACATGCAGTCGTCACCTTGTACTTTATGGTCACAGTGCCTATCGCCACACCTGTCACCACTCCGGTACCGGACCCGACTGTTGCTTTTGTGATGTCGCTGCTCGCCCATGTGCCTCCGGCAGGCGTGGCGTTGAGTGTTTTGGTTATACCCACACATGCTACGGTAGGGCCCGTAATCGCCGGGTGGCCTATTACGGTCACCACGGTTGTGGCCCGGCAACCACTGGTGCCAAAGACATAAGAAATTGTCGTGGTGCCATTAGCAATACCCGCGACAACGCCTGCAGTGCTTACTGTGCCCACAGTTGGTGTACTACTGCTCCACGTACCACCCGGTATAGAATGCGATAGTGTTGTTGTTGCTCCTGCGCACACCGTATTTGTACCGGTTATTGCAGGCACCGCATCTACAGACATGGTGAACGTGCTGTAGCAGCCTGTAGAAAGGATGTAAGAAATAGTAGTAGTTCCCGCAGCCACGCCCGACACTACGCCGGTGGATGATCCTACTGTGGCTGTAGCTGCACTGCTGCTGCTCCAGGTGCCACCAGGAGTTGTACATGTAAGAGTGTTGGTGCCACCCGGACAAACCGCCGGAGCACCCGTAATCGAACCTGGGTTGGCATTTACAGTTACCGTTGCAGATACTGATCCGGTTCCGGTAGTGTAGGTGATATTCGCTGTACCTGCAGCAGCGCCGGTCACTACACCCGTTGTAGATACCACAGTTGCTATACCAGTGCTACCACTGCTCCATGTGCCGCCAGTCGGTGTGCTACTTAAAGTTGTGGTGCTGCCAACACATAAGCTGAGTGTTCCGGTGATAGGTGTAGGCCCTGCCGTTGATGCCTCGGTAACAGTTGATGATCCGGCAATGGAATAGTCTCCGTCCGTACCGCCGGTACCGTTAACTGCATTTACGACGGCACGTAATGTTATGGTACCTGTTCCGGCAACCGGTGCCGTCCAGGGCACATCTACTACATAAGTAGAACCCATACCTCCGGTGCCCGTGGTGCACCCGATAGAGCCACTGAAATGTTCGCATATCTTAATACCGGATGCTGTTATGGTATGGGAACCTACCGGCGCAACCATTGAGCCAACACTTGTAGAACCCGCACAAGCAGAAACCTGGTACCCAAAACGAGGCCAGCTACTGGCAGTGGGATTGTTGGCGGCTACACGAATAGTATAACTTCCGCCTGCGGTGTAAGTTGTTACCGGCGACCCGCCACTGAGCAGGCTCACCGTGGTGACGATGCCGGTTGGAAAAATAGAAACGTGACAGCCACTTCCACCGCAGTTCGTACCGGTACCTGACGCACCCGTACGCTCAATACCGGAAAAACCCGGTCCGGTTGAGTGACCTGTGGTGATAAAATAAATGGCCGCGCAGATAATAGGGAGAAGAACTAATTTCTTTTTCATTTTTTGTTTGGTTTTAATGTGTACTACGAATGTAAATACATTAAATGAATTTTAACGATGTAATGTTCCACATTTTACCTTTTCTTCATCCGCAGTTCTGCTAACTTCGCACTTATGCTGGAATACTATTGCTCCTCACTAAGCCGGTACAAACGCCTCCCTACGCGTGAAGTAAGGGTAGGTGGACTACTAATAGGAAATGGAAACCCCATCCGCATCCAAACCATGACCACCACCGACACCATGGACACGGAAGCCACCGTGGCCCAGACCATAAGATGCATAGAGGCTGGTGCCGAACTGGTGCGCATAACAGCCCCCAGCAAGAAGGAAGCAGAAAACCTGCTTGCTATAAAAAACGAGGTGCGCCGTCGTGGCTATGACACACCGCTCGTTGCAGACATACACTTCACCCCCAACGCTGCAGAAATTGCGGCCCGCATAGTGGAAAAGGTACGCGTAAACCCCGGCAACTACATAGACAAAAAGAAGTTTGACGTTCTTGAATATACCGATGCACAGTATGCCGCTGAGGTAGACCGTATCCGCGAGCGTTTCACCCCACTTGTACGCATTTGCCGCGAGCATGGCACTGCTATGCGCATTGGCACCAATCATGGCTCCCTCAGCGACCGCATCATGAGCCGATATGGTGATACACCCATTGGCATGGTGGAGAGCGCAATGGAATTCCTGCGCATTGCACGCGACGAAGACTACCACCAGATCATACTGAGCATGAAGAGCAGTAACCCACAGGTGATGGTGCAAGCCTATCGCCTGCTGGTGAAGCAGATGCAGGACGAATTTGGCGAGTGCTACCCGCTGCACCTGGGTGTAACTGAAGCAGGCGATGGAGAAGATGGCCGCATCAAGAGCGCCATAGGAATCGGCACCCTGCTGGAAGACGGCATTGGTGATACCATTCGCGTATCGCTGACGGAAGATCCGGAGTTCGAAATACCTGTTTGTAAAGACATCGTTTCCCGCTACCCACCCAAAAAGGAATGCGCTACAGAGCCACTGCAGGACCGCCTGCCTTACAATCCTTTTGAGTATAAACGCAGGGTATCAAATGCGGTGGATAATATCGGTGGCAACAATGTACCGGTTGTAATCACCTTTTGCCCGCCTACAGACACTGGCCATACGCCTGAAAGCCTGGAAGCCCTGGGGTATCATTACGATGCGGCTACGGACAAATGGACGATAGGTGATGCGGCTACTGACTACCTCTACACCGGCTACATTGTTCCGGTTTTTGCATTACCCGGCACGCTACGGATCATGCTCGACTACCCGGCATGGAACCTCGTTAAAAACAGATCATCGTACCTGCCCGTTTTCACAGTGGCCGAATATCTCAAAGCGAAACAAATACCTGCTACAACACACTTTGTACGCGTGTTCATTGGCTGGAAGCAGGAGAATTATGAGAACCTATTTGCTCGCCTGGCCGATAATCCCAGCGCGGTGCTTATTGTTTCTGCCATCAGCACCAACACGCTGAAGCCTATCCGCGCATTCATTACGCTACTACAGCACAAGCAAATAAAGAACCCTGTTATCATCAGCGTAGAGACCCTCTCGCCTACTGTAGACAAACAACTCATCAGCTATGCTACCGACTGCGGCGGACTGCTGCTGGATGGCATGGGCGACGGTATAATGATATACAGCGGCACTCCACTGAAAAACATTCAGACGACAGGCCGTACCTACCTACCGGTAAAGAGCCTGGACCAGTTCCTGAACAATACCGCCTTCTCCATACTGCAGGCAACACGTACCCGCATCAGCAAGACAGAGTACATAAGCTGCCCCAGTTGCGGCCGCACCCTCTTTGACCTGCAGGAGACGACTGCCAAAATACGCTCAGCTACGCACCACCTGAAGGGCGTGAAGATCGCCATAATGGGCTGCATTGTAAATGGCCCGGGCGAAATGGCCGATGCCGACTTTGGCTACGTGGGCAGTGGCTCCGGCAAGATAACCCTGTACAAGGGCAAGGAAGTAGTGAAGCGCAACGTGCCCAGCGAAACTGCCGTGGATGAGCTCATAACCCTGCTAAAGGATAATGGGGCGTGGGTGGAGAGGAACTAAAAAGCGAAGCCCCGCAAATCGCGGGGCTCCAAACTTTCTTATTACCTACACATCACACGCCTTGCGCCCTTATGTCTGGCAATCACTACCCTATAGCATTCGCCAAATCTTGCTTCAAATCCTCAATATCTTCAATACCCACACTCAGCCTTATGAGTGAGTCTACGAGGCCGTTCTTGATGCGCTCTTCGCGGGGGATGGAGGCGTGGGTCATTGTGGCGGGGTGGCCTATCAGCGACTCTACTCCGCCCAGTGATTCTGCAAGGGAGAAGAGTTTTGTTTTCTTCAGCACTTCCATGGCTGCTTCTATGTTGTCATCCTTCAGCGTAAAGGAGATCATACCGCCAAAGCCGCGCATCTGCTTCTTAGCTACATCATGATTCGGATGGTCTTCGAAACCTGTCCATATCACCTTACCCACCTTGGGGTGTGCCTTCAGGAAGTGCGCTATAGCTGCACCGTTCTCACAGTGACGCTGCATGCGTACGTGCAGTGTCTTTATTCCGCGCAGCACAAGCCAGCAGTCGTGCGGACCTGGCACAGCGCCACAGCTATTCTGTATGAAGCGCAAGCGCTCCTCCAAGCCGCTGTCGTTCATTACCAGCGCGCCATGCACCACGTCTGAGTGGCCGCCCAGGTATTTAGTAGCGGAGTGTAGCACTAAGTCGGCACCGAGGTCCAGCGGGGTCTGCAGGTAGGGCGATGCGAATGTGTTGTCGCACACCAGCAGCAGGTTGTTCTTCTTAGCTATTTCAGCACATGCTGCTATGTCTATCACATTCAGCATAGGGTTGGTTGGCGTCTCAATCCATATCATCTTCGTATTGCCGTTGATGTGTGAATTGATGTCCTGCGCATTGTGCATGCCTATGAAGTGAAACTTGATACCATAAGCCGCGAACACCTTCGTCATGATGCGGTAGGTGCCACCATACAGATCGTTGGATACTATTACCTCGTCACCCGGCTGCAGCAGTTTTATCACCGCATCAGTCGCCGCCATGCCGCTGCCAAAGCACAAACCGTATTTACCATTTTCTATAGCTGCGAGTGCGTTCTGCAGCACGGTACGCGTAGGGTTCTGCGTGCGGGCATATTCGTAACCTTTATGGTCGCCAGGGGCTGCCTGAACGTAGGTAGATGTCTGGTAGATAGGTGTCATGATGGCACCGGTAGTTGGGTCCGGTTCCACACCTGCGTGTATCAGTTTCGTATCGAGCTTGTAATTTTTATTGTCCATATTCAGTATTTGAGAGTGCAAAGGTAACGGGAAAAAAATAGTGTTTTCAGTGTTACGACATCCACGCTTTATCCCTGCAAGAGATTCCATCCGCTGCGTACTTTTTCTTTTATTCGCTTGTCTTGATTTCTTCAAGGGTGCTCATGAAAAAGTTCAACAGCGAAAAGAAAAAGTACCAAAAAGAAAGCGCCGCCCTTTGGCTCCCGAAAGCGTTCGGGACTCGCAGGCCAAAGGGTTAGCCCTACGCTGTTATTGTGGGGGAATGCTATTAAGCACGTGCCCGATCCCGGACAATGCCGGGAGGTCGGTGGGCTATTTGGCAATGGTAATCCTCTTCGCCAGAGCGCCACAATTCCAAATTCGGAAGATTCGAAACACGCCGTGCTATGAACAGGGATGCCCTGTCGGGCATCAGCGCGGTGCCGAGGTGTGTCTAAATCGCGCTATAGAGACCCCAAAACAAAGATTCCCGCCGTGGGGCGGGAATCTTCAATCTGTTTTTATCGGCTAGCCTACATTTTATGGAATGTACGTGTAACCGGGGCCAGCATATTGTTATGCAGGATATAAGAAAATGACGTGGATGTAGAAATCGAAACCATTCCTTCCGACGCTGATACCGGTCCGTAGCTAGTGCTCTGTACAGGCATCAGCAACTTGTCGGTAGAGGTATGTACAAAGTATGCCGGAGTGCGGTGCAACGTATCTGATGCTCCGTTTGCCACAGCGTCTGATATGCGATACAGGCCATTTGCCAGCGTACTAACACTTACCGTGTCGCTGGTTTCTGTGCGGTAATATGTTCCTGAAAGGTCTACACCGGTCACATTTGTCACCGCCACATAGAGTGTGTGCTTTGATGTCATACCATACTTATTGCGGGCGCTGGCCACAACAGGGTACACACCTTCTGTAGTATTATCCAGTTCGCTCTGGTCATAAACCACTGTAGCCTCTTCGTTGTAGAACGAATCGTAAGCAGTGGCAGTAATAACCGGTAATGCGCCATTTACAGGAATGCTGTAATAGTCGCCTGAAGTGACAACAAGCGTAGGAGTAGAATAGTTGTGCAGTGTAGACACCGTTCCCTGGTTTTTCTTGCAGGCACCAAATGCAACTGCCGCTACAACCGTCAATATCAATAATTTCTTCATTATCTGTCTTTTTTCAGGTCAGTTTTATTAAAGTTTATCCCACCATACCAGTTGTGTCACAGCCGCCAGACCAGGGAAGTTTGCATTGTTCAGCTCGCTTGCAGGATACAGGAAGCGCGCCGGCTTTTCCTTACCTATAAGGCTGTTGCGTGGGTCTATCAGGAAATCAGGGTAGCCTGTGCGGCGCCATTCTGTCCATGCCTCAAAGCCCTGGTTGCCTGCCATAGAGAAGTATTTCTGCGTAATGATGTGCCTAACTTTCTCCTCTACTGTGCCGCCCGATGGATAAGAAGCCCAGTAGCCGGCAGGTGATGGAGACACACCCGTTACATAATTTGTATAGGCCGCGCTGGCAGTAGTAGCTCCGGTAGCCACGAGCGCCTTTCCGTAAAATGCGAAGTTTGCGTGGATGCCTTTGAAGAATGCATCCATATCGTCGCCGGTAGTTATGCCACGTGCAAAAGCCTCTGCCTGCAGGAAGTAGCTCTCCCAAGAAGAGAGAAGAACCACGGGTGCATTACCGGCACCGGCACCTACATACATTGATGGCATTGAGTAGGTGTTAGAAGGTGTTTCGATGTCATACTCACTCTGCTTCACACCGGCTACGCCATAAGCAGGCAGCGAAGTGAAGAATACTGCCGCACGCGGGTCGTTGTTGCCGTTCATCTCGTCAACCAGTGTTTTGCTGGCAGCAAGCTGTGGCGTTCCGTGCATTGGCTGTGCAGACAGCTCAGTATATAGCGGATGGCTACCTGCCATACCTGTGTTGTAATTGATAACCGCGTCATCGCCCTCGCCAAGGAATGGCAGGTTGCGACGGAAGAGAGTATCTATCCTTGGACGGGCATAAAGCGGGTCTACACCAGACATGCGGGTAAGCACACGCAGTTTCAGTGTGTTGGCAAACTTCTGCCACTTGCTCATGTCGCCACCGTAGATGATATCATCAGCACCCGGGTGCGACGCATCTGCAGTAGATATCAGGCGAGATGCCGAATCGATCATGTCCAGTATGCCCATGTACACATCGCGCTGCGCATCGAAGTGCGGGTTCAGTGCATAGGTTTTGCTATCGCTGCCGCGGAGCGCCTCGCTGAATGGCACATCACCCCAGCCATCAGTCGCTGCCTGGAATGCGTATGCACGCATCAGCATGGAGATAGCTTTGTAAGATGATTTGTGCTGCGAGTCGGCCATGTTATATACCTGGTAGAAGTTCTGACCCGCCGCGTAGAGATTTTTCCAGCTAGCGTTGTAAAACTCCTGTGTAGGTGCAAACTGCTCCAGTGCTTTGTACTGGGTGCCGCCCGGAGCCTGTGTCCACTGCTGAGACCAGATGGCGCCGTTTATCTGCATTTCAGTACCCATTGCAGAGCCCAGGTACAATTGCGCTGCAGGCAGCACCGTTTGCACCGTAGCCTGCTGAGCTACATTAGGATTTGTATTTACGTCGAGGTATTTTTTACAGGAAGAAACACCTAAAGCCAAACCTGCTGCCGCCGTAACTAATATTTTATTCTTGATTGACATAATAGACTGTTTAAGCTTTTAAATGTTTAGAAGTTAACCTTGATGAATGCACCATAGTTACGCGTAGTAGGGCGCGCCATGTAGTTAAATCCTTGACCATTTCCGAGTGCACCTGCAGATGTTGCGTCAGGGTCGTCAAACTTATTGCTGTTAGCTGTCCACAGCAGCAGGTTGTTGCCAAACACACCAGCTTCCAGCGCGCCGAATGGGCTGCGCTCGTAGAATCGCTGAGGTATCTTGTAAGACAGTGACAGTTCCTGCAGCCTCACGAAGCTGGAGTTAACCAGGCCCTGTGCAGGATACAATTGCTGCTGTGCTGTGTAGTAGTCATAAGCTGAAGCCTTGGTAGTGTTAGGCAGGTAGATGTTTGTGCCCGGAACCAGGTACACTGAGTTTTCCCATACATAGGCGTTGCGGCCGTTAGTAGTAGTAGCCTCAGAAGTACCGTTTGCGTCCATGCTCATCTTTGTCTGGCTATAGTACTGGCCACCCTGCTTCGTATAGAACAGTGCGTGCAGTTTCAGACCCTTGTAGGTAACGTCAGTTCCCCATGATGCGATAAACTTAGGCTGGTAAGAACCTTTGTACACTGCCGTCTGTGTAGGCACAGGCAGGCCGGTCTGCTGGTCTACCACTGCGTGCCAAGAGCCGTCTGCCGGGTTCTGCCAGTAAGCGATGTCTGCCGCGTAGAAAGTGCCCAGTGGCATTCCTTCCTTAGCTACGATCTGCATACCGTTGAAACCGCCGAGTACTATGTGGTCTACACTCTGGTCAAGCCTTGCAACTGTATTCTTGTTGTGCGTGTAAGTAGCAAACAGGTCCCAGCGAAGTCCGTAGCGTGTTGATATCGGAGTTCCCTTGATAGCCAGCTCCACACCATTATTAGATACATCGCCTACGTTGATGTAGCGATAATCATAACCAGTAGATGTAGGTACCGGAGATGGTGCAATTACGTTAGACGTGTATGCCCTGTAGTAAGTGAATGATGCATTGATGCGGTCGCGCAGGAAGGAGAGGTCTGTACCTACTTCAAAGTTGCGCGTGCGCTCCGGCCTCAGAGATGGGTCGCCATAGATGCGGCCTACCTGGTATGCGTTAACACCACCGTATGTTGCTGAGCCGTATGTGCTGCTGAATGCACCGCGCATGTAGCCTGCATCATTATTTGCATAAGAGATAGCGTCGTTGCCTGCACCACCTGCTGCCATACGGATCTTACCGTAGTTCATTACATGCTCTTTGAAGTGTGAGCCATTCAGACGCTCAGAGAACACCCATGAACCGTTGACAGCCGGGAACAGGTAAGACTGTGTGCCACGTGCCAGTGTAGAAGACCAGTCATTGCGCATTGCAATGCCCAGGAACAGCTCCCTGCGGTAGTTGAAGTCTACGTTACCAAAGAGGCCTACGCTGCGGCGGTCAACTTTATTATTATATCCTGTTACCGGGCCGGCATTATTCTGCAGATTATACCAGTTTGGCAATACCAGGCCGCCGTTAGCAGGGTCTATAACCCCAGCCAGTGTTTCATCGCGCTGGAAAGTCATGTTGTGACCTACGAATGCGTTAACACCGAAGTTGTTTGAAAGCTCTGTAGTGTAGTTAACAATGAAGTCGTTGTACAGGCGCATACCGTTGTAGGTGCTCTGTGTGTAGCCACCTGCCGATGCGAAGCCCGGAGCGGCAGAGTAAAGCGGGTCGATGCCTGCAGTGTTGTACTGTGGCATGTTGTACGTGCTGCGGTCAGAGCTTGCGTCTACACCCAGGCGGTTAAACACGTGCCAGTCGTTCTTCTTCCAGCCCAGGCGCCAGTCGCCCAGAACCCTGTCGCTCTTGTTGCGGTTGTCATACTTCTTAGCTATCCAGTATGGGTTCTGGAAAGATCCGTTGTAGTTGCCGTAGCGCTCAGTGCCAGATGTGTCGTAGTACTGCTGAGAGTAGTATTTGTTGTCCAGGTCAGAAAGCTCCCACAGTGGAATGTCGCGTGGAGTATTGATAACGCTGTTCATTACGCTACCAGCGCCCAGGCCACCCTGCTCTGCACGGCTGTAGGTGTTGATGTAGTTTACGTTGATGCCTGAGTACATGTTGCGGCTCAGCTCTGTAGTACCATTGAAACGTACGCCATACCTGTTATAGAACTGGTTTGGCACCACGCCTGTGCTGTTCACAGAGTTCATAGACAGCATGTAAGTGCTCTTATCCGATCCGCCGTTGATGGCAATGTAGTTGTTGATGTTGTTACCGCGGTTATAGAAGCTCTTCAGGTTATCCTGCTGTGCGCTATAGTTCTTTACGAGCTGCTTGCCGTCTATCACCTGGCCCCATGGGCGAACGCCACCGTCCATCACCTGGCCCCAGCTGCGATATTCGCGTGGGTCGTCAGCGATGCCACCATATACATTACCCTGTCCGTAGATGTTCTGCGTAGATGGTGTCATCAGCACATCGCTTGCAGTGTAGGTGCTCTTGAACGTGATGTCCATTTTGCCCGGCATGCCCGCTGTTTTGTGCTTGCCTTTCTTGGTCACATACATGATAGCACCGTTTGCACCCATAGCACCATACATTGCAGTGGCCGCTGCCGGTGGCAATACCGTTACCGACTCCATATCTTCAGGATTCAGATCATTTGCGCTGTTGCCGAAGTCTACCTGGTTCAGTTCGTTGAAGTTTGTGTTCGCTCCGCTCAGCTTGCTCAGTGTGCGGTCATAGTTGTTGGTAGGCACGCCGTCCACTACTATCAGTGCATTGTTGTTCTTGGCAAAAGAGCGCTCGCCGCGCAGCACTACGCGTGTAGAACCGCCGAAGCCACCTGTAGAGCTTGTGATGTTAGCACCGGGAATCTTACCCTGCAGCGAAGACAGTATGCTTGTGTTCTGCCCGCTCATCAGGTCTTCACCTGTAAGGCTGTTGCTGTTGTAGCCTGTCTCACGTTTCTCCCTGCGGAAAGCGATAGGCGTGTTCACAGGACCTTCCAGCATTTTGGAGAGTGGCTGCATCTTCACCTCTATCGACTGTCCTTCGTCCTCGATGTATACTGTAGCATAACCGTTGGCAGTAACGATGATGGTATGAGAGCCATCCGGCGCCTCAAACATAAAGTCACCGTTTACATCGGTATTGGCACCGGCGTGAGAGCCGGTTACAGACACGTATGCCCCCTGCAGGCCATGGCCCAACTCATCCATTATCTTACCGGATACAGCATGAGTTTCAGGTGCTTTCGTTTCGTCTCCCTCGTCCTGGGCAAATGCCGAAAAGCCGATCGTCAACAGTAATACAAATAAGAAACAAACTCTTTTCATCAGAATGCTTTTTAAATTTTTGATTGCCTTTTGAAGCTGCCGTTCTAAACACACGTTTTCTGCACAGCAGCTAAGCCACTGCAGCAGAAAAACAAAGTCAGAAAAGTAGCATCATGCCTTTACTTATTCCTTTAAAACTACTTTGGTCCGCAATAATGCACTACGGCCACCCCCGACAAGTCGGGGAAAACCATGCATTTGGGGGGTGAATTTAGAGCATCAATGCGAATAATCAAAGCAATCCTTTGTTTTTTCTTAACATTACCCCAAGGGGGAAAATTTCAAATGTTGAAATTCCAAATTTCAATGTGAAGAAGTACCCCGGCCACCCATTGGGCCCCTGCACACATATATCAAGGCAACAACCAACAAAAGTAAAAACAACAAGCCCGCCAGAAAGTTTCCGTACGTTGACGAAAGAGGCTGTTTTACATTGACAAAAACACTTTGAAATTGTGGTAAATGATAAAAAAGCACCGTGTCACCAACCTCCGAGCCATCAAGAAATGACCTATCTACCCGGTTAACAAAAATCACTCCATCATACTCAAAGGTGCATACCTTGCCGCCGGCCTTTGTGCTATATGAACCAGATTTCGATGTAAGAACCGCTTTAACGACATCACCATTTGTTCTAACGACTACTTCTTTGCCTGTAGAAACCAGAGCGACGGCACATATGATAATTGCAGGCCATAAAACCTGCTTATATAGGCGATTCGCGGGATTGATATTTTTACGCATCGAATGTCCATTAGTCTTTTGACTCAAACGGTCGGCTAAGCATTTTTCCACCCGCTGCAAACTACACACCCTTGATTCATAATACTGAAAATCAATAACCTGAGCTTTGTAAACCAGCCGCCCTCATTCTGATACAGTACTCACAACCTACCGAATTTGATACTTCACGTCGAAAAAAATCTGTTGAGATTCACTAACAAGATAATCGCGATAAGAGCTAATGCGGGAAGTATGCTATATATCATCCAAAGTTTCACTGTTTCATTTAGTCTATTTCGCTGATATTTCTGTGTCAACTTGTCTATCGTAGCGCCATTATATCTTACGTATAAAAACAAATAAAATAAAACTCCCAACAATAAATAGACAATAATGAATATCGTGTCGTCTATTTTTTTTATTACATCGCCAATTTTCCCTTGGGTCAAAATATCTGTGATCTTGACGAGTGTAAAAAAAGCAAGCAGATATAATACTATGATATAACCCAACGCCCGACTTTTCGCGTCTACTTTATCTTTTTCAAAATGACCGTATATTCTATAAAATATATAATCCATATTCCGTTCCAAGTGGTTCTCCACCGCCAGCCATGTGCGTAGCGGGACCCGCCGCATTATTTAATTCACACAGTTTATATTTATCAAGCTTTTATGCATTATCTATCTTTTTTGCGTAATAATTATATATCCTATTCTTTAGCCGACTGGTTGAAAATGCCACCACCATTGTTATGACGAACACTACGATCTTAAGCGGCATATTGTGTCTCATATACGGCCCTACAAAAAATGCATAGAGACATGAGTATATTAAAAAGAAAACAACCATCGCGATTTGTAGTTTCCTTCTTAGCTTTTCCTTTGCGTGCTCTTTATCCGAAGTATCTTCCAAAGCAGTAATATTTAATTCTTCACGCAGCTATAGTGCACCTCCTATCTAGGTTTTTACCCTATTCAACAATTTTCCAAGTCTTCAACACCAGCGTCTTTGGTGCCGTGTCTTGTGCAAACTGCATCTTAACGATTCCCAGTTTTTTACGAAAATAGATAATATTGTAGTGACCATAAGTGCAGGCAAACACACTATCGAATGTGTTGGCGCCATGCGTAATAGTCTCGCCTGCCGCATTTTCGCCCGCGCCAATACCGAAGCCCTTAAGCGGGTATTCAAAAATTATCTGTCCACCCTTCTCGCCGAGTTGAATAGTGTAGGAGTATTGCCAATTGGAGCCGCAACTTACCGACACCGTATGAATTTGCCTGGAGACGGGTGGGTTTGGGGGCTCATCGGTAGCTATTCGCGTACCTCTGCCGGTAACCCTGAAAGTATCAGTTGCTGCGGTGGCGGTATCTTCATAGACCCAGTAAGTGCCTTCTCCAAAGCTGCAATTCCGAAGCAGCACCGGGTCAATATAGACCGTCTCATCCTTCTTTTTACAAGCCGAAAGGACGCAGATAACCAGAAATGATGAATAGATGAGGTACTTCATTGAGGTATATTTTGTGCAATGTTCTGAACAAATAAAGTGCCAAATGTTTGCGACTTGCGTTAGCGCGAGGTTTGGCGTAGTCCTCACCCAAAACAAGATATCCACAACTTACGAAAAAAGTTATTTTGTCTCAGAACGCGTCTCACCTTTGTGCCGTGGGAGGTCATTTTTCAGGCATCTTACCACTTCCTCCAGGCCTGCCAGCGTTATACCCAATTATACCTTCCCTGCAGTTTTTCAGCGTTTTAAGAAGTAATTATACCTAAATATACCCTAATATACATGTCACCCAAATAGCATAATGAATACCGTAGCGCATTTCAGCCCAGGTGAGTCAGCGAGAACCCAGAAAAAACGATTTTAGGGTTTAATATAACCTCAGGACAGGAAAAGGTGCTCTGGTACGGGGCAGTGTGGAGGCATTAAGTAATTTCGCTAACTTTGGATACAACAGAAAACAGTTATGGTAGTGACGGTAAAAAAGGGAGCCGGTAAGAAGGAAATAAATGCTGTGGTGAAGCGACTGGAAAAGAATAAAAATAAACCTTCGCTTTCAGACTTCTATGGCAAACTTAAAGACAAACTCGGCGACGGACTAGCTTACCAAAAAAGCGTAAGGAATGAATGGGATTGAATATCTCGCCGACACCAATTGCTTTATTTACCTCTTAGACCAGCACCCGTTAATTGAGCAGTTTACGGATAACCGCTGGAGCTTCTCGTACATCACAGAGATGGAACTTCTTAGTAAGAAGGGCATCACTAAAGAACAGGATGCTGTTATAAGGGCAATGCTGGCTGTCTGTGTGCGGGTACCACACTCGCAGGAAATTACCGAAGCCACAATACGCTTGCGAAAGAAATACTCATTAAAGTTGCCCGATGCGATTATAGCGGCAACCGCGTTATCATCCAATCTCCCCCCTTCTTACAGCAGACAAAGGGTTCACTGCAATAACAGAAATCGACATTCTTTTACTGGAATTGTAACCGTAGACCGGAATTGTCATGGCGTTTAGGGTCGTTTCTTAAAGGCAAATCACTCACAGCAGCTCAATTAATTCTCAATTTCACAATTGATAATCAACCACTTACAACAACACCCTAAAAAAACTTAATAAATTTCTTGGCACGTTCGTATAGCCGTCCTACCTTTGCGCTCCCAATCGAAAAAATCCACATTGGGGTTTTAATAGTAAAAAAATGAGACACTTAAGTTTTAAAACAAAATCAGCCAACGAAACCATCGTTAAACGCGATTGGTTCGTGGTGGACGCTACCAATCAGACGATGGGGCGCATGGCTTCTAAGATTGCACACGTTCTTCGCGGTAAGAACAAGGCTTATTACACTCCACACTTCGACTGTGGTGATTATGTAATAGTGGTAAACTCCGGCAAGGTGGTGTTTACCGGCAACAAGATGGAAGACAAAGAATACCAGACATATTCTATGTATCCTGGTGGCCAGAAGATAGAAATGGCAAAGGACCTCATCGCTCGTCGCCCTAACGTGGCTATAGAGCGCGCGGTAAAAGGTATGCTGCCTAAAAATCGCCTGGGTCGTGCTATGTACAAGAAGCTATTCGTTTACGAAGGCGCTGAGCACCCACACAAGGCTCAGAACCCAAAGCCAATGGCTATCTAAATTCCAATTAATCAAATTCCAAATTCCAAAGAACTCAATATAAATGGAAAAGCAAAAAAACGCCGTTGGTCGCCGTAAAGAAGCGGTAGCCCGTGTGTACCTTTCTAAAGGTGCAGGCAGCATTACGGTAAATGGTAAGGAGTACAAAGCGTATTTCCCTATCATGTACCTTCAAAACCAGGTAGAACTTCCACTGAAAGTAACTGAAAACCTGACCGCTATGGATGTAGTGGTTAATGTTCAGGGTGGCGGTCCTAAAGGCCAGGCAGAAGCAATAAAGATGGGTGTGGCTCGTGCGCTCGTAGAAATGAACGCAGAATACAAGCCTATGCTGAAGAAAGAAGGATTGATGACCCGCGATGACCGCTCTGTAGAACGTAAGAAGTTCGGTAAGCGCAAGGCACGTCGTAGCTTCCAGTTCTCTAAACGTTAAACCCCAAACCCCTGGAGGGGCTTTAACCCAAGGGATAAAAATCATTATTTCAAAAATCAAGCAATCATTCAAATGGAAGATAATAAAACATTGCACCAGCAGCTCCTCGAAGCTGGCGTGCACTTCGGCCACCTGAAGAAAAAATGGAATCCTAAGATGCTGCCTTACATCTTCGCTGAGAAGAACGGCATCCATATCATAGACCTTAACAAGACCATCGAAGGTCTTGACGAGGCTGCTGCTGCCCTGAAGTCAATTGCTAAGAGCGGTAAAAAGATCATGTTCGTTGCTACTAAGAAGCAGGCAAAAGAAATCGTTTCTGAAGCTGCTGCCCGTGCCAACATGCCTTTCGTAACTGAGCGCTGGCTGGGTGGTATGCTTACCAACTTCTCTACTATCCGCAAGAGCGTAAAGAAGATGTTGAGCATCGAAAAAATGCTGGGCGACGGTACCCTGGACAGCGTTACCAAGAAGGAGCGTCTGACCCTGACCCGCAGCAAGGACAAAATGGAAAAAGTACTGGGTGGTATCTCTCAGATGGGCCGCGTTCCTGCAGCTATCTTCATGGTAGATATCAGCCACGAACACATCGCACTGGCAGAAGCTAAGCGCCTGGGTATCACTACCTTCGCCATGGTGGACACCAACAGCGATCCTACAAAGGTTGACTTCGCTATTCCTTCAAATGATGACGCTACCAAGTCAATTGCTATCATCACTCAGTACCTTACAGCAGCTATCCTTGAGGGTCTGCAGGAGCGTGCACAGGTGAAGGAAGAAGAGGAAACAGAAGAAGAAACAGACAGCAAGTCACGCGGACTGGAAGTGTCTGAAGAAGAAGGTGAAGGTGGCCGTCGCGGCGGTGGCCGTGGCCGCAGCAATGCGGGCGGTGCCGGTCGCTCAGGCGGTGGTCCTGGTGGCGCTGGTCGCTCAGGTGGTGGTGCAGGCCGTGCCCGCACCGGCGCTGGTGGTCCTGGCCGTCCGGGTGGTGGCGCAGGCCGTCCAGGTGGCGGAAGGTAATCTTCGCTAATGATAATTTAACAATACAACATGCATTATTAAAGCCCCCAATCCGTGGGGCTTTAATAATAAAATGCGACCTTCGCGGCGCGCATTTTTTGAGCGTTGACAAAGCAATAAAAACAGTTAAATCATAGATATTCTTATGAGCACAGTAACAATTTCGGCTGCAGAAGTAAATAAGCTGCGCCAACAGACAGGAGCCGGCATGATGGACTGCCGTAAAGCATTGATGGAAAGCAATGGTGACTTCGAAGCTGCCATTGACTACCTGCGCAAAAAAGGCCAGAAAGTTGCCGCTAACCGCAGCGACCGCGATGCTAAAGAAGGCGTGGTTATTGCAAAGGCTAACGCTGAAAATACTTATGGCATTGTTATGAACCTGACGTCTGAAACAGACTTCGTGGCTAAGAATGCAGAGTTCATCGAGTTTGCTCAGCAGATCGCTGACATCGCTCTGAGCTCAAAAGTGGCTACTATCGACGAGCTGAAGGCACAGGCTATGGGCGGTGCTACAGTAGGCGAAAAGCTGCTGGAAACAGTTGCTAAGATCGGCGAGAAAATCGACGTATCACGCTTTGAGCAGATCACTGCTGCTGCCGTGGTTCCTTACATCCACTCTGGCTACCGCATAGGTGTGCTGGTAGGTCTTAACCAGCCTGCTACAGAAGCTATTATAGCGGCAGGCCGCGACGTGGCTATGCAGATCGCAGCGATGAACCCACTTGCTATCGACTCTGACAGCGTACCTGCAGAAACTATCGAGCGCGAAAAGGCTATCGCTATTGAGCAGATAGTTGCAGAAGGCAAGGCTGCCGACATGGCAGAAAAGATCGCAGCTGGTAAGCTGTCTAAGTTCTTCAAGGAAAACACCCTGTTGCCACAGGCTTTCGTTAAGGACAACAGCAAAACTGTAGGTGATCACCTTAAGAGCGTAAGCGCAGGCCTCACAGTTGTAGCATTCAACCGTGTTGCAGTAGGCTCATAATTAATTATTATTATATTTGAAAACCGGTACCTTGTGTACCGGTTTTTTTATGTCCGTACCCGGCCGGAAACTGCTGGTGCTAACCAGGCTGCAACCCTTTATTTTTCTGCACTTTACTTGACAGTACAGCTTTTTTATCACTATATTTATACCCCTGTTAAGTACAGGGTAGAATTATTACGAACAAATACACAACCAAGATGAGTAACGCCAGGATGAATATTCGGTGGCAGCGTAAAGTTGCGTGCCTGATAATGGCAGCAGTGGGCATTACGGTCTCTGCAGATGCCCAGCTATCGCTGAAGCGGCAGAAATATGACAGCATAGCCGCCCGCTATAGCGGTGAGCACGCGATCTATACCGAAGTAACTGAGCGCATAGAGTTTGAAGACTACCAGGGCGATGGCCTGTATGCCAAAGCGACCACATCTGTGGAAGAGCTCTTCATCTCAGACAAGTCACTTAACAAGTTTCACGAAGCGGAACCCAACACGGCTATCTACATTCCTGAGGGCAATGACTACAAGCGCTATACCAAAACGTACCATCCGCTGACGCGTAACGCCATCACGTACACCACAAGTACAGACATGTATGCGCTTGGGTTCCTCCCCGGCTTCTACTTCAGCCAGTCGCTGCCGGTGGTTAGCGCCACACTGGAAGTGATAGCCCCAAAGAACATGAAAATGGGATTCATGGTAACGGGTGGCGACACATCCGTTATCAAACGCAGTGTAACCGAGAAATACGGAAACATCATCTATCGGTTCACAGCGGAAAACGTACCTGCGCAAAAGCCGTATAGCAACGTCCCTTCAGATAAGTACTACAGGCCGCACGTAATCCCATATGTGATCTCCTTCCGCCCCACAGGAGCAAAGAAAGACTCTGTAATGTCGGGCTCTGTAGAGGCCGACCATAAGTACGAGTTTGGCTACATCAAGGGTCGCAACCTGGAGCATGACGAATACCTTGAGAACAAGGCTAAAGAACTTACAAAGTCTGCTTACTCTCAGCGCGAGAAAGTGCAGCGCATCTATGACTGGGTACAGAATAATTTCCACTACCGTATAGACCCTGACAACCCAAACTGGGGGGTAGTGCCTCACCAGGCCGATACGGTATGCAAGCGCATGTTTGGCGACTGTAAAGACATGTCGAGCGTATTCAACGCTATGCTGGACCAGGTGGGCGTTAAAGCCTACTATGTAGTAATAGGCACTAATGACAAACCCTATGCGCACAATCAGATCCAGAATGGTCACCTCTATGACCACATGATAGCGGCAGTGAAGCTGGACGGCGAGTGGGTTTTCCTGGACGGAACTACACATGTGATGCCCATGGGCTACAACAGGTCTGACCTGCAGGGTAAGGAAGCAAACATACTCGTGAGCGAAAATGAATCGAAGATCGTTACCATCCCTACTATGCCTGCATCGCAGAACGTAGAGACCGACAACACCACCATAAACCTGGACAATGACAAAATAACCGGTACCATCTATGCGCATTACTCCGGCTATGGTGCCTGGGACCTGGGCGAATACCTGGAGGCACGTCAACGTGAGTATGAGAAGGACAAGATCGTTCAGAAACTACTGAGTCGTGGCAACAACAAATTCGTGGTAAGAAACTATAGCGTTAACCAGCCGAAATCGGGCCGTAAAGATGCTTCGATCGATGCACGCTTTACGCTAGATGGCTATGTACAAACCGTGAAGCGCGACCACTATGTGAACATGAACGTGCTGCGCACTATGGAGAAGAGCCGCGTAAATGAGCCTGAGCGAAATGTAGCTTTCTACCTGCAACCGGACTATAAACGCACTGTGAAACAAACCGTGACACTGAACGTGCCAAAGGGCTACCATGTGAGCTACATACCTAAAAGTGCAAAGGGCGGCAACGAAAAGTTATGGACATACAGCATCACGTACAAGTATGACGCAAAAGCACGCACCATAACACTGACAAAGGAATATGTTGTGAACGTGCTGAAGATAGATCCTGACCAATTCGCAGAACACAACAAGCTCGTAGACGAACTAAATAAACAATACAAAGAGACAGTGGTGCTTACAGGTAAATAATTCATCCGTAAGCAGAACGAACAAAACAGAAGCAAATGAAAAAAGTTTCGGCACTTATACTACTGTTAAGCACGGCTACGCTAACGGTCTCGGCGCAGAAAAAACTGTACCTGTCGCAAAATCCGCGCTGGGAAGAATGGGCTGACTCTCCCCGTGTGCATGCAGTGCCACCTGAATATGCCTCACAGCCGGCCATAATCCTGATGGACGATAATACACTTGACTACAGGCTGGAGGGTGGCCAGGTAGTGAAGCACACAACCCGGCACAGACTTATCAAAGTGCTTGACGAGCGTGGCGTAGAGGAATTTGACCAGGTGCTGATTCCCCTGGAGCATGGCACACGTGTGCCGGTGATAAAGGCCCGCGTCATATCTCCACAAGGAAAAATAAAGTACTACAACTTTGAGCGCGCGTTCTACTATACCGATGCCGAAGGTCGTTACACTTTCCTATGGCCGCTCGATGGCGTGGAAAAAGGATCGGAGGTAGAATACCTGGTGAAGGAAATAAGCAAGAATGACAACTTCGGCAGGGTTACAGTGCAGTCGACACTGCCGGTGGCAACTAGCCGCTTCCGCCTGTCTTATCCTAAGAACATGGAGCTGGAAACACGCAGCTTTAATGGTTTCCCCACGGTGAAGCCGCAACTGCAGGACAACAGGATGAAGTATCGCGTGGAATTGTCGAACATTCCTGCCCTGATGCCAGAAAAGGAGAGTTTCTACAACCTGCGCACCATGGCAATGGAGTACAGGATAAGCTACTTCCTCAATGAGAACGGCGAAAAAATAAAGAGAAATTCCTTCGACAGCCTGGCACACAAAATTCACTACCAGAATTACAACTTCACAACGGGCGACCTTGCTGCGGTGAACGAATTCCTGCGTGACCTGGATGTACGTCCGTTTGGCAACGAAGAGGAGAACATTCGCAAAATAGAAAATGGCATAAAGGGCAAGATAACCCTCTATCCGTACGTTGACTTCGAGGAGCGCAAAGAAGTGCTTGCTACAGATCATATCCGTTCTATGTCAGTCTACTCAGCCGGCTATGACGATGAAAAGAGCACACTTGACACTGTGATATCTAAGAGCGCAGGCAGCTACAAGAGCTACATAAAGCTGTTTGCCGCCTGCCTTACACAAGCCGGCATAAGGCATGAAATAGGCTGGGGCTGGGACAGGACCCACTATCGCCGTGACCTGAACTTCGAAAGCTGGATGGGCCTTACTAAGACACTCATTTATTTTCCTGACCTGAAGAAGTATCTCGCCCCTACAGAGATATACCTGCGCTATCCTGTGATACCGTCAGAGGTGGCCGGCAGCAAGGGCGTGTTTGATGCAATTCCACCTCGTGGCAAGGTAACAGGACGCCTATACCACATACACAACATTAACCCGCTCACAGCAAAGGACAACCGTCACGACATTACCGCCTCCGTATCGTTTAACAAGGCTATGGATGCCAAGGTGGACCTGGCGCACGAGTGGACGGGATATGCATCAGCCGGTATACGCGAAGAGCTACCGTTTGTGCGTAAAGAAAACATGAAGAAGTATGCCGCTGATCTGCTAGAGGTAACAGACAATCCGGAAGACATTACCAGCTATAGCTTCACAAATGATGACCCGGCCACCGCTGCCGGCAAGCCACTGACGCTCTATGCATCAGTAAACAGCACTACACTGGTAAACAAGGCAAGCTCAAAGTACCTGATCAATGTGGGCAAACTGATAGGTGCACAGCAGACGCTTTTTGACGAAAAGCAGCGCACGCTGCCGGTAGACATTGACTACCCTAATGCTGCACGCCACACCATAACCATCAACATTCCACGTGGTTACAAAATTGCCAATCCTGAGGTGCTGCGTATGAGTGCCGACTACCTGAATGGCGAACTGGAAAAGGTGATCAACTTCTCGTCAGACTACAAGCTGATACGTGATGCAAAGAATGGCGACCGCCTGGTGATAACTGTGCGTGAGTCTTATTCGCAACTGCACTTCCCGCTCATAGAATACCAGCGCTACCGCAAGGTATTTGATGCAGCGGCAGACTTCAACAACCTGGCGTTGGTGATGGTAAGGAAATAGATCTGCATAAGTTTTTGCAAGCCCCTGCACACCAGCGGGGGCTTTTTTATTGCTGTGCTTTACCCTTGTCGAAGTGCAGCAACCAGCGGTTGCCATACCTGTCTATAAGATCGCCGAAAAGTGCTCCCCAAAAAGAAGTTTCCAATTTGTGCGTCTTCTGGCCGCCTTCCGAAAGTCTTGTATAGCAGTCAACTATCTCTTCTTCGCTGTCACAATCCAGCATTAGTGAAACAGCATTGCCTATTGCCAGTCCTTCGTCGGCTACCATATCAGACCCCATAAGCGTGAGGCCACCGCGGATAAGTGTGCTATGTAGAATGCAGTCTTTCATGTCGGCAGGCATAGCACCTGCCAGCGGCGAATCGCCGATAGCCTGCAATGTAAGCTCGCCACCCAGGCAGTCCTTATAAAATGTCATTGCTTCGCGGCAGTTTCCACTGAAGGTGAGGTATGAAATTATCTTAGACATAACGCATTGGTTGTTCGTTGCGGGATACAATTGCAAAAGTGCATACATCCAATTACAAGCAGAGTCGGCAAACACGACAGATAAAGGGGTTGAAAACGACGATACATATACCTACTTTTACATTTCTATTATTGCCAAATCATCCAAATGAAAAACATTGCTATCCTGGTGCCGGAGACGGCCGTCATTGAGGCCATTGCCGACCCCAACTACATGTTCAAAGCGGCCAACCAGTTCCTGGAAGTATCCGGGAAAGAGCCGCTCTTTAACGTGAAGCTGGTGGCAGCGAAAAAAGAGATCAAGCTGGAAAACAGCCTTTTCTCCGTACATGCAGACATGCTGCTGGATGAAGTAAGCGCTACCGACCTGGTGTTCATCCCTGCAATAAGCGGCGATGTGCGCCGTGCGGTGGAAGCAAACAAAGAACTGCTGCCGTGGATAGTGGACAAGTATGCAAAAGGGGCTGAGGTGGCCTCGCTGTGCATTGGCGCCTTCCTGCTGGCAGCTACCGGCCTTCTGAATGGCAAGAAATGCTCTACTCACTGGAACGCAGCAAATGAGTTCAGGAATATGTTTCCGGATGTGGAACTGGTAGATGGCAGCATCATAACTGAAGAGAACGGTATTTACTCCAGCGGCGGTGCAAACTCGTACTGGAACCTGCTACTGTACCTGCTGGAAAAATATACTGACCGCGACACAGCTATACTGGCATCCAAATATTTTGCGGTAGACATAGACCGAAACAGCCAGGCTTCCTTCATGATGTTTGAAGGGCAGAAGAACCACAACGACCCGGAGATAATCAAAGCGCAGGAGTTCATTGAGAAGAACTTCCAGGAGCGCATAAGTGTGGACCAGCTTGCTGATATGCTGGCAATAGGCCGTCGCAGCTTTGAGCGGCGCTTTAAGAAGGCCACTGACAACACCGTAGTAGAATACATGCAGCGGGTGAAGATAGAAGCAGCTAAACGCAGTTTTGAGCGAAGCCGCAAGAACATTAACGAGGTGATGTATGACGTAGGTTATACCGACACCAAGGCATTCCGTACCATCTTCAAGAAGATAACAGGACTGACGCCGATAGAGTACCGGAACAAATACAAGAAAGAACCCGCAATGGCTTAATGCTGCAGAAAGGGTATTTCAAGATTTCCGGAAAAAGACTGCACTACCACTTTGCTTCCTTGCTGGCTAACACCCGGCAGGCTTCCCTGGAGCGACCATGACGCAGGCACCTGGATAGTAAGCCCCTTCACCTCGCCGCTACCAGGTGGTGTGGATAGTGTGACCACATACCCTTTGTCGTGCGTGACGACCGAAAGATGTACGTCATACCGCGATCGCCACCAATCACAGTAGTCGCCAAGTGTACTGAATGATGCTATGTCCCGGCAGGCATTAATGAGCTTTTCCTCGAAGGCAAATTTCTGGCCAATGATGTCGGTGTGTATCAGCACATTCATGACCCCACCATAAGATGAAAGGTGACGGGCAAGCAACATGCAACTGTCGAAACGCTGCAACATAGGCAAACCTCTTTCGTCCTCCACGGCCACGGGCACTTCCAACACGTCCGTTTCCTGGTCGCCTGCGCGATCATACATAAGCCGGTAAGGAAGATAGGTCTGTGCATCGCCCGCAGTAAGCGACGAGCTATTGACATAACCCGTAGCTACGAGGGCTTGTGGCAAAGCAGACGGGTATTGAAGGTGCCCGGGCCTGAAAGAGCGTACGATGGTGCCCGGTGCAAAATGTTCCAGCAGGAACTTACTCACCCGCAGCTCGCCCAGTATTGAACCATTGTAGGTTACGAGGCGCTCCTTTACAAATGGCGTGTAGCTGGGATATTGCTCCTTGCCTGTACCCATGGGGAACTTAGAGAAAACCTTAGAGTGGGCTACAGAGTGACTGGCCACTTCCATGCCTGCATCCTGTACCTGGTGCAGATAAGTGATGTTGCTGTCTTTGAAAAAGATATCATCGTTCCAGTCCTTTACATACTTGGTTTGGATAAAGTAGGTAGCTTTCACACCGTTTGCCTTCTCCATCCCGGCATAGAGGGCTGCGTTCACTATAGATCTGGTGAAGTCGATATCGTGAGTGAGGAGAATAGTGAAGCTCTTCCCACCCGGCGTAGGGCATAAGGTCACTGCTTCTCCATTCCTGAATGAATATATCTCCTTCAGCATTCGTAGCAAAATATCAACGCCACCATCATACACGTTTACATACGCACGTGTATTGTCCGGCCCGCGGCCGTTCATGTTTCGGAGGAAATAGTTGCCCAGATCAAAGCCAATGGCAAAAGCATGACCCACGCCATAGTCTTTGTAAACAAGGCAGGAAGTGGTGTCCTCAAACCCGATGATGGGGTGGCGTGCGTGCGTGTATCCCACGCCGGGCATGGTATCGCGGCCCGTGTTTGAGGAGAGGAGTATCTCGCTATTGATGGCTCCGGAGAATATACTATCAAACATGGGGAAACCGGTGCCTTGACGGAGTTGCAGGCTCTTATGCGAGCGGGCAGGCACAATATCATCGTAATCAAACACCTCATTAAGCCCGCCGCCATAAACATTGGTAGCGAGCAAGGTGCCACCGTTTCGCGGGATGGCAGCGATTGCCTTTAGCTCGTCCATACTGAGCACCTTGCCGGAAACAAAGGGATAGACAAACACCACCTTGTGTTTCAATGCAGCCTGCACATCGCGCGTGATAACAAATGGCACACCAATCGATTTGAGCCCATGTACCAGGCCTATCCATTGCGACTGTGTATCTGTGAGCAGGATGGCCATGGCGGAAGGGCAGTCAAAATCATACTCTCGCCACGACGGCACATGTCCCTTATGGATAACAGATACTTCCTGCGGCCCCGCAACATCCGGGAATATAAACAGATTTGCCGCAGGTACCTTGTACTCCCGATCATCATGAGGCAATAGGTATTTGCGTACACCCCATATGCATAGGAGCAACACCAACAGTTGCAGCAAAAGCCCACGCCTGGTCCTGAACAGAAATTCTTTCATAGACAATTATAAAGATAGATACGTTTAGGCGTTCTAAGCATACCCCTCTTCCCATGCACTGCGATAGGCACCGTGCTCTTCGGCATAGGTAATAAGGTTTGCATAGAAATCGTTTGCCGAAAGCGTGGCGCTATCCCCTATGATTACCAGCTTCTTCCGTGCGCGGGTCATGGCCACATTCATACGGCGGGTATCTGCGAGAAAACCTACAACATTGTCGCTATTGCTGCGCACCATGCTCAGGTACACAATGTCGCGCTCCTGCCCCTGGAAGCTATCTATGGTATTGACCGTGATTCTGTGTCTATACGGTTGCAGCTCCGGTGCGTGTTCCAGAAGTTCCTTCAATACGAATAGCTGTTCCCGGTATGGAGAAATGACACCAACGGACGGAAACTGCTCCGGCGCATAATGCCGGGCAAGCGCCTGCACAGATGCCGACAGGTGCTTAATGAGAAATGCAGCCTCCTCGGGATTGGAAATGCTGGTCTGCTCGTTCTTCTCCTCAAATCCGCAGCCGGCAGTATCTATGAACAACATGGGCACATCCTCACTGTGTACCAAATGTGAAGCGACAGACTCATGCGCTTGCAGCTTATCGTTGTAGAATACGCGAGAAGAGTAGCCCATAATACGCTCATGCATACGGTACTGTTGCTGCAACAGCACGACTGCCTGTGGGTGCAAACGAACACATTTCTCCATCAGCGTCTCTGAAAGCCCGCCACGCGCGGCGGCATCTGATTTTATGGTAGGTGGCAACTGGCAGTGGTCGCCGGCAAGTATTACACGCTTGCCCTTCAGTATAGGTATCCAGCAGGCGGGCTCCAGCGCCTGGCCCGCCTCGTCTATCACCACGGTTTTGTACTCCAGGTCGCGGACGGTATAGTGATTAGCGCCTACAAGTGTGGCTGTGACCACCTGGGCCTTGCTTACGATGTCGCCGGTAATGTATTGCTCCATGCGGCCAACCTCCTTCATAATCTTATTTGCTTCGTCAAAGAGCGCTTTGCGTTGTTCTCGTTCTGACTTACCGAAGTTGCGCTTGTACTTATGGGCCATGTCCCGGAACTCAGATGCCTGCTTCTTCAGCCGCTTTATCTCCTTTGTGGTCGCATGAGCAGACATTCTGCTATCCAGCGTGAGTGCAGTGAGCTCTTCCGACACCCTGGCAGGGTTACCTACTCGCAGCACATTTAGCCCGGCGGCAGCCAGCCTTTCGCTCAGCAGGTCTACCGCGGCATTGCTGGGCGCGGTAACCAGCACCCGATCGTCGCCTCGTTTCACCAGTTCCAGTATGGCCTGAACCAGAGTAGTAGTTTTTCCGGTTCCGGGTGGGCCATGCACTATGGCCACATCCTGCGCCTGTACGATCTTGCGGACTGCCTCATTCTGAATCTCATTGAGACGTGCATTGTACCCTACCTGCTCATCTTCATTGAAGGATGGTTCCTTCGTACCTGTCAGCACACCTATGAGCCTTTGTTTGTCGCGCTCCCGCGTGTCGGCATAAGCTTGCGCCTTTTTCAACGCGGCCTCCATCTCGTCATAACTGGTATCGTCAAAAAGCAAGTCGACACCAAGCTTGCCATTATCGGCCCAGTCGGGAAGTTCGTCTGTTCGGAAAGATATCTTCAGCCGGTTTCCGGAGGAATGGGTTATTGTGCCTTCTATATGGTCGTTCTGCCTGTCGTGATTGGAGAACAACATGGCCGACGCACCAAACCGTAGCTGATGCGCAATGTCGGTATGCGTGGTTCGCTCCAGCTCTACAGTGATGTACTCAGCTTTACTCAGCTCCGAGCCGCGGATGGCTACGGGGTACCAGGCTACGCCATTTGCCCGTCGCTCTGCCACGGACGAAGACTGCATAAGTTCGAGCCACGCACGCTTATCTTCATCCCGCTCCAGTTTCAGCAACTCCAGCAGTCGCTTAAAATAATCCATGCGCAAATGTAGCGGATGGCTGCCTTATACTGCCTTGCTGAATCGCCTTTCGCTGTTGTTTCGCCGGTCGCGCGCGAGGTACAGATCGAACGAAGATGCAATATTGCGGATAAAGTTCTTACCGGTCGGCGTTACGGTTACTGTGTTTTCGTCAATCTCTACCAGGCCGTCGCGCTGCAGTGCAAGCAAAGACATCATGCTATTCTCAAAAACAGCTTCTTCGTCCTGCGGCAGGAATCTCGCATAACCTTTGCAACTAATATCGGTGATGTAACGGCCAAACCTCCTGTCCTCTTCTGTGAGGAAGATACCCTTCACGACTGCTGACGTACCGGCATTCACCGCGCTGTAGTAGTTGTGTATCGTCTTGTCGTTCTGTACATGTGCGCCGGGTGTGGTGCTGATAGCAGATACACCCAGGCCAAGGAGAATATCAGTCTTGTGTATGGTATAACCCATAAAATTCCTGTGGAGCGTACCTGAAACTTTTGCCTGGTAAAGACTGTCGGACTCGAGGGCAAAGTGGTCCATGCCCACATCGTGATAGCCGGCATCCTGTAAAAGTCGTTTTCCGGCCAGGTACAGGGCTAACTTCTGTTCTGCAGATGGCAGGTCGCCTTCGTCGAACAACCGTTGCCCCTTGCTGGTCCATGGCACATGCGCATAGCTGTAAAAGGCGATACGGTCGGGCCTCAAGGTAATAACCTGTTCAAATGTTGCTTGTATGCTCCCGACCGTCTGCAAAGGCAGGCCATATATCAGGTCGAAATTGACAGAGGTGTAGCCGATCTCACGAGCCTGTTCTGTAACGCGCTTTACATTTTCAAAGGGTTGAACACGATTGATAATCAGTTGAACACGCGGATCATTGTCCTGAACGCCGAAGCTCACGCGGCGGAAGCCAAGATCGTACAAGGCCAGTAGATGTTCCTTTGTGGTATTGTTTGGGTGCCCCTCAAAGCTGAACTCATGCTCATCGTGTAGCTCACATGACAGTAGAATAGGCTGTAACAACTTTGCGAGATTGGCAGGCGAAAAGAAGGTAGGTGTGCCGCCACCCAGATGCAGCTCCCGCACAAGTGGCATGCTCATAAGGCTACGGTACATTTCCCATTCGGCATGGACAGCCGCAATGTATTCGTCTTCTACACCATGATTGGTTGTGATCTTCTTGTTGCAGCCGCAATAGGTGCAAAGCGATTCGCAGAAAGGCAAGTGAATGTACAAGCTGATACCGCGCTCTGGGTGCGACTGGTCCACGTCTTTTGCGAATACCTGGAGCCATTCCTTTGCGTCAATTCCCTCGTGCCAGTAGGGTACTGTGGGGTAACTGGTGTACCGTGGCACAGGTACGTTGTACTTTGCTAAAAGTTCGTTTTCCTTCATCACTCACCAGAGTTTTGACAAAAATATTCATGCGACGTCCGGCACTGACTGACGAAAATCATAAAACAGCCTGATACTGCTACTATAAACGTGTAACACACAGACCGGTCAATTCAGTAATTTTAACGTAAACTGCCCAACCCCCAAAGACATGAACATCTCTAAACTACTGGTGCCAACGGGCAAGAAAATAAGCCTGAAAAAGTTCAGTACCTATCCGCAAAAAGAACATGATAAAGACGAATTGCTGAAGCAGCTCGCCGACTGTGTGGAGCAGCTCGCTGATCTGCAATACCGGCTCTATGCTGAAGACAGGCAATCGCTACTGATAGTGCTGCAGGGAATGGACAGTAGCGGCAAGGATGGCACTATTAAGGAAATAATGAAGGGTGTAAACCCCCAGGGCGTGAAGGTTCATAGCTTCAAACATCCGAGCGGGCAGGAGCTTGACCACGACTTCCTTTGGCGCCATTACCAGGTGCTACCGGCACATGGTGAGATAACCATTTTCAACCGCTCTCACTACGAAAATGTGCTGATAAGCAAGGTGCATCCGGAGCTGGTGGTTGCTGAAAAACTGCCCGGCATTTTTGCACCGGAAGACATTGGGAAGAAATTCTGGAAAGCGCGTTACGAGCGTATCAATGACTTTGAAGAAACTATAACGAGCAACGGCACACGCATTGTGAAGTTCTTTCTGCATCTGTCTAAAGAGGAGCAGAGAAAACGGTTCCTTGCCCGCCTGGAGAACAAGCAGAAAAACTGGAAATTTTCATCGTCCGATGTTATTGAACGAGGATTCTGGGATGAATATCAGCACGCCTATGAACTTGCGCTGAGCCACACCAGCACAAAGCGCGCACCCTGGTATGTGATACCTGCAGACAACAAACCCTATGCACACGTCCTCATTGCCCGCATACTTGTAGCAACCCTGCAAAAAATGAAACCTGAGTTCCCTGTAACCGACAGCAAAGAGGAATTGTTTATGCGTGAGGCGCATGAACAACTGAAAGCGGAAGAAGATCCGCACTAGTGAGCGCCCACGGGCCGCAGATGAGCGGTAAAATGCCTGAGCAGTGGGGCCTCTTCGGTTATCTTCAATCCTGTTACTGCGCTGCGACGGTCAAACACATCTATCACCACTTCTGCAACGTAGTCTATGTGGCTCTGCGTGTATACGCGACGTGGTATTGCCAGCCGCACCAGTTCCATCTGCGCAGGTATCAGCTTTCCAGCTGCATCATACTTGCCAAACATAAATGAACCGATCTCCACACCCCTAACACCACCTTCCAGGTATAGCTCGCACACAAGTGCCTGCCCCGGATACTCGTGTGCAGGTATATGAGGAAGGAAGCTACGGGCGTCCAGGTAAACTGCATGACCGCCCGCAGGCTGCATTACAGGTACGCCAACCGCGGCCAGCCGCTCAGTAAGATACTCTGTGCTGCGCGTGCGGTAGCGGAGATAGGGCTCCTCCATCACCTCGCGTAGACCAATTGCAATGGCCTCAAGGTCGCGGCCGGCAAGGCCGCCGTAAGTAGGAAAACCTTCGGTAATGACCAGCAAATTCCGGCACTGCTGTGCCAGGTCGGCACTCTGCATGGCCAGGAACCCGCCGATATTGGCGAACGCATCCTTTTTTGCACTCATAAGGCAACCATCAGCATAGCTGAACATTTGCTGCGCAATGTCTTTTACAGCCATTGAGCCATAGCCCTCTTCCCGCTGCTTTATGAACCATGCGTTCTCTGCAAACCGGCACGCGTCTATGAACATAGGTATGCCTGCTGCCCGGCACACTTCGGAAACGCTGCGGATGTTGGCCATGCTCACCGGCTGGCCGCCGCCGGAGTTGTTGGTAACCGTAAGCACGCAAAGCGGAATGTTCGCTGCGCCCTTCTCTTCAATAAACTGTTTGAGGGCCTCCACATCGAGGTTACCTTTGAATGGTGCCGGAACCAGCGGATCCTTCCCTTCGGCGCAAAGCAGATCTACACCTTCGGCGCCTGAAAATTCTATATTGGCACGTGTGGTATCAAAAAGTGTATTGCTTACTATGTATTTGCCTGCACCTCCTATGATGCTGAAAAGTATCTTTTCTGATGCACGGCCCTGGTGGGTGGGAATTACATTCTGCATTCCCGTTATCTCCTGTACCACGTCCCGAAACCTGAAGAAGCTTGGGCTGCCTGCATAGGACTCATCGCCACGCATAATGCCGGCCCACTGCTCAGCACTCATAGCGCTGGTGCCGCTGTCGGTAAGCAAGTCTATCAGCACATCGTCTGACTTAATAAGGAATGCGTTGTAATGAGCTGCCTCCAGAATTTGTGTGCGCTGCTCGCGTGTGGTAAAGTGAATTGGCTCTACTGACTTGATGCGGAAAGGTTCGATTATCGTTCTCATACCTGTAATGAGCCGCAAATTTGGGCCCGGGTATCGAGCAATTATATGACAAGCGTCAGCCGGGAATGTGACTATTGCCATTGGCCTACCGGCTAATGCCTGATATGCTCGGTGAGTTTATTGATAAGCTGCTTCTTGCTGAATGGTTTTTCCAGGAAATCGTCTGCGCCTACCTCCATAGCCATTCTTCCGATATGAGGGCTTGCGGAAAGCATAATAATAGGCACTGCCGCAGTGTCCGGGCGGTTTTTCAATGCCTTGCAAACGTCCAGCCCGTCAATGCCGGGCAGCAGCCTGTCCAGCAGCAGCACATCCGGCACAGCAAAATGCCCCTCCAGCAGCATGCTGCCATTAGGGTGCACGCTTACGCTGAAGCCTTCGCGCTCCAGCATCATCGTTACAGCGTCTTGTATTGCCGGGTCATCATCGGCCAATATCACTGACATTCCATCAAATCGCTCCTGTCCTCTCATAAGGTATTGTGAAGTAAAAAGTAGAGCCCTGTCCCGGTGCGCTTTCCGCCCATATCCTGCCGCCGTGGCGCTGTATGATGCCCTTGCTTATATGCAGGCCCAGTCCCAGGCCACTGGTAGTAGGCAACTCAGGAGAATTTACCCTGAAGAAGCGCTCAAATATCCGCTCACGCAGCTCAGCAGGTATACCTATACCATCATCTCTCACACTTATTTGCACGCCTCCATCAATCTGCTCACAGCGTATGACGATGTCGCCACCTGATGGCGAATATTTCACTGCGTTGTATACAAGATTGGTGATCACCTGGCCAATACGATCCCTGTCAGCATGCACCTGCATTTCCGGGCATTGTGCAAAGTCGATCCAATGATCAAGCGAAAGGAGACGCAGCTCAGCAACCCGCTCCTCCACCAGCTTTGCCACATCAAACCAGGTATAATGTAGCGCAAGCAGTCCATCATCGATCTTGGTGGTATCCAACAGATCATGAATAAGCATCGCGAGCCGCTCTACCTGGGTATCCAGCTTCTGAACGAGTGCGGCACCCTGGTAGTTCTGTGCCTCAACGAGCATATCCAGCAAAATCTCTGTGTACACCTTTATGCTAGTAACCGGCGTCTTGAGCTCGTGGCCGGCAATGCCGATGAACTCCTCCTTTTGCTGCTCTAGTTTCTTACGCTCTGTAATGTCATACATCACGCCCGTCATCCGGGATATTCGTCCGTCTTTCCATTCCACATCGCGTCCGAAGCCACTCATCCACCTTATTTCGCCATTGTCGGCCCGTACAATCCTGAATTCGGCCCGGAAAGGCGCCACTCCGGAAACTGAAAGCGCCAGTCGATTACTGACATCTTCCACGTCGTCAACATGTACAAAACGCTTGAAGTACAATGAACTTTTTACATCATCGGCCGGCTCCAGGCCCAACACTATATAGTGCTGGTCATTCCATATCACCTTGTCTTCAGGCACATTCCAGTCCCAGGTGGCAACGCCAGCGGCCCGCAATATTATACGATAGCGTTGCTCGCTCTCGCGCAGCTTATCCTCTACTATCGCTCGTTCCAGCCTGGGGAAAAGCCGGTCAGCGAATTCACGGAAAAGTGCTATCTCATCCTGTCGCCACTCTCTCGGGTTTGCGCTGCCTACCACAAGAGACGACCGCCATTTGCCATCCTTGAGAAATGGCACAGCCAGCACCGCCCGCACCTGCATGGTGCGGTAACCTACATGGTTGAACCGGATGTCGGTCTCCGTATCATTTACAACGGATGTTTCTCCCAGTGAGAAAAGGTCTGACAATTTTCCCGCCAGCAATTCGCTCAGTTTCACAGCCCTGGGAAACTCCGGAATATCGCCCGATTTCCACAAATAGTGTATCAAAGCCACATCATGCACCTCATCAATGTCTGCAAAATAGCAGGCATCAACACCCAGGTATTGCCCGATGCGGCTACCAGCACTCTGCATCACTTCTTCTGCGGTTTTGATGGTAGGAAACTCGCCCTGAACTGAGGCCAGAAAAGACACATGCTTTTCTCGTCGCACACGCTCTGTAATATCGCTGAAAACAACCGCTACCAGCTTGCTTCCAATGCCCCCAATACGAGAGACATTCACATCTATCCACCGCTCTATTCCCGAAACGTAGTTTTCCAGTCTTAACACCTCACCGCTACAAGCCACGTGCCCTACCGCCTGCAACCACATAGGCTCAAGGTCAGGTATCAACTCCTGCACTGTCTTGCCTGTTACGTCTGCGAGACCTGTGTGCTTTGTAAACGCCCTATTCACTTCCTGGATATACACCTCAGTGGGAAATCCGTTTTCCTCAGCTACAATTTCCAGAATGGCAAAACCCTCATCAATATTCTCAAAAATGGCCTTGTAGCGGTCGCCGGGGCTATGCTGCGCAGCATTTTCCTGCGGACCATCTGCCGCGTTATGTGAAGGAATACTCATTGCAATAAATGAACGATCAGGACTTATGCAAAGGCAAAAATACGTGGAAAGTGCTTCCCGCCCCGGGTTCACTGTCCACAGAAATAAAGCCATGATGAAGTTCCACTACCTTTTTGCATATGGCAAGCCCAATTCCCGTGCCCGGATAGGTGCTGTTGAGCCGATAGAACAACTGAAACAGCACATCAGAGCCATGCTGTTCAAACCCTATACCATTGTCAGCGAAGTCAAGACAGAGGTAATCTCCGTTCTTATGCGCCTCGTGATGGCCGGTGTCCCGCCCTTTTACGATCCTTGGTGTAATAGTGAGCTGCGGGTTTGCGTCTCGTTTCTGAAACTTGAGCGCGTTACTCATCAGGTTGTGAAATAGTTGCACCATAGCAGTATGGTCAACCCTGACGGAAGGCAAAGCCTCCGGAACACGAAGCCACTGAGACACTGCAAAATCCCGGGGACAAAGAAGGGCAGCCTCGGTCACAACTTCGTTGAGGTCGGTCATCTCCGGTCGCGGCTTCATGTTAGAGACCTCATAATAGTCCCGTAGCCTGTCCGTAAGCAGGCGCATGCGCTGCGCCGAGCCCTGTATCCGCTTCAGGTAGTTCTTTACGTTATCAGACATGCGCTCACCCTCCTTGCTGATAACCATCTCCACGAAGGTGTACATCTTGTGCAGGGGTTCATTGATGTCTTGTGCAGTAAGTTGCGAAAAAGAAGAAAGCTCTGCATTGCGTGCCTTCAACTCCCGATTTTTCCGTACCAAAGATTTATTCAGCGCTTTCAGTTCATTTTCGGCCTTTACGCGATGGGCAATGTCATGAACAATAGCGAGCACTCCTTTCACAATACTCTCATCGTGCATCAGTGGCACAAAGTGATACTCGTAATATGCTGCCGGGATAGCCACCTTCTCGTAAGGCACAAAGGCCTTCATCCCGTTCAGAGCCGCATGAAGACTCTGCGCTATGAGCTCGTTTCCCTCATGGCCGGGGAAAAGTGAATAATGATTTTTTCCGATTGCGTCAGCGCGGGTGACCCCCGTGAAATGCGCTACAGTCTTATTCCAATACACCACTGAAAGGTTGGTATCGTAGACGATGATACCATCTATGCTTGCATCATTTACAAGCTCAAACAGGTGAATGCGTTCATTTAATACTTCTATCGTATCCATTGATCCTTTGGGTAGCAGCCAATACTATCGGGTATATAATAAAGGGTAACAGGGCACGCCTTTGCAAAAAGGCATAAAACTTGCCAGTAGTTATGTTTGGTGAATTGGACAGGAGGCGATCACCGGAGGGTACCGGAGTGCCGCTATTGCTAGCTACTTTGTGATCCGGATACAATAATAAGTCATTATCGGCATAAATGCATACACATCAAGCTACAAAAGCAGTTTGGTAATGTCTGCGTCGCAACTGCTGCAGTAGAAGTGATTTTACCCTGGCTACCGGAAAAGAAAGGACAACACGAGTGACTTATTTGCCCTCCATTCGTTTCTTAGCCTCTACACACCATAGCAGCTCACTAATAAACCTCGAGGCACGCTTGTCTGTGCCGGCCTTGTCAGTGGGATTGCCGGCCTCATCAAATGCTTCCGGGGCCTTGGGAACGGGGAACATAGCAGGCACCGTCCACGCCCGGATCTTCCAGAGTGAGAACTGGAGTGATGTGATAACCTGGGTTCCGCCAAAGGCCCCTTCTGAAACGGTGGAGATAGCAACGGGTTTGCGGTGCCACTCTTCATAGAGCAGGTCCACGGCATTTTTTAGCGCAGCGGGATAACCGCCATTGTATTCGGGGGTAATAATAATGACACCGTCAGCCTCCTTTACCCTCCTGGAGAAGTCGAGCATCTGCTCAGTAGGGGCGGGATGAAAATGCAGCCGCTCATCAAAGACCGGGAACTGGTATTCATTCAGATCTATGATCTCTGCAGTGGCGAGGTTGTTTTCCAGAAGGTAATTCTGAAAATAGAGCGCTACCCTGTGGCTGTTTCTCCCTATCCTTACGCTGGATGATATGATGGCTATATGTGGCATTATTGATAAGCAGATTGGTGTACTATTCAAAAATACGGCTTTTTGATGCGTGCAACTTGTCTGGTGGCCGTCGGGCTATCCGTGAACAAATCTCATTCAGACAAAAAAGGCGGCCCCGGGGCCGCCTGTATAAGATCATTGCAATCAACTGCATGAATTAGTGCTTGAAATGGCGCAACTGGGTGATAACCATTGCCATGCCATTTTCTTTGCAGTAGTTGATACTGTCAGCATCGCGTATAGAGCCACCGGGCTGAATAACGGCATCAATACCCGCCTCGTGTGCCATACGCACGCAGTCATCGAATGGGAAGAAAGCATCGGAAGCGAGAACAGCCCCGGATGTCGAAAAGCCGAACTGCTTCGTTTTGTCCAGCGCCTGGCGAAGGGCGTCAATGCGGCTTGTTTGTCCGCACCCCTTACCAATAAGCTGCCTGTCCTTCACTATCGAGATCGCGTTCGACTTAAGGTGCTTGCAAACGATGTTGGCAAACAGCAGGTCGGCCTTTTCGCCCTCTGTGCAAGGCCGCGCACCGGCCTCGGTCCACTCTGTATAGTTCTTATTGTCAGCATCCTGCACCAGCACGCCGTTGAATATGCGCTTGTATTCCTTTGTAGGATAGAACGCCTGTTTCTGCATCAGGAGGATCCTGTTCTTCTTGCTACGCAAAATAGTGAGTGCAGTGTCGTCGAATGAAGGCGCGATGAGTATCTCAAAAAAGAGTTCGTTGATTTTAGTTGCCACATCTTCCGTCACTGTGCGATTTGTGACCAGCACGCCGCCGAACGCACTCTCCGGGTCGCCGGCCAGCGCTGCATCCCAGGCCTCTGCAACCGTATTGCGCACCGCCACCCCACAGACATTTGTATGCTTAATGATGGCAAATGCTGTGTCTGAAAACTCAGAGATCACCTGGCAGGCTGCGTCAGCATCTACAAGGTTATTATAAGAGAGCTCCTTACCATTAAGCTTTTCGAAAAGATCATCGAGACTGCCATAGAAGGCAGCGGGCTGGTGCGGGTTCTCGCCATAGCGCAGCGATTGCTTGTGGCTGCGGGAGAACTGCCAATAATCGCTGGCGGTATCTTTATTAAACCAATCAGCAATGGCCACATCATAATGTGCACACTCTGCAAAAGCCAGCGCTGCAAAATGACGGCGTTCTGCAAGCGTGGTGTTTCCGTTGCCGCTTTCCAGCACCTGCAGCAGTTCGCCATACTGGTTACGGCTCGCCACTATCACCACATCTTTATGGTTCTTGCCGGCTGCGCGGATGAGTGATACGCCACCGATATCTATCTTTTCGATGATGGACTTTTCGTCGGTGGTCTGCTTCACGGTTTCCTCGAAGGGATACAGATCCACGATCACGAGGTCCAGCTTAGGTATTTCGAACTCCTGCACCTGCGCAACATCCTCAGCCAGATCGCGACGATACAGGATACCGCCGAATATCTTGGGGTGAAGCGTCTTGACCCTGCCGCCAAGAATGGAAGGATAACCGGTAACACCCTCTACCGAATTGCACGGAATGCCCAACTGCTCAATAAAGGTTTGTGTGCCGCCGGTAGAATAGAGCGTCACACCCAGCTCATGGAGCTTCCTTACTATGGGCTCCAGGCCATCTTTATAGAAAACAGATATCAATGCGGAGGTCATGCGGCGATCCATCTTATAGAATTTTATGATTTGTGAGGGCGCAAAGATACCACCGGCTGCAGCAAATCCCAAGACGAAGTGCAGGTATGGAACATTAGGGAGGCAGTGCATATTGTGCTTATCATTAAATTTGCCTTATATTGTACCTTCATTCGAAACTGTAAAGGAGATGAAACGCGTAAATCGCATAGCAGTTGCCTTCGCTGCGCTAACCGTGGGCATGTTTTCGTGCAAAAAGGCAATCAACTGCGAAACCCCGGTTATAAAAAAGGTATTCTTCTATAGTTCCATCTCCAGCCTGCTGGTGCCGGACACTGCTGCCAAACTGGAGAAATACAGGAAGGGAACCAACTTCGGCGCGCTCTCTGAGCGTTTCCCCAATATCCGGTTGCAGCGCGAGGATTACAATAAGAGCATGGAAATTCCTGACAACGGTGCAGAAACGTATGATTATGACTGGAAGATAACCCTGATGCCTTCAGGCCGTGATTACTACATCTCAGACATAAAGCACGAAAGCGAAACGTCGAAAACTCACCACTGTACCAATACTGTAAAGTATACGATCACCTACAATACCACAGATACCGTCGTAACTGTACCGGGTAATCCGTATTCGGCTACGCCGTACTATGTATCTGACATACAGGTGCAATACTGGTAGCGGTATCCGGGAATACAAGTCCTATTTAGGAAACCTTGCTGAGCGCTTGCCGGCAGGAAATCAGTTGATGATCTCTCCCTGGTTGTCTGCCAGCCTTTCACGCCATTTTTGTAAGTCTTCAGGTGTCTGCCTTGCCCATTCCGGCACTTCGCCTACTATCTTCAGAGGTTGTGTAGTTCGGTATGACCGTGTTAAATTTCCCGGGAACTTCTTATCGGTAACATTGGGGTCATTCTCAAAACTGCCTGTGGGCTCTACCACATATACCCGTTCACGCCCGTCACCCTTTGCCAGGGAAGCTGCCAATCCCGCACCATTCACCATTGCGGTGAAATAGATGTGGTTCATAAGCAGGTTGTCCTTATAGTTTGAGTTGAAACCGGGAACCAGCTCATCACCCACTTTCAGGTCGGCGCGGGTACCGTGATAGAAAGGGCCGGGGTCGGCCGGATCGCCGGAATACGTTTCTGAAAGTGACCGATATTTTTGGGCGTTTGCTTCATCTCCCAGTTCATCATAGCAGTCGGCAATACGACCGTATAGCGACGGGAAAGCACTGCGCGTTGCCACACTGTCCACTCTTTGTCCAAGTTGCACAGCAGTTTCATACCACTTAAGCCGGTCGGGAACACTCCTTTCGATGCGTGCTATGTATTGAGCAACGATGAATTTTTCGAGGTCGTTTGCGGCAGCATCCCAGGCTTGCCGGTAAATGTCTGCCACCTCTCCATCACCAGCATTACCTTCCTTGGCCATGCCTTGCAATAAGAGACGGGTGGATTTACTTTGCGGGTTGAATTCCATTTTGCAGGGTGTTATGACGTTTATGACCCGGGCGAAACGACGGACAGTAACACTATCCGGATCTTTTTCAGCCTGACAGTACAAAATTAGACCCTAATCCACTAACATAAAACATGGCGCCATAACAAACGACCTATGGCTGTTGCCTGTAGCAAAATCGCATCACCGTTCCGTTGCTGCGTTCAACTTCGTTATCAGCCAACCACTGTTGGTTTCTTTTCGCTTTCGCTGCTCAACGGTGAATTGCCAGCCGGGAATGGTAGCAAATTGGTAAGATACATCAGCAACGCGGCTGAACTTCGCTTTGCCCTGTGCAATAAGCGCCAGCAAACGGGTGACGGCGGGAGAGGACAAAGCCTGTGCGCTGAAATAACCGGTTACTGCCTGCCCCGGCGAGAACACATACTGCAGTTGCAGGAAGTTGGTACCATGGGCAGAAGTGGGTATGAAATCGGAGGCGCCCTTTTTTACCGGGGCAACAAATGAGGTTGCAGGAAGATTGCCGCCATCGACAGAAGACACCACCCACTTCAATCCGCCGTTATCGCGGGCTATCTGTAAGGTAACAGGCACCTTCACGGTTTTGTTGTCTATACCAAACAAGCAGACAGCACGTGCATGCCACGTGCTGTCTGAAATAGAAAGGTAAAGGTCATTATTACAAACCTGCTGAATGAACCGATCAACGTCCGCACCCCAATGCATCTTTTTGTCGAAAAGCGAGCGGATCATCCGGCGACGCGTTATCATGCTATCTGTGCCCAGCACAGCGCGACTCTGTGTGCGTATATACGATTGTGGGTCGTCATTGAACCTTTCAATGAATTCATCAATGAGCTTTACCTCATAGAGGAAAAAACTTTCCGACTGCTGCGCCCCGGTGGAAAATGCCTGTGCCTTTGCAACCCGCGTACCCGCGAGCAGGATGACCAACAACATTAAGCATCTATACCTCATGGGCAGTTTTAATATTTACTCTTCAGTCACCCCTATGTTACCCAGGAACACGTCCATATATGCCTTGCCGGGTGCTGCTGCGTTCTTATCGTCCCACACCTTCACACCTACTTCTATCCTCTTCTGTGTCACATCGTGGTAGGTATATCCTGCCTCGCCACCGCGCACACCGGTAAACTCCTGCTCAAATGCTACAATGCCCCGGTAAGTACCATCCGGCTGACGCGTAAAATTACTTACATACTGGGCATTGTGCCAGGTGATGTTTACGTTGTCGTATTTAAGCTTGCCAAGGCGCTCCAGGTATTGGCGAACGGGCATCGTTTCCAGAGCGCTTTTACTTTTGGCTGTAACTGATACAAGTACCTTGTCATTGTTATTGAACAACTTCATTGCCTCGGCCACCTGGGCCTTGTAATTGGTGTTGTTCTTCTCGGCTATCTTATGAATGAGGCGCGTCAGTTCTTTTGTCTTTTGCTCTACACGCTGGTTCAACTCGTTCTTGCTGAACTTGATATTGTCGGGGAACACAAAGACCTGCCCTTCGCGTGCTGCGCGCGTCTTTTTGTTGCCCTTCACTGTTTCATTTTGCTGTGCGCCTACCGACAGCGCCAGGAGCATGATGATGCTAAAAATGTAGTACCGTTTCATATCTGCGTTTTTTGTTTGATTTTCTATTTAGAATGCAAACGTACCTACACTCCTCTCCTCCGGGGCTGACTGCCCTCACCACACAATATGATTATTATCATGGCGTTGGCGCCATACCGGAACCTAAGTGGCGTAGTGCATATTTCATTCTCGTTGCATTTGAATAACTTTGATTAGCCCTTGCACTTCAAATCTCGTTGCTTATGAATTGGAAAGTAATTTTCGCGCTTTCATTGTTCGGGCTGGGTATGGCCGCCGCTACGATATCGCTCATACCATTGAACATTGAATTCTGGTTCTGGCTTTGCATCTTCCTTTTTTGTGCTGTTGTCATCGCTAAGCGATGCACGGGTGCTTACTTTCTTCATGGCTTCCTCGTGTCCTTGGTGAATTGCATATGGGTAACCGGCGCCCACGTACTTTTTGCAGATACCTACCTGGCAAATCACAAAGCGGAGGCTATGATGATGCATAACTCACCTACCGGCATCAGCGTAAGAGCCATGATGCTGATAATGGGTCCTGTTATTGGAATTATCTCCGGCCTGGTGCTCGGATTATTTGCTTTCGTTGCGTCAAAGACGGTAAAAGGCTAGAAGAGAAGCCGTTACTATTTATTCAACGTATACCGTACGCCCAAAAACACCCTCCTGCCCTGGTTGGGTGCATAAACGTATGATGGGTCAAAGGTGAGCCCGTATGGATTGGCAGGTGTAACCATTGCCTGTCCATTGCTATCAAACTGTACATTCTTATCAAACGGATCATTTGCACGTGCTATAATGAACGGGTTACCTCGGTTAGGTGTCCAGTTGAGCAGGTTTTTTATGCCGCCATATATTTCCAGCTGCGGCCTTATCTTTTTGGTGAGCTGCACATTCTGTATGCTCCACCATGGCGAGTATTCGCTCCGGGGATCATTGGCACTCAGGAGTGGCAGCCTCATAGGGCTGTAGACATTTCCGGTATAATCAACAGACAAACCGATGCGGCTGAATGTGTACCCGATGGTCCAGACCCCGGTAAATCGCTCGGTAAACATCTGTCGCCTCTTCACGCCGCTATCCACACTGTGCACATCCATAAAGGTGCCACCCAGCAGCACCTTCAATCCGTTGTTAAGCGACATATCAAAGTTCAGCGACACACCGCGAGACACAGCATACCCATCCAGGTTGTCAAAGATTATTTTGTTAGGGTCGCTGTCATAATCCGCAATGATCTTATTTGTAAACAGGGTATAAAACGTTGTCGCATCCAGCCCTATGTAGGCGCCTGCATTCGAGTATATCTTCTTCACAAAATTGACGTTGCCATTCCAGGACGTTTCCGGCTTCAGGTCTGAGAGAAACGCCACTTGTCGAGACCCTGTGAGGGCAGCGTGATCTTCTGTAAATACATTGGCTACACGGTATCCGTTGCCAAACCCTATCCGCAACACATTATTGAGATTGGACGAGGTCCACTTATAGTTGACGCGAGGTGTAAGGATATTTCCGTGCAGGGAGTTCCGATCATATCGAAGGCCCATCAGCAACTTGCTATGCTCATTGAGCGCCCATTCGTCCTGGAGAAACACACCCGGCAAATAGGTTTTTGAAGGCATGTTGTTGCCTGAGCCGAGCGTATCGAACGTGGCTGTGGCCAGTGTGTTATCATCATAATAAGTGTAGCGGTAAGTAGCACCCGCAAGCAGATCATGCCTTCCCACCTCCCGCGCCCAGGTGAGCTGCCCAAAGCCAATGTATTGCTGTGCAATAAACGGCGTTTTGCCATACACACTATTCTGGTCATGCCCGTTTCCGCTGAACATGAGCGTCAGTTTCTCCCGCACAGGTAATTGGTACACACCGTACATCTCCCATCGCTTTGTGTAGATGCTCTCAGCATAGAGACTGTCACCACCACGAAATTCTCTGGTCCAGCGCATATCGCCGCCCCATCTGTCTTCCAGCACATACCGTCCGGCTACAGAGAATAATCTGGCATCCTTTCTTGTAAAATTCCATTTGTTGAATAGGGATACTCGGTGCTGCAGGGTCACATCCGTGAAGCCGTCTTTATTGTTGTCTACCGGGTTTTGATAATTAAAGTAATTGATACCCACCAGCGACTGCGCCTTCTTTCCGGCATTGAATTTCGCCGAGAGGTCAGCATTCAGTTCACCCCAGCTTGTGCCAAAAATGTCGGCGGAGAGCAAGGGAGCATTCACCGGCTTCTTAGTAATGATGTTTATGAGTCCTCCTACTGCTTCGCTGCCATAGAGCGTAGAGGCCGGCCCCTTCACCACCTCTACCCTATCAATGAGTGACTGGGGAATGCCGGACAGACCATATACCGTGGCCAGTCCACTCACAATGGGCATGCCGTCTATCAGCACCATCGTATAGGGCCCTTCCAGTCCATTGATATGTATATCACCGGTGTTGCAGATGTTACAGTTGAGCTGCGGGCGCACACCGTTCACATTTTGCAGGGCATCAAAAATGGTTGGTGTGGGGTTTGCCTTGAAGAATTTTGAAGTGTAGACCTCTACCGGTACAGCGCTTTCCAGCTTTGACACTTCCTTCATGGTGCCTGACACCACTACTTCGCCAAGGGTGGATGTGGCACTCATCAGCCGAAAGTTAAATGCCTTACGGTTGCCAATGGATAGCGTATCCGGTGCATACCCTGCATAGGACGCCACAAGTTTCCGCCCGACTGCAGCCGATGCCGCGATGGATAGTCTGAAGTTGCCCTTTTCGTCTGTGGTGGTGCCAAAGCCGGTACCCGGTACAAACACGGTGCAGTAAGGTAGCGCGTCCGTGTTTTGCCGGTCTGCCACATGACCGGTTAGTATCAGCTCCTGGGCCTGTGCAGACCCCGTATTGTGCAGCATTACCGCGACAATCGCCATCAAAACGAGCAGGAATGGCCTTTTTCTATTGAGATTAATTGAAAATTTCATTTTATTGCTCGGCAAAATTATAGCATTAGTCTAACCTAATAAAATAAATTCCACGCAGCAAATAATATCGCGCCAATACAAATCATTATATTTGTCCTGATGAGGTTCAGGAACATTCTCGCGGCATTAATTGTACTACAGTCATGGGGCGCTGCAGGACTGCAGGCAGCCAAAATTGAAAAGGCACCTGAATTTCCGGGTGGCATGGCGGGTATTACCGAATACCTGGACATTGCTATCAGGTACCCCGATGAGGCTCGTAGAAATAAAGTTGAAGGCAGCGTGCTGGTAAAATTTACTGTGAATGCGGATGGAGGCATTGAAAATGTGGCAGTGCAACGATCGGTGCAAGCCATACTGGATAGTGAAGCTGTGCGCGTAATAAGGGCGATGCCCAACTGGACACCTGCACAGGCACAGGGCAAACCTGTGTCGGCATCAATGGCGCTGCCCATCAATTTCAGCCTAGGCAACGGAAGATAGCAAGCGGGTCGCTGTTATATCTGAAAGTCATGTTGTTATAATATTCCCAACCTGCCGCCTCTCTCGTTTCCTTTTCGTTATTTTGCACATATTACTCGCGTATGAAAATATCCAAGGAAGCAAAGACCGGACTACTGGTGGCCTCGGCTCTTTTGATCTTCTTTATCGGCTTCAGTTTCCTTAAAGGCTCAGACCTTTTCTCAAATAACAAGGATTACTACTGTTACTTTCCCAGCGTGGAAGGATTGCAGAAGTCTACCTATGTGCAGATAAAGGGTATAAACGTGGGCCAGGTAACCGGTCTGGAACTGGCAGGCGACCAGGGCGTGAAGGTGACACTGTCCGTACGCAACAAGACAAAACTACCAGGCGGCACGACAGCGGAGCTGAAATCTGACCTGCTGGGGTCGAAGGTAATTGAGCTGGTACCGGGAAGCGGGCCGGAAACAGTGGCACCGGGTGGCACGATCAAGGGTTTCAAAGATAATGGCGCTATTGACAAGATATCCGGCGAGCTGACGCCACGACTGGAGGAACTGAAGGGAACGATCACAGCCTTCAACGCAACACTCCACAATATCAATCATATAGTAGACGAGGACAATCAGCAAGCCATATCTGCTGCAGTGCAGTCGCTGAAAGTAACTGCTGACAACCTCGCTAAATTATCAGATGCCATTTCAAAAGAAAGCAACCAGATAACGGGCATAATTCGCAACACAAACAGCATCACCAGCAACCTGGCTAAAAGCAATGATACCGTTCAGCGTATTCTCTCAAACACGAACCGCATAACGGCACAGCTTGCCAATTCGCCCATCCAGAAGACGCTAACAGACCTGCAGAAGACCACCGCTGAGCTGCAGAGCATCATGGACAAGATCAATAATAATAAGGGTACCATGGGTATGCTCATCAATGATAAAGAGCTGTATAATAACATGAACAAGTCGATGAAGTCTATAAACGACCTTACCACCGACCTGAAAGCGCATCCCGGCAGGTACATAAATGTCAGTGTATTCGGCGGCAAGAAAAATAAATGATAAAGCGTTTCCTCACTACCGCTTTCGCCATTCGAGTGGCGATGCTGGCTGCAGGGTTCATTGCATCTGCCACAGTAAGCCATGGGCAGCAGCAGAAAGCGGATACCTCTAACAAAACGACAGTAAACATTGCGCATTCTGCGCACCTCGATTACTTTAAGACCGATACTGGCTCTTTCACCAAGTTTGTCACCGACGTTATAGTGCACCACGGCTCAGACACCCTATACTGCGACAGCCTGATCAAGTACGAAAAGAATATTCTTGAAGCATTTGGCAATGTGCGCGTAGTGCAACTCGGCGGTACGGAAGGCACATGTGACTATCTGCGATACACTTCAGACAAGAAGCTGGCATACATGACCGGTAATGTGAGCCTCACAGACGGGTCGAACCACCTATGGTGCGAAGAGCTGAACTATGACCTGGGCACAAAAACAGGCATCTACAACAATGGTGGCACCTTACAGAGCGACAGCACTACCGTATCAAGCCAAACGGGCACGTATTACGTAAAGTCGCACGAAGCACGGTTTATCGGCAATGTGGTTGTAACTGACCCCAAATACCATATCACCTCTAAAGACCTGGGCTATAATACAGAGACCCGTGTGGAGACTTTTTATGACTACTCCGTGGTAACAAGCGATAGCGGCCGCTCCATACTCACCACCTGGAAGGGGACCTACGATAGCAAACGCGTCATAGCAAAGTTCACCGGCCACTCATCCATATGGAATGACGGCCAGTACATAGAGGCCGACTCTATGCACTATGACAAGCTGAGCGGATACGGCTATGCCATAGGCAATGTGATATCAATAGACACAGAACAGCATGCTACTATTTACTGCGGCCGTGCCGACTTCTTTCGCCGCAAGCGGGTATTGTGGGCCATCATAAAACCGGTGATGGAAATAGCCAGCGGCAAGGACACATTCTACATGCGGGCAGATACCTTCTACTCCGCGCCGATGGTGCGCATGCCCGGAAAGGCCTTTGTGATGCCGGTAGATACTCCGGAGTATCGCACAGACAGCGCTGCAGCTGACAGTGTATCCCTGAAGCTTGCCAACCTGAAGAGCGACAAACAGCATCCGAAGAAACAAACGGAATTTGCCGGCACGAAAGAAAAACCTAAAGGTAGAGGTCGCCGTAGGAAGGTGGTTGAGGACACGGTAGCTGCATTAACGGACACGGTAACGAAGGAGCCGGCTATAGACAGTATGTGGGCTGTGCCGACACTGAAATATCGCCTCTCTGACTTTTACAGGGACACCGGAAAAATAATAACTGTGGCCCCACCAAAGAAGGGCGACAAAAGGAAAATAAAGCCGATAAAAGCCACCGTAGACACAACCGACGGCGACACAACCGCCCCCATATTCTTTACGGGCTACCACCATGTGCTAATCTTCTCAGACTCTATGCAGGCTAAGTGCGATAGCGTATGCTATACCCGGTCTGACAGTGTAGTGAAACTGATGACGGAACCTGTAGCATGGTCGCGCAGGAGCCAGATAACGGGCGATGTGATATATATGCAACTGGATAGCGCCAGTGTACGGACTATGTACATACCCGAAAGCTCGTTCATGGTGTCGCGCACGGGCCCGGAAAAGGCAGACCTGTTTGACCAGGTGCAGGGCACCACATTAACTGCATTCTTCAGGAACAACAATATTGATAAAATGATCGTGACGCCCGAGGCGCAGAGTATCTACTTCTCCAAGGACGATGACGGCGCCTACGTGGGACTCAGCGAGGCCAGTGCACTCACCATGCGCATTTTCTTTAGTGACGAAGGCGTGAGCCGCATCAAGTACATCAAAGACGTGAAGCAGACCATGACCCCCTTGGACCAGGCGAACCTGCCCGGGGCACGACTGAGCCGCTACCATTGGCGCTATGAAGAAAGGCCGAAGAGTAAGGAGGAGTTGTTTAAGTAGGGTTTTCTTTATATTTGTTTCGTGCTCAAAAGTTTTAAAAAACTGAAACCGGGAACATTGGCCGGGCTGAGTGGAAGCATTTACATTCTGCTGGTCTTCCCGGGCTACCTGCATGAAGCAGTGGCAACGCACAACGATGCAAAGTGGTTTTGCTGTGTTTTCAGTCTCGTTTTCGCAGCGGCAAATTTTGTTTGGATCGGTGTAGCAGCATTGCATCAACTTGACAACACTCTCACAAGACAAAACCCATCCAGCTACGCACCCAGCTACGCAAAGCCTTCCCGCTTCTCCATCTACTTCTCTGTAGCCACCACCCTGGGCTTTGTGCTTTTTATGCTACCGCTAGGTATAAGAGGTCTGGTAAAAGCCATAAAAACAGACAACACGCTACTCATTGCCTGCTCTATGTTTTTGATAACGCTGGCAATCTGGGCCAGTATCAAGCATGCTTTAGCAATGAAGAAGGGCGGCATAAAAGGCTGGGTAGACGAGAACACCCGCCTGCGCAAGGTGTAGCCCAAAAGATTAGCACTGCTTAGTTTATCTCCTGAATTATCGCCTCTATCTTGGCGAAGGCGTCTGCGTCTTTGATAACGTAGGTATCTGCACCTTTCATAATGGTTTGCAGGGCAGTGCCATAGGCATCCTGGCTGGAGAGCATGATGACGTGGATGGTAGGGTCCAGCTTCTTCACCAGGTCTAGTATCTGCGCACCATTGGCAGCAGATTCCTTCACCGAATTGAGGTTGTAATCCAGAATGATGATGTCAGGAGACTCATCAAGATGATGAATGCACTCCTCTCCAGTACCAAAAACAGTAACCTTATGCATAGTGCGACGCGTGAGGTAGTCCTCTAATGCCATTGTGAGCATCTCATTGTCGTCTACGATGAATATCTTTTTGGATAGTTTCCTATGCATGGAGGGAGCGGTTTTCCGTGGCTAAAATACACTTTTTACCAGTCAAATTATAGATTGGGTGCGTTGTGGTCTGAAAGTTGAAAACAAAGGGGCGGACTTTTGTAAGTCCGCCCCTTGTGAAATGTTAGATTATGCGTCGCGCCGTTTGCCCTTATAGCCGCCGCCGCCCGGGCGACCGCCGCCTGAGTGTCCGCCACCGGAATGACCACCGCCCTCGCGGCGACCATAAGCACGCACATCGCCTGAATAACGTGGGCCCGATGGGCGCGACTTCTGGAAGTCCCTGTTGCCACCGCCGCCGCCATGTGCGCCGCGGTTCTGGTCTGCCTCTTCAAGACGCACTTTACGGCCTTTGAATTTCTTAGAAGACAAATGTTCTACAATGTACTCTGCCGCATCACCCGGAACATTAAAGAAGCTGCTCAGGTCACGAACCGTTACACGCTCTATCACGTTTGAGTCGATGTCTACAGACTCTGTAATGAACTGAATAAGCTTTTGTGTGTTCAGTCCGTCCTTCTCACCCAGGTTGATGAACAGGCGTGCAGAGCGGCCACCACGACCACGATCCTTGCTTTCGTATCCCGCATTCAGGTCGTTTGCGTCCTGGTATGCGTCTATGGTATCGCGCAGTTGCAGCCATATCAGCTTGCGTATCAGCTCGTCCTTGTCCACATCTGCAAATTGCTCGTGAATGCTATCATAGTACAGGCGTGCAAAGTCTGCACGTGGCTGTGCGGTAGCTATCTGCTCCAGGTAGAAGAACAGGCGCTTACGCACCACCTCTGCACCATCAGGTATATCGCTCTTGTGGAACTTCTGTTTTACCAGCTTTTCTATCTGGCGGATGTTTGATATCTGCTTTGGCGACACGATAGACATACAGATACCCGACTTGCCGGCGCGCGCTGTGCGGCCGCTACGGTGTGTATATACTTCAGGGTCATCGGGCAGTTCGTAGTTGATAACATGCGTAATGTCGTTTACGTCAATACCGCGCGCTGCCACGTCTGTAGCCACAATGCACTGAAGTGTTTTGTTCTTAAAGCGCTCCAGCACCTTGCTGCGCATCTTCTGGTCCATATCGCCATGCAGCGGGCTCACGTGGTAGCCCATCTTCATCAGCTTTTCCGCTATTTCCTGGCAGTCCTGCTTGGTACGGGTAAAGATGATACCATAGATACCGGGAGTAAAGTCCAGCAGGCGCTGCAGCGTCTCAAACCTGTTGTGATGCTGCGTTACATAATACTGGTGGTCTATGTTCTCGTTTGTAGTGTTTGCAGTAGCAACTGAAAACTCTTTCCAGTCTTTCATGAAGCGCTTGGCTATGCCACGCACATCATTGCTCATTGTGGCGCTAAACAGCCATGTGTGTTCACGTGCCGGTGTATTCTTCAGGATAAGGTCTATATCCTCGCGGAAACCCATGTTCAGCATTTCGTCGGCCTCGTCCAGCACTACATACTGCACATCATCAAGCGAAATAGCTTTACGCTCCAGCAGGTCTATAAGCCTGCCGGGGGTAGCCACGATCACTTGTGGGTGCGACTTTACCTCGCGTATCTGCCCACCTATGGGCACACCGCCGTACACGGCTGTAATGCGCAATCCACGCATGTACGAGCCATATTTGCTCATTTCTTCCTGTATTTGCATACAGAGTTCACGTGTGGGGCTGAGCACCAGCGCCTGAACGTGTTTTTGCGCCACGTCTACGTGGTGCAATAAGGGCAGACCAAATGCTGCGGTCTTACCGGTTCCGGTTTGCGCAAGCCCTATTATGTCTATGGGATCTGATAAGAGAGTGGGAATTACCTTCTGCTGAATAGGTGTAGGAGTTTCGAAGCCCAGGTCAGAGATAGCCTGCGTCAGTTCTTCCCGAAGGGAGAACGATGAAAATGTAGTCATTAAAAGAACTTTGTTGAATAAAATGCGATGCCAGTGCGGCGATTGCGGGTGCGAAGGTACGGCAAATAAATGAGGTTAATAAGTTAAAATGATAATTGGTCAGATGGTTAAAAGGGGTAATTGGTGGAATGACGACCAAAATAAACACCAATTTAACCTCCTACATACTCTCCCAGCACCACTTCCAGCTCAGAAATGATCATTGCGGTTGCGCCCCACACTATTGTGCCGTCATCAAGTTTGTATGCTTTTACATTCCTGATGAGGCCCGGCATTGCCGGCGAGGTAACATCTGTTGTTGTTTTGCGGCTGCTGTGAAAAAGGTGAGATAGGGGCGTTTCGATAATATGCGCCACTTCATCGTCGTTCAGGTTGAAATCCGGGCGCTCCGGTGCAAATGCGACAAATGGCGACACATTGAAATTGCTGACAGGTATGTATAGTGGCGTCAGGGGGCCGAGCACATCTACCGCTGCCGGGCGTACACCCACCTCCTCTTCTGCCTCCCGCAGAGCTGTAAACAGCAATTCGCCGTCTGCCTGCTCATATCGCCCACCGGGAAAACTCACCTGTGCGCTGTGCGCTCCCTTGTCTTCCCGTCGTTTCATCAGCAGCATGGTCAGCTCATCTGCCACAGGGTATAGCAGGCAGAGCACAGCACTGGGGCGTGCATTCTCAGGCACGGTGCGTGGCAGACCCACCACACGGCCCATCATCAGTTCCTGGGCTGTGAGTCCTGGCAGTGGCATCTGGAGCCGCTGCCTCACCCATTCTATATGTTGGGGACGGAAATTCAGAAACACAAAGATATTGCAGGAGTTGCTTAGTGACTCACTTGACCGGCTTTCAACTCACCCGGTGCGGTTGGGGCACCTGTTGGCACCACATCTTTGCGGAAAAACTCAGGTGCCTTGCGGAAGATGTTGTGGAAGATAAGCTGCTGAATCATCACTGTGTCTTTATAGTCATTGATAATGGCATACATGCGGTCGGCATCATAATCTTCGGGGGCATCGTTGGCCAGGTCAGAGGCTTTCTGGTTCTTACTGCGTTTGTTCACAGCCATCCAGTATATGTCTACGTGCTTCACCTTTCCGCTCTTCAGCACCATGTCTATAGACGAGTGTTTTGGTGCAGTCTTAATGGTGGTGTCGTTGTCTGAAAGGCCATTGAGGTAACCCTCGCAATTGACATTCCTGAAAAATCGGAGGTAGGCCGATGCACGTCTTTCATTCATACCATCCGGGCTGTTCATCACCCTTGGTTCTGCTGCCACTACCGGGCTGTCATTGGGCCCACGCGTCACTGTAAACGACTGCTCAGGCTTGCCGGCATACTGCAGTGATACCGACTTTATGTCTTCCGGTGCCACATTGAAAACAGTTCTATCGCGCCAGTCGCGCAGTTTAGCCGAATAGCGGGGTGTCAGGTAGCCCACAAATCCTTCCTGCTGCACCACGTAGGGTTGTTTTGCACCTTCCATCATCATGTAGGTGCCAGAATTATTCACGGCTATGCCGCCTACATAGAACACCTTCATCTTCTTGCCGCCACGGTCATACACTTCTACTTTGGTGCCATGTGTGGCCAGACCTTCAACCGCATTATTAAACGCGGCCTTTGGCACCGGATACAGTGCAGACTGCTTCATAATGGTAGTAAGGAGCAGGTTCACCATACTTGGCAATGCCGGATATTGCTTATTCACCACCCATCCGCTGTCTGTACGCTCCACGGTGACCATGTCGCCGCCCGGTGCCGCAAGGAACAGTTTTCCTATAGCTGACGTATCCTTCACTGTGAACCCCGCTTCTGCAGGGTCGAACGGAGACTCACCTCCTCCGGGCAGCAAATAATAGATGGCCGTGCCCAGTACAGCAAGGATTACTATGTAGATAAGTGTCTTACGCATTGGCTGAAGGGTTTTGGGTAGAGACGTTCTTTGTCTCATATTTCTTCTTACGGAAGAAAAGGTAAGCAGAGGCAAATACCAGCACCAGTGCCACGGGAATACCCACATTCACTGCCTGCCACATTGTCTTTTCCGGCTTCACACGCCCTTTGTCCAGCAGGCGCAGTTTCACATCTTTCGAGCGCGCTTCCAGCACACCTGAGTGATCTGTCAGGTACTCCAGGCAATTGAAAAGGAATGCCTTGTTGGCAAAATATTCACCCGAGAAAGGATAGTAACCTATGGGCAGCACGCCGTCTTTTGCCGTATACCCATTACTGAACGCCTCACCAATAGAGGTAACGATCATGCTGTTGGGCTTCGCACACTTGCTCACAAAAGGCATCTTCAGCGAGTCCAGCAGGCGCAGGTATTCGGGAGCCAGCCTGTTTTCATATACCGAATGGAAATCCCCTTCCAGCAAAACAGCCACAGGCAGGTATGATTTCGTGAACATTTCATGCTTCAGCGGATAGCTCATCATGCTGAGGCTAACGCGTACCGGCGATCGCGCAGCACGACTATATTTAGACGTGTGGAGCAGGATAGTTTTACTGATGCCTTCGCTGCGAATGGTGTCAATGGTATTTGTAAACCCGGCCATAACCAGGTCCATATTCTTAACAATGGGATGCTCAGAAGTTGGGTTTAACCTTGGGAAGTACACCCAATCGTGCAGCTGAGGCCTGCCATTATTCATAACCCGTGGCAACGGATTGCACTGCATATCTTCTACAAGGTCAAAATTTACCCGCACACCATACTTAAACAGTATATCATCCAGTTCCAGCGGGTGCTCAATAGCGATGAACTGAGGGGCATTGGCCAGGCTGTCAAGCGAGGCGTTGAGTGCATTTACTACCCACAACACGTGCCCTCCACGCATTATGTACTGGTCTATTTTCAGCTTATCGGGCCCGCTAAATGGCATAGTAGGCTGGTTAATGATAATTGCATCGTAGACCAGCGAAATATCCAGCGAATGAGGAAGATCCAGCGAATCCAGATCATATATGGCCGGCAGCGTAGACAACATGTCGTATGTCTTTACACCCAGCGGCTCGCCATGACCGGTCAGGTAGGCTATGGATGGGCGGGTAGGTTTGCCCAGCTGGTTGATAGCGTTCGCAAACTTATACTCCAGCATGGCCTCGGCATAGCTTATCTGCTCTACAGAGCCCCTACCCGGGGGCGCATCCAGCAGATAAATAGGCATCTCCCTGCCGTTGTACTGCACAAGCGCGTAGGGGAAGAATGGCTTCATGGAGTACTCATCATCATCCTCGTTGCTCAGCTCCATCATCTTCACGCCTTTCGTTTCCAGGTCGTGTGCTATTTGCTTTTTCTCTTTGTCAGTCTTGCCTTCAAACGGGTCGGTGAAACGGAAAATTATGTGGCTTCCACCTATCTCCTTAAAAGAACGCAGGCGTTCTTTTACCGCTTCTTGCATGCGTTGCAGCCCCGCAGGAAATTTTCCCTTCAGGTACACATCTATCACCGCCACTTCGGGCATGGTGCGTAGTAACTTCTTCGTTGGTTCGGTAAGAGTGAATCGCTTTTCGTGCGTAAGGTCGACACCCCCATGAAACCACGATGCAAGAACATTTATACAAACTACAATAGCAGCCATGACCACTATACGAATGGTTGCCTGCTGTTTCTGCCTGTTGTTCTTTTTCGTTGCCATACTGCTATGCTCCTGCCCCCCTGGTGCGATATGCCAGAGAGAAGCGGGTAAGCGATATAAAAAATGCTATTACGGAAATAAAATAAACCACGTCGCGCGAATCTATAAGCCCGCGGCTGATGCTGTTGTAATGAAACTCCATTCCTACCATGCCGAGATAGTAATCAATGCCTTCTGAGAACTTAGGCAGCTTACTCAGTTGCTCAAAACCGGTATAAAGTACGTAGCAGGCAAACAGCGCTATCAGGAACCCGGTCACCTGGTTGGCAGTGAGCGATGAGCAAAAAACCCCGATGGCCGCAAACGTAGCGGCAAGAAAGAATAGCCCGGCATAAGAGCCTATTATGGCTCCTGTGTCTATAGGAATGTCTATATAGCTCAGATTATGAATAGTATATACATAGATAAGTGTGGGCAGCAGTGCCAACGCTATAAGCGCCACAGTGGCCAGGTACTTTCCAAGGATGATCTCCAGGTCGCTCACAGGCTTGGTGCTGAGCCACTCTATCGTGCCGGTGCGAAACTCGTCGGCAAATGAACGCATGGTAACCGCGGGAACGAGTAACAGCAGTAGCCAGGGCGCAATCTCAAAGAAGCGCTCCATAGAGGCATAACCATACTCAAGGATGCTGTAATTGGGGATTATCCACAAAAAGAGACCACAAGCTACCAGGAACACCAGGAGTGCCACGTAGCCCACAATAGAACTAAAGAAAGAATTTATCTCCTTTAAAAAAATACTTCGCATTCGTAAGGCCCCCCTTAGGGTGGGCAAATATAGTAAAAGACGTGTGCTTTGACAGTGGCCTTGGGTTGGCAAACGTTAAAATTGGCAATAACACATAAATCGCTTATTAATATCGGACCCTGTGGGCGGGTCGCAGCGAATGGATAAAAACTGCAACTTTGCAGCCATGAAAAAGACCATCTTTCTTCTTTCCAGCTCCAGTGTTCATGGCCATGGTTTCCTGGAATTCAACCGGGAAGACATTCGCACTTTCTTTGCCGGCCTGTCTACACCGCTCCTGTTTGTACCCTTTGCAGCAGGCCGGGTGGAGTGGGATAACTATACAGCTAAGGTGGCCGACTTTTTCAAGACCATCGATATACCGGTGACGGGCATCCATACGGTTGACGATAACAAGATCTTTTCTGAATATAAAGCCATTTTCATAGGCGGTGGCAATACCTTTCGCCTGCTACGCGAGCTGCAACAACGCAACCTGCTGACGCGCATCCGCAAGGCTGTGCAGGTGGATGGCATGCTGTATATGGGATCCAGTGCAGGCACCAACATGGCAACATGTTCTATCCGCACTACCAATGATATGCCAATCGTATACCCCGATGGCGGCTTTGACGCCATCAACCTCTTCCCCTGGCAGATAAACCCTCACTACCTGGACCCCGACCCATCATCTAAGCACATGGGCGAAACCCGCGAACAACGAATTGCGGAATTTCACCAGGAAAATGACACACCGGTATTCGGCTTACGGGAAGGGTCATACATTTCTATAGCACCGGATGTAAGGGAAACACGAGAGATCTTTATAGGGGGCGAACCAGGAGCAAGGATATTTCTGAAAGGACGCCCACCCTATGAAGCGCCCACCGCGGCCCCATTTACATTTGAGCAATAATTCGAATGTAGATGAAACTTTAATATTAGGCTGCCGTTTGCTATTTTTGTGGCATACGTCACACTGTGCACGTAGAAACTCTGGTAAGTTTATCTAAATATGGGATCAGCATTCGCACATTTGCCGCGAAAACGGCATGGCGTCTGTTTGCCCTATCCTTGGGCTTAGTAGCCCTTTCGTCGGGCTATAGTTTTGCCGGGAGAAAAAGGGTGGACAGCCTGCGGCATGTTTTGTTGTCACCTGGCACCAAAGACACTACCAGGGTGATGTGCCTAGCGGGTATGGCATGGGAATATAAAAACCGGAATTCTATCCCCGATTCAGTTCTCTACTACGCAAACAAGGGCCTGGAACTCGCTTCCACCATCAACTTTCCAAAAGGGATAGCGCTTTGCAAGCTGCATATAGGCATGGCCAATATCCTGCAAAATGATTTCGGCGCTGCATTTACAAATCTGAATACGGCACTCAGTTACTATGAGAGTCAGCCCGCCAGCCGTGAGCTGAATGAGGCGTACCACAACATGGGCCTCAACTACTACATGCAGACAAAATTTGAGCCGGCCATAAAATACTTCCACCTTTCAGAGGATGTTGCAGACGAACTAGGTAACGACAGCCGGTCGGCACGTGCAGCCTTCTACCTCGGCGACATTTATAACGACAGAGGCAACTATGCAGACGCGCTGAAAGAATACCTGAAAGCACTGAAGCTGTATGAAACGACAGGAAATCAAAGCTCCGCATCGAACTGCCTGACAAACATTGCAACGGTCTATGCACAGCTGAAAGATTTTGAGCATGCAAAAGAATACATAGGCATGAGCCTTGACAAGTTCTCCCACTCTAACAACCTACAGGAGATATACCAGAATTTCACCAACATAGGCATCGTATACAGCCTGATGGGAGAATATGACAATGCATTAAAGCTCTTTGATAAAGGCATCGCTCTTACCGACTCCACGGGCGATGAATACTGGAAAACGGTATTCCTTGCCAACAAGGCCGAAGTCTATACATCGTCGGGGCGGGCAGAGCTGGCCGTAGCCGCATATAAAGAAGTACTGCAGCGCAACCAGAAAGAACAGGATGTCAACTTTGAGATGTCGGCACATTCCGGCCTGGGGAGAATTCTGTATAACAAAGGAAAAAAAGCAGAGGGCATTGCGCATATGCAACAGGGACTGGAACTGATGCAAAAAACCGGCCTGCTGAGAAATGCGATGGAGACAGCGCACGACCTTTCAGACATCTTTGAGAAAGAAGGCAATTACAGGAAAGCACTCGAATACCAGCGGCTATACGACGTGTATGAGGATAGCATAGTGAACGAGAGCAGCCAGAAGAAGATTCAGCAGCTACAATTCGATTTCGAGCTGGAAAAAAAACAACGTGAGATCGAGCGGCTGAGCAAAACCCGAGAGATACAGAAAGAACGATCGGACAGGCAGCGCATTGCCAACTGGTCGTTGGTGGCAGCCCTGGTGCTGCTGGCCACTATAGTAGTGCTCATGTACAGAAACGCCCTGCGCAACAAAAAACACCGCGGCGAGCTGATGAAGCGCAAACGCGAAATAGAACAGCAGGCAGCGCGGCTGGAACAGCTCAATCATTTTAAGGACAAGACTTTCTCAGTACTGTCACATGACCTGCGTGGCCCTATCAACTCCATAACGGCTACCATGCGTATGCTCAATGACAATGAGATAAGCCAGGAAGAGTATGCCTCGTTGCAACCGGAAATAAACAACCAGCTGAGCTACCTCAACATGTTGCTGGACAATGTGCTGCTGTGGGCTAAGAGTTATATACAGGAGGAGAAACTCACACAACCGGCAAACACCAACCTAAGCGAACTGGTCGCGAAGAAGGTATCTCGCCTGAAGGAAGCTGCTGAACGAAAAAAAGTGACGCTGAAAAATGAAATGGCCCCAAACACGATGGCCTTGTGCGATGAAGAGCAGATAAACATAGTATTGCGAAACCTGGTGATGAACGCCATAAAGTATACACGCTCCGGCGGAACTATTACAATAAGCGGCGGTGTGATGGGAAACAACGTTACCATCTCCATAGCAGATACGGGCGTTGGCATGACCAAAGCACAACTTGAAAACCTCTTCTCACCAAAAACAGGCAGAAGCACCTACGGCACTGAGGGCGAAAGGGGCATAGGCCTGGGCCTTCTGTTGTGTATGGAGTTTGTAAAGATCAACAACGGCACCGTTACCGCTACAAGCGAGCCGGGTAAGGGCAGCACCTTTACCATAACACTGCCAAAAGCTAAATAGCTACGCTAACTCCAGTCGCAGCTTTACCGTATATATCCCGTCATTACTTCCGGCTTCAAGGTCGAATTTTCCTTCGTATTGTAGTTGTAGACGTTACTACCCCAACCACAATTTGTGACAAACACCCCTGAAAATGTGATGAAACCCTGTGCCCTTATGGTTCGGCAGTTGTTTAGTATTTTGCTGTCTTAATGACCGCCACCACTGACACCCAACAGCCCGACACCGACAACCTGCACTTCCAGCGGGCTGTAGCCTTCGTGAAGGAAACGGGCGAGAATCTGTTCCTTACCGGCAAGGCAGGCACGGGCAAAACAACCTTCCTTAAGTATATACGTGACAAGAGCGGCAAGCAGTGTGCCGTGGTGGCCCCCACAGGCGTGGCAGCAATGAATGCCGGTGGGGAAACCATCCACTCCTTCCTGCAACTGCCATTGGGCCCATTTGTACCTGGCAGCGGTGGCGGCTTTGGTCGCAAGGCAGAGGGAGCAGAGGATAAACATTCCCTCCTCGCCAACCTGAAACTTCGGGAGGCTAAACTGAAGCTGATAAAAAAGCTGGATCTGCTGATAGTAGACGAAGTGAGTATGGTGCGTGCGGATGTGATGGACGCAATGGATACGGTGCTGCGCCATGTGCGCGAGCGGCGGAACATACCCTTCGGTGGCGTGCAGATGCTCTTCATCGGCGACATCTTCCAGCTACCGCCGGTGGCGCGGGAGGAAGACTGGAGCATACTGGGGCAGTTCTATTCCAGCCCGCATTTCTTTGACGCACAGGTGCTGCGACAGCACCCACCTGTGTACATAGAGCTGAAGAAAGTGTTCCGGCAAAAAGAGCAGACCTTCGTAGACCTGCTGAACCGTGTGCGCAATGGAGAGCCCACAGCCTCCGACATCAGCCTGCTGAATGAACGGTACAGTACAGAAATGCCCCGGAATGAGGGGCACATAGTGCTATGCTCACACAACTATATAGCAGAAGACATTAACCGCAAAGAGCTTGCGAACATTGATGCACACCTCCACAAGTTTGAGGGAAAGATAACCGGGGAAGTAAACACCAAAAGCCTGCCCGCAGAACATGAACTGCACCTGAAAAAGGGAGCGCAGGTAATGTTCATTAAGAATGATCTTCAGTCGCCAAGGCGCTACTACAACGGACGCATAGGCGTGGTAACGGAGATAAGCGCTGAAGGAATAAAGGTGGAACCATCAGGTGGTGGCGCTGCAATAGATGTGGCACAGGAAACCTGGCGCAATGTGCGCTACACGCTGGACAAGACCAGCGGCAACGTAACAGAAGAAGAGAAGGGCAGCTTTACACAATATCCGCTGAAACTGGCATGGGCGGTAACGGTGCACAAGAGCCAGGGACTGACACTGGAGAAAGTGATACTGGATGTGAACCGCTCGTTTGCACCCGGCCAGGTTTATGTAGCACTAAGCCGTTGCACCACCCTTTCAGGCATAGTGATGAGAGATCGCATCAATGCTGCCAGCATCATTACCGACGAGCGCGTACTGAGTTTTGCGGCGAATGAAATGGACGAAAATGAGCTGGATGAACTGCTGGAGGCCAGCCGGTTGAAACAATTATTGACGCAGCTGCAGAGCGTATTCTTCTTTACTGAACTCATCACCTACATAACAGGGCTGCGAAAAGAACTGGATAAGCGAAAGACGGGTCCGAGGGAGGAGAACCTTGCAACACAAGCCTACCTGTTCGATACACTTGTTGCCGCACAGGTACATGCAGCACGCTTTGGCGAGCAACTTGCTTTGCTGGTGCCGCGTGGTGACACCAAGGCGCTTGAAGAACGTCTTCAGGCAGCCGTGGCCTACTTCTCGGCACATACGTTTATGCCATGCCTTGAGCGGGTTGCAGCCCACAAAAAACTGCTTGAGCAATTTCCAAAGGTGGCCAAGCAGAACAAATTGTGGAGAGAAGCAGAGATGGCGATAAGGGCCAAGGTTACCGAAATGGGAAGCGCATTAGCCATTCCGGGCCATAGTCAACAGAACGGGAACTAAAGCTATTCGGCTCAAAAAAGGAGATAATTTGAGCCGAATAGACAATTTATTCGGCTCATCAATGAAAAATTAGGGCTTGATGCCATTTATTGTCACCAGGTAATTGGTGATCTTTTCTGCATTCGCACTATCCACCGGGGCACCGAATTTCTCTGCCATCTTGTGCACTTCGGCTGCCCAGACTTCTCGCGAGAACGGCGGCTGGGCTGTTACGTATTTAAGTGAGTGGCAAATGCCACAATACATTTCAAATTCGGCCTTGCCTTCCCCTTGTGGAAACTGCATGTCTTCGGGCGCGATACTCATTTCGCGCACCGACCCTTGATGCGAAAATTTATGGGGCGATACTTTCGATGCCTGCATATGTGGCGCCTCGTTATTCCCCTGGTGGCAGGCATCTGCAATAGCCAGCAAGCCGCAAAGACCCAAAGCAAGAAGTGTTGTTTGTCTCACCGTCATTACTGCACCTTAACTTTTATATGCTCTATAAATCCACGTGCATAGCCGCTGCGGTTCCATTGTTGCTCAGGTTGAGTGTTTCCCGCCATATCAGTAGCTCTTACCGCAAGATCGTAGGTACCTGCTGCGGCCGGCGTCCATTCGTGCTTCCACCTGCGCCATGCATACTTGCTCAGCGGAGCGTTCATCGTAGCAAGCTGCCAGGTTTTGCCCCCGTCCACAGATATTTCCACCTTGCTGATCCCCGAGCCATCGTTAAATGCCAGCCCTTCCAGGTGACATGCGGCACCGGCTTTCTGCACCACCCTGAAGTCCGGCGTCACAAAAATGGAGTGCAACTTTATTCCCGTGAGCGGCACCGTCTCTTTAGACAGGCTGTCGGGTTTCTCCGTCATGCCCGGATTGGTAGTAATGCGATATGCTTTATCCATCCAGAAACCGCTGAATTTTTCACTCAGCACATTAACGTCAGCCAGCGAGCTTATCCAGTAAGATGCATACCAACCCGGCACCACCAGTTTTAGTGGAAAGCCATTAAGCAGTGGTATTTCCTCCCCATTCATTTCGTAGGCTACCAGCACCTCGCCATCCAGCGCATGCGGCACGCTCAGCGATTTTACATAGTCAGGTATAGAGGGTATGGCCCCTGCGTCCAGGCCATTAACGGCAACGTCCACAGCACCTTTTTTTATACCGGCAGCCTCCAGTATATATTTCAACTTCACGCCCTTCCATACAGCATTACCCATGGCTCCGTTGCCCCACTGGCTTCCCGGAATTTTAGGGTCGAATGTGGAGCGGGAATTGCCCGAACAGATGCACAATGCCATAGTGCTGTCTGCCGGGAATTTTGTCTTCAGATCGTTCAGCGAAAGTTCCAATGGTTTATCCACCGCACCATGTATCCTCAGGCGAAAGGTGTCAGCATCTATTCTTGTGACTACCTGGGATAGGTGCCAGCGTACAAAGAAGTACTCATTGGGGGTAATATCCTGTTTGAATATCTCCAGGGGAGTTTCCAATTGTGGAGGCCTGTCTGTCAGCAACTTCATTGGCCCCTTTTGCGGGTAAGTAGCCAGTGTACTATCTGCAGCTACCTCTTCAACCTGCTGTGGCTTCTTATTCCCGCCACATCCGGCGAGCAGGAGCACAGCCGTGGCGGCGAACATTGTATTTCTGATATTGAATCTCAAAAAATGGCGGCTTTATTATTACACTCCCTGTTTTTCGCATAAATTTAGCCATTCTTCCACGAAAAGGAACAACTACAAACTAATTGTCAGCGCAATGAACATACGTCTCACAGCCATCGCAGCACTCACCATATTTGCAGCCGCATGTGGCAGCAACGAGCAAAAGGACGACAAACCACCGTTTGAAGCTTCATCAGCTCCCGCCCAGGCTGCCGCTCCATCGGGAGAGACATTGTATAAGCGCACCTGCACTTCCTGCCACATGGCAAATGGCGAAGGGATACCTAACGTGTATCCGCCGCTGGCAAAGAGTGACTACCTAAGCGATAAAGAGCGCGCTATAACTCAAGTGATAAAAGGTAGCAGCGGCGAAATAGTGGTGAACGGCAATAAGTATAACAACACCATGCCACCACAACAGCTCAACGATGAAGAAATAGCAGCCGTGCTTACCTATGTATATACAAACTGGGAGAATAATGGCACTGCCGTTACCGCCGACGAAGTGAAAGCGGCACGCGCCAAGGCGCAGTAATCGCTACAGGTAGCGGTCGCCCTTGTTGCGCTTCACCTCAGCTACATACTCCTTTATCTGCTGCTCACGGTTGCGTTCGCATATCAGCAGCACGTCGTGTGTATCTATCACTATGAAGTTTTCAAGGCCCTGCAGCACCACCAGCTTATCGTCAGGCGCTTTGACCATGCATTGGGTGGCATCTATCACCATCACGTTCTTACCCAGCACTGCATTGCCCAGGTAGTCTTTCGTGCTATTGTCGTAGGCCGACTCCCATGTACCCAGGTCGCACCAGCCGAAATAAGATGGGATGACATACACATTGCGCGCCTTCTCCATGATACCGTAGTCAATAGAGATGTTGGTACAGTGCGGGTATAGCTTCACAATAGCTTCGTGCTCATCCGCTGTGTTGTAGACATTAGTTGCCTGCAAGAACACTTCGTGCGTCTCAGGAAGGAATTGAGAAAGAGCATTCATGATGGTCTTCACATTCCACACAAATATGCCGGAGTTCCAGAGAAAGTCGCCGCTTTTCAAAAATGTCCGTGCCAGCTCTAACGATGGTTTTTCTGTAAAGGTCTTTACCCGATACACACCGTCCAGTTCCTTCTCGGCATCATATTGGATGTAGCCGTAGCCGGTATCCGGTCTTGTAGGCTTTATGCCCAATGTCAGCAGCGCATCGTGCTTAGATACAAACTCCAGAGCATCATGTGCCGTGCGTTCAAACGCATGCTCATCCATTATCAAGTGGTCGGCAGGCGACATGATGATGTTCGCATCAGGGTTCAGTGCCATTATCTTATGTGCAAAGTAGGCCGCACATGGTGCAGTATTCTTGCGAGATGGCTCGCTGATGATGTTCTTATCACTTATCTCCGGTATCTGCTCACGCAATGTGTCCATATAGGCTTCATTGGTGATGAAGTAAATATTTTCCGGCGGACATATGTGCTTAAACCGGTTATAGGTCCACTGTATCAGTGACTTGCCGGTACCCAGCAGGTCCAGGAATTGCTTAGGGAGATGGGTGCGGCTTTCAGGCCAGAAGCGGCTGCCGATGCCACCGGCCATTATGGCCACATAGTTATTCTGAATATTCATTGCGGTAGAAGCCGCTGCTCACCGCAGAAGGCTGTTCAGCTTGGTTAATAACGATATACCTGCTAAAAGTACGGGATTTTCCGTGAATCCCCGAACTCCAGGCCTAGGCCAGAAACAAAGAAGCCACCCCGATCCGGGATGGCTTTCCTTTTAATAAATCTTGAAATCATTCCGACTCAGCCATTACTTCCTTCACCTCAGGTATCATCCTTTTCATCATACCTTCTATGCCTGTCTTCAATGTGATCATTGACGATGGGCAGCCGCTGCATGAGCCCTGCATCATCAGCTTCACTGTGCCGGTCTCCGCTTCAAACCCTTTGAAACTTATGGCGCCGCCGTCCATTTCTACAGCAGGCTTCACGTAGTTTTCCAGCAGTTCCTTGATGCGCACCACCACGTCTGTATCATCGGCGCTGGCTATGTTGCTTTCTTTCTTCACTACCACCTGGTCTTCATGTATCACCACCTTGCCTTCTTCCAGGTATTCCTTCAGAAACTGGCGAACTGATGGAATAACATCATCCCAGTTTGTTTCCGGAGTCTTGGCAAGCGTTACGAAGTTGCTGGCAATAAACACACTACGTATAAAAGGAAAAGCAAAAAGCTCCTTTGCCAGGGGCGAAGGACCTGCGCTTGATTCGTCGGGGAAATCTATGCTCTTACCGGGATACAAAAGTTTGTTAGCCACAAACTTCATCGTTTCCGGGTTAGGGGTCATTTCGGTATATATACTCACGATCGTATTTCCTGTCTTCAACATTTTCTTTCAGAATTTGGCACAAAAATACTCAAATATCACAGCACACAGGATTATTTATCCTGATAGATGTAGAGGCGTAACTGATAACTATTATGCCGTTTCCTCAGTCAGCATCCACTTTTTCTCGTTCATATGCGTCACCGTTACATTCAGATTATAACGGGAACGCAGGTATTGTGCGAGTTGCTCTGCTGCATATACCGACCTGTGCTGGCCGCCTGTGCATCCAAATGAAACACTAAGCTGGTCAAACCCCCGGGCGATGTAATCCTCAACATTTAGAGCCACAAGTGCGGATACATGATTCATAAACTCCGGCATGCGTGTTTCGCGCTCCAGGAACTGCTTTACCAATTCGTCATTTCCCGTAAGGTGTTTGTATGCGGCGTAGCGCCCGGGATTCAGCAAGCCACGGCAGTCAAATACATATCCACCACCGTGAACGCTGTTGGTTTTGGGGATACCCGCTTTGTACGAGAAGCTGCACACTTGCACCTCAAGCGTAGGCTTTTCGTCCGTAACGGCAGTAGTATACCTATCCTGCATATCGCGGGAAGCGATCTTCTCCAGCAGAGAACGTAGTTCGGGGTAAGCAGGTGTCTGTGGATGGTCGGACAGGAATGCCTCAAGATTTTTCAAGGCGGGTCCTATGCTCGTCACAAAGTGAGATTTGTGCTGCAGCAGTCCGCGGAAACCGTAAGACCCCAATACCTGCAGCAGGCGCACCAGTACAAACTGTACGTAGCCCCGGCGGAAGTGGATCTCGTCCATACGCGGCACGTGCAGGTCTGTGAGGCTGGCTATATACCCGTTCAGCAGGTCTTCTTTCCATTGTGCGGGTAGCTGGGCCTTTGCCTGCCACAGCAGTGACGCCAGGTCATACTGAGGCGGCCCCTGCATGCTACCCTGGAAGTCTATAAAGAATATCTTCCCTTCGTGCACCATGATGTTGCGGCTCTGGAAGTCGCGATACATCAACGTTTGCGGTTGCACTCGTCCCAGGTCTTTGCTCAGCTGTTCCATCTCGTGCATCAGCAGTGAGCGGTCATACTGTATACCTTGTATATCTGCAAAGTAGTATTTGAAATAAAGCAGGTCGGCCATAATGGCTTTCTCGTCAAACTGGCGAGAGGTAAAACACTGTTTATAGTCGGCCTCGCGGCCTGCTATCCACTGCACCTTTGCCAGTTGCGCCAGCGCCTTGTGATAGAGCTTCCTCACCGGCTCTGTATAGCCTTCGGTAGTTACCAAATCAAACAGAGACGTTTTCCCCAGATCTTGCTGCAGGTATGCTCTGCGGTCCTTGCTGATCTTGTATATTTCCGGCACGTTTATCTGGTGTTTCCGGAAAAGCTCTGTGAAGTAGAAGTACGTATTGTTCTCGGCTACCAGTGTATTGTAGGTGCCGATGGCTGAGGTGGTGCCGGCTGTAATTCTGAAATAGCGGCGATCTGAGCCGGAAATAGCCAGGGCTTCGATGTTGTCAGGCTTTTTTTCGAAATGTTCTTCGAACAGCTTTTCGAGAATACCTGTAACCTGTGCAGTTGTCTTATTAATCGTCATGGTCGTTTTTGGGGTAGTCAAACATAAATACTTTCCTTTTCACAGCGTAAAAATCTGCCCAGTGTTCCGCGTCCAGGTGCACACCCACCATGCCGCATGTAGGCATATTTCCCACCGCAAAATCGGGAGATAGCTGGTTGACAAATTCTGTAATTCCGGGATTGTGGGCTACCATATATACTGTCTTCACCTCGTCCGGCACTTCCATTATCACCTCGTCAAATACTGCCGGAACGCAGTGGTACAGCTTTTCTTCCCACTGCATATTGCCCGCATCATAGCCCACTTCGGCTGCGATGAGTGTAGATGTCTGGCGCGTGCGCAGCGCAGTACTAGATATCACCAGGTCGGGCTTCAGGCCGGCAACTGCCAGCCGCTTGCCCATTACCGGCGCGTCAGCAAGGCCTCTGTCATTCAACGGACGCTCAAAATCGCTTTGCAGGGGATTAGCCCAGCTCGACTTTGCATGTCGTATCATAACCAATGTGCGCTTCATAAGGAGGCTGAAGAAAAATTGTAATTTATCCGGATATGGAAAGCAGGCAAAAATACGCCGTTAGCCTTTACTGTGCAGCCTGAACGGGATAATGTGGAAAAGTATTGCATTATCATCAGCCTTCTTCACTAAAAAGGTCACGCTCCAATATCTCCATGCTTATTATATCTATCGCTTCTACCATCTTGGGCGCCACGTTCAGCACCATATCAGACTCTTTTTCCTTCAGGGCTGCCATAGCCTTAGACCGTACCGCTGTAAACACAAGCGAGTTCCCTACTGAGTAGCACTCTTCATGCAGGTCCACCAGGGCGTCTACGGCCTCGGGCTCAATGGTTCCACACTCACCGAGGTCTATGATAAAATTATGACTGCCGCTTTGCCTCATTTTATCAAGGGTAGTACGCAGGTCGTCTGCCAAATTAACCGTTATCGCATCGCAAACCGGCGTTACGACTGAAAATGTGTCTCTGGTATCAATTTTGAAGTCCATATGCCGAGGTATTTAGTATTAATCTGCCGGAAGGCATTTCGCCAAAAATAAACAGCGGAAGGGAAAAACCAAGCGACACAGATCATGCTTGTTATTTGCCAGTATCGCACCGACTGCTCCGCGCCTGCCTTATACGTTATATCTTAGATACTTACAGCGAGCATCGGCGAGTAGGATATCGACTTTACAACCGGCACACCCGGAAAGATGCAACAAGAGTTAAGGATATGTAAAGCCTTAGCACAAATGCATGTATTAATTTTGACGATAGTTGAATACTCCTAAAATCGCTAATTTTAAATTACAAACGAAGCTAAAACAACGGAAGATTTTCAATGGATTCTAATTTCTCACCAAAAGTAAAAGAGATCATCTCCTACAGCCGCGAGGAAGCCTTGCGCCTGGGCAATGATTTCATAGGCACGGAGCATCTGCTCCTGGGCCTCATAAGGGAGGGCGATGGCATGGCGCTGAAGGTGCTGCAAAGCATGCATGTAGACTTGTTTGAGCTGCGCAAGGAGCTGGAACTGGCTATAAAAGATAAAAGCAATAAACCCCTGGCTAACATCAATAGCCTTCCCCTGACCAAACAAGCTGAAAAAGTTATTCGTATCACCGTGCTCGAAGCCAAAGCCCTGAAAAGCGCTACGGTAGAAACAGAGCACTTAATGCTATCAATCTTGAAGAACAAAGAAAATGTTGCTACGCAGATTCTTGGAAATCTTGACGTAGACTATGAACGATTTAAAGGCGAATTAAGCATTCTGCAAGGCGGAAACCCAACGGCTGACTATAACGACCCGGGCTCAGAAGAGTTTGAAGACGACGACGAGCGCAGGCAATACCAGCAGCGCAAACCCGCCGCCGGCAACACAAAGTCCAAGACACCGGTTCTTGACAACTTTGGCCGCGACATCACCAAGTTTGCCGAGCTGGGCAACCTGGACCCGATAGTAGGTCGCGAAGAAGAGATAGAGCGCGTGTCGCAGATACTCTCCCGCCGCAAAAAGAACAACCCGATACTGATAGGCGAGCCGGGTGTGGGTAAGACAGCTATTGTTGAAGGTTTGGCACTGCGCATTGTGCAGCGCAAAGTATCGCGTGTATTGTTCGACAAGCGCGTGATAAGCCTGGATCTTGCAGCCCTGGTAGCAGGCACCAAATACCGTGGCCAGTTCGAAGAGCGCATGAAGGCTATCATGAACGAGCTGGAGAAGAACAGGGACGTGATCCTCTTCATCGACGAGATACACACTATTGTAGGTGCCGGTGGCGCTTCAGGTTCACTGGATGCTTCCAACATCTTTAAGCCCGCCCTGGCTCGCGGCGACCTCCAATGCATTGGCGCATCTACACTGGATGAGTACCGCATGTACATTGAGAAAGATGGCGCACTCGATCGCCGCTTCCAGAAAGTACTGGTAGAACCACCTAGCATTGACGAGACCATTACCATTCTCAACAATATCCGCTCTAAGTACGAGGACTTCCACAATGTGATCTATGATGCTGACGCAATAGAAGCATGTGTGAGACTCAGCGACCGCTATATGACGGACCGTCTGTTGCCCGACAAGGCTATTGACGTAATGGACGAGGCAGGAGCGCGCGTGCACCTGAAGAACATCAACGTGCCACAAAACATACTGGACCTGGAGAAGAAGATAGAAGACATAAAGCAGGAAAAAAATAAGGTGGTGAAGAGCCAGCGCTTTGAAGAAGCTGCTGCCCTGCGCGACCGCGAAAAACGCCTGGGCGAGGAACTGGAGCGTGCCAAAGCAGAATGGGAGGAAGAAGCAAAACACAAACGCTTCCCCATCAGCGAAGAGGCTATTGCCGAGGTTATCAGCATGATGACCGGGATCCCGGTAATGCGCATGGTAGAGGCCGAAAGTGAAAAGCTGCGCCGCATGGGCGATGACCTGCAGGGCGCAGTAGTAGGCCAGGATGACGCCATCAACAAAGTAGTAAAAGCCATTCAGCGTAACCGTGTAGGTCTTAAGGACCCACGCAAGCCCATAGGCTCATTCATATTCCTGGGCCCTACGGGTGTGGGTAAAACCGAGCTGGCACGTGCGCTCGCACGCTACATGTTCGACGGTGAAGACGCCCTGATACGTGTAGACATGAGTGAGTACATGGAGAAATTCTCACTGAGCCGCCTCATAGGTGCGCCTCCGGGATACGTAGGTTATGAAGAAGGTGGACAGCTTACCGAAAAGGTGCGTCGCAAGCCATATTCAGTGGTGCTGCTCGATGAGATAGAAAAAGCACACCCGGATATCTTCAACATCCTGCTGCAGGTGCTGGACGATGGCCAGCTAACTGACGGCCTGGGTCGCAAGGTTGACTTCAAGAATACGCTTATCATCATGACGTCTAACATTGGCGCACGCCAGTTGAAGGACTTTGGTACCGGGGTGGGTTTTGCTACTACTGCAAAGACGTCCAGCACGGAGGAAACCAGCCGTGGTGTGATAGAAAAGGCACTGAAGCGCACCTTCTCTCCTGAGTTCCTGAACCGCATTGATGATGTGATCATCTTTAACCAACTGGAAGAAAAGCACATCAGCCTCATCATAGACATCATCATGAAGGATGTACTGAAGAGGTTGAACACGCTCGGCTTCTCGCTGGAGATCACCGACGGAGCGCGCAAGTTCATAGCAGAGAAGGGCTATGACCAGCAGTTTGGCGCTCGTCCGCTGCACCGCGCCATCCAGAAGTACCTGGAAGATCCGCTGGCAGAAGAGATACTGAACCGCCGAATAGTAGAAGGCGACACAGTAGCCGCCGACTACAGCGAAGCCGAAGGCAAGATAGTCTTCACCATCTCCCGCGCACCGGCGCCTGCTACGCAGGCACCTGCAGAAGGAGAGTAATTGATATCGAAACTGAGTGAAAATGAGGCTACCTCACAAGGGTAGCCTCATTCCTTTTTAATGCCGTCAAAAATCCTCCGCCGGATTGCAATCGTACGACAGGCACTACGCCATAAGTGATGAAGAAAAATCAAATGCTGATAGCACGCTATAAGGCTCCCAACTTTATCAGGCTTTCTGCGCCAAAAAAGAGCAGCAAAAGACCATAAATAAGCGCCAGCGGAATATGCAGGGAGAGAATAACAAAGGTGAGCAATCTCAAATTTAGGGGCGGCTTAGAAGTTTGTTTGTCGATTCTACCTTTGTGGCGCACCGAATAGATCAGAGTAGCGATAGTAAGCGTTGTAAAAAATAAGAAACAATAAAAACCCCTAAACGCAAGACTTTCGGGAATGGAACTCTTGGCCGGCACCTCTCCCACAAAAAAACGGGCTGCATAAAAACCCAGCACAATATTGCAGAGGAAAGCAGCAAGTAGGTTAAAGGCGAATTTTTTATAGCTGTTCATTTGAGGATTGGCTATTACAAACAAGCGAATGCTAAATTGTATAGCATTCTAAAAATAGCGCAAAAAACGCGATGTAGGCGGTTTAACCTGTCAGAGGCTCGCGTGGACCAGATGCGTGATACGGACTGGAAAGCCGGGAGCAACTATAACGCGTTGTGCCCCCAAAAAACTCAATCGACAAACCTTAGTGCCCATTGTGCCAACCTTTGTGACCGTTGTGTTTAGCTTCTCTCCAAAATTTGCGCCGATCCTTACATCCTTAGAATCAAGGTTCTGGCTGTACCTTTGCACCCTATGACAAACGAACAATACCAATCAGTAGCTAAGACGATAAAAGAACGCCGCTCTGTGAGCTGGTCTAAGATGAACGGGCAGAAGATACCGGATGAGGTGGTAAACGACCTGCTGAGCCTGGGCCACTGGGCGCCTACCCATGGCCGCACGGAGCCATGGCATTTCCTTGTCTACGCCGGTGATGCGCTTACCCAATTTGGCAAGGCACATGCCGATGTGTACTGGAACAATACTGCAGAAGATAAACGCCAGGAAGCTACCCGCGAAAAGCTTGAGAAAAACGTAGAAAAGGCATCTCACCTGGTAGTGGCGGTAATGAAACGCGGCATAAACCCTAAGATACCTGTACTGGAGGAGATCGCTGCCGCATCAGCCGCTGTGCAGAATGTATTGCTGGGTGCACAGGCCCTCGGAATAGCTTCTTTCTGGAGCACCGGCGGCATGACCCACAATCCCGCGCTGAAGGCTCACCTGGGCCTGGGCGAAGAGGATGTCATCCTTGGTCTCATATTCCTGGGCTATACCGACGAACCGGCTAAAGAAGGCGTGCGCAACTCCCACGTTTCGGAAAAAGTAAAGTGGCTATGAATTTATCCGATATGAACGTATCTTTCCACTTTCAATTTCGAAACATGAAGAAATTATCAATATTTATCCTTGCCTTGTGCCTTACCGTTGTGGCTTGTGACAAGAAAGTAGCGCAACCCCTCTCTTACACAGTGGAAAGCACGCAGAACAAGCCAATGGGTGATACTTATATTTCTGATAATGGCACTTATACCTTGTCCGTACTTGTAAAGTTCCTGACAGGCGATGCCGGCGACAAAGTGAACCTGAAGCTCACCGGCCTTCCTGCAGGTGTTGCTACCAACACAGACTCCTTTAGCCAGGAGCCTACCTATCGTGCCGACTTCAAGCTTACGATGACCAACGCGCCACACGGCACCTACCCCATTACCATCAGCACTGATGTGCGTGGCGTAAACAAAAAGACGTTTAAGTTCAACCTCATCGTTCGCTCTGCCGACTGTGCTGCAAACCTGTGGGGCAACTTCAACGGCTCTAACGAGTGCACCGGTCGCACCTTCACCTACACTGCAACAGGCGTGAGCACAGGGGCAACAAACGAACTTGACATTACCAACCTGGGTGGCTATGGTGAAAACACTACCACAAGGGTAATACTGGATTGCGACCACAACACGCTCACAATCCCTTCGCAGAACATTGGCAACGGCACAGTGGTGCAAGGCGATGGCACATTCAATGGCAACTCTATGCACATTGTGTACCACACTACCTATGTATCCGGTGCAGCACCTGAAGATTGCGCAGCTAACCTTACACGATAATTGTTTTGGCGCCCCGTGCGCCGGCAGCATACATAAAACAAGTCAGTACAATGGCAAGTCCTTCTTTTTACGCACGCCTGCAGCAGGAGCTGCAGGAAATTAAAGACGCGGGCCTGTATAAGCAGGAGCGCATCATTGAATCGGTACAGGGTGCCGAAATAACAGTAAACGGCCGCACAGTGCTCAACTTCTGTGCCAACAACTACCTGGGCCTTTCATCACACCCACGCGTCATCGAAGCCGCGCACAAGGCTATAGACGAGCGTGGCTATGGCATGAGCTCAGTACGCTTCATCTGCGGCACACAGGATATTCATAAAGAGCTGGAAGAAAAGCTGGCTAGGTTCCTGGGCACAGAAGACACAATTCTGTATGTAGCCTGCTTCGATGCCAATGGCGGTGTGTTCGAACCCCTCCTTGGTGAGCAGGACGCTATCATATCAGACGAACTGAACCACGCCTCTATCATAGACGGCGTTCGCCTGTGCAAGGCAGCCCGTGGCCGCTACAAGCACAACGACATGGCCGACCTCGAGGCGCAGCTTCAGGCACACAGCGGCGCACGCACGCGCATGATCGTTACCGACTCGGTATTCTCTATGGACGGCACCATTGCCCAACTGGACAAGATCTGTGACCTCGCCGACAAATACGATGCGCTTGTAATGATAGACGAAAGTCATTCATCAGGCTTCATGGGCAAGACCGGCCGTGGCGTGCATGAACTGTGTGGCGTTATGGGCCGCATAGACATCATTACCGGCACTATGGGCAAGGCACTGGGCGGTGCATCAGGCGGCTTCACAAGCGGCAAGAAAGAGATCATAGACATGCTGCGCCAGCGTAGCAGGCCATACCTGTTCTCCAACTCACTGGCACCAAGCATAGTGGGTGCGTCTATAGCTGTGCTGGATATGCTCAGCGAAACCACCGCCCTGCGCGACAAGCTGGAGGAGAACACACAATACTTCCGCAAGGCTATGACTGCTGCAGGCTTTGACATCAAGCCCGGCACACACGCCATTGCACCCATCATGCTTTATGATGCGGTGGTGGCACAGAAGTTTGCCGCGCGCATGCTGGAGGAAGGAATCTACGTTATCGGCTTCTTCTACCCCGTAGTGGGCAAAGGCCAGGCGCGCATCCGCGTGCAGATTTCAGCAGGCCACGAGCGTCACCACCTCGATACTGCCATTGCTTCCTTTACAAAAGTGGGCAGGGAACTGGGCGTTATCAAATAAGCTTCCAGAATCAACGAATACAACAAACCGCCTCCGGAAAACGGAGGCGGTTTTATTTTGTGGGCAGCTTCTTGCGGCATACACAAATAGTTATGTTATACCAAATGAACTTCAAAAAGCGGCATCGGTTTTAGAGACTGCTCCATAGGAGCAAAAGGTCTGTAGCCCCTTGGGCCGGTCCACATAAGTCAGGCGCTCCATAGGAGCGCAACAACACATGCCGAAACTCCATGTGCAATTGGTATTAGTTTCAGAAAGCTATCTTTGATAACATTTAATGCATCTGACTGTAGATACCTGAGATCACAATATGGAAAAGAAAAAGACAATGTCGTTTACACTCAGTATTGTAGCCATCATTGTGGGAGTGGCATTGTACAGGCAAATCAACTTTAAGACAATGCAAGTGGACAAACCGGCGCTGGCACTGGTATATGGCGTTACGTTTGTTGTATCAATTTACATTCTGATGAGAGGCTCGAAGAATAAAGCTGGTTAGTTGTCTATTGCGGTCTTCAGCACCGGCACCCTGATGCCGATGTGTCCTCGCGAAAAGCGGGAGACACATCGGGGACGGAAAAGACCCGCTTCTGTAAATGCTATTTCTTTACTGTTGCTTTTTTCCAAACGAAATGTTCCTTCCAGTCTTCTATGAGTACGTCATACCTAAAACCAGCTGCCCCAGATGTTGACTTCAAACTTGGAACTATTATATCAGGAAAACTCTTTTTGATTCTTGATACTTGTGCACAAATATTTGGTGTAGTCTTGCTGTCTGCACTGAAGTTAATCAACACCTTGGCTGGCTTGTATTTCTTAATAACTTCTATTATCTCTTCGGTGTTCCAAACAGGGAAAGCGTTTTCAATTGCTGTGTCTGGAAAATTGTCATATATACTGTTGAAAGTTAGTGGGTTAATTGCTTTAACGATATCGGTGATTAATACCTTGTTTTTATAGCAAAATTCTTGTTGCTTTTTAAACACCTTCTCCCTGTCCATCCCAACATAAAATTTAAGTCCGTTGTAATTAATTGTATTAATACCAGTTTGAGAATAGAAATGGTTGTCATTTATAAAATCCATAATTTTCCAAAACCTATTTTGCGGTCTGTCATAGAAGTTCTTGACTTGGTTAAACTTCTTAAATTTCCTTGAGTTTTCTATTAAGGCGAATCGAGCTTTTTCATCCCTATCTAATTTTGAAAAATCTGGAAGTCCGGGATTGAATGTTCCGATTATTACGATGTTTACTTTGTCATAATTCGCGGTTGATGTCAGTCTTTCGATGAATCTATGATTGATTGAGATGGCCATAAGGATAAAGTTTTACCAATTCGAATTATGTTATGCTGAACTCGCAACGAACAATTCGGATATTGTCGTAGGCGAGTATTGTTAGTGTAAAACCTAAATCGATGAACTAATGTTGCTCCTATCATAAAGGACCAATCGAAAGTATTTAGCTCCGCTTTGGAGACACTTTGTCAGCGGATTTTTTCTGTGTCTTCAATTCGTTTGCAAATTTCTTTATCAATCTCCTATCTCGTAATAATCTTCGTCTCCATACCATTCAGATGTGTCTACATCAAACTCGTCCACCTCACCGTTTTGATATGGAAAATCATCATCTATTTCGTATCTTACTTTAGTCTCAAAAGTAAAACTCTTTTTTAAGTCAAGTCCATCGCCATCACGTCTTTCCTGCCTTGATCCATATTGTAGTGTAACGTCCAAATCACCGAAAACAGAAACGATTATCTCCCGGTCAGTTATTTCATAAAGGTGGTAGTCTGCGACACTAACGCTGTCTATAGAATAATGTGGGGCTATATACTCAAGATTCTCAAAGTAATTTGATACTACCGATGAGATCATGTGTCTTTCAATGTGACCGTCTAAAAACACTTTTAGTTGCTCACGGTAATTTTCTATGCTTTGAACAAAGTTCTTAAATGCTGACAATACCTCGTTTTTATTTTTCTCTATTTCGTTTTCTTGCAAGTCAAAAACATCAGGGTTAATATGCGTGTATTTGCTTAGGGTGTCAATTACTTCTTTAACTTTTTTTATGGTTTCATTTAGTGCTTCAATATTAAAACCCCATTTGTAAAGTGTCGTATTAGTTATACCACCTTGAATTGCATACCTAATCCTTTGTGATCTTGTTGGTTTACCGTCTTCTGTTTCCTTTTTGTACCAACTACAATTTTTTACATTCTGTTCCGGGGCAAGCCTATGTAAAAAATGTCTGGACAACTCTCTTATAGAATAAGCAAAATTGTTATAACGCAATTTGTTACTTGGCTCGCTAAGACTTGCTAGTGACGCTTCAAACAAATCTATTTCAAACTGTGATGTCAAGAGTCGCTTAATGTCGTTTATGTCGTTCATAAAAATTGCAGCAAAGGTTTCGGTCTCTCTTGACCCTCGCCTCTTTTTGCTAGGCAAAAGGGCACTTGGGAACTAAAGATGATTATTTTTCCGGAAAACAAAAAAAGGGCACCTCTACACGAGATGCCCTTTTGCTTTTATCTATCCACTGATTATTACAGCGTACGTTTCACCGATACTTCTTCGTAGCCTTCTACTATGTCGCCTACGCGCAGGTCGTTGTAGTTCTTTATAGAGAGACCACATTCGTAGCCCGCGTTCACTTCCTTCACATCGTCCTTGAAGCGTTTCAGAGAGCCCAGCTCGCCTGTGTACACCACTATACCGTCGCGCACTAGGTTCACCTTCGTCTGGCGGGTCATCTTGCCATCCAGCACATAGCAACCGGCAATGGTACCCACGCCCGTGATCTTGAACGTTTCGCGTACCTCCACATTGGCCACTGTCTTCTTTTCCACCTTTGGTTCCAGCAGACCTTCCATCGCGCTCTTCACTTCCTCTATCGCATCGTAGATGATAGAGTAGGTGCGTATCTCGATGTTCTCCTGTTCTGCCAGCTTCGATGCCTGCGATGATGGCCGCACCTGGAAGCCCAGGATGATGGCATCTGATGCCGTTGCCAGCAATACATCGCTCTCTGTGATCTGGCCCACACCCTTGTGCACCACGTTCACCGCTACTTCCGGAGTAGAGAGTTTCTGCAGTGAGTCGCTCAGCGCCTCTACAGAACCATCGAAGTCGCCCTTGATGATAACACCCAGCTCCTTGAAGTTGCCCAGTGCCAGTCGGCGGCCAATTTCGTCCAGCGTAATGTGCTTGCGTGCACGTATGCCCTGCTCGCGCATAATCTGTGCACGGTGGTTGGCTACGTCCTTAGCCTCATTTTCCTCAGCATATATCTTGAACTTCTCACCCGCCTGTGGTGCACCGTTCAGACCCAGCACCTGCACGGGTGCCGATGGCCCTGCCGACTGCACACGCTGGCCGCGTTCGTTGAACATGGCTTTGATCTTACCGTAGTACTGACCGCACACCGCCATGTCGCCCTGGTTCAGTGTACCGTTCTGTATCAGGATGGTAGACTGGTAGCCACGTCCCTTGTCCAGAGATGCTTCTATCACGCTTCCCAGTGCCGGCCTGTCAGGGTTTGCTTTCAGATCCAGCATTTCAGCCTCAAGGCCAATTTTTTCCAGCAGCAGATCTATGTTCAGACCCTTCTTCGCTGATATTTCCTGGCTCTGGAATTTACCACCCCAGTCTTCTACCAGGATGTTCATACCGGCCAGTTGTTCCTTTATCTTTTCAGGGTTAGCACCCTCTTTATCTATCTTGTTGATAGCAAATATCATAGGCAGTGCCGCAGCCTGTGCGTGCGATATGGCCTCACGCGTTTGTGGCATTATCGCATCGTCAGCCGCCACTACTATCACAGCTACGTCGGCCACCTTGGCACCACGCGCACGCATCGCGGTAAACGCTTCGTGACCCGGAGTATCGAGGAAGGTGATCCTCTTTCCTGTTGCTGTCTTCACCTGGTAGGCACCTATGTGCTGGGTGATGCCACCGGCCTCGCCCGCTACCACATTTGCACTGCGTATATAGTCAAGGAGCGATGTCTTACCATGGTCTACGTGACCCATGATGGTAACGATCGGTGCACGCGGCACCAGGTTCTCCTCGTCATCTACTTCTTCCGTATCATCGTCAGCTTCCTGCTCCAGGTTTATGAATTCTACCTCGTAGCCAAACTCGCTCGATACCAGTTCAATTACTTCTGCATCCAGGCGCTGATTGATAGACACCATGATGCCCAGGCTCATACACTTGCTGATAACGTCAGCGAAGCTTACGTCCAGCAGGCTCGCCAGTTCGCTCACAGAGATAAACTCTGTTACCTGTATAACGTTGTCCTGCTCAGAGTTTTCAGCCGCTGCACGCTTTTCAGCCATTTCGTCGCGCTTATTACGACGGTATTTGGCCTTCAGGTTTTTGCTACGGGTAGATCCTGTAAGCTTGGCCTGCGTTTCGCGTATCTTATCCTGTATTGCTTTTGTATCAATCTCCTGCTGCTGAGGCGACACGAAGCCACCACGCTGACCCGGACCACCCGGGCCTCTGCGGTCGCCTCCCGGCCTTGGGCCACGGCCATCGCGCTGACCTGGACCGCCCGGGCCACCTGGGCCCCTGCGGTCGCCGGGACCACCCATACCAGGCCTGCCGCCTTGCTGTGGGCCACGGTTGTCACCCGGCCTTGCATTGGTTTCAGGTTTCTTATCTACCGGTATGCGCTTACGCTTACGCTTTTCGCGGCTATCGGTTCTTCCGGCCGCCTGGTTCACAGGCAGTTCTATTTTACCAATTATCTTAGGACCCTCCAGCCTCGGAGCCTTCATTTCTATATGCTCCACGCGTGGTGCCTCTTCGTCGGCCTCAGCAGGCGGCGCAGGGGCAGGCGTAGCAGCAGGGGCTTCTGCCACCGGTGCAGGGGCGGGGGCAGGGGCTGCAGGTTCTTCTGCGCGTGCCACCACCTCTTCAGGCTGCTCTTCCTTTACTTCCTTAGCTTTGGCCTCTTTCTTAGCTGGTTCCTTTTTAGCGGCAGCTTTTGAAGGCTTTGCAGCATCCAGGTCTATCTTACCTACTATTTTCGGCCCGCCGATCTTCGGCGCTTTCACTTCCGGCACTACTTCTTCAGCCTTCACCGCTTCTGGTGCTGCTGCCACAGGCTCTTCCACCTTTGGTGCAGGCGGCGGCGGTGGTGGCGGTGGCGCAGGAGCTTCCGCAACAGGCTCAGCCACAGGCGCTACGGCCGGCTTTTCCTCCGGGGCTTTCTCCTTCACCTTTGCGGGCTTTGGCTGCTCTGCTGCCGGTTTGGCCGGTTCTTCCTTCTTGTCCTTTACAGTAATGTCAAGCTCTTCCTTCGTCTTCTTGATACCTTCCAGCAAAGATCCTTTCGGCAGCGATATATTATCGCTCTTTTGCTTATCACGCTTGTCCTGGGCAAACTCCACCTGCAGAGCGCTATACATTTGCTCTGTAAGCTTGGCGTTAGGGTTGCTGCTTATGCTGCTCACCTCGAAGCCTTTATCCGTAAGGAATTCCATAAGGGTATCCTTTCCGATATTAAACTCCTTGGCTGCTGCCAGCACCCTGGGCGTATTTGTTGTTGTACTCATTCTACTTTTTCCTTATCAAATATTTTTTTCTGTTCGGCCATTACGGCCCTGCCCTGCCCACAAACGTACGCCATTTTTCACGGAAAACGGCATTAAGCCTCTATTTCGCTATTGCATAGATATCACGTTTTGGTTAGGCGTTTTGGTCTTCGCTGAACTCTGCTTCCAGTATCCTGCGAACGTCGCGAACGGTTTCTTCTTCAAGGTCTGTACGGCGAACCAGCTCATCGGCAGACAGCTCTAACACGCTCAGTGCGGTGTCGCAACCTATGCGCTTAAACTCATCTATGATCCATGGTTCAATCTCGTCTGCAAATTCATCCAGGTCGATATCGTACTCTACATCATCTTTCACATCACGATAAACATCTATACTATAGCCGGTCAGTTCCTGGGCCAGTTTGATGTTTACACCCTTCTTGCCAATGGCCAATGACACCTGGTCAGGGTCAAGGTATACGTCAGCCTTCATGGTCTCGTGGTTAAGCTCCATCTTATTGATGCGCGCCGGCGTGAGCGAGCGTTGCAGCAAAAGCTGGATGTTATTAGTATAGTTAATAATGTCAATATTTTCGTTGCGCAGCTCACGAACGATGCCATGGATACGGCTACCCTTCATACCCACACATGCGCCCACCGGATCTATACGGTCGTCATAGCTTTCTACTGCTACCTTAGCACGCTCGCCCGGCTCACGAACGATCTTCTTTATCACTATAAGGCCATCCATTATTTCCGGCACCTCTATTTCCAGAAGTTTCTCAAGGAATGAAGGATGCGTGCGGCTGAGGATGATGATAGGAGAGTTGTTCCGCATCTCCACCTTCTTCACCACAGCGCGTACCGTTTCGCCTTTCTTAAAGAAGTCTGTAGGTATCTGCTCACTCTTTGGCATTATCAGCTCATTTCCTTCATCGTCAAGCAGCAATATTTCCTTTTTCCATATCTGGTACACCTCGCCATTGATGATGTCACCAATGCGGTCAGCATATTTCTTCAGCAGGTTATTCTTCTTCAGGTCGCCGATACGTGCAGCCAGCGTCTGCTTGGCAGCCAGGATGGCACGGCGGCCAAAGTTGCGCACATCTACTTCCTCATATACCTCTTCACCAACGCTATAGTCAGGTTCGATCTTTATGGCTTCAGAATACGGTATCTGCAGGTTTTCATCCTCTACCATATCGTCCTCTACTATCTCGCGCCTGCGGAATATTTCAAGGTCACCCGTCTGGTCATTGACGATAACGTCAAAGTTCTCATCCGTCACATATTTCTTACGGAGCAACGTTTTGAAAACGTCTTCCAATACCTTCATGAGGGTAGGCCTGTCAATGTTTTCGGCGTCTTTAAACTCCTGGAAGGAGTCGATGAGATTGATGCTTGCCATAGTATTCACTTTTGTGCGCTGTGCCCGCCCCCGGGCGCAAGCGTGTTAATTAAAAAATAATCTGAACGACTGTTTTTTTGATGTTTATAAATGGTATTTCTGTATTTATTTTTTCATGTGGCTTCTTGCCCTTCATTTCCAGCAGCAGGTGGTCTTCCGTCACCTCCCTTAAAAAGCCAACCTTCTCAGAATCATCCGTCAGCGTCACTGCTACCTTGCGGCCAATATTCTTTTTGTACTGGCGCATCTGCATCAGCGGCTCGTCTACACCGGGGCTTGATACCTCCAGCGAAAAGTCACCGTCAGGAAACAGCTCAGCCGCTTCCATAGCAGCATACAGCTTCTTGTTTACAGAAGAAGCTTTGTTTATAGAAAACCCGCTATCGGAGTCAAGAAATACCTTGACATTGTTCGTTGGTTTTATACGAATATTCACCACAAACATGTCGGTACCGTCTATGATCGGCTCCAGCAGGGAATACACTTTTTCAATTATATCGGACATGGCTAACAATAAAGGAGGGGACAACCAGTGTCCCCTCTCATGTGATTAAATCCGATGCAAATGTAGGGGAAATATATGAATTGGCAAAAAGGTACTGTTAAATGTGGGCAACAAATGAAATATGATTGCCATTCAATTGGGATCTTTCACATAACAAACATGTGATTTCCGGAATTCCGGCTCTGCAAAACATTCCCTCTATCTGATATGCGATGAATACTATGGGGCAACACTGCATTTCCCCGTAATTTTACGACCCGAAACCGATAATGATGAGTGAGTTGCAGAATTTATATGAGCGCGCCCTGCGTTTTGAGTTTTTAAGTGCCGAGGAAGGTATGTACCTTTTTGAGCAAGCCCCGCTGGCCGACCTGACCTTTGTAGCCAACGAGCTGCGCAAGATACAGGTGCCGCACGGAAAGGTAACCTGGCAGATAGACCGTAACGTAAACACTACCAACGTTTGCGTGGCCAACTGCAAATTCTGCAATTTTTACCGCATACCCGGCCATCCGGAAGCATACATTACAGACATTGAGACTTACAAAGTTAAGATAGAAGAAACACTGCGCTATGGCGGAGACCAGCTGCTACTGCAGGGCGGCCACCACCCGGACCTGGGCCTCGCGTTCTATGTCGACCTCTTCAGCACACTGAAGAAACTATACCCCACGCTGAAGCTACACACGCTGGGGCCGCCGGAAATAGCACACATTACCAAGCTGGAAAAAAGCACACACCGCGAAGTGCTGAAAGCGCTGATGGAAGCCGGCATGGACAGCCTGCCGGGCGCAGGCGCAGAGATACTTGACGACCGCGTTCGTCGCCTGGTATCAAACGGAAAGTGTGGCGCACAGGAGTGGCTCGACATTATGCACGAGGCGCACAAGCTGGGCCTCACCACCAGTGCTACTATGATGTTTGGTCACGTGGAAACACTACAGGAGCGTTTTGAGCACCTGGTGAAGCTGCGCGAAGTGCAGGCTAAGAAACCTGCCGACGCAAAAGGCTTCCTTGCCTTCATTCCCTGGACATTCCAGGATGTAGACACACTGCTGCTGCGTATACGTGGCACCAAGAATCTTACTACTGCCGAGGAGTATATCCGCATGATAGCCATGAGTCGCATCATGCTGCCCAATGTGAAGAACATACAGGCATCGTGGCTCACAGTGGGCCGCCAGGTAGCACAGATATGCCTGCACGGCGGCGCTAACGACTTTGGGTCCATCATGATAGAAGAGAATGTAGTGAGTGCTGCCGGAGCTCCGCACAGGTTCACCTCCCGCACCATACAGGAATGTATTCGCGAGGCAGGCTTTGAGCCACAACTGCGCAACCAGCAATATGAGTTCCGCGAAATGCCTGCTGCTTTGGAGGAACAAGTGATAACCTACTAACGTAACAAACCGGAATGCTTATTTTTGAAAGCAATGGGGCTTGACGTAGCTGGTATCATCATCATCATCGTATTCTTTATCCGTGGCTATATGAAGGGGCTGATAGTTGCAGCTTTTTCTGTCATTGCCATCTTATTGGGTATTCTCTGTGCTTTGAAACTTTCGCAATCCTTTGCTACCTGGCTGCTGGAGCATGACTATGTCTCCACACCCTGGGCCCAGGTTATCAGTTACATTGTGCTCTTTATAGGCGTGGTGCTGCTGGTGCGGCTCATAGGCAAAATGGTGGAGAAGGCCGTGGAGGGCATGTTGCTGGGCATTGTAAACAAGCTGCTGGGAGGCCTGCTATATGCCTTTCTGGGTGCAGTGGTCTGGAGCTCACTTTTGTGGATAGGCGGACGTGCACACATCATTCCCGAAAAGAGCATTAAGGAGTCTGTTACCTATGCATCCCTGTCTGCCCTTGCGCCCTGGTTTTTTGAGGTCGCCGGCGCTCTGCTCCCATTTGCAAAAGACACCTTTGCCAAGCTGGCCCATTTCTTTGACACGCTAAACGCACAGCCGAAAGATGTGGGTACTCATTGACAATTACGATTCGTTTACCTGGATACTGCAGCATTACCTGTTGCAGACAGGCAATGACTGTAAGGTCTTTCGCAACGATGAGATAAGCATTCATGAACTGGAACTGTTGAACCCCGAACGACTCATCATTTCTCCAGGTCCGGAGACACCACTGCAGGCGGGAATATCCATGCAGGCCATAGCTCACTTCTGCGATCGCATACCCATTCTTGGTGTGTGCCTCGGTCACCAGGCATTAGGCATGCACTTCGGCGCCGAGTTGAAACATGCAGGCTACCCAATGCATGGAAAGACCAGTGAAATAACACATACCGAACATCCACTCTTCGCAGGCATCCCCACTACCTACAATGTGATGCGTTACCACTCCCTTATTATCGACCACCTTGACAATACCGGACTGGAGTGCATAGCGCAAACGAGCGACGGCACTATAATGGCTTTAGCACACACACATCTTCCGTGTGTCGGGGTCCAGTTTCACCCCGAGTCCGTGGGCACTGAGCATGGGCTGGCTCTGTTGAAAAACTGGAGCGCGATGTACAGGTAGCATCAAAAAGAAAACGAGAGCACCTATTGGTAGCTCCCGCTTCTTTACTTCCTGCCGTCGGCGATCGCCTACTTCACAGGTGCATTCGTCATCACAGTGTTAGAGGGCCTCTCATAGAGACCAACCAACTCGCCTTCGGCGAGGATATGTCCGCGCATCTTCTCCTCAAGACCATCTTTGTCGGTATTGAGGTCTGCCTTCATCCACTTATCCAGCGCGTACACATAGAAGTGGTAATGGTGTGGCCCGGCAGGTGGGCACATGCCTTTATAGTTATGTTGTATATAGCTGTTCACGCCCGATGTGCCTCCTTTAAAATTTTCAGGAATATTGTTGGTCACAGGTATGTCCCAGGCCACCCAATGCGTGAACCCGCCAGACCATTCGGCATCAGGATCGTGAACTATCACCGCCAGCGACTTGGCGTCTGCCGGAATATTATCAATGTGCAGCGGTGGATTGGTTTCTATCCCGTCACATGAATACCGTTCAGGTATGCGGCCATTTTCTGCAAATCCGGGGCTCGTAACTATGAGCCTGCGTTTACCACTGAATGAGGTGAGCAGTATGCCCAGCGATAATAACAAGAAGATCGTGTAACGCATAACGTGAGTTTTTGTGGTGAAGAATTCTGGTTGCTTTTGCTGATACAAAGTTCCTGCGCCTTTTGCGCTTAACCGTTACATGATGAGATAAGCGGTATGCATTATTCCCACCATTGTGTTAATGAAATGTATGCCAGGCCCATCCAATGCTTAAAATAACCATCTATACGTAGCAAAAAATACGTAGAAATACGGATACCCCGGCGGGAGTCTGATGAGTACTTTTGCCTCATTGTTAAACGAAAAAAACAGGGGATATGAAAAGAACAACTACCAAATTATTGCTCACAGGGCTTTGCCTGGCAATGACAGTGGCTTCCTGCAAAAAGGATGATACCACCACACCAACTACCACACCTACCACACCCACCACGCCTACCACATCAGCTGCAACAGCACCTACTCCGGTGACGGGTAGCGTGGACGGTTTGCTGCTTAGCCTCATGCTTGACGTAAACACCACGACTGCAGGCTATAACGTGCAGGTAAAAACAGAAAATGCGCTCGCAAGCTTTTTCAGCGCTACGGGCAGCACCACCATGGTAGACGGCGGCGCAGTAAGCGTTAACTCCGTGACGCTGGAAAAACAAACGAACAACAGCTATTTCAAGACGGCTACCGTGGGCATGACACCATCCGACCTCAGCTTCGATGGCGGCCACAGTAACTGGAGTGTAGGTGGGGCCGGCAGCATACCTGGCTTCACGTACGACTATAACTCTACCTTCCCGGAGTATAGCGGCACAGTGCCGGAGACAATTACCCGCAGCAGCGGACTCACGATTACACTGGGCAGCAATCTCTCTGGTGCTGACAGCGTCATCATCTTCATTGCTAAGGACGACAAATCCATCACGCGCACATATGCAGGTAGCGCATCTTCTGCTACTATCTCTGCAGCAGACCTCGCAGCATTGCCTGCTGTTACCGACAAAACAGCTATCCTGGAGATAGTGCCTTACAAGATCAAGATGCAAACTATCAGCGGCAAGTCTTTCGCCTTTGTAAAAGAATATGCTGCCGTTCGCTACGTGAACATTAACTAGAATAATCTTAGAACAACACTTGCAGAAAAGGGGCTTCGGCCCCTTTTCCCATTTAAGGCAGGAATCCGCTAACGCCATGTAACGGAGCCCCCCAGATACCCGGCAGCAGGTACACTGCGAATATGAATGCCCCCATGGCTATGAAAAGGCGCGAAAGGCGGGTATAATCCTGGCCATACACATTCTTCTCGTTCTCCGTATCGTGAGACATTTTTACGAAGCCCAGCATGTATATGCCCATAATGATCCACAGGCCCAGCCATATCTCTATGAACATATCGCGGCTTATGAGGCCCAGTTCCAGGTCAATATCCGCTTTCGACATAAACTTCAGCGCTATCATCAGCGACACAAAGCCCATGATCACCTTAATGTTATTGAGCAGGCTTTTTGAGTTGGCAAACGTCCGCATCACTTTAGGAAATACGAAAGGGCAAGCCAACCCGGCGCCAAAGAAGAAAAGACCGATCACAGGCCCCACCACGGGCACCTTTCCCGCCATCAGCAGCACCAACCCCACAATGGGAAAAGTAGATGAGAAAGATGCAGCGGGCAGCGTTGCAGCCATAATGAAGATTCCCTTCACATTGTTCTTTGTAGCCTTGTTTGCAAGCGCGTTGATCCACGAGGCAGGTAGCTTAAAGGCAAATGCTCCCAGGAATGAGATGCCCAGCAACAGGAATATCCTGAAGAAGAAGAGATTAAAGAGCCAGTGGTCAGTAAACTTGTCTACCCCCGTTAGCGCAATGATGGTTGTAGCAATAGACCCAAGTAAGGTGAAGATGATAATGAGCGCAGCAGCATAAATTAGTGTCTTACCAAACTTTCCGGTCTCTGTTGGCACATTCCGGGTCAGATATCCTATGGTAAACGGGTGTATGGTGTACATGTAGGGTGTAAACACCGCCAGCATGCCTGCAGTAAACGACTTCACCACCAGCCACAATACCGGCTGCAGTTCAATGTCGGCCAAAGCCTGGCTTACACGACCAGCTGAAAAGGCCGGAATTGATACCAACAGGCATAAAACTAATATGGAAGTTACTCGCTTCACGAACCAAATATAGTTATTAGAAAACCAATACATACACATATAGAGATTTATACGCATGCCAAATTCCCCGGCAAAAAAAACGTTAGTGTATTTTGTAAATAAAGTAAAAAACAATATTTTGGTAGTCCCATTATTTTCCCCACTTGCTCATCCGGGTTTCGTCGGGTGACGATTGTAGTATTTTACCAGCGTTAAAAAATTATCTTATGAGTAGCGACGTAAAAAAAATCTTCGTTGTTGATGATGATGAAATGCTGTCCATGGCTTTGGAAGATTATCTCGCGCGCAAAACAAACTGCGAGGTCTCAATTTTTAGCACAGGGGAAGAATGCCTGGAGCACCTGAGCGAGGAGCCTGACATTATCATACTTGACTACAACCTCAATTCTGTGCAGAAAGACGCCGCCGACGGACTTGTGATACTGGAGGAGATCAAAAAGCTGAATGATCATATCAAGATCGTAATGCTTTCCAGCCAGGACGCCACGTGGATCATTCTTCAGACCAAGAAAATGGGCGCAGCTGAATACGTGGTGAAGAATGAGAGCGCATTTGAGAAAATTCTGAGCTTCTGCGAAACTACGTAGACGCAGCCCACTATCACTATCTGACAACTGGCCGTCGCGCACCTTGTATGCGCGAACATTTTGTAATTCTTAATAGTTGTACTATGAAGAGAATACTGGTATTTCTTTTACTGTTGTTGCCCATGGCATTGCTGGCCCAGGAAGATCTTTCTGAACTGAGCATGCAGGACCTCTCTAAGCGCATTGAGGCCGAAGTGCGATCCATGAAAGCCGCAGAAGCAAAAGGCGATAAGATTGCCGTGGCACATTCGCTGGGAAAAGCCGGAGAAATTTACCTTGCCATAGCCCGAAAGCTCGATGAGCAGGAAGACAATGATAAAGTGGAAAAGGCTAAGAAAACCAGCCTGGACCGTAGTATGGACTACCTTAATAAATCTGTGGCTACAGCCGAAGAGGTAGGAGATATAGACCAGATGCGCGAGTCTTATAAGAACCTAAGTGCCGCACAGAAGCTTTCAGGTGATATAAAGGGCTCTATTGTCACCTACAAGAAGATGCTGGCGCTCAAAAAGACGATGTTCAACTCAAAGAAGAACAACGAAATAGAAAAGAACCGTATTGAGTATCTGCATAACAAGCGCGAGGATTCCATCAGGCAGCAAAAAGCTCTGGCAGAGGAAAACCTGAAAGAGCAGGCTCGCATTCTGGCACAGAAGCAAAAACAACTGGACTCTACCCGCAACACCCTTTCCAAGACAGAAGAGGAGAAGTCTACGGTTTCAGCAGCGCTGCAAAAAACACAGGCAGCACTGACCATAGAGAAATACAATGCGCTGGAAAAAGAGCGCAAACTGACACTGGCAGAAGAAGAGCAGGCACTGGCCGCCACTAGTATGCAATTGCAGCAAAGTAAACTGGAACTGCAACAAAACGAGCTGCTGTTGCAAAAACAGAAAAGCGAGCTGCAGCAGAGCGAAATAGAAATGAAGGATAAGAAACTGGGCGCACAACGCACCAAACTCTATATCGCTGCGGCTGGTTTACTTGTATTTGCCATTTTTATCATCATCATAGCACGCGAAAGGAAAAAAGCCGTTGCACAAAAACTGCGTGCAGAGCGGTCTGAGCGCTTTAAGCAGGAATTCATCGCAAACATAAGCCATGAGATACGCACGCCCATGAACGCCATCATTGGTATGACCGGCTTGTTGCTGCAAAAGAATCCCAACGAGGAGCAGGCCAATTACCTCACGGCCATCAGCAAATCTGCCGACATACTTCTCCACGTTATCAATGACGTGCTGGATCTTTCTAAGATAGAGGCAGGCAAGCTGGAACTGGAAGCGATAGACTTCTCCATAACCGATATGCTGCAGCAGGTGAAGGACACCCTCTCTTACCGTGCTGAAGACAAAGGATTGCAGTTGATAACCACTGTAGACGACAAGCTCGAAGACGTTATCGTGGGCGACCCCTACCGCCTCAACCAGGTCATCATTAACCTGGCTGGCAACGCCCTGAAGTTTACCGAGAAAGGTGGTGTTCACATTGACGTGACTCTGGATAAGCGCGAAGGCGATCATGTTTATGTAAAGTATGCCATTATAGATACCGGCATCGGTATTCCTGCTGATAAGCTGGGCAAGCTGTTCGAGTCCTTCAGCCAGGTTAGCAGCTCCGACACACGGAAGTATGGCGGCACAGGTCTGGGACTTTCCATATCAAAACAACTTGTGGAGTTGCAGGGCGGAAAGATACAGGTAGAAAGCGTGGTGGGTAGCGGCACTACATTCTTCTTCATTATCAAATACCCTGTAGGCTCACGCGAGCGGCTGGAACAACGCATTGCGTCAGAGCAAAACGCAGATGGCTCCATACTCAACGGCCTGCGCATACTCATAGCAGATGACAACGAATACAACCGCATGGTTGTACACGAAACACTGCACCTGATGGCCGACCTGCATACACATGAGGCACACAACGGCCAGGAGGCAGTTGACGCCCTGGCAAAAGAAGACTTTGATGTGATACTGATGGACGTGCAGATGCCGGTAATGAACGGCACAGACGCCACCAGGTATATCCGCAGCAAAATGCCGGCGCCTAAGAACAAGATACCGATCATCGCACTCACGGCCAGCGTGCTCCGCGCCGATCTTGACCTCTGCTTTGCCTCTGGCATGACAGCCTATGTACCAAAGCCGTTTAAGACATGGCAGCTACTCAACACCATCGCCGATGAGACAGGCCGCAAACGCGACCCAAATGCGAAACCGGCACCAAAGAAAACCGAACCGAAAAAACAGAATACAGAACAAAAGCAGCAAAAGCCAGCTGAGCCCAAGGCAGAGGCAGTAGCATCAAACGGCTCACCGGCAGCAGCAACAGAAGCGAATGGCGAAGTAAGTCCGCTGATGCACGAAAGCATGTATGACCAGCCGGGTAAAGTTACCAGCATGACCTACCTCAAGAACTTCTGCGAGGGCGATGAGAAGCGCATGAAGAAGTACATCAAAGTGTACCTTAACGCACTCCCTGCCTTCCACAAGAATATTAACGCCGCCATAGAGACAAAAGATTTTGTGGAGCTGGCGCTGCACGTACACTCCTTCAAACCGAAGTGGATGATGATGGGCATGAAACAGACAAACGAGCTGGGCATCAAGATAGACCACATGTGCAAATCGCAAAACGAAAAAGCATTTGAGGATGTAAAAGTTTTGATGGAGGATATCGATAAATCGATACAAGAACTCGAAGGCGTAGTGTAAATTTGTAAGACGAAAAACAACCCTTGTAACGCATAAAAACAAACAGGCTATATGAGCAGGAAAATGGTCAAGAAAATATTCGTGGTAGATGATGACGAAATGATGGCTATGGCACTTGAAGATCATCTCACCCGCAATACACTTCACGAGATCCACGTATTCACAACGGGCGAAGAATGCATCAAAAACCTGAGGATGCAACCGGATATTATCATCCTCGACTACAACCTTAATTCCGTAGAGAAAGAGGCCGCAAACGGCATGGCAATTCTTGAAGCAATTAAGAAGCTAAACAGGGATATACCCGTGATCCTGTTCTCCAGCCAGGATGCATACAGCGTAGCCCTCCAATCCATAAACCGCGGTGCCACACAATACGTAATAAAAGACGAGAGCGCATTCGACAATATTGTTGCGATTTGCAACGCGTAACCCTCAAGAAAAACATCATAAAGAGCAGTGTGGCGGTTAACCCGCACTGCTCTTTTTCTATTAAGGTGATTATTCAAATATCATTGGCATGCTTGCCGTCAGATATTGATTGCTGCCTTTTTCCGTAACTTTAATACACTGAACCTCTTGCAATGCGCAAATTTTTTTTTACTGCCGCTGCGCTGGCTTTGCTGGCTGCTGTCGCCGGTACCGCCTGTAAACCAAAAAAGTCAAACCCGGACCCCGCGCCCAACTATGGCATGTTTCCCGACGCCATCGGTAAGATAATTGTGAACAAATGCGCCACCACCGGCTGCCACAATGCAGCCAGCTACCAGAATGCCGCGGGGCTGCAGCTGGACACCTGGGAGCACCTGTTCCTTGGCAGCGGAAACGGCGCCGTTGTAGTACCCTACAATACAGACTATAGTCCGCTGCTCTACTTCATCAATACCAATACAGCTCGTGGCACGGTTGCTGCGCCCACAATGCCCTACAATGGCGCGCCTCTTTCTGACGCAGAATACAACACACTCAAAGAATGGATAGCCAACGGCGCTCCTGATAAAGATGGCAACATTGCTTTCTCCTCAGATGCCGACACCCGCCAGAAGATATACCTGACCCAGCAGGGCTGCGACCTGGTTGCGGTGATAGACGCAAAGAGCGATCTCGTGATGCGCTATATAGGCATCGGCACAAATCCCGGCCTCATAGAAAGTCCGCACTGCCTGCGTATTTCAGGCGACGGTAATAATGCTTATGTAAGCTTCCTTGCCGGTACCGCTGCCCAAAAGATAGATACGAAAACAGACAAAGTCACCGGCAATATCAACCTCGGTAGCGGCTCCTGGAACGTACTTTATGTAGCACCCAACGATAGCATGCTGGCCACTACAGACTGGACCGCTGATGGCCGCATCGTATTTGCCAATACCAATACCCTCAGCTTACTGCAAGGGCTCACAGGCTCCGGCAGCGGACTGTTTGTTTACCCGCATGGCATCGCCAGCAACCTGGCAAGCGATACCTTCTATGTAACTGCCCAGTACGGCAATGTTGTTTACAAGTACCAGCCTTATGAGCCATTCTATAAAAAGATAAGCATCAATGGCAACCCGCCTGTAGCCACTAATAACAACGATAACTCCTCGCCCAATCCGCATGAGATCCTCATGTCGCCGGACCATAACCGATACTTCCTTACCTGCCAGAGCACAAATGAGATTCGGGTAATGGACGCGCATTCCGACGCGCTCCTTAAGGTAATTCCGGTGGGCACCTTCCCCCAGGAGATGGCAATATCCCTTAGTAAGCCTTACCTGTTCGTGACCTGCATGGAAGATGCGGCCAACACACTGCCCGGCCGCAGAGGCTCTGTTTATGTAATAGATTACAACACCTATGAAGTTGTAAAGGTGATATACGGCGACTTTTACCAGCCACACGGCATAGCAGTTGACGATAAAACCGGGAAAGTATTCATAGCCAGTTCCAACGCTAACCCCGATGGCCCTGCCCCACACCACGCCACAGCTTGTGGTGGCCGCGCAGGTTGGTACTCGGTCTACGATCTTAATTCGCTCAACCCCAAAAACAGCAAGCGCCACCAGGTAGCAGTGATGCCCTACTCTGCAGATACAAGATTCAAAACGCCATAAGGCCTACTTGCCCAGTGGCACCGCCTTTACAGCAACTTTAAAGTATTTGTTGGGATACTGAAACCTACGTGTCATCGTGGTATCAAACTTACCGCGGATAAACACGGCACACATAGTGTTCGATACATGATACAGGTTATTGTGATACTCTTTTGGTGTGCCCTCCAGTATGGCCGAAAGCACCTCGTGGCGCACATGCTCCGGGTCAAACGCATAGTCGTGCCAAACGATGATAGAGTTTTCATCCTTCAGTAGCTTGAACACATTCTTCGTGTCTATCACCACACTGTCGTGCTCATGATCACCATCTACGAATATCAGGTCAAACTTTTTGTTGAGCTGCGAATAGTCAAACGTCAGCGAGTTGTGCAGGTAAGCCTTGATGTTCTTTACTCCATCCGAAAACACTCCCTGGATCTTGATGGCGTCTTCAGAGAAACCCATATCTTTCATCTCCTGCCCAGATAGCGTCAGGCTCGTACAGTCATTGGTCATTTCAGACATGGCTACTATACTTTCACCCCTGTAGCTGCCTATCTCAAAATAGGCACAGTTATTAAATCTCCTTGACAGGCTGCGCAGCAGCATTATGTCGGTTATCAGCGATGTATCCGGCATAAAGCTGTACACAGGTAGCGCATCGTCAAGGCCCGGCACCAGGTCCAGCAGGTCTATCGTTGGCAATTGCGTTCTGCCAAATTTGTTCTTTAGCCGCTGCTCATAGTTAGGCTGGCGCTCTCTTCTCATCAGTTCAGAGTAGCCTGCAGTAATTACTTCTTTTGGGCGGGAGAGCAGCGTGGTTAGTACCTTTAGTTTAGACATTCCTGGTTGGTTGGTGATATTCAATTTTTGGTGCGCAAATATAACCATTTTAATCAGCGTTTTCAGTGTGCATAGTGCGCCGGAAGGCAAGATCGGCCACTTCAATATGGGCAATATTTTACCCACACATTCCCCTATTTGGGCAATTTATTCTACACTTTAGCATCCTACAATAATGAACCTTTATGCATTTTTTTGGCACATATGGGCATCTCATTGAAAATTTGCATTCTATAAAATTTCTTAACTATAACGTTTTGTGATTTAATTATCAATTACTTAAGTGCATTTATCACTAATTTGCAGCAAAAACAACCTATAATCTGTTGTAATTTTCAAACTATCAGGTCATTATGGCTTGATTGTTGTTTCTCAACAGTTAATAGTCGTGTAAACGGTTAATAAAATGTACATTATATGAGAAAAGCAGACATCGTTAGCAGCATTGCAGATAAGACAGGAATTCCGAAAGTGGATATCCTCGTGGCTCTGGAGGCTTTTTTTAAGGAAGTAAAAACTTCTCTTGTGGAAGGTGAGCCAGTTTACGTTCGCGGTTTCGGGAGTTTCATCCTGAAGAAGCGCGCAGCCAAGGTGGGCCGTAACATTAAGAAGAATGTTGCCGTGGAGATTCCTGAGCATTTTATCCCGGCTTTCAAACCGGCTAAGGAATTTGTGCAGGCTGTAAAAGAGTCTAAGCACGAGCTCGTAGAGCACAAGGCAGTAGAAGTTGACGATTAAGCGACAACCGGTTAAAACACGCTTCCTTACCTTTGCCCTCTAAATCAGGTAACACTTGCGTCCGGTTCATTATATTTCCATTGCAGTAGCAATAGCATTGATAGCTCTTTTATACTGGGGAGGCAATACGGTGCCACCAAAAGACAAACAGGTTGCAGAAATGCAGCGTCCGTCTTCGGGAGGTGCGGTATCCCAGGCCCCTAACACCATGAGGGTAGCCACTTTCAATGAGATCCTGGCGTCTGCCAGGAAGCAGCTTTCTGCCACAGCCGCCGACACGGTTGCGACCATTGAAAAAGAAATTTCAGCCATGCGCGATAGCTCGCGCATGGCTGTTTCTTTTTATAGCCTTTCCGGCGTCTGGGAGCGTGCACATTTGCTGCCCGTAGCCGCTTATTATCGGGCAGCCGCAGCCAAATTGGAAAATTCACAAAAAAACCTCACCTTTGCAGGCCAATTATTTTTGGAGCTGCTGGAGCAGGAGGAAAACAGGGCTGTGCAGATGTGGGAAGCTACCGAAGCCATCGCATGCGCACAGCAGGTGCTGAAAGCAGAGCCGGATAATGAAGAAGCAAAGCTGGTAATGGCTTCAGCCTATATCCAGGGTACATCAGAGCCCATGACGGGTGTGCAGATGGCACTGGGAATAGCAAGGGAAAAACCGGACAACGTCCCTGCCAATATGCTCCTGGGCAGGATGTCGATACAGTCAGGACAGTTTGATAAAGCTGTGAAGCGTTTTGAGACCGTGCTGGCAAAGGAGCCTGAGAACAAAGAAGCACTTTACTTCCTTGCCCAGGCTTACGAAGGAACAGGAAATAAGACGAAGGCGATAGAGCTGCTGCAGAAATGCAAAATGGTGGTGAACAACCCCGACTTCAGCAGGGAGATCGACGAGCATATAAAAACATTAAAGTAACTTTTTAAAACACTCATATTATGCCTTGCGGTAAGAAGAGGAAAAGACATAAGATTGCTACGCACAAACGCAAAAAGCGCTTGAGGAAGAACCGTCATAAGAAAAACAAGTAGGTTTTAATTTCACCTGCTTCTCCCAACGAACGACTGCCGTTTTTTGAGCTTTGCACATCACCTGTGTGGTTTATACACACGCGTGATGTGCAGGTTCCTATTTAGCCTTGTGGCTTCGCCGGTATGAACGGCGCGCTTTGACGCCGAAGCAGACCATGGTGCGTACCAATGAACAAAGAACTGATAATCAATGCATCTGCTGAAGGTGTAGAGATAGCCCTGCTTGAAAATAAGCGGCTTGTAGAGCTGCATTTCGAGCGCGGCCAGGGGCAATTTGCTGTAGGTGATATTTACCTCGGCAAGATAAAGAAGCTCATGCCCGGTCTCAACGCCGTTTTCGTAGACGTAGGTTACGAAAAAGATGCCTTCCTCCACTATACCGACCTCAGCCCCTACCTGCGCTCGCTGCTCAAGTTCACAAAAGCTTGTGTAGAAGGAAACGCTACCTGGGGCGACGACTTCAGCCGTTTTAAGAACGAGCAGGAGATAATGAAGTCGGGCAAGATCACTGAAGTATTTAATGGCAAGCCCGAAGTGCTGGTACAGGTCCTCAAAGAGCCTATATCATCCAAGGGTCCGCGTCTTAGCTGCGAGATATCACTGCCCGGCCGCTTTGTGGTCATGACCCCGTTCAACGATACGGTGGCAATCTCCCGGAAGATCCATTCTGCCGAGGAGCGCAAGCGCCTGCAGCGCATAGTAGAAAGCGTTAAGTCAAAGAACTTCGGCGTCATAGTGCGCACGGCCGCAGAAGGCAAGAACACTGCCGAGCTGCATACCGACCTCATGGAGCTGGAGAAGATGTGGAAGAACATCCAGAAAGACCTGAAAGGAGCCAAGGCGCCACAGATGATCATGAGCGAGCAGGACAAGACAACATCTATCCTACGCGATCTGCTCAATGACAGCTTCCAGCGCGTAGTGGCCAATGATAAGACACTCATGAATGTAGCCAAAGACTACATCTCAAAAGTATCGCCCGGCCAGGAAAGCATCGTGAGCCTGCACAACAACCAGCAGTCCATCTTCGAAACATACGGAGTAGCAAAGCAGGTAAAGGCCGCCTTTGGCAAAACCGTGAACCTGCACAGCGGCGCCTACCTCATCATAGAGCATACCGAGGCCCTGCACGTTATAGACGTAAACAGTGGCACACGCAGCCCGGAGGCCGGCCAGGAAGCCAATGCACTTGCCACCAACCTCGAGGCAGCACAGGAGATAGCACGTCAGCTGCGTCTGCGCGATCTCGGCGGCATCATCATCATAGACTTCATAGACATGAAGCTGGCGGACAACCGCAAGCAGGTGCTCGATGCTATGGAAGACCTGATGGCCACCGACCGTGCCCGCCACACCGTGTTGCCTATCTCAAAGTTTGGCCTCATGCAGATAACGCGTCAGCGCCTGCGCCCTGAGATCAACATCAGCACTGCCGAGGAATGCCCTACTTGCCGCGGCACCGGCAAGATAGGCCCAAGCATACTCCTCGCAGACGATATAGAAAAAGACCTGAAGTACGTAGTGAGCCAGGGCATACGCAAGCTGAAGCTCTCCGTGCACCCCATAGTAGAGGCATACCTCACCAAGGGCAACATACTAAAGCCATCCCTCGCCAAGAAGTGGGAAAAAGCAATGCAGATAAAACTCAAAGTAATAGCCGACAACAACTCCCCCCTCACAGAATATAACTTCTACGATGCCGCAACGGATGATCTGATAAAGCTGTAAGCTACTTAATTAAGACATTTAGCAAAGCCGCCTGTTTGGGCGGCTTTTTGTTTTTGTCTACTGCCTCCCGCACGCTCGATAGAACCCGTCATTTCGAACAAACCCGCTGGCGAACGCCGCGGGCGCAGTGAGAAATCTCCTGAGAATTTGCAATGAGCCAAATCAGGGAGCCGGAGTAAGCACACAGCGCTTTCCGCAGAATAATGAGTGAGCTGTACTCCCGTTTGGCGTAGTCTCCGACTACGTCATCGCGGCATCCAATCTCCTGATTGGCGAAAATGGCCATCCACCAAAAGATATTCACAATTTCCCTCCCTCTGCGCGAAACCCCAAAACACGGTTCTACCTTTGTGCCGCCGGAGGTCATTTTCGGTATCACTCTAAAACCTATCAATCATGAGCACGCATCAAAACGGCGGCGAAAAGCAAAACCAGGCCCGCAACCTTTATTTCCAAACCAAACTCACCCAGGCACAGATAGCAGAGCTGCTGGGCATTTCGCAGAAAACGGTATCAACTTATGTCAATGAGCACAAGTGGAATCTGCTGAAGCAGCGCGCAGAGCAGGCACCCGCGTTGATGCTGGAGCAAATGAATAGCGAGTTGCAGGAGCTTAACGAAGCCATTGCCGCCCGTCCGCTAGGCCAGCGCTTCCCCACTAAGGAAGAGGCAGAGATCCGCCGCAAGACCTTGTATTCCATCAATCTTATCAATAGCCGCCAGTCAGCCGGTTATTATTCGCAGGTGTTTATGAATTTCATTAGCTGGGTCTACAAGCAAAACGTAAAAGACGCCCAAACCCTTACCCGTTATGCCGATAAATTCCTGAAAGGCCAGATGAACACTGATGAGTCTCCCCGCTATGGCAACTATGCACTGCCCTCCACCCCCGCCATGCCCATTCCACCCGAGGCAGGCAACACACCCGACTCCCAAACCCCAAATCAAAACAACAACAATTCAGAACCCACCGACCTCAACCAGGCCGCCTAAAAGCATAATCCTAAACACGGTTTTGGAATTTGAATTTGGAATTTGGAATTTGGAATTTGGTATTTGGTATTTGGGTTTTGGAATTTGGAATTTGGAATTTATACCCAATTATACCAAAATATACCCTAATATACATGGCAACAAAATGGCATAATCAATCCGGCAGCGGTTTTCAGCCAACAGCGATTTGCGAAAAATCGAAAAATTGAATTTAGGGTATAATATACCGTAGCGAAGTGTGCCACACCTCCCGTGTGTGGCACACTTGTGCGAGGGTCCGAGATATTTCCGCCTCTGTTGGTGTTCCTCACCAACCGCCACAAGCTGGCAATACAGTACGTAGCCAATTCATTAGAAAGTTGACTTACTTACCTATCAACTATCAACACACCTACTTCCTCTTTTGCTTTCTCTGTGGCTTTGCCGCCACGGCCGGCTGCGGCACTGCTTTTACAGGTTCCGGCTCGGGCTCAGGTTGGGCCTCTCCCGGCTTGTATAGTAGCAATATCACCGGCATCACAAAACCCAGGATGTATAGCGGGTCCATATAGCGCAGGGTCACCACCGTGGCAAAGATGCTAAAGGCCATGTAGCCAAAGAAGTACATGGTCCAGGTTACAAAGAGTCCCTTTACATTGCCGGGCACGCGGCGCCAGTTCTTCACCAGCCTCACGACAAACACCAATATGGCACCTATGTTCAGCAGGTTCAGCAAAAGAGATAGGGCGGGGTACAAAGTTATTACGTCATCCTGCAGGCCAGGCACAGTTGTGTATAGTCTGCGCCGCTCCAGGCTAAACCAGCTGGCAGAGGATGTATCCAGCATCAGCCTGTCAGCATCATAGCTGCGTAGTTGTTCCGTTTCGGGGTAGAAGTAGTTCAGGGTGTTGGGGTACATGTAGTATTTCAGGAAGGCGCCTGGGTCTTGCTTTATCAGATTCACAGCATAGTCCTGGTATAGCACAGACACCTTAAACCACATAGGAAAGTAGCTCGACTTGTAGCGCTTCACGTAATACATATTGAACCGTTTCAGCGGCGATCTCCTGCTCCACATGAACGCAGACCCTATCCCCGGTCCCTTATCTACCGAGTCATAGTGGTAGCGCACAGCCTGGTCAAGTAGCCTCATCTCACCGGTCGGAAACTTCATTGTATCGACATGTATCTTCTTATAATAGTACAGCACGTTGTTTGCCAGTTGCCATCCGGAGAAACCTGAAAACACCTTTTCGCCGGTCACATCATACACAGCCTGCTCCTGCCTGCTCTTGGCCGCCAGTATGATGCCAAACGTAAGCAGCACCCCCACTATCTTATACCCAATGCGACGGGTGAAGAACAATAAGGCCGTGACCGCTATAAACGGGTAAAAGAGTGCTGTGTACCGAACCTGGAAGGCCAGGTATAGCAAAACTATCTGAAGTGCCAGCGCCCACCACTTCTCCTGCTTCACGATCCAAAAACAGCAGGTGATCCACATCACAGATAGCGAGCAAAAAAGACTGTCGCTGGCGATAAGGTTTGTCTGAAAGATAAGGATGGGGTTAAACATCAGCAGCACCATCAGTATCCACTTTGCCTTCACTGGCAGCTTAAAGAGATAGTCTACACTAAACAGGCAGAAGAGGCCACTGATCATAAACAGCAGGTACTGGAATGCAGATACTGCCATTGGCGATTCGGAGATAAAATAATGGATGTAGGCCAGAAACCGCGAATACCCCACCGGTCTGAACTGCACCACTTCCTCGGATTTTGCCCATAGTATGTAACTAAGGGAGTCCGGGAACATGTCAGGCAGCGGATATACGAGCTTCAGCGACGTGAAGCACACCACCGATATGCCTATGGCGGTGAAGAACAGCTTCCTGTTCTCCTTCAGGTATGCGAGCCTATCTTTCATCCGCAGTTGACGTTTCGTGATACTCCTTTTCCATGTTTATGCTCCAGATGTTTGCCTTATCTGTTCTACCGGAAATAATATTATCTACCGCAGTGATGGCAGTAAGCATGGAGTGGTCGGAGTTATTGTATTTGTGCATGCCGTTTCGGCCCACCAGGTACAGATTGTCAAAAGTATCGAGGTACTTACGCAGCTCTCCAAAACGGTCGTAGGTGCCAAAGTATGCGGGGTATGCTTTATCTACGCGCAGCATCACACTATCCAGCACATCTTCGCTGTCTATCAGATCCATCTGCACCATTTCCTCTATCGCAAATTTCTTAAACTTTTCATCGGGCATGCTCCATAGCTCATCGCCTTCGTTGCAGAAATATTCCAGGCCCAGCCACACGGTGTCCGGGTCCTTTACCATATATGGGCTCCAGTTATTGAATATCTGCAATCGGCCTATTTTCACTTCCCGCTCCTGGGTATATATCCAGTTGTCCAGCACAGTATTGCGCGGCCCTGCCGGCTCGGTAGCTACCCTCTTTATCTTCATTTTCTTTAGCAGCAGCCCCACCGTTATGAAGTCGCGATATACAAGACCACTCGCCACCTCGCTTACGGGTGCCGGCACATTGGCATCCATACCCGCCACAAGGTCCTTCATGGGCATGGAAGAGAAGAAGAAGTCACCGGCCAGCACTTCCTCCTCACCCGTAATCGTGTTGCGCACCGTCACTGATACTATCTTATTGCCCTCTGTTCCTACCGCCACCACATCTGTGTTCATACGCAGTTCTGCACCATTGGCCTGCACTATATCCGCAACCCGCTCCCACATCTGCCCCGGTCCAAATTTTGGGTAAAGGAAATATTCGATCAGGCTGGTCTCAGTTTTCTTCTGGCCCAGGTCCTTTTCCTTTTTACCCACCATGTTCTTTGCAGCATGCAAGATAGCCTTGGTGATGGAGAGTCCCTTTATTCGCTGAGCGCCCCACTCAGGCGAGATCTTGCTACAGGATATGCCCCAGACCTTTTCAGTATAGTCCTTAAAAAATGTATTGTATAGCTGAAAACCAAACCTATTGATAAAGAAATCCTCTAGCGACTGTTCGTTCTTCCGGGGAAACATACGTGCCTTGGAATAGGATAGAAATATGCTGATTATGCGCACAGCCCCCAGTTTAGAAACGGTATCTAACGATATGGAAATGGGATAGCTGAAGAACTTTTTGAGAAAGTAAATACGCGAGATGCGATTTCTTACCAGCATCACCTCGTCCGTCGTCTTGGGGTTCACCGCTGGCGCTGCCGACTTAAACGGATGCGCAACGCTTGTGTCCTCCACAGGCAGAATATTCTGCCACCACTCCATTATCCTGGTCGACTTCGAGAAAAACCTGTGCCCGCCTATGTCAATTCTATTACCCTTATAGTTTACAGTCTTCGAAATACCGCCAACCAGGTCCGATTTTTCCAGGATGATTGGCTTTATACCCGTTCGCTTTACAAGTTCGTAAGCCGCCGTTAGTCCCGCCGGGCCAGCCCCGATAATAATTGCTTGCTTCATTAAATACTTCGATCACTAGGTCGGTAAAAGTATGTCATTTGCTACCTCCCACACCATGAATGACGCAGTGTTCGCTCAAAAAGTTTGTATGACCTCAAATTATTTATTTCGCATGCGACAATTATACTATATTTCAGATTGCACGGCAAGTAGTTACTGCATGAATACTTAAAGTATCCCGGGCTTCACCCGCACATAACATACCCGCTTCTAAAAAATTGTACTTTTACCACCTCAAACGCAAGACGTGAAAGCGATTATCCCCGTAGCCGGTGCCGGTACTAAATTGAGGCCTCTTACCTATACCCAGCCAAAGGCTCTCATACCTATTGCGGGCAAGACAATTCTCGGTGTTATCATAGACCAGTTGCTGGATGCGGGCGTTACAGAGTTTGTCTTTGTAATAGGCTACCTCGGCGATAAGATCCAGCGCTATATAGATAAAACCTACCCACAATTGCATTGCACCTTCGTGAACCAAAGCGACCGCCGCGGCACAGCACATGCGATCTGCCTTACCCGCGACGCGGTGAAGAACGACGAAGTGATGATAGTACTGGGCGACACCGTGTGCGACTACAACGTAAAGGAGACTATCACGAGCAGCACATCCCAGATAGGCGTACGAAAAGTTGATGACCCTCGTCGCTTTGGTGTTGCTGAACTGAACGATAATGACATGGTAGTGCGCATGGTAGAAAAGCCAGTCATACCAAAATCAAACATGGCAATGGTGGGCATCTACTACATAAAGGAATCTGCAGCCCTCTTTGACGCGCTGGATAAGAACCTGGCCGGCCCGGCAGATGAGAATGGAGAATACCACCTAACCGATGCGCTACAACTAATGGTGGAACAAGGGATAAAATTACACGCCTTCCGCGTGAACAACTGGTTTGACTGTGGCAAGAAAGAAACGCTACTGTCCACCAACGCTACCCTGCTGAAGCAGATGGAAGACGCGAACCCCGCGCAGCAGCCCTATCAGTTTGACACGACGGTCATCATTCCTCCCGTCAACATTGCCGAGGGCTGTAGTATCCGCCATTGCATCATCGGCCCCAATGTGAGCATTGGAGAGCACACAAAAATTGAGTCCTCTATCGTACAGGATTCTATCATCGGCTCCTATGCCGAACTGCAACAGGTAGTACTCAACTCATCCATAATAGGTAATGATGCCTACGTGCGCGGCCTTAGCCAAAGCCTGAACATTGGCGACAATACCGAAATAGACCTGGGATAATCAGTAACAGATATGACTATTGTAAGGACCCCGCAGACCACATAAGCCCTGCCAGCGCTTTGTGTCGCTTGGTGCGCAGTTCTGCCAGCTTTCGTGCCGACTCCAGCAGCTTGTTCTCACGGGTGTTCAGCAGGAACAATGAGCTTTCTCCCACGCTAAATTTGAGTCGCTCACCCTGGAACAATCTCACGTAGCTATTGTACGCACCTTCAAATAAGGAAACCTGTCGGTTGAGTGCTATAAACTCGTTATAGTAGCTGCGAACTTTATTCTCGATCTGCAGTGCCACGTTTGACTGCTCCAGGTGTGTCTCCTGCAGCTTAAAACCGGCAGCCCTGTACGCCCCCCTGGCTTCCCTTAGAAACAGCGGCATACTAAAGTCAATACCTACTTTATGATTGTTCTCCAGGAATGGAGTAGTCATAGATGGAGGTAACGCATATCCCTTGTTCAGCACGTTGCCGCTGAGGCTCAGTTTCGGTGTCAGCGACTGCGCTTTCAGCTTGCGCTCTATTTCCAGTACGTTGATCTTTGACTCCATTCCGGCAAGTTTGGGATGAGACGGAACAGCTGCTATAAGCTCTGCAAGTGCAGGGTATTCATTGTCACCAATCACCCGCACAGCATCAATAGTGTCAGGAATAACGGAAGCACTCCAGGAAACGGGTTCAGCATTTTCCAGCCACAGGAAATTTGCCAGGTCATTGCCCGCATTCTGAAACGACATCCACGCTTCGCTCTCCTGCACATAAAACGCCTGTAGCTGTGCCAGCGCCTCAGTAGTATCAATTGCCGGCCGTGCGCCCTGCTCATACTCTGTTCTCACAAACCGGAATCGCTCCTCGTTCACGGTCACTGCCTCCTTTATCACCCGGTACACCATGTACTCTCGCACCCAGTTCCAATAGGCAGAAAGGGCTTCGTAGATAACATCGTTCACCGCCTGGCGTCGCTCTGCTTCGGTCTGCTGCTTCAGGGCCTGGGCCTGCCGCAGCGCAGCACGGCGTTTGTCAAAGAAGAGACTATTCACGGGGACCTTTACACCTGCATAACTCGTCTTTCCAAGCGTAGTCTCAGTAGTTACCCGCTCACCCCTCACTTCTTCTATTCCGCCCTTCAGTTCAATGCCATACCATGTTGGGATATTCACTTCAGGGTTGAAGTAATTGTAGTACAACTTACCGTCAAAGGTTTTTCTATCCAGCCCGGCGCCAACCGTTGGATCAAATCCACCACGCGCAGCCTGAATGTCTGCCTCAGCGCGGCTCACCCTTATGCCCGCTTGTAACACCACGGGATGGTAGGTGCGTACTATGTTAAGGACATCATTCTTACCCAGCACTCTTGCAGTGTCATTCGCAAAAACCGGACACACAGTACAAGTCAGCAGCAGTAACAATATGACCATCCTATTTCTTACTCTTTCCACCTGCATATTCCGCTTCATTTGCCTTGTAATAATCCGGCGGGAAGCCGTTAATGTTTCGCCATAGCTCATACCATATGGGCACGTCCTTAAGCAGCGCAATTGCTGATGCGCCGGTACCGTTTCTCAAGGTGCGTGGCCACGGCTTGTAATTCCTGTCTTCTCCTACCAGCACCCTGAATTTTCCTTCTGCGTTTACTGCATTCTCAATGGCCACCACGTGTCCACTGAAAAGACCATAAGAAGCCTGGGGCCAGCCGCTGAAGACTATCGCCGGATAACCATCAAACAGAAAACGAACCTTCTGGCCCTTTGATAGCAATGGCACATCAACGGGCCGCACAAATATCTCTACCGCATAGTCCACTTCCAATGGAATGATCTCAACGATCTTCTCTCCTTCCTTGATTATTTCGTTCAGGCCGGCTTTGGACGCCTGGGTCACCTGCCCACTCTGTGGTGCCAGCAGGTAATACATGCCATTACGAATACTGTAATTAGCATACTGATTAGATAGCTTCGACACTTCAGCATTTGCCGTGGCTATCTCACTCAGGGCAGCAGCCTTTTCGCCACGAGCCTTGAAAACTTTTTCTGCATACTCCTGCTCCACCTGGCTCATCTCGGTTTTCGTATTCATGTACTTGATCTCAGCGCCCATCTTCTTGGCCAGTGCCGCCTGGTATGCCTGGTTACGCTGCTCCAACTGCACCAGCGATGCCAATCCGCTGTCGCGCATTACCTTCTGGCGCCTGTACTGTGCATCGGCAATTTCCAGCTGGTTGGCAGCAGCCACAGCCTCCATACTGTCGCTGATCACTTTGAGGGCCAACTGTCTCCGTTTTAGGGTTAGTGTTTGTTCCAGGGCGCTTATCTGTTGTTCTGTAGCGCTGATCTTTTCTCCATATCGGGCTATCCCATCTCTCTTGGCCGCTATCTGCTCCCCCGTTCTGCTTATCAGCTCAGGGTCCAGGTAAGCGTCCTTGATTTCCGCCAGGCGGGCAATAGTATCTCCTTGCTGCACAATGTCCCCCTCCTTTACATACCACTTTACTACACGGCCTGCAATAATAGAGTTGAGCTCCTGTGGCCTGTGTTCCTGGCGCAAGGTGGTAATACTACCCCTTGCTCTAATGTTTTGTGTCCAGGGCAAAAACAGTATTACCACTATTGCAACTATTGCCCCCCAGAACCAGTGTTTTACCCTGCTACGGTGGTGCGCCCTGTATATCCTGTCAAAAGCCGAAATACCTGCAATATGGCCCTCCTTTTCCAGCCTGTTCATTATGTCCGGCATACTACTTTGAATTTTGCATTTTGATCATTCCCTTTTCCATTACTATCACTTTGTCACATAGTCGTGCAAAGGATTCATCGCTTGTCACCACCACCAGCACTTTGTCTTTGGGATAGCTCAGCAAGTATCTCTTAATATTTTCCGCATACTGTTCCTCCAGCTCCAGCCACGGCTCCTCCAGCAGCAGCATGGCTGGTTTGTGAATTAGGGCACGCATCAGCAATATCATTTTTATCACCTTGGCCGACAGGTGCTGCCCGGTAGGATATAGCATCAGTTCATACCCTTCAGCATGCTGATCAATGAAAGACTTCAGACCCACCAGTTCAGCCAGTTCGTTCATTTCAAAGTGAGAAATACTGTCGTCACCCACACAGATATTTTCGCGTAGCGTACCATGAAAAATGTCCTGCACCTGAACGAGAATACCTGTGTTCCTGCGAACAGTTCGTGCGTCATAATTGCTCAGGGAAATCCCATTGATCATGATACTTCCCCGATAGTTTTTGTAGGATCCGCTCAGCAAGCGCAATAGTGTAGACTTGCCAGAGCTCTCCCTGCCGGCAATACACACAGTCTTACCGGATTCTATTTCAAGACTAACGTGGTGAAGCACCTCCTTACCATCATCGTAACCAAAGGAAACATCCTTCAGGGATATCTTCAGACTTCCGGTAATGTCATCAAACGAAAGCTGGCCCCATTCCTCAGTGGGCTTATCTGTCACTTTGTTGATCTTATCGATAGACGTAAGCACGTCATATACTTTATCGAGGTTCACGATCAGCTTTTCTACTGATCCCAGCACCATAAGTATCACGATCTCAGCAGCGATAAACTGACCTATGTTCAGTTGCTGGTTCACAAGCAAATAACCGCCTATTATCAACATCGCAGATACGATAAGTACCTTGAAAATGATGAGTGTCCAGTATTGAAACAGCAGGATATTGAAATGCGCAGTGCGCGCATTCAAATAGCCTGATACAAAGTCATCAGTCTTCCAGATGTGCAACTCCCTGTTCCTGGAAAACTTAAAGGTAGTAATGACCCGTGCCAGCTCCTGCAGAAAGCCTGCCACCTTGTATTTGTAGTTGCTTTCTTCAATACTGGTTTCCAGACCTCTGTTTCCTGTTGTGCGCAATATCAGGTACAGCGTAGAGAGCAGCAATATGCCGAAGAATATGAAAATAGGGTGATAGAAGGAGAGCAGAATAAGGCCAAAGAGAATCTGGATGCTTGCGGCAGGCATATCCAGCAATATTTTGGCAATGCCCTTCTGTAGCGAAATGGTGTCAAAAAAGCGATTTACCAATTCAGGCAGATAGTAGCCGTTTATTTCTTTCGGACTCAGGTTGGGTATCGTGTGTGCATACTGAAAAGAGTAACGGACAAATAGCCGCTGCTCTATCTTCTCAATGATCTTCATTTGGTTCACCTGCAGCAATCCATTCAAGAAAACACCCAGGATCACCACTATCACCAGCAAGACAAGCGACGTAGAAATTGCACCACCCAATACAAAACTGATGATGGACTGTATACCCAGGGGCAATGACAACTGTACCAGCCCCGCGAATATGGAGTAGAAATATATCGAGGAAATCTCATGCCGTTCATGCCGCAGAATTTCCAAAAAACGTGCAAGTGTACTTACTTTCTTATCAGGCATTAGACGCGTTATTAATTACTGTATTTCTTTACGAACACGGCAAATCTAAACGCGTGGATATTATAGAACTGTTAAACAGATACATTCTAATTGCATTCTAATACCGCAGGGCAAATGGCCTCTGTAGCCCACTGGTAGCAGGCACATATTAAAATGAACTCGCACAAGTAAACCGGGTGGAACTACTGGGCGGTTTCCGTCTCTTCTGGCTCCTTGCCGCCGATATTGAAGAGCCGGTAGGCAAGTTCTTTGCCGGTGGCTTCCGGCTTCTGCCAGGCAAACGACTGCTGGCCTACTATCTGTTTGCCTTTTCGGTCTATTACATAGTAGGTGATGTTCTTCTTCTTCCCCCTACCCTGGAATACAACATATGCTTCCGGTGCCGGAATGTTGCGTCCGTTTACCCAGTTGATGTTGCAGGCGCGCAGGCTCTTTTCTACTTCCTTGTCTACATCTCCGCTCACGTGCAGGATCACATTGGGCTTTAGCCCTGAAAATGGAACCAATTGTGGGTAAAGGACGCTCAGTTTGTACATCCATTCGTTGTACATATCGGTCCTGTCCAGGTGCTTAGAACAGTCAGCAAGAGCCTGGTACACGCGGGCGGTGAGTAGTTTTTCGTAGTCGGCGTCCGTATTAGGGTCGTTAAGCACTTTGTGCAGCACGGGTATCGCCTCTTTGTATTTTCCCTGCACCATCATCAGCTTTGCAGTGAAGAAAACAAAGTACTTATGTACATATTTGCGGTTGTCTGTAGCGGCCTCCTTGCTAAAACGACGCAAAAAGTAGCGCGTACTAAAATCTTTCACAAGGTACCAGACCTCATCCCAGGAGACTACATTTTCAGTGGAGAACAGTTTGTAAATGACACGTTCCCTTTCCGGATTGTGCGAGAACTGATTGATGATGAGGAACTGCTGCAGGTATTTGTCCACCAGCTTCTTGAAAATATCCCAGAGCACTACCGGGTTGTACCACCAGTTTGCGTGCTCAAATTTGACCATCTGCACTTCCTGCTCTTTGTTCACCAGTTTTATAAGCTGCAGGCTAAAGTCATAGTGGCTCTGCCCCAGCGTGGTGCCTATATGCAGTTCTTTAAAATCTGCTGCGCGCCCGGCATATTTTTCTGACTGCGTCACCTGGCCATCATAGGTGAGACTTCGCGCCAGGGCAATGTTGTACCATCCATAACCCGGTGTGGTACCTGCAGCCTTTATCATATTTCGCGCCAGGGAAGCGCCGGTTTTCGGGTTCGCTTTGTAAATGTCCAGTATGGTAGTGAAGTAAGCCCACTCCTGCAAACGCTTATCGCTTCCATCTTGCTCTGCAGCAATCTTGTACTCTGCTTCTGCCGTGCGAAAGTCGCCGCATATGCTGCGAAAGTTGGCGTAGTTGTTATGCGGCAACCTGTTGCTTTTGCGCATCAGCTCAAAATAGTAGGCTGCCGAATCGATGCGGAAGTTATAGGCATGCAATATGTTCTTGTAGTGATAAACACCGTTTTTCTCGGCCTCCACATAACCGGGGGGAAAGAGATTCGCATTCAGCGGGCGGTTCTTCTCAATAGCCCGCATACCGCTGTCAAGGTATCGGTTAGCCAGTTCCTCGTTCTCATCAATAGTGTTCTTTAGAAACGGATATTTAGAGCTGGTGTAGAAGCGGTTCCGATGCACGGTCCAAGCCAGTAGGTTGTATGGATCCAGGTAATACTCCCGCTGGAAATTATATTTTATCGCCTTGCGCAGCAGCGGAACAATCTTTTCAGGCTGCTCCATATTGCCGTAACAATGTACCAGTGCGCCTGCAATGATCGTATAGTCTATCTGAAAGTTATAGGCCGGTAACAGCACCATTATGTTGTCGGACCGTGTTCTGAGCTGGCGGCCATAGTCGCGCTCCAGCAGGCTCAGCGCTTTTTCCAGTGAGGTAGCGGCATTTCGAAAACCGAGGTAGTCGGCAGCATGTGTGTACTTATAGATACCTTCAAACATCCAGCCTACATAATAGGTACTGTCTGTTCGTTTAAACTCGCGAGAGCGTGGCAGCGCATCATCGCTATACATGTTTTCGATTACCCTTTTGGCGTCAATGTTTGCCCTCGCCACTTCCTTGCCTGCCGGGTGTTTGGGCATTAGTTCCGGGGGCAGTTGCTGCCTTTGCGAATAGGCGGGGGCAGACAGCAGGGGCAAACACAAAACGACCAGTAAAGAAACAGTGCGAAGCAACGAAGCAGGCAGCAACAGCAAATGACCCGCGGCGCGGGTCATAAATAATATACCATCCTTTACAACTGCCTTTTTCATTTGAATCTGCCTTCTGCTCCTGCTTCCTGCCCCTGCAAAATGCTCCTAAAAGAGTTTCAGTTTCGCAAGTCTTTCTGTTTCCTTCAAGATTATGCTGTCCAGCGCTTTTTGCTTGCCATCTTTATTTCGGAATATGAGCCTATGTTCAAGCACAGCGCGGGTTATGTCGCGCACATCGTCCTCTATCACAAATGTCCGTCCCTTCACCAGCGCGTAGGCGCGCAGGCACTTGAGGAAAGCAATGCCGCTGCGTGTGGAGGCGCCCAGCGAAATATCGGGATGCACACGTGTCTGGCGCACAATGTTGCTCACCGCGCGCACAATCTCGTCATGCACGTGCACGCTGCCCGCCTGTGCCTGCAGCTCCAGTATGTCCTGCAGGCTCAGTACTTGTTTCAGATCCACCAGGTTTCGGGCAATATCCAGGTATTCACGATAGATGTTCAGTTCCGTTTCTTCATCTACGTAACCGAAGTAGATCTTCATAAAGAAACGATCAAGCTGGGCGGCAGGCAGCGGATAGGTGCCTTCCATCTCTATCGGGTTCTGCGTGGCTATGGTAAAGAACATTTGTTCCAGCATCAGGGTTGCGTCGCCCACCGTTATCTGGTGCTCGGCCATAGCCTCCAGCAGGGCACTCTGCACCTTTGGCGACGCGCGGTTTATTTCGTCGGCCAGCAACACGTTACAAAACAACGGCCCTTTCTTGAATACGAATTCTTTAGTCCTGTCATCGAATATGTGCGTACCTATCAGGTCCATAGGCAGCAGGTCCGGGGTAAACTGTATGCGTTTGAACAGTACATGCTCTTCGCCATGCCCGCCACTAATGCATTGTGCCAGTGTACGGGCAAGCACTGTTTTACCAGTACCGGGATTGTCCTCCATTAAGATGTGGCCGCCGGCGAGGAGGCAGGTAACTACCATCTCTATCTGCGAGCGCTTACCCCTTATTACCTGCTCCATCTGGCTCACCAGCACGCCTATTGCATGGGTGGCATCAAGACTTGTAGCAACAGTCGCCTGCTGCGCAGTTTCCTGCGGTGTTTCTATGGCCTCCGGTTGTGATGTTTCCTCCATTTCCGGCATATGCTCCGTCATGCGATAATATCTTTAATACAAGTTTACAGCATAAAGCATTAGCAGTGTAAGCGGGGGTGGCTAATTTTTTGTGAAAAGGGGGGGCAGTCTCGACAGTTCTGTATAAATAACTTCCCGGCGTACCGTTGGGGGCACTTCGGGGCTAAAGTGATACACCTAAAACTTAAACCCTATGCAGAACATGCCCTCGGCATCAAAGTAGGCGGTTTTTCTAAGATACTCCGGGACATTCACATTTGAACTATAGGATCTTATATAATAGCCGTTCCACCCCAAAGTTACATAAGGGCCTATGCCCCGGGAATTCATACGATACTGATAGCCATATGCAAGTGCGAAGTAAATGCCAAGCGGCCTGATCTCAGTAGTAGATTTTTTAATGGGACTAAAGTATGCTATACCCGGGTCCAGTTTTACGAACCACATATGTTTGTTCTTTCCCCAATAAGGTCTGATGTCAATGTATGCTCCAGAGCGAAGAGTTTTAGACGCTTGCGGGTAGAGATAAACCGCATTCGCGCCCACACCCAAATCCAAATGATTTATGACCTTTCTATTGTATGTAGCAGAGAGTCCGATGTTGTGCAGCACATTCACGTCTACAAAAAGGTTGTGCTTGTTTTGAGCGTGAAGGGATCCGAAGCTACCAATGAAAAAAAGTAGCGTGTAGCGGGTGTTTTTCATTCAGATGAATATGAGTGATTGAACTTCTTTTTTGAGAAAAACGTACGGTCAAGTTTAGTTTGAGGCGTAGTGCCGTAAGCCTGGTCGCTAAGGTAGCAAGCTGCTTCCAGCCGCTCCCTTAGCGACCTATCCGTCCATTAGGTAACATGGTCATCTTCCTCCGCTGCCGTTGTGGCCTTATATGCAGTTCCGTCCATGCGGAATTTCTGTTCCATATTGTAAGGTAGTGATTTTTCCTTGCGGCTACACAAGCGTCTCATCCCTTGTCCATCATCTTCACCCATTCCTTTACCACCGCCACCAGGTCCTTTTTGCGTTTTTCTATATCCTTCATGTCGGCAAATTTGGCAGTGCGCCCCTCCTTGCCGTCTCCCTCCAGCAAACCTGTCTTATCATTTATTAGCGCACCTTTATGAAACATGAGACTAACATGCTTTTTAGCGTTCATAAAGTAGGATGCCATATTACCCTTATATATGAAGGTTGGGCTACTCCATTTGATGGCTTCCTCTATGCCCGGATCTACACCCAGAATTATCTCCCGCAGCCTTTGAATTTCTGCCGTCATGGGATGGGCCTTCTGCTCCAGGTATTTATCTACTTCGGGATTCCTTCTCATAACTGCAATAGTTGTTACAAGGTAAGGCAAGTAGAAGATCAGGACAATAGTATACCATCCCCCCTATAGGGGGTATTAAGTATGTCTTAGACATTGTTAGCAAGAAATTTTCAATTGTCGTTGTCACCTTTGGCTTTCATCATTCATCCCGAAATTCAACCGACATGAACCTAAGATTGATTTACACATCTGCACTCCTTATCACGGGATTTGCCGCCACGGCACAATATTGCATGCTGCCAGGCCGAACACCCTACAGCACCGACCAGCCGGGCATTACCAATTTTAAACTGAACACTATAGACCGCAACTCGGCTAACGTGGAAAGCATGAGCAAGGTAGTAGTGGTAACCACCGACACCACAGAGCTGGAACGCGGTAAAACCTATGTGGTTTCACTCACACACTCTCGTGATGCTGTGATATTTCCCACTGCCCGAAACAACATAAGGATATGGGTGGATTATAACAACAACAAGAGTTTTGACGATGCCGGAGAAACAGTGATCAGCAAAGACTACAAGGCTTATGGCACATATGTTGATAGCTTCACTGTGCCGATGACGGCGCCGCTCGGAAAAGTGCGCCTGCGGGCAACCGCCAAAATGAGTTCCGACGCGGGACACTCGATACCCACATCGTGCGACTCACCGGTTGCCGACCCTATAGGCTACCATGGCGAAATAGAAGACTATGATGTTCGCATCATAGCGCCCCCATCTGCATCGGTTCTGTCACCAGCGGGAACACCGTCTGCAGCATCGGCATTCCCTAATCCTACAAACGGTAGCATATCCCTGGTATTTGACAAGGTAACTAATGAGCCTATTACCATCGACATCACAGACATCACGGGGCGGCACCTGGGCAGGTTATACGAAGGAGCACACAATGCTGCGCTCTACAACTTCAGCATAGAGGATTTCACTTCCAGCACAGGTGTGTATTTGATATGCATACACGAACCCGCCGGCACGTCCTATATAAGGATTGTAAAAACAGATTGATTGTTATGAAGATATCTGTAACCCTTACGCTACTGGCATTCTACCTCGTAGCTGCATTTTATGCGTGCAACAAAACGAAGAATGAAGAGTCGAACACATGCAAGTATGCAGCAGACATTAAACCCATAGTTATTAAGTCGTGTGCACATACAGGTTGTCACGGAGCCGGCTCTGCTATTGCAGACATTACGCAATACTCAGAGCTCAAAAAACGTGCTAAAAACGGTGTGCTGCAAAAGAATGTACTGGAGTTAGGTATCATGCCCCCAACGGGGCATGATCCTCTCACAACGCAAGAGAAGGACAAACTAAAATGCTGGCTAGATAATGACGCGCCCCAGGACTAGGGCAGTGGTGGCTCTGCTAATGACAGCAATTGCATGCAAAAAGCCTAAGGACAATAAACAGGCAAGCACGGGCGACAGCAACTATCCGGATACCATCGCAGATATCATCATTTCGAGATGCGCTATCAGTGGCTGCCACAACAATGCCAGCGCCATTAATGCCGGAGGGCTTAATCTATCCACATGGCAAGCAATGTTTAGCGGAGCAGGCACAGGAGCAGTAGTGATACCCTTCAGACCTGACTTCAGCACGCTCTGTTACTACACCAACACAGACTCTACAACCGGGCTGGCGCTACAACCTACGATGCCGTATGGCGCTGCACCCTTAACTAAAGAGGAATACCAGCGCATACACGACTGGATAGCTGACGGAGCGCCATCGGCAAACGGCCGCATAGCATTCCCCGACAGTAATGGCCGACACAAATTCTACGTTACAAACAGGCTATGTGATGTGGTAACGGTTATAGACGCAGCCAGCCGCCTCCAAATGAGGTATGTGAATACGGGTAACGGGAACAGCGCTAAATTTCCCTACAGCGTAAAAGTATCACCACAAAAGGATTACTGGTATGTCTCTTATTATTCCCGCTCGGGCAACTTATCAAAATATGACGGCCTCACAGACGCTCACGTAAACGACATTGACCTGGGAGACGGCACATGGCAGTCTTTTGACATCACGTCTGACGGAAAACACGCATGGGTGGCAGACAATAGCAGCCCGGGGAAACTTGCCTACGTGGACCTGGTTGCTGAAAAAGTGATAAAAACTTTCGACTTCGGCGGACAACTTGTTTATCCGTCATCGGTGTCAGTGACGCAAGACAAGGTATTTCTTACTCCGTCCGCCGGTAACTTCATCTACGAAATCAACATTTCAAACCCGACATCTCCTGAACTGAGCCTACAGCCAATTGATGGCACCGCTACGGCGCTACCTGCAGGCGGCCTTAGCACGGTGAATACACTCTGCGACAAATCCGGCAACACACTATTTGTGCTTTGCGCTGCTACTTCAGATGTTCGCTTCATTGACACGCGAACCGGGCAATTAAGAAACATCGTAAAACTACCCGGCATTCCTGCTTCCCTGGCGCTTTCAGAGAAGCGCGGACTACTGTTCATCTCTTGCCCCGACGACATGACAACTTTTCCCGGAAACCGAGGTAGCGTGGTAGCGATAGACGTGGCAAATGGTGCGTTGAAAAAATTGATCAATACCGGCTACCAACCATATGGCATAGCTGTAGATGACGAGTTGGGGATAGTGGCTGTGGCAAACGCTAACATCAGCGCAGATGGCCCTGCATCTCACCACGAATCGGGTTGCGGAAAAACGAACGGAAATGTTAGTTTCATTAGCACAACAACGCTTGAGCTAACGGACAACAAAAGACTGGAAGTAGCGGTCTTCCCGTATGCGGTGGGCAACTAATCCCACTTCTTTTTAAAATCGCCGCGGCTAAAGAACTTCTCTATGAGACAATAAAGTACAATGAAAAAATAACGACTACCCATCTCCCGTATCTTCAGGTTGCTGGTGCCATGCTTGCGGTTGCGCCATGAGTTAGGGACAACAGCAAAGGTATATCCACGCACTACTGCCTTCAGCGGCAGCTCCACCGTAAGGTTGAAGTGGGGCGACATGAATGGCTTAAGTCCCTCCATCGTTTTGCGGCTATATAACTTGAAGGCATTAGTGGTATCGCGATAACGCATCCTGAATACGATGCTGATCATGCGGTTCACAAAGCGGTTCAGGTACAGCTTGTTCTTCGGGTAATCAAATACCTCACCACCCTTGCCCCAGCGGTCACCAAATACGCAATCTACCTTTTGCTCTATCATCGTGTTATAGAACTTAACCAGGTCTTTGGGGTCATCGCTCATGTCGGCCATTACGATGGCCACGCAATCGCCGGAGAAGTTTTCCAGTCCTTTGCGTATCGCATAACCAAACCCATTATGAGGCGGCGGATTGAACACCGTGCGCAACGTAGGTATTGTTTTCTGCAGCTCAGCAATCACCTCGGCAGTATTGTCCTTTGAGTTGTCGTTTGTAACAAGCAGCTCATGGTCAATATTATTACGCTTCAACTCATCGTGAAACGCGTTGAGGGTTTCGGGTAGGTTTAGTGCCTCGTTATATGCCGGTATTACTACGCTTAGCTTCACGTTTCTGAGGAATTCGGAATTGGCAATTAGGAATTGGGATTGTTGTTTATGTAGGTTTTTACTTTTAAGCTTTTACTTTTTAAACCCTCGCCTTCATGTTCTCAAATATCTGCTGCATGGTCACTTCAAGGTTATACTTGTAGTCCCATTCAGGGTAGTGTTTTTTGAACTTTGACACGTCTGATATGTACCAGATGTGGTCGCCGGACCGGTTGTTGTCCGTATAGCTATAGTTCATCTTATTGCCCGTGATCTTCTCGCATATCTCAATTGCCTCTAGCATAGAGCAGTTGGAGAAGCGGCCGCCACCTGCGTTGTAAATTTGTCCACCCGCCTGTGGATTCTGATAGAAGTGCCAGAACATGTTTACGAGGTCCCACGCATGAATGTTATCACGTACCTGCTTGCCCTTGTAACCGAAGATGGTATAGTGGTCGCCGGTTATTGCACACTTCATCAGGTAAGAAAGGAAGCCGTGAAGCTGAGCACCTGAGTGCTGAGGGCCCGTAAGGCAACCTCCGCGGAAGATAGCGGTGTTCATGTCAAAATACTTGCCATATTCCTGCACCATAACGTCCGCAGCCACTTTAGACGCGCCAAACACGGAGTGCTTCGAGTTATCTATGCTCATAGACTCGTCAATACCATCTTTAAAGTATGGATGTGACTCGTCTATCTCGTACCTCTTCTCCAACTCCACGAGTGGCAGAAAGTTTGGCGTGTCGCCATAAACCTTGTTGGTAGAAGTGAAAATGAATACCGCCTTGGGGCAGTGCTGGCGCGTCAGTTCGAGGAAGTTGAGCGTGCCGTTTGCGTTGATAGTAAAGTCAGTAATAGGCTCCTTTGCAGCCCAGTCATGACTAGGTTGTGCTGCCGTGTGCACTACTATTTTTATATCCGTGCCGTATTGCTTGAAGATAGTCTCCAGGCTGGCATAGTCACGGATATCTACGTTATGCGCTTTGTAGTTAGGGTATTTGCTCTCCAGCACTTCCTTGTTCCATTTGGTAGAGGCGGAGGGGCCAAAGAAATAGGCACGCTGGTCATTGTCAATACCAATTACCAGGTCCATCTTGTCAGAAAGAAAGCTCACGCTTTCGCTGCCTATAAGGCCGTTAGAGCCACTTACAATAGCTATGTTCATTGCTTACGCGTTTAGAATAGGTTTTAGTTGTTGTTCGTTTTTGTGTATCCAGTTAAAGGTGTCCGTGATGATATCCTTTACGTTCCTCTTCGGAGCCCAGCCTGTCTGTGCCGTGATGCGGGTATTGTCAGTTATATACAACGGAATATCGCCCTTGCGGTTTTCCATAACCGATGACGCACCTACTTTATTGCCCGTTACCTCTGCACAGATAGCAGTAAGCTCCTGCAAAGACACGCTGGATGCCAGCCCACCACCTGCATTCATGGTGCGGCCGTTTACCACATCAAAGTTGTGGATCTCATAGTCAACCAGGTCGAACAGGTCGAAGATGTGCAGGGCATCACGCACCTGCTTACCAGTGCCGCCGTACCCAAAATAGGCCACATCGCGCTGCCAGTAGTGGCGAGCCACCCATAGCGTTATCACGCCCTGGTCCACCTTGCCCATCTGGTGCGGACCTGCTATTACACCACAACGGTTTATCACATAGTTCACGTCAAAAAATTCACGGAACTCTTCTATCAGCAATTCTGATGCCAGCTTTGTGGTACCATACACCGAACGGGCTTTGTCCAGCGGAAAATCTTCGCTGATGCCCTTTGCACTGATACCTGGCAGGACCTGCTCAGGCGATATATGAAAGCGGGTTTCGCCTTCCGTGTACTTAATGTTCTCCAGGTGAGGTATTGGATAAACGCGGCTGGTAGAAAGGAAAATGAATTTTGCCCCGCTACGTGCTGCCAGCTCCAGGGTATTGATGGTGCCTGAGAGGTTGGTGTTGATGACATAGCTAAGTTCTGCCCCCATGCCTGCCATTACCGAGGGCTCTGCAGCCGCATCAATGATGTAGTCGAACTTGCGGTTCATTTCCAGGTCTTCCCGGTTGCGGATGTCGCCATGCACGAACTCTATGCCGGCAGCCTTCAGCTTAGGCAGGTTCAGCTCAGAGCCACGACGCTTCAGGTTGTCCAGCGTCACGATAGTGTACGAAGGATACTTTTCTTTCAGCATCAGGGCCATATTGCTGCCCACAAAGCCGCAACCACCGGTTATGAGAATAGATATATTATTCACGCTTGTTATTTGGCGTGCAAAGTTAGGATAAATAGTGGAAGGAAAATATATAGCTATTCGCCGGGTGGTCACCAAGCTTATCTACCGATCCGGTGGCGCTCTATGCAGTAAATTCCTTCAGCACAGCAGCGCTCAGCGATGGTCTTTGCAATTTCTTTATCTGGATAGTCATAATCTGTACTCCGTATGATGTCGGACACTTTGGCAAAATCTTTCAAGCCGTATTCAAAGCTGGGAATATAATTAAGCACGCCGATCACAGCCGTAATCATAGCAAACCTCGTTGCCTTTTCACTTCTTATCTTTTTTAGAGCAAAAATGAAAATAAGCACGGCCATGTAGTGCGGGTAAATAAGGTATCGGCTCGGAGGCAAGTCACCCAGCGAGGAACGGTATACAGAAGTCAGTACCATTGTTGCCATTACAAACCCGAACATGCTTATAAAGAAGCCATCTTCTTTATCAATTCTCATATATTTCCGCACTGGAAAAACCACGAGCGAGACAATAAATAGTATTGCACCCAAAACTACTTTTAGCGCATGGTCAGGGCAATGTATATGACCGCTGAACAGCCGAAAAAAATAGGCGGCCATGTTTACGTAGTGTGAAGAAGGCTGCGCCTTGATAGACGCATTATAATTCATAAAGTATAGCGGAGAAAAGATCAGTGTCACAATCAGGCTCAATATAACCCTTGGCCTGCTGCGCTCTATCATGCAAAAGAGAACGACAAATGCTGATCCTATGATTCCGTTTCCGCTGGAGAAAATGCAAATTACCTGGGCTAACAATGCCGGGATTAGCGACCAGTAGGACCGTTGAGCATAGAAAAAAATACATGTGGAGAAAAGAAAAAGTATGCCATAGTTCTGCATGCTTGCCATCGCAAAATGCGCATTTTCCCAATTGCTAAGGTCGAACAGAAAAAGAGCTGCCACAAAAGACAGTATGGCCCATGACTGCGGGAAGTACCTTCTTATGAAATATACAAGTATCAGGTAAGTAGTCAGCAACTGCAAATTTCCTACCAGAACTATCGTGCGGAAGTTAATTTCACCGGGCAACATTTCATAAAAGGTATAAAAGAGCCTTGAAGACAAAATCCTGTGCTCTCCATGCTGAGCAAGCAACATTTGGGCTTTGCCTATGCCATGTCCCAGCTTAAAATAGTGAAGAAAATCCAGAATCGCCGCATAGTCGTCCATGGTTGGGAGGTTCAGCGCGTAGACATACAGCACGGCAAAGTACAGGGCAATCGGTAAAAGGCACATTCCAACCTTGATAGAAATGTAGCCTTTCGAATCAAAAATTTGCCTTAACATTTCTTATATAATCCCGATTGCAGGTAGACGTGAAGAAAATTAAACCTTGACAATTTTTGAACAGGCTTTTTAGATACACCCGATCTCTACTATTGCCCCGGTGTATGATCTCCAATTAAATTTAGAAAAACGTTCCTCAGCTAGGTTCAGATGTTTTCGTCAAAATACCTATGCCTTCTTTTCATAAATCACTTCATCAAAATCACCAAAGCCATGACTTATCCTAACAGCGACTTCAAAGCCATAAGAGCGTAAGAACTCTGCAATCGTCTTTTCATCAGTCCTGTTAGTATACATGTCATCATTATGCTGTTCAAGCTGAATGTAGTCGACATCTACATCTATATCGCCAAATAGCCCTTGTAGACATTTATATTCATGACCTTCTGTATCTATCTTCAGCACGTCAACCTTGCCTATCTTTTTCGCTTTGAGAAAATCGCTAAGTTTCACAACATCTACTTCATATGTCTTGCGTACGATGTTCTCCGGGGCAACTCCTAGAACACGCGACTTGATTTTCAAGTATTCCGAATCGTAGTTAAGTTCTTCAAATGTGGAGGTCTCATCGGTTACGGTCTCTTTGAAGATGAGCCGACCGCTTTTATCACTTATACCGCAGTTAGTGATTATCACATTCTTATTACGCGCATATTTTTTTATGAGAAACTCATAAAGATCATGATTAGGCTCAAATCCATAAATGACGGGATTCTTATAGCATTTTAGAAAAAAATCTATTGTTTGTCCTTTATTTGACCCTACGTCAAGAATTAAAGGGGACTTTTTCGCAATTTTCCTCTTATAAAATCGCTTCAATTTCGGGAAAAACAGCAATAACTCATTCAGATGAAGAAGGCGGGATATTATTTTTACTCTCAACATAGTGGGACACCGGTGCCAAAAAGCGCTTCTTCTGGCAAAATATAAACGCAATGAAAACGCAAATGTAGAACATTTTTTTCATGCCTAATTTAAAGTTAGTTAACGACCATGATCGTGAGGCCAGCAATATATGCCAAGATTGCACGCTCGCGCCATTTCTCTTTTTGCCCCTTCCACATCCGGATGCTGAACCTGCGCACTTAATATCCAGCGCCGCGTTGACTCATAACACGTGACACCAACATGAATGTTCACTAAATAGTTAATAATCAAAACGTAAACAATCGCAAATTGGACGTGATCAAATTTTTTTGTTGTGAATTTCAAGAAAAAGAAGACGGCCAGAACGGAGAATATCAGGTGGGCAAAAATCAGATACCGGTAAGATGGAATTGGAGAAATTGCACTTCTGAAAATTGAGGTTAATAAAGACGATCCAAGACAGCAAAGTAGGGTAGCAACGAAAAAGGAAGAGTTATGCTCCAGCCGGAATTTTCTGGAAAATGGCAAAAGCAACACAACAAGAAATAATATCATAAAGCCAATAACAACTGGCACCCATTGTGTTGATAAATCATAAAATGCAAAATGGCCGCTCATATAGCGGGCAAAGAACAATATCGTTTTGCTCAGTGACAAAGTCAACGCCGCAGAGCCCATTAGACTGAAATTGTGAAAATAGAAGACAGCGCTTACTGCTGTGGTTAATCCCGACCATATTACTTTCGTCCACTGCCCATTAAGCAAATTAAACATCACCAAAGCAACGCATGCTATAAGCCCGCTTCCCAATGAAAAAAAAGCAAGAATCTGGAAAACGAGCGCAAGGATCAATGGGTATTTCCCAGCCAATGAGTAACAGAACGCAGCTAAAAAAAACAACATGATTACGCTGTAGTTTGCCACACTACCCATTGGAGAATACGCAATTTCCCAGTTAGATAGATCAAAGAAACACAAGGACGAGATGAACCCTGGCCAGAACCAGCGCGTACCCAAAAGTCTGTAAATAAAATAAAGAAAGACAGCAAACGAAACTAAAAGCTGGATATTGCCTATATATATTATTGTCCTAAGGTTAATGTTACCGGGTAATGTGTCATAGAGCACATAGATAATTCTCGACAACAAAATCCGATGTTCGTTATGCTGACTAAACAGGAGGATCGTTTTATGTTGCAAGTCAGAACAACGATACTCGTTCAAGAATTGAACAATTGCGTTAAAGTCATCGGCAACAGGATAATTTAATGCATACTTACTCAATACGACGAAGTAGAAGACAGCCGGAAGAAATACTACTATCAGCTTAATTGAATTCGAATGGCTGCTTATTCTATCTCTTAATGCGAGCATTTGCCTGGGTGTAAGATACTGGGCTGACTCTGTAACCTGCACAAATATAGTTCTTTCGCTACTTTTGTCTCCTTAATTCGCCATCCATGACCCCTATTGAAAATTTTGGGCAGAAAATGAGATTATTCTGGGCAAAGCAGCAAGTCAATTTGTTTGCTTTGGTACTTTCTATCTATGCACTGCCAGTTAGCTTCTACTATTATATTTTCAAAGACCTTGATGGCAGCTGGAATCGGTCCCTAAACATGGCGATTAAGAACAACCTGGTTTTCGGGAAAGATCTTGTTTTTACGTTTGGTCCTCTTGCATATCTATCTACCCGAAACACGGAATATGTAAGAGACATATACCTGTTGCTATTTGATTTTTTTGTCTCCGTGTGCTTTTTTATGCTATTCAGAAGAATGCTGCAGAAGTCCACGAAATATTTTCCAGTTCTCCTGCTTTCTCTGCTCTACTTTAAAGGTTGCGAGGGCTCCATGATTCTGTTTATCCTTTTTTCGGCTTATAGTTGTTTGTGCCTGGAAGATGGATTTAGTAATTATTTAGATGTGGCGATCATTGCAATATCCGGAGTTCTGGTCTTTTTCATGAAAATCAATTTCGGACTTATCACAATTCCGCTCATGGGAATGCTATTAATTTACCTTTTGGTAAAGAACTTTAGAGCGGGTATCATATTTTCTACTATATCCATACTCTTGTTTGTTGCTATTTACCTAAAAACGGAAATTAACCTTCTGGGCTATGTCAGATATGGCAGCTTGCTAATTGCACATTATGGAGAGACCATGCAAATAGCCATGGAGCCAACCCAACGGAACTTCCTCTGGGCACTTGCGTTGTGTACGGTATATCTTTACCTGATTTGTTACTATTTATGGAACGCCATCCGCCGTCGCACATTTTCAATTGAAAAGATGGCAGTTTGCGGCTTATCAATGCTGAACGTATTCCTTACTTACAAAAATTCTTTTACGAGAAATGACAGTCATAATGACACCTTCTTTGGGTTCCTACCATTTTTTGTCACATTGACTATGTATATCTTGTACAAGGAGTTCAATTGGCGGAGTACAGTTCTATATGTAATTGTCTTTCTTATGGTTGACGCCAACTTGAAATTACCACATGGCGACGAGGGGCGTTTCTTCTCATATAATGCCTTCATCGCTCCAACCATAAACTACGTGGATCACATGTTTGTGAAACAGAAAGATGTCATAGATACCACCCTTGTAATACCAGATGCAGCCCGCAAACAAATAGGAGAAGGCACTATCGATATCTTGCCGGTAGACGTTGCTCTCTTACAACAAAATAATATGAATTACCACCCCAGACCGGTGATGCAGTCATATGCAGCATATTGCCATGAGCTAGACTCTTTGAATGCCGATCACTTTTATAACAAAAACCGGCCTCAGTGGGTAATGAGCTGGACATGGACGATTGATAATAGGTATGCAGGATGGGAAGAACCACTAACGAATGCTATGCTTAGGATGAACTATGACTATTCTGGCTTTATCACTACGCGGACGGTAGGCTCCATGGATGAGCATGGCTATTATCTTTTACTAAAAGCTAAATCGATTCCTGTAAAATTACCCGAGTTTGAGAAGGTTTACAGCGTTGAGGCCAGTTTAGCTGATACTGTTCGATTCAGTTTTCCTAATGACACGCCGTATTACATGTCTGCGAATATTAACTACTCCACGTTGGGCAAAATCAACAATTTACTTTATCAACCCGCTACTCTGAATTTCACATTCTTCTTTGCAGACACTCTAAAACCCTACACGGAAAGTCGCAAGGTGCTCAAACCAATTATAGATCACCCGGTACTTGTAAACAAGCTCATCCTGGCAAATTCACATTTCATCAATTTTATGACTGGGTATCTTGGCAATAACCGCACCATAAACGCTTTTTGTATTCAAACGAAGGAGCGTGACTTTGAAGAAAAGGTTACTTACACGTTCTACAGACTAAAAAACTATTTCTAAAGGCTACTACTTCGTCTTCTTTTTGGGTGATATTATCCAGCCGTCGGGGTTTATGGGAATTGCGCCAATTGTACCCTGATTATATTTTTCGACATTTCCTTTCCAATCTTTGTCTGAAAATCGGGATTTCAAATATGGTGAAAACATAAAAAGATATACTAGATAGATTGACATCTCCAGCCTCAAAGAGCGTCCATTTGCAGCTATTAAAAAAATAGAAGCTATACATACGAGCGGAACGAAATAATAACGAGGAGCACTCACAACCGTCGCTACGGTCTCCATGGGCCAAAAAGCAAAAAGAAAACTTCCAAAGAACAAAACCGGAGCAATGGCGAGGACATACCTCCTATCTATTGCAATGGACCGATATGCCTTTATTACACAAAACGCTACTGCCATGAACAAAACCAGGTTGATAGCGGTTCTGCCCTTCTCCAACCATCCTGGGTACTGCAACATTGACTGAAGGCTAAGTACATTCATATTGTAGGCAATCATTCGTAAAACATGATACTTCTCGGGTTCACCGGGAATCGCACGGCTTACTCCGTCACCATTTGCTATTTCCAGCACCTGTAAAAGTCCGCAAAGCAAAATCACAATTAGCGGCAACAAGGATACACTTCTGAATATCGTACGCCGCTCCAAATAAATTATGATAAGTACCAGCGGAGACAAGATTAAAGAAAAAGGACCAGTGAGGCCCGCGATGACCAGTAAGAACAAAGTTGGCACCCTGAACATCGGAACCTCGTAAAACTTATGACCAACCAACAAAAAGTTCAAAAGTAGCAAAGCTGATATCCATATAGTATTGGTAATATTCATGAACATTTCAGCACCTATCGGCAATATCGAGAAAAACGATGCATATAATATTGTGTGTCTGATACCTAGTTGCCTCGCACAGAAGTATAGATACGCTGAAACGCCTAACGCAAATAAATATGCGGAAACATTGTATGCGAATGGTATATTGACTAACGACGTGCCCGTGAACCCAAAAATCGCAGCGATTAATCTTGGCACAGTATGGAGATATCCGGCATAAGGCATAAGTAGAGTTTTCAAACCCTGCTCCGAATTCTGTACCAAAAACACAGCACCGTCCTCGGCCCACAACTGAGGATTGGTTAATGAATCAAAACGACGATAAGCCATAGCAACCGACACTATTATCATTACTGCGAGTACATCGTAAATTTTTTTCCAATCCAATGCCATGAAAACTAGTCGATTGTTGCCTTTTTGCTTGGCGAAAATAACTCACCGCAATCAATTATTGGCAGAAACGAATGAAAGAGCCCTAACAACCGAAAAGCCAAACCCAACTTTTCACCATAGTTTTTAGCCTAAAAAAGTCACAAAAAATAATATTTGATGATATATAAAGTGCCAAAAGAAGACAAAATGCCGGAAGAAAAAGCTGGTCAGCACCGGGTGGAGGCGTAGACAATATGCAAGATAAACGAACGAAGAGATGACAACGCCATAGATGCGCTTACGGAGCAGGCAAGCGCCAGGTCTACAACATATGTGGGACAGGTAACTTACGCGCTCACCATTTTACGCCGGAAATCTTCGCAGGAATAATGGACATTCTCTTCGAAATGAAATACACCTCGCTGAAAGTGATCAGAAACTATCATACGCGGCGCAATCAATCAGAGTTTTTTGTGATAATGCAAAAAACATAAAAAGACGAGGGCTGTCTCTTAAGAGACAGCCCTCGTCTTTTGACAAAAATCTTCAACCACTACCTGTTCACAATAAACTGCTTCGTCACAGTAGCGCCGTCTGATGTAATGTTCATGAAGTAAATGCCATTGGACATTTGATCTAGTCCAACATTTTCGGCAAACAGGCTGCCGCCTGCCGGATAGCTTTGATTGAATACCTGCCTGCCCAGTGCATCAAAAACTGTCAGGTTCACCTCAGCAGGGTGCTCCAGCATGCCCCGTACAGTTAGAACGTTCTTTGCAGGGTTAGGGAACAATTCCATCTCCTCTATCACCTTCACATTGGAGGCAACTGAAGAACTGGAAGGATACACCTTCTGCATCAGGCGCACACGCGCCATGATGGTGTTCTGCACCGCACGGTCTTCCTTGGTAGCACCATACTTCTGTATCACACCTACCACACGAACGTATTTTGAGAACGAAGTAGCAGGGATCGTGTAAGTGTAATTTCTGGAGATCGAGTCGCCAATGGCTGGCGATGCTGCAAATGCCGCAGTATCGCCCCACATACTGCCGCCGGCGGCCAATATCTTTCGCACAACACCCATGTGGGCATATCGAGACCCCGGAGATATTGGGCTAGGATAGCCATAGTACCAAGATGTGGATGGCGACGACGTCATATAGTTGTCCTGTTCATAGCCTACAGAGTCGCTGGAGATCGAATCTTCAACTATGTATGCATTTATTCTCCATGGCCCTGCGCCCGGAGCAGCAAGCACTTTTGCTGTTACTTTGACTTTTACTACGCGGGTCGCTGTGTCGTAGGTTGAGATCATCCTTACATCAAACTTTGGCGCCAGTGCATATTGAACTCCTACGTCAGTATTCCAGAACCCACGGTTGTGACCTACCATGGTTTTGATACCAGACGAACCGTAGTCGTGAGTAAATACGGTACGGTCTACTGTAGCGCCTGGCCAGCCGGGGCCGCCGGAACCGATATAGGTATTATTAAAGTCGTCTGGCGACAATGCCATCGGGTCTCCGTTGTGAAACGCGATCGGTATCATACGCGGATAGCTCGGTTCTATCGTCTGCTGAATGCGCTGAGACCCATCAGGGCAATAGCCGCACCAACAGCCGGTTCCTTCTTCCAGCAGCACATATTTCTGCCCGCCGGTAGAGACCTCACTTTGTGCATAAACACTTGCCGTGGCAGCCACGGATAAAGCAAGCAAAATAGATTTCAATTTCATATCTGAATGTTTTAACTGAACGTAATATTGCAATATAGCTAATTAAAATTTCTTTAACAAAAAAATATTTTCAAAAATTATTACGCCATCGATGTCGATCGCACGATAGCTCGCGGCGCATTTTTTTCGCCTTACTTTTGCAGCCTTAACATAGAATATGACATCGGAGATAAACATACAGGTAGAACTGGCAGAAGACAAAATGCCGGAAAGCATAAGCTGGAAAGCCCCGGGAGGTGGTGTGGACGACTGGCAAAAAGCCAAGGCAATATTGATGGGCCTTTGGGACGGTGACGAAAAAACAGCCCTGCGCATTGACCTGTGGACAAGCAAAATGATGGTAGATGAAATGAACGACTTTTTCTACCAAACCCTTTTCGGAATGGCCGACACCTATGTGCGTGCTACACGCAACGAGCAGTTGGGTGCAGAGCTGAAGAAATTTGCCAAAGATTTCCTGAAGAAAGCCAGCGATGCCCTGGAGCAGGCCGAGAAGCAAAAAGGCTAATCTGTGTTTTTGTAACTTTATTCGTGGCGGGCCCGGCCTGCCACTATTGATAACAACATTGAATATTTAAGACCATGTCTCTTGAGCAAAAAGTAATGGACGAGCTGAAGAATGCTATGCGCGCCAAAGATGAGGCTGCACTGCGTACGCTCCGCGCCATAAAAGCAGCTATTATCATTGAAAAAACGGCCGAAGGTGCCAGCGGTGAAATAGACGAAGCCACCGAAACCAAAATGCTGCAAAAGCTGGCTAAGCAAAGGCGCGACTCGCTGGACATCTTCCAAAAGCAAAACCGTGAAGACCTTGCGGCCAAAGAACGCGAGGAACTGGCCATAATAGAAAAGTTCCTGCCTGCACAAATGAGCGCCGACGAGCTATCCACAGCCGTAAAAGCGATCATAGAACAGGTAGGCGCTAAGACACCCGCCGATATGGGCAAAGTAATGGGCGTAGCCAGCAAACTACTTGCAGGCAAGGCCGACGGTAAGGCGATCTCTGAGACCGTGAAGCAACTGCTGGCGCAGTAACCAGCTACCTCAGCGCCTTAAAAACGTCCTTTTCAATAGTCATTCCGCCGGTGAGGAAGATGGTCTGAATGCCCATCTTCTTCGCCGCTTCTATATGCTGCGGGCTATCTTCTATAAACAGTGTATGCTGTGCCTGCAGTCCGTTCTCATCCAGCACTCGCTGAAATATCTCCGGCATAGGCTTGCGCATACCTACCCTGTGCGACATATATATGCGGTCAAAGAACACACCAATATGCGGGAAGCCATGGTCGCGCATCAGGGTATTGTTAAACACCTCTTCATGTATCTCGTTGGTGTTGCTCAGAAGGAACAGATCATAGTGATTGCGTAGCTGCTGCAATATCTGGAGCCGGCGAATAGGGAAGTCGAGCAACATGGCGTTCCATGCATTCAGCACCTGTGCTTCGGTAAGGGGCGTGTCTGATGCCTGCTGCATAGCGGCGATGAATTCCTCGCGGCCCATGCGCCCCGTCTCCCACCTATCAAACAGGTTGCTCTGCTGTAGTTGCGAGTATAGCTGGCCGAAGTTCTTTACACCGGCTTCTATGAAAGCACGCTCAGTGGCTCCATAGTCCAGGTTCAGCAATACACCACCCAGGTCGAAAATAATATGCTTTATGCCGGTAATCACGTCTATTGAAGATTTGTGCAAAAGTGCGCAATGTTACACTACCTGCAAAGAAAAGACCCATACACGGCTTCATAGGCTGGCTATGTAGGTAGCTGCCTTGTACCAAAAACAAGAAAGCCCCGCTTTCGCGAGGCTTCAAGTGATCCCGTTGGGACTCGAACCCAAGACCCATACATTAAAAGTGTATTGCTCTACCAACTGAGCTACAGGATCAATATTATAAAGAACTATTACGCTTAATAACCGCTTCGAAATCGACCAAAAACGTGGTGCTTTTCCGAATTGGTGTGCAAAGATAAGAATATGAAGTTTTCTGCAAAATATTTTCACAGAAAAACTTCATATTGCGTTTATTACCCTCCGTCATATCACGCGGGCCGGTTTATGCCATAAGGATACTCCATCCCGAAACTATCCAGGACATAGCCGCTATCCGTGCGCTCTAAATAAAGATGTGCATTGTGCTGCGGCTTAAGATCCCGGAATGTTACGATCAGAAACTCAGCCTTTTCAGCTTCCGGCCAGGCCATAACATTGAGGAGTAGTACATTATCCCTGCCCGCAAAATAGGTCGTAGTTCTGTCGCCATCCACCAGCTTTATGTTAGTTTTTGCGATAACCGGAGGCAAATTGATGCCGGGAAAATCGGGATGCCTGTTGATAAACACAGTATCTGGCAGACTGATTAATGCATGGGCGACATAATGCTCTATGGCAGAAGTATAGAGTCCTTCGAGATCTGGGTCACTTTTACTTTGACCAATTGCACCAGCACTATCATGCGTTGGCGGCGACGACACTGCTGCGGGCCGTTCGCCACAAGACAACAGAGCAAGCGTAATCAACAACCCGAACACAACGCGAAACATGCCTACCGGTTTCCATAAATGTACACCGAATTTGCTGCAAGCCGGGTATACGGTCAGCAGAGAAACGAGGTGTGACAGCACTTCGCGGCCTACAATGTCCTAACCAGGTCCTTTGCTTGCTGTGGGGTCATCTTGGTTACGTTCACCGTATAGGTCTTGCCCGTTTGCGGCGTTGCACCCAGTGTGCCTCCATAGAAGTTGCCCTTTATCACCCCAAATGCTACAAAGTGAACAGGAATGTCGGGCACATGATGCTCATTGTAGTTAGTGCCTGTACCGTTGTTACCCTGTATCGGCCACACGGCATTATATTTATCATACACTGCAAATACAAGAAAGGAATCGCGGCTGAAGGAGGGAGAACCTGAATTTACTACCACAGTAAATTTCTGGTAGTTGGGGTTTGTCATAAACCTATCGGCATTTGCATATCCCGCAAAAGTGGAAGTAATACCCACGGTGTCACCTATCCACGCTATAGCATTGTCGGGGCCTAGTCCGGGCTCTACGGGCTTCCAGTCTACGCGTCCGTTGCCGCGCGTGCCGGTAAATAGGGTCATTCCCGTGGCATCTGTGCCGGGCATAGGCAGATTTGCTTTAAACGGTTTGCCCGCCGCCATTTGCAGCGGCTGGCCCGCCTGCATGGGTTGCACCATAACCTCCCCGCCAGAGAGCAGCGGCTCATCGCCGCTTACCGGAAAAACACCGGAGAACAGCATATCGGCCTTATTGGTATACTCAGCAACTGTCACGTCCACATTGCCGGTAACAACGGCGCCGCTGCTGGTCAAAAATGCTGACGGAGGAATCTCGTACCGGGTGCCGCTATTGCCGGTAAAAGTGCCGCCCGCAGCGGCATCAATGGTTACCGTTTTAGGCTGTACCATTAGCGCGGCCATTGCACCATCCAGTGTGTAATTGCCCGGCGTCTCTTCAGGCGCCGGTCCGGGATCGTAATCTTTGTTGCAATTTGTAAGCGAAAGTAATGCGATAGCTATCGCAGGATAGATGAGTATCTTTTTCATTGGGGTGTATTTGTTTCGAAGAGTTGAAACAATAACCGTGCCAAATACAATTCCAAATTAATCTTCGCATAGCCGTGCATAGTCGTCTGGCGTATCAATGTCCACTGCCCCTGCCGTAAAGGGCACCAGAATCACGTGCTCTGCATTTCTTTGTATGACCCGGCGCGCGCCAACATCCCCCTCAAGCAACATCAACTCGTCGAACATTTCTTTTTTGAAGAGCGCCGGCACACCTGTCACATTGCCATAAGCACACGCCACTATGCTCTTCTCAGTCGCTTCAGCAGCGTGCAGACACTCGCCCAGCAACTTTGTTGTAACATACGGCTGGTCGCAAAGCAAAATCAGGACTGCTTCCGCCTCCGGCAAGATCATCAACAAATTCTGAAGCCCACATCTTATAGATGATGCCATACCCTCGCGCCAGTCGTTGTTTACCACCACATGCACATCGGAAACGTTTGCTATTGGCATCACTTCTTCTGCATGGGCGCCCAGCACCACCAGGGTGGCTCCCGCCCCTACACCCATTGCCACTGTTATCGCGTGTTGCAACAGGGTAGCCCCATTAAATGTAAGCAACTGTTTAGGCGAACCCATTCGGGACGATGACCCCGCCGCCAATATTATAATGCCGGTTTTCTGTGCCGTCATCATCCCACTTTTCTTAGTGCGGCGGCAGCATTCACAGTGGCCTGCGCAGGACGCGAATGTATAGCACCATCTCTGTGACGCAGATACCCGCCAGCCCTGTTTGCAAAAACCGCCTTGATCTCAGAAATGATGGATAACGCAATCTCATCAGGCGTTTCAGCACCTATGTCCAGTCCCACGGGGCCGTGTACAAGCTTCCGTTGTCGGTCAGTGACGGCAATACCCATGTCATCGAGATCTGTAAAAATTCGCTCCAGTCGCCTGCGTGGGCCTAGCACGCCCAGGTAGCCGCTGTCTATGTGTAGCAACGACTTCATTACCTCCAGGTCATAATTGTAGTTGTGCGTCATCAACACTATCGCCGTACGTTCGTCTACTGCCACCTGTGCAGCAACATCCTGAGCTTTTGCAACGACAATTCTATGCGCCTTGGGAAAACGTCCAGCATTTGCATGGGTTTTCCTGCCATCGGCTATGGTCACTTCCCACCCCATTATGCCTGCGAGCGACACAAGCGGCATCACGTCATTACCTGCACCTATCACCAAAAGCGAAACCGGTGGCAGCAGCAGCTCAAAGAAAGCACTCATACCATAGGCGTCATAATGCTTCAGTAGGGAAGCTTCTGCGCGCAGCACCTTGCAGGCGTCATCATAAACCAGTTCGCCGAAATCGGCATCTCCTACTTTTCTTTCCATACCGGCATCGTTCATCACCAGGCAGGTTCCCGGATGTTCACTAAACGGACCCTTCAATGAAAACAGTGTGACCAACACAGCCGGCGTCCTTGCTTCACAGTACTTTTCCAGCGAAGCAAGAATATTTGACTGACCATTAGTATCTAGTGGCTCAAAAAGGATATGCACAATACCATTGCAGCCTAGCTGCACACCAAACTCTATGTCGTCTTCATCAACTGTGTTGTAGGTAACAAGCCTGTTTTGATTCAGCGTTATTGCCTGCAGTGCTTTTCGCAGCGCATCGCCCTCCAGGCAGCCGCCGCTTATAGCGCCGGTTATCTGCCCATTATCTTCCACCAGCATGCGCGCACCCGGCATGCGATAGGAGGAACCGTCTACATGCACTACGGTTGCCAGCGCAGTTCTGCGCCCTTCCCGGCATGCCTTATGATAGGCTGTGATTATTTCCCTGATCTCCTTTGTCATAGTGCGTGCTTCTATATGGTATTCATGTCAAATGGCAGTTTCCGTATCCTGCTTCCTGTCAGGTCAAATATGGCATTCGTCAGTGCCGGGGCAAATGGGGGTAGGCCAGGCTCGCCCACGCCGCCTGCTGCTGCGTCATTGTCCATTATATGCACCTCTATTTCAAATGGTATGTCGCTTATTCGCGGCATCTTGTAGGCATAAAAGTTCTTCTGCTCCACCAGCCCGTCCTTAAATGTTATTTCATGAATAGTGGCAGCACCAAGCGCCATAACAATGGAGCCTTCCACTTGCGCCCTTATGGTATCCGGGTTCACGTACCATCCACAATCCATCACCGCCCACACGTGGTCTATCTTCACTTTGCCATTCGCACCACGAGATACCTTTACCACCTGCCCCACCGTACTGTTAAAGCACTCGGTCATGGCTACTCCGTATCCTTCATTCTTCTTGCGGTTTTTCCACCCACTCACCTCCACAAGTTTGTCTATCTGCTTTCTTATCCGGTCTTCTTTCAGGTATTGCCTGCGGAGCTCCAGAGGATCTTTGCCGGCTGCCAGTGCTATCTCGTCGATAAAACTCTCGTAGGCAAATCCGTTGGTAGACGCATAGACCGACCGCCACCACATGATGGGGATGGGCGTTTCAAATGGCACATCCGAAAAGCTCACATTGCCTATGGCTTCGAAATAGGGCTTAAGAAAGCCTTCCGATGTGCTCCCGTTAGCCTTGGTTGACTTCTCGGCATCCCAGTGATCTGTGTTCTGGCCACTCATGCGCACCTTGAACGCCTCTATACCTCCGTTGGCCACCACCGCCTCACACCGATACGATACCCCGGGACGATATGGCCCCTGTGTCATGTCATCTTCGCGCGACCATACGACCTGCACAGGTGCACCAATTTCTTTCGATATCACACAGGCTTCGTGCGGATAATCCAGGAAGGCCTTTCGGCCAAAACCTCCGCCAAGGAATGTCATGTTTATAAACACATTTTCTTTTGCAACTCCCATCTCTTTGCTCAGAAAATCCTGCACCCAGTCCGGCCCTTGTATAGGCCCCCACACTTCCAGCTTGTCTCCCTGGTAGTGAGCGATGCAGTTCAGCGGCTCCATGCAGCTATGCGACTGGTAAGGCGTCTGGTAAACTACATCCAGTACTTTGCCTCCCTTCTTTATCACTGCATCAGGGTCGCCCACCTTCTTCAACAACAATCCTTCTTTTGTTGCCAGGTCCTCCTGCTGGCGCTTATAGATATCCTCAGTACTGATATGCTCAAAGCCGCTATCATCCCATTCCACCTTTAGTGCCTTTTTCCCCTGCATGGCAGCCCATGTAGAGTTGGCTATAACTGCCACACCCTCGCGGTAGGTATTGAAGACTGCCATCTTCACCTTTATCACTTTGGTCACGCCAGGCACCCTCATGGTGGCACTGTCGTCATAGCTCTTCACGGTTCCCCGCAGGCGAGGATTCCGCTCCACTGCCGCATACTTCATGCCCGGTATTTTCTTGTCTATGCCAAATATGGCAGTGCCATTTGTCTTTAGTACAGTGTCCTGCCTTTTCAGCGGCTTACCTATGAGCTTGTAGTCTGCCCTGGCTTTTTGCTTCACCTCTTTAGGCGCTTCCATTTTAGATGCGCTCACTACCAGCTCACCATAGTGCAGCGTTTTGCCGCCAGGGCGATGGTGCACCTGTGCCGATGCTGCAAAGCACTCTGCCGCAGGCACACCCCACCTGGCTGCCGCAGCCGCTATCAGCATTTCGCGTGCCGTTGCGCCCAGCTTCAACAGGTTTTTATATGATCCCCGCACAGTGGAACTGCCACCGGTGACCTGTCCACCATACTTCTTGCGATTGCCCTGAGCAAAGACAATGTTCACTTTATCCAGGTCCACTTCCAGCTCCTCGGCCACTATCTGCGGCACTGCCTGGTACGCCCCCTGCCCCATCTCCGCACGATGGCAGAAGATAGTCACCTTGCCCGATGTGTTGATATGCACCCACGCATTCATCTCCACATCATCCACACCTCCCTCATCGGCATTTACGATCTTCGCAGCCTTTGCCAGCGAGGGAAAGTACAATGCCAGGCATAAGCCTGATCCGGCAATGCCTGCCGTCTTCAGAAAATTTCTGCGCGAAGTGGTAGTCGCTTCATTTTGTTGTGACATAGTCCCTCAGTTTTACCGGAATATCTCCTCGTCACTCACTTTACACTCAATTATTTTGCAGGCGCATAGGCCCCTGTTTCTATCCATGTTCTCCATGCTTTCTTAAATTCCGCATAGCTTAGCGGTGGCAGCGCCCGTCCTTCGCCGGGATTCCAACCACCTACCACCAGTCCGTCGTCAGCATGTTCCAGCAGTTTCTTCTTATCCTTATTGCCATTTGTGGCAGGGTTCGTCAATTGCAGCGCCAGCTCACGCGGAGTCTTACCCTGGAACACCATTTTCATATTGGCCGGTGGCAAATGCCAGTTAGGATTCCCGGGTGGCATATGCGGGCCCGGTAGGTTCACCGCCTGGTGGCAGTTAGCACACTTCATCGCATACACACCTTTGCCGTCGTCGCCGCGCTGTGGAGACATGGCGTGGGGCTGGCTTAATTCGCCTTGGAGTGGCACATCCCCTGCCGGATGGCAGTTCACGCAACGGGGGCTCATCAGCACGCTATACACTTTCATGAAGGCCTGCGCCGAAACGGCACTGTCCCTGGTGGATGCGCTACCATGCGGCACATATCTGAATGATGAGCTTAGTACCACCACTACTCCAAGCAACGCTATTATCACGCCCGCCTTCCGCGCGTGCAGAGTGGCCTGCTTCATTGTCTTGTTATCTCTCATTAGCACTATGATTAGATTGCACTGACTTTGTTAGGGAAAATTATCTGCCGTTACCCTTAGCCTGCCACGCTGCCGCGAGGTGAATAGCTTTCCTGATGCGCGGATATGTGCCGCACCTGCAAATGTTACCAGACATTGCTGCATCAATATCGGCATCCGTAGGATTTGGATTCTCACGCAGTAGTACTGCTGCAGACATGATCTGCCCTGAATGACAATAACCACACTGAGGCACATCTATCTCTTGCCAGGCTTTTTGCAACGGATGGTCGTTGTTGGCCGATAAGCCTTCGATGGTAATAACTTTCCTGCCCCCCGCACGCGACACCTTCGTAACACAGGACCGCACGGCCTCACCATCCAGGTGCACCACGCACGCACCACACTGAGCCACACCACAGCCATACTTTGTACCCGTAAGGTTCAGTATATCCCTTAGCGCCCATAGCAGCGGCATTTCCGGGTCAGCATCTATACTGTGGCTTTCGCCATTTACGTTCAATGAGATCATACGTTCCCTGTTTTTTGAGGCTCCGAAAATGCCTCCTCTTTCAAAGTTATTCACTTCGGCGACACCAAATTGCCGCCTGCCAATAGATTTTAGAGATTGGCCCAAAAAATACCGTCATCACCTTCCGCTCGCTGCACATTGAATTGGCCGTAACCGGCCGACAATGAATTCGCAATAAACTACCACCTATCTTAGCGGTCTGTATGAACCCATCCGGTCACCGATATTTTGTATTGAATAAGCCCCAACGCGTAGTATCCCAGTTTACGGGCAATGATGATGTGGACATGCTGGGCACTATCGACTTCCACTTCCCGGAAGGCACGCACGCCATAGGCCGCCTCGACAGCATGTCTGAAGGGCTACTACTGCTCACTACCAATAGCAAGATCACGAAGTTGCTGTTTGAAAGTCGCAAACCTCACCGCCGCACGTACCTGGTACGGGTACGCAACAAGGTGACTTCCGAAACCCTGCAGCAACTGCGCACAGGTATCACCATCCGCATAAAAGATGGAGAGTACTACACCACGCCCCCCTGCGAGGTAGACATAGTGGAGCAGCCGGAAAACTTGTTTCCTCACCAACTGGAGCTGCGGGATTATGTAGCGCACACCTGGCTCACCATTTCCCTCTATGAAGGCAAGTATCACCAGGTGCGCAAAATGGTGTTTGCCGCCGGCCACCGCTGCCAGCGCCTCATCCGCACATCCATAGAAGACCTGGAGCTTGGTACGCTGGCACCGGGTGCAGTTAGAGAAATGGAAGAGAAGGAGTTTTTTGAGTTGCTGAAATTGGGGTAGGACAAGCTTCCGGCGAACTGTAATTTGCGCTATCTTTAGTTGACCATGAGCCTAATGCAGCCAATTCGAGATGCTATACACAGCATGATACAAGCCTCCGAAGACGAGCTGGATAATCTGTTAGCGGATACTCAAGTAAAAAACTTTAAGCGAAAGGCCATCCTTAACACGCCGCAAAAAGTTCCTGGCGAAGTTTTCTTCATCAACAGTGGATTACTCCGCGTTGTGATTACCGATAAGCAGGGCAATGAACACACCGTTCACTTCGCAATGGAAAATCAGTTCATTGCGGACTATTCCAGTTTCATACTCCGGCAACCTTCTATATATACTTTGCAGGCGCTGGAAGAATCAGAAGTGGTAGTTCTTCCGCGGAAGTCCATAGAATGGGGATATAACAACCTTAAGCAGGGCGACAGACTTGGGAGGCTGATCGCAGAATATTACTTCATCTATCATGATAGCCGAATACGCGATATGTATGAACGCACGCCCAAAGAACGGTATGACGTCATAACGGAGAACTTTCCCGGCATACACAACCGGGCACCGCAGCACATGATCGCTTCCTACCTGGGCATTACCCCTGTTCATCTGAGCCGCATAAAGCAGCAATGGACAGAAATGTAAACATATGTTATCGTTTCGAGCCATCATCCCGCAGTAGCTTTGCACAAACTGGAATATGATCTTACTTGGAACATTGTCGGAACTGAGGGTAAGAAATGAAACATTGTTCCTCTTCGGCCTTGTTTGCATTTTGGCTGGTTTCCTCTTTCTCCTTGCCTCCCGCCTGTCAGGCATTACCCTTGACGGTGTAAGTGCATGGCATAAGCCTTTTAAGTTTGCCCTGTCTATCGGTATCTACTCGTGGACCATGGCCTGGTTTTGCGCCTATCTGCCTGCTTTCAATGTTAGGGCATTCAGCATATTCACGGTTGCAGCCCTGGGATTTGAAATTGTGTACATCGCGCTTCAGGCAGCCAGGGGTCAGCGGTCGCACTTCAATACCGGCACACCGCTATATGCTGCGCTATATTCCCTGATGGCAATTGCTGCCACAGCTGTTACAGTATATACTGCTTACATCGGCTTTCTCTTTTTCGACAGTACCATTTCAGGCTTACCTCATCACTACCTCCTTGCTATTCGATGGGGCATATTCATCTTTGTCATCTTTTCATTCGAGGGGTTTGTCATGGGGGGACGCATGTCCCACACCATCGGCGGTGATGATGGCAACCACGGCATACCGATACTCAACTGGAGTAGGAAGTTCGGAGACCCACGTGTAGCTCACTTCGTCGGCATGCACGCTCTACAGTTGTTGCCCTTTCTGGCCTACTACGTTGTGAAAAATAGTACCGCTATACATATCATTGCTATTCTGTACCTGCTACTGGCACTGTTTACGCTTGTTCAGGCGCTGAATGGGCGGCCATTCTTCCTCATTCGCTAGACACAAACTTATTTACTGCATTACCCTCGCAATGCTGCATCAGACAGTACCGGGTCTCTTTTGCTTTCAAAAAAGAAACAAGAACATGATGTCATATACACTAATCACCGGAGCCACTTCAGGCATAGGACTGGAAATGGCGAAACTGCTCGCGGCGAAGCAGCAGAATCTTATTATTACAGCGCGTCACGATGACAAACTTCAGTCAGTAGCAACCATGCTTCGGGAAGCAGGAACAGGAGACATTAAATACTATGCGGCCGACCTGGCACAAAATGGTGAAGCAAGCAGGTTATACCAAACTATCATCGAGGATGGACTGCATGTAACCACCCTGGTAAATAATGCGGGAGTAGGTCTGTATGGCAACTTTACAGACACGTACCTGGCCGATGAATTGGCAATGATTCAGCTAAACGTAGGAAGTGTAGTGACGCTCACCAAACATTTTGCAAGAGACATGGTTGCCAATGGGAGCGGAAGAATTATGAACGTAGCCTCTCTGTTGTCATTCCTCCCGTTCCCATACTATTCGGTCTACTCGGCAACAAAGGCATTCATACTTGCATTCTCAGAGACCCTGGCTGCCGAACTCGAAGATACCGGTGTTATTGTAACAACGCTTTGCCCTGGCCCTACAGACACCCCGTTCAACACAGATGCGATGTGGCGTACGAACGCATACAAGGCCAACAAGCCCATGACTGCTGATGCCGTTGCCGCAACAGCAGTCCGGCTATTGCTCAATGGTAGAGGCAAGAAGATAGTAGGCTTCAATAACTGGTTCATCTCCAATCTTCCACGGATCACCCCAGACAAGCTAATGATGAAGATCAAGAAGCGGCTGGCCAGCCCGGCTTCTCAATAACGAACTGCTTACTAAAACTCAAACAATAGCTTCACATTCAGCAGCCTTGTAGTGAGGCGATTGGGGACAGCATATTGGGCGCTGGTGCTTTGGTCTTGTACCCATGTATAGGAAAGCGTGTTCTGTATGCTTAGCAGGTTAAAGACCTCCAGGCTGCCCCATATCTTCTTTATGTTGTTGAAGAAGCTGTGTGCATGATATTCCTTCTTGTCACCATCCAGAAGGAGAGCACTGAAGCCTATGTCTACACGCTTATAGTCGGGCAAGCGAAGCACGTTCTGAAACAGTTGTCCGTTTGGCGGAGCTACAGGCAGGCCGCTGCTGTAGAGCATATTGATGTGGGCCTTGAAGTTCTTGTTCTTTTGCAGGTAGTCTTCGAAATACATACCCAGCATAAAGCGCTGGTCGGTAGGCATAGGGAAGTAGTTGTTGTAGCCCGCTATTGATGGACTGTCTATTACCTTCTGCTGTGCCTTCATCATCCCCAGGCTCACCCAGCTGGTAGCACCTTCCACCAGCTCTCCGTAGAGGCGCACTTCTCCGCCCTTCACATTGCCAATCGCGTTGTTCTTGCCGGTATAGCGTATGCGAACATTATCGTAGCGGTATGGATCCAGGTCCCAAAGATCTTTATAGTATGCCTCGCCCGTTACCTTGAACTGCCTGCGTAGCATTTTGAAGTTATAGTCTGTGCCAAGGACATATTGTATCGACTTTTGCGCCAGTAGCTGTTTGTTCACACCGCCGGTGGGAGTGCGCATCTCGCGGTAAAAAGGTGGCTGCACATATTTTCCTACCGATGCTTTCAGTATGATGTCGCGCTTGCGGCTGCGTGGTCTGTAGGACGTTTGCAGGCGCGGGCTTAGTATAAATTCATCGTTCAGGAAGCTATGATTGAAGCGCACACCCGCAGTTGCCGTGAACCGGCCTGAGTCAAAGCGGATATAGTCCTGCAGGAATCCGCTAAGGCGCATGTAGTTGAAGGATGCAGAAGAATGAAAGAACCTGGCGATCTTCAATTCATTAGGATCGTAGGGCTGGGAGAAGCCGGCAGAGTCTCGGCGCTCCCACTCGTGCAGGTCATCACCTATGGATGTGACAGTAGTGTTTGTTCCAAACTGTATAAGATGATTGCCAGCTTCGTAGGAAGCCCGTGCGCCCATATCGCCCACATTTACGTTGAGGTAGTTGCGTGCAAAGTTCTGTATGCCACCAGCGCCGAGGTAAGTCTTTATCTGGCCAAAATCACGCTTGCTCATATCCGTCTGCAACTCGCCCAGCAGGTAGTAGCCCGTTATGTCATAGGTCTCGTATTCATTGGTCTGAAAGCCGGATGCCAGGAACTTCATGCGAAATTTAGAGCCCTCCTTGTGATATGCAGCAGACACACCCCCAAAGCGCGAATCGAACTGGTCGAATTCGCCTCCCTGGTAGGCAATGGTGAGCAGGTAGGCCTGGTTAAGCACGCCAAAGCTGCTCGATGCACTCTCCGGGAAGAATGTAAATCGGTTACGCGCATAGTTGAGTATTCCCTCCAGCTCCCAGCTCTTACCCGCGCGGTAGTTTACCAGTCCCTGCACATCTGTGAACGACGGATTGTAAATACCCTTTGTCGGTTGCGCTTTTAGCACATACTGGTTGCTCTTCTGGCGGGCGCCCAGCAGCCACGTAAGGCGCTGGTCTTTCGTAGCCCCTTCCAGGTGCAGACTGGCACCGAGCAGGCTGGTAGTTACCGAGCCGCCAAATTGCTTTGGGCGCTTGTAGCTCACATCCAGCACGCTGGCCATTTTGTCGCCATACTTTGCCTGGAAGCCCCCTACTGAGAAGTTTACGTTGGCCACAAGGTCAGAGTTCACAAAGCTCAGGCCCTCCTGCTGGCCGGTGCGCACCAGGAAAGGACGGTATATCTCAAAGTCATTTACATACACCAGGTTCTCATCATAGTTGCCGCCACGCACATTGTATTGGGATGTAAGCTCATTGTTAGAGCCCACAGCCAATTTTATCATGCCCTCTATGCCCCCTACCACACTTGGCATATACACTGCCTTGGTAGGGTCCAGGTAAACAGAGCCGGCCTCCCCACGCTTCTTCTGATCACGTATCACCACATCGCCTATTATAGTGGCTTTGTTGATGTCCAGTACTATGTCTATGGTACGGGTACTGCCAGGTAGCAGTTTCAATGTGCGGCGTGTAGCTATGTAGCCGGTGCTGTAGTACACTACGGTCACTTCCTTGTCTGTTGGTATTCCTAACCAGTAATATCCCTTTTTATCGGTATAAGTACCCATACCGGTAGCCTCATCGGCCACCAGGGCGCCTTCTATCGGCTTGTCCCGGTCGTCGCGGATAATGCCGGCCACATGGGCCTGCTGGCACCAGGCGGCAAGGGTAGTGAGCGACAGGGCTATAAGCAGGAATATCTTCTTGTTCAGCATCAACAGTGACCTCTATAACGAAATGAAAATAAGATTATTTCCCTGCCTCCTTTAATTTTTTTATGGTCTCTGTGGGGTTTGGTGAGGCAAAAACAGTGTTGCCGGCCACCAGTACATCAGCACCAGCGGCTATGATGTCGCCTGCATTTTCCAGAGTCACACCACCGTCTATCTCTATGAGGGTACACGCGCCTGCGTTTGTAATGATCTCTTTTGCCCTACGGATCTTGTTGTAGGTGAGCGGCAGGAACTGCTGGCCACCAAAACCCGGATTAATGCTCATTACCAATAGCAGGTCTATTTCGTGTATGATATCGGCCACCATATCTACCGGCGTGTGCGGATTTATGGAAAGACCTGCTTTCATACCCAGTGCACGAATGCTGGTAAGCGTGCGGTGGATGTGGTATCCTGTTTCGTAGTGTACTGTCAGGTAGTCGGCTCCTGCTTTCTTAAAGTCGGCCAGGTAGCGTTCCGGCTGCTCTATCATCAGGTGCACATCAAATGTCTTGGTAGCCACCTTTTTCATCTGCGCAATTATGGGCATGCCATAGCTGATGTTGGGCACAAACTGGCCATCCATCACATCGAGGTGAAACCAGTCGGCCTCACTGTTATTGATCATTTCTATTTCTGCTCCCAGTTTCAGGAAGTCGGCAGAGAGCATTGAAGGAGCTATTATTGGCATTTCTTAGGAATTAGGAATTTGTAATTCGGAATTGGGATTGTTATCTATTTTGGATTTTTCGCCTTGGAATTTGCTCTTGGAATTTGGATTTTTCGCCTTGGAATTTCTAGAGTGCTTTGAGTCGTTTCAGCGCCAGCTTCGGCTTTTCAAAACTTGTATCCAGCCGGTATGCAGTGCGGTAGTCGCGTATGGCATTGGCCATACTATCCATCATCTCTGCACACAGGCCTCTATTATAATATGCTGCGGGATAGCCTGGTTCTGTTTTTACCACCATATTAAACTGCCTCCAGGCTTTTTCTATGGAGTCTTCCTGCATCAGCAAGTAACCCATGTTAAACAAGGCCTCTGTAAAAGAGCGGTTCTTTATGATGGCCCTACGGTATTCCGCCTTTGCCCGTGCTACATTTCCCATCTGCTGAAAGAAAGTGCCGCGGGCATAGATAGGAAACACATCTGTGGTGTCCATAGCATAGGCGTTGTCCAGGTAGCGCATGGCTATAGAGTCGCCCTTGGCTCCATAGAGCAGGCCCAGTTGAATCACCGCATCTCTATGGTCTGGCTGCACCTGCACCGCAGTAAGGAAGTTAGAAATAGCCTTGGCCGTGTCCTTGGCATCTTTATAGATCATTCCCTTCAGGAAATAGGCCTCGGGGTCGTACACATTCTTACGCAGTACTATGTTTATCTCTTCAAACGCCCTGGGATAGTCCTGCAGGTACAGGAACAGCTTTGCTATTTTCAGGTGTGCCTGCCGATCGTCGGGTTTCTTCGCAATGGCTTTTTGTATCCACTCCAGCGCACCATTCAGGTCTTTTGCCTCAAACAGCAGGTCGCCCACAGCGCTGTAATACTCGGCACGATTGCTATCCAGCGACACTGCCTTTTTATAGTCGCTAAGGGCCAGGCTGTCCAGTCTCATTTTTTGCAGCGTGCGGCCGCGCTGATAGTAAAGCACCGGGTCGCCGGGGCTTTTCTTTATTTCGTCCGTTATGGGGCGCAGGTTGGGGTTCTCCTCCAGTACAGGGTCGGTATCGGTATAGGTGGCAACAGGTTTGTTACCGCCACACGCAGTGAAAAGTACTATAGCTATGAGGAATGGAAAATACTGTATCCATGCACATTTCATGGCGCAAAAATAGCGAAATGAGTAATGCGGCGGGGCGGAAGCGAGTAATAGGGCAATTCGTTAACAGGTCAGGCGGCTGAGTGCATAAACAGCCATTTGACAAAGACAGACAGGGCAACCCCTATTGCCCACACGATCAATACCGTCAGATAGGGTCGTCTTTGCCCGAATGTAGGGGTTCGTACGCTTCTTACCGTTGGGTCGGGTTGGTTGATGTTACTTTTGCCTACTATAAGCATGGAGCCCACCAACGATGCAACGCCTATTGCCAGCAAACCAATCGTGAAAGTTTGGCTTTTTAACGGGAAGTATACCAGGCCAGATGACACACAGGCAATAGACACCCCTAACAGGGCAGTATATAGTACATATGCTGTGGTGCGCTTCACGAGGCTAAGATAAGGCAAAGGACGCACGGTAGCCGCCGTGCGATCAGTTTCTACCTCGGCACAAACTCCACCCTTCGGTTGGTTGCTTTATCCTGCTCGGTATTGCCTCTGCGCAGGGGTTTAGATTCCCCATAACCCTTGACGGTGAGCCGTGTGGCCGCCACGCCCCTGCCCACGAGGTAATCCCGCACCGCTTTAGCCCGCCGTTCTGAAAGCGCCTGGTTGTCCGCATCACTGCCATCGCTGTCAGTGTGGCCATCTATCTCCAGCCGCAATCGCCTGTTGGTTTGCAATACACCTGCCAGTTCATTGAGATAGGAATAGCTGCCGGGCTTTATGGTAGCGGAGGCCACATCAAACATAATTGCGTGTGTGCTCAACGTGCGCCCACGTAGCAATTGCTGCACCGGCTGCGCCTCGGGTCCAGTAGCTATTTGTATGTTTCGATACTTCACCGTGGCCCACCCACCAAAGAGTATAGTGTCTATTGAATACCTGTAGTTCGGCTCGTTCAGCATCAGAAAACTATCAACGTATATCTTCAGATGGCCCTTGTAGTATGAGACTCCCACGTGGTGCCATGCGGCTGTGTCAAAACTAACGGGGTGGTCAACTATTATCCGAGTTTTGAGCTCACCTTTCGGCATATCTTCCACCTTCACCCCAAGGTGGGTGTGCAATGCACCTGCCCTGGTTATGGTAAAGGCAGACAAAATCCCGTTTTCCCAACCCTGGTTCCGTTGATCTTCACTTTTGTGCATCAGGCTTATCTCGCTCAGGGCAAACGTGGTGGCCAGGTTAAACTCGCAGGAAAGCGTAAAACTATCCCGCATATACAGTGACAGATTCACCCTGGGGTGGAAGTAAAAGTAGGCTGTCTTTACTGCAAGACACTTTCCATCAGCACCCTCCTCTACCTGCCACTGAGTATTTTTAGGTGTTTGCCGCTCGGGAAGACTGGCCAGCCACCACCAGTTCGCAGGGTTAGCTCCAGCCTCATCTCCTGAAAAGTCTTCAGCAAATACCACCACCTCTCTAGGCACAAATTGCTCTCGCAGGGCGTTTCGCCGCGTTTGGCTATTGGCCAGTAGCGAGCATGTAAGTAGAAAATAAAGCAGGCATATCCATTTCATATACCGAAATATACAAAATCGTATCGGGGTGACACAAAAAAAGGAGACCCGAAAGTCTCCTTTGTATCAATTATCTGTTTGTAGCTTTCTATTTCTTACCGGCTGCCAGGAACAGTTCCAGTGCAGATACCATCGACGGTGCGTTTGGCATCGGTGCTTTTATATCAAGCCTCATGCCAAAGTCTTCAATTGCTTTTGATGTAGTAGGCCCAAAGGCGCCTATCATTGTTCCGTTCTGCTTGAAAGAAGGGTCGAAGTCGAACAATGCCTGCACACTGTTTGGGCTGAAGAATACCATCAGGTCATACTCAGCCTTCATCACCGGGGCTATATCGTTGCTCACCATTCGGTAGAGCGTTACATCAGCATACTTAATGTTGTGCTTCTCCAGGTGGTTGGCAAGGTCGTTCTTACCGTTGTCAGATACAGGCAGCAGGTATTTTTCGCCCTTGTGCTTGCTGATCACGTCCTGCAGGCCGCCTGTGCTGCCATCGGCTGAGAAGAATACCTTACGCTTGCGGTACAGGATAAACTTCTGCAGGTAAAGTGCCACTGCTTCTGTGATACAGAAGTATTTCATATCCTGCGACACCTTTACCTTCAGCTCCTCGCATATGCGGAAGAAGTGATCTACAGCGTTGCGACTGGTGAATATGATTGCCGTAAATTCTGTGATGTCTACCCTTTGTTTCCTGAACTCTTTACCGGAAAGTCCTTCCACGCGGATAAAAGCGTGAAAGTCGAGCTCCAGTCCATATTTCTTTGCCAGGTCGAAATAGGGCGACTTGTCTGTTTCAGGGCGTGGTTGCGTGATCAATATACGGCTGACCTTCACTTCCTTTTTCTCTGCACCCTTTTTTTGAGCTACTTTGGCCATATAAGAAGTCGGGGTATTTTCCGATGAACTGCCTCGTTAGGTAAATAATAGTAATTAGTAAAACATTAATCCTTTTACCAATAATTTCATTAAAACAGCCAACGGTAACAATTCCGAGGCGCAAAGGTACATAAAAAAATGGAATCTGGAGTATTGGAAGAACGAGCCGAACACCTTCCACGACCTGAAATACCGGTTAAGCATCAACGCACCGGCCGCAATAAATGACAGGATCACCACCTGGTGAGCCACATTGTGACTGGCAAAAGCAAGCACGATAATGAAGGGAAGCAGCGAGACAGACAGTACTTTATTTATCAAAAAAACATTGAAAAGGTAATGTTCTGTAATGCCTTCTACCCTGAAAGCCCATCCACTGAAACGAACTGCCGCATATTTTATTATGTATATGACACCCGTGCCCACAATGAGCATAATAATGAGCAATGAGGGCGGAATGACCCCTGAGCTATGGGGCGTAAAGAACTTCACCACATAATATATATATGCCCCGCCGGCAAATGCAAAGAAGGAGTTCATGAGGAAATTCTGCAAGCCCGAGCCCTGTAATTGGTCTTTTAGCTGGCGGTTTGCCAGCGTAGGATTCCAGAACGCCTTCCACAGGTTCATGAAGTAGCGCGTATCGGTATATCTTATCAATCCCAGTATAAGGCACAGGAACAGCAGCAGGTAAAAGTCGGCCGTCTGCGACTTCATGATGTGGGGCGACTGGATGTCGCTGACCAGGTAGGGGCTTGACAGCATGGAGTGCTCTGAAAGCAAGCTATCGTATAGCGTTTGTTCGTTGGCTGCGAGAGTAGCGCTATCCACAAACATCTCCGTGCCATACATAGTAATGCTCATAGTTGTCTGCGCGGGGGCAGGCAACATCATAAACAAAACCGCAAGCAACAAAAGGAGACACCTCATTACCAGCCACAAAATTATACCTTCCCAGCAAGGCGATGCAGGCAAGCGCCCCGACTCACTATATATTTATCCACCGGATGTGTGAATATCGATTGCCACTAGAGAAAGTGACGATCTGCCATTACAGCTCAAGCAAGATAACGTCTATTTCGTTTATCACGCCAAAACCCTTGTCTGCGGTAAGAATAGGCACTGACAGGGAAACGGCAGTTGCTGCAATAATTGCATCAGGCAACTTCAGAGACTATTTCTATCGAAGTTCTATCGTCAATTCCGTTATTTCTTGTGTGTGCGCTGCATGTACACATGTTGCCAGCATACTTCTAATCAGCGTGTCCTGCGCTTTTGTGATCCCTTTCTTACTCAACAACTCCATTTCCGTGACATAGGAGTAAATCCAGCGAGTATCCAGAAACTCATCAATAAGCGGGTGCTGGTCAAGTAGATATATAAAACAATTAGTGTCGGCGAGATAATTAATCCCATTCATAGCGAACGCTGTTTTGATAGGCAAGTCCGTCACCGAACTTTCCCTTCAACTTACCGTAAAAATCAGAAAGTGTAGGTCGCTTCTTGTTTTTTTGAAGGCGCTTCACAGCTGCATCAATCTCTTTCTTCCCGGCGCTCTTTTTGATAGTTATTACCATAACAAGAAAATATTCTATTCAAGGTTAACCAAATTCTCACTCAAATCCGCGAATCACAACTGCCTACGGCAATCTATATTTATGAAGGGCAGCCCGATCCTGATGAAGCCAAGTCCGAATTATCGTTACTTACCTGTAAACACCGGCTTCCTCTTTTCCAGGAAGGCTTGTACGCCTTCGCGGAAATCGTGGGTGGCACCAGCTATCATCTGGGTCATCTTCTCCATATCCAGCTGGCCCTCTATGCTATGGTTAAAGGTACTGTTGAGCAGGCGCTTTGTAAGGCCCAGGCCGCGTGTAGGCATCTGTGCCAGTGTCACAGCCATCTTCTTAGCTTCTGCTTCAAACACATCATCGGCATAAGACTTATATATCATGCCCATAGCCACGGCATCGGCTGCACTCACTTTTTCGCCGGTCATCATAAGGGCAGCTGCGCGCTGCAGGCCCACGAGGCGTGGCAAAAAGTAAGTGCCGCCGCTATCCGGTATCAGGCCTATTTTGCTGAAGGCCTGTATAAATGATGCACTTTCTGCCGCGAGTACTATATCGCACGCAATGGCGAGGTTGGCACCGGCACCGGCGGCTACACCGTTTACCGCTGCTATCACAGGCTTCTCCACATTGCGAATGCGCAGGATGGTGGCGTTATAGTGTTCGCGTACCATACGTTCAAAATCATCGGGCGAGGGATTCATGGCTTCAGACAGATCCTGGCCAGAGCAAAAGCCCTTGCCCGCGCCGGTCAGGTATATGCAGCGCACCTGGTCGTCATCTGCACAATCGTCCAGCGCTTCCTGCAGCTCCATTGCCATCTCTCGGTTGAAACTGTTGTATTTCTCAGGCCTGTTTAGCGTTATGTAGCCTACACCATTTTCTTTTGTCAGCAGTACGGTACTCATAGATTTCAAAGGTAGGGAGAAAGGCGAATTGATAAAATGACCAAAGTTGGCTCCTAAAACTTAAAACCCACAAACAACATATTTGTTGCATCAAAGACGGAATAGTCCCTGGCTTGCGGCGGAAGGTTTGTATTTGTGCTATGAAAACTCTGGGAGTATCCATTAAAGCCAATAGTAGCATATGGCCCTTGCCCCCTTGCATTTATGTGATACTGGTATCCGTAGGCAAGGGCGCAATAGGCACCGAAGGGTGTGATGGTGACTGAAGGCTTTTGGTCTCTTGTATAGTTGGCAATACCACCGTCCAGCTTCACAAACCACATGTGTTTCCGCTTTCCCCAATAAGGCCTGATGTCGATGTAACCAGCACTATAAACGCTATTCACAGTTCCCTTGTAGAAATAAACGCTGTTTAGCCCGGCTCCTATGTCCAGGTGATCGAGCACCTTTCTGTCGTAGGTTGCTGACGCGCCGGCAGTATAAATAAAGTTTGCATCTACAAACAGGTTGTGTTTGTTTTGGGCTTGTGCTGCTGTACAAACTATTGCCAATGCCAATATGCCGGCTATCTTCTTCATTGTGTGCGCTTTGTGATGTTACAAACGTAGTGATTTAGGCTTTTATTGCCGGGGACACGACATCTCCCGGCCTCCCGACGCATTGGGACAGGTTCTCCGAATGAGAGGTGAGGTCGAGTGAGCGCTGTTTAGGCTACGGTATATTTGTTCGGACTTCCGGTTTGCTTCCACCACGGCGGACAGGTCCGGTTATTTCCGGTTATTTTATTCGACCGGAAGTGATGAAATGCTTTACTGGCAAGGGTTTGAGGGGGAATTTCTAGGCTTGTTGCTGGTAGCTGTTTTTGTCTGAACTAGGATTATTAGGATTGAAGGATTTTAAGATTGCTCTGGCGCTAATGACATAATGACCAGCTAATATTAAGCTGCAAAGAGCGGGCCAGTTGTTTGTGTTTTGACAGGGTGGCAGGAGGGAGATATTCACAAAATGGGCGGATCGGTTGGTACATTCGTCCATACCCGATAGCTTTAGCTTATGAATATCGCTCCACTGTTATTTCCTTTAATCTGTATTCTGCAAAATATTAAGGCGACTGCGCAAAATATTCACGGAGCGAACCCGCATATAGGAGATGTAGTAACTATAGCCGGCAAAGGTGGCAAAGGAAAGGGAAGCAATGGGCAAATTGCCAGAAACTCTGTCTTTGACAGGCCAACCGGTGCTGCAGATGACTTCGAAGAAAATGTCTATATCGCTGACAATGCCAACCACTTAGTATGGAAGGTTAATAATAAAGGCGTAATGAGCGTATTTGCCGGCACAGGTGTAAGGGGGTATTCAGGAGATAATGGCAATGCAACCAGTGCCCAGCTATTTGAGCCTAACGACGTGAGAACCGACAATGAAGGAAATGTTTTTATTATCGATCAGGGTAATAATGTGGTACGAAAAGTGAATAAGAAGGGTATCATTACTACTATTATCGGCAACGGTTCTCCCGGTTTTAGCGGTGATGGCGGCCCAGCAACAAGCGCAAGTATTTACATACCAACCTCATTAGCCATTGACAAAGATGGAAATATATTCCTTGCTGATGCCGGAAACGAGCGAATTCGAAAAATAGACAAACAAGGCGTGATAAGTACATATGCAGGCACCGGTAAAAAAGGCTATTCAGGCGATGGTAAAGAAGCGACTAAAGCAGCAATTGCCTATGTAAATGGCATTGCTACCGACAGAAGGGGTAACTTATACTTCGCTCAGAAAGATCACCATGTAATTAGAGTGATATCCAAATCAGGAAGAATCTACACTTTTGCGGGTACTGGCAAACCAGGATTTGCCGGGGATGGAGGGAAAGCGCGGAATGCAGAGCTAAAAAATCCGTATGGCCTTGCGGTAAGTTTTAAGGGCGATCTTTACATTGCGGATAACGGCAATGGCAGAATTCGCAAGATCGACGCAAATGGAGTAATTACGACAATTATTGGTGGCGGCAAACCAGATAATCTCGCGAACACCAATCCACTGAAAACATCCTTCCGATCACTTGCATTTATTAATAGTTGCCATGACGGCAGCCTTCTTATCGCAGATCGCGGAAGCAACCGCATCAGAAAGTTTCTAATGTGCGCTGAACTCGACTCAGATATACTCCCCAAAATTGACATATCGGTGGGCAGCACCACGGAACTTGGACAAATTGTGACTCAGGGATTCTGGTCTTCCGATGACCCACATGTTTCCATTAACTATTCTGGCACGCTAAAAGGGATATCGGCAGGCAGTGCAACCATTACTTATACTGGTCCGGAACTTGACGAATGCGGTATGGATATATTTGTTTTACCTTTTACGGTATCGCCTAAGAAGTAAACCGTGCACCAAACCGATTTTCTGTAGAGTGATGCATAGCAAACATATGAAATCAGCTGCCGGTTCGTTTTTTCTTGCTACAAAAATCACGAAATCGGAATTTTGATTCCAGAATTCAACAACGAGATCTGAACAGGTGAACAAATTGCGTAAAAGTGAAATTTAAATTCTTCTTTGTAACCTCCCCCAAAAACTAAAGTAACCCCCGGTAGCAACCACGGCTTACGACTTACGGCTATATATCCTTATCTTTGCACCCCTTTTAGAAGGGGCAGCAGGCAGAAAGCAGGCGGCAGATTATATTATCATTAAAAAATAACATAAAAGAACATGGCTACAGTAACGCGCGAGAACATAGGCAACTTGCACGACAAAATAACCGTAAAACTGGCGAAGGAAGACTACATGCCTTCGTTTGAAAAATCCCTGAAACAATACGCTAAGAACGCAAGCATACCGGGCTTCCGCAAGGGTATGGTGCCTGCAGGCATGCTGCGCAAAATGTATGGTCCTTCTATATTCAACGAAGAGGTGATACGCGTGGCTAGCCGCGAGCTGGAAGAATATATGAAGAAGGAGCAGATGGCCATCTTTGCCCAGCCTATGATACTGCCACCATCAGAGCCGCAGAACCTGAGCATGACAAACCCTGCTGATGTAGACTTCGCTTTCGAAGTGGGCATAAAGCCTGAGTTTGACGTAGCATCTGTGATCAATGCTGCTAACCTGACCCGCTACAAGATCGCTATCACTGACAAGATGATGGACGATGAGATGGAGCGCATCAAACGTCGCAGCGGCAAGGTAGACGCACAGACAGAAGTTACAGACAAGGAAAACATCATCTACAGCACGTATGAAGTGTGTGACGAAGCGGGCAATGTAGATGCAGATGTGAAGCCGATAGAAGATACAGAAGTGCTGGACAAAATGCCGGCTAAACTGCAGGAAATGGTAATGGGCAAGAAGCCTGAAGATACCATCATCTTCCGCCCGGTAGATGTATGCAGCGCTGAAGAGCTGGCAGGCTTTATGAAAGACCCGCTGAAGGCTGAAGCATACCAGGCAGAACAGCACTACAAGCTCACCATCACCAAGGTGGGCCACCTGATACCTGCTGAGTATGGTACTGAACTGTATGAAAAAGTATTCCCTAACCAGGGTGTAGAAACTGAACAGGCTTTCCGCGACAAAGTGCGCGAAGAGCTGACAAAAGAATTTGCACGCATATCAGGCGAGCGCCTGCAGAACGAGATCTTCGAACTGCTGGTACACAACGTTCACATTCACCTGCCGGTAGACTTCCTGAAGCGCTGGCTGCGTGAAGGCGGCGAAAAGCTGAAGACTGCTGAAGAAGTAGAAAACGAGTTTGGCCAGTTTGACCACCAGCTACGCTGGCAGCTGATCTCTGACAAGATAATGGCAGAGAACAACATCTATGTGAGCCGCGACGAAGTGCTGAGCGACATCAAAACTCGTGTACTGGCTTACTTTGGCATGAGCGCCGAAGACGAGGGCGAAACACCATGGATGGACAGCTACATGCAGAAGGTGGCGAAGGATGAGAAAACAATGGACGAAACATTCCGCCGCCTGCTGATGGGCAAGCTCTTCGCATTCCTGGAAACACAATTTAAAGTAGCAGAGCAGGAGATAGATGAGGAGGGCTTCTTTAAGCTGGCTGATGCGCACTCTATGCATCACCACCACGATCATGATCATGGTCACCACCATCATCACTAGTAGTGCTAACGAAATAATGGTGAGGCTGCCTACGGGTAGCCTCTCTTATTTTAGCACCTTGCAAATGGTAACATACTGTTATCTGCCGCGAAGAAAATCCGTCATGGTAAATTGGCGTAATTTTGCGGCTCACTTTCCAGATTCCCGACGCCATGCCGCAGAAGTACAAGCATTTGTTTTTCGACCTTGATCATACCCTGTGGGATTTTGAAAAGAACTCTGAGGCTACCATGCGCAGCCTCTACAACGAGTATGATCTGGGAGCGCGTGGCATAACAGATTTTGACGAAATGTTTCGCGCCTACAATGTGCACAACGATAAGTTGTGGGCACGCTACAGAAGTGGCTTTATAAAGCGGGATGAGCTGCGCTGGAAGCGTATGTGGCTGATGCTGCTGGACTTTAAAGTTGCAGACACTACACTGGCACATGAGCTAAGCACGGCCTACCTGGAAATACTACCTACACAGACACTACTGATACCCCACGCCAAGGAACTGCTGGAACACTGCCACGGCCGCTACGAGATGCACCTCATCACCAATGGCTTTGAGACCACACAACGCATGAAGCTGCAGTACTCCGGTATATCGCGCTTCTTCGATCAGCTAATAACCTCTGAGCGCAGCAACAGCATGAAGCCGCACAGGGACATTTTTGAATATGCGCTGAACGCAGCAGGTGCAGAAGTGCACAACAGCATAATGATAGGAGATGCCGCAGACATTGACATTATGGGCGCTATAAACGCAGGCTGGGACAGTGCCTACTTTAACCCTGCCAGGCTGCCACATGCCTACAAGCCTACGTATGAGGTGGTGCACCTGGAAGAGCTGACCAAGGTGTTCTAGAGTTAAACGGTCCGTATGGGGGCTCTTAACACCTGCCTACCGGCGGGCAGGCAAAGAGCACTAAGGGTTTGCACAAAGGACACGAAGTCTCTGATATATTTTTTAGGTACACAAAGCACACTCTGAACGCGAAAAAATGGAAACGCCCGTGTAGTTGCACGGGCGCTTTTTATCATTCTATTGTTTCTTAGTTCGTAAGTACCTCGCCTGTCATTTCCTTTGGTACGGGGATGCCCATATAAGTAAGGATAGTTGGCGCCAGGTCGCCGAGCTTGCCGGGTTTTAATGTTCCGTGATAGTCGTTAGATATCAGGAATAGCGGCACGGGATTGAGCGTATGGGCTGTGTTGGGTGATCCGTCTTCATTTACCAGGTAGTCGGCATTGCCATGGTCGGCAGTGAGGAATACTGCATAGCCATTTGCCAGCGCCTTCGGCACTATGCGGCTCACGCAGTCATCTACTGTTTCTACTGCTTTCACCACGGCATCCCACACGCCGGTATGGCCCACCATGTCTGCATTGGCAAAGTTGAGGCATATGAAGTCTGCACTCTGTTTTTCTATTTCGGGTAGTATGTCGTCAGTGAGCTCGTATGCGCTCATTTCCGGCTTCAGGTCATAGGTAGCAACCGTGCGTGGCGATGGAGCCATGATGCGTCGCTCGCCCTCAAACGGCTGCTCTCGGCCACCTGAGAAGAAGAAGGTAACATGTGGGTACTTCTCTGTCTCTGCTATACGTATCTGTGTCTTGCCATTTGCAGCAAGCACCTCGCCCATGGTATTTGTGAGGTCCTTATTCTCAAATATGACACCTATATTTTTGTAGCTCTTGTCATACTCGGTCATGGTGACATAGTGCAGGTTCAGCGGGTGCATATTCTGCTCGTGAAAAGCCTCCTGTGTCAGCGCCACAGTGATCTCGCGGCAACGATCAGTGCGGAAGTTGAAGCATACCACCACATCGCCGTCCTGTATCACTGCATTAGGTGCACCTGTTTTGTCGCAGATGATAATTGGCTTTATGAACTCATCAGTAACGTTCTCGTCGTAGGAATGCTGAATAGCGGCAAGCGGGTCAGTAGCATGAGTGCCGATGCCATGCACCAGTGCGTCATAGGCTACCTTTACGCGCTCCCAGCGTTTGTCGCGATCCATGGCATAGAATCGGCCGGTGATGCTGGCCAGCAGGCAGCCTGTATTGTCCAGATGCTGCTGCAGTTGCTGCATAAAACCCAGCCCGCTCTTAGGGTCACAATCGCGACCATCAGTAAATGCGTGAACTGCCACGCGTGGCACACCGTGTTTCTTAGCCAGTGTGCAAAGGTCTATAAGGTGGCTGATGTGGCTGTGCACACCACCATCGCTCACCAGGCCCATGAAGTGGAGGGTGGCACCTTTCTTTGCCGCGTCAAATGCTGCCTGCAGCACGGGACTGCGCTCGGCCTCACCGTCGCGAAAAGCTATGTTGATGCGCTGCAGCTCCTGGTACACTATGCGGCCAGCACCAATATTCAGGTGACCTACCTCAGAGTTACCCATTTGTCCTTCGGGCAGGCCCACGGCCTCGCCGCAGGTAATGAGCTCCGTATGAGGAAAGCGACTATAAAGCGACTTTACAAAGGGAACATGAGCGTTTGCGATAGCATCGGCCGCCGGCACCTTGCCGTGACCCCAGCCATCCATAATGATGAGCATTGCTTTGCGTGACATGGGCGCAAATTTAGCCCATTTTTCCGAGGGGTACTGTGTGGGGTGCGATATAGACGAGCGTTAAAGAAATGAGAATACGCAGCGGCGGCTAAAAACTGGTATGGTTTTTGAACTTGTATAAGTGCATTCCCGATCAGCGTGTGTGTTTGATGGAAAATCTAAGGTATACGGGAATGCCCTTATAGAGATTTCCATAAGAGAGTGTCTTTCAAGATACTCTCTTCTTTTTTTTAGAGACCAGACAGGCAGATACCTACCGTAATAGGCGTGATAAGTGGCCCAGCGTTGTCCTTAAACACAGGCGTGATGTTGTAGGTGCCAAATACCGAGAAATTGCCCCAACCTACGCGGGCAGTTGCAGCAAAGTTCCATGGGCTCAGGTAACGCTTGAAGTTGGTCTTCTCCTTTACATTGTTGCCCTCTACGCTACGCAGACCCTTTGTGTGGCCGCCCAGCAGTGTGCCCACCTGCACGCCGATAGCTGCCTTAAAACCCTTGTTTCGATTGTTTATGTTGCTGTAATAACGCAGCTCAAATGGCGCCTGGATATATGCTGTATTGAATTTGTAACGCTTATAGTTGGCAGTATCTACTATAAAGGATGCGTCCTTGCCATTAGTACCAGTATCGTCTACTGATAGTTGCTGCTTATTGAGATAAGTAACTGAGGTGTGTATGCCCAGGCCCGTTGCAAAGCTCATTTTGGTCTTCTTGATAGGGAAGTCGTAGCAGAGGAAAGCATTGAGCGTGTATGCGAATGGCTTTGTTTTTGGTAAAAGTGCCAGGGAGTCATTTGTGCTCGACTGCCAATTGGTGTAGCCAAACTGGAGTAAGACAAAATCGCGGGCTGGCTTAACTATCTGAGGCAGAGAGTCAACGTTAGCCACATTAACAAAATGCGACTGCTCATTCTGCGCATGCAGGCCTATAGACGAAAACAACAGGATGGCAGTAATGGCAAAAAAATGTCGCATATAATTGTATTAGTGCGCAAATATAATAGCTGCCTGATGGAAAAATTGTTAAAACTGCGAATAAGTAAATGTGCTGCTCAACGCCGTTTTAACGTTATTATAAGTGAGGCAAACGGGGTGCGGCGCGATTATTGAGGTAGTTTTGAAAGGAGCAACAGGATCAACGTCGAAGGGATTATGAATACAGAGAAGCTGATAAATACGGTCACCATCATTTTTATACTTTCAGTGTCGCTGGCTAGTATCATTTATTTAAGCATCCGTATGCTGAACTAGGGATATGAGTATTTAGCCAACTCTGCACACATCATTTCTTTTACTCTTTGTTTCAGGGCAGGAAGGTCGTCCATAGTCAATCCTTTCACCGGCACCTCCGGCAGTAAAATAGCACGGTTTATGCCTGGCCACACCTTCCACCAGGCGCTGTAATGCCAGCGGTGCACAGTATCGGGAAAAACAACCGGCAAAACAGGGGTCTGTGTATTGATGGCAAGACGAAAGGCGCCATCATAAAGGTCTTTCATCAGCGTTCCCGTTTCATTGAACGTGCCCTCGGGAAAGATGAGTATATCGCTTTCATTGCGCAGCATGCGCCACATAAGCCGCATACTCTTTGCCCGGCTATACGGGCTGCTACGGTCTACCATAATGCCTACCTGCTTATATAGGAAGCCAAAAATGGGAATCTTAGCCATCTCCTTCTTCCCTAGCGGGCGAAAGTAGCGGGGCAATGCCGGAAACAGCACCACCGTATCCATGTAGGAGATGTGATTGGCAACAACAACATGCCTGCCCCCGCCGGGTTTTGCCCCACTTACCCTCAGCGGCATACCGATGATCCACAACCAGAAAGTAGCCCAGACTTTTACAATGCGATAGATGACCCGACGCGTGGAGGACTTATTGGGCAATGCCAGCAACACAAACACCGGAAACGTGATAAGCAGGCCTGCTATGAACGTGACGATAACGTAAGTGGTGTAAATGGGCTGAAGAAGCTTTCTGAACATTATCAGGGCATCATGTGGGGAATGTTGGGGCGGCCCACAACCTGCTTGCCCTCCCAGGGAATCATAGCCATGAAAATGCCCAGAGCAATAAACGAGCACCAGAAAAGACGCTTGAATTTGCGGTCGGCATCCATATTTTTCTTGGTTACTGAGTAGCCCACATGCACCAGCACTATTGCAATGACCATAGACACGCTGTGCTCTACGGCATAAAAGCGGGAATAGGTGTCCTTCATTACGTTTCCGGCAGAGAGTACACCACTAGCAATGATCTTTTGGTAATAGAGTACTATTCCGAGCAGCAACTGAATATCGCAGAATATCATAAGGCCCAATGCCAGTTGCTTATGCGATTTTCGGAATTCTTTCTTACCCATCATGCCTACCAGGCTGAGCGCGGAAACGGCCAGCGCGAATGCGAGTATAAAATAGCGTAGAATGCTGTGGAGAAAGAGAAAATGCTGCATATTAGACTGCATTAGTTGTAAACTTTTTACATTTTCGACGAAGGTAATGCGCCGGGCCAATAATCTCCCTTGAAACTCGGGCATTAACAAGCCATTTCAAAAATAGCACATATTGGTGAACGGGCAAATATGCTAGTGCCCCCACCCCATGCGGTCGCGCAGTGCCATTATTTGTGCGAAATGGTGACGGCTGTGCCATGCGTAGAGTGCCACCAGTTCCCAAAGAGGAAAGCTTCGCTTGTACTCCGGGTGATAATAGGTGCGCCGGAGCGCGGCGGCATCGACCTGCTGTAGCACTGACACCCATCGGCGGTGCAGCGCGTGCAGTAATGTCACGGACACATTTACCGGTATGGCCTCGACGTCGGGCAGTAGGGCCCAGGAGTCCTGGTCATAAGGCTTAACGGTAGGATTGTCTTCAGTCAACGTAAGCTTTACGCGGATATAGGCGTTCATATGGCTATCCGCCAGGTGATGTATCAACTGCTGGATACTCCAGCCGCCCTCGCGGTATGGCACACGAAGCTGATCGTGGTCCAGGTTTTCGATACACCCGTCCATCCAGGAGGGGAGCGCAGAGAGGATGGCTATCCACTCTTCCATATCTTTCTGTGTGTAGCCGGTTGGCGGCTCATAGCGCCCAATGGGGTACTTCAGATCTTCAAGTTGCTGGTCCATATACTTTAGTTTTTCCCCGTCGCCTGATAATAGTAGCGGCGTTCCTGCTCTGTGGGGCGATATACCTTTTCATCTCGCGAGTAACGGTTTCGCTGGGAGAAATATTCGTCGAGAATGTCGCCTCCATTGGTACATACTATCACGATGTCGGGCTCGGTATAACGACCCTTTTCACGGTATAGCGAGAGGTAGTCCTCCATTGTATAGGAGGAATGACCGGCATTCAGCATTTCCTTATCCGGATAGCGCATCTGCAATTGCTGGGTAATGGTATAGTCGTCGTCGATAAACGGATTGAGAATCCGGGAATCACCAAGAAAGAGAATGCGTTGGCGTGTCTTAGGGAATGTAACAGAGTGAAACATGCGCAGGCCCTGCTTATTCACCGTGAATTTTGAATTGGGTCGCTCTCCTTCTTCAAGTGGCTTTTTTGTCGCCACATCATCAGTCTGTTCGCTTTCAGGTGTCAGATCACCGAACGTCTCCGGACGGTCACCGGCGGGAAATGAGACCGAGTTGTGGTAATCGTCATACTTTACAAGCACACCTGCGAGCATCTGGGCACAAAATGTAGCACCCGCCCGCGACCAGCCACCGCCCACAGGTGCGCGATTAGGATCGTTTACCGACGTCCACTCGGAAATGTCGGGGGTGATGTCGATGCAATCTATACCCTGGTTGGCACAAATCTGAACGATATAAGGAATTCCGTAAGAATTAGCATAGGAAGCAAACTTGCCCACCTCAGGTGTCATCACCACTACCATTAGTTTGGCATGGTCCTCATCCACCGCCGCCTTCAATGCTATGAGCTGCTGTGCATACCTGCTTTGCAGCTCACCATAGAGCAGGTTAGCAGACTGCCCCCTAAGAATATCTTCACCGGGCACTTTAGGATATTCTTCGATAGAGGACTTCCGTGCTATGCGCACCGTCATACTCCCAAAGTCGTTCTTTTTCTTTTTGCCTTTTTCGTCACTGCTACCACACGAGGCAGCCAGCAGAGGCAGGAGGCAGAGGAGCAGTATATGGTGTGCTTTCAACATAAAAGGGGGCGATCTTTCCGAAGGTAGTAATGATGCCGCAGAATGTAAAATGAAGGATTTGAGAAATTTTGAGGTGGATAGGTTCGCTATGACATATGTTGGCAATCAAACGTTTGTTCCGGTGAATTGCTACTTTTAGGTATGAAAAAGTTACTCCCCCTTGTTGTGTGTTGTATTATGTCCACTCTATGTCAGGCACAGAAAGACACCGTATTTCTTGACGAGGACTCAAAAGTAACTACAGACAGAACCAAGTATGTATACTATAGATTTGTAGAAGAACGGGATGGCCTCTACCATGTCAGAGATTATCACCGCAATCACGTGCTGCAGTCGACGGGCAGCTACCTGGACCGTGAAATGAATGTTGAGCATGGCTACTTCATTATCTACGATTCTGCCGCGAATAAAACGATGGAAGGCCCTTATGTAAATGGCAAACAAGATGGTGACTGGGTAGCATACAACAGACCTTGCGACGACCTTTTCGTTGATGACTCAGTACACTATGTAAAAGGAGAGGGTGAAGGCCGCAGTACGAAATGGGAACACTCTACACAGAAGCTGGTGGCGGTTGGCAACATGCATAACAGTATGGCAGACGGAGAATGGATCGTATACTACCCATCCGGCCAAACGCGCATTATCCGCCACTTCAGGAAGGACGTTGATCATGGGCATTATTTGGAATATGAAGACAGCACCGGAAATCTCATTATTGAAGGAGACTTTTACAATGGGATCCAGGTGGGTACCGTATACACCTACTTTCGAAGTGGGATACGCGGCGACACCAGTTCTATTGTCGTGCATTTCGACTCGGTTGACAAACGCACTTTGGTTATAGAGTTTGACTCGCTTACCCATAGAAGGGCCCGGACAGTAGACTTTCTATACGACAAATATGAGGGAAAATGGATAGAGTACTGCGAAGACACTGACCTGGTTTCCGCGATATACACTTACAAGCAAAGCAAAAAGGAGGGCCCCTTCAAGTCATATCCATGTTATGGCGATCACTACCTGGAATCTGAGGGCCTATACAAGAATGATCAAATGGAGGGAAAAATTAGACGTTACTACCCAGACGGAAAACTTCGAATGGAGGAACAATACAAGGAGGATATGCGCACCGGGGAGACAAAGGAATATTTCTATGACGACAATGGGGTATTGGAAAGGACTGAAGAGTCGATCCTAAACCCAACCCTGAAGGAAACTATTTATAGAAACGGCCAGGCCGATTCTGTGAACCTGTACACAGAGTATGGCCTACTGAGAAGTTATAAGGTGAAAAAACAAACAAAAGGGAAATAGCCATTCTAAACAGGATATACCATTCCGTGCAAAAAGCTATGTCCACATTCAATGGACTTGCGAAGAAGGCAATCACTTCTTGTGTTGTTGTCGTGCTTGCATTTTGCTGTAGTGCGCAAACTGAGGAAAAAGCGCATGAACATGCAATTTCCTTCTCCGGCTATGGCGAGGTGTACTATGGCTTCGACTTTAACCGGCCAAAGAGCAATGAACGGCCGCCCTTTGTCTATACACACAACAGGAACAATGAGATCAATGTGAACCTGGCGTTTCTGAAGGGGACATATTCTCATCGGCGCGCAAGAGCAAACGTGGCCCTTGCTGCAGGCACCTACATGAATGCCGTGTATGCCGCAGAGCCGGGGGTGCTGAAAAACATTTACGAAGCGAATATAGGCGTGAAGCTATCGCAGCGCCAAGATCTGTGGCTTGATGCCGGGGTGCTGCCGTCGCACATTGGGTTTGAGAGTGCAATTGCAACGGATTGCAAAACCCTGACCCGTAGCCTGGTAGCGGAGCACTCACCCTACTACGAAAGCGGCGCAAGGATGTCGTATAGTCCGGCAAATAAGAAATGGTATTTTGCTGCGCTGCTGCTGAATGGATGGCAGCGTATACAAAGACCCGCCGGCAACACAACGATGGGTGCGGGCAGCCAGATCACCTATTCGCCAACTGACAAGCTGATCCTGAACTACAGCACCTTTGCAGGTAATGAACAGCCTGACAGTCTGAAAAAGTACAGAACCTTTCATAACCTATATGGTACAATTCAGCTAACCTCCAAAGTGAGCCTGACAGCAGGAATTGACTATGGTATGGAACAGAGGGCAAAGGGCTCTGCCACATGGAACAACTGGATGGGTACATGCCTCATTATACAATACAAATCCGGCGGTAAGTGGGCACTGGCGGCGAGGGGCGAGTACTACCAGGACGACAGCAGCGTGATAGTAGTGACCGGCATACCCGGCGGATTTCGTACGCTTGGCATCTCAGCCAATTTCGATTACTACATAACAGAACATGTGTTATGGCGAATTGAGGTCAAAACTTACAAAACCGAGACTGCAATATACCCTACCGGAGATGGAGGCTATGTTGCCACAAGCCCTGCCGCAACAACATCGTTGTGTGTGCATTTCTAATACCGCGCCAGTGTGAATGAAATCGGGCAATTCGCAAACGGCTCCCTTATCTGGCAGTTGTAAACTGCCACCTATCGTGAGGCACAGGTTGGCAAGGGCACAGGGCTACGCGCCAAACCTGCGCCAGTGTACAATGTGCAAATGTGACTAGGTGCAGATGGTACTCATGTTAGCGTATGACTGGCAGTTGCAAACTGCCATCTTGCATGTGGCAGTGGGTTGCCAATTCCCTGTTTGCCGCGAGATTGCCTGCCCGAACAGGCGGGCTTTGTCGCAGCTTGCGCACAGGGCTTTGCTTTGCTCCGCGCAATGACGAGCCGGATAAATGAAAGGGGCTGTCCCTGGTGAGACAGCCCCTGTATGAATGGTGTGCAGTATTGCGCTAACTTTTCTTGGCAGGCGCTTTCTTGCCCGCTTTCATTGCGTCTTCTATCTGCTTAGCCAGGTCGTTTGTTGGTTCTATGGCGCGGATCTTGTCAATGTAGAGCTTCATGTTGTCCTTGTTGTCTGTCTTGTATGCATTCAGCAACAGGTAAGAATAGGCGATCTTCATGTCGTTCTTCTTGTCATATGTAGGGCCTACGAGGTCGAGCCACTTTGTGAACACGGGAACGGCTGTACCGGTAACAGCGTCTGAGTCGATAGCCGCAAGCGCGCGTGCATGCCAGTAGTAAGCAGATGGCTGGTCGGCATATTTTGCTTCGAATTCTTCAAATGCCTTTACAGACTTGTTGAGGTCGTTGCAATAGTAGTACATGTAGCCCCTCCAGAAATAATCCAGCGGCTGTGTAGCAGGATTGCCTTTAACAAGGATGTCATACCACTCTGCTGACTTACAATAATCTTTCTTAGACTTGAACGCCTCGGCCACTTCGCGCAGCACATCAGACTTGTTGCTGGATGTGTCGCCAGAAACACCCTTCTGGTAATAAACGCCGGCAGAATCGAGCTGGTCGAGCTTCATAAACAGCTTACCAAATTCGATGTATGCACCGGGAGTAATCTTCTTGGGGTCCTGCATACCAAGGTACCTGCGGATGGTGTTGGCAGCTTCCACAGAGTCGCCACAGTTTGCCTGTGAGAAACCAAGGATACCGGTAAGCTCAGTAACATTTGCAGGTGTGTTCTGCCCGCCAAGGAGCTTTTTGGCCTGCTTAGCCGCATCGCAATAGCTCTGTGCCTGGTACAGGGTACGTGCATACTCCAGTTGGTCTTGTGTTGAATTGTCTGAGTGAGACAGGTACTCCTCGAGGTTCTGCAATGCCAGCTTATACTTACCTGAACGCGAGTAGGCATTAGCCAGCGACTTGTAAGGCAACGGGTTTGTATTGTCAGCATCCTTTGCACGGGCATAGTTGTCGAGCGCGCTCTGGTAGTTGCGGGCATCGTACCACAGGTCGCCTATGCGGGTGAATGCGAGCGAGTTGGTCTTATCCTTGTCCGTAACCATCTCATAGTTGGTCATGGCTTCACCACCACCGCCGGGCACCTTGCGCATCACATCGCCCAGGCCAATGTGCAGAGGAGCTTTCTCTGCATCGGGCGCCTTAGTAAGGGCATCTTTGTACCATGCAGCCGCCTGGTTGTAGTCGCCGCCCTCGGTATAGGCAATTGCATCAGCAGCGTATTTAAGCTGAATCCAGTCTTTCTTCTTTGCCTTTGCTGCAAGGTCTTTTGATATCTTATTTCCGGTAGCTGCGTCTTTCTTTTCAAAGGCTATACGCGCGGTTCCAGAGATATTTGCAGGATCTTCAGGAAACTTGGCAAAGCGTGCTGCTGCCTGGTCCAGGTTGCCCATTTCAAGTTCAGCAAGTCCCAGGTAGTAGTTAGCCAGCGGGTCTTTGTCGGCATTGGGCGCCAGCGCTGCCTCAGCCGATTTGTACTTTTTGTAGTTGTAAAGCTTTATACCATTTTTTACAGCGGCATCTTGTGCGCCGGCAACGAAAGCGGAAGCTACGAAAGCCAGCATGGTCACTATTCTTTTCATTGTTTACTCTTTCGGTACAGTGTACCTTTTTTACTGTTTAGAAAATTACTTGTTATTTATCTGAGCCTCCCTTATCACCATTTCTGAGCGAACGGGAAACATGTGTGCATGGAAAAATATTAACTGCCCGCGCTGCTGTGCCAGGAAGTTGGCAAAGCCTGTGCCCAGGCCAGGGTAGCTTTCACTGTTTATGTAATAGACATTGCGCGTAAGGGGATATGTCTTCAACGCTATATATGCCTGGTATGGCTGCAGGAATTCTCCTGTTTTCTCATTCTTCAAGCCCACCACCTTTACACTATTAATAAATGCACCGGTATTATTAGGGTCGGCAGAATCGCTGACATAACCGAGGCCCACAAAACCAATAGCATCGGGATTCTTCTGAACGTAATCTACTACTTCATTATTGCCCTTTGCTGCAAATACGTTTGCGCCCAGCTTTTCGCCACGCAATATGGAATCGTTTACAAACCTCACGGTACTGGACGCAGCATCATCGAACACAACTGTGTACTTTTTGCTATACTGCCCTGTGAGTATGCCCTTAAGCATTAGCATATCCATGAGCGTGTCTGCAGACTCCTTATTGACGATCACTGCCACAGCATCGCGTGCCAGGGGGAGTGTAGTAGGATAAATCTGACGGTCTTTGCATGCAGCTTTTTCCTTGTCGGACAGATCGCGGGTAACCAGAATGAGGCGGGCTTTCTTCTCAAAATAGTCTTTGAAGCACTCCGATTCGGGCTTGTAATGGATATGGACTTTGGCATCGGGGAAACTGCTATCAAAAACAGTACCCTGCTGTTCCATTACCGGGCGAAACGTTTCATCAACGGAAATGTCAATTTCCCCTTTTCCTAACGAATCAGGATGGGCCGGCCGGTCGTCGCAAGACGCCAGCAACAAGCCAAAGCTCAGAACCAGGAAAGACCTCATTTTACCCATAGGGAGCGCAATTTTACTCAATAATCTACTGAATGTAAACCCAGATATTTCTTCTAACAATTATTTAACAGACATTGCTAATTTTCAGCATATGGTTGTCCGGGAGCCATTTACAGCCTCTTATGACGAAGCCGGATAGACGTTTTCTTATACGTAACCTTGTGTGGCTGTCGGGCTTATCGTCAACGTCCTGTGCGTGGACTTTTGCGGAAAAGAACTATTATGCCCCGATAGAGACGAAAGGCGCCATAGAGCAGCATGACGGTTCCCAGCACATAAGCCGTAGTAGCTGAGAGCTCCACAGTACCGAAGTAATGCATGGTAAAAAGGACAACTCCCACGATAACATAAATTGCCCCCATGGCCATGTCAAGACTGGTACGGAAGGATTTATAGGTCCTGCTTTCGGTCATTCGTTCATCCAGGTTCATCAGTTTATTCTTTTTTGCAAAGTTACCTCTATGCTTTATTATGTAGATACAAATCAGGTGCCGTTCCATAACCCATAGGGTAGTTTGCACTCACTTTAACATTCTGTAAAAAAGAGGAGAAGAAATTTCTATTATTCGTAATGTTTTATATTTTTGCGCCCTGTGTCATCTTATCTGAAAAAATATATCCTTGCTGCTCTACTTCTCTTTGCAGCGCAACTGACCTGGGGCCAGGCCAGCCTTAACTTCTTCAGGTCGCGCATTCGCCCATACTCTGCGGCACTTACGCTCACAAATCCCACTAGTGTGAATTCTAAATATGGATTCGGAGTAGAATATCGCCGGGGCAGGTGGGCATACTGTGTCAACAGGTTTTGGAATGTAGGTGTGTATAAGGGAAAATCCAGCGATTTTGGGTTTAAGTTGTATATGAGGAATCAGTGGCGACACCAAAAGAACCTCTGGGCCTACGAGAATTTTGTGTACATGCGGGTGCTTTCAGGCGAGTCGCTCTACCAACCTGAGAAATTCGAATCGCTCGGATTACCTACATCATTCGAAACGCTGGTATATGACTATTTAGGCCTTTCTTCGGGATATGGCCGGCGCTACCAAAAAGGGATCTTCTTTATTTCTGTTCGGGCCGGACTAAAGGGTACCTACATGGGCCTGGCCGAGGAGGACAAGATATACCACCGTCTTTTCTATGTGTCGGGCCCCGGCTCGGTTCTGGAGGTAAACGGAACTTTTGGCATTCAGCTCTAAGAGGTGTAGGCTATTGCCCGCAAATAGTTGATGCAAAATATCAGCAGCAGCAATAATGCCGGATCGTTTGCCTCCCTATAGTTATCATCCGTTTCAATATTGAATGTAAATCGAAAGAATGCCCATCGATTCACCTGCCTGATCTTTACTATTTCCTGGCTGCTATCGGTGATCAGTGCCATATAACCATTCAGAAAGCCAACCCGTTTGAAAGTATACTGACGCCCATCGGCAAATTCAATTTTCATACGGCCGAAACCGGCAAAGCGCATGGAGCCAATAACCTGGTCGCCAGACTTAATGTCCATACCTTTCCTGAAAAAACCACGTATCACTGTTTCCCATGCCGTGCCACCATATGTAATGATGGCACGGCGGGGGGCGTGCCAGGTAGGATAGTCGAGCGTAGCAAGGACATCGCCGGTGGCACCCTTGATCTCAAAGGTGCGGTTGTGGCGGCCGGAGGCGGTGAATTGCATCTTATAAAGTTAATGTATGTAATTACACCTCGCGACAATTTCGTATCTTTGAGATATGAAATCCAGACTACGCAAATCAAAAAAGGAAATTCGCCTTGAGATTCTTGAGTCTGCCATAGCATCATTCAAGATCGAGGGAATAGATATACCTCGCGATGCAGCTACTGACATTTTCAAGAAGATAGAAGTTAAACTGGAAAAATCTCGCGGATAAACTCAATCATCGGAGTATAATTTTTGTGTGCTGCATTCTGAATAGCATGCACATATTCTTGAAATTTTGTTCCTGCTATCTCTGAAAAGTTCAATGATCCAAAGCCTTGTTGTCTGGCCATGAGATTGGCAAGTACACGGGCAGTTCTGCCATTGCCCTCACGAAATGGGTGAATAAACAGTAATTCTGCATGAATAATAGCTATGCTCGTCATCAAGGATTCCCTATCATCATATCGGGAGGGAACTTTAGCTAGCACTTCGTCCTCAAATAAAGACATAGTTTGTTCCAGATACATCGCAGCCGGAAATGGAAATCCGCCTTTCGACATGTTTACCGTTCGATACTTGCCTGCAAACCCGTATACATGCCCGAGCGCAAGCCTATGTATCTTACAAATGTAAGCACAGTTAAATACCGTCTTTGGAGTGAGTTGTTCGGTTAACTTAATTTCAGCCAAAACAAATCCCTCGAATTCCGCCAATGCCAGTTCTTCGGCAGACTTAAGACCCAACTTATTCGGCAAAATCTCTCCCTGTCCATTTGGCAAATCGTATTTCATGACTCTTACGAATTTACAAATAACCAATCACTTTCATCTTCTGGCGGCCCCTCCTTTCCTTCCGTCTTTTCCATTAGTTTTGCAGGCTATATAATTTCAGAGATATCATAATGCTTACAGCCAACGAGATACGCCGACAGTTCCTGGATTTTTTTCGCAGTAAAGGACATGAGATAGTACCATCTGCACCTATAGTGGTGAAGAACGACCCTACCCTGCTTTTTACCAATGCGGGTATGAATCAGTTTAAAGACCTTTTCCTGGGAAATGGCACGCCTGTGTGCAACCGCATAGCAGACACACAGAAGTGCCTGCGCGTGAGCGGCAAACATAATGACCTGGAGGAAGTGGGTGTAGATACCTACCACCACACCATGTTTGAGATGCTGGGCAACTGGAGCTTTGGTGATTACTTTAAGAAGGAGGCTATAGAGTGGAGCTGGGAACTGCTGACAGTAGTGTATGGCATAGCGAAAGAGAACCTGTACGTAACAGTCTTTGGCGGAGACGCGGCAGAGAACCTTCCTATGGACCAGGAGGCGTATGACTTCTGGAAGCAGCACATAGCAGAAGACCGCATACTGATGGGCAGCAAGAAGGACAACTTCTGGGAAATGGGCGATACAGGCCCATGCGGCCCGTGCTCGGAGATACATGTGGACTGTCGCACTGACGCCGAAAAGCAACAACAACCAGGTAAAGAACTGGTGAATGCAGACCACCCGCAAGTGATAGAAATATGGAACAATGTGTTTATGCAGTTTAACAGGCTGAAAGATGGCTCGCTGGAGCAGCTGCCTGCAAAGCACGTAGACACGGGTATGGGGCTGGAGCGCTTAGTACGTGTGCTGCAGTGCAAGCAGAGCAACTACGATACTGATCTTTTTACCGGCACAATTTCTGCAATAGAGAACATCTCCGGTAAGAAATATGGCTACACCGATAGCAAGCAGGATATCGCCTTTCGCGTGCTGAGCGACCATATACGTGCTATAGGATTTACTATTGCTGATGGTCAATTGCCATCAAACACGGGTGCGGGCTATGTGATACGCCGCATATTGCGCCGTGCTGTACGCTACTACTACTCCTACCTCGACTTTAAGCAGCCATTGCTCCACCAGTTGATGCCGGTGCTGGCAAAACAGTTTGAAGATGTGTTCCCCGAGCTGCACAAGCAGATAGACCTGGTGAGCCGCGTGGTGAAAGAAGAGGAAGAAGCCTTCCTGCGCACATTAGATAAAGGGCTGAAAAAGATAGATGACATCATCAACGACACCAAAAGCCGTAATACACAAACGATTGATGGCAAGGCTGCATTTGAACTGTATGATACTTATGGCTTCCCAATAGACCTGACACGCCTGATAGGCAGTGAGCAGGGCCTGCATGTGGATGAAGCTGTGTTTGACGCAGAACTGCAGCAACAGAAAACACGGAGCCGTGCAGCCACCGCGCTGGACACTGACGACTGGGTGGTGTTGCGCGATGGTGATGCGTCGAAGTTTGTAGGCTATGACAATCTGTATGCCGATGCATTCGTGACCAAGTATCGCCGGGTGAGCGCAAAGGGTAAGGTATCTTACCAACTGGTGCTGGATGTGACTCCATTCTACGCTGAAAGCGGTGGACAGGTAGGTGACACCGGTGAACTGGTATTCCCGAATGAAAGTGTAGAAGTGGTGGACACGAAGAAGGAGGATGGTATGATCATTCACTTCACAGAAGTGCTACCTGAGAATATAAATGCGCCGGTACACGCCAAGGTAGACGTGCAGAAACGCTGCCTTACCGAGGTGCACCACAGCGCCACACACCTGCTGCATGCTGCGCTGCGCCAGGTGCTGGGCACACACGTAGCACAGAAGGGCTCGCTGGTAAATGAGGAGCATCTGCGCTTTGACTTCTCGCACTTTGCAAAAGTGACCGACGAAGAGATAATGCAGATAGAGGCAATAGTGAATAACAAGATACGCGAGAATGTGCCGGTGGTGATAAAGAGCATGAGCAAGGACGAAGCCGTGGCAATGGGCGCTATGGCACTCTTTGGTGAGAAGTATGGCACAACAGTACGTGTAGTAATAATGGACCCTGAGTACTCTATTGAACTGTGTGGTGGTACACACGTGGGATCCACAGGCCAGCTTGGTTTCTTTAAGATAACGAGCGAGGCGGCAGTAGCAGCGGGCGTGCGCCGTATGGAGGCAGTGAGCGGAAAGGCTGCTCAAGACTACATCTACGAGCAACTGCAACTGATAGCAGAGATAGGGGCTCAGCTAAAAAATGCTAAAGACCCTGTAAAGGCAATAGCCAAGCTGCAGGAAGAAAAGGGCCAATTAGAGAAACATGTGGAGGCGCTTGAAGCACGCCAGCTTGTGGGTATACGCAATGAACTGCTGACGAAGGATGAGATCATCAACCAGGTATCCTTTATAGGGCAGATGGTGAATGTAAGCAGTGCCGATGCACTGAAGAAACTGTGTATGGACCTGAAGAGCCATCTAAACGACCACGTGATAGTGCTGTGTGCCAACATAGATGGCAAGGCATTTGTAGCAGTGGGTGTAGACGAGAAAGTAAACGCTGCACGCGGACTGGACGCCGGCAAAATCATAAAGGAACACGTAGCGCCATTAGTAAAAGGCGGTGGTGGCGGACAGAAGACACTGGCCACCGCAGGTGGGCAGGATGTAGGAGGGCTGCAGGCGGTGATTGAGAAAGTGAGGGGGTTGGTGTAAGAGATATTTCAAGTAGTAAAAAAAAGCGGGTAAGTATCTTACCCGCTTTTTTAATTGAATGTTGTCACGCTTTACACCGCAAAGCTATCACCGCAGCCGCAGCTACGGCTGGCGTTGGGGTTGCTGAAGTGAAAGCCTTTGCCGTTGAGACCGTCGGAAAAATCGAGGGTGGTATCGCAGAGATACAGGAAGCTCTTCAGGTCGGTAACAACCTTTACTCCCTGGTCTTCGAACACCTGGTCTTTGGGCTGTGCTTCGTTGTCGAAATCAAGCTTGTAGGACAGGCCGGAACAGCCGCCCCCAACTACGCTTACGCGCAGGAAGTAGTCGTCGCCCAGCTCAGCATCACGCTTCAGCTGGTCTACTTTCTGTTTTGCTCTGTCACTTACGTAAATCATTTTATTCGGTAATTAGTAGATAGTCGTTTGTAATTAGTTTCTGTCTTCCTCTATAATCTCGTTAACCGCTACAACTTATACATACTGCTTTTCTACCTCGGTTAGGGCTATCCGCGGTTTTACATCGCAAGGCCAGGAGGGCCCTGCGACATAAACCACATGAAATTTAGTGTGCTTTCTTTTCCAGTTCCAGTTCAGGAAGACCGTTCTTAACACGGTAGTCGTTGATAGCCGCCTTTATTGCGTCTTCTGCCAGTACTGAGCAGTGAATCTTTACCGGTGGCAGGTTCAGCTCTTCTACGATGTCCATGTTGTCTATAGAAAGAGCCTGGTCTATGGTCTTTCCCTTGAGCCACTCTGTAGCCAAGGAAGAAGATGCGATAGCAGAGCCACAGCCAAAGGTTTTGAACTTTGCGTCGCTAATAACACCGCTCTGCTCATCTACCTCTATCTGCAGGCGCATTACGTCGCCACACTCAGGTGCACCAACAAGTCCTGTACCTACGTTTACTTTTCCTTTATCTAGCGTACCAACATTCTTAGGATTAGAATAGTGGTCAATTACTTTTTCTGAATATGCCATGGTTGTTAATTTGACAATTTGATAATGAGACAATTTGACAATTGCCCGTTCTATTTTCTTGTTCCGGCATAGACTCATTGGCTAATTGCCAAATCGTCGAATTGCCGAATTATTTAGTGGTGCGCCCACTCAATAGCATTGAGATCAATGCCTTCTTTAAACATTTCCCAAAGCGGGCTCATTTCGCGCAGCTTCAACACTGTGCTCTTTATGGCCTCAATGGTATAGTCGATCTGAGCATCGGTAGTGAACCTGCCCAGGCCGAAGCGCAGAGAGCTGTGTGCGAGGTCGTCGCCCAGGCCCAACGCCTTCAGTACATAAGAAGGCTCCAGTGATGCAGATGTACATGCAGAACCACTTGACAGTGCTATGTTCTTGTTGAAGCCCATCATCAGGCCTTCACCCTCCACATACTTAAACGATATGTTGCAGGTATGTGGCAGCCTGTGTTCACGGTTACCGTTCACATATGCTTCTTCCAGTTCCAGCAGTGCATTCTCCAGGCGGTCGCGCATCTTGCTGAGGCGCTTGCCTTCTTCCTCCATTTCCTTCATCGCTATCTCACACGCCATGCCGAAGCCTACTATGCCCGGAACATTGAGCGTGCCGCTGCGCATGCCGCGTTCGTGGCCGCCGCCGTCCATCTGTGCTGTTACCTTTACCCTTGGGTTTTTACGGCGCACATAAAGCGCACCTACACCCTTAGGTCCGTACATCTTGTGACCGCTGAATGCCATCAGGTCTATGCCGTCTGCATTTACGTCCACAGGTATTTTACCCACTGCCTGCGTAGCATCTGTAAAGAACAATACACCGTGCTTGCGGGCAATTTTGCTGATCTCGCGGATAGGCTGAATAACGCCTATCTCGTTATTGCCATACATGATGGCGATAAGGATCGTCTTATCAGTGATAGCCGCCTCCAGCGCTGCGAGGTCTATAAGACCATCAGCAGCAACCTCCAGGTAAGTAACTGAACCGCCTGTCTTCTCTATGTGCTTGCAGGTATCCAGCACAGCTTTGTGCTCGGTAGTGCAGGTGATGATATGGTTTCCCTTGGAGGAGTACATTTCATAAACACCCTTTATGGCCAGGTTGTCGGCTTCTGTAGCCCCAGAAGTGAAGATTATCTCTTTTGGGTCGGCGCCGATGAGCTTTGCAACCTGCTCACGGGCATAATCAACCGCATCTTCTGCCACCCAGCCAAACGAGTGATTACGGCTGGCAGCGTTACCGAATTTTTCGGTGAAGTAAGGTATCATCGCGTCCAGCACTCGTGGGTCCATAGGAGTGGTGGCGTTATTGTCTAAATATATTGGCAGTTTTAATTCCATACAATTTGGTTTCCCGGTGAGGGATTCAGGCAAAATTACGTCAAATCGATAACTTTACCGGCTGTGCAAGGCTTTTGAGCGCCTATGCAGCTATTCGCAAAAACTATCACATATGGTAAGAATTGAGCACCTTGGTATAGCGGTTAAGGACCTGAAGGCATCGATTGCCCTGTATGAGCAATTGCTGAACACCCCATGCTACAAGACCGAAGTGGTGGAAACTGAGGGCGTAAGCACGGCTTTCTTCGCTACGGGGCCCAACAAGATAGAGCTGCTGGAAGCCACAAACGAAAACAGCCCGATTGCCAAATTCATAGCAAAGAAGGGTGAAGGCATACACCACGTGGCCTTTGAAGTGGAGAATATTGAGGCTGAAATGAAGCGACTGGCTGCACTTGGCTTTGAATTACTGAACGAAACACCTAAAAACGGGGCCGACAATAAGCTGGTGTGCTTCCTGCACCCAAAGACCACAAACGGAGTACTGGTGGAGCTGTGCCAGGAAAAACGTTAGTGCCCCCCACGTTTCAGATTATATAGCAGCTTCACCACAAGGTCGCTCTCGGCAACCGTTTTGGAAGAAGAACCCGGCAAGCGCGACAGGTACATGTAGCCTACGGAGGCCGAAAGCCGGTTACCCAACATCTCGTGCGACAGATCGGCAGTGGCACGCCACTGATCAAAGACGTGGTTTCTATCCACGCTGGTGCCGTTCAGGAACAACTCAGCTGCAGGTGTCAACATCCATTTGTCGGTGATCTTGTATTTGAACGAAAGGCGTTCGCGGACCCTTACGATATCCTGCCCTGTGAGCAGCCGGTATTCGAACGCGGTGCGATATTCGATCCCCAATTTGGATGCGAAGCGAGCCTCGCCGGCAATGGCTGCGGAAAACCGATACTCATCACTTGTGGGTGCATCATAGTCAGCGCTTTTGCGAATAGTGGGGTTTGCCCTGAACCATGCGAATGGAGAAAGCGACACCGTGACCCTCCTGGACGGGAACCGATAATGAGCCCACTGCCTGAAAGAGAGCAGCAATGGATAGTCGAACGGCGTAGCGCCCTCAAATCCGCTCTGGCGGCGGTACTGCACCTCTGCGTCCGTTGTCCATTTGTCAGTAAGCGGCAGCCTCAGTGTGGCGCGCCCCCATGCATTGCTGTAGAAGGCATGCGCGCCAAAACTGAGGCCGACCGAAAACAATATTGCAACTAAATACTTCAATCAAAAATCAATCGCCTGTTAGAGGAGCGTGGTAGGGCATACATATTCCGTAACCGGGAACCCTCCATTTGCTTTTATCTCCTTGAAACCACCCTTCACGTCCACCAGGTTGTCATATCCTCTTGCTTTGAGTATGGATATGAATACCATACTCCTGTATCCACCTGCACAATGTACATAATATGTCTTGTCTTTGTCTACCAGCGTCATGCTGTCGTTCACATAGTCAAGCGGTGCATTCACGGCATCAATAATGTGCTCGCTTAGATATTCACTCTTCTTACGCACGTCCAGTATGTTCAGGTCACCATGGTTCATCTTGTCCGCAAGTTCGCCTGCAGAGATAGACAGAATACTGTCCGTTTCCTTTCCTGCATTTTTCCATGCTTCAAAGCCACCAGCCAGGAAACCTATAGAATGGTCATAACCCACGCGGGAGAGCCTTGTAACAACTTCTGTTTCGCGACCCGGTTCGGCCACGATCAGAATTTGCTGTTTCACATCCGGTATCAGTGCGCCTACCCATGGTGCAAAACTTCCGTCTATACCAATGTTGATAGAATTAGGAATAAATCCCTTTGCGAACACCTGTGCATCGCGCGTATCCAGCACTATAGCACCTGTTTCATTGGCTGCTGCCTCAAATGCTTCCGGCGAAAGGGCCTGCAGGCCGCGCTTCAGCACTGTATCTATGCTATCATACCCTTGCTTATTCATAGCCACATTCTGCGGGAAGTAAGACGGAGGCGGCATGAGGCCGGTAATCACTTCTTTGATGAATTCATCGCGTGTCATATCCGCACGCAATGCATAGTTATGCTGCTTCTGGTGGCCCAGGGTATCGCTCGTTTCCTTGCTCATATTCTTTCCACAAGCGCTGCCAGCACCGTGTGCCGGATATACGATCACATCATCTGGCAGGCTCATTAGCTTATTGCGCAGTGAGTCGAAGAGTGTACCAGCCAGTTGTTCCTGAGTCATGTGTGCAGCTTTCTGCGCCAGGTCGGGCCGGCCCACATCGCCTATAAACAGCGTGTCTCCGCTGAATAGCGCTGTGGCCTTGCCGTTTTCATCCTTTAGCAGGTAGCATGTGCTCTCCATGGTGTGGCCCGGGGTGTGCAGTACCTGTATGGTAATGTTACCCAGCTTAAACTCCTGGTTGTCTGCTGCTATCACAGCATCAAACCCGGGTTGCGCAGTAGGCCCAAAAACAATGGCGCCTCCGGTTTTCTTTGCCAGGTCTATATGGCCTGAAACGAAGTCGGCGTGAAAGTGTGTTTCAAACACATAGCGTATCTGCGCTCCGTTTTGCTTTGCTTTCTCAACGTAAGGTGCTACCTCCCTCAATGGGTCAATTACAGCAGCTTCGCCGTTGCTTTCAATGTAGTAGGCTCCTTGTGCCAGGCAGCCTGTGTATATCTGTTCTATTTTCATAACCTTGTTTTTTATAAATGCAAATATCAATCGTGTTTCTCTCGTGGTTTGTGACCATTGTCACCAAAGCCCGCCTATTTGAGCCATAGTTCCTTTATAAGGATATAGACGCCCATTATAAGGACGAACCAGCCGAAGCCCTTCTTCAGCTTTGCGCCGTGTATATAGTGCCCCAGGTATCCGCCCAGCAACACACCCGATATGGTGATAGCCGACAAAGTGAAAAGGAAGCGCCAATCAATGGCTACCCTACCAATATCGCCGGCGAACCCGATAAGCGAATTCATGGATATAATAAGCAACGATGTGCCCACAGCGGTCTTCATAGGCAAGCGCATCAGCACTACCAGCACCGGTATGAGCAGGAAACCGCCGCCGGCACCCAACAGACCGGTAACAAGCCCTATACCCAGACCATAGGCGGCCAGCTCTAACGCGTTCATCGACTTTTCGTGTCCTTCCGGGTGAGGTGCGCCGCCGCGAATCATAGACAACGAGGCTGCTACCATCAGCGCTGCGAACAGCACCATTGTGAGCAGTGCTCTTGTAACTTCAAAGGTGCCGATAGACACAATGTGCTGAGGTATATACGGGAGCAGCAACCTGCGCACTGCCAATACCGTAAGCACTGAAGTGAGTCCGAAAAGCAGCGCCGCTTTGACATTTACCTGTCCCCTTTTGTAACTGCCGGCAGCGCCTGCCAGGCTGGTACTGCCTACTACAAAAAGCGAATAAGAAGTAGCTAAGGCCGGCGACAGACCAAACAGGTAAACGAGCACCGGAACTGTAAGTATGGAGCCACCCCCACCTATAAGGCCCAGGGACAGACCAATGAGAATTGCAGCAAAGTATCCGATTATTTCCATGACACAAAGGTGGGATAAGCGGGGACGCCGGAACGGAACATTTGTCCCATTCATGTATTAACATCACTTATAGTAGCATAGGCATTACCTTAGCAAAGATGAGTAATGTGCCCGAAAACCATCCGCAACATTTCACCCTTAGCATAATCATAGAGGCGTCCGCCGCCGCCGTATGGGAGGTGCTGACGATGCCCATACTCATGAAAGAATGGATGGCAGAAACCCCCATTGAAATTGAAACCACATGGCAGCCCGGGAGTCAGATAACAATAAGCGGTCCCTGGTATAAAACCCGATTTGAGAATAAGGGGACTGTGCTATGCTACGAGCCATACGCAAAGCTCAGCTACACACACCTAAGCTCGCTTTCGCGCCTGCCCGATGATCCCGGGAACCATACCATCTACGAATTTTTCCTCCTATCAAAAGATGAAGCAGCTACGGAATTGACCTTCTCGGCCAGGCAGTTTGTCACCAGCGCTATCTATCATCACCTCGCATTTTACTGGCGTGTGACCCTGCACAAGATAAAGCAGCAGGTAGAAGCCGCTACTCAGCGCTAGCTCCCTTTCTCGTCCTCATCTTTACCACCATCTACACGTTGCACATACAGTGTTTGTGTAGGGAATGCGAACTCAAGGCCTTGCCGCTGGAACAACTCTGCAATGCGGAAGCCGATAGACTGGTGAATATCGCGGTAGTTGTTGAAGTCGGAACTCTCAACGTAGTAAACAAATTCGAAGTTGAGACTGGAACTGCCAAATTCTGTAAAGTGTCCGCGATCGAACGTGACCTGCTCAGTTGATTGTATGATGTCGCGGACCCAACCAGGTATCTGCTTCAATTGGTCTAACGGAGTATCATAAATGACGCCGATGCCAAAAACTATACGGCGTCGCTGCATACGCTTGTAGTTGTGCAGCTTCGCATTGGTAAGGAAGGTGTTGGAGCAGATGAGCTGCTCACCGCCAAGGGAGCGCAGCCGCGTTGTCTTAATGCCAATATATTCTACAGTACCGCTTTTGTCATCCACAACAATGAAGTCGCCGATCTCAAAAGGTTTATCGAAGAAGATGACGAAATAGCTGAACAGATCGCCGAGAATAGTCTGCGCAGCAAGGGCTATGGCGATACCACCTATGCCAAGGCCGGCAACAATTGTAGATACATTGTAACCAAGGTTATTGAGCAGGAATAAAACACCAATGATCCAGATGACGGCATTGAGAATGATAAGAAGTCCTTTTACCTGCTTTTCCTTGGCCTCGCTATTTTCCTGCTTGCTGATAAAGGAATAGATGAAACTCTTAACGACGAAGGTGCTAATGCGCAGAACGAAATAGGTAACGCCAATGAGAATAACAATGTGTACGCCCTTATCTACCATGGGCGGAACATTCAATATCTTGAATGCGAGGTAGCAGGTAACGAGTAGTAGAACAGGCTTGGCAGCGCGCTCCATGTTTGCTACGAGTATATCGTCATAATTGCTCTCCGTGCGTGAAGCCCATTTGCGCAGCACCCCTACTACACGGCGGTTGAATATCATAATGGCGATAACGCCTGCCACTAATATAGCCCCGGCAGTAACCCAGGAGAGAATAGTATTTCCAAAATAGACCTTGTCCCAAAGCTCATTCATCAGTCAATCGGTTTTTATGTAGCCGGGGTGTGGCCGCACAAACCGTTTAGAGCCCCCGCAAAATGAAATAGCGTCTACGCACAATAGAATCAGGGAAGGATAGGTAATGGCGTGTGCGAATGGTAAAGCGTCCCGGATCGAAGAATAGTGCTGACTGCCGTAAAGGTAAAAAATGCAATTCGCAGGCGGGCGGCGTCAGCGCAAAGGTTTTGTTAAGTGTCGGCGACGTGCTGTGCACAAATGATTTACATAGCAGTATGTTTTACTGTTTATCCGTCTCGTTCTTCACTTTACCTTATTCACCATCTTCATCACGCGCAGCAATCGTTTTCTTTTCGATTCAAGTTCCACCTCTGACAGTCTTGTATTAATAAGTTCCAAAAATGCCGCTTTACTCTTTGTATCGACATGAGGCGCTGCAGATTCTGCATAAGAAGGCAGTTGATTGACAGGCGCGCGCAGCACCTGCTCGCAGAGCAGTTCAAACGCGTCAGCCTTATACTTTGCTACACTGCAAAGCTTTGCCAAAACGCGCACTGCGTGGTCGCGGGTGATAACGGAGCCATTGTCGGCCGCCTTCATAATGCGGGGCAGCGCTGCATACATTTCTGCGGGCACTTCCTGCGTTATTGCACTGAGGGCACACATGGCGCCCCATTGCATCCTGTTGTTCTTACTGCTCAGCAATACTAAGAATGTTTCGTAGTAGCGTGCTACCATTGCCGGCTGCAGCTCTGCCAGCTCATACAGCACTTTTATGCTGTCGCTCTGCACATTCCTGTCCTTATGACCCACAGCAGCGACCAATTGCTTCACTGCCTCCTTGTCCCTTTTCGTGGCGATATCGCGGGCCAGTTCCTGGTTGGGCACCTCATCGCGCCGCCCAAGGGCACATGCCAGTTTATCCAGGACGTTTGTATGCTCGCTCATTGTATGCTCTGTTTTGTGTGCAGGTCTCCCATTTCTAAGATAGTAAATAGCCAAACACATTGGCCAAAATTGCGCTTTAAGTACAGTCTGCTTTAAAAAAAGTAAAGTTTACTTGTATTTTATACAAACAAGCTTTACCTTTGTCCCAGAATGTTGAAAGTGCATAAACTAAGTTTTTATGAACAGCACACTGAAACTGGCAGAGAACAAACATAAAAAGACAGCAATAGCAATGGCCGCGGCAGGCGTGGCACTTGCTGTAGCCGAGGCTACTACCCAAGCGACCGTTATACCACGCCTCGGTCTAGGATTTCACGTACTCATATGTCTGTTTATTACGTTTACCGGGTTGCTTAGCCTGGCACTGTGTAAAGAGAAGGTTGAAGACGAGCGCGTAAAGGCGATCCGCTCGAAAGCGATGATGAAGGGGTTTGTCTTTACCTGCGCGGTAACGATTGCCTTCCCTATCAATATTGCATTATTTCCATTCATAGCTCCTGAGGCATTTGAGGGTATCACCATCACACGGGACGATTATGCATACGTGGGCATGTTCCTGATGGCGTTCCCGGCTTTTGCCACTATCTCCTACCTAGCATTATTCAATTATGGCCTGCGCTATGACGAGGGCTGGGACTTCAATGACGAAATGACACCGGTACAGAGCTTTAAGAAGAACAAGAAATATGTGATCATCTTTCAGTTAGTGATGCTTGCGTTGCTGGCAGCAATGATCATCTGGGGCAGAATGTCTAAATAAAACAATCATCACCACTAAAATATATTCTTATGAAAGGCATGTTGGTAATGTATGACTACAAAGGCAAGATAAGGGGTATTATTATCTCAGCCTTGGGTCTTGCCGCTATGATCAGTGAGCGGCTGTTTCACTGGACGGTCATAGGGAAATATAATTGGGAGCAACACCTCACCCTTTTTAAGTGGGTAACGCTGCTGGGACTGATAGTAATAGGTTACAGCAAGGAGAAATATGAGGATGATCGCGCGAAAGCCATTCGTGCTAAGGCATTGCAGATAGCCTTTATGCTGCAGCAATCCGTGACGCTGGCCATGGGCCTGACCATGAGCCTGAGTAAGGAACCGATAGACGGGGATATACTGTTCATCATCGCAGCTATGGGCACGCTAATGTTCCTGCTGCTGTTTCATGTGGGGTTATATTTCGACCTGTTCTGGGACTTTGACGACACAGCCCGGGAGAAGAACCTGATTAAAAACATTGGCAAAAATAAATGGAGCCTGCTCGTATACCTGGCAGTGGCCGCTGCGGCATTGCTTTTAACAGCGATATTTGGATAAGAAATGAAGAACACGATAAAAGTAGAAAGGGCAAAAAGAAACATCACGCAAAGCGACCTGGCGGAGGCAGTGAAAGTTTCCAAGCAAACCATCCACTCAATAGAGTCGGGAAGGTTTGTACCCTCCACTACTTTGTCCATGAAAATTGCGAAATACTTTAATACTACAGTCGAGTCCATATTTGAGCTCGAGGACGGCGACTGATATAATAGCAACAATTTCAGAACCTACTTCTAAAAAATCAATTTCATGAAAAACAGAATTTACATCGCGCTGGCTATGGTGCTATCCCTTTGCTCCATGCGCACTGCTGCCCAGCATACCGGCAGCTATGACACAACAGTAACCTTTATGAGCGCTCCGAGAGCAGTATCGATCTACGTACCCCCTACCTACAACCCGGCGACAGCCTATCGCCTCATGGTGTGCCTGCATGGCCTGGGCGATACCTGCAGCAACTATCGCACTGCGCTCATGACCAGCCTGGGCTGGGCGGCTAACATCCCCAATACCATCTTTGTATGTCCTGAGGCTGCCTTCCGCAATGCCGACTACTATTATCCTACGGGCGGCGAAGGAATCATACAGACCGCTATTGACTTTGCTATGGAGACCTACCATATAGACACAGCAAATGTGGTGCTGCAGGGCTTTTCGCTGGGCGGCAGGGCTGCGCTGCGCTATGGGCTGGATAACTACTCAGTCTTCAAGGGTCTGCTGCTAAACACACCTGCGGTGCAGGGCGTGAAGGAAGCGATAAACGGCGGCGCCTATACATTTAACTATGCTAACGCCTCACACATTCCCGTATACATAACGCATGGCGCCGACGATGTGATCTATACAGGACCCATAGACAGCATGTACCTGCAAATGGTGCTGAATGACGGCAAAACCTACCGCAAACACTTTCCGGGGCTTGCACACGCCATACCGGGTATAGCGAGCATACTCAATTTTATTTCCTTCTTCGACGACCCAAGGTCGGCAGGGCCGGACATGGACATCGTTCAGCCGATGATAAAGAAGCAAAATTGCGTGGCAAGTGTTACGCCTTCCTGCGTTATCAGGAATACAGGAAACGTTGACCTCCACTCTGCCAAACTCACTTATGGCTCTGGCTCGGCAACGGCAACGTTCACCTGGACCGGCACACTTGCTCCATACCAGCACGCTATTGTTACGCTTCCACCTTTTGTCTCGCCATCGGGCGGGCGCACGCTTACTGTTGCGGTAGATACCCTTGAGGCCACAGTGGCAGATACATTTACCAGCAACAACGCAAATGCAACAACGTATTCCGTACAAACAACCGGACTGATAGTGCCCATCATGGAAGGCTTTGAAGCCACTACATTTCCGCCGGCAAACTGGGTAACCTTTGGCGCGGGAGACGTGTACGCCGAATGGGACCGGGATGATGCTGTATGGAAAACAGGTTTCGCGTCGATCTATGCATTCAACACCATACTCCTATTTGACAATGCGGGTCGCGTGAATGAAATTGCCGCACCTCTGCTGGACCTGACCGCATCTACGAATCCACACCTCAACTTTGACCTGGCATTTAATTATCACCACTATGCACCACCGGTTGCGACCTTCGACAGCACCTTTGCCGATACGCTCACAGTAATGGTGTCTACCGACTGTGGCGACAACTTTACCACACTCTACAAAAAGGGCGGATCTGAACTGGCTACGTTCCCCGACCCGATTCTTAACGCTACCACCTTATCCGCAGCGTTTATTGATCCGGGTGCTGACAACTGGCGCAATGAGGATGTGGACCTTAATGCCTACAAGGCTTTCGACAAGCTCATCATTAAGTTCAGCTACAAATCGTCTCTGGGTGGCTCTATTAATATAGACAACGTGCGAATCGGCGAGTATGTAGTATCTGTAAACGAGGCGGCAACCGGAAAGCCGGCGCTGTTTCCCAACCCGGCAACCGATATTGTGCGGATCACATCTCCCGAAGCAGTAACATCTGTTATTATATCAGACATTACCGGCCGAATAGTAGCGCAGCCTGCGGCCTCCGGCAAAGACATATCGGTAAACACAACTGACCTTGTAAGCGGCATCTATATGTTCCGCATCAGCACGGCGGGTGGCACCAACACAGAAAAGGTGACCGTTAATCACTAGTAAGATTCGATTTTGACCAGAAAGGCGGCATAAGTGCCGCCTTTCTTCATTTAGCAGACTATGTACCTTTACAACATGCAACGCTATCTCTTTACATCGCAGCGCCTGGGTTTTCGCACCTGGCAGGCCGATGATGTTGATGCTATGGCAGCTATAAATGCTGACCCGGAAGTAATGAGATTCTTCCCCGCCATACAAGACAGGCAGCAAACCGCCTCATTTATTACCCGCATGCAGGCTATGCAGGAGGCCAGGGGCTACTGCTACTTTGCCCTCGAAACACTGGAAGACAATGCGTTCATAGGCTTTACCGGACTGATGTGGCAGGAATATGATACCGACTTCGCGCCCTGTACGGACATGGGCTGGCGGCTGGCTACCCGGGCATGGGGCAAAGGCTATGCAACGGAGGCGGCCATACGTTGCCTGGAATTCGCCTATGAGGACCTGGAACTAAAGGAAGTAGTGGCAACTGCCCCACTGGTAAATCAGCCTTCTATCAACGTAATGCAGAAAGCCGGCATGGAATATAGCCGCGATTTTATGCACCCGGCGCTTAAGGGCGATCAGAGATTGGAACGTTGTGTTCTGTATAGAAAATCACGCCAATAGGGTGTAACCTGTGCCGACCCTTCCATATGTCGTCATTTTTTTATATTTTGTGCTACTCAGCTATCAACACACATGAGTCGCTGGCCGGTAATAAATTCCTGGTTTTGGGAACGGGCTCCCTTCTTTCGTATCCTGCTGCCATTTGCGGCCGGGATTGCTGTGTATTTCTGGGGATGGGTAGTTAATATCCCACCGGTTTGGTTTACCTGGATAGCCTGCAGCATGTTGGTTCCGCTGGCACTCATCATCTCGCGGAAACAGACACCTCTGGTTCGCGGGCTCACCTATGCCATAGTCAACATTCTTCTTTTTGCGGGCGGACTTTCTGTATCGGCTTTTAATGACGTACGCAACAACTCGATGTGGTTTGGTCGCTACCTGGAACCGGGCGCTACCTACCAGGCTCGGATCACTGCGACGCCGTCAGCCCGGGATAAGAGCTGGAAACTACAGGTAAACCTGCTAAGCGTTACTGACTCGGGTAGGGCAACACCTGTGCTGGGTCGCGCATTTGTATACGTGGAGCGAACCAACCTGGTACCCGCATTTAAAAAGGGCGACACCATATTGTTGCCGGGAAATTGGGAACGGCTGAAGGATGCAGGTAATCCGTTCGAGTTTAGCTACGCTACCCACTGTGCACACAACAATATCTACTACAGGCAATGGTGCAATGCCGGGGAGGTAGTGCTCTATGCCCCGCAGGACCCGGCGCACGAACCGTTTACTGACAGGGCGCACGACTGGAGCATGAAGCAGCTAAGCCGCTACCTGGGCGCAGACAAAGCCGAGGGGCTGCTGCAAGCCATGATCCTGGGCGATGAGATAAACCTGGACGAAGACCTTAGGGAAGCGTATGCCGACACCGGAATTGTACACATCATTGCTATCTCCGGCGGCAACATTTCTATCTTCTTCATCGTCGTTGCATTCCTGCTGGGGTGGATTAGACATAAAAAGTATCTGTGGATAAAGTATGTGGTAGCCCTGCCTATCATCTGGTTTTATGTGCTCATGGCCGGGGCTCAGCCATCTGCTATGCGCGCTGCCGTTATGTTCTCCATTCTCGCATTCGGCATCATGATGCAGAAAAATAAGAACGGGCTTAATCAACTGATGGCGGCAGCATTTACACTGCTCTGCTCTGAGCCGGCCTGGCTTTTTTCTATTGGCTTCGAGTTGTCGTTTGTTGCAGTGCTTTCGATTCTGCTATTCTTTAAGCCGGTTTACCAGTTATTGCCCATCACCGGTAGAAAGGTGGGAAAAGACGGACCAAAAATTCTCAAGGTGGCATTTGCCATTGGCGACACCTTTGGCAGCGTGGTGAGTATGAGCATAGCGGCGGAGCTGCTGGTGGCCCCGCTGGTCATGTACTATTTCCATACCTACCCCGTGATGTTTGCCCTGGCCAATGTATTTGCCTTCGTATTTATGAGCATTACGCTGGTGTCTGGAGTGGTGCTGGTAATGGTGAGCCCGCTACCTTTTGTTGCCAAACCGCTTGCCGCTTTCATATCGCTTCTTGTAAAGATCTTCGGCTTCATCGTAGGCCATCTGCAGGGTGCAGGACCGCAGTCGTTCAAGTTCCTGAAAATAAATGCCTGGCAAACGGTCATATTTTACATCATTATTGCCGGCCTTACCACCTTCATACTACGGCGAAAGAGACAGGGACTGCTGGTGGGGCTTTCTGCAGCATGCGTAATGCTGGCCTCTCTGAACATTGGAGAGTGGCGCAGGCTGCGTAGCCGTAAATTCATCGTCTATAATGTGGCCAACACTGCACATATCGACTATATGGCCGCCGGGCGCTACGAGGTGATGAGCACAGACACCTTCCAGCGCAAGAAGATCAACTATGCAATACGCCCCACACACATAGGCTGGCGCTCGTGGGAGGGTAACGACACGGTGCGGAATGAAATACTGGATATGAATGGCAAGGTGGTGCTGGTACTAAACCAGGCCATAAAAGGCACAGAACACTTCCCGGTGGACTACCTGGTAGTGAACTATGACCGGCCGGATATGAAACGGCTGCTCAACAACTTTACGCCCCGCATGGTGGTGACAAGTGACAACTTCTCATCCCGCCAGATGAAACATCTGAGCTATGACTGCAGCAAGGCAGGTGTGCCGCTCTATGCCGTTGCCGACAGCGGCGCATTTGTACTCTCCAATTAGTGCTTGAAAAAAAGAGGGCTATCTGCAGATGCAAATTACATGCGCAGATAGCCCAGGCCAATTAGCGTGGCATACTTACAATTTCCACCTCAGCGAAAGGTTAATGACACGGCCGTCTATCGGTGCCCAAAGGGGCTTAAACATAGGCGCCGAAACCGGGCCAGTGTACAACAGCTCCACACGGCTCATCCTGTAGTCGAGCAGATTTTCACCATTCAGTACTACGATAACATGCTTGCCGGCTTTGTACTGCACCATCGATGCCATGAAAAAATATCCGGGTGTTGATGTGCCGTCGTACCGGTATTGGCTACCCATGTAGGACCCCTCGATGCCCGCGCGCCAATGCTCGCCAAACTCTCGGGCTACAATAAATGCGCCACGATGTTTGGGCGTGAGCGCCACAAAGTTGTTGCCGGTGAGGTAGGTGTTGCGCGCATCGGTAAGGGTAAAGCCAAGGTACAGCTCCCACTTATACACATCCAGTTTCGCATAGCTGTCTGAGCCCTTACTTACAATCGGCGAAGATGCATTCATAAGGTCTACCCTACCCGAAGCATTGCGATAGAACACAACCGGATTCCGCACCTGGGTAAGGAAGAAAGCCTCGTTCACAAAAAGGGAAACATGGTCGCTGAACTCATGTTTGTAGTTTACCTCCGCATTGTAACCATAAGACACTTCAGGCGTCACCACATTATTCAGCGGCAGCAGGTCCAGGATGTTGTATTCTATATTCTGCTGCACCAGAGGATTAGGCGTTTTGTATCCCATTCCAAAGCCGCCGCGCGCTGCCCAGTGCTCATTGAACCTGTGGAACACCGATACCCTCGGCAGCACAAACAGACCATAGCGCTGGTGGTTATCCGTGCGTAGGCCTGCCTCTATAGTTGTGTGCTCACCCAGGCGAATGTTGCCCTGTGCAAATGCCCCTACCGTGAAATTTTCATAGCGACTGAGGAGTGCCGTATCCGGCGACACTGTTGAGTATCGGTCTCCTACTATGTTAATACCGGTCACTACATCAAGCCACTTGCGCAGCGGCAGGTAGACCGAGGCCTCGTCGTAATAGCTGAGCTGGTTCCCGTTTACGGCGGTAGTATTGCTTGTAAGGTCGCGGCTAAACAAGCTGGCATTCCCCTTGAAGGTAAATTTCGCGCCCTGCTTAAAGTAATGCTCCAGGAAATACTCTGCCGTATTGCGGGTACTGCTATTATCCTCGTAATAGCGATGCACGGAGTCTGCCGCCCCACTCAGCACTTGCATATCGCCGCCCTTTCTCTCGTCTAACGTTCCACTGTACCCGATGGAGATGATCGTATTAGAAGAGGGATAGAGATATAGACGAGGATGCACCAGCACGCCACTGCCCTTCGGCAGATCACTGAAGCCATCTCTGTTTACATCTACTGCCTGCTGGTTTGTATAGCCGGCAAAAAGCGTGTACCCGACTTTCTTGTTTCTATAAGCTGTGTACAGGTTCACGTTGCCTTCCTTCAGGCTGCTGTAGTTCACCAGGGCATCTACCTCCTGTTCAAACTTTGGTCGCTTTGAGATGAGGTTAATCAATCCGCCTATGGCGCCACCACCATACAGCGTGCTGGACGACCCTTTCACCAGTTCTATCTGCTTCAGGTCCAACGGCGGAATGGTTAAAACACCGAAGCCGCCGGAAAATCCATCGTAAAGCGGCATACCATCACGCACTATCTGTGTGTACTTGCCAGCCAGCCCCTGTACGCGCACGTTGCTGTTGCCGGATGTGGCCGAAGACTGCTGTATCTGCACACCACTCACGTCGCCCAGTATACTGGCAATGTTTCCGGGTTTCACACTAGCTTCTTCTGCCAGGTCTTCGGCACCTATTACCTCGACTTTTGTGGGGCTGTTCTCTATAGCCGTCTCATTACGGGTAGTAGATATTACCGTTACTTCCTCAAGTGCTGCCACGTCTCTCGCCATGTAAATATTGAAGTTCCCCGGCAGCGCCAGTACGGTGTCTTTCTTCTTATATCCTGTAAGACTGAACACGATCTTCCGGGCTCCTGAACTGCTACTGAATGTTGCGTTACCAATGCTATCTGTTGTGGCAAGCCAATCCTTCTCTGTGCTTACCGTTACAAATTCAAGGGGCGTTTTGCTTGCCCCGTCATATACTCTGACTCGCGTCTTTTCCTGAGCTTGTGCAGACAAAGCTACAAGGCACAGCGTGACGACTGCTATATAAATTTTCATCGCTTAGATTTAAGATAAAGAATATAGCAGGACGGCATGAATCACCGTCCTGCATTATTTCAGAAAGTGGCGCCGCTAGCGTTTGTCGTCAGCGGGTTCCTTCTTCTCTTCGAGGAATTTTCCTGCGGCATCAAAGAGCAGGTCTCCTCCCTTTACCTCTGCCTCATACTTTACCACGCCTGCCGCGGAGACGATCTTTGCAGCCTCCTTTATCTTTCCTTTACCGGCAGCGTAAGCACGTGCATTTGCAGGCAATTCTGCAACGGATATTGCGGTTTCGGTTTCTTCCGGCATTCCGGCCGCTGTGTATAGCACAGACATTTTTTTGCCATTCTGTTTGAAGGATGCTTCGTATTTGCCGTCCTCTCTATCCCATTTCACTTTCTGCACGGCGGGATAGCTTTTAGAGAAATTAGCCTTGACAGCCGCAGGTACTTCCTTTTGCGCAAGCGCGCAGGTGCTGCATAGCAATGCAGCAACCATTATCTTGATTGTTGATTTCATTGTTTATCGTTTAGTGTTATGAATATCTGTCGCTGCTTCAGCGACATCGTTCCGGCATACAGAATCTAAACGATAGGAGGTCGCAACATCCGGCCAGAGAAGCCTGTAGGAAAATGCTGTTGCGCATAGCCATTGAAAATGCGTGTGTCCTCGGGAAAGACAATAGCGTTGTGATGGAATTCCTGGACCTTGTTAACAATAGCTACCAGTTGAAAAGCGCTGACGATATAGGTAGATTGGTGTGGCTTTTCATTTTCCTCAGTGCCGGCAGGATCTGCGAATATTTCCGGGATATTCAGCAAATGCTCCACTACAAAGTCGGCGGCATTGATGTCCGGGTCTTCTACTGCACATTCACGGTACATGTCCTGGAGATGCGCCATATCTACGCCAGGGAACAGTACATTCCCGACGCTGTAAAGCGAGATCAACAGCAAGACTACCAGTTTACGCATATTGCTTACCTGCCAACAAATATCGCCAATCGAAATCAGAACAGTGTGTTACTTTTTCTTTGCGGCCGCCTTCAGTTCCTTTTCCTGCTTCAACTTCAGCACCATTTCAGCCATCTTTTCTATGCGGCGGGCACGCGTTTCAGGTTTCTTCGCATCTTCGATCGCCTCAATATATTCCCGCTTGTGGGAGAACGACATGCTATCGAAAAACGTAACCAGTCCATTGTGCAGCTTCATAACCTTCAGCACGTCAGCGGGCAAAGACACCGTCCGCTTCACATAGTCTATACCGGGTGTGCTTCTCTGCTCCATCGGCAGTTCCGCCTTTGAGGGCTTTTTGCGCGGTGCATTGGTGAGCCGCAGCCCTGTCCAGTCATCATTAATTGAAACCGACGTTTGTCCGCGATAGCCGGCATCGAAGACCATTTGCCACGGTGCCATCTTTACGAGGTCAGACTGTATGGCCCCGGTTTGTTTTGGCCAGCATATCCAGAACAGGGTTTCGTGGCCTATATATGCTGCGAGTAATGGCACATAGCGGGCTAGGTCGTTGCTATCCAGGGCAAAGAGCAGTAGCTGCGATACCAGTTTTTCCTTACCCAGTCTTTTCTTAAGGTCCAGATCGGGAAGGATGTCGCCTACATTAGCGGGAGCATTCACTACCCATACCGGCTTTGAGGCATCTATACGCAGCTTCTTAAGCAATTCCATATATCAAAATTAGCAAAAGTGGTGAGCCACGCATTATCCACAATGGCTGTATAAATTAATGCCTGTCAATAATTATACATTCTGCAATTTTGTTGGTACCCACTTGTATAGAAACCGATTGACAGGCTAATAATTGTTCAGCAGCATTGAAGTACGGAATTATTGGTTACCCGCTCACTCACTCCTTTTCGCCGGCATATTTCCGCAAAAAGTTTGCCGGCATGGATATAGATGCCACTTACGACGCGTTTCCCCTTGCTGATATTTCTGAGCTGCCGGGACTGATAGAAAAGCACCCGACACTGGTGGGGCTGAATGTAACCATACCCTACAAGGAATCCGTAATGCCTTTTCTGCGGGAGATGAATGAAGTGGCCGCGAGTATAGGCGCTGCAAACTGCCTGGCAATAAAGGGAGGCTACATAAAAGGCTATAATACTGATGCAGAAGGGTTTGAGAAAAGCCTGGTGCCCCTGCTGAAAGCGGAACACAAGCGTGCGCTGGTGCTGGGCACCGGGGGCTCTTCTAAGGCGGTAGCCTATGTGCTTACACAGCTCGGCATTCCATTCACCAGGGTATCTACAAAAGAAGGACCGGGCCTGCTTTCTTATGGTCAACTAACAGCTGAAATTCTGGCACAGCACAAGCTCATCATCAATACCACTCCCGTAGGTATGTACCCGAATACCGAGGCTGAACTTCCCCTGCCACTAGAGGGCGTGGGGCAACAACATCTTTTCTACGACCTTATCTACAATCCCGAAGAAACAACGTTCCTGGCAGCAGGCAGGCAGCATGGCGCAGTAACAAAGAATGGTTTTGAAATGCTGGTGCTACAGGCAGAGGCGAGCTGGGCCATCTGGTCGCGGCAGGGCGCCTAGCCTACCGTATAATAAACGCAGGTAGTTACAAAGTTTCTAAAGAAAGGAATCGCGGACAACAAACCGAACTGCTTGCGCGGCTGCAAACCAAACTTGTACTTGTAAATGGGATTTATGAGATAGTCTTGTTTGTGCAGCACCTTTAGCCCGCTGGCCTTAATAATTTTTTCAAACCGCTCGATGGTTATCTGCGTGTCCACTACTTCCATCAGCTCCTTTATTACCAGTTCATGCTCGCCGGCCATTTTCAGTATACCCTTGTACAACGGCCGTGGCAATATGTGGTACCATGGCAACACGGCGGCCCACTTTTTCCGGCACACCTGTTGGTGACCGCCAAATGGCATGTACCATGGAGGAAAGCCAAAGAATATCTGCCCGCCGGGCTTAAGGAAGTTTTTCAGGTAGGGAATAAATTTTTCCTGCTCCGGCACGTGCTCTATCACGTCCTTAAGTATAATAATATCAAACTTTCCCTTGAATCGCTCCAGGAAGTCGGCATCGTAAATGTTTTTCAGCAGTATTTCTGCTTTGCCCTCAGCTATCTCCTTAGCCAGGAAGCCCTCGGCAAGCTCTATGCGCTCCGGGGCCAGGTCTACACCCAATGCGGTGCAGCCACGCTCCATAAACGGACGCAACACACCGCCCTCCGCAGTGCCCACCTCAAACACCGCGGTGTCGGGGCCTATGGTATGGGTCTTTTCTATAAACGGCAGTACGTAAGACGCAGAATTTTCTACCTGCTGGTCGAAGCGTACCTGGTCGTCAAGATGTTGTTTCAGCGCCAATTCAGAAAAACGTTTAAGTGGGTAAAAATAGGGTCTTGGACGGCAATCAGGAAATTATTTTGTGCTGTCGGTTGCGGCGCTGTCCTTTGCAGGCTGGTCGGCCATTACAGATAGCTGAATCCGGATGCTCTCGTGATGAATGCGTTCATATAGCTCTGTGACAAACTCAGGCGTAAGACCCTGCATGGCCCCACGGGCGCCGCGTGTTTCCACAATTTCGCTCCACCGCGCCGGCTGAAAGACGGTCATGTTACAACCTTTCTTCACTGCGCCTATCTTACCACTCAGCTCCATGCGGCGTGCCACAAGGTCCACTATTTCCGCATCCAGCGTATCCATAAGCTGGCGCAGGTATTCCAGTTGCTCCTGCCCGCTCATGTCGTGGGTATTCTCTTCCCTCACCACCAGGCCGGCAAGTATCTGTGCCAGTCGGGCAGGTGTCACCTGCTGTGCTGCATCGCTCCAGGCATTTTCAGGGTCCGGGTGGGTCTCTATCATCAGCCCGTCAAAGTGCATATCCAGTACCTTCTGCGCTACCTCTGCTACACGATTGCGGTCGCCCGTTATGTGGCTGGGATCACCGATCATGCACAGATCAGGCTTGCGGCGTTTCAGCTCTATCGGTATAGGCCAGTTAGGCTGGTTGCGATAACCGGCTGCCCCAGCATAGCCCGAAAAACCCCTGTGAATTGCCGCCACCTGCGTTATTCCCGCCTTCTCCATCCGCTCTATCGCGCCCTGCCATAGGTCCACATCCGGGCTTACCGGGTTTTTCACCATTACCGGTATGTCTACTCCCTTCAGTGCATCGGCCAGCCGCTGCACCTGGAATGGGTTCACCACTGTGCGAGCGCCAAGCCATAGCACGTCCACGCCGTTCTGCAGCGCCATTTCCACATGCTCAGGCGTGGCCACCTCTATTGTTATAGGTATATTATATTGCTGCTTTGCCTCTCGCAGCCACTCCAGCGCCACAGCTCCATTACCCTCAAAAGCGCCCGGACGGGTGCGGGGTTTCCACACACCGGCCCGCATCAGCTGCACATTCATGCCTGCCAGCGCCTCAGCCACGGTCATCACCTGCTCCTTCGTTTCTGCACTGCACGGCCCCGCTATAATAAACGGCCTCGCCGTTTTGAAAAAAGACATGCGCAAATTTAGGTGTTTAGCCAAAGGCAGCAGCAATAGCCGTATAGACTAAATTATGTATGTTTGGCCAGATAGAAATCCCTCATATTATGGCCTACGATGAAAAACTGAACGATCGCATACGCGAGGCAATGTCTGTCTTCACCAACGTGGAGGAGAAGCATATGTTTGGCGGCACCTGCTACATGCTGAATGGCAAGATGTGCGTAGGGGTAGTAGGTGATGAAATGATGTGCCGCATAGACCCGGATCTATACGCTGCCGCCCTGGAACGTAAAGGCTGCCGCGAAATGGTCTTCACCGGCAAACCAATGAAGGGCTATGTGTATGTAGCGGAAGAAGGTATGAAATCAAAAAAAGACTTTGAGTATTGGATAGGGTTGTGTGTGGAGTTTAATAGTAAGGCGAAAGCGAGTAAGAAGAAAAAGTAGAGGGCTAAGTTAATGGCAAGAATATTCATCACTGGTTCATCGGACGGGCTGGGTCTGCTGGCGGCAAAGGCTTTAATGCAGGCAGGGCATGAAGTAGTTTTGCATGCGCGCAACGAACAGCGGGCGCAGCAAACATTGCAAGAGGCAAAAGGAGCAGCGGGTGTGCTTATTGGTGATCTCGCGAACATGGAGCAAACAATACAATTAGCCCATGATGTAAATACACTTGGCGCTTTCGATGCAGTGATTCATAATGCCGGTGTGTACAACGCACCGGCTCGGGACCTGTTTGCGGTAAACATGCTGGCACCCTACATCCTGTCATGTCTCATCACACCTCCGCAGCGGCTCATTTACCTTAGTTCCGGCATGCACCTGGGCGGCAGTGCAAAGCTGGATAGTATCAAGTCTGATATTGGGCGCATTAACTATTCGGATACCAAGCTGCACGTACTGATGCTGTGCAAGGCAATGGCCCCGCGATGGCCAGGCACCTTCTCAAACGCTGTTGACCCCGGCTGGGTGCCCACAAAAATGGGCGGCCGGGGAGCACCCGATAGCCTGACCAAGGGATATGAAACACAGGTATGGCTGGCGGCGAGCAACGATGAGAAGGCTAAAGTTACTGGGCGCTACTTTCATCATCAGCGCGAGACCAGGTACAACCTTGCGGCAGATGACGAGCAGTCTCAGGACAAGCTAATGCGATTGTGTGGTGAGGTGACGGGAGTGGCTGTGCCCGGTAGGAAATGACCCTTAAACCTCGCCTAATATCTTAATATAGTCTTCGTTAGGGAATTCAACTTGCTTTAGTATTTCTCTGATAAGAGGGCAGCCAAGGTCGTCGCTACCATGATGAGGTATGGTGGTATATCGGCCATCATCGTGCCGGTAGAATTTATGGCTCCCCTTTTGCCTTACGAATTTGAAACCAAGCATAAGAAGAACTCTCTCAAGCGTTTTGGCATCAACCACAGGGAGCTTGCTCATATGTCAACCGCTATTTGCTGGAAGCCAATGAATTCAGGCAAAGCGGCTATCTCTTCTGCGCTTAGCTCTTCGAGGCACAACTCAATTACTTCTTTCAGATTGATCTGTAATTGGTCCAGACTCTTTGCCTGGGTATGTGCCCCAGGTAGCGCCGGCACGTACGCTACATATACACCGGTCTCCCTGTCGCGTTCTATCTGGGCAGAAAACTGGTAGTGATTCATAATCCAAATTTACAAAACTAAAGCCAGAATAGAAGAAGTTGAGCGCGTTGCCAGCAAGGGTCGCGCTTCAATAGCTAGCTACGACTATCTTATCCTATCTGCCTACCATTGCCATTTGACCATTATGCTTACTTTGCAAGTATGAGAACATACTTGCCGCTCCTTATTGCCTGCCTTTCGCTCCCTGCTTCTGCACATTGCTCGCCGGGCAGCGAAAAGGAACGAATAGCAGCAATTGCCGACACCACCTTTTATGGGCGCAGAGGGTTTGTGAATAACAAAGAAATTATCGGCGCCAGCATTGGCATTTACTGGAAGGGGGAAACCTATATTTTCAATTACGGCCTTGCCGTCAGGGAGCGTAACATACCTGTGAGCAATGAAACGCTGTTTGAGATAGGCTCTAACACGAAAGTATTTACCGGCCTGCTACTAGCCAGCGAGCTGGCAAAAGGCAAAATCACCGAGCAGACAGTAATAGACAAGTTTGTGCAGGTGAATAAGAACATTCAGAACAAGGTGAAATTGGTGGACCTTGCCGACTATACCAGTGGATTACCTACGCTACACGACTCCACCTCGCTGGCTGAGCTCGAGAAAAAGGACAGTAACCATCCGCTGGAGATAGTTACGAATGACTACCTGCTGAAGGTTGCGGCTAATACCACATCTCTTCCCGGTTATGGCGAGTACGACTACAACAACTACTCTTTCGGCCTGCTGGCATACATCCTCTGCAAAGCAAATAACACAACGTATGACGAACTGCTAAGGAACACTATACTGAAACCACTGGGCATGAACCACTCCTACGCCACTATGGACAGTAACGACAAGCTGGCGCGGGGCTATGATGAAGGTAGGCGACAACCCTTTATAACCCTAAGTGGACTTGCAGGGGCAGGAATAGTAAAGGCAGATATGCCGGATATGATGCAATTCATCAGGTACCAGGTATCCGGGGGTAGTAGTATAGACAATGTGATAGCCATCGCCAACAAACACTACTATGAAAGTGATGAAATGACCACTGCGCTCGGCTGGCACATAACGAAGCGGTATGGCGGCGACTACTACCTTATGCGCGGCGATACTTACGGAGCATCCAGCGCAATGGCATTCAGCAAAGACAAACAGATCGGCATTGTAATAATGCTGAACAGCTCGAACCCCAGTGTTACACAAAAAGTTATTGGCCAGCTATTGGTGCGTGTAGTGGAGGGTGACCCCGAATTCGCGCGGGCATTCTATAGCGTGCCGGCGGTGAAAATGACGAGTGCCGTGCTGCAGAAATATACCGGAACCTACCAGATGGGCGAGTTAAAAATGGAAGTAACAGATAGCGATGATAAACTCTACATCCAACTGACCGGACAGAGCAAGGACGCCGTAAAGGCTGTGGGCAATAATACTTTTCAGGCAACAGACGTTATGGCCTCTTTTGAGTTTATTCCGGATAGCACGGGCAAAATCGAGAAAATGGTACTACATCAGAATGGGCAGGATTTACCATTTGATCGGCTGTAGATGACCATTCCAACACACCATCATCACAGCTATCTTTGAGACATTGACAACTATTGTGAAATACCTCTGCAGCATTTTCCTTTGCTTGCTCTCTGCACAAGCATCTGCACAGCAATGGTATCAAACAGATAGGGGTGTAAATATAGGTTTTGTGGCTGCCCTTGGTAACAGGTTCCAGCGGCTGGGCATCACACTACAGGGATATTATTGCTACGGTCATGTGCAGGGCAATGCGGAGGTACGCCTCTACAGAAATTTCAGAAACCTGGGACCGCGAAAAAGCTACAATGAGCTGGTAACGGCTGCCGGCGTAGTGGTTGGTTATGGCAGTATCAACACACTGCATAATCCGTTTCTGAGTAGCATATCGAACCAGACAGGCTATCGCAGCAGCGTGGGCTACTCATACAATCTTTACTTCAACAGGATAAAGACCACGCAGCAAACGGGCATCATCTCCCTGCAGTTTCGCGATATCAGCATCATTTCAGAGAATGATCTCTTTGCTCGCCCGGAGTTGGACCGATTTCGAACCGGTGGCATACTCGTTCAGTACCAGTATCGCGACCAACTGCAGCTTGGCATCAACTGCACTATGTGGACGGGACAAATGGGCGACCATCGCTTTCTTGTGAGCAATGACTTCTTTCCGTATGGCTATATGGATACTACCGGTGGCCGCTACACACAGTACTCTCATGGGTTGCTGAGCGCGCAGGCGAAAGCATCTCTCGGCTATGGACAGATAGCACAGGCCAGCCTGGGTGTGGATGCAGAGCAGGTTCGCAACTTTGTGCAAAACAAGCTGATACATGACATGGCATTCCTGCCACGTAAGTGGCACAATCCACGGAACTGTCACCTGCCTATGGTAGATACCGCGGGCAGCCCTTACCTGCACTTACCGGGCCAAAAGATAAAACGCGCCACTCCTTACTGGAATGTGTTCACGTCACCTTCAATATTTTACTAATGAGATGTTGCAAATAAGAAAAAAAGGTAGGCATTTTTTCCTTAGAATGCAATTTTTGGTCAAATAAGCAAAAGGTATTTAGCTTATTTTCTTATTTTTGTACCGTTATGGCAAAACCAAAGCAGTTAAATCCATTTTCGAGGGAAATGATTGCCGACCGGCTAAGGTTTGAAAACCCCTGGTGGTTGACAGGCAAAACCGATGAGGACTATCGGGAAAAAAAGCAAAGGCTCTACTTCCAACTGTTTGCGCCGCTCGTAGAGGAAACAGACATACGCAGGGCAATAGTACTGATGGGGCCTAGACGGGTAGGGAAAACTGTTCTGATGTATCACACAATTCAGCGCCTGCTGGATAATGGGATAGCGCCTGAAAGAATTGCATTCATTAACATTGAGAATCCTATTTACAATAACATTGGCCTTGATGAGCTGTTTGCCATGGCCAGGCAAGCCGCCGGACGGCAGGATAACAATGGCTGGTATGTTTTTTTCGACGAGATACAATACCTGAAGGACTGGGAAGTGCACCTGAAAGTGCTGGTGGATAGCTACCCCAAATCCAAGTTTATCGCATCGGGTTCTGCAGCCGCCGCCCTGAGGCTGAAGAGTGACGAAAGTGGTGCCGGAAGGTTCACTGATTTTATGTTGCCGCCTCTTACCTTCAACGAGTATATCAGTCTTAAAGGGCTCGACCACCTTATAACAGCTTCGTCGCTGGTGTGGGAAGGAAGCTCCACAAGTTTTTCCGGAACGTCGAACATAAAAGAACTAAATAGACATTTTGTTGACTACATAAACTTCGGCGGGTACCCCGAAGTAATTTTCTCTGAAAAGATACAGGCCAATCCCGGCCGATATATACGCAGTGATATTGTTGATAAGGTGTTGCTTCGCGACCTGCCTAGCTTGTATGGCATACAAGACGTGCAGGAGTTGAACAGCCTTTTTACAACACTTGCCTACTATACCGGCAACGAGGTTTCACTTGACTCGCTCAGCAAAGCTTCAGGGGTTGAGAAATACCTGCTGAAGAAATACCTGGAATACCTCGAGGCTGCATTTCTGGTGCGGATAGTGAACCGCGTTGATGACAATGCAAAGAGGTTTACGCGAGCAAATTTCTACAAGATCTACCTTACGAACCCAAGTTTACGTAGCGCACTCTTTTCCCCCATACAAGCAACAGACGACGCCATGGGCTCTATGGTGGAAACAGCCATCTATGCCCAATGGATGCACCGGGAATGGTTTACACCATGGTATGCACGTTGGAAAAACGGTGAGGTTGACATGGTGGGCTTAGACACGTTGAAACTAAAACCTCTATGGGCACTGGAAATAAAATGGAGCAATCGTTACTTTGAGCATCCGGGCGAACTGAAAAGCCTGCTGCAGTTTTGCAGCCAAAACAACCTTAAGACGGCGCTTGTAACCACAATTGACAAGGAAGGCACGAAAAACTTTGGTGGTATTAACTTGATTTTTGTTCCGGCAGCTCTGTACGCCTACGTAGTGGGCAACAACTCACTAATTCAGAAAATGCAGAAACCAAAATAAGGGCTTTTAGTCTCCTTCTTCCTCAGCCTCAACATGTTTTAAGGGCTTTCCGGGACGACCCTCGATTACAATCACGATCTCACCCTTGGGCGGGTGCTTTTCATAGTACTCAGCCAGGTTCTGCAGGGTGTTGCGGTTGGTTTCTTCAAACATTTTGGTGAGCTCCCTGCAAACTGCGGCCTGGCGGCCTTCGCCGAGGTAGACTACAAGTTCTTTGAGTGTCTTCACCAGCCTATGGGGCGACTCATAAAGAACAATCGTGCGATACTCTGTCGCCAGTTCCTTTAGCATCGTTTGCCTACCCTTTTTCAGCGGCAGGAATCCTTCGAACGTGAACCGATTGCTGGTAAGACCTGATTGTACCAACGCCGGCACAAACGCTGTGGCGCCGGGCAGGCATTCCACCTTAATGTTGTTTCGCAGGCATTCACGTATCAGCAGGAAGCCGGGATCAGAAATGCCGGGCGTACCGGCATCGGTTATCAATGCAAATGTTTTGCCTGCCACCAATTGATCTATGAGGTGCGGAGTCACCCGGTGTTCATTGTGTGCGTGGTAGGGTGTTAGTGGCTTTTGTATGTTGTAATGCTTCAACAGAAAGCTACTCGTTCGGGTGTCTTCACACAGTATCACGTCCGCACGTTGCAGTGTATCTACCGCACGGTAGGTGATGTCGGCAAGGTTGCCAATGGGTGATGGTATAAGGTATAGTGGCATTATATTAAATGTATCCGCCGAAATAAGCCGCGGCTTACGCTTCAGACACGGTAAAATCGAAAGACTCCATTACCTGGTTAGCAAGGAGTTTCTTGCACGCCTCGCGCGTCATGTCTTCGGCTGCTTCTTTTGTCTGCGCCTCCAGGCTCAGGTGAATGTGCTTACCAACGCGAACGTCATTCACACCGGTAAGTCCCAGGTTGTGCAGGCTATTGTTTACTGCCTTTCCCTGTGGGTCCAGAAGCTCCTTCAGCGGCATGATGTTTATGTGTGCAATGAATTTCATTTTTTCTTATTGTAATTAGTAGAATGTATTAAGTCAGTGCGTGACTCGTGTATTTAGGTGCAAAAGTAGCAGTATTTGGCAAAATCACGTCAGGCAGCGACAACCGTTTCTTTAGGTTTAGGGCCAATGAGCGATAAAAGTATATACAGGATAAACGCTGCCGGTATAGCCGCCACATGCAAAAAAAAGAATGAAACGATGCTGAGCACCACAAGCAAGTATTGGGGCCATGCCGCTCCCACTGACCATTTGGCCGGCATCAGTTTAAAGAAAGTAACCTTTGACACCATCAACCAGCACAGAAGGGCTATAATCAGGTACAGCACCCATTTATTGTTGAACAGTTGTCCCAGCCCCCATGGGTTATACCAGTACACGAGCGGTAAGGAGGCCACAAAAATGCCAACAGCAGGCGTGGGCATGCCGGTGAAAAATCCCTTGTGTGGATTGGGCGATACATTGAAGCGGGCCAGGCGCAATGCTGCAAAGCAGGCTACCAGGAAAGCCGGCGCCATTCCCAGCATGCTGGCGTCCATCGCATTCTTATCAGACATCAGCGCTATCCACAGGAACTTATAAAGCACCACAGATGGGGCCACACCAAAGGACACAACATCTGCCAGAGAGTCCAGGTCAGCACCAAGCGGAGAAGACACCCCCAGTGCACGGGCCACAGCGCCGTCCAGCATATCGCAAATACCAGCTATACCTATGAAAATGCTACCCCAGTATATTTGCTCGGCGCCATACACCCAACTCCAGGTAGGCATGCCACCTTCCAGGCTCATGCTGGTATAGGGCTGGGCTGTAAGCAGGTATGCAATAGCTACACAACCACAAAAAAGATTGGCAAGCGTCAGCAGGTTGGGGAGATGTTTCATTGTGGACCAAAAATAGGGAGAAAAACGGCCTTTGTAAAATCAGCGCCACACCCAGCCAATTCCCGGCCGTATTGTAGTTTGAATGTATATTGCGCAGGTTTTAGCAGATTATCGCGTCATGAATCGCATATCCCTGGTCACAATTTGTTTTAATAACCTCGACGAACTGGTAAAAACCTGCGCGTCTGTGGATGAACAGGATATGCACCCCTTTGAGCACATCATTATTGATGGTTCGTCCAAAGAAGATATCAAAAACTATCTGAACAGCACACCGCAACCACCCTACAGAAGGTGGCTTTGCGAGCGCGACAAGGGCATATCTGACGCATTCAACAAAGGAGTTGCTTTGTGTACCGGCAACATCATCAACCTGCTCAATTCCGGCGATACACTTTACGACAGTAAGGCACTATGCCGGGTGCAAAAGGCTTTTGATGAGAATCCCGATGCACAATGGGTGCACGGCAAGCTATACACACTGCGTGGCGGCATATGGGTAGCCATCGGCAAGCCATTTGACAGGTCGCTTCTCTACAAGGGTATGCGTGGTACCATGCACCCCACTATGTTCCTACGCAGGGAACTTTATGCAAAGCATGGCACGTTTGATACGAGCCTGAAAATGGCCATGGACTACGATCTGCTGTGCCGTATAGCCGACGAAAAGTCGTTTTTCATAGATGCGCCCATTACCACCTTTGACCCGGAAGGCGTGAGCACGGCAAATTATGTTAAGGCCATGCAGGAGTCATATGCACAATACCGTAAGTACTTTGGCTACTCTGCCAAACAGCAACTATGGGAATACCGCCAGCGGCTTATGCATTGGCTGCTACATACCCCAGTAGGGCGCGGTCTATATAAGCTGAAGGTAAAAGCCGGGAAAGAAAACGCTTAGGAAACATTGCGTCCGCGGGCCTCAAGGAAAAATCTGTAAGCGTGTGCCAGGCCTTCTTTTAGTGATGTCTTGTGCGTCCAGCCCATTTGATGCAGTTTTGAGTTGTCCATCAGTTTGCGGGGAGTGCCATCGGGCTTTGTAGTGTCAAAACGGATATCGCCATCAAATCCCACAACCTCTTTGATCGTATTGGCGAGCTCCTTTATTGTCACCTCTTCGCCCGTGCCCAGGTTCATAAACTGCTTTTCGTTATAGTGAAGCATCAGGTGCAGGCAGGCATCGGCCAGGTCGTCTACATACATAAACTCGCGCAGAGGTGTGCCAGAGCCCCAGATCTCGGTGAATTCCTTGCCTCCCGTCTTAGCTTCGTGAAACTTCCTGATCAGTGCAGGAATGACATGTGAGTTTTCCAGATGATAGTTGTCACCTTCGCCATACAGATTCGTAGGCATGCCGGAGATAAAATTGCAACCGTACTGGTCGCGGTAGGCCTCACATAGTTTAATGCCTGCGATCTTTGCTATTGCATAAGGCTCGTTGGTTTGCTCCAGGAGTCCGCTCAGCAGGTATTCTTCTTTAAGTGGCTGGGGTGCCATTTTGGGGTATATGCAAGAACTGCCCAGGAACAGGAGTTTCTTCACGCCTGACTTATAGGCTGCCTGTATTATGTTGGCCTCCATCATCAGGTTGTCGTACAGAAATTCTGCACGGTAGGTGTTGTTTGCCAGTATTCCCCCAACCTTTGCTGCAGCAAGGAAAACGTATTCAGGCCTCTCAGATTCAAAGAAACTGTTTACCGCAGCCTGGTCGCGCAGGTCCACTTCTGACGACTTGCGAACAACAATGTTGCTATAGCCTGCCGCTTTCAGCCTCCTTACTATTGCTGACCCCACCATGCCTCTATGGCCGGCTACATATATCTTAGATTGAGCGTCCATTATTCGTACTGGTTAGCCGTTTTGAAGCCTGAATGTGCCAGCAACTGCTGTTGCCTGAACACTTCTATATCTGCCTCCACCATTTCTTTTGCCAACTCATTGAGTGTGTATTTCGCTTTCCAGCCCAGTTTCTGCTGCGCCTTGGTCGGGTCGCCTATCAGCAGGTCTACCTCCGTTGGGCGGAAGTATCGCTTGTCTATCTCTACTACTACTTCACCTATCAGGCCGGCCAGCTTTTCATCTGCCACCGCTACTACGGTTCCTTTTTCGTCTTCTCCTTCGCCTGAAAACTCAACAGTGATGCCCGCATGGCTAAATGCCATTTTCACAAAGTCGCGCACTGATGTGGTAATGCCGGTGGCTATAACAAAATCGTCCGGCTGCTCTTGCTGCAGCATCAACCACATAGCTTCTACATAGTCTTTGGCGTGGCCCCAGTCACGCTTGGCGTTGAGGTTGCCTAGCCAGAGCTTCTTCTTCAGGCCCAGCATCACCTCTGCTACGCCACGCGTTATTTTGCGTGTCACAAAGGTTTCGCCGCGCAGCGGGCTTTCGTGGTTAAAGAGAATGCCGTTGCAGGCATACATGCCATAGGCCTCACGATAGTTTACCGTGATCCAGTAAGCATAGAGCTTGGCAACGCCATATGGCGAGCGTGGATAGAAAGGAGTGGTTTCACTCTGTGGCACTGCCTGCACCTTGCCGTAAAGCTCTGAAGTAGATGCCTGGTAAATGCGGGTTTTCTTCTCCAGCCCCAGTATACGAATGGCCTCCAGGATACGCAGAGTACCCGTAGCATCGGTATTTGCCACATATTCCGGCTCGTCGAAGCTCACCTGAACATGGCTCATAGCGCCGAGATTGTATATCTCGTCGGGCTGCACTTCCTGGATGATGCGAATGATGTTAGTAGAGTCGGTAAGGTCTCCGTAGTGGAGGTGGAACCTAACGTTAAGTTCGTGTGGGTCGCGATAAATATGATCTATACGTGCAGTATTTATGAGCGACGTGCGGCGCTTGATACCATGCACTTCATAGCCCTTCCTTAGTAAGAAATCGGCAAGGTAGGCGCCATCCTGCCCTGTAATACCTGTAATTAACGCTTTTTTCATATATCGTTTTCCGGATGTCAAAAGTAGGAAAAACGGGCCTACTGTCCGTTTAACCGGCGGTTGCTGTCTTCGCACACGGTTGTTCAAAAGGCAGGGATATAGCATTAACCCCCAATAATTACCTTTGTCGCTCATGGGCATAGTGTTCAGGCAATCAGCAAAGAACGCCATAGTATCAGCCGCGGGGGCTGTGCTGGGCGCGATTGTCATTTTACTATCTACCAATTATATACAAAAGCGTGAATATGGTTTCATCGGCACCTTTACCACTTATGCAGTGGCCGGGGGGCAATTGCTTATTATTGGGCTCAACAGTACTATCGGCTTTTACGTACACAAGTATGCCGACGAACCACTGAAGAAGAAAAAGCTCATCACCTGGTCGCTGGGCTTACCCACCATTATCCTTACGATTACCACTATTCTCTATTACCTGCTGCAGCCATGGATCATTAGCCTGCTGCAACCAGAGGACAGGTCTTTGCAACTCCGCTACTACAACTGGCTGCCGTTTTACACGCTTATGTTCATATACCTGGCGCTGCTGGAGCAGTACCTCAGTTCCCAACTCAAGGTGGCAGCAGCGGCCTTTATGCGGGAGGTAGCCTTCCGCCTGGGGTATGTGGCGCTGATATTGCTTTACGCATTTGGCGTTGTGGGCATGGACACACTAGTAACAGGAAACGTGCTGCTATACCTGCTGCCTGTGGGCGCCATGTTCCTCCTTGCGAGGAGTACCAAGGATTTTGGATTTACGTTAAAGAGCGGCACGTTTTCGCAGGAAGAGGTAAAGGAAATGGCCCACTTTACCTGGTACCACTTTCTGATGGCCTCGTCAATATTGCTCATCAACTATATGGACCAACTGCTGCTCCCTCTTTATGATAAGAGTGGCCTGGTTTCCGCGGGCATATACCGGAATGCTGTTTTTCTCATTTCTCTGCTGCAAGTACCCTATCGCGCGCTGGTGCCGGCGAGCTATGCGGTGCTTGCCAAGGCGTTTGCTGAAAATGATACTGTAAAGGCGAAGGACCTCTTCAGTCGCTCGTCTGTGAATATATTCATCGCGACCACGTTTGTAGCGGCAGTGCTGTGCTGCAACCTGCAAAATGTGCTTAACGTAATACCTGCGGGATATGACGCCATCACGGGAGCCTTCCTTATATTACTGGCAGGCAACCTGGTAAACATTGCCACAGGCATGAACGACCAGGTGCTTTCTATTACCAACTACTACAAGTTTAACTTTTATCTGTCGCTGGTGCTTATGGTTTCGCTTTACTTCCTGCTGCGCTTCCTGGTGCCGGTTTATGGAGTGTATGGCGCGGCTATTGCGACATCAGTAACAATGATCGTCTTCAACCTTATCAAGACGTTCTTCATCTGGCGCAAGCTGGATATGCTCCCATTCTCAAAAGGGACACTGGTCATCCTTGTGGCCGCCGTGCCTGCGCTTGCAGCCGGATATTTCTTTCCTCATTTTTTCAGCGAGGTGAGGCATAAATACGTCCACGCACTGATTGACGCATGCCTGCGCAGCGGGGTGATACTGGTCGTTTACCTGCTAATGCTGTTGTGGCTCAAACCTTCGGCCGACCTGGAGGAGTATATAGCTCAGATAAGAAAGAACAAAAGGCTATTCTAATCATCGATCTTAATGATGGAGCTGAATGGATTTGCCAGACCGGCATAGTCCATAAGGTCAGCCTTTACGCTGCCCACCACTATAGGGCTGCTCACGCGCAGGGGCAGGTGGTTCTTGTCGTCGCTTACCCATACCGTCATTCCCTCTCCACCGCTGAACATGGTACCCTCAATAAGGAGCGGCACTATTTTTATCGCGTTAAACGTCCCCTTCTTGGTCTTCACTTTCTCCTTACCCATATACTTTATGTATAGTGAATAGAGCTTGTCATCAAGGAACATATCGAAGGGTATCCTTGTACCGGGTGTGTACTTGTTATAATCAATGTTTCGGGCAAAGTAGATAGCCGATACAACGTCCTGCGTGCAGCGGGAAATAGGGTGACGGTTCCCGTTAGCCAGGGTAGCAACGTTTTCTGTACGGTCGAATTTGATGTCGTGTCGAAAACTTATATGGCCCTCATTGATGGTGCGAGAGTGCCTTAACGGTAGCAGTGTCTGCTGGTCTATATAGCTCTCATACAGGTCGCGCACCTTGTAAAACCACTCATATGATGGGGCAGTTCGGCCATCCCCTTTTACGTAATAAGAGGGCTTGCCATTGTAAGTAGTGGACTGCACCGTGAACACTGCGTTACCGGCATATATCCATATAAAGCCCATGTTGTAGTAGGCCTGGAATACTAGTTTCTCACCGGGCCTGTAAGCCGTGTTCACTGTGTTACAAAAGTCGTTCTGTGCATTAGAAACGGAAAATCCCGTTAGCAGCGATAGGGTAAGGAGTAGTTTCTTCGTCTTTGAAAGAAGGGTGGCAGCTTTGGCCACCGTATCGCCTGGTTCCATGTCGTTTTTATTTGTCAATGTGGCTACCTGAGCCATTTCATCCTGATAATTAATATACTCCCCAGTATTGCCGGCACCACTATGTTCATCACCCACATGGCCGTTGTGGCCGCCAGAATGCCAACACTGTTTGAAGAGTATTGCCCGAAGATATACAAGCTTACCGCACCGCGGACACCCAGCTCTGTTAATGCGAGCGAAGGCACTACTGCCATGACCCAGAAGAACAGCGCCCCAAGGCAAAAACCCGGCAGGAGCGGTATATCAACGTTCATCCACCGAAGTAAAAACAAATACTGTGCCGTAAAGACACAAACCCGAAGCACAGATATGCCCAGAACCTTAAGTTTATCTGTCGCAGGCACGCGCGCCATAAGGCGCCCATATACCGCAAACCTGCGCAGCACGCGGCTTTGCTCCATCCTCGGCAGCCAGGAATGAAAGCGCCAGTAGACGATAGCTATAAAAATGTTAAGAGTGATACAAGCCACCAAAGCCAGCCTGGCTATAGGCGCCGGAGCCGTAGCGTTGTAATAAATAAGGCCCAACAAACCTACCGTGTACATACCTGCCAGTTGTGACACCACACCCGACACCGATATATTAATGTAGCTGAATGTATTGCTGCCGCCCAGGTATAAAATGCGCCCCGGATACTCCCCAATTCGGTTGGGGGTGATCACGGAAAATGCCACACCTGCCAGGTAGGAGGTCACAGCTCTGACGTAGCGCACCGGCTCTACCCAGGACACCAGCGAAAACCACTTATATGCCTCCAGCGCCGAATTGAACAACATAAACACCAGTGCCAGTATTGCGAAGCCCACCGGCCCCGTGTGGTTCCATGCCACTGACGACGCATCGCTCACCTGCTTCATTACCTGGGTATAGATAGACCATAGCAGCAGCGCACTGATAGCGGCGCCCAAACCATAGTTAAGCCATATTTTGGTACTTTTGTTTAACACGAATGAGCGGTATTTTACTAAAAGACAGCCAGGTAATACTTGGTATAGACCCCGGCACACTGGTAATGGGCTATGGCCTTATATCTGCAAACAAAAGTAACGTATCACTCATAGAAATGGGCGTGCTGCAACTGGGCAAGTACAAAGACCATTCTGAACGCCTGCACCATATCTTCCGCAAGATGGAAAGTCTGATTCAACTGCACCGCCCTACGGCAGTAGCCATTGAAGCCCCCTTTTTCGGAAAAAATGTGCAGAGCATGCTGAAGCTGGGCCGCGCCCAGGGTGTAGCAATGGCAGCAGCCATGATGGGCGGCCTGCAGCCGACCGAATATTCTCCCAGAAAAGTGAAACAATCTGTGACAGGACGTGGCAACGCCACCAAGGAGCAGGTGTGGAGCATGCTGCAGCATACACTGAACATAGTAGAAGATGTAAAATTTATGGACGCTACCGATGCCGTGGCCGTAGCGCTGTGTCACCACTACCAGTTCAGGCCGGAATTCATACTGGCCGAACCGGCTATAAAGGTGCCGACTGCTACAAAGAAAAAGGCCGACACATGGGCTACTTTCATATCACAAAACCCGGGAAGGGTTAAATGATAACACTCTATTACCGATTATTATATTTGTATTTCCCCCTCCGTTATCGGCATAAGTATTATATTAGCAGGTGGAAAACCATACGTAGACCTTTATGACGCAGCCCAAACTGAAGATTCTTTTGGTAGAGGACGACCCTGTGCTGGGATATGTCGTGAAAGATTTCCTGCAAAAACAGGATTTCGAGGTGACACATTGTACAGACGGGGATGCTGCATGGCACCAGTTCATGAAAAACATCTTCGACATCTGCCTGCTGGACATTATGCTGCCCGGTAAAAAGGATGGCATGGAGTTGGCAAACAGCATTCGTAAGAAAAACGAAAACATCCCCATCATCCTGCTATCGTCCAAGAACATGGACAACGACAAGATAGCCGGCTTTGAGAGTGGTGCAGACGACTATATCACCAAGCCATACAACCTGCAGGAACTGCTGATGCGCATACAGGTATTTGTGAAGCGCAGTAAGAAGAAGGAAGATCTGGGTCCTGTATCGTTTAACATCGGCGAACTTATTTTTGACTACACCAACCTACTTCTGAAAAACGACAAGGTAGAATACCAGCTTACACAGCGCGAAGCTGACCTGGTACGTTACCTGTGCCTCAACGCTAATCGCGTGCTGAAGCGAGACGAAATACTGCTGAACGTATGGGGTAAGGACGACTACTTCCTGGGCCGCAGTATGGACGTGTTCATTACCAAAATAAGGAAGTACCTGAAGTCGCAGACGGCTGCTAAGCTGCAGACGATACATGGCATCGGTTTCAAGTTTAACTACAACCCGTAACAGTGCGGGATAATCATACTAACGTGCAGGCTCCGAAACAGGAGCCTGTTTTATTAGACCCTTGTCCTCCTTGCTAAACACGAACTCCTTAAGCATGACGTAGCAAAGGGGTAACAGTACAATGGCAATGAATATAGCGGCAAATATCTGCCCGTTCCTTTTTTCCTTCTGGGTTTGCTCCACGATCGTTTGCTTTACCGGCGCGCCTTCCTGCTACTGAGCAGATCAATCACGCCCTCCTGCTGCAAAATTAAGTAACCGATACGGTCATTTGAAATACCGGGCTTCAACTGATAGGTAAATGTGTACTGCCCATCAGCCGAGATATTGGTGACGAAGTGCGCAAACACAATTCGTTCATCAGCGTTGAACTGCTGTGCTACCTCGTAGAGGTGGGTGGACAACGCCATTACATGGTTCGGGTGATTCATGAGACCTGTTACTACCGCTCGTGTACACTCAAATGCATCGTGCACATTGGTGCCCTTAAACAACTCATCCATCAGGGCCAGGCGTGTGCCGGGTTCGCTAATCTGCGCGGCTATCAGCTTCATACGCTGCACCTCTGCAAAAAAGTAGCTTTCGCCCTTTAGTATGTTATCCTCCGTATGCATGTTGGTGATGATGCCGTGCATGAAGCTGGTTCGCAGCCTGGCCGCAGGCACGCCCATACCCAGGTGGGCCAGCAGGGAGGTAACACCCAATGCACGTAGGAAGGTCGTCTTGCCGGACATATTGGCTCCTGTTAATAACATAAAATTCTGCCCTTCACTAAAAGAAACATCGTAGGCAACAGGTGAACTTATAAGCGGGTGCCAGAAACCGGATGCATGTAGCAGCACCGGCTTTTCGGGCAGCAGCTCAGGGAATGTCCATTTGTGTTCCAGCGTGGCAAGGGCCAGAGAATGCCATGCATCCAGCCGCGCATAGATAGCTATGAGGCGGTAGGTGATATTCTTCATCTCGCGCCGTGCCCTGTATTGCAGCATTTGCAACTGGGTAAATGCGGTGCGCTCAGTAACTGCGATAAGCTCTTCTGTGAGCGGATATTGCAGTTCACTTTTTATGGACTCTAACTCACGTCGCAAAAATGCGGGTAATCCCTCATCCTCCAGCAGATCTGAAAGCTGCGTGCATCCGTTGAGAAAATCTGAAAGGTGCGATACCGAGAACTTTGTGAAGAAATACTCCCGCTTGTTGAACATCTTCTGAAGCAACTGTGCTACCAAACCCGCAATGCCGGTGGCAGGTGGGGCGGTGTTATCGGCCGCCTCAAAAAACTTCTCCAGCATCACCAACGTGCCATTGGAAATACCGGCGGGCCAGCGGCCGGGCTGTGCATGCCAATAGCGAATGACATCCTGCAGATCGCTCAATGCTTCATAAGAAGCAGGTGGCTGTAGTATGTGCTTTCGCAGCGCCTCGCGCCCCTCCTGTGTCACCGTTCTATCTATCAGCGCAAATACCCCACCGCTGCCATCTGCAGGGAATATGGATAGGTCTTTAAGGGTGGTTTTGTCGTTTTGCATGTAGTCCTTAAAAGCAGGCAGGTATTATATACCCTAGATTCATTTTTGGGAGTATTCCATAAGCAGCGATGAGATGAAAGCCGCTACAGCACAAACTTATGCAATCTTCGGTAAGGTATAAAAGGGTATATTTAGGTATAATTGGGTATAGAAATTTCTGAGGGCAAATTCCAAAAATCAAATTCCAAATTCCAGCACCTATACGATTCTGGTAGCTAGAAAGGAATTGCGGCACAAAGGTAGAGCGGGCGTTTATTATTTGGTGCAGTGGGAATGAATTTGTGAATATCTTTTGATGCGAGCGAGGACTGCGCGGGCGGGCGGGCATTCTTTTTTTCATAAATTTGTTTCATGTTATCTACTCAGCAAATCAATATCATTATTGATACGATGATGCCGTTCCATCCTACCAGGATAGGAATTTTCGGATCAGCGGCCCGCGGAGTAGATACGGCTGAAAGCGACATCGACATTTTGTATAACTTCCGTGATACTGTTGGTTTGTTCAGCTTAGTAAAACTGCAAAACGAACTGGAACACAGACTTCATAAAAAGGTAGACCTCGTGTCAGAGAGATATGCGCACCCGAAATTGAAGCCGCAAATCCTAAACGACCTGAAAATTATTTATGAGGGCCGATAAAGATCTGTTCAGGCTTGAGCATATCGCATATTCTATCGGAAAGATAGTAGAGTTGACACGGCTACTGCACTCCTACGACAATTTTGAAAAGAAATGGATTGAGCAGGATGCACTAATCCGGAACTTTGAGATAATTGGTGAGGCTTCGACTCACGTTTCCCAGGAAATAAAAGATAAACATCCCGACGTGGCGTGGAACGAAATGAAGGGTCTTAGAAATTTTATCTCGCACGAGTATTTTGGATTGCAACTAGACAGTATCTGGCATACGGCTATAAACGATATACCTGTACTAAAAAGGCAAGTAGAAGCTATTATTGAAAGTTTGCGGTAAGGAATTGTGAATTGTATTTCTTGTATCTCAAACCAGGCCTTCTACCACCACTGCTCTTTCAAGTGCGTTACAAACAAGGACGACTGAACATTTTTGGGGAGCAGCTTGTTAGTTAATATATTGGCGGTTGCAAACCGCCTCCTTGCGTGTGGCTCAGGTTGGCTTGCACTCGCGTGGCTACGCGCCACGAGGGAAAAAGGCCGCGAGGCTTTTAAGGGCGTTACAAACGCCCTGCCATTGCATCCTCGTTATAAACGAGGACGAGTGGCACAAAGGTAGAGCGGGCGTTTTTCATTTGGTGCAGTGGGAATGAATTTGTGAATATCTTTTGATGCGAGCGAGGACTGCGCGGGCGGGGGGGTAGAAGTGACTGTATTGGCGGTTGTGAACCGCTTCCTAGTGTTTGGAACGTGTATATCGCACACATGGAGAAAGTCCGAAGATCGAACTCATGTAGTATGCCCGAAGGGCAACCTGTAAATAGCCCCGGGTGCAACCCGGGGTTGACGGCAACGATATTCGCTAACCCTGCCGGGGTTGCCTGTAATACACAAACGCTATTGATACCGTGGAAATTGTAAAATCAAATTCCTCATGGACAGACAGGCAACCCGCTTCGGGGTTGTGTTACTAGTACGTCCGCTACCCCGGGTTGCACCCGGGGCTATTTACGGTTGAAGCCCATTCGGGCTTCAGAAATCGGGATACATGACACCGAGAGGGGGCATCCGTCGACAAAAAACTGAAGAAAACCAATCACCTTTGTAACCAATTTACAAGGCTATCCGAAGCCAACGCTCTCATATGCCCATTGTAAGAAAAGTACCTTCCAAAACCGAAGCAAGCTACATCGGGCTGTCCTGCCTTTTTATACAAATAGACTTTTGCCCGAACATCTACCCCTATGTTTAGGTCGTCGACTGCTTTTGATTTATTGATTTCGTGGACGACGAATTCGATGGCTTCTTGCCTGTTGAGGATAAGTGAGTCACAATCTACTCCACCCCATTGCTGCTCAAATTCGTCGCAGGAAATACGGGTAGGCGTCTCTAAGTAAAAGCTGGTCCTCAAAGCAACCACACGAGTAATATTCTTCGACCTGTTCTGTGAAGAGAGGGACATAAACAGCCATAACCACGTTATCATCGAGCTATTATTTTTTTACAAGCAGTCCAATTTCTAATGCTCGTCCCTACCTCTCAAACCTAATCCTCATGCCCCTCACATCATCATACACCTTACCTAGTTCATAGGCTTTTTCGCCGTTGATGAAGGTGGTGTGGATGGTGGCAGGGAAGGCATGACCCTCGAAGGGAGACCAGCCGCATTTGTACAGGATGTTCTGCTTGCTTACGGTGTAGCCTTCGTTCAGGTTCACCAGTACCAGGTCGGCATAGTAACCTTCTCGTATGTAGCCACGCTCTGCTATCTGGAAACATATTGCCGGCGCATGACTCATCTTCTCTACAACTTTTTCTATGGATATTTTGCCCTCCTTTACATACTGTAACATCAGCAACAAAGAGTGCTGCACCAGTGGCACACCAGCCGGCGCTTTCTGGTAGGGCTGTTGCTTTTCTTCCCATGTATGGGGCGCATGGTCTGTAGCAATAATGTCGAGCCTGTCGTCAAGCAGTGCCTCCCACAGGGCAGCTTTGTTCTCAGGTGCTTTTATGGCGGGGTTGCACTTGATCTGGTTACCATACTGCTTGTAGTCGTCGGCAGTGAAGTGCAGGTGATGTACACACACTTCCGATGTAATGCGCTTATCTGCCAGCGGCATCATGTTGGTGAATAGTTGCAACTCCTTAGCCGTGGAGATATGCAGTATGTGCAGGCGCGTATCGTTCTGCTTGGCAAGCTGTATGGCCGAGAACGAGCTGCTGAAGCAAGCCTCCACATCGCGTATCAAAGGATGAAAGGATGCGTCATTTGCATCAGGGTATTTCTCTTTATTTGCCTTTATTATTGACTCGTCCTCGCAGTGTGTGGCTATTAGCAGTTCTGAACCGCCAAATATCTTCTCCAGCGTTATGTAATTATCTACCAGCATATCGCCGGTGCTGGAACCCATGAATATCTTCACACCACATACATCCTTCTTCTTATCATTGGTGCGCAGCACCTCATCGGCATTACTGTTTGATACGCCCATGAAGAAAGAGTAGTTGGCAACAGAAGTGCCTGCTGCAATGCGATACTTATCCTCCAGCAGCTCCTGTGTGAGCGCAGGTGGGTTGGTGTTGGGCATCTCCATAAAGGAAGTGGTGCCACCTGCCACTGCAGCGCGAGCCTCAGACGCTATATTGGCTTTGTGCGTGAGCCCCGGCTCGCGAAAGTGTACCTGGTCGTCAATGACACCCGGCAGCAGGTGCAGACCATGTGCATTTATCACAGTGCAGTTTCCTTTTGGCTGTATGTCGCTGTCTATCCGCTCTATGCGTCCGTTAGTTATGAGCACGTCCTGAACCTTGCTCTGACCCTCGTTTACTACCGTTGCGCCTTTTATAAGTTTAGAGAACATATCTGTATATTCGCCCCTTGTAACGGGCTTTGTTTTTAAGTGATGCAAAGCTACCACTCATGCCTGAAAAACTTCTTATGCTTAGAAAAAATACAACACTTCTACTCGCTTCTTTAACGTTTGCTGCAGCAGCCAATGCGCAGACAACATTCCTGCCACTGGGGTCTGACAACTACCACAACCTGGACCGTTGGGAGACGCTCACCGGCAGATTCAGCGACAGCCTGAACCTGGGTAGCAAGGGCGAGCAGCGCAGGAGCGCGGTAAGGTTTGTAGAATCGTTTGGCGCACGCTCTGCGAGCGACACAATTGCCGAGATAACCGGCGACGCAAAAATGCAGCGCAACATAAGCGGCATAGACGAGTATAACATGCAGCAACTGATAAGCGAAAGCGGCGAGTGGGCGAGCGATGAGAATGGCGCTATCAGGTCTAAACAATCAATATTGAATGCCTTCTACAAAACCCAGTATAACCTGGCTTATGTAAAGACAGACAACTTCTTCCTGGTGCTGAACCCCGTGATAGCCGGCACAGCCACCATGCAGACAAATGACCCTGCTGTGGACCCTGTGACAGGCAACGCCATTCCTAAGAGAATCACCGCCAACAGCCAGGGGGCAGAGATGCGCGGCTGGATAGCAAAGAAGGTAGGCTTCTACACCATGTTTACCGACAACCAGGAGAAGTTCCCCTACTTCGTAAATAACTGGGCGCAGAAACGTAACGAAGCTGTGCCGGGAGCAGACTACTTTAAGAAATCGCTCACCAACCAGTTTGGCAGCTATGACTACCTGCAGGTAAACGGCTACATAAACGCCGACATCGTAAAGAACCACGTGAATGCTACGTTTGGCTTTGGCAAGCATTTTATAGGCGATGGTTTCACCAGCCTGTTCCTCACAGACAATTCGAGCAACATGCCTTATATGCGACTGCAGATGCGCATATGGAAGCTTAACTATGAGTGCCTGTACCTGGAGCTAACCCCGCAATACCTGAAAGCGGGTGACCACATAAACCAGCACAAATACAGTACCATACGCTACCTGACGCTGAATGCCACGCGCTGGTTGAAGCTGGGCCTGTTTGAGTCGCAGGTATTTGCACGTACGGGGGGCTACGAAATATCTTACCTGAACCCGCTGATCCTGAGCACGGCCATGAGCCGCTATAACGGCGCCGGCGACAAATCTATCATAGGCTTTAGCGGCAAAGCTATTGTAGCCCACAACTTCCAGTTCTACGGCCAGTTCCTGCTGAATGAGTTTAAGATCAAGGAACTTACCGGCGGCAACAAATGGTATGGCAACAAATGGGGCGTACAATTGGGAGGTAAGTACTTCAACGCGTTTGGCCTGAAGAATGTGGATCTGCAGGGCGAGATAGATGCGGTACGTCCGTATACCTACTCAGCACAGGACACCATTGCCAACTATACCAACTACAACCAGCCACTTGCCGACCCACTGGGATCGGGCTTTGTAAAAGTGATAGGCCAGGTGCGCTACCAGCCCGTAAAGAACTTTACGGTTACAGCACGCCTCACCCACTACATGCGCGGCAATGATACCGGGGCTGCTAACCTGGGCAACAACATATTCCGCAATTACCCTACTGCGGCCTACCAGTATGGTGTGAAGATGATCAACGGACCGCAAAGCAGCTGCAACATTGCCAGCCTGAACCTGTCTTACCAGGTGCGCCGCAATATGTTTGTAGACCTCGGAGGTGCATATCGCAGCTACCAGAGCGATGTGAATGTATATCCGCATTCGTCCACGACCGGCACCAGCAGCAGCGCGCTAAACACAACATATGTCTACTTCGGCATACGCATCAACAGCGCTACACGCAGGGCGTATGATTTCTTCTAACCTCTCCCCGGCCCTCTCCGAAGGAGAGGGAGGTGAATGCTGAGAGCGGAGTGCGGGAGCGACGTGTGTAGCCCCACCCCGTCCCGCCCCATAAGGGCGGGTGAGGCCGAATGAGCGCTTTAACCTCCCGACACGGCCGGCAGGCACTAAGCTGGAGAACAGCTTACCCTGATTTAGTCAACGGCATAACTAAGCAATACAAGATGTAGGAGGGTTGTGTGTCGAGAGGGGATTCAGAGTTTAGCCAACCATTCATCAAGCACAGGCTTGTGCAGCTCAAAGGCACCCGGAATAGAAGGAGGTGCGAAAGTACCGGACAGAGCAGCGGCGATACCGGCATTCAAATCAAAATCCTTATGAGGGGCGCTATACCAGGCGCCCCTTTTTTTATGGTGCTTTGCGAGATATTCCTGTTCAGTTTGGCCGGGGGTGGGGATGAGCACGGCACGCTTGCTCATGGCGGCGAGGTCCATAAGGGTGGAGTAGCCGCTGCGGCATACTACAACATCTGCGCACCTAAGCGCGTCTTCAAGCGCTGAACCATTGAGCCGCCTGTGGTAAGTAATGTGCGACGGTATATGCGAGGGCATTTCGGCATGGTCGCTGCCCTCTGCAAATATCACCTCGCCATTGTAGCTCACGGCTTGCTGCCACAGCATGCGAGATAGGTTTGTGCGCTGGGGCTCGGGGCCAGAGAGGAGAATCAGGGACCTCTCCCCGACCCTCTCCAAAGGAGAGGGAGGTGAGACGCGAGCGCTGTGAAAGCGTGAGAGGAGACCTATGTATGCGTATTGCTTCGGCATATTCCTGCTATGCGATAACTCACCGGCAAGGCCGGGACTTTCTGCCACATCTGCTACCCAGGTGGCGCTGAAACGATTCAGGTATTGGTAGTGCAGGCGCTGCATGGCCTTATCGGCAAGGCTGCCCATACCCGTCATTACGCGCAACTGGTGCGTGATGATAACAGAGGGAATGCGGCGATGAAACAGACCGTAGCGGTTGTCGGAGATAATGCCATCTATTTGCAGTTCTGCAGCCTGCTTCTGCAGCCAGTCATGCTCGTGCTTAATGGTGGCGGCAATGCGTGGCAACTGACTCAGGATGCCCGCCTGTGCAAACCGGTTTGCCGACGAATAGGTAACGTTGTATCCATCGAGATGAACTGTCTGCACCCTACTCTGAAACAACTCTTCTATAACGCGCCTCTGACCTGCATTGCCGGCAAACACCACATGGTGGCCCAGGCCTAATACATGCTGAATAAGCGGCACAGAACGCGTGGTATGGCCCATACCCCAGTCCAATGGGGCTATCAAAACTTTTTTGGCATTCTGATTGGGCAAAATCATTATTTTTACAAAAGTAGGTTTTAGAGTATGTTCTTAATTACCTGCGTTTATAGAAGTCTTCCTATGTGCAGCGCAATATGGTGCATGCTGAGCAGAAAAACAGGAAGGGAATTAAAATGAGCATAACAAGAACGTTTCGTTTGGCGATACTGGTGATGGTGGCAGGAGTGGTGGTTTTGGGAAGTGAGGGTTGCAGGGCCCGTAAGGACTGCGGCTGCGACATCAACGGACTGTACAGGCCACTGAAGAAGAAACACAGGTATTAGCAGGAGGGAACCTGAACCTTTATACATTTTGAGCTATGTGGTATAGAAACCGTGTTTGGATGAGATATATCAAAAACATTCTGGCTGCAGATAAACCCTCAGCGGAATTCCTTGCCGACTATATGCGTCGCCTGCGCAACAGCAAGGAACAAGTTGCCTCTATCGAAATTTATGATCTTCAACGCTACCGCGTCATCCGGAATGCAGCAAAGCTAAAAGGCTCTTTCCGCGAAAAAGTGAATAAGCCTTTTGTATTCGTTTCTTCCAAGAACTAACTCACATTCCTTATCGTATCTAGCTACTGTGGTCTGCAACAATGACCCATTGGCCGTTTATCTTGCGAATGAGCAGGGTATAAGAACCACCCACATCGCCGGCCTTACGTGCCAGCGCCCAGCGGCCCACTACGAAATAGTATTCTGGTGAAAGTCGCTTCAAACTCAGCACTGTAGAGGTGAGGGTGCCGGTATGCTCCGCATCCGGGTAGCGCTTCTTGTAGTTAGCCAGCGTGGTGGCGTAGCCATAGTTTGGTCCCTTTGATCCTATGAACAGCAGGGAGTCGCTTTCCCAATAGCCCTTCATGTAGCCTTCTATATTGCCGGCATTCCACTCGCGCACCTGGGCGGCGAGCATATCGCGTATCTGCTGTTCGTCATTGCCTTTGGCTGTCGCCAATACCGGCAACACAAGTACCAATAGAATGCCACAAAGCAAGCGCCTAACGGTAGTAATCAGGGTCAACATCGAAATGAAAATGAGGATTACTGGGTGTGAACAACCAACAAACCAGGTACACAAAGAGGCCGGCAGCTACCATCCACATGCCATACTTTCTGCCACGCTGATCTGTAGCGGAGACCAGTATGAGCCCGCTCACAAACAGTAAAGTACCCAGGAAAATTACGACCAACAAGCCCCCCATAGCCGGAAGAGAATTACCCACGCAATTTCGGAAAACCCCTTTGGATTTTACAACGCCACCCACCAGGAGCGGTGTTAAAGACTCGCTAACGCTTTTTTGCTTTCTTGTACTTAGAAACAAGATCTGCTATCTGCGGCCTCATCAGGAACTCCGGATTCAGCTCTGTAAACAACTTCACCTTTGTGGGCGCCATTTTCAGTGCCTTTTCCAGGTGCAGTGTTGCCTCCTTAACCTTGCCCAGCTCAAAAAGAGCTGCTGAGTGGAAGTAAATGAAATCGGCCTTGTTGCCGCAGTGCTCTGTAGCCACTTGTAGCTGCATGATCACCTCCTCGTAGTAACCTGCCAGGAAAAGACCGCGCACCAGGGACACCCAGGTGGTCTTGTTATCGGGCTTCAGCCTCACTGCGTTCAGGTAGCATACCAGCGCTTCGCTCTTCACGTTCAGCTCCATAAGGCAATTGCCTATGGCCATGCAGTAAGAAGCGTTCTCCTTATCCAGGTGCAGCGCTACAGAAAATGACTTTATTGCCTTTTCCCACTGCTTTTCGCGGGCGTAGGTTTCGCCTATGCGGTAAAAGATACCATCGTCCTGCGGACTTAGCTGCGAAGCCTGGCGATAAAACTGCCTTGCACGGGAATAGTCTTTACGCTTTTCCCAGCAGTAGCCCATGGCTTCATAAATCACATCTTCAGGCTTGCCTATTTCTATATGCTTTTCCAGCACCTCCAGTGCCTTTTCATATTGCTTCAGGCGCATAAAGGCATCGGCCATGTTGCGGTAGGCAAATTCGAATTTCTCGTCTATTGCTACGCAATATTCATAAGAGTCTATGGCCTTTTCATACATCTTCAGGCCCTGGTAAGCAGCACCGAGGTTGAACCAGCCAAGCGCGTTGAACGGATCGTCGTCTGTGAGTTGTGTATGCATTGCTACACTTTCTTCATTGCGCTCGGTAAACTCTGCCCAGAAACAGATCTTTTGCAGGGCTTCTTCATTGCGTTTATCTATAGCCACCACTTTCTTCAGCGTGTCGAACACAGAATCAAACTCTTCAGCTTCGTCATATACATCAGAAAGCTCAAGCAGTATTTCCACTTTTTCACGGCCCTCGAAGTTGGCAGACTGCGCCTCCAGCCATTCGGCCGCCTGGGTATGCCTGAACTGTGATACGTAAACATCTGCACGCAACAGCACTGCGTCCAGGCTATTATTGTCATATTGTTCCAACTCGTCCAGCACACGAAGCGCCTGGCCATATTTCTGCGCCTGCGTCAGAATTTCAGCCTTCAGCAACATGATGGATGGGGAGAATGGATAATAAGTGTTAGCTATCTCACAAGCAGTCATTGCCTGCTCTTCATTGCTCATTTGGAAGTAGTACTCTATCACCCGTTCAAACTCCTCTTCGTCCGGTACAAAGGTCGCTTCGCCCTTCTTCACCATTTCATAGCGCGCCAGTATCTCTTCAAGTGGCCCCAGCTCGTCGTCGTTATAATCGTCGTCAAACATAAGCACATCGGTTTGTATCCAAAGTTACTTAAAAACGTATGGGTTGTACCCCTTGTTGTGTTACCTCATTGTCAAAATGCACAAGTTCTTAACATTTGGGGCATGAAGCATATAGAGGCATAACTAAAGGTGATAGTATCGTATTGGATGTGTACTCTTTATAGTTGTTCAATAAATACGCTTTACTAATAGTTCACAGTTAAACCCAGCCCTGCCCCCATGTCACTATCATAGTGCGCACGTAGGGAAAGATTGCGCGTAAATATGTAACGCATGTCTGCCATATACTCCAGGTCAGTGTTCAGCATAAAGCCTGCCCGCAATCTTTTTGACACCGGTATATCTTCTCTCATGAGCGACAGCCGCACGATACCATCATGATACACCTCTGCCTGAAAGTTTACAAGCATTGGCAATGTATACATAAAGCCTGCGCTCAACGCAGATCGGTTGTCCTTTTTGTTTGTTTGTCCAAATACATTTTTATCCTGCTCATCAATACCCATTACACGGTATCGCCAGTCGAAGCCGATGAATGGCATAAACCACTGCATGCGCCCAACGTACCGCCCCAGGTGCGTCTCGGTTTCGTAGCCATGCATATTGTTGTAACCAAGGCGCCACTCCGTGCCCAGCGCCCATCGTGCGTTCTGCAGCATCATCTCTCCGTCGTTGCCATTGGTAGCCACATCGTTCTGAATCATGAAGTGAGCCATATTACTCTCCATACGCAGCATTTTGTAGGCCATCATTTTGTCCGGAAGCAGCGGGTTCTGGTAGTCGCCCACGGCAAATACCCTGTCCATTCCTGCCATCATGTGATAGAGTATGTGGCAATGGAAAAACCAATCGCCTTCGTTATTTGCGAGAAACTCAATAGTATCTGTCTCCATGGGCATAATATCCAGCACATTCTTCATCGGAGAGTAATCGCCATTGCCGTTCAGCACCCTGAAGTCGAACCCGTGCAAGTGCATGGGGTGGCGCATCATTGAGTTGTTATAAATAACAATGCGCAAAATCTCCCCCTTTTTTACGGGTATCTTATCAGACTCAGAAAGCACCCGATTGTCCATGCTCCACACATACCGGTTCATATTGCCTGTGAGCGTAAACTTCAGCTCCTTTACATCAGGCCCGGAAGGCAATGTTGTCTTTTGAGGTGCCTTAAGCATGGAGTAGTTCAGCGTCACTATATCAGAAAGTGCATTGGAGTTGTACATATTCCCCTTGCCTTCGTGATCATGCCCATCCATAGCCATCTTCTTATTTCCCTTCTCCCCGGTAATTTCCGGGTACATCACCACGTTCATGTCCATTTTGTTCAGGCTCATGTTCATGCCCATGTCGTCCAGGTTGCCATTCATCTTCATCATGCCATTCATCATCTTCATGCCTTCAAAATACTTGAGCCTGCCCATGGGTGCCAGCTCGTTACGTGCACCGACACCTATAAAGTACCCCGCCTGCTGTGTACGATCCTCCGTTGTGGCCATAAATTCCGCAGCACTGCCATCTTCCGGCACGGTGACCAGCACGTCATAGGTTTCAGATACCGCTATAATGAGCCTATCCACGTCTACCGGCTCCATATCCACACCATCGCTTGCCACAACAGTCATCTTTCCACCGCCATATCGCAGCCAGAAGTAAGAAGAAGCACCACCGTTGGAGATTCGCAGCCTTACGCGGTCTCCCGGTTTCAGCTCCCGGCCCCCAACTTCTTTAAGTTCGCCAATAGTAGCGCCGTTTATAAACACGCGGTCGTAATACACATCGCTCACGTCCATAGCCAGCATACGCTTCCACTCGTTCTTCACCTTAGTGCCAAAGTTGCCGTCCCTTATTGCCTCCGAATAGCTCTGTGTTGCGCCTTTTCTTATGGCAAACCAGTCGCTGGCATTGTGCAGCATGCGATGCACGTTCTCCGGCTTCAGGTTTGTCCACTCACTGAGCATCATTGGCACTGCCGGCAGGTCGTCTATTCCCCTTCTGAAAGTGGGGTCATCTGCCCGCTTCAGGAACACCAGGTTTCCATACATACCTATCTGCTCCTGCAGGCCTGCATGCGAATGATACCAATGCGTACCATTCTGGACAACAGGGAAACTATATGTATACACCGCACCGGGTGCAATCGGCATCTGTGTGAGATAAGGCACACCGTCTTCCTTGTTGGGCAGAAATACACCATGCCAGTGCAGTGATGTACCCTCATGCAGCAGATTGTGCACCACCACTTCTGCGGTGTCACCTTCAGTGAAAGTTAGTGTGGGCATAGGTATCTGGCCGTTCACCGCTATTGCGCGCTTTTCCTTGCCGGCATAGTTCACCACGGTGTCCTGTACATACAGGTCATAGTGCACCACCCGCTGTGCATATGTTGCAACATGCAACAGTAGCAATACTACCGGCAACAATCCCTTTTGAAAAATTTTCTTAGTGTCCATTTCAGTCTATTCAGCCGTTGCATTATCTGCATAGCAGCCGGTTTATTTCTTCTTTGTTTCATCAACGCGGCCACACGTGAGCATAGAGGAACCATAGTATGGATTCTTTATAGACGCCTCAGCGCTTATCCAATGAGCCTTTTTCATGGGGCAATACTGGTAGTAAACATCCTGCCCGGCTATTGGCAGCTTCTTTATCACGCGCCACATTTCGTCAGATAGTTCCGCGAAAGCGGCACGTTGCTTCTCTACACTCCCCGCGTGCGAAAGCCTGTCCGCTTGCTCCAGCAGATCTCCCTTTCCGGCGAAATCCGGTTCAGCCCTTATCGCTACATGCAGTGCATTTGCAGCCTCTGCCGCGGCCTTGCTATCGCCCGCTATGAGTGCATCCTTTACTGGCAGGTAGGCGCCTAGCAGCTTTTTCCCATCCTGGGCATTTGCGTGCGATATCATTATACCTGCCGCGATTATTGCTATCAGCTTTTTCATCTCCATTGATTTAGTTCTTCGCAATTGGCTCTGCCTTGTAGCCAGCCTTCTTCACCACATTGGCCACCTCTTCCTGGCTCAGTCCTTCCGCCTCTACGGTCAGCACCTTGTCAGGATTGGTAGTGTCTACACTCCATTCGCATATTCCCTCGGCTCCGTCCAGGTGGGGTTTTACAGACGCTATGCAGCCTCCGCAATTGATGTTTGTCTTAAACTGGTACTGTTCTGTTTTGTTTTCCATTTTTTCAGTTTTTACTTGTATCTCTATTGTTTTACAAAATTCACTCGTTCGCAGGGGTGGGCTATTGTGTTATTTACAGTTTGTGTTGTGATATTTACGCACTGCACCTACAACCGCTTCCATTTCAATCGGAGGCTATTACTAACCACACTTACGCTACTCATAGCCATGGCAGCACCTGCTATCATGGGATTCAGCAGGAAACCGTTTATAGGGTATAGCACACCAGCCGCAATGGGAATACCTATCACATTGTAGATAAATGCCCAGAAGAGATTTTGCCTGATAGTAGCAACCGTTTGCCGCGACAGGAGGATAGCTGCAGGTATCTTAGCGAGGTCTGACGACATGATGGTCATCTTCGCCACATCCATAGCTATGTCACTACCCTTTCCCATGGCTATGCCCACATCTGCTATCGCCAGTGCGGTGCTATCGTTAATGCCATCACCCACCATGGCCACCACGTGCCCTTTTAGCTGCATCTCCTTTACATAGTCCGCCTTCTGCTGCGGCAGCACTTCTGCCTTGTACGCTTTGATACCTGCCTGCTCAGCTATGCTGCCCGCTGCAGCCGCGCTGTCCCCTGTAAGCATTGTTACCTGCACGCCCATCTCCTGCAGGCGTGCCACCGCCGCCCGCGAACTTGCCTTTATCTTATCTGATATAGCAATAGCGGCAAGGGCCTCGCCACCGCCGGCAAACCATATAACAGTATGTGCCTGGCGCCCCCACTCAGCAGCCAGCGACTGCAAGGTATCCGGCACTGTCACACTGTGCTCCTCCAGGAAGGCACGGTTGCCCACGAGATATTGCTTTCCAACTGCTGTTGCTTTTATACCTCGTCCGGTCACACTCTCAAAATCTGCAATCTCAATATCTGCGCCTGCACCCAGGTAGTTTACCACCGCCTCTGCCAGTGGATGCTCTGAACGCTTTTCCATAGTGCGGAGAATATTCTTTGCACTATCGTCATTATCTGCCCAGCTTATAGCGGTCACACCGGGCTTGCCCTCTGTAATGGTGCCGGTCTTATCCAGCACTACCATTGTGATCTTCTTTGCCAGTTCCAGGCTCTCGGCATCCTTTATCAATATGCCATTCAGCGCGCCCTTGCCCACGCCCACCATTATGGCTGTGGGTGTGGCCAGGCCCAGCGCACACGGACATGCTATTACCAGTACCGTTACTGCTGCCAGCAGGCCCTGTACCAATCCATGCTCTCCACCCAAAACCGTCCAGGTAATAAGTGTCAGTATTGCAATACCAATAATAGTGGGAACGAAAACAGCTGCTATCTTATCTACCAACTTCTGCACGGGGGCCTTGCTGCCCTGTGCCGCCTCCACCGTTTCTATGATATGCGCCAGCATGGTATCGGCACCTACCTTCTGCGCGCGGAAACGGAAACTACCCTTCTGATTGATGGTGCCGGCAAATACCTGCGCATCAGCCTCCTTCAGTACCGGCACAGGCTCACCGCTCAGCATACTTTCGTCTACATAAGAGCTGCCTGATACTACCTGGCCATCCACAGCTATACGTTCTCCCGGCTTCACCACCACCACATCTCCCTTCTGCACCTCCTCTATGGGCCTTATCTCTTCTACACCGCTATCTGTCACCACAGTGACCGTACGAGGCTGCAGGCCCATCAGCTTCTTTATGGCGGCAGATGTGTTTCCCTTGGCGTTCTCCTCCAGCAGCTTGCCCAGTAATATAAAAGTGACTACAACAGCAGCAGCTTCGAAATAGACATGCGCATGCATGCCGCGGCGGTGCCAGAAATCGGGAAAGAAAAGATTGAACAGGCTGAAGATGTACGCTATACCCACACTGAGCGCCACCAGCGTATCCATATTGGCAGATCGATGGCGCGCCTGCTTCCAGGCATTTTTAAAGAAGCCGCTACCCAGCCACAGCACCACCGGCGTAGACAGCACCGCTGTTATCTCTTCGCCATAGGGCATGTCCATAAAGAACATACCAATGATAAAGACCGGCAGCGAGAAGACCACCGAAAGCAGCGCCTTAGTTTTCAACTTTCTCAGGCGTTCACCTTCTATCTCTTTTACCTCTTCTTTGCCGGCCTGCCTGTCACCTATCACAAGATCATAGCCTGCGGCCTGCACAGCCTTTTTCAATTCTTCAGGACCGGTAACCCCGGCCAGGTAATCTACCTGCAGCATACCGGTGGCAAAATTCACGGAAGCGTCCAACACGCCGTTTACCGACTTTGCCATGCTCTCTGCACTCAAGGCGCAGGAGGCGCAGCTCATACCCGTTACAGGAAACCGTTCTTTGCGCACCGGCACACCATAGCCCAGCGCGGTTATGGAGCTCACAGCTGCCTTCAGAGCAGCAGGCTCATCGGCCTCCACCACTGCTCTCTTGTTATTCAGCTCCACCCTGTGGGTGGTAATTCCCGGCACATTGCCCAGTGCCTTATCTACTATCAGCGCACAATGCTCGCTCTCCACACCCTCCAGCGGAAGTATCGTCGTATCATTTGTTGTTGCCGCCATTTTTGATTGTTGTTATTTACAACACAAAGGTGGCACATCCTGCAGGTGTGATTATTGTGGAATTATGGAATTAAGTTGTAAAACTTTAAACAGGCTCTAAATCCCGTCCAGCGGCTGGCGCTTGTTTTCCTTTATAGACTTGAAATGGCTGGGGGTGAGGCCGGTCACCTTCTTAAACTGGTTGCTAAGATAGGCCACGCTGGAATAATTGAGCCGGAAGGCAATTTCGCTCAGCGATAGCTCATCATATACCAGCAGCTCCTTTACCCGCTCTATGCGCTGGGCTATGAAATACTTCTCAATCGTGGTGCCCTCTACAGCGGAGAACAGGTTTGAGAGGTAATTATAGTCGTGGTGCAGCTCTGAAGCGAGCACTTCTGACAGTGTGAACTTAGTATCGCTATCCTGCTCGTGCACCAGGCGAATGATGATGTTCTTTATCTTTTCTATGATGCGGCTCTTCTTATCGTCTATCAGCTCAAAACCCACGGCTTCGAGAGATGCCGCAAGAGTTTCCTTGTCTCCATCAGCCAGCGGATGCTCCAGTTCCACCTCTCCCAGGGTTATCTTCCTGGCTTTTAAATGCTGCCGGGACAGGATGTCGCTCACCACCATAATGCAGCGGTTGCAAACCATATTTTTTATGAAAAGACTGTTCATGGGTAGGACGACTGTTGCAAAATTACCAAAGATGTTTTGACAAATGGGATTCAGCATGCATTTAGGGTATGTTAAAGCCCACCACCCTCTCCCTTAGAGAGGGCCGGGGAGAGGTATCTTTTCGTACCTTTGCACCAGTTCTTTATAAGCCGGGTTCAGTTGCGCATAATCTGTATGCTGCCAACTGCACCTGCCTCCTCAAGAAACCGGGGCCGACCGGTTTTGACAGCATAGGGCAGGGTATGTAAGCATGTCGTGCGTTGTGTAATTAGCACGTAAATCTGAATGCTCAAACTTCAAATGGCGAATATTCTTACGCCATGGCTGCCTAATCAGAGATTAGCGTAGTCATTATGGCCGCCGGGAATGCTGCCTGTTGCAGTCCCCGCCGCCCAATCAACCAAATAACGGGATAAGCTGGTGCCCACCGCGTGTACCGGATTAAAATCATAGCGGATAAGGAAATCACTGGTTCGTTCTGCTCCGCCGGTTTCCCGACAATCAATGCAGAAATAAACATGTAGAAAGCTTATCGGGCATATGTTTGGACGCGGGTTCGACTCCCGCCGGCTCCACTTTAACCGGGAACATCGAACTGATGTTCCCGGTTATTTATCCATTAAATAGGTCGAGATAAGAATTAAAAATGAAAACCCTATTTCGGCTTTGTCCGGTCAGCTCTTGCAGTATTTGATTTTTCTCAAAACTTTCTATCAGGTCTCCGGCAGCTTTCTTGCTAAGTGAACATATGCGCTCAGTTACCTTTACGGTTACAATAGGCTCATTAAACAAATGGTTTAATAGTATCAACGCAGACTGCGTGCGGCGGCCCCAGGTTTTATGTATTTCAAATTCTAGTCTCTTTTTTAGTTCTATGATCTCAGCCAGCTTTGATACGGCTTCTTTGGATGTCTGCTCAATACCAATTAAGAAATATTTAAGCCAATGAAGCATATCGCTTTTGTCGCGTACTCTAGTCAGATTATCATAGTAATTTGACTTGTTTCTTTCAAAGTAAACAGACAAATACAGCAATGGCAAATGCAATATATTTTGATCAACTAAGAATAAGGTTATTAGCAGTCGTCCGATACGGCCATTCCCATCAAGAAAAGGGTGTATTGTTTCGAATTGATAGTGAGCAATACCAATTCTTATAAGAGCAGGAACATTAATTTTATCGTTATGGAGAAAATTTTCCAGATCTCCCATTAACTCCTCAACATAATGATGGGCAGGTGGAACGAATATTGCATCAGTGGGTCCGCTTCCTCCAATCCAGTTTTGGCTTGTTCGAAATTCACCGGGTAATTTGTGTTCTCCTCTCACCCCAGTTAGCAGAACCTCATGAGCGTTTTTTAGTAATCGTGACGAAAGCGGTAGACGTTCTAAATTTTCAATAGCAGTATTCAATGCCTGAGTATAATTCTGAACCTCTTTCCAGTCGTTTCTCCTTTCTGGAGCAATTTCCTCAACTGGCAATATAGCTTCTTTAATATTTGTTTGGGTTCCTTCGATTCTGCTTGATATTACAGCTTCCTTTTTAACATGGAGTTGGATAAACAAATCAATATTGGGTACAAGCTTAGCATAAGAGTTCAGTTCCCCTAAATGAATAGATGCTTTTTCCAAAAGGGTATTTAGTTGAGTGTCTTGCCATTGCCACTGTTCATTTACCTTTGTAGGAACAAAATATTTATATCCAACCCCGCTTTGCAGGCTTCCTGATTTATATTTTTCTAAGCTTATCACTAGTTTTCAATTTGGAACAAAAGTAAACTAAAAATAAAATTGGTTTACTTTCGTCGCTTAAAGTAATCTTATTTTTTTCTAAGGTTACTTTCTGAAACTAATGAAAACATCTCGAATATTTCTAAATCCTCTAAATATACGTTCGACATTTCCCCTGCTTTCTTCACTTCCCTCCGCTCCCACTCACTCTGGAAACATTCTATTCCTTTCTTGCTCCCCAAATGCCTCTTCGGCAACCTTTGGCACTATTATTGTGTTACAACCTATTCTTCATATACCCATGACTCGTACTATCCTGATTTACACAAAACGATTGCTTGTAAGAACAGGCGTAATTGCTCTGGTTCTGTTTCCAGTCTTCTTCTACTCCTGCAGAAAAAGCGAAAAGGAAAGGAAAGCCATCCAAAAACTTGCTGGTCCGTTCAGTTGGCATGGCAAATACTGGTGCAGTTTCACCGGAGCTACGGGATCAAATTACACTTCAAGTGGAGAGTTCCGCGACACGTTCGGCTTTGAGGTGGTATCAGATAAGACTGTGATGCTGCTGCGCAATCTCAAATTGGGCATAGACACATCTGTCTTTACAGTGTACCACGAAGATGAGCAAACACTTGAGTTGTCATTGACGCGCATGGTAGCGAAAGCATCCACAGCAATTACACCATTCAATCAGTTCCCCGATACTTTAGTATACTACAAGGCAAAAGACAGTATCAGGCTTTATAAAGGATACAACACTGACCCCAGGCCAAACTACCTGTGGCTGTCTGCGCCCTAAGACACCAGAACAATAAATGGACATTCCACACATATCCGTCTTTTGTTAGCATCTTTGTACCTGCAAACGTATTCGGCATGTACAGCGCGTACTTCGATAATTTCACAAAGAAGGTCCCTCTTACACCGGAGGAGCGTGAACTCATTCAGTCGCACCTGTCGGTAAAGAAGATACGCAAGAAGCAATACCTGCTACAAGAGGGTGACGTTTGCAAGTCCATAGCGTTTGTAGAGAAGGGCATGCTGCGGGAATACTCGCTGGATGAGCAGGGAGGTGAGCACATTATACAGTTTGCATCAGAGGGGTGGTTCATTTCAGACATGTATAGCTTCATTACTGCTGAGCCTGCTACATACAATATCGATGCTATCGAAGACTCGGAACTGGTAATGATAAGCCGCTCCTCTCACGACTACCTGCTCACCAATTGCCCCAAGTACGAGACCTTTACCCTGCAACTGATAACTGGCGCCTACCTGGCTATGCAGAAAAGACTCAACTCCACTATTGCAGCCAGCCTGGAGAGTCGTTATGAATCGTTCATGGCACTATACCCGCATATTGCCCAGCGGGTGCCACAGCACATGATCGCATCCTACATTGGTCTCACGCCGGAGACACTCAGCCGTGTGCGGCGTCGTATTGCGTCAAACAAAGGATAACAACAGCCCTATTTCATTGACCAAAATCAATGCTTTTTCTTGCCTCACGTCAATGGAGCAGGGGTAAGCGCCATGGTACCTTTGCCTTGTCAAAAGCAAACAAAATGAAGACGAAGCAAACCATAGCAATTATCGGAGCCACAGGAAATATGGGTTCCGCCATTTCTCAGAGCCTTGCCAAAGGCAATTACAGGCTGCTGCTCCATGCGCCACATGAGGACAAACTGACAACGCTGGTCCACACAATCAAGGCTGCTCACCCTTCTGCCGAGGTGGAGTCTATAGACTGTTCTAAACAGGCATCGTGGGAAGCAGACATCATCATACTGGCAGTGCCATACGCAGCAGAAAAAGAAGTGGCCGACAAAATAAGGGAGGTGGCTAACCAAAAGATCGTCATCAGCATTGCCAATCCGCTCAACGCTACCTATAACGGCCTTGTTACTGACGCTACCACAAGTGCTGCTGAAGAGCTGCAAAAACTATTGCCAAACGCCACAGTCATAAAAGCATTCAACACTACCTACGCGGCCGACTTTGCACAGCCAGTAATAGACGGCAAGCAGGTAGACGCCTTCGTAGCCGGCAATAACGAAGATGCATTGCAAACCGTCTCAGACCTCGTTGCCACTGCGGGCTTTAACCCCATTGTTGCCGGCGACCTGTCTGTGAGTCGGACGCTGGAAGGTATGCAGCTATTGCTGATACAGCTCACCATGAAGTATAACTACAACTGGGTAGCCGGCTGGAAAGTGCTGCACAACTAACGAGTAACGCACCGCGCAGCGGTCGAAAGATTACAACTATGGAAAGGAAAGATTTTCTCAAAAGTATGTTACTAGGAACAGTCGGAATGACCACACTACCCGCCTTCGCCAAAATGGCGGCAAACCTCGAAGAGAAGGAACATCTGATGCCGGTATTATTCATAGGCCATGGCTCCCCTATGAACGGAATAGAGGACAACGAATTCTCCCGGCGCTGGAAAGCCATGGCAAAGGAGATACCCACACCCACTGCCGTGCTGGTAGTATCGGCCCACTGGTTCACAAAGGGCACCCGTGTCACGGCTATGGACTTTCCCCGCACCATACATGACTTCGGCGGCTTCCCTAAGGCACTGTTTGATGTGCAGTACAAGGCGCCGGGCAATCCTGCGCTGGCAAAGGAAACAGCGTCGCTGTTGCACTCTGCGCATGTGGAGCTGGACCATGACTGGGGCCTGGATCACGGAACCTGGACCATCATCAGGCACATATATCCTAACGCAAACATTCCCGTGCTGCAACTGAGCATTGACTACTCAAAGGATCCTCAATACCATTACGACCTTGCGCGTGAGTTATACGCCCTGCGCAAAAAAGGTGTATTGATAGTAGGCAGCGGCAACATGGTGCACAACCTGGGCATGGTGGCGTGGGACAAGCTGCAGGAGCCTGAATATGGATATGACTGGGCGCTACATATGAACGACACTTTCAAAAAGCTGATAAAAGCTGGCGACTTCAAATCCCTCATCAAATACGAATCCCTGGGAAGAGAAGCTAAACTTGCCATACCCACACCGGAGCACTACCTGCCCCTGCTCTACACACTGGGCCTGAAGGGCCCGAAAGACGATGTTTCATTCTTTAATGACAAAGCCGTTGGTGGATCACTGACGATGACATCATTAAAGCTCGGCTAACCGGCCAGAAAAGCGCCGGCATATATATCAATAACAAAAACAACTTCAAACAATGAAAAAGAAAACACTCAAAGCTGCATTGGGCTTTATCGTGCTCGCAGCCGCATCTGCTTTTGCACTTGCAAGCTGCTCTGGAGGTAGCACCACCGGTGAGCCAGCAACAGCAGAGAACACTGCACAAGCTGCAGTGTCCGACATGGATGTACTGCTCACCCGCTTCGACAGCCTGGACTTCGATGTCTATTCTCACCAGAAGTGGGACCTGCTGAGCGTAAGCCATGACGACAACATCCTTGTGCACTATCCCGATGGTAGCACCACCACCGGCCTGCACGACCATATTGAGCAGTTGAAGCCAATGTTTGTCTTCGCTCCGGACACCAAAGTGTCTGAACACCCGGTAAAGTTTGCCGTAAACGGATGGACATCGGTGATTGGTACCCTGGAGGGCACATTTACAGAGCCAATGCCAATAGGCGGTGGCAAAACAATTCCGCCTACCGGTAAAAAGTTCAAGCTATCTATGAGCACCGTGGCACACTGGAAGAACGGCAAGATGATAGAAGAGTACCTGTTCTGGGACAACCAGGCATTTCTGAAACAGATAGGCCTGGCGCAATAGTGTGTAATTTGCCGATGCCGGCTATCAGCACAAGTGATTGAAAAATCACTACTTTAACGGGGAGAATACAGCGCCATGAGCACTGCAAACCAAAAGATATACAGCTCCCCGTTTAACATCACAGTGCTGGTAGCGGGCATCGGCTTTTTTATTGATGCGTTCGATCTGTTTCTGTTCAATGTGTACCGCATACCGTCGCTTAAAGACCTGGGCCTATCCGGCAGCGAGCTTACACTTACGGGCGAGCGGCTCCTTTCCATACAGATGGCGGGCATGATGCTGGGCGGTATCATCACCGGCATATTCGCCGATAAGAAGGGCCGGGTAAAGGTCCTCTTCGGCTCCATTCTGCTTTATTCCCTTGCGAACTTTGCCAATGCCTTCGTGCATGATGTAACCAGCTACGCCATCATCCGCTTCCTGGCGGGTGTGGGGCTGGCGGGCGAGCTGGGTGCCGGCATCACGCTGGTGTCCGAAAGTATGTCGGTAGAAAAGCGAGGCTATGGCACCATACTCGTGGCTGCGCTGGGTGCCCTGGGCGCCGTTACAGCCGGCCTCATCGGCGACTTCCTGCCGTGGCGCCAGGCATTTATGGCTGCAGGTGTGGCTGGTGGCTTGTTGTTGGTAATGCGGCTGCGCTCATTTGAGCCGGCAATGTTCAGCAACAATAATGCATCGGCGGGCAAAAGGGGTTCGTTGTTGTTGCTGTTCTCGTCTCCACGCAGGGCGCTGAAATATGTGGCCTGCATACTGATGGGTGTGCCCATATGGTATAGCGTGGGGCTGCTCATCACCCTATCCCCGGAAATAGGTGCGGCCAATGGTCTGGACTTCATAAAGCTCTCCCGATGCTTCATCTTGTTCCAGGTGGGCATAACGGTGGGCGACCTGCTTAGTGGCATCCTCAGCCAGCTATTCCGCAGCAGGAAGAAGGTACTGGTCGGGTTTATGGTTTTCGGCATACTGTCTACTACCTATCACTTCTTGCTTATCAGTTCTGGTGTAGAGTTTTACATTACCTCCCTGCTCATGGGCCTTGGTTGTGGCTACCTTTCAGTATTCGTTACCACCACAGCAGAGCATTTTGGCATTAACCTACGGGTCACGGTTACTGCCACCGTTACTAATTTCATGCGCGGCGCCCTTGTACTGCTCATCCCCATGCACCAGGAGCTGGAGCGCACCTTCGGCCTCAGCCTCACCGGTGGCCTCATAGCGACAGGTGGTATTGTTTGGGCTTTGGCGCTCACCTCTGCACTGGCACTGCCCGATACCTTCGGCAAATCGCTCGCATTTACGGAATCCTGATACGGTTCATTTGCAAAAAATGACGCTTCATTTGCTTTTACATCTGCCTGGCCCCGAAAAAACCATCCATGAAGTAGCCTTTTATGATATTCGCATTTGACGAATTCGTCAGGCATTCCCTGCTGACGCATATCTATTAATATATACTACAGACATTTCTTATTTTCGGAGACTCCGTGTGACCAGGTCCATTACGATATCATTCCTGCTCTGCTGCCTCAGTCTTTCACTGCCGGCACAGCAGTCTTCTTACAACTTCAGAAAGCTGGGAATAAGCGATGGACTGCATGACGGCGCAGTAAAGTGTATCGGGCAGGATGCATTCGGATTTATCTGGATAGCCACCGTAGGCGCATTGAACAGGTATGATAGCCGAAAGGTGGAAGTATTCACCTTTGATATGAACGACAGCACCACCCCCTATTCAAGCCAGCCTAAATGTATGCTCAGCGACAAACAAGGTCGGTTCTGGATAGGTTACGAAACCGGCCTGCTGGAATACAAGTTTGCCACCGGTACATTTCGTAAGGTGCCGGCGCTGGAGAAATGCTACATCCATGCCATTGCCTGTACCAATGACTCTACGCTATATCTCGGGTCGCCAAAAGGACTCATCAAGCTAAATACCCGCACAGAAGATACTGTCTTCTATGCGCGTTCGTCCAACCCAAAACATGCCCCACTGGCCGGCGCAAAGGTCTATGACATCACCTACAAAGCACCCTATCTATACCTGGGCACCAACAAATCGCTGATGGTCTATGACATAAACCGCGATAGCGCATTTGCACTTGATGTACCTGAACTGAAGGGAACCGTTGTTGCAGCTATAGACGTAGACAGCCACAACGACATATGGATGGGGTCTTTCAACAATGCCCAACTGAGCCGGCTTCATAGCGACTGGAAAACACTGGATGTCTATGACAAATGGCTTAGCGCAGACGAAAAGATAGACCAACTGGCGCTGAAAGAAGTGCTTGTAGACCGGAACGATAATGTATGGTTCCTTAGTGCCGTTGAAGGCATTATACAATATGTTCGTGCAAAGGATACGGTAATAAAGCATCTCCGAAATCCATCATTGCCCTCGGGCCTCAACACCAACTCCTTCAAAAGATTGTTCCTCGATCGGAGCGGTATGATGTGGGCCGGGAGCGATGTAGGTGTATCCTACTTTAAACCGGAAAAAAGCTTCTTCTCTGTCTTGATGCCCTACGACAATAATCTGTGGGAGCGGGAGCGCACAGTGGCACGTGCGGTTACGATCGACAATAGGGGTGTGATATGGATGGGTACGCATGAAGGCGTGAGCAATTACGACCCCAATACAGGGAAATACCGCGAGTGGCGCAATGAGCCGGGAAGGCCACCCGTGCTGTGGAGCAAGTGGATACGTTCTATCTGCTATGCAGGCCGCTGGGTATGGATAGGCACATCGGCCGGGGTAAACCGGTATGACCTTGAAACAAACAAAATGGAGTTTGTTGCGCAGAGAGACCTGCCGCTTAGCTTCTATAACACTATCACTGCAGACAGGAGTGGCAATGTATGGTTTGGCACCAATGACAGCAACTCACTCTACTGGTACTCCCTGAAAGAAGGCAAATACCACTCCCTGCTTGACAACCCTTCGCTAAGCAAGTACCAACGGTACACACCGGTATCCTACGTATATGAAGACAGGAAGCAACGGATATGGATATCCTTTTCAAGGAAGGGCATTATACGGTATGACAAACTGACCGGCGAAACAGTGCTGTATGACACAAAGCAGGACGCGCCGCACCGCATCATTGGCGACCAGGTGATAGACATCAAAGAAGATAGCGAGGGCGTGATATGGGTGAGTAGCATGAATGGTGTCTCCGGCATAGATGTGGAGCACGGCACCATACAAAACATAAATAGAAAAAATGGCCTGGTAAATAACTGGGTAAGCCCCATAATAGTAGATGCCAATGACCGGGTATGGATGGGTGCATCCGGCGGGCTCACAGTGATGGAGAAAGACCGCGCTACCATGACAACTTTCACGCTTGCTGACGGCCTGCCATCAGTAGGGTTTCCGGAGCACGCGGGTATTATGGACAGCAATGGTGTAGTATGGATGGCTACATACAACGGCTACATAAGCTTCAACACAAACGAATACCGGCCTGATACCAGCCGGGTACCTTTTTACGCTACTGCCTATCACTCTACCAATGGCATCTCCAAACGACTGTTCATCGGCGATAAGCAACCAACCATAACGTTGCCTGCCGGCGACAATGCCTTTACCCTGGAGATGTCTGCACTGAACTATGCCAATCCCACACAGACAAAGTTCGCCTACAGGCTCTCTGGCTTCGAAGATGAGTGGCACTACTCGCAGGATGGCAAAGCGACCTACACCAACATTCCCGGTGGCAGCTATCATTTTGAATATAAGGCAGCAAGCGGCAACACTCCATGGGACAGTGTAAAACCCAAAGTGATCAGCATGGAGATCGGCAGCTTCTTCTACCAGAAAAAATGGTTCTGGGTACTACTAAGCCTGCTCATCTTCTCCTCGTTGTGGGCATACTATCGCAAACAGCTCCGGAACCAGAAGAAGATATATGATCTGCAAAGCCAGGCCGATGCACTGCAACGGGAAAATGCCCTGGTGCAGTTTGAGTCGCTGAAGCAACAACTGAACCCTCATTTCCTTTTCAACTCGCTTACGTCCCTTTCAGGTCTCATTCATGCAGATACGCGCCAGGCGTCCCGCTTCCTGGAGCGGCTGGGAAAACTATACCGCTATATTCTCAATAGCCAGGAAAACGAAACCGTGACACTCGGCGAGGAAATACAGTTCTCCGAAACCTACCTGCACCTGCAAAAGACGCGCTTTGGCGACGGCCTCATCCTGGCAAACGAGGTGGACAAATCATACTACCAGAAGCGGATAGCACCGGTGACATTGCAAAAACTGATAGAAAACGCCATCAAACACAATGTCATTGACCCTGAGTCGCCGTTGCGTATCCGCGTCTATGTGGAAGATGGTTACCTGGTTACGGAAAACAACCTGCAGCGCAAGAACTTTGTTGAGACGAGCAACAAGAAAGGGCTCTCCAGCCTGGTGCGACTCTACGGTTACATTTCCGATCGTCCCGTTATCATCGGGGATGACTCCAATTCCTTCATCGTAAAAATACCATTGTTATGACCGCTGTTATTATAGAAGACGAAAGCCTTATCGCGCGCGAACTGCAGATAAAGCTGGAAGATGTAGCCCCCGATATATCTATCATCGCAGTATTGCACAGCCTGAAGACAGCAAAAAAATGGTTCATGGAAAACAAAGAACCGGACATCATCTTTGCCGACATTCAGCTTAGCGATGGTATCAGCTTTGAGCTTTTTGAGCAGCACAAAATATCTGCGCCTGTCATCTTCACAACGGCCTATGATGAGTATGCCATAAGAGCTTTCAAAGTGAATGGAATCGACTACCTGCTAAAGCCCGTAGACACAGACGAGCTACAGGCGGCCGTAGATAAGTTCAGGCAAAGCAGGCAGCCCGGCGACAATAGCCTGCAGATAGAGAGCCTGCTGCAACTGATACGAAATCCCACGGCACAGCAAAACACCTACAAGGAGAAAATACTGGTAAAGTCGCGGCAGAGCCTGATACCGGTGCCCACAAAAGACATAGCCTGCTTTGTACGGGAGAATCTCAATTATTGCTTCACCTTCAGCGGTGACAAGTACATACTTGATTTTACAACGCTCGATGAGATCATGGAGCTGCTGGACCCAAACATCTTCTACCGCGCCAACAGGCAGTGCATAGTGCATATAGATGCTATTGAGCGCGTGCAACTACACGACAACCTGAAGCTCACACTCTTCCTGCGTGCACCACAGATAATGCAGCAGGATGTTAGCCGCGAAAAGCAAGCCGCATTCAAGAAGTGGTTCGACCGTTAGTTTCGCTGGTTCATCGACCTTTCTGCCCGTTTAACTTTTCGCCAAAACGGTTCATTGCCAAAAACAAACGGTTCATTTGATTTATGCCATTGTTGGCTGGATTGGCCCGTTTTGAGTGAAAATGCTGCTGCAAATTTGTGTTGTAAAACACGAAAAAACATGCAAACGGCAACCACTCATTTCAGCAAAAGCGCGAAGAACTGCAACGTAAAGAACCAGCTACTGAAGCTGGGACAGTTACTGGCGCCACACCACTACCTGGAGCGTAATGAGCTACTTAATGATATGCTGAATGCCTGCAGTGAGGGTAAAGAAACCGACTCAGAAAAAATGCTCGGCTACCTGATGGCGGGAAACCTGCTGAGCCGCTTCTCCGGCACCGGCATCACCGAAAACCTGTATGATACCGCAGATGGCGTTTCTCAGATCCGCCTGTTCGATATCCTCATTCACCAGTTTCCGTTCGTAAAGTACAGCCAGGAAATGACCAACAAGGCCATTGTAAACGTACTGAAACAGCATGAAGAGGCATGCATCATAGACATCGGCATTGGCCTGGGCACACAGATGGTGCATGTACTGGAGAAGGCAGCAGAGCTGCCCAATCTGCGCAAGCTCACCATCATAGGCATAGAGCCATTTGCAAACGCGCTTCGCACTGCCGGCGATCGCATCAATGCTTACAAGTCTCAGGTAGATTTTGAATTGAAGTTTGTTCCTGTTGCCGAGTACATTGAGTATACCGACTTCAAAAAGATTCGTATTGAGGGTGCTGCCTGCATTGTAAATGCATCCCTGGCGCTGCACCACATCAAAACAGATGCTGACCGCTCTCGCGTTATTGCAGATATCAAAGCACTTCAACCTGCAGCGTTCCTCCTTATTGAGCCAAATGTAAACCACTTTACCAATGACCTGGCAGCCCGTGTAGTAAACAGCTACGAACATTTCATCGCGCTGTTTCATGTTATTGATCGGCTGGATGCAAGCGACGATGACAAAAATGGTCTCAAGTTATTCTTTGGCCGCGAGCTGGAAGATATACTGAGCAAGGCGAATGATGAAGAGCGCTTCGAAAAACACGAGCCGGTATCGGCCTGGCTACACCGACTCAAGAAGGCAGGCTTTGTAACAGCGACTTCACCACTGGTCACCGGTGCCACTGAGGTGCTGGGCGTTACGGTGCAGCCGTTTGAAAAAGGTTATGTAGGATTCACCGAAAGATCTGAGACTGCTCTGGCTGTAATATTCGCTTCCTAACTCACAACTACTAACACTCACATATCATGACCGCTTTTTCAACATTCTTCCCGCAACACCTCGCGCAGACACAGCGTAGGCTGTCGGCAACGCCAAAGGCATATACACACCGCCTCGACAAAAATGAGCAGGTAGATGATATGCCCGACTGGATAAAAATGCAGGTATTGCAAAAAGCAATGCAAATGGAATGGAACCGCTACCCGGATCTGGACCATACTGACATTGAAAAGAATATTGCAGACGCAACCGGCCTGCGAGCAGACCAGGTAGTACTGGGCTCCGGCTCTGCTACGTTCATCACTACACTGCTTAACTACCTGGGCATGCAGCAAAAGCAGATCGTCATTGCGCAGCCGTCTTATTCCCTGTTCGACTATCATTGCAAGACCTATGGCATCGACTACACACCATGGATGCTGAATAGCGACCTGGAGTATGATGAAGACCTGCTGCCTGCTCTTACTGACGGCTCTGCGCTCTTCGTAGTGTCGCCCAACAATCCGGTAGGCAATACCATTCCAAAGAAAATGCTGGTTCGCATTCTTACCAATAACCCCGGCACCCTGGTGATACTGGATGCGGTATATACCGAGTTTGGAGATACGGACTTCAACGACCTTTTACAGCAGTTTCCCAACCTCGTCATCATGCGATCTCTGAGCAAGGAAATGCCGGTTGCCGGCCTCAGGCTTGGCTATATGTGTGGAAACGTATCTGTGATCAGCGTTATTCGCAAACTGATGTTGCCGTTTAGCATCACCCCTATGTCACTTGCCTTCGCGCGCCACATAATGTTTGATGCAGAATTTCGCGAAGTGGCTCAGCAATCCCGTACACAAATAATGGCAGAGCGTGAGCGCCTGCAAACACTGCTTTCAAATTGTATTCCACTTGGAGCCGCATATGTATATCCATCTTCCGGCAACTTCCTGCTCGTCCGCATCCCCGACAACGGTCAATTCTCTGCCCTGATGCAGGCATTCGACGATGCCGGTATCAAGGTGCTCAACACGTCCGGCATGCCACTGCTGCAGAACACCTTCCGTGTATCTATAGGCAGCTACGAGGCCAATAGCCTTGTGATAGAGTGTATGATGGAAGTGCTGAACCCGGTAGACGTTTTTGTATAACCCCTATATTACCAGCCCCGGTAAGCTACCACTAAGGATTCTATTAAAGACCCGATTCGTTTGCAAACAATTACGAGAGGTATGCATAGTGCCATCGGCTCACCCCTATCGCCTCACCCAAAACGTAAGCTCACCGCCACCCTGCCAGGCCACGCGTTCGTAGCCCGTAGGAATCTCGCCATGAAAGGAGTGGTAAGTGGCCACCTTGGTACCCGCAGGCCTTTCGGACAGCATGCGCGATAGATTGTCGGCATAATACTCAAACATAGCATCAGATAGCGGAAGCTCATTGTCTATCCTGCCCTGCTCATTTATGTTTTCGTAGAATGCATTGTAGAAGTAAAAGTGATCGTAGTCGGCAAAGTGCAGATCCATGAAGTTGCCATGGATAAATGTAACGTTGTCTATTACAAGTTGCTTTTGCAGGTCCGTCGCTGCTTTCACTAACTTCTTCCTTACCTCGACACCTGTGAAGCTTGCCATTGGTGCGTAGTGTGCCGCCGCCAGGCAAAACTTACCGGCTCCGCTCCCTATGTCCAGCACATGTTTGCCCTCATCTCCCAGGAAGTCTGCCACTTGTCGCGCAATGTGCAGCGGTGTCCAGTGCTGCTCTGCCACCTCGCTTATGGCGGGTGGGTAAAGGGCATCGAAGGCTACGTCGTTTTTGAAATACTGCTCTCTGTTCATCTTATTGCCTTCCACAAGGTGCATGCCGTTGAACTAAACAGAAACCCCAAAGAAATGACCCACAGCCGCGGTAAGCGCCATGGCTATGGTGCCCCACATTGTAATGCGCAGCACGGCCTTGCCCACGCCGGAGCCGCCTGTCTTCGCGGCGATGGCTCCCAGTGTAGCCAGGAAGAGCGTCGCAAGTATGTAGTGCCCATAAACCATAAACTTCAGTGGCATAAAGATGGACGTAAGAAGTGGAAGTATAGCACCTGCAGTGAATGAGGCACCCGATGCTAGCGCAGCCTGCAGCGGATTGGCCTGGCTTATTTCATTGATGCCCAGTTCGTCTCTTACATGTGCACCCAGGGCATCATGCTCGGTAAGTTCTTTTGCTACCTGCAATGCAGTCTCCTTCTTCAGGCCGCGCTGCTCGTATATGGTAGCGAGGTACTTTAGTTCCTGCTCCGGCATTTCCTTTAGCTCCTCGGCTTCCCTGGCAATATCCGACCGCTCTATATCGGTTTGTGAACTTACGGAAACATACTCGCCAGCCGCCATAGATAGCGCACCGGCCACCATACCGGCAAGCGATGCAAGGACTATTGGCTCCCGGGCCACACTGGCCGATGCCACACCCACAGCAATGCTCGCAGTGGAGAGTATGCCATCATTCGCGCCAAGCACTGCTGCGCGCAGCCAGTTGCTCTTGTGAATGTAGTGCGGAGACAAATACCCCTTTAGCGGATTGGTGTGCTGCTCTTCTGTATGCATAGCGAATACTATTCCATAAAAATAAACACAATTTCCGGCTCTGCACCTAACGAGAGTCATACACTGTAGCGGGGTGCGATATTCCCTAACTTTATACCCTTCCAGATCCCACTTTACCGATTAGCCGACACATATGCTCTCCTCCATCCACCACATAGCCATCATCTGCTCAGAATACGAGCGGTCAAAGCAATTCTACACGGAAGTGCTAGGGTTGGAGGTGGTGCGCGAGGTATATCGCGAGGAGCGGCAGTCTTACAAACTGGACCTCGCGCTAAACGGACAGTATGTCATTGAGTTATTTTCCTTCCCCTCACCACCACCACGTGTGTCGAGGCCTGAGGCTACCGGATTGCGTCACCTTGCTTTTGCCGTAGATGATGTGGAGGCTGTTATCACTCACCTTACAACACACCATGTGATTGCAGAGCCCATCCGCACAGACGAGTTCACCGGCAAGCGATTCACCTTCATCTCCGACCCCGACGGACTACCCATAGAGTTTTATGAACAAACCACCACTCACTGAGCTCGATTACTTCACACACTATGTTGCAGCCTATTTGCCGCTCCAACTAAGCACCGCTGATGAGTGCATTGACTGGGCACGCGACATGGTAGAAGCTGGGCGCGAAACGGAACACATTCTTATCCTTGCCGCTTGCGATAAGCCCGCGAACTACTTTGAGATAGAAGGGTATTTAAAAAAGGTGATTATAGAAATTGGCTATCCTGAAAGAGATAAAGAAGAGTTCGTTGTTTGCCATCTCGGTTACCTTATCTATCAATTGGCACACTGTGAGAAAATACAAATGAATTTGAGAAAAATCTCAACTCTGGCCTTTTCCATCAACGAGAAACTGGACGAATTTCATACACTTTATTATGGCTGGGACGATCTGATGTTCGGCGAACACTACCTTCAGGAATACTGGCCCGGTGCCACCCTTGCTAACATTGAATCACTAATCGTCCAGCAAGCCCGGCAGTGGCTCATAGAACACGATGACTTCCTCCGCCTTAAATAAGTGTGGCACACCTCTCACCGAGCCAAAATTCCGCACTATTTATTTTTTGATCCAACTTGACTCCGGATCCATAAACATAGATATTACCGCCAGCACTATTACACTGTCGCTTGTTACATAATAATGTGCTGCGAAAGGAAATTTCTTTAGCACGGCAAAACGAATCTCATTATATCTCACGGCGCGTGCAAAGGGAGTGACAGAAACAGCGTCAAGTTCAGTTTTAACTTCTTCAACGAATCTTTTGCCTAGCCCACTTTGTTGGGAATTGTAATAGTCTGTAGCACGCTGCATATCACGTAGCGCCTTAGGCGCAATGACGATTTTGTAACGGCGCATCTACTCTGCATTAAGCATTTTCAACGCATCTTCCCAACCAATTAGCTCTTCAGGATGTTGTTGATAATAATCTTTTCTTTTCAGAACCTCGTCTATTTGCCATTGGGGTACAGTTATATCACTTTCAGGAATCACTTCTACAGCCTCCAGTTTCTGGAGGTCTTCAATTATCGCAGAGGCATAGTCCTTCTTAATTATAATATGGTATGATGACGGCACGTTTCGCTTTTTATAAAGTTACAAATTTTTAGCCTCTTATCCAGAAACACCGTACGCCTGATTACAGGGTTTCTCGCCTGTCTCGCTCTTACATCAGTAAGTGTTTATCAAGCCAATCCCTCCGTCCTCAGATCATGGTTCAAACCTAAAACAGCATTTTATACACATCCTCTACCTTGTTCACCGTCTTCACTTCTATTTTCAGGTTTTTACGGTCCAGGCCCTTGGCGTTTGCCTTCGGAATGAATATCACATCCATGCCCAGCTTGTCCGCCTCAGCTATGCGCTGGTCTATCCGGTTCACGGCACGTATCTCCCCGCTCAGGCCCACCTCCCCTACCAGGCATATGTTAGATGGCAGCGCCTTGTCCTCATATGAAGATAAAAGCGCACATACTACTGCCAGTTCTATGGAGGGGTCCTCTATTTTCAACCCCCCGGCTATGTTCACAAACACGTCTTTCGCCCCAAAGTGAAATCCTCCCCTTTTTTCCAGCACCGCCAGCAGCAGTTGCAGTCGGCGCAGGTCCAGGCCACTCACCGTGCGCTGGGGGTTGCCATATACGGCCTGGGTCACCAGGGCCTGTACCTCTATCATCATGGGGCGGCTGGCCTCCATGGTGGCAGCTATGGCTATGCCGCTCAGCGGTTCATCGTGTTGAGATAACAAAATTTCAGATGGGTTGGTCACCGGGCGCATTCCGTTCTGCACCATCTCATATATGCCCAGTTCGGCCGTGGATCCGAACCTGTTTTTCAGGGTCCGGAGTATCCGGTAGGCATAGTGGCGGTCCCCTTCAAACTGCAGAACAGTGTCCACCATATGCTCCAAAACCTTGGGGCCGGCTATGGAACCATCCTTAGTTATATGGCCAATGATACAAACAGGTATGCCTGATGACTTTGCAAATCGTTGCAACTCTGCCGCACACTCTCTCACCTGGCTCACACTTCCTGCTGCACTCTCCACATATGGCGACTCCAATGTTTGTATTGAGTCTATGATGAGCAGATTGGGTTTTACCTTTTTTACTTCGTTGAAAAGTGTCGTTGTGTCTGTCGCTGTCAGCAGGTATAGATTATTGTTCTTGATGCCCACACGCTCGGCGCGCATTTTTATCTGCTGCGCACTTTCCTCTCCACTCACGTACAGTGTAGTTATCGCTTTCCATTGCAATGCACATTGCAGGAACAATGTACTCTTACCTATACCCGGGTCACCAGCCACTAATATTACACTGCCCGGCACCACGCCACCGCCCAAAACCCTGTTCAGCTCTGTATCAGGGGCCATCAGCCTTGCTTCCTGCACCTGCACCACATCGTCCAGCTTGTGTGCGCGCCCCTTCTCATTACCGCCTTCTTCATCCCACACATGTCCGTCGCCTTTTTTCTTGTCGTCACGTTGCACCACTTCTTCTACCAACGAATTCCACGATCCGCACGACGGACACTTTCCTGTCCACTTCGGAGTTTCATATCCACACTGCTGGCAGAAGAATGCCGATTTAATTTTTGCCATTATGTTTTAAAGATACAACCACGCCATCTACCACTACACAGCAGAAAACAATTTGTGGACAACTCACAACCTGGATCAACGCAAAAAGAAATCAGAAAGTGAAACGTCAATGAAGTGAATCTCACGAAGTGAGTTTTGCGTCAGCAACACGAAAATGAAACTTGAGGGGAAGCCCCTTTAGGGGTTTGGGGTTGTCGTTTGGGGGTAAAAAAACAGAGCCGCCGGAGGAATCCAGCAGCTCTTACTTACTAACCCATTAAATTCACAACTTGATACAAATGTACGACCAGCGCGGGTTTTAAAAAAATGGAACTGCTAAACGCTTCCATTAGTTTTATCGATATAATGCTAATAAATATTTCGATGGCGATTTTTTCAAAAATTTTATAAAAATATCGGATATCTGTGCACAAAAACGCCATTTACCCCCTAAAAACAAAACATTACATCGTTTTTAAATGTCTTCCCGACGCCCTGATATATTAAAAATATCAGACAGCGTCCGCGTTACACTTAACAAATAATCACATCTCATCCGGTCGCGACAACTTATTTCAAATATGTCAGCCTGGCCAGTTTATGTTGGCCACTGAAACATTCATATTACCCCTCCCTGCCAGACCGGCAGGCTCACCTCCCCCAAAACGGGAGGCATAGAAGGGTTACACAATTCCCATTTTAACCTTTTGTCGTTTTACCCCTTCTGCCCATTCCGTACCTTGCAGCAAAGACTGTTTCCTAACATACAATAGCACTATTCATGAATCAGACATTCACACCGCTCCAGCTAAAAGAAAGAAAATTCCTTCCCAAAGATTTTATTGTTACTGACTGGAATGCGTTACAACCATATTACGAGCAATTGGTGTCCCGTGAAATAAATAGCCTGGACGACCTGCACCGTTGGCTCGATGATGTGAGCGAACTGGAAGCCGTGGTAAGTGAAGACGCTTGCTGGCGACAAATCCATATGACGTGTGACACAACAAACAAAGAGTTTGAAACGAGCTTCACGTTCTTCTGCATGGAAATAGAGCCGAAGATAAAACCATATGGCTTCCAGCTAAATAAGAAACTGCTCGACTGTCCGTTTACCAAACAACTAGATCCTGCTTCTTACTTCCCCTACCTGCGTGGCGTGGAAAATGCCGCTGCACTATACCGAGAAGAAAATGTGCCGCTGCAGGCAGAAGTGAACCTGCTGGCCCAGCAATATGGTGTCATCTCCGGCGCCATGAGCGTAGAGATAGACGGTAAGGAATATACCCTGCAGCAGGCAGCAAAATTCCTGCAAAGCCCTGAGCGCCCGCTTCGCGAAACTGTGTTTAGCAAGGTAGCCACCCGCCGCCTCAAAGATAGGAATGAGCTGAATGAACTCTTCGATAAATTGCTTGCCCTGCGCCAGCAAATAGCACGCAATGCCGGCTTCGACAACTATCGCGACTATAAGTTCCGCGAGCTCGGTCGATTCGACTACACGCCCGAGGATTGTTTTGCATTCCACCAGGCCGTTAAGGAACACATTGTTCCCCTCCAGGCTATGCTGGTAAAACATCGCCAGCGCAGGCTGGGCGTAGACGTTATGCGTCCGTGGGACGGTGATGCTGAACCAGTGGGCACACAACCGCTGCATCCGTTTAAAGATGGTAAGGAACTGGCAGAAAAGGCAGTAGAAACGTTCAATCGCCTTTCACCATTCTTCAGCGGCTGCCTCACTACCATGCAGTCTATGAACCGCCTGGACCTGGAAAGCCGTAAAGGCAAAGCGCCGGGTGGCTACAATTGTCCACTGGCAGAGACCGGCGTACCCTTTATATTTATGAACGCTGCCGGCACCATGGGCGATGTCATCACCATGATGCACGAAGGCGGCCATGCAGTACACTCATTCCTTTCTCATCCGCTGGAGCTTTCTTCCTTTAAGGAATACCCTATGGAGATTGCAGAGCTGGCCAGCATGAGCATGGAGCTCTTCACCATGGAGCATTGGGATGTCTTCTTCAACGATACTAAAGAACTGCACCGTGCACAGCTCGAAGAGATGGAGCGCATCATATCCGTGCTGCCATGGATAGCCACGATAGATAAATACCAGCATTGGTTATATACCAATCCCGGCCACACCGTGCAGCAGCGCGAGGAGGCATGGATAAATATCCTCAACGAATTCTCAACAGGCATCACAGACTGGAGTGGCTTTGAAGAATACCGCCGCTCCTTCTGGCAAAAGCAACTTCATTTGTTTGAGGTACCATTCTATTATATAGAGTATGGCATAGCCCAGCTTGGCGCTATAGCCATGTGGAGGCAATATCGGCAGAACAGGGAGCAGGCGCTGACCAACTACAGCAACGCCCTTGCCCTCGGTTACACTAAGACACTAAAGGAACTGTACGAAACAGCAGGCATCCGTTTCGACTTCTCCCCATCCTACATCAAAGAACTGGCCGCCTTCGTAACGCCCGTGCTGAAGGAGATGGGAGTGGAGTAGTTCACTCAATAACAAGAAATAGAATGGCGGGGCCTTGAACAGGGTCCCGCCATTTTGATGTAATCTCTTGGCCATTAATATATCTTATTCCCCATTTCCTTAAACTCTTTGGGCTTCTTTACCGTAAACACCCTCGATATGTTGAACCCGAAACGCATGCCGCCATCGGTCCATTTTTCGGTGGTGCGTCCCACATAGGTCCGCTCTGTCATACCGGTTGAGTTGGTAAAGTGTAGCTGAAATACGTGCCCCCCGGTTTCGATATCAAACCCTATTGAGAGCGAGTTCACCGTTCCCGGCTGCTTAAAGGCAGGCAGCACATAAAAATACTCGGCGTTTAGAGATACGCGCTTCGAGAGCTTCACCCTGCCCCCGCCACCTATTGCTATTACATCGTTTGGGTCAGTCTTTTTATCTACCAGGTTGTAGTGTATATGTGTGGGCGTCAGTTGCAGCGATATGGAGCTGTTCACCTTCCGGGCTATCAGTAGCTCATTGGCAAAGCACATACGGTTACTGAAATACCATGTCTCCGTCGGCAATACATTTGCCGGCATTGTTTGTAACATGGTAGATCCAAGGTAGCTTACTGTCACCGGCACCGCATCACTCTGTCGCACAATCTTCAGCTTCAGGAAGCCGTCATACTCCTTTTCATAAGAGCTGCGGCCCACGCCCACCGTCAGCCTATCGGTGAGGCCATAGTCAAGGCCCAGCCTTATGGTAGCACCATCCAGTCCAAAAAGGTCCCGTGCGCCATTACCCAGTCGCGAGAAGCGGTGCGATATTTTGAGGTCCAGCACTCCCTTGCCGGTATTTTCTATGGTGTGCCCGTTTATCAGCCGCGTGGTCTTGAATGTCGCGGTAGTATACGTTCTTTTCTCTTTTGGCGTTCCCTCATCCAATAGCTTCATCAGGTCTTCGCTCTCGTCTGCTTCCGGGGCAGCCTCAGATTCCTTCACGCCCTTGCCCGTTTGCCCCATAACCACAAGCGGCTGACATGCCATCAAGGCACACACAGTTGCTACCAGAAATTTTGCCTTCATACAATGTCCTTTGCGGTTTAGTCTATTGCGGTCATAGTTGTCCTTACTTCCACGTCTATCTCTTCTGCTATTTTGCCCGCCACCAATTTTGGTATATCTATATTATAGTCTTTCGCCCTCACCTTGAACTTACCGGTAGTTTTCAGTTCGTCCTCTCGCAATGATAATGTCACCGGCACCTTCACACTTTGGGTAACACCGTGCATGGTAAGGTCGCCTTCAGCAATTGCCTTCACCGTTTCCCCGCTTTGCACATGCTGTCCGCCATCAGCTATTCTGCCCTTGAAAGTTGCCTTAGGATACTTGTGGCTCTCCATATAGTTCTCATTGAAGTGCTCCTGCATCAGCGCTTTCTCAAACTTAAAACTCCTGACCATCATTTGCATCACCACTTCCCCTGTTTTCAGGTTCACCACGCAGGCAGCTTCATTATTTATTGCCTCGATGGTCTCCAGTTTCGCAGCAGAACGAAAGCTCACCGCTCCCGTTCGTGTCATATACTTCTGTGCATGTGCATGCATGGCTGCCCCTAATATTAGCAGCATTAAAAGATATTGCTTCATTACTTAATTATTTAGCGCGCCCTTCGATATCCAGGCGTCTATTTTTTCTATGGTACATGCCGCCAGCTTAGTGCCATTCTTAGGCATCGGCTTAAAACCGATTTTGTGATTCACTACTCCGGACAGTTTGCCATTCAGGGCTGCCGCCTGCACATCTGCAAACCGTGTGAGATCTATACCGCCTGCAGGGGCTGCGCCAGCATGACAGCCTGTATATGCACAACTCTGCACGAGCAGCGGCTGCACAAATCCCGAGTAGGTGACTCCTGAAGTGTCGCATACTCCGGTTGGGTACAGCGTCTCCTTGTCATCATCATAGCATCCCAGTAGTATGATGCAAAGACCCGTCAACGTAAAAATTGCTTTTCTCATGTTCCGTCAGCTACTCTTTTAGTTGTTGGGGGCTCCGGCCTGCACCCACTTTTCAATCTGCGATATGTTGCAATCACTCAACTTGTTGCCCCCCTGGGGCATAGGACTATAACCTGCCAGACGCTTCACTGCACCCACCAATTTACCGTTGTCAGCTACTATCTTCACACCTGCATATCCGTCCAGTATCACCCCGCCCGATGGTGATGCACTGTTGTGGCATCCGTTGCAGTAAGTCTTCGTCAGGGGCACAATGGCTGCAGTATAGGAGTAAACGGAATCGTTACACTTTGTGCCGCAGTTTGTTCCGTTCTTCGCGCCCTCATCTATCCAGCGTTTTATTATAGCTATCTGCTCTATGGAAAGTGGCGGATTTGGTGGCTGTGGCATTCGCTTTTCCGGTCTGTCTTCTATCAGCACTTCATACAGTTCGCTTGCGTTTGCATTACCGGCTACCAGTCCACGCGATACTATGGTTGCGTAGGAAGTAAGTACATACCCCTCCTGGTGCGATGCCGCATCATGGCACCCCGACCTGCTGCACCCGGAAACAAATATGGGCAGCACATCCCTTTCAAAACACAACGAAGTGTCGTTTCCACCGGAACCACTCGTATCACCCGGTGTTCCTGTCCCCGAAGTTGGCGGCGGGGTGCCCGGCGGGTGCTTGCACCCCAGCACAAGCCCTCCTGCGATGAGGCATACCAAAACTGCGAATCTAACCTTCATTTTCAAGTGCTCTTAGTTGTTCTCAAAAGTATTTTGCATCATCAGCATTACAAACCCCAACCCACCGAAACCGAAAAACCGACCACCAAAACGGGAAAAACCGTGCCCGGGTCAGCTCACTCCATCATCCAGCCATTGCTTAAACTCGGCCGAGCGCTCAGAGCTCACTACCGGCGCTTCCTTTGCCGCCGGGTTCAGCTTCACTACGATCTTCGACTTCGGGTATATTTTCATTTCGTCTATCGACTTCAGGCTAACGATATATTGCCTGTTTAGTCTGAAAAAATCCCTCGGATTCAGCAAAGCATCTACCGCATCCAGATTGCTGTCTATCGGCCAGGATTTGCCGCCAAAGGTTTTTGCAAAGGTTGCCTTATTCTCGCTATAGAAGTAGGCTATCTCTTCTACCGGCAATGTTTTTATTGTTTCGCCAAAGCGCACCATAAAGCGACTTTTGTATCCGTCAGCCGCCGCACGTGGCGCGGGGTCTGCAGTGGCGTGCTTTGCCTGCTCCATCTTGTGCAATATCAGCAGCAGGTCTTCTTTCTTGACGGGCTTCATCAGGTAGCCGATGCCATTCGTTCTGAATGCCTCAATAGCATATTGGTCATAAGCAGTCGTAAATACATAGGGACACTTTGGTGCCACCTCGTTTATCAGGTCAAACCCCGACCCGTCTGCCAGGTGAATGTCTATAAACATCACGTCCGGCGCAGGGTTTGCTTCAAACCAGGCAATGCCAGCTTCCACACTATCCACCTGGGCCGCTATCACCGCACCGGGCATTACCTCTTCCACCAGGCGCGAAAGGCGCCTGAATGCGGGAGTTTCGTCCTCTACTATCAGTACGTTCATAACAATGGTATTTTCACAATGAATTTATTATCCGAGACAAAATGCGCTACGCGCCTGTCGCCATGTATGGCATACCTCTTCACCAGGTTCTTTAGGCCCAGTCCGGCACCTTTTTCCTTCTTCAGCTTTGGCTTCACACTATTCTCTACTACTATCCATTCCTGCTCAGCATAAATATCTACGCGCAGTGGGCTGGACGGTGAAACTACATTGTGCTTTATGGCATTCTCCACCAGTAGCTGCATTGCCATTGGCACTATCTTTCTGTTCTTCCGGGTGTCCTCATCTACTTTTATGTTTATGTCCAGCGCGCTTCCGAAGCGGCTTTGCTGAATGTAGACATACTTTTTCAACAGCTCCATCTCTTCGCCTACTGATATCAGCTCGTTGTCATTGTAGGATAGCAGGTTGCGGTAAAAGTCGGATAGGTTTATCGTGTACTCTGTAGCAGCTTTCTCGTCCTCCTCTATCAGGCTGGCCAGTGTGTTCAGACTGTTAAACAGGAAGTGTGGATTCACCTGGCTTTTCAGGTACTCATATTCATAGTTGTGCTTCTCTTGTTCCAGCACAGCAAGCTGCTTCAGCTTCTGTTCCCTGTTGCGTACCACCAGCACCACTGCCACGCCTGCCACCAACAGGGCAGACAACACAAACCACGGCTCCTTCCAGAACGGGGTGCGTATCACAAATGAATACCTTGCCTCAGCGGTACGCCTGCGGTCCTGCGTAAGCGACGCCTGCACCACAAAGGTGTATGTTCCCGGCGGCAGTTGAGGGTAGGTAGCAGACTGGTCGCTGGTCTCTATCCATTCATCGCTGAAACCCGTCAGCTTGTAGCGATAATGTAGCCTGTCCGGGTTGGCAAAATTGATGCCGGTGAAGTGGAATGTAAAAGCATTCTCCTGCGCCGCAAAAGAGTTCCTCCCTGGTGATATGGTCTCAGAAAAGAGGCTAATGCGGTCTATCTTGATACCAGGCCTTATGTCTGGTACAGAACAGGTGGCTCTGAAAATAATGAAACCATGTTCGTAAGGTATGTATACATTCCCCGCACTGTCGGTCGCGTAGCAGTTCAGATTTCCTGAAGTGCTGTCGATGTCTACACCCAGTCTCCTGTTATAGTGCCTGAAGCCATCTTCTGCAGGGTAGTACTCGTCTATACCTTTGCTGTGCACTACCACCATCCGGCCATCCGGCAGCGGTGCTATCGCTGACACAGAAAGATCATTAAGTCCGCTGCCTTTGTCGTACAAAGACCATTTGTCCGCCGCATAGCGTGCCAGCCCTTTATGCATGGGGGCTATCCAGATTTGCCCCGTGGCATCTTCAGCCACACTATATACAACCGCCTCATTTTGCCTGCCGGGAACGGCTATGTGCTCATAGCGCCCTCCGGCGTAGCGACAAAGACCCGCGCCATCTGTAGCCATCAGCATGTTCCCTTTTCTGTCGGCATACAACTGGTAGATATAGTCCGACCCTATCCCTGTACGTTTGCTATGCTGCCGCAAAAATCTGCACGTCCCGGCCTTTGGCAAAGAAAGCACTTCATCTACTCCTCCCAGGCCGGCTATCCATAGCGTATCACCAATACCCGCAATGCTCAGTACATGCTTATTGCTCAGCTCTCCCTGGCAGGAAATGGTATGAATGCGCCCATCACCGGTCATACAAAGAATGCCCTCTCCCAGCGTTCCTATCCACAAACGCTTATTTGTGTCAGCCCACATGGCCGTTACTACCTCCCGGGTTTTACCTATGAGCTTTGCGGTACCCGTCTGCTGCTGCACAGCGTATATGCTGTTGCCTGTTGCATACACAAGACTTCCATTGAAATAGCTCATCGCGGTTAGCTGTTTCAGGGAGTAGTGTTCACGCACCCGCAGATCGCGGAGGTAAGGCGGGGCCAGCAGCGTCAGCCCATCAGCCGTATTACACCATGTATTTCCAGCCCTGTCCGTTATCAGTCGCTTTATCGGCTTCTCCAGGAAACACAGCTCACGTGTAGCAACAATTCGTTCATTCACCGTGGCTTCAATAAGGTAGCCGCTACTTGTGGCTACCCAATATTCATTGGCCCCGGCCTTCACGATATCATTGACCTCACCCCATTCCCAATCACTGCTCTTTGCGCCTGCTATCCCGGAACACAGCAGCGATAGTCCGTTGCGCTGCCCGCCTGCCAGCACCCCACCCTTACAAGGCGTCATGGCGCGTACAATGTTGTCATGCAGTCCTTCCTTTTGAGAGAATGTATGAAGCAACTGCAACTTGCTGCCCTGCACACGAAACTGTACAAGTCCGGCATCGGTGCCGGCATATAGTGTGTCTCCCCGGCCTGCAACAATACGGTGCACATAGTCATCAGCCAGGCCATTGCGATCTGTAAGCACATCCTGCACTTTGTCACCACTGCCCAGTACTATTCCCCCCATTCCAAACGCGACCAGGTAGGTGCTGTCATGCAGCAGCAATATGTCATTTACTTTTTCGCCAGTGGCAGACATATCAATTTGCCTGAGGGTGCCACCCGCCCACCACCTCAGCGTTCCGTCGGCAAAACCAAGAAGCGTCTTGCCGGCAACGGGCACAATTGCCGTAATAACGACATCAGTCTTAAATAGAAATTTGAATGCGGATCCACTTGAAGTGAACACACCACCGGCCGTCGCTACCAGCAGGCAACCGTTTGGGTCATGCCCCACTGCCGACACACTACCTGTCACTACCTCGTCAGATATGACTATCCCTTTATGAAAGGGCTGCTGCCCCCTCACTTCCATCCACGTCAGCAATATGAATAAAAAAAACAGCCCCTTCCTCACGCCTTCGGCTTTAGCGATGCAGTTAACTTCACTTTGATCTCAGATGCCAGCTTCTCAAAAACAACCCGTGGTATCTTTATGTTGTGGTCAGACAATGCGACGGTGAATTCGGAGCTGATCTCGATCTCTCTGTTGTGAACCGTCACTTCTGCTGCCAGCACCCTCTCGGTTTCCACACCATGAACACTCAGCTTGCCGCGTGTACGCACGCTGTACACACCATCTTTCAGCAGATCCACCTCGTCTAGTATTTTCCCTTTGTAAACGGCCTCCGGGAAAACGCTCGTTTCCAGGTAGTTCTCGTTGAAATGCTCCCGCTGCAACTGACTGTTGAAGCCCAGGAAAGATGCCATGGATATTTTGAAGGCAAAGGTTCTCTTTTGCACATCCATTACGCCCTTAAGTTTGTCTGATGCTGCACTAATGAGTTCTTTTGGCGCCACAGACCGGAACCCTATACTGCCCGACGACACCTCGTATATACTACTCACCTGCGCATTGCCTAAAAAAACCGGCAGAAACATCAGCAGCAAAAGCGTTATTAAGTGTAGCCTTCTCAAAAAAGCAGCCATACGATACCAATTTACAAACTATATATCAGCCACAAAAAGCGGAAGCGGGCTGGTTTGCAAATTTAAACCAACCCGTCGTCCTAACCTTTACTCAAAACTTAATCATGGTTAACTCCATGATGATGGTCGTCATTCTTAAAGTTGTTCAGAATGATATTGTATAACGAAACGTTTGAAGAGGCAGATATTACCAGTGTGCCGCCGGTAAGCGTTGCGCCGCTCAGCATAGATTCGGTGATGCCGCTCATCAGCGCCGACAGATCAAACGTGGTTATTGATGTAAAGGATGCAGAATCGGTGAGTGTGATGTTGTGCGTCTCCGTCTTCAGCATTACCGCCTCGTTCACTTCAAATTTCACGGGTATTGTACCTGTTGAGCTGGTATAGTTTCCTGCAAGGGCCATTGCCGGGCTGCTACCCTTTGCCAATGTTATTTTCAGTTCTACTTCATTGTAGGTGCCTGCCGGCAATGAGAAACTTCCGAAATAGCTTGCTGTTGAGGCAAGTAGATCGATAGATACATTGTTAGTGGTCTTGTATTCTACTTCAGATGTGCCCACTTTCGCCTCCAGTTTTATCATAGTAGGGCTGGCAGTTGCCGTTGTCCAGGTTATGGAGCTGCCGGCTGTTCCTTTAGCCGCCACACCAAAGCTTGTATTGCTCGCTTTCAGCAAATACTTAAGCTTCGGCGATTTAGAGGTTGGCGTACCTGTGCCACCGGTTGTCGTTGTTGTGCCTTTATCGTCGCTACCGGTTGAGCCTCCTTTGTCATCGACACCTCCTGTTGATGAGCCAGACCCTGAAGTACCGGATCCCGAACTTGATGTAGGTGACACCTTGGTGTTATCGTCCTTACGGCACGATGTTACAAGAAGAGCGCATGCCAGCGCCATTGCAGTGATTTTTGTCAGATTTTTCATACTTGTTGGCTTTTTAATTGTTATCAATTGTTTGCCAAAAGTAGATTCAGCCCCTGCTGCGGCTCTTACGCAATGTATCAAAGCGGGAAAATAGCCCTCCGAAACGGGAAAACTTAGGGCTTTCATTCTTCACAGTTGATAGGGCTGAGCAAGCTTCAACCCGCTGAGCTGTGCTTGTGGCAGGTTCTTGCTTTGTATCAGCACCTTGAATTTGGGTCCCATTTCTATCAGTAGCCTTTGAATAATATGTGAGTTCTGCCGGTATCCGGCATAACCGTCCTCTGCAGTATGTACCAGCTTATTTGCCAGCTCTTCGGCTATGCCCAGCGACAGCAGAAAGAACGCCTGGTTGGTATATCCACACAGCTGCAGGCCATGCTTCTCGCCCCAGTGGTGTAGCGACGAGAAATTTACATGACTGGTGATATCCTGCCCGCCTATCTCGCTATACGGTTCATTGTTTACCGAATGATGGTTGTAGCACACGATAGTGCCTTCGCGCCTGTGCTCCTTATAAAGTTCCGAAGAAGGATATCCATAATCAATAGTGAGCACATATCCCTTCTTCAGCCGGGTCGCAACCGTGCCTATCCAGTCCACGGCTTCCAGGTTCACCTCTGCCCTGAAATCAGGCTGAAGCTTCACACCCAATTCATCGAAATATGCCTTCAGTTCTCCTGTTGCTGGCAGCAACACTTCTTTGAATCCATTATCATGGTCCACAAATACCTCCATTAGCTCCTGCTTCATCACCACCTGGTGCACTGCGAAGTTGTCAATAAGCTCGTTTGAAAATATGCAGCCAGTCATCTCCGGCAGATCCGCTACGCTTTTGTACCATGTTACGTCATCGCCTACCAGGCTGCGCTCACGCTCGCGCATGGGTTCGCTTCGTTCCACTATGCAATAGTTTAGCGCCGCACTCAGGGCTTTATTGCGCTTCAGGTAGCACAGCACATCATAGCAAAGCTTGCCCGTGCCTGCGCCAACCTCTGCAATGGTAAAGGGACCATATCCAAGGAGTGCCCACATCTCTTCCATCTGCCGCCCTATCATTTCACCATAAATGGGAGAAACATTACTGCTTGTGTAAAAATCACCATTGCAGCCGATCTTGTCAGTTGAGGAAGTGTAATAGCCAATACCGGGATAGTATAAAGCCATTTCCATAAAATCGCGAAAGGAGATCGGGCCTTTGCTTTGTATCCTGGCTATTACTATCTGCTCAAGGTCCCGATTCATCAGGCATATCTTTTACAACGTCAGGAGATCATCCCTCCAGGGGAGGAGCGCCATCCGCACTAATCCATCCTTCTACTTTTCAAAGATACCCTTGCATTATGTCGCCGGGTTTACACTTTTACGGCAATAAGTTGTGAGTACTACTAATTGCTCATCTGAATTTTCCGAATCCCCGGGGGTCTCAACTCTTTAGCATCCTCAGCGCCTCGTCAAGCACCTCATCCCGTCCTTCCTTTATGCCCTTTATCGTCGGTTTCACTTCCCTGTCTATCCGCACACCCTTTCGCTGCGTTTCTGTGCTGTCCGGGTATAAAATGCCAATTCCGGAAAACATCGTCATTAGGCCACCCGGCAATTTGATGGGCGTTACATTACCGTCGGCACCAGCCGTGGTGCTACCCACTACTTTGGCTCCCGGAGTAGACTGTAGTGCCATGGTTTGATATTCAGCGCTACTTTGTGTTTGCTCATTTACCAGTATCACAAGCTTTCCTTTGTAGTGCTCTGTAGAATCGTCGCCATTTTCAAGTGGCTCACTAAAATCAAACCTTCCCGGAGTAGCGACACGCCCTTTAGTGAACAGGACGAAGGGGGATGGCTGCGCCTTGAACCATCCGCCGTAGGTAAAGGTCATGAAGTCATTGGGGTAGCACCGCATGTCTATTACTATTCCACGGGTATTTCGGAAGGTGTCCTTGATCTTCTCAAAATCACTCTCCTGCAAACTAGCCGGGTATATGCAGCCGATGTTGCCGGGGAGCATCCGGTATGCAGGCTGCTTCCGGCTCTTCATAGCCTCTCGTATTGAGGCGGAGGGCAACAACCTCACCGGCGTCGTTTTCCGCTGTCCGTTATGCAATAGCGAAACGGATATGCCGTTTTTATAAGACCGCATGAGGCTGCCGTTTACGCTCGCCAGGTCTCTTAACTGGCTTTCGATATTCGAACCGGGTGTAAGTGGTAGGTTTTTCGCTACAAGGCTGTCTACATCCTCATTGTCTATCTGCTCTATGATATCACCCTTGTAGAATATCTTCTCACCCGGTTGCTCAAAAACTTCTGTCACCACCATTTTCCCGTCTATGAACTTAGCTTCCACAGGCAGGTAGTATTTCCCCTTGAGCCCATCAGCATAGCCACCTCCACCCCACACGTTTGCATGCGTGTCGTGAATCCTACCCACCAGCTTTATGCACGTATTCTCATAATTTCTTGCATCGTTCGCGCTGCAAAACGCCGGAATGAATGCTGCAAGCACTTCGCTCCAGTTCTCACCCATCAGATGCCTGTCCGGAAAAAAGTAGAGGATCATATTCCAGTAGCGATATAATGCCAATAAGCGCACCCCGGCATCAGGGTAAGCAGTCTTAGCAAAACTGTTCTCGTGTTGGAACCTCGGGCTTCCTACAGAAAACATCCCCACATAATAGCTTTCATCGCGCTTATGTCTGTTATCCCTTATGAATGCCAGCTTCTTCTGAAGGGAAGCCGGCAAATTGCCAGGCGCAAACAGTGTAGCATAATCCGGCATCAGCTTTGCGCGGCCAGAAGTGGAATCACACTGCGTACAAGCAGGATGTGCGCCAAAACCATCTACCCACTTTTCCAGTACCACATTCGCTTCGTTATTGTCCTTTGCCGCCAGCACCTTTGGTATCACGCGAAACAGCTCGGCGTCCATATTGTATTCACCATTGCAAACTGCCTCATGGTGATACTTAAGGAACCCCCAGATCATACCAAGGTTTTTGAGCGCACGGATATTGTCTTCCGTCACCACGATGCCCTTTATGCCTGATGATTCATTAAGGGCAGTATCTCGCTCGGCCTTGTATTTTTCTTTAGCGTCAAATTCCGGCGCCAGTGTAATGTCTTTCCCATCAATAGTTATTTGTAGGTTGTCCATCCACACCTTGCCCGGTCCAAATGTCAGTGCCCCCCGCCACAATTCCGCTTGAGTGCTCCCCATCGTATGGCAGCTCCACGGTATATTGTTTCCAGTCTGTCGTGCCCATCACCTTCCGATCCTGCATATTATCAAACTGCAGAAATTGCCCGTCAGTTCCGTCTATGCGCATCCATAATCCCGCACCGGCGGTAGCGCCATCCGTTTTCAGGTATCCCGTAAGCTTTATGGCCTTGCCCTTAAACCGCTTTGTTATGGCATAGCTACAGCACGTCCATTCGCCATATCGGGCTTTCCAGTCCATGCACAGCGAATATCTGCCATGCTGCTTCACCACGCTGTCTGCACTCAATGCCTGCAGTGTGCTGTCTTCCGGCATACCCTCTCCTACTACGTTATCCAGTCCCCAGTCTACCGGCAACCTCTTAGTGATGCTAAGCTCTTCGACGTCCAGATTGTAAGTCACCTTTTTGTCAGACGGATTGCAGCCTGTCAACCAGGCAAGAAAAAGTGAAGCAACTAGAAGAGGTTTTCTTTTCATAAAGTGCATATTAGGATGACACGTTGTTACGGCTACTCACAGCAGCAATTAATTCTCAAACTGTAGGTTCGTCGGTTCATCCGGCCTGAATCTGCCGGTAGACTTTTCATTCGTCTCTACAATCTCAAACTGGATGTCGTCAAACCATAGCGTTCCCGTTCCTGCCAGCAACGCGCCATAGGCCAGGTTAGTAGCTTCTGCAGGCACATCCAGCACTATTTCATACTTCTTCCATTCAGTAGTCCCCTTTACCGCCCGGTCATGCATATTATCAAACGACAAGCTTTCGCCCCTTTCCTTTCCATCTACTCGAAACCAAAAACCGGCCCAGCCTTTCACATCCTCCGACTTCAGGTACCCACTCATTTTCACCTTCTTACCCAGGTACTTACCCGGCTGGCAGCTCTGCATCAGGGTGCCAAAGCCTCTTATCTTTTTACTTTCCGACTTAATGATAGCAGCGTTGCCTCCCTTTACTCCAACACCTTTATCAATGCCCATTTCATATTTATCCGGTTGACTACCTGCTTTGAACCAGCCCTTTGGCAAGTCATAGGAAACTAGTACGATTCCGGCAAAAAGCACGCCGGCAATCATCGCAGTAACGTTTTTCATTTTCATTTTATTGTCTCGTTTTAGTAACAAATCCATTCATCGCCGGAATATTGGTCGTCGCCTTGCGACATGTCGTCCTTACCGGCACTTAATCCTGCTATTGACGGAATTTCCATTTGCTGCAGGTACTGTGTCACCTCATCCACCACCAGGGCATTACAAGTATTAGCACCCTTTGGCTTCGACGCAATATCGCTATGCGTGCGGGTTTCGGCTACACTTCTTATAGCCACCGGCTCGCTCACCATCTCCGCGACATCTGCCTGCAATGAATGGGCAACTTCCAGAGCCGACACATGTTGCGCTATCTGACCTTCCGGCTTATGCCGCTGCATCATGGCCACAGTGATCGCCGAACCAACGATCAATAACGCCAATGCGCTGGCTACAGCATAATGTCTCTTCTTTGTTTTCCGAACTGGCTGCGCCCTCTCCTCCAGCCGCCCCCAAAGGGCATCTGCATTTACGGGTGCACCTACCTGCTGCTCGTACTCGCTGACCTTATTCTTTATTGTTTGTTCCATTCTGCTATCCATACACCACCCCTCTTTTTCTTAATTCTTTTTGCAAAAAGTTTTTCGCCTTCGCCAGTTGCGATTTTGATGTTCCCTCTGATAATTCCAGCATAGCTGCTATTTCGCCGTGGGTATAGCCTTCTATCACATAGAGGTTAAAGACAGTGCGGTAACCTTCCGGCATAGCGCTTATGACTTTCAATATCTCGTCCGCTCCCATCTTTGCCACCGCATCTTCGTCCCCGGCTACCTCCTCCCTCAATTCATCCCGAACAATGAACATGTTCTTTTGTCGTAACACCAGCAGGCACTCGTTCACCATTATCTTGCGCAGCCATGGGGCCACACTTCCTTCGGCAGTATACACAAACCGGTCTATTGTCCTGAAGAACTTCTCAAAACCGCTTAACAAAGCCTCTTCTGCGCGCACCTCTTGCTGCAGGTATCGCCTGCATAGCATCAGCATTGGTCCGGCATGCACCTCAAACAACGCCCGTTGCGCCCTGGCATCTCCATGCCTGCAGCCTTCTACCAGGCGGTATTCGTTCATAAGAGGTTTTGATTGAGCAATGTCAGATGTATATATACCTTCCGCAGGCAAATGGTTGCCCGGGCAGCAAAAAAATTTCTACCTGTTTGCCGGCACCTTCATGCTGCCTATGCCGGCACGTATGGTCGTATGCAGAAACAACTCGTATGCCTGGCGCCAACCATTCCATTCATCTGCCGTTCCCAGGCTGAAGTTGTGAAACACCGTTACCAGAACACTGCCTGTTCTGCGCAGCACTTCTGTCATGGCCTCCAGCCGCTCAAATGCCTGCTGCGCTTCCAGCCTGGCTTCATAGTGTGCTGTGGTGTCCATAAAACAGAAGGGATGAACGCGTAATGCTGTTACCTGCTCCTTTTCAAGGTCATACCAGTAGAATGGGCAACCTGTACCTGCTCGAAAGCCGAGGTGTGTGCCATAACCCATGCTATAGTCATCCGTAATGCCATGACCTATGAGCGCGCGGTAGGTGTGTGGCAGCACAGCCCTTATATAGTGCTGGCGCGAAAGTGTGGTGCCGTGGCCTGCTATCTGCTCCACTACTTTTCTTTCCTGCTGCAAAGTGTCGCCTTCCTGCGAATGGTAAGAAGGGTGAATCCCCAGTTTGCCCTCCTTGGCTATATTTTTTATCACGCGCACCATGGCAGGGTGTTGCGGATGTATGTTTTTGTCAAACCGGGTAGTGTGTAGCGCGGCCAGCACAAAGTAGGTCGGCGACACGCCATACTCCTTGTGAATCTGCCGCATCCAGCGGAATGAATCATAGGGGTCTTTCTGCTTCTTCCTTAGCACCCGTGATCGCTGGCTCACCTGCTTCAGGTCGGCATGCAGCAGGGCTCTCAAAAACGCCCCGGCTATGCGCCCCACGCCCTTGTGCAGGTGCGAGTAAGCGATATCAATATCATAAGTGGCGCAGAAAGAAAATACCGGCGGTGGCAGCTTCACTTGTAGCGTACGCTCCAGCTCCTGTCGGAAGGCGTGGACCCATTCATCTACTATAGGCCGCTGAAGCCAGCCGTTGCGGTAAAGTACGCTATCGGTAGCCGGGTATCGGTCATGCTTGTCTTTTGCGTTAGAATTATACTCTTCGTAGCGGGAAAGCAAATAGAAAATTGCAGCAAACAGATCAAACGGAACACTAAAGCTACTTCCATCTATTGCAAACAATGTCGGGACATCGCGCCATTCCCCTGTTGGCGGAATTTGGTTTTTCAAGCCCGTCTGCGACAATAGTCCCGAAGCAGGAATACACAACGCACCCGGCATAGCAACACCATAGTAAATTGTATGAGCGCTGCGTTCTGCCGTCTGCCCCTCGAAACTGCTTCCTGTCCCTGCCTCCTGCCTCTGCGATCTGCCGTCTGCTCCTGCGATCTCTAAACGATAAGGTATCTGCAGCCGCTCTTTTAGCAACCAGTCCAGCACATAGATGATGCGCGGGTTGCTTACGGTGCTATATACCACTAATTCGTCCATGCGGTTGCTATTGGCGTTTCCGGTCCTTCCACATCTTGTTGAAGGAGCGCTCGGCAAACTTAAGTTCTGTCCTGTGCTGCACCCAGGTATCCTTAAAGAGTTTATTCACCACACTGCCTTTCAGCGATGGGCCTGCCAGGTTCAGCAGGTTGCGGCTCAGCATGGCCCGCTCCCACATAGCCCATGTAGCGTGCTCGGCAAAGCTGTTCAGGTTGTCCTCCACCGCTATCTTGCGGTTTTCCAGCAGCATCTCGTGTATGTTTATCTTCACGGGGCACACCTCTGTGCAGTTGCCACAAAGGCTGCTGGCATAGCTCAGGTGCTTATACTCCGGCATGCCGGATAGGTGCGGTGTTATCACCGAGCCTATGGGCCCGCTATACGTTGCACCATAGGCATGGCCGCCAATGTTCTTGTACACCGGACAAGCATTAAGGCAAGACCCGCAACGAATGCAGTACATGCTCTCGCGCACCTCGCGGCGCATCAGGTTGGTGCGACCATTGTCTAACAGTATCACATACATCTCCTCGGGTCCATCGGTCTCATCTGTCTTCCGCGGACCGGTAAAAATGCTGTTATACACCGTTACCTGCTGCCCCGTACCAAAGGTTGCTAAGAGTGGCCAGAACAGCGACAGGTCGTTGACAGAAGGTATCAGCTTTTCTATGCCCGCTATGGCTATATGCACCTTAGGGAATGCTGTAGACAGTCGTCCGTTGCCCTCATTCTCTGTTACACATATGCCGCCCACATCGGCTAAAAGGAAGTTAGCTCCCGTTACACCCACCTGCGCTTCTGTATATTTCTTGCGCAGGTTGCGACGCGCCACCATTGTTATTTCAGACGGGCTCAGGTGCGGCTCCGTGCCCAGCTTTTCGTGAAACAGTTTTGCCACATCCTCCTTGCTTTTGTGCATAGCCGGAGTAACAATGTGGTACGGTGGTTCGCCGTCCAGTTGTTGTATGTACTCACCCAGGTCTGTTTCTACCGATTCTATCCCATGTTTACCGAGGAAGTCGTTCAGGTGAATTTCTTCCGTCACCATGCTTTTCGCTTTCACCACTGTTTTAGTGTTGTGCTCCTTGCATATTTCCAATATTGCCTGCTGCGCCTCCTCGGCATTCTCTGCCCAAATCACCTTGCCGCCGTTTGCACAAAAAGCCTTTTCAAACTGCTCCAGGTAAGTGTCCAGGTTTTCCATCACCTTCCACTTTATGTTCTTGGCCTTCTGCCGTGCCAGCTCCAGGTTGCTATACTGCTTCTTGCCCCTTACTACCGCATCATTATACTTCTGTATGTTGAAGGCCACCTTTCGCTTATGCTCCAGGTCGCCTGCCTTTACCTCGCTTTTGGCGAGAAATATGTCGTGTTGATTATTAGCCATTATTATTCCCAGTCTCCATTCGGAAACTCTGATTTTCCTCTCAAAAATAAAAACAATCTGCTAACTGTTCTATTGGGGCTTGTTGCCCTGCTGCGGCTTACCCCCTCCACCATTCCCACCACCAGATCGTTTCTTCCAGTTACGTTTCTTGTTATTCTTCTTTGGCCTGTCGTCGCTGCCGGCGCTTGCTTGCGGTGTAGGCCCAAACTGCTCCGGCACCTGCTGCGGCGGCACATCCTTGCCCAGCAGCTTCTCTATCTTTCTGAACTTGTATAGCTCCTTGTCTGTAACAAATGTGTAGGCTGTGCCCTTGCTGGCGGCGCGCGCTGTGCGGCCTATGCGGTGCACATAATCTTCACCATCATGCGGCACATCGTAATTGATTACGAGGTCGATATCCTCAATGTCTATTCCGCGACTCAGTATGTCTGTGGCTACCAGGATGGTGAGCCTGTGGCTCTTAAAGTCCAGCAGCACCTGCTCGCGCTGTTCCTGCTCCAGGTCTGAGTGTATGGCACCTACTGCAAACTTTGACCTGCGTAGTTCTTCATATAGCTTCTTCACACTCAACTTGCTGCTGCAAAAGACGATAACGCTGGTAAACTCTTTCTGTTTCAGTACATGCTTTACGAGTTCTACCTTCTGCGGTTCATACACCAGGAACATACCCTGGGTTATTGCATCCGGCGGCTTGGAGATGGCTATGTTTATCTCAGCAGGATTCTGCAGTATAGTGTTGGCCAACTTGCGTATCTGCGGCGGCATAGTGGCGCTGAAGAGTAGGTTCTGTCGCTCCTTTGGCAGGTAGGAGATGATCTTTATGATATCCTCATAAAAACCCATATCCAGCATGCGGTCGGCCTCATCCAGAACCAGGTATTTCAGGCCGGTCAGCTTTGCATACCCCATGTTCAGGTGCGATATCATGCGGCCGGGCGTGCATATCACTATGTCTGCGCCCGTCTCCAGTGCCTTGCGCTCAGAGGCAAACAGCGCACCGCCCGTGCCTCCGTACACGGATACAAAGCTTATGTCGGTATAGTATGTTATGCCTTCCAGCGTCTGCGCTATCTGCACTGCCAGCTCGCGTGTGGGCACTATTATCATGGCATTTATGGAGTGCTCCTCGTGCGGCTCTTCGAGCAGGCGTTGCAGTACAGGCAGCAGAAATGCGGCTGTCTTGCCAGTACCCGTTTGGGCCGCCGCTATTATATCGCGGCCATCCAGTATATAGGGTATTACCTGCTCCTGCACCGGGGTGGCGGTCACATATCCCATGGCATCAATGCCATCCATCAAATCATCATCAAACCCAAAATCAGAGAAATACAAAGTATATGTTTTGTGCTAAGATAGGCCATTACCCGCTTTAGGTTAATAGCGCAAGCTACTTCTTAATGAAAGCCTGCGCGGTCATTATCGGCATCTCAGCATGTTTATAATCTTTAAGATTTCGGGTGATTAGTACATTCACGCCATTTTCTCTAGCTGTGAAATACTGTATCGCGTCCTCGAAATCAGTAAAAGGAGATTCAAGTGCAAGTGTCAATGTCTTATCGTCTACCGGTAATACAGTAACTAATATCTTTAGTTTCCTTAAAACACCTCTACTGCCCGCTTTACCATGCTGCTTGCTCAGCAGGTAATCTATGTTCGTGAAGGACAAGGAAGACATATAAACCTTTAGCTTACCGCCGTCTGCCAGCGTAAATAGTTCTGCAGCGTAATAGCAAAATGGCTCCCTATTCAGAAACAAATCCAACACTATATCGCTATCCACAAAAACGCTGTCCATTATTTATACTTTGACTTCAGGTAAGCTGTCCTGTCCTTTTTGAAATCAAAATCAGCCGGGAGGTCCAGCACACCCATCAAGCTTTGGACAAGGGGAGAGATTTTATTTCCGTCTGTTTCCTTTTCCTTTTTTGTAAGCTCTGACAAATAGGACTCCACAACCTGAGACAGGGATGTGTGATTATTCTCAGCAAATCGCTTTGCCCTTTTTATCACGTTTTCATCCAACGATAATGTTAGTTTGGCGTTCATAGCAAAATGAATACGTGTAAATTTATGAAAAATGTACGTATAACGCAAATGACGCCTCGATTATACCATTAACTTATCCTATAATCCACCACCCTCTAAAACCCGTACCTTTGATATATGCTGCAACCCTGGCAAAAAGGCATCGTGAAAAGCATAGAGCAGGCCACGCCTAATACGCGCCGCTACTGGATAGAATTGCCCGAAACAGAGCGATTCGACTTTACGCCCGGCCAGTTCGTGACGCTGGACCTTCCCATACATGAGCAGCGCAATAAGCGCTGGCGCAGCTACAGCATTGCCTCTGCACCTGACGGCACCAACGTCTTTGAGCTGGTAGTGGTGTACCTGGAAGGCGGCGTGGGCTCCGGCTATCTGTTTGAGAATGTGAAGGTGGGTGATACCCTTACATTGCGTGGCCCGCAAGGCGTTTTCGTTTTGCCAAAGGAAAAAGAGAAAGAACACTTTTTCATCTGCACCGGAACCGGCATAGCCCCCTTCCGCAGCATGGTGCAGCATATAGGAAATGCAGGGCTCGAGGGCTACAAGACAAACCTCATTTTCGGGACACGCACCCGGGAGGATCTTCTATATCACGAAGAAATGAAACGACTGGAACAAGGACTGCCCGGCTTCAGGTATCACCCTACGCTATCCCGCGAACAGTGGACAGAGGGGCAAAGCGGCTACGTACATCCTATCTATGAAGAACTGTGTGCCGACAGGCAGCCGGCCTCCTTTATGCTTTGCGGCTGGCGCGACATGATAGACGAGGCGCGCGACCGCATCCTGAAAATGGGCTACGACAAAAAAGATATTCACATAGAGATATACGGCTAATACCGCATTAAGGCAAACAAAGCCACCGGAATAACCGGTGGCTTTGATAAATAATATTCTTTACGTGCTTAGTCTATTGTAGCAGCAAACTGTTCCAGCTTTTCCACAATCGCCTTGCGTTTGCCAATCATGTCCAATTGCTTCATTCTCAAAGCATCAGAAAAGAGCTTCCGCTGGCTAATGGTGAGGTCACGATACTTCGTCCTATCCATTTCGGAAGTAGCATTACGCATCTTGTCGCGCGATTCGCCAAACTCTGTATTAGCCATTGCATTAATATCCGTGAAAATAGCTTCCGCAGTCGTGGTATCTTTCTTCGCAGCAGCCTTATCAAATTCGGCAACCTTCGTAGAGAAGCCCGGACGGGTTACCGACACCACCTTGGCGGGAACCGGTATAGACTGGGCAACTGCAACATTACCATAGGCGGCCCATAGGCCGCCGATAAGCACTAAATACTTTATCATTCTAATGGTTTTTTGTTCCGGCAACGATTAGATCGTAACCTTAAACTCGTTGAGCTTTGCTTTCAGCGCAACACGGTTTGTAGTCATGTCGAGCTTCAGGTTCCAGGCAGTCTGGTACATCATAGCCTGGTTGCCATACTTGGTTTCCAGTGTAGCCTGCGCTGCAGGTGTGGTAGCCGCTTCGAGTTGGCCCTTTGTAACACCTAATACGCTCATCATCATTGCGTTGATCTCGTCCCAGGTAGCACTTGCCCCTGTTAGGTTACCTGCGCCTATCTGGCTGTCCATCAGGTTGATCTTGGTGTTGAATGCAGCCTGGGTAACAGGTACCGCAGGCGCTGCCGCATAAACCGATACGGGCTGAACTGTGGTAATACCTACAGCAGCTGTGAGTACAAAACAAGCTAAGAAAATGCGTTTCATTTTGTAAATTTTGTTTATAAAAGTACTGAAAAAATTTCTATTCTACATCTAAGACAGTAGCTCCCCCCCTATATAGTTGGGTCTTATACCGTAAAGATGGTGAAATTAACAATTCCCCGAGTCCTAATTCATGCCATTTTTTGTCAATTTGAGCAATTGTTTCATCGGCTGCAACGATAATATTCGGCCATGGACGGTCAAAATCGTCATGTTTTTTAGTTTTCCGGGTACCATCCAGTCCCAGGACGCCGTTTGAATAAAAATGGTCTCGCCGGGGGTCCAGATTGTTGCAGAATCGCCACAACACGTCGGCGATATCGTTTGCGTTGACCGTATGTTCCACATAAATGACCATTTTTATGCCGTCCATGCCAGGCTGGTCCACCAGCTCCTTATGCAACTCGGCCACGTGTCCGCGTCTGTCTTTCTCCACAGAAATGAGCAGAACCGGTATTTGCCATTGCCTCATCAGTGCGTCGCCAACACTCGCTATCTCGGGGAAACGTTGCTGTAATGTCTTAGCAGAAAACGCAGCGGCAATTTTATAGGGCAGAAGAGGAGCCGTTATTTCCTCCTCGGTTTTGCGCGTCCCATCTATGCACATTTTGCCGCCAAAGCCCATTTTGGAGCAGCTATGATCCAATACGTCCATGGGCCCCTGGCTAAAGTAGATATCTGTAGCAGGATTCAGGTTGTTGAATACATCGCGTGCCAGCTTGCCATAATCGTCAATCTTTATGCCGCTTGTCTTTTCACCATCTGCAAGCACCAATATCTTGTTAAACATCATTTGCCCGGCACCCCACATGGCATTCATCACCTTTTGCCCCTGGCCGGGATATTCCTTGTTGATAGTAGCTATTACGAGATTGTGAAACACGCCCTCTACCGGCATATTCATATCGGCAATCTCAGGCACCATCGTCATTTTGATGGGTGTAAGGAAAATTCGCTCTGTAGCCTTGCCAATCCAGGCATCCTCCTGCGGCGGAATGCCAACGATAGTTGCAGGGTAAATAGCATCCTTCTTATGCGTTATAGCGGTGACATGGAACCGCGGATACCAGTCGGCCAGTGAATAATATCCTGTATGGTCGCCAAAAGGTCCTTCCCATATCATTTCCTCGGCTGGGTCTACATACCCTTCTATGATGAAGTCGGCATCGGCAGGCACCTCTATATCGGGCTGCGTAATGCAACGAACAAGCTCCACTTTCTTTTTGCGCAGAAAACCTGCCAGCATGTATTCATCCACATTATCGGGCAGTGGTGCCGTGGCTGCATACGTATAGACCGGATCGCCGCCCAGAGCTACCGCCACGGGCATGCGCTTGCCCAGCTTCTTGTACTCGTTATAATGACGGGCAGATACCTTGTGCCTGTGCCAGTGCATACCTGTAAGCGTAGGCCCAAACTCCTGCATGCGATACATACCAATGTTGCGCATGCCGCTTATAGGATCCTTGGTGTGTATGGCAGGCAGCGTTATGAACCGGCCACCATCTTCGGGCCAGCACTTCAGTATCGGCAGCTTGCCCAGGTCGGGCGTTGCCATTACTACCTCCTGGCAGGCACCACGGCCGCTTACCACCTTCGGCATGTACGATGCAAACTTGCCCAATTCCGGCAGCATGGCCAGCTTTTCCAGCAGGCCATTTTTGGGAGTCGACATCTTCTTCAGCAAACCATCGATGTCATTCATGGCATCGTCCAGGTGATTGATACCAAGCGCCATACACATGCGCCTGTCGCTGCCCATGCTGTTGATAAGCAAGGGGAAATCGGTACCCGTATTTTCGAAAAGAAGTGCTTTGTTTCTATCGGGTGTTTTTGACACACGGTCGGTTATCTCTGCAATTTCCAGTACCGGGTCTACGAAGGTCTTTATCCTCACCAGCTCGCCAGCCTTTTCCAGAGCATCAACGAATGCCCGGAGTGATTTGTATGCCATGGGTGCAAAGGTAGTGTGAGCCGCTGAAGTAAATCGGTGCCTAATCCCACTATAAAGAAAGGTTATGCGTCACCACCAATTCCACGGGCTCAAAATGCACACCCGGCTTCGCACTGTAATCGTCAAATGAAATGGAATAGGATAATTCCCTTATCCGATAGCCATCCTGCCTCCGCTCTGTAGCTGCTGATGACCGCATGAAGTGGCCAAACTCATCCCCATCCGGGCTCCAGCCTTGCAGAGCTTTGTGAAGGGCCCACTCCAGGTCGTAATAGGAAAGGGCAGCCTCTTTGTAATCTGTGGGCGTGCCGTTAGCGGTGCCACTATGCGGGTTAAACCCAAGGCGCAGCACGACCGTACCCCTCGCCACCTGCACATTCTCAGAAAGATCGTCAAAGCAGAACTCATCGAAATCAATAAGCAGGCACGGCCATGAAACGGGTGGACGGCCCTTGGCCGAAAGTTGTCCCATATCCTGGGCGATGTATTTTATGTCGGCAACCTGGGCCGCTATGCGTGCCTGCAGAGCAAGGAAGAGACGGGCGAAAGGAGAAGTCATTTTGAGGAATTGGGATTGGGTTTTGGAATTTGCCTTTTGGAATTTGGGGGTTCATTTTTGGAATTTCATGCTACTCAGCTGGTATGCCATAGGTGTCGTACCAATAGCTTTGAGGGATGCTGATCACTTCGGAAAGCTGTTTGTCTATTGCCATTCGCTTTTCCAAGTGGTCTACGTCTGTACCCTTTGCAAATACAAAATTCCCACCCTCTACAGGATAGCCATACGAACGCAGTATAGCGAGAAACTGTGGTTCGTTGAGCATGGCCGCAGTGTAGGCAATGTCTGCACGCGTTATCTCGTATTGCTGCTCCTGGTGTATGCGGCTCTGGGCATAGCCGGCGCTGCGACTACTGTTCGTCGTCTCTGTATTGCCTAGCACAGTCACTGATATCTCTTCGTTTAATGCCTTGATAAATGAGTTCTGGAGCCCGCCATCAGAATTTGCCTGCTTGCCGTCCTTTATCTCAAAGTCGGCCTGGCGCGGTATCATCATTGCAAGTGAGCTACCGGCTTCATCCAGGATGCGACGCAACTCCGCCCGTGTCTGATCGTCATATGAATCGTATTTCATGACCCGTACCGGCTGGCCAAACAACTCAATAAATTGGGCCCAATCTGCAAGGCCACCACGCTTGTACAGGCAATAAGGTGCGCACTTTAGCAAGAGACCCAGATCCTTTTGGTCGCCCATTATCCATATATTATTCCTACCGGCCCAGGCTATTCCCGTTTCTCCGGACTGCTCAAAAGAAATGATACCTTTCTCCGGCTTTATGTGCTTACGGGGAATGAGGTTTAAGGCCAGTTTTGCACCCGGCATGAACTCTATGCCGGAGATGCCCCAGAGTAATGTCTCGATGACCGTGCGCACCACCGTGCGAAACTCCAGCGACCGGATAAGCTCATCCATAGCCGCTACGTGGTGCCCATCAGACTCAAAACGGATACCCTTGTTGAGCACCGCATTTACCTTCTTGGCGATGACACCTGAAAGATGACCGTCTAGTAATATGTCTTCGTACAGATCATAGAGACGGCTTCGGTTCGGAAAGCTTATGGCTTCGGCAGCCACCAATGCAGCGCGCCATGACGCGATGTCCTTTCTGCTCCTGTCTATAGAGCGCACATTGAGCTCGTTGATAATAATGGGCGCTTGTTGTTGATTCTTATTCATAACGATAATTTTATGGCTGGTTTTCTTTGATGTGCGGGGTTAATTGAACTATCTTTACATCATCCCCCTTGTAGTCGTATATCCATCCTTTTATCACATGAAGACCTGTAAAGGCCATAGCATTATTATTGGATGAGAAGATTACTTGCAGAATTTTATAGCTGGATGTATGGCTTAACGAAGTCGAAGCTATCGTCCTACATAGTCGGGCTGATATACATCAGCGTCATGAACTTTGTGACCCTAAACGGGCTTGCATTGCTTACCCGCGACATGTTTAGCCCAATGGCGTCCCTGCTTGTGCTGTTTAACTTTCCCTACCTGATAGTGACCTTTGCTGCTATCTGCGGTGCTACATGGTGGCTTACTCCAACAGCGCAGAATGTATCTAAAGACGCGAAGAAAATAACTAAGCATACAGCCCTTATTCTTTACACGGTAGCTGCGCTGGTGCTGTTTCTCTACAAGCACTACGGAGAATGGCTGTTCTCTTAATAATGATTATTTCTGCGTTCATTACTTGTCCAGCTTACAGCATCGCCATCCGGCGTATCCGATAAAGCTGCAGCATATGGCCACGCGTAGGGATTTGCGGCTCCATTCCTTATTTCCTTCAGCGCATTCAGAGCATCCAGGTAGGCAGTTCTGAATGCCTGGTAGTCAGCGCCGGGATTTGCTACACGCAACAGGTGCCAGCAAGCCAGGTCTTTAACCAGGCTTTGCAAATAAGCGTCGGCAAAAGTGGGTGCTGCTGTAGCAGTACCAAAAAGCGCCTCAAGATCGTAACGTCCCAGGTACATTTTGGCTTCGTTCTCGGCGACCGAGATGGCTGCATCTGTCATAGAGCCGTCGGCCCTGGTTATTTCATCGATTATCTCTGGATAGAGGTTTGTGCCGAGGTCGGCTGCAGTAATGATAGGCATCTTATAGGGTTTAAGTGGTTTTAAGTGTTAGTCGTCGTCGTCATTTCGCTTTTTACGGGCGGCCTTGGGTTGGGGTTCGTCATTATCATCTTCATCGGCCTCTTCTTCTTCGCCATCCTCATCATCGCCGGCCTTTTTCTTCTTCACCGGCTTGGCGGTTGTTTTGGGTTTACGTTCTGCCTTTTCTTCATCGTCGCCGAGGTCCAGCTTTTCATTAGTGGGTTTCACGAGGGTAATACGTTTAAGGCCGCGGTCGAAAGTGAGCTCGTAAACATTTGCCATTTCATCGCCCTTAATAAGCTGAATGAATCCCTTCATGAATTTTCCGTCTTCATATTCATTCAGGGAATCAACAACCGCAAATATCTTGATGATACCTTTTCCCTGGGCCCTCCATTCCGCAACCCTGCGGCGCTGCTCGCTAAACTCCGGCATTGATAGAATTTGCCGGCGAAAAACGGCGATATCTACCCGGTCTTTGCCGGCTGCCTTCCTTTCGGCTTGTTCTTCTTTCTTGTCTTCATTCGTCTTCTGGCCGAATGCGTGTACGGCACAAAACATCATCACTAAGCACAATATCCTTTTCATTCAAAATGTGGTTGATAGTGCAAATGTATGGGGTTGGGTTGATTGGGTAAATGGTTGATAGGGTAATTGGCTAAAAGACTAAAAGGTAAAAGGGGTAAAACGTTAAAACAGTTTGCCGGATGATTTTGCCGGTCAGGCATTTCCGCTTTCAATGGCCGACTTCCGGCCGTTTAATAGCCATTTAAACCTTTTAACTATCTAACTCATTACCGTATCACCTGCAAAAAGCAAATCAAAACCGTTTATCGTTTGGCAGGCGAGCGGCCGTTGCTATTCCTGAGTGCCGTGAAATAGCGAGCTTCTGGGTTATGATCCATACGGCACCCTCCACCGCGTCGGGGCCATCGTCGTGCGCATATCCACCGGGGGCAAATGCGCAGAACTGCTCCACAAGACGCATCATGTGCGGGTTGTGCCGCTCAGCTTCGTTCAGGTACAGCTCACCATTTCGGTGCAGCGGTTCCAGCAGACTTTCTATGCGCATAAACTTATCCGGCTTTCGTCGGGTATCGCCCCGCACAGGTATGGGCCGCCCACTGCGCCGGCCGGCATCGCTCATTTCCTTTATCAGCACATCCTGCATAAACACCTCTTCCATAAAGAAGTAGCATGCGCAGCCGGCAGCCAGGTCCATTATTCTATAGTGCCATTCTATCATCTGCGCAGTAGTGGCCTGGTCCAGGAAGCACTTGATAATGTGAAACTCTCCGTGCCACCTGCCCACCAGCACGGTTGCTTTATAGTCGGCCGTGGTTTTATAAGAAGGGTCGGTATAACACACCAGCATCGAATATTCTGATAGCGGCCGTGCGGGTTTATAGGCCATCTCACTGAATACCGACCCTTCCATGACAGGGTTATTGAAATACTCCTTTTGCTGCGCTGCATAGCTTTTCTGCGACAATACCCGATCTATATCCGCTTCAGAGTTTTTCTCGGGCCATGCCGACGTGCCGTGTTCGTCGCGAATATTTATGACGTCTGTATGGTCGGCTATATCTGCCGCCCGGGTGATGCAGGAATCGCGTGCTATACGGTTGCCGCAGAAGATGATGGTAGTAGGCTGCGATACTGATCGTGTACCAATGGCGGCTTCTTCGATCCAGCGCCACTTGCGTTTTACTATCTCCGGATTCAGGCACTCCGCGTCAGTGTCTACATCGTCAAAGATGATGATATCAGGCCGCGCTTCCTCGTTTCGTGTACCACGTGGGCTCTGCCCCACGCCTACTGCGCGAAAAGCGATACCACCATCTGTAATGAACTCGGTCGTTGTCCATGTAGCGTCACTTAGTTGCGGACCGTAGTCGGACAGGATGCGCTCATTACGCTCCAGTGTGCTACGGTAAGGAGCCAGCAGGCGCGCAGCATTGTCCAGGCTGTTACTGATGAGGAGTACACAACGCTTAGGAGACCTTTTCCTGCGCTTACCTATGTGCCCCACCAGGGTGAGGTAAAAAACTTCCATCATGGTGCGGGTACTCTTGGCCAGCTCGCGGCTCCAAATGCGCGCCTCGCACCACTCAGGATTGTTTAATACGCGTTTTGTTGCCTCTTTATGAAATGTTGCGGCAGGTGATGTTGCAAATTGAGGGAAGTAATATTTAAACCATTCTTCAGGGTCTGCCTCCAGCTTTCTTACGCGCTCCAGTCTCAGTTCTTCGGCTTCATCATCTTCTGTAAGTGTGGCTGCATACACCCTTTTCGCAAAGCCCTTCCAGTGAAGCACGCTCTGCTTTTCGGTTGTTGACATGTTAGATAGGGTTTTGCCTTCCGGCATTAGGATAGGTAGTTTATCAAGCGGTGGCTTATGCCGACTTCTGCTTGATAAACTGGTCGAAGCGGCGGGTGAAATCCTGCGCGGCAGGCACATCTTTCCTGTATAGCCAGGTAATAAACTCCTCGGCAGACCCTATGATCGCAGACACACTTTTATCATGCTCCAGGTTGCGAATGGCTGCTGTGATCTTCTGCATATTGTCAGCGTCTTTGGCCGTGCCATTGCCACTTTCTATGTCATCCGAAATTTTCTTCAAGGTATCATAGAGCCGGTCTATTTGTGTATCCCGGTCCGCCATTCGGCTGCGTTTGGCAAGGTTCCATTGCCCCTCAGCAAGCCAGGTGCTTATGTCCTTGTCTGATGTTTCCAGCATTGCGCTGATTGAGGCTGTGGATTCACCCGCCTTTATGTATAGTAGGCGTGCTATCTCTCGTTTGTTTATCATGATAGGGTTGATTTTGCAGCAAAGGTTGTTGGCTTTTTACAATCAGGCAATTTCAGTTTTTACCACATCTCCTGTGCGTTTTGCGATAATGTCAAAATCAGGATTTCACTAAAAATTTTCGTGTGGATATCTCAAACGTACCCTGTTTGCTTCAGGCACTTACAAATCGGCGGAATCGTAAATATTGCATCAGTCGCGACCAGGATTGCAGAACGGTGCAACATCACAAAACGTTAAGCAGAATAATAATCTATTTTGTTTCGCTGGCGCCTATCCTGTTCAGGCCCGACTTTGCCTGCTGGTCTATAGAGTTCTGGAAGTCGTGCGGTGGCATATTCAGGCAATCATTGTAGGCCTCCGCGGCTTCCTTGTTCATTGCCAGCAGCTCATATATCTTGCCCATATGCAGCGCAGCGCGCGCAGCAAACTGCTCGTGCCGGCCCTTGCCTTCAGCTATTGCCTGTCGGTATTCATTAAGTGCCCTGGTAAAGTAAGTTCCGTTGCCGGGCCTGGCTGCTGTCTCTTCATACACCCTGCCCAGGCGAAAATGGTATTCAGCTTTATCCGCAGGGTTGTCAAGCTCACTCTTGTTCACGGTTTGCAGAATGGTTAATGCCTTGTCAGCATAGCCTCCTTCTATCAGCAGCCTGGCCTGCAGCAACGACTTGTTGGGCCAATGGCCTGATTCGGCAAATCGCTGGGCTTGTTTATCAGCGTCGAGGCGGGCAGTGCCTGTCCTCGTTATCTGCTTGCGGCATAGCTCAGCCTTCTCCGGATTGCCGGAAACATACCATGCAAAAGCCATTCGTTGCCACGAGTCCTTGATGAAGATATCGCTGTTGTTGTTCTTAAGGTAACGGTCAAAGTAATAGGTGCTGCCAGAATCACAGCGAGTTAGCAAGGCCATACCCATCTGGTAGTCGAAGATGGGATACCTGCCAAAGTCTTCCTCCTTAGCAGCACTACGCAAGGCATCAACAGCCTCATCAGACTTACGGTAGTCCAGCGCAATATTCGCTTTCACAAAGGTGTGCAGCAGATTGTGTTGCATAGCAAACCTGCCAGACTCCAATATGTTCCATACCTCCTTTTGCTCCGCCAGCAAATAAAAGCGTGCATAGAGGTAGTAGAGCACAGTTTCGGTATATAGAGGTTCTGCAGCACTGTGCGTGTTTACAAAATCGCCCAGCATGCGTGTCCCATTCTTAACACTGCCCTTCATGCCAAATACGGACGCTAGCCACTTGTAGCTGTTTGGCAGCGAGCCCACTACCGCCTCCTGCAGACCGGCAATCACGTTATTATGCTCAAACGCGGGGAACGCTTTCTGGTTCTCACGCAGTAGTGTGAATGACTTGCGAAAGTTGAAGGCAGCTTTGTACTGCTCGCCGAAACGGATATTGATGATGGCTCGGTGCAGGTACATGCCCGCATTGCAAAACCGGTACCACGGCGAGCCCGGGTCTCCCTTTGCCAGCAGGTCCATCCTCTTTTTCATGTTACCGGCACGTGCGGCATAGTCAGCCAGGTTACAGTTCACCAGCAGCAGTATACAGTCCTCGTAATCTGCCAGGTACACTGCCATCAGGTTACCGGGATTTGCTTTTTGCTCCTGTGTTATTATGCGATGACCCTCATCCAGGTGCAATGCCAGAAATTGATTGTATGCACGCGCACAATTGTCCGTGTAGGTGTAGGTATACGGCCCTCCTGCGTGCACCGCCAAAGGCAGGATAAGAAGTGAAAGCCAAAGGATGAGACGGTGCATATTGTAAAGATAATGCTATAACAAATATCTGCTTTAGCGGTAAAAGGTTCTAATACACCCGGCCAGTGCGGTCACTTCGTCTTCCTTGTTGTAGAAGTGAGTACTCACGCGCAACATGCCATTTCGGCGTGTCACTACGAATCCGCTTGTGTGTATATGCTCGCCCAGGCCATTTTCGTCCTTCATCAACACGATAGGGGAACGATTTTGCATAGTGCGGTCTCCAAGCAGCTGCACTGGAGCATCGCCCAATTCCTGCAGGAACAGCTGCATCAGGCTCAGGTTGTGACGAGCTATCTCTGGCAGTCCTGTCCTGTTCTTTTCAGCAATGGCATGCGCAACAATGTTCAGACCAAACATGTTGGGACTGCCCGGTTCATAGCTGATAACAGATGGCTCATACCCCCAATTCCCCTCGCGCATCTTGTAGCTATTGTGCCCGCCCACCACGGGCTGATACCTGCTCATGAATGCGTCAGTAAGGTAAAGAGTACCATTGCCAAATCCTGCATTCATCCACTTATAGTGGCTGGCGGCAAAAACATCTACAGGCAACTGCGAGAGGTTTATGGTGCATGCACCTAATGACTGTGTACCGTCTACAATAAACAATACACCTTTTTCGCGGCAAAGGTTCCCGATATACTCCAAGTCCAGTTTATAGCCCGATGTCCACTGTACGTGACTTATCGCCACTATATCGATTGCATTTGACGTGATTGCTTTTTCAATAGCAGGCACATCTATGTTGAAGCCGTCTGGTGCGTCTACCCAGGTGATGTCGAAATTATTGATCCGGAAGGGTTCCAGCAGAGAAGGGTAGTCATGTTTGTAGAGCAGCACACGCTCATTACCCTTCAGTGACTGCACTATTGCGTTCATTGCCCAGGAGAAATTGGGCACCATAGCCACATTTGCCGTGGGCGCACCTATGAAATCAGCAATAACGCCCCGAATACGGCTTTCCTCATTCATTCGCCAAACTTCTGACACACCGCTGGCATTGTCAGCAAACGCAGCATAAAGTTCATTGCCGGCGGCAAGTGACTCCGGTGATATAAGACCACATGACGCAGTATTGAGATAGATGGATGACATGGAAGGATGTTTCGGCAAATATCAGCAATGTTTAAGAACATAAACCAATGCGAGATTGCTCCAAAAACAAAATCGCCCCGGACATCCGGGGCGATTTTTATTTATTCTTAGTATCGCTAAGATTACTTGATGATCTCAGTAACCTGACCAGCGCCTACTGTACGGCCACCTTCGCGGATCGCGAACTTCAGACCTTTTTCCATCGCGATTGGTGCGATCAGCTTTACAGTCAGGTTCACGTTATCGCCAGGCATTACCATTTCCACACCATCAGGCAGAGAGCATTCGCCCGTTACGTCTGTAGTACGGAAGTAGAACTGTGGACGGTACTTGTTGAAGAATGGAGTGTGACGGCCACCTTCTTCTTTGCTCAGTACATAAACTTCACCTTTGAAGTCTGTGTGCGGAGTGATGCTCTTAGGAGCGCAGATAACCATACCACGACGGATATCTTTCTTGTCGATACCACGGAGCAGCAGACCAGCGTTGTCACCAGCCTCACCACGGTCAAGAAGCTTCTTAAACATTTCCACACCTGTACATGTAGAAGTAAGAGCTGCTTCGTTGAAACCAACGATCTCAACGTTGTCACCAACTTTGATAACACCGCGCTCGATACGGCCTGTAGCAACTGTACCGCGACCAGTGATCGTGAACACGTCTTCTACTGACATCAGGAATGCCTGGTCGATTGGACGCGGAGGCAGTGGGATGTAAGTATCAACAGCTTCCATCAGATCTTCTACAGCCTTAACCCACTTAGCGTCGCCAGCGAGTGCGCCTGTAGCAGAACCCTGGATGATTGGTGTGTTGTCACCATCATATTCATACTTGCTCAGGAGGTCACGGATTTCCATTTCCACCAGCTCAAGGATCTCAGCGTCTTCAACAAGGTCAACCTTGTTCATGAACACCACGATACGAGGTACACCTACCTGGCGAGCCAGAAGGATGTGCTCTTTAGTCTGTGGCATTGGACCATCTGTAGCCGCAACCACCAGTATAGCGCCGTCCATCTGGGCAGCACCTGTAATCATGTTCTTTACGTAGTCAGCGTGACCCGGGCAATCTACGTGTGCGTAGTGACGGTTAGCTGTTTCGTATTCTACGTGTGCAGTATTGATGGTGATACCACGCTCTTTTTCTTCAGGAGCAGCGTCAATTTCATCATATCCCTTCTTTTCTGCCAAACCCTTATTCGCCAGAATTGTTGTGATTGCTGCTGTGAGTGTTGTCTTACCATGGTCAACGTGGCCGATGGTACCGATGTTTACGTGGGGTTTCTCCCTCTTAAAGGTCTCTTTTGCCATTTTTATTTGTTTTGATATTAATTAAGAGATTGTGCTTTTAGTTTTAAAAAGTGTGCAAATATAAACTTATTTTTCGCTCCAAAATAAATTTATTTTTCTGCGCCCGCATATCGCACTGCGAGCTCTCTGAACGCCAATCCCGTAAAGAGACAGAGCAGGGGCATCATGAGGTAAAACATGCGTTCCTGGTTTGAATTCATGATAAGATGAACGCCCACTACCAGGCAATATCCCAGCATATACCAGCGAAACATTGCTTTGCCAGAAGCCCTGTACGAAGGTAGCCTCAATGCAGCAAGCACAAAGACGATCCAAAGGCTTATGTTTGAGAATATGTCATACATGCCATGCGCACTAAACAGGCGGCCTACTGTTTCCCGCATATAACCAATATGTGCCACATCTGCCGCAATGCCTTCGCCGGTAGCAGTATGGAGTAAATAGTGATCATACATATATCTAAAAGAGAACACCAGAATGCCCGACAAACCAAAATAAATTACCTGTCGCCAGCGGGGAACATGGCTGAATATGAATATTACAGGGGCAATAAAAAGAAATGCCTCCTTAGAGAAAGGGCCAATAAATATGGCGGCAGCAATAATAGCTTCATTTTTCTCCTGGATGCCTACCAGCACCGACACCAGCACCAGGAAGTATAAAGACTCTACAATGGGCATTCCTGCAAAATAGGGCGTCCACCTGCAGGTAAGCATTACCAATAGCCCCGCAAGTGCCCATAAAGGCCTGAGCCCCAATGAACGAGAGAGACGGTATATCATAACACCCGCCAGGCTCATCAGCAGGCAATTCACCAGGTAAAAACTCATTCCCAGTGGAAAATCTCCCGGGAACGATTGTGGCCGAAGTACATTGAACGCCTTTCCAAACACTAAATGAACGCCTGCAGCCATAACCGGCACTACCGGACGATAGCGTCTTATTGGACTTTGGTTGAAATCGCCACGGGCTACCCCCATATACGTCTGGCAATCAACACAGGAGTCCTGCTCATAATTATCCATGAGAGAAAATGCGGGGCCATGGATCGCCGCCAGGCAAAACAGGAACACAAGCATATACTCGTGTAGCAGGAATTTCTTTAGCTTATCCAATTACAAGGTTAATTGAAGTAAATGTAGGGATGTTTTGCTATGAAACCGATCTGCATGCAGACACAGCAAGCATGTTATTACTCCAAACAGAAAAATACAGTAAAATAAAAAGGAGAAAATGAGCTGTTGAGCAGTCCCGATAACTATCGGGAGAACTGCCGACCTTCCCGATCACCATCGGGATGCTCTACGCTGAATTACAATAAAAAGAGGAAAAGAAAATGAGCTGTTGAGCAGTCCCGATAGCTATCGGGAGAACTGCCGACCTTCCCGATCACCATCGGGATGCTCTACGCTGAATTACAATAAAAAGAGGAAAAGAAAATGAGCTGTTGAGCAGGATTGAACTGCCGACCTCTTCCTTACCAAGGAAGTGCTCTACCGCTGAGCTACAACAGCTTTGGTTTCTTAAGTAGCCCCGGTGAGACTACACAACAGCTTGAATGAGGAAAGAGCTCAAAAAATGAGCGGGAGACGAGGCTCGAACCCGCGACCTACAGCTTGGAAGGCTGTCGCTCTACCAACTGAGCTACTCCCGCTTATTCAGTTTGCAGTTGCTATTAAGCAACTGCAAACTGTGTGTGGGCACAGAAGGATTCGAACCTCCGAAGTCGAAAGACGGCAGATTTACAGTCTGCTCACGTTGACCGCTTGTGGAATGTGCCCGTTTTAAAACGCAAAAAGTAAAAAGGAAAAAGTAAATCCTTAATATGCTGTTTTTACTTTTTAATTTTTACTTTTTAGATTTCAAGAGCCACTTGCCGGAGTCGAACCAGCGACCTACTGATTACAAATCAGTTGCTCTACCAACTGAGCTAAAGTGGCTTAAAAAAATAAATGAAAGAACTGTGGTTACTCTTTTCCCGAAAGGGATGGCAAAAGTAGAGAAGAAATCCGCTTTTGCAAAATTATTTTGGGATTTTTTTTAGAACTTTTTTCCGGCTTTGATTTTGCTCAATTTAACGTGCCAGAGCCGGATATTAGCGTTTACGCATTACAATTTTAAAGGTATCGCTTCGCCAGTTGTAAGTAGTGGTGAGACGACGCGTGAACAGCATACCGGTAATTGAGTCGGCATAATACGTTCCCCATCCACCCCGTATTTTGTAAGAATCATAGTACATATTCTGAGCTGCCGAAGTATCGATAACGAATACGCTATGGTCTGCGCTGTCCAGGCGGCAAAGCACATTGTTGTAGCTGGAGTTGTTGTCGAAATTGTAAATGAAGAACGTGGAAAGCGATGCTGACGGCTTTAATTCCATGTCAAAGTGCTTAACCGTGCCGGTCTGGTCTGAAGAATCGCTTCCGAGATTGATGAACCATGTTTCCCACATGCCATAAAACTTCTTTACTGTCTTCACCGAGCAATCTGCTCCCTCATAACCGAGGGGGCATACGCAGCGACCACTATCACAGCGGCCACCATTGCTGCAAATAACGTAATTGCAGGAATATGGGTTATCCTCAAGCGGTTTGGTGCAAGAAGAAAAATTAGAAACAGAAAAAATAATCGCCAGAACGCCTATTACAGTAAATACCCAGCCACTATGCTTGCTTACCATGGGCTAAATTTAGTTAAAGTTTTCAATTTTGTACTATAGGGCCGCAATCTGAAAATTTTGACCCGATGTTGCTTTCAAGGTGACCTTACCGGCTGGTTTACATAGACTTTAATTCACTCACAAGTGATTGGAGCACTTTTTTAGCATCGCCAAAAAGCATGGACGACTTAGGGCGGAAGAAAAGTTCGTTTTCTATACCCGCATATCCAGGTTTCATACTACGCTTATTCACAATCACATGCTCTGCTTTTTCTACCTCCAGTATCGGCATACCATATATTGGGCTCGATGGGTCTTCTTTTGCCGCAGGGTTCACTACGTCGTTGGCACCCAGTATGAGTACCACATTCGTGCCACCCATCTGGTCGTTGGCATCTTCCATCTCCAGCAGCTTTTCGTATGGCACATCTGCCTCGGCCAGCAATACGTTCATGTGACCAGGCATGCGGCCCGCCACCGGGTGAATGCCGTAAATAACCTCTACGCCTTTTTCGTTCAGTACTTTTTCCAGCTCATGGCAGGTATGCTGGGCCTGTGCCACCGCAAGACCATATCCCGGAATGATCATCACTTTTGATGCATAGGCCATGAGCGTAGCTGTATCGTTGAGCGATATCTCCTTATAAGCACCCTGCTCCTTGGCACCTGCAGGTCCGGCAGCCTTTGCACCGCCAAATGAGCCTATCAGTACGTTCTTCAGCGAACGGTTCATTGCCTTACACATAAGGATGGTGAGGATAGTGCCCGCTGAACCTACGAGGATACCACCCGTAAGCATCACTGGGTTATCGTACAGGAAGCCACCGAAGGCCGCTGCACAACCTGTGAATGAGTTAAGGAGCGAAATAACCACCGGCATATCGGCACCGCCAATAGGCATTACGAAGAGTATACCGTACATCGCTGCCAGGATAGCGATACCATAAAATAGAGACTGCCCTGTAGACATGCCGCCAATAACCATGCACGACAGCACTACAATACCACCCAGTATCAGGAAATTCAGTATCTGCCCTGCAGGAATAGTGCGGTCTTTAATACTACCGTTCAGCTTGCCCCAGGCTATGATACTACCGGCGAATGACACCGTACCTATAACCATGCCCAGCACTATCACAACCATGGTGCCTGTACCAGATGCCACACCTGAATGCTGCATATGGTGGTACTCAACCATTGATATGAGCATTGCACAGGCGCCACCCATACCATTGAAGAGGCTCACCATCTCAGGCATGGCCGTCATCTGCACGCGCTTGGCAGCGAGCGTACCAACAACAGTGCCTATTGCCAGGCCGGCAAATATCCAGACGAAGTTGTGCAGGCCCTGCCCGTTGGCGTCCTTAAACAGGAAAATAGTAGCGAAAATAGCTATGGTCATGCCCACCGCTGCCACTATATTACCCTTACGGGCACTTTCGGGGTGTGAAAGCATTTTCAGGCCCATGATGAATGTGATAGACCCGATCAGGTAACTCAACTGTAATATCATGTTTTCCATGTACTGCGAAAATTTTAAATTCCAAATTCCAAATTCCAAATTCCAAATCGGAATTATACTTGCACTTTGTTTATTATCGCGGAGAGGATTCTTCTCAGCTCCTCTGCTTCCTGTTTTAGTCTTGCCTGAATTTCGTTGTCGCCAACAATCAATTCAAGCCAGAATTGCGTCTCCTTTGCCTCTTTTCTCGCAATTCTTAATCTCATTACCAGATCTTGCTTCCCCAATTTTTCGTTCGCCTCTATGTAGTTTGCGCCTACCGACGAGGAAGACCTCACCACTGCTTTATATATACAAGGTTAATCGTGTCATGCTCTATAGTTCTACAATAATCTCTGACCGCCTTCGCAAATCTCAAACACCGCTCCTCCAGCTCATTCGACACGATTTTGGAATTTGATTTTTGGAAATTGGAATTTTGTATTTACTATTTCTTTTTCTTTTTGCTGAACATTTCCAGCATGCGGTCGGTAACCACAAAGCCACCTACCACGTTTAGTGTACCCAGTATTACGGCAAGGAAGCCGAGCGTTAGCGCCAGGTAATCATCTGTGGGGGCCTGGCCCATTACAATAATGGCGCCAATGATAACCACACCATGTATTGCATTGGCACCACTCATCAGCGGTGTATGTAGTACCGATGGCACACGGGAAATAACTTCAATACCCAGAAATATCGACAGTATCACTATCGTAAGCAGGCGATATGTCGCCGGGTCTGTAAACAAGTGAATCAGTGCATCCATGTTTATTTAGTCTAAAGTCGTTAGTATAAAGTATAAAGCTGTTTTGAAATTTAACCTTTGGAATTGGGAATTTGCTTCCTCTATGCTGTTGCGCCTAGCAGCCCCATCACACGTTCATTTACAATCTTCCTTCCGCTGGTTATGGCCGTTCCCTTTACTATATCATCCTCGTAGTTCAGGTTCAGGTTGCCATCCTTATCAATGATAAGCTTGCAGAAGTTCAGCACGTTCTTGGAATAAACCTTGCTGGCGTCAGAAGAGGCGGTGGCTGCCAACGCAGAATTGCCTATTATGGCCACACCATTGTGCATCACAGTTTTGTTATCTTCCGTCAGGTCGGTATTGCCGCCGGTCACGGACGCTATGTCTATTATTACAGAGCCGGGGCGCATATCTTCTATCATCGCTTTGGTGATGAGTATTGGTGCCTTGCGGCCCGGTATCTGCGCTGTAGTAATGATTATATCTGATTTTTTTGCGTGCTCGTGGATCTTATCGCGCTGGCGCTTCTGGAAGTCCTCGCTTTGCTCCACGGCATAGCCACCCGCTTTCGATGCGTCGGCCGCTCCTTCTACCTCCACAAACTTGGCGCCGAGACTCATTACTTCTTCCTTCACTGCGGGGCGGGTATCAAACACCTCTACCACAGCACCCAGTCGACGAGCAGTGGCTATCGCCTGCAGACCGGCAACACCAGCCCCCAGTATCAGCACCTTGGCGGGCGGAATACTGCCCGCTGCCGTCATGAACATAGGAAAGTAGCGACAGTAGCTGAACGCAGCCAGGAGCACCGCCTTGTAACCGGCAATATTTGCCTGGGAGCTCAGCACGTCCATAGCCTGCGCACGAGTGGTACGCGGAATAGTATCCATACTGAATACTGTATAGCCCTTATCTGCCCACTGGCGCATGAGGCCACTGTTGAACAGTGGCTGGTACACGCCCATCATCACTGCACCCTGCTTTGCATTTCCTGCGTTGCCCGGCTGAATGGTAAGCACCATATCGGCTTGTGCATTAATGTCGGCAGCGCTTTTGATAACCGCACCTGCCGCGGTGTACATGTCATTATTAAAAAAGGCTGAAACTCCTGCACCATCTTCTATCCATACCGTCACATTCATTTTTACGAGTGCAGACACCACTTCCGGAACGAGCGAAACCCTTGTTTCAGGAGCCTGCTCTTTCAATACACCTATGATCATAATATGCCAATGAGGTTATTAATATTTTGAAAAATAAGTGTTTAATTCGAAAAAAGAAAATTTGTCGAGGAAAATAAACACCCTTTCGCAATAAAATTATTGGCAATGATTTTTCGCAATAATTCTATTGGCAAAGGTTTGGTACAGCTAAACCCAAGCCTCTTCCATATAATCCCGTCTTTATAATAAAGGCCACTATGAAAAGGTTTCTTGTATTGCTATCTATGCTGCCATTAGCAGCAATAGCACAAACAACGGCGACTAATCTTCCCAACAAAACACCAACTGAAATACCTGCGGTAGAAATGCCGGACCTACACATTTTCCAGAAAACTAATGGGTGTGGTGGTTCTAACCGGTCTATAATTCTTGGCGCACCTAGAATATCCGGCACAATCTACATTATAGACGGTGTGAAAGTGGAGACAGTAGGACCGAAGACTAAACAGCGCACGATCCAGTCAAGGCAGCCGGTCGTTATAGACCGTATAGACCTACGCCTGGATATGAACAATCCTACCACGCTTGTGCTGCAACGGAAAGAATTAATGAAGCTTCCCTATACAGACCTTACAGACATGGTGAGTCTATCGACATCCGCACATCAACTTCAGCGCGGCGCAGCAAACCATATCAGTGCCGGCCGGTCAGAAGAGATTCTCTATGTCATTGACGGAATGCAGATAGCCAGAAGATAGGTTGCTGGCTAAATGAACTTCACCTTTATCCTTATGTGCTCATTTCTGCCCTTGTCGTCTACGCATGAGATCTTAATATCAGCGGCATCTGCCGAAAAGAAGAGTTTCTCTGATGCTGCTGCTTTGGCATAGAGCCTATCATTTACATACCAGTAAACTGTGCTTACATCGCCTGCCGCTGCGCACGATAACTGCAACTTCTGCTGCTCGCGGTTTTCTATAAGGTAGGTCATGCCATTGGTAAGGGAAGTGATGCGGGGTGCAACACCTTCCGAACTATGACCGCACGCAGGGTTGTGCGGTGGTGCCTTGTCATATGCAATGCGCGATGCCTCATACCACGTTGCAATCTCCGGCGCTATGTTCCGCATCAGCACGGTTTTGTAACCAGCAGCAGGCAAGCAGGTACTGCAGTAGCACATTGTTTGCCTGGGGTCTGTCCATACCTGCTTCAGATGAGTACACTTATCGCTACCTGACACACCAGGTATGAATAGGTCTGATGTTGTATTCGTGCACCACTCTTCTGGCGCCATCCCGGTCTCAGTGCATACAATGCGCGTGCCTACCGTAGCCGGTTGCTGCAACCAGTCTTCAGCAGCATCTCGGTCCAATGCATTAAAGAGCTGAAACAGCAGCGGTGTGGCCGTGTTGATGCCACTCAACTCCTGCACCCCCTCTGCCGAAAAATTGCCTACCCATACGCCTATCGTGTATCGCTTGTTATAGCCCACACTCCATGCGTCCTTTCGGCCATAGGATGTGCCCGTTTTCCATGCCACCTTCGGCACATTCTTCGCGGCCTGCCATGAATTGGGCAGATCAGGCCGTTGCAGCTTGCATAACATATCGCTAAGCAGGTAGCAGGCAGCAGGTGACAGGATAGAGGAATCAACTTGGCCTCGAGTCTCAACGGCCGGAGAAAACTGCAAGGGCCGGTACCAGCCATTGTTTGCAAAAGCGGTATACAGACCTGTCAGCTCATCAAGTCTCACACTGCAGCCTCCCAATATCACCGACATGCCCAGGTCCTTGCTGCTCCGTGCCACAGCAGCAAACCCCGCGCCCGCCATGGAATGCAGAAAGCCATCCAGCCCATGTGCATCGAGCAGCCTCACCGCAGGTATATTCAGCGAATGGCTCAATGCATATTCAATGGTCACGTTCCCCCGAAATTCCCGGTCATAGTTCTCCGGCGAATAGCCCTTGATATTCACAGGCACATCTGCCACCACTGTATGTGGCGTTATCATACCCCTGTCCATACACAGCCCATAGAGAAATGGCTTCAGTGTACTGCCGGGAGAGCGCAGCGCCATAATGCCATCTACCTGGCCATGGTGCATGCTGTCCGCAAAATCCGACGAACCCACATAGACTACCACATTTCGGGTTTCATTGTCTACCACCAGCACGGCGGCGTTGTTTATGTTCAGCAATTGCAGTTGGCTCATATAATCATGTGCTATGAGCTGCGCCTGCTTTTGCATTTTCGCATCTACCGTTGATACGATCACATCGGCAAAGGGCTGTGCCTGCTGCAACCTGTGGGCCAACTGCGGGGCCTGTTGCGGGGCGTTTCGCCTGCTTCCCGCGAATGGCTCGTGCAGCGCATCTCTTATCACGGCATCCGGAAATAGCTTCGAGCTCCCGAACCAATGTAGCCACCTATCCCGCTCCCGCATTATGCTGATATTGTTCACGCCCGGCACCAATGAGTTGGGGCGATTCGGTATTACACTCAGTGCCGTTACCTCTGCCAGCGACAAGTGGTCAGGCATCTTGCCGAGATATAAAAGTGCTGCTGCCTTTACACCCTGAATGTTGGACCCATAAGGCACAAGGTCAAGGTACATACGCAATATCTCTTCCTTACTAAAGTGCACTTCCAGCTGCGTAGCACGAAACATTTCTATCACCTTGCTGGTATATGTGCGCCGCCTCGGCTCCAGCAGTCGCGCAACCTGCATGGTAATGGTAGATGCTCCTGACGTGCGCCTGCCAGTAAACGTATTGCGCACCATGGCGCGCACCACCGACACCGGGTTCACACCAAAATGATGGTAGAAATACCTGTCTTCCTTGAAAATAATTGTCTTCTTCAGTTCTGGCGTTATCTCTTCCGGCATTGCCTTCATGCGCCATTGGCCATCGCGCGCCGTTGTGGCATACAGTATGGTACTATCACTTGCCAATACCACACGCGCATAGGGTATTTCTGTATGCACAGGAAATGCAAGGTCTGCTACAATGAACAAACCCACCATAGCAGCCACAGCTTTTAGCCCCTTTGTCAATATGTGCTTCCGCCTGCTCACTCGGTTATGCGTATTGTTCCGGCTCCGTTGTAGGAGTGGTACTTGCCATCATACATAGCATCCGCCTGTACCGGGCCAAGCTTGTAGGTGCCCGGTGACACTGCGCGTACCATGTAGTAGAAGTCTTTCTTCGTCTCTGTCACCGTCGTGAACATATTCACCCGGTCGTCGCGGATGTCTGTATAGTCCGGCGTCGACCGCTTCTTTATCCACTCCATCTCCGGCAGCGAATTCAATCTTGTATTCTCCACTTCAAATCCCGCAGGCAGCATATCCGTTATCGCTACATTCTCCAGCGTCACATCATTCTGCGACTGGATGGTGATGTGCACCACCACCAGGTCGTTCTGCTTAAAGGTATTGCCCAGTTCCCTGCCATTCCTGTCCATAAACGAGCGGCGCACGCGCATATAGCTGTCTTCCTCTCTCACCTTTCCGTCTGCGCTGATGCCACTTATTTCCCACGCATAGTAAAACCCTCCTGTGCCTGTTACGTTAATAGCAGGGTTCGTAGCGTTCCTATCCAGCTTCACAGTTATGGTTTCTCCGGGCGTGGAGGCAAATGTGCGTCCGGCAGACGATACCGTGGCGATGGCATTGGTTTGGTTAGCTTGTCTTGCCACCTTCCCTAATGCCAGCAGGCTGTAGGCCTTCTCCTGCGTATTTACCCAGTGCTCACGTGCCAGTTGCTCAGACAGTTGGCGAGCCATTGTGCCCACCTGCCTGTTCTTAGGGTCTGTTTCCATCATTACATTCAGCGACAGCGCCAGGTCGCGCAGGTAGGAGTGGAAGCTGCCACCCAGTGACCTGTCGGCCTGCTCACCGGCGAATGCCGGCGGCCTCACTTCATTACCCTGCGCGGGCATACCTGCAAGTGTATAAGCCGCCGCCAGCAGGTACTTGCCATCCAAAGTCAGTAGCTCTTTATGCGCCTTGTAGTAGTTCATATCAGATAGCTCCGGCTTGCCTGCCAGCGCCAGCACATACAGCGAGTACGGCACTTCAGAAGGTGCAACATTCTTCTCCTTCAGACCATTGTAGTAATACGTTTGCAACTCCTTCTTATACAGCCTGCTCTTCAGGTAGTCGCGCAGCCGGCGCAACGTATGGTCACCCACCTCATAGCCTGCCTTGCGCGCCTCCAGCAGGAAGTGATAGGCATACACGCTACCCCACCAGCTCTCTTCGCCGCCCTGTGGCCAGTAGGTGAGCGCACCATTGCCTACCTGCATAGATTGCAGCTTGGCTATTGCCTGTTGCACATTGTATGCAGGATTCATGTTCGGGTTGTTAATACCGCCTACACTCCTCGCGAGGTCAGCATAATAAAGTTGCGGGAAAGCTGCTGATGTTGTCTGCTCAACACACCCATAAGGATATTGCACCAGGTCCTCCAGGTGTTTGCTGAACTGTGTTACCGGCGATTTGCCCAGTGTTATTTTCCCGGCAAATGAGATAGGCAGAAAATTGTTGCCAACATCTATTGCCGTAGCCTTACCAGCCGGCGCAAAACCACCACCTGTGATCTTCTGCAATGAAGCAGGCGGGCGAATAGACAACTCTGTTTCATTCGTAAATGTTTCTCCATTCGCCTTTACGGTCACTACCACTTTGCCTGCACCTATAGCGGGCTGTGCGGTTACCTTAAACACTGCTCTCTGTTCTTTGTTAGCCGGCAAATCTATCTCTCGCGCTGCGCCCCCGTTTATGGCAAGCTGTCCACCCAGTTCCACTGTCACTGTCGCTTTTGATGCACTTGAGGTGGTATTGCTTACAGATACCGGCATAGATATCTCATCCCCCGGGCTTAGGAATCGCGGCAACGCGGTGCTTATTACCACCGGGTCGGCCACTTTCATATGCTTGTCTGCGCTGCCAAACGCTTTGTCTTTGTAGGCTACAGCCATTACGCGTATGTCGCCGGAAAACTGTGGTATGTCTATGTCGTAGCGCACATTGCCGCCACCATCTGCCTGCAGTATGCCGCTCCAGAAGGAGACATTCTTCACCCTGTTCACAAACAGTGGATTCACCCTCGACCCATCGTACCCCATACCGTCACCGCCGGTGCTGGATAGTGAAGTCTTTATCTCGGGCATCAGCCATGGGTAGATATCATAGCTGTTTACGGTAAGGGCTACCTTCTGGTAAAAGAACCCATATGGGTCTGGTGTAGCAAAGTTGCGAATCTGCAGTATACCCTCGTCCACGGCTGCCACCACCACATATGCACCCGGCGCTGTTTTCACTTTTATCGTTTGTTTCGTTCTGCTGCGCGACTTCTCTGCAACCGTTATATCCACCGCCAGTTGGCTGCGGGTATCGGTTATCGGCACAGACTTGAAGCCATGCGCCACTGTCAGCGGCATGTCACTACCATCCATAGGCCTCACCAGTGTTGCGGTTACGTACACGTTGGGCAGCATCTCACTACCAGCGGCAAAGGAAAGGGAGGCAGCCTTGTTCTTTGTATGCAGGTAATAGTGCTTCAGCACGCCGCTACGCTCCAGTGTCACCAACAGCTTACCTTCAAACGGTGCATTGAACATCACATTTACATTCTCGCCGGTGTTGTATTGTTTCTTGTCTGCTTTTATTTCTACACTGCCCTCGTTGTCTACTTCAAACGATGAGTAGTCGGTATCGCCCCATCCATAAGCATACAGGCTCCGGGATACATAACCAGCAGCGCCTTTTACAAACACGCGTACTTCATACTCTCCCGATTGCCTTGCGAAGAAAGTGTAGTGAGTACCTGCACCTGTTATCATCACCTTCTGCCGCTCCACTACACGGTCCTCGCTTTGCGATACGTAACGGTAGCTATCCCCGTTGCGCTGCAATACGGTATGCCATTCACGCCTCACCACTACCACTTCTGCTTCCCCCGTTTGGATATTCCCCTTCTTATCCAGGCAGATAAGGCCCATGCGCACCGGCGTCTTCGAAGACACATACTCGTCCCCCGATTTTATGCCCACAAATACCGGTTGTGTGTACACGTTGAAGTGTGCGTACCTGTGCAGCGGCCTGCCGGTTTCGTCAAATACGGTTGCAGTAACATTACCATTCACAATGCCGGCATCTGCTATCATTGCTGCGCTTATGTCAAAGTTTTCGCTCGCTGCTCCTTTGGCATCGGTCTTGCCTTCTTTTGTCTCTTCAGGCGCATTTATATCGTTGTGTATCGCAAAGGAGTAATCAGGATATCGGTCTGATGAAAATGTACCCTTAGAGAGGCGATACACGCATTCGTAGTTTTTGTTGGCGGCAGGTGTGCCATACAGGTTGTCTGCCTGTATATTCACGGTCACCCTGTCTCCGGGTTTGTATTCTGTTTTGTCCGTTTGCACATTTACCTTCAGCCTGTCCGGCATAAAGTCTTCTATACTTATACGGTGGGAATTAAGTAGCACATCATTCCCTGTGTACACCTCCACTACATAGGTGCCAGTCATTGTTGAGTTTGGCGGTGAGAAAGACACGTCGCACGAGCCCTGCTCGTTCAGCATCTTGCGCACGGACGAAAACTCCTTGCCGCTGGGCATCACCAGCCGCACCCGCACAGGTATGCCAGACTGCACCTGCCACTGCTCATCGCGCACTATTGCTTCAAGGTGTATGGTCTCTCCCGGGCGGTACAAATCCCTTTCCGGGTGAATCATGGCAATCAGGTCTGCAGCATTGGGTATGCGGCCACCCACATCATATCTCGATGTGCCGATCCTGGTCTTATCAAGCCACACAAAACTGAAATCATCTTGCTTTTTTGCGGTCACCATACCTATTTGTGCAGATGGTAGCATTGAGTTTTCTTCTTTAAATGCAACATATCCATCACCATTTGTGGTGCCTGTATATACCTTCTGGTTTGTGGTACTTACAAAGGATACATTTACGCCACTCATGGGTTCCGTAGTATGGATGGAATTTGCAAAAACATGCACTCCATCATCACCCTTCTTTACTATCAGGCCTATGTCTGATATGGACATTATTTTAGACTGCTGCACCCAGAAGTGGTCGCGCGACTTCACGCACAACACATACACGCCGTTGTAGTTACTTATCCTGTCCTGGAAGTCCAGGTGCAGAATACTTGCAGCATTCTTGCGGGGCAGCTTATTGGTCTCATATACTTTACTAAAAATAGTATCTCCGAGGTCGCCCGTCTCATAATACTCAAAGCTGCTGCCCTCTTCCTCCTCGCGGTCGTAGTGATAGTCGTAGTAGGTGCCACGACGCATAAACTGCTCCAGGTTATTCTCAAACACCTTTACCACACTCACTTCCACAGACGGCACGTTGATAATATTGAGTGCAATGTTTTTGAATCCCTGGTTGGTAATATACATGCCCTTGTTGTTGCTGAAGGTGATGGACGGCTTCAGCTTGCCAAAACTGATGCTTGTTGTGTAGCCACTCTTCTGCCTGCCACCAAAAGCGCCCTGTATCTTCGGCGAAATGGAAAGTTCGTAAACCTGTGTAGGGCTGAAGCTGCTGCCCTTTATTGTAAATCCTCCATCATTGATAGCTATGTCAAATGGTACAGAGGGAGATATGGTTACTGCATACTTCAGGCTCTCAACCAGTATAGGTTGTGACGTGCTCACAGTTATCACGCCCTCAGTGCCGGTGTGCTGTGCTGCAGCCTCTGATATCACCAGGTTGTAGCGCGAAGGCACTGCAACTTCCATACTGGTATCCTTCGTCGATTTGTATGCCGAGCCTGCAACCGGTATGCCGCCGCTTACATCAATCTTCACCGGTATTTCCTCATCCTTTTCGCTGGCCAGCGGAAACTGAATTGAAAGTGTATTTCCCTTACCCGTGTTTGCCTGACCAATGGCTATCTGCCGTCCTGCCGCGCTCAGCTTCAGGTGCGAGGCCGCATCGGCCAGCTCCACCTCATAATTGAACCGCATATCCATCTGCACCACTATGTCGGTTTGATTGGCAGCGCGTGTCCAGCTCATGTGCACATCATCTACACGCAGCTGAGCAGTATGGAACTTTATCGGCACGTCGGACACCCCATACTTCTTCTTGCTATACCGGGTCAGCAGTTTTGAAGGCGTTGCTGTATACTCTGTGCCCGGCTCAAACTTCGATGCGGGCGAGAACACGAGCGTGTTGGTAGTACTCCACTTAAACATGCCCTTCACCGCGGGCGATAGCTCCAGGTATTGTGTGCTGTCCCACTTGTTCAGCATGCTGTCGGGCACTACATCATGGTTCACTGAGAACTCCAGGTTCTGTTGCTGCTCTATTTCAGGGTCAAACATACTTTTGACCTCAAGCTCGTTGCCGTTGCGGCATGAGAAAAAGAAAACTACGAGGGCGATGGGTGTCGCCCGCCAGGTACTGTGCGATGACTTTGCCATATGAGGTGGGATGTAATGTAAATTTACACAAAGTGTAATGCCGCACTTATCAGTTACGTCGTTTAACAATAATTTATATGGAAATGGTTCGGACTTCGATCGCCAAAATCGCTCCGTAACAAAAACAAAGGTGCAGCGCCAAATACACGTCTTACTAATAAAGCTGCACTATGAAAGGTCTGGTTTTAATTCTCGCGTTTCTACCCATAGCCATCTATGGTCAAACAACTAATAATATTCTACCGGCTCTGCTAAAATCTAAAGTAGCCCACCTACCCAAACTGCAGATGCAAGAAAGATGGGCAGCGCGACCTGGTAATTTGGAATTTTCAGCAATTCCTTTGGTAAACTATGAAATACGCCCGGGCCGCAGCGCGCCGATAGGATGTGCGGGGGCGCGCCGATAGGATGTGCGGGGGCGCGCCGACATTTCGCAGACACCATATCCAGAATTGAGGCGGCGGAACCTTTCGAATATTACCGGATTCCGAGAGATTGCCAATATTTAGTGGTGCGCAATCCGACCTCTTATAACAACATTGACGATTGGATCGCAGTAAACACTACCATCTATCAGTCTCAACGTGGGGCACCGTTCCTATTTAGTGGAGGTAGACCCGGAGAGATACTCTATATTATAGATCGAGTGTAAGTGGCGAGGTGATCAACTACCCTTACTCCACCACAGCAATACACTTCAGCTCTATGGCTATCTGCGTGGGCAGTGAGTTGATACCCACCGTTGTGCGGCAGGGCTGATTATCCTTGAAGTACTCAGCGTATATCTTGTTATAGGTATGAAAGTCGCGCTGCATGTCTACGAGGAATACGGTTACGTCTACCAGCTTGTCCCAGCTACTGCCGCTTTCTTCCAGTATCACACGCACATTATCGAAAACACTGCGGCACTGAGCAGCGAAGTCAAACTCAAGATGGTTGCCATGCTTATCGGTCTTCAGGCCAGGTATTTCGTCTGTGCCTGCTTTGCGCGGCCCTACACCTGAGAGAAACAAAAGGTTACCTACTTTCTTTGCATGTGGGTAAAGGCCCACCGGCTTTGGTGCTTTATCTGTAGAGATAGACATATTCCTGTAGCGTTCGCTTTTTTGAAAAATTACTATTGCTTTATGTAGCTGTTGAAGAACAGCATATCCTGTCCCCCACTGGCATAGGTCCGCGTCATATGCACGGTTGCCATGCGGTCGGTAACTGTCCCATTTCCAGTGTACGTTACACCATTAGATGTGGTAGGCACCACGCTGAATGTAGACCCTGTGAGTGACTGATCCTGAAAGTTGATCTGCACATTAGCCACGGTCTGGTTCATCTCATCTATCCACAGCATGTCCATTTCCCTGTAGAGCGTATCACCGTCATTGTAGCGAAAGTGCAAGGTGTGTGTGTTTACCGACGAGCTATCATTCGGTGGCTGCCCTTTGTAGAATCCCAGGTATGCATCCCTGTAAATGGTCTGGCAGTTTGCGCCCGCAGTACCCGGCAGGCAACGGCAGTTACCATTGTTGCAGATGCCATGGTTTATACACTGTATAGCTCCACACTGGTCTTTGACGCAAGAGCTGTAAAACACAGAGCCGCTTATACCCAGCGCGGTGACACCCGCAAGCATTATGTTCTTGATTAGCTTCATATTCCGCTACACGCTGATGCGTGCAAGGTCAAAGATACGTTTTTGAGGTTAAAAGTGGCCCGTGGCACGGTGTGACTGCGTGTTAAAATCACACGCAAAAAAAAGCCGGCATTAAGCCGGCTCTGCTAAAATATCTAATCTCGTTTAGTGCGAGGCTTTGAACTTTTTCACTGCTTCCGTAAGGCGCGGCAACACTTCAAAAACATCTCCCAGCACACCATAATCGGCAGCTTTGAAGAACGGCGCTTCCGGATCTTTATTGATCACCACAATGGTCTTGGAACCGTTTACACCCGCCAGGTGCTGTATGGCACCGGAGATACCCGCTGCTATATACAGGTTAGGACGAATGGTGCCACCCGTCTGGCCTACGTGCTCGTGGTGAGGGCGCCAGTGAGCATCAGCCACAGGGCGTGAGCATGCTGTTGCCGCTCCCAGTGCGTTTGCCAGGTCTTCTATCAGGCCCCAGTTTTCAGGACCTTTCAGGCCACGGCCACCACTTACTACCAGTTCTGCCTCAGACAATGGCACACTGCCTGTTGCTTTTGCCACACTCTTCACCTGTACAGCAAAGTCAGCCGCGTCAAATGATACGGAAAGTGCTTCTACGCTTGCAGTTCCTTCACCCTTCTTCACAGCAAAGGTGTTAGGCATCAGCGTTATCACCTTTACGTCAGAGTTGATCTTCACATTGGCAAACGCCTTACCGGAGAACACATTTTTCTTCACCACAAATCCGTTGCTCATATCCGGGTAGGCCACTGCGCCACCTACCATTCCTGCTTTCAGGCGCGCAGCCACGCGTGGCGCCACAGCCTTGCCGGTAGTGTCATGAGAGCATACGATCACTTTCGCACCCTCCTGCTGTGCCGCAGCTACCAGCGCCTTAGTATATGCGCGTGAGTTCAGGTCATCAAGACGTGCATCAGCTATGTGCAGCACTTTGGTAGCGCCATAGGCACCCAACCCCGCCATTTCGCTGCTATCCGCATTGCCAAGTGCTACTGCTGTTACGGTAGTGCCTAGTGCATTAGCTATCTGAGCAGCATATTGCACCGCTTCCAGCGATTTCTTCTTGAACGCGCCCTGCGCATGTTCTGTTAATACGATTACTGACATTGTATAGAAAGTAAAAAACTTAAAAATGAGAACTTAATATCTCCGGCAAACCAACATTGTCAAATTGCCGAATTGACTAATTGCCGAATTAAATAACCTTCGCCTCGTTGTGCAGCAAGCTCACCAGCTCGTCCATGTTGTCGGCAGCTATCATCTTCACACCAGTCTTTGCAGGCGGCATTTCATAAGATACCACTGACGCCAGGGTATCTATTGCAGCAGGTGCAACGACTTTTAGTGGCTTGGTACGCGCTGCCATAATGCCGCGCATGTTTGGTATGCGGGCTTCTGCCACTCCCTTCTGGCAAGATATTACCAGTGGCGTGTCGCATGCATCTGTTTCCTCGCCACCATCTATTTCGCGCTGCACAGATACGGTAGAGCCGGCAACGTCTATTTTGCTGGCGAAACCTATATAGTTCATGTCCAGTAACTCTGCCAGCATGCCACCTACGGTGCCGTTATTATAGTCTATCGACTCCTTACCGCACAGCACCAGGTTGTAACCTTCGCTTTTAGCATATTCTGCTATTTGTGCAGCTATCACATAAGGGTCGTTGCTATCAGTATCTATGCGAATAGCTTCATCACCACCCAGTGCAAGGGCTTTGCGTATTACCGGCTCAGCGTCGGCTTTACCAACGGTTACCAGGTTCACCGCAGTAGCGACACCGGCTTCTTTCAACTCCAGTGCACGCACCAGTGAATACCACTCATCATAAGGATTGATGATGTAGGTAACCCCCTGCGTGTTAAAATTGGTATTGTTGTCGGTAAAAGCGATCTTGGTTGTAGTGTCCGGTACAGGACAAATGCACACTAATATCTTCATGTTAATATAATTCTGTGATTTGCGCCCTGAAAGTGGGCTGCCCCCCTTCAAAACGGGAGGGCAAAGGTAGCGAAAAAGTACTTTTCAGAGCACCAAAGAACACATTATGCCATTAGACTATGAATGCGTATATTTATACCTCGTACACCCACAATGATACATGCTATCGCTATAGATGACGAGCCTCTAGCACTTGAGGTCTTGCAGCATCATGCCGCAAAATTAGACTTCATAAAATTGGAACATACGTTCACGGATTGCGCGGAGGGCATCGCATACATATTGGAACACAAGCCAGATGCTTTGTTCCTGGACATCAACATGCCCGATCATAGCGGCCTTGATGTTGCCCCTGCACTACCCACACGCATGCAAGTAGTATTTACCACTGCGTATGCTGAGCATGCTGCGGCAGGTTTTGAGCTTGACGCCACAGATTATCTGCTCAAGCCCATTCCTTTTGCCCGTTTTGAGCAGGCCTGTTATAAGATCGTTCATCGCCGTGCCACTTATGGCGCCAGATATGTACTTGTAAAAGAAAAAGGCACCTGGAATAAGGTTATGCTATGTGACGTCCTGTTCATCGAAGCACAGGGCAATTACCTGCAATTTGTTACTCATGCCAGAAAACACCTGGTCCGCCGCACACTGCAGGAAATTGTCACGGAACTACCGTCCTGGTTTTGCCGCACCCATAAGAGTTTTATCGTGAATATGGATATGGTTACCTCCGTTTCGGCTGACCATGTTATTTCCGGGGGCTGTTCCGTTCCCGTGGGTCCGGGCTACAAGCCGGATGTGTTTCAGCGCGCCGGAATCGCCTACTGAGTGCTTCTTTACTCATCCTCGCGCAATATTTCTACCTTTGCTACATGCAGGCTTACCTGGACTTATTGCAGCACATTCTTGATACGGGTGTAACAAAGAGCGACCGCACCGGAACCGGTACTATCAGTTGCTTTGGATACCAGATGCGGTTCAACCTGGGAGATGGATTCCCAATGGTGACAACGAAGAAATTGCACCTGCGATCGATAATCCACGAGCTTCTTTGGTTCCTGAAAGGAGACACCAATATCGCCTACCTGAAGGAAAATGGAGTGAGCATCTGGGATGAGTGGGCAGATGAAAACGGCAACCTGGGCCCTGTATATGGTCACCAATGGCGCAGCTGGACGGGAGCCGACGGCCAGACACATGATCAGATAAAAGATGTACTGAACCAGATACGGACCAACCCTGACAGCCGGCGCATGATCGTAAATGCGTGGAACGTAGCCGACCTGCCAAAGATGAAGCTGAGCCCCTGCCATGCACTATTCCAGTTTTATGTGGCCAACGGCAAGCTCTCCTGTCAACTATACCAGCGCAGTGCAGACGTTTTCCTGGGTGTTCCGTTCAATATTGCGTCTTATGCCCTGCTTACAATGATGATGGCGCAGGTATGTGGCCTGCAGCCGGGCGACTTTGTACATACGTTTGGCGATGTGCACCTTTACCTTAATCATGTGGAGCAGGCAAAACTGCAGCTTACCCGCACCCCCTACGCACTGCCGGAGATGAAACTGAACCCTGACGTGAAGGACCTTTTTGATTTCAGGTATGAAGACTTTACACTGGAAAACTATCAGAGCCACCCGGCAATAAAAGCTCCGGTGGCTGTGTAAGTGTGAAAGTTACATGTTCAGAAAACTAAGGTTATTTTTTCTTCTAAAATAATAGCGATAATTTCGCATCAAACTTCTAAATTTCCGACAATGAAAAAACAATTCCTTCTGTTGGCCGGAGCAGCACTGATTCTTGCATCGTGCGGCGGCGAAAACAAAACTGAAGACCAGGGACAGTCGCAGGCACAGATAGATTCTGCTGTAAATGCACAAGTTGCTGAGCGCGAAGCAGAAATGGCTCGTAAGAACGATTCTATGCTGAAAGCAATGGAAGCTGAGAAAGCTGCTGCGGAAGCTGCTGCAGCCGCTGCCAGCACTAAGACTACCAAAACTAAGACCAAAACTAAAACGGTAAAAGAGGAGCCAGCTCCACCGCCACCACCACCACCACCGCCACCAACAGTGGGCAGCGGCAAACCAAAAATGACCAACACCGGCGAGCAAAAGCCTGCTGATGGTACTATTGGTAACGGCAAGCCAAAAATGAAATAATTTAGTGTGTTGCACGATAGCAAAAGAGCTGCCCATGGGCAGCTCTTTTCATTTGGCATATGTTACGGCACAGAATGTGGCTTAAACTAAAAATGCGCCGCTAAGCGGCGCATTTTTTTCTTATTATCCCTTTTTAGGAATTATTTAGTTCCGGTAAACACGCATGAGTTAACCGAAGGAGTAACCGATGGATTTGTGATCGTGTAACGAACAGTGAGCGTGTTAGTAACCAGGCGACCTGTACCTGTGAAGGTAGCACCACCCTGAGTACCGCTGAATGAGAAAGAATCTGTAGCGGCCATGCTGCATGTAGCAGTGATAGCGTCATTGTACAGGTTTGTCATAGTCAGCTTCAGCGCGTCAGAGTTTGCAGACATTGTGATGCTGTAGTTGTCTGTACCTACAGTACATATTTCAGAACCTGTATAAACGCCTACGAACTTATCCCTTGATTTTGTTTCGCAGTTTGTACCTTCATAACCCGTAGTACAAGTACAAGTACCACCATTGCAGGTACCACCATTCTGGCACACTACATCTTTACATTCGTCCTTAGTACAAGATGTGTACAGAACTGTTCCGAATGCGCCTACTGTCAACAGTGCGCTCAAAGCGATGTGTTTAACTGATTTCATATCCGATTTTTTAAAGTAGATGAATTTATTTGCAGCAAATGTACAGCATTTTCTGAAGATAGCGTTACACCATTCACACAATTAAGGGGTTAAATGATTTATACTTCGCTATATCCGCCCCTTACTGCTTCCATTTAATACCACACCCCACAGATTTGGTGGCCTTTGTAGCCACCTCATCGCCTCTCAGCAAGGCATCCACAGCGGTTGCCACAAACCTATTCTTCACTTTGTCCGGCTCTGATCCATTATCATCTATCGCCCCTGAGTACTTCAGCACCCATTTACCGCTTTCCTTTAGCACCACAAAGGCGTGGGGCGTTTTTACTGCACCAAATGCCCTCGCCACATCCTGGCTCTCGTCATACAGGTAGGGAAAATTATAATGTTTTTCTTTGGCACGCTGCTTCATCTCTTCAAAACCATCCTCCGGCACAGCTTCTGCATCGTTTGAACTTACAGCCAGCAAGGGGAAACCTTGCGGCGCATAGGTCTTGTTCAGCTGATTCATGCGCTCCTGGTATAATTTTGCGAAAGGGCAGTGATTGCAGGTGAATACCAGGATATACCCTTTGGCATTCTTGTAGCCGCCGGGACCCACCATTTTGCCGTCTACATTCTTCAGCGAAAAGTTTATCACGGTGTCCCCGGGCTTGTACCCTACCGGCTTATCAAAACTTATCAGCAGACAGGCTGCAGCTATCAATCCTAAAAGTGCTTTTTTCATGCTTAGTAGTTTGTTTTTCCTTTACTCCATCAGGTAAGACTTCACATATGTTTTTCCTTCGCCGTCCGTGAGGCGCAGAAAGTATAGGCCATTTGCCAATGACGACACATCAAGCTCGCCACGGCTGCCATTCAGTGAAAAGTTGGCTACTACCTGCCCGCGCACATTGATCACCGTTGCATTTTGTACCACAATACCGCCTTCCATTTCGTAATGCAGTATTCCCTTTACCGGGTTCGGATACAGTTTCATCTTGCTGTTCTGTGCCACATTCATGATACCCGCCGGGCTATTACCTACTACAAACTGGCCCATCATACCTATGTCTTCGTGTGTAGCTATGTGGCAGTGAAACATATAGGGTTTCAGCGAGTCTGAGTAATCACTGAACCTAGCAATGAAGCGGACCGTTGTGTTGCGTGGCACAAAGACTACATCCTTCCATCCGTCCTGGTAAGCGGGCGGTGCGGCACCGTTGATATCCAGTATGTGAAACTCAACATCGTGTATATGGAACGGATGCCCGAAACCTGATGTGCTCTTTACCTCCCATATCTCGGTGTTATCCAGTGGCACATGATAGTCAATGTCGTCCATTGCAAAGAACTTGTGATTGATGAGGAAGGTGGGGCCGCCCGGACCTATTGCGCTATCTGATATCGTAACCGTGCGTGTTGCCACGGCAGAAGATTCCGGGTAAAAGGTATTTGTTCTAAGCGTAGCAGGTATCGTTGTAATTGGACTCGCAGTTGGCGCGCCAATGTTCAGGTGCAAAATGTTGAAGTCGGCATGACCAAGCGCATTAGCAAGTGGCGCGCCGGTGGGGAAGTTCTCGCCGCCCGGTATTTGTCCGTTCAGTTCTGAGTTAAATGCCTTGAGATCTACGGAAGTTCCGTTTTGGCCGGTGCAGTTTACCAGTATCTCCACGCGTTCGCCGGCGGAAACCATAAATCGTGTCACGGCAACAGGTGCGTTCAGCAGGCCACCGTCTGTTGTGATCACGTAGAATGTTCTGTTATCGCTGAAACCTATGTTGTAAGAACGTTCTATAGCGGCGTCCAGCAGGCGCAGGCGCACTACCTGGGCCGGGATAGTGTGTTCTGCACGCACTACACCATTGGTCATCATGGAGTCACCATAGGAAGCGGCAACAAACTGATTCAGCGCATCGAACTTCCTATCGGTCAGCGCCAGCGGAATGTCGTCTACGCCATAGGTCCGAGGCAGGGCGAGTGCACTCTCCACAGCGTCGCGCACTATTATCATACCACCTATGCCCATCTCCAGTTGTTCCTGTGCCATCATGTGCAGGTGCGGATGATACCAGTATAGCGCAGCATTGTTATCAATTTTCCAGTAGGGGCTCCACGTGGTGTAGGGTGCTATAGGCTGGTGAGGGCCACCATCCATTAATGCCGGGAGGTGCATGCCGTGCCAGTGAATGGTGGTGGTGTCCATGAGTTGATTGTTCACATTCATGTGTACCACATCACCTTTGTTCCAAATGAGTGTAGGCCCCCAGAAGCTCCCATTTATGCCACCCGTTATGGTTTGGTTGCCCGTGAGTATCTGGGTAAATGTATCCCGGATAGTGAGATTGAACGTGGTACCACTAAGTGTATCAGGTATCCAAAGTGGATTATACTGGGCTTTGACGTTTGCAACTGCAAGGAAAAGCAGCACAGCAAGGGTGAGTTTGCGCATGCGAAGAAGTTTGTCGTTCTAGTAAGACGACTTCTCACCTCCGGTTCCTTCGTTGAGGTTGAAATTTAATCGACACGACACCGTTCAGCGTCACACAGAGCCTACTCTATGCCGCAGAAAAAATTGTAAACAAAGCAATTGCAAGCAGCACGCCAATTCCAAAGCCACCCCATACTTTTCGGCTCTTTATCTTTTTTGCCTCTCGCTCATACGCTGCTTTATATCGCGCATCTCTCATGAGCGACACGGTCCCGCAACCGAGGTTCTGAGGTTTGGGGGGAGTTACTGATGTTGCTATTGCCGGTATAAGGCCTAAAATGGCGCCGAAAAGCGCGGTGACAACTATCGTCAATGTTCTTGCAGGACGCCAGCCATCATAGAACCTATCGGCGTCCATTTTGCCCTTTTGTTCGGGTGTCCAGTCTTCGTCACCTACTCCCTCACCCGGTGGCAATGCAGCACCCGCCTCAACGGCGGCGGGAGTAACCGAAGCGCTTATGGTGTGTTTTTTTGTGGTTGCGGCACCAAGCACAGGGCTTATGTTTGTGATAATGGCCAAAAACAGAAGCACCACAACAACCAGGTGGCGGGCAATATTTTTCATATCTGCATTTTTAGTGGCTGCAAATTTAAATAACCACATGAAAATCAGTAAGAATATAATGAGTTTTGTTACATCTGCCCTTAGAGCAACAATATAGAAAGTCCATAATCCGCACACAGAATGAGGATGCAGCTCACCACTACCGATGTTGTGGACGCACGACCTATTTCCAGTGCCCCACCTTCCACATAGTAGCCATAGTAAGATGGTACAATAGAGATGATAAGAGAAAACACGAACGCCTTCATCATAGCAAAGAACAGGTTGTAAGGCAGGAAGCCCATCGTCAACCCTTGTATAAATTGCTGGCGCGTAAGGATATTGGAGAACATACCTGCTATGTAACCACCCAGTATGCTAATGGCAATGGAAATGATAATGAGCGCCGGCACCATGAACATAGCCGCCACTATCTTGGGCAGCACCAGGTAGGTCTTTGTGTTGATGCCCATTATTTCCAGTGCATCTATCTGCTCGCTCACGCGCATATTGCCCAGTTCAGAGGCGATCTTAGAACCCACTACACCCGCCAGCACTATGCATATCACCGTAGGTGACAATTCCAGGATGGTAGAATCGCGCACGATCTGCGCCACCACGGTCTTGGGAATCCAGCCGCTTATGAGCTGGTAGGAGGTCTGTATGGTAAGCACCATACCGAGGAACACGGAGATAATGAGCACGATAGGCAGGGAGCGAATGCCTATATCGTTGCATTGGGTCATAAACTCAATCCAGTAGACCTTCTTATTCTCCGGCCGGCGAAAGCCGTCTTTGACCATTAATGCCGCCCTGCCCAGGTGCCAGATAAGTGCTCTCATGCCTTGCAAATGTAGCGTAAAAGCCAAAACAAAAACCCGCCCCTGGTAGCAGGGACGGGTTTGATATGAATCTTGTAAATAAGCAGTTATGCCATCTTCTTCAGCTCTTCTATGCGTGCTTCGTTGTTCGCTTCCTGGTTCAGCTTGTCGCTCTTGTCCATGTCAACAAGTACCGGAGCTGCCACGAAGATAGAAGAGTACGTACCGGTGATAACACCTATCAGCATTGCGAATGCGAAACCGCGTGTGGCCTCACCACCGAAGATGAAGAGGATGAGCACGGTAACGAATACGGTGAACGATGTCATGATAGTACGGCTCAGCGTATCGTTGATCGCGCGGTTGATAACTTCCTTCTTGTCACCGTTTGGTGTGTTGCGGAAGTATTCGCGGATACGGTCAAATACGATTACAGTATCATTCATCGAGAAGCCTATCACCGTCAGTACCGCCGCGATGAAGTGCTGGTCAATTTCCAGTGCGAATGGCACCTTGCCGCGGAAGAACGAGAACACAGCGAGCGTTACGCATACGTCATGCAGCAACGACATGATAGTACCCAGAGAGTACTGCCACTTGCGGAAGCGCAGGAGTATGTAAATGAAGATCGCAACGATGGAGATGATTGTTGCCTGTACCGCACCCTGCTTCAAGTCGTCAGAGATGGTAGGGAGTACCGTCTGCGAGCTCTGCAGATATTTCGATTTGAACTCTTCCTGAGTCGTAGCGCCGGGGATGAGGTTTTCCTTTGTAAGACCCTCATACAGCTTCGCCATTACCTCTTTTTCCACTTCCTGGCCAGGCTTGGTAATGAGATAAGCAGTGGTGATGTTCAGGTTGTTGTTGGTTCCAATTGTTTTCACGACAGGGAACTCACCAAAATACTTGTTCAGCTTGGTACGAACCTCTTCAGAAGTCAGCTTCTTATCGAAGTGTACTGTGTAGCTGCGGCCACCCTGGAACTCCACACCATAGTCAAAACCGGTGAAGAATGAGCCGATACCCATCAGCAAAACCACCACAGATATGATGTAGGTATACTTACGCATGCCTACGAAGTTTACGTGTGCCTTGCGGAAGATAGTCTTAGAAAGACCAGTGAAGTAGTTGAAGTGACGCTCGCGCTTAGTATAGATATCTGTAACGAGACGCGATACGAGGATGCCGCAGAACAACGACAGCAGGATACCAATGATCTGTGTAGTTGCGAAGCCGCGTACAGGGCCCAGACCAAATACGAACAGGATGATAGCCGTTATGAGCGTGGTAACGTGACCGTCGAGTACAGGAGAATAAGAGCGCTTGTAACCATCGGTTACCGCCTGGGCATATCCCTTACCGCTAGCCAGCTCCTCCTTGATACGCTCAAAGATGATAACGTTCGTATCCACAGCCATACCTACCGTAAGCACAAGGCCTGCGATACCTGCCATGGTCAGTGTAGCGTGCAGTGCAGACAGTACACCTACCGTAAACACAAGGTTCAGGATAAGAGAAATGTCAGCAACGATACCGCCGGTGTTGTAGTAGATCAGCATCAGCACGAATATCACCACGAATGACAGCATCAGGGAGAACATACCTTTATCGATGTTCTCAACACCGAGCGTAGGTCCTACTACCTGCTCTTGTACGATATGAGCCGGTGCAGGAAGCTTACCTGACTTCAGGATGTTTGCAAGGTCGGTAGCGTCTTCTGCAGTAAATGAACCAGAGATTTCTGTGTTGCCGGTCGCAATTTCGTTTTCTACGCGTGGAGCTGAGTAAACCTTGTCGTCAAGTACTACAGCTACATATTTACCAATCGCGCGGCCTGTCATGTCCTTCCAGATGCGGGCACCTGTGATGTCCATTTCCATGTTCACGTTAGGCTGACCAGTCATTGCGCTATAGTCGGCACGAGCGTTAACGATGTGGTCGCCTTCCAGCCTTGCACCACCACCCGGAGCAGTCTTCAGGGCATAAAGTGCCAGGATAGCGTTAGGGTCTTTTCCTTTCTTCCTGTCGCCTGCGCCATAAACAAACTTGATATTTGAAGGGAACTTGTTCTTTACTACGTCCAGTGACAGGTACTTGCTCACCTTTGCTGTATCCTTCCTTGCCACGAAGCCTACGATAGGGCTGGCAAAGTAGCCTTCTTCAACCGTACCATTTGGCGCTATCAATGCGCTCAGAGGATTCTCTTTAATAGCCTGTGCCTGCTTGTCAGTAGATGAGTCGGCAGCTGCTGACTTGCTACCTGCAAGAACATCAGCAAGGCTACCAGTGTCCGCTTTTGCTGTTGCAGAGTCTGCACCCATAGCTGCCGTAGCGGTAGAATCAGATGATTTAGTAGTAGTGTCTTCTTCTTTTATGCCAGAAAGGTAGTTATACAGCGGCTTGTTAGCAGCCCCGATAAGTGGCCCGATCTCCTGGTTTGAATAAGTTTCGAAGAACTGAAGCTTTGCTGTTGCCTGCAGGTACTCGCGTACACGCTCAGGATTTTGCACACCGGCGAGTTCCACGGTGATGATACCCTTGTTCTCATCAAGGTTCACGTTAGGGTTAGCAACACCAAACTTGTCTATACGTGTCTGAAGAACGTGGTGTGTACGGTTGATCGCTGCTTTAGCTTCTTTATTCAGTTTAGCCAGAACCTCTTCGTTAGTAGAGTTCAGCGTTATTTCCTTTTCACTTGGCTTAGTAAACAGGTAAGCAAGCTTCACGCCCGGATTCTGTGTCTCAAATTTCTGGCCGAAAAGTGTGATGAAGTTTGCTTCGCTGTTAGCTTTTGCAGTGTTTGCGTCCTTTATCGCTTTGTTGAGCGCAGCATCACGTGGGTTGTTTGACATAGAGCGAACGAGGTCGTCCAGGCTCACTTCCAGTGTCACGTTCATACCACCCTGCAGGTCCAGACCCAGGCTCAGTTCTTCAGCCTTAGCTTCCTGGTAGGTATATTTCTTGATAATTGCGTTCAGAACAACCTCGCCCTGCATGGTGTCAGTTATCTCTGAGTAGTAGTTATTTGCCAGCTTTTCGAGTTCCGCACCGGTTGCAGATGGGTTCTCTTTCTTAGCAGATTCCATAGCGTTTGCGCGCCATGATTTTTCTTTTGAACGTACTACAAATGTGATAGAGAGCTGATACACCGAAATGAGAATCAGCATTATCGTGAAAAACTTCACAAGGCCTTTTAACTGCATAGGTTAAACTTGAAATTATATATTGTAATATTTACAAAATGTCCACAGGACATGGTACACCCATGCCTCGTGAGGGGGGCAAAGATATGATTTAATATAAAAAAATAAAGCCCTATCCAAAGTTTGCGGGAATTTTCATCAAAATGTCATAGCGGCTTACCTTTGAACCATGCGCAGGGCACTTTTCAGGAAAGCACTCTTTATATGTGCCTCAGTTGCAGTACTATTACCCTCATTCTTCTGCAACAGCCCGGAGGAGGCACCTGGGGAAACTACCGACCACCCATCCTCGCCATGGCTGAATGTATATGACACCGCAGCCCACTATGTAGGTATGGATGTGTGCCGCGGCTGCCACCCGGGCATCTACGAAACCTTTATCCAAACGGGTATGGGCCAGTCATTTGGCTCCGCCACCCGTCAGAAGTCGGCCGCCGACTTCACACCCGGACATGCATTGGTATATGATACCGTTCTGGACTACTATTACCGCCCCTTCTGGAAGGGCGATAAACTATTCATCCTCGAATACCGCCTATCGGGCAGGGACACCGTGCACCGGCTGGAGCAGCAGGTTGATTATGTAGTGGGGTCTGGCCAGCATACCAACTCGCATATATTTAATATAAACGGCTACCTCTACCAGGCGCCCGTTACCTACTACACACAAAAAAAGCAGTGGGATCTTGCCCCGGGTTTTGAAAAAGGAGCCAGCAGCCGTTTTCGCCGTATGATACAGCTCGAGTGCATGAGCTGCCACAACGCCTATCCCGATTTTGTGCACAACAGCGAGAACAAGTATAATAAGGTAATGAGCGGCATAGACTGTGAGCGCTGCCACGGCCCCGGCAGCCTGCACGTTGCGGCCCGGCAATCATCGGCCCCGGTAGATACTTCTAAGACACCCGACTATACCATCGTAAATCCGCGCCGTCTCTCCACAGAGTTGCAGAACAACGTATGCCAGCGCTGCCACCTGCAAGGTATTTCTGTGCTTAACGATGGCAAATCGTTCTTCGACTTTCGCCCGGGCATGAAACTGTCTGAAGTAATGAATGTGTTCATGCCTGACTACGAGGGCGCAAAGGACAAGATGATAATGGCATCGCACGTGGAGCGAATGAAAAAAAGCAACTGCTATGTTGTTTCCGGCAAGATGAGTTGCATCACCTGCCACAAGCCACACGTGAGTGTAAAATTCACGCCACGGTCGCAGTACATCACAGCATGCCAGAATTGCCACTCGGGCCAGGGACAGTCTCAATGCAAAGAGTCGGCCGCAGTGCGCGCCACCAAAAATGACGACTGTGTTACCTGCCACATGCCGCGCAATGGCAGCATTGACATTCCGCACGTAGCGGTGACAGATCATTACATACGCAGGCGCCCATTGGCTGAGGCCGAGGTAAGCAAGATCACCGCCTTCCTGGGTATGAAATGCTATAACAATGACAATCCTGACGCTATAACAAAGGCGCGTGGGTTCATGGAATTCTACGAGCGATATGCACCATCTGCCGGCCTGCTCGATTCTGCGCTTATATATATAGGTAAGCAGGCTGACATTGAATCCACCCAAAAACAAAACCGGGATTTCATTCGTGCCTGGTACCTGAAGAACGATTTCGGCAAGGTAATAAGTTATGCCTCCGTTCCTCCGGAGAGTATTTCGGACGCATGGACAGCCTACCGCATCGGTGAGGCATACTTTCAGAGTGGGCAGAAAGACAAAGCGCTGCCGTGGTATAAACGGGCAACTGACATCTGGAGGTACTCGCTCGACTTTCAGAATAAATATGGAACGTGCCTGCTGGCATTGGGCAGGGTGGATGAAGCGAAGAAAGTTTTTGAATTCATTCGTGGTGAAAACCCGAACTATGTAAGCGCCAACACAAACCTCGGATTCATCTACATGCAGCAAGGAAACGGTGCAATGGCTTATGACCTGCTGAGCCGCGCCAACGAACTGGACCCGGACCATGAGCAGACGCTGATAAACCTTGCAGTTTGGCACTACGGAAACAGGCAATATGACAAAGCCCACAAACGCCTGGAACATCTGCTACAAAAACATCCCGACAATGAACAGGCAAAAATGATGCTGGCCGACCTGGACCGGATGTAACTGGCTTTTCTGCGGCTATTTCCCATACCTTTGTTCTTCACCTGTTTACACTTTATGAGAAAGGTTCTGCTTTCTGCAATATTCATCTTCACCTGCATCGGTTCCTTTGCACAGGAAGACAGCCGGGAACCCGCTAACTATGATGGCGCGCAACGCACAAATAAGCAGGCTGAGCGTGGATGCAGTAAACTCTACTTAGATCTGGGCACAGGTATCAACGCTAACACAAGTTTACTGGGTGGTGGCGTAGACTACCACATCACTTCAGATATATCCCTGAATGCTGGCATAGGGCTGGCATCGTCATGGGGTACAAAATTCTATTTTGGCGGAAAGGGCTATCTGAAACCCTGCCACAAAGGCTGGGCATTTGGCGCGGGCGCCACCTATAGCTCCGGCATATCTAACTTCGCAACTAAGCTCGAGACAATTCAGGGACAGGAACTGGTGGAACTGGAGTTGCTGCCGCAGGCTAACATATTTGCATCGGCCTATAAATACTGGGGGCTGGGCAAGGGGCGCAAATCCCGTTTCTTTCTACAGTTGGGTATTTCAAAGTCAGTAACCCAAAAGAAGTTCAACCAGCTCAGCGGCTCCCCCGTTACATCAAACTCGGCAAGTGTAGTAAAGATACTCTCACCGGGCGGACTTATTGTTGGTCTCGGCTTCTGCTTCGGCACATAAACACAAAGTATTTTTCATAATGAACCCCGGCTCCCATGGCCGGGGTTCGCTTTTATATCCTGTCTGCCTTTGCCTACATTCATCAAGGCTCATGTAAACAACACCAACACGCGCCCGCGCTTTGCCTTAAGAACAGTACGCATTAATTCCTCAGCGGCTTGCCCGTTGTCAGTATACTCTGTATACGCTCCAGCGTTTTCTTCTGGCCGCACAAGCTCAGGAAAGCTTCGCGCTCCAGGTCAAGCAGGTATTGTTCACTCACCAGGGTAGGTGCGCTCAGGTCGCCACCACACATCACGTGTGCCAGCTTTTCGGCTATCAGCTTGTCGTGTTCAGATATGTAGTTGCCGCGCCACATGCCGTGTATGCCTGCCAGCAAACCACCCAGGCCGCCGCGTCCCTGCACCTTTATGTCGTGTCTCGGCGCCGGCTGTGTATATCCCTGCTCCCACATGGCCAGCACTTTGCGTTTTGCATCTGCTATGCGCCTGTCGGGGTTTATGGATATGTTGTCATGACCCTTGCGCAAAATGAAGTTGTCAAACGCTTCATGCGCCGATGTAGACACCTTGGCCGTGCCCACGTTTATGAATAGCTGCTGCAGGTAGTTTACCTCAACATCTTCCTTTATGTTGCGGTCGCTGGCGCGCACGGCCATTTCCTTGGTGCCACCGCCGCCGGGTATCAGCCCCACACCTACTTCTACCAGGCCAATATAGCTTTCCGCAGCCGCCTGTACGGCATCTGCATGCAGGCACATCTCACAGCCCCCGCCCAGGGTGAGGCCATGCGGCGCCACCACCACGGGAATACTGCTATAGCGCAGGCGCATGGTCGCATTCTGGAATGCACGTATCGCAAAGTCGAGCTCGTCAAATTCCTGCTCCACAGCATACATAAATATCAGGCCCACATTGGCGCCGGCGCTGAAATTGGCTCCCTTGTTGGCGATCACCAGTCCTTTGTAACGCTCTTCTGCTATCGCCACTGCCTTTTGTACTCCTTCCAGCACTTCGCCGCCTATGGTGTTCATCTTCGATGTCCAGCCAAAGGCCACTACATCATCGCCGATGTCATACAGTTTGCAGGCACTGTTCTTCCACACCACCTTTTCGTCCAGTTGCTCCAGTAGTATGAACGAGCCATAACCCGGCACAGGTTTATACCCGCCGCTTACCTGGTCATAGTAATACCTTCTTCCGTTCTCTGTTTTGTAAAACGTACGAATACCCTTGCCCAGCATCTCCTGTACCCAGGGTGCCACCTGCAAGCCTGCAGCCTTCATCTGCTCCAGCACCTTGGCCACGCCCAGCACATCCCAGCTTTCAAAAGCGCCTATCTCCCAGCCAAAACCGGCCTTCAGCGCATCGTCTATTTTATATAGGTCGTCCGTTATCTCCGGCACCCTGTTCGATACATAGGCAAACAATAACTGGTGAAACTTTTTGTAGAATTCGCCCGCTTTGTCAGCGCCACCATACAGCACCTTCAGGCGTTGCCCCAGGTCATCCACCTGCTTGGCAGCCTCTATCGTCGCAAACTTCGTCTTCACCTTTGGCCCATATTCCATGGTTTGCAGGTTCAGCGTCAGTATCTCCGATTTACCTCCCTTCTCCCCTTTAGGGGCGGGGGTCTTTTTATAAAATCCTTGTCCCGTTTTGTCGCCCAGCCATTTGTTGGCGAGCATGGTGTCTATGAACGGTGGTATGGCAAAGATGTCCTTAGCCTCATCATTAGGCACATTTGCCGGTAGCGCCCTGGCCACCAATGCCAGTGTATCCAGCCCCACCACATCACCGGTGCGGAAGGTGGCCGACTTAGGCCTGCCCAGCACTGTGCCCGTGAGCGCATCTATTTCATCCACGTTCAGCCCCAGTTCCTGCATCACCTTAAACACCGCCATAAATCCGAAGACGCCCACCCTGTTTGCAATGAATGCAGGTGTGTCCTTGCATATCACGGTTGTCTTGCCCAGGAAGCGACTACCATAGTCGTCCAGGAAGCCTAATACTTCCTGCTTGGTGTCCGGTCCGGGAATTATCTCCAGCAGACGCAGGTAGCGCGGTGGGTTAAAGAAGTGTATGCCACAGAAGTGCTGGCGAAAATCTTCGCTCCGCCCCTCGGCTATCATGTGTATGGGTATGCCCGATGTATTTGTTGTGATCAGCGTGCCCGGCTTGCGGTAGCGCTCCACCTTCTCCAGTAGTTGCTGCTTGATGTCCAGGCGCTCCACTACCACCTCTATTATCCAGTCACACTCTTTTATTGCCGGCAGGTCGTCATCTATGTTTCCGGTTTTTATCAGCGCGGCCACCTCCTTCGCGTACACCGCAGATGGTTTGCTCTTCAGTGTGGCCTGCAGCGCATTGTTCACTATGCGGTTGCGCACTTGCTTGCTATCAAGTGTCAGCCCCTTCGCTGCTTCGTCTTCGGTTAGTGCGTTAGGCGCTATATCCAGCAGCAGGACCTGCACACCTATTCCCGCAAAATGACATGCTATTCTGGACCCCATCACCCCGCTGCCTATCACCGCTACTTTACGAATGCTCCTGTTCATGGCTTGTTCTGTATTGAACGGAAAGTTACGGCTTTTGTAGGTGTCTCAGGGTTACATTATCCCTAAAACATTGCCTGCTGGTACCAGCCTGCACTCCCTGGTTTCGCTTGTGACAACCAATCAAAGTGGCGTTCGCCGTGGCACTGCATAAAACCCATCGCCATCAAAATTCACTTCACTTGCCGTACCTTTGCACTGCAATTCCCGAATAAGCACATGTGATAGTTTCCTTCAGATACAGTTTAAGACAGTAGCCTCCTTGTGGCTGCGTTGTTACTCATTTCTAAAGGAAGTTCTATGTTACGTTTTCAAAATGTTGCTTATGCACATCCCGACAGGCATGTGCAGTTCTCAGACATCAATTTTACGCTTCAGCCCCACGAGACAGTGGCTATTACCGGCAATAATGGCTCGGGAAAATCTACACTGTTGCGCCTTGCTGCCGGCGAGCTGGCCCCTTCCCGCGGGGAGGTGAAGACAGGGGCGCCTCCCTATTTTCTACCACAGATCGTAGGACAATTTGATAACCTCACGGTGGCTCATGCACTCCGGGTACACAAAAAGGTGGCGGCACTAACCGAAATACTCGCCGGCCATGTTTCTGAAAAAAACCTGGCATTACTGGACGATGACTGGACGATTGAAGAGAAATGTATTGAGGCGTTGGCCTATTGGCAGCTTCAAGACATTCCTTTGCACTGTAAGCTCAGTTCTCTCAGCGGGGGACAGAAAACCCGCGCGTTTCTCGCTGGCCTGCACGTGCACCAGCCGCAGCTGATACTACTCGATGAACCAACCAACCACCTGGACAGCGCTGGCCGCGAGCTGCTATACCGGTTCGTCAACGAAGCCAAAGCCACTATGGCCGTTGTAACCCACGACAGGCAGCTCCTTCACATTCCCGGCACCATATATGAACTCGCAGAGGGAAAGCTTTCCCGCTACGGCGGCAACTACGATTTCTTCATTAGCGAAAAACAGCTTCAGGAAAACGCGCTGATCCATGATCTGCAGGAAACCGGGAAAGCTCTAAGAAAAGCACGCGAGGCCGAACGGGAAATGCTGGAGCGACAACAGCGCCATAATGCACGGGGCAAGAAAAAACAGGAAAAAGCAGGCGTTCCGAAAATAATGATGAACACCCTGCGGAACCTGGCGGAAAATAGCGCCGCCCGCGCAAAGAGCACACACGCCGAAAAAATATCGGGCATAGCTGCCACGCTTACCGATCTGCGTAGCGAAATGGCGACAAATGACAGGATGCGCCTCAATTTTGACAACTCTTCATTGCATAGAGGCAAGGTACTCTTTGCAGCAAAAGCAATGAACTTTCGCTTTGCCGACCGTTGGATATGGCCCAACCCTCTGGAGGTAACAATAGCAAGCGGTGACCGATTGGCCTTAATTGGACAGAATGGCTCAGGGAAGTCGACACTGATCCGGCTTATCCTCGGTCAACTACAGCCTGGCGCCGGAGAAATGTCAAAGAACATAGCGAACGCCGTCTACATCGACCAGGATTATTCCTTGCTCAACGACGAACTGAGTGTGACAGAGCAGGCGGCACTCTTCAACACACGGGCGTTGCCGGAAGCGGAAATAAACTCCCGGCTTACTCATTTTCTCTTTACCGCTGATATGTGGAATAAACCATGTAGTGCGCTAAGTGGTGGAGAACGAATGAGACTCACTCTATGTTGTATCGCCATCAGTGGAAGTGAGCCTGATCTTCTGGTTCTTGATGAGCCGACAAACAACCTGGACCTTAAGAATGTTGAAATACTGACGAATGCAGTTAAACACTACAAAGGAACACTTGTTGTTGTTTCACACGACAAACAATTCCTCGAAGACATCGGTATAACGTCATTCCTCGAATTGACTGGCGCAACCTAGCTTACCTAAAGGGCGGCAAGATCTACTGTTCTAGTCGCTCTTTTTTTGTTCTACCTCTTTGGTAACCTTCCAGGTCTTCAGTAAGTATATCCACAATAGCACTGCAAATGCAGCACTTATATAGCTGGTAATACCCGGCATCTCAAACATCAGGTCAACCCATCCGTGTATAGCCGTAGCCACAACTATCGATTTGCTCTTTTCTACAGCCATCCCGATCAGGAATGACAACCCTATGGTAACGATAAGAAACAGACCAACCAACAATGTAGCCTGCATCAGTGTTTTGCCGTGTACGCGATTCGTAAAATGCCACGCTTCCCACAGCACGCCTATCAGCACATAGCGCTGCGCCGGCTTCAGCGGGCGCAACGCATCCTGTAAAAAACCACGCCAGCCTACTTCCTCGCCCATTATCGTGAAAACAGCCATTACAGAGATAAGCAGCGGTAGTGTGTGTGACACCGCACCACTTCCTTCCCGCACACCAAGTATTGCCAGAAGCACCAATGGCGCAAACCAGAATATCAAAGACCTTACGGGATTGTTGCCTAACAGGCTCACTGTGCGGCGATGCGACTTTCGGAAAAGATACAAACACATCAATGCCGCCATCCCCGGGCCCCACATAATAGAGACGGTCTTTAGGATACCCGGGGCATTGAAGCCCTGCCAGTGCAGGATATCGCGCCACCAGAAAAATGGCCAGGAAATGGCACAGGCTAGCAAGTAGTAGACTATTACGTGAAGCCACTTTACCTTGCCGGTTGTTGATTGCAATTCCATGTGCGTGTGGTTTTTCTGAAAGTAAGCAACAAGCACAATTACTTTGCGTCATTTTCGGTGAATGGCAGCAATCAATCGGTAGATCACCTCCTAACCCACCACTGATATCCAGCTATACATACATACACAAAAAAGCGGCGCCTGAAAAAGGCGCCGCTCTATATGCTTGTTACATTACCGCTTACCTGCGGATAACGATACGCGAAGTAAACTGTGCTGTCTCAGACCTTACAGATACCATATACATGCCATCTGCAAGATTTGCGAGATCTATCTGCTGTTTACCATTTGCCTTACCATCTACCTGGTAGCGGGCTACTTCGTGGCCCACGGCATCGGTAAGAATGATATCTGCCTTACCGATCTCAGCATCCCAGCTAATATTCAGATAACCAGAAGCAGGGTTCGGGAATACGGAGAATGAAGCAGCAGCAGTGATGCTTTCTACCCCGGTCTCTCTACCCGTGAAGGAGCTGCAATCCACTACGATCAGCTTGCGCACTGCAAAGCAAGAGCCAATTGAGTACGTTATTACGGCAGTGCCTGCAGATACCCCGGTTACAACACCGGTTGTGACGTCTACAGAGGCATTCACCGGCGATGAACTGGTCCATACACCACCCGGAACAGGGTTAGTATACGTAGTAGTTCCTCCAGAACATACGCTACCCGCGCCGGATATCGGACCCGGATTAGCATTTACAGTCACCAGCTTCGTAGCAAAGCAGCCACCTATAGAGTAGGTGATCGTAGCAATGCCGGAAGCAACACCATTCACCATACCTGCCGAAGAAACTGATGCCACAGCACCATTGCTGCTTGTCCATACACCGCCCGGAACACTGTTCGTGAGTGTTATAGAGGCTCCGGCACACAACGATGAAGGACCCGCTATCGCTGACGGCGTCTGGTTCACAGTCACAGCCCTGGTAGCACTGCAACCACCTACGGTGTAGCTAACTGTAACTGCACCCGGCGTAATGCCGTTGACAACACCAGAGAAGCTTACTGTAGCAACTGATGGAATACTTACAGACCATATACCACCCGGTGTTGCATCTGACAGCACCAGCGGAGTACCTATGCATATATTGCTTCCACCCACTATCGGAGCCGGCGACGCATTCACAGCAATTGTGCGAACAACAAAGCAACCTCCTATTGAGTAAGTGATAATGGCACCTCCTGCGGACACACCTGTTACAACACCGCCGGTGCTCACCGATGCAACCGATGGGTTGCTGCTGGTCCACACACCACCCGGAACTGAGTTAGAAAGTACAATTGTAGCACCGGCGCAAACTGTGCTTGGTCCCGCGATAGGAGCAGGAGTATTGTTTACAGAAACCACCCTGGTCACATCGCAGCCACCCATTGAGTAAGTGATAGTTGCCACACCCGGACCTACAGCAGTAACCAATCCTGTGGTACTTACCGCAGCAACTGTGATATCGCTGCTAGACCACACACCGCCACCTGGAGTAGAAGTCATAAACGCAGAAGTACCAACACAAAGTGAAGATGGACCTGAGATGGGCGATGGACCGGTTGTAACGCCAATGGTCTTCACCGCGAAGCAGCCGCCTATAGAATAAGTGATAACCGCTGCGCCAGCTGAGATACCTGTCACCACTCCCGAAGTAGCGCCAACTGCAGCTACTGAAGGATTAGATGATGTCCACACACCACCCGGTGTGGCATTCGTGAACACTGTAGTGGCGCCGGTGCAAACTGAAGTAGCCCCGGAAATAACAGATGGCGTTGCATTTACGGTCACAAGCTTTGTTACGCTGCAACCACCTACTGAATAGGTTATCGTTACTACGCCTGAGGACAAACCGGTAACAACACCACCGAGGCTTACGGAAGCTGTAGATGGCGAACTGCTAGACCATGCACCGCCCGGTGTTGCGTCGGTCAGTGTAATGGATGAACCTGCGCATACCGAAGAAGGACCTGATATAGGTCCCGGAGCCGGCGAAACTGTGATACCGAATGTTACGAAACAGCCACCTATAGAATAAGTGATCGTGGCCACTCCGGCAGAAACACCATTTACCATTCCAGTTGATGCAGATACCGATGCAACCGAAGCATTGCTACTGGACCATACACCGCCCGCAGTTGCATCTGTAAGCAATGTAGACGAGCCCGCGCACACTGTGCTGCTACCTGAGATAGGGGCAGGAGCCGTGATGACGGTTACTGTCTTCGTTACAGAACAGCTTCCAATCGTATAAGTAATTGTTGCCGTACCCGGAGACACACCGAAGGCAATGCCTGAGGTAACTGTTACCGCGGCAACAGACCCATTGCTGCTGCTCCATGTCCCACCCGGCACTGAATTTGTAAGTATGATCGTGGAGCCTACGCATATTGCTGATGGGCCACCTATTGCCGGTGGTCCCGGAGTTACCGTTACTGTTGTAGATGCGAAGCAGCTTCCTACTATATAGGTTACAGATACTACGCCCGCAGCATTGCCGGTAAGAACACCTGATGCGCTATCAATACTGGCCACGCTAAAGTTAGATGTCAGCCACAGTCCACCCGGGGCTCCGCCTGTCAATGTAATAGAGCCGCCAACGCATACCGTAGACGGACCGCTGATTGGACCTGCTGCGGGATTAACGGTTACTACGCGGGTAACAGAGCATGCGCCTATGGAATAGGTGATCATCGTAGTACCTGCCGAAACGCCGGTAACAACACCCGTTGCGGAACCTATCGTAGCTACCGAAGTATTACTGCTGGCCCAGGTACCACCACCTGGAGTGGTGAAAAGCGTAGTGCTGTTTCCTGCACAAACAACTGCTGTACCAAATATTGCCGTTGGCCCGGCGCTAACTGTTACGCTCGTAGTAGCCAGGCAGCCTCCTGCAGAATAAGTAATTATAGTTACCCCCGATGTCAGCGCCGTAAGTACACCTGTAGTGCTACCTATTGTAGCCACCGCCGCATTTGAGGAAGACCATATGCCTCCCGGGGTGGAATTTGTATAAGTTGCAGTACTGCCCGCACACAATGTCGAAGGTCCGGATATTGGTCCCGCTGCATTGCTAACTGTAACAACACGTGTAACGGAACAACCGGTGCCAAGGCTATAAGTAATCATAGTAGTGCCTGGTGACACTCCGAAAACAAGGCCCGTGGCCGATCCGATGGTAGCAACAGTAAGATTGCTGCTGGACCAGGTTCCACCGCCCGGAGTGCTTGTAAGCAGCGTAGAGTTGCCAACGCAAATCGATGCACTACCCGCAATAGCCGATGGGCCGGGAGTCACTGTTACTGTTTTTGTTGCAAGACAGCCGCCGGTCGTATAAGTAAGCACCACAACGCCCGCACTGTTTGCTGTAAGCACGCCTGATACGCTATCTATGCTTGCTACTGCAACATTTGACGACAGCCAAACACCGCCGATAGTTCCATTGGTATAAGTAGCCGTGCTACCTGCGCAAACTGTAGAAGGCCCTATTATTGGAGCTGCGGCAGCGCTAACTGAAACAGTGAAAGTCACAGAGCAGCCGCCTATAGAATAAGTAATGATCGCTACTCCCGGAGCAACCCCTGTTACCACGCCGGCGGTAGAACCCACTGATGCAACCGAAGGATTGCTACTGCTCCATGTACCGCCCGCAGGGCTGCTGGTAAGCGATGTAGCATTGCCCACACAGATCGAAGCGCTACCCATTATAGGCGATGGGCCTGCTGTAACAGTCACTACTGCCGTTGTATAACAGCTCGTACCCAATTTGTAAGTTATCGTTGCAGTACCTGGTGCTACTCCGTTCACCAGGCCTGATCCTGATACCGTAGCTACCGTTGTGTCTGAGCTTATCCAGGCTCCACCCGGAGTGGCGTTGGTAAGCGTCATTGTACCACCTGCACAGATGCTGCCTGCACCCACAATCGGCGCCGGCGCAGCACTTACTGTAACCGTGGTAGTTGCAGAACATCCGCCGGTTGCGTAGGTGATCATGGCAGTGCCTGCGGTTACACCTGTTACTACACCGGTAGTTGCATCTACTGTGGCAACTGACGGGTTACTGCTTGTCCACGTACCACCTGCTACTGTATTACTGAGTGTAGTAGTGGACCCTTCACACAATGAGGCTGTACCGGTAATAGCCGGTAGCGATGAATTGACTGTGATCGTCTTGGTGGTGCTGCCACATGGTGTAGCATACGTAATTATCACTGTGCCTGTGCTCACACCGGTCACCACACCTGATGCATCTACAGTCGCCCTTGTGGGGCTGCTGCTTGTCCACGTACCGCCCGGTACAGTGTTGGTAAGTGTTATCGTAGAGCCCACACATACTGTGCTGCTACCCGAAATTGGACCGGGAGTAGCATTTACTGTAACCGACCGTGTTTTGCTGCAACCGGACTTCGTATAGGAGATCGTAACTACACCTGCAGAAACGCCAATTACAAGCCCGCCCGATGACACTGTAGCGATCGCTGTGTTACTGCTGCTCCACGTGCCACCTGCCGTAAGGTCGGCTAGTGTGATCGTCGTGCCTGCGCAAAGAGATGATGGGCCGATGATGTCAGACGGCGATGCATTTACTGTAAGCGCCTTTGATGTTATACAGCCTCCCACCGAGTAGTAGATATTCAGCGTGCCTGTAGCAACACCGGTAGCAACGCCTGTTGTCGCATCTATCGTAGCCTTTAGCGGATTACCACTTGTCCATGTACCGCCCGGTACCGAATTCGTAAATGTAGTAGTAGCCCCTACGCACACTATGCTGCTGCCCGCGATAGGCCCCGGAACTGCATTAACCGTTAGCGTCTTTGTAGCGCTGCAGCCGGACTTGGTGTAAGATATTGTTACAACACCCGGAGACACTGCAGTAACCAGGCCTGTGCTGGTGATGGTGGCTACAGCGGTATTGCTGCTGCTCCATACACCACCTGTAGTGCTGGTAGTAAATGTTGACGATGTGCCAACACACAAGCCGCTGGCACCCGAAATTGCTGCCGGCGACGCATTTACAGAAATTGTCTTTGCAACCGATCCACAAGATGTCGTGTAGTAAATAGTCACTACGCCTGTTGCCACCCCTGTTACTACTCCTGTTGCCGGATCTACCGATGCCTTCGTTGGCGCACTGCTTATCCACGTACCACCAGCCGCAGTATTAGTTAATGTAATTGTTTGTCCTACGCACACAGCTGATGGTCCTGCTATTGGCGCAGGGGTTGCGGTAACAGTCACCACTTTTGTAGCAAGGCAACCCGCAATAGAGTAGCTTATTGTTACCACACCGGTTGAAACACCTGTGAGCACTCCCGTCGAAGCACCAATTGTAGCTATTGAAATGTCGCTCACAGACCATGTGCCGCCTCCTACAGCGTTTGTGTAAGTAGCTACACTTCCCGCACAGAGCGTTGATGGCCCTGAAATAGTAGATGGTGATGCCGAAACTGTGACGATAGTCGTAACCGTGCAGGCACCTGCAGTGTATGAGATGGTAGCAGTGCCGGACGACAAACCTGTTACAACTCCTGTCGCTCCGTCCACAGATGCTACTGTTGCATTAGCTGATGACCAGAAGCCGCCTGGTGTAGCATTGCTCAGCGTGAGAGAACCACCTATGCAAATACTTCCTGCGCCAGAGATAGGACCAGGTCCCGGAGTTACCGTGATGGCAAATGTGGTAGAGCAGCTACCTATCGCATATGTGACAGTTGCAGATCCAGTTGACAGACCGGTTACTACTCCTGATGAACTGATCGATGCAACAGTGCCCGGTGATACCGACCATGTACCACCCGGAGTCGAGTTGGTTAGTGTTGTTGTGCCGCCTACACATACCGTGCTGCTACCTGTGATAGGCGCAGGAGCCGCCGTAACGGTTACCACTTTAGTAGCCACACAACCGCCAAAAGAATAAGATATCGTAGCCACGCCTGCAGCAACACCGGTAACTACTCCGGTAGAGCCTACAGTAGCAACAAGACCATTCGATGATGACCAGGTGCCGCCCAAAGGAGTTGTGATCAGTGTCAGTGTGCCACCGATACACACCGTACTGCCACCAGAAATACCTGCTGCACCGGATGTAATAAATATGTTCTTACCAGACATGCATCCTGTAGGTGCGGTATATATAACCGGCACGGGACCGCCTGCCATAAGTGGAGTAAGCACACCTGCTGCACTGATGGTAGCAAATGCCGGAAGGCTCACAGACCATGTGCCGCCCGGCGTAGCGCTGGTGTAGGTGGCAGTAGAGCTAAGACATACGGTATCCGGCCCCAGCACCGGCGCCGGTGTTGGGTTCACGGTAAGTATCTTGGTGGCAAAACATCCGCCCGCTGTGTAGGTCATAGTTGTAGTGCCCGGCGCCACACCCGTAATAACGCCCGATGTGAGGCCTATAGTAGCCACTGATGGAGTACTGCTCACCCACGTGCCTCCGGGAGGCGTTCCTGTAAATGTCGTGGACCCTACCTGGCACATCGCGCTTACACCGGATATGCCTGCAGTAGTAGTAGTAACGGTAACAGTTTTGATTACATAGCAACCGGACGGCAGCGTATATGTAATAAAGGTGAAACCTGCACTCACGCCTGTGGCTAATCCTGAGGTGCTATTGATGGTAGCCACAGCAGGGTTAGCCGTAGACCAGGTACCACCCGCGGGTGAACTGCTGTAAAGAGATGTACTGCCCGCGCAGAAACTGTTGCTACCCGAGATTGCAGACGGACCAGGATTTACGGTAATGACCTGCGACGTAGCGCAACCTCCCAGAGAATAAGATATCATCGCTGTGCCTGCCGCAATACCGGTTACCACACCTGTGGAACCGACTGTCGCAACGGAAGGGTTGGCCGATGACCAAACGCCGCCGCCCGGTGTAGCTACCCAGGTTACGGAAGCACCGGCGCATACGCTGCCCGGTCCTGTAATAGCCGAGGAAGACGAAGTGACTACTATAAAGAATGTTACAGAGCAGCCCGTGGGAAGCGTGTAAAAAATTGTTGCCGAGCCCAGCCCCACACCGGTAGCCACACCGGCAGAGTTGATGGTAACCACAGCAGGTGTGCTCGATGCCCACGTTCCGCCGGCAGTGCCGCTTGTATACGTCGCTGAAGTACCCAGGCAAAGCGTTGCGCTGCCGCTTATTGCCGCCGGCAATGGATTTACCGTAATTGATTTAGTAACGTTGCACCCTGTGGAGTAGGTAATATCTACAACTCCGGGCGAGACCCCGGTCACCGTTCCGGCAACAGAGTCAACGGTTGCTATTGCCGGGTTGCCACTATACCATGTGCCACCACCTGTAGCATCTGCAAGGAAAATCGTAGCTCCTACACATACTGTAGAAGGTCCGGTAATTGGTGCCGGCATAGCGCCAACTGTTAGTGTGTGCGTTACTGAGCAGCTACCTATTGTATAAGATATTGTTGTTGCACCAGGTGCAACGCCGCTTACCACTCCTGAGGTTGGCGAAACCGTAGCCACCGACGCGTTTGCGCTGGACCATATTCCGCCTGGTGTAGCATCGGTTAATGTCGTAAACTGGCCGGCACAAACCCGGTGTGTACCTACAATAGGCGCAGGGCCGGCTACTACTGTAATCACCTTTGTTGCGAAGCACCCCCCGGCAGAATAACTCAGCGTGGCAGTACCGGGAGAAACACCCGTTACCATTCCCGTTGTGGGACTTACGGATGCTACAGCTGTCGGGCTTATAGTATAAAAGCCTCCGCCAGGTGTTGCCAGTATAGGGATGCTGGCTCCTGTACATACAGTATCAGGCCCACTTAGCACCGGGGTGGCACTCACTGTTACCACCCGCGTTTTAAAACAGCCGGTTGGCATTATATAAGATATGCGGGCTGTGCCTAGCGACAGCCCCGTGACGACCCCTGTTGAGCCTACGGTCGCTACGGCCGGGTTACCTGATGACCAGGCACCACCCGGCAACGCATTGGCCAGCGTAGTAACGGAACCCAGGCACACAACCGGAATACCTGTAATGTCTGGAGGTGTAGGGTTCACTGTCATTACAACAGTAGTTACATCTGCCGCACCTACCACATATGATATTATGGAAGTTCCCGCTGCTACGCCGGTTGCGATACCGGATGAGAGCCCGATAGTCACTACACTGGTATCGGAACTAAACCAGTGACCGCCGGGAGTGGAGTCGGTGAGCGGGGTTGATGTGCCCGCACAAATAACCAGGGTTCCGGAGATGGGTCCGACGGCGCTTGCTCCAAATGACAATAGAATGCACGAGAGCGCAAGTAGAAGAACTCTTTTCATATTTAAGCGTGTTTGTATGTAGAAGGATCTGTTAAATATTATTCGGGGTTATGAAAAAGGCAGTTTTTGTGGAAAGAATGTTAGCAATGTAAATTAAATAAATTCTTTGATAATTTGATTCTGATATTTTGGGCACAACCACATATGGACGCACAAACTTTCTAAAGCGTGAGGAAATCTGTTAGATTTTCCTCTATCTGTTTTAACGTTCTTTGTCCACTCTAAACAAGTACCTTTGCGGCGCTATGCACATTGAAGTATTAAAATCTAAGATACATAGGGTTAAGATCACCGAGGCTAACCTTCATTATATAGGGAGTATTACTATAGATGAGGACCTGATGGATGCAGCTAATATCATAGAAAACGAAAAGGTGCAGGTACTGGATATAGACAATGGCGAAAGGCTGGAAACCTACGTCATAAGGGGCACCCGCGGCTCAGGCATGATCTGCATGAACGGACCGGCTGCTCGCAGGATAAACCCCGGAGATACCGTTATTATCATCTCATACGCCAGCATGGAATTTGAAGCGGCAAAAAAGCACAAGCCCACCATCATTTTCCCCAAGGAGAACAATACACTTTAGCATAATATAGCCAACGTGGCGCTACATTAGTTAATTTAACGGTCTGTACTGCAGCCGCTGAGCTCTTATGAAAAAAATCGTCGGTACAATTATTAAGTATCTCCTGTTCCTTGGCCTCGGTGTGTGGATCATTTACCACATGCTGCACCAGCTGTCTGAGCAGGAGAAGCAGGACCTGCTCGGTGCCATAAAAAACGCTAATGCGTGGTACCTGGTTCCGGTGTTTATCATCGGCTTCCTTTCTCATTTCTTCCGGGCAGTGCGCTGGCGCTACCTGCTGGAGACAGTAGACCTCAAGCCATCGGTAGTGAATATGACATTCGCCGTACTCATAGGTTATATTGCCAACCTCGCTCTGCCCCGTGCCGGCGAGGTGGCGAAATGCACCGTGCTGGCGAAGTATGAAAAAATGCCGGCACATAAGATGATAGGCACTATCGTGGCAGAGCGCGCTTTCGACATGGTTACCCTGATCGTTCTGGCGCTCGCTGCTTTCGGCCTTCAAGCCCAGTTTCTTAGTGGCTACCTGGCGGATAAGATGGGCGCCCTTGGCACCAAGTTTCAGAATAGCGGCACTATATTATTAATACTTGGTGGGCTGGCATTACTGTCAATACCCGTGGGCATCGTACTGTATAGGAAATATCAAAATACCAAAATTGGCCAGTTTGTTACTGAGCTGATGCGTGGCGTCTTCTCCATCATTCACATGAAAAAGCGCTGGGCCTTCCTGTGCTATACCGCGCTCATATGGAGCATGTACCTGCTACAGGTGTGGGTGGGCTTTAAATGTCTGCCAGAGACTTCAAATCTCTCAGTGGTGGTAGCACTCGTGGTACTCGTTTATGGCAGTGTCGGCGTTATCGTCACCCCGGGAGGCATCGGGCTTTATACGTTGCTGGTTGCACAAATGCTGGTTGCGTACAATGTATCCTCGGTTCCGGCCCAGGCATTCGGGTGGATCGCCTGGCTGGTTCAGACGGCCGTGGTTGTGCTGCTGGGCCTCGTATCTTTGTTGGCGATTCATCCTTATAACAAAAACAAGCATGGACAAGCTGCAGTGGATAACGCATAAGATATTTACCCGGGAAACGCTGCTGCGCGAGGTAAACGGATGGCGTGTAAAGGGGAAGAAGGTGGTGTTCACCAACGGCTGCTTCGACATTCTGCATCACGGCCACCTGGACCTGCTGGCCAAAGCCGCCAACCATGGCAACGTACTGGTGGTGGGGGTGAATACGGACAGCTCTGTGCAGCGGCTTAAGGGTCCTACCCGCCCCGTTACCAATGAACAAGACCGCCTCTTTCAACTTGCGTCGCTCCTTTGCACAGATGCCGTTTGCCTCTTCGACGAAGACACACCCGAAGAACTGATAAAATTGCTGAAACCGGATGTATTGGTAAAAGGCGGTGACTACACCATTGACAAAATTGTAGGGGCCGACTTTGTACAGCAGCACGGTGGCCGCGTTGAGATCATTCCATTTGTGGAGGGCTATTCTACTACTGGTCTTATTAACAAGATACAGAAACTGTAACGCGGGAAATTCCAAATTCCATAATTTTACTAGGTGAACAATCCGCGGGATATACTTGCAAGTCTTCGTGCTGTGATGCCTGAGTTAGTCTCAAGGTATCATGTGAAGTCGCTTGGCTTGTTTGGATCCGTGGTACGGGACGACTTTAAGGAAAGCAGCGATATTGATATTGTTGTTGACTTCTCGCAGCCAATCGGTGTTGATTTTATCGATTTGGCAAACCGGCTCGAAGCTCTCCTAAAAAGAAAGGTAGATGTAGTTTCAAAAGCGGGAATTAAACCCGCCTATTTCAGGCACATTGAACCTGAGATCGTCTATGTCTAGCCGCAATCCTATTCTCTTACTCGAAGACATACTGAATAGTGCTGACAAGATCTTGCGCTACACCGAGGGTATGACCTATGCAACTTTCATTGAGGATGAGCGTACACTCGATGCCGTTATCCGCAACTTTGAAATAATTGGCGAGGCGTCTAACCGATTACCCGAGGAGCTACGAGAGCAGCATATCGCTGTTGACTGGCACAAAGTACGTGGTTTTAGAAACCGTATAGTTCATGACTACATGGGCATTGACTACGCCATAGTTTGGAATGTAATTACGGACTTCCTGCCTGGTCTGGCAAAACAAGTTTCGGACGTCCGGTCAAAAATTCAGTCTTAAGAGTTCTCCTACTTCACCAGCTCCCGTATTGCTACCATCAGCTCTGTGCGCGTTATGGGCACGCCCTTTATCTTATTATAGCCGGTGGCATCTACCAGGAATCGGTCGCGAACTATTTTAATGAGCTGACCGTTGTTTATTTCCGGTATCAATATGTGCTTGTAATTCTTCAGCATGTCGGCCAGGTTGCGCGGGAAGGGACGCAGGTAGCGAAGGTGTGCGTGAGCCACCTTGATGCCCTCTGCCTGCAGATCTTGCACCGCGCTCTTTATGGCTCCGTATGTTGAGCCCCAGCCCAGCACCAGCACATCGCCCTGCTCCGGACCGCTATCAAGTGTTTGCAGCGGTATGTAGTTGGCTATCATTTCCACCTTGGCCTCACGGGTTTTCACCATGTGCTGGTGGTTATCGGGGTCGTAAGAAATGTTGCCGGTAATGTCTTCTTTTTCTATACCTCCTATGCGATGCTCCAGGCCGGGAGTGCCGGGTACAGCCCACGGGCGCACCAGCTTTTCGTCCCTCTTGTATGGCAGGAACTTTTCTTCTTCAGCAGTCAGCCCTTCTTTGAACGTTACTTTTATTTCTTTCAGGTCTGCGCTCTGCGGGTACTTCCATGGTTCAGCACCATTAGCTATGTAGCCATCGCTCAGGAAGATAACCGGCGTCATGTGCTCTATAGCTATGCGCACGGCTTCGTAAACGGCGTCAAAACAATCGCTGGGCGTCGATGCAGAAATGACAGGCATAGGGCACTCGCCGTTGCGGCCATAGTATGCCTGCAGCAGATCGCTCTGCTCGGTCTTGGTAGGCAGGCCGGTTGACGGGCCACCACGCTGAATGTCAATAATAACCAGGGGAATCTCCAGCATCACAGCCAGTCCCATAGCTTCGGCCTTCAGTGCCATACCGGGGCCGGAAGTAGTAGTAATTCCCAGGCTGCCTCCGTATGATGCACCGATAGTAGCCGTTATGGCAGCTATCTCATCCTCTGCCTGGAAAGTGCGTATGCCGAAGTTCTTATGACGCGACAGCTCATGCAGTATGTCTGATGCCGGTGTAATGGGATATGAACCCAGGAACATAGGCAGGCCGCTCTTCTCTGTAGCCGCTATGAGCCCGTAGGAAAGTGCGATATTACCTGTAATGCTGCGGTACTTTCCGGCAGGCAGCTTTGCTTTCTCCACCTTGTAGCGGGCGCTAAATGCCTCAACCGTGTCGCCATAGTTATAGCCTGCCTGCAGTGCCTTTATGTTACTATCCAGTATCTCCTGGCGTTTGCCAAACTTCTCTGTGAGAAAGGAGATGGTGCTTTCCAGGTCGCGGTTATAGAGCCAGTAGAGGAAGCCCAGCACGAACATATTCTTTGCGCGGTCCTTCTCCTTGGTGCCCATCTGTATGTCCTTCAATGCCTCGCGGGTCAGCTTGGTAATGTCCATGCGGTGCAGGTCATAGCCTATCAGCGAGCCATCTTCCAGCGGGTTTACATCGTCGGCATACTTTGCCAGGCGCAGGTTTTTGGTGTCGAATCCGTCTACGTCTGCTATGATAATACCGCCCGGTTTAAGCGACTTCAGGTTCACCTTCAGTGCTGCAGCATTCATAGCCACCAGCACATCGCAGTTATCGCCGGGAGTGTAAATACGATTGCTGGAAAAGTGGAGCTGGAAACCACTCACACCCGGCACCGAACCCTGCGGGGCACGAATCTCTGCCGGGAAATCCGGGAAAGTGGAAAGGTCATTCCCCGCAAGCGCCGTATTGTTTGAAAACTGGGTGCCTGTGAGCTGCATACCATCGCCGCTATCGCCAGCGAACTTTATCACTACATCATCTACTACCTGAACCGGAACTGCCATATTATGAAAACCTACCTAAAACGGGTAAGCGGGTGCAAAGGTACGACATGTGGGGAATTAGGAATTTGGGTATTAGGAATTATGATTGTGGGGGGCTTTAGCTTGCGGTTGACTGTTCGTCCCGATCTCTTATGTCACTTTACTTACTTTCTGGTAATAGCGCGCAGTTTTGCCGGTGACTGCCGGGTATCTATTTGGAGCCCGTATAAACACAAGTATTGCTCGTAACTCCGTCAGTGATCGTATAGCGCACGGTTAGCGTGCTAACTACCAGCCTCCCTGTGCCGGAGAACGATACCATTCCATCGCTGCCTGAGAACGTAAAAGAGTCTTTTGCTGCCATAACACAGGTTGCTACATAGGGTGGTGTGCCGATATTATAGATGTTGGTCATGGTGAGCTTAACGGCTTCAGAATGTGCGCTGAGCGTAAGGGTATAGTTATCCGTACCGATTGAACATTGTTCGGAACCAACATAGGTACCTATAAACTTATCGCGGGAGCGTGTTTCGCAGTATACGCCTTCGTACCCGGTGGGCAGTCGCATATACCAGCAGTGCAGGTACCTCCGTTTTGGCACGTCACACCGGCACATGGATCGGGAACTATCTCGCAATACGTACCGGTATACCCGTTCGTACATATACATTTACCGCCATTGCAGGCTCCGCCGTTAAGGCAGGCAACGCCGGTACATGGATCTTTTTTACATGCGGTGTAAAGTACTGCGCAAAATGCGCTGAGGGTAAGTAGTGCGGTCAGCACTATGCTAGCGGGCTTTCTCATAAGGGAATATTTATCTGGTTTTTACAATTCTATGAAATAAGTTAATTCTAATTGACCGCCTATTAGAATGTTTAAAAATGAATTGGACGAGTTTATTTCTGGTACCCACGTGAATTACTCAACTGACGGCGGATGCCGCCGCTCGCAAGGCGATTTGCTGGAGACCCGCCTGCGACAGAAGGGCGTTGCAAACGCGATGCCGGGGAATCCGCATTACAAACGCGGACGAGTGAAGCGGACTTCCGGTTCTTCGGTTTCTATTTGCAAGCGGAAGCTTTTTTGTGTAATTAATTGATAACCAACCGATAGCTACTTCCGACTACTTCCGATTTGCTTCCACTCCACTTCCGACTATTTCCGACTACTTATGGCGTTGCGGAGATGCATGGCACAAACGATATTCTCAGAACTAACATTTATAGGACCCTCTGCGGCGGGCAGGTTTAAAGATGATAAGATTGAGTGGCTGAAGTGGCGGACCAGAACAATCCTATCACGTCACAAAGCTAAAACGGGTGATTGGTATGAGGAAAAAACGGGTGGGAAAGATATCAACAAATTTGGGAGCGCAAGAGGGAAAAGAAGCGAGACGCTTTAGGGTTTGAGGACGAAGGCAGACCCTTCGACCAGGTATATTGTCTGAACTAGGATATTTAGGATTTGAGGATGATAGGATTGTGTTGTAAAAGTGGCTGGCCAGAAAATAGGCTCCCACGGCACAAAGCTAAGATGGGTGCTTGGCTTGCGGAAAAAATGAGCGGGAAAGATATCAACAAATTTAGAGGCGCGAGAGGGTAAAAGAAGCGAGATCCTTCAGGGTTTGAGGACGAAGGCAGACCCTTCGACCAGGTAGAAGGTAAACATGAAATTGACGGGTATCTTTCTGGCGCCATTGTGAATTACTCGACTGACGGCGGGATTACGTTGACGACTAATTTTAACTTAGCTTCCTTCGGGAAAAATATCGAGCTTCAAACATTAGCAATTATGAAAAAACATCTGGTGTTGATTTTTGCTGGCATTCTATCAAGCTGCGGTGCACCTCCCGATTTTGTTTATAGAATTTTTATTGAGAACAATTCTGACAGGAAAATAATCTACTGGGTCAGCGAAAATTATCCGGACACTGCTTTGCCACCGCAAAACCCTAAGTACTTTATTGAGAGACATAAATCGATGCCTTATGACTTTCCAGAAAAAGTGGAGAGCTACATTGCAAAACTTCCGGGACAAAGAATTCAATTTTACTTTTTCGACTGGGATAGCGTTGAAAAATATGGTTGGGATACTATAAGAGCCCGGTATGACATTTTAGAAAGAAAAGACTTGTCTGCTGCGAATATTAACGACATGGGAAATAAAGTGAAATATCCTTAATCGGCAGCGGCATGAAATTGGAATGTTTCCCCAGAATCAATAGATCACAACAACACACAAAAAAGCCGCACCAAAGATGACGCGGCTAAAAAATCTTAGGCTTTTAACTCTACTATGGCACTTCCACTACGTTGAGAATCTCATTGATGATCTGCTCGCTGGTTACGTTTTCGGCTTCGGCCTCGTAGGTAATACCTATACGGTGGCGCATTACGTCGTGGCATACAGCACGGATATCTTCCGGTATCACATAGCCGCGACGCTTGATGAAGGCATAAGCCTTTGCAGCCAGCGCCAGGTTGATGCTGGCACGTGGCGAGCCACCATAGCTGATGTATGGCTTTAGCTTGGCCAGCTTGTATTCCTCAGGGAAGCGAGTAGCAAAAACTATGTCAAGGATGTACTGTTCTATCTTCTCGTCCATATACACCTCGCGCACCAGCCCACGGGCCTTCAGTATCTGCTCTGTAGTCACCACCGGGTTTATTTTCACTGCACCGGCAGGGTTCAGATTGGTGCGGATGATGTGGCGCTCCTCCTCTTTCTTAGGATAGGTGATCACTATCTTCAGCATAAAGCGGTCCACCTGCGCTTCAGGCAGCTCGTAGGTTCCTTCCTGCTCTATCGGGTTTTGTGTTGCCAGCACCAGGAATGGCTCTTCCAGCTTGTAGGTGCTGTCGCCAATGGTCACCTGGCGTTCCTGCATCGCCTCCAGCAGGGCGCTCTGCACTTTGGCCGGGGCGCGGTTTATTTCGTCTGCCAGAATGAAGTTGGCAAATATGGGTCCCTTGCGCACGGCAAACTTGTGCTCCTGCGGGTTGTAGACCATAGTACCCAGCACGTCGGCCGGCAGCAGGTCCGGTGTAAACTGTATACGGGCGAAGTTGGCATGGATAGCAGATGCGAGCGACTTAATGGCAAGCGTCTTTGCCAGGCCGGGCACACCTTCCAGCAGCACATGGCCGTTGGCCAGCATACCTATCATCAGGCGCTCCACCATGTGGCGCTGGCCTACGACCACTTTATTCAACTCCATATTGAGGAGCTCTATAAAGGCACTCTGCTGGTGAATTTTTTCGTTCAGCTCACGAATATCAAATGATGATGATACTTCCATTGTTCAGGTCTGTTTTTGTTCTTCTGTCGAAAATTCAAAAATAGAAACCACAGCCGAAAAATGGTATATTAAGTTTAGTTTTAACTTTTCTTAAAAATGTGTGGTATGTCGCACGACCTAAAATACGAGCTGCAGAATACAATACCTTTGCCCACCTTTAACCCGGGAGCTGATATGGAGAATTTTGAACAACGCTGGATAGACACGGAGCATATGCTTCACGACCGTTTCGGAAAAGTGCCTGATATGGAAGGCATCTTATTCCTTATAGGGGTTAATGAACTGGGCCGTATGCCCCGCCGCAAATTCAGCAAGGAACAGAAGCAAGACCTGATGCATGTGGCCGTTTGCACACTCCTAAGCCAGTTTGGATTCTATGAGTTTACCGGCCGCGATGAGGAAGGTTGGCCGCACTTCAAAGAACTGGAAGCTGTTTCTATCAAAGGGCTTGCAGAGCAGGAACATATGCTCAAAGAAGCCATCATCAACTATTTCGAGACTGCTTAGTTCTTCACCACTTTGCCTGCATACTGTCCATTTACCCTAATGGTGTAAAGACCCGCGGGCAGATTGTCCATATCCACAGATGCAGACGTGGTTTGAAAGGTTTTTGAGAACACAGTCTTTCCTTCCGCATTCAGCAGCTCCACCAGCTCTATTTGTTTAGTGGCTACAGACCCCGCCAGGGAAATGACCAGGGAATTGCTGGTGTTTCCTGCGGCAATGTTCACCATTTTGTTTGTTATCGGGGCAGCATCTGTGGAATGTTTCTTACCAAACTCAACCGCCGGAACGTCTTTTCTACCGGAAGCAAGGCACAATACGTTATTTAGTATTAATCTATACCCCGGTGACTGGGGATGCTTATCGAGATCGGTAGGCGCCTCGCCTACTTTGTGCTCATAGTCTTCAGGGTCGTGGCCACCGTAGAAGGTCCAGGTTCCCTGTTTGTACTTGCCGTGTATGTAGCGTGCTTCATGCAAGTCCTTCTTATCGGCCAGCACCACCACATCGGGTTTCAGCACCTCCTTGCGAAAGGCAGTTGTCTGCCCCATGAATCCCTTCACTTTGCGTGTGTGGTTCTGGCAGAGCATAGCAGGCACGGGGTCGAACTTAGCAGGGAATGGCTTGAGCATGAAGTAATCGGTGCTCTCCGGCACGAGGTGAAAGGCAGTATTGTCTATCGTGGCATGCTCATACTCCTGGAGGTTGGTGGTGAGGGTGAAACCTGTAAATGCAAAGCAGTTGTCGAAATTCAATTTTTGCTGCGCATTTGTCGTTAGCCCATCTCCGTCATAGGGCACATCACAAATGTCAATTCCATCTGCCGCCAGCGCTATGTCGTAGGTATCCGTTGCTGAGCACATAGCAAACAGATTGCCGCCGGCACCCACAAAGTCGCGAATGCGGTGCACCACAGCATGCTGCATCTGCCATACCTTTGTATATCCTTCGCGGTTTGCCAAAGCCTCTGCAGCGCGCACATCTGCCCTGTACCAGGGGACATCTTTGTACTGGATCCAGAACTTGCCAAACTGCCCGGTGAAGTCTTCGTGGTGCAGGTGCAGCCAGTCATACTTAGATAAGGCGCCATCCAGCACTTCGGTCACGTATATTTTGTCAAAGGGAATACCGGCATACGTGAGCGCCAAGGTGACGGCATCGTCCCATGGCTTTTTGTTAGATGGTGTGTATACGGCAATACGCGGCACTGTGGTGAGGGAAACGACATCACCATTATAGGCAGGGGCCTTTACCTTTTTTATAATAGTGGCATACTCAGACGCTGACATTGCTTTAGAGACGACACCGCGCTGCCGGCACATAGACAGTACCGTGGTACTGTTGTCCAGCACAAAGCTGCCTCCCCTATAGTTCAGCAGCCATTCAACTGTCCCTCCGTTTGCGATAGCGGCATAAACAATACCATATGCCTTGAGATGGTTGGTCTGCGCGGCATCCATGGGTATGAGCAGCTTACCACCCCACGCACAGGTCGTGTAAAAAACGATGATAAGAGACATCCAAAAACGCATACGCAAAACTACTATCTGGAAAGGTACGTATAAATCACGGCGTTTCTCCGGGGGGCTCAGGCCAGGTGTCCCGCAGGCAGTTTATATCTATATTTACATTCAGCAAAGCCAATGACACTCATAGCCATCCTACTACCATGGTTGTCTTTTTTTCTGCGGGGGCGTATACTCCGTGGCATTATCTGCCTTGTCCTGCAGTGCACAATTCTGGGGTGGATACCTGCCGCCGTCTGGGCGGTTATAAGCCTGCAGAATGCCCGTGCTGATAAGCGCACGAGGCGCATAATCCGCGCTATGAAGTCGTGACAACAGACCGGCCGTGGCCGTCACCAACTCTACAAAGCTATATTGAGACCGACAGTGGCTCCTATGCAACTGAAGGGCAGTGTGAACGAAGGATGAATGGTGCTGCCTGCTGAAGTGCCGGCGCCATAGGTGCCAGCCTTTGCATAGGTTGTGGTTCGTTCTGCCACAGGCACCTGTGTGAGTATATCGAGGCCTGATTGCTTCAGCTCTGTAAGTGTAGCGCTTTTTGCCGAGGGCGCATAGGAGAGCGCTGACACCTCTGTGACCAGGCGAACACCCGGAGCAAGATAAGTAGTGGCTCCTACTGCAACACTGGAACCGAGCACAAAATTGGTGGTTAGTTTGGCCTTGCCTGTTCTATAAGCGGTTGTGCTTGATACGGAAGGGAGATATTCTTCATTTTCCAGCAGGATAATGGTGCGCACCGGTAGCACCAAGCCTGCCCTGATGTGGCCGGAAACGCGGGATTGCCCGGTAGTAACAAACAGGGCGGGAATGAGCAATAACGGTGCTTGTGCCCGACTGTTAGTCACAGTTTTCTTATCCAGTATTGAATAGGAACCGCTTTTCAGGTACTTTTCAGAAACATAGGAATATTGCTTGCTCCTCAGCCCCAGCCAGCCATCGCACTCAACACCTATGTACGGATTAAACATGTACCCCACACCAGCTCTTGCCGCAATACCTGTGCTGTAGCTTGCCTTTCTGGAATCGAATTTTTGTTCATTAGCTATTGTGGCACCAAAAGAAGATGTAACAACCGAGCTGCCGTCGATAGAGGCTGTTTTACTAGCCAAGGGAGCAAGGAAAGTGAATGCCGCCGAAAGATAAAAGCCCCGGTTTGCAGCGGCTTCTTTTTCGGAAGCGTGCCTTTCGATATCAAACGTAACACCGGCATTGAAGCCCGCGTTGCTAAAGGGGTCTGAACTGGTAGGAGTAGCCCCCTCGAAGTCTTTGGTAGTAGTGCCTGAAAAATCGTATTTCTGTGTTGCGTCATCTGCCGTCATGTACCTTGTTACATTGGTGCCATTCACCTCCAGGTCCTTTATCGTCAGTTTGTCGAGGAAAGGCGCAAGCATCAGGGTTCCGGCTTCAATCCAGAGACGAACATTTGGTGAAACTTCCCTCCTTACTCCCAAGGCGCCGCTGAACCCGAACGCAGCTTTATGCTGCAACTCCATGGTTTGCTTTGCAGTAGTGCCAAGGCGCGGAGTGCCTTCCAAAGTGCTGGTTATTTTTCCTGCAAAAGACGCTACTAGTCCCGCGCGCGCATATACCTGCGTCTTTTGAGCAGGCGAATGAATGAGCATGTTCAGTTGTAAAGTTGTGGCAGGTACAGATCTTAAACGCTCTGTATAGTTGCTTGTATCTGTAGTGAACCGTGCCACCGGCGCGGAGCCGGAAAACCCGGTAGAGATAGCCGCCTCAAGCGCTAAACACTTTCCCAAATAGTAGCCCATTGCCGCGGTGCCGGACATGCCCTTTCCAAATGAGACATTCTCCTGGCTATACCTGATCTGCTCGCTTTTTGTGCCAGCATACTTTACGCTTTTCGTGGTGGTGGTAATATCTGAGGAAAGGCCGAATCCATAGCCGGCACCAAGCCTAAAATATGGTTGCCTTGCCGCGCGGCGCTCATAAGCATGGGTGCTATCGCTGCCAGCAAGTGCCGAGAAACAAGAAAGTGCAAAGAGAATTGCAAGGGATATTTTTTTCATAATGGCGCAAAATTATGAAATATAGAATCCCGTAGGATAGCCATTTCAATCTCTTAAGAGCGCCAGCATATTTGATAATAATCTCGTAACAGAGGTGCTGACCAGAATAGCCAACGCAAAAAATGTGCGAAATATGTATTTGGCTAACCCGTTATGCTACCTTTCGCAATCAGACTATGCTCGTCCACCACTGCTCATTATGCACCTGCATATCGTCCATATTAACGATGCGCCCGATGCGCGGATGGACCAGTGGCATTTCGCTAGCGGCGGCGGCTGTTACCACCCGCTTAATCGGCTCGTCCCAATCATGAATGGAAAGTGCAAATTTGGACCAGTGAACCGGGAAAAGTGTTTTTGCTTTCAGGTCCATTGCCGCCTGCACCACCTCTTCGGGCATCATGTGGATGTACTTCCAATATTCATTGTACTGTCCGTCTTCCAGTATCGCTAGATCGAAAGGTCCGTGTTGGTTGCCAATGGCAGCAAAATGATCGTCGTAACCGGAATCGCCGCCAAGGTATATGCGACGCTGTGGTGTTTGTAGAATGAATGAAGTCCACAGGGTTCCGTTACGTTTGAGCCCCCTGCCTGAGAAATGGCGCGAGGGCGCGTAGGTGACCGTAAAACCGTCTTCGAGAAATACGGTATCATGCCAGTCGCGCTCGGTAATTATTACCTTATCATAGCCCCAATGCTCCAGGTGAGACCCTACGCCAAGGCCTGTAATTACACGGTTTACCTTTGGCTTCAGTGCCTTTACCGTTTTGTAATCCAGGTGGTCGTAGTGGTCGTGCGAGATGAAGAGATAATCTATCTGCGGCATATCGTCGACTGTATATACGTCGGCTCCGGGAAAGCTCTTTGTGGTGAAACTGACAGGCGACGCATTGCCACTAAAAACAGGGTCTACAAGTATGCGTACGCCGCTAAGCTGCATGAAGTATGATGAATGGCCAAACCAAACGATCACATCATCTACCGCGGGGATAGATTTCAATTCGGACTTGATGGTGGGTACCGGTAAACCGGGCTGCACACGCTTACTCTTTCCAAAGAAAAATTTCCTGAAAACCTCGTAGTAGGAAACCCCCTCTTTAAGTGGAGGTGTATGATTGAGATTCTGAAATGCCCCATCGCGATAGTTGGGAGATTGCTTTAATCGTTCCAGTCGCTCACCGCCGGGGGCCTTACCAAATTGCTGCATTTAGCGTTGTTGTTTTTGTCAGAATATTTTACCCGGATTCAGAATCCCTGTGGGGTCAAAAATATTCTTAATCTGCTTCATCAGGCTTATCTGCACATCGTTAAATGCTATATCAATGTATGGCCGCTGTACCAGGCCTATGCCATGCTCTCCGGATATGGTGCCACCCATACGCACTACTTCGGTAAACAGCTTGCGTATGCCCTTTGGCAGTTGCGTATTCCACGCCTCATCCGTCATGCCGGCCTTCACAATGTTTACGTGCAGATTGCCGTCGCCGGCGTGTCCATAGCACACCGAGTGAAACCCATACTCCCGGCCAATTTCTTTTATGATTGTAAGCAGTTGAGGCAGCTCTGCCCGGGGCACCACGGTATCTTCTTCCTTGTAAACGGAATTGCTTTTCACAGCTTCGCCTACCTTACGTCGCAGGGTCCACAACATTTGCTTCTGTTCGTGCGCGTCTGCAAAGAGTATCTCTCCCACATCATATCGCTGCACTATTTCTGTTATGGCTTCTATTTCTTTGTAGAGCTCTTCTTTGTTGTTTCCATCTACCTCTATCAACAGGTGTGCTGCTATATCTGGAGGCAGGTCTATAGCGCTGGTGTTCACATACTTCATAGACCACTCGATGGCGTCGCGCTCCATAAACTCGAGCGCAGATGGCGTGTAACCCTCAAGGAATATGGCGTTCACTGCCTCGCATGCCTGAACGGATGAGCGGAATGGCACCAATATCAACAGGTCTTGTGTCACTGCGGGGATGAGCTTCAATACAATTTTCGTGATGATACCAAGTGTACCTTCGCTGCCCACCAGCAATTGGGTGAGGTTATATCCTGTGGCATTCTTCAGCACATTGGCCCCAGTCCATATCACGTCTCCTGAGGGTAGAACTACTTCAAGATTCAGGACATAGTCTTTTACTACTCCGTATTTTACTGCGCGCGGGCCGCCGCTGTTCTCCGATACGTTTCCACCTATGAAGCATGAGCCCTTGCTAGCCGGGTCGGGAGGGTAAAATAGACCTTCTGCCTTCAGCGTTTCCTGCAGCACCTGAGTTATTACGCCGGGTTCTGTAGTTACCTGAAAATTGCGCTTGTCTATGTTTAGTATCTTGTTGAAACGCTTCGTATCCAGCACCACGCCGCCATGGGCTGCCAGCGCACCACCACTGAGGCCCGTGCCTGCGCCACGGGGCGTAACGGCAATGTAGTTGTCGCTACAATACTTCATTATGGCAGAGACCTCTGCCACTGAGCCGGGCTGTAGCACCACTTCCGGTAGAAACTTTAGGTCTTCCGTGTGGTCAGATGCGCAGCGCTCCAGGTTTTCGCGGTCCGTATGAATAAACGTAGGACCAAGCAATTCGCGGAAGTACCCGATATCTCCCTCCTCAATTCTTTTAAAAGGCATGGTGCAAAATTGCAGAATATCCGCGGCACGGCTCAAATGATCATCATTTTTAATGCATATTCATTTTGTGTTAATTGCGTCATCCAAGTGGCCTAATTACTATTAATTGCGTCAGTTGAGCGACGCAATTTGCATTTCTGAGACAATTTATACTTTGAATATGCTAATTAGGTCAGTTAACTGACCTAATTAATGTAAATTGCGTCAGTCAGCCGACCTAATTTACATCATATGGACATTGTACGTCTGTTGCAAGCAGAAATAGATAAACAGATTGGTAAGCAAAAGGTAGTAATGCTATACGGCTCGCGCAGAACAGGCAAGACGACCATTATCCGCCACCTTGCAGACAAATATGGCAAAGACGTATTGCTACTGCAGGGCGAGGATATGGATGTGTCTATGTCCCTCGCACAAAGAACCGTAGCTAACTACAAACGGCTGACAAAGGGGAAAAAAATTATCGTCATTGACGAAGCACAAGCTGTGCCTGATATCGGCATGGTGCTGAAGGTAATGATCGACAACATACACGACATTACCATCATCGCAACCGGCAGCAGCAGTTTTGACCTTGTAAACAAAACCGGCGAACCACTCGTGGGCCGCAATCTGGTATACCAGCTATATCCTATTGCACAATGCGAACTGAAAGACTATGAAGACCATATAACTACTACCAGGAACCTAGAGCAAAGGCTAATCTATGGCAGCTATCCCGAGCTATGGCAACTGGAGGATGCAGACGAGCAACAAACCTACCTGCAGCAATTGGTGAATAGCTACCTGCTCAAAGACCTGCTGATACTGGAAAATATAAAGGGTGCTGATGTGCTTTATAAATTATTGCAGATGCTGGCCCACCAGGTAGGTAGCCAGGTAAGTACCGTGGAACTGGGAAACCGCCTGCAGATCAACAAACTAACAGTGGAACGCTACCTGGACCTGCTTACGAAAGTATTTGTGATATACCCGCTATCTGGCTACAGCAGCAATCTCCGCAAGGAAGTGACCAAAAGCAAGAAGTGGTATTTCTACGACAATGGCATCAGAAACGCGCTCATTAATAATTTCGATGCGTTGCACAAACGTAACGACATAGGACAGCTATGGGAGCAGTATGTGATGAGCGAACGCATGAAATACAACGCCTACCGGAAACACAAGGCCCAGTATTACTTCTGGCGCACGTATGATGGGCAGGAAATAGACCTCCTGGAACTGAAGAATGGCAAAATACAGGCGATAGAATGCAAATGGCAGTCCTCAAAAAAAGTAAAAGTGCCGGCCGCTTTCGAAAAGGCCTATCCTGATGCAGATTTTAACGTCATCGACAAAAACAACTACCTGGACTGGATAGGCGGCTAAGGCGCTTTTTGCCATTCCCATTGATGTAGCTAAATTTGAAGAGCAAAGCCAGTCTTTGATCTTTTTTATCCTGATGATTCTCGTTACCGGCGCCAGCGGATTTTTGGGTCAGCACCTTGTAAGGAGGCTGGCAGCACAGAAATTGCCCGTACGCGCACAGTACCACTCCAACCTCCCCGGAGGCGACATCTCAACACTACCCGGAGTGGTATGGCAACAATGTGATCTGCTGGATGTATTTGCAGTGGAATCTTTATTGCTGGGTGTCACTGAAATATACCACTGCGCAGGCATTGTGAGTTTTGACCCGGGGCGGAGGGAAGAAATGCTGCACTTTAACCCGGAGAGTACTGCCAATGTGGTAAACGAAGCACTGCAACAGGCGGTAAGGAAAATGGTGTATGTAAGCTCTGTAGCGGCATTGGGGCGAACCGGCGACGAGCAAAAAGTGATAGATGAGGAGGAGGAATGGGGCGAAAGCAAGTACAATTCAGCCTATGGCCTGAGCAAATACCTGGCTGAGATGGAAGTGTGGCGGGGAATAGGAGAGGGGCTTTGCGCGGCTATCGTGAACCCGTCTGTAATCCTGGGAGCGGGCGACTGGCGGCATGGCTCTCCCCAACTGATGACGGTGGTAAACAAGGAGTTTCCGTTCTATACCAGCGGCATAAACGGCTGGGTAGATGTGGATGATGTGGTAACCGCCATGACCAATCTGATGGCTTCAGAAATAGAAGCAGAGCGGTTTATAGTAAGCGAGGGCAACTATCCATTCCGAGATATTTTTACCCGCATGGCTGCCGCACTGGGCAAAAAACCACCAAGGATTCATGCGAACCGACTCTTCTCGTTGCTTCTTGCGCGGATAAGCAGGGTGTTTATGGGAAAACATACTGTAATAACGAGGGAAACCATAAGAAATGCACACAGTATATCTAAATATGATAACAGCAAACTTCTAAAAGCCCTACCCGCATTTGCATATACCCCAATGGACACCACAATAAGTAAAATGGCGAGCGCATTCAGAGGCGCGGGAAAAATATAATAAGGCATCTATTTTGTTAAAAATTGTTAGCGAACGGCCTGATTTACACCACATTGCAAATAATGAAGCATTGTTTTTTCGTTATTTAAAAATTACGTCGTATCCTTGCACCAAGGAATCAGCAATTTTCCAGCCTCCCATTCCTTTTTACCTGAAGTTTCCCTTTTGAAATAATTATTTTAATTCGATACACAGACCGGATCAAGTTTTCTCTAATCAAGATTCATTGTTAAAAAGACAAGCATGCCTTACGATATTACGCAGCTAAATGACATGCTCATTCCTGAGCTGATGGACGTAGCTAATTCACTAAAAATTACAGGTGCCGGCGGCCTGGATAAACAAGCCCTGGTGTATAAGATACTGGATGCACAGGCCCTATCAGCCGGCAGTGCCGACGAGCCTAAGAAAAAGCGCGGCAGAAAACCGAAAGACGCAGCAGAAGCGCATGCTGAAGAAGCACCAAAAGAGGTGAAGGCTGAAGTAAAAGCAGAAACCAAGGCTGCACCTACAGCAGAAGAAACATCTGCCACTGAAGAACAGGCAGACAAGCGCAAGCGCCAAAGGAAGCCAAAAGAAGAACATAATAATGCACCTGCAGCCCGCCCTGAACGCCAGCAGGAACCCAGGCAATGGAATGAACGCCGAAACGCGCCAAACCAGCCAAAACCTGTGGAACCCGTTGCAGTAGAAGCCCCGGCGCCAACTGAAGAAACAGGCATAATAATGCCCGCTGCTGAACAGCCGGATGTGCAACCACCGCAAGAAGCGGCTGCTGCTGAAACACCGGCAGCACGACCTGAGCGTCAGCAGCACCAACAGTTCAACAATAATAACAGGCCCCGCCGCGAGCAACAACAAAGCAACTTTAACCTGGAGTTTGAAGGCGTGGTAGCAAGCGAGGGCGTACTGGAAATGATGCCCGATGGATATGGATTCCTGCGCAGCAGCGACTATAACTACCTGAGCTCTCCGGACGATATTTATGTATCACCATCGCAGATAAAACTCTTCGGACTTAAGACCGGCGATACGGTGAAAGGCAATGTGCGCCCTCCAAAAGAAGGTGAGAAGTACTTTGCACTGCTGAAAGTGGAAAGCATCAATGGCCGCCTGCCCGATGAGATCAGGGATCGCGTACCGTTTGACTACCTCACTCCACTATTCCCTTTCGAGAAACTGAACCTGACGTCTACAAGCAATAACTACAGCACCCGCATTATGGACCTTTTTACCCCAATAGGTAAAGGTCAGCGCGGACTGATAGTGGCACAGCCAAAGACAGGTAAAACAATGCTGCTGAAAGAAGTGGCCAACGCGATAGCGGCTAACCATCCTGAATGCTACCTGATGATAGTGCTGGTAGATGAGCGTCCGGAGGAAGTTACCGACATGCAGCGCAGCGTACGTGCAGAGGTTATCGCTTCTACATTTGACGAGCCTGCAGACAAACACGTAAAGGTTTCTACAATCGCACTGCAGAAAGCTAAGCGCCTGGTAGAAGTGGGCCATGATGTGGTAATACTCCTGGACTCCATTACGCGCCTGGCACGTGCGCACAACACTGTAGCCCCTGCAAGTGGCAAAGTGCTGAGCGGTGGTGTGGAAGCAAACGCCATGCAGAAGCCAAAACAATTCTTCGGTGCGGCACGTAAAATAGAAAATGGTGGTTCTCTTACCATACTCGCTACTGCTTTGATAGACACCGGCTCTAAGATGGACGAAGTGATCTTTGAAGAATTCAAGGGTACGGGCAACATGGAACTGCAACTGGACAGGAAGCTGGCCAACAAGCGTATATTCCCTGCTATCGACATCACTTCATCTTCTACCCGTCGTGATGATCTGCTGCTGGAAAAAGATGTACAGAACAAGATGTGGCTGCTCCGTAATCATATCTCTGATATGAACACTGACGAAGCAATGCACTTCCTGCTGCAGCAAATGCGCGGCACCAAGAGCAACGAAGAGTTCCTCGCCACGATGAATAAGTAAACAACACACAAGTAGATAGAAAACGCCGCGGGAATCCGCGGCGTTTTTGTTTATTAGTAGTGTTGCACCGATAAATCGGTGCGCGTTACACGGGATCTGGTGTTTGCTTCATAGCTAGAACCCCTAACGGGTCTTATACATTGAGAAATCCTATGTCGCCCTTGCAGGGACCTTGTATAACGAAAGAGGCGAAGCAGTGTATCTGCTTCGCCTCTTTTCAATTCTCTATATTCGGAATTATTCACCGAGTGAGTTGCTCACTTTTGCTCTTGTGCGCTTTACCCAATCCTTGAACCTGAAGCTGAGCAGACACATAGCCGGCACCACTATCAGGGTAAGTACGGTAGCAAAGCTAAGGCCGTAGATCATTGTCCACGCCATAGGCGCCCAGAACGCAGGGCTATCGCCACCTATAAAGAAGTGCGGGCTGAAATCGCGGAACAGGCCAGCGAAGTCAATGTTCACACCAATTGCCAGCGGGATGAGACCGAGGATAGCAGCCGTTGCAGTAAGCAGTACGGGTGTCATACGCGTGCGGCCAGCCTCTACGATGGAGTCGTATGGACTCATACCTTCCTTCAGCATCATATCCATAAACTCTATGAGCAGGATACCATTACGCACCACGATACCACAGAGTGCCACGATTCCGATACCGCTCATTACGAGCGAGAATGTGTTACCAAAAATGCTGTAACCAATGAACACACCGGTGAGGGAGAATATTACTTCGCTCATAATGATCACCGTGCGGCTGATAGAGTTGAACTGCAACACCAGCAGCAGAATGATGAGGCCAAGCGATATCATCATAGCCGTGCCTAGGAAGCCCATAGTTTCAGCCTGCTCTTCCTGCTGACCGCTCATTACTATGTTAATACCGGCAGGTGCGTGGAAGTTAGCTATCTCATTTTTCACCGCTTCTACCACCGCATTCTCTTCATAGCCGGAGAGCACGTTTGACGACAGCGATATGATCCGCTTCTGATCCTTACGCTTGATGCCACCGTACGTTGTAGAGTACTTGATATCAGCAAATGAGCTGATGGGCACTGTACGTATCATACCACCCATACCCATATCGCGATAGATCACCGGCATGTTGCGTATTGCTTCTACATCGCGGCGCTGGTCCGATGAATAGCGCAGGTAGATAGGGTAGTCGTCGTTAGCATCGCGGAAGCGGGAAATCTCCTTACCGAATACGGCGGTGCGTAATGCATTGGCAACGGCAAACGTACTGATGCTCTCATTGTTCATACGATCGCGATCGAGGTCGAATGTGATCTCCGGCTTGTTTGCCTGGAAATCGCTGCGCAACTCTTCCACACCCGGTACCTGCTTGTCCTGCAGGTATTTTCTGAGCCTTTCTGATGTGTTGATGAGCGAATCAAGGTTGTCGCCTGTGAGCTCCACAACTACCGGCTTAGGCAATGGCGGACCGCCCTGCTCCTTGTCGACAGTTACTTCCGCACCAGGGTACTCGCGCACTGCAGCACGTATCTTATCCAAGTATTGTGCAGATGATACACCGCCCCTGTCTGCAAACTCAACAAAGGCGACAGTGATCTTACCCTTGTTAGGGAAGTCACCGATCTCGTTCGTTGTTGGGTCAACTGCACCTACGGTAACGTTAGAGATCACGGAACGCACGATCGGGTTTTTCTTGCCATGCTCAGGATCCATATCCAGCACCTTGTATACTTTCTTTTCCAGTTGGCCCAGCACCTCATCCGTATGGCGCTGGTCTGTGCCTATCGGCATGTTGAGGTAGACGTACACAAAGTTCGGATCTGCTGACGGGAAGAAAACAAAAGGAGGGTGACGCATGTTGTAAGTCACAAGCGACACAGGGAACAGCAATATTGTCGCTATGAGTACAAGGCCCGGCCTTTTGAGTGAACGCATTAACCAACGTGTATACCACTCGCGGAATGCGGGCCACGCTTTGTGCTGGAAAGCATGTATCCAGCCGGAGAGTACATAACGCTCAAGCAATACAAACAAGTAAATGAAGATGGTAAAGTTGCCGAGGCCGCGTGAACCACCCAGATAAGCCAGCAATGCCACAGCCAGGAACACCACCATGATGGCCATATCCTTGCGTGAGAACTTTGGCACTTTGTGTGGGCCTGTAGGCTCAGGCTTCATGAAGCTCACCGCGAATACCGGGTTGATAAGGTATGCCACGAGCAGCGATGCCACCAATGTGATGATAAGCGTAACCGGCAGGAAGAACATGAAGCTACCGATAACGCCTTTCCAGAACGCAAGTGGAATGAACGGCATCAGTGTAGTGATGGTACCTGTAAGCACCGGCAGGAACACCTCGCCCGTCGCCATCTTCGCCGCTTCCTTTATATCCCGTTTACCATTGTCGTAAATACGGTGGGTGTTCTCTATCACTACGATCGCATCATCCACTACTATACCAAGGGCAAGGAGGAATGAGAACAATACAATCATGTTCAGCGTGAAGCCAATACTCGGCAGCACCAGGAAGGCGATGGCACAAGACAGCGGCACTGACAGCGCCACGAACAACGCGTTGGTAACACCCATGAAGAACATAAGAATGATGGTAACCAACACGAACCCGATAACGATGGTGTTCACAAGGTCGGTGAGCGTACTCTTAGTTGCTTCAGACTGGTCGCCGGTGAGAACGATGTTGAGATCCTTGGGCAGTTCTTCTTTTTGCATCTTCTTTACCAGCGCATCAATCTTCTCAGACGCTTCAATAAGGTTGGCACCGCTGGCTTTGATAACGTTAAGTGTGATAACGTTCTTACCATCCAGTCTTGCAAAGCTCTTCTGCTCTACAAACGTGTCGATAACGGTAGCAATGTCCTTGAGGTAAATGCTCTTGCCTTGCTGGTTCTTTACGATGATGCCACCAATTTCGCTAGCAGCTTTGAACTCATGCTTTACGCTGAGGATACGCTTCTGATTATTCATGGCCACCTCACCCGCGGTCATGGAGATGTTTTCCATGGCCACTGTGCGGTCAATGTCATCAAACGTTAGGCCTGCAGCCTGCATCTTAAACAGGTCTACGTTTATTTGCACCTCGCGCTCTGGTGCACCTACAAGGTCTACACGCTTTATCTCTTTCTCTGCCTCTATCGCGTCCTTAACCTTGTCGGCATATTTCTTCAGGCGTGCCAGATCGTAGTCGCCAGATACGTTTACGTTGAGGATAGGAAACTCCGAGAAGTCGATGTCCTTCACTTCCGGCTGGAAGGGCAGGTTCTGAGGCAGGTCCTGCTTGGCCTTGTCCACACCGTCTTTCACGTCCTGCTTAGCCTTGTCGACCTTTACATCCGTGTTGAACTCCACTATTACTACAGAGTAGTCCTGGAATGAATTGCTCGTAACCTTCTTTACTCCCGTGAGGTTTTTCACCTGCTTTTCTATCGGCTTGGTCACAAGGTTCTCCATGTTCTCCGGAGACGTACCGGGATAAACGGTCTGCACAATGATCTGTGGCAGCTTTATTTCCGGAAATTGCTCCTTCGGCAAGTTGATGTAGGTGAGCAGACCTATCAACGTGATGAAGATGGTGATGAAGTAAACCGCTGTGCGGTTATCTATAACCCAACTGGAGGGTTTAAACTCTTTGAATTTGTCTTTCATTTTAATGATGTTGTGCGTAGATGAATTGTGTTTCGCACCACTGCAGCGGCCGCAGCCTCACTGTTCCATTCCCCCTGGCCGACAGACGTGGGTATCACGCCATATTATTCGATAGTCACTTTTTCGTCGTTGTCCAGATCTTCAAAGCCCGCTACAACCAACTTGTCACCAGCGCTAAGACCTTCCAGCACTTCTACTTTGCCGTTTGAGTTGCGTCCTGTTTTGATCATTTTGCTGTGCGCGGTGCCACCATCTACCACATAGACCATGTCGCCTTCAGCAGTCTTCTGTATCACTGATACCGGCACTACTATTGCATCTTTCTTCTCGTAGTTAGATATGCGCATGATGCAGGACATGTTAGGATGTAGTCTCTTGTCGCTGCCCAGCTTTATCTGCACCATGAACGCGCGCGAAAGTGGGTCTACTGCCTTTGACACGTAGGATATTTTTGTGTTCATTGAATCGTTATCGTCAGGGAAGATGAGGGTTGCTTTGTCGCCAACGTTTACTTTGCCCAGGTAGTTTTCACCAAGGTTAGCTTCTGCTTTAAGGCTCGCGGTGTTAACTACGCGAATGAAAGCTGTAGGGAGCGATGAAGGATCGCCAACTTTCATGGAAATGAAGTCCACGGTTCCACTAATAGGAGAAATAATGTTGTTCAGATCGCGCTGAGCTTTTAAAGCGGCTTTCTGTTTCATCATCGCTTCATAGTCCGACTTTGACTTCATAAGCGCCACTTCGGTACCTATGTCCTGCGCCCACAATTTTTGTTGCTTTTCATAGAGTGCTTTCAGCAGATCTATCTGTGGTTCCATTGCTGCAATTTGCTGATCTATCACTGACGCATCCAATGTGCCTAATACCTGGCCCCTGCTTACATGCTGGCCAACGTGAACATAGATGCTACTGATGACTCCCTGGCTACGCGCAGTAGCGTTAACAACCTCGTCTCCGGTAATCTGCGATTGCACTTCGATAAAGGCATTGAAAGTCGTTGGCTGAAGATCCAAGACAGATACGGCTGTAGTCTTGCCGCCAGTGGTGTCCTTAGACGAGGCTTCAAGTGTTTTGATCTTTGCGTCTATTTCAGCGCGTTGTTTTTTAAGGCTGGCAAGGTCGCCACCGCTGTTTGCTCCGCCGCATGATGCGAGAACGATTGCCGGAACCAGGAATAAATATGAACGTTTCATTTTATAGTGTGTTTGATTGTTTATTTAGTAGAAAGTCGTTAGTAGAAAGTAGAAAGCTGTTACTTATTTGAGGAGCCCGAGTGCTTTGCGTAGGTCTGCTTCAGAGTTAACCACGTCAAGCATTGCGGCGAAGTAATTGTTTTGAGAACGCAGAACTTCCGTTTGCGCATTTGTCACTTCTATATTGCTGCCCACACCTTCTTTGTATTTCTTTTGTGCCAGCTCCAGAACGCTGTTTGCCAGTTCCATGTTGCGCTTTTGGCTTTGTACCTGAAGCAGGGAGTTCCTTAGATTAGTACGCGAAGCTGTGGCCTGGAAATCGATAGATTGTTTTACGAATTCAATAGTATTCTGTGTTTTCTCAACAGTGAGACGCGCCTCGCGAGTTTGATGTACCCTGGCAAAGCCGTTGAATATCGGCACATTAAGAGATACGCCCACCAACGAATATTTCTGGTATTGGTCTCTGTTTAGCACTTTACTGCCAGTATATTGGCCGGTATTAAAACCGTAGCTGTAGAAACCAGATAGCGATGGTAAAGCTGCCAGTTTATAGCGTTTCAGATTGAACTCGTTCAGCTTTAGTGCGATGAGCAAAGAAGAATATTCCGGCAATTGAGCATAGTCTGTCCTGTCGTTGAGTAGTGCTACCATTCCGGCGGTCTTCTTGTCTATAGAAGTGTCAATCAGTACAATGGGTGTATTGATGTCCATACCTATCGCATACTTCAGCATTTGCTCTGAAATAGAGAGCATATTGTATAACCTCATGCTGTCTGTAGCGAGATTGTTGATCTGCACTGCGGTCCTATCTACATCAATTTTCTCTGCAAATCCTGCCTCGCGTGTCTTGATCAAGTCGTTTTGCAATTCCCTAGCCAATACAAGCGTGCCACTTACAAGATCGAATTGCTTGTGTGCAATTGTGAGCGCGTTATATGCCTTGTAGATATTGTATTTCACGTCTTGAACTGTCCGCTTCTCATTTTCGCGCGCAAGATCCATAACGGTGTTCCTTGCCTGTAATGCTACCAACACACTACCATCAAAAATGGTTTGCGCCACTGTAGCACTTGTATTTACCGTATAAGGGATGGTAAACGGAATCCTTGATACCTGGTCTTTGGGAATCGCATTCAGCGCAGAATCGGAGAGACCAAAGGCGAACGCTCTGGCACCAAAGAATGAGTATTGCGGGTCCAGGAAGTGACTCCAATCCAGCTTACCATTTATGTGTGGTAATGCAGCGGCAGTAGTTTGCTTCACCTGCTCCTGTTGAATCAACACATCCAGGTGTGCATTCTTCAGAGTATAGTTATTCTTCAGCGCATAGTTCATGCAATCGTCTAAGCTAAGTTTGACCGGTTGCTGCGCATGTGCTGAGGCGGAAATGAGTGCTGCGCTGAACAGCGCTATATATAGTTTCCTCATATTACTGGTATTGGTTGCTTTAAGTATTGTTCTTTGTATTTTTTGTATTGTTCTATTCCTTTTGGGGTCATGAGTCCATACATGAAGTGTTCGCCAATTTCCAGCGCCACACTCATCAGGCTTTCGCGATCGCTCACCATCAGGTTTGGCTGCAAGGCCATAAGTGATGTTTCTATGCGGTAGCGTGCCAGCAGTCCTGCATTCACATCGGCCCGGTAGTAACCTTCCTTGATGCCCTGCATTATGTTTTCCCGTACCATGGTCACATCGCGGTCTATAAGCAGATCGCGAAATTTCTTATACGCATCCGGGAAGAACCGTTGCATTTCAAAAATGGCCATCGGGTTGAGCCGTTTATAAAGACCATCAAAAAATGCAAGGATCTTCACCATGGCCTCAACTGCGTTCTCTGATTGTCCCAGCACTACTGCACAGTTTTCAGTAGTGTTGTTTTTGTACCAGGTAACCGACTCGTTCACTACCTCATGCTTATTGGCAAAGTGCTGATATAGTGTTTTCTTCGATATGCCTGCCCTCCTCGCGATGTCATCCATGGTAATTGACTTAAAGCCGTATTGGCTAAAAAGTTCAATGGACGACGTCAATATTTTCTCCAGTACTTCCATATTCGGGCACAAAACTATGGAAACGTTTTTCGTAAAAATTGTTTCCTTAGTTTATTTTAAAGATTTCTTCACAATTCCAGACCGGGTCACAAAGCTATTGTGTGACACGGTGGCCCGAGCCATACAGGGATAGAATGTGGATATGTTTATTTCAAATAATTGAAATTCAACTACTTAACAAATAGCAGATCGCCTCCTATACGGGTGTGTCCCCAGAACCATAAAGCAGGATAAACGCATGAGAAATAAAAAAAGTCAAAAGAGACACCCTGAGCCTCTGCCCATATTGGGACGCAAACGAACGAAAAGAACCTTCGAAACAGCAAAACAAAACGCCCAGATGAAACAAAATTCTATTCATCAATTTCCATCCCAGAATTGCGCTATCGGGGAAATAGTTAGCCCAGCTTCTCGCCGGCAATAAGCAACGATACTTTTACGGAGCGCTCCTTTAGCCGCAAAAAGGCTTTGCGCCCATCGTCTTGTATAAACCTTTCGAAATGTGCCGACGAAGGGAATGAAACGAGGTGGATTTCGAATGGCTGCTCCATGGAGCCTTCTACCTTCTGTCCTCCGCGAGTACGGAGCAGCAGCTCGCCCTCATATTTTGCGATCAGCGGTATTGCATGTTCTTCAAACTCAAGAAATGATGCTTCCTGGCCAGGGTGGATGTAAATGAGTTGTGTGATGTAGAGCATGGTGTATCTAGTGGATATCGATCTCAATATTGTATTTCGCTAAAAGGCCCGCGACTGCCGGCACTGAGAATTTCGCTTTAGTTATGCGGTTCTGTTCGGGGTCGACAATGTAGTTCTGTGCGGTGCGAAGGTCGGCCCTGGAAATATTCGTGTTATCGAAAGTCACTCCTGTAAGGTCGCATTCGGCAAATGTAGCACCGGTGAGATCGCAACCGGTGAGGTCTGCTTCGCGTAGGTCACAATTGCGAAAAACTGTGCCGGGAATCTTCAGGTTGAAGAACGAGGCATGATCCAACTTGCAGCCGGTGAAAGAGAGCGAAATACCAAACGGGCTGCAGTCTGAGAAGCGAAGGCCGAGCAGCTTGCATTCTGAAAACACAGCGTTGCTGAATACCGTTTTCGCAAGGTGCGCGTTGCTAAGATTGCACTGGTCGAAGGCGCAATCAATGAACCTGTAGTTGGACAAATCTTTGCCAGACAGGTCGCAACCACGAAAGGAACATTCTTCATATTCGTCGCGCGTGAGTGGTGCCCCTGCAAGGGCAGCAGCATCAAAGGTTTCGCGGTATGGCATGACTGCAAGATAAGGCGAGCGGCCATTGTAAAAAAGGCCTCCCGACCTTCCAACAATAAGCTGCCGCACATAGCAGACGCATTATAAAGCTAAGCACGGGCCGGACTATGCAAATTGCCAGCCGGCCCGTGCCTGGATTTAACTCAAATCCCGATCGTATCAACCCAGGTCAATCTTTTCCTTCGGCAGCGGCTTAGTGCAGAAGAACCAATCGTGACAGGTCATTTCGCTCTTGTTGTCCATGCGCTCTTTTGCCACACCGCAAGAACCTGCTGTGGGTACGATCACGTCCTTACCCGGCTCCCAGTCGGCGGGGGTGGCGATTGCATGCTTGTCGGCAGTTTGCATTGCAATGAGTGCACGCTTCAATTCCTGGAAGTTGCGGCCCATAGAGAGCGGATAATAAATGATGGCACGAATAGTGCCGTTAGGATCTATGAAGAACACTGCACGCACTGCCTTTGTAGAGCTTTCGCCCGGCTGTATCATGCCATATTTTTTAGCCACCTCCATGGTAATGTCTTCAATGAGTGGGAAATTGACTTCAATGTTTTTCATACCATTGAACTCAATCTTTTCCTTGATGGTGCGCAGCCATGCAATGTGGCTGTAGAGACCATCGACCGAAAGACCCACCAGTTTACAGTTGAGCGCCTCAAACTCCGGCTCCATCTTCGCAAACGTCATAAACTCTGAAGTACAAACGGGTGTAAAGTCTGCCGGGTGGCTGAAGAGTATTACCCACTTGCCTGAATAGTCTGCAGGAAAGTTGATATTGCCCTGTGTTGTAACCGCAGTAAATGAAGGTGCCTTGTCGCCAATGCGGGGCATAGATGTAATTTGTTCTGTGTTTTCCATTATTACGAGTTTTAGTTGTTTCAGTGAATTGTAGCGCAAAGATGCGTCAGCCTGCCAACTTCGTTTGTGACAATGGTTACATAACAACATGACGGTGGACAGTGTGCCCAAAGACGTGTGGCGGAACATTGGCACCTGGAAGAAACCCTGCTGATAGTTGCAGACAATGCTACAGGCAGCCCCTATGAGACATTCTACATTTGAATAGTTGTTCGCGTGCTTTTGCGGTAGGTGGGTTCGCTGTGCTTGTAAAATCCAAGCTTTTTGTACATTGGTTCTCCATCGGGGGTTGCATGAAGCTCAAAGAAACTGTAGCCTTTGCCCTGAGCAATTTCCATAAGCTTTTCCATTACAGAACTGCTGATGCCGCGGCGCCTGAAGCCGGGTATGGTATACATGTTGAGTATGTAAGCTGTTTTTCCGGACGGGTTTTTGAAACTACCGGGCTGCTCACGGAAGACCATACCGCCAGTGGCCACGAGCTTGTCGCCTCGCCGGGCTATTATGCCTACATACTGCTGAGCTGCTACTGCGTTTCTAAAATAGGCGACTAGTTCCTGAGTGAGGCCGTCTGCATCTGGCTGTGGCTGCTGACCCACAAGCTCTGTTAGAAAATGCACACGAGATATTGCCAGGTCTTCAGCGTCTTCGACAGTGGCTATATGTAAGGTTATGTCGTTCATGGTCTTCTTTGATCAGAGCTGTTTTGTATAAAGCCAGTAACGCATTCCAAAACGAGCAGGAATCTCCTTCAATATGGTAAAGCCCAGACTTTCGTAGATATGGCGCGCCGCGTGCATCAATTCTGAAGTGTGCAGCGCCATTGTAGTTTCGCCATTCTCCCGAGCCTGCTGTATGCACATTTCCGTGAGCTTTTTGCCGATGCCGCGCCCACCGTAACCCGGGAGCACGCCTACCATTCGAAGGTGGCACCAGCTTTCATCATAGATATCATCCGGGTTACCGTGAGGCACAAGGAATGCCATACCTACTATTGTAGCTCCGTCGCAGCAAACAACAATCTGCGCCTTCTGTTCAATCTCTTCGATCCTGCTCTTGTTTTGCAGGTTTGTGTTTAGCTGTTGCCAGCCCTCTTCGGTGAGGTGGTCCTTATATTGTCCAAAGGAATTCTTACTAACGATATGCAGACCATCGAGGTCTGCAGTAACCGCACGGCGATAAACGAGGGAACCTTCCATAATGCACAAATATCATGATAAAGCACATTCGGGTGCAGGTACAGTTTGACGCAAACGAAGATGTACAGTTATTGATAGGTACTTCCGGCATCACCACAGAGCTAAGCACGGGCCTGGCTACCAGACGGTTTGGCGAGGTAAAGATTCACGACAACGGCCATAAGCAGGAACATGGCAACCAACTGATGAACCTCTGCGAGCCACTCGTACATGCCGAACTTCGCAAAGACAATAAGCGGCGCACTAAGTACAGTGATGATGCCGAGGGTAACCTGCAGCAACACCACGACCAATGGCCACCAGCGTGTTTTACCAAGAAGCGAGGCCGGATTTTCCTTTGCCACACGGGATGTGTAGAAAAACCATCCAAGGATGGCTAACAGTAACAAGTAAGCAAGACCACGGTGCATGAACTGCACATTGATGGGATTGCTTATGAAGCTGCGCGCAGCCATGCCGGCCGGCACCCAGTCGCCATTGATAGTGGGCCAGGTGGGCGCGGACTTTGACGCATGAAGCCCGGCCATAAATGCCCCATATGCCAGCTGCACATATAGCAGCAGAACTATGCCCAGTGTGCCGCCAAAAAGTGGGCGGGCGTGCACCCGCCTTTCCTCCGGCACCAACAACTTAAGCGCAAACCATAGTGTGTAGCACATGAGTGTGAGTGCAGAAAGGAAGTGGGTAGCCAACCAGGTATGCTTCACATACAATTCGGTATCGTTGAGCCCGCTGGACACCATCTTCCACCCGATAAAGCCTTGCACGCCGCCGAGGATGAACAGGATGATGAACGGCCTGATCATCCATTTTTCAAAGTACTTGCGGAAGAAGAAATAAGCGAAACCGATGGCAAAAACAACGCCCAGCATGCGCGCCCATAAGCGATGAGACCACTCCCAGTAAAAGATGAATTTGAAATCGCCAAGGGTAAAATGGCTATTGAGATACTTAAACTGCGCAATGTTCTTGTAGCTGTCGAAAGCCTTGTTCCAGTCAGCTTCGTTGAGCGGAGGAATGGCACCCATAATAGGCTTCCACTCGGTGATGGATAAACCCGAGCCGGTGAGCCGGGTGACGCCGCCCATAATGAACTCAACGATAATCATGAGTATGCCGGCAATGAGCCACCAGGCAACTGCTTTTCTCTTGTGGTCGATCAACGGAGAAAATTTTCCGCAAAATTAGCGCAACCGCATCAGGATACGTGTCACAAATTGGTCGAAAGGAATTGGTGAGTGGTTGTGTAACCGATCACAGCTTGTTTGAGCGAAGCACGGAGAAAATCTTCTGCTCCCACTCTTCAGGTACCTCTGAGTAGCCGGCGCTGCTCATCGCCTTGACCCATAGGTTTGGGTCATCATTGTTCTTAAGTCGCTTATAGAACCGTTTCCGGGAAATCATATCGCAGAAATCGATGTAGGAAGCGTATTCGTTATCGTACTGCTTGTATCGGCTTTTGTGACCCCTGCTGTTCACATAGTTGTTTTTTCCTACTATGCCGAAATGATTATTCAGTACGCGCGCAGCCGGCCCAGCGCCACCAGACGACTCTACTGCAGCCACGGCCAGTATAACAGACGCGGGTATGCCATAGCGCTCTGAAAGGAGTAGCGCCAGTATTTTATGGTCGGCAATGTAGCCACGGTTCTGTGCCTGTGATGAATGCACAGACACCATCAATGCTATTACGAGCATTGCCTTTGTGAGAATATGGTGTAAAGCTTTCATATACAACACCGGTCAAAAACCCGGGTTGCAAATGTAACGATTTTTTGAATAGGAATGTGGAAAAAACGTTAAAATGTAGAAAAACTAAATTTATTTAATTGCAGAAAAAAGTTATTTCCTGCCGGGGCGCTGCACCTCATGAGGGTGCCTGTTGCGGTTTATCTTCAATGTGCCGTTGCTATTGCGCATGTAGAACAAGTAGCCAACAGAAAGACCGAAGCTGTAGTTGCGCGCGTAACTATCGTTTGCGCCGGAAGGGTCCAGGTTTGCAATTCCCATCTGTCCACGCAGGCGTGCGAAGAGACCTGCTGTGAGCTGGAAGCCTACGTTGACCCCCGCACCGAGGTCTACTGCCTTGAAGTCATTTCCTTTGCCGGCACCGAACATAAGGTCGCGGCGAGAGTCTACCACACTTGTGTGTACCAGCACATTGCCATCTTTATTCCAACCAAAATATGGGCCAGCACCTAAAAAGACGCGGTTGGTGCCCAGCATCCCTATCTTGTACTCTATGTTCAGCGGAATCTCGATTGTGTTGATACGGTAGCTCTGATTGCCGCCGGCAATATTGGACTTAAAGCCGTTTGATACGTAATACAGGCCGGGCTGAAAGTAGACATTGTCGTTGATGGCAATATCAGAAAGCGCACCGATTCGTCCGCCGTAGCGCATATCGGTGGGTATCATTGCGCCACCAGACTTGATAGAATAGCTTGAGAGATTATAGCCCACTTCTACGCCAAATCCTGTCTGTGCGCGGAGCGGAGACAGGCCAAGTAACATACCGGCGACAAGCAAAAGTCTTTTCATGATGGGTGATTTGTATGATCTATACAAATGTAGCGAAGAAAAAAGCCATGCACAATTGATTATGGTAAAGATGTAAACAACTGTCGGCTAAATGCATTGCTATACTTACGGTCACCGAAGCGACCAACCCAACGGATGCCCCTGATGCTGTTTGCCAGGAACACCTCGTCGGCTTCTGCGAGCACGGTTGGGGTCAATATTTCCTCGCTGATGCCCGGGATGGTCTCGAGCAAATGTCGCCGCATGACACCAGCCACGCAGCCTTCACTAAGCAGCGGCGTAGATAGCACAGATCCCTTGACCCAGAAAATGTTTGCGATGGTGCTTTCTATAATATTTCCGGCTGTGTTTAAGATTAGTGCGTCATTCCATTTTTGCTGCTTTGCCACCTGCGCCGCCATGGCATAGACCAATGCGCTGGTGGTTTTGAAATTGGAGATGGCATCGTTCGCCTTTGCGAGACCATGAGCAATGCCGACCTCCAGGCCGTTTTCGTTGAATTGCAGTATCTCCGGGGACAGGCTGTAACACTCTACCAAAAAAAGTGGCCGGTTGTGCTCCCGGTCATAGAGACCGCCGCCTGCTCCAAAAATCTGCAGTCTCACCCTGCATAGGCTTTGGAGACCGTTTCTGTTTACGGTTCTTAAGACTTGCTCCTCCAGGTAATCTTTTGTAAAAAGGACCGGAATATCGAACCCCAATGCCGTCATACCAGCAAAGAGCCGATCCCAATGCGACTGTGCGAACCGGATGGCGCCGTCGCGTACCAGCATGGTTTCGAACAGGCCCATCCCATAGCGGAAAGCCGCATTGCTGAAATGCGGTGTTTCTGACACTGCTTCAATTTTTCCGTTGAGGTTTGTGTATTTCAAGTCAGTCCGACGAGGTGTTAAGCCCTCTTATGTAAAGTTACAGCATCGTTAATTATGGATTGCCGGGGTGGCATGAGTACCTGGTGGCCACGCGCAACATTACCGTATCGTCACTTTGTGTTTACATTTGCAGAATGGCAAGTTTCGGTCGTTTTCAGCAGGTGCCCCCTGTCGTAAAAAACCTCATTATCATTAATGTTCTGGTATTCCTGCTGCAGAATGTGGTGGGAGACACGGTGGACACCTGGTTTGCGCTGCACTATTGGGAATCGCCATTGTTTAAGTGGTGGCAGCTTTTTACCCACATGTTCATGCATGCCAATCTCACGCACATTTTTTTCAACATGTTTGCGCTGTGGATGTTCGGCTCGCTGGTGGAGAATATGCTGGGCGCTCAACGTTTTTTAATGTTTTATCTCATATGCGGCCTGGGTGCTGCATTCCTTCATCTTTCGGTCCTGGGATTTCAGTTCAACGGCTTGCATGCAGCATTCATGCAGTTCCAGGAGCACCCGACGGTAGAGGCGTATGCGCAATTTCTACGTTCGCGCGGGCTGGTAGATCATGGGCTGATAGATGCCTGGCGTTCCGGCGGTAACTCGTCGGAGTATGCCCTGGCTGCAGTGCGTAGCATAAACCAATATTATCTGAGCCAGATAAATGAGGCAACTGTGGGTGCATCAGGTGCAGTATACGGTCTGCTTTTTGCGGTAGGCTATCTGTTGCCTAACCTGGAATTTTTTCTCATATTCCCTCCTATGCCGATCAAGGCTAAATGGATGGTGGCGGCCTATGCTGCTATCGAGCTTTTCTCAGGCATTCAGAACTCGGCAGGTGATAACGTTGCTCACTTTGCCCACCTGGGGGGTATGTTGTTTGCGTTTATCCTATTGAAGGTTTGGAGGACGCCGAGGCGCATGTGGTAAAATTCCGTTACTATTGATATTTTCTGTTTTCTCAGATTATACCGTGCATTGATTAATTTTACACCTCAAACAAGGCGACAACCTCTGTCATCGCCTGTATTTATCATCTTGCATCACAAAAAATGGCAATTCTTCGTTTCAGGGTTTATTGGGAAGACGACGACCAGATATACCGGGATATAGAAATCCAGGGTAACCAGACTTTCATGGATTTTCATGGCGCAATCATGAAGGCATATGAATTTGACGGGAAGCACAGCTCTTCGTTCTTTGTAAGTGACGAAAAATGGTCTCGTGGCCGCGAGCTGAATTCAGAAGTGCTGACCAATAAGAAAGATGCCCCGGCCCTGTCTATGATCAAAACGCCTGTGTCTGCACTCATTGCTCTGCCTGATCAGAAGTTTGTCTATGTCTTTGACCCTAAGAAGAAGTGGACCTTCCTGGTGGAGCTAATAGGCGTGAGCAAGGATGAGGTGTACCGGAGGGTTTACCCGTTTGTGCTGCGAAAGGAAGGTATAGCACCCGCTCAATATGGAATAAAGGGTGTTGCCGCGGACAAAATAATGGAGATAGAGGAGAAGTATGACCTTGGTTCTGAGGAAATGGCTGAAGGTTTCGGCAATGAGGGCGAAGATGAGGGGGGCAGTGAAGAGACCTATACCGAAGACACAGGAGGCGACGAATATTAGCCAACTAAACAAAACATACAGTGCGACCGCCGGGAAGAGGTGCACTGTAAATAGATTCCGTGGGTGCTGCAGAAAAGACCGTAATTGTGATAGCCGGTCCCACAGCGGTGGGTAAAACGGCTGTAGCGATATCCCTTGCTCAAAAGCTGGGAACAGAGATACTATCTGCCGATAGCCGCCAATGCTACAAGGGCATGACCCTAGGAACAGCAAAACCTTCTGCTGCAGAATTAGCAACAGTTACCCATTACTTTATTGATAATCTAGACATCGACACCCACTTCACGGCTGCCGATTATGAGACATTTGGACTGAGCACGCTATCCCGGACCTTTGAAAAGCACGACTATGCGGTGGTATGCGGTGGTACCGGCCTGTATATACAGGCACTCTGCTCTGGCCTTGACGAAATGCCCGCTGTTGACAAAACTGTGGTGGAAGAAACAGAATTTCTGTATGAAAAGTTTGGCATAGGCTGGCTGCAACATGCTGTGGCATCTGAAGACCCGGAGTTCTATGCCGCGGGTGAAATTCACAACCCAGCACGCCTGCTGCGCGCACTTTCTTTTATGCGCGCCACGGGAAAGAGTATTACTGCTTTCAGAACAGGCACCGGCAAGGAAAGACCATTTCGTATAGTGAAAGTGGCCCTTGAACTGCCGCGCGAACTACTGTATGAACGCATAAATGCCCGAGTAGACCAAATGATGGCGGATGGCCTGGAGGCGGAGGTAAGAGGCCTTTTGCCATACAGGCACCTGAAGAACCTGAATACGGTCGGCTATACAGAGCTATATGACCATTTTGACGGCAATAGCTCGCTACCCGCTACAATTGAAAAAATAAAACAGCACACGCGCAACTATGCGAAACGACAGCTGACCTGGTTTCGTAAGGACAAAGAGTATAACTGGCTAAATGCGGCCGACCCTAATATCATAGAAAAGATACTTCTTCTTTTGTAGCCAAGGCGCTGATTCCCCCCAGGGGCGACTCTCCGATTCACTATCCCATCTGCATCTTGACGAAATACATTAATTTGCTATGATATTGGTGAATTATGAAGAAGATAGCATTGTCGCTCCTGGTATTGCTTGGGCTAAGTACGACCATCTATGCCGGCAATTATTGCGCTGACCGCAAGAAGAATGCAGCAAAGGCACAGGCGAAAACCACGCTACTGGACCCGGGCGAGGATGCGTATGACATCTCTCACCTGGAGTTTCACCTGGAGATACACGACACGTCTATCTACATTCTTCCATCGAACGTGATCACTACGGCGCGGGTGACCGCTGCCACTATGAGTGAATATGTATTTGAGCTTAGCCCTGCGCTCACAATAGACTCAGCAAAATTCAATGGGGCGCCTGCAACCGTGACCGGTGCCGGACCTGTGCGAAAGATAGTGCCGGGCACACCGTTGACCGCCGGCAGCACCTTTACAGCGCAGATCTATTATCACGGCATGCCCCCAACAGGAGGCGGATTTTTCAACGGGATAACACACACAACTTCGCTCGGCGGTACACACATGGTATTTACGGTAAGTGACCCATGGGTGGCGCTGAACTGGTGGCCGTGCAAGCAATCTGTACTGGACCAGGCCGACTCTGTAGACATGTTTGTAACCGTACCAGCTGATGTGGTGGACGGAAGTTGCGGGCGCCTAGTGAACGTGGACATGACCTCCACACCCGGCCTGTGGACCTATCATTGGAAAACAAACTACCCTATAGATTATTACCTGATCTCTATTGCCATTGCCAAATACAGCGAGTATCGCTCGGCAGTGCACTACACGGGCAGTACGGATACAACCCTGGTTCAGAATTTTTTCATGGACACAGCCACCTTCAACCCTGCATACAAGGCCAACTTTGATAGTGTTGCGCTGATGATAGACTATTTCTCTACGCTTGTTGGCCGGTATCCGTTCTGGAGGGAAAAGTATGGCATGTGCTATACGACACTATCAGGTGGCATGGAACACCAAACTATGACCACCATAGGCGTTACGAACACTACAACGATCGCGCATGAACTGATGCATCAATGGTTTGGCGACCATGTGACTTACAAATCCTGGCGGCACATGTGGCTTAGTGAGGGGTTTGCTACGTATGGCGAAAACCTTTTCCTGCAGCACTTCTGGGGAGAGGCTGCAGCTACTTCGCTGCGCCAGGGCTTCATTAGCCAGGTCATTAGCCAGCCGTGTGGCATGACCTATGTAAACGACACAACTACCAGCGATAGCCTGTTCACCAGGAATCAATATCCTAAGGCGGCAATGATCATCAATACGCTCAGGTACATGGCCCCCAATGACGACGCATTCTTCAATACCCTGCGCGAATACCAGTCGACGTACTCATTTGGCAATGCTACTACTGAAGACTTTAAGACTATTGCAGAAACGTTTTACGGATTTAGCCTTGATACTTTCTTTAGCCAATGGATATATGGACGTGGCTATCCTACCTATCGTGCCAACTGGAACCAGGTGGGCAGTACTGTATATGTGAAACTGATGCAGTCGCAAACGTGTCCGTCTTACACAAATCACTTCAGCACACCGGTAGAAGTACATTTACGTGCAGGCTCCCTGGACACTTTCATTAAGGTCTACAATAGCATAGATACGCAGGTATTCTCATTCGACTGGTCATCCACCGTTACCAATGTTTATCTCAATACGAATGCGCGGACGCTGCTGCGCACTTTGGGTACTATAACGAAAGACGCATCGCTGGGTATTGGCAGTATTGAAAAACACAACATTAAGATCCAGCCAAATCCTGCGGAGGACTACTGGGAAATAAAAGACCTTCCTGAAGATACCGGGCTTGCACTTATGGACCTGGAAGGACGTGTTATCTGGAAGGGTATAGGTGGCAAAAATGCAACCCGGATACCGGGAGAAAAATTACCGTCGGGCAACTACCTGTTGAGAGTTGCGAATACGTCGGGTACTGAGCATGTAACGTTGACACACTGGTAAACTAGACGGCACCAATCCGTTTTAGTGCCATCTCGAGCATTTCCATATGGTCAAAGGCAAGCTCCGTGATGTCCTTTACCGGCACCCACTCGGCATGCGCAGCGTCGTCGGCCCCGGCTACGGAGTAATCTGCATCGTCAATGACTGTAAAATAGGTTACGGTCACAGTGCGTCCGCGCGCATCCCTGCCTACTTTACCAAACGTATATAGCTGCTCCATCGCGTTTACTTTCAGCCCCGTTTCTTCTTCCAGTTCCCGTATTGCTGCGGCTTCCAGCTCTTCATCATCTTCAACAAAGCCTCCGGGTAGCGCCCACATACCCTTATAGGGGTCATATTTTCTCTTTATCAGCAATAGCCGCATATTGTCTCCATTTCCTGTAAGGACTATGGCGTCTGTGGCTACCTGGATGTTCTGTATAAGCATAATATTAATTATGAGTTCAAATCAATTGCGCACCGCCAGATATATTGTAAGCTGGCCTTGTTAAATGTTAGGATGCGGGCCTTGGGGGGTAAACTTGAATTATAAATATCGGTAACTTCGTGTACAGAAAAATCAGTTATGAGGAAAGTTGTTTTGTTTGTTTTGCTGCTGGCGGGTTTTTCAGGAGCAATGGCGCAGGAAGTGTATAACAGCTCCGGCAAAACCAATTATAAGAACGACAAGAAAAAGAGCGGATTTGACCCGGACAAGCTGGTGCTTGGTGGCGGTGCCACGGTAGGCATCGGAGGTGGTTTTGCTCGCCTGGGCGCTTCTCCTATAGTTGGTTATCGGCTTGCAGATCATTTCTATGCAGGCGTGGGCTGCGGTTATCTTTATACCAAGGCGCCCTACGATGACATTCACTACGTGTATCAGAACATCATATACCCGAACGTATGGGCCCGTTACTTCGTGTACAGGAACTTCTTTATCAATGCCACATATGAATATGACATAATTACCCAGCGTTACCCGCTGGATAATAAAGGACAATTCAATGAAACCACTTTCAAATACAACAACAGCGCATTGCTTGCCGGCCTTGGCATAAAACAGCCTCTGGGCGGTCGTGTTTGTTTTTATGGCGAATTGTTCTACGATGTGCTGCAGGGCAAATACAGTCCCTACCCGAAAGGATGGCCCACTATGCGGTTTGGTATAGCTGCAGGCTTTTAGAAAGTTTCTAAATAAGACATAATTTCAGGCTTTGCTTCGGCAAAGCCTTTTTTCTTCCAATATGAATTCTACCATACTGCTACTCATCATTCTTGCTTATTTCGCATTGCTGCTGGGCATAGCCTTTTACACCTCGCGCAACTCTGATAACGAATCGTTTTTCATTGGTAATCGCAATAGCAAGTGGTGGCTGGTGGCCTTCGGCATGATAGGTACATCTCTATCGGGCATGACGTTCGTGTCTGTACCGGGGACGGTGGGCAAGGCCGGCTTTGGATATTTCCAGGTGGTGGTGGGCTACTGGCTGGGTTACTTTGCGGTGGCCTATATTCTTTTGCCAGTTTACTACCGGATGCAGCTGACATCGATCTACACCTACCTTGAAAAAAGGCTGGGCGTAAATGCCTACAAGACGGGAGCGATATTCTTTATTCTTTCACGGACACTGGGAGCTACGCTGCGTCTGTACTTGGTGATAAAGGTGCTGGAAAAATTTGTGCTGGAGGGCATGGGTATTTCTTTTGAACTCACTGCCATCATTATCCTGGGGCTCATTTTGCTGTATACGTACCGCGGTGGCGTAAAGACCATTGTGTGGACTGATACGCTGCAAACCACTTTTATGCTACTAGCGCTGGTGATCTGTGTATTCTATATCATGCACACGCTGCAGCTTGACTTCGGAAGCACGTGGACGGCCATGCGCGATAAAGGGTATACACATATGTTTGAAACGGACGTAAAGAGCCCTGCATTCTTCCTGAAGCAAATTGTGGGTGGTGCGTTTCTTACAATTGCTATGACCGGGCTGGACCAGGAGATGATGCAAAAAAATATTAGCGTAAGCAATCTCAGAGATTCGCAGAAGAACATGGTCGTGTTTTGTTTTATCCTGCTGATAGCGAATTTCCTGTTCCTGCTGCTGGGAGGGCTACTCTACTTATATGGAAATTCAAAGGGGCTCGTGACAGTGGGCGATGATCTTTTTCCAACCATTGCCATTAGCGGGGGGCTGCCGTTCTTCATTACCATCTGCTTTATGATAGGGCTTATCTCGGCAGTATTCCCCAGTGCAGATGGTGCACTCACGGCCCTCACATCTTCGTTTTGCATTGATGTGCTGGGCATTCGTAAGAGTGACAAGCTCACGGAAGCACAGCAGAAAAGAACCCGTCTCATTGTCCATAACGTTTTCGCTATTGTCTTTTTGCTCTGCGTGTTTTTCTTCCGCATGGTAGACAATGGATCGCTAATAGATATCCTGCTGAAGATGGCTGGTTTTACCTATGGACCGCTGCTGGGGTTATTTGCTTTCGGCATTCTTACCAAAAAAGATATCCGCAATGGCCTGGCCATCTGGATATGCAGCGCAGCACTCATCATTACACTTGTCCTGGATCTGTTCAATAATTCAGGCTGGTATGCCGACAAACTGAAATTCAGCCCTGAAACGGCCGAGCGTGTGAATGCTATTTCCAATTCTATTTTCCATGGTTACAAAATAGGCGTGGAGCTGCTTATCATCAACGCACTTGTTACTTTTTTACTTTTACACTTATTTGCTCATCGAGGCAACAAACAAATAACTACAGAATTATGAGGGATCAGATCAGCGCAATAAAAACGCGCGACTGGGCGGAGACAAGAGCACATTCGAGCTGGCAGATATTTAAGATAATGGCAGAGTTCGTACAGGGATTTGAGGCACTGGCACGTATAGGGCCATGCGTATCCATATTCGGATCTGCGCGTACCAAGCCAGGGCATAAATATTATGACCTTACTGTGGATATTGCCAAACGCCTTTCAGAAGAAGGTTTCGGCATTATCACCGGTGGTGGACCGGGCATTATGGAAGCGGCAAATAAAGGTGCACACATGGCAGCAGGGCGCTCGGTGGGGCTGAATATCCAGCTACCCTTCGAGCAGCACAGCAATATGTATATCAACAAGGAGACCTCCATTGATTTTGACTACTTCTTTGTGCGCAAGGTTATGTTTACCAAGTATTCGCAGGGCTTCATAATGATGCCGGGTGGATGGGGTACCATGGATGAATTTTTTGAAGTGGCAACACTTATCCAAACGCGCAAGTTCACACAGACGCCCATGATATGTGTGGGTTCGGCTTACTGGAATGGCCTGTTCAACTGGATGCGCGAAACAATGCAGGAGACTGAACAGAACATTAGTCCCGGCGACCTGGAGATGATAAAGATATTTGACACTGCAGACGAAGTGGTGGGCTACTTCAGCGAATTCTATACACACAACAAGCTGCAACCGAACTTCTAGCTATGGCGCATACACTTGTATCGGAAGAAATAGAAAAATACTCGGAGTCATTTACAACGCCTGAAACTGATGTGCTGGCTGCGCTAAACCGATCGACAAGCACCCGGCACGATGCACGCATGCTCTCAGGGCATATACAAGGTGCTCTGCTGCAAATGCTGAGCCATATGATAAAGCCAAAGTATGTGCTGGAGCTGGGCACATTTACAGGCTACTCTGCTATTTGCCTGGCGCAGGGCCTGCAGCAGGGTGGCCACCTGCACACTATAGACGTAAGCAACGAGCTTACCGGAATGGCAGCAAGCTATATTGCGGATGCGGGACTCACATCAGCAATCACGCAACATATCGGCAAGGCAGCAGACATTATCCCTACGCTCGACTATCCGTTCAACCTTGTGTTCATAGATGCAGACAAGGGCAACTATAGTCTGTACTATGACCTTGTGTTCGAGAAGGTGCCAGTTGGAGGGTACATAGTTGCCGACAATGTTTTGTTTCACGGCGAAGTGATTCTACCCACTGAAGAGCAAGGTAAAGCGGCCCGCTCTATGCATGCCTACAATCAGAAGATAGCTACAGACCCGCGCGTAGAACAGTTGCTACTACCGGTAAGGGATGGGTTGATGATTGCGAGGAAGGTGAGCAATTAGAAACAATCGCTTATTTCCCGCTTTGCTTATGCCTGCCAACAAATGACGCCACAATAATGCCGCCTAGAATCAGGGCAATAATTATGAGCATTGTGTAGAGGGTATCCCTCACCCCGTCGAGACCGGCGGGCACCTCATAAGAGGATATGAGCGATGCCATACCCAACAGGAACAGACAGAAAATGACGGCAGCTATCGTGATGCCGTTACCTGTATCAGTTTTCTTCTGTAATGTTTGCGGCTGAGGTTTGACGACGTTGTCGCTTCGTACTGCAGAGCGTACGCCGGCAGCGGGTTGTGGAACAGGGGTGGGCGTAGCAGGGGCATGTGTAGGCTCCGGACTTACTGGTATGCTCACAGGAGTATATTCATGAAGAGGAGCCACGCCTACAGATCCTTCCCATTCATGAGCCGTACGTATCTTTCCCTTTTCTGTCTCCTCGATTCCGTTCCAGGCGTTCTTCAATGCCACATACAAATCGAAGAACTCTGGATTCTTAGAGAACATGTATCGTTTGGAATAGAGTCGCGTAACATGTCCGTACCGGAATCTCAATGCAATGTAATTGCCAGCGAACAGGTCATGGCCGGTACTGATCTCATTCACGTCTTTCAGCATTACCACAGGATGGTCATCGCGAACGAGCGAGTGGCGGGAAACAGCATCTATGTGTACAATCGCATCCGCCTTTACGGTAACAATGCACTTAAACCGGGATACCAACTGCCCTAAGAAGAATGGCCCCCAAATAACATTGATGATAAGGAGCACGCCCAGGAAATCGTTGAGGTCGGGATAGGCCTCTGTGATATCTGCAAACCAGATGATGAGCAATAACCAGAGTACCCAATAGATGGCTATTGAGAGTGGTGCGATCCTTTTGTAGACGGTATATAGTTTGGGGGCATCCATTAGCTGGCGAATTACGGCAAAGTACCAGAGTTATTTCGTTCAGCCTTTGCCCGCTCATATTGACGGGATGTAGTTCGCATCACTCTTCTCATCGCATATCCACAAACCGCAAAGGCAAAGGCAAGTACCAAAAGTCTCAGAAATATTATTCCTTCTGTCTTTTTCACCCAGGTCGTAACAAAATAAGAAACCGGCATTGTGCAAATTGCCCAGAGCAAAAGACGTTGGACCATCAGACGAGAATATTTTCGTGCCAGTGGATCCAACAACTCTTCAAAATTTATCTTGTCATCCACTTCAATCCCTCTGGCTAGCAAAGCTTGCTTAAAGGAAAGCCAGTGAGCATCGCCCAGGCTGGCACCCTGGTGCTGCTTTTTCTTGCCGCTCTTCATAACTACAGTAAGAAGTTTGTTGTGTGCTTTCCTCTCAAAAATTATGGTTTGTACGTCTTCAAAATAGTACTGTCGCCTTTTCCACAGCAGGTTATGGTTTCTTAACACAATGCTATTATCGCGGATACCGAAATAATTGAGCGTCGTAGAAATGGGAAGGAAGAGTATAAAGAAGAAAATGAAGAAAAGTACAGCAGCTACCTTTATATCTGCGAGTAGGAATAAGATGAATGGAAAAGCAAGTACAAATCCCCAGGCGAGTAGACCATTTGCACAGGCAAATTGGTTTCCCCTGAAATATTGTTCTTCAATAGGGTGTGGGTTTTTCATGAAGTGTATTTAGAGAAGAGGCGGTTTTGAAGCCGCCCTCTTAAATTGTTCTGTCCAAGATTCCAACCGTTATACTACCACTCCACTCTTCACCATCTCCCGCACAGCATCCGCTATCGCTTTCGCATCATAGCCACACTCACGATGCAGTTCTTCCGGCTTGCCGTGCTCCACTATGCGGTCGGGTATGCCCAGCATCTTCACCTCCGGCGTGTAACCGTGCGCAGCCATGAACTCGAGCACAGCACTGCCAAAGCCACCTACGACAGTGCCGTCTTCTACAGTTATGATCTTGTTGTATCGGCTTGCTATCTCGTGCAGCATTGGCTCGTCCAGCGGCTTCACAAAGCGCATATCGTAGTGTGCGGGGTAGAAGTCTTCTGTTGCGAGCTCACGGCATGCAGACACTGCAAAATTGCCCGGATGGCCTATTGTCAGAATTGCTACTTCATTACCATCACATATTTTTCTGCCCGTACCAATTTCTACTTTTTCCATCGCTGTGCGCCATTGCGGCATCACGCCTTGTCCACGCGGATAGCGTATCACAAATGGCATTTTCTGCTCCGGTAGCTGTGCTGTGAACATCAGGTTTCGCAACTCAGCTTCATTCATTGGCGCGCTCACGATCATGTTTGGTATGCAGCGCATGTAGGCTATGTCGTAGGCGCCATGGTGTGTTGGGCCGTCATCGCCCACCAGACCGGCACGGTCCAGGCAAAAGACAACAGGCAGCTTTTGTATGGCCACATCATGTATCACCATGTCGTATGCACGCTGCATAAAAGAGCTATAAATGTTGCAGAACACCCGAAGCCCTTGCGTAGCCATACCGGCGCTCACTGTAACAGCATGTTGCTCTGCGATGCCCACGTCTATGGCGCGGTCAGGCATAGCATCCATCATTATCTTAAGCGAGCAACCGCTGGGCATAGCAGGAGTGATGCCCATTATCGTGGGGTTCTTTTCTGCCAGCTCCAGTATAGTATGTCCGAAAACGTCCTGGTATTTTGGAGGTTCCGGTACGGTAGCAATCTTCTTATTTATCTTACCGGTAATCTTGTCAAAGGTGCCCGGTGCATGCCACAGCGTCTGGTCTTGCTCGGCAAGATCATATCCCTTGCCCTTCACTGTCTTTATGTGCAGCAGCTTAGGACCCGGTATGTCGTGCAGGCCCTGCAGCGTTTCTGTGAGCTTTGTGACGTTGTGACCATCTATAGGACCAAAGTAGCGCAGGCCCAGCGCTTCGAACAGGTTACTGCTCTTAGACACTACACCCTTTACACTCGCCTCAATTTTAGAAGCCATTTTCTGTGCGTCCTTGCCAGGCAGCTTGCCCAGCAGTTTCCACACATCATCGCGCAGCTTGTTCCAGGTGTGCGATGTGGTAATGTCAGTAAGATATTCTTTGAGCGCACCCACGTTGGGGTCTATGCTCATGTTGTTGTCATTGAGTATTATCAGCACATCGGCATTACTCACACCGGCATGGTTAAGCGCCTCGAAAGGCAGGCCTGCCGTCATGGCACCATCTCCTATTACTGCAATATGCTTTCGATGTGTTTCGCCTTTGTATTTAGAGGCGATAGCCATACCCAGTGCTGCAGAAATAGAAGTAGAAGAGTGCCCTACGCCAAACGCATCATACTCACTTTCTCCCCGTTTAGGAAAACCGCTTAGCCCGCCATATTTACGGTTTGTGTGAAATATCTTGCGCCTGCCGGTGAGTATCTTATGGCCGTAAGCCTGGTGGCCTACGTCCCAAACTAATTGATCGTCCGGGGTGTTGAACACATAGTGCAGTGCTACAGTCAACTCCACTACACCAAGGCTGGCACCGAAGTGACCGCCATGCACGCTTACACAGTCGATAATAAACTGTCGCAGCTCATTACATACTTGCACTAACTGGCTTTTGTCCAGCTTCTTCAGGTCGTCGGGTGTATTGATGCCACTAAGCAGTGGCCCGGCAGCTATTTCTTCCATTCAGTACGGGAAATTCTTAACCTCCAAAGGTAATAAATAATAGTGATGGCGCTTATATGACAGGCGGGCATTGCCCTTATCTGGCTATAATGCGATTCTATAAACGCAAATTATATGCCGAGGATTGAGCGCCACGTCTTAATGTATTCTTAAAAGCGCGGGATCTGCTTAAGGTCCGGTCACAATTTTCCCGGAATACCTAGTTCGCCCATCAGATACTGTGAAAAAATACAAATTGGGTGGCAGGGGGGCCAGGTCCACGTCCCGGGTATAAGGGCGCGTGAGGATGACTCTACCAAGCTGGTCGCGGATGGATAGGGTATACTTCTCCGCTTCGATGATCTCCGGAAAGAGGAACTTACCGTCTTTTGAGGGGTTGGGAAATGGGGAGATAATACTTACGCCAGCTATACTTCCTACTGCGCCCTCCGCATACCAATCATATTCTGCTCTAACCGAATCTATCACCCATCCTGCTAACGTATCTGCAGTCGTGTCGCTCATAAAGCGGAAACGTACAAGCAGGACATCGGGGCTAATAGGACAGTCAACCGGTATTGTAGTCTTTAAAGGCAAGCCCCAAAAGAGCTGAAAACGGGATAGGCGACCTGCGCTTTGGCCACTGAAAGCAGAAACACCATTCCATAGTACCGTGGTATCGGAATAAAAATTCTCCGTCAGAATTCCGGGTCCCAAAGCATAGTTACACGCGCCTACTACATTAAACCATGTGCGCCCGGTATCGCCCGAAATCTCTACTGCGCCACCCGATTGAAATGAATCAAATTCATATCTATGCCAGATGTCAATAATTATATTCATACCCATTGGCATGCGCATGACAAATGACTTGTCAACACTATCGGGATAGTTGTAGAGAGTGTCTGTCATTAGCGCTACGACTCCATTTGTATCGGACGTAAAGGATGGTTTGAAAGTGCGGCCTATGTGCCAAAGTGGCGCGGTAGAAGTGTCCCCTATAAAAAGATGTGAGAACGAGGTGTCAGTAAATCTAAAAGTTGTAGAATCGAGTGGCATACCATCGATCACCTGTGCATTTGCCAAGGAGAAGATAGTAGTAAGCTTTAAAAGAACGAGTATCAATTTTTTCATGGGCGCTTTTTAAGAATTACAGCAATATTTGATTAGTTGTCTAAAACAATTTTCCCCGAATAGCTAGATTGTCCATCAGATACTGTGAAAAAATAAAGATTGGGCGGCAAGAACGACAAGTCTACGTCCCTGGTATAAGGACGCGTGAGGATGATGCTACCGAGCTGATCGCGGATGGATAAAGTAAACTTCTCGTCGTCGATTATCTCCGGAAAAAGGATTTTGCCGTCTTTTGAGGGGTTGGGAAAAGGGGAGATGGTCGACGTTTCTAAAACAGAATGAACCGACCCACCGAAATAATAATTGTCATATTCGATCTTGATAGAGTCTATCATCCAACCGGCTAATGTATCGGCGGTGGTATCGCTTATGAATCTGAAACGGAGCAACCCAGCTCGTTCCGGACATTCAGAGGGGAAAGCCAACACGACCGGTATGGCTTTGTATAATTGAAGCCGCGAAAATTGGCTGTGCCTTGTGCCACTGAAAGCAGGAATTCCGTTGGCAAGTGTATCATTAGCGCCGTAAAAATTATCAGTACATATTCCATAAAGAGGAGACGCCTCTTCCACATGGCAGTCGCTAACGATGTTTTCCCAGGTTAGGCCACCATCTACAGAATATTCAACTGTGCCGCCATCCTTGCCAGAGTCCGTTTCGTAATGGTGCCAGAAACCGATGATCGTGTTTTGAGAGTCTGGCAAGTCAAGGATGAAGTAGTTATCGGCATTAACCGGATAATGATTCAATGTATCTGTCATTATCGCGATAACCCCGTTGGTGTCGGAAGTGAAGAATGATTTATGTGTTTTGCCGATTTGCCATAGTGGCATTGAAGTGGTATCGCCGGTGTAGTATAGGTTAAAAGCTGTGTCGCGAAATGTAATTATTGTTGAGTCTACGGGGATTCCATCAATAACCTGTCCTGTAGCCGACAGAATAGAGGATGTAAGCAAGAATATAACGAGTAAGGTATTTTTCATTCAGCGCTTTTGGCTTCTGCTGCAATATCTATGCCAAATTCATAAAATATTTCCCGATACCAAAAGGGGAATGCCATTTAATAATGCTAAATTCGACAATATGAAAATATCCCAGTTCATTTCTGCGGCTTTACTTGCTGCGAGCATTGTTTCGTGCAACAAACAAAATAAGGATACGGCAGCCAGCTCTTCCTCAACATCCACATCGCCTACTGGGTCTGTAACCGGCGAGCTAACCGGGACCTGGAAAGTAGTAAAGCATGCGTATGACGAAAACTACAACCTTACCATAGACCCCGATGAATGGGAAATACCTGACCCGGCTTATTCCGGCACATTAACCATTAACCCCGATGGCACTGGTAGCACCCTCAATACCTTTACAGGCCAGCCAAACGACACTAACACATTCACCTGGGCCCGACTGTCAACAACAGAAATTTCGAGCAAGGCCCCTTCAGGATATAACTACTTTGGCAAGCTGGCTTATATCGAAAAACTCACAGCCACAGAACTCGTGCTCATCGATACTGCGCGGTTGAATACGCAGTGGGAGCTACAGTGGCACTTTTTTAAAAGGTAAGCGGCAAAATGCTTCCGCCAGGCAATGAAGAAAAATGCACGCTCACTACTCTCCGACAAATCTTCGTATTTTTGAGTATGACCGCAACAGCAATCCGGAAAACCTTGCATTCATATCTTGAGATAGCAGATGACAAGAAGATAAAGGCGATATATACGTTGCTAGAACGTGAAATTGCGGAATCAGCCACAGAAGCTGGTGACCATTGGGAGTCACCGGAATTCATAGCAGAAATGAATCGTCGAGTTGCCGATATGCAATCCGGTAAGGACAAAGGGCGTTCCTGGGATGACGTGAAACGCGAATTGAAACGTAAGACAACCTCCAGGTGAGCAATAGAATTACGCTTCACAGTAACGCAGTTGATGAACTTAAAAATGCCGTTGAGTGGTATACCTCAAAGCAGAACGGTCTAGGCGGAGATTTTTTAGACGCCGTTGACCAGAAGTTGAGCCAGATTGCCCTCCGCCCGGAGGCATACTCAAAGAAGAATAGCAATTTTCGCGAAGCAGTGCTAAGTAGATTCCCGTACGTAGTTATCTTTCATTTCCACAAGCTGAAAAAAGAGGTAATGGTAGTTGCGATACACCATACCAGTAGAAGGCCGAGAAAGCGATTCCCGAAGAAATAATATGGGCTCATTCCCCTTCTCCACTCGAAGAGGATTTACACACCGCTCTCGCTCACCGGACTCACTCTCCGTTTCCCCCTCTCTGCGTGATTCCAATCCACCAAAACATTCTTTTCTTAGCTTCGTAAAAAATCGGTTATATGAAGCAATCATTTTGGGCCCTTGGCCTGGCGTGTCTCCTACTTGGCTCATGTGGTGGAAATGAGCAAACGGTGAGCAAGGAGCAGACAGAAGCGCAGCAGTTTATAGACAGCTACTCTCAGAAATATGTGCAACTATACACTAACGTGAGCGAGGCGCAGTGGAGGGCTAACATAGAAATAGTGGAGGGAGACAGCACCAACACTGTTGCTGCGCGCAAGGCCGATGAGGCAATGGCAGAATTTACGGGTGCGGCAGACAATATCGAGAACGCGCGCAAATTTATGGCCATGAAGGATAAGCTAACTGAGCTGCAGGTGCGCCAGCTGGAGCAGATTCTCTATGCCGCTGCAAACAATCCTCAGACAGTTGCTGACCTGGTGAAGCAGCGCATCAAGGCCGAGAACGACCAGACAAAGCAACTCTATGGCTACCAATATATGCTGGGTGGTAAAAAGGTAAGTACTAACGACCTGGACGGTATACTGAAAAAGGAAAACAACGAAGGCAAGCGCCTTGCAGCATGGACAGCCAGCAAGGAAATAGGCAAGACGCTGAAAGACGGCCTGGTGAACCTGCGCAATTACCGTAACCAGACGGTGCAGGCCCTGGGCTATCCAGACTTCTTCACCTACCAGGTGAGCGAGTATGGTATGAGCACTGAGGAGATGATGCAGACGATGGACCGACTGATGCAGGAGCTTTATCCGCTGTATCGCGAGCTGCACACCTGGGAGCGCTACGAGCTGGCCAAGAAGTATAATGCTGCGGTGCCAGACTATCTGCCTGCACACTGGCTGCCCAACCGCTGGGGACAGGACTGGAGCGCCGGCATAGAAGTAAAGGGCCTGAACCTGGACAGTGTGCTCGCTACAAAGAATGCAGAATGGATAGTGAAGGAGGGCGAGAAGCTCTATACGAGCATTGGCTTTCCGGCGCTGCCGGCTACCTTCTGGCAAAAGTCGAGCCTGTATCCATATCCTGCAGACTCGGCAGTGAAGAAAAACAACCACGCCTCTGCCTGGCATATGGACCTCAACAACGATGTGCGCAGCCTGATGAGCGTGGAGCCTAATGCTGAATGGTTTGAAACTGCCAATCATGAGCTGGGCCACATTTACTACTACCTTACTTATACCAACCCTGACGTGCCACCACTACTGCGCAAGGGCGCTAACCGGGCCTATCACGAAGCTATAGGCAGCATGATGGGGCTGGCCGCTATGCAAAAGCCTTACGTTGCGGGTCGTGGCCTCATCAATGCTGATGCCAAGACCGATGAAACCCAGGCACTGCTGAAGGAAGCGCTGAATACAGTAGTCTTTATCTTCTTCTCCTCAGGTACCATGAGCAATTTTGAAAAGGCAATGTATGTAGACAGTCTGTCGCCTGACCAGTGGAATGCTAAGTGGTGGGAGCTGGCTAAGAAGTACCAGGGTATAGTGCCACCATCAGCGCGTGGCGAGGAGTTTTGTGACGCATCGACAAAGACACACATCAATGATGACCCTGCACAGTATTATGACTATGCACTGTCCTACGTTATCCTGTACCAGCTACACAACCACATAGCCAAGAACATACTGCACCAGGACCCGCATGCTACCAACTACTTTGGACAAACGGGGATAGGAGATTTTCTGAAGAAGATCACGTATCCCGGTGCGTCTAAGGACTGGCGCCAGGTGCTGAAGGAATCTACTGGCGAAGAGTTGAATGCAAAGGCCATGCTTGAATATTTTCAGCCCCTCGTAAGCTGGCTGCAAGAGCAAAACAAAGGCCGCAAGTACACGCTGCCTGAGCAAATGCAATAGTCTACGCGGAATTGGGAATTAGGGATTAGGGATGAAATTTCGAATAGATTTCATCCCTTTTTCTTTTGGTTCACAAACCCCTTCGTACTTCCTGGGGCCTGAGACTTCACACCTCGCGACCCGTATATTCAGCCCCTTGGAATTTGGGATTTCATCTCTGAGATTTGGTGTCTTAGCGCGTGTCACACCTCCTCACTTTTCCAAAGAGGTACCCTATACCAACGCTCCATTGGTGCAGTTTCTGGATGGTGTATGGTGCCGCTATGGCATTTCCGGGTTTCACGGACTGATATGTGGCTGAGAGGATAAATCCGCGGGGCATCTCAAGGCCGGCGGTCAAGCCCATTCCGAGGTTTATATCATTTTTACCTGAAAGACCCGCCTCTACGCCGCCGTAATTTACCTTGTTATTCAGCATCACCGCGGCTACAGCGCCGGCGCCTAATACCAGGCGCGGTTTGCAAGGCATGCCTGTTTTTACAAGAAGAAAAAGGGGTAGCTCAGCAGTAGTGTAGCTATAGTTAGCCGCGGGAAGGGAAGCCGTAGCTGCCATTTTAAAACCATAGACCGAGTAAAAAGCCCCTGTTTGAAAATAAAGGTTTGGATTTAAGCGCTGCTCCAGACGAATACCCGCCTTTACAGAGGGCAGAGATGTAGTGGAAATACTCTTTCCGCCTAAGAGTACATTGCCGTTGGCATAGCTGGCGGCTACTACAGGTGCTATGACCCCACGTGCAGACAAATGTTGCGTAAGGAGTATTAATGCCGCAAGGAGCGTATAGCGTTTCATAGGTCAATTTCTGAAATAAAGTTACGGGTAATCCTATTACCGAACCGTTAGGTAGCCCGGTGCACAAATTGTGGGTTTCGAAAATTTTTTTGCGGATTCGAAAATTGATATACCTTTGATATCAAATTGATATCAGACAATTTTAAAGAAAATGGAAAAGATCATCAAACCAACGAACGGCTACCTTGCCTTGTTGATTTCTCTCGCAACACTTGCGGGAGCAGTAAAATTCTTCATTACCGCGGGCATAAATGAAGAGGGTATTTATGTGGTGCCCGGCATGTTACTTTTTGTCCTTACAATTATCATCTGGAAAGGGCTACTTATTGTGCAGCCAAACCACGCACGGGTGCTGAACCTCTTTGGTAAGTATGTGGGGTCTATAAAGGGCAACGGTATGTTTTTCGTGAACCCGCTGTATATGACCTTTAAAGTATCGCAGCGCGTACAGAACATGGCTACACCAACCCTGAAGGTGAATGACAAGATGGGTAATCCCGTGGAAATTGCCGCTGTGGTGGTGTGGCAGGTAAGTGATACCTACAAGGCAGCCTACGAGGTGGCAGACTACAATGCCTTTGTGCGCATGCAGGCAGAAGCTGCTGTACGTGCTCTCACGATGCGATTTGCTTACGACAGCATTGAAGATGAGCATGCAGACATTACCCTGCGGGAGGGTGGCGACAAAATAATGGAGCTGCTGCAACTGGAGCTCAACGAAAGACTGCTGACTGCCGGCATAACAGTAAACGAAGCACGCATAAGCCACCTGGCCTATGCGCAGGAAATAGCCGGCGCCATGCTGCAACGCCAGCAGGCATCAGCCATAGTAGCTGCACGATACAAAATTGTAGAGGGCGCAGTAGGTATGGTGGAGCTGGCCCTGGAACAGCTGAGCAAAAAAGAAATAGTGCATCTTGATGAAGAGAAGAAGGCTACCATGGTGAGTAACCTGATGGTAGTGCTCTGCGGAGAGAAGGGAGCGCAGCCTGTGCTGAACACAGGATCACTATATCAATAACTTTGTACAATGCAGGATGTGCGGAAATTAGCACATCCTGCATTTGCTCATTTGTAAATAAGAAAGTGGCGGATAAAAAGAACTTTGTACTGAGACTGGACGAAGACGTCTATAAAGCCCTTGAAAAATGGGCTGCGGACGAGTTTCGTAGTGTAAACGGTCAATTAGAGTGGCTGATAGACGCGGCATTAAAGAAAGCCGGTCGGAAAAATGTGAAGCAGGATAAAAAGGATAAACCTGCCTCTTAATTTCTAGCGTACACACTATCCAATATCCTGTACGCTATGGCCGGCCGGTAATGTTCTGTCTCATAATAGTTGTAAACGTCGTTGGTAATATCGTTTACGCCCGAGAAATCATAGATGTGCTCCGGCCCGAAAATGCTAAATAGGGTCTTCATGTCCTGGGGATTCAGTTTTTTCTGGTCATACATGGGCGATAGCACAATACGGTAATCGGTGTGGTGCTTGTCGAAAATGGACTTCATGTCCATAAGTAACCCCCGCTGCTCCATGAAAATAACCGGCTTAGAGTAGCGCTGTACTCCCTCCCTTTTGTAGAAGATTTGCATGCGAGGGCCATAGAAGCTGTCCCGGTCGGCGAGTATCTTCTTTTCTGCTTCCAGTTGCGGATCTTTCTTTCCTTTCGGCATTGTGGCCGGTAACTTCAGATAGGCTGAGATAGCCTCGAAACTGAAGAAGTCCATAAAGCTGGTAAACTGGAAATCTGAAGCGCTTTCGCCGGAAACCATTGGGTGCTTGCGGAAGAGGTGACCGGAACTATTGCCCGACTTAGACAGCAACTCGGCATCGGCCACAATAAGTACGGCCTTAATTTCTGAACCCGTTTTGTCGATTAGTTTCAGCTTGCCCGCTACACCAAATAGTGTTTCTGATGCCACACCAAAATGGAACGCTTTGATACCGGCAACGCGTTTCTCCAATTGGTCGGGTGTATAATAACGTGACCGGGAGCTACCGAAAATGTAAGAGTCAAAATGATTGGCCGGATATTGCTTCAGGAAGGTTTCTGTGGCGGCGTAGTCTTCGTTCAGCTCCAGGTGCGGCTTATCAGTAGCATAGATGTTATCATACTGTCTTAGAATCAGAAACGGATCGGCATAGAGGTACAAACCGGCAACCAAAAGGAATGGCAGCATGGCAAGTAACAGTTTCAGAATTATCTTTTTCGTCATCAGAACTGGTAATAGATAAACTGTGTTTTCTCATACACGCCGAAAAACACCAGAAGAAAAAAGCCGGTATAATACAGCGCCCAGCGGAAAACCGCGGGCTTGCTATCAAAGGTATCCGGCAATCTAAATCGCAACTGTATGATATGTGCCAGCTCAAGGCAAAATATCGCGAAGAAGCCCGGTAGTATCATTGTATAGATGCCCGGCAGCTCCAGGAAGTATAGCCTGTGTGTGCGTATAACACGCCACATCTCTGCAGGAAAATCAAGGCACCTGCGCGCAATGTAAAATGCGTCGTGTGCTGTGTTTGCCCTGAAAAATATCCACGCAAAAACGACGAGTACAAACGTAATTGAAACGTCGAGGAAGTTATTGAGCCATTTTACTCTCCCGACGCCTGTAGCATTTACGGCCTTTTCACGGACGCCCTTTGTGAGGAGTGCAAAAACCAGGTAGAAACCGTGCAGCGCCCCCCAGATGATGAAGGTCCAGTTGGCACCGTGCCAGAATCCGCTAACGAGGAAGACAAAGAACAGATTGAAGTAAACGCGTGGAAGCGCTACTCTGTTGCCCCCCAGGGAGATATATAGGTAATCGCGGAACCAGGTGGAAAGTGATATGTGCCACCGCTTCCAGAACTCCGATATGGAGCGGGAATGGTAGGGCTTATTGAAGTTGGTCATGAGCTTGAAACCCATGACACGTGCTGCCCCGATAGCGATATCTGAATAACCGGAGAAGTCGCAGAAGATCTGGAAAGAAAAGAAGATGGCGCCGATGACAAGTGCCGTCGCTGACTTATCGTAAGGATGATTGAAGATGTCGTTGGTATAGATTGCAAGCCTGTCTGCCACCACCACTTTCTTTACCATACCCCAAAGCATCAGCCTCATACCGTGCGCTACATTCTCGTAATTGAGATACTTCTTTTCGTGAAACTGGTACAAAACGTTTTGTGGGCGCTCAATGGGCCCTGCTACCAATTGCGGATAAAACATCACATAGAGCGCGTAAATACCAAAATGGCGCTCTGCGGGATGGTGGCCGCGGTAGACCTCAATGGTATAGCTCATGGCCTGAAATGTGTGGAAAGACAGACCGATGGGTAGTGCAATAGTAAGCAGCGGAATATTCACATGGTGCCCCGAAAGGTGGAATGCCTCGATGATGTTCTCTGCGAAGAAGTTATAGTATTTGAAGACAGCCAATACTCCGATATTGGCTACCAGGCTCATGACGAGATACCATTTTCGTTTTCTTCCATCGGCGTTTTCAATGAGAATGCCCGCGAAGTAATCGATGATTATGGTGGCAAAGAGGATTACAATGTAGATAGGAATAAAGTACATGTAAAACACACAACTCGCCGCCAGCAAATGAAACCAGCGAAACTTATGCGGCAGCAGGAAAAACAGAATTGTAACTATCGGGAAGAATAGTAAGAATTCTATTGAATTGAATAGCATCTGCGGCTCGTTTTCCGGTTACGCGCAAATGTACAATACATGGGGGTGATATTTATTAGTATCGTATGGCTAATCCCAGGAGGAGCCCTGTAGTAGTATGATGGCTGATTAGCGTACCTGAGACGTTGAACCTGGATAAAGTGGGCACTCCGGCAGTAGACACAGCCGATAGAACATAGTGATTGCTGCAAACATCAAAAACCGCTGAAACATGATCCCGGTCTACAGTAAATGGTAAAGTGGCAATAACAGTGTGCCCTCCGGTAGGATTGATCTTGTATAGTTTACTCGGCATGCTTACACCCGCCACTACATTTGCGTCCACCGCATAAAGCATATTGTCATTAGTGTTGTATTGCAGTCCTACCAGGCCGTTCCAGGTTATGATGGGAATCGAGTCGATAGCGTGGAAAAGTGTATCGCCTGGCAGGCGCTTCTCCACGTATGCCATACTCGCGGATGTAGTGAGGCAATAAATATTGCCGGAACCATTATCTACGGTTGAAGACATAACCTGGGAGTTATGCTCTGTACTCGCTGCGGGTGTCATGGTAGATACTGACCCCGAAAAACCTACTTCCCACATATTTCTATTGGTGGAGGCACCAGGAGCAAACACATATAGCTTGTTTGCAGGCTCACTGTAAATAATAGAGGCATATCGTACCGCTCCGGAGGACGGAGGATAATCGAATGTGGTTACCGTGCCTGTCAGACTCACACGGTGTATCTGCCCTGTGGAAGGGCCGGATTTGATGGTGTAGTAGCAATTGTCCGTAGTATTGAATGCACCTTGCCTCGAAGACGTTCCGTTGTTAAATGTTGCAATGGTACTTACAGCACCGGTGGTTGTATCAACAAGCCCGAAGGTGCATGAAGTGGTGGCAAATACTGTATCAGACCACGTAGGGGCAGAGTACGCATATAGCGTGGCGGAGCAAGGAGTCGCTTCCGGCTCTTTATCCTTTTTGGTGCAAGAGAAAGCGTTGATGCTGAGGGCAAGAAATGACAGCAGCAGGTTTTTCATATGGTGCTTTTAATTAAAGACGTAGACTTAGTAGAATATCTTGGGCTGCCCGCCGGATATTCTGCCTGCCTCCGCAGCCCGCTCAAACATAGTAGCAATCGCCCGTTCTCCGGTTTCGCCGAGGTCGGTTGTGTATTCGTTAACGTAGAGATTTATGTGTTTGCGCATCACATTCTCCTCCATTTCCTGCGCGTTGTTGGTTACGAATGGGGTCAATTCCGGGTAGCGCTTCCACGACAATGCAAGACTCTCCTTGATTATTGAATCTACCGTGGCACACAGCTCCGCGCCGAGGTTTCGCTTCATCACTATGCCGCCCAGCGGTATGGCTGCACCCGTAGTGCGCTCCCACCAGTCGCCCAGATCGGCATGTTTCAGCAGACCGCGCTGTGCATAGGTAAACCGGTTTTCGTGAATAATCAGCCCTGCGTCAAATTCGCCACTAAGCACGGCGCCCTCAATTTCATTAAACAGCAGCTCCGTTTTGTTTCGTGCCTGCGGATAGGCCAAGGTCAACAGCAAGTTTGCAGTGGTATTGACGCCAGGTATAGCTATTTTATAATTCGCCATTTCTGCATCCTGAAGCGGGCGCTTAGATATGAGCAGCGGTCCAACACCCTTACCCAATGCACTGCCGCTGTGCAACAGTGCATAATCATTTACTACACTCAAAAAGGTATTGTAGCTCAGCTTTGTAATGTCCAGTTTGCCCTTGGCGGCCCATTGGTTCAGTGTTTCCACGTCTTCCATCACATATTCGAATGTGATGCCGTGGGTATCTACTCCGCCATTCACCATGGCATCGAAAATAAAGGTATCATTAGGGCATGGGCTGAATCCGAGCGTAAGTTTCATTGCTTATCCTGTTAGTCGCCGGCAAAGGTAAACCCTCATTTACTGGCAAAGGACTGCGAAAACGAAATGAGCCAATTGTTTAGGTTGATAATGGCATCCTTCATCTTCCACTGGCTTTTATCGCGCGGGGTTACGTAGTTCGAAATGCTGCGCACCTGTGCAAAGGTCACACCCTCCATGAGGCACACATAGTGAAATGCTGCGCCCTCCATACTTTCTACGGTGCAACCATATTGTCGACGTCGGGCTATCGTGTTTTCGTTTCCGCTTACAGTGTTTACGGTGAGGCCGGTAGCACGCGGTAGGTCTATATCTTCGTGAATGTCCGAAAAAGGGTTTGCAAGTATTCTCCCCGCATGAGGGTGGCTGTCACCAGATATCAGGCCCATGTCAAATATGTCTATATACTCATGGTGGTCTTCCGCGCCAAGGTCGCCATATCGCTCGGCGGTTATAACTACCAGGCTGCCAAGGGGAACGGAAGTATCAAAGCTGCCGCCCACCCCTGCCTGCAGCACCAGGTCATATTTATGGGTCTGCAGGTGTTTGGTAAGCGCATAAGTAGTTGCCGTCATGCCTACGCCCGTAATCAGTAAGTCGGCATTTGCAGGCGCCTGGTCCTTATATATTGATACTTCAGCCTCTGTAGCAGCTACTACCAGCAGTTTCATGATGCAATGTTACTCACTTTGGGGCAATGGCTTTCGCCTGCACTGCTGTCAGCGTTCTTTTTCCTAATTTTAACCCGATGGGTAATTCGCACGTAAGGCCGTCCGATAATTTGAGCGCACAGGAGCGGGAGTATGAGAATACGATACGGCCCCAGACGATAGAGGATTTTTCGGGGCAGCCAAAACTGATCGAGAATCTGCGGATATTCATCAAAGCGGCCAACCTACGGGGAGAAGCGCTGGACCATGTATTGTTCCATGGCCCTCCCGGACTGGGTAAAACCACGCTGAGCCGGATTGTGGCTAATGAGCTGGGTGTAAAGATCAAGGAAACCAGCGGCCCCGTGATAGAAAAGCCTGCCGACCTCGCTGGTCTGCTCACCAGCCTTGAGGCGCGCGATGTACTGTTCATAGATGAAATTCACCGCCTGAGCACTGTTGTAGAAGAGTATCTCTACGCAGCTATGGAGGATTTCAAGATAGATATAATGATAGACACCGGCCCTGCAGCCCGCTCTATTCAGTTGTCTATTAACCCTTTTACTCTTGTGGGTGCCACTACCCGCAGCGGTCTGCTTACCGCGCCGTTGCTGTCGCGCTTTGGTATTAAATCGCGCCTGGAGTATTACACTGCCGATGTATTGCAACGAATATTGCTGCGTGCTGCCGGCGTGCTGAATGTGCGTATCACGTCTGATGCTGCGCTGGAGATAGCGGGCAGGAGCAGGGGTACTCCCCGTATCGCCAATGGTCTCTTGCGACGGATGCGTGATTTTGCCCAGGTATTAGGCAATGGTGTGATAGATATGGCTATTGTAGAGCACGGATTGAGAGCACTCAACGTGGACGAAAGTGGCCTGGACGATATGGACAACCGGATCCTAACTACACTAATTGATAAGTTTAAAGGTGGTCCTGCGGGTATTAATAATATAGCCACAGCCGTAAGTGAAGAAGCCGGCACAATAGAAGAGGTATATGAGCCGTTTCTGATACAGGAGGGCTACATCATTCGCACGCCCAGAGGCAGGGAGGCCACAGAAAAGGCATACAAGCACCTGGGAAGAAAAAAAGGGCCAGAATTGGGTACACTGTTTAGCTAACGGCATGGACCTTAGAACGTCCACTGACCCAACACATAACAAAAATATCCTAAAGCCTTTTTTTGAAAATAGATTTACCTTTAACCGCTTTTAAACATCTATTTCGCTCATAATGACCAACATCTCTTTCGACCTCGTCGATATAATACGTACTATTCAGAAGCAGAAGCGGTTCATATTAATAGTTACAGTGGCGGGAGTTGCACTTGCAGCGGCGGCACTTGCTGTAAAAAAGAAGAAGTATAAGGCTGAAGCCCGCTTTTTTGTCAACAACCCCCTTTATGGTGACCGTAGTACACTATTTCGTTCCATAGATACCAGGTATGTAGACTATTACGGCGGCGATGACGATGTTGATAAGATAATGGCACTGGCAGGTTCTGATACTGTACGTGGCCGTATAATCCGCAACAGCCAGTTCCAGACCATATATAACAGGGATATAAACACGCCAAAGGGTTATGCCGAACTGATGTCTATATTCAAAAAGAACTTCAACATTAAACGTACGGAGTTCAAGGATATGGAGGTTTCGTATATAGCATATGACCCACAGACAGCGGCTAACGTAGCCAATATGTCTGTAAAGGTGCTTGAAGAGACTTTCCGCGCGTATTATACCAATGTTAAGTATAGCATTCACAACTCAATTGCCGCACAGGTGGTGAAACTGGATAGCTCCATTGCGTCGCTTACAGACACACTAGCGGCTATGCGTGATAAATATGGTATTTATTCCATTATTAGCCCGGCTCGCCAGAACGTGATCATGAGCGATAATCGCGGAGGTGGCAAGGGATATGGCCGTGCTATAGAAGAGATTCAGAATGTGGAGTCCATAAAGGATCAGCTTGTAGCTGACCGCGCACATTATATCTCAGCACTCAATGAGTTTGAGTCTACTACAAATCCGCAGATGGATTACCTGAAGGTGATAACAACTGCAACGCCGCCTATTAACCCTGCCGGACTAGGCGCTATGCTTACGGTTATCGCCGCTGCGTTGTTGTCTTTCTTCTTTGCTACCATATACGCTTTGATAATGGCCTACTTCCGCAGGCTGAATGCCATAGAACGCTAATGCTGGCATGGTTTGAAAATAAGTGGTTTTCACTGGCGTCGTTGTCGGTGCTGTTCTTCGCCATTTTTGCTACGGCGTGGACGGGTAGCCCCTTATACCTTGCATTGCCTATCGGTTATTTGTTTGTAATACTGGCCGGGGTAAACTGGAAGACTGCTTACTGGATATTCCTGTTTACGATACCACCCTCTACCCAGATATCGCTTGCGGGTGATACGCTTTCGCTTACGTTGCCTGATCAGCCAATGATGTGGCTATTTCTGGCTGTATTTGGTCTTGTTCTCGCCCGCAATCCCAAGGCGATACCTCAGTGGTGGTGGCGCGATTCGCTGGTGCTGGTAGTGGTGGTACAGTTCCTTTGGACCGCAGTGGCAGTCATCTTCTCTAAGATGCTATTCTTCTCCTTCAAGTTTCTGCTGGTGAAGACATGGCTGCTGGTGTGCTTCTTCTTCTTCCCCTTATGGATATTCCGAGAGAAGAAAGACTTCGTGCGCGGTTTCCTGGTGATGCTGGTGCCGATGTTGCTGACAATCATAGTCATCCTCATTCACCATGCCATACTCGGTTTCCGGTTTGATGAAATTCAGCATGCGATCACTGACCTTTATTATAACCACGTAGACTACTCTACCGTTATTTCCATGTTCTTTCCGCTGCTTGTGTTTACGTGCTGGCCGCTTATACGTCATCGCAATGTGGTGATGAAATCAGTGCTGATTGTCGTCATCCTCATATTCATCGCCGGTATCGGTTTTGCATATGCGCGTGCTGCAGTGGTGGCTGTAGTATTTGCACTTGTAGTGGGCGTGGCTATGAGGCTGCGCCTGGTGAATCTGGTAATGCCCGGCTTCTATGCACTGATCATACTGCTGATGGCGTACATGGTACCCAACAACAGGTATATAGAGTTTCGTCCGGACTATGAGCACACCTTCATGCGCAAGAACTTTGTAGACCACGTTATCGCCACTTTTCGCGGCAAGGACATGTCTTCTATGGAGCGCCTGTATCGCTGGATAGCCGCAGTGCGCATGAGCAAGGAAAACCCGGTGACCGGTGTGGGCCCGCGAGCATTTGTTTACTACTACAAGCCACATGCTGTTACCGCATTCCGCACGTATGTGAGCCGTAACCCGGAGCAGAGTACCACCCACAACTACTTCTTGTACATGCTGGTGGAGCAGGGCTGGCCTGCAATGTTGCTTTATGCGTTGTTCATGCTTGTCGTTTTCTACAGGGCACAGAAAATCTACCACCGGTTCAAGGACAAGTTTTACCGGTGTGTTACCATGGGTCTAACTATGACGGTAGCAGTAGGCTTTATCAATAACTTCTTCTCTGAGCTTATAGAGACTCATAAGGTAGCGGCTCTTTTCTACATCCCAGTTGCGCTGCTCATTATTCTTGACCGAAAGAGCAAGGAAGAATATGCAGCTATTAAGAGGGGTGAGGTGCCTGTGGTGGAGTAGGGTTTTACTGCGCCAGTGGACAACACTATATTGACCCACCCATTCGCTACCTTCACAAAAAATACCGGCTATGACCGTAAAAGATATTGCAGCGACTATTGAGGCCTTTGCTCCCCCCGCTTACCAGGAGAGTTATGATAACTGTGGTATACAGGTGGGCAATCCAGCTGATGAGGTGACGGGTGTGCTTATAACGCTGGACGTTACCGAGGCTATTGTAGATGAGGCAATAGAACGTGGGTGTAACATGATAGTGGCACATCATCCACTGATATTTTCAGGCCTTAAAAAGATAATGGGACGTACCTATGTGGAACGTGTGGTGCGGATGGCCATAAAGAATGACATAACAATCTATGCTGCCCATACCAACCTGGATAATGTGCATAATGGCGTAAATGCCAAAATAGCCGAGAAGCTAGGGCTGATCAATACTCGCGTACTTGCACCTAAGGGAGATCTACTCTCCAAACTCTTTACATATGTGCCGCTAGCCGATGCAGACAAGGTGCGCGATGCGCTTTTTGCCGCAGGTGCCGGGCAGATAAGTAACTACTCAGAATGCAGCTTTAATATGCGGGGCACCGGCACATTCCGCCCGGGTGAGAACACAAACCCGACCATTGGCCAAACAAGTGGCCCAAGGGAAAACGTGGAGGAAGTGAAAATAGAAGTATTGGTGAACAGGCACGAGCAGGGTCGAATACTGGCGGCACTGCGCGCCAGCCATCCATATGAGGAGGTCGCTTATGAATTTGTGCCACTATCTAACCTGGCAACCAATGTCGGATCAGGCATGGTAGGCGAATTGCCACAGCCAATGAAGCCGGAAGAGATGCTGGCACACATAAAGGCCTCTATGAAGGCTGAATGTATCCGGCATACGGCTCCGGGAATCAAAAGAATAGAAAAAGTTGCCCTGTGTGGTGGGTCAGGCAGTTTCCTACTTAGGGACGCTATTGCAGCCGGAGCGGACATTTTCATCACTGCAGACTATAAATACCACCAATTTTTCGACGCAGAAGGGAAAATTATAATAGCAGATATCGGCCATTATGAGAGTGAGCAGTTTACATCGGAAATATTTGCGGATATACTTAGGAAAAAATATCCTAATTTTGCGGTTCTTTTATCGAATTTATCAACCAATCCTGTAAAATATTTTTATTAATATGGCTACTGTAAAGGACTTTTCTTTCGAAGAAAAGCTGGTATCTGTCCTGGCGCTGCAAAAGATAGACTCTAAAATTGACGAGATCAAAACGCTGAAGGGGGAACTTCCGATGGAAGTGAAAGACCTGGAGGATGAGATAGCCGGTCTGCAGACACGTCTTTCTAATATTGACGCTGAGATCGCTAACATCGACGCCTTCATCGAAGCAAAATCGAATGCCAAGAAGGACGCACAAGCGCTGATAAAGAAGTACGAAAAGCAGCAGGACAACGTTAAGAACAACCGCGAGTTTGAAGCCATCAACAAGGAAATGGAGATGCAGGAACTGGAGGTGAAGCTGAACGAAAAACACATCAAGGACGCCACTTTTGAGCAGAAAGACCGCACCAACGCGCGCCTGAAGACTGAAGAAAAGATCAAGGACGTAGAGGAAGCACTGGATATAAAGCGTAAAGAACTGGAAAAGATATCTGTAGAGACAGAAAAGGAAGAAGCAGTACTTGCTGAGAAGTCGGCAGCTGCTAAGGAAAAAGTGGAGCCACGCCTTCTTTCTGCCTACGAGCGTATACGCAACAGCTATCGTAATGGTCTTGCGGTTGTTCCGATCATCCGTGACTCATGCGGTGGTTGCTTCAACGTTATTCCACCTCAGCGCCAAAGCGAAATCCGCCAGCACAAGAAGATCATCGTGTGCGAACATTGCGGTCGCATATTGGTAGATCCGGATCTGAACGAAAAAGTAACAATCAGCTAAGCTGGTAAAAAGATAAAAAAGGGGCGCTGGTCGCCCCTTTTTCATGCCCTGCAGTGGGGTGAGACCGGATTTTCTTCAAATTTCTTTTTTTGCTGCTTTTTCTCAATATCTTTATAACCTGACCCACGCTATCTGTTGATGGCGTGCGTGTTGCTTTGACAAGACCTTTTATTAATTTTAGGCGGCGGTGAGCTGTGGCTATACCCGCATCAAAGACTATTTATGGAGATAAACAATAAGTCCGGCATACAGGAAAATGAGCAGGCCGGAAACTTTAATCCCTCCCGCAGGCAGTTTTTAACTCTGGCAGGGGGTGTTGCAGGTGTGGGACTGCTATTGTCTGCAGCTTCCTGCCGTAAGACGCCTGCCAGTGCCACTTATATAGGTGAAGGCGACATAGCCTTGCTAAACTACCTATACATACTGAAGCAGGTAACATCAAAGCTCTACGCACAGGCTGTTTCGACGACTTACAACGGGATCACCAAGGAAGAAGTGGTGCTGCAGGTGGACCTTCGTGACCAGGAAGTAGCCCACCGGGAGTTCCTGAAGCGACTTCTGGATACCAAGGCAGTGAAAGAAATTGCCACCGACCTATCGCAGGTAACCTTTGCTGATAAAAAGAGCTTCCTGAATCATGCCTGCATACTGGAAGACCTTTCGGTAGGTGCTTATGCCGGTGTGCTGCGTGTGCTAGCCAGCGATAAATACAAGCTTACCCTTGCAAAGATGGCATCTGTTGATGCACGTCATGCCGGTTATATGCACGACCTGCAATCGCATGGCTCTTTTGGATCACTGGATGGAAACGGTCTGGACAAGGTTATAGCCCCGTCTACCGGTTTTGCAACACTGGAAGGCTATATCGAGACAAAATTTGATGCACGTAAACTGCCTACTTTCTAATCAGACTCACAATGAACTTCAGGAATATACTATCAGAAATAGAAAAGACAGACCCGGAGGTTTATGAACGCCTCAGTACCCGTAGGAATGCGCTCAGCAGTTTTGGCTCGAAAGTAGCCGTTGCTGCACTGCCGCTGGCACTGGGTGCTATGTTCAAAAAAGCATACGGCAAAACAACGGATGCCGTGGTAGATGCACTGAACGTGGCACTGGAGTTTGAATACCTAGAGTATACCTACTACAGGCAGGGAAATAACACCACGAGCCTTATCTCGTCAACTGATGCAGCGGGTTTCAAAGTGATCGAAAACCAGGAGAAGCAGCATGTGAACTTCCTCAATGCCACAATCACTGCTATGGGTGCTGTACCGTTCACGCCAAAGAACTTTACGGACCCTACAACTGTGGCTCCGTATGTTCCTGCTGCTTATGATTTCACCGCAGCCGGGGCTTACCATCCGTTTGCAGATTATAAAACATTCCTGCTGCTTGCCCAGGTGTTCGAAGACGCAGGGATACATGCTATTGCCGGCCAGATGCCTGCAATAAGCGTAAATAACGAGCTACTGATCCAAGCGTTCCAGTTGCAGGCGGCTGAAGCGCGCCACTGCTCTTTCATCCGCCATATACGCAGGATAGCGCCGATTAACGCTCCTGAAGAACCGGCACCTTGGATCAACAACAACATTCCTCCTACGGTTGCTTTTCAGCCAGCCTATACAGGCGAAGACCTTGTGGAGCAAGAAGGTGTTGTGATCCTTTCTCTGCCTAATAACTTCTCGACTGACGGTAAGATCCCGCAGATATCAGCAACAGCCGCTTTTGACGAGCCATTTGCAAAAGATAAAGCGTTGGCAATCATTAAGCCGTTTAAAAAGTAATATCAAGATCGAAATTTTTGGAACGCCCCGACACGGGGCGTTTTTTTTACCATTTCAGATTGGGCCAACGACGTTGAAAAAAGTGAACGGTAGGCGCCTTTTCTTTTAGCGTATGCAACTGGGCACTGTTGTCTTTTACAACCTGGCACACTGTGGTGGGCGATAGAAAGAACTCCAGAACCAGCAATTTCAGTATGTCCTCGAAACACCTGTGCTTCAGGTAGCCGTAGTAGAAATAACGAGCGACCAGGCATTCGTTACGCTTTAAGATGAGTGATGTGCTACGGCCTTTGCGCCCGGCCCCTTCAATGCCCGGTTCCCTGATAACTTCATTGAAAAATTTTTCTCCCCGCATAATGATAGAATTTGCCCCAAAACTACAATAGGGCAGTTTGCGTAATAATGTAGCTGAAAGCGAAGGAACGGACGAGATGGGGTCTAAAAACTGCGCTGGTAAAGGATTGCGGGCTCCCCGGCGAACCGGGTAATGGCGGCGAAAATGTGAATAACCCAGTTCGTTTTGTTCAACGCCCCTTAATACTTAATAGATTTTACACAAGTCACCTGCAAAGCGTTGATGAAGGATAATATCTTTTTACTTTGTGTCGTTAAATACCGATATGAGAAAACTATTGGCACTGTTTTGCTGCCTGGAAATATTGTACATAACCTTCCTGGTAAATACAGCGGGGCCGTTTTTGTCACCGGTTATTTTGTTTGGTGTATCCATAGGTATAGCCTGGAGTTATCTGAAGTTATCTACCGGAGCTTATTCTTTAAGTGCGGGGAAGGAGATGAACAAAACGCTCTTCCCGGTGCTACAGTGGGCCGCTTTTGCTGCGCTTTTCTATTTCACTTTTAGCTGGCTGAAGCATTTCTGGTGGTATGACAAAACTTATGGCGACCCGAATAGCAAATCAGACATCATTCCGCAGATAAATGTGCTGGTAACACGGTTCATGTCGGGCGAGCAGCCTTACCAGTTGATCTCCTTTGGCGACTATAGCCTGTTCCCTACGTACATGCCCTTTCAGTGGATGCCCTATATACTGACTGAGTTAGTGAAAAAAGACTACAGGTGGATCCCTGCGTTCGCAATGTGGGCCATGTCGCTCTATTATTTCTTACGGCACCGAAACGATTTCGGACGGCATTGGTGGGCTGTGATCATCCCGGTTTGGCCACTGATCCTCTGGGGAGAGTTTATGATGCACGACCGGAAGATATTCGTCTTTACCGTGGAGGGACTCATTGCCGCCTATTATCTATTTGTGGCAGAGAGTACGCGCCTGCGAAGCATTGTGCCATTGGCAATAGGCATAGGGATATGCCTGCTTTCGCGGTACAGCGTTGTTTTCTGGGTGCCGCTATGTGCGTTCCTATTCTTCATTGCCGGCAAAAAGAAGGGTGCGCTTATTTTGTGCGCAATACCATTAGTGATGATCGTCCTTTTCTATTGGTTTCCATTCTTGCGGCGCGACCCTTCTATTTTTCTGCAGGGATATAACTACCACACTAATGCCGCCTATTATGAATGGATTCATGACCTCCAAGGATTTGGTGGAGAAGTGTATGTCTACAATGGGTTAGGGTTCAGTTCTTATGCCATGAAGTTTTTTTCTGGTGATATAGCGGCAAAAGTGCTTGCTTATAAGAAGGTGCACTTTTTAGCTTGCATTCTTTGTGTAACACTATTGGGCTGGTTCTACTATCGTAACCAGGCGAAATACGACCTGAGGGCGTTTTTATTGTTTTCGCTCAAAGTATATATCACGGTGTTTTACGCATTCATCCAGATACCTTACAAATACCTTTTTTTCGTGCCCATGGCCATTTCCGCTTCTCTACTGGCGGCAGGACTCTCTGTTAAGAATAACAGAATCTTGAAAAGTGAAGAACCGGCCTGACCTCATTGCGCGATAATATCCCGTAATTTTAGTACTTAAAACATAACAGATGAAAAATGCCTTGAGTGTTTTCTTAGCAGGTTCATTATTGTTGAGCACTTTCAACTCTGCAACCGCGCAAGGTTGGAAAGGAGTATTGAAAGATGCCACAAAAAAGGTGACCACTGCGGCAGGGGGAGCCGGTACTGGCAAGGGCAACCTAACTGACGGTGAAATAACTGCCGGCCTGAAGGAGGCCCTGAGGGTAGGAACTCAAAATGCGACCGGAAAGGTATCGGCGACAAATGGTTTCTTTGGTAACCAGTTGATAAAGGTGCTGATGCCGCCAGAAGCTAAGAAAATTGAAACTGCACTGAGGTCTATAGGGATGGGCGCCCAGGTAGACAAGGCTATACTATCTATGAACCGTGCAGCGGAGGATGCATCTTCGAAAGCGGTGCCAATATTTGTTGACGCGATTACGTCAATGAGCATCCAGGATGGGATGTCGATATTGAAAGGCAGCAATGACGCTGCTACCCAGTATCTGAAAGGCAGAACAACTGCACAGCTTACAACAGCATTTCGCCCCGTGATACAAGCCTCGCTAAATAAGGTGAATGCAACTGCCTACTGGAAGGAAATAGTAACCATCTATAATAAACTTCCTACTACCCGCCAGAAAATAAACCCGGACCTGACGGCATGGGTTACTGACAGGGCACTCAATGGCATATTTGTGTATGTGGCACAGGAGGAGGCTCAAATCCGCTCAAATCCTGCTGCCCGGGTAACAGATATCCTGAAAAGAGTATTTGGATAGAGCCCCGAATTGATAATTTTTTCAACTCGCGGAGTTTGCCCCTCAGATAAAATAGCTTTAAATTGCGTTAGGTGAATATATTGCTACGCCTATTACCGGCGATAGCATGGTTGTTTTATTGGTATTAAAATGGGTATATAATGTCTCAGGATTCGACTTTTGATCTGGCTACATGGTGGAATGGTATTTCATTTAGCGGTAAGGAACAGTACACATTGCAGGAAGATGGCCGATTGTTGCTGCATGCAGGCAAAGAGGGCCAGGAACGGCTGATAGCCGAAGTAAACGAGGGTAACGCAGAGACCGTAACACAGCCACTGCAAGAAAAGTACGCACAACTGCTAAGCCGTGCAAACGAACTGGAGACCGAGTGGCAGGCTGCTACTGACAAGCTGAAACTAGCCGACAAAGTACATTCCCTGCTGCATAGTGCGCGCAGCGCTGCGGCGCTGGGAGATGTGGATGGCATTGTGGCCCGTGTAAATGAATGGGAAAAGGAAGTAACTGCGATATACGAAGCTAACTATGCCGTGAAGCTGCAACTTGTGGAAGAAGCTGAGGCACTTGCCGAAAGTACAGACTGGAAGGAAACACCCAACACTTTCAGAGCCATTATAGATAAGTGGAAAGCAGCGGGCCATACCGACAAGAACAGAAGCGATAGATTGTGGGGCAGGATAGAAGATGCCCGCAACAAATTCAACGAAAACAAGCATAAGCATTTCGAAGACCAGGAGAAAGACCTGCTGGGTAACCTGGACCTGAAGCTGGACCTGGTGGAGCAGGCGGAATCGCTGGTAAACTCTGAAGAGTGGAAGAAGACGTCAGAGACATTTCACAGGCTTACCAATGAATGGAAAACAATAGGCCATACGCTTAGCAAGAAGAATGAAGAGCTTTGGCAGCGTTTTATTGCTGCGAAGAGTGCTTTTTTCGACCGCAAGAGGGCTCACAGTGACCGGATAAACCAGGAGCAGGAAGTAAATGCAGTAAAAAAGGCAGAGCTGGTAGAAAAAGCCGAAGCCCTGAAAGACAGTACCGACTGGAACAAGACGGCTATAGCTTTTGCGGCCCTGATGGAGGAATGGAAAAAGACCGGACGCGTAGGTGGTGAAAAGGGAGATGAATTGTGGAACCGGTTCACAGCGGCACAGGAGCAATTCTTCACTGCCAAGAGGTCTCACACATCTGAGATAAAAACAATGCATGAGAAGAACCTGGCATTGAAACAGGATTTGCTGCAACGGGCTGAGCGAATCAAAAACTCAAACCACTGGGGCGACACTACCGCAGAAATGAATGAGCTGCTGGACGAGTGGAAAAAAATAGGCCCTGTAGCCAGGGAATATTCCAATAAGATCTGGGAACAGTTCCTTGCGGCCCGGAAGCACTTCTTTGCCCGTAAAGATGCCAGCCGTGACCAGCGCCGCGCTCATATGGATGCTGTGAAGGCGTTCCGATCAGCGCAGGCCAAGGAAATGGTGGGCAAGCTGCTGAATGACATACGTGATGAAGAGGAGAAGCTGGAAGACTTCAAGAATGCGCTGAACAACATAACCCCAGGAAAGAAGGCAGAGGAACTGAAGACACACCTGGAGGCATTGCTAGCAGATGGGGAAATAAAACTGAGGCGGCTGCGCGAGAAATATGAAGCTGTGAAAGAAGAATATGGAAAGCAGGCCGCAAAGGCTGAAAAAGAAACGCTGGCTGAGCAAAGCGAAGTGAAGCCGGAGGCGGTAGCAACCGAAGTAGTAGCGGAAGCCCAGGAACCGGTGACGGAGCCAGAGGACACCCGAGAGGAAAAAGAGAATAGTGAGTCAGGCGGGTCAACTTTGGAATAATATTCAGTACGACAGAAACAGAAACAGAAACAGATGTCAAAGAAACATACAGCGAGGCCGGATGGCCTCGCTTATTCTACCAACAAAGATTTCTTCAACGACTTTCCGCAAGAGGAAGCGGCGGAGACGCTACCTGCTGCCCAGCAGAAACTGCGCGTGAAACTGGATACAAAGCAGCGAGCCGGCAAGGTTGTGACCCTGGTAGATGGCTTTATTGGTACAAACGCTGACCTGGAGGAGCTGGGAAAGAAGCTAAAAACAAAATGCGGTGCAGGTGGAAGCGCCAAAGATGGCCAGGTACTGGTGCAAGGCGACTATAAGGACAAGGTAATTACCTGGCTGCGCGAGTGGGGGTATTCTCAAACAAAATAGACGTGAAACACGTGGTCACCAAATAGCAAACACATTAGAATGTGACCGTCGCTCACCGATACTTCACATAAATACAAATAGCCGACACCTACTGGTATCGGCTATTTGCTTTATAAGTAATAGCTTATTTTACCTGTGCAACGAGGTTCTTGAAAGTTTCAGGCTCGTTCATCGCCAGATCAGCCAGTACCTTGCGGTTCAGGTTGATGCCCTTAGAAGAGAGGCGGTTGATGAAGGTAGAGTAGTTCATACCCTCTTCACGAACTGCTGCGTTGATACGAACGATCCACAGAGACCTGTATTCGCGCTTTTTCAGCTTGCGGCCTACATATTTGTAGCCCAGACCTTTTTCTAATACGTTTTTGGCAACGGTATAGACGTTTTTGCGCTTACCATAGAAGCCTTTCGCTCCTTTCAGTATTTTCTTTCTTCTCGCGCGTGATGCAACTGCATTTACCGAACGTGGCATAATTTATTTGTTTTAAACCCCGTTTGCTTTTGCTTCCGGGGAAGGATTGTTTACTTCTTTATTGTTCTTTCAGGGGCTTACGCCATCACCAGCATCTTCTTCACGAGGCGCATGTTAGCCGGGTGAACCAAGCCATGGATACGCAGATGACGCTTACGCGACTTAGACTTTTTAGTCAGAAGGTGGCTCTTAAAAGCCTTATACCTGCGCACTTTGCCAGTTCCTGTAACCCTGAACGTCTTTTTAGCACGTGAGTGCGTCTTCATTTTTGGCATGGTATCTTAAATTTGGACGGCAAAGGTAAGTAAATTATTCTATTGAATATTACCTGCCGGATATTTTATTTTTCTTGGTCAAATTTATTTTTCCGTCACGTAAAAATTGTGACTTACTAGTGCATAAAGTCGTCTTCTTTAGGCATATCGGCAAAAAACTTGTTTACCACCCCGCTGAACATAGGCGGCACCTTGCCCTGCAGAAACTCCTTCATAGCCATAATAGACTTTATGGCCTGCTCATCTGTAAGCCCTGCTTTATCCTTCAGTAATTGCACTAACTCCTGCATAAGATTACTTTTTTATTCTTTGTTATTCTCTTCGCGCTTCGTTTATGCGGCCTTTTTTATCTGCTCCAGCTTAGAGTGTTCTATCATTTGCTCAGCATATTCCAATGTGAGGTGGAAAGTGCCATCGTGCTGCTCAGAAGGCAGGTCGAACATAGCATCTGTAAGTATCATCTCGCAGATGGCCCTTAGCCCGCGGCCTCCCAACTTATATTGTACAGCCTTGCGCACCATATAGTCCAGCGCCTCGTCTTCTACAGTCAGTGTAATGCCTTCATATTCGAAAAGGCGCTTGTATTGTTTGATCAGCGCATTTTTAGGCTCCGTCAAAATCCTCTTCAGGGACGCCTCGTCGAGCGGGTTCAGGTAGGTAACGATCGGCAGACGACCCAGTAGCTCCGGTATCAGTCCAAATGTGCGCAAGTCCTGAGCGTTAACGTACTGCAGCAGATTTGCCCTGTCTATGTCCTTGCTTGCCTTTATCGCATTGTAGCCAATAGAACTTGTCTGTATGCGTCGAGCTATCATCTTATCAATGCCCTCGAACGCACCGCCGCATATGAAAAGGATGTTCTGTGTGTTCACCTTAATCATCTTCTGCTCAGGGTGCTTACGGCCGCCCTGCGGTGGCACCAGCACCTCGCTGCCCTCCAGCAGCTTCAGCATGGCTTGCTGCACGCCTTCTCCGCTAACATCGCGGGTAATGGATGGGTTGTCGCTCTTGCGGCCTGTTTTATCAAGCTCGTCTATATACACGATACCACGCTCAGCAGCAGCCACATCGTAGTTGCTGGCCTGCAATAAGCGGGAAAGAATGCTTTCCACGTCCTCGCCCACATAACCCGCCTCTGTGAACACAGTAGCGTCCACAATGGCAAAAGGCACCTGGAGCAGCCTGGCGATAGTCTTTGCCAGCAAGGTTTTGCCCGTACCGGTCTCACCCACCATCATGATGTTTGACTTTTCGATCTCCACATCATCCATCTTGGCCATAGTGAGGCGCTTGTAGTGGTTGTATATGGCAACCGAGAGCACCTTTTTCGCATCATTCTGCCCAATGACATACTGATCGAGGAAAGCCATGATCTCCCTTGGCTTGTACAATTTGGTCTTCTGTATGTCTGCGGGCTTTGAAGGTGGTGTTTCAGCCTTTTCCTTGTCATTGCCAGTAGCTTCCAGCAACAGGCTATGCGCATTCTCTATGCACTGGTCGCAGATATTTCCTTTTATTCCGGTAAACAGGATGTTTACATCCGATTCTCCGCGATCGCAGAAGGAGCACCGCTTTTCAGTTATTTTGGCCATTAGATACGTCGTAATTGGGTGGGCAAAGGTACGAAAACGAATATTAACACGCGCGACAACAGATATGTGTTAACATGCCTGTTAGGTCACAGTATTGTGAATACTCAAAGGGAGTTTTCCTCTATCCCGGTGGGCAATCAATACTTCAGAACGGCGTGCGTCATAACCCCTGGAATTGCCGCAGAAAGCGGACATCATTCTGAGAATACAGGCGCAGATCATTTACCTGGTACTTCACCTGGGTAATGCGCTCAACACCCATACCGAAAGCAAAACCGGTGTAGACGTCCGGGTCTATGCCGAAATTGCGGAGCATATTGGGGTGTACCATACCGCAACCCAGTATCTCTACCCAGCCGGTGTGCTTGCAGAGGCTGCAGCCACTGCCGCCACAAACGGTGCAGGAAATGTCCATCTCGGCGCTAGGCTCGGTGAATGGGAAGTAGGAAGGACGGAAACGGACTTTTGTGTCCGGGCCGAACATTTCTGTAACGAAATAATAGAGCGTTTGCTTCAAGTCTGCGAAAGAAACCCCCTTGTCTACATACAATCCCTCGCACTGGTGGAAAAAGCAGTGTGCACGGGCAGAAATGGTCTCGTTGCGGTAAACACGGCCCGGGCAAATGACACGTACGGGCAGGGGCTGTGTCTCCAATATACGCGCCTGCACAGACGAAGTATGCGTACGCAGAACCCAATCTGGATTCTGAGACACATAGAACGTATCCTGCATATCGCGGGCGGTATGATTTTCCGGCATGTTCAGCGAGGTGAAGTTATGCCAGTCGTCCTCTATCTCAGGGCCGGTGGCCACGCCGAAGCCGATACGCTCAAAAATGGAAACGATTTGATTTTCCACCATGCGAAGAGGGTGACGGGTGCCCATAGGTATCTCCGTGCCCGGCAATGTAATGTCGGCAACGACCTTTCCGCCTGTGGCGTCTTCCTTCAGGTTCGCAAACTGTTCATACTTTGCCTCTGCCAACTGCTTAAACGCATTCAGCAGCAGGCCAGCCTCCTTACGACCCTCCGGCGGAACATTCTTCATTTCCGTGGAGAGGCCCTTTACGATACCCTTGGTACCGAGAAATTTGATGCGATATTGTTCCAGATCGGCAGCATCAGCAGGAGTAAACGCGTTTATCTCCAGCTCGTAGGCATGTATTTGTTCCTGTAAGGATGGCATAGCGGCAAAGATATTGCTATTCATGGGAATGCAAATGGCGGGGTGGAATCCTGAACTGGCTGTACCTGCTAAAAATAGTCGCATATCCATTTGAAACAATACCGACACAGCCGCGGAGATGTTGCAGACGATTCGGTAGACGGGTTAGACGCCTGTGTGTTACGTTGTAGTTCTATCCAGCCAAGGCAACCCGAAATAGGAAAAAATAACAACGAAGCGGAATATTCCGTTATAAAAACTAATTATGTGAACCCGGAAAGCGAACAAGCGTAGGGGCAAAAGGGCAGATCAGCGAAAAAGGCAGTGTTTCATATGTAGTATCCTCGGGAACAGGCATTTGCCGAGAAAGAATGTTTTATGACAAAACGCTGGCGTCTTGTGAAAAATAGAAAAGGTGGGTTTCATAAAAACCGGATTTCTGTAAGCAAAAAGCGCGCTTCACCTTTGTGTCGAAATCAACCAAAAACCCTATCAATGTCTGAAAAATTCAAGAAAGCCGGGCGCAGCTATGTCCTCTCCGACAGCTCTATAAATGAATACGGCTTCCGTCTCCTCACCTCCGGCTACCAGATCGAATCGTTCCGCAAAAACCCGATAGGCTATTATATGCACCGAAGGGAAGACGGCATAGTGCTGAAATGGGAAGACCTGCATATCGATGACGACAAGCTAATCGGTACGCCTGTCATTAATCTATCGCATCCGCGAGGCGAACAAACCCTGGACGAAGCTGAAAACGGATTCCTTAATGCCGCATCCGTGGGACACATTGTGGTGCTTGAATACAGCACCGAAAAAGAGCAAATGCTGCCCGGACAAACAGGGCCAACCATCACGAAATGGTATAACAAAGAATGCAGCCTTGTGGACATACCCGGGAACTGCAATGCGCTGACACGATTGTATGACGTAAATGAAAATGAGCTAAACCTGGCTGACTTCAGTTCTGAAAGCGCTCCCATAATCTACCCTCTTTTTTACGATAGGCTATGTGCTGCTTTGAGCCTGGAAGGGAAGCCGGATGAACATACGCTCCTCCTCTCAATAACCAACCTGGACCGAGAACGCAACAGGCTAACAACCGAAAACCAGCTACTACGCGAAAACCATCAATTGCTGGCGACACAACTGGCAGAAGTGACTGCAAGTCATTCGCAACAAGAGATAGAGCGACTACTGAACCGCGCCCTTGAAGACCGAAAGATCACTGTGGAACTGAAGGGCAGACTCGCCAATGACTATGCCGGGAACGCAGCGAGCCTTAAAACCCTACTAGCTGCAATGCCGGCCTATCGATCAATAACGGAACAAATCAATAAAAAGGCGGAAAGCGACGGCGAAGCACAATGGGAATGGGACGACTACGAAAACAACGATCCTGCAGGCAACAAACTGAAGGCACTGCGCGCAAACGACCCCATACGCTATAAAGAACTCTTCGATAAGAAGTTTGCCGACTAACGCCAGGTAATACAACCATTTCACTATTGCAGCCAAGGCTGCGTTTCATCTCTATTCTTTAATCACCAATCAATAAACCTTTATGGCTATTCAAAGAGAAATCTGGCAGGACCACATTGCCGGTAATTTATTCAAGAACAACGAGTTTCTGCTGGCAAGCACAGACGCAAGTCAATTTGTGCTGCAAGGAAAAGTAGTGCACATTCCACAGGCGGGTGCAGTAGCGACCGTAGAAAAGAACAGGACATCGCTACCCGCCACTATCGTGCAACGCACAGACGGCGACGTAACCTATTCGCTGGACGAGTTTACTACGGACCCAATACTGATACCCAACGCTGAGTCGTTTGAGCTGAGTTATAACAAACGTGAAAGCGTGCTTGCAGAGTATGAATCATCACTTCGGCAAACGATCGCGGACAACCTCCTGGTAACGTGGAGCCCCACAGGAGCAACAGGAACAATTATCCGCACTACGGGAACATCCACTGCAAGCCACCTGTCCGGCACTACCGGTAATCGCAAAAAACTGACGGTAAACGACCTGAAGCATGCTCAACTGCAGCTGAACAGGCAAAACGTGCCCATGGAAGGCCGATATGCATTGCTTAGCGCAGATATGTTTCAGCAACTGACTGACGACATGACCGCGACACAATACCGCGACTTTAGTGCGGCATATGATGTGAAGGATGGTATCCTGGGCCGCCTCTTTGGTTTCAGCATTATGCTGCGCGGCGGCGTGGTAACCTATGATAACGATATTCTACCTGTAGTGAACGCATATGGTGCAGCTGCGGATGTGGCAGACAATGATGGCGTGCTGTGCTGGCAGACGAGTGCAATAGAACGAGCCATAGGCGACATTACCTTCTTTGAGCGTATAGGCGACCCAACCTACTATGGCGACGTGTACAGTGTGGGTGTGCGCATGGGTGGCCGCCAGCGCAGAAGCGATGCCAAGGGCATTGTGGCTATAGTGCAGGATGCTGCATAAAATAACTTACAAATGCATACTGAATTAAAGGTATGGATACTCGTGGGGGTGGCGGGTATTATGGCAACAATCCTGGGATTCATCATCAAGGTAATCACCGACCAGGTAATAAAAAGACTGGATGACATAGTGATGGAGTTGAAGCAGCTCACACAGGTGACAACCATACAAGGCCAGCAGATACAGGGCCTGAAAGAACAGGAAGCCATGATACACCACCGCCTCAGCGAGCACTCCGAACGGATACATGCGCTGGAGAGAAGCGCCATTAAACACCCATAAACCCAAACACCATGTTCTGCAATAAAATGAGAGCGCGAATAAAGCGCATACTTCAACAGTTTGACGAGTACCTGGACGAGCATATAGACGTGGCTTTGTCTGTAACAACGGCACTCAAAAAATTCCTTGTATCCCCTGTTGCGGATATTCTTACGGCAATAATTCCTGGGGACATGGATAATGTGATAAGACAACACCTGTTAGTAGCCGTAGAAAGGGCTATTGATGTTCTGCTGATTTCGGAGAAGTGCCGAAAACAGATGGACCTTGGCAACAAACTTCTATGCCTGGCGGAAGAACTGCAGCAACGATCGCCCGAGCTGCGCGACGCCCTGCTTCACCGGCTTGCCAGCCTGGTGGCTGGTGAGCTGGACGGACAACGATTGAAACAAAGCGTTTATGATCTGTATACCCAAGCTAAGTATACCGCCCTAAAATAGTACGCAAAACCCTACCTATGAAAACGACTATTGAAGCACCGGACACAGGCAACAACTATTTGTATGTGACTAGCGATGAGCATGTATTCTTTGAAAGAGAAAGTGCCCTGAAGCATGCAAACAAACTTAGAGACAAAAGCGTGCGTTCGCTAACAAGGCAGGAAGCAGAAAGCAAAGCTTTGGTTCCTGACGACGAACAGAACGACGAAAATGACTCCGACACCCTCCTTGATGAATTCCTATACAACCAATCTTTCTAAAGAACTATAAACAAACACTATGGGTAACGTAAATATTACACTGGCCAATGGCCAGCTTGGCTTGACCCTGCAAACGAATGATGGTATTACCGGGCTGGTAGTTACCGGCACCAGCGAAGGCGGCTATACAACAGGAAATCCAATTCTCATTACAAGCCTTGCCGGAGCAGAAGCAGAAGGAATAACCACGACAGGCAATCCATTTGCATGGCGACAGGTACGCGAGTATTATGATCAGGCGGGGACCGGTGCCCAATTGTACCTGATGCTGGTGCCGCCAACAATGACAGTGGTGCAAATGGCGGACTACACCAATGTGAACGGTGTAAAAAAACTTCTTGACTATGCCGGCGGCAAAATAAAAGTTGTGGGTCTGGTGAGCGATGATGTAGCCATAGATGGCGCCGGAGGAACGATAACTATAGCGGCCGGTCTCAACGCTGACGTATACACGGCCGTGGCGCGTATGGACGATACCGCAAACAACTATTTCAATGCACACAAACCTTTTCGCGCCGTAATAGGCGGCACCAGCTATACCGGTGTGGCCGCTGACCTGACCGATTTGACACTTGGCACTACGAGCAACCGCACCTCTATATTGATCGGCGACACAGTTTCCGGAGCCGGCGCGTGTGTAGGCCTTGCGCTAGGGACAATCGCTTCTGTACCGGTTCAGCGAAAGATCAGCAGAGTGCGAACAGGACCTATCTCAGCAGTGACAGCGTTTGTAGGTGTGAATTCGATAGAATCAGTTGAAGACTCGCTCTCTGCCATAGCGGAACGCGGCTTTATCACATTCACGAAGTATGCGAACACAAGCGGGTATTTCTTTTCTGGCGACCCTACCTGCACGGCTCCAACGGACGACTACGCGATGCTGGCCCGAGGTCGTGTAATTGATAAGGCGCATATTCTAGCCTACACAACATTTGTGCAAGTGGTCGATGATGAAGTGCCGGTGAACGCGGACGGAACGCTTGATGCCGGATTCTGCAAATGGCTGAGCCAACAAATGGTGAACCAGGTGAACAATACGATGACCGCCAACAAAGAAATAAGCAGTGTAACCTGTTTTATAGATCCGGCACAAAATATCCTGAGCACAAACACACTGAATGTAGTGTTGAGTATCATTCCCGTAGGATATGCAACTGAGATCAACATCAGCCTGGGATTTAGCAATCCTGCCAATGCGTAAATCATCACCCAACAGATAAACAAGAAACTATGCCAACAATTCCATTTTTCGACAGTAAAGACTGTGAGTGGGCAGACATGACCGTAATGATAGCGGGTGCCACCATCACCAAGATCAGAGGCATCAAATACAAAGCCTCTCAGGAAAAGAAACTGCTCTATGCAGCGGGTACAGAACCGATAAGCATTCAGGCGGGCAACCGATCATATGAAGGAGAGATAAAAGTGCTGAAAGGCGCACTTGATGATATGAACAGGGCCGCGCTTGCTGCGGGTGGAGATGACGTTTTGGACATGCAATTTGATATTGTTATCACCTACAAGGCAAAAGGTACCCGTGCACTACAGACAGACACCCTGGTGAGTGTAGAAGTAAGCAATTTTGAAAAGGGGTGGGACCAGGGTGCACAATCGATGGAGGTGTCACTTCCTATCGTTTTCATGAAACTCATAAGCGAATAACCCGAAACCCATCTCAAAACTAAATCAATGTCAAACGAAGCAATGATCATCGGGCAAGTGCCTGAATCACAAATAGCAGACTGGAAATCGAAAAACAAAAGCGGGATCTATGCGCTGGAAGTAGACAGCCATGTAGCATATTTTAAGAATCCATCACGCAGTGAGCTGAACTGCGCAATGAGCAAGACGAGCAACGAGCGTGTGCTTGACGTTTTCGAAGAACTGGCAAACCTCACCTTCCTGGGCGGAAGCGAAGCAGTACTTAAGGACGACCAGATGTTCCTTGGCATTTGTCATGAGCTGCGTGTCAAGATGGATGGGAAAAAGGCAACGCTGGTAAACTTATAGCGGGGTCTTGCGGCGGGCCCGCGCTCGACCCCATAGGATATTACGAGACTTTTCTCCAGTACTTCCTGCCTGGCCTGGACATTGGCAACCTTACAGACGAAGAGCTGGCCAGGAAAGTGGCCCATGTAAAACACATTCTGCAGACTGAATCCGGCAAAACGAAACAACACCTTCTTTATGAGCATTGACTCTATCTCTCCGACCCTTCCAGGTATGCTGCCCAAGACATTCATATTGCCTGGCCTTGGTCATCCCAAAGTGTTGAGAAAGCGGCTTACACCAGATTTAAAACCGAGGCTTCGTTTACCTGGCCTTCTCAACCTAGAACCTAATTCGTCTGCCAAAATAGTGCTGGACGAATTGCCGAAAGACAGTAACGAGGCCAGCAACCGATCGGACACAATTGTTCAGCCTCATCATAAATATGTCAGCAATATACGCCAGACAACGAAAGAGACTAGTACGGCTAATTTAAGCGGCCACGCGCCATCAAACATGTTGGAAATTCGATCAGCGGTATTGTCAAACGGACGGCCGATAGAAAATGTGTTGTCAGAAAAGCGAAAGGAAACCGACAAAACAAGTGAGGGAAACAATGAGAGGCGTTCAATTAGCGAATATGTAAGGTGCCTTTCGACACTGCAATCGCAGCACCTCAGAAATCTAATCTGGATGTCGGTGCTTAAAGAGCCCATTTGGGGAAGGGCAATCAACAAACCAATTCATGAACTCCTTAGAACTCGTTTGCCTCAAAACTTGACCGCAACCGGCGAAAAGACTGATAGCTCAACCAGAAGGTTATCGGCTTGGGTTACGCAACGACGTAAACGCTTGCTGACTGTTCCACAGCTTCGCCCCAACGCAACCGATGCTCAGCATTTGTCTACGATAAATGAATTTAGAGTCAACCTGCATGCAAGTGAACCTGCACGAACCGGTATTAATTTTCGAAATGAATTGCCGCCCACAGCAGTGTCTGGGGAGACAGAAAGTTCACTCGTATCATCAGTATATCCGAGGAAACGTTTACCCACAGAATGGAGAAACGACGACACGACTACGGGCACGAGTATATATGTGAATCCTGAACGGCAAGTGAGCGAAACAACCGTCGTTCAACAGTTCTATGGCGCAAACGAAAGCGAGATCAGGGCTACGGTGGAAGATGTGCTGCTAGAACTAGTCAACGCTGCAAATTCAAGAATATAATTATGGCAGAAGTAACATTAAGTCTTGCAGCTTTGTTTGAGCAAGCATTTGGATATAAAACCCGGGCCTTTGACCCACAATTTCAGCGTGTAGATAAGCTACGAGAACAGCAAGGCAAGGCCGGGGCACCATACTATGCAAAAGACTCCCTGGGACAAGAGTACTTTATGCCTGTCTCAATCAGTTATCCAGATACAAGCTCAACAGCTTCGCCTCCTTCAGGAGTAACAAGCGATTCGCGAAGCTTTACAAGCCAGAAAGCCTGGCAACTTCCTTATCCTGTTATTTCCATTGAGACCACAAAGACGATCGTCAAAACCCAGCTTGTGGAACGCAGAGGAACTGTGAAGGAACAGATAAACATATCAGACTACATCATAACCATAAGAGGTTTGATCATCGGTGACGACACTTTTCCGGAAAAGGACATCTCAACCTTACGGGATATCTATGAACGGAACACAGCCATCTCCATCCAATGCCTGCTGACGGACATTTTTCTTTTACGACCCGACAGAAGTGGTAGTGACCAGGTAGTAATTACAGACCTGAAATTCCCGGCCACTGGGTCGTCGGAAACTGTAAGACCCTATGAACTAAAACTCATTAGCGATGAAATATTTAACCTCCTATCTATAGCCTGATGTTTGTGTTAACTAGCGAAATAACTGTAGGTGCTTTCCGGTTCTCCGGTGTGCACGAAGTGAAAATTAAACGCAGCATCCTTTCCGTTGTGGAGAGTGCTTCATTCTCGGTGCCTGCCAGGGCAGCAATTTCGGAGAACGGAAAGATGTCGGCAGTGTTAATAGATACGACCTCAAAATTCAAACGTGGACAAAGCGTATCCATTCGCCTGGGATATGATGGAGAACTTATTGAAGAGTTTCGCGGCTTTGTGAAAGAGGTATTTAGTGGCAATCCGGTTAATGTAGTTTGCGAAGGGTATAGCTTACCCCTGCGTAGCAATAGCATTGACATCAACGGCATGAAAAGTGTGGATGAGTTTATCTCTGCGGTAACCGACGGCCTTACGCCTGAAACTGCTATTGATGCTACTTGTGACGAGACGCTTGCATTAAATAATGTAATTCCCACTGGTAGCTCTGGTTTTGATCTGCTGAATGCGATAATATCTGCCACTGATAATAACCTGACCTGCTTCTTTCCGGAACCAGGGAAATTGTGGTGCGGCCTGCTACACAAAGCAATAGAAAACAAAACCTTGCCCGGTATGGACAAAGTTGTGAAGTTCAGACCCGGCTACAACGCTCTTAATGTTGCTACGCTGAAGAATGGTCCGTCGGGCAATGAAACCGCTACCGTGAAGTATTACAGCAAGAAGAACAACGGAGATACTCTTGAGTTCAAGGCCGGCAAAGAACGATCCGGTAAAGGCAACTATGAGCAAGTGTTGAACAAAGTAACAGAAGTAGAAGGGCTCAAGGAATTGGCCATTGAGAAGTTGCATGCACTTTCTACTCCGCGTCTCGACGGGAGTTTCACAGCATTCCTGCAACCAAGTGTAAGACCCGGCAATTCAGTATATATCGAAGGGAGCAACAATTTCAGTTCAGGTACCTACCTGGTGGAAAGTACAGAAGTAACATTTGGCGTGAACGGCGGGCGTCGAAAAATTGAGTTAGGCACAACATTAAACCAATCAAATCTATGAACCAGAATATCGCTAGAATTAAGGCCGGTCTGGAAACGATGATGGCCCCGCAGCCGCAGTTGGTGAGCGGAGTAGTGGTGGCTGGTTCCGTTAACACTACTACTAATACCTGTGATGTAAGTTTGCTTTCTGGCGTTTTTGTAAAAGACGTAATGCTATCTGCGGTATCGGAGAGTGCGGATGGTGTCTTGTGTTTCCCTAAGGACGGCACCAGTGTCGTCATAGGCACAGTATATGGTGGAGGCCAATGGGTGTTACTAAATGCAAGCGAACTGGAGACATTCCGAATAGGCCTGGGTAACGTTAGTTTGGAAATAACCGATTCGGGCCTCTCTTTGCAGAATGGCTCCGCTTCCGTGAACGTTTCCGAATTAATAAAGATTGCAACCGCAGCCGAGAGCTTACACTCCATTCTTACAGACCTGGTTAACGCCATTGCCGCTATTACGGTAGGAACACCTTCCGGTACCAGCACCGTGCCTGTGAATATTGCATCAATTACCGCCTTGCTACCGCGTATAAACAATCTCTTATCTACCTAAACATCCGCTATGGCACAGTTTATGAATGACTTTTCGCTAGATGACAATGAAGACATCGATCTGGCGACCGGCGACTTTATGCTCACGGAAAGTACCCCACAACACCAGCGACAACTCCTACTGAACACGAAAGGCGACTTCAAAGAAAACCCAACAATCGGGGTTGGAGCGCTATCCTACATCGACGATGAGAATTTCTCGGGTCTTATCCGCGCGGTGAACATAGAGTTTAGCAGGGATGGCATGGAAGTACATAATGTATTGCTATCTGAAGGTGGCACCGTGGTAAGCAATGCAACTTATAACCAGGTATCCTAAAATAACAACTCATGAAGAAAGAGGTGAAAGTTCTGCCAAACCAAAGCCTTGCGGATATGATTATCGCTGAATACGGCTCCCTTGAAGCAGGTATGGCCGTTGCGGCCGCAAACGACATCGACATAAGTCACGTACCTGTTCCGGGTAATTACATTGTTATGCCTGAAGTAGACACGGAAAAGATGGATCTCGGTAATGCCGAATACTTCAGGCGAAATGATGTTACTATTGGAACGCTTTCGCGGCCTGAGCTCGCCTTATCCATTGTACTGAAGCCTTTGATGATCGTACAGCCTACGGAATCAGGCGACCCTCATGCGCTGGGGTACTATGCATTCGATCTGCAAAGCACTGCTGATTTTGTGAATATCAATCCGCTGGTAACGGACTATCTGTCCGACAATGTGCTTAACTACCAAACTGAAGAAAGATATATAGCGGGCCATTCGCCAGAGATCTCGGGGCCGACCGCAATCAGTCCTATGCCCGCAACATCGATAGCCTATCTTCTGCCGTGGACCGTTGGTCTTGGCTATATGCAGGTCTGGAGCGATCTTACCAGTCCCGTTGTTACTCCTACATTCCGTGATAACCAGGGAAATGAAGCCTATTATGCGCCGCTGACTCTGCTAGATAATGTGGATATGGCTGTGGTCATCGACCGGCTGATAGGAGACATCGCAATTGACGTTGTTTCCACTTCCCAATGGGCTATCACTTTACGCCTTACCCGCTCTCACACACCCATAGTACTGGCCGATTTTGCCGACCATACTATGCAGTGGCTGGGTGTAGCTGCTACCGGTAGCCCCGACCCGGACGACCCCGGCAATCCCGACAAAACAATTCTTCATCTCTCCGCCGGCACTTACACATTAGGGGTCAAAACCAGCTACGTCTTTCCTGGTGGCATTCCGGTGTTTCCATCTTCAGCATTTACGATGGTCATCTCTGTAAACTAAATACTCAAATATGGCACGAAGCATTTCCGAAATACAACAGCAAATCATAGATACCAAGAATGCAGACAGCACTTTGAACAGCTATGTCTGGAGCACAAGCAATGTATCTATGTGGCGGCTGTGGACCTATATAACTGCGGTTTGCATCTGGACACTTGAGAATCTGTTCGATTATCACCGGGACGAGATTCTGTCCATAGTGGCTACGCAGAAGCCGCATTCACTTCAGTGGTATGTAAACAAGGCGCGCATGTTCCAGAAAGGAATACCGTTACCCGAGGGAAGTGACACCTATACGACCCTTTCCGACGACCCTTCCGTGGCAATAGTAAAATATGCTGCCGCTATCGAGCTCTCGAATATGATTCGTATTAAGGCTGCAAAATCTTCCGGCGATGCGCTGGCACCGCTTTCGCCATCAGAGCTTTCATCATTCTCTGACTATATGAACAAGATCAAGGACGCAGGCATTCGTCTGCAGGTTACCAGCGACAGTCCCGATGTATTGCAACTTGCTATAAATGTCTATTACGACCCGCTTGTACTTTCCGCAACCGGTAGTCGTCTCGATGGGTCATCCTCTACTCCCGTACTATCTGCAATAAATGCATTCCTGAGAAACCTACCGTTTAATGGAGTTTTTATTTTGAACGATTTCATAACAGCGCTCCAGGCGATAGAAGGTGTTGCGATTGGGCACATTTTGACAGCACAGGCAAACTACGCTATGACGCCCTTCTTACCGATAGATGTAAAATACACACCTGACGCCGGGTATATGATCCTTGATGAAACCTACTTCAATGCAAACGTAAACTACCTGCCGTATTCTGTCGCCTGATAAATTAATTGCTATATGGGATTTTTTGACATCAATTTCGACTCTCTGCGAACACAGTTGCTACCTGTTCGTCTTCGCAAACCCAGGATGAAAGCATGGATGCGCGCGCTTGTTTCCCCCGTCACCTGGCTACATTCTAAATTCCGAAGCAATCGTGATGCCAACCTGTATACGCTTGCTCACAACAGCCAGGTGGTCTATTTGCAGGCTGCGCTTAATGACACCTTCGACCCTGTTGGTCGTGGTATATTGATCGTAGACGGTCCATATGAAGATCCTCTATTCGTCTACCTTCCTCCAGAGCTATCTCCGCTTTGGCTCGGCCTGGAAAGCGAGGCCGGAAGCATGCCCTTCTCCACCCCTGCGACGCTCTACACAGTGGGTGAAACGTCGCTGATGGGATACGCATTCATCGTAAAGGTTCCTGCAGGTATCAGTTTTGACATGGGCCGCATGAAGGCACTGATAGACAAGTATCGCATCGCGGGTAGAAACATTTACCAGGTCACTACATACTAAACAAAAACGCTACAATGAAGAAGATAGACTTTTCACAGCCGGGAGGATTTCCCCTTACACAAGACCAGCTTAACTACCTGCAACAGTCCTATACGGAATGCGCCCATGCGCTCGCCCGGATGGGCGGCGACATCAGCGGTCCTTTCATTATCAGTGGCATGTCCATCAGCAATCCTTCGCTTGGCGAGTATACTGTTACTGACGGATGGTTATACTACAACGGTGAGATCGTACACTTTCTTGCCAACACAATAACAGGCGCAGCGGGTAGTCTGGCTCCTTTTGTGGTTATCAGCCCGGTTGCAAGTTCCTTATTGTTTAACGATGGTAGTACCCCTCCCGTAATAGGCGACTCCACGGCTACTATAGTTGCAATGCCAGTTGGAACTTCTACTGATGCCACTCACTTTCCCTTGCTACAGCTACAACGCTTTGGCGTAGGTTTCGGGCTGGCAAACAGGGAGGCCAGCTGGCAAAGCTTACCTGTTAGCACCATTGCCGCCGATGGAGGTGTTACCGGCACTATTTACTACAAGAAGAATTATCTCTCCAATACGCTGCATCTACGCGGCACGCTCACGTCTTCAAACGCACAAAACTTTGCCGCCTCACCGGGCAGCGCCTTCTACATTATGGGCACACTTCCGGCAGGGTATGCGCCAAGTAATACAGTTTATTTTATGGCCCAGTATTTTCTTGCTGCGGGTATTAAAGATGACTTAGGCGTTGCTTGGATAAGAACGATAAATTGTGCTGTTAATTTCGCCGGACAGATTTTCTTAGGATGGGTCAGACCTGAACTTTCCATTTCTGGTTACGGAGTAAATTTCAATACGGTGATTCCTTTGGACTGATCAAGCACGTGAAGTATCCTGGCGCGTAAACAGCAACAGATAGACGATTACGAATAACATGGATGTAGCAGCCGACGCCATAGTCTTTAACAAAAGATGCCCAAGGTTACTCAGATTCCACAATTCCAAAGCAAAGAACAGCAAGTGATGTAGTATCAGCAGGAAACCGCTGTAAACAAGAAAAGGCATCCACCCCATGTTTTTTATCGATGGTTGCAATCCTTCATATTCAGACAGGTTACGAGGCAACAAGGCTCCCAGCACGTTGGTGCGCAGGTAGGCTATCAATACGGTTGCACAAGCGTGCATACCTGCTGTGTTTGTAAAAGAATCAACTGTGATTCCGAGGACAAAACCAGCAATAAGCAGCAGCCATACCGGGGTGTCAAATGGCATCAACAACAAAAACAGCGGATAAATCAACGGAATAAATACAGGAAAGCCACCGGGGTCGCTCCACCAGCGCAGGGTAATATTGTTCAGTATGAGCACCTGTAGCAGCACTATGATACAAAACCTCAGTATGTTTTTTATGTACACATTCATACCCTTGCTTTTTAGTCTGCTATTTGCTTTTTACAGACGCCGAGTCTTCAAGCGCCCTTTGTTCCACGGCCATCTTGTTTTCTGCGACGTACACATATTGAAGGTTTGCAAAATCGGTTGAAGGTTTCAGGTAGAGCCGCTGCATAGTGTTCTTTTTCACTACCTCGGTTGAGATCACGGTCCCAATGAGTATGTCGGGAGGAAAGAGTGAGTAACTGTTTGTAAACACAGAGTCGCCTCTTTTTACTTTCACCTGCTGTGGCACATCAACCATTGTAAGCACCCGCGCGTTTTTGCCTTCCCAAAGTACAAATCCGTTAGTACCAACTCTCAGCTTTGCACTCACTTTTTGTTTTGAACTCAGAACAGATAATACACTTGCAAAATTTGCTGAGACATGTTCTACGCGACCCACTATTCCGGTACCGGATACTACTGCCATATTCTTCCGTATACCGGAAGCCGAACCCCTGTTCAACGTAATGTAGTTGTCGCTGGAATTAGTGGAGTTATTTATAACACGTGCGGCACGGTATATATACTGCGCATACCTTATTATGTGTTTTGCAGTGTCTGCTATGCCTACCTTTTTCAGAGCCAGTGTATCTACGAGAGTATCTACACTTTTGTAGGATGCCAACATTTCACGCAGACGAGCATTCTCCCTTTGCAAGCTGTCATTCATCTTTCTCAGCCCGAAATAGTAAACCACATCGTTCTGTTTTTTATACACGAGGCCCGATACTGCGTTTGCCGAACTTATGATGTCATTGCCCTGCAGTGTGTTGGTGCGTTGGATCATGACAATACACGTCACTTCTAACCCCAGGAAAAGTATAAGGTTAAAGAAACGACGTATGAATAATATGAAATTGCGCACCCTTCGGGAATTTGTTTTCAGAATCCGGAATACAACATGGCGATTCGAAATCCTGGTTACCGATGCCGATCCCCACCCGATAGCAATCGGGAAAATAAAGAATTACTTCATCAGGAAAGGCATGCGTGCTATGTTCTTAAGCGCCATGCCGGTGCCTCGTACCACTGCACGTAGCGGATCGTCGGCCACATGTACCGGGAGTTTAATCTTGTGCGATATACGTTTGTCCAACCCGCGCAGTAAGGCGCCGCCGCCAGTTAGATAAAGCCCGCGCCTGTAAATGTCTGCAGCAAGTTCAGGAGGTGTGCTTTCAAGTGCTTTCAGTATCGCTTCTTCTATTTTGAAAATCGATTTGTCGAGCGCCTCTGCTACCTCTTGGTACGATACCATTATCTGCTTGGGAATGCCGGTTACAAGGTCGCGTCCGTTTACAGCAATATCGTCAGGCGGGTTGTCCAGCTCTTTTAATGCTGATCCCACATGAATTTTTATCTGCTCCGCAGTACGCTCGCCGATCATCAGGCTATGGTAGCGACGCATAGCTTCCATGATATCTCCGGTAAATTCATCACCTGCTATGCGGATAGACTGATCACAAACAATACCTGCCAACGCGATAACCGAGATACCGGTAGTACCACCCCCAATATCTATGATCATATTACCGGTAGGCTCCTCCACGTCTATCCCAATACCCAGTGCAGCGGCCATTGGCTCATGTATCATATACACTTCTTTGGCGCCTGCCTGTTCTGCTGAGTCGCGGACGGCACGCTTTTCCACCTCGGTGATGCTGGAAGGAATGCATATAACCATTCGCCAGCTAGGTGGGAACATAGGCTTTTTGGGGTACACGAGTTTTATCATTTCGCGCAGCATACCTTCGGCAGCGTTAAAGTCAGCGATCACGCCATCTTTCAGCGGTCTAATGGTTTTAAGATTCTCATGCGTCTTTTCATGCATCATCATCGCCTTCTTACCCACTGCCACTATCTTATTTGTGGTACGGTCTATCGCTACAATCGAAGGTTCATCTACCACCACCTGGTCGTTGTGAATAATAAGCGTATTTGCAGTACCAAGATCAATAGCGATCTCCTGCGTCAGAAATTTAAAGAAGCCTAAGAAACTCATTATCAGCCGAATTTTTTATGTGATGTCAATAGACGCCAAAAAGCGATCAAAACGGGCGGGAATAGTACCCTTTGGGCACAAAATTATGTAAATATTAATGCCCGTCACCCTAATTTATCCCTGCCCGAAAATAGTTATCAACACCCATGTACATAATCATAAATAGAACATACAACAGAGACTCATAACAAAATATGCTATTCGAATGTTGCGACCTATGGCTTACAAATTCCCGTATAGAACCTGAAAAACTACAGCCAAAATTTGCTACTTTTGCGCCTCGGGCGTTGAGCCCGATTTCTATATCTGCTCATCCCGCCCATTTTACTCTTTAGTATTAATTTTTTAGTCTTTTTACGATGCCTCGCGATCTGTCTATAAAAAGTGTGCTTATTATCGGCTCCGGCCCCATTATCATTGGGCAAGCCTGCGAATTTGATTATTCCGGTTCCCAGGCCGCACGAAGCCTTCGTGAAGAAGGTGTAAGGGTGATACTGATCAACTCAAATCCGGCCACTATTATGACGGACCCTATTATGGCGGATAGAGTTTACCTTTTGCCCTTAACGGTAGAGAGTATTGAGCAAATATTAGAAGAAAACGAGATTGATGCTGTATTGCCTACAATGGGAGGCCAAACGGCATTGAACCTCGCCAAAGAAGCAGAAGAGCTTGGCATATGGGAGAGAAATAATGTACGCCTGATAGGCGTAGATATCAAGGCAATTGATAAGGCTGAGGATCGTGAGCTTTTCCGCAAGTGGATGATAGAGCTGGGTGTACCAATAGCCCGTGCCAAAACCGCAAACTCCCTTTTGGAGGGTAAGGAATTTGCACAGGAGCTACAAGTGCTGGCAAGCGGGCAGGCGGGCAGCGGTGTTCCCAATTCGAACGTAGTATACTCGGGCTTTCAGCCTGTAGTTATTCGCCCTTCTTTTACGCTGGGCGGCACAGGGGGCAGCATTGTATATCACAAAGAAGACCTTGATGCTGCACTGGATCGTGGGCTTACCGCCTCGCCGATACATGAGGTGCTTGTAGAGCAGGCGGTAATGGGCTGGAAAGAGTTTGAGCTGGAGCTGCTTCGCGATGCGAATGACAACGTTGTGATCATTTGCACGGTAGAGAACTTTGACCCGATGGGTATACATACAGGTGACAGCATTACTGTAGCTCCTGCCATGACATTGAGCGATACTGCATTCCAGCTCATGCGCAATACCGCTATACGAATGATGCGCGACCTGGGCAACTTTGCCGGTGGCTGCAACGTGCAGTTTGCGCTTAACCCGGTAACTGAAGAAATTATAGCCATAGAAATTAATCCCCGTGTAAGTCGCTCTTCGGCTCTTGCATCAAAGGCTACAGGCTACCCGATAGCGAAAATAGCGGCCAAGTTGGCTATTGGCTATTCGCTGGATGAATTGAGCAACCAAATAACGAAGACTACATCTGCCTACTTTGAGCCGGCACTGGACTACGTGATTGTAAAAATGCCGCGTTGGAACTTTGATAAGTTCAAGGGTGCAGACGACACACTGGGCTTCCAGATGAAGTCTGTGGGAGAGGTAATGGCCATTGGCCGCACCTTCCCGGAGGCATTGCAGAAAGCATGCCAAAGCCTGGAGAATAATGCAACCGGGCTTTCATTTATCAGTACCAGTCGCCTGAAGCCTGAAGAGCTGATAGACGCACTGAAGCGCCCTACATGGGACAGGATATTCCGGATCAAGGAAGCCATGGCTGCTGGCGTTTCAATCAAGACTATCCGTGAGCTTACTCAAATTGATCGTTGGTTCCTTTACCAGATACAGGATATTGTAAACCTGGAAGGTGAGCTTAAGAAATTGCGACACCTCGATAAGATTCCGGAATCGTTAATGCGGGAAGCTAAACAAATGGGCTTTGGGGACGAGCAAATAGCAGACCTCCTCTCAGACTGTTCAGGAGATGATGTATACGAATACCGTAAGTCGATGAACATACGCCGCGTGTACAAGATGGTAGATACCTGCAGTGCAGAATTCGAGGCAAAAACGCCCTACTACTACAGCACATTCGAGACACTTGCATTAGCGGCACCGGCAGATGTTACCGGCAATGAAAGCGTTTCCACAGATAAAAAGAAGATCATAGTGCTGGGCTCCGGGCCTAATAGAATAGGCCAGGGTATTGAGTTTGACTACTGCTGCACACATGGCCTTATCGCCCTACGCGAATGTGGATACGAAGCAATAATGGTCAACTGCAACCCGGAAACCGTTTCCACAGATTTTGATATTGCTGACAAACTATACTTTGAGCCTGTTTATTGGGAACACCTGTGGGAAATAATAGAGCATGAAAAACCCGAAGGAGTTATCGTTCAGCTTGGAGGTCAAACGGCACTGAAACTTGCGAAAAAGCTAAATGAGCGTGGGATAAAGATAGTTGGGACGTCATTCGACAATATGGATATCGCCGAAGACCGGGGCCGTTTCAGCGATACGCTTAAGGAACTGAACATACCTTACCCACGCTATGGCACGGCCTACACTACCGACGAGGCAATAGATGTTGCCAACGAGGTGGGATACCCTGTTCTTGTTCGTCCTTCCTATGTTCTGGGTGGACAACGTATGCGCATTGTGATTAACGATGAAGAGCTGGAAAAAAGTGTTGTAAGCCTGCTGAAACACTTACCGGGGAACAAAATACTCATAGACCATTTCCTGGACCGTTGCCAGGAGGCCGAAGTAGACGCTATTTGTGATGGTGAAGAGGTGCACATCATGGGTATTATGGAGCACATAGAGCCTGCAGGTATTCACAGCGGTGATAGCCATGCACTGCTACCCGTGTTCAACCTCGGGCCGCTGGTTGTGGAGGAGATGGCTGAAATAGCCCGAAAGATCGCCCTTCGCCTCAATGTAAAAGGACTTATCAACATACAGTTTGCCATCAAGGACAATAAAGTGTATGTAATAGAGGCTAATCCGCGTGCCAGCCGCACAACACCATTCATCGCAAAGGCTTACAATATTCCTTACCTCAACATTGCCACCAAAGTAATGCTGGGCGAGAAGAAGCTTAAAGACTTTGTAATGGAGAAAAATCTGGACGGATTTGCGGTGAAAGAGCCGGTATTTAGCTTTAACAAGTTCCCGAATGTAAATAAGGAATTGGGGCCTGAAATGAAGAGTACCGGGGAGGCCATCAGGTTTATCAAGAACCTGCGCGACCCCTGGTTCCGCCAACTCTACAAGGAAAGGAGCATGCACCTGAGCCGCTAATTGCATAGCACAAATGCAGATGTGCCACAAAAAATATATATTCGCTCAATAAAGCCTGATATGCGCTTTCTTGCTGTATTGTTTTTTTGTGTATGTATTCCCGCATTCGGCCATTGCCAGGTGGTGCTAAGCTCCGGCGATTACCCAGCTACGCTGACAGGCGTAGATACCCAGCATGTAACAACCGCGGCATCGCTTTTCCCTGCATTTTCCACTTCTACTCCCGGGCTATGGGATATGACGCTAGCTAGCGATAGTGCAACCGCAATGATAAAGGCTTATACAACCTCTTCAACGACGTTTGGGACAAGTCAACCGTTGAGAATTGGAAGCTACGAGACTATGGCTCAGAGTAATTTCCTTATTAATTCATCGGGACTCAATTTAATTGACTTAGACGTGGATTCTGCTCGTTTTGATTTATTCCCTGTAACAGCAGGCGGCGCCGATACCTTCTATATTCTTGGTCAGACAGCTCTTTATTCTTCACCTATTGCAGACATTACATTTCCCGCGTCTTCTTCAAGCTCATGGAGCTCGTCGGGTTTTATCGATATCGCATTTGAGTTGTCTGTGGCCACATTCTTCTACCTGCATGAACCCGGCTATCTACGCACTTACACAAACAAAAATAATGTTGTGACCAACTGGGGCAAAATGCGGGTACGTGATATGAGCGGTGCGCCATCGCCATACATTGATGTACTACAGGTACAGACTTCCACCATCACAACAGACAGCGCATTTCTGAGTGGTGGACCTATGCCTGGGCATATTCAGCTTCTCCTGGGCATTACTCAAGGGAAGTCAGATACCGTATATTCCCAGTCCTACTACCGGAAGGGCGAAGTGACACCACTCGCGTATGTAGAATTTACCGACGCCACTTTCTCTCACGCAATCAGGGCCAAAACCCATGTGCAACGTTTAACTAATTCAGCAAGTGATCCTAAATCGATACTACCGGTTAGTCTCTATCCAAATCCTGCTTCGGACGTGATTGAAGTGGATGCCGCAGCTGGTATTTTCACCGGGTACGAGATAAAGGATATGGCAGGAAAGTCGGTGCAGCACGGCAATATCCGGCTATCTACCCATCCACACATAGCAATAAACGCAACACTCGGTAACGGACTGTACCAGCTACATTTGATTACCGCGTCAGGCCAGACATCCACGACCACTTTCCAGGTTCAGCGAGCGCAGTAATGTGCGTGGGCTTGACAACTGGATTAGACTTCATAATATGCCGGAAGAAAACCATCTCAGAAAGCAATCGCTCATCGCTTTGTCGGCACTATTCTTGCTGCTGGTGGGTGCGGTGATATACTGGCAGGCGAGGGTATTGTTTGCGGATTCCGCGTTCCAGGTATTCAATGTAATTAACCAACAGGCATTCAGTATTGCTCACTACCGTTATGGCGCCTTTGTGTCACAATTGGGGCCATATATTTTTTCGCAGATGCACCTGCCGCTAAAGGTGGTTCTTTTCATTTATGCAATAACTCCCAACCTGCTGTTTGCTGCTGTTTGCGCTATTATCCTATTCGTGCTCAGACAGTATAAGGTCGCAGTACTGATGGGACTCTACTATTTGTTGTTAGTAAGCGACAGCTACGTGCTGGTAGCAGACGAAATGAACCAGGGTGCGGCATGGATGTTCCTGTATTTTGCGCTTTTGCTTCATTCCGGCCGCAAACCGCCAAACCCATTTTTTCTTTACCCGACGCTAGCCATACTTGCATTTCTTGCTATCAGTTCTCATTTTATCCTGATTATACCAATTGCGTTTATCTGGGGCTATTTCCTGATTGACGGAGTGGAATGGCAAAGATCAAAAAGTGCAAGTGTTCTGCTCACCTTGTTACTAGTAACGATCGTTGCCATAAAAATGATAATTGGAGCGTCGGATCCATATGACAACGAACACTTGCATAATGTGACCCATTTTAGCCTGCAGGATATTGCCGAATCTTTTGCTAAACCAGTAATAATCACCTTCCTTTCACGCTGCTTTACAAATTACTGGAGTGCAATGATAGTCTTCGTTCTTGGCGTTGGGTCGCTATGGCGCATGGGCAAAAAGGCGCTTGCCGGGTGGACCATTCTTACGTGTACAGGCTACCTGATACTTATGGGACTGGCATATGGTGAGTATGACGAGCACATGTTGCTATTCCATATAGAAATAGAGTGGCGGTGCCTCTCTGTGATCCTTGCAACGCCATTTGTATTTGCCTTCCTCCCATCGATAAGTGTTTCCCGATCGTCTATGCTGCTCATGGCAATCTTTGTCGTTCGTTTATCATACATAGGCCACGCTATGGACAAATACGATTCCCGAATTGAATTTGAACGAAATATTCTTGCAAAAATGACGAACACGGGCATTTCGAAGGTTGCCATATATGAAGAGACGAGGCTGAAAGAAAAATATATTCTTAGCTGGGCTATCCCCTATGAAACAATGATGTTATCTGCCATGAATAATGATCAGCCGAATAAGACTGTCCTTTTCATAAATCCCGACAACAAAGAAGAGCAGAACTGTATTAAGGACCCCCAATACCTGTACCTGTTCGACTGTGTGCCGGCAAAACAAATAAACACACACTATTTTTCCGTGGATACGATGCGCCCTTATAGTACGATGCATTACCGGGACATCATGGAATAAAGCGGGGATAGGTATTATTCAAGTATTTTTGCCCGTCAACCACAATTAATGAAAGCAAAACACCCGCAGGAGACCTTTGTAGTAATGTCAGAGCTGATCCTGCCAAATGATACTAACACACTCGGCAACCTTATGGGTGGCCGACTTATGCACTGGATGGATATAGCTGCTGCAATTGCGGCGCAAAAACACTGTAACTGTCCGGTGGTAACAGCCTCGGTAGACAATGTTTCGTTTAACAACCCCATCAAACTGGGTAATCTCCTGACCATTGAGGCCAAGCTCACCCGATCTTTCAATACGTCGATGGAGGTATTCCTTCGTGTTTGGGGTGAAGACCTCTCTGCTCAGTATAGGTACCTGTCGAATGAGGCATACCTTACCTTTGTGGCGCTTGACCCTAACGGCAGGCCGCGTAAAGTACCTGAGCTGGTACCGGATAGCGAGGAAGAAAAGAAGATGTTTGATGGTGCGTTGCGCCGCAGGCAGATTCGCCTGATACTGGGAGGCAAGATGAAACCGGAAGACGCCGGCGAGTTGAGAGCATTGTTCATAAAGGAATAAAAAATACTAGGATGACACTGGACCGCACCAAAGCCCCTGTAATACATGACGCTGTAGAGTTTGACTATAGACTACCTGCTATCAATAATGTGAAGCTCGATAACGGACTTCCGCTCTATTGGATAAATGCCGGAGTGCAGGACGTGGTCCAGATCGACTGGGTTTTCCCTGCCGGTCTTTGGTATGAGCAAAGCCCCTCTGTGGCACACGCAGTGGCCGGGCTTCTGAAAAGCGGCACATCTAAATACACATCAGCGCAGATAAGCGAAGCCCTGGAATTCTACGGTGCGCAACTGAAAACGGCAGCAGGCAATGATTATGCAACTTTAACGCTTTTTGCGATGACTCGTCACCTGCCGGAACTGCTGCCAATGGTATACGAGATCATCACGGAAAGCATTTTTCCCCAGGAAGAATTAGAGATACACAAGCGTAATGCAGTGCAGAAACTGCTTGTGAGCCTTCGGCAGTGCGAGTTTGTGGCTAACCAGCGTATAGACGCGCTATTATACGGCGAAGAGCATCCGTACGGCAGGTATTCGAGGAAGGAAAAGATCGAGGCGCTGATGCGCGATGACGTTGTCGCTTTCTACAAGAGCTGCTACAACCTGGCAAATGTGAAAATGTTTATGGGAGGCAAGGTGGGCGACAAAGAAGTAAAACTGCTGAACGAAGTGTTTGGCAGCGTGACAGTAGTGCCAAGCCATGTACTACGTGATACATTCCCGCTTGCACCTACAGACCAGCGCGTACACCGCATCAGCAACGACCCTACGGGCGTGCAGGGTGCAATACGAGTGGGTCGTCTGTTTCCAAACCGTCACCATCCAGACTATCCACCAATGGTAGTGTTGAATACGCTATTTGGAGGCTACTTCGGATCTCGCCTGATGAGTAATATCCGTGAGGACAAGGGGTATACCTATGGCATCTACAGTTCGCTGGGCCCTGAGGTGAACGGTGGGTCGCTTATCATACACACGGAAACAGGAACCGAAGTTGTAGAGAATGCTGTAAAGGAGATATACCGCGAAATGGAAGACCTGTGCCAGGAACCTGCAAGCGAAGAAGAATTGCTGCTAGTAAAAAATTACCTGCTTGGCGGGTTGCTGGGCGACCTGGATGGCCCGTTCTCAATTCTGCAACGCTGGCGCTCCATTATCCTCAACGGATTTGACGAAAACCACTTCAATAACAACGTGCGGATCTACAAAACAATAACGCCCGCAGAGTTGCAGGCGTTAGCGCAAAAATATTTCAAACCCGAGGATTTCCTCGAAGTAGTAGTTATCTAGAATAATCGTTCGAGCCAAATTTGTAGAGCAGTGCAAAAGCTATAAGGACAATTGCGCCCAATGCAGCCCACAACGCGGCGATTACCTTCTTGTAACTGTTGTTTGCTGCGCGCACACTGCTTAGCTCGTTGATATTGTTAAGCACGTTTTCCATGCGGGAAAATGCAGTTTCGCCTTTTATCACATAGTCATAGGCGCCGTGCTTCATGCTGTCGATAGCTACTTCAAGCTTGTCCTGACCGGATAACATTATTACCTGCACAGCAGGGTACTGCTCCTTTATCTTCTTAAGCACTTCTACTCCGTTTTGCGCGTTTGGCAAATGGGAATTAAGATGGAAGTCGAGCACTACTATCTCGGGGTTCAGGTACATATCCTGCAGAGCGGACTCGCCACTTTCATAGGTTTTTATCTGGTACTTAAAGCGTTCGGATATGTAATCCTTCAGCATTTCGTTTTGTATCGGCTCATCATCCACCAGGAAAATGTACCGGCTGCTTTGTTCAATTGCCATAATGGAAACTTCAATTGTTTAGAAAAGTAATTTGAATTTCTTAGAAATCAAAACATAATGATAGTTTATGCGCTTTTCAGCTCCTCGAATGCCTGTCCGCAGACACGTTTCAGGTTTGCGAACATACCCGGAAGAGCATCAAAGTGTGCAGAATTGCCTGCGCTTTGTTCCATCATAAATATCTTACTCACATCCTCTTTTACCCCCATATAAGAAAGTTGTGGCTTTAGCGAGTGTGCTGCTATCTTCACGGCCGGATAGTCGCCGGATGTCAGCCCCGCTTCGATACTGGCCAGCAGCTTCGGCGCATTGTCCAGAAACATACCGACATATTTGTGCATCTTCTCGGCATTTCCACCTGTGAGACTCTTTAGAAATTGCATGTCGGTAACCTGTGCCGGCAGCGGGGGTAACGCGATCTCTTTCTTTTCCTCCACTTTTGGTTCTGGTTTTGGTTTGTTTTCAGTGATGGCTTTTGATTCATCGATTACGGCATTCATCTTCAGCAATAGCTCGTCGGCATGAAAGGGTTTGGAGATAAAGCCGTTCATGCCTGCGGCAAAATACTGTTGCACGTCTTCCTGCAGGACATTGGCGGTCATGGCTATGATCTTGACGCTGCGGAAAGGCTCAGGTAAGTTATTGCGAATTTCATGAGTGGCCTCCATGCCATCCATCACAGGCATTTGAATGTCCATGAGAACAACATCGTACATTTCTGTGCGTATGCAGTCTAATGCTTCGCGGCCGTTTTCTGCGGTGTTGAGGCGAATGCCCGGCAAAACTTCCTTTAGCGTGTCTTCTGCGACCATGCGGTTGAACTCATTATCTTCTACCAGCAACACCTTCAAATTGTTAAGTCGATGCATACTGCGTTCGTCCAGTAGGCTGGTTCTGGCCTCCTCCTCCTGTACACTTGCTATCTCAAACGGAATAATAGCTGTAAATGTAGTGCCTTTGCCTAGCTCGCTGGTCACAGACAGGTCTCCTCCCATGAGGCCTACAAGTTGCTTGCTGATGGTGAGACCCAAACCGGTGCCACCAAACTTCCGCGCTGTGTCTGAACCTGCCTGCGTAAAGCTGTCGAAGATCGAATCTATATATTCTGCAGAAATGCCGATACCGGTATCCTTCACATCAAACCGCACCCATATCTTGTTTGCCTTTTTGGCTACAGACGCGCTCACTTCTACAAAACCCTTCTCGGTAAACTTAACCGCGTTGCCGGCGAGGTTTATCAACACCTGGTTGAGGCGTGTGGGATCGCCATTCAGGCGGCGTGGTAGCGCGTCATCCGTCATCACGCGCAACTCTATGCTTTTCTCCTCCGCCTTCAATAACAGCATGTCGCTGATGCTCTGCATCACCTCGCGAATAGAAAAGTCGATGTGCTCGATGATTATTTTGCCAGCCTCTATCTTAGATACATCAAGGATGTCATTTATTATCACCAACAGATTGTCTGCAGACTGCTGTATTGCGTTCAGATAGCGCATCTGCTCTGCCTGTGGATTTTTGGAGAGCAGCAGTCGCGTCATGCCTATGATGGCGTTCATTGGTGTGCGTATCTCATGGCTCATATTGGCCATGAACTGGTGCTTCAACTGCGCGGTGCGCTCAGCTACTTCCTTTTCTTTATTGGCAAGCTCTATTTGCTGGCGCACCTGAAGGTTGCGCAGTTCGTTTATTATCTTCTGCTGAAAGATCTCTTCTTTCAGCTTCTCATACGATTTCAGGTGATGGAAGGCGTTGGGTATGTCGCCCATCTTGTCGTACAGCATTGACAACATCTCATGGACGCTCACCAGGTCGTGGCGACGCATGTACTCATCGGCCATGCTATAGGCGGCATTGAGGGAGTGCAGGGCCTGCCGATAGTTTCCATCGTCCATGTAAAGGCGACCAAGGTAGAAGTGGCATATGATCTGCACTTCTACATTGCCAAGAAGCTGTGCTTCGCGCAGGGCATCGGTAAGGTAGCGGCTGCTGTTTCCGAAGTCCTGCATCTTGTAGTACACCTTGCCCAATCCGCTTTCTGCCATTACATAGGCAGCAGTCTCGGGCTCAGAGTGTTTCAGATTTTCCTGGAAGTATTGCAATGCCTCGCCATACTGCTCCTTCTTGAAGTAGATATTGCCGAGGGTATTGTAAATATTAATTAGGCTGCTGCGATTGTGCTCCCGCTCAAAGATGGGCAGGCACTTCAGGGCATATTCCAGCGCACTGTCGTAATCGTTGAGGTCGTAAAGCAGGTTTGAGATGCTGGTAAGTATCACAGAGAGTGAAAACTCATCACCTATCTCTTCGTTTATGGTAAGGGCGCGCTCGAAATGAGTCACGGCATTGGCAAAATCGCCCATGTCGCGGTAGATGTTGCCGAAGTTGTGCAGCACCCGTGCCTCCAGCCGCTTGTCGCTGATGCGCTCGGCGATAGACAATGCGTCTTTTAGGGTAGCCAGGCCATCATCATACTCACCCTGCAACCAGAAGCAAGAGCCCTTAAGGTTGAGGCCGCGGCCAATGCCCCGGGCATAGCCCACTGTTTTGGAACGGCTAATGATATCCTCCGCCATTTTCATGGCATGCTCTACATCTATGCTGCGCACCTCCACCCCCATATCCACCAGGGTGTCTATGCGGCCTTTTTCATCCGTTTGCTGTGCCAGTGTTTCCTGCAGCTCCTTATATCGCGGGGTGTCTATCATTAAAAATTAATTGCGGATAAAAGTAGGAAAAAAGGGGCGTGCGAGGTAAGTCGTAGATCATAAGTGATAAGGTTGCAAGGGTGATTGTGGTCATGAGGCGGAGAAACTACAGATTATTTAAACTGAAGCACCGATTTACCCTTCACGTCGATATAACCCCACCTACCATCTTTCAAAACAGCGGCAAGGCCTTCTGAGAAGGAAAGAGCCTTATCAAATCTGTGCGGGATGGCTACTTTCCCAAGTTTATTAATAAAACCCCATTTGCCTGCGAGATTTGCAGCAAATAGGCCACTCCCTGTATGATCAGGAAGAATTTTTTCATACACACATGGGGCAACAATTTTTCCCTGACGGTTAATAATACCATATCCGTAAGTGCCCGACACAACAATGAGGTCAGATTTGGGAGAGAAGAATATTTCCCTGTATAAGGGAGGGGTAATCCGTTTGCCCGTTTTGTCTATTAACCCGTACCTCTCATCGGTTTTATACTCTGTTTCTTTAGATACCATGTAGCCTGCGACACCTTTCGTAAAATATGTGCAGTATTCGAATTGGGGCTTTATCGCCATCCTCCCCTTTTTATCGATAAAGCCACACTTTTCGGTGCTGGCCACTCGTGCCATGCCATCAGAAAACCAGCCGCGATCAGTTATTGAATCGGGAATCGAAATCCTGGTTTTGCCGAGCGTATCGATATACATAGCTTGCCCGTCTCTTATTACCGGAGCCAAACCTTCTGTAAACACTACCTGATCATTATAGATAAAGGGTATGATTGTTTTGCCCACTTTGTTAATTACGCCCCATTTACCGGCCTTCATTACTGTTGCCCGCCCATCACGGAAATCTCGTCCTCCTTCAAAGACCGGCAAGATTTTCTTAGTTCCATCGGGTAAAATATAGCCAACGCCTGATTGAGTGTGAATACGTGCCAATCCGTTTGAAAAGGTTTCACCATCAAAGTAGGCAGTATCGATAACAAGTCTTCCTGTTTTGTCAATGTAGCCATCTCTATTATCTATGCTCACTAATGCCCGCCCATCGCTGAAGATCCCCGCTTCTTGAAAAATACACGGTGCTATCTCCTTCCCTTCCTTGTTGATATAGCCAAGGTAACCATCAGCATCTATGACAACTGCTATGCCCTCGTGAAAAGAAGCAACTTCTTTGTATTTGCCTTTTTCCGGGAAGACACGGATAAACTTATTGTGTTTGATGTCGTAGAATCTCCCGGTGGATTTGGTTGTAGTATCCCAGGGCAATGGTTCGAAATTTATTCTGCCATCAACTAATTTGAAAGGACGATCTAATTCCAATGGCGTTATTTGGTTTCCATTTATTTCTATGACCTGGTATCTATCCCCTAATTCTGAAATTATCAAATATTCATCATTCATTGTTAAACTCAGCAACCTGTTATCAAGAATCTTTTCTTCTCTTGAGTTCAGAACGTTTCGCCCCAAACCGTCGCCAACGGCAAAAAATCCGGGCATCAGCATTTTGATGTTATGATATTTATTCGATAACACCTTTCGATTTGCCGAGTCTATGATTCCCTCTTTCCCGGCTGCATGGGCACGGAAGAATCCATGAAAATCCGTTGCATCAAGCCTTTCGTATACAAACGGAACAACCGTTTTATTGTTCCTAATGTCAACAACACCCCACGCAAAACCTTTCTGCATAGGAATGAAATATGTATTTGTTTGGGGTACATCAATATCTTCATATTCAATAGGCACCACCACCTTATTTCGTTCATCAATTATTCCGCACAAGTTTTCGCCCGTTCTCACGAAAAAATAATTGCCACCAAGAAATGGGCGAATAGATATGTAACTTAGGGGAACGATTACGTCATTAGAATCGTTAATAATGCCTGAAAGCCCATTGATCGAAACTTCAATATACTTGTCAGTTAACACGTTAAGTCCATCATAAATCAGCGGCGTAATAATATTGCCACGTCTATCAACTCTCCCGCATTTATTAAAGTCATTTACAACTATAGAACTGTCGCGATTAATAGGTAGATGTGGATCTACTCCAATGCTCTTGTATCTGCACTGTAGTACAATATTTCCATTGGTATCAATAAGACCAACACTATCGCTTACTTTCACTTTAGCAAGGCCATCGCTGAACTGCAACCAACCGTCATAAATGCAGGGTGCTATCTCCCGGTAGTACCTATCAAGCATGCCATACTTACGGCCTATACGAACCACTATTCTTCCTCCTTCATCACGCTCGTCATCGATAAAATCATATTTACCCTCTTTGGATAGGTTTCGCACGAGTATCTTTAACAGAGAATCATCGCTCTGAGCATAACTGGATAGAGCCAGAAACTGTATAAGAAAAAAGGTGAGGCATTTTTTCACAATACGAAAATAACACACTTAGCTGAGCAGAAAGTAGCATTGCAAACGCTACGATCAGCATCCTGGTTGCAAACGAGACTTTAGAGTATTTTAACTGGTGGCGTGGTGTAGTTAGTTTGTATAAGCAGTTGCTAGTTGCTTCCCTTGCGCTCGTTGTAGAGCATTTTTATGAGACCATCGGCAAGGCCGATCTTGGGGACGTAAATTTCGTCGGCCTCAGCCCAGCGCATGATGGATGTGTAAATCTGCAATGCAGGTACAATAACGTCTGCACGGTCGTCGCGAAACTGGTAGAGGTGTTTACGCTCTTCTACGGTAGTGGCGCTTATTTCCTTGTAGTAGTCCTTCAGCAACTCAAGGGATAGTGGCTTGCCCTCTTTTCGCTTAGAGATGGAGAATATCTTATTGATATTGCCACCGGTGCCAATAGCCTCGATGGGATGGTAACCACGTGTATGGGTTTTGATATACCATTTCACATGCTCCCACTGCTCCTCGGTAACTTTGTTGTGTAGCAGGCGTATGGTGCCAATGTTAAATGACTCTTTGAAAATAGTGTGGTTGTTTGCAAACAATGAAACCTCTGTGCTGCCACCACCTACATCTATATACAAGTAAGAGCGGTTTGTGCTGAGCTTTTCGGCGATGTGCGTTTCGTAAAGAATGCTTGCTTCTTCATTGCCGGTGATGATCTCTACTTTGATACCGGTTTCTGTAAGTATATCTGCGAGTACCTGCTTACCGTTTGACGCATCGCGCATGGCTGATGTGGCAAAGGCTTTGTAACCTTCTACCTGGTAAATATCCATGAGGATCTTGTAGGCGCTGAGGGTTTTGATGAGCTTGCGTTCTTTCTGCTCAGAAACAAAACCTTTGTCGAAAACATCGAAGCCGAGACGAAGCGGGATGCGGAGCAGGCAAAGCTTGGTGAAGTCTACAGTTCCGTCTTTGTAAACAGATGCCTCGCTGATAAGCAAACGAGCGGCGTTTGACCCTATATCAATAGCCGCTAAAACCATCAGGAGTATGTTTTATGCTGTAAGTACTTATAGATAGCTTCCTGCGACCGCACCATGGGCTCATTCTTCTGCCGCTGCACATAGTTGTTGCTTTGTTCGTTATCTAAGATACGCCCTTTCACATTTTCTGCAAGCTGAATGTTCAAAATATCGGCAAGTTCCTGTTGAATATCTTTATCCGCAATGGGTGCGGCTGCCTCTACACGATGGTCGAGGTTGCGTATCATCCAGTCGGCAGAGGAAATATATACCTGGCGGTCTTTCCCCTCACCAAAAATGAATACGCGGGCATGCTCCAGGTAGTCGTCTATGATACTTAGCGCTTTTACCTGTCCTTTAAATGTCTTTTGCTCGGTGAGTGCACAGCAGATGCCCCGGATGATGAGGTTTACATTTACACCCATCTTGGCTGCGGCATAAATCTTCTCTATTAAGAGCTGATCTACAAGGCTGTTTAGCTTGATGATCATAGAGGCAGGTTTCTTCTTTTTTGCCAGTCTAATTTGTGCTTCAATATTTTCCATCATCACCTTTCGCATGTCAAAAGGCGATACCGGAAGCGTTCTGCAAGCTTTCAAGGCAGCGGCTTTTTTTACCGGCTGCTCTACATAATCAAATACCCGGTTTATGTCTGCGATAATTGCGCGGTCGGTTGTGAGCAAGATGTGGTCGCCATAATAAGTGGCTGTGTTCTCGTTAAGGTTTCCGGTGCTAACGAAGCCATATTGAATGGTCTTGTTGAACTCGCGTTTCTTGATCACGCAGATCTTTGCATGCACCTTCATATTGGGTATACCCAACACCACTTTTACTCCCTCTTCTTCGAGCTGGGCTTTCCAGCGCATATTAGCCTCTTCATCAAAGCGGGCCCTCAACTCCAGTATTACTGTAACCTCCTTACCATTTCGCACGGCATTTACAAGGGCGTTTACAATTTTAGAGTTTTTTGCTACACGATAGAGTGAGACCTTTATGCTTTGTACAAAGGGATCGATAGCAGCTTCCCTGAGCAGATCGATGACAGAGTCGAACGAGTGATAAGGGAAATGCAACATTACGTCGCGCTTTTCGATAACCTCCATGATGCGGCAGGGCTGCTTCAGCAAAGGGTGAACGAAAGCAGGAGGCCGGTGTTTCAGAGTGTCAAAAATGCCTGCGGGAAAGTCTATGAAATCTTTGAAATTGTGGATGCGCCCGCCGGGAATCAAGTTGTCTTTCTTTGTAAGTCCAAGCCGCTTTACAAGATAGCGCAGCAGCATAGGGTCTATCTGCCGGTCGTATACAAACCTTGTGGCACGGCCCTTTTTACGGTTCTTCAGCCCCTCTTCCAGCTCGTCTATAAGGTTTGTGTTTACGTCATTGTCTATCTCCAGCTCTGCGTCGCGGGTCACCTTAATGATATAACCCAGGAAGCGGTCGAAACCGAAGGGTGCGAACAACATGGGCAGGTTGTACCTGATAATGTCTTCGAGCAGTATGATATCCTTTTCACCTTTCTCAGATGGCATTATCACGAAACGAGGCAGCACTTTTGTAGGTATCTCGATGAGGGCATAACGTTGTGCAAGCGCCTCCCGAGTTTTGCCAAGTACACAAGCCAGGTAGATCGATTTGTCTCGCAGCAGAGGCATGTGCGGTATAGACTCGATCATCAGTGGTATGATCTGGGTACGCACCTTTTGCTCGAAATATTTTGTTACAAACTCCTGCTGCGACTTGCTAAGCTGTTTCTCATTTTTTATGTGAATATGCTCATGCTGCATTTGCTTGATTATATCCGCATATGTAGCGTCAAACTCCTGCTGCTGGGTAATGACCGTTTGCTGTATTTTCCTGAGTATTTTTTCGGGGTTTGCTTCAAGGTGCATGCGTCCTGACTTTCCTAAAAGCAACATACGGTTGAGTGTGGCAACACGTACGCGGAAAAACTCGTCCAGGTTGTTTGAGAATATTCCCAGAAACCTGAGCCTATCGTGCAGTTGATTTGTAGCATCATTTGCTTCCTGGAGCACGCGGGCATTAAAGGCCAGCCAGCTCAGGTCCCTGATAATTGTCTGTTTTGTTACTTGTTTACTACCCTTCTGCATAAATAATTATACCTCTATGGTATACAAATGAGTGCTAAAAATACTGTCATTAATACCAGTATAGGTAATGGAGGCGAAAAATTAACATTGAAAAACGAGTTTTACTGCCACCCGCCTCCGAGTGTCCGGTATAGGTTTACTTTGCTGAAGAGCAGGCTTTTACGGGTGTCTACCATGTTCAGCTCTGCTTCTACGGCGCTCTTTTGGGCAGTGATCACTTCGAGGTAATTTGCATAGCCGGCGAGGTAAAGATCACGTGCAATACCAATGGCTTCAGTGAGTGCAGCTGCCTCTTCCTTATTCAAGTTGTATTGCGTTTGCAGATTGCCGATTCCGTTCAACGTGGTTTTTACTTCGTAAACGGCAGCCATTGCTTTTTTGGCATAGTCGTAGTATGCCGTATTATTTTGTGCAACTGCCAGACCATATTCGCCCTTGACTTGTTTCCGGTTTACCAATGGGCCAGCAACCGAACCTACCAGGCCGTATGCAAGCGCTGCGGGCTCAAAGAGCGTGCCGGGGTAAAAACTGTTTAAGCCAAGGTTGGCACTGATATTTACCGACGGAAGAAACGCCTTTCTTGCAGCCTCCACGTCTGCATGGCTGGCTTTGAGTTCCAGCTCTGCCTGTATGAGGTCTGGCCGGTTAAGTAACAGGCCGGATGGGACGCCGGTAGCTGTTACGACCAGGTCTGACTGAACAGTGAATGATGTACGCGTTATGGGTTTTTCATCGTACGTGCCGGATAGGTAACGAATTTCATTTTCTATTCGCACCACTTCCTGAAGCGTGGCGTACTTCATGCTACGAGTATGTATGAGCTGAGCCTGAAATTGCTTTACGGCCAGCTCGGTGACACGGCCGGCACTCTTCTGCACATTCATGATCTCAACCGCGGTTTCCTGCAGTGCTATGTTTTTTTGAATAATCTCAAGGCGTGCGTCCAGGCAAATAAGCTCATAGTAGCGATAGGCGATCTCAGAGAGCAGCGAAGTAAGGACCAGGTTGCGCCCCATGGTAGAAGCTAGATAGCGAAGCTGTGCCGCCTTTTTCCTTTTGTGCAGCTTGCCCCAAAGATCTATCTCCCAACCACTGCTGACCCCGAGCATATAAGTGGGTACAATAGGTTGTGGCACTCCCGGAGTTGTGGCGTTTCCCTCTCCGTCCATGGTGTGCCGTCCGTAGCGGATGTTTGAGCCATAAGTATTTATACCCACGGTGGGTGCCAGCAGTGCTTTCTTCATCAGCAGTTCGTTTCTTGCTGCTTCCACCTTTTGTTCAGCCAGGCGCAAATCGAAGTTGTTCGTTACAGCGTTGTTCAGCAGTGATGTGAGCAATGAATCGGCAAAGAAGTCTTTCCATTGCGGAAGAGGAGCACCACCGGAAGGCACACCATTGTATGTGGCAGGGAGTACTGGTTTCTCATTATGTAAGGGGCGCGGCAATTTGCAGGCAGTAACCGCTATGGATGCCGTCAGTGCCGCTGCTATTACCTTATAACTAGTCTTCATGTTCTTCGTTGTTTTGTTCTACAGATGCGGGCATCTTCTTCTTGCCAAGGGAGGCGAAGATGAAATACAGACCCGGAATAATAATGACACCAAATACAGTGCCTGTAAGCATGCCACCGGCAGCCGCTGTGCCGATAGACCTGTTACCGGCGGCACCGGCACCATCGGCAAGACACAGCGGTATGAGGCCAGCCACGAATGCGAATGAAGTCATGAGAATAGGCCGCAGCCTGAGAATGGCGCTTTCAATGGCCGCACGGAATACACTGCGACCCTTTTTTCTCAAAATCTCTGCATACTCTACGATGAGTATAGCGTTCTTACCCAGCAGGCCAATGAGCATTACCAACGCAACCTGCGCATAGATATTGTTTTCAAGACCGGTAAGCTTTAAGAACAGATACGAACCAAATATGCCGACCGGCAGCGACAGGATCACAGCAAGGGGCAGCAGGAAGCTCTCGTACTGGGCAGATAGCAACAGGTAAACAAACAGCAAGCAGATCGCAAAAATGAAAATAGCCTGGTTACCTGAGAGTACTTCCTCCCGCGTCATGCCCGACCATTCTATTGCATATCCTCGGGGCAGTGTATTCTTTGCAACCTCTTCAATTTTACTGATGACATCGCCGCTACTGTAGCCGGGAGCAGCGTCGCCATTGATCATTGCGGAGACATACATGTTGTAACGGGATAACTGCTCAGGGCCGTAAACGCGCTCCATCTTGATGAACGAAGAGAAAGAAACCATCTCGCCATCCTTGTTTTTCACGTAAAGGTTCAGCAGGTCTTCCGGCTTACGGCGATAGTTTGGTGCGGCCTGCATCATCACCTTGTACATCTGGCCAAAACGGATGAAGTTTGTGGTGTAGTAGCTGCCAAGCAGCGTCTTAAGTGTCGCCATAGCATTGGCGATGGTAACACCCTTTTTTGCAGCCATTTCCTGATCAACGGAAATCATGTATTGCGGGAAGTAGGGGTTAAAACCAGTTACAGCATTGGTGACAACTCCGGTCTTATTGAGGTCATCAATAAATTTATTGGTGACCCGGGACGTTTGCTGTATGTCGTCAGAACCGTTCCTGTTTAGTAATCGCAACTCAAACCCACTGGCATTACCAAAACCGGGGACCGTGGGCGGTGAGAAGAACTGGATGCTGGCATCAGAAATATTTGCCGCTTTTTGCGTAAGCTCATCTATTATCTCTTCGATTTTCCGGCGGTCGTCCCATGGTTTCAGGTTTATCATGGCCATACCGTATGAGGAGCCTGCGGCTTCGCTCATGAGGCTATAGCCGGCAAGCGTAGATACCGTTTCGATATCGCTGATACTGTCAGTGATCTGCTGCACGCGGGCCAGCACTTCCTCCGTTCGTTCCAGTGTGGCTCCGGGAGGCGTAGTTACGTTTACGTATATCATTCCCTGGTCCTCAGTGGGAATAAAACCTGTAGGCAGTATGCGGCTAATGCCAATGGTGGCCGCTATGAAGATCAGCAGGGCCGTCCATGTGATCCACCGGCGACCGGTGATGAATACGAGCAAGCCACGGTATTTTCCGGTTATGCCGTCGTAACCTGCATTAAATTTTTTGAAGAAGCCACCAAGGAGTCCTTTGTTCTCTCCGTGCCCAGGCTTGAGCAGTAACGCACAGAGCGCAGGAGTAAGCGTGAGCGCATTGATACCGGATACGATGATGGCTATGGCCAATGTGATGGAGAACTGCCTGTAGAAAATGCCCACGGGCCCTTCCATAAACGCCACGGGTAGAAACACCGCCGACATGACCATGGTGATAGCTATGATGGCACCACTGATCTCACGCATGGATTGTATGCTCGCTTCCATTGCAGAGAGGTGTCTACGTGTCATCTTTTCATGTACCGCCTCTACTACCACAATGGCATTGTCTACGACGATACCAATTGAGAGTACCAGTGCGAACAGTGTCATGAGATTGAGTGAGAAATCGAGCACCTGCATAAAGAACAGCGTACCCACAATGGCTACCGGCACAGCGAGGGCCGGAATGATAGTAGAGCGCAGGTCTTGCAGGAATATGTAAACAATGATGAAGACCAGGATGAATGCCTCTATCAGCGTGCGCACAACCTCATGAATAGAGGCATCCAGGAAGCGGGACACATCATAACACATGTTGTATTCCATGCCCGGAGGAAAGGATATTTCCTTCAGTTCTTTCATCCGGTTCTTAATACGTGCAATGACGTCGCGAGCATTGGAACCAGGACGCTGCTTTACCATGATGGAGGCAGACGGGCGTCCATCAGTTTTTGAGGTCATGGAATAGTCTTCGGAGCCGAACTCTATTTCTGCAATGTCTTTGAGTTTTATGAATGAACCGGATTCGTCAGCACGGATCACGATGTTCTCATACTCGCGAATGGTAGAGAATTTGCCTGTGTATTTCAGCACGTATTGCAGCGCTTCGGGGTGGCGGCCAGAGGCATCACCGGTTTTACCGGGTGCGGCCTCGATGTTCTGGTTTCTTATTGCGTCAGCCACCTCATCAGTTGATAGGTTGTAAGCCAGCAACCTGTCGGGCTTCAGCCAAACGCGCATGGAGTAATCCTGGACACCCATTATCTCTGCAAAGCCAACACCATCTATACGCTTAAGCTCTTTGAGAATATTGATGTCAGCAAAATTGTAAATGAATTTTTCGTCGAGGGCGGTATCAGTGCTTGTAATGTTCAGGTACATCAGCATACTGTTCACCTCTTTTTCCGTAGTTACGCCAGAGCGTATTACTTCTTCCGGAAGCTCATCGAGGATGGTAGTGATGCGGTTTTGCACATTCACCGCTGCCAGATCGGGATTAGTGCCCACTTTGAAGTAAACCTGTATCTGGGTGATGCCATTGTTGCTGGTAACTGTAGACATGTAGGTCATGCCCGGCACACCATTGATGGCGCGCTCCAGCGGAATGGCCACAGCATTTGCGCAGACTTCCGCATTGGCACCCATGTAGCTGGCGGTAACGGTGACACAGGGAGGGACTATCTCCGGGAACTGGGTGACCGGCAATTTGGGTAGCGCGATAAGACCCAGGAGTACTATAATAAGTGATATGACCAGTGATAACACCGGTCTTTTGATAAAGATGCTAAACATAATTGCGTGTTATGTAAATGAAGAGAGAATATTACCTTACAAGGGTGGTAACGGCAGGAGCCGCTTCCAACGCCTTCAGGGGCTTTACCTTCATGCCATCCTTAATATTCTGGATGCCTTCGTACACTATGACTTCTCCCTCTTCAAGGCCTGAGCGTACAACAAAATATTTATTGATGCGGTCGCCGGTTTCAACATGCTTCATCTTTACAACGTCCTGCTTGTCCACAGCGTACACAAAACTCTTGTCCTGTATCTCGAAAACAGACTTCTGCGGCACGACCAGGGCGGCATCCATATTAGTGGTGAGCTTTATTTTGCCGGTTGCATTGTGTTTCAAAAGCTTGTCGGGATTTGGGAAGCGCGCCCTAAATGCTATGGAACCGGTAGAGCCGTCGAACTCGCTCACCACGGTTTCAACAGTGCCTTTGCACGCATATTCCTTTCCATCAGAGAGGATAAGACAAACAGAGCGGTTGAGCTCCTTTGCGCTCCTTGTCTTCCTTGCGCGCTCGTAAGAGAGGTACTCATTCTCTGAAATGTTGAAATAAGCGTACATGGCACTGATATCAGATACCGATGTCATCAGGGTTCCCTCGTCTACGAGGCTACCAGCCTTCAGCGGAATGCGGTCTACCTCGCCATCGAATGGTGCACGTATTACTGTATATGACAAACGGTGAAGCGCTATCTCCAACGTCGAAGAGGCCTCTTCCACCTTTGATGTGGCAGCATTTAGGCGCGATGTGGCAAGGTCCAGTTCCGTTTTCGAAACGATCTTTTTGTCGACGAGAATTTTTACCCGCTGCTGTTCTACCTCGGCGGTTTTTTTGTCGGCCTCAGCCATACTTAACATGGCGCGAGCTTTCGCCACTTCGTTTTCGTACTCACTATCGCCTATGCGAAATAGTACTTGTCCTTTCTTTACAGTTTCACCTTCATCTACATATATACCTTCCAGGAAGCCGGAAACCTTGCTACGCATCTCTACGTTTCTGATCGCCTGTATGTTAGACACATAGAGGTGGTCGTACTGCAGGTCCTTACGTTCAACAGTTACAGTGGGTATTTCTACGGGTTTTTGATTTGTCTTTTTTTCGCGTGTGCCACAGGAGCTGGACAGCAGCAACAAAAAAGTGTAAATAGTTATGTTTGCGCGCATTGATTTTTTTTGAGAGATGCTTAAAACGGATAAGCCATATCCAGGTGGATACAGCGACAAACGAACGTGATAAGCCCAGCTCTAAAAAAGTGCGTAGCGAAAGAGATGAACGTAATAAGACGGCCGGTGATAAAGCCAGGCATAACCTAGGAATGCCCGGACTACCGGTTGTTGCGTCCGCTGATCAGCGGATGAGAGGTCATGTACGGTGCGCTTCAGATAGTTTGTGCGCGAGAGTCCGCGCTTCCTTACCGCATGCCGGAACTTACTATGGAAATGGGTTTTGTTGTCTGACTGTGTTGAAAACAGGGAATGATTTGCTTCAGATACAGTCTCGTAGCCGTCTACTGATATTTCCACCACATCTCCGTCGTTTGCAGCAACAGACATGAAGCGGTAGCTGAAGAACATGGCAATAAAGAGGCCCAGAAAACCGAAGGTTTTCAGAAGCCCAATATGCTTACGACCCATGTTTATCATCATAATCCGAATATGGCGAATTTATCCAATTATAGACTAAAAAAATGCTAAAACGAAAGGATGTCAATTTCTTTACACGATGCCACCTACAGCCTCTATCCAAGCTACAAATAGCTCATCCTCTATAGCACACACATCTTTTGCCAGTTGTTCCCATTGAGGATGGAAGTCTACCAGCATACGCTGCATTTCTTCGAGATGGCCCTCTTCCTCTGCAATTATGGACTTTACGTTTACGCGCGAACCATATTTAGTAAGAGCCGCCTGGTATATGCCGTATAGCATATCTGCACGCACCTCAATTGAATATGTAACCAACAGATAAGCACCATGTTTTAACGCACGACCCTCGAGGCCCAGCTTTTCGCGCAGGTATCGGCAGGCACGCACATCCAGCATATTCAGGTAGTGATGGCTCTGAACAGGTGCTGCCAGGTATGAGTATGAGTAGTCCGGGCAAGCGCCTGGTTCCAGCTTATCTATTTGTTTTTTAAGATAATATGCGTGCCGGGCTTCCTCTGCAGCATGCTTCAATATGATGATACCGGTATGCACAGGATCTTCATATTTCGAGATTTTCCGTGCGCCGGTGTTTTCCATCATGGAGAGGCTATTGAGCCAGCGGGCATGTAGCGAATTGTTCTGTACTATCTTGTCCGTAACGTCTGCCAGCAATGTTTCTTGGTCCATCGGGGGCAAAAATACGGGTTATGAATAGATTAGGCCGGTTATTAACTCATGCAGTTATTGCTTATCCTTTATACTTTTGCTGCCGACCGGCATGGCAATAAACATCTATAATAGGCTAAGGCGAATAACGAGCAATCAGTTATACTTCCCGGAGATAGATGGTATCCGTTTTCTGGCCATAATCCTGGTGATACTTTTTCACGCCCACGGCTACTTCGTGGCCAAGACACCACACCATTTTGCCGACGGGCCGGCTAACTACCCTCTTTTAGAAACGCTGCTATCAAACGGCGATAGGGGTGTTGAGCTGTTTTTTGTGCTCAGTGGGTTCATCCTCTGCCTTCCTTTTGCCAAACAATATATAGGTGGCGAAAAGAAGGTGCAGTTGAAAAAATACTATTTACGACGGGTAACCCGATTGGAGCCGCCGTACTTTATAGCTATGACGGCTTTGCTGCTTCTGCATCTTGCCATGAACGTACATTCCGCGGCCGAGATCGTACCCAGTTGGCTGGCTTCTCTCATCTATTCGCACAATTTTATTTTCGGTCGCACACCGCTACTCACCGTGGTAGCATGGTCGCTGGAGATTGAAATACAGTTTTACCTGATAGCACCGCTGCTATTTAAGTTGTTATCCCTTTCATTGCCGGTACGAAGAACAGCGCTGATCGGTGGGATCGCCGGCATTGTGCTGCTGCAGTGGTTCTTTCCCGCACCAGACAACTTCATTTCGCTCTACAGCTTTGCCCAGTATTTTCTTACCGGCATTCTGCTATCTGATTTTTACGTGAGCCAATCAGTTACCACTTCTTTCAGAAACAATGTATGGGTTGCGGTTGGGTGCATTTTGCTCGCTGCAATACTATATCTACCTATAAAGACACATAAGGACTATGCACAGGAATCGTTTATCCTCGCCTCTCGCATAGCATTTCCGTTTTGCATTGGTCTTTTCTACTACATTGTTATGAAGAACGGCGCAGTAAAGAAGATCTTCAGCTACAAGTTCGTTCCTATAATTGGTGGCATGTGCTATTCAATTTACCTGCTGCACTATACTATTATCTCCGGATTCGGTAGGCTCTCTTTGGGATGGAGGGTTACAGACTCTTATCTCGTTAACCTTGCGGTGCAGATGCTCGTCTTAATGATACCGGTACTGGCGATATCTGCATTGTTCTACTACCTGATAGAGCGCCCATTCATGGCAGGCAAGTGGACGGATATGCTGATGGGAAAATCTAAAGCGAAAGAAGAGAACAGCAAATAATTGTTACTGTGCAACTGTGTTGCTCGGCTCACTTTCGTTCCACATCCTGTCTAATGCCGTGACAACATATTTGTTCTTTTTTCCCGGCTCAGGGTCTTTGTAAGATGTACCCTGCTGAATAGACACGATACGGTCATTACGCTCCAGGTCTATTTCTTCTTTTTCACCGAACCGGTAAACGACATAGCGCAGTGGCTCGTTTGTGGGATTTTTTGTCTGCCACTCCAGCGTTTTACCATTCACAGTAACGGTAGGCGCATTTGGCGCTTCATTGTCCAGCCATGGCATTGGCGGCACCAATGCGGGGTACTTCACAAAGTTCTGGCGCAGGCTGTCTTCAACCGGTGCCTTTATCTTATCAAAACAGGAAGCGCTGTAAAATGCATAGCCGGAGTTAGGACACTTGCCGCGTATATCGCGAAGCTGCCACATCAGTTCCTTTGCAGATGTCCATGGACCACTTTTTGCCCCTGCCATCCTATACAGACCGAGGCCATAGTATACGTGGCGTTTGAAGCAACGATCATACCACCAGGGGAGCAGCACTTCAAACGGCGCCGCCCGATGATTGTGTTCCCAGTAGAGCTGCGGCATCATATAGTCTACCCAGCCTTTTTCCAGCCACATCACTACATCTGCATACAGGTCGTCATAGTTTGTTTGTCCGCCGCGAGTGTCAGACCCCATCGGATCCTTGCTCTTATTACGCCATATGCCAAATGGGCTGATTCCCAGCTTCATATATGGTTTTATGTTCTTGATCGATGTATTCAGCAGCGATATGAAGCGACTCACATTATCGCGGCGCCAGTCGCCTTTGTCCATTCCATGACCGTAGCGTGCATAACTTTTGTTGTCTCCAAACTCCTTGCCCGGCACACGATATGGATAGAAATAATCGTCGAGGTGCACCGCATCAATGTCATATCGCTTCACTACGTCCGTAATAACAGATATTACGTAGTCGCGAGCCTCAGGTATGCCCGGATCTAATTGCGATTTTCCTCCATAGCTTATTACCCAGTCCTTATGGGTGTGGGTCACATGGTCCATGGGGTTGGGGTTCTTTGCACTGTTCATCAATGCACGGAAAGGGTTGAACCACGCATGGAACTCCATATTTCGCTTATGCGCCTCCTCGATCATAAAGACCAGCGGGTCGTAATAAGGAAAAGGTGCTTCGCCCTGCTTGCCTGTAAGGTAGTGGCTCCACGGTTCCTTTTTTGAAGCATAAAATGCGTCAGATACCGGGCGAACCTGCACTATCACCGCATTGCAGCCATCGTCTTTCAGCCTATCCAGCACACGTATGAACTCCTGTCGCTGCTCTACAGAGGGCAGGCCGGGCTTGGATGGCCAGTCGATATTTGCTACAGTAGCTATCCAGGCACCGCGAAACTCCCGCTTCGGCGATTGTGCCTGTGCGGCAGAGCATATAGAAATAATTAAGGCTAGTGAAAGAATGATCCGCAGCATGTTAGTTCATTGGCATGACGGTGTGAAAATACCATTTTTCAGTCTTTCGGTCTTGTAAGGTTCACAGGCGCGCTATTTTGCACCCCAAATGATTATTTTTGCACCTCGATTTATTAGAAATTACTTAAAAGCATATCATGGCTATAGTAGATATTGTAATGCCTAAAATGGGCGAGAGTATTATGGAAGCTACCGTGCTGAAGTGGCACAAGCAACCAGGCGATACAATTAAGATGGACGAAACGCTCCTGGACATCGCAACCGACAAGGTAGATAGCGAGGTTCCGTCTACTGCTGCAGGCGTGATAAAAGAGATACTCTATAAAGAAAATGATGTGGTGCCAGTAGGCGCAGCTATAGCGCGAGTGGAAACTGCAGGAGCAGGAGCGGCGGCACCGACACCAAGCCCAGCACCCGTAGTTGCTGCTGCAGCTCCGCAGCCAGTAGCAGCGACAGCGGCACCTGCAGCCCCTGCGGCGAGCGCTGGTTCAAGGTTTTACTCACCTTTGGTTTTGAACATAGCCGGCACAGAGGGCATAGGCATGGCTGAACTGGAAACAATTCCCGGCACAGGAAACGAAGGCCGTGTGACCAAAAAAGATATTCTTAGCTACCTGGCTAACCGAAAAGGAGGTGCAGCACCAGCAGCACCGGTTCAGGCAGCTCCTGCTTACCAGGCACCAGCGCAACCAGTTGCAGCCCCCGCGGCAGCACCAACACCACAGCCGGCACCTGCTCCTGCCGTTATCTCGGGAAATGTAGAGATAATAGAAATGGACAGGATGCGGAAGCTGATAGCAGACCACATGGTACGCAGCAAGTCTACTTCGCCGCACGTAACCAGCTTTACAGAAGCAGACGTGACGAACATAGTAAAATGGCGCGATAGGAATAAGAGCTCATTTGAAAAGAAATATGGCGAGAAGATCACGTTCACTCCTATCTTCTTTGAAGCGATTATCAATTGTATCCGCAAGTATCCGATGATCAACAGCAGCATTGATGGTACAAACATCATTGTGAAGAAGGATATCAATATAGGTATGGCTACAGCGCTACCGAGCGGCAACCTGATAGTGCCTGTAATAAAGAACGCTGAGACAAAAAATCTGCTGGGTATTACCAAGGATGTGAATGCGCTGGCAAACGCTGCCCGCAACAACAAACTGAAAGCGGATGATACACAGGGAGGCACATTCACAGTTACTAACGTTGGTACATTCGGTAGTCTGATGGGCACACCGATCATTAATCAGCCACAGGTTGCCATCATGGCGCTTGGCGCTATCAAGAAGCGCCCGATGGTGCTTGAAACTGAAGATGGAGACGTGATTGCTATACGCCACATGATGTACTTGTCGATGAGCTATGACCACAGGATCGTAGACGGGTCGTTGGGTGCCAGTTTCCTCACCGCTGTTGCAAACGAACTGGAGGCATTTGATCCAGGCCGCCAGATCTAATCCAAATTGCAGTTATCAAATAAGAAAGCTCCCTGTGGGAGCTTTCTTATTTTTCAGGATTCTCTTCCGGTTGTGCCGGCTTGTGCGGATGCAGGTCTTCATCCATGTGCGTCTTTAGTGCAGGGAGTTCTTTTGACTCACGCTTAATAACAAAAACGGCCGTTTTCTTTACCAGTACACCACGTCCCACTTTGCGTGCATACACGTCTGTAAACTCAGCGCCGAAATACAGTATGAGTGCCGAGTAATATATCCAGGAAAGAAGAATGATCAGTGATGCCGCAGCACCATAGGCAGTGATGAGTTTAGAATTCGTGAGGTAGAGCGAGATAAGAAACTTGCCTATCAAGAACAACAGACTCGTGAATGAGGCACCGACAAGCACATCCTTCCAATGAATTTTTGCGTCGGGCAAAACTTTGAAAATTACTCCGAATACCAACGTCATTATTATAAAAAGCACCCCGGTATTGACACCTGAAAGTATCCATATGTTTTCTTCGCCCAACAACTGGCCGATGGCGGGGAAGCGGTGGAGCTGTCCGCTTATGGCATCGCCAATAACTGATAGCAGCAAGATACCAACCATGAACACTCCTATACCTACTATGAACACAAGCGACAACAAACGGTCTGTAATTATCTTCAGCCACTCCCGCTTGGGCCTCGCTTTTACGGACCACATATAGTTGATGGAGCTTTTCATCTCCGTAAAAATGCTCGTAGCACTATACACGAAAACGAGGATACCGATAATGCCAAATAATGTGCTATTATTTGCTGTGTTCATCTTATCAAAGAGGCCTTCGAGCTGCTCTGCCGCTCCCGGACCTACAAATTGCGTTACCTTACTGAACACCGCAGCCCGAGCGTCTGCTTTGGCATAGACTATACCAATGACATGAATAATTACCAGTAAAAGAGGACCGATAGAAAAGATGGTATAATAAGCGAGCGACGCGCTGAATTTTGATACGTGGTCTTCCACATATTCATCTGCTGTTTCCTTCAGCAATTCCCAGAAGGTAGCAAATCCCAGCTTCAATTTTTTGCGCCTCGACATCATTCCAAAAGTAAGCATGATAAAGGTAACAGCACAGAGGCCTTTACCATTGAAGGTCCGGATCTATATCATTGTTTTTCTCCCGATGCTCACGGCGACTTTTTATTTTTTCAAGTTGGCGGGCCAGGACCAGCGCTGCCACCTTACGCGATACATCGGTGCTTCCCGTGAGTTGCCTGATTTTGTTCTCTGAAATATCCAGGCGATACATGAGCCTGTAAAACGGATCCGGTCCCATTGAGATGATGGCGGCTATTTTGTCTGAAAGCTGCTCCAGAAGCGCTTCTTCAGAGACAATGGTCGCCGGCTGAAGGGCCCACTCATTTGAGAGCTCTACTGCCGCTTGTTTTATTATTTCCAATTCGTTAGCCATAGGCTTACTACTTTTCTACGCACTTCATCATACATGTCCACAACCTATCGGCAGCACCCTGCCAGTCGAATTTTTTCACCTGCTCGCTTGCATTGGCAACCAATCTGGATCTGAGCGATTCATCTTTATACAAAATGTGCATCTTGGCCGCAATATCTTCCGGGTCAGTAGGATCTACTAATAAAGCAGCCTCGCCGGCTACTTCTGGCATTGACGAGGTATTACTCACTATTGCCGGTACATTGCACTGCAGCGCCTCCAGGATGGGGATACCAAAGCCTTCAAAGAGCGAAGCGTATACCAGAGCATATGCAGCCCCAATTACTTTTGATAGCTCGTCCACATTCATGTAGCCCACCCACTTCACCTCATCTTTAAAAGGCATGGTAAGCTGCATTTCTTCAACCTCCTCATATTTCCACGCCAGGCGACCTACGATCACCAGTTTCATATTGGTCTTCTGCCGCTTTTTGAATGCTATAAAGGCTTTCAGAAGATTGACAATGTTCTTTCTTGGATGCAAAGCGCCGGCGAAAACGAAATACTCACATCCGTCGGCATATTTCTGTTTTATCTGTTCGCGCTCTGCAGCATCAAGTGGTTTGTATTCATCATGGGCACCATTGTACACCACGTCTATTACATCCTTGCTTACGCCATAGTGGCGGTGAATATCATCCTTAGAGAATGTTGAAACGGTAGCTATTCGCTTAGCCTTTCTTGCGAAGAGGGGTGAGTAATGCCGCCAGTATAGCTTGTGGCTAAGTACATAATGCTCGGGGTAATGCTCGAACGCAAGATCATGTATCACAAGGCAGGTAGGAACTTTTGTGGATAACGACATATAACCATCCGGAGAAAGAAACAGGTCGATCTTATGTTTCCGCAGCATTGCAGGCACAGACCATTCGAACCAGAGATAAAACAAAATGGGGTGCCTGGCCTGGGGATGCACTACTACCGGCGTGACGTTAGGGGCAAAAATAAACTGCTCATCATATGGCCTGTCGAAGAAGAAAAAAAACTCATGCTCAGGATGTTGCCTGACAATCCGTTCGAGGGTTTGATAAGTAAACCAGCCTATACCTTCCAGCTTGCCTTTCAGCAGCAGCCGTGTATTTACTGCTATTCGCATACCTTATGCGGACAAAAATATACTTTTACCGCTTTATACATCGTTATTTATACGCATGCAGCGTTTTTTTGTCAGAAATATCCTTTTCGTTATTGCCGTAAACCTGTTGGTGAAGCCTTTGTGGGTGCTTTTTATTGACCGCACCGTGCAGAACAGTGTTCCTGCGGCTTCCTATGGCACCTACCAGGCTTTGTTCAGCCTTGGAATCATATTTCAGACATTGCTGGATTTTGGCATCAGTAATTATAACAGCAAAACGATAGCACAGGAGCCCGAGAGATTGTCTACACTATTTCCGGCTATGTTATCTGCCAGGCTTGTTCTAATGCTTATTTACATCGGTATTGCATATGGCTGGGGGGTACTTCTTGGTTATCGTGGATGGGAACTTGCTCTGTTATGCGGCATACTATTTATTCATTCACTCAATGCCCTTGTTTCGTTTATCCGCAGCAATGTATCTGCCCTGCACCGTTTCAAAATAGATGCGCTTCTCTCAATAACTGATAGAATGCTGATGATCATCGTTTGCGGCGGACTTTTGCTGTATCCCGCTACAGCAAAGGCTTTTAAGATACAATGGTTTGTACTGACACAAATTGGTAGCTACTTTGTTGCGGCCATGGCTTCCTACCTGGTACTAAGAAGACTTGCCAAAGTGCCGCTACGTTTTTCCTTCAATAGGGCGGAGATAATGGGTGTAATCAAGAGTAGCTTTCCCTATGCGCTTCTCATCTTCCTCATGTCAATCTACAACAGGGCTGATGCGGTGATGATAGAACGCATGTGCCATGAGGGTAAAGTTCAGGGAAGTATCTGGGCTGCTGCTTTCCGCCTACTCGACATGGCGAATATATTGGGGCTCATGTTTGCTACGATGTTGTTGCCGGTCTTTGGTAGAATGATAAAACAAAAGGCAGACATTCAGCCAATAGCCAAACTGTGTGTGAACATGATGGTGCCATTTTCCGTTTCTGTTTCCGTTGCCTGCTTCCTTTATGGTGGCGACATCATGCAACTACTCTACCACAAGAACCCTTTGTATGCAACTTACGCTGATGACTACCGATGGGTGTTCTCTTATCTAATGCTATCGTTTCCTGCGTGGTGTTTTATGTATGTCTATTCTACGCTGCTAACAGCTAATGGAAGTATGAAAACACTGAACATAATTGCTTTTGCAGGTGTTGTTTTCAATCTTAGCATGAATTTCCTTCTGATACCACGATTCAACGCAATTGGAGGCGCTATTACTTCGCTTGCTACGCAGACTGGTTTGGCCCTGGTGTTCTTTGCATTCGCTATCAAAATATTTAAGCTAAAAATAGAAGCAAAGTGGCTACTTGCTCATCTGGGTTATGCTCTGGTAATTGGGCTGACCGGATATTTTATTAGTTTTTCTAATATTAATAAAATACTACAATTGACTTCCATAGGAGCTATTAGCTTATTACTAATATTTGTGCTCCGCTTCATATCGGTAAATAATATCAAGCAATTCATGAGCCGGTCTATAGATTAGATCCCGTTTCTTTACTTTTTCTTCTCCGTGAATTTGAGCACAGCAGCTTTGACAAGGTCGGATTCAAAGCCTTTTTGAGCCAAAAACCTATAGATTTTTGCTCTTTTAGTAAAAATGTTCTTTTCGCTTTTTAGTTCGGCTGTCTTTTTTGCTGCTAATTCATCTAAAACCTGTTCATATTCTACTTCGTCTATCTCAGACAATCCCTTCCTAATACAATACTCGGAAATCTTCTTTTGCCTAAGCTGGTAGATTATTTTTTGTTTGCCCCATTGTTTCATTCTCCATTTGCCGCGCGCATAGCCGCGCGCAAAGCGTTCCTCGTTCAGAATGTCTGCCTGAATGAGCAGCGAAATCTGTTCCTCGACAGACACGGAAGTAAATCCCAGTTCGTATAGCTTGTTTCTTGCCTCGCTATGGCACCTTTCCTGGTACTTACAATAGTGGACAATTTGAGGAGAGAGCATTTGGATGTCAAATATAGGTGGTTGACAAGATTTGTACCTCGGAAAAAAGAACGGGCTAAAAGAGTATGTTTTTGGAACAAAAATCGCTTGTTTTTAGCACTAAATGGCCTTTTTGCCAATGGAATTTTCATCCCGGGTATTGGTACGATATAGAAAAAAATAGAGCCCTGAATTTTAGTGAAAATTCAGGGCTCTGTACCAGTACTATTTTTGGAACTACCTCCCCATATAGACCATTAGTATCTGCACATCACTAGGATTTACACCGCTTATCCTGCTTGCTTGACCTAAAGTTCCGGGCCTGATCTTTTTGAGTTTCTGCCTCGCTTCAGTAGACATGGCTACCAGCTTGTCATAATTGAAGCTATCCGGAATTACGAGGTCTTCCAAAGTTGCCATCTTTGTAACCAATTCGTGTTCCTTTTCAATATAGACATCATACTTTACCTGGATCTCCACTTGCTCCAATACGAGGGCATCCTGGTCTCCGATAACTTCCTTCAGTCCGGGTAATGATTCCAGCATATCTTTTAGTCCTACACCTGGACGAAGAAGGAGTTTTTCCGCTTTTACCTTCTCAGATAGAACAGCTGACCCTTTTTCCGACAAGAACTTATTCCCTTCATCAGGACTCACTCCATATTCGGCTAGTTTGCGCTTTATTTCTGCCACCCTTTCCTTCTTTTGGCGTGTCAGGTTCATCCTTTCTTCAGTTGCCAACCCAATATTGTATCCTATTTCCGTTAGCCGGAAGTCCGCATTGTCCTGGCGAAGGAGGGTGCGGTATTCGGCCCTACTTGTAAACATCCGGTAGGGCTCATCTGTTCCTTTATTAATCAGGTCGTCTATAAGCACACCTATATAGGCCTCACTACGCTTCAAAACTACAGGTTCTTCATCCTTTACGGCTCTCGCTGCGTTAATTCCGGCCATCAGACCCTGGCATGCAGCCTCTTCATAGCCTGTGGTACCATTTATCTGACCGGCAAAGAAGAGATTCTTTACCAGCTTTGTCTCCAGTGTGAATTTCAACTGTGTAGGTGGGAAATAGTCGTACTCAATGGCATAGCCCGGGCGGAAGAACTTACAGTGTTCAAATCCAGGAACTTTTGTCAGGGCTTTGTACTGAACGTCTTCTGGAAGAGATGTGGAAAACCCATTGACATAGATTTCCACAGTGTTCCAGCCCTCCGGCTCTACGAAAAGCTGGTGTCTTTCGCGCTCCGCAAACCTGCTAATCTTATCTTCTATGCTTGGGCAATACCTTGGTCCACTGCCTTTTATGCGTCCCTGGTACATAGGCGACTGGTCAAAACCAGTTTTTAGGATGTCGTGAACCTCCTGGCTGGTATAAGTGATCCAGCAGCACCTTTGCACAGAGGGTTGTACCTTTTCCACAGGCAAATAAGAGAAACCCACAACTTCTTCATCTCCGCTCTGAATTTCCATCTTACTATAGTCAAGGCTACGCCCGTCGACACGTGGAGGAGTACCCGTCTTTAGCCTGTCGGTTTCGAATCCAAGTTCCACAAGCTGTTCGGTAATACCTGTTGCACCCTTCTCACCCATCCTACCACCGCCAAACTGCTTTTCCCCTACATGGATAACCCCATTTAGGAAGGTGCCGTTAGTAAGTACCACTGCCTTGCCACGTATCTCCTGTCCCATTCCGGTAACCACTCCTTTAATTGTTCCACGTGAAACAATCAGGCCCTTAACCATGTCCTGCCAGAAGTCGACATTAGGCGTTCCCTCCAACATCTCCCTCCAGGTGGTAGCAAACAACATTCTGTCATTCTGACTACGAGGACTCCACATACCAGGTCCCTTCGACTTATTCAGCATCCTAAACTGTATCGTGCTCTTGTCACTAACGATACCACTATAACCACCAAGAGCATCTATCTCACGGACGATCTGACCCTTAGCTATACCTCCCATTGCAGGGTTGCAACTCATCTGGGCGATCGTCTGCATATTCATAGTCACAAGCATAACCTTGCAACCCATGTTAGCAGCAGCAGCGGCAGCCTCACAACCAGCATGACCAGCACCAACTACTATTACATCATATTCAGGAAACATACGGCAAAGGTACTACATCAACCGCATACTTATATTAAAATAAAATAACTAATATAAAGATGTGGCATAGTATTTGATGATGATACTATAAGTAAAACACTAATCTTAGTTCCACGTGGAACCAAAATAATTGTTAACTTTAACAATATAACATACCTTTGTATCGTTATAATACAGTGAAGCTAAAAAGGAACATACTCAAATTTACATCAGTAGCAATGCTATTGACGTCCGCGTGTGTATCAAACTCTATAGCTCAGCAGTATAATACAAACCGTGCAGCCCGGATTGACCACACATTTACTATAGGTTTTGAACGCCAGGTAGCAACACTCTACACACCGAAAAACGTAGAAGTAAGTAATAAAATTAAGGCCGCAGAGCAGAGATTTAATTCAGTGTTTCTAAGAATTAAACTCACAAACCGGTTTAGAATACAAACCGGGCTATCCTATAAAGACATAGACAGAATGCTATGCAAAACAGGTAAGTGCCGAACATTCAACATGCTCAGCAACTACCAAATGTCTGTTCCCCTTACAATACAATATCAATTACTGGACCACCAATCAAGATTGCATCCTTACTTCGGAGCAGGCATTCAATATAATGCAACAACCGGCACAACAGGTGACAACTACATGGATCCTGCACTTGTGACTCGCCTCAAGTATCTAAACATAATCTTCACGCAGGGACTCATCTACGACATTACTCCCAACCTGCAGATAACACAGTCCATACATGTAACACCACAGAACGGTATGAAACCTGTGGGTGTAAATATTGGTATTGGATATCGACTTAAGTAGTCCTAAATCGCCTCCTATTCGCTATTGCGAAATGCCCAAACTATGGAAAGGAAACTTTCCAACTGGCGCATGCCTGACAACACAGCTAAAGAAAGAAACGCACGATCAGCGAAATGAAAAAACCGATCCGCACAATTCAATAACCGCGAAAATCACCCAGATAACCCTACCTAACATTATCAAAGGAAAAGATTGCACAAATAAAAAAGGGATGCTTTCGCACCCCTTTTCTAACAAATCGATTCAAGACAATTATTTCACAACAACGAACTTCCTCGCTACTGCCTTTGTGTCTGTATTCACTATCAGGAAGTAATTACCTGAAGCAAGCTTACTGATGTCAAGTGTGAAATTCTCAGACTTAACATTGTTGTGTGCTTCCTTGCTAACGAAGCGGCCGAGACCATCAACGATAGTGTACGTAACCTTATTAGAAGATGCATCCAGGTCAAGGCTGATCTGTAGACTCTCTTTTGCCGGGTTAGGGAATACATTCACACGAGTATCAACATTCACAACCTGAGGAACCGCATCAATTGTAGGATTGTTGTTAGCAATCATAGCAACAGCAGGAATTACACCCTTTGTGTTAGCAAAGTTGAAAGAATCCACTGTATTGATATAGTTTGAGAAAGTGCTTGGCAAAGGAATGTTTCCCTGCGCAGGGTTAGTAGATGAAGTAATATCATCTGCACTAGGACGTACCATGTTTGAGTAGTCGAGGATACCAGAAGACAGTGCACGGCCATAAACGCGAGGAAGTGGGTGCATAACGCCGTCAGCACCAAGGAAGAAACCTACCGGTACCTCAACCGCCATGTAATACCAACCTGGATCCAGCATAACAGTCATAGGAGCGCCAGTAGAAGGGTCTCCCATACCACGGAAAGTAATAGTGGCGCCTGAAGTGTCAGTAGGACCGCTGAGTGTCTGCGTGCCTAAAGAAACAAGGGACAACTCACCATCCTGCATTACGCTATCTTCTGGCTGGCTACCAGAACCATCTACCCACTTAAACAGGTAGAAGTTGATGGTAGCACCAAGCGGAGCACCAACAGTAGCACTGTTCATAGAAATAGAATACTTCAAAGTCTGCAGCGCAGTACCACCAGTCTTCACATAGTAGAAAGGACCCCAAATGAATGGATTAGTACCACCACCATAAGAAAGACCGATTGTGCGGATAGGCTCATTCTTTACGAAATCGTAACGACCCTTTGAGTAAAGACTATCTGTAACGTAGAACGAAATTTTTTCGCTGTTGTCAGCAGGGAAGTCGTCAGTTACTGAGTGAGTGATGTTATACTCAACGTCGAAACGGCCTGGACCAGAAGCAGCAAGATCGTACTCACCTGAAGTAGAAGCATCGAACATCGCGTAGATAGAATCCGCTACTGTGAATGAAGCCAGGTTAACAGAACCTGTATGTACTGTAGTACCACTGCCTGTACCACCAGCATAGAATTTAGTAGTGCTGCTAACAGTAACACCTGTGAGATCGTTTGTACCATAGTTGGCTATGAATGCACCGTCCTTCATTGCATAAGGGAAAGGATTAGAAGATGCACCAAGCTGATTTGATGGCAATGCAAATGCATGTGAACCAGCCAACGCGCCCGATACAAAACCTGCATCGTTAGCAAGGCCAAGACCCCATGGAGTAATAGTGAAACGTGCAGTATCTGTTCCAGACCTATACTGGCTAGTGATCATATCACCATCTTCTTTAGAGATCATGAATACAGGTATCGTAACGCTTGGAGCCGAACACATAGTACCAGCACCCATACCAACCGGTCCACCATTCTGGTTATTAACGATAACAACGGCTATCGCACCACCAGCCTGGCAGTTAAGCGCCTTACAAACAAACTCAACACCACCACCACGATAAACGTAAGCGATCTTACCGGCCATAGAACCCGGAGTCATGCCAGATCCTGCAAGTGTATCACCGCCTAATGGTGGCATGATGATAGGCACGTCGTTAATTGGCGTCGTAACAGTAGTACCCCATGGAGTAGTTCCTGTTCCGGCATGTGAATAAACCTTTGGTCCAGCAAGAGAACTCGGATAGGAAACAACAAACCTTAAACCAACGTAATCTGCATACCAATTCGACTCTGCAGTAGCACCACCTATCAGCGTCCTCGATCCGAATGCTAAAGGATGTATCTGCGCATTTGCAACACTTGCACATGCAACACTACTTGCCAGTAAAAGTTGTTTTAGCGTACTCATTTGCTTCATAAAACTTAATTTTTAATTTGGTGCGACAATTTAATACTATTTAATAACATAAACAAAAACTAACTCCAAACGGGGTATTTTCAAAAAGACCTCCTACAAGTAATTTAATTACTTAATTCCAACATACGATCAATCGGCTTACGTGCTGCCAGGCGCAATTCTTCAGCCATCAACAATTCCGGCTGTTCATACAAAAGACAATTATATACCTTCTCAAGCGTGTTTCGCTTCATATGCGGACAATCGTTGCATGCGCATGCATTATCAGGCGGCGCTGCTATGAAAGTCTTTCCAGGAGAGGCTTCTATCATCTTGTGCAATATTCCAGATTCAGTTGCCACGATGAATTCAGATGCGCTATCCTTTTGCGTATACTGTAACAATGCGGTAGTAGAACCAACAAAATCAGCAATTCTTAAAATCGGCTCTTCACATTCCGGGTGAGCGATCAGCTTAGCATTTTTGTGACGTTCTTTCAGCCTGGTAATCTTCTCAAGAGAGAAAATCTCATGTACCATACAAGCCCCATTCCACAGCACCATATCCCTGCCGGTAACCTTGTTTATATAAGCACCAAGATTCTTGTCCGGAGCAAAAATTATCTTCTGTTCTTTGGGCAAGCTATCAACAATATCCTTTGCATTAGACGAAGTACAAATAATATCGCTTAAAGCTTTGATCTCAGCGGAACAATTAATATACGATATTACTATATGATTGGGATGCTTATCCTTAAACCTTCTAAATAGCTCAGGAGGACAGCTGTCGCTAAGCGAACAACCAGCCTTAAGGTCAGGAATCAACACTTTTTTACCCGGGTTGAGGATCTTAGCTGTCTCGGCCATGAAATGCACACCAGCAAAGACAATTATATCCGCGTCAGTCTTAGCAGCGCTCCTGGCCAAACCAAGACTATCCCCAATGTAATCTGCAATATCCTGAATATCAGGCTCCTGATAATAATGAGCCAGGATAACCGCATTCTTTTCCTTCTTCAATTTTTCTATTTCCGCAAACAGGTCCAGGGATGGGTCTACATCCACATCCACGAAACCTTTTCCTTCAAAATCGATCATGTTCGTCAAAAACTGCTGAATTACAAATTTATATCACAAATACCGTACCATGTTGCAAAATCCACACCCCTATTAATAGTAAATAAAATTTTTTTAAAGAAAAGAGCTATTACTATTAGGAGCGGGAATTCGGGGAATAAATTTGTTTATACACTTGTATTTTTCACACTTTCACTTTTTCAACAGCTAGGAGGTACTTATCAACACTAACAAAGGCCGTAAAACTGCTGATTCCCACGAAGATTTGTTAATTGTTGAAAAACCAGGATGTGGAAAAATAGAAGCGTGTGGACACACTAACAAAGTGTGAATTAATGGGCATAAACTAAGCCGGAGGCAATACAAATAAATGTATATCAATGAAATACAGAAACGGGCGGAAGAAACAAACACTTGTTAGGCGAGTAACCCACACTAATCAACGATTATCTAACATAGACTTAATGAAAATTTAAGCCAGTAGTCAAAGTGTGAAAAAGGCAAGAGCTGAATGTGAGTAGAACGTGGGAATCATGTAAGAAACAGAAGAAAAACTACAACAGATACATTTTCAGTCGTTTTACCCTACATTTGCAATCCCTAAGACGCGGGTGTGGTGAAATTGGTAGACACGCTAGACTTAGGATCTAGTGCTTTGCGGCATGGGGGTTCGAGTCCCTCCACCCGCACAAGGGCAGAGATAGTGTAAGAAAACGCACTATTATCTGCCCTTTGCGTTTTTATAGAAAAAAATTTTCCGTACTCAATTAGTCGATCCCTAAATCCTGGTTGTACATGGCTACGTTCATTCTGCCGGAAAAGAGCATAGCATTTGTTTTAGGGTCAAAAAAGTTTACATAGGTGTATTTCGAATCATTTCGTGTAGGACTCATGTCCGCAATTATTTCGTGAAGCACCTTTCTCTTTCCTTTCTTTATTTCAGCGTGCCCAGCCAGTAGTAGAAAAACGCCAACACCCTTTTGCATCAGCGGTTGCAGCCTGTCGTGATATTCGAGGTCAAGACCCGGATAAAGAACAAGGGAATATTCGCTTGATTCATCCAGGTGGGATGTGCGTCCGAAAGAGGAGTCGCCTGTTATGGTCATCAGGGATAAAGCCTTGTCAATATCTTTTATTTTGAAAGAGAGATAGTAATCACCAAACTTCACGTGCACCTGGGGTTCTGCCCAGAGATTACAAAGTTTTACGGTACGCTGCGCAGAGCATGTGGCGTGTGAAATGAGTACCAGGAAAATGAGCAGAAGTAATCTCATAGTCGCGGTTGAAGTATTAGCGTATAGAGAAACGAAACTACTAATTTAGCTGCTAAATGAACAAGATGAAAAGTTTTGCCAGTGACAACTATGCAGGAGTGATGCCGGAAATAATGGAAGCCATACAGGCAGCTAACTACAACCATGCACGGTCTTACGGCGCAGATGATATCACTGCGGAGACCGTAAAGCTTTTCAGAAAGGTTTTTGAAGCAGAAGTAGATGTGTTTTTCGTATTTAATGGTACAGGTGCAAATGTGCTTAGTATCAGTAGCGCTACACAAAGCTTTAACGCTGTTTTGTGCGCAGACACATCGCACATATATTGCGACGAGTCGTCAGCTCCCGAAACATTTACCGGTTGCCGCTTTTTTCCTTTGAAAGCAAACGACCACGGCAAACTGGATATAGAAACCATAAAGACCCGCCTTATTAGAAAGGGTGACGTTCACTATGCCCAGGCCACTATATTGTCTATTACACAATCTACAGAATACGGAACCGTATATACACAACAGGAGATTCAAGAAATTGCTGCACTGTGCAAGGACCATGGATTGTACCTGCATGTAGATGGCTCCCGTTTTTTCAATGCGGCTGCTGCATTGGGCTGTAGCCTGGCTGACATTACCAGCAAGGCAGGCGTTGATATTTTGTCATTGGGCGGAACGAAGGCAGGAATGATGTTCGGCGAGGCTGTTGTGGTATTCAATAAGCGGTTGGCAAAGGAAATAGCCTTCAAGCATAAACAGGTGATGCAGCTCGCCTCAAAGACCAGATTCATTTCTGCTCAATTTGGCAGAATGCTTAAAGATGATCTTTGGAAAAAGACAGCGGGTCACGCCAATAAAATGGCAGGGTTGCTGAATGCGGAGCTTTCTTTATTGACCAAAGTAAAAATCACAAAGCCCACTCAGGCAAATGCAGTGTTTGCAGAGATTCCCCGCGAGTGGTACGAACCTTTGCAGGAGCACTACCCGTTCTATGTGTGGAATGAACATACGCATGAAGTACGCCTGATGTGTGCCTGGGACACCAAAGAGGAAGAGATTCGCAACTTCATCGCGGCGATGAAGAAACTGCAGGATTCAGAATAAGCGCGAAATAGCCACGATGAGTTCAGTCTTTTGTGCCGGTGCCGGAGGATCCTGCATGGCGAATTTTCCTTCCCGGTCTATAAGAAAATGGGCAGGCATACCCTGCACGCCATAATCCTGTGCTTCATTGGAATACCATCCACCGGAGGTCCAGCAAAAAGGACCGGATAGTCTAAATTGTTTTACCAACTTTTGACCCAATGTGGAATCCTCATCTATGCAAACGTAGGCGAACACGACCGGTTTATTGGTGAAGATATCTTTTATCCTTCGGTCAGCACGCATCTCACCTACGCATTGGCGGCATTGAGTAGACCAAAAACTCAGATAAACAACCTTGCCGCGAAGGTCTGAAAGGTTCATCCTGGTCCCACTATCATTTACTAATACAAGGTCGGGTGCCGGGGCGCCGGCCGCAAGCCGTTCCGTTATGGCTAGTTGTTTCTCCAATAGGGGTAAGTACTCACTTTCTCTCCAGTGTTTTCTGAATCTATCTAGTTCAGATCTTGTTTTGCTAACGAGCTGGTGACGAATGCGCGCATATAGATTCTGTGCAACAAAGTATTCCGCGCTTCCATTAGGGAGTGTGGTATAGGCCAGTGCAGTGACGCTGTCAATAAACCGTTCGGCATTGGCCGGTTCACTTGTGGGGAATGCAAAATGAGCAGCCTTTAATCTTGCCTCAAAAATTCCGCTCAAGTACAGTAGATATGGTGGAACGCTCAGCAGCTTGTCGTCAAACTTTAATGGTACATCCTTTATCACGGCGTAGCAGGAATCAGGAATTGTATCTGTGAATCTGCGCAATTCCACTGCAGTATGCATCATGGGATACTGCTGCAAAAAGAAATAGTTATAGTACGTGAAATGAGCCAGCCAGAAACTTTTGAAATCTCCGGGAAGCCTTTCCCCAAAATTTTCAAGGAAAATTACTTCAGCATTTTTCTCTGCTGCTACAGAAAGTGAAAACGATGTTGGTGTTAGCCCCATGTAATTTCTTATCCGAGAGGTGTATTGGTTTAGCCGGCCTCTTTGCAGCGTATGTTGAGCAACAAAATTTTGTACATCGGCACCCTGCCCGCTATAATGTATTGAACTATCAAACCGTGACGCGTCTACCGAGAAAAATAGACTGTCTCCATCTTTCAGAAAGAATTCGGTGACATGGTCGCCATGCAGAAGTTCAGCCTGGAGAAACTGAGGCGCTGCTGAAGGCATACTCAGTTTCATCGAAAAATGCCCTTGCCCATCAATCTTTGCAGCAGTGGCAACAGGGTAGTAAGCAAGCCTGTTATTGTTATAAGAAACCACAACGCTATCAGCCTGTTTATTTTTTATGATACCCGAAAGTGTAACAGTCGCGCCAGGCGACAGCACAGAAAAGAAAACAAATACCGATAGAAAAAGGAAACGGAAGATAGCCATAATCCTATGCTATGGTTTCTAACACGGGCAATGGCCGGGGCGCGAGGCCCTTAACCGCATTTGCTATAGCAGCAATATGCGGAGGTGTAGTGCCACAGCAACCGCCCAGCATATTTACCCAACCCTCTTTTGCCCATTCTGCAACGATGGCCGCAGTCTGTGCAGGCGTCTCGTCATATTCTCCCATAGCATTTGGCAGTCCGGCATTAGGGTATGCGCTTACATAGCATGCAGCAAGGTCAGAAAGCTCTTCCACATGCGGGCGCATTTCAGATGCGCCAAGCGCACAGTTAAGCCCTATACTTATTGGGTTTGCGTGCATTACTGAAATGTAGAACGCTTCCAGTGTTTGTCCGCTGAGCGTGCGCCCCGATGCATCAGTGATGGTACCGGAAATCATTACCGGAAGTTTTTCCCTCTTCGTGTCGCGGAAGTATTTGTTTACGGCATAGATGGCAGCCTTCGCATTCAGCGTATCGAAAATGGTTTCGATAAGCAAAATGTCCACACCATTTTCCACAAGTGCTTTTATCTGCTCATAATATGCGTCCGCGACTTCGTCGAAAGTGATGGCGCGGTAGCCTGGATTATTTACATCTGGTGAGAGCGACAGTGTTTTGTTCATCGGTCCAATGGCGCCAGCCACAAAACGGTCGCTTATGTCAGTGCCGGTTTCCTTACCATATTCTACAATGGCCTCTTTTGCTATTCGGGCAGCTGCAGCATTTACTTCAAAGGCGAGCGACTGCATATCGTAGTCGGTTAGTGAAACCTGCTGAGCATTGAAGGTATTTGTCTCTATGATATTTGCGCCGGCTGCAAGATATTCTTTGTGTATAGCTTTGATTATATCCGGCTGTGTTATGCAGAGCAGGTCATTGTTTCCTTTTACGTCGCTATGCCAGTCTTTGAAACGCGCGCCACGATAATCTTCTTCCTGCAATTTATATCGCTGGATCATGGTACCCATAGCACCATCAATGATAAGGATGCGTTGATTAAGGAGTTCGCGTAACCTGCTCTCTACGTTCATGTGTCAAAGTTAGCGAAAGGATAGATAACAGCAGTAGCAATCAGGGCACAGGGTCATAACCATGGCCGCCCCAGGGGTGGCACGAACCAATACGCTTCAGCGTGAGCCATCCGCCTTTGAACGGGCCATATTTCTTAATGGCTTCCATTCCATATTCACTGCAGGTAGGTGTGTACCGGCAGCGCATGCCTAGTAAAGGCGAAATAGCACCTTTGTAGAAACGGATGAAACCAAGAAACAGGATGGAAAACAGCTTTTTCATTGGTCCGTCTTTTTAGCAATTTCACAAAGCTTATTAATACCGGTTATCACAGCTTCTTCCACAACTGAATAAGCGGGAATTTCGGCATTCATAAAAACGAGAAATACGTGAAAAGACCAGCCGTCAGGTATTGTCTCTATCAGTTCATGTTTGTTCAGTCGCCAGGCTTCAAAGAGAAGTCGCCTCACCTCGTGCCGGTCTACCGACTTACGGAATTTCTTTTTGGGAACGGAGAAACCCACTTGTAAGTTGCTGCCGTTTTTTATAGTGCCCTCAGCAGGAATGACCCGGAAAATGAACTTAACAGGGAAAACAGAAAACGCTTTCCCGGTACGGAAAAGCGTATGAATATGCTGCTCGCGCTTGAGCCGCTCATATACCTTAAAAGTATGACGAATGGCCAACGGATTTAAGAATTATTACTTCAGGCGACGCTCGTCAGATACTGTGAGCTTGTGACGGCCCTTTGCACGGCGAGAAGCCAGCACTTTACGACCATTAGCAGACTCCATACGTTTGCGGAAACCATGTACTGATTTGCGGCTGCGGCGTGAAGGTTGATATGTACGTTTCATAACTTACTGTTTTAATTACCCTTTTTGCAAGGGAGTGCAAAGGTAGGGGGAATATCTGACAAGAACAAATTATACACAGGCAATCAACAAAAAAATTCTGTCATTTGCCGGAGCCGCAAAAATAGCATACCGCCGGGAAACCAGGAAGCATTTACCGAGAAGTTAAAATAGAGCGTTAGCGCATATGTTTCGGCCATGACCCGGCGACCTGTAACAACAATATACACTACATTTGAGCATTGCGCTCATGAGGACTTTTAAGCTCTATATACTTGCTGCCCTGCTGGCCCCGGTACTGGTGGCGGCACAGCCAACGGCTGATAAAGCCCGGCTGCTATCGGCAGAAAAAAAATATGACGAGGCAATAGCCATGTACAGCGAGCTCTACAAGGAGTCGCCCGATTCTGTTTATACCGACTATCTGAATACGCTGCTCGATGCCGGAAAATTTAAGCAGGCAGAAAAACTGGTAGAAAAGAAAGTTGCGGAAATGCCGCGCATGCCCAACCCGGGGATGAACCTGGAACTGGGAATGGTATATGACCGGATAGGGAAACCAGAAAAAGCCAAAGTGCAGTATGACAGCATCATAAATATGATAAATGGTGATGATATTCTCACCAATAATATTGCTAAGGCGTTTGTAGACGCCAACCACGACGACTATGCCATAAGGACTTATGAAACTGCGCTGCAGCGCCTGGGTAACCCACCCATGTATGGCCGCCCTCTGGCTGCGCTATACGCAAAGAAAGGGGACCTGGAAAAAGCAGTAGATGTGCTGCTAAGGGGTGGCCCTAGTGTATTTATGACTTCTGACCAGGCGAAGGAGCTGCTCCTTGAAATGTTGGGAACTGATCAGAAAAAACTGCAGCAGGTTCAAAAGGCTCTGGTGAAGAAAATAAACCTGGAACCGTCCAATAACTATTATGGCGAGATACTGACCTGGGTATATACACAGAAGAACGATTGGGAAGGGGCCTTGATACAGATCGAGGCCATTGACGAACGGAACCGGGAGAACGGAAGGCGGGTCTTTGAGTTTGCTCGCTCGGCTGTCGCAGCAAAGCAATTTGAGGTAGCTAACAGGGCGTATGATGACATCATAGCAAAGGGAAGTGAAACACCCTATTATGTGCTATCGAAAAGCGAAAAGCTTGCAGCGGGCCTGAAACAGATAGAACTGAATCATGAACGAAAGCCTGAAGATGTGGCGGCACTTTCTGCGCTATACGACTCTTTTCTGGTAGAGTTTCCCAAACACTATACCCAAAAAACGGCAGCCGACTTTGCTACACTCAATGCAGTATATGGCAACAATGTAAAAAAGGCAATCATTATCCTGGAAAAAGCCATTGCAGAGCCCGATACGCGCCGAAACATGATGGGCCAGTTCAAACTGCAACTGGGAGATTACTACTTGCTTACAGGTAGGATCTGGGATGCCTCTCTTAACTATAGCCAGGTGGAAAAAGAGTATAAGCAGGAGATCATAGCAGAAGACGCCCGATTTAGAAACGCCCGACTTTCGTTCTACCGGGGAGACTTTGACCTGGCGCAGAAGCAATTGAATATTTTGAAGTCGGGAACCTCCAACCTGATTTCGAATGATGCAATAGACCTTTCTGTGTTAATAACCGAAAATGTGGAAGACAGTAATACTGTGCCGCTGCAACGGTTTGCCGCTGCAGGACTGTTGATGTTCCAGAATAAGGATAAGGAAGCCGAAGCGCTGATAGATAGTATAAAGGCAGCCTGGCCCAAGCACCCCCTGGCAGATGATATTGTTATGATGCATGCTACGCTCGCTACGAAACACAGGGATTTTGGAAGTGCGCTCGCCTACCTGAAAGAAGTGGTAGACAAGCACGGTAAAGACGTTTTGGGCGACGATGCAGTATTCAAGACTGCGGAAATTTATGACGAGGAACTGCACCAGCCGCAAGAAGCGAAAAAGTATTACGAGCAACTGATAATAGACTATCCCGGCAGTACCTATGTGCAGGCGGCACGGCAAAGGCTGGAAGAACTAAAGAGCCAGGGACTTCAGTAAAAGACTGAAAGGCATCCGAATACACATGTGACGTATCGTCAGCACAACCGTTTCTTATCTAAACTTTATTTTTGGTGCACTATGAGACAATTGCTCATCACCGTTTTATTTCTATTTTCCCATATATGTCATGCGCAGAATCGGGTGTTCATGGGGCGGGTCACGGACCGTCAGAACCACCCTATTCCTTTTGCAGTGATAGAAGCTAAGGGGCTGGGTACAGGAGTATATACCGACGAGCAGGGCGTTTTCGCATTCTGGGGAGATGCATTGCGCATACAAACGTTGGTGGTTTCCTGCCTGGGCTATGCTACAAAGGAGATAAACACAGATATACTTCCGGCCGATTCGGTATTGATAATCCTGGAGCCTAAAGCCACCAGGCTGAAGGAAGTAACCATTACGGGTAGGAATGGAAAAGAAGCGACCGGCATATTGGGTAAAAGCAGGAAAAAGCTTCATGCCGATGGCGACTGCTACCGTATGTATGGGTCGGAAACGGCAATAAGGCTGGATGCAAATAAGGAACATGACGGTATACTGGAATCGGTATATGTTTACATTACCGGTGAGGGCGACCCCAAAACAAAATTCCGTATTCATGTATATGAATATGGCGATATGCCTAAGAATGAAATTACCGACAGCAATGTGATAGTGCAGGCGCGAAAAGGAAATTCGTGGGTGAAGGCAGACCTCTCAGCTAAGCGGATACCGGTAAATGAAGGACTTTTTATTTCCGTGGAGTGGGTATCGGGATACGGAAATAGCCAGCAGGTTTTACAGTCAGACAAAAATCCGGAAGTCGACAAATACAATGGCCAGGTGCTGGGCATTACAGATGGATATGGGAAGCCATCATATACCTGGAGCCGCAAACCCTTCAGCAAAGAATGGATCTACTACGATGCACCCGATGCCCAGCGGAAAGGCGGTTACTTTCTGAACCCCATGATAATGGCTACATATTCATATGTAAAGCAATAAGCCATATGACCATAGTCATTACGGGACAATTGGTGAACAATTACCTTGCGCCGGGCGCATGATGGGTAGAGCTGTTAGAGCCGGGATTTTCTGATTCAGAATTTCAAACCCGTTACTGCCCTATTATTTTTTACTTTTACAAACTCTGATTATTATGTCACGTAATGTAACAATTCTGGGTGCCGGTCTGGTGGGTTCATTGTTAGCCATCATTCTCCGCAAAAAAGGACACGAGGTAAAGCTCTATGAGCGCAGGCCTGACATGCGCAAAGCAAACATGTCGGCCGGCAAGTCTATAAACCTGGCGATGAGCGCCCGCGGATGGAAGGCGCTGGAGCTGGCTGGTCTAAAGTCGGATATGGAAACCCTGGCGATACCCATGTATGGCAGGTACCTGCACCAGCCGGACGGGCAAACAGCATTTCAGCCATACAGCAAGAATAATGAGGCTATCTATTCCGTGAGCCGCGGCGAGCTGAACAGAAAACTGATGACGCTAGCTGAGCAATCGGGCGTGACCATACATTTCGACCACAAGTGCACTGGCGTGGACGTGCCAAACAACGTTCTGACCTTCGGTACACCGCAGGGAGAAGTGACCGAAAAGGCAGACCTGCTTTTTGGCGCAGATGGTGCATTCTCGGCGCTGCGTAATAGCTATACCCATATGGACCGGGTAAACTGCGATCACTTTTACCTGGAGTATGGATACAAAGAGCTCAGCATTCCTCCCGGACCCAATGGTGAATGGCTATTAGAAAAGAACGCCCTCCATATATGGCCACGCGGCAAGTATATGATGATAGCGCTGCCAAATACGGATGGCACTTTCACCTGTACTATGTTCATGCCGTTTGAAGGAGAGGTAGCCTTTGACAAGCTGAACACTGAGGCCGACGTAAATAAATTATTCGATGAGCAGTTTGCAGATGCCAAACCACTTATGCCAACACTTATGGAAGACTTCTTTACAAATCCTACGTCGTCGCTCATAACTACTCATATTTCTGCATGGCGATATAAGGACAAGAGCGCGCTGATAGGTGACGCCGCTCATGCCATAGTACCTTTTTATGGCCAGGGAATGAACGCCGGTTTTGAAGATTGCACTGTATTATCAGGACTCATAGACGACTATGGTGCAGACTGGTCAGCGATACTGCAGGAATATGAGCGCAAACGTAAGCCCAATGGCGACGCAGTAGCATCACTGGCATTGATGAATTTTGTGGAGATGCGCGACAAGGTTGCGGATCCTGTGTTCCTGGAAAGGAAAAAGATTGAAAAGGAGCTTGGTAAGCGATATCCAAAAGAATTTATTTCTGTTTACGAAATGGTATCGTTCAGCCACATCCCATATAACACGGCAATTCAGTGCACACAGGCCCAGGACAGACTGTTGGGGCAGGTAATGAGCGAAGGCAATTTTTTTGAGAACATTGAGCAAGGAGCATTTTGTGACAGGTTAGACAATTGGATGTCGGCCTATCACAAAGAGGTGCAACAACTGGATTTTGATAATGAAGCCGGATAAGAGATGGACCATTAAACCGGCAGACGAAGCTGTAGTAAACAAACTGTACGACGAGCTGCAAATTCAGCCAGCCCTTTGCAGGCTGCTCGCAGTGCGTAACATAAAAGATTTTGAAAGTGCCCGCCTTTTCTTCAGGCCTGAACTATCGCACCTCCATGACCCTTTCCTGATGAAAGGAATGAAAAGGGCAGTGGAGCGGATAACCGAAGGTATAGAATGGCATGAGCGAATAATGGTCTATGGAGACTACGATGTGGATGGGACCACAGCAGTAGCCCTCGTGTATCGTTTTCTAAGAGATCACTATAAAGGGCCGCTCTCCTATTATATCCCGCACCGCTATCGTGAGGGGTATGGCATCTCGAGACAGGGGATAGATTTTGCGCATCGCAATGGATATACGTTGATGATAACCCTGGATTGCGGCATTAAGTCCGTAGAGATGATAGCCTATGCGCAATCTCTGGGAATAGACGTAATAGTATGCGACCACCACTTGCCGGATAGCACATTGCCGCCGGCGATAGCAATACTAAACCCCAAGCAAAACGACTGTAAGTATCCATACAAGGAATTAAGCGGTTGCGGCATAGGGTTCAAGTTGGTTTCGGCACTTGCTATGCAATGGAAAGTGCCATTTGCCGAAATAGAAAAATACCTGGACCTGGTAGCCACAAGCATAGCAGCAGATATAGTGCCTATAGACGGAGAGAACCGTATACTGGCTCATTATGGTGTGAAGCAGATAAACGAATGTCCGTGCCTGGCCATAGCCACGCTCAAGGAGTTGGGAGGCGTGCAAAAGGACCTAACCATATCTGACCTTGTCTTTGTAATAGGCCCACGCGTAAATGCGGCCGGCCGAATGGATGACGCGAAGAAGGCAGTAGAGTTCTTTTCGGAATCGGACACCGTGCGCATACAGGAGCTTGCGGCAGCGCTGCATTCAGACAATGATGACCGGAAAGAAATTGATAAGAGCATTACTGAGGAAGCGCTGTCTATTCTCAATGATGAGGAGATATATCATGGGCGTAAGTCTACAGTACTCTTCCGGCCACATTGGCACAAGGGCGTTGTGGGCATCGTCGCTTCACGTCTTATAGACCACTACTACCGGCCAACGATTGTGCTTACATCTGCCAACGGGAAAGCCACAGGGTCTGCCCGTTCTGTTTCCGGTTTCAACATTTATGAGGCCATACACGAGTGTCGTGAGTTGCTGGATAATTATGGTGGCCACTTTTTCGCTGCAGGCATGACGATGGACGAAACCAAAGTAGAAGCGTTTATTACAAAGTTTGAAGACATCGTATCTTCTACCATCACAGTAGAACAGCAAACACCTGAGATAGAAATTGATGCGGAGATACCGTTAACGCTGGTGAAGCCGGCATTCTACAACATTATCAAGCAATTTGAGCCGTTTGGCCCGGCTAATATGAAGCCGATTTTCCTGACGCGGAATGTTTACAATTACCAGGGCTCAACCCAGGTGGTGAAGGAACAGCACCTGCGCGTGGTGGCCCACCAGAAAAACGGCGCCGTTGTTGAGGGTATCGGGTTTGGTCTGGGCGACAAATACGACATCGTCACAGGCGGTCCGTTCGACATGCTTTACACTATTGAAGAGAATGAATACAATGGCAACACACGCCTTCAGATAAGGGTAGTAGATGTGAAGCGTGCCGGATCATGGTCGTCTCCTAAAACACCTTTAGCGTAAGTCCAGGGAAAAACTGGTTGAAGTTGTCGGTAGCGATAACCTCCGGCGAAAGCGTCAGGCCTTTCTTTAACAGCTTAATATTCAGGAAAACCTTTGCTGTAGTTCCATTGAAGTAATTGCCGCTGCTCCAGTAGAGATACCCGGCGCCAAAGGAGATGTCTTTCCCTTCGCCCATATATAGATTCACGAAGTTGTTTGGGTGCATGTCGTAATTCCCTGCGGCGTTTCGCTCAAAGAGGAAATAAGAGGAGATAGATATTCCGAACTTCTTCTGATGATACTCCCCATCATACGGTCTGCGGTTTTTTCTTATCAAAGCAAAACCAAGTTCAGCATAGGGTGCCAGGTAGTTCCTTACGAGTCCCATTCCAAGGTTGGGGTCAAGCGCTAGCATATCCGTTCTGCTGATAGCATCCCAGTTTCGCGCATTGTCTGACGTTACCAGGCCGCTATATTGCTTGAAGCGGACGTTAGAAAGAGATGCCCACCGTGGTTTCACGTCAGATTGTGTAGCATAAGGATTGTACCGCGAGGAGGAAGGGTTTATGTGTGGATTCAAAAGTGTACCGCGTTGCTTGGTCGCATAAAGTGTATCAAGAGCATGTCGCAGAGTTGTCGTGTCGGCAGCAATCTTTGCCATGTCGCCATAGTTGTTCACACAAAACGTGACCTGGTAAAAGTTGTAAGCGTACATGGGGTATCGCCTGCCATTGCCGTATTGTTGTTTCAAGGGTTTGTGGCGCACATAAAAGCGAACTGTATCCTGGTCCAGTTTAAGGTGTGATACTTCGTTGGACCGGGTCATGAAGATATCGCCATCGGCTGTGTGCCGTGCAAAACGGATCTTGTTGAAAGGATATTCCTCATCTACGGCATAGTCTATGCGAACCGAGCCAATGCCATTTTCGAGGGAGTCTTTGTAAAATGAGATCTCCTGCATCAACTTGAATATAGTCTCGTTGATGTCTTTGATTTCTTTGTACTGGTCGGCATTCACCAGCTCCAGGATCATCTTTGCGTTGTTAGGCAGATAGGCATAGTCACGTATGTTCACAAACTCTGCCGGCATGTTGAAATTTGCCTCGGTAGGTGAGGGGCTTTTTCTTTTCTTTTCTTCGGCTGTTTCTTGTGCGAAGCAACTTATGGCTAGAACGGCGAGAAGGACCAGAATTATTAGCTTTTTCATTTCTTATATGTCTTAGTTTTTTTTGAGTTTAGATCACTTTTACCTTCATTGTTATTCCGGGGAAGATCTGTTTAAACGTATTTGTAGCCAGTAATTCGGGGCAAAAGAATAGCCCGTTGGCAAGGCGCGCATTGAAAAACACTTTTGTTGTAATACCCTTGAACGTATCGCCATTTTGCAGCGCCAGATAACCGACACCCCATGAATAACTCTTTAGTTTCATGTCCAGCATATCATGGTCAAAAGTGCCACCGGCTTCAAGGTTCACAAACCAGCAGGTGCTCATATAGAAATTGCGGTCGCTGCCACGTTCAAAGAAGAAGTATGGAGAAGCAGACAAAGCCGTGATATAATGCCCCGCATCTTTCCTCCGCAGGTACCTGTTCCAGGCGATGCCAATGTCAGTAGTAGGAGATATCGAGTTTCTCACAACGCCGGCTCCTCCATTTACAAAGAAGGTAAGTCTCGGATGCCAATAGCTGAAGTTGCCGTCACGCGATATATCCAGGTTGCCGGATTTATAAAATCGGGTATAGCGAAAAGAGTCGCTGACATAAGGCCGGAAGCGGCACCACGTAGGGTAAAGAAAAGGCGCCACAATCTCTTTACCCGTGCGTACAGAAACAAAGGTGTCCATAGCGTGCCGTAGAATTTCTCTTTCTTCCAGTATTTTCTGAATGTCTGTGTATTTGTCAAGAATCAGTGTTGCCTGCACTTTATACATCATGACTTTACGTGGTGGACGAACAACCGTTACGCCATCGTTTTCTGTTGTGGCCTTCTTTTCGAACATGTCGGCAAAAAGGTGCCAAACGATACGCACAGTATCATTCTCAATTTTCAACCGTTGTGTTTCACCATCTTGCAACACAAAAGACTCGCCCCGATGCGGGTATTTTATAAATCGAAGCTCGCGGTGTGTCTTACCAACAGTGAGCGAGTAATCGATTCTCACATTGCCGGATCCGTTGTCGAGCGAGTCCCGGTAAAATTGAATGTCGTTCAGCAGATTGCGCAACACTGTGTCAATACCCTTAATGCCCTCATAGTCCTTCACAGACTTTAAGTCGAAGTATACAATACCACCCTTCAGGTACACCCGGTCCTGGATGTTTACAAATTTGCTCGCATTGAAGCGCTCCTCAGTAGCATTTGCTTCTGTATTAGGCATTTCAAGAGCTATTGATTGTGCACAAACCTTTTCCAGGACGCCTGCAAGAGCTAGCGTCAGGAATAAAAAGCGTAGTCTCATAAGTTAGTTATTTCTGTTCAGCCGAATTGAAAGCGGGTTTTGGGCGTAGGTTCGCTGAGAAATGTTTCCCCAACCTACAGTATTTGTAAAGCCAAGGAATCCTCCATGTGGCTTGTTGATACGGATCATTGTAATAATCTCTTCCTCTTGCTTGCGTAGGCTCTCTTCTCGTTGCACATCGTTCAGGCTCACTACCTTCATTTTAGCTATGTCCAGCGCCGGGCCGTTGTAAACATAAGTTGGTTCTGTCTCTTCTTCCGGTTTGCCAACGTCATTTATGTGTACCACGCGCATAGTTTTTAAGGACACTTTGGGTTTCTCGGGTTCGTTCACCGCTACGGGTTGTGGGTCAGGCATAATCGGCGCAATATGTACAGGTTCCTGCTCAATAACTTTCGTCTCTTTTGTTGGGAGTATTTCTTTTCTTACCGGTGTTATAGTACTTACTACTCTTACGGTTTCTGCAGTAATGGATGCAGGAGGTTGTTCAATAACTACAGGTTCTAAATTGAGGGGCGCCGGTACTACTGTTGTCGGTTGTTCGTTTAGGTCAATAGCAACTGGTTGCCGTAAATAATTGTAAGTCCCAATGCCAATTCCCAATAGTAAGATTGCCGCAACGCTCAGCCGAATTATTGGGATCTTACGTACAGGTTTCTTTTCCAGCCGTGCCTGCAGTTTATCCCAAGCTTCCTCCTTGCCGAAGACAACGCCACCGGCCAGGGGACTTAGTGATTCCATTTTCTCTTTTACCTCATGATCTTTCATACACCACTTACTTTTTATTCAGTACTACTTTTTGAAGCATCACCCGGGCTTTGTTCAATTGAGACCGGGATGTTCCTTCATTTATGTTCAGCATGGCGGCTATCTCTTTATGGCTATAGCCTTCCACCACAAAGAGGTTGAACACGGTTCTATAACCTGAGGGCAATGCCAATATTTCTTTATAGATCTCCTCCGCATCCATACGCGACGAAAATGTCTCCTCTCCGGCTATATCCTGTGCAAACTTGTCCTCTACTATCTTGAGCTCTCCCTTTTTTCTCAGGAACATCAGGCACTCATTCACCATTATTTTCTTCAGCCAGGCAGTGATGCCGGCGTCAGAGGTGTACTCGAACCTGTCTATGCTTCGGAAGAAGTTGTAGTAGCCGTTCAGCATCATTTCCTCAGCGTCGGCCAGATTTTTCACATAGCGCAAGCACAGCATCAGCATCCCCTCAGACCATCGGTCGAAGATGTACTTCTGGCAGATCCTGTCCTGCCGCTTGCACCCCTCTATGGCTTTTTGCCCTGTCATTTCCGCGGTTATATCGCCTGTTTAGAAGAAATATATGCAGTTTAGGAGGAAAACGTTGTATAACGGGCGAAATTCTGTTGAATCTTTAGGGTAGAAGAGTCTGCCAGCAAATTCTAACATATACCTAAGGCTATTAGATGTAATTTTGGCCCTTACACATGAAGAAAATTTCGAGGCTGCTTACTTATATTTCTGAGTATAAGGGGAAAGTAGCGCTTTATTTCCTCACCAACGTTCTGGCTATTGTCTTTGGCCTGCTCACTATCGTGATGATAGGGCCAGTGCTACAAACACTCTTTGAAACCACCGCCCCGGTAGCTACCGGCAAGCCGGGCAACGGTGCCATGAAGGTGTTTACTGATGCGGTAAACAATTTCATAAGCAAGCAGGATAGGATGACGGGACTTGCCTACATATGTATCGCGGTTGTACTGTTCTCTATTCTGAAGAATCTGTTTTTGTACATTTCCCTTTACATCCTCAATCCGCTGCGCAATGCTGTGCTGCGCCGCCTGCGCAATGATATTTATGGTAAGACCCTTTCACTGCCTATAGGGTTCTTTACAGAGGAGCGAAAAGGAGACCTTATCTCCCGGATGACCAACGACATCAATGAGGTAGAGCTCTCTATTATGAGCGTGCTGGAGGTCTTTATCAGGGAGCCTATTACAATTATAGCCTACATCACTGTGATGGTGGTAACGAATTACAAGCTTACTCTCATCTTGTTTGTATTCCTGCCGATAGCTGGCCTTATAATAGGCAGAATCAGTAAATCGCTGCGCCGCCCGTCTAACAAGGCACAGGAGCTGCTTGGCAGTATGCTTGGCGTTATAGACGAAACGCTGGTGGGTATGCGCGTTATTAAAGCATTCGGGGCTGAGTCTCACCAGCGGTTGCGCTTTACGAAGGTGAACAATGAACTTTTCCGCACACGAAACCAGATAGCTGCCCGCCGCGAAATGGCCTCCCCTATGTCTGAGACAATGGGAATTATCGTTGCAAGCCTCATATTGTGGTTTGGCGGCCGGATGGTTTTTGCCAACGAAGGCTTTACGGGGCCGATGTTCGTGATGTATATCGGATTGTTTGCGCAGATCATCGCCCCGTTTAAGAATCTGTCAAACGCATTCTCTAACGTGCAGAAAGGCACGGCCGCCCTTGACAGGATAGAGCATTTACTAGGCGTAGAAAATACGATTACAGATGCACCAGATGCGAAGCCGCTGCCATCGTTCAATAGTGAGATAACCTTCAGGAATGTACACTTCGCCTATGGTGAGCGCCAGGTGCTTAACGGCGTGGACCTTACGATAAGAAAAGGGACCACAGTTGCGTTGGTGGGAGCATCCGGGGCAGGAAAGTCTACAATGGTGGACCTTGTGCCGAGGTTTCATGATGTCACCGGTGGGCAGATACTCATAGACGGACTTGATATACGGCAGTGCAAGATCGAGGACTTGCGCAAGCTGATAGGCGTAGTGAGCCAGGACCCGGTATTATTCAACGATACGCTCTACAATAACATTATCCTTGGCACCGGCGGGGCCACGCGTGAGCGGGTTGAAGAGGCCGCCCGTATAGCCCATGCCGAAAAATTCATTGCCCAGAAGCCCGATGGTTATGAAACGATGGCCGGAGACAGGGGGACTCGCCTCAGTGGAGGTGAGCGCCAGCGCATTACCATAGCGCGGGCCGTGTTGAAGAACCCGCCTATTCTGATACTGGACGAAGCAACATCTTCATTGGATACTGAAAGCGAGCGAATAGTTCAGGATGCAATAAATAAATTGATGGAGAACAGGACGTGTATCGTTATTGCGCACCGCCTGTCTACCGTGCAGCATGCCGATGAGATAATTGTGATGGACAAAGGCACCATCGTGGAGCGTGGAACGCATGCTGCGTTAATGGTTCGCGAGGGTGTTTACTGTAAGTTGGTGGCCATGCAGCAGGTGAAATAGCATAATTGTATTTTTGTTTCAAATAGTTAGCAATGAAGTTTGAGAAACCGGTCCCGGTACAATGGCTTGCAGAGTTTACCGGTGCCAGGCTGCTGGGCAATACCATGCAGGAGGCAACAGGTATCAATGAGATACACAAGGTGACCACAGGTGACATTTCGTTTGTAGATTTTGAGAAGTATTACAACGCATGTCTTAATTCTGCCGCCACCATCATCATCATAAATAAAGAAGTGGACTGCCCTGAAGGTAAAACGCTACTTGTAACACCCGATCCATTTTCAGCGTATGTCAAGATCGTGAAGCGCTTCCGCCCGTTTGAGCCCGCCAACAAAATGGTGAGTGATAGTGCCTTCATTGGTGAGGGCACCTTACTGCAGCCCGGCGTGTTCGTGGGCAACCATGTGCGCATCGGCAACAACTGCCTTATTCATCCCAACGTTACTATATACGACCATACAGAAATAGGTGACAATGTCATCATTCATGCAGGTTGTGTAATAGGTGCCGATGCGTTTTACTTTAAGCGCCGGCGCGACCAGGAAATGCAGTATGACAAATTGGAAAGCTGCGGCCGGGTGATCATACAGAACGATGTAGAGATAGGCGCTGGCAGCACTATAGACAAGGGAGTGAGCGGTGATACCATCATTGGTGCCGGCACAAAGCTTGATAACCATATCCACATTGGCCACGGTGCCGTAATTGGCAAGAATTGTCTGTTCGCTGCACAGGTGGGTATAGGCGGCAAAGCCATAATAGAGGACGAGGTGATATTGTGGGGCCAGGTAGGAGTGAGCAAAGACCTGACCATAGGTAAGGGTGCTGTGGTGATGGCACAGAGTGGAGTACCTGCAAGTATTGAGGGCGGTAGATCATATTTCGGTTCGCCGGTAGGAGAGGCAAAACCTAAAATGCGTGAGCTGGCCTGGATAAAACGCATTCCTGAGCTATGGGAGAAGGTATACGGTAATAAGAATCTGTAAAACTTCACCTGCTTGGCAATTATTCAGATAGATGAACATTTAGTATTGCGCCCATATCGGTCAGCGGATGCGGATTTGCTCTTTGCGGCTATAGACAGGGAGCGAAAGCACCTGGGACCGTGGCTGGGTTGGGTGGCGCATACTACCAGGCCAAAGCACTCTTTGGATTTCATCGAGCTTTCCCAAAGGCAGATATTGGACCAGCAGGCCCTGCCCTTGGGTATATTCTACGACGAAGATATAATAGGCGGCATCGGCATGCACGACTGGAACCGCGATACCAAATGCGCACAAGTGGGATACTGGATTGCCAAAGAGCATGAAGGGAAAGGCATAGTAGCAAGGTCGGTGGCAGCGCTACTGGACTATCTTTTTGAGGCTGTAGGGATAAACAAAGCCGAGATAAGGTTTGTGGTGGCCAATAAGCGCAGTGCAGCGCTCGCTAATCGCCTTGGGTTCAAAACAGAAGGTATACTCAGGCAGTCATTCATTCGCAATGGCATGGTTGAAGACCTGGTAGTAACCGGAATCCTGAAATCGGAATGGATGCAGAGACAACAATAAAAAATTTGCCATTAGCTACCGCAATTATCAATAAAAAAGTATTTTGCAAGTCAATAGTATGAAAAACAGGATCTTTTTACTGCTTGTGGCCGTGATGCTTACTGTACTAGCCAGTAGCTGCGGTAGGACTATTTACAGAGGCAAAGTATATAAAAGCAATAAGTACCTGAAAGCTAAACAACGATATCACTGGTGGCACAAGCACGGTGCGATGCCGCGTCAGCGTAACGGAGGCTACTGGTAGTCTCCAATATGAACCGAAATAAAAAAGCAACCGAATAGACGGTTGCTTTTTCATTTATAAGAGAATCCTTTTTTATTCTTTGTTAAGGCGAATATCCTGCAGATAGTAGTTAGCGTCTTTCTGTTTCATAAGAATATAAACACTATACTTTGTGCCGGCCGGCGTAAGAAGTGAGCCAATTATAAACTTGGACGTTGTGTTCGGAGATCCATTGTCCATGATCAGGAAATCTTTGGGGAGATTTTTGTCAAAGAAATCCTTCAGCACAACCTCGGCCTGGTTGCGACTATAGATAGTCTGCGTATTATTGATGGTTACAGGTACGATATTGTCGAAGTATTTCGACATATCTTCAATACGGTTATTCTTTATGGCATTCACAACGTCCTCCATCGGAGAACGATTAGACTGCGCATAACCCGTAAGAAGAAAAAATGTACAAGTAACTAATAGAATAAAATTTTTCATACCACAAAATGACCTCCGGCACTATTTCAATCAAAAAGCCACTGAATTAATACCGCAAATTTGAAGCCAAAGTTTTCAAAAATGTTATCGGGTCGTTGAATTAATAGGTATTTACCTGTTTTTCTTTCGAAAAGGCTTAACAGGGGTATCAAATATACGGAATAACTATTCACAAATTACTATCGGGATAAAATAGCATGGCCAAAAATCAAAAACACAAGTACCGCAGTACCTGTGTCAGGATATCATTAGCTGCCGGGCAACTAGACTCATTATGCAGAAAGCTTATACGCAGGAGCCTCCATTTGCATTAGCGTATTCTGGATGTGACGCTTAACGATACGGCTATGCGAAATGGCAAATGTGGCGCTAAGCAGTGTCTTAAGATCTGCTGATAGCGGGCTTTCAAGAATTTTCAATGCTTTGCTCTTGCTGAAGTAAGTGACAGACCTCTTTTTCATAATCTACAGGTTTTGTTATTTCCAGTGCAAAACTTGTGCCAAATCTTTCCCCTGGTTGTCGAAGTAAAAATTTCTTAACAAAAACCATTCTAATTAACAGCTGATAATCAATCAATTATAAAACCACCTGCTCCATTCGCATTGGTTTTACGAATCGTTAAAAACATCGTTTTGGCAAAATGTTATGATTCAGTTTTTCCCCGCATTGGACAGAAAGTCCCGCTCCTCTTGTGAAAGGGATTTGTAGCCCTTTTGGTTGATCTTGTCCAGAAGCTCGTCAACTCGTTCTTGTCTCGATTTTCTCATTTCCCGTTGTGCGCTTGTTGGTCTTGCAGCCACCTTTGCTGCGTTCGGGGTCACACTATTCTGAAGCCAGTTGCTTACGGTATACATCCACCGGCCGGGTCGGTATCCGGCCCTCAGCAGCCGTATGTATAAGAAACCGGTGAGGCCACCCCCAGCTATTAGCAGAATGATGGGGAAGTAGTAGCCCGAGCTCATGATAGTGAGCACAACAAAGATGCCCGCCACCACCATCATGGGAATACTGAAGGTCTCAGTAAGATAGAATCGATACTTTGGCGAGATTGTTACAGCTGCTACGCACATACCCATTATAGCAGCCCTGGGGCCCAGCAGATATGGTGGGCATTTGGCAAACTCAGGCGGCAGCAATTGCGCCCCGTAATAAAAGGCCGCTCCCGCCAGCATGCTATAAACATATAGCGGCACAACCTCGCGTTTTCCCACCAGCATCTGCGTCACCGAGCCAAAACAGTAAAGCCACAGCATATTACTGAGTAGCTCCATAAAGCTGTTGGGGTAGTGAAGCAACCCATAAGTAAGAGGTGTCCACCAGTGGGCTGTGAAATTATGGAGCTGCGGTAACGCAATGGCAGGCAGAAAATACATGTTGAAATTCTGGTCGGTCTTGTCTACCATCATCACCACAGCCCAGGAAATAGCCAGCATTATGTAGGCCCCTGAAATAAAAAAAACAAGCTTCAGAACAGCATTGTTGTCATAACCGGGTATATAAGGTAGTATCGACTTTTTCCGCCCTTGTTTCATCTGCTACAAAAGTATCAATAAATAATCTAGCGCGCCTTGCTACTACGCTGCATTCATCGTTAAAATATCTATAACTGTCAACTATTACAACTATTTTTGCGCGCGTTATGGCGAACGATAACAAGCTACAAAACATAATAGGGCACTGCAAGGAATACGGCTACATTTTCCAATCCAGCGAGATATATGATGGTCTGGGAGCAGTATATGATTACGGCCAATACGGAGCCGAACTGAAGAAAAATATCCGCGACTACTGGTGGAAGAGTATGACCCAGATGAATGATAACATCGTGGGCATTGATGCTGCCATCTTTATGCACCCCACGGTGTGGAAGGCAAGCGGGCACGTTGATAACTTCAGCGACCCGATGATAGACAATAAAGACAGCAAGAAGCGCTACCGGGTAGACCACCTGATAGAGGGATATGCGGAGACACTGGATAAGGAAAAGGGAGACGCACTCATTGCTCAAATGGAGCAACTTCTCGCCGCAAATGACTTTGCCGGACTGAAGCAGCTAATAGACGACAACAAAATAAAATGCAGCGTAAGTGATACCTGCAACTGGACAGAAGTGCGCCAGTTTAACCTGATGTTCGCTACACAACTCGGCTCTGTGGCAGACGAGGCCAACGAAATATACCTGCGTCCGGAAACGGCACAGGGGATATTCGTGAACTTCCTCAATGTGCAAAAGACCGGTCGAATGAAAATACCGTTTGGCATAGCGCAGACAGGTAAGGCATTCCGCAACGAGATAGTAGCTCGAGGTTTCATCTTCCGTATGCGCGAATTTGAGCAGATGGAGATGCAGTTCTTTGTGCGCCCCGGCACACAGAAGGAGTGGTATGAGCACTGGAAAGAAGCGCGCATGAAATGGCACCTGAGCCTGGGCATACCTGCAGACCACTACCGCTTTCACGACCATGTGAAGCTGGCACATTATGCCGATGCTGCGTGCGATATAGAATATGACTTCCCGATGGGATTCAAAGAAGTAGAAGGTATTCACAGCCGCACCGACTTTGACCTGAAACAGCACCAGGAGTTCAGCGGAAAGAAACTCACCTACTTCGACACAGAAATAAACCAGCACTATGTGCCCTATGTGATAGAAACATCCATAGGCCTTGATCGTGCTGTGATGATGGTATTAAGTGAGGCCTACAAAGAGGAAGACCTTTCAGCAGACGGAAAAGAAGATAGCCGTGTGGTGCTGAACATACCACCAATGCTGGCCCCAATAAAGCTGGCGGTATTACCACTTACCAAAAAGGATGGACTACCTGAGATAGCAAAGGAACTGATGGACCAATGCCGCCCACACTTCAGGTGCTTCTACGAAGAGAAGGATAGCATAGGTAAGCGCTACCGCCGCCAGGATGCGATAGGCACGCCGTTCTGCATTACCATTGACCACCAGACCAAGGAAGACCAGACTGTGACCATTCGCTATCGCGACAGCATGACGCAGGAGCGCATCCCGCTGGCATCTGTAAAGGATATGATCTGCGATAAGATAAAGATGTTTTAACAACGGATGCCACGCCCACAGCGTGGCATCTCTCTTTGACCTCAGTTATGAAAAGACTGTTTGTAATACTCACATTGCTGATTGCACATGCTGTCGGTGCCACAGAGCGGGTAAACATAAGGATCAGTAAGCCCTTTGCCCTCCTCACATTCATTCGGGCTGGTGCCGACGATCCTCACGTTTCCAAAACATTAGCCGTATATGTCCGGGGGCATATACCAAAGCGCGATTCAGTAAGATTTTACAAAGCGGTTTTCGCTTTTGCACAACTTGAGCTGGAAAACAGCCTCGTGTTTTCTGAATATCCCGAGGCGCGCCAGAAACCACGATCGCTGGCAGGTATGCTCAATAATGCCGCTATCAGGGCAAATACGGTCGAGGAATTTCTAAGCAACATTGTAGGTATGATACCTAATGAGCGATGGATGCGGCTAAAAGCGTCGTTGCAGGTGGTAGAACCGATGTATGACAAAATTATGCTGCCGTATGATGATGACCTTCGAAAACAACAACAGGCATTAGCGCAATATTCGGAAGCAACAGACGCCATTTTCTCAAAGCTGAAACGCTTTTATGGTAGTACCTGGAGCAATGCCATGCCGTTTACCATCAGCCTTTTCGCTATCCCAGGTGCAAAGGGCAACTCCACCGCCGCGCCCTACAGTAACACACTGGCCCTTGGCGTGCTTACCAAAGAAACAGAACACGAAATGAGAATGGGTGTGGCAATACATGAGATCTGTCACGTGCTATATGAAGAGCAACCGCTTCGGTTGCAATGGGCTCTCGACTCTGCTTTTGTGAAAAGCAAATCACTGTATGCGCCCTATGCCTACGCTTACTTCGATGAGGCACTGGCAACAGCTTGTGGTAACGGCTGGGCCTACCGGCAACTCGCTGGACATGATGACACCGGCGAATGGTATAACGATGAATACATTAATGGCTTTGCAAAAGCAATCTATCCGCTCGTGCGAAGCTACATAGCTGAAGGTAGGGCGATAGATAGGAGTTTTGTGAAAAAGGCAATAGCCTTGTTTGAAAAGACGTTTCCGAAAGCACCATATGCCTACGCGAGCCTGTTTAACAGTATCAACTTCTATACCGATGCTGTAGACCACGTACAATACCGAACAATTTACAAGCCACTCGAAAGCAGATTTCGTATTACAAGTAGCTCTGGCTCGTATCCGATCACAGACAAGACGTCTTTGGAGCAGCTAGGCTCTTCAACGGGGCCGCAATTAATAGTGGTACACACCAACCACAAAGTAAACTGGGCAATGCTGAAAGAGCAATTTCCGGAAATGGTCGACTTGAACGCTGCCGATGAAGGGATAATATCTTTTATTGACGGCAAAAAGCGTCCGGTAACGATCATAAATGTGCATTCGTTACCCCAACTGAATGAAGCATTCGACCTGCTGCTGGAACTAAAAGAAATCAACCCATCCCGGAAATTCACTCCGTTGCGGTAAAGATTTCGATAATTTTTAATAATTCTTAGCCTATTGTGACTTACCTTTGCGAACTTTTTTGAGGATAAATAATGAGTTCCATAATAGATAAGCTGGAGGCTATAAATGCACGTTTCACCGATCTGGGTGTGGCGCTGACCAACCCGGAAGTGGTAAGCGATAACACGCGCTTTTCGCAAGTGAGTAAGGAATACCGAAAGCTGGAGAAAATAGTAATTGTTTACAAGACATACAGGACATGCCTGGACAGTCTTGAGTTTGCCCGTGAAGTACTGGAAACCGAGAGCGATGAAGAACTGAGAGAGCTGGCTAAGGGCGACCTGGACAGCCTGGAAGAGCAAAAGGCAACCCTGGAGGAAGAAATAAGGAAACTACTGATACCAAAAGACCCGCAGGATGAAAAGAACGCCATAGTAGAGGTGCGTGCTGGTACAGGTGGGGACGAAGCAAGCATTTTTGCCGGCGACCTGCTACGCATGTATGTGCGCTACTGCGAGCGAAGGGGCTGGAAGGTAGCGGTGCTCTCTGAGACAGAAGGCACCGTAGGCGGCTATAAAGATGTGCAACTGGAGGTAGTAGGTGATGACGTATATGGCACACTGAAATTTGAAAGTGGTGTACACCGTGTGCAGCGTGTACCGGCAACGGAGGCAAGCGGCCGCGTGCATACATCGGCGGCAACAGTTGCTGTGCTGCCCGAAGCTGAAGAAGTAGATTTTGAGCTGAAGGAGAGTGATGTGAAGATGGAGACCGCACGAAGCGGTGGTGCCGGCGGACAGAACGTGAACAAAGTGGAGACCAAGGTAATACTTACCCACGTGCCGACCGGTACAGTGGTAATGTGCCAGACAGAGCGCTCTCAGCTTGCCAACCGCGAAAAGGCAATGCATATGATGCGTACCCGCCTGTATGAAGAGCAGGTACGTAAACAGGAAGAGGAAATAGCCCGCACCCGTAAGAGCCTGGTGAGCACAGGGGACAGGTCGGCCAAGATACGTACCTACAACTATCCGCAGGGGCGCATCACAGACCACCGCATAAATATGACCATTTACAACCTGGACGCATTTATGAACGGCGAAATCCAGGAGATGCTGGATGCCCTGCAATTTGCAGAGAACGCAGAAAAAATGCAATCCGGAGAATCAGTAATTTAGGAGCTAAATTCGACAACATGGCACTGCCTGATATCTTTACAAAAGAGGTCTCTGAGGGAATCATAGACCGTATCAACAAGTTGGACAACACCACCGCTGCAAAGTGGGGAAAGATGAATGTGAGCCAGATGCTGGCACACTGCAGTGTTACCTACGAATATATCTTCGATGAGGCTAAATATCCAAAGCCAAAGGGAATGCGCAAGTTGTTGTTGAAGATGTTTGTAAAAGGTATTGTAACCAATGAAAAAGGGTACAAACCGGGCAGCCCTACTGCACCTGATTTTATTATAACAGACCAGCGCGATTTTGATCGCGAAAAGTCAAAGCTTGTAGATTATATCCGAAAAACACAGTCTTTGGGAGGCAGCCATTTTGATGGTAAGGAGTCTCATTCTTTTGGTGTGCTCAACAAGACCGAGTGGAATAATATGTTCTACAAACACCTCAATCACCACCTGAGCCAGTTTGGCGTTTAGCCACGTTTTTACATAACCCTAACATCCGCGACCGGATTTTTGCCGGTAGAAAGTTATTTTTGCCCTCGTCAGTGCAGAACGGTTTTTTAATTTTTGGAATATGACAAGAAGGATAGCTATTACGGTCTTATTGTTTTGCAGCTTGTGGGGAAAAGTTTCCGGCCAGGAATCCTATCCTGAACGGGCACGTAAGTACGTGCAGCAATATGCCCAATACGCTATCGCCGATCAGCGTTCTACAGGGGTTCCCGCCTCCATCACGCTTGGCCAGGGCATACTTGAAACCGAAGCCGGCATTAGTGAACTTGTTACGGAGGCAAATAACCACTTCGGTATTAAGTGTAAGAATGGCTGGCAAGGTGCTACTTTCCTTCATGATGATGACGCAAAAGGAGAGTGCTTCAAAAAATACAATAATGCGCTTGAGTCCTATCATGACCACTCAGCACATTTGCTCATCAATCAGCGGTATAAGATATTGTTTTCCTACTCCCCTACCGACTACGCCCGCTGGGCGCATGGACTCAAGAAGTGCGGCTATGCCACCAACCCGAAATATGCCTACCAACTAATTAAGATAATTGAAGACTACCATCTGCAGGAGTATACATATGCAGCGCTGGATAGTAACTACAAATTAGATATGCCCGGAGGAGACACAGCCGCGCAAACAATGCTTGCTGCTACCCAGGTAAAAAAGCCGGACACGGTTGTAAAGACGACCGCAGCATCGGTACCCACAGTTGCGGCTACTACGGTAATGGCTACTACAACTGTTGCCGCCACTTCTGATTCAACGATTGCAATTGCATCTGGAAGCAGCGATACTACAGCCACGGTTGACACGGCCGCCGGTGCAGAAGGTGCCATAATGATGGTGAATGGCCTGAAAGCCATTCGTGTGCACAAAGGTGAGGCATTGCTACCCTATGCTGTAAAACACAAGGTGCGTTATGGCCACCTGCTGGAGCTTAATGATATGCCTGAAGATCCGGTGATGAGCGACATGTATATCTACCTGGAGAAGAAACACGCCGCAGGGTTGAAAAGTAATCATAGTGTTCGTGAGGGTGAGACCCTGCATATGGTGGCTCAGGAAGAAGGTATGCAGTTGAAGAAGCTGGCCGCATTCAATTTGCTTAGGCCGGCCGAAGTGCCGGTAACCGGTACTGTGCTGAACCTGCAGGGGCAGGCATTGACAAAGCCTGCAGTAAAAGAAGTGATGCTTGCCTATAGCGCAGACGTGCAGGAGGAACAATCGGCAGAGCCAGAGCCGCAAGCGGTCGCAGCGAACTCGTCTGAACAGGAAATAGGCTTTGGAATGGGATTTCAGAATCCCGCTCAGGCCCAGGCAGCACCAGCGCCAGAGCAGAAGGAGCCGGACGCAATGCCTGCACCGGCAGTGCGGCAGGATGAGCCTGTAAAGACAGAACAGCAGAAACCGGGGGAGGCAAAACGCGCCGGAGGCAATACCAAACACGTTGTAAAGAAGGGCGAGACAGCTTTCTCCATCGCTAAGCGCTACAACGTTACCGTTGACGACATAGCCAGGTGGAATTCTGTGAAACCACAGAGCCTGAAAGTAGGCCAGACACTCCTCATAAAACAATAACCATGCAGGCCCGTGTATCCGTAGCCGGACATAACTACATTCCCTTTTTATCTGAAGGACTTATTGCAGAGCGAATTGCAGAGCTGGGCGCACAACTCAATGCCGACTATGAGGACAAAAATCCGATACTCATAGCCGTGCTTAACGGCTCGTTTATTTTTGCTGCAGACCTGTTCAGGCAGTTATCCGTTCCGGCTTCCATATCATTTGTAAAGCTGGCTTCTTACAAAGGCACTACTTCAACGGGCAATGTAGTTACGGCTATTGGGCTAGAGGAAAACCTGAACGGCCGCCACGTGATCATTGTAGAAGACATTATTGATACCGGTAAAACCTTAAGTGCATTTCTCCCGGAGATCATGCAGCGCGGTCCGGCCTCTGTGAAAATTGCTACGTTCCTTTCTAAGCCGGATGCGCGTACCCATCCCGTAAAGCCCGATTACTGTGGCTTTGAGATAGAAAACAAATTTGTGGTGGGCTACGGTCTGGACCATGACGGACAAGGCAGGAACCTGCCTGCCTTGTACATTCTTGAAGATTAAGGAGATCTTATTTCTGGTCCGGCTCAAAATCGAGCACGGCCGAGTTCATACAGAATCGTTTGTGCGTGGGCGGCGGGCCATCGTCGAATATGTGACCCAGGTGCGATTCACAGCGTCCGCACTGCACCTCTACCCGGTCCATCCCATAGGAATCGTCCTGTAGATAGATAACACTATTCGGCCGTATGGTTTCAAAGAAGCTGGGCCATCCGCAAGAGCTGGCAAACTTCGCTGTGGAGCGGAACAAAGGATTACCACAAACGGCACAGTAATACATACCCTTTACATCGGTTTTCCAGTACTTGCCGGAGAAGGCATATTCAGTACCCTTTTCCCGGGCAATGTGATAGACACTTGCAGGCAGTATCTTCTTCCATTCGTTGTCTGAGACATGCAGTTTTGTAGTGTCGGTTCTGGAATAATATGGATTGGTCGTGCTCATCTTCTTCGTGTTTTGAGCGTTGCTGCACTGTGCAAAAAAAAGCAGGCAGAGAACGGATGTAATGATATTGAAAGTACGCATAAAAGACGGTTATGTAAAGATAAACGATTGCAATGTCTGTTTGGTTTTGTTAAAGGCTCGCCAAAAGCAGAATTGCCATAGATTTACAGGTATGACAAACGTTCCCGTTTCTGTTTTTTGGTTTCGCCGCGATTTGCGTCTCAATGATAATGCGGGTTTGTATCGTGCGCTGAAGTCCGGCAATCCGGTGCTACCCATTTTCATCTTCGATACCAATATATTGGATGGTCTTACCGAGAAGAGAGACAAGCGTGTCCAGTTTATACATGATGCGCTCATGTCCATGCAGCAGAAACTTGTGGACCTTGGCTGCAGCCTGCATATATATCATAGCACACCGGCAGAGGTGTTTCAACAGATAACGCAAGCGTATACGGTAGCGGCAGTATTTACCAATCACGATTACGAACCCTATGCAGAACAACGCGACAAAGAAATACGAATCCTACTGGGTGAGAAGGGAATATCCTTTCATACCTATAAAGACCAGGTGATCTTTGAAAAGGACGAAGTGATGAAGGACAACGGAGAACCCTACACCGTTTACACACCATATAGCAGAAAATGGAAGGAGCGGTTAAATGACTTCTATCTCTCCTCATACCCGGTAGAAAAGTATGTTCACAACTTAGTGAAAGGCGACTCGCAGCCAATCCCATCACTTAATGAACTTGGCTTTCAGGAGGCAAAACATGGGGTTGTGGCGCCCATACTTGATAGGGGTATTGCTCGCACGTATGACCAGACGCGCGACATACCTGCAATTCACGGTACTACCCATATGGGTATTCACTTGCGCTTTGGCACTGTGAGTATCAGGGAGCTTGCCCGCGAAGTAATGCCACTTAATGGTACGCTGCTCAACGAGCTCATATGGCGCGAGTTTTTCATGATGATACTGTGGCATTTTCCGTACGTGGTGAATGGCGCATTCAAGAAGGATTACAATAACATTAAGTGGAGAAACAACGAGAAGGAATTTGAGGCCTGGTGCGCCGGGCAAACGGGCTACCCAATAGTTGACGCCGGCATGCGGGAGCTGAATGAAACGGGTTTTATGCACAATCGTGTGCGGATGATCGTTGCCAGTTTCCTAACCAAAGATTTACTGATAGACTGGCGGTGGGGCGAGGCCTACTTTGCAGAGAAGTTGCTTGACTATGACCTGTCTGCTAACAATGGCAACTGGCAGTGGGCCGCAGGTTGCGGGTGCGATGCAGCCCCCTATTTCCGCGTTTTTAACCCCACACTGCAAACTGAAAAGTTCGACCCAAAACTTGAATACATAAAGAAGTGGGTCCCTGAGTATGACCAACTCACATACGCAAAGCCCATAGTAGCACACGACATGGCGCGGGACAGATGCCTGAAAGTGTATAAAGAGGCGCTTGGAAAGTGATTACAGCAGCATAAACTTATCCGCGTCCTTCAAAAACGGCAGCTTTGTTCGTGTTTCATCCACCCTAGTTTTTTCTAGTGTCACGGTATGCACTGCTACTTCATTCTGGCTATGCCATATAATTTCGCCCAGTGGGCCTATCACACTGCTGTCGCCTGAGTAGTTGTTGCCTTTGGGGTCTGCGCCTACCCGGTTCACACCCACCACATAGCTCTGGTTTTCTATTGCCCTTGCCTGTAGCAGTGTGCGCCACGCAAGGCTTCGTGCCTCCGGCCAATTGGCCACATAGAGCAGTACATCGTACTCCGCCTCCCTGTTCCGCGCCCATACCGGGAAGCGCAGGTCATAGCACACCATCAGGTTTATACGCCAGCCATTCACCTGGGTTATGACGCGTGTTTCGCCCGGGGAGTAGTGTTTGTCTTCAGACGCATGTCCAAATAAGTGTCGCTTGTCGTAGTGGATAACCTGCCCATCCGGCTGCACCCACAGCAAGCGATTGTAATATTTGTCGTCCTCACCTATCATCAGGCTGCCGGCAAGGATACAGCGGTGCTTCTGCGCCATCTCTTTCATCCAGTTTACAGACGGGCCGTCCATGGATTCTGCAAGGCGCTCCGGGCTCATGCTGAATCCAGTGCTGAACATTTCCGGAAGTACCACCAGGTGGCGGGGGCCTTTAATGGTATCCATCAGAGAGCTGTAATGCTCCAGGTTAGCACCCTTATTTTCCCATACTATATCGGGTTGAATCAGCGTTATGTGGAGTTGGGGAGTCATAGGCAGAAGGTAACTTAACGATTTGCTTCACATTGCAATAAGTGTCTTTTCTTACATTTGTAACAATGCTCAAAACAAAAATAGTCATTCTCTTAGTATTGCTGCTGCCTGTGCTGGCTCATGGCATCGACAAGAAAAAGAAGAAGATTATAGGGCCGGGCAGATGGCGGGAAATAGAGCGCAGATCTCCGGATAGTGTGGTCCATTCATTTATGGATACCCTCTTCATCCGTTTTCTACCCAAAGACTCATTCCAGTTCAGGCACAGGAATGGCTTTGTGTACGAAGGTGTGTATACCGTAAGTGAAGACAGTATTGTAGACCTCGGCTCCGTGAAGTACAAGATACTGCTGAAGCGGCCTGATACATTACTGCTTACCAACCAAAAAGGGTATTTCCTGATGGGGGTCGATAATTCTGATACAGCTGAAGTGATCGTACTTCAGAAACAGGATACTGCCCGGCCTGTCACTGATATTGATATGATGATAGGCCGCTGGACGGTCTATCGCCGAAAGGCCGATGGGTTTGGCGCACTGGACCCGTCAGATAACATCAGGTCTGTTTACGTTACCGGACCATCAACCGATGGTAAACAAGGATTTGTATATAGCGGAAGTGATGCAGATAATGCGCCTTCCTGGTATATAAAAGAATTGGGGGGTGGCCAGTCGCTTGTGTGCGACGGCAAGCGCCCCAGAACTTTTAAAGTGTTACGTTGCCAGGATGGTGAGATGATATTAGAGGAGGAGGGCATGAAGTACTTTTTGAAGCAACCTAAATAGTTCGTTTTGTGGGACTAATACCTGGTGTAACTTTTACCGAGCTTAGAAAAGGGATTACACATCTCTTTTACCCCGATTTGTGTGAGGGGTGCAACAGGCCATTGGTTGCCCACGAAGAGGTGCTCTGCATAGCGTGCGAGACCCTTGTTCCCGAAACAAACTATGACTCCATAGCTGACAATGATACGGTAGTAAGATTTGCCGGTCGCGTCCCCTTTCAGCATGCTACCTCATTTGCCTATTTCACCGAAGATGGACTGCTGCAGCACATGCTACACGGGCTGAAGTATAGAGGCCGCAAGGAAATTGGTGAGTATTTCGGGCGCAGGTTTGCCAGGAGACTACTCGCAACAGACTGGATATCAACGGTTGATGCCATAATTCCGGTTCCGTTGCACCTTACCCGCATGCAGAGGCGCGGCTATAATCAGAGCGAGGTCATTGCAGGGGCAATGAGCGAGACCCTCCATATACCATCGTTACCCAGCGTGCTGGCTCGTGTGCGCAATACCGAAAGCCAGGTAAACAAGACGCGGCATGAGCGAACCGAAAATATGCGCTCGGCATTTGCGGTGACAGATAACAATGCTATAGCCGGAAAACACATATTGATTTTAGACGACGTGTTGACGACCGGTGCCACAATTGAGGCTTGTGCGGCTGCCCTCTTAGCTGTAGAAGGGGTGAAAATAAGCATCGCTACCATTGGTATTGCCGTTTCCTAACGCTTATATTTGCACAGGTTTTTTGTGAAAAGGGTTTGTTTTTCAGGTATTTCATTATACCTTAATACCCGATTATATAAAACCGGTAACGGTAGCATTGATTATTTAACCAGCTAATTATGAAGAAACACGTAATTACGGCATCACTTGTATTGTCTGCAATGGCATCTTTTGGTGGCGGTTACCAGCTTAACCTTCAGGGGTTGAGGCAGATGGCAATGGGCGGCACGGGTGCAGCCTGGCCATGGGATGCTTCAACAATATTTTACAATCCAGGTGGACTATCGCGTCTGCACGGAGTGCAGGCATATGGCAGCATGGCAGTTGTTGTGCCCAGCACATCTTATGGCAATCGTGGAACTTCCGGGATCAACTCTGCAAGCGAAAACACGGTTAGTCAGAGCTTCACTCCGTTCAACCTTTATATTGGCGGCCCTGTTCACGAAGACGCTCGTGTGGCTGTTGGTCTTGGTGTGTACACGCCTTTCGGCTCTGGTGTAAAGTGGAATGACAACTGGCTGGGACGCTACATCGTTCAGTCGGTAGATCTGAAAACGGTATTCTTCCAACCTACTTTGAGCTTCAGGCTTACTGAAGGATTGTCAATAGGTGCCGGCCTCGTTGTGGGCGCCGGTAGTGTAGACTACACGCGCGCATTGCCTGTTCATGGTACGCAGGGTCCCGGCCTTGACGATGGCCAGGCAATATTGCATGGCAGCGCCAGTGGCATTGGTTTCAATGTAGGTATCAGCCGCAAATTCTCTGAGAACTTCTACCTTGGCCTCACTTATCGCTCACAGGTTAATATGGACGTAAGCGGTGGATCTGCCAAGTTCAAAGTGCCTGTAGCTCTTCGCGATTCATTCCCGAATACTTCATTCGATGCAAGGCTGCCAATGCCACAAGTACTTACACTTGGTCTTGGCTGGCGCATCAATGACCTCACGCTGCAGCTTGACTGTAACTACACCGGTTGGAGTGCTTATGATTCTCTGCGTTTCGACTTCAAGCAAACTACATCTTCTCTCACCAACGTTCGCGCTCCACGCAGGTATCGCAACACGTTTACGCCTCGTTTCGGTATGTCTTACAAGGTGAGCCGTGTGGTAGCACTCATGGGTGGTATCGCATATGACCCTACCCCGGTGACGAATGATAATGTTTCTCCTGACCTTCCGGACGCAGACCGTATCAACCTTTCTTGTGGCGTCACAGTTAAGCCTCTTCCGGGCCTTACGCTGATGGCAGCATTTGAAGGTGCAAACGGGGTAAAGCGTGATGGCAATTATGCTTACGGTGGATTCAGTGGTGTGTATAAAACCAACGCAGCCGTGCCTGCATTCGGTGTTTATTATATATTCTAAGGTATCAGACAAACAGAACGACAAATGAAAAGGATATATATTTTCGGTGCAGCGGTAGTATTATTTTCTGCCTGCAAGCCGAACACAAATGTGACAACACCGCCTACTTCGGGCGATGCGGTGTTCACAAACTATATGGCAGTAGGTGGCTCTTTTTCCTCAGGGTTCGGAGACAACTCGCTTACCGTTTCGGGCCAGCTCAACTCTTTTCCTCAGAGGTTGTTTGAACAATTTTCTGCGGTAAAGGATGGCAATGGCGCTGATGGGCCTTTTATTCAGCCGTTACTTACCGGCAACAATGGATATCCGAAACCCAAACTGGAACTAAGCACAATTGACTATTGTGATGGTACATCAAGAATGGGGCCTGTGACCATAAAACAGCCGCTTGATTCAAACGGCAGCTGGCACTATACCAGCAGTGTAAATAACGACCAGATCAACAACATTTCTGTTCCGGGTATCCGTGTGTCTGATTACGCTGTTCCGGGTTACGCAGCAGCAAACGTATATGCATCGCGTTTCTATTATGCGCCGGCAAAACGTCCGTTGGATGAATTGTATTCGCGTGTATATAATCTTCACCCTACCTTCTTCACTTTGTGGATGGGTATAAGTGATGTGTTGGGCTATGCACTGGCTGGCGGACAGGGTGACGGCACCGGTAATGCAACTCCTGCAGGCCCATTACCAAACCTTTATAACCGTCAGGACATCACTCCCGACCAGGTTTTCTTTGATTATTACGATAGCATCGCAACTGCATTGGCAAGCACCAGTGCCGGTGGCGCTGTGCTAAATATTCCCGATGTTTCTGCTTTGCCATACTTCAATGTGGTGCCGTCAAACGGCTTGGTGATCACACGCCAGAGTTTTGCAGACACGCTGATGGAGATATACAAGAATGACAATTTTGATAAAGTTTTCGTTGAGGGCAAAAACCAGTTTATCGTTGAGGCAACAGATGGTTCAGTACGTCAGTCTGTACCGGGTGAGTTAATTCTCATGACCATTCCTCGCGATTCAATAACATGTGCTGGCTGGGGTAGCATAAAGCCAATTCCTCGCCAGTATGTGCTTACTACAGACGAGTTGCAGAACATGCGTACTGCAGTAACACGCTATAACGACCACATCAGGCAGCTTTGCCAGCTTCGCGGTCTGGCATATGTTGACATAAACTCGTTCTTCAAGACACTCGCTTCCGGCATGGCATACAATGGTATAGAATACTCGACTGAGTATATTTCCGGCGGCGCCTTCTCTCTTGATGGAGTGCACATGAATGCTCGTGGCAATGCGTTGGTAGCAAACTTTGTGATCAATACGATCAACAACTACTACCATTCTACAGTGCCATTGACAGACGCAAACAAATATCCGGGTGTAAAATTCCCATAAGTCTGAATAGAATTTAGTGAAGCCCCCGCAATAGTGGGGGCTTCCTCTTTTTGTGCCGGTCTTATCTATTATTTTTGTAGCATCAGCAATTTTCAGAACATACTGGAGTCTCCCATTGAATTCCTGAAAGGCGTAGGCCCTCAGCGGGGTGAGCTGCTGCGCAAAGAGCTGGAGATAAGTACGTTTGAAGACTTGCTCTATCACTACCCTTACCGGTATGCAGATAGGTCACAGGTTACGCGAATCGGCTTCATAGACCCAAAGGCTGAATTTGTGCAGATCGTGGGTACGCTCATTAATGTCATTGAGGAGGGAGATGGAAGAAAGAAGCGACTGGTTGCCACCCTGTATGATGACACAGGCCGCATTGAACTGCTTTGGTTTCAGCGGGCACAATGGATGAAGAAATCGCTGAAGGAGCATGAACGCTATATCGTGTATGGCAAACTCAACTACTTCAACGGTATTGTAAATATTGCCCACCCCGAGATAGAACTGCTTAACGCGGATACTTCTATTCCCGGCCGCCAACCGGTATACCCCACTACCGAGAAGTTGCGTGCTAAGGGTGTAACAAACAGGTCTTTTGCCAAACTCACACAGGCACTTTTTGAGAAGATAAAAGCGCATGATATACCGGAAATATTGCCGGACGATGTCCGGAATAACTTTCGCCTTTGTGGTCGCTTCCAGGCACTAAGATGGATACACTTCCCTGATACAGAAGAGCATGAACAGGTAGCGCGTATCCGGCTGAAATGGGAAGAGTTATTTCTGTCACAGCTCAAAATAGGGCGCCTGCGATTGCAGCACACTGCGCAGGCGGGCTGGCACTTCGAAAAGGTGGGTGAGTTGTTCAACACGTTTTTCAGCGAGCATCTGCCATTTGCGCTCACAAATGCGCAGAAGCGCGTACTGAAGGAGATAAGGCAGGATACAGGTACAGGCAAGCAAATGAACCGTTTGCTGCAGGGAGATGTGGGTAGCGGAAAGACAATAGTTGCCCTTATGTCTATGTTGCTGGCGCTGGACAATGGCTTCCAGGCCTGCATCATGGCACCGACCGAGATTCTCGCACAGCAGCATTTCTTTGGCATTTCAGACCTGTTGCAGAAGATGGGCATTCAGGTGGAGCTGCTCACCGGGAATGTGAAGGGCAAGCAGCGAAAGGAGATACTATCGCAACTTGCAGATGGCACATTGCGAATCGTCGTTGGCACACATGCGCTGCTTGAGGAGAATGTGCAATTTCAGAACCTGGGTCTTGCTGTGATAGATGAGCAGCATCGTTTCGGAGTAGGCCAGCGTGCGCGGTTGTGGCAAAAGAACACCATGCCACCACACATATTGGTAATGACGGCCACGCCCATTCCGCGTACGTTGGCTATGACCATGTATGGCGACCTGGATGTATCCGTGATTGATGAGCTGCCACCGGGTCGACAACCGATAAAGACCATTTTTGCACGTGACAACCAGCGCGGCCGGGTGATGGAGTTTGTGCGTAACGAAGTGAACAAAGGACGGCAGGCATACATTGTTTACCCGCTCATAGAAGAGTCTGAAAAGATGGACTACGAAAGCCTGATGGCAGGTTATGAGCAGGTGAAAATGTGGTTCAACGAAAACAAGTATCGTATTGCTATGGTTCATGGTCGCCAGGAGGCGGGTGAGCGGGAGCGCAACATGCAACGGTTCGTGAAAGGAGAGGCAAACGTGCTTGTGGCTACTACAGTGATAGAGGTAGGTGTAAACGTACCGAATGCCTCTGTAATGCTCATCGAAAGTGCAGAGCGATTCGGCCTTTCGCAAATGCACCAGTTACGCGGCCGTGTGGGGCGAGGTGCAGAGCAGTCCTATTGTATTTTGCTAGCTGGCAGCAAGGTGTCTGAGGAAAGCTATAAGCGATTGCAGATAATGGCATCAACGACCGACGGATTTAAAATAGCCGAAGAAGATCTTGCCATGCGCGGCCCCGGCGATATGTATGGTACGCGGCAAAGTGGTGTGTTGAAATTCAAGCTAGCAGATATAGTGCAGGACAGCGGCATCCTGGAGCAAACGAGAACTGCTGCCATGCAGGTACTAACGAACGACCCGAAATTGTTGTTGCCACAGCACTATGCACTGCGCGAATTACTGGCTCAACAGGGCAAGCAATCACATTGGGGAAAGATCAGCTAGCAGCACATTTTGAAAATGCCCTGCCGCCCGTTGAGTCGTGCTAAAATTCCTTTTCAAATATCCCATACACAGCAGATCCGGTGCCGGTCATGGAAGCATAAACGGCTCCCTTATCGTACATACCCTTCTTCAGGGCTGCTAATTCAGGATGACTCTTGAAGACTGTCTTTTCAAAGTCATTGCTGATGAGTGCCTTCCACTCTGTTATTGGCAAAGCCGTCAGGTTGCGTAGATCATATGGCGCCGGTTGGGGAGCTATCTCTGAGAATGCATCTTTCGTAGACACGTGTATTCCGGGACAAACCACTTCGATGCGATATTGAGATAGGTCTAGCTTCAAAGGCTCCATCAGCTCTCCACGGCCTCTCGCATACTGCGGTGTGTTGTAAATGAAAAACGGGCAGTCAGACCCCAGTTGTAATGCCATTTGAACCAACTCTTCATCGCTGGTTCCCAGGTCATAAAAATCGTTGATAAGTCTAAGCATAAATGCACCATCGGCTGAGCCACCACCGAGGCCGGCGCCCATCGGAATTACTTTATGCAGGTAGATATCTAATGGCGTGATCTTTTCCGGGTTTCTATTCTGAAATAGTTCGTATGCCTTCCACACCAGGTTGTTCGCAGAATCGCCATTCACGCCTAGCCCGGTCAGATGGAGTTTTGCAGTATTCTCCTTCGCCGGTACTATTTCCAGTACGTCGTTCAGCACACGGTTGGTCTCTATGCTATTAGTGCCAACGGGATAGAAAACCGTCTCCAGGTCATGGTAACCGTCACTACGCTTGTTTGTTACAAACAGCCCAATATTGATCTTGCAATTAGGAAAGCATACCATAGCGAGGGTGAAATTATACGTATTTTTGAACTTGCACGGTTACAAAGTGCTCAAGGAATGAACGAAGTTATCAGGCTTGTTGATATCAGGAAGAGTTATTACCTGGGAAAGCAGGAGCTACCCGTGCTCAAAGGCATTTCCTTGCTCATTGAGGAAAACGAGTATGTAGCGCTGATGGGCCCTTCCGGCTCGGGTAAATCTACCCTCATGAACATTCTGGGTTGCCTTGATACGCCTTCTGGTGGTCAGTACATTCTGAATGGAAAGGACGTGAGCAATATGCAGGATGATCAGCTTGCCGATGTGCGCAACGTGGAAATTGGATTTGTGTTTCAGCAGTTCAATCTATTGCCGCGCCTCACAGCCTGGGAGAACGTGGCGTTGCCCCTTATCTACTCCGGTGCCGGTAGAAAGGAGCGTGAAGAGAGGGCGCGTGCCATGTTGGGTAAAGTTGGCCTCAGTGACAGGGCTCATCACAAACCCAATGAGCTTTCGGGTGGGCAAAGTCAGCGTGTAGCTATAGCTCGTGCGCTCATAAACAACCCTTCAATACTATTGGCCGATGAACCAACAGGCAACCTCGATACCAAAACCTCTGTTGAGATCATGGAGTTGTTTGCCGACATTCATAAGAATGGTAACACGGTGGTATTAGTAACACACGAAGAGGACATTGCTAATTACACCCGACGAGTGATACGTATTCGCGATGGACTGGTAGAGTCCGACCTTGCCGTGAAACATTCTCTGGCATAGCCAGCTAAACAAAAAAGCAATTACTGTGTTTAAGATCTATACAAAAACCGGCGACAAAGGGGGCACCAGCCTCATAGGTGGTGTTCGTGTTCCCAAGAGCCATATACGCATTGAAAGTTATGGTACGGTAGACGAGCTGAACTCTTTCATCGGCATGGTGAACGACATGGCTGCAAATGCAGAAATAACCGAGTGGCTACGTGAAATTCAGGACCGCCTGTTTACTGTTGGCTCCGTACTTGCTACCGACCCGGGAAAGGATGTAAAAATGAAATTGCCCGATTTGCATGAGACTGACGTAACCTGGCTGGAGGACCGAATTGACGCAATGAATGAAGTGCTGCCCGAGATGCGTTCATTTATACTTCCCGGTGGCAATCTTGCGTCATCCACCTGCCATGTGGCCAGGTGTGTCTGCCGAAGGGCAGAGCGCATTTGTGTAGCAATGCAGGAGCAGCAAGAAGAGGTGCCGCCGATTGTAATTCGCTACCTGAATCGCCTGTCTGATTTTCTATTTGTACTTGCGCGATATATAGGGCATAAAAATAACGCGCCCGAAATTCCTTGGCGGGCGCGTTTATAAATATGTCTATTTGCTGTCTTGATTAGAACTGGCGGTTGTGCCACCAGATGCGTGTACGTGTAGGCACTCTGAATGCAAGCAGGACGCTTATAGTAGAGTATGAGTCATTGTTGCCCGGATTTCCGCGCAATGTACCCGGTTTGTTAGGGAGTGCGTTGTTATAATAAGCACTCTTGTCTGCGATTTGCTGTGCCAGCTTCGCTTCGCTAGGCCCCAGATTCTGGTTAAACTCGAAATTACTAACGTACTTCCCACTTACACCATCGAGGTAATCAGTGAAGGTCATACGGTACTTCCATTCAAATCCAAGATTGAGGTGGTCTCCAAGGTCCCATCTGTACCCAATTGCCAGCGGAATGGCAGGCTGCCAAAGAGAACCTTTTTTAGGGTAGCTTCCTCCCCAACCCTGACCTTCAAGGGACAGGTCATATGTTTTTTCAAACGTAGTACTATTACCTACAGTGCTATAAGGTGTATAATGGAAAATGGCAATTCCCGCAGCAATGTAGGGCTGGCTGCGCCTGAAGGCTTTACCCGTTGCTTTCAGATTAAAACGCCTTGGCGTGAATTCGAGCATACCATAGCTCTCAAATATGATCGACTTCGCAGTCTGCGCACGCTGATAGCGCTGCACATAATCATGTCCTTCTATCAGGTTGTCTCCCTTTACGCCATCATAGTTCCACTCGTCAGTAGCATAAAAGCTGCCAAAGTTTAATCCAAAGCGAGCCGCAAAGAATGGGTGGAAAGAATACCTGCCGAACATGCCTCCCATAAAGGATACTTTATCGAAGTACTTACTGTTCAGATAGTGGTCTACTGGTCCCTTCGTTCCTACATCACCCCACAGGTCGGTCATGCCCACATTCGTACCTATAGACCAGCCATCCGGCTCGACATAAACACGATTTGGCCTGAACTTTTGCGCCACCGCAGCATTGGTAATTGCCACGGCTACACAAACCACCGATAATATGCGGATAATCTTAGCCTGCATTCATTCAGAATTTAAAGGTTGAAGATATAAATTATTTTCCTTTAAACGCAGCTTTTCTTTTTTCAAGAAATGCGGTCGTCCCTTCCTTCATGTCTTCGGTAGCAAAGCTTTCACCAAAGCGTTTTATTTCCTTGTCAAAACCGTGATGGTCTCCGTCAGCACACTCATTCACGCAGGCAATGATCTTGGATATAGCCAGGGGTGCCTTTGTGTGTATCTTCTGCAGTATTTCCTTCGTCCTGGGCAGTAGCTCTTCCAGTGCAGTCACATGGTTTACCAGGCCCAGAGCCTTAGCTTCGTCTGCGCCAATCATATCGGCGGTCATAAGCAGCTCCATGGCTTTGCCCTTGCCTATCAGGCGCGTAAGGCGTTGAGTGCCTCCGTAGCCGGGTATCAGGCCCAGGTTCACTTCCGGCTGGCCAAACTTAGCATTGGCAGAGGCCAATCTGAAATGGCATGCCATTGCCAGCTCGCATCCACCTCCCAGGGAAAACCCGTTCACAGCACCTACGATCGGCTTCGGACAGTTCTCAATCTTGTCAAACACTAGGTTGCGGCCCTTGGTAGCCAGTGCGGCACCGCCGTCGGCTCCCAGTGACAGGAATTCCGTGATATCTGCACCTGCCACGAAGGCTTTTTCGCCCGCACCGGTGATGATTGCTGATTTCACCTCTGGATTGTTATAAACCTCATCCAGCGCAGCCCCCAGCTCTTCTATCACGTCTTTGTTCAGCGCATTCATTTTGTCCGGCCTGTTGATCGTTATGATCATCGTTCCGGCCTCTATTGTCGTCAGCAGTGTCGTATACATAAATCGAATATTTTGATGTTACAGGAGTTCTGAGCGATGTTCCGCTACCCAGCTATTTATATACCCGGCTATGTCGTGCGTAGAAGTACCCGGCGGGAAAAGGTTGCCCACTCCCATTTTTTTCAGTTCAGCCATGTCTTCTTCCGGAATAATGCCACCACCGGTAAGGAGTACATTGTCCATGCCTTTTTCCTTCATCAGCTGCATTACACGGGGAAAAACAGTCATGTGTGCGCCGCTGAGAATACTGATGCCCAGGGCGTCAACGTCCTCTTGCAGGGCAGTATTTACCACCATTTCTGGTGTTTGCCTCAGCCCGGTGTATATCACTTCCATTCCTGCATCGCGCAGTGCTGTCGCAATTACCTTGGCTCCACGGTCATGGCCATCCAGCCCCACTTTGGCTACCAGCACGCGTACCGGGCGTTTCCTTTGCTCGCTCATTACGGATAATTTGGGGTGTAAAAGTAAGTATTTAAGCGAGGTTGTATAGCATAAGGCATGCCTTTGAAACTGTTTTCGCACTTTGCCCAAGATTCCACGCGCCATATGCGTCTTACTAATGAACACCCAAAGAGAACCAAAATGAAGAATCATATCCAATACTGCGCAACCCTTTTCTACCTACTACTCTCAACTACCGCGTTCTCCCAGGCTCCGGATGTACAATGGGAGAGGGGGATCGGCGGACAGCAAAATGATTACGCTTACTGTGTGCGGGAAACAATGGAGGGTAACCTGGTAATGGTGGGTAGTAGCAATTCCAGTGGAGACATGCCCGGCGCTCACGGTGTGGGCTATGATGTCTTCGTTGCGGTACTCTCCCCTCTCGGCGTTCCCCTTTGGGGCAAGGCATATGGCGGTGATAACGAAGACTATGCATATGCCATCAGGCAGACGCCGGACAGCGGCTTCATCATAGCGGGTGCAACCCGCTCCACTGATGGTGATGTAAGCGGCGGGCATGGCGATTTTGACATGTGGGTGCTGAAGATTTCCCGGCTGGGAGATGTACAATGGCAAAAGACACTTGGTGGCAGCGCGGCAGATTATGCCTATGACATTCAGGTTACTTCGGATACCGGCTTTATAGTAGCCGGGCGATCTGCTTCGAATGATGGAGACCTTACAGCAAACAAGGGCAGCTTTGACTTGTGGGTGGTGAAGCTGTCTTCTACTGGAGCGATACAGTGGCAACGATCATTGGGTGGCACCGACGACGAGAACGCGGCATCTGTGGTCCAGCTCACAAACGGTGACTATCTGGTGGCCGGAGATACTTATTCTAACAATGGAGACGTGAGCGGTAACCATGGTGGGCAAGACTACTGGATCCTTAGATTTTCCGCAACAGGTTCACTGCTTTCTAAGAAATGTTACGGTGGCACGGGTAGCGACTATGCACAGTGCATACGCCAGACACCGGATGGAGGCTATATTGTAACAGGAGGTAGTAATTCCATCGATGGCGACGTAGGCACCGGTATAGGCGGTGGAGATGTATGGATGCTAAAATTATCGCCCACGCTGGGCATAGAGTGGGAGCGAAACGCTGGTAGCAACGCTGCCGACGTTGGTTATTCGGTTGAGGTAATGGCAGACTCATCCTATCTTATCAGTGGTTACGTTTCAGCGGGTAACGGTGATGTGACCGAATTCCATGGCCAGGGCGACTACTGGGTGGTTAAAATGTCGCGCACCGGCAATATTGTGTGGTCCAAGGCCATGGGTGGCCTGGGAAATGAAAATGCAAACTCCGCGCAACAATTGAGAGACGGATCATTTGTGATGGTAGGCAATTCTACCATTGCATATACCGACTGGCCGGTATTAATTGGTGGGCGCATAGAGATGTATGTTATCAAACTCAATGTAGATAACGAGGTTGGCATGGTGAGTAGTCACGCGAATGTCTCAATTTACCCCAACCCCGTCACTGATAATCTTGTGGTGGATTGCTCTGAAGATGTGTATATTTCTGTACAGGATCTGACTGGTCGCGTAGTCGCGGACACAAAGGGAAAGATTATCCCTCTCGTCAATTGTCAGCCCGGTCTTTACATTGTTAGTGTGTTCGGAGAAGATGGCGTTTTGCTGAAGCGCAAAAAATTACTAAAGCTGTAAACCCATAGCCAGAAGCCGATTCACAGAGACTATAAAAATCGTCGCGACTACCAATCCCCAATTTATCTTTTCCGCAAGCGTGCTATTACTATTGTAACCCCATGGACCGGCAGGAGAGGTCAGGTAGTATCTGTACACCCAGAATAGCGACATAGGTATGCATATGGGCGCTATAAGGCTAAGAGGTGTTGGTGACGGCAGGTTCAATAGTGTGGTGATTAGCGTGCCGAAAAGTACAGGTATCGAGATCATGGCGGCAACCACCGGGCGTCTTGTCTGCACGCTCTCCCCTTCTGTGAAGCTCATGAACGACACGAAGTACGGAGCGAGGGACTTAAGCACCAGGAATAGGATACCAATGGAGAGTAATGAAATAGCAAGGATGAGCCACACAGGAAAATCCAGCGCTCTGAAAACAAATCCGGTATCGCCATAGGTGAAGAAGGGTGCAACCATGGTATAGCCAAGCACGCCGATGAATCCAAACACAGACATCTCAAGGTAGAAGAGGCCTATCGCATCCGCTTGCTTTCTGCTGCGCAACAGGAAGGCAAATAGCAGCCCTATTATCAGGCTCATAATGGGGCCGGCAGCAGCTATAATTATCCGGCCATTCTTGCTTATCAGTTCTGTTGCATGTCTCACCGCATTATGATACAGGATCGGCGTATCGCCAGTCAGTATTCCGGCTACAAAATGACCGCACTCGTGCAGTGTCATTTCGGTGATGTTAGTTAGCACAAATGCCAGGGTAAAATTGATGGCGAGATTCCTTTTTCTGCGTGCATCCATATCGTATTATTTTGCATTTTGTGAGAAGTCCTTTGTGAACTTATAAGAAGTTCTGCTATAGCCGAGCGCTTCATAAAACGCATGCGCCTTTTCTCTACGCCTGTTCGACGCTACTTCCAGGGAAACACAGTTCTTTCCGTTCAGGGCGTTTTCTACAGCCATTACAAGGGAGGCACCAATTTTTTGGCTTCGATATTCAGTCAACACAAAGAGTTCCTGTATTTCGTAAACCCAACCACAGTGATGCAGCAATATTTGCCCGTGACAACTTATGTAACCAACTGCCTTACCACCGATCTCGGCAATGAGGTAGATATGGTTGTCAGCTTCAATACAGGATTCGAATAGTGGCAATAGTGTAGCCTTGTCAAATTCTTCCTCTTCCAGCCCGCATACGAACCGATGGATTGTATCGAAGTCGGCGAGTGCAACTTTCCGAATCTGAACGTCCAGCATTTAGCCAAGATACATAATAAAAAAATCCCCCGGAAAACTCCGGGGGACCCTTGTATAAAGACTATTTAATTTTAGTTCTGGAACTGAGGAATCAGGTCTTGTGCCAGTTTTGTGAGCTTAGCAATACCATCCTCAGGCAATGCACCTTTCTTGAATTCCTTTAGTACATCAGGATGCTTCAGCTCCATCTGCTGCAGGAACATTTCTTCGAAAGCACGAACGTTCTTAACCGGCACCTGGCGGATCAGGTTATTTGTACCCAGGTAGATGATAGCAACCTGCTTTTCTACTGAATATGGGTTGAACTGTGCCTGCTTCAGGATTTCCACGTTACGGCTACCCTTGTCAATTACGTTCTTTGTAGCGGCATCGAGGTCACCACCAAATTTAGAGAACGCTTCCATCTCACGGTAAAGGGCCTGGTCAAGCTTCAGCGTACCTGCTACCTTCTTCATGGATTTGATCTGAGCGTTACCACCCACACGGCTCACGGAGATACCTACGTTGATCGCTGGACGGATACCGGCGTTAAACAGGTTTGATTCAAGGAATATCTGTCCGTCAGTGATCGAGATCACGTTCGTAGGGATATAAGCCGATACGTCACCAGCTTGTGTTTCGATAATTGGAAGGGCTGTCAATGAACCGCCACCTTTTACCAGGTGCTTAATGCTGTCCGGAAGGTCGTTCATGTTCTTAGCCACCTCATCGTTAGCTATCACCTTCGCGGCACGCTCCAGGAGACGGCTGTGCAGGTAGAATACGTCACCAGGATAAGCCTCGCGGCCCGGAGGGCGACGGAGCAGCAGGGACACCTCACGGTAAGCCACCGCCTGCTTAGACAGGTCATCATAGATAACCAGTGCAGGACGTCCTGTATCGCGGAAATATTCACCTATCGCAGCACCCGCAAATGGAGCGTAGAACTGAAGTGGAGCCGGATCAGATGCAGAAGCTGCTACGATGGTAGTGTAAGCCATCGCGCCATTGTCTTCCAGCGTCTTCATTACTCCCGCTACGGTAGAAGCCTTCTGGCCTATCGCAACGTATATACAGTAAACAGGCTTGCCTGCTGCATGAAATTCTTTCTGGTTGATGATGGTATCAATACAGATAGCAGTTTTACCCGTCTGGCGGTCACCAATTACGAGCTCACGCTGGCCACGGCCGATAGGGATCATCGCGTCGATCGCCTTGATACCAGTCTGCAGTGGTTCCTTTACCGGCTCACGGTAGATAACGCCTGGTGCTTTACGCTCCAGTGGCATTTCATACAGGTCACCAGCTATAGGTCCTTTACCATCAATAGCTTCACCCAGTGTGTTTACAACGCGGCCTACCATGCCGTCGCCCACCTTAATAGAAGCGATCTTGTTGGTACGGCGCACTTTGTCACCTTCGCGAATGCCTTTGTAGTCACCCATCAGTACGACACCAACGTTGTCTTCTTCAAGGTTAAGCGCGATCGCTTTTACACCATTGGCAAACTCAACGAGTTCGCCCTGGCGAACACCGGTAAGTCCGTAAACGCGTGCAATACCGTCGCCTATCTGCAACACGGTACCCACTTCTTCAAGGCTAGCGCCACCGTCTACCTGGGCCAGCTGCTGGCGGAGAATCGCCGATATTTCATCCGGTTTGATATTAACCATATACTATTGAATTCAAAAAGTTAAGTACTAATTATCTCTACAACTCACATCCTCTCCTTCAAGAGGCCGGGAGAGGTGTTATTTACATCTTTGCCTCGTACGAGTGATCAATGATCTTCGTGCGCACGTCGTTCAGTTTCTTCTTTACGCTTGCATCAAACAGCTTATCTCCCATTTCCAGTACGAAACCGCCTATAAGGCTTTCATCTACCGATGTTTCCAGTTTCAGCTTATTTGAAGGCATGAAACCGGCAACTTTTGCCAGGATATTATTCTTGATAGCATCATTCACTGTGGTAGCTGTAGTCAGCTTAACAGTTTTGATGTTTTTCAACTCATTGTATTGAGCAACGAAAGAAGTAGCAATTTCCGGTAGAAAATGCTCACGGCCCTTGCTCACCAACAGGGTGATGAAGCCCTTGGTCAACTCATTGAGCTGTTGTGATTTCAACACAGCAAAAAGGATCGACAACTTCTTGTCGCCTTTAATTACCGGGCTCTCCAGCATCAGTCTGAACTCATGGCTGGCAGCACATATAGCCTGCAGGGTCTGCATGTCTGTCAGTGCTGGCTCTAGGCTGTTTCTTTCAACCGCCAGGTCCAGTATTGACTTTGCATAGCGCGACGCAAGACGTGGGTTTTGCATATTTTACCTCTCCCTGACCCTCTCCAAAGCCTGCCTGTCGGCTGACAGGGAGAGGGAAGTGTTATTTAATATTGTTTCAAACCGCTCGCCATCTCCTCCCTTCAGGGAGGCCGGGAGGGCTTACTAATTCAGTTTAATATCCTCAGACAGCAGGCTCATGTACGCCTCCTGGCCTTTTGAGCTGCTCAGCTCCTGGCGCAGGATCTTTCCTGCTACTTCCACCGCCAGGTTACCAATTTCGTTCTTCACTTCGGTCAGTGCAGCATTTTTCTGTTGCTGAATCTGAATCTGGGCATCGCTTATGATCTTATTGGCTTCAGCTTTTGCTTGTTCTTTAGCCTCATTGATCATCTTATCCTTTATTTCTTTAGCTTCCTTCAGCATTGTGCTGCGCTCTTCGCGTGCCTGTGCCATCAGCTTTTCATTTTCAGCTTTCAGTTGGCCCATTTCAGACTTCACACGCTCAGCAGTAGCTATAGAGTCAGCGATGCCTTTTTCGCGCTCGCCAAGAGAGCTCAGGATTGGCCCCCATGCAAACTTGCGAAGAATAAAGAAAACCAAGCCAAACGCTACCAGCGTCCAGAAAAATAAACCGAGTTCCGGGGTCAGCAGATCCATTGTTTGAATATTAAACCCCCGACCCCTAAAGGGGAGTACAGGAGTTGGTTAATTAAGCGCTCGCCAACCGATAAAGCGACAAGCTGTTTATTAGTTATTTAAAAAAGAACTTACTTTTTAGCCTCACCTTTAGCTGCTTTTTTACCGGAAGCTCTCCCTTCAGGGAGCGGGGAGGGGTTTTAAATAACTGCATCTTCGGCCCTGTGCGTCAGATGCAGTTATTAACTCTTTGCCTGGCTACTATACGAAGATAGCGAGGATGCCTGCGATAACCGCAAACAGTGCCACACCTTCTACGAAGGCAGCAGTCAGGATCATGTTAGCGCGGATGTCGCCTGAAGCTTCCGGCTGGCGAGCGATAGATTCTACCGCGCCTTTACCGATCTGGCCGATACCAACGCCTGCACCAAGTGCAGCGATACCTGCGCCAATAGCACCGCCGGCCTTTGCCGTGTCGCCTGCTAACATAAGTGTGTCCATTAAAACTGACATGTTACTATGGTTTTTATTGTTTAAAAAAACACTCTTTATAATATCCCTTTCGGGCGTCTTAAAATCTTACAGATGAATAGCTTCTCCGTGTGCCTCATCATGATGTCCTTCTTCAATCGCCTGGCCTATGAAAACAGCCGTAAGGTTAGTGAAGATGAACGCCTGGATAGCGGCAACCAGCAGTTCCAGCATAAACATGAACACAGAGAAAGCCAGTGATACCGGTACGAAGCCGATACCTGCAAACTTGCTCATAGCGCTGAATATGAATATCATGGAAACCACGCAGAGAATAACGATGTGACCTGCCAGCATGTTGGCGAAAAGACGAATTGTCAGTGCCACAGGCTTAATGAACAGGGAAATGATCTCGATAGGCACCAGCAGGAACTTAATACCTGTAGGCACGCCCGGAGGGTTCAGCAGGTGACCCCAGAAGTGCGAGTTAGCACGAACCAACAGCACAATAAAGGAAACCAGGGATAGGCAAAGCGTAACAGCGATGTTGCCCGTGAAGTTAGCACCACCAGGCAGCAGGCCCAGCAGGTTGTTTACCCAAATGAAGAAGAATACTGTAAGCAGCATCGGCATATACTTACCGTGTTTCTTACCCAGGTTTGGCTTGGCTACCTCGTCACGTATGAAGAAGATAACAACTTCAATGAAATTCTGGAAACCCTTAGGGGCTGCAATAACACCTTTCTTGTACTTCTTAGCGGCAGAAGTCATTAACCACAGGATAATGATGACGCTGAAGATCATAGAAAGTACATTCTTAGTTATAGAAAGGTCATATACAGGAGAGCCGTCATCAGCTTTTATCTTCTCCTTCATATTCTTTTCTACGTAAAGTCCGTCAAAAGATGTCTCGCTGATCTTATTACCCGCAGAGTCAAGGTACCAGCCACCATGATGAAACTTACCGTATGAAAAAACCGAAAGACCCTTCCCCGGACGATAAACAATAACAGGCAGAGGCAGAGCTATCTCTTTTTCATGGCCATGTTCTCCCTCGAGGCTGAACAAGTGCCATTCGTGAGAATCCGAAACGTGACCAAACACCAACTCCGTGATGTTGATGCCTTTTTTTTCTTCGTGAGCAGCTTCTCCACCCTCAACCTGGGTATTTTCAGCATTTTCACCCTCTTGGGCAAATGTCGAAAAAGTGAACCCGAACAGCCCGAAAACCAATATCAATAAGGGAAAGAGACGTTTGAAACTCATTACCGTTTCCAAATTTTGCGCAAAGATATGAGTTTTATGCTCAAAACAACATTTTCGCGTAACAAAAAATAAACACGGGAAAATCTATATGTAAGAGCATCAACTGGCAGGCTTTCCGGCGCTTTCGACATCTAAATTTAGCACCAAACTAAATCAGGGCCAACTGCCCTCCTGCTAAGGCTACCGTTTACCCACAAGTATAATGCATGTAATATGAACTGCTCCGTCGGGGCTACCTGTTTGTAGAAAACGATTTAAAAAGTAAGTACTTGCCCCGGAGCGGGCTACCCAACTGCGCTCATTCGCAACCTCCCTCTCCTTCGGAGAGGGTCGGGGAGAGGTATTTACCCAAACAAATTGTACTTGATAATACAGTACAGAGCACGGAAAGCGTCCTTCATCCCTATTTTCTTGCCTTCTTCATAGGTGCGGCCATAATAGGAGATACCCACCTCGTATATCCTGATCTTAGGTATGCGGGATATTTTAGCGGTGACCTCGGGTTCAAATCCAAAACGCTTCTCTTTCAGCTTTATACCCTGAATTATCTCCCGGCGAAACAGCTTATAGCAGGTTTCCATATCCGTCAGGTTCAGGTTGGTAAACATATTCGAGGCCGTGGTAAGCCAGCGATTGCCAATGGAATGCCAGAAAAAGAGGATGCGATGTGGCCTGCCTCCCATAAAACGTGATCCATACACAACATCCGCAAAGCCATTGATCATCGGTTTCAGCAGTACATTGTATTCTTCGGGGTCATATTCCAGGTCTGCGTCCTGTATTACTACATAGTCGCCGGTAGCTTTTTCAATGCCGGTATGCAACGCAGCGCCTTTTCCCTGGTTCACTTCATGCTTATAATAGCTAATTGGCAGCTCAGGGTTGGCATTTTTGTAATTCAGGATCGACTCTTCGGTATTGTCGCGGGAGCAATCATTTACGATAATTACCTCCTTCATCATGCCGTCAGGCAAGGTCACCGCCTTAATCTTATCTAAGATACGATGGATGGTAGGCCCCTCATTATAGGCAGGTATGATAATGGATAGCGTGCTCATTTGCAGGGCTCAAAAGTAAACACGACACATTAGAAAGCCAAAAATCCTCTGTAGGGCCATTCTGAACATCGATAATGTAGGTAGTCGTAGAATTGACTTTCGTATTTTTACACAAACACATCACATGCAACGCCCGCAACCCGGGGAATACATCCCCTACTACCAGAAGTACATAGATATGATCCCGGAAGGCCCGTTTGAAGAATGCCTTAGTGAGAATACGCAAGAAGTGATTGCGTTATTCAGCAACATACCGGCCGATAAGCAACTTTACCGCTATGCTCCCGGCAAATGGACAATAAAAGATGTGCTGATGCACATTATCGATACAGAACGGGCAATTTCATTTAGGGCAGTTGTAGCGGCGCGGGGAGACAAGGAAATGCCGTTATTTACCATGGAAGAAAACATGTATGCAGATAATTCGGGCGCAAATGATAGAACCATGGAAAGTATAGTGGATGAGTTTGCGGCCATCAGAAAAGCAAACGAACTTTTGTTGCTCAATCTGCCGGAGGAAAAGACAACCTTGTGTTGCAACCTTGCCGGCCACATGGTGTCCGTACGCTCACTTGCCTTCATGATGATGGGACACGCAAAACACCATGTAGTTCTTGTGAAGGAACGGTATCTGTAAGCAGAGTGTGAATTGGAATTTGGAATTTTCCCTTTGTTATTTCCTCAATGGAATTTGGAATTTTTCCTTTTAGAATTTGCTACACTTAGTATTCCACAAAAACCATCGGGTATTTGTGCATGATGCCCACAGTAAAGGCAAAATAATTTGTATTGAACGGGAAAGGTCCATTGCTTATGCCACCCGGCAAGCCACTATACTCTTGCGTCAGGGTTATGTTCCAGTAGCCACGCGTAGGTATTCGCTCTGTGAAGCCAAAACTATACTTCATGATCACGCCCGGAATATTGTAAGATGTATTGATGTCGGAGTTATGTACTAATAACTCTTTTGTAGTAGTGAAATAGTACTCTTTATTCTCGCTCCATTGTCCGCCGCCGGCATAGAAGCCTGCACCTGCTGATGCGAATACATGAAAATACTTTCTAGTACCGAATCCATAGTCGATCGTTGGAGACAGAAACAGGTAGGATGATTTCTGCCGCACGTTGTAAATCGTTCCAGTACCCGATGGTGCAGGGCCGGACACATCCTGATTTACAGAGTATCGTTGATGTCCTGCGGTGATACCTGCATACAAGCCTGGCAATGCTTTGAGCATCCAATACCCTTCTACGACCGGTGTCTTTTTCGAATGATAGCCTCCTGTGTTGAACCCAAGGCCGCCACGGAAGCCATACATACCTTGTGCCACTGCATTTTTTGAGAAAATGAGTAAACAAAAGAGTAGCAAAAGTTTTCCTGGACGCATGTGCACCGGGTTTTGTTGCGCTATGGCAATTTGGTGTGCGAAATGCCTATACGAAGTGAGATGTAAGTAGGGTTAAGTTTGCCTACGCTATAAGGCCAGCGCGAAACATCGGCATAGCCACTCGTTTTGGTGAGGCTGCCCGGAAGAAATCCCGCATCTTCACTCAGCGTAAACCGCCAGTGCCGGCCAAAGTACAGGTATTGTGTCGCAGCAAGGCCCAGTCGCAGCACCATGCCATTGATATTTTTTGACTTGTCCAGCGTAGTGTCGTAGCGAACATAGCCATTCGGCGAGGAAGTTGTGTAGAACCTGCGCAGTGAATCATAGCCGCCCATATTCATTCCCAAACCGGCACTCACCTGGAAATAGTTGATGTGCCTGTCACCAAGACAGAACATAAATTTTGGAGTAATAAATGCATAGGCGGTTTTGTGCATGATGATCTCGCCTTCTGAGCCCAGGGCATGCCTGTTGCCGTTTATTTCCTTGTCGTATAGTAAAGAGAATTGCTGGTAAAAAACCTGTACACCCCAGAACGAACGGACGTTGAGGCCCTTAGAATAATCAAGGCCTCCGGATAAGGCTATATCATAGTTGTTAGTAGTGGCACAGCCACCTCCGGCAAACAAACCAATGATCGTATTCTTCTGTGAATAGCCCGTTATCGTAGATAGTGAAAGCAGGATAAGAGCCAGAAGTCTTGATTTCATCTGCGAAAATTAAACAAAATTTTTATTTCCCATAGCCTGTTTACGCAATAAAACGCTCGCACGGTATCGGTCTTCATGATATTCTTCATACAACCCGTCTAGAATTGCCAGGCATTTAGCCGCAGTCCATTCGTCGCACCACGCCAATAATCCCTTGGGATAGTTCACTCCTTTGGTCATTGCAACCTCAAGATCAGCAGCCGTTGCAACGTTCAGGTGCAGGGCATCCACGGCTTCGTTTATCAGCATGGCTACCACCCGCTCTACTATCTTTTTTCCTAATGCATCGTCTTTTGTTGGGGCTGTTGACTCCACGCCTTCAGCATAGTTATAAAACCCTCTTCCTGTCTTTCGTCCCAGCCACCCGGCTTCAAGCAGGCGTTTCTGAGAAAAAGATGGCTTGTAGCGGGGATCAAAAAAGAAGGATTGGAAAACAGTTTCAGTAACCACATAGTTCACATCGTGACCAATGTAATCTGTTAGTGTGAATGGCCCCATCTTAAATCCCCCCAATTCTGTCATTGCCCAGTCAATGGTAGGAATGTCGGCGATCCCCTCTTCATAGATCCGGATTGCCTCGCCATAAAATGGTCTTGCAACTCTGTTTACTATGAAACCCGGGGTGTCTTTTGCCACTACAGGCATTTTCCCCCATTTTTTCATCAGTTCAGTGGCTTCCACTATCAATGACGGTTCTGTCTGGATAGCCGGAATCACCTCTACCAGGGCCATAAGCGGGGCCGGATTGAAGAAGTGTAAGCCCAGAACACGGGATGGCTTTTTACAGGCTGCGGCTATAGAAGTAATTGATAGCGAAGAAGTATTACTTGAAATAATACATGAATCTGATACCACAGCCTCTACTTCAGCGAAAACGGCTTTCTTTACCTCCAGTCGCTCTACTATTGCTTCTATAATAAGCGAGCAGTCAGCGAACGCGGAAACATTTGCCGCGAAGGAAAACCTGCCCATAATGGCCTCAGATGAAGCTATTTTTCCTTTTTCTTCCAGTTTTTGGAGCGTTTTGGAGAGGTTTGCTCTTGCCTTCTCCAGCGCCTGCTCATTATTATCATATATAACAACGGTGTGGCCGGCCATTGCTGCCACCTGGGCAATGCCCGACCCCATTGCTCCTGAACCTATTACTCCTACTATTTTCTCCATAAGTACAAAGGTCTCCTCCGCAAATACAAAGCGGGCAGTAAAGATAATAGCTATCCCGAACCTGTCCTACTCTCCGGGTTATCAACATATATGTGAACAACTTTGGTTGCATTTCCGGAATAATCGTCCGAAATTTGGATACATGGAGTGTCCTACCTTTTGTAAATGATTTATTTACAATGAGTTAGGATTGTGGCACGAGGATTGATGTAAAGGTTTCGTTAATGTTGGTATTTCCAGCGAAATTCGGAATAGGAGTCAAAGATTGAAATACGGTCGAAACGGAGGAGTGAAGCGAAGAGAGGTCGGTGTTAACGATTTGAAAATCAATCAGTTCACTACAATTGGCTACATCATGACAAACAAATTTCTGTTCAGCACAGCACTGGCCGCAACAATTCTGGCGCAGGCTGCCGAGGCAAAAACAGTCGTAACACCGATTGCGCGCTCGCTCAATCCGGTTACTTATTATTCTGCTTCCACATTGGTAGTAGGAAATAACGCAATCGGTTCATCAGGCGTTAGCTGGGTGATGTCGCCTGGCATACGGAATGTAGATATAAACAAAGTACAACCGCAACTATTCAGGGCATCGGGGCAATTTGCCCTCGGTTTTCGTGCCTTAGAACGAATTGCAACACCCGTAACCGGTGCCACAGCTAATGTCGCGCCAATACCCCCGGCCTCGGTGGAGCGAACGCGGGTGAAGCCGGCGAGTAAAGAAGTCGCGGGCAAGCGCCAAATCACGTCGCTTGATGAATTGATCAGAAATCAAAGAGCAAACCACACTAAGCAACTTGCGAATGCAAAGAAGCATAGGCGATGGGGAAAACATTCAGTTATACCCATCGACAGGAACGCCGTGCGCGTTTGTATCGCCGCTCGCCCTGCACGCGTGCCATTAGCCGTCCATCGGGCGATTCCACGACATGGAATAGTGACAAAATATGCGATGCCGCTCACAAAAGCGGACATTGAAAGGAAAAATGAGCATGCAAAAGAGTATAAGCTTGGCTACGCGCGCAAAAGCAAACACCTACGTAAACTCTCGCCGGAAAGGATCGCCAAGTTCAGATTCTATCCTCCGCTGCGGAGGTTTGATACAGATGTGCTCGTAGTTGCCGCAGAGCCTACGCAACCAATAATTGCTTATGTACCTGTAGCCACAGAAGATGTGGTCCTGTATTCAGCTGCACCGGCATCCGGTGTGCAAAAGACAATTGCAGTCACCGCTACAGTGGGCGACGACATATTGGGGTTACCTACACATGAATTGTATGCCGCCGGCCTGTTCATGAAAGGAAACGTTCCGGCAAAGACCGGAATAAACAGCATTATTTATGCAGCGGCCGATATAGTAACGCCAAAGTCAAAAGCTAAACGCGGTTATATGGATGTGCCTGTAGCAATACGCAACGCGCCGCGAGGTGGTTTGCACCAGGTAACATATGACGAATTGGGGCATAGTCCGCCCGTGGGTTTGGCATAATAAAATGCCCTTCCCGCAACTAACCCATTTTTTTCTCAGCCAGAATACTCCAGTCAGTTTTTTCAGCAACTATCGTGTTGCTCAGGTGCCCCAGCCCATCTATTTCCATCTCCACTACATCGCCATCCTGAAGCCACTGCTCTTTATAATCAGGATTGTTCAATTTTCCGGTTCCGTTCAGCTCCAGGAAACAGCCGGTTCCCACAGTTCCACTACCAATCACATCGCCGGGAAGAATGTCCGCACCATATGCGCAACGTTCCAGTATCTCTGCAAACGTCCAGTCCATATCTCCCATATTACCTTCGCTCACCTGTATTCCGTTTACCTTACAAGTCATCTTCAGGTTGTAGTTATTTCCTACGTGGCCGGGCTTAGCAGGAATCTTGTAGCCTTCCAGTTCATCAGGTGTCACCAGCATAGGTCCTATTACGGTGCTGAAATCCTTTCCTTTTGCAGGTCCCAGGTTCAGCAGCATTTCCTCCATCTGCAGTCGGCGCGCGCTCATGTCATTCATGATCATGTATCCGCCTATATAACTATCTGCTTCTGATGCCTTTATGTTCCTTCCTTTCTTGCAAACTACGATTGCCGCCTCGAGCTCAAAGTCCAGTTTCTGGAAATGGTCGGGCATGCAGGCGATATCGCCGGGACCTTGAATCGCGTTATGATTGGTGAAATAGAAAATAGGATACTGGTCAAACTCGGCAATCATATCCACTTTCCGGTTGCGGCGTGCTGCCGCCACATGTTGCCTGAAGGCATATCCGTCTCTGCAAGAAGTAGGATTAGGCACCGGTGCCAACAAATGCGCAGCGTTGTACTCGATACCGTTTGCTGAAGTATTTCCGTTTTTGATGTCGCTTTCAGCCCCTTTGAGCTGCGCTATTCCGCTTTCCCAGTTTTCCAACAGCGCTTTCATCGTTGCCGGAAGGTTGGCGTTCACCGAAGTGGTTGCATAAATCTTGCCGTTTACAAGAAGGCCCAATTGCTCGCGGCCGCTATCGGAAATTGTAACTAGTTTCATCTGGCAGAAATTTTCAGGCAGCAAAAGTAACCTATCTCCCGTTTTTAGAAAATGATAATTGCAAGATGTGCACTTATTATGTAATATTGACCCAATTCTATGACCAGGTATAACAGGATATTCGACAACAACAAGCAATGGGTAGCGTCCATGAAAGAAAAGGACGCCGATTTTTTTGAAAAACTGGCAAAAGACCAGACACCGGATTTTCTGTACATAGGCTGCTCAGATAGCCGTGTACCGGCCAATGAAATAATGGGCCTGGAGCCTGGTGATGTATTTGTGCACCGGAATGTTGCAAACGTTGTCGCTAGTATTGACCTCAACGTAATGTCTGTGATTAACTATGCTGTTGCCCACCTGAAGGTAAAGCACATTATTGTTTGTGGTCACTACAACTGCGGTGGCGTTCGCGCAGCAATGCTTCCGAGAGATATGGGCATTCTGAATCCGTGGCTGCGCAACATACGCGATGTGTACCGTCTTCACCAGGAAGAACTGGATGGGATCACCGACGAACATGCACGCTACAACCGACTGGTAGAGCTGAATGTGCAGGAGCAGGCGGTGAATGTGATAAAGACCGCTGTGGTGCAGAAGAGCTATCTCAATAATCAGTATCCTACGGTACATGGCTGGGTTTTCGACCTCAAGACCGGCCTGTTAAAGGACCTGAACCTTGATTTCGCTGAAATTCTCAAGAACATACAGAAGATCTACGACCTTACCGGGGACGCATAACACTCAAAAAAGAATCTGAAATGAAAAAACTGCTGAAGATAGTCGGCATACTTCTAGTCGTAATATTGGTTGGAGTAGGGTGTCTAATTGGATACGCGACCGTTATGCTACCAGACGTGGGTCCGGCACCTGACCTTAAAGTGGAGGCAACTCCGGCACGTGTTCAGTATGGGGAATACCTCGCTTACAGCGTATGTGGTTGCATGGACTGCCACAGTAAACGCGACTGGACCAAATACTCAGGTCCGCTTATGTCGGGCACACTTGGTAGGGGTGGAGAAACCTTCGACCAGAAGTTTGGCTTTCCTGGCGCGTATTATTCGCGCAACATCACGCCAATGGGTATAGGCCGCTACACTGACGGTGAGCTGTACCGTGTAATAACAACCGGAGTAACAAAAGAAGGGAAAGCTATGTTCCCGGTGATGCCCTACACGCACTATGGCGCCATGGATCCTGAAGATATCTACAGCATCATTGCTTATCTACGTACCATTCCATCAATCGAGAATGAGGTGAAGGAGTCGAAGTCCGACTTTCCGATGAACATCATTATCAATACCATTCCAAAGAAGGCTGTGCCTGGCAAAAAGCCTTCCATCAGCGATAGGGTAGCATATGGCGCATACCTGGTTAATGCGAGTGGTTGTAACGAATGCCACACACGTGACAAGATGGGGCAGATAATCAAAGAGCTGGAGTTTAGCGGTGGACGCGAATTTAAGATGCCCGATGGTTCCATTGTGCGTTCATCAAACATCACGCCAGACAAGGCTACCGGTATTGGAAACTGGACGGAAGAAATGTTTGTGAACCGTTTCAGGGCTTATGCTGATTCTGCTTACGTACCACCATCCGTTGGCAAGGGAGAGTTCAATACGCTGATGCCATGGACCATGTATGGTAAGATGACTAAGGAAGATCTCGGCGCTATTTACGCTTACCTGCAGTCGGTAAAACCAATGGCCAACCAGGTCAACAAATTCTCGCCGGCAGGGCAATAGCCTACTTGTGAGTCTCTAAATAGTCCTGCAGATAAGAGCAACTGCCCACTACCTGCTTATAAAAGATTGTTGTATTGTAGTCTTCCTGTAGCTGTTTGAAGTAAGGACTTTCAAGGGAGTATTGGTAGTAGGCTTTCTCGTCTCCCATGAAATACTTTTCGTGCGTGTTTACGGGACAACTCTTTTGCCGGCACTTCGCCGCAAGGAAAACGCAGCGCGCCTTCATTTCTGGGTCTGTAGCGTTCTCAAAAGCCTTCTGGTAGTATTTCTCAGCCATCGCAATGCCGTAGTACTGTTGAAGTTGAGTGCCAGAATTTCGTCGGGCGTCTGACCGGTAATACGCAGCATAGTCGCCACCGCTTCGATAGTATTCGCCCGCTTGCCATCCTTTGCCGTAGTAGCTCATACTATACAGCCCGTTTGCATACTGGTAGGCAGAGCGCACATCTGTCGGGTCTTCTGTCAGCTTACGCTGCAGTTCATACATACGCAGTGCAAAGCTTAGCTTGTTATAAGTAACAGCGCTGTCCGATCTGTTCCAGCCCATTTTGTCTGTCAGATGGCTTACAAACATATCGGGAAGCAAAGTACGGTTCAGCATTATCTCCGGCACTTTTTTAAGCGCAATTGCTGCCTGCCCGAATTGAAGGTTCTCCATGTGTCGCGTTCCTTCAAGCTCAAATAGATTTTCAGCGGAGTAGGTTGAGTTGCCCGCTATAAGCCATTCGTCAAAAGGCGTTTTTTCCTTCTGCTGCATAAACGCCTGCATCTCGTGCATTTTCTTTATGCTCATGCCCTCTAGTATTGAGCCTGCGTTGCTGCCGAAGCCTGCAGCAAAATAACTCATGTCACGAATACCATGAACACTACGGGACTTTGCAAATGCCAGAAGTGCCCGGATGGTGTCACCTTGTTGAAGGTACATAGGCTCCATCACAGACTCTGTAACAGTGCTGAAGAGTGTTCGCTGAACGGGATTCTCTGCTGCTTTTTGCTCCAGGTCTTTCATGTTGGGCAGCAATTCCTCCTCGGTCAGTTTTGTTATGGTTCCATTCCTGCGCAATGCATAGAGCGTAGAGAGCGTATAGTAACCGTTTTCCTCAGCTATTGTTTTTTTCTTTCCCTTAGCGAGTTCCAGTTTTTTGCCTGCAGCAGCCCAATCCCCGTCAAGCATATATAGGTATGCAGATGCTAAATGCCAGTAAGCAACACTGCTACGGTTACCCTCTGCTGCAACTTTGCTCGAAAAGTCAATGAGCTTGTTTACACTAATATTTCCTGCATTGTGCCTCGCCAGTGCAGGAATGCGACTGCGCTCCAGCTTGTTTATATATCGTGTCATCAGCACTTCAAGCCCGTATACTTTTGAGTCATAAGCATATGCAGTGCTAATCGTAGAGTACATATTATCTATCTCGGCCTTAGCTCCTGCCTCCTCCTCAGCCGGTGTTTTGTAGTAGTAACGCGCGCCATAGTCATACATGCCGCGCATTACATACAGCACTGCACGCTCATGATCGTTCTTGCAATAGATCAATACGTTACTTAGATTGCCATCAACAGACCAGCGAAAGCCTTGATAGGCTTGTGTTTTCAGCTCGTCACTACTGTCAAAGACATGGCTGTATAGATATGCGGCCTCACTTTTTTTGCCTGTTCGGTAAAGTGCGCCGGCCTTCAATGAAAGGCACCTGTAGTAGAGGAAGTGAGTGCTGTGTTGAGGAAGCAGAGTGTTGAATAACATCAAAGTCTGCGGGTACTCACCGCTATAGAATGCCATGCGCATTACCTGGTAGGCATAACGTAGTTTTAGCTCGGCATTACTCGTCTCTTTATAAAGATTTATACCATCGTGCACTAACTGTTGCATGGCAGCAGAATCGCGCTTCACGCGGGCATAATCATTTTTGTTGTCGTCCCAGTAGGCCTCAGTAGCCATGGCATGTGGTTCGCACTTCTTTGCGAAAGAAAGATAAAGAGGAATTTCGGCCTGCTTATTCTTAATAAGCCAGTTGGTGAACGCATTCTTGGATACCCTGGGTGAAATAGTCAGTGAATACCCTTTTTTTATGTGCTCAAAAACATTGAGCATATCGGCTGCGCTAAATTTGTATACGAAACTGTCAATCTCGGCTTCACGCACCGAGCCGCCTGTGATCTTTTTCCACGATGCTATGTTCACATCAGAGAGGTAGTAGTTATACCATGAACTGTCCAGTCCGTAACAATCTGTAAGAAACGTGAAATCCGGTGTGTAAAAGAAGGGGGTATAGACAGGCTCTGAAGTAATGGTGTTAAAGAAGAAAGTAGGCTCCTCTTGCGGGTCTGGGTCATCTCCGGCGCAGGCAATTACGAATTTAACTGCACCTGCAGCAAGCAGCAAACTAACGGTAGCAATCAAGAACCTCTTCCAGGTCATGCACAGAATGTTTGGATAAAGTTATACTATCGCAAGAAAAGAAGATAACCCTCAATGAATCATTGTGAACATGTTGTGCAGTATGTCGCGCCACTTTCATCAGGTCCGCTTGTTCTGACGCTTCGAATCGTACTATATCGTCCAGGAAAAATTGCTGTCCACGCCACATGGTATCCAGCTTGCAGGCCCATCGCCCATCGCCCGTTTTCCTGAACAGTTTGCTCTGCCGGATATCCGCCACGTCTACATCTCTGAGTATACCCACAAACTGCCCTCCGCGAAATAAGAGGCTCCACGAAAACAGCGGCAAGGCAATGTCGAATGGCAACGGATAGCTATCCATGTGCGATAAGTACTTTTCAGCCAGCTCCGCTTCAAGTATAGAGTTCTGAGTACCCGGCTTTTTCAGGTTGCCCACGTTATAGCACATTACAGCGCCCCTGTCCACTGGCGGTATGCCGCTACTCGTTGTGTACTTTACCTGGTGCAGGCGTATGGTACAAGACAACAGCTTGTCTGCGAAGTAGGGCTCTTTCTTCAGAAAAGAAAGTAATCGGAAATATTTTTCGCGCGTTGTTGCAGTCCAGTCGCAGTCTATTTGTATTTCACGGGGCTTTATCCCGGCATCGCTACACGTCACCTCGGCAAGATTGGCCATTTTGTGTGCCAATGCCGTCATGCGTTGCAAAGACAGTTTGTTCAGTGTGCGTTGCGTTACAAAGATCACCGGTATGTACTGTATCGTACTGTCCACCGGTTCGTTCACCCGTACCAGCCCTACCGGATACGCATCAGTTGCCCTTGGGTCGGTATCTACGTCAAACAGCCGCAGGTACATTTGTTTTACACCAAGCTGAGCGATGTTTTTTTTCTCGTAAGCTGTTAATTCGTAAGTAGTCTTCCAGTAATAAAAGGAAGGCGAAATCACATGATGTCTTTGCTTACACCCAATAAGGGATGCGCAGAGCAGTACCGCTAAAAGAATCTTCGGAAGTTCGCGCAGCATGCTGCAATGTTACGGAACAAACACGCGCTGTGCAGCATGCTTTATGCTGAACCTGATAAGGTTGGCACACTCATGCGCATCGCCGTCAGTCTGCATCAGCCGGAGGTCTGGATGGGTGATTGTCACTTCCTTTCCTTTATAGTGCCGCACAAACGGACTATTAGCGATTGTGCCTGTCATGGCACGCAGAGCAATTACGCCACCAAGTATTTTGGGAAACTTCCTGATCACTATTACGTCCAGTAACCCATCGGTATAATCGGCCATCGGTGCAATATGAAAGTTATAGCCAAACTGTTTCCCATTCGCTACGTTTACCATAAAGGCTTTCTCTTTCAGCTGCTTACCATCCACGGTTATGCTGAAGTCCCATTCTTTATACAGCCACATGTATTTTGTCACCAACCAGCTATATACCGCCAGCCCGCGCCGCTCGCTCTTTGCAAATTTTTTGGAGATGAGTGCATCAAAAGCTACACCGGCATTGCTGATAAAGAGCCTGTCATTTGCATAGGCCACGTCAATAGCTTGTACGTGCTCGCGGTTTATAACTTTCAATGCTTCTTCCACTGGGAGCGGTATCCCCATGGTTCGTGCCATACCGTTGCCCGAACCTTTTGGTATTATGCCGAGAATAGTATCACTACCTTCAAGTCCGGTTGCTACGTCATTCACAGAGCCGTCCCCGCCCACTGCCACCACAGCATAGGCGCCTTTTTCAGCAGCCTCTTTTGCCAGTTGTGTTCCGTGTTTGGCAAACTGGGTTTCCTGTATTTCGTAAGTGAATCTTGTCTTGTCCAGATTGTTACGGACAGCAGCCTCTATTTCCTTTCGGCGCTCGGTGCCCGATTTAGGATTTACAATGAAGACAATATGTTTTTGGCTCATGAAAGCTGCGCTTTGAGGCTTAGGTCCAGGCTCACTGCATGGTGCGTTATGGCGCCGATGGATATGTAATCCACTCCGGTAGCAGCATATTCGCGAACATTCTCCAGTGTTATGCCGCCGGACGCTTCTGTTTCATACTTACCGGCTATCAGCGCCAGCGCTTCTGAAATCATTGCAGGCTCGTAGTTGTCCAGCATTATCCTGTGCACGTTGCCGGTAGCTATCACCCGCTTCACATCATCTATGGTGCGTGTTTCTACTTCTATCTGCAGGTCCAGGTTATTGGACCTTATATACTCGTTTGCCTTCTCAATTGCTTTCTCTATTCCCCCGCAGAAGTCAATATGGTTGTCCTTCAGCATGATCATGTCGTAGAGACCCATGCGGTGATTGCATCCGCCGCCTATACGCACCGCTTCCTTCTCATGTATGCGAAAAAGAGGAGTAGTCTTGCGCGTATCTAAGATCTCAGACCTGAATTCCCCAACTGCATCAACATACTGCCGGGTTAGTGTAGCAATGCCGCTCATGCGCTGCATACAGTTTAGCGCCAGTCGTTCAGCTTTAAGAATGGTGTGTACGCTCGCAGTCACCTCAAAAGCCACCTCGCCGGGAACAATACTATCACCATCGGCCTTATAAAGTGTAAACGATGCATCAGGTTCCAGGTAGTGAAATATCGCTTGCGCCATATTCACGCCCGCAAGTATTCCTGCCTCCTTTATTTTCAGAATTGCCTTACCGTGCGCATTAGCAGGTATACAGGAAAGGGTGGAATGGTCGCCGCTTCCCACGTCCTCACTCAATGCGGCCTCAATAAACTCAAGCGTATTCAACGGTTAGGCTGTTTGGTCGCGGGCAAAATTATGAAATGTGACTATAGGGAATGATAAATTATTATTAACCCGGTGCGCTTCAGCATCTTTCGGGTTCTGTTCGGCAAGGCGTCATTTGTTACCTTTGCACCCAATCAGGATACAGTGGCAGACGTAATACAGTTATTATCAGAGCATATAGCCAACCAGATAGCGGCAGGAGAGGTGGTGCAACGCCCGGCGTCTGCTGTGAAAGAACTGCTGGAAAATGCAATTGATGCAGGCGCCACTGAAGTGCAACTGATAATAAAGGACGCAGGAAAAGAACTGATTCAAGTTACGGATAACGGAAAGGGCATGAGCCCCACCGACGCACGTATGAGCTTTGAGCGCCATGCCACATCCAAGATCAGCAGTATTGAAGACCTGTTCCGCATTCGCACCATGGGTTTCCGTGGCGAGGCTCTTGCATCCATAGCTGCCGTGGCCCAGGTGGAAATGAAAACACGGCAGCACACCGCCGAAACCGGCACGCGCATCTGCATAGAAGCCACGGAGGTTAAGCTACAGGAAGCCTGTGCAGTGAACCCCGGTACCACCATCATGGTGAAGAACCTCTTTTACAACGTACCCGCGCGTCGCAACTTTCTGAAGAGTAATACCACTGAGCTGCGCAATATCCTGGATGAATTCACCCGCGTAGCCCTGGCAAATCCTTCCATCGCATTCAGGTTGTGGAACAATGGTACGGAGCAATATCGCCTGGACAGTGATACGCTAAAGGCGCGTGTTGTAGGCCTGCTGGGTAACAACTATGAGAAAAACCTTGTACCTGTAGAGCAGGATACAGATGTATTGAAGATAAATGGATTTGTAGGCAAGCCGCAGGCCGCCACCCGTACCCGTGGCATGCAGTTTTTCTTTATTAATGGCCGCTTCATCCGCAATGCCTATCTCAACCATGCAGTTGTCCAGGCATATGAGGGACTTATAGAAAAAGATTCTTTCCCCTTCTATGTGCTCTTTCTGGAGGTAGATCCTGCGCGTGTGGACGTAAACGTGCATCCTACCAAGCAGGAGGTGAAATTTGAGGACGACAAGCTAATGTACTCTTACCTGTCGGCCGCAGTAAAGCACTCGCTGGCGCGCTACAACATAGCTCCTTCTTTGGATTTTACGCTGAACGCAGAGATTCAGCAGATGCCTGCTGTCCGCATGCCGTTTACGCAGCGCGAACAGGAGGAGACCAAAAAGGGATACCTGTTTAATACATTCAGCCAGGGTGGACAGGCACATCTCGTGGAGAAAAACGACAGCCTTCGCCACTGGAAAGAACTTTACGAGATAGCGAGCACTCCCGCAGCTTCAAATGTTGCATCTGCGCCTGAACCGGCCATGCCAGAGCAGGCTACCATCCTTACAGGCTCGCAGAGCGAGGGTAAGGGCAAGGGGAGTATGATGCTGATACAGGGCAGCTTACTCGCCACCACTGTGAAGTCAGGGGTTATGCTCATACATTTGCGCCGGGCCCAGGAGCGCATTTGCTATGAGCGCTTGCTGCGTGAGTGGAATAACGAAACGGCGCCCTCGCAGCGAATTTTATTCCCATCATCTTACGAGTTATCTCCCCAGGATGCAGCATTGCTGGAAGAAGTGATCCCGGACCTGCTGCGTATGGGCTTTGACATAAGCCCCTTCGGCAAAAACTCATTTGCAGTTCAGGGGCTTCCTCCGGGTCTGCAAGCCGGCGACGAGAAGAATGTCCTTGACGAAGTAATAGAACAACTAAAGCACGAATCACCGGACGCAGTGAGTCGACGCAGCGACATGCTGCTGGCTGGTATGGCGCGGCGACTGTCACAAAACATACAAGCTATCTTTCAGCCCGAAGGACAGGAAGCCCTGGTTGATGAGCTTTTTGCCTGTTCCCAGCCTGAGTTCACTCCGGACGGGAAAAAGACATTTGTAATGCTCAGGAAGGAGGAACTTGATGCAATGCTCGGCTAGCACAGATCGCTCTCTTTTTTATTTGCTGGTTTCTTAACATGTTCGGACGTAAACGCGCCTTTGCTAATAAGGTGCTTATAACCGCGGACATAATGAAGTGGTTCTATTAACTATTGGTAAATATTTATTGCAATGGATATAGATTTCAGAATTCTTATCAGAAAAAACCATCCGTTTCTGAAAACATTATCTATCTTTAAATTCACCCGTACCTAAGAAATATGCTCTATGCGTTACCTATACGCAATATTATTATTCTTCATTTCTAGTATCACCGCACGCGCGGTCACTGCAAATTTTACTGCTGATTATAGCTCTGGTTGCTCACCACTGGTGGTCCATTTCACAAATACCTCCACAGGTGCCACGAGTTACATGTGGAATCTTGGAAACAGTGTCACCACTACAAGTACAAACGCATCTACCAGTTATCTGACGGTAGGCACTTATACCGTCACGCTCACAGCAACCGGCCCCGGTGGCTCGGATGTGAAAACGATGGTGATCACGGTATTTCCCAATCCTGTTGTGGCTTTTGCTGCAAGCGACACCACGGTTTGCCCTGGTGCCACAGTTTTTTTCAGTAACAGTAGCACCAGTGGCGGCACTCCGGGTCCGCTTACATATTTATGGAATTTTGGTGACGGTGGTTCGTCAACATCCGCAACACCCAGCCATGCATATGCAGCACCGGGATTCTATAATGTAAGCCTTCTGGTAACAAATGCACAGGGGTGTACCAGGCTACTGACAAAGACGGCCTACATGCAGATTTACAACCCACCCGTAGCGAATTTCTATGGCAGCCCGTTGAACATTTGTACGCCTCCGGGTTCGGTCACATTTACAAATACCTCAATGGGGCCGTTGCCCATGTCCTACACCTGGAGTTTCGGCACTGGCTCGCCCAGTACGGCGTACTCGCCCTCTGTGACCTATGCTACACCTGGCGTGTACACGGTTAAGTTGTCTGTGACAGATGGATTCGGTTGCAAAGACAGTATCACAAGGCCAGCCTATATTTTTGTAAGTTCGCTGGTTCCGTCATTTACTGGTCCGGCAAGCGCTTGCGAGCACGCCGCGCTGAGTTTCGCTAACACCAGTAGCCCGCATGCTACGCGAGTATGGGATTATGGGGACGGTAGTGCTTCCGACACTGCTTACAACGGCAGTCATTCATACATTCTGGCAGGCACATATGTCGTCTCCCTAACTATTCATAACGGACCTTGCTCGGCGGTTGTTACGCATACAGTCACGGTAACACCACCACCCACAGGCACATTCGATATCTCTCCATCGTTCCCCTGTCCGCCTCCCGTTACGCTCACGTACACATCTACAGCGCCTCCGGGTACTTCGATAACATGGCTATACGAAGGTGGCGCAACGGGTACAGGTACCATTGGTACGCATGCATATACATGGGATGGAATAAAGGTGGTGAAGATGGTGGTGACTGATGCAGCCGGTTGCGCAGATACCGTGGCTCGTGTTGATACCATTTATGACCTGCATTTTGATGCCTCCGCTGACCCCAATGAAGGTTGCGCACCGCTTAATGTTGTCTTTTCAACATTCCTCACGAGCAGGTGGCCGGATACAACCGCATCTCCACAACCATATCCCTTTCCTATCAGTGCATGTTCCTGGGATTTTGGCGACGGCTCCGGACCGGGTTCGGGACCAACACCAAGTCATACTTACACAGCCGCCGGCGTGTATGTAGCAACAGTAACTGCCACTACAGCAAACGGATGCACAATAGCAGATACCGTTTTGGTTCGCGTTGGTACGCCGCCTGTTGTGACCTTTAGTGTCACGGCAACACATGTGTGTTATGGCGGAACGGTTACATTTGTAGCAACCGTGATATCCGGCCCCGTCACAAAATTTGAATGGGCTACAGGTGATGGTTTGTATGCAACTTCCACAGGTACTTTCACGCATACTTACACAATGCCGGGTACATTTGTCGCTACCCTCACACCCTATTATAATGGTTGTCCAGGTGCACCTGTCACAGTGGGGACCGCAGTCGTCATTGACTCCCCCAAGGCGATCATAGGCTTCGACTTCATGTGCTCGCCGGAAACGGGCATCCAATTTTACGATCGCTCGCTTGGTGCCAATAGTCGGCTATGGATGTTTGGTGACGGCAGTACCTCTACTGCGCCCAATCCCATGCATGTCTATTCCGCTTTAGGCACATATACGGTCACGCTCGCCACTCACAATGTTGCCAGCGGCTGCCGGGATACGGCTGTGGCAGTGATACATGTCGCCAATGTCCCGATCGATTTCGGGGCCACGGACACGACAATATGTAGGCTTGATACGGTCCGGTTTTCGGCTATTTACCCGGCCGGGGCCAAACCCGACACTTTGCAGTGGTACGTAAATGGGGTCACGAAGCCGTGGTGGAATGATACCGCAATGACGGACACATTTATTACCGGCGGATTCTATACTGTAATGCTGGCTATAGTTAACAACCGAAACTGCAGAGACACCGTCATAAAAACCAATTACGTATCGGTTGGTGACCCTGATGCGCATTTTGCGGTAGGGCCGGTTTCCGGCTGCGCTGCGCTGCTGGCAACATTTACAGACTCCAGCACCGACGTACCGGGTATTCCAATACCCACACATCTCTGGGATTTTGGTGACGGCAGCCCCCCCGTCATTGCGGCCTCGCCTGCCACCCACACCTATACTGCGGCGGGCACCTATCCCGTAAAGCTGTTTGTAACCGATGCTAATGGATGCGTAGATTCGGCGGGCCCCACCGTTGTCACCGCATTCCGTCCCGCGGCAAGTTTCACAGCTTCTAATACGCATCCGTGTATCAACTCGATCGTCAATTTTAGCAACACCTCTACCAGCTATGCTACCAGTTTCTGGACATTTGGCGACGGCACCACTTCTACCGGCACCACACCTACGCATACTTACTCGGATACCGGCACCTACACCGTAAGGTTGGTAGTTACGGATAGTCACGGCTGCAGCGATACGCTTACAAGGACGGCTTATATTAACGTAACAAAGCCACATGCTGCGTTTACCATGAGCGATACGTTTTCTGTGTGCCCGCCAGTGCTCGTCACGTTCACAAATGCAAGCACCGGCGCCACATCGTATAACTGGACATTCGGCGATGGGAATACTTCAGTTTTAGTATCGCCGGTAAACCTGTACAACACCCCTGGCGCCTATCCCGTAACCCTGATAGCTACGAATACCTGGGGATGTAAGGATACTGCCAATAGCCATCTCACGCTTTTCGGATACGCAGGTGCACTGTCTTACGATCCGCTCCACGGCTGCGCACCACACCTGGTTCATTTTACCGCTGCAATCAGCAATGTGCCTACCATTATCTGGGACTTCGGCGACGGCAGCACCAGCCTTATGTCAATGGTAGATACTGCGTCCCATCTGTATACCCAGCCGGGAACGTATCTCCCTAAGCTGATACTCAGCGATTTCACCGGGTGTCAGAACTCCGTAGTAGGGCCATTCACTATTAAAGTAGATGAGCTTAAGGCTAAGATCGATGTGTTCCCCGCCGCATGTATTGGCTCTCCTTTCAATTTAGTGGATTCTACGTCCTGGTATTTCAACGCGCCCGTGTCATGGTATTGGCGTTTCGGCAGCGACACCAGCACCCTGGCTTCTCCTGTTCACCCGGCAGTAAATTCCCTTGGTACGGTGCCGGTGACGCTCGTGGTCACGAATGCATGGGGTTGCATGGATAGTGTTACCCAGGATATATCGATAAGACCGCTTCCAACTGTCACCGCAAGTGGCGATACCGTGGTCTGTGTCACAGATGCGGCTACGCTATTCGGTTATGGGGCCAGCACCTATACCTGGAGCGGGCCTACAGGCACCCTGGCCTGCACTGAATGCAACCCCGCAAATGCGACGCCGGTAGTGCCTTCCACCTACACGGTCATTGGTACAGATGAGTTCGGATGCAAGGATACGACTACTGTAGATGTGGGCTTGCGAACGCACACATTTGCCGCCACTTCCGGCGATACAGCTATATGTAACGGTATGGAGGTGCCTATTCTGGATACGGGAGGCACAAAGTATCTATGGTTGCCACCGGGTGGTCTTAGCAGCAATACAGTCGGAAACCCTGGTGCGTCTCCCGGCACAACTGTGACCTATACGGTGGTCGCTCAGATCGGTAGCTGCATTCCGGATACGGATTATGTGAAGATTACGGTTTACCCTAAACCTACTGTTAATGCCGGCCCCGACCAGGAAGCCCTTGCGGGAACTGCTGTTCAGCTGGAAGCTACAGGCACCAATATCGCTTCCTTTAGCTGGAGCCCCGCAAAGTATCTTGACTGCTTTGACTGCGCCGCTCCGGAAGCCATTGTTGATGTAGATACCCGTTTCGTGGTTACTGTGTATAGCAAATTCGGTTGCAAGGCGTCAGATACCGTGGCTTTGTATTTATACTGCAACGGACGCCAGCTATTCCACCCCAATGTGTTTACGCCAAATGGAGACGGGCAAAATGATGTGTTCTATCCGCGCGGTTCAGGTATCAATATCGTTAAGTCTTTCCGCATTTATAACCGATGGGGCGAGCTACTTCACGAACGTAATGACTTCCAGATCAACGACATAAACAGTGCATGGGACGGTATGTACCAGGGCGAGAAATGCCGGCCGGATGTGTATGTTTACGTCACGGAGGCGGTTTGTTCTACCGGTAAGCCTATTCTCGTAAAGGGGGATGTAACATTGATCCGGTAAAAACAACGCTCAAAATATCTTGGAAACACACTTCCCAACCCAACGTTATTCACACACTATGCGTCTTTTAACAAAAGATTATTTATCATTAGGGCATCTCATGCCCATTTGAAAAGAGATAAATTTTAATATGAAGCATTTCAAACTGCTGCTTGCGTTCCTGTCCGTATTGTTAACGGGTACTACAGCACATGCACTTACCGCTGGTTTCACAGCCAGCCCCGCTTCAGGCTGCGCACCCTTGCTGGTAAGCTTCACAAATACTACGTCACCCTCTACCGGCACCAGCTACGTCTGGTCGTTTGGCCCATCCAGCTCGTCAACGCTTACAAATCCATCTACCAGCTTCACCACACCCGGCACACACGTAGTTACGCTTACAGCAACAAATGGCGCATCTGTAAGTACTTATACACTTTCCGTCACCGTATACCCCAATCCTGTGGTAAGCTTCACGGCCGATGACACTTCGGTCTGCCCATGTACTCCCATTCATTTCACTAGTACATCCACGGGTGGGGTGCCCGGGCCAATGACCTATTCCTGGAACTGGGGAGACGGATCGCCAACAAGTTCCGGTGCTACCCCTACGCATACATATTGTACTCCGGGAGATTATTCGGTAACGCTTTTTGTCACCAATGCATCGGGCTGTGTTGCCTCCCTCGTCAGGACAAATTATATTCATATCTATAATCCGCCTATCGCCAACTTTACCTGGGCGCCATTTGCTATCTGCAATCCGCCGGGAACGGTCAATTTTACCAGCACCAGTACAGGTGCGGGCCCACTTACATATGCCTGGAATTTCGATCCCGGCACTGGTACGGGTGCTACCCCAACCGCTACCTATGCGACAGTTGGCACCCACAATCCTTCCCTTATTGTTACAGACGCCAATGGCTGCAAGGATACCGTAACGCTCGGCCCGGTAATTGTTGACACCATCCGGGCAGAATTTACTTATACTTCTACGGTTTGTCTGTATTCTTATGTAACATTTACAAACACCAGTTCACCACACGTAACGCGCACCTGGAACTATGGTGATGGTAGCCCCACCACTACGGGGGTAAATGGTGGCCATGCATATTCCAGCCCCGGAACTTACACTGTAACGCTCACGATCAGTAATCCGCCTTGCACTAAAACAGTTACCCACGTTATCAACGTCGTTACCGGGCCGGCAGCAACCTTTACGTCGTCTCCGGCACAGCCGTGCCCGGCACCGGTATCAATAACATATACTGCTACAGGTCCGGCGGGTACGCTCTATAATTGGGTTTTCGAGACGGGTGCAGGTACCGGAAATCCCGTTTCACATACCTACTCATCAAACGGTGTGAAAACTGTAAAGATGATCACGATCGACCCGGTGACAGGGTGCCGCGATACCGTCACTAATACTACGGTCATTTATAACCTCTTATTTGATGTACATGCAACGCCGGATGCCGGGTGCAAGCCGCTTACTGTTGGCTTTTCTACCGTTGCTACTACTTCTGTACCCGGCCCGGGCTCGTCGCCTTACCCATATGGATTCAGCTCTTATACCTGGACATGGGGAGATGGCACCCCCGGTGGCACGGGCCCCACACCCTCACATACATACACCGAGGTGGGTAGCTACTGGGCCGTATGTGACGCCGTCACGTCAAATGGTTGTCCCGTTAGAGATTCGGTCCTGATTCTCGTAGGTGCGCCGCCCGTGGTTACATTCAGCGCTACACCTACTCATTTATGCTATGGCGATACCACCGTTACTTTCTATCCTACTATTGTAACCGGACCCGTAGACCACTGGGTATGGTACTTTGGTGACGACGGAACTACGATAGACGACACCAGCGCGCATCCGGTAACACACAACTACACCATCCCTGGCATTTTCACCGTTACAGTTACGCCTTACTATCATGGTTGCCCGGGCGTACCCTTTGTCCGCACCAATTATATCACGGTTGATTCGCCAAAGGCTATGATTGACATTCGCCCCATTTGCGTTCCGCGAACGAGTGTTCAATTCGGCGATAGCTCTTTGGGAGATGATACACACCTTTGGATGTTTGGCGATGGGTTCACATCAACGGTGGACAACCCTTTACACAACTATCCGGCTATCGGAGTTTATACCGTCACGCTTGCCACGTATAATGCCGCCAGTGGTTGCCGAGACACCACCTCGGCTGTTATTGATCTTACACCTCCTGTCTTCGATATACATGTAGACGACAGTACGGTCTGCAAATATGATTCCGTCACCATCTGGCCTACATTCTCCGTAGGGGGTGCAATGGAATATGGTTGGAGTATCTGGAATCCTTACCCGGGCACCTATGCCGGCCCGCTGGTCGGGTCGACAGCTACGCCTATTTCTGGAATGAGATTTGTAGCAACAACAGGCCAACATACGGTTCGCCTGATAATAAGAGACTACCTGGGATGTTATGACTCGGTCGTACGAATAAATCTCATCACGGTAGGTAAACCTGTTCCGGCATTCACAGCACTTCCGGTTTCGGGCTGTGTCCCGCTTGCGGTGATTTTCTCGGATGCAAGTACTCCGGCCGCCGGAACCTCGCTCGCCTCATACGAATGGACTTTCGGTGATGGCGGAACATCAACTGTTACCACCCCTATGACGTCACACACCTACACTGCTGCGGGCACGTATGACATAACAGAGATCGTCACAGATAATATCGGATGTAAGGATACCGCCTACCACCCCGCATATATTACCGCCTGGGACCCTACGGCTTCCTTTACTGCTAGCAATACACACCCATGCCTCAATGGTCCTGTTTCGTTCACCAGCACGTCTACGGGTGGCATTGTTGCCTATAGCTGGGACTTTGGCGATGGAGTTACCTCCACATTGGCTACACCATCTCATAGCTACACTGCAGCAGGTACCTACAACGTTACACTTATGGTCACCGACTCGCATGGATGCACAGATGCAGTCATGATGTCTTCATTGATTACTGTGGCAGACCCGGTTGCTGCCTTCCATATGAGCGACTCGGTGTCGGTCTGCCCACCACTTTTTGTCAACTTTATAAATACCAGTTCGGGTGCCATTTCATATGAGTGGGACCTGGGAGGGGTAGGCACATCGCTGGTGGCTTCGCCGAGCAACATGTTTATCTCCTCGGGCTTCTATCCCATCCGCCTTATCGCGACAAATACGTACGGTTGCAAGGACACCGTAATTCATCCGGTCAACATCTTCGGTTATGCGGGCGCATTTACCTACGGTCCCTTGCAAGGTTGCGCTCCGTTTTCTGTTACGTTCAATGCTGCCCTCAGCAACGTACCTGACATAGTCTGGGACTTCTCCGACGGTGTTACATACAGCACTGCTTTTGAGGACACGATCGTCCACGTCTATACAACACCGGGGGCATATGTGCCAAAGCTATTACTTACAGATAATACAGGATGCCAGACGTCAAGCACAGGTCTCGACACTATTAAGGTAGAGGCGATCTATCCTAAAATGTCAACCGACCCCAATCCGGTATGTATCGGCATTCCGTTTACAATGATAGATTCGTCCACCGCATACTGGTCGGCACCCAACGAATGGGAGTGGACATACGATGGCAACACGAGCACGCTGCAGTCGCCCACATATACCATTACCACACCGGGTACATATCCTATTACGCTCAAGGTGAAGAATGCCTGGGGCTGCGAGGCCACGCTTACCACTAATATGGTCATTAACCCTCCGCCGGATGTTACTGCCAGCCCTGATACGGTTGTGTGTCTCACCGATCCTGCCACGCTCACAGGCTATGGAGCTGTTTCCTATACCTGGGCCGGCGCAGGAACGCTGAGTTGCACCACCTGCAACCCCGTACTTGCTACACCTACAGATGTAACAACGTACACCGTAGTAGGTACAGATGCCAGTGGTTGTGTGGATTCCGCTACCGTGACAGTTGGGCTCAGAACGCATACTATCAGCAGAGCCTGGGGCGACACAGCAGTGTGCCAGGGCGTATCTGTGCAGTTATTTGACACCGGTGGCACCACTTACCTGTGGCTACCCCCGCTGGGTCTAAATGACAATACGGTGTTCAATCCTATCGCTACACCACCATACACTACCATTTACACGGTAATAGCAAGGTTGGGTAGTTGCATACCGGACACTAACCAGGTCACACTTACCATCTGGCCGCTGCCATCTATTTATGCCGGGCCTGACCAGAAAGTACTGGCAGGAAGCACGGCCCAGTTACAAGCTACTGGCAAGGACATTGCGAAACTGACGTGGTGGCCGGGAGAAACACTTAGTTGCACGGATTGCTTCAATCCGGTTGCGAGTATGACGGTCAACACTACATATACCGCCGACGCTGTTTCCGACAGAGGTTGCAAGGCCTCAGACTCGGTCAAGATCCTGCTATATTGCGACAACAGCATGGTATTTATCCCTAATGCCTTTACGCCTAATGGCGACGGGCAGAATGATGTATTCTATCCGCGTGGTGCAGGACTGAAGGTGATCAAAACATTCCGTGTGTATAACCGATGGGGAGAATTGATCTATTCGCAGGAGGGCATACAACTGAATGATGCCAGCGTAGGTTGGGATGGGTCATACAAAGGTTCAGAACCCCGACCGGACGTCTATGTCTACATCATGGAGGCAGTATGCTTCACAGGAGAGGACGTCAACATTAAAGGGGACGTGACGATATTGAAATAGTTATTGAGGAATTGCAAGCCTGGATGCCGGCCTATTGGTCGGCATCTTTCATTATGCATGTTTGGAGAATATTAGCCGGCAGAACACGAAATTCCTGCTGCGTTTATTGTGCAGTATTCGTGCCATTCATTGTAAACACATACTGCACCAGGTTAGCCCCCATCTGCAATGCAGCCATACGTTTCTCCGGTGCGTCATGGTGAACATCGGGATCCTCCCAGCCATCGCCAAGGTCTGTTTCAAAGCTATAAAAGCATACTACCCTGCCCTTGTATATCAGACCATATCCCCTTGGCGGTTTTTCGTCATGCTCATGCACTTTGGGCAGGCCGGTGCTGAAGTTGAATTTCTGATGGTAGATAGGGTGGCTGAAAGGAAGCTCCACAAGCTCCAGTTCAGGAAATATCTTTTTAAGCGCCGGCCGCACATAAGGGTCCAGGCCATAGTTGTCGTCAATATGCAGGAAACCGCCGCTTTCCAGGTATTTACGCAGATTTTTGGCATCTGCATCGGTCACAGTCCACCGCCCATGGCCGGTCATGTGCACAAAAGGGTAATTAAAAATATCCGGGCTGGCTGCTTCTACGTGCGCTTCACGCGTATCCAGGCTGGTGTGTAGTTGATCATTACAAAAGGCAGCCAGGTTCTTCAGCGAAGTAGGATTGGCATACCAGTCTCCGCCCCCATTATATACCAGTACAGCAAGCTTCATAGATTGCGCTTGCGCCGTAAATAAAGAAGTTGCGAGTGCTAAGGAGGATAACAGGGCTTTTAAATGCATTAGGATATCTGGTTAAAATGTGCCGCAGCGGCTATACCCGCAGTCTCTGTGCGCAGTCTTTGTGCACCCATCGATACGCCGGTAAATCCATTCTTAAGACACAAATTTACTTCATCGGCAGTGAAATCGCCTTCCGGCCCGATGAGTATAACAGCATCTTGCGATCCTTTTAACACATCTGACAATCGTTTCCTTGGCGTTTCTGCGATGCAGTGTGCAATGTACTTCTGCGGAAGCTTCTGCAGCTTTTGGGCCACTTCGGCAAGTGTCGACATTGGCCAAAGCTCCGGTAGATAGCTTTGTTGAGACTGAAGGATAGCAGACTGCAATATCTTCTCCCATCTGTCTATACGGATATGTGCTTTCTGAAACCGTGCAGACGCAAGGGGGATAATGGAAGCTACGCCAAGTTCCGTTGCCTTCTCAAGCAGCCACTCGTTACGGGAGTTGTTTTTCGTAAAAGCTATGCCAAGATGCAATTGCTTACCTGCACGCTTTTCGAATTTCGTGTCACGTACATGCACATTGCACTTATGACGTTCGGCAAACTGAATTTCGCCTGTTGCTATCGTGCCTTTGCCATCGGTCAGAAGTATCTTATCGCCTTCATCCATCCGCAGTACCTGCCAGATGTGTTTCGCGGTGTCAGACTCAAGGGTTACGACGCTGTTTGCTGTCAGTTGCCCGGGGTAAAAGAAGCGGTGTAATTCGGACATGCTGCAAAATAACAGAAAAAACTAACGCAAAACTAACTGCCTGTCTGCTATTAATTTACGTAGGTTGATTAGTGCATATCTCATTCGGCCAAGTGCAGTATTAATGCTCACGCCGGTAAGCTCAGATATCTCCTTGAAGCTCAGGTCGCCATAGATGCGCAATACGATCACTTCACGCTGCTCCTCCGGCAATCCCTCTACCAGTTTGCGCACACTGTCCTGAACCTGGCGACGTTCCAGGCCATCCGGCGCCATTTCCATACTGCCTATTAGTGTGGCTATATCGGCGCCATCCGGAAGGGTGATTGTCACATTCTGACGCATGCGCCTGAAGTGATCCATACACAGGTTTCGGCCCACACGTACAGCCCACGGCAAAAATTTCCCTTGCTCGCAATAGCGTCCCTCTTTTATTGTCTTGATTATTTTCAGGAACGTATCCTGGAAAAGGTCTTCTGCCAGGTATTTATCTTTTACAAGCATAAATACTGACGTGTACACAGCATCCTTGTGGCGTGCTATCAGCACGGAAAGGGCCTGCTCCTGTCCCTGCTGGTAAGCAAGAACAAGTTCTGCATCTGTAAGATTGGTAAACTGCATATACTTCTACTGGTTTAAACGTAATGTAGGAATCACGTCATTTGCCGCATGTTGGTAAAGTAGAAGTCTATGCTATAGAAAGATTTTTGTGGTTATTGCCTGCAAAAAAGTTAAAAAATGTGATATCACCAAATTTTTTTAGCAAGTCTTTGGCGTTCCATTAACCTTGCATTAATACAAGACGCACAAAAAGTAAAAATCGTTGGCCTGGAGGACATAAAACTTTAGTAGGGCAGATTTCCGTCAGGTCGCCACATCCATTCTTCGGCTACTTTTGCACGCATGCGGAAGCGATATGTCATATTGGGTTCGTTTGTTGCAGCATGTATTTCGTCGTCGTTCGTCCCTACGGGTGCTGAGGTAACGAAAGAGATGCTGGGAGAACGGCTGTTCTTTGAAAAAAGACTTTCTGCCAACAACTCCATAAGCTGTGCTTCTTGCCATTTGCCTGATCATGGATTTGCTGACACTGTTGCGCTGAGCAGGGGAGTAGGTGGGCGTCTTGGAAAACGCAACACGCCTTCTTGTGCCAATGTCTCGGGTCGCTCGTTGTTATTCTACGATGGCCGTGCATCCTCGCTGGAAGATCAGGTGCACTTTCCGGTTACAGACACCAATGAAATGGCTGCAAAGCTGTCGACCGTTGTCCGCAGGCTTACCGCCGACCGCCGCTATAAGACGATGTTTAAGAAGGTGTACAACGCCGTCCCCAATGCCGCAAACATGGCCGATGCGATAGCGGCGTATGAGCGCACATTGGAAACGTCCGCGAGCCCTTTCGACAGGTATATGGATGGTGACGAGAAAGCAATATCTGAATCCGCTATTCGGGGACGAGAACTGTTTATGGGGAAGAAGGCTAAGTGCTTCGATTGCCACTTTTCTACCGACTTTACAGGCGATGAGTTTCGGAACATAGGCTTGTACGACGGAAAGACTTACATAGATGAGGGTAGATATGGAATTACAGGTAACAAGGAAGACCTCGGAAAGTTCAAAGTTCCTGGTCTGCGTAATGTGGCCGTTACTTGGCCCTATATGCATAACGGTATGTTCCGGACTTTGCGCGAGGTAATAGACTACTATGATGACCCCTACAAAACTGTGAGCAGTCCTGTAAACATCGATTCGCTTTTGTTGCAACCGCTTCACCTCACCGAACAGGAAAAGACAGACCTCGAAAACTTTATGCTCACGCTTACAGACGATAGGTTTGTGCCAAAGAAATAGAACACAATTTGTCAGCGCAAAGCCAACTCAAGAAACTACTCGACCACAAAGTAGCGCTCTACAATCAGCCCGGCTTCATCGCGGCCGACCCTATATGTATTCCGCATTCCTTTACTAAGAAGCAGGACATAGAAATATCCGGGCTTTTCGCTGCCACACTTGCCTGGGGCAATCGAACAACCATCATCAACAACTGCCGCCGGCTGATGCAGTGGATGGATAATGCGCCACATGATTTCCTGCTGAATCATACAGATACAGATCTGAAGCCTTTCCTTGGTTTTGTACATCGCACATTTAATGCTACAGACCTGCTCTATTTTATTGAGGTGCTCACAAGGCATTACAAAGAGCACGCCTCACTTGAAGATGCGTTCGTGCCTGCAAAGAAATATTCGGGAACCACCGTTGAAGGCGCATTGATACACTACCATGATTGGTTCTTCACCGGCGAATACCCTGAGCGCACTCGTAAGCATGTTTCTACTCCGCTACGAAACAGCGCCTGCAAAAGACTGAATATGTACCTGCGCTGGATGGTGCGCCGCGATAAAGCAGGTGTAGATTTTGGCCTGTGGAAGAAGATAAGCCCCGCACAGCTCATCTGCCCGTTGGATGTACATGTAGCCCGTGTCTCTGCAAGGCTTGGTCTACTTGAAAGCGATAAGGCCGACTGGAAGAATGCACTACAGCTGACCGCACGCCTTCGAGAGTTTAACCCCGCAGACCCTGCCATTTACGACTTTGCACTGTTTGGATTGGGGGCGGCGGAGCGGTTATAAATTACACCGGAACAGATAGTGAAGCGTAACAGTATAAGAATAACTCCGTTAGGAGTTGAAGCTATGTAGCAAAAGATTCCCCGGATATTTCACGCGCTCCGTAGGTGCGCAACAATAGCGCTTGTCAGTTTATTTTCAGAAGGCAGTACTCTTTCACTGCCTTATCCCTTGCTTTAGGGTTTAGGAACTCGGGCGTCAACTCGCTAACCTTGTAGAAAACACCCTGCTTAATGATGGAGTAGGATATGCCACTCGATTTCAGCGCATCAAGATGCTTCGGCATAGTAAGCAGATACTTATGCTCGCGTATGTAAGCGGTGGTATCTACCCCGGCTATCGTCCCGTCAGCATAAAATTGTATCGAATTTATCGGGTCTTCAAGCCGGTACACTACAACGTCTTTAGTCGGTATGCCGCTTGTCTTAATATACCTCCCCACCTGCGACCCCACCTGGTATTGCATCAGGTGGTAATAAAAGACGTTTGTAAGGAATGCATTTACAATTATGATACCGATAGCGGGCAACATCAACAATTTGCCCGTGAGCTTCTTGTTAAAGAGCAGGTAGAGCCAGAAGGCTAAGCCTATTGCCCACAAGGTCAGCACCAGGACACCACCATCAAACACATAGCCAACAAGTGCGGCGACAGCACCTAAAAGAAGAAACGTTATCACCTTGTGTGCCGGCAACATCACTTTGTATATTCCGCCATACTTGCCGGCCAGCATATCGCGTATCAGCACAGCCGTCATTATGGCCGCCAGTGGGAACGCCACAAATATGTAATGTGGAAGCTGGTAAGCCGATGAGCCTAGTGCCAGGTACGTGAGCACAAAGCCTCCGGTCGTTACCCATTCCTGCGATTCATTCAGGCGCAGTTTCTGCTTCGCCACTGTAATTACATTGATGATGAGCGCAGTTATAAAAAGGAATATCCACGGCAGAAACGCCCATAGCATGTTCAGCAACAGGAAGTCCATCTTCGCTCCATTGCTCCACGGGCTCTCACCTGTTATGCGGCCAAAGCTCTGCGACCAGTAGAAGAACCGAAGCCCCGAAAGTCCCTTTGTGCCATTTACTATCTTCTCCGGGTGCATATCAAACTGCTGGTATAGCCCTATGCTCATGGGTATCAAAAGCACACCTATCACTACAAGTGCAAGAATATACTCAAGCCTGAAGAAGTTGCGCCATTGACGTTTCAGCACCCAGTCAGTACCAAAGCAGAAAACCGGCACCATCGCCGCGATAGGACCCTTGGTCATCATTCCCAGCGCAATGGCTGCGCTGCCCCCTATCAGGTAGGCTAGCTTACGGCTCACCACCCATTCCTGTATCAGCCATATGGCCGTAATGGTGCAGCTCATCAGCACCGTGTCGCAACGTATGTCGTTTGTCCAGAGGAACATGCCCTGGCAACTGGCAAACACCAGCGCTGCCATCCGGCCCGTGTTCTCATCATAAAGCCTCTTGGCCAGCTTGTAGGTGGCCCATATAGCCCATAATGCCAAAAGAATAGAAGGAAGTTTGTAGCCAAAATTGTTTACTCCGAATATGCGCATGCTGGTGGCACTGAGCCAGAAGAGCAGCGGTGGTTTGTCCAGATAGTCAATGCCGCGGTCGTATAGGTGCAGGTAGTCGCCGCTCTTCATCATCTCCCGGCTTATCTCTGCATACTGCGATGCGTCTACATCCATTGTGTCCAGCCTCACAGACGTGAAGTAGAGCAGACCAATTATTACAAATATCCAGAACGGAATTTTCGGCATCTTATCGTTCACTGCGGCTCAGCTTTTTCCAATGCGCAAAAATAGTCGCAATTTTATGCGATGCTGCAATTAAGTTATCGTTCCTACAATTTGCCCTTCGAATACCCTTTCACAACTGCCCATGGCACCAAGACGCACCAACCGACACTGGTAGTTTCGCTGGGCCTGGCTAATCTGCGAGGCTTCGGTGAGGCACCCGCCATCTCATATTACAATGTTACTGTAGAGGATATGATAAAGGTGCTGGACGAGAAGAAGGGTATGATCGAGCGTTATGCGCTTACCGATCCCTTGCGTTTCTGGCATTTCCTGCACCACCTCATACCCGGGCAGCATTTCCTTATTGCAGCATTAGATATTGCCGGCTGGGACTTATGGGCTCAGATGCGACGAACACCACTTTACAAACTGCTCGGGATAGAATGGGGTAGCACACCTTCGACAGACTATACCCTGGGAATGGATAACATAGATAGTTTGCTGGCCAAAGTAGCGGCACACCCGTGGCCCATCTATAAAATAAAGTGTGGCGGTGCAGAGGATCTGCAAAAGCTAGAGGCGCTAAGGCAACATACCACGGCGCATTTTCGGGTAGATGCCAATGAAGGTTGGACTTTTGACCAGGCAAAACAGCTTTTACCCGAACTGAAGCGACTTGGAGTGACTTTTGTAGAACAGCCGCTGCCACGCGACGCCCACGATGAAATGCGCGAGCTGAAGGCAATTTCCCCTCTACCACTTATTGCTGATGAAAGTTGCCGCACCGAAGACGAAGTGAAAAAATGCGCAGATGAGTTTCACGGCATCAATATCAAGCTCACCAAGTGTGGAGGCATCACGCCTGCCATGCGTATGATAAAAGAGGCACGTAATTTGGGATTGTCTGTTATGATGGGCTCTATGAACGAAAGCACAATAGGCTCCGCCGCCATAGCCAATTTGTTGCCTCTGCTAGATGAAGTTGACGCAGACGGACCGCTATTGCTCAAAGAAGACCTCGCCGAGGGGTTGAAATATGAAGATGGAAAAATAACACTCAGCGGCCATCCCGGTCTCGGCATCCGTTTCACCGGCCCACGGGAAACAAAATAATCAATGGGTACAGCGCTCACTCAATAACTCCTCCCTTTAGGGAGGCCGGGAGGGTTATTGTCTCTTACTCAACCAATAAAGCACAAAGAACACGAACAGGAATATGAAAAAGTCTACCACCACAAAAACAGCATAGATCTTCCATGCATCTGCGCTAAAGAAAGGAATGTGACGAATGCTTGTAAACCGCCACATAAACAACAGACTCACTGGTATTGAGAACACCAGGCAGCTGATAGCCGTGCGCTTATTTAGAAATTCTTTGAAGATGGACATTAATTTATCTTCCTATACTTAACGGTCCTGCAAAGTACAAAACGCACTAATAAAAACGCCATCCCTTCAGCAGACAGAACCAATTTGTGGTAAGCTCCCCTTTAGGGGTCGGGGGTTTCTATTTCTTTATCGCCCGCTTCATTTCCATTACGTCCATTTCAAGGTCTGCAAGACGGTGGTACACCTCTGCTGGTTCGCTGAAGTCACTGCTTATTTTCATTCGGCCATACCAAACTTCCTTTATTTCAGATGGGTCTACCTCTAGCGTAGGGAACTCGTGCCTGTGCGCTATAGTGTCCGATTTCAGGTACAACTTGCCACGTTCCTTCAGGCGATTTACTACGCGCTTTATAGCTATGCCGCCATCATGTACTACCACATATACTCGGTTGTCGCGTATGTCTTCCAGCCTGTCTACCCATTCTCCTATCACGCGGTCTCCATTCAGCACATTCGGCGCCATTGATGGCCCCTCTACTTCAAACATTCTATAAGTGGCATTGCTCAGGCCCGGCAGCCGAAATGTGGGCAGTGTTTCCATATACTCTGCATCACCATATCCCAGCAGGTAGCCGGCACGTGCCTTCACGGGTACGTATATTATGTTGTCGTTGCCGTTGGCGTCTACAGTTATGATGCGGGGAACACCGGTATAAATGCCGCTGTCTTTTTGCGGAAAGGCCGCCTTCAGCATAAGGTCTTTTTCGGTGGAGGCATCTTCTTCTGCCTGGTTTTGCTCCATGTTTTTTGACAAGAGATCGTCAAGACTCACGCCAAAATACTTGGCAAACGTTCGCAGGGTCTCCACATTCGGTTCGCTGATACCGGCTTCATAGTTAGCAATGGTGGTTCGGCCAATATTCACGTCTGAGCTAAGCCCATCCTGCGTCTTGCCCGCCTTCTTGCGCAGGAATTTTAGGTTGTTCCTTAAGTACATGACACAAAGGTAAGAAATTTTTTCCAAAAAGTTTGGATTTGTCAAATTAATTGGAATATCTTTGTGGTGCAATTGACAATTTACTCATCCCTATCTCAGTTGCAGGTGCCAAAAAAGTTGTAGTGCAGTCTGGCAGGCACCCGAAATAACCCCCAATAAGGAACAACCCCTTTACCACTATCAAAAACTATAAAACAAGCAATATGACACACGAACAGAAAAAGCAGGTACGAGAGGCACTCATACGTTACGTAGGCACTTATCAGTCTCAGGCCGAGGCTGCAGCCACGCTCGACGCTGTAAGCCCCTCCACCATATCACAGATTACTGATCACAATTGGGAGATGCTTAGCGATGGGATATGGTATAATGTAGCACGCCAGGTAGGCTTTTATTGTGGCACATGGCAGGCAGCAGACACAAGCGCTCACCTGTTGCTTCGCATTCTTTTCAACGATGCGCAGCATTATGGCATGGCCTATGGTATCGCAATAGGGCACGGAATGGGTAAAACGTTTACTGCTGCAAAATATGCCCGCGAGAACGCTAACGTGATCTACGTCACCGGTAGCGAATCATACAACCGAAAAACGTTTTTGAAGGCAGTGCTTTGCGCAGTTGGCATCGAAGTTGATGGTACAGCACCTGCTATGCTCAAACAATTGGTGTCCGTAATTAAGGAGAAGGAACAACCACTGCTGGTAATAGATGATGCACACAAGCTGAAGGACAGGGTATTGTTGTTGCTTGTGCTGCTGGCCAATAGTGTGGCCGGTGTAGCTGGCATCATTATGATGGGGGATGCCACCATGCGCATGCGAATAATAGAAGGTATGCGCCTGCAGCGTCCGGGCTTCGATGAGATTTACAAAACGATCGGTCGCCGTTTCATTACGCTCAACTATCTCTCTACAGGTGATGTGCCGGCCGTTTGTCGCGCCAATGGCATACACGATGAAGATACTATAAACTATATCACCGACATGAGTAACAACAGCCTGCACACAGCCACTTCGCTTATCGTGCAGCATACGCAGCAGAGCATGGCTGCATAACTACGTAACCAATTTTTAAAACTATATTTTATGTACTACGCAACATTATCATCCGCTACCACAGCCGAAACACTTACAAAGCCGGCTGAAAAACAAGCAGTGGCCATCGCAAGGCTTGTGAAGAACAAGACGGGTATGAGCATCAATGTGCTACAGTATCCTACAGAACTGATAAACAAAACACCCCAGCGCATGCTGCACGTCATAGCCATGGCGCTGGACATGAGCCCGGAGACATACCGTATGAAAACACGTGTGCGCAATGTGGTGGAGCTTCGCTTTATCGCTACGCTCTTCCTGCGCCAGCATTTTCCAGCACTTACCCTGCACCAGATAGCCGCCTACTTTGGTGGCCAGGACCACAGCTCGGTTATCAATGGCCTTTCCCGTGCATACAACCTTATCTATGTACAGGATGCACAGTTTCTGAAAAAATATAACATGGCACTTCAATCCGTAACAGCATGGCTAAGAAGAGAAGCATAAGAATTCGCGTGAGCTACCAGCGCGTAGAGGCACTCCATGAGATATGTGGTGAAATGCTGGAGGAGTTCCGCCCGGACAATGACCATCGCCAACTGCTGCACGAGTATATGCACGAGTTGCAAGACAAGCTTCATACTATGCTGGAACGCAATCAGCAGAACTATACCTTGGCGTTGGCAGGACCGGAGGCAGTTGCATTCTACCAATTGTGGAATATGCTGGATATCCGCTACGACAAATATGCACTCCTGATTGTAGATAACCTGCTGAAAAAAATGAGCAGCCTGGCGGCTTAAACTTACCTATCATTAAACCTAAACAAGCAATACCCTATGAAGACAAAAACAGAAAGCAGGATCAACGGTAGTGTCACTGTCATCCATTTTAATGAAGCCATGCAGCGATATGCCGCTGCCGAACGACGAGAAGCAGAAATAAACAAGACAATAGAAACAGAAGTAAATGAGGTGCTAGGCAGATTTGAGGACGAACTCATGTGCCTGGCACAGGCTAAACAGACAGCGTTTGGAATAGCACATGCCTATTGTGCTGCAAATAAAGCTGCGTTGTTTGCTCAGCGCCGCAGTATCGGCACCGGACATGGTGTTGCGGGTTTTCGCCTGGGCACACCGGCGCTTAAAACACGCAAAGGCAGCAGTTGGAAAAAAGTACTTACCGCGCTGAAGGAAAAACTACCTGCATATGTACGCATTACTGAAGAACCCGCCAAGGCACTGCTGCTTGCTGACAGGCACAAGGAAAATGTGGCACCATTGTTGGTGGAGATAGGTGTGGAAGTAGTACAGGAAGAGGTGTTCTACATAGAGACAGGACAGGCGGCATAGCAGAATTGTGGAATAGCGTCAACAAATTAGTTCACAAAACAAAAAAACAGGAGGCATGGAAAGGAACTATACAGACTTACAACATTCTACCGACCCTCAACCAACGGGAGTTTACTACACCCGGGTTGCCCATTCCGTTACGCGCAGGCAGCATAAACATGAAATGCTCCTCACATTCATGAAACATGCTAATTCCCCGAAACGAAAACAGAGGAAAACAGCCCCCATAAGACCCACACTATTGCATTCTCTCCTATCCATCTTTTTATGAACGCCGCCGCGAAGTGTCACCCACTGCCTTTGCAGTTGGGTGATCTTTCAACCGGCAATTACATCACTACAAAAGCCATATGCATAATTGACGAGCATACGGTCAATGCCGGCAACACTAACCGAAAATTATTACGCATTCCAAAAAACAGAAATGCTAATGAAAAAGTTGGTGTAAATAGTTAATTATCAAAGAAATCCTTTGATTTTTTAAGAATTGTTTGGTAGGTTTGTTCTGATGAACATCAAGTACGCAACCAAGCGCATCAGCGAATCAGACACTACCACTTATATATTAGTGGCAGTTGTGTTGCTTATTATCGTCATTGGCGCTGTCAACATCTTTACGATGTAATCCACTAACCACGCTACTTTCCCGGTTTCAGCAATGCTTTATATTCTGCAGGTGTGTTAATGAGGGCCACAGCTTTGTCCAGTTCCTTATCATACTGCATGGTCTGCGCCATACGTCCGCGGGTGTAGTAATAACGCGAAGCAATTTCGCTCTCCAGTACGTGCCTCACCTGGTCTTTATGTTTCAATAGATCGCTCTTCTTGTCGTGAGACAGTTTAGTACGCAGTGCTTCAAATTCCGACTTCACATTGTCATAGTACTTTTCACGTACCGCTATGCTCTTCAGTGTATCAAACTGCACTTCTGTTTCCGTCTTGTAAGAATAGTCCTTGTTTTCCAGCCATTTAGAAAACTGGCTGAATTCTGCCTCCGTTAGCGAAAACTTTGTAGGGTCCGGTATGGAGGAGTGTTTTGCAGCATACTCGGTAGCATAGTCGAAGATGTAATTCTTGGAATACAATGTTGCCGCAACATGGCTCATTGGTTCGTCCTTCACCGTTACATCAGGCGACACGCCTCCTCCACTCAGCACATCGCGGCCATTGCGGGTTTTAAAGGTTTTGCGAAGCGAATCGGCAAACGTGCTCACGCTGCCATCAGCGTTGCGGTGTGTATAGTCCAGTGCCTGTATGCAGCGGCCGCTTGGTGTATAGTAGCGGGCCACGGTCAGTTTCAAATGGCTCTTAAAGCCCAGTGGACGTGTTACCTGCACCAGGCCCTTGCCATAGGAACGTTCTCCTACTATCACACCCCTGTCCAGGTCTTGTATAGTACCGGCAACTATCTCAGATGCCGATGCCGAAGACTTGTTTACAAGCACTGCCAGAGGCAGGTCTTTATTCCACGCAGGCAGACCGGTCTTATATTCCTTGTCCATCTCGGGGATCTTGTAGCGGGTGCTCACTACGGGTTGTCCTTTGTCTACAAATATGTTGCAGACAGCCACAGCCTCATCCAGCAGCCCCCCGGGATTATTACGCAGGTCCAGCACAAGTCCCTTCAGATCCGGCTGCACTTTCTTCAGACTATCAAAGGCATCCTTCACCTGGTTGCCGCACATTTGCGTGAACTGCGTAAGTCGCACATAGGCGATGTTAGCCTGTGGTCCCACAAATCCGGCATAGGGTACACTTGAGATTTCTATTTCACCCCTTGTTATCAGTTTCTCAGATGTTGTTCCTGTATAGGCATCCTTCACCCGCATTTTCACTTGTGTACCGGAAGAGCCCTTCAGCAGCGAGCCCAGGTCATCCACGTTCTTTCCTTTCAGCGGCTGGCCGTCTATGCTCTCCACCATGTCGCCGGGATGAAGGCCAGCCAACTGTGCGGGACTGTTTTCATACACATCTGCAACGTAGATGTCGTCCCCCTTGCGCTGCATGTTAGCTCCTATGCCACCATACCGGCCAGTTGTCATAAACTCATACTCCTCTATATCTGCTTCCGTTATGAAGTTGGTATATGGGTCCAGGTCCATCAGCATGGCGTCAACGCCGGTTTTCACCAGCTTGCCCGGGTCTATGGGGTCCACATAAAACGAGTTCAGCTCCTTAAATAGATTACTGTAGATGTCCAGGTTCTTTGATATCTCAAAATAGGGATCGCCGGTACTGGCCCGTATGAAGAAAAAGCCCGTTGCCGATAGCAATGCTCCGGCAAGAAGTCCACGCGCACTTATCCTGCTTTTCAATCGATTCATTTGTCGAATTTATGTAGGGCTACGAATTTACGCCAATTATCAGCCCCAACCGTTAAATAAACATCCTGCCCACTACCCCTTTTGTTATAATATTTGTAATTTGTAACCCTTTAAGCGGGATTCTTTCCGCACCAGCTATTGGCCCCATCCATATTTATGAGACATTCCGCACTCATATTGCTCCTGTGCCTGCTGCTATGCGCAGGCAGTGCTGCGGCCCAGAAACCCTTTACCGAGGGTACGCTTACCTATAAGGTGGAGCTAACCACACCAGAGGGAGAAGTGATAAAGGGAATTTATATTTTCTCCATCAAAGACGGCGAGATAAAGAAAGAGCTGAAGATGGATAACGGGTTCGAAGACGTAACCTTGCTCTATTGTGAAAAGCATGCCATCTACACTTTGCAGAGTCGTGAGGGTAAGAAATATGCCATCCAGCTCAGCATGGACGACCTGGTGAAAAAGCAGGAGCGATACAAGGGCTTCACTGTTGAGCGCGAATCAGAGCAAAAACACAAAGTAGCCGGCACTACTGTATTCAAAGGCAAACTGAGATATACCGATGGTAGCACCACGGAGATTCTTTATACAAAGGAATGGAAACCCGTACAGGCCGTTACATTCAACCGTTTTCCTGATGCACCCTTTTTCCCGCTCAGCTTTGCCTACAAAGAACCAAGTGGCATCTCCATGAGGTTCGACGCAGAGACTATGGACGTTACACCTGTAGCCACCTCGGCTTTTCAGATACCACCTGATTATAAAATGATCTCCTACGAGGAATATAAGCAGCTAAATAAAGAATGAAATTAGTGCTACAGCCAGTTCGTAGGTATGCACTTTGCCTGCTCGGCCTTTTGTCATTGTCGTTTGCTGCCATGGCCCAGCTACAGGATGTGCGTGTACTGGAAGAAGTGCGTAAGACCGATGGCACCATCATCAGGAAGATACAGTACACACAGAATGGGAAGCGGGTAACAGAAACACACGTTATTAGGCCCCACGAAGTGGTAAACGTGCCCATCAACCCTGATACGCTGGACAAAAGCCAGCTAATGGTGGTCATTCACAAGTCCCGCTTTTCGCTTGATGTCTATTATCGCAGAAAGAAGATACGTAGCTATAAAGTGGTCTTTGGCCCCAAGCCAAAAGAAGACAAGAAAATGAAGGGCGACCGCTGCACGCCCGAAGGAAAATTCCTGGTGCTGAATAAGCGCCCAAGTGCACGATACAACAAGTTTATTCAAATCGACTATCCTAACGACTCGTCCTACATGCACTTCAACGCGTTGAAAAAGCGTGGCCTCATACCTGCCGATGCCGAGATAGGCGGCGATGTAGGTATACACGGTATATGGAAGGGCGGCGACGACATGATAGAAATGGGAGTAGGCTGGACGGATGGCTGCATAGCCATGAAAAACTCCGATGTGGATGACCTTTACCGTTTCCTGGAGGCAGGCGTGCCCGTTTATATCAGGAAGCAATAAGCACCCGTTTCCAAAGCTTTCACTGCCGCAGGTTCGGCGCGTAGACCTCTGCGTAAGCCAACCTGTGCCACACGCAAGGAGGCGGTTTGCAACCGTCAATACAGTAAGGCTGGGTCTCATAAAGCATAGCTTTTGCGGGTAGGACTCCTCATCAAAATCACTGTGCAGGCGATGATCTATTCGTATCAGCGACAACAATGAACACAATCCCTCCCGATAGCTATCGGGACCCAATCCCTAATTCCCAATTCCCCTATTCAAAAACTATCCGCTAAATTCGCAGCTAAATCAGGACAAATGAATAAAGTAGTGGCCGGCGCTGATGCCGCCGTACAGGATATACCATCGGGCGCTACTCTCATGCTAGGTGGCTTTGGCCTATGTGGCATACCGGAAAACTGTATTGCAGCACTGGTAAAGAAGGGAGTGAACAACCTTACCTGCATCTCAAACAATGCCGGAGTTGACGATTTTGGCATCGGTCTTATGCTTCAACAGAAGCAGGTAAAGAAGATGATATCATCTTATGTAGGCGAGAATGCAGAGTTTGAACGTCAGTTGCTCAGCGGCGAACTGGAAGTAGAGCTGATACCGCAGGGTACGCTTGCTACGCGCTGCATGGCTAGTGGCTACGGCATGCCGGCCGTGTTCCTGCTGGCAGGTGTGGGCACAGAAGTAGCAGAGGGCAAAGAGGTACGCGAGTTTAATGGTAAGAAATACCTGCTGGAGCACGCTTTCGATTCAGACTTCGCTATCGTGAAGGCCTGGAAGGGAGACCGTCTGGGTAACCTGGTGTTCAAAGACACCGCCCGCAACTTCAACCCCATGATGGCTATGGCTGGCAAGATTACGATTGCCGAAGTGGAAGAACTGGTTGAGCCGGGCGAGTTGGATCCAAACTACATTCATGTTCCCGGCATATACGTGCACCGTATTTTCCAGGGCAGCAATTATGAAAAGAGGATCGAGCAACGTACTGTGAGGAAAAGAAACCCCTAACTCCTGAAGGGGAACCGGGGATCAGGCCAAAAGAGATGAACTGTTCGACAGTAAAAAGACAATCAATTTTCATAACTATTAATAACACGAAAATCCCGTCAGGGATTTGAGGTAAAAAGCCCCTTTAGGGGTTTGGGGTATGGGATTAAACAAAGAACAAATAGCACAGCGTATAGCACGGGAACTTCGTGACGGCTTTTACGTGAATCTTGGGATTGGCATTCCGACGCTTGTTGCCAATTATATTCCACAGGGAGTAAACGTAATCCTGCAAAGCGAGAACGGACTCCTCGGCATGGGGCCATTCCCGTGGGAGGGCGAAGAAGACCCGGACCTTATAAATGCCGGTAAGCAAACCATCACAACGCTTCCGGGTTCTGTATTCTTTGACAGCGCCATGAGTTTTGGCATGATACGTGCAGGAAAGGTTGACCTAACTGTGCTGGGTGCCATGGAGGTAGCTGACAATGGCGACATTGCCAACTGGAAGATACCTGGCAAGATGGTAAAAGGCATGGGTGGCGCTATGGACCTTGTTGCCGCCGCCAAAAACATCATCGTGGCCATGCAGCACACAAACCCAAAGGGGGAAAGCAAACTGCTGCCTAAATGCACCCTTCCGCTCACAGGGGTTGGTTGCGTAAAGAAGGTGGTTTCTGACCTGGGCGTGTTCGACGTGACTCCGGAAGGTTTTGTATGTATCGAGCATGCACCCGGCGTTACAATAGAGGAGATAAAGGCTAAAACCGCCGGGCGTCTTACCATTGCGGCTGACGTAAAGGAAATGTCGTTTTAACCACGAGCTATTGGTAAAACCTATGCCATTACATGCAATCTTTATGCATAATTGGCGAAATATTCACTGTTTTATCTTTAGCTTTGGTTCACATTGTGATTGAAATAGTTAGTTGCCCTGCGCTGTAAACGGGAGATTATAACAACCTCACCCGCTATATTCATTAACAAAAAACACACGCTATGCGCCACACTGAAGGTTACGTTAACCATGAAATAGAGCATGGTATAGCCACCATCGAATTTTTCCACCCTGCCAGTAACTCATTACCTTCCGCCATCCTCACAGACCTGGCGAAGACAATCAACGATATCGGCATCGATAATCGTGTAAAGGTCATTATCCTGCGAAGTGCGGGAGAGGGTGCATTCTGCGCTGGTGCATCGTTTGACGAGCTCATTGCTATCAGCAACGAAGCTGAGGGAAAACGTTTCTTCAGCGGCTTTGCTCATGTTATCAACGCCATGCGTAAGTGTCATAAGCTTATCATTGGCCGTGTGCAGGGAAAGGCAGTGGGCGGTGGCGTTGGCCTGGTCGCAGCTACCGACTATGCAATTGCTACAGAAGGTTCATCTGTCAAGCTCAGTGAGCTGGCTGTGGGAATAGGCCCGTTTGTTGTAGGCCCTGCTGTGGAACGCAAAGTAGGCGTTTCCGGCCTATCGCAACTGGCTATAGATGCCACTGGCTGGCGCTCGGCTGAGTGGGCTAAACGTCATGGCCTCTACTCTGAGATCCACAAGACCGTGACAGAACTGGATGACTCGGTGAACAGCCTGGCAGAGCGCCTGGCTCATAGTAGCCCTGAGGCGATGGCACAACTTAAAAAGGTTCTTTGGCATGGTACAGAAAACTGGGACGTACTCCTCGCAGAGCGTGCAGCCATCAGCGGCCACCTCGTGCTCAGCGACTTTACTCGTAATGCAATAGCCAAGTTCAAATCAAAGACTGCCAAATAAGGCGGTGCTGGAAATAGCCTAAGATAGTTTGACAACCGGGTAGAAATGCCTGGTTGTTTGCATTTTATTACCCTGCAAAGTTCAATATATGTTATACTAGACCTTTTTTAGGGGTGTGCTTATAACCGGGAAACACTGCGGAAGTGTAATTCCCCGACAAATCCCAACTTTTTGTTAAAAGAGCACGTCTATATATAGCACCCCCGCTTGGGGAGGTTATCGTTATGCCGGAAACACATCTTAATATCCCCAAAGTCGGCCATTTCAGGAAGCTAATATTTCTGTTGTTGCTATTTGCATGTACCAATGCTTCCGCGCTAACGGCTGGCTTTACCGCCTCTACAACTTCTGGTTGCCCTCCGCTGCTTGTCAGTTTCACCAATACCACTACACCCATGGCCGGTACTTCCTTTTCCTGGACGTTCGGCACCAGCTCCGGGGTGTCAACATTAACTAATCCTTCGGTATATCTTACCACATCTGGTACGCACATTATCACGTTGACCGCAACTAACGGAGGAGTTACCAGCACCTATACGATGTCCATTACGGTGCATCCGCAGCCTACCGTCAATTTTACTGCCAGCGACACAACAGTATGTCCCAATACACCGATTACGTTTACAAGCACGACGCTGGGTGGCGTAGCCGGTGCAGTTACATGTACGTGGAACTGGGGAGACGGTAGCAGTGCCACCGGTTCACCGGCCACTCATAGTTATGCTACACCGGGCGATTACACCGTAAGCTTATTTGCTACGAACTCCATGGGGTGCCAGAGCTCGCTTGTAAAGCCATCTCACATACATGTATCAGTTCCGCCTCATGCCGCATTTACCAGTACCGGTGGATGTAACCCTCCCGTAACAGTTTCTTTCACCAGCACCAGCTCGGTCTCAGTACCGCCCGCTACCTATTCATGGTCTTTTGGCGATGGAGGCACTGGAGCTGGTGCGCCTACATCGCATTCTTATGGGGCCGTGTCACCACCCGGAGGATACCCCGCAAAGCTCATTGTAACCGATGGTAATGGGTGTGTCGACTCCATTACTGTTCCGGTAATTGTTGCTACGATGTCGCCGTCGTTTACCGGCCCCGATAGTATTTGCGTTTACTCAACTGCGTCCTTTACAAGCACAGGTACCCCATTCACTTCCTGCCTCTGGAATTATGGTGATGGCGGCACGAGTACGGGTGCTTCCGGTTCTCATGCATGGTCCACTCCCGGCATCTACACCGTTACACTCACTACCTACAATAATCCTTGTACCACTTCCGTTACAAGGCCAATTGTTGTGATGCCGGGTCCTACGGTCGATTTCTCGATCAATCCCGTAGACCCCTGCCCTGCACCGGTCACCGTTACCTATACAGGTACATCCTCCGCTGCCGGCACGACTTACAGCTGGATGTTTTCGCCACCCACTGGTGCGGCAATTGGCAATCCTGTTACCTATAGCTACCCCACGAACGGTGTCAAGACCATAACAATGATTGCCGTAAACCCGGCAAACGGTTGCCGGGACACAGTCGTCAAGCGCGATACGATTTACAACTTGTGGTACGATGCCGATGCCTCGCCGCGTCGCGGGTGCGTACCGCTTACAGTTTCATTCTTCGGTAATGCCTGGACGTCAGAACCCTCCCCCTACGGAGTTCACACCTACCCCAAGCCCATCACCACTTATTCGTGGAATTTTGGCGACGGCTCACTACCGGGCACAGGCGCTACGCCATCCCACACATACACGGCAGTAGGTATCTACATTGCGACGGTAACCGTCACCACTGAGAACGGATGTACTACTACAGACACCGTTAGGATAGAGGTTGGTAAGCCGCCTGAGGTAACATTTACAGTGCCGCCTGTACATGTCTGCTACAGTACCCACCTGCCTATCGTGTTTACACCTCATATTGTCGACGGCCCGGTAGACCGGTGGCATTGGATTTGGGGAGACGGAACTGAATCCTATATAGACGATACCACGGTGCCACCGCACGTTGTTACACACTCCTTTGTGCTGCCCGGTATCTTTACTGTTACAGTTATCCCTTCCTGGCGGGACTGCCTTGGCGATCCTTACGTCTCCACGGTAGTTATTATCATCGATTCGCCGATGGCTGTCATGGAAGACAGCGTTTATTGTTCACCCCGCACCAGGGTCAGCTTCTGGAACCATTCTCTTGGCGACGATACCCATTTATGGATATTCGGCGATGGCACTACGTCCACATTGGACAACCCTGTTCACGACTATCCCTCCGTGGGAACATATACCGTAGCCCTCGCGACTTATAATATAGCAAGTGGTTGCCGCGATACCGCCCGGGATGTCATTATCCTTGCCGGCCCTGTCCCCAGTTTCACGGCGAGTGGCACAGCCGTCTGTAAGGGGGCCTCGGTCACATTTACGTCCACTACCACCAGCCCGGCAGAGGTCGCCACCTATCAGTGGTACCTGGACTCGTGGACACCAGTTTTTGGAGCTACTAATACTACTTATACGCGCGTATTCGGCAGTGTATCTGATACCGGCTACCATACCGTGCGGCTTGTCATTCGCAACGTCAACGGCTGTTACGATACCTTCTCTCATACGAACGTTGTTCATGTTGGCGGCCCATCGGTCGGTTTCACATTTACGCCCTCTACCGGTTGTGTACCACTCGCTGTTACCTTCACAGATGCCAGCACCGCAGTGTCCACCACCACGCTTGTCAGCCATTTCTGGAGGTTTGGCGACGGCACTACAGGCACCGGATCTACAACAGCGCATACCTACGTAACGCCCGGGTTTTATACCATCAGGCATATTGTCACAGACAGCAGAGGGTGCTCAGATTCTATTTCGCATAACCTGAATGCAACAAAGCCAACGGCTGCCTTTACCGCCACACCTACCTCTGCCTGCGTAGGCACACCTATTCCATTCACCATTACCAGTCCGTCACTTGCATCGGTTGCTACTGCATTCTGGGACTTTGGTGACGGCACTACCTCTACCGCCACGGCACCGGTACATACTTATGCAGCACCGGGCTTTTACACGGTACAACTTGTCATCACAGATATATTCGGTTGCACAGACGATACCATCCGTACCAATTATATATACATCTCCAAGCCGCATGCTCAGTTCAAAATGAGTGATTCCATTTCCGTGTGCCCGCCACTATTTGTGAACTTCACAAACCTCAGTTCCGGTGCTGTATCCTACAACTGGGACCTGGGTGATGGCACAAGTTCGGTGATCACCTCACCTACTAACATGTATCTGCTCCCCGGCTTGTACAATGTTGTCCTCATAGCCACTGACGGGCTCGGCTGCAAAGACACTGTGCAGCGTCCGGTGAACATTTACGGATACGCAGGCGCCTTTACATTTACGCCGGACCATGGTTGTGTGCCACAATTGGTACACTTCACCGCCGCACTATCTAATGTGCCCTACATAACGTGGGATTTTTCTGATGGTGTCACAAGTGCTGTGTCATTTACTGATACTATTTCTCATTGGTATACCGTGCCGGGCATGTATGTTCCCAAACTCATCCTTACAGACAATACGGGTTGCCAGTCGTCCAGTACGGGCGACACCATCTTCATTGATGAGATCACACCTAAATTCACTTCATTCCCTAGTCCTGTTTGTGTTGGTGTTCCATTCAACCTTATCGACTCCTCCACTACGCTCTGGGATCCCGTGAATTCATGGGAATGGAATTTTGACGGCAACACGAGCACCACAGCTTCTCCTTCACATACTTTCTTTGCGGCTGGTAGTTATACGGTATCATTGAAGGTGAAAAACTCCTGGGGTTGCGAGGCTGCCACAACAGGCACCATCCTTGTTGAGCCACCACCGGTGGTCAATGCTAGCGGAGATACGGTAGTTTGTGTCGGCGACACTGCCACGCTTACTGCCAATGGAGCGCTTACTTACACCTGGGCACCTCCCACTACACTTAGCTGCACCACGTGCAATCCTACCACTGCAACGCCTGCTGTAGAAACTACCTATACGGTCACCGGCACAGATGCAAGGGGCTGCATAGACACAGCAGCAGTCACAGTAAGGTTGCGTACGCATACCACCAGTCGGGCCTGGGGCGATACCGCTGTTTGTCTGGGTGTTTCTGTTCAGCTCTTTGACACAGGTGGTACATCTTATCTGTGGCTGCCACCTACGGGGCTTAATAGCAACACCATCGGCAACCCGGTTGCAAACCCGCCCCAGACAACACTTTATACCGTCATTGCTCAGCTGGGCAACTGCATACCGGATACGCAGCAGGTGCTCCTTACCATATACCCGTTACCTACGGTTGACGCAGGTCCTAATCAAAGGGTGCTTGCAGGCAGCACAGCCAACTTAAAGGCGACTGGAACCGATATGGCCTGGTTTGAATGGTGGCCGGGCGAAACGCTCAGTTGCACCGACTGCCTGGATCCGGTGGCGAGCATGACCGCAACCACAACCTATTTCATAGATGTGAAGTCTGAACATGGCTGCCCTGCACAGGATTCCGTTACGATTACCTTATACTGCGACAATAGTATGGTGTTCATCCCCAATGCATTTACGCCAAACGGTGATGGTCAAAACGATATCTTTTATCCGAGAGGTGCTGGCCTTAAGGTCATAAAAACACTACGCATTTATAACCGTTGGGGAGAGCTTCTGTTTTCAAGGGAGGGTATACAACTAAATGACGAGTCAAACGGATGGGACGGTACCTACAAGGGAAATCCGGCCCATACTGACGTTTATGTGTACATAATAGAGGCTATTTGCTACACAGGGGATGAAGTATTTATTAAAGGGGATGTAACTATTTTAAAGTAAATTTGATGTTATGAGCATGAAAAAAGTACCTATCCATATTTATTGCAGAAGCGGGCGTATGCTCGGGCTCCTTCTGCTGCTTGCCGCATTTTTTGGGCCACGCGCCGTATTTGCGCAGGCCGACATTCACTTTTCTCAGTTCTATGAGACTTCAATCTTGCGCAATCCCGCATTGACGGGTGTTTTTGCTCGTGATTATAAAGTGGGCGTCTATTACCGGAATCAATGGAGTTCTATCAGCCATCCATACGAAACCAAGCTGCTCAGTGCAGAAGGTCGCACCCAGCTTAGTGAGATGTCCAATGACTTCTTCAGCTTCGGGGTCCTCGGTTTCCAGGATAAGGCCGGCAGCGTAGATCAGCGTATCACTGGTATCTATCCTGCTGTGAATTATAACAAGTGCATGAACCCTGAAACCAACTCCTATCTTTCGGTAGGCTTCACAGGTGGGCACATCCAGTATAGCTTCGACCCCGCCAAGGCGACTTTCAATAATCAGTTCCAGGGCGGTCGTTTTGATCCTAACCTTCCCTCGCTGGAGAACTTCCCCACAAATCAGTTTTCGTTTTGGGACCTCGGCGCCGGTATCAACTACAACACCACACTTGCCGGCAACATGACCGTTGTGCTCGGTGCATCAGGTTATCACTTCACTAAGCCTAAATTCTCTTATTTCGGTGTGCCCGACCTTACTCAGAATATGCGTTTTAACGGTAATGCCGCCATGGGCTTTGATGTAAACGAAGACATCCTTGCGCAATTCCAGGTAAACTATGCCATGCAGGGCACCTACAAAGAGATCATGGCGGGTGGCCTGGTAAGCTGGCAGAAACTCACCGGCGAGTACACATCATTCACGCTGTCTGGTGGTGCATTCTATCGTGTGGCAGATGCGATAATACCTGTTGTCAGGGTTAAGTACAACAGCATGGCTATTGGCGTCAGCTACGACGTAAACGTTTCTTCCCTGAAGCCCGCCAGTAATATGAATGGTGGATTTGAGATCACACTCTTCCACATCGGCGATTTCACCGATAAGGGGATGGCCAAGAAGATGGTTTGTCCTAAGTTTTAGATCATACTTCCGATAGCACAAAATCCTCCAGGTTATCTGGCGATATAATTTTGGTCTTCACATCGGGATAGTTTTCGGTAAAGGTTGCGGAAAAGCGAACCTTGGTGGCTTTACCCCACTTAAACTCAAACGCATACAGGCTACCGCCTTCGTGCTCTTCTACAAGGTCTATTTCCTGTTGCTGCGTTGTTCGCCAGAAATACAGTTTGGCATCTACATTATGGTACGCCAGGTGCTTTATTCGTTCTGCAATAACGAAGTTTTCCCATAGCGCTCCGGTATCTGTCCGGTTTCGTATTTCCCTGAAGTCATTGATTATAGCATTACGTATGCCGCAGTCGTAAAAATAGATTTTCTTTCCTTTCTTAATTTCATTGCGTACGTTACGGTTCAATGCTGGCAGCCTGAATACTACAAATGCTTTTTCAAGCAGATCTATATATTTCTCTACTGTGCCTTTGTCAGCCCCTACAGTCTGCGCCAGTTCATTATAGCTTACCTCGCTCCCTATTTGCAAAGCCAGCGCTTTTAGGATTTTTCCCAGCAACACCGGCTTGTTTATTTGCTCTAGTACTAATAGGTCTTTGTATAGATAGCTATTGGCAAGTAGTTTCAATAGCTCCTTTTCTTCGTGTTGTTTGGTCACAATTTCAGGGTAATATCCATATATCATTCTGTGTTCCAGCATTCCCTTCTCTTTGAGAAACCCATGGTGTTCCGTCATCTCCTTAAAGCTCAGTGGGTAGAGCATGAATTCATATTTCCTGCCGGTGAGCGGTTCATTTACCTTATTGGAGAGTTCGAATGCCGAGGAGCCGGTTGCCACAACTTGCACATCCTTTATCTGGTCGGTGATAATTTTTAGCGTTACGCCTATGGTGGTAATACGTTGAGCTTCTTCGATAAATACCAGCTTATGGTTTCCTATTATAGTGTGCAGGCGTGTAGCTGACTGGTTCGTGAGAGATTCTCTTGTGTCGGCGTCGTCGCCATTCAGGTATAGCCATTTGTCGCCGGTTTCATTCAGCATCTCTTCGATGAGAGTCGTTTTGCCCACTTGTCGGGGACCAAAAAGAAGAAGTGCTTTCCCTTTGAAAAGGCGACCTCTCAGAGTTGGTTTTAGCGCTCTTTTTATCATAATTGGCAACTACAATCGCTAAATTACATAATATTCTGCGATTCTAACCCCTAAAAAACATAATAATTTTCGATTCAAATCGCCAAAGAACATAAATATTTTCGATTTTGAGCAGAAAATAAGTAATTGATAGAATGGTTCTATTCACCCTTGCCACCACTCAGGCGTTTATATACACGGTCTATTGTAAGACCTTGTACAATGATGGAGAAGACGACTATCATATAGGTGACCGCAACAAACTGGTCACGATACATTTCTTTAGGAAGCGACAGCGCAAGGGCTACCGAAAGACCACCGCGCAGGCCACCCCACGTTAGGATAAGAATAGCGTTCTTCTCGAATGATACAAACCCCCGCAGTATTGTCACGGGCAATGCTACGGATACCCACCGGGCAAACAATACGAGGAAGATAGTAATAGTGCCTACAGACAGGATTACATAATTGAATTTTATCTCCAGCATTTCAAAGCCGATCAGCATGAAGAGGGCCGCATTCAGCATTTCGTCAATAAGCTCCCAGAATTTATGGAGATAGTCACGGGTAATGTCGGACACGCCCGCGGTTTTACTTTTGTTGCCAACTACTATGCCGGCCACCACCATTGCCAGGGGGCCGGAGACATGAATCAGCTCTGCAAGCAGGTATCCACCCATCACCGTCGCTATCGTTATCAGCACTTCTACTTCATACTTGTCAATTGATTGTATGGCGAAGAAAGTCACATAGCCTAGCACGGCACCGTAAACTAATCCTCCGCCGGCTTGCTGCAGAAAGAGTATTGATATTTGTCCACCGGATAAGTTGTCCAGGCCTGTTTGGGCCACCTGGTACAGCGTTAAGAATATCACTACTGCCACCCCGTCATTAAAAAGCGATTCACCGGCAATTTTCAATTCCAGCGACTGTGGCAGCCCCGTCCGTTTCAGAATGGCTAGCACAGCTATAGGGTCGGTTGGCGATATGAGCGCAGCAAACAGAAGACAATAAATGAAGTCGATATTTATCTGGAACGCCCCCAGCAGAAAATAGAAAAGAGTCCCTATGATGGCCGTAGACAGAAATGTTCCGAATGTGGCGAGACCTATTATTGGCCATCGCTCTGCCTTCAGACTCGTTGCATCGATATGTATAGCCCCCGCAAAAAGCAGGAATCCGAGCATCCCGTTCATCAACAGCTTATGAAAGTCTATTGATGACATTACGAGTTTCAGAGATTTGTAAGTATCCGGGAAAAATCCCTGCAGGGAGATTACCAGGATGGAGAACGCAAGCGACAATGCCATGATTCCTATGGTAGGAGACAAGCGCACAAAACGATGGTTGAGATACGACAATAATGCCGTAACACATACAATGAAAATGAATATTTCGTATTGGCCAATATGATGTTCCATCGGGATGGCTAAAATAACGAATTCCTGCCACCCTTCACGGAGGTCTCAACTCTGTAATATGTATTGCGCTGATAATTTGCACCTACGCAACATCTTTACACATTTTCGCAACGTGATTTAATGTACGTTACGGCTTCATGGCAGTATTTTTGCAACATAACAATCCAATAAATGGCATGTTGTGCCTGACAGTTAAATACTATTTTTGCAGCGTAAAAATCTAATTATGAAGTTGAAACAACTATTCATTGCAGTGCTGGCAATGTTACCGTTTGCCGGTTTCGCCCAGAGTAGCCTCACTATCTTCTCTGAAGACGGCTATAAGTTCTACCTCGTCCTTAACGGTCAGAAGCAGAACACGATAGCTATGACGAACGTGCGAATCGATGGCCTGGCTCAGCCAAACTATGCAGTTAAGATATTATTTGAAGACCCCTCTAAGCCCGAAATATCTAAGAATGTACCTGTGGTAGACCCTGGTACAAGCGCTTATGCCGATGTTACGTACAAGATTAAGACTACAAAAGACGGCGAGCTGAAAATGCGTTACTTCTCGGCTACGCCGGTAGTGCCAAACTATGCACCACCTGCTGATGTATATGTAATGCACTATGGCCAGCCTGCTCCACCGCCCCCTCCGGGAATGGGTGGCACAACGGTCACACAGACAACCGTTACACAAACTACTGGCGGCATGCCAGGCGGCGGCGGTGCGTCTATTTCCGTTGGTGGTGGCATGGGTGGTGTCAATATGAACATTAATATCAGTGACCCTAATATGGCCTCAACCACCACTACTACCCGCACCACTACCACTACCACCAGCACGAATATGGGCTACGGTGGCAATGACTATGGCGATGCGCCACCACCACCTCCTCCTGCACGCGGTAACAATTGCCGCTATGCAATGGATGCAAATAGCTTCCGTTCTGCTAAGGAAACCATCAACAAGGCCAGCTTTGACGAAACAAAACTCTCAACGGCTAAAAGCGTGCTTGCCTCAAATTGTGTTAACACAGACCAGGTCGTTGCGCTCTGCAAATTGTTTTCCTTTGAGGCATCTAAGCTCGACTTTGCAAAGTATGCTTACGACCGCTGCACAGACCGCAATAACTATTTCAAAGTAGGTAATGTATTCAGCTTCGATGCCAGCCGCACCGAGCTCAACGAATACATAAGCGGACAATAAGATAGTTCAATTTCTCATTACGCTAAGGGCTTCCTCAGGAGGCCCTTAGCTTTTTTAGGACAATTGAAATTGCGCCTTGAAGTTTCTCCGGTATGGCTGTTTGGGATTTGTAATTTGTGTTTTGGAATTTTACGGCAGGTTTTCACCCCCTATATCCCTCCGTTCACCGATACTCCCTACTTCTTAGCCGAAATCGATTTCTCTGCCTATGTACACAACTATAGTTTTGCATCACAAATAACACACATGAGGCTAAATCGCTACTCACTACCAATACTACTTAGTTCTTTACTGCTGTCAGTCGTCACGCATGCTCAATACAAGATCAGCGGCACCGTGCTCGACGATAAGAAGAAGCCCGTTCGCGGTGCCAGTGTTTACCTGGAGAACACCATCGATGGTGGCACAGCAGACTCTAATGGAATATTCAGGTTCACTACCACGGAAACCGGGCCACAGACCATCGTAGCTTCTGAACTAACACATGCCACAGGCGGTCAGCCTTTGAACATCACCGGTGACATCAGCGGAATAGTAATAGTGCTGAAGGAGAACGCGCCCAAAGAACTCGATGCTGTCGTTATCACAGCAGGGTCTTTCGATGCAAGCAATGACAAGTCGAAGACTGTACTGAAGCCGCTGGATATTGTCACCACCGCCGGCTCAGGCGCTGACGTGGTAAAGGCAATGCAGATGCTGCCCGGCACCCAGCAGACGGGTCCCGATAACGGACTGTTCGTTCGTGGTGGCGATGCTAGCGAAGCCGCGGTAATAGTTGATGAAATGGTGGTGCAAAATGCATTCTTCAGTGGTGCGCCGGGAGTGGCCACGCGCAGCCGCTTTGGCGCATTCCAGTACCAGGGCGTTGCCTTCAGCAGTGGTGGTTACAGTGCGCGGTATGGGCAGGCGTTATCAGGTCTGTTAGAGCTTAACACTACTGACCTGCCGGACAAGAGCACGATAAACCTTGGCGCAAACCTTGCCGGCGCATATGCCTCAGGTGTTAAGAAATGGAAGAATAGTAGCCTGGACATTGGTGGCGGGTATACAAATCTTACACCGTTCTATGGTATTATCAGGAGCAACTTCGACTTCTACAAAGTGCCGCAGGGAGGCAATGGCAACATCCGCTACATGTGGAAGCCCAACAAGGACGGCATTCTTAAAGTGACACTCAACACGCAGCACAACCTTACGGGAGTTACGATCCCCGGTACTGATAGCGCAGGACACGTGAGCTACCTGGTAAATGACCAAAACTATTACAGCAATGTGTCTTACAAGCAGATGTTCAAGCACAAGTATATGCTGTACACCGCAGCTTCAGTAAGCCAGAACTACACCGACAACGATTACGCGTTTGGCTCGGGAAAATTCCATACCCACCAGGATGAATACCGCCGCCAGTTTAGGTTAGAAGGCAAGAAGTATATGAATGCCCGCATGAACCTGTTGGTAGGCACCGAGGTGCAGAATTTTGGTCTCGGTCGCGATTTGAATTTCACGGATTCGACGAATACGGTCTATCGCTATCGTAATAGCTTTACCGAAACACTTGTCGCAGGCTATACAGAACTGGAGTGGACACCGGTAAACCGTATCGCCATAAAGCCAGGTGTGCGATATGAACGCAGTGCGCTGTTGAATACGGATGTTGTAGCGCCTCGTCTGTCAATGGCGCTGAAGACAGGCGTACACAGCCAGGCATCCCTTGCAGGAGGTATGTTTTACCAGGAAGCGCCAAATACATACTTACTCGTAGGTCATAAGCCACTCATGTCGCTGGCTACGCACTACATAGCTAACTGGCAGTGGAGCCAGGACAACCGTACGCTGCGCCTTGAAGGATACTATAAACAGTATGATCGCCTGGTGTGGGAAAGGCCAACAGCTTTCAATCCTAATACGTACCGTGTCATAACCTACACCACTACAGTTACCAATGAAGGCAACGGCTACGCACAAGGTGTGGAGGTGTTTTACCGCGATAAGAAGACTATAAAGAATGCTGACTACTGGATTTCCTACAGTTACATAGACACCAAACGAAAGTTTGGCAACTACCTTACCTCAGCCACACCTACATACATTGCTAATCACAACCTGAATATAGTAGGCAAATATTGGATAGATGCTATAAAGACCAGCGTAAACGCGACCTGGAGCCATGCCAGTGGGCGGCCTTATTACAACCCCTATCGAGGCGCGTCAGGAACATACGAAGAAAGAAACAACTTTATGGTTGACAAGACCAAAGAATATAACAGTCTTTCGATCTCAGCAGCGTACCTCCGCAGCTTTGGTAAATGGTTCACAGTATTCTATGTAAGCGTAGAAAATGTTACAAATGCCAGGAATGTGTTTGGCTATCGCTACGTCCCGGATAAAAGCGGGAACATCGTTGCGAGTGAAATCAAACCCGCTCTCTACCGTACCATCTTCTTCGGCGTGAACATGTCACTTACAGAATTCAGCAAAGACGAACTATAATATTCAACCTCATCCAAAACATAAAACGAACAGAAATGAAACAAACAATGCTCGCCGCTGCTCTTGCTATCGGCACTTTTACATCACAGGCACAGGATTTCAAGGCTGTGCTCGACAAAACATTCACCGCTTTCGACACCGCAAACAGTCAGGATGTGCGCATTGAGCAGTCAAATAAGCTTGGCCTCATTGCCAAAAAGTGGGACAATGAGTGGGCCACTCACTACTACGTAGCGCTGAGCAAAGTCACACTCAATTATTTTGAACCTGATGCGGCCAAGCGCGACGCCTACCTCGATGAGGCAGAGAAAGAAAGAGAAGAAGCTGTGGCGCTGCTGAAGAAGGAGACTGATGATACTTACGTACTTGCTGCCATGATAGCAAACTCCCGAATTGGCATAGACCCCATGAACCGCTGGCAGAAATATGGCCAGGTCTTTCAGCAAAACCTCGAGAGCGCAAAAGAGCAGAACCCGGACAATCCACGCATGTATTACGTAAAGGGTACCAGCACCTACTTCACCCCCAAGCAGTTTGGAGGAGGCAAGAAGGCCGCCCTGCCTTACTTCGAAAAAGCTAATGCCCTATTCCCTAAAGAAGAGGGTAAGGACATAACCCAGCCACACTGGGGCAAAAGACAAACCGACTATTTCATCAGCGAGTGCAATAAGGAGGATAAGGGATAGAAGAGGTCAAATAATAAAATAGTAGGGTAGGGGTGCTGCGATGCAGTACCCCAATTTCATAAATTACTCCTTGTAGTCTGGAAACTGTCCACCACACCAGAGCTCTACTTCAATTTCCTCTAAAAGGACCTTTGTGCCCCGTTTTTACGTGACAAAGCATTTAGTGACCTTTGTGCAAACCTCGTGTCCTTTGTGTTAAGCCTATATTTTCTACTTTGGGATTTGGAATTTCACCTTTGGAATTTCTCTACTAATATTACACCATGAATTGGCAGTCGCTATATACCGCGCAGCGTACGGGTAGTAAAAGAGCTACCGGGTCCGTCTTCGATCCTGTACGAAATGATTTTATCCGCGACTATGACCGCATTATTTTTTCCTCAGCTTTCCGCAGACTGCAGAATAAGACTCAGGTATTTCCGCTCCCCGGTGCTGTGTTTGTGCACAATCGGCTCACGCACAGTCTGGAGGTCGCGTCCGTAGGTCGTTCGCTTGGCAAGGCCGTAGGCGAAATGATCGCCGCAAAGCACGGCGGAGACGACAACTTCAAAGAGTTTTATCGCCACGAGCTTGCTTCAGTTATCGCATCTGCTTGCCTCGCACATGATATCGGCAACCCGCCTTTCGGCCACTCCGGCGAAGACGCTATCCGCACCTTCTTTAATGAGCTCACCGGTGCAGACATGGAGATGGTGCATGGGGAGCTCACGCCAAACCAATTGCGAGACTTCACATTTTTCGAAGGCAATGCCAATGCCATCCGTATACTCACACACAACTTTGCAGAGCCGCAGCATGGTGGCTACAGGCTCACTTATACTACCCTTGCCTCCCTGGTCAAGTATCCATGCTCGTCATTGGAAGGCTTTAATAAACATACAGGCTTTATTGCAACAAAGAAGTCCGGTTTTTTCGACGCTGAGATCCCTACCTATCACGAGATCGCGCACACGCTTGGGGTGCCCCGAAAGGATGGTTATGAAAACGTTTATGCCCGGCATCCGTTTGTTTACCTCACTGAGGCAGCTGATGATATCTGTTACCGTGTCATAGATTTGGAAGACGCGCATAGGCTCAAGATCGTATCGCTTGAGAAGTTTATGAGCCTGTTCATGCCTTTCTTTGAAGGCCAGGCAGAACCATACAATAGCCGGGAATACGTAGAGCAAAAGTTGGCAGCCATTGTCGACCCCAATCAAAAAGTACAATACGTTCGCGCCCGATGGATAGGATTGATGACCGACAAACTGGCCGGAGTGTTTATGGACAATGAAGCGGCGCTTCTATCCGGCACGCTGGAAAAGGACTTGCTGAAATGCCTGCCGCAGCACGAAAGCGAGCTCATCCGCGAGATCAATGAATTCTCTTATTCTGACATCTATAATTACCGTTCCGTCGCAGAGGTAGAGATTGCCGGCTACAACGTTATTGGTGGCTTGCTCCGCGATTTTGTCCACGCTACATTACACCCGCAACGCTCCCGTTCTGAGAAGCTGCTTAAGCTCATTTCCCCCCAGTTTCCAATTATTGGAGATGGGAAACATGTCTATTCAGACATTCAATCGGTAGTGGACTTCATTTCCGGAATGACAGACCTCTATGCTATTGACCTTTACCGTAAGATCACTGGCATTTCCATCCCGGAAATAAGGTAATACCAGGGGAACACATTGCTTTTCGTGCACCGCCTCCCTTTTAGTATCTTTGTTGCCTGATATATTAATATTTTATGTTGCCTATACAGTTATTCCGACAGGATAAGGATTTGTTACTTCAGGGACTGGCAAAAAAGAACTTCAAAGAAACCGACCTTGTTGATAAAATAATAGACCTTGATGAGCGCCGCCGGCAGATGCAGGTGGAGCACGACAATCTCGCCGCTTCCGTAAATGCTGCCTCAAAGCAGATAGGCCAGCACATGGCAAAGGGCGAAAAAGAGCAGGCCGAAGCGCTTAAAGCCCAGGTCGCCGCTCATAAAGACAAAATAAAGGAGCTGGTGCAGTCATTGGGCGAGTTGGAAAACCAGCTGCATGACGACATGGTGCGCCTGCCCAATATGCCGCACAGCAGCGTTCCTAAGGGAAAAACGCCTGAAGAGAACGAAGTGGTGCGCACAGGTGGCAACATGCCACAACTGGGCGAGCACAAACTTCCGCATTGGGACCTCATGGATAAGTACAAGCTCATGGACCTCTCCCTGGGCAATAAGATCACCGGTAGCGGCTTCCCCGTTTTTATGGGAAAAGGAGCGCGATTACAACGTGCATTGATACAGTACTTCCTCAACTTCAACCTTGCCGCAGGATACACCGAATACTGCCCGCCATTTATGGTAAACGAGGACAGCGCATACGGCACAGGTCAGCTCCCCGATAAAGAAGGGCAGATGTATCACGCCAGTGCCGATGGCTTCTACCTGATACCTACTTCAGAAGTGCCGCTCACAAACATCTTCCGCGATGAAATTATTCACGAAAGTAACCTGCCGGCAAAGCTTACTGCATACTCACCTTGCTTCCGTCGCGAGGCGGGCTCCTATGGCAAAGATGTACGTGGCCTTAATCGCGTGCACCAGTTTGACAAAGTTGAGATCGTGCAGCTTGTAGAGCCGTCTAAAAGCTACGATACGCTGGAGCAAATGGTGGCACACGTTGAAAAGCTGGTGCAGTCGCTGGAGCTACCATACCGCATACTCCGTTTGTGTGGTGGCGACATGAGTTTCGCGTCTGCGCTTACATATGACTTTGAGGTTTACAGCGCTGCGCAGGAGCGTTGGCTGGAGGTGAGCTCCGTGTCAAACTTTGAGACTTTTCAGTCAAATAGGATGAAGATCCGGTATCGCGATGCAAATGGCAAAGCGCAGTTGGTGCACACGCTCAACGGTAGTTCACTGGCATTACCGCGCATTATGGCCTGCCTGCTTGAGAATAACCAGGCGGCCGAAGGTGTGAAGATACCTGCGGCATTGCAACCTTATTTTGGAGGCGATATTATTAACTAGATTCCTACTATTCTTTTCATTCAAACACTGAATTAAGAAATGATACAGAGAAAACAATCCATTTGGTTACTGCTCGCCGCGCTTTGCGCGGCTGGCGTTTTCCTGTTTCCCCTTTATAAGGGCGAAATAAAGACCGGAGATGTGATGCAAGGTAAGGCACTTATGGTACCGGAGCGTTTCCCCTTTGTGCTCATTGCTGTGGTAATGTCAGTTCTGCCCCTGGTCACAATATTTATGTTCGGCGACAGGAAGCGCCAGGTGCGTATGTCCGTAATGGGCATAGTGGCAAACAGTACTTTCATTTCCCTGATGCTATTTACCGTTACACGCTGGCAGTCCGAAACGCCTCCATTGCTCGGCGGTAGCTATGGCATCGGCTCTGTTTTGCCGGTTATGTCTATCATACTGCTGGTCATGGCTATCATAGGGATTCGCCGCGACGAAAAGCTCGTTCGCTCTGTCGACAGGCTTAGATAGTAGAAGTCACACCCCCTTGTTGATCTGCTATTTCTTTGACTTGCTGAAACGCGCAAAATATTTATCACATGGCAAAAGCCAATAGCGAAGCCGCCAGGCTAAATGCCCTTAAGGAGTATCACGTGCTCGACACGCTGCCGGAAGCCGACTTTGATCGCATTACGGAGCTTGCTTCTATCATTTGTGGCACCCCTATGTCCGCCATTTCGCTATCAGATGAGAACCGGCAATGGTTCAAGTCTGTTAAGGGGCTACCAGTAAAAGAAGTTCCGCGCGACATCGCCTTTTGCAGCGACGCTATTGCTGGGAAAGACATCTATGAGATTGAAGACACACTTGCAGATAAGAAACATAAGAAAAATCCCTTAGTCACCAATGCCCCCAATATTCGTTTTTATGGAGGCAGTCCGCTGGTTGATGAAAACGGGTACGCATTAGGTACGTTGTGCGTACTGGATACGGTTCCCAAAAAGCTCACAGCGTCTCAACGGCGTGCGCTCGAATTGCTTGGTGGCGAGGTGGTTGCATTGATACAGGATCGCAGGAACAGGGATGAGCTCAGAAACTTCGAAAAGCTCTTCAACATTTCCGGCGACCTCATTTGTATGGCAGGATTGGACGGCTATTTCAAGAGAGTGAATCCCGCTTTCCGCCAGGTGCTTGGCTATACCGACGAATATGTACTTAGTCACACGTTCCTCAGCATGTTGCACCCCGACGATCTTGATGAGTCGATGGAGGAAATGCAGAAATTGTCCTCCGGTCAGAATGTCGTGAACTATGTGAACAGGTTTCGCACGCATGACGGTCGGTACCTGTTCATAGAATGGACAGCCTCACCGGAACCGGAAACCGGTAACTTCTTTTGCATCGGACGGAATATTACCCGCGAACGCGAAAATGAATTACAGCTCATGTACAGCGAGCGCCATTTCCGCGAGTTTTTCGAGTACTCACAGGGACTCATGTGCATACACGACCTTGACGGCAAGTTCCTTACCATGAATACCGCAGCCGCAGGAGCCATTGGTTATACCAAGGACGAGCTTTATGGCAAAACCCTTTTTGATATTATTCCCAAGGGGTTGCATGGGCAGGTACATGAGTATCTCCATGCTATAGTGAAATACAGCAGGTTTCAGGGTCTTATGCGCACCCAGCACAAAGACGGCTCCCTGCGTATATGGCTGTTCAATAATGTGCTTTCCGAAAATGTCGATGGCGGCTACCACGTTATAGGTAACGCCCTGGACATTACCGATAAGTATGACCTGGAGCTGCAGTACAAGAAGGTAAAGGAGATGCTGGACCAGACCAACCGTGTTGCACGCGTGGGTGGCTGGGAGATAGACCTCGGCAAAAAGACGGCATACTGGTCTTCTACCATGCGCGAGATATATGAGCTACCGGATAGCTTTAGACCTACCTCCGAATTCGACCTGTCCTACTTTAGAGAAGGAGCAAACAGGGATAAGGTTGAAAAAGCAATAAAGAAAGCAAAAGAAACCGGAAAGGGCGCAGATCTGGAACTGGAATTCGTCACTGCAAAGGGCCGTGAGATATGGGTGAAACTGCAGATAAAGGCCGGCTTCGAAAATGGCAGGTGCCAGCGCCTATACGGAACGTTACAAGACATAACCGACTACGCACAGCAGCGCCTGGAACTGAAAAAGGCGAAGAAAGTTGCAGACCAGGCTAACCATGCCAAATCCGAATTCATTGCTAATATGAGCCATGAGATTCGCACACCGCTCAACGGTGTCATTGGCTTTACTGATCTGCTGCTGAAAACAGCGCTCACAGAAACGCAGGCGCAGTATCTCTCTATCGTAAATCATTCGGCAAATTCGCTGCTCAATGTTATCAACGATATCCTCGACTTCTCTAAGATTGAAGCCGGCAAGCTGGAACTGGACAACGACAAGGCCGATCTCTATGAATTGGCCAACCAGGCTACAGACATCATCACTTACCAGGCACAGAAAAAGGGCTTAGAGGTTTTGTTGAACGTATCGTCAGAGTTACCGCGATTTATCTGGACCGACTCCGTAAGGATCAAACAGATACTTGTAAACCTGCTTGGAAACGCTGTTAAGTTCACCGAAAAAGGTGAGGTGGAATTGAAGATTCGCATGGTGGAGAAGCGGGCAGAAGATAAGGTACTGCTCCGCTTTGAGGTGCGCGATACGGGTATTGGTATCAAAAAAGATAAGCAGGCCAAAATATTCGAGGCATTCTCACAGGAGGATGTTTCCACCACGAAGAAGTTTGGTGGCACTGGGCTGGGGCTTACCATCTCCAGCAACCTGTTGAAGCTGATGGGCTCTTCACTGCAACTGGAGAGCAAATCAGGTGTAGGTACGACATTCTATTTTGATGTTGTGGTCCGCGCTGAGGATGGCGAGCCGCTCGTATGGGAAAACCTGGACCGCATTAAGTCGGTACTGATAGTCGATGACAACGATAATAACCGCGCTATCGTCAAAGAAATGCTGGCGCTCAAAGGCATCTCTGCAGACGAAGCACGAAACGGATTTGAGGTTTTACAGAAGTTGGCTGCCAACGCGGTTTACGACGCCATCATAATGGACTATCACATGCCCTACATGAGCGGCATTGAAACCATTAGGAAGATGAGAGAGACTTTCGGCAATCCCCGCGATTCGCAACAGGTCATTCTCTATCACAGTTCTTCAGATGACGATAGCATTATCACAGCTTGCTCTGAGCTGGAGATAGAACAGCGCTTGCTGAAGCCGGTGAAGATGCAGGAAATGTACGACGCGCTTTCGCACTTGTACATCAAGCCCCAGCGGCAGCGCCCTGCTACCGGCACGGTCGGCGAAGCGCCCCAGGGTCGGCCGTTGAAGATCATGGTAGCAGATGACAATAAGGTCAACATCCTGCTTGCCAAGACTGTCATTAAGAAAATTGCCCCGGACTCGACTATTTGTGCGGTAGAAAATGGAATCGATGCTATCAGCGAATTTGACACCTTCCTGCCAGATATCATCTTCATGGACATCCAGATGCCGGCAATGAATGGCTATGAGGCCACAAGGGTTATCCGGAAAAAGAGCTTTGGTATCACCGTCCCTATTATTGCGCTTACGGCCGGCAATGTTAAGGGCGAAAGGGATCGCTGCATCGAGGCTGGTATGGACGACTATATTTCCAAGCCCTTTGTGGAGGAAACCATGAAGGCGATGCTGGAAAAATGGCGAAATGGAAACGCCATGACGCCGAAAGAAGACAAAGAGGTATTTGACATTGACAAGCTCACCAAACAACTGTGTGGCGATGACGCCGACGAAGAAACGATTCAGGAGTTTCTTTCGCTTGCCGTTGATGAGCTTAAGAGCCTCATGTACCTCGTTCGCAGTGGTGTTTACGTCAACCGTAAGCTCGATTACTGGAACCTCATAGGTCACAAAGTCTATGGCACCTCGGCATCGCTCGGGCTCAAAAAGTTATCTAAAGTCGCTGCCGCCCTCGAAAAGCTCGCCAAGGAAGCCGGCCTTACTAATATGCTCAACGACCTGCTTAAGGAAATTGAAGTAGCCGTAAGTGTCATACAGAGATATGTAAAATAACTGCGGCCCCTCTGCACAATAAAAAGCTATTTTTGCCGTTATGGGTCTTTAGGCCCGTTCCCGGGTCAGGTCGATGAGTTGTACAATGCGGTTTAGGTTCATAGGTGTTTGCTTGGTTCTGGTCCTGCTTTCAGCGGGCAGGGCTTCTGCGCAGATGTATTTCACATCCGCCGAAGTGGGCCTCTCAGGTGGCGGCTCACAATACTTTGGCGACCTTAATGACCGTTACGGCATCAAAAAGGTAAGCGGCGCCTACGGAATTTACTTACGTAAACATTACAATCAATATATTTCTGTTCGATTAGGTGGCTATTTCACGCGTGTTGGCTGGGCCGATAGCTTCAACACAGACCAATACCAGCAGCAACGCAATCTGAGCTTCCGCTCAGATATTATTGAGGCATCGCTCCAGGCCGAGTTCAACTTTTTCCGTTTTGTCACTGGCGACCCCTACCACCGGTTCACACCACACATCACACTCGGCGTAGGTGCGTTCACATACAATCCTTATACAACCTACCAGGGCAATCGCTACTACCTTCGCCCCCTCGGCACCGAAGGGCAAAACCTGCCGGGATACGAAAGCCGTAAGTATGGCAACATCAGCCCTTGCTTCCCTATTGGTGTAGGCTTCAAATACTGGATAGTCGGTGGCGTAAATCTCACGGTTGAGATCGCTGATCGGCTTACCATGACTGACTATCTTGATGACGTCAGCACTACTTATGTTGGTGTCGGCAACTTCCCCGTTAACCCAAAGAACCCTGCAGCCAAATTGCAGGACCGTTCGGTGGAGCTGGATGCCGGCAATCCTCTGGGCCGCAAAGGCAAGCAGCGCGGCAACTCCAGCACAAAAGACCAGTATCTGATGGGTATGATAAGCCTGTCCTGGCATTTCAAGACCTACCGTTGCCCCAACTTCATGGACCGTGAGCTCATACAGGTTAATTGATAATTCCCTTCATGGTATCTTTGCGCCGTGACAGACTTTTCTTCAGAAATAACATATCGCACCGCGCGTAGTGGCGGCAAGGGCGGACAAAATGTCAACAAGGTAGAGACCCTTGTTGAGGCTTTATGGCGGGTGGAAGATTCCGTCATGTTTTCTGCCGAAGAGAAAGCACGTTTAGCTTCGAAACTTGCTACCCGCATCAACAAAGATGGCTACCTGGCCGTACGCAGCAGCGAAGCCCGCTCACAGCTTGAGAACAAAGAAATAGCCACCGGCAAGATGGTAGAAATGGTGCGGAAAGCGCTGATTGTACCAAAGAAACGTAAAGCCACGAAGATGCCGGCGGCCGTAAAAGAGAAGATTCTCCAGTCAAAGAAGAAGAATTCCGAGAAGAAACAATCCCGCCGCAAGCCATCGATGGACTGAGGAGAATAACCATTTACCCACTGGTCAACCCCGTTAGGGGTTCAAGCTTTGTAGCAAACCAATGCAACGGAATGCGCACCGATTTATCGGTGCAACACCTCAACACCTCCCTCTCCTTCGGGGAGGATCTCGGAGAGGTCTACATCATAAACAGCGAATAATACACATACACAAATGGTATGGCAATGATGATGGAGTCAAATCTGTCTAATGCGCCGCCGTGCCCGGGCATAATGTTTCCGGAGTCTTTTACGTCTGCCATCCGCTTCAGTTTTGACTCAAACAGGTCGCCCAGTGTGCCCGTTGTGGCAACGATCAGCGCTATCATGATCCAGTGTAGCTTTCCGGCCCCCTCAATATTATAGGTCACCGGCAGTGCTCCATAGATACCGGCTGTTATTATTGTCAATAATGCACCGCCAGCTGTTCCTTCCCACGTTTTCTTTGGCGAAATCGGCGAGAATGGAGTCTTGCCTATGAAAGAGCCCACGATATAGGCCATAGTATCGTTTATCCATACCATGCCCACCACAGCTATCGGCAGCACATAGTCATAGGCGCGAAGCCGCCCAAAGAGGATCATAGGCAGCGTTATATAAAGTAGCCCGCCAAACGCATACAGCGCAGCCTTTAGTCCCGACTTCGGAAACAGCGTTGCACCCATCAGCATCGCCGCCGCTATCATAGGCATTAACTTAAATACTGTCCATAACGGCCCCGCATTCGGATTAGAACCCAGTGGCGAAAAAATGAAGACGAAGAAAACGCTGACTATTTGCACCACTAGTGGCAGCCAGGCCGGCCAGTGGGCATCGCCATCTATCTTTTGCATCAGCAAGAAGTACTCGCGCAGGCACAGAATACTTATCAGAAACGTCAGGAACGTAAAAATGTAAGCGTCTCGCCACAATAAGCCCGTGAGCATTATTGCCGCGAAGACAATAGCGCTGCCGGTACGCTTATAGAAAGTGGGCATGTTCAGCGCCATATCAGATACAGTAAGTAGGTCAGAAACTGTTTTTCCACATCATGCTTTCCACCGGCTTGTCTGTCCTGCCGGTATACTTCGCATTCGATTTGGAGTTATACTTATTCACCACTTCACCTTCTACAGGGAAGTAGATGAGCTGGCCAATTGGCATGCCCGCATATACCCGCACAGGCTGCACACAAGAAATCTCAAGTGTCCATGCGTTGCAGAATCCTACATCGCCTTTGCCTGCCGTTGCATGTATGTCTATACCCAGGCGCCCGGTTGAAGATTTGCCTTCCAGGAAGGGCACGTGTGCGTGCGTCTCGGTATACTCCAGGGTCACACCCAGGTACAGCATATTGGGTTGCAACACATAGCCGTCCGCCGGTATCTCAAAGTGAGATATCGTATTGTGTTTTTTTGCATCCAGCGTCGTGTCATTATAAACGGCCAGGTACTTGCCCAGGTGCACATCATAGGAGTTAGACCCAAGATTCTTACGGTCAAACGGCTCTATTACAATGGTTCCCTTTTCTATTTCTTCCAATATCCGGGCGTCAGAAAGTATCATACGGCAAATATATAATTTTCCTTATGGCCCGTGGGCCGCCTTTTAAGTTTTTTGCAAAAACCCAACCGTTTCACGTCAAAAATGATATTTTTGCTACCCTTTTAATCATATTATGGAATATAGAGAAATAGTAGCAGTAACAGGCCTCAGCGGGCTTTATCAACTCGTCACCACCAAAAGCGACGGGGCAATTGTGAGGAGTGTAGCAGAAAAGACAACCAAGTTTATCTCTGCCAGGCAGCATAACGTTACTCCGCTTGAGAGCATTGAAGTGTACACTACCGGCGACAACGTGAGGCTGAGTGTTGTATTCCAGAAAATGACCGAGGGCGAAGCTACAGTAGCTCCAACCTCTGTGAACCTAAATGATGCCAAAGCGATCAAAGCTTACTTCAAACAGGTGTTCCCTGAGTTCGACGAGGACCGCGTGTACACCAGCGACATGAAGAAGATGATCAAGTGGTTCGAAATTCTGAAAGCGAACGATTTGCTTCGTTTCGAAGAGCCTGCTGCAGAAGAGCAGCCGGCACAGGCTGAAACTGCACCTGCAGTAGAGGTCGTTGCAGAGGAGCCTGCAGAAAAGCCTAAGAAGAAAGCCAGCAAGAAGAAAGTAGAGTCAGATGACGCTCCGGCTGCTGAGGCGACAGAGGAAAAGCCGGCAAAGAAGACTGCACGTAAGAAGAAGACTGAAGAATAAACGTGCTTTGCGCGCTTTGCGAATTAATAAAATACTTTTCTATCTTTAAAGCCGGTACAGAATTGTAACTGCTGATGAAAAGAAAACTACTTATACTTTTTGCTTTTTTGGGTGTGGTGCTGATAGGGCTCAGTAGTTGCCATATGCGCTATGCCCCGTCTCCATCTTACAAAAAAATGGGTACGCCGCAAAAGACTCGCCGGCATTATGGTGCCCGTAGGAGCATATGGCCGCGCAAACATATATGGGGCCGCAAGCACTTTGGTCCTCGTCCTCACGGGCAGAGGGGGCGCTACCACTAAACAATATTTTGATCAGTTATGCAGCCGGGCAAGTCCCGGCTGTTTTTGTTTACATAGGGTCCACATCAAATAGCACCTGCACATTGGTGTTACCCTTCAGACCCACTATGTGCTGCCTTTGGGCTTTCAGGTAGGTTTTTACGGAGTCTATGAGCCGCTGATCCTTAGGGCACTTTATCCATATCTCGCGTATGTATTGATTCCGCACGCGGGGAATAACGGCAGGCCCCGGCCCTTGCACAGATATTCCTTCTATAGTCGCCAGGCCATCTGCCATCATCTGTGCTGCCATCGCCGCGCGTTGCTCTTCGGCATGCCTGAAGATGATCCTGATAATGCGGCTGAACGGAGGGTAGAAGAAATGTTCGCGGAAACGTATCTCGTGCCGGTAAAATGCCTGCACATCATGACTCTTTACCCATTGCAGCACCGGGTGCTGCAGGTTATATGCCTGTATGTATACATGACCCACGCCGTCAGCCCTGCCCGCTCGGCCGCTCACTTGCTCCATGAGCTGAAAGGCTCGTTCATTTACTCTGAAGTCGGGATAGGTGAGCAGGCTATCGGCACTGATGATGCCTACCAGCGCCACCGCTTCCAGGTCCAGCCCCTTTACCACCATCTGTGTGCCGGTTAGTATGTCCACTTTGCGCTTCTCCAGCTTCGTCAGCAGGTCCGATACGCTGTTTTTGCCGCGCATGCTATCCACGTCCATTCGTGCCACACGTGCCTCGGGAAAAGTCTGCTGCACTTCCTCTTCTATCCGTTCGGTGCCAAAGCTTTTACTCGCCAGCCCCATGCTGCCACATTGGGGGCATGAGTGCATAACCGTCGCTTTCAGCCCGCAGTAGTGACATTGCAGCTTGTCACTGCTCTTATGATACGTCAGCGACACATCACAGTTCTTGCACCGGGGGCTCCAGCCACAGGTGGTACACATCTGGAAGGGTGCATATCCCCGCCTGTTCTGAAACAGGATAGATTGTTTCTTTTCATGTAGCGCCACAGCCATGGCTTTTTGTAGCTCCGGAGTTAGCAGCTTCACCCCATCGCGCTTCACATGGCTCAGGGAGCGGGCGTCTATCACCGTTATCTCCGGCAGCTTCACCCCCTGGTATCTCTCTTTGAGCGATGCGTATGCATACTTGCCTTGCTGCACATTGTAAAGTGTCTCCACACTGGGTGTTGCAGACCCCAGTATCACCTTTGCACCATACATGCCAGCCATGTATATAGCCGCATCCCGCGCATGGAATCGTGGAGCAGGGTCTTTTTGTTTGTACGAGGTGTCATGCTCCTCGTCGGCAATGATCATACCCACATTGCTATAAGGCAGCCACAATGCCGACCGTGGCCCCGCCACCACTTTGTACTTGCCTTTCCGCACCTTCTCCCATATTTCCACGCGCTCATTGTTGCTGAAGTGGGAGTGATATACCCCCAGGTCGTCGCCAAAGTAGCTCGATAGTCTTGATACCAGTTGCGTCGTAAGCGCTATTTCCGGCAGCAATAGTATTGCCTGCTTTCCTGCCGCCAGCGCCTCACGTATTTTCTTTACATATAGCAGCGTTTTTCCGCTTCCCGTCACACCATGCAGCAGTGCCACATTCTTCTCGGCCAGCCCTTCTTCCAGCTCATCATAAGCTTTCTGCTGCGCTTCTGTCAGGTTTATTTCTCTGTACTCACCTGTGCCGTGTTGTGCCACACGGTCCACGTTTTGTTCCGTCACCAGGAAAACCCCTTTATCACATAAGGCTCTCAGTTGTGTGGCGCTCGCCTGTGCCCTGTCCAGCAGTTCCTGTTGCTTCACAAGGCCATGCTTCATGCGCATTTCGGTATACGCCATTAGCAGTTGCAATTGCTTCGGCGCTTTTGCCAGTTGGTCAAAAAGGGATATCAGTTCCTTTTCTTCGCTATACACATCTGCCAGCGTCACCACTTTTTCTTTCTTAGGGCGGTAGGCGGGTTCCAGTGCTTCGTTAATGATGATAACATCTTGCTCCAGCAGCTCATTCAGTGCTGTGGCAAACTGGCCGGGACCGGTTATCGCTCTCAGTTCAGTAATGGTTATTTCCCCCCGAACGCGCAAAGCTTCTGCAGCCTTATAGGCTATGTCGCTCCACTCGTATGCTATGCCGCTATCGCCTATCCATTCCAGTCGGGTTTCGCCCATCAATTTCAGATGGGCAGGTAGGGCCGCCTGCATCACCTCTCCCGGCGATGCCATGTAGTAGTGGGCTATCCACCTCCAGAACTCAAGCTGTTTTTCCGTCACTACCGGCTCTTCATCCAGTATGTTGCGGATAGGTTTTACCTGGTATGTCTCAGGGCGCTCATTGTGCACCCGCTCCACTATGCCGGAGTATTGTTTGTTCTTGCCCAGCGCCACCTCTACGCGCATGCCCGGCAGCAGGTGGTCCTGCATCTCTATGGGCACACCATAGGTCAGCACCTGTGGCAGGTTCAGTGGCAATATCACATCGGCAAACACACCGCAAGGTAACGAACACAGAAGGGAATTGGCAACCAATGACCTAAAAAGTGGATAAGTCCGGCACGCTCCGTTTTTCACTTCCTGCTTACCTTTGGTCCATGAAAGTATCCATGATAGTTGCGGCCGACGAGAACCATGCCATTGGGGTAGACAACACACTGCCCTGGCACCTGCCCGATGACCTTAAGTTCTTTAAGCGCACCACTTTAGGCAAGCCTGTTATCATGGGCCGGAAGACTTTTGAATCCCTTGGTAAGCCACTTCCCGGCCGGCTCAATATTGTTCTTTCACGCGAGTCAGAACTTAGCCTGCCGGAAGGAGTGCTGCATGTTCAGGACCTTACCGCGGCAATTGCACACGCAAAGGGCACAGGCGCGGAAGAAGCAATGATTCTTGGTGGTGGAGTGATATTTAAGCAATTGATGCTGGATGCAGACCGTATTTATCTAACACGCGTACACACTACTATTCCCAAAGCCGACACATGGTTCCCCGCAATAGACCATACCCATTGGAAGCTCGTTCAGCAGGAACGTCACGAGGCCGATGACCGTCACGCATTTCCGTTCACTTTTGAGCTTTACGAACCAATAGAGCTCTGATACCGGGCATGTCATTTTTCTCAATTAAGGAATATCTGCGCTACCGCATTAAGGCACGTGGTCGCCATGGCACACACTCGCCATTTGTTTATGCGTTTGTAGAAGATATACTTAGGGGCAGGGCATTGATTGGCCCGCCATATGTCGACCTGCGTACTGCTGGTCCACATGCCGACTTGCTGCGCCGCATTGCTGCATATTATCGCTATAACTCCGTACTGCACCTACAGCCCGGAGACACACTCGCGCGTGCTTTTGGTCAATATGATATTGTCATCGCTTCGCCCAATGCCCCCGACTGGCAACAGCAGCTCACCACAGTTCTGCCACTACTCGCCGACGGCGGCATGCTCATCTTCACAGGTATTCACAGCACCCCACAGCACGCCACTGCCTGGCACGAAGTTCACTGCGCTTCCTCTGTCATGATGAGCATAGACATGTTCCACACAGGCTTCATCTTCAAGAGCGAGTCCTTTCTGCACAAGCAGCATTTCGTCATTAAGTAACGAGCTGTAAATCCCGGGAAGCTGACCGTGCAAAATATGTCGCATAGATCATAGCTCTGCCGCATGAAAAGTCCCGTAGGGGCGGAATATGCTAACGTAGGTCGCATGCCTACGTAAACGCATTGTTGCACCCATAAGCCCTGAAGGGGCGACACGATACTACCCACCGCAGCCATCACTCGTCACCTCCCTCTCCCTCGGAGAGGGCCGGGGAGAGGTCTTTTTTTAATTTTAATTTGGAAATGCCTCTGAATCTTATGTATCTTTGTCTTAGGTAATTAAGCAGATACAATGATATTCTCATCAGAACTCATCAAAGGAACACTCAAAACCATAGTGCTGAAGCTGCTTGCAGACAACAGCAAGATGTATGGTTATGAGATCACCCAACGCGTAAAGGAGCTCACCGGCGACCGTATTCAGCTCACAGAGGGCGCTCTCTACCCCACGCTGCATGCGCTGGAGCAGGAAGGCCTCGTAACCACAGAACTGGAATATATGGGCAAGCGTGTGCGCAAGTATTACAAACTCAGCCCGTCCGGCAAGTCACGTTCTAAAGAGCGTATTACGGAGTTTGCGGAGTTTATGAGCACGATGAGCGTATTGTTGAATATTCAGCCTAAAACAGCCTGATATGTACCGCATATCTGATGAACACGTAGATTATATCCTCGATGACCTTGTGGCCAAAGGAATCGACATGGAGGACCTGCAGTTAAACCTCCTGGATCACATCTGCTGCATTATTGAGCGGGAGCTCGAAGACGGTGGCAACTTCGAGCGCTTCTATCACGATAACATCCGGCGTTTCTATAACAAGGAACTGCGCGAGATAGAAGAGGAAACCATCAATTTGTTAACCTTCAAAAACTATTATGCAATGAGAAAAGTGCTTATTGGCAGTGGTGTGTTCGCTGTTGCCGCCTTTATGGTGGGCTCTCTTTTTAAGTATATGTACTGGCCGGGCGCTAACATACTGCTGGTACTGGGCATGGTAACATTCAGCCTGCTCTTTCTGCCCTTATTGTTCATTCTTAAGTCGCGCGAGGCACGTGAGCGGTCCGACAAGTTTGTCGTTGGTATCGGCACACTCACCGGGGTGCTGTTCTCGCTTGCCATCCTGTTCATCGTGCAGCATTGGCCGGGCGCCAACGTGTTACTATTCCTATCCATGGGCATTGCGGCTTTTGTGCTGCTGCCCGTGTACTTCTTCACGGGTATCCGGCGGCCTGAGACCAAGCTGAACACGATTCTGATGTCTGTTATTCTTGTGGGTACCATTGGTCTGCATTTCACGATGGCAAGGTTGCGCCCGTCGCACTCACAGCTTGCTATCGCCACCGTCAACTATGTGCAGGGCGAAGCGCTGCTTGGCAAAATGCTTAGCGTAAACCCGCCTTCTCCTCAGCTCGCAGAAATTCAGTCGCTCGCCGCGCAGGTCAAAGCAATGGTGCTGCAGCGATACATGGGTAGCGCCACCGTACCCGCTGATTTTGAGGTGCAGCACATATATCTCAGAGATGGTACGCTCGGGCCCGAGTTTAGTGAAAATGCCGCCGGTGTGCAGTTATTGCGCCGGCTCAATGCAGCAATTGCGGGTTACGAAGGTAGCTCCGGCGACACTGCCATTGCAGGCGTGCTGCGCCAATCGGTGCTCAACGGTGACCCCTCTGAAACCGGCAAGCGATACACCAGCATGTCACTGCTTAACAGCATCAGCCAGGTGCAGATGTATCTCGCTCTTCCTCAACAGGGAAAAATGGCAGCTAAGTAAGAACCGTACGTACAAACGGCAGGATGAAACAATGGTCATCCTGCCGTTTCAATATCATAATCCAATTATACGGTCTTATCGCTCCCGCTACACCTCCCTTTCCTTCGGAGAGGGTCGGGAAGAGGTTTTATAGATTGGCACAGTACTGCATGGCTCACCATACATCAGCGACTTCACCACGGGACGCAGTTTAGCTGTTATGGATAGGTATGCCGCATCCGGTATTGGGGTATCACCACAGCCTTTTATCACCACACGCTTATCTGCATATTCGTCAGTAGCAATATTGTTGATGGTTTGCTGCAGCAGGTGTGTTGTCAGTTCCTTTTCAGTGCCGTAGTACACCGATGCAGCTACCGGTTCCAGGTACGTCGTTGCCAGCATATATGCCCATACAGGTATGATGGCATCAGCGCTGCAGTAGACTGCTACATGCTTGCCTGCATACTGGCTCCAGTCGTGTGTTTGCAAAGCAGCGCGGTAGTCCTTTTCCTTCAGTATCATTTCCATGTACAGGAAGGGTGTCAGGTCGAAAGAAACTACGTCTTTCGGCAGATATTCAACCAGGTCCAGCGTTATGATACCACTCTCCGCAACTTTGTTTACGATCGCATCCATACTATCACAAAGGTACACCAATTGCCAATGGACAAAGAACGCCAGTATCTATACACCAGTAATCAGCAACTATGACGTGCACTGATCAAACAAATAATGTCCGCCTGGGCATGTAGAAAGCTTGCTAAAGTGTATTTCTACGGAGTCGCAACACCAACGTAATACCTCCCTCTCCTTCGGAGAGGGCCGGGGAGAGGTTTTTTACCTCAGCAATGTCACATTGCCCTGGTGGTGTTCATGCTGCCCGTCGCGGAATGTAGCGTCTATTACGTAAACGTATACGCCCTGTGGTTGCTCCTTACCGTTGAAGCTGCCATCCCATCCTGCGCCGTTCAGCGTGCTGCTTTCAAACAGTAGCTGCCCCCATCGGTTATATACCTGCATGCTAAAGTTGGTAAGCCCGCTGGATAGCAATTGCCGTGGGAAGAAATAGTCGTTCACGCCATCGCCGTTTGGAGTAAAGACGTTAGGGATATCGACATAGCAGTCGTTAGCCACATTCACAGAGTCGCTGTTCGAGCATCCGTTTATGGTCACCGTTGCATAATAGGTTCCCGGCGATACAATTACGGCTTTGCTTCCGGTTACACCTGTGCTCCACTTCCAGCTTGCCGCCTTGTTGCCCTCGTTGGCGTGGTCATACAAGGTCACAGCACCGCTGCCCTTGCAGATGGTAGTGTCATCCCCCAGCTCTATATAAGGTTTGCCAAACACAGCAACCTCTCTTGTCTTCGTCAGGTTCGGGCAGGCGCGGAAGTAGGCATCTACCTTCACAGTATGCACTCCCGGTGCAGTAAAGGCATGCTTCACGGGGTTCTCACCTACTATGGCTTCTGTATTATCAAACGTCCACCTGACACCCGTATTGCCATTGTCAGTAAAGAGGCCGGTAAGGGTAATGTAGGCGCCACTGCAAAAAACAGAGTCTGACGTGGTAATAGCAATTCCGCCTGCTGTGTCTACTTCCACCATTGCATAGGCCGTGTCATAGCATGGAATGTCATTCGCAGCTATCAGCATTGCGTTATACTTGCCATGCTGCAGGTAGGTATAGGCAGGGTCTGTTGCTGTGCTGGTAGCACCATTGCCAAACGACCATGTATACCCAGTTGCTCCTACTGAGGCGTTCGTAAATGCTACAGCATCGCCCTGGCATATGATCGCCGGAGTGCGTATAAATGCAGAGGCCAGCGGGTGCCCCAGCGTAAAGGTCATTGTTGCAGTGTCTGTACAAGCATGGTTGGTAGCCAGCAGTCGCACGGTAAAGGTGCCGGTATCGTATACATGTATCGGGTCGCGGCTGGTGTCGCTTTCGCCATCGCCAAAGTCCCACACATAGTGCAGTGCGCCCGTGGATGCAGAAAGGTTGTGGAAGAACACAGTGTCTCCCTTACAGCCCAGGCGGAAGGTAGTGTCAAAGCCCGCGGTGAGCGGTGGTGCAACGAGTATCGCTGCCCCAAGTATATCGGTCACACAAGCTCCGATTTTCACGTTGAAGCTGGCATAGGTGCCCTCGCACAATCCCGGTAGCAATATAGTGCTGTCGCCCATGGCGGTAGTCACTATCGGCGGCTGCGCCACACCATTCAGCGTATAGGTGATCGTGTCTGACGAGTAGGGTACTACCTGCCTCAGCCTTATGCTGCCATTGCACAGCCCACACTCTGTAGGATTGGTAAAGGAAACGATACCCCCCGCTGGTGGTGCCGGGCCAAATAACGGATAAGGCCCCGTAGGCGTGGTGCTGCACGTGCCAAACGACGCCATGATATTGCTATACACACCTTCGCACAGCCCGGTGATGGTGATGCTGCCTGCCGCGTCAGTGCTGGTTGCTATCGGGGCCATGGGCAACCCGTTGAAATTGTAGTTTATCAGGAACAAGTGGCTCGGATATAACCCATTAATGATGAGCCTGCCATCACATGCGCCACAGATGCTCTGTGGTATAGGTGTCACAGACAGCGCCATCGGCGGGTCGGTGATAATTACCGGTCCTGCAGGCACAGAAGCGCACGTACCCTGCCGCCCTATGAAGTTGCTGTAAGTACCCGAGCACAGTCCCGTAATGGTAATGGTGCCTGCTGCCGATGCCACTGCATATATTGGTGTCTGCGGCACACCGCCCAGGTCATAGGTTATGGTATCAGGGAGTCCCGGCACAAATCCCGCTATCGTTATGCTGCCATCACAGTCACCACACCTTGTAGGGTTGGTAGACGTCAGCGAGATGGTAAATGTCGGTGCAGGCGTCACGGTATAGTAGCCAAACGAAGTATCTGCGCAGCCAATTGCACCCGCCGCATACTCTGTACCCACTGTGGGGCAGACAGTCAAAGTAGTACCGGTGCCAAGGTATGCGCCTGTAGTGGTGTTATACCAGTATACCGGCGACGAAGCGTAGGGGATAGGTGCATAGGTAATGGGTGCCACAGTATACGAAGACACAGTGGCATCGGGTGTAAACCGCCATGCCTCATTGGTACATGTATATACCGATGGGAAATCCCTGCCTGGTGCCACAGTAGCGGCAGTACCCGTTGCGTTCTGCACACCTATTATCGCTCTTCCGCCATTCCATCCCGAACATACAGGTTTTGTGGCTATGTGGCACTCTATGATGTTCGTGGTTTCATACAGAATTATCTGTGTGCTCGTTATCTGCGTAGTGCAGGAGAACATATGGTCATTACAGAAGGTCACGATGTACTTTCTGTAGGGTGCTATACCTGTCAGCGAGTAGGTAATAGTACCCCCGCCTGGTATGGATATGTCAATATCACACCATGGGCCGCAAATGTTGTTGAACTTGCTCGCATTGCCCAGTAGCACAGCCGATATCGGCCACGGGTCATACGCTCCGGCTAACGACAGATCAAAACATAGTGTGCCATTGGGACCTATCACCACGCTGTCATGCATCACCCCATAGTAATTGAAATTGAACCCTATGGGTAATACAGGTGAGTAAATATCATCAATAGCAATGCCTGTAGGTGTCGGCGAGTCGCCGGTTACGGTTGCAGTTAGCGTAGTGCAGGTGGTGGTGCAGCTAAGTGAGTCACTGCTATGCACTACTACCTGGGCGATAGTTTGGAGGGTGCTGAGCAACAGAAATACCAGTAACCCTGTCCGTAGTATCAGTCTTTTCATCTTTGTTCGTCAATGCGTACCGTTTTCATGATGGTCGCTCAGTCTTAAGACAGCGATTTAACACAATAGGTTAGTAAATATAGGCAAATTTTTACCTAAAGAATACCTAAAACACGCCTAAGGCGTCCATTTAGCAATTTGCCAATCAGAAGATATTGATAATCAGACACTGTGCCCTGGCCAAACATATATTCGTCACATCGACCGCAAGGAGATGTCTCCAGAGCTTGTAGTGAGTGCCTAATCAAGGTGCCATCCGAAATGCAGTTACACTTTACTTCGTCAACATTTTTTCGAAAATACAGAATCACCTTCTTACATTCGTTTATACTTCAATTTGTGGCGTTTCGCTACCTTATGTATGCGAAAAAGACTCTTCGTCCTCATACTTTCATTCTTCTTAGCTCTTACCACGTACGGGCAGGCTTCTTTTTTTGATCCTACGTTTGGTATGGGAGGTAAAAACATATTAAGTGGTTATGGCCAAATTTTGGCTATCGCGTTACAACCAGATGATAAGATCGTAGCTGTAGGGAACATTGGTGGCGCACATGTTGCCAGGTTTAATCCAGGCGGGACACCTGACAGTTCTTTTGGCACAAATGGATTCTATACCGCTTTAACCAGCATTAGTCTCAGAGATGTTCTTCTGCAGCCAGATGGGAAAATTGTCGCTGCGGGAAGGGCTTCCTCTGGCGACGACAAATATGCTACAATACGACTTAATAGTGATGGAAGCCCTGACTTATCATTTGGAACCTCTGGCGTTGTGACTATTGATATAGGACCGGGAACAGAGAATGGCTACGGTGTTGCGTTGCAAGCAGATGGTAAATTGGTTATTGCCGGGTCTTGCTCGCCCAGCAATATCGGTGTTGCACGGTTAAAGGAGAATGGTATTGTAGATAGCTCCTTCGGCACGAACGGGATAGAAAAATCCATCTATTGCAGTGGCGTTGCCAAAGTAGGGGTTACAACTGATGGGAAGATTGTGGTAGGAGGTACCGCGCCATCTACTCATGGCTATAATTTGATGCTGGTACGCTATCTGTCGGATGGATCTCTAGACCCATCCTTCAACAGCACTGGAATTGTATATACGTTGGCGGGAGATGCCGGAAGCAATTACGGCAGAGGTATGAAATTGCAGCCGGACGATAAAATACTGCTGGCAGGAAGTGCAAGCTATGGTAGCGAAGGCAGCAATTTCGTTATTGTTAGGTATAATACCGACGGGACACTTGATGCTTCTTTTGGCAGCGGTGGTATTACCAGTGTAGATTTTGATAACAATGATGACGGCGGGGGTGGCATAGCTATAGCGCCAGATGGCAAGATAATTTTGTGTGGCAGTTCTATAGAAGGGGATAAGAGCCGGGTAGCAATGGCTTGTCTTGAAAATAATGGTCTTTTGAACACCACATGGGGGAATTCGGGAAAGATTGTTTCAACTTGGGGTGATGTATACGATGGTGCGAGCGACATTGTTCTTCAACCCGATAGCAAGGTGCTCCTTTCCGGAGTTTCGTCAAGTGATAATGTAGGCAATCACAACCCGGTCTTGGCACGCTACACTTCCTACCCAAACTCTATTGAAAACACTCAAGCGCAGCGATCAGACTTATTTTATCCGAATCCTGCAAAAGATAGATTATTTGTTTCTGATATAGCGGCCAACATAAGTTCCATTTTTGTTACCAACACTACTGGAGAAAGGTTTCGCCTGCACATGGCCGACAATACATCAATCGATGTTACACAATGGCCTACCGGACTTTATCTTTTCTCGATAATAAAGAATGATGGCACCTGCCTTTCGGAAAGGGTATTTGTTGAGGAGTAGTTTATTACCCCGCCCGCAATGGATCTTATCTTCCGTTTCCTTGATAATTATCTTCGGCGGATGAACAACCCCGTCAGGGGTTGAAGCTTTGTAGGAAATGCATGGATCATAGCACGCACCGATTTATCGGTGCCACCCAACAACATTTTTGGCTTTGCCGCCGGCGCCCGACGCGAATTTGAATCCCTGCCGAATACTCATTTGGAATTTGGATTTTCTGCTTTGGAATTTCCCTCACACAGGAAAGGAGCCTCAAAGGGCTCCTAAATTCCTGTCAATTCACAATCCACCACTCAACAATTCATCCTCAAAAAAGCGGTTTGGGTTTACAGGTACTAACCATACTAACTCATCCAAAAACTAAAACTGTTATTCTGAACGTGCCGGTGCAAGGTTGCCCTTTACAAAAGCTCTGATCTTTCTTACGTAGTCAAAGTATCCGCGCTCCATCCGCAGCCAGAAGATGCCGAAAGTGATGAGGCAGATGCTCATTAATGCGTATACCTCCATACGTTCGCGGCCCACCAGGTAAAGTGCCACAGACGCAGACAGCAGGAACACGCAAAATAGTATTACCAGTTGCGGCCCACCCAGGTCTATCTTCCTGATCTTTGATGTCACTATCACCTCCATGTTGTCACCTGCTTCGCGGAATACAACATCAGTAATAGGTAGTGTCTTAATATCGGTTTCCTGTTCTGCATGCGGCACTATGCGCAGCTTTTGTCCCTTCTCGTAAACTTCAAAATCCAGGTCGTGGATCTTTACATGGTTGCCCGCAAGGCGGCGCTTGAATTCCTCTTTAGGTATAGAGGCTACATACCGTTGTGTGCGTGTGAAAAGCATAAAAAACACTTTTTAATGGTGAACAATGCATTACCACAAGACGGTGAGCAAAAGGCCCGGTTAGAATTTGTAAACGTTAGAGCATCAGGGTCTATCGTTCATCGTCCTCTTACATACATAGACGCACAAACCGTGCCAAAAGTTTGCTAATGAAAGCGTTCTTTAAAAATTCTTTAAGAAATCCGCGTAGCCGCCCTCTTTCTCCGCACCCCGCCCTCAATTTGTACCCTCCGCTCCCGCTCCCGCACCCCGCTCTCAATTTGTACCCTCCGCTCCCGCTCCCCGCACCCCGCTCTCAGTTTGTACCCACCGCTCTCGCTCCCGCACCCCGCTCTCAATTTGCCGTGAGGGTTCAACCCTCCGCTCCCGCTCTCGCTCCCCGCTCTCAATTTGTACCCATCGCTCCCGCTCCCGCACCCCGCTCTCAGTTTGTCGGGGGGCGTAAAAAGGGCCGCAGTGAAAACTGCAGCCCCTCAATTATTAAACATATGTCTATTGCTATCATGAAGGCGGCAAAAGCCACGGCTCCCGCTCCCCGCTCTGTTTCTCCGCTCTCACCTATCTTATCAGAGTCACCTCTCCCTTATACACACGCTCAGGCTCACCCAGCTTGCCCAGTATCACTACGTAGTTATACACACCCATATCTGCCGGCTTACCCTGGAAGGTGCCATCCCAGCCCTGGGCGTCTCCACTCTTAAAGTCATATACCATCTCGCCCCAGCGGTTATAGATCTTAAAGTCTACCAGGCGCTGATACCTCAGTCCCCTTATGCGGAACAGGTCATTCAAGCCATCGCCATTCGGTGTAAATGCAGATGGGATGTATTCGGTCATGTCTATGTCCACATCTATCGCTATCAGCGCAGAGTCACGACAGCCCCACTCGTTCATACCGTAAACGATATAGGTAGTAGAGTCCAGCGGTTTCGCTACCGGGTTATTGATGTTCGGGTTGTTCAGCGATCCATCGTTGGGCACCCATGTATATATCAGGTCATCAGCACTCAGCCTCACCGCCTCCAGTTGAATTTCCTCACCATATTTGATTTTGGTGTTGCCTGGTTTAATGATAAGCTGCACAGGAGGTGCTACGGTTATCTTTATCCTGTCTGTATCACCACAATTATCCGTCAGGCTGTTCACTATCAGGTCATAGATATAGGTGCCCGGTGTCTTCGTGAAGAAATGCGGCTTTGTAGTTCCCACTGGGTCCACAAAATAGGTGGTAGGCCCCGTCCAGAAGAAGGTAAACGGAGAGTCCACCGGCTTCACAGATACTGCAAGTGGCATCGGTTGGCCCAGGCACACAGTTGTGTCCTGTGTCAGAATGTCCACACGTGGGTCTTTGATGCTGTACTGTACAGTGTGCTTTATATCCGGGCAATGCGGATAGGATGCTGTCACCGTATAGGTAATCGTGTTCTGCGGCGTTATGATCGGCTCCATGATATACGGATTCGACACACCAAAAGCAGGCGTCCATTTATAGGTAAATTCAGTATCGCCCAGTAGTCTTATTTGGTAGGTAGAAAGTTGCTTGGCACATATGCCGGTATCCAGGTTAAAGAGCTGGAAGTCGTTTGGAAGCACATGCAGGAAAATTGAGGTGTCCGTGTAGCAATTCGGCACCGGGGCGCTCACACGCACATTCTGCCACCTGTCCACGCTGTCGCCCGGCGTAAATTTCGGGTTCTGTGCCGCAGGGTTGTCAAGATAGCCGGTAGGTGTCCACGCATAGGTATACGGTATCCCCGTCGGGAAGACAAGCAGGTTTAACTGCAAGGTTGTCCCCTGGCAGGTCGTCTGAATTGGCGGACCTGGATTCAGCGTAGGTCGCCTGTACACCGTTACTTTCAATGTAGCTTTTGAAGTAGGGCAGCCGCCACCGGGGTAAACACCAGTAAGCGTATAAGTAGTTGTTACCGATGGTGTCGCTGTCGGGTTCAGTATGGTAGTGCTGCTCAGTGTTGGGTCGGCAGCCCAGTTTATGTCCAGCAGCGTGTCGGCTGTGGCGCGGATATTCACCCATTGTCCTTCGCAGATCGCTGTGTCTGGCGTTTCTATCTTTAGCTGGAATGAGTCGAGTATCGTTATCACACCGCTATCTACTATCACCGGTGCGCCACCACAAGTGTACGGTGCCAGTATGAATATCTTTACTGTTTTAGGGCCTGTGGGAGGCACTGACAAACCATGTATGTAAACCACCTCGTCAGAGTCTGATGCAGGTATCACTACACTGTCGTCAATATGTGTGTAGTCTGCTCCATTGACAGCAGTGCCACCTATCAGGTACTTTATCGTCAATGGATTCAGTGTACTTCCTGACCGGCGAAACACAAACTTTCCGGGAAGGCAACCCCGCACGCAAAACTGCGCGCCGGACACCGTGTCGCCCGGGTGCATACCCACTGGGCTCACGCTAAGAGCGGTAGAAGTCAGGCTTCCCGCTTTTAACCATACTCCTGAGTCCAGCACACCGTCACCAATATCAGATACACCCAGTTTCAGGTGATATGTGTCGCAAGGCGTTACTGCCGCAATAGCTGTGAGCTTTTTAGTGATCCCGTCATGGGTTATAAGTACGCCGGCGGTATTGTTCACGTAATAAGCACAGAATGGAGAACCCGGCCCCATAGCTGTGCAGGGCGGTAGTATTGGTCCACAGTTAATGCTGTTAATGCAAACCGGTATGTTGGTGCCAGGTACCAGGGCTATGTTGGTCGGTGTTGCAAAACCCGGTCCGGAAATGATAAATCCGAAGGGATCGTTAAAGCCCGAACAAGTGTATCCTGTATACTCTTCTGATCCGAAAACGTAGTCAAACTTCACAGTATCGCCTGCAGGTCTGAAGTCGAATTCAAAAAAGCATGCATCAAAACTGGTGCCGCCCGTAAGCGCCCCGAGCCACGGTGCTCCGGGGCTGGGGTTATCCCACGACGCAAACCCTGACGCCGGACCGGCCATGCCAATGCCACTACTGCCCCCTGGCATTGGGCCATTTCTTACGGCTCCGGAAGACATCACTACACCGCTGTCAAAGATCAATGGGGATGTAACTGCGTTCACGAAAACGCCCTTTGATGAGTCATGGCATGTTGCTATTGCGTTAAATCCAATAACGCCCGGTCCCAGCAGCTTGTTCATCATGGTAGTGGCCGTCACCCCACTTGCTGTGATCGTTATTTGTGCATTGCTGACGCCGTAATTAGTCAGCAGTATGCCGACTACAAAGGCCCAAAAAATGTATAGTTTCTTCATTCAGTTGGTGCTTGATGATAGGTAATGTTTATATATCGGGTTACTATGCGTTTGTAAGATAATTCATTTCTACTGAAATATTATTAATTGGCGTCTATAACAGACATCATTTTGGGTGGCTATAGTTGGGAAAACCGCCACTTATCTCAATAATAATATCGAAGTAGTCGGCCCGTTTAGTCACAAACCACTTATTTTGCACTTATGCCGCATCTCAAAGTAAATAAATATTTCATATTCTGTAGCTTGTTTGCACTTTCATGCAGTTCGTTGAAGCGCTCCGGAAAGAATACCGCCGTGCCGGGGGTATGGCAGGCAACTCCGATAGTCGTTGACGGCGACTGCACAGACTGGCCTTCACCCTATCCTAACTATGACGCGAAGGCAAAAGTGGCATATGCTACGTCTAATGACCGCGAAAATCTATATATCACCCTGCAAACCGGCGACCCATTAACGCAGATCAAGATATTAAAGCAAGGGCTTACAGTGTCCATAGACACTTCAGGCCGAAAAGACCCCTCGTTTAACATCAATTTCCCGCTCCAGAACGAAGATGATCTAACAGATCTCTTTTCCCGTGCCGATCATGGCCCTTCAGGCGCGTCATCGCACCTCGCGCGTCAGTTCGATCAAAAACTAAAAAAGAGCGCGGAATCCTGCAATCAGTTTTCTATCGATGGTTTTGGCGCATGTAGCGGCGGCTATCTCGTTTCCCAGGAATTGCCTTGTGGTGTTCGAGTTAAATTAGGAATAGACGAATATAAGCAGCTTGTTTGGGAGGCCGTTGTTCCTTTCAAAGCAATTTACGACCGGGAAACGATTACGCCGGCGCAGGCTGGCAAGCCCATAAGCGTTGAGTTTTCAGTTAAGGCCTTCAAAGCACCGTCTTCTAAGGCAGACGCGGGCGCAACCCCCATGGGTGGAAACAGTATGCAACCCGGTGGGCTTGGTGCTGGCGGCCGCATGAATAGCACCGCCACGGGAATGAGCCCCGGCGGCAGCACCTCAAACAAGGAGCACCCGATGCAACACCTTTATGACCCTAGCAAAACCTGGAAGCACTTTACCATTGCCTGGAGCAAATAGAGTGATTTTTATGTTGTCTGAAAGCTGCTTGCTTATTCAACCCATAACAGTAACTTTGTTGGCTCTATATTAGATACTTTTAGCATCCACAACGCGGAGCACGGTATGAACTTATTTTTGCAGGCTACAAATACGCCTTTTAACTACTTCCCCATCGCATTGCAGGTAGTGATCGCCGTGGGTTTTGTTATCGTCATGATGGTCGTGACGCACCTCCTTGGCCCCAAGCGCCGCACAAAGGACAAACTCATCAACTTCGAAAGTGGTATTCCGTCTATTGGAAACGCACGCCAGCCAATGGGCATCAAGTACTTCCTGGTGGCCATCCTTTTCGTGTTGTTCGATGTGGAGGTGATATTCTTCTACCCATATGCTGTCAATTTCAGGTATCTGGGAACAGAGGGTTTTGTAGAAGTGCTTCTGTTCGTCGCGTTTTTCCTTTGTGGCTTCATCTACATTGTTAAGAAAGGAGCGCTCGATTGGGAAGATTAAGTGAAAGATGAAAACAGGTGACACGGAAAAGGTGGACACGACTAGTTGTTTTAAGTTTTAAGATTAAGTTATGGGAAGACCGGTTCAATATAACACGAACATAAAAATGGTGGAAATGCCCGCTGGTTATTCCGGTGAAGGTTTCCACGCTACGTCTTTTGATAAGGTGGTAGGCCTGGCACGTGCCAATTCGCTGTGGCCGCTGCCTTTCGCTACATCATGCTGTGGCATTGAGTTCATGGCCACCATGGGTTCAAACTATGACCTGTCACGTTTTGGGTCAGAGCGTATGGGTTTCACGCCACGCCAGTGCGATATGTTGCTTGTAGCTGGTACCATCTCAAAAAAGATGGGACCAATCCTGCGCCAGGTTTATCTGCAAATGGCGGAGCCTCGCTGGGTTATAGCTATCGGTGCTTGCGCCAGCAGTGGTGGCATATTCGATTCTTATTCTGTGCTTCAGGGTATAGACCAGGTCATTCCTGTAGATGTGTATGTGCCGGGTTGTCCTCCGCGTCCGGAAGGCATTTTGGATGGTATCCTGAAGCTGCAGGATCTTGTGCACAACGAAAGCCTCCGCAGAAGGAATAGCCCGGTTTATAAAGAATTAATGAGCAGCTACGGAATACAATAACAATAATAAACGCCCCCTTAGGGGCTGGGGTATATGAACAACGAAATTCTGAAACAACATCTTGAAGAGAAATTTGGTGAGCAACTCACTGAATGGGAAGAGCAATATGGGCTACTCACATTCCGCGCGCCGGCAGATATGAACCTGAAGGTGCTGCAGTACCTGTATGAGGATCGTGGATTTACTTTCCTTACAGACCTAACGGGTATTCACTATCCTACCCGCAAGGACGAAGAGTTGTGTGTCGTGTATCACCTGCATAATCTCGTAGCCAACATTCGCCTACGGTTTAAAGTACACGTGCCGGTTGAGAAACCCGATGTGTTTACAGCAACCAAGGTTTTTTCAGGGGCAAACTGGATGGAGCGCGAGACTTATGATTTCTTCGGTATCAACTTCGTTGGCCACCCTAATCTGATCCGTATTCTGAACGTAGACGAAATGGACTATTTCCCTATGAGGAAGGAGTATAAGATGGAAGACCCTACCCGCAGGGATAAAGATGACGAAATGTTTGGCAGGTAAAATAGAAATGTAGCATGTTGTTGACCGACCTGGATTTGAATAAGACTTACACCTACGCTGACTACTTCAAATGGAAGTTTGAAGAGCGCGTAGAGCTTATTCGTGGTCGCATCTTCAAGATGAGCCCGGCGCCATCCCGGAAACACCAGCAACTTGTTGGAGCGTTTTATTTTGAACTTCGTAAATTTCTGTCAAACCATAGTTGCAATGTTTATGTGGCCCCGTTCGATGTGCGCCTCCCGCGTCGTTCAAAAGACGATCAGGATATAATCACTGTGGTACAACCGGATATTTGCGTTATCTGTGACGCCTCCAAGCTCGATGACCGTGGTTGCCTGGGTGCACCGGATATAGTGGTAGAAATTCTATCTCCCGGCAACAATGCTAAGGAGCTGAAGAATAAATATGACATTTACGAGGAGTCTGGCGTAAAGGAATATTGGGTGGTGTCAGCTCAGGACGAGACGTTCACAAAGCACACACTTGAAAATGGACGCTATGTACCATCAAGGGCAATGGTAGCAGGAGACATCGTCACCACGCCAATATTACCGGGGTTTGAACTGGACCTGGCAAAGATTTTTGAAGATAACTTGAGTTAAATAGAAATTGTAAATCACCATTTGGGATTTATGGAATTACAGCAACAACAGCACCACATAAAGCTTTCTGAAGAATCCCTTCAGAAACAGACCACCACGCTCAACCTGGGGCCTACTCACCCCGCTACCCATGGCGTTTTCCAGAACATCATGGAGATCGATGGTGAGCGTGTCATGGAGACAGTGCCTACCATTGGCTACATCCACCGCGCATTCGAAAAGATTGCCGAGCGCAGGCCATATTACCAGATCACAACCCTCACAGATCGTCTTAATTATTGCTCAGCACCTATCAATAACATGGGCTGGCATATGACCATAGAGAAGCTGCTGAAGCTGACGCTGCCAAAGCGTGTCGAATATTTTCGCGTCATACTTATGGAGCTCGCCCGTATTGCAGACCACCTCGTTTGCAACTCGGTTATTGCGGTGGATACTGGAGCGCTTACGCCTTTTACATACGTGTTCCAGTGGCGTGAAAAGATCTACGAAATTTTCGAGGAGGTTTGTGGCTCACGCCTCACTACAAACATGGGTCGTGTTGGTGGCTTCGAACGTAACTTCTCAGCTGCATTCTATGCTAAGCTGAAAGACTTCATGGAGAAGTTCCCGGCCATTATGGAAGAGTTCGAATCCCTGCTGAATCGCAACCGTATCTTCATGGATCGTTGCATCGGCGCCGGCCCCATCAGCGCTGAGCGTGCGTTGAATTACAGCTTTACAGGCCCCAACCTCCGTGCTTCCGGCGTTGACTATGATGTGCGTGTTGCGCAGCCTTACTCCTCTTACGAGGACTTCGACTTCAAGATTCCAGTTGGCACCACCGGTGACGTTTACGATCGTTTCATGGTGCGCAACGGTGAGATTTGGGAGAGCATGAGCATCATTCGCCAGGCCATAGAGAAGATTGAAAAAATAGAGCAGGCAGACCCATCTCAGAAAGAAGTGTTTTATGCCAAAGAGGCCGACAAATATCACATACCCGCCAAGCAGGATGTATACACCAAGATGGAGGCGCTCATCTGGCATTTCAAGATGATAATGGGAGAGATTGATGCTCCGGCTGGTGAGGTTTATCATGCGGTAGAAGGTGGCAACGGCGAGGTGGGGTACTACCTCATCAGCGATGGTGGTCGCACTCCTTACCGTTTGCACTTCCGCAGGCCATGTTTCATTTATTACCAGGCTTACCCTGAAATAGTAGCAGGTGGTTTGTTGAGTGACGCGGTTATTACGCTAAGTAGTCTTAATGTGATAGCAGGGGAACTGGACGCATAATATTTTTGAATAACGACAACGATTATAAATGGAAATTCGCTTTTCAGAGGAGAAGATGAACAAGGTGAGGGAGATCATCGCGCGTTACCCGGAGGGTAAACAGAAGAGTGCGCTTATCCCTTTGCTTCATCTTGCGCAAGATGAGTTCGGCGGCTGGCTCGACGTCCCTGTAATGGACTATGTGGCAAGCATCCTCAACATTCTTCCTATAGAAGTGTATGAGGTAGCTACCTTCTATACAATGTTCAATACCAAGCCGGTTGGTAAGTACTTGCTGGAAGTTTGCCAGACGGGACCGTGTATGCTCAATGGAAGCGACGACATTATCGATTACATAAAGGAGAAATTGGGAATAGGCCCGGGAGAAACGACTCCAGATGGCCTCTTTACGCTGAAACCTGCTGAGTGTCTCGGTGCCTGTGGCTACGCACCTATGATGCAATTAGGTAAGACGTACCGCGAGCATTTGACAAAAGAAAAGATTGATGCGCTGATATTGGAGTTGAGGGGCGCAGCAAATAACTAGCAGATGGCTATAGACCTGAAACTGGTATTCCAGCTATCTGCACCGCCGCAAAGGGTTTTGGAGTTGTTGACAAATGCGGCACTTGTGAGGAAATGGAGCGGCAGCGACGCAGTGATAGAAGCAAAAGAGGGCGGCGTTTTTGAGATGTTCGACGGATGGGTATCAGGTAAGGTTACCAAAATCGGTGCCAAAGAGTTGGCCTACACATGGAAGACCAGTGATTGGCCAGCTGAGACAAAGGAAAGTGAAGTTCTTTACATATTGGAAGGTCGTGATGGCGGAACCAAAGTAACGGTGCACCATACCGGCCTGCCAACCGAAGACGAAGCAGCAAGTCACCGCTCCGGGTGGACAGACTATTTCTTCGACCCTTTGGAAGACTATATCATGATTTTCGAACAGTAAAATGAGATTGATTTTTACAACAACGTTACTTTGTCTGAGTTGTGCGGTATTCGCACAGCAGCCGGATTATGCAGCGTTGAATCATGCTATAGCAGACTTCGATAAAGCATTGGAGTCGCGAGATAGCCTTGCATTGAAGTGGCTACTAAATGATAAGATTTCATACGGGCACTCCAATGGTTGGATAGAAAACAAGAAAGAAGTGATCGCAGACTTGTTTAATGGCAAGTTGGTTTATAAAAAAATTGTGGCCACAAAACCGGAAGTTAGCACTTCTGGCAATGTTGCTGCGGCAAGAAGCATTGCAGATATCGATGCTGCGCTTGATGGCAAAATGATGTCCTTTAAGTTGAAAGTGCTCCAGGTCTGGACCTGGGACGATGGACACTGGACGCTCTTTGCTCGTCAAAGCGTACCGGTATCAAAAGAAAAATAATAATAAACGTTAAAGCCCCTGTAGGGGTTTGGGGTATGGCAGTAAAACTATTATTAGCAAATGACCACGTCGAAGGGATTCGTTACTACGATACCTATCGCAAGCACGGTGGTTACACAACGGCTGAGAAGGCATTTAAGATGTCTCCTGCCGATATTGTGGAAGAAGTGAAAAAGAGCGGCCTGCGCGGCCGTGGTGGTGCAGGCTTCCCTACAGGCATGAAGTGGAGCTTCCTGGCAAAGCCGGAAGGAGTGCCACGTCACCTCGTTTGTAATGCTGATGAATCGGAGCCCGGTACCTTCAAGGATCGCTACCTCATGGAGTTTCACCCTCACCTTTTCATTGAGGGGCTGCTCATTAGCAGCTATGCCCTGGGCAGCAACGCCACCTATATATACATTCGTGGCGAGTATGCGTGGATCCCTGATATTCTGGAGCAGGCAATTGCAGAAGCTAAAAACCATGGTTGGTTAGGAAAAAATATTCTGGGCTCTGGCTTCGATTGCGAAATATACGTTCATCGTGGTGCTGGTGCCTATATCTGCGGCGAGGAAACAGCGCTCATCGAGTCGCTGGAGGGCAAGCGCGGCAACCCACGCCTGAAACCACCATTCCCTGCGATACAGGGTGTGTGGATGCGCCCTACGGTCGTGAATAATGTGGAGACACTTGCGGCAGTAGTGCCCATCATTGCAATGGGCGGCGATGAATATGCCAAGATTGGCGTTGGTCGTTCTACAGGTACAAAGCTCCTTTCGGTTTGCGGTAACGTAAACAAGCCGGGTGTTTATGAAATAGACATGACCTGCTCGGTTGAAGAATTCATTTACAGCGATGAATATTGCGGTGGCATTCCGAAGGGACGTAAACTCAAAGCATGTATCCCTGGTGGCTCATCGGTGCCAATAGTTCCGGCCAACCTGCTGCTGAAAACAGCAAAAGGTGAGACACGATACATGAACTACGAGAGCCTTTCAGACGGCGGCTTTGCTACCGGTACCATGATGGGATCCGGCGGTTTCATTGTGCTCGATGATGCCCAATGCGTTGTTCGGCATACAATGACGCTCGCCCGCTTTTACACACACGAAAGTTGCGGCCAGTGCAGTCCTTGCCGCGAGGGTACTGGCTGGATGTACAAGATCCTGAAGAATATTGAGTACGGTAAAGGCAAAATGAGCGATATAGATCTGCTTTGGGACATCCAGCGCCGCATTGAGGGCAATACTATTTGCCCGCTTGGCGATGCAGCAGCTTGGCCAGTCGCAGCAGCCATCCGCCACTTCCGCGATGAGTTTGAGTGGCATGTGCTGAACCCTGACGAATCACAAAAACGTAACTACGGGCTGGCCCATTATGCCGACCCAATACATGTACCGGCCGGCGCATAAAGCGTTAGCCTCTAAAATGAGCTTTGCGAATCTTTGCGATACTTAGCGACCTTTGCGGTTAAATGAAATATGAATGAAAACGAACTTTCAAATATAATAATTGGGGAGGCGATAGCTGTGCATCAGGTGCTGGGTCCCGGTTTACTTGAGTCAGTTTACGAGGAATGCCTTGTTCATCGACTAATAAAGCGAGGGGTTAATGTAGAACGTCAGAAGCCAATACCGCTAATATTTGAAGAGGTAAGTATGGAATGTGGATTTAGATGTGATATTTTAGTAGATAGAAAAGTAATAGTTGAAGTGAAAGCAGTTGAAGGCATTAACGATGTTCATTTAGCACAGGTGCTTACATACCTGAAGCTAACTGATACTAAGTTGGGGCTGTTGATGAATTTTAATGTAGTTCGTTTAAAGGATGGCATTAAAAGGGTAGCAAATAAGTTGTAGAACCGCTAAGGACGCAAAGTCTGACGCAAAGGAATCGCAAAGAACATGAGTGAACAACCACAAAATTTCAAAGTAACGATAGATAACATCAGTATCGAAGTGCCACCGGGCACCACCATACTGAATGCAGCGCGTATGATAGGTGGCGATGTTACTCCACCCGCTATGTGCTATTACTCCAAGTTGAAGAACAGTGGAGGTAAGTGCCGCACCTGCCTGGTAGAAGTGAGCAAAGGTTCCGAAAAGGACCCTCGCCCTATGCCCAAGTTGGTGGCTAGCTGCCGCACTACGGTTATGGATGGCATGGAGGTTAAGAATATCACCTCTGAAAAGGTGGTTGACGCGCGCAAAGGCGTTGTGGAGTTCCTGCTCCTTAATCACCCGCTTGACTGCCCTGTTTGCGACCAGGCTGGCGAGTGCGACCTGCAGAACCTCAGCTACGAGCATGGCACCGAGGCTACTCGCTACGAATTCAAGCGCCGCACATTCGAGAAAGAAGATATTGGACCATACATTTCGCTGCACATGAACCGTTGTATCATGTGCTTCCGTTGCGTATTTACAGCCGATCAGCTTACCGAGCGTCGCGAGCATGGCATTCTGGACCGTGGCGACCATGCGCAGATCAGCACCCTGCTGGGCACAGCTCTCGAAAACGATTTTATAGGCAACGTAATTGACGTTTGTCCGGTAGGAGCGCTTACCGACAAGACATTCCGCTTCAAAAACCGCGTTTGGTTCACGAAACCCGTAGATGCGCACCGCGATTGCCCTACGTGTTCCGGCAAAGCGCGCTTGTGGATGCGTGGCGAGGAGGTATTCCGTGTCACAGCGCGTAAGGATCAGTGGGGCGAAGTGGAAGAGTGGATATGTAACGATTGCCGTTTCCACAAAAAAGAGGCAAGTGACTGGGTGGTTGAAGGGCCGTCAAACATACCTCGTAGCAGCGTGATCTCCCAGGGACACTATGCTGGTAACGTAGGAACGGCTGAAACACCGGTATTAATAGATAAGGTGATAGGCAAGCAGCCCAAGATTACATTGGATATACACAGCATTAGTGATGTGAATCGCCCAGAAATAGAATTGTCGAGGATCGAAGGGCCGGCACATTCCGATGATTTTAAGAAAAAATAATGTGTTTTGAGCCTGGCAGGCGTTTCGCTGTTAGAATTGTGTCAAACAATAACCTCCGCCGGCTTAATTTTTTAACTAACTAAAACTACTTTTGCGCCACTATGCTGTTACTTCAGATTGATACAGCGCTCATACTGGAAAAGGTGATCCTTATCTCGGTTATTCTCATGGGCTCACTTGGCATTGCCATGTATGCTACCTGGGGCGAGCGTAAGGTGGCTGCCATCATGCAGGATCGTATCGGACCGAATCGTGCTGGCCCCCTGGGACTTCTGCAGCCTCTTGCCGACGGTGTTAAGCTGTTTTTCAAGGAAGAGATCATACCTGACAGGTCCACCCGTCTCATTTTCATACTCGGCCCGTGTCTTGCTATGCTCACTGCGCTTATGACAAGTGCAGTAGTGCCATGGGCGCCTGATCTGGTTACTGATTCCGGCCGCACCATCACTTTCCAGGTTGCAGACATTAATATAGGTATCCTCTTCGTTTTTGGTGTAGTAAGCCTTGGCGTATATGGCATTATGCTCGGTGGTTGGGCGTCTAACAATAAGTTCTCACTCCTCAGTAGCATCCGCGCCGCATCACAGGCCATCTCTTATGAGTTGGCAATGGGTATCAGCCTCATCGCCCTACTCATGATGACCGGCTCACTCAGCCTGCGCGACATCGTTCAACAGCAGCACGGTTTCTGGGCCGACGGTTATTTTACCTGGAATGTATTCAAACAGCCATTGGGTTTCATCATCTTCCTTACTTGTGCGTTTGCAGAACTTAACCGCGCACCATTCGACCTTCCGGAGTGCGAAAGCGAGCTTAACATGGGATACCACCTCGAGTATTCATCGATGAAGCTCGGCTTCTACTTGTTTGCTGAGTATATCAACCTTTTCATTAGCTCCACTATTATTATTACGCTGTTCTTTGGCGGGTACAACTTCCCGTTCATGGATCAGGTAGCCGGGGCTGTGTCACCGCTTTTGTTTAGTATCATTTGCATACTGGTTCTTATCAGCAAGGCCGTGGGTATGGTGCTTTTCTTTATGTTCATCCGCTGGACGTTGCCACGTTTCCGTTACGACCAGCTCATGAAACTCGGATGGCGCTCACTCATTCCACTGGCATTAGTAAATATGCTGGTAACAGGTGCAGCCATATTGTTTGTGTTTAAAGGTAAATAAGTTCGTATTGGAGATTTTGTCGCCTTTCGAAAAAGAGAACAATGCAGAAACTAACTAACAGGGCAGTACAGATAGACCGGAGTCCGATGACATTTTCGGAGCGTGCCTACCTGCCTGCAATAGCAAAGGGCCTGGGTACTACCCTCAGCCACATATTCAAAAAGAAAGCTACCGTTAGCTATCCGGAAGTAAAGCGCCCGTTCAGCCCGGTGTTCCGAGGCCTGCACATCCTGAACAGGGATGAAAACGGGGCAGAGCGCTGCACTGCTTGTGGCCTGTGTGCGCTGGCCTGTCCGGCAGAAGCCATCACCATGGAGGCGGCCGAGCGCAAGGCCGGTGAAGAACACCTGTATCGTGAAGAAAAGTATGCGGCAAAGTATGAGATCAACATGCTCCGCTGCATTTTCTGTGGCTACTGCGAAGAGGCCTGTCCTAAAGACGCGGTTTACCTAACCGAAACTGTAATGCCTACCAACTACAACAGGGCAGCATTCATATATAAGAAGGAAGACCTCCTTATTCCTCACCCTCACAAAAAAGACGGCAAGTAAAATATGGACATTTACGACAAGCTTTTTTGGTTGCTTTCTGCTATTACCGTTGGCTGTGCATTAGGTGTCATTCTCAGCAGAAACCCTGTTAACAGCGTACTTTTCCTGGTTATGACCTTTATGTGCATTTCAGGTCACTACATCTTAATGAACGCGCAGTTTTTGTGGATTGTAAATCTCATTGTATATGCAGGTGCAATCATGGTGCTTTTCCTTTTTGTGATAATGCTGATGAACCTCAACTCTGATGTTGAGCCGCAGAAGGGACAATTGGTCCAGTTGGCAGGGGTCATATCCGGCGGTGTGCTGTTTCTGGTGCTGCTTGCTGCCGTTAAGACTGCGGTGCCTGTTGGCATTGACAAACAATCGCTTGATATTGGTCTGATTGAAAATCTCGGTAAAACATTGTTCAAAGATTATGTGTTGCCGTTCGAGATAAGTAGCGTCCTCTTCCTCAGTGCGATGATTGGTGCGGTAGTAATAGGCAAGAAAGACGATTCAGCAATAACAAACGAAACAGTACAATAAGTTTATGGCCGGCGTTGCCGCCGGCAAAAGGGGGTTTTATATGCCGGTAAATTCAACACATTATTTGTTCCTGAGCCTGTTGCTTTTTTCAATAGGTATTATGGGAACACTCATGCGCAGAAATGCTATTATTATATTCATGTGCATTGAGCTCATGCTCAACTCTGTGAACCTGCTGCTCGTTGCCTTCTCCAAAATATTCGGGGACGCCAACGCGCAGCTATTCGTGTTTTTCATAATGGTGGTTGCCGCGGCTGAGGTTGCTGTGGGGCTCGCCATCATAGTAATGATGTATCGTAAGGTGCACTCGGTTGACATAAATATTCTGAATAGACTAAAACATTAATAGGCCCTCTCAGGGGTTTGGCTTATGGCTAACGTTGTTTACTTAGTACCGTTATTTCCGCTGATAGGGTTTCTTATCAACGGTATCTTCTGGAAGAAAATGCCCAAGTCCCTCGGTGGGGCTATAGGCACTGTTGCCATCCTTGCGTCGTTCATCGTGTCGCTGGGTGTCTTCTTTGAGGTGAAGAGCGCTTCTTTCCATGGCCCGCTCACCGTTACCCTGTTCGATTTCATCAGCACCGGAAACATCCACATCCCGTTTGCCTTCCAGGTAGATGCGCTTTCGTCCCTGTTCTTGCTCATTATTACCGGTGTAGGTACGCTCATTCATCTTTACTCTACCTCTTATATGCACGATGATGAGGGCATGGTCAAGTACTTTGCCTACCTCAATCTCTTCGTGTTTTCCATGTTGCTGCTGGTACTCGGTGCCAACTACCTTATCATGTTCATTGGCTGGGAGGGCGTGGGTCTCTGCTCTTACCTTCTCATAGGTTTCTGGTTCAAGAATCGCGACTATACCAACGCTGCCAAGAAGGCATTTGTAATGAACCGTATCGGTGACCTCGGCTTCCTCGTAGGAATGCTGCTTGTCCTGTTCAACTTCGGCACCCTTACTTATCTTGACTTTTTCGGCAAGCTGGGCGACGCCTCGCTTATCATCCCCAAGTCTACTTATAATTGGATAGCGCTGTGCTTCTTCATCGGCGCCACCGGTAAGAGTGCTCAGATACCACTTTACACCTGGTTGCCAGACGCGATGGCGGGTCCTACCCCGGTTTCGGCCCTCATCCACGCCGCAACGATGGTAACTGCAGGTATATATATGATAGCTCGCAGCGGAGCGCTTTATAGCCTCACCCCATCTATCCTGCACATTATTGCAGTTGTTGGTTTGCTCACCGCTATACTCGCGGCTACAATCGCTATCCGTCAGTATGATATTAAAAAGGTGCTTGCCTACTCCACAGTGAGCCAGCTGGGCTTCATGTTCCTGGCATTGGGTGTGGGTGCATACACCACTGCAGTCTTCCACGTTATGACGCACGCCTTCTTCAAGGCCCTCTTGTTCCTTGGTTCGGGTAGTGTTATCCATGCTATGGGTGGTGAGCAGGACATACGCAACATGGGTGGTCTCGGCAAGCATATGCGGGTCACGCAGGCTACATTCTTTGTAGGCTGCCTCGCTATAGCAGGTATCCCCGGCCTTTCCGGCTTCTTCTCTAAGGACGAGATCCTTGCGGCTACCTTCGCTCATAGCACCCTGCTTTATGCACTGGCACTGATAGCAGCAATGATGACCGCTTTCTACATGTTCCGTCTGTATGTGCTTACATTCAATGGTAAGTTCCGCGGCACAGAGGAGCAGCACCATCACCTGCACGAGAGCCCTGCAGCGATGACCATTCCATTGGTTATCCTGGCTATCCTCTCTATAGTAGGTGGCTACGTTGGCCTGCCGTCTGTTATCAGCGAGCACAACACATTTGCTACGTACCTCAGCCCTGTGGTACACAACTTCAGCCACCACCATCTCTCACACGGCACCGAGTGGGGGCTTATGGGTCTGTCGGTAACGGTGGTAATAATAATGATAGCCATTGCCTATGCAGTGCACAGCAAGCCTAAGTTTAAAGAAAGCACCGGCATTGCCAAACTGCTGGAGAACAAGTGGTACATGGACGAAATCTATGATGCGCTTATCGTGAAGCCAATTGAAGGCATCTCTAACGCGCTGGACAAGTTTGTAGACAGGCATGGCATAGACGGTATAGTGAATGGCGTGGGCAAAACTGTGCGCTGGGGCGGCGACCGCCTGCGCATGCTGCAGACCGGCCAGGTGGGCACCTACATCTTCATTATGGTAATGGGCATTGTGGTATTGTTCACCATCAGCTTTTTTTGGATAAAATAGAAACCCCAAACCCCTAAAGGGGCTTACAGGTGGCATAGTAAATAATAGATAGTTAGTAACATAAAAAAGAATATGGTTCAACTCCCCGCAGTCAGCTAAATAGGCTGTTCCCCTTTAGGGGTCAGGGGTTAGAGTTTTGTATATGATACTTTTGTTCCTCATACTGGTTCCGCTGCTTTCTGGCATACTGTCGTTCTCTGTGAAGGGCAGCGCTGCTAAGACACTGGCGCTTATCAGTTCCATGATTACCCTTGGGCTTTCGGCTTATGTAAGTGCTACCAACTACAAGGAAGCCATCGTCTTCTCGTGCGAGTGGATTCCCATGCTGGGCACTCAGTTTTCCCTGGTGGCAGATGGTATGAGCAGTATGCTGTGCCTGCTTACCGGCATAGTATCGCTTGTAGTATTCCTTACCAATCTCGACAAAGACACTGAAGCCCCCGGCTCTTTCAATGGTTTTATGCTGCTGTCGCAGGCCGGTCTCATGGGCGTGTTCCTGGCTACAGATGCGCTGGTGTTCTACGTGTTCTGGGAGTTGGCGCTTATTCCTGTTTACTTCCTTTGTTCCCGCTGGGGTGGCGAAAAGCGCATACCTGTTACGTTCAAGTTCTTTGTTTACACATTCGTAGGTAGCCTTATGCTGCTGGCAGGCCTTATATATCTGTCACTGCAAACGCCGGGCACCGTTAGCTATGCCTGGGCCGATATTGTTGCTGCCGGCAATGCCCTGCCTGCCACAACACAGCAGGGTCTTTTCTGGCTCATCTTCATCGCCTTTGCCATCAAGATGCCGATATTCCCATTCCATACCTGGCAGCCCGATGCTTACGAGCAGTCGCCTACGCCAGTTACCATCATCCTTAGCGCGCTGATGGTGAAGATGGGTCTGTATGCAGTGCTGCGTTGGTTGCTGCCCGTACTGCCTATGGGCGTGGCACTCTGGTCCAACTTTGTTGTTATTCTCTCTGTCATCGGCATTGTTTATGCATCTTGTATAGCCATTGTGCAGACAGACATTAAGCGCCTCGTTGCTTATTCTTCTATCGCACACATGGGTCTTATGAGTGCCGCAGCCTTCAGCGCAAACGCTATCGGCATGCATGGCATCATGGTGCAGATGTTCAACCACGGCATCAACATTACCGGCATGTGGCTCATCGTGAGCATGATAGAAAACCGCTGGGGCACCCGCGACATGACAAAGATGGGCGGCATGGCATCTGTGGCACCACGCATGGCCATTGCACTGGTCATCATTTCGCTGGCCAACATTGCCCTGCCACTTACCAACGGCTTTGTGGGCGAGTTTATGCTGTTCAATGGTCTTTTTGCCGGCGATCACAGTGCACCACAGATCGGCATTATGGTGCTGGCCGGCCTGGGCATCATTCTCGGTGCGGTTTATACGCTCAACATGATTCAGAAAACCGCATACGGCAACACTACTGAAATGGTAATATCCAAAGACCTTTCGGTAAACGAATATGCGGGCCTGGCTATAATTATTGCAGTGATTCTTTACCTCGGCGTTTATCCTAAGCCCCTGCTGGACCTCACGGCCGGCATGATAGGCGGGTAAGACCGGTACGAAACACAAAACGAATAGTAACATAAAGAATTTAGGACTAAGGATTAAGGAAACAAGATTACGCCAGGCTAAACCCGGAAAGACTTACGACTTAAGACTTACGACTCACGACTAACAGAATATGAAAGCAATTATTGCTACAACAGTTTTCGGCATCGTTATGATGTTTACCGGTATCCTGGTAAACAACAAGCGTTCCGTTGCAGCCATAGCCGCAGTGCTCTTTGCAGTGCTGCTCGGCATCAACTTTTTCGACCTTGCTGCAGCATCTCCCAATGCTACCGATACACTCGTGTTCAACAAGATGCTGCGCATAGAGCACTACTCTGTTTGGTTCAATACCGTGATGACGGGCTGCACCCTCCTCTACGTTCTGCTCATGTCTAAGGAGATTCAGCGCGTGGGCAGCCATGTTGCCGAATACTTTGCACTCATATTCTTTATCCTCTGCGGCCTTTACATCCTTGCTACTTACAATAACCTCCTCATGATGTTCATCGGTATTGAGATACTCTCCATACCGCAATACGTACTTGCCGGCTCCGACCGTAAGAACCTGAAGAGTGCCGAGGCCTCGCTGAAGTATTTCCTTATGGGCTCCTTCACCACTGGCATCCTGCTTATGGGTATAGCCCTGCTGTTTGGCGCTGCCCGCAGCTTCAACGTTATGGAGATCGCGGCTATGCTGCATACCGATGCGCTGAACCCGCTGGCACTGGCAGGTATCCTGTTCATTATGCTAGCTTTCGCCTTTAAGGTATCGGCAGCGCCCATGCACACCTGGACGCCCGATGTGTATGACGGCTCGCCAACTCCTTTCACCGCCTACATGTCTACCGTGGTTAAGGCAGGTGCATTCTTTGCATTCCTCCGCCTGTTCCAGGTGTCGTTCAACGGTATCAGCGAGCATTGGACACTGATACTCGCCATCATCACCGCGGCTACACTGCTGGTGGGCAACGTTACCGCCGTGTTCCAGCAGAGTGTGAAGCGTATGCTTGCATACTCGTCCATAGCACAGGCCGGCTTCATGCTGTTTGCCGTGCTGGCGGTGAATAAGTTTGCATGGCAGGGCATCATCATTTATGCTATGGCCTATAGCGTAGCCACCATTGGCCTGTTCTCTGTGTTGGTTAAGCTTAAGGACTTCACTTACGATGGCTTCAACGGCCTGGCCCGTACCGAGCCATTGCTCGCATTTACAGCATCTATATTCCTGTTCTCCCTGGCCGGCATTCCGCTCACAGGTGGCTTTATGGCTAAGTATTATGTGCTGCTTGCAGTGGTGCAGCAGGGCCACCTGATGTGGCTCGTTATCTTTGCCCTGCTCATGGCCGCGATAAGTATTTATTACTACTTCCGCGTCATCATAGCCATGTACTTCAAGCCCGGCACGCCAGAGATAGCCTCGCCCGTTACTGCCGGCGACCGCACCCTGCTCATCATTACCTGCGCACTGGTTATCCTCTTGGGTGTAGCGCCGCAGTTGTTTTTGAATAGGATATAATTTAATGTCAGGCTGAGCCCAGTCGAAGCCCGCCCTATAGCTATTCGTCACCTCGACGACAGGAGAGGTCTCCTGAGCCTATGCACGGAGCCAAATCAAGGCCCCACACCTGACAAAGAATACATACATTTGTAATAACAAGATCCGCCACGCTTCCCGTTGAACAGCGCACCCAGGCGGGTTTTCGATTTAAAGGGTTTGGGGCTAATGGCAGACGTGCATAATAAAGAAACCCGCAGCTACAACATGAGCCGCATTAAGGGCAAAGACACAAAGCCCGAAATGCTCGTTCGTCGCTACCTCCATGCCCACGGTTTCCGCTACAGGCTTCATGTAAAGGACCTTCCTGGCAAGCCCGATATCGTCCTTCCTAAATACAAGACTGTCATATTCATTCACGGCTGTTTTTGGCATGGCCACGAAGGCTGCAAATATTTCGTAGTCCCCAAGACCCGCACCGATTGGTGGCTTGCCAAGATCAATACCAACATTGCAAACGATGAAAAAGCCGTTACCGCGCTTACAGAAGCTGGTTGGAAAATTATCACGCTCTGGGAGTGCGATTTAAAGCCTGCGAATATAGAAATGACGCTCAGTTCCTTGGTGGAAAAATTACGATAAGACTTCTCCACATTTTATGCAACGTGACTTATAAGCAAATGTAAACCCTTCCGGGTTTTGAAGTTTTGCATTGAGTCACGGCCCGCAAAAGTTCACTTATATCCGATTGACTCATAGTCGAAATGGAAATAGCTTGCACGGTCATGGACATCCGCAAAAGGGTAGGTCTGAGGCTCAAAGAACTTCGTCAAAAAAATGGCCTTACTCAGGAGGCGTTGGCATTCGAGGCGGAGGTAGATAAAACTTACCTCAATGAAGTCGAGAATGGCAAACGCAATATATCTGTAATCAATCTTGAAAAGATAATTCTGGCGCTCGGCGTTAGTATACAGGAGTTCTTTACAGCGGCAGATTTCAATACAGAAAAGCAAAAAAAGACGAACTAATATGGGGAAACGAAAAGTAGTCCCTATAATAGATTTGTTTGCGGGACCTGGCGGCTTGGGCGAAGGTTTTACATCGGTTGTAGATTCGCAGCACGAACGCCATTTCAAAATAGCGTTGTCAATAGAGAAAGATGATTTTGCACACAAGACGCTTACATTACGCAACTTCACGCGTCAATTTCCATTTAAGCAGTTACCTGCGGAATACTACGACTTTGTTCGGGGAAACATTACCATTGATAGGCTATATAGCTTATATCCAAAGCAAGCTGAGGAGGCAAAGAGGGAGGCATGGAAAACTACCTTGGGAGAGACGTCACACGATGTGGTAGACCAACGTATTCGTGAATCTCTTAATGGTGCTAGGGATTTTATAGTAATTGGTGGACCTCCATGCCAGGCGTATTCGCTTGTGGGCCGTGCACGCCGGCAGCAGGCAGAAGGTTTAGATAAATATGATCCGAGGGTTTATCTCTATCGCGAGTATTATCGAATACTTGCAGTCCACAGTCCTTCCGTCTTTATAATGGAGAACGTAAAGGGACTGCTTTCTTCAAAGGTTGACAATGAACATATTTTTCAGCAACTTATTGCCGATCTCGAGAACCCCGTAGCATCTTATAAAAAGCTACACGGAGAAGACAATTTAACTTCCGACTGTCCCGGTTATACCCTTTACTCATTAGTGAAGAAGCCGTCTAAAGTTGATATATACGACAAGCCGGTTTTTAAGCCTTCTGACTTTATTATACATGCTGAAGACTACGGTATACCTCAAACGAGACACAGGGTTATATTATTGGGCGTTAGAAACGATTTGAAAAAACAACCAGGAATTCTTCAGAAAGTTGCGGAGCACGTAGACATTCGGAGAGTTTTACGCGGCCTGCCAAAATTGCGTAGTGGGCTTTCAAAGCAACCGGATGGAAACGATGAGTGGAAGCAGGCCTTAAGAAGTTTCCCAAAACAATTGAAGGAAGAGATTGACGAAGATATCTACACAGAAATATCAAAAACTATTGACAATATTACTGCACCGGCTCTGGGACGTGGACGGATGTACGTAAACGGTAAGATAAGTACAGGTTACGAGCCCGACTGGTATCTGGATAGTAGGCTGGATGGTATCAGCAACCACGAGACGCGCGGACATATTATACCAGATTTGCACCGCTATCTATTTGCTGCGTGCTTCGCAAAGCTTCGCAATCGATCTCCAAAGCTGGCTGACTTTCCTCCATCATTGCTTCCCGCCCACGACAATGTAAATGTCGGTGTGAGTGAGAATAAATTTGCTGATCGCTTTCGCGTTCAGTTATACGGACATCCATCAAAAACAGTAACGAGCCACATCTCCAAAGATGGTCACTACTTTATTCATCCTGATGCAACGCAAAGCCGGAGTTTAACTGTGCGTGAAGCAGCGAGAATACAGACGTTCCCGGACAACTATTATTTCTGTGGTCCACGGACGTCGCAGTATACACAGGTCGGCAACGCAGTACCGCCTTTGTTGGCAAAACAAATTGCTAATGTTGTAAGAGACTTACTATTATGACGCCTTTCTCCATTTGTCAAATTCCATTGGTAGAATCGTCACTATTTGTGCTCCGTCCATAGAATTGAGATCGAAAGTCATTTTGAACTGCTGAATGACTTCACGAAACCGCCTGGCGGTACCGCCAACGTCTTTTGATGCAGCACCTTTCACAATAGAACCTTTGCCTTCATCATAATACAAAATTGTAGCAGCCTCAACTATACCTTTGTTACGTTGAATATCTTGAACAGCTGCAAGTTGTTCGACGATTTCACCTCTCTCATGTATCGAACCTCGTAAAAAAATCTGTCCTTTTTCCTCTAATTCTGAATATATCCAACATGGAAATGCGAGGAGATGTCGGTAGTATCGATTCCACGAATCAGTCTCAAGTTGATATAGCGCATCCTCTTTAAAGTCTAGCTCGGCTGTGCCCTTTTTTACAACAACCAACTTCTCCAAAAAATATGACGAGAGCCAATTCCACAATCCACGATCGTAGTACAAATTTTTGTTTTCACCCAAGTTCAGTGCCGTCGAAATCTGTCTCGCAATTTCGAACTTTGAGGTGCCTTTGATCGTTGGTAGTGTATATTCCCCTTCAATCTCATCGGAAAAATTGGGATTGTCCCGAACTGCGATGAGTTTTATTGCATCGATCTTCTTGTCAGCCCTAAACTGTCTTAATAGGTCCTCGAACGCTATTAGCCCATCTTTATTAAAACGTTTGATAATCATAATTGTTTTTTGTAGCCTTCCAATGTTTTATATCGTTTGCAGAATGCTCGGACTGCTGAATCTGCCCAAGCTTCACATTCCTCTTCATTATCCTTACTTCGAGGTAGAGAAGTCACGCCTAATGTGGTGCGACAGAACTTAACCCATTTTGCACTCCAAGTGTCGCTTGAATCGTCAAAGTCCCCGTCATCAATAACTTTCCTAAGTATTTGCCGAATGGCAGACGGATATACGAGCGCAAAGAAATATGCATCATTTTTTGCAAGCTCTCTAATCCCGTCTATTGACCTATTTACTTCTAAAATTGGCATTCCGTCTGGATCTGTCGAGAAATTGACCCTCCAAACCTCATTTGTATCCATCTCCACAGCATTCACATACAGTATAGAAGTACGGCCGTCAGGATCTCCGTCATCTACCGTAGGGATCTTGTCCGCGAAGCCTAGTAGCAATCCGTTTTCGACAGACTCGTCCACGACCTTTATTCTGAAATATACCTTATCCGAAATACGCTTTAATTCGCCTATATCTGTGGCGGAAGGTTGGATAGTGTTTTTGACGGTGCCGAAATCAAATCTTAGATAGCTCGGACCGTAATACGGCTCTATATAGACCTTTGCATTTTCTGGAAAAGAATTTTCAGGAAAATTAATGCTAGCGTTGAAATGCGTTGCGCCTGCGACAATACTTAGACTTATGTCTATGAATTCGTGAGGAATCTTCTTTCGGTTTGTGTAATTGAATTTCCGTATCATTGATTGCTTATTTCACGTCGATTACAAGATCCCTTTTTTCATCAAATCCGGTTACAGTTAATTCAAAGTCTTCAGAGTTCAGTATTTCAAACGTTATTCGATTTGCATTTTGAAGGATGACATCAACGTTCCTTTTGTCTATGGGAAGTTTACTAACATCAAAATCGTAGACGGCATATTTTTTGAATGGGTTTTTCCCATCCGCTCTTGCATAAGCCATTCGCACGGAAATGTCGTCAAGAGCTTCATTGGGTATGCCGTTTGATTTTATGCAAAAGCCGCGATTAACTTTACTAATTGTAAATGGCTTTGGTCTTGGTTCTGGTATTTCGATTATTTCTTTCTCTTTTTTTTCTCCCTTTCGTCGAGTACGATCGGTGTCGCTGTTTTGCACATCATTGTTGTCGATGTAAAAGAAATCACGTAACAGGTCTTTGTCTATGCCTAGCGGCTGGATTGCAAGCATAGAATACAATCGATCAAGCGATCTCATCACGAATGAAAGGCATTGTTCAGCACTGATATACTTCGTTCTAAAGTTACCCACGTGCCATCCCGTATGTGCTGGTCCTTCCGCCTCGCCGAAGAAAGTAACCAAGTCCTTGTCAGACAATACAACCATGCCGCGAACCCCTTTTTTTCGAAGAGATCTTATGCCTGTGATGTGTAAGTATTCTCGGATAAAATAATTCTCCGGCTCGAGTAGTTCATCGTCTTTTTGCATAAAGACGTTGTAATGACGAATTTCTGCATTTTTGCCCTCTGGTTGAAACTTCACCGGAACCTTCAAGGCGATGGGAATTCCTTTATCAAATTGGCTCTGAAGCGCTTCAAAGTTTACGCCTTTAAACAGGGCCTTTGACCAGGTATACGCCGTACTTGGTTGACCATGAGTCAAATTGATGAGATCGCTACTGGCCCTTTCTGCTACCCAGCGACCAAACTGAGCTAACGATAAAAGTTGTTTTATAGTGTCATCAGTTACATCTTGCAATTCCTTTGTATCAATTGCTTTTATTACTTTTTCCAAGGTCGAAGCATCGAGTGTTATTTTGTTATCTTCTTCCGTTAACTCGACTACCAATTTGCCAAGTAGTATGGGGTAAAAGAACTGGTATATTACCGAGAATATTAGCGAATTCAGGGTGAGGTCGCTTTTGCAGAACGGAATTATGACAGACAACCCAGTGTTATTTGCTCCATCGCGTATATTTCGTTGGAGTCTGAAGAGCTTTGTAAAGGCGTCGATTGTTTCCACGTCATCTTCAGGAATTTGAAAGCCATCCTTTTCAAAGTTGGCATAGTAGCCATACGGAAAATATCCATGGTCAGTGGGGTTACTTGCAAGGTTGTGTTTTTTCAAAACCGATTGCCCTATCAAATAGCTTCGCTTATCGCTTTCTCTCGTAGTGACCGCCCAAAATGTGTTAATAAGCGATGAAGCTGGGAAAACCGATTTGCCGATTCCCCAACTTCCCATTTTTCCTGCCGACTTGCCAGATATGCCGTATGCGCGCCAGAAAAAGTAGAAATTGTTCGGTTTGCTTGGATCAATTGTGTCCGCATAGGTACATTCAAGTGGGTCTCCTTCTAGTCCCCTGGTATTGAAATCTTCAAAGCATAAATAGCGCATTGGTTGAGTAAAATCAGGTAAGTCTGACTTAATAATGCCATTTTTATCGGCTTGAAGATGTGGGATAAGGTCTCGTAATAGAGGTAGGTAACTGCTACTTGGGATAGCATATTTGTTACCTGAAAGAGAGATTTTTGTCAATACTGGTTTTGACGTGTCCTTACATTCGTCAAGATTATTTTGTATGCCTTCTCGAATAAGAGCGTTTGAAAGGTTGCCGACTACTTCATTGCTAAAAAATGCGCTACCAGTGGGGTCCTGTGCTGTCACATTTCTGCTTAAGGGGTTATGTTGCCAGTGTGCCATATACTAAAATTCAAAACTCTTTTTGCCTGATTTGCTATTTGCTTCGAATGCTGCTTTCAGAAGGGTCATTTGGTCGCCTATTGCCTTCATCATTTTTTTTACATCATCATCGTTGTATTCGTAGGTACTCCTGTTTGCGCATTTTGATAAACTCTCAATATCGTCCAGAACCTTCTGCACCCTACGGGAGGCTACATTCTTAAATCTTTCCTTCTTTACCGTATTCACATTTTTAGCCATTTTGCTTCTATTTGTTTGAATATCTGCTTGAATATTTTGTCAAATATTGGATTGTTTTTCTTCAAAACAAAATATTTGTCGAATTATTATCAAAATATCTGCTAGAATAATTGATGAATATACTAGAGAATATTCTGCTAAATATCTAGCAATACAAACCAAAAATGTCCACTATCGGTCGTGTCCTAAATGACGAGTCCATCATGTTAATCCTTTAATCTTTCCTTTCAAGGTTCAAAGAACATATCCACATTCTTCCTCAAAACTTGGCGCATTCAAAAACGCGGTTTTACCTTTGTGTCGTAAAGAACACCCGTGCACTCTACACTAATTATTAATCAACCTAAAACCGTATCAAAATGAAACCACCAGCAATCAGCAGCCTGCTCCGCCGCATCACTTAACCCATTCCCGGTTACCCTTTTTTCTTTACCCTCAACGTCCAGCCGCGTCGGCGTGCCGCGTCATGCCCCAAACACACGTTGCCACATCAATCCCAATTCCTAATTACATCCCGATAGCTATCGGGACCTAATTCCTGAACCATGAAAAGCCAAGAACGCGAACAGGCGCAATACCTGTATTTCCAGACAGACTACACCAAAGGCCAGATTGCAGAAATGCTCAAGGTCAACCGGCACACCATCAGCATGTGGGCTCACCAGGGCAACTGGGACAAGCTCCGCAAATCCGCCCGCACCCTGCCCGCCCTCGTGGCAGAGAAGTGTTATCACCTTGTAGATTCATATGCAAGTGGTATTCTCGGCGATCCCTACACCTCGCAGAACATCAATATCAGGCATGCACAGACCATTCACCTGCTTGCATCCAGCATCAAGAAGCTGAAGAACCGCAGCACCGTAAATGAGACCATGGAGATGTTCAACTTCTTTCTCGATAATCTCAATCGCCGCAACCCCGATCTTGCTGCGCAGATTGTTCCGGAGGTAGATGAATACCTCCGTGCCCGCGGCGATGCAAATGTCAACGATCATCTCACCTCATCCTTCAGCGAAGACGGCAGCATCCCCTTCCCCGCCGATGAGTTCACCGAGCAATCCCTCGATCAGCAGGACTCCGACCTTCTCAATCAGGAGTTCGAAGAATTCCTCCATCACCGCCAGCCCTACACCGAGCCCATCCCCGCCGTCGAAGAACAGGACGCTCCCACAGAACCAAACACCCCACCTTCTACTTCCGATGACACTAGTGAATCTGTCGAACCAGAAAATGTTGGCGCGAGCCTACCCGTTGTTAGCGTGCCGAACGAACGCACTCTTTCTTCACACTCCGCTCTCCCTCACGGGCGCTCTCTTTCGCCGCACTCCGCTCACACTTATGAGCACACCGTTCCTCCCCGCTTCACATCAACTTCAAACAGGCTACCCACCCACAACCCTTTCCCTCCCGACGACCCTTTAGCTTCCACACCTCCCAACGACTCGCTAACCCCATCCTTTCCATGGCGCTAACTCATCGAATTTGCTCTTTGTTTGGATGAGATTTGGGATTTGTTCTTTGGAATTTGCCTTTTTGGAATTTCTCGCTTTGCGCCACTTTGCGTTTCTCTGCGTCCTTTGCGGTTAAACCTTCCACTCACGCGGACTCACGACTAGCGACTCACGACTTACAACTTTTCACCATGTTAGTTTTTTGGCACATAAATGGCACATTTCATCCCCGCAAACCCGCATCAAACCTCAATTCTTACTTTTTTCAAAAAAATCTACCAATCACAAGATGTCTCTCTCCTACAAGGTGTCGGACATCTACACAAACAAAATAAAGGCTACCTTTGCGTGCTTTTTCGTCCCCCTACACTTGCGGGGACATTCACCAAACCAACAATTGATGGGCGCTAATGCTGGCAGAGGATCTGAGGGAGAAAATTCTGGAGGGCGACCTTACCGAGTTGCTGCACCACAGCGGGGATGAAGATTTTCCCGCTGAGCTGGCACGCCTGTTTCAGTCCTTTACCAACGAAGAAGCCATCACCACCTTCCTGGGCCTGCCGGAAGACTTGCAGGTAAAAACATTCTCCTACTTCGACCACGTCATTCAGACGGGCACCATGGAGGAGTTGCCCCTGGCCCGCAAACAGCTAATTCTCAACAACCTGGAGAGTAACGACCGGGTAACCTTTTTTGAGTCGCTGGATGGTGTGGAGGTGACAGAATACCTGAACCTGCTGAACGATAAAAACCGCCTTGCCACCTACGACCTGCTGGGATACCCTGAGCAGAGCGTAGCCAGGCTGATGAATACCAAATTCACCACCGTGCGCAAGGAGTGGACACTGGCACAGGCCGTAGAGCACATTCGCCGGTTCTATGGAGATACGCCCGATGCCAACGTGATCTTTGTGGTAGACAATAACGGCCGCCTGGTAGATGAGCTGCCTATTCGCCGAATTGCACTCAACGACCAGCAGAAGACCATAGAAGACATAATGGACGGCTTCCACATAAAGCTGGACATACAGGACACTATCGAAGATGCCATCCAGAAGTTTAAGGAGTATGACCGCGTGGCTATTCCCGTTACCAACAGCAATAATGTGGTGATGGGTGTGGTAACCATCGACGACGTGATAGACGAGGCCGAAGAAAAAGACACCAAGGACATGCAGCAGTTTGGTGGTGTGGAAAGCCTGGACCTGCCTTATGTAAAGACTGGCTTTTTCACCATGATACAGAAGCGTGCGGGCTGGCTCATAGTGCTGTTCATAGGCGAGTTGTTCACTGCTACGGCCATGGCGTTCTTTGAGCTGGAGCTAAAGAAAGCGATAGTGCTGCAGCTTTTCATTCCGCTTATCATCAGCAGCGGTGGCAATACGGGTTCGCAGGCGGCAACGCTCATCATCCGTGCCATGGCGCTTAAGGAACTCTCCTACCGCGACTGGTGGTACGTAATGAAGCGCGAGATACTTAGCGGTCTGACGTTGGGTGCTATATTGGGTGCGATTGGTTTCATCCGCATAGTGATATGGCAGTACCTGGGTTGGTATAACTATGGCGAGACGTTCAACTGGGTGCTTGTGGGCATAACGGTGTCGCTTTCGGTAATAGGTACGGTGCTTTGGGGTACGCTCACGGGCTCTATGATACCTATGATACTGAAGCGTTTCAACCTGGATCCGGCTACGTCGTCGGCACCGTTTGTGGCTACGCTGGTAGATGTGACGGGGCTGGTGATCTACTTCAGTATTGCGGCGCTGCTGCTAGGGATATAACACCCCAAACCCTGCCTGTCGGCAGACAGGCCCTGAAGTGGCTTTTCCGTGGTTTGTAGTGTCTTCTTTATTGCAGTTCTAATGTGGCGTTGACCCATTCGGGGTCGAGAAAGGCGTTGAATTTGCGGTAGAAGTTGAAGGCGGGTTCGTTCCACTCCAGTACTTGCCAGGTAATGCCGGTGAAGTTTTTGTCTTTGGCTTCCTGTATCAGGGCTTTCATCAGTTCTGCTCCCAGTCCGCGGCCGCGTGCTTGTTCTGTTACCAGTATGTCTTCAAGATACATGCGCTGGCCTTTCCAGGTGCTGTAGCGGATATAGTAAAGCGCAAAGCCCTGCACCACGCCATTCTCCTCGGCCACAAAGGCCCACCACACAGGGTGTGGCCCGAAGCCGCTCTGCTCAAAGTGCTCCATACTTACGGTGACCTGGTCCGGTGCACGCTCGTAAAGGGCAAGCTCCCTAACCAGCTCCATCATACGGGGGCAGTCTGCAAGGGTGGCACGGCGAATAGTGGCGCTCATGGTTTTAACGTATTGTTTGTGCAATACTAATGGGTTGAGCACGTTATTCCAAAACTGCAATTCACTTCCCGGAGCCCCCAAATACTGACGCGGTGCAACATACCAGATGGCGCCAAAGTTGCGTTAAAGCGACAGTTGGATTAGAAAGGGTGGGGAATTGTAGATAAATTTATCATGAATATGGCGGAAACGCCACTAACACACGCTACATGAATACAACTGCTGAAATACTATGGGTGGATGATGAGATAGAATCTCTGAAATCGCAAATGCTGTTCCTGAAGAATAAAGGTTATTCCGTAACGCCGCTGAGCAATGGCTATGATGCACTGGAGCTGCTGAAAGAAAAAAGTGTAGATGTGGTGCTGCTGGACGAGAGCATGCCGGGCCTTACAGGGCTGGAGACGCTGACACGTATCAAGGAGATGAACCCTAATCTGCCGGTGGTGATGATAACCAAGAATGAGGCAGAGAATATAATGGAGGAAGCCATCGGAGGCCAGATAAGCGACTACCTCATAAAGCCCGTAAACCCAAACCAGGTGCTGCTGTCGCTGAAGAAGATAATGGACAGCAAAAGGCTGGTGAGCGAGAAGACAACAACGGCTTATCAGCAGGACTTCCGCAACCTGTTTATGGCGCTATCCGGCAATCCCAACCACGAGGAGTGGAAGGAGCTGTATAAGCGCCTGGTGTACTGGGAGCTGGAGATGGGCAAGAGCGACAGCGATGAAATGATGGAGATATTGCAGCAGCAGAAAGCTGAGGCAAATACAGAATTCTTCAAGTACGTATCAAAGAACTATGCCGACTGGATAAAGGACGGAAAGAATGCACCTCTATTCTCGCATCGTGTGTTTGAGGAAAAGATAGCGCCGCACCTGCAGCAGGGCAAGCCTACCTTCCTGGTGGTGATTGACAACCTGCGCCTTGACCACTGGAAGGCAATACAGCCGGCGCTTTCAGAGTTATTCCGCGTTACAGAGGAGGAGCAATATTATAGCCTGCTGCCTACTGCCACACAATACTGCCGCAATGCACTCTTCGCAGGTATGCTGCCGGTTGATATTGCTAAGCACTTTCCGCTGGAGTGGAAGAATGATGACGAGGATGGTGGCAAAAACCTGTATGAAGAAACCTTCCTGCGCAACCAACTGAAGCACCTGAAGCTGGACAAGCTGAAGACGCAGTACATAAAGATCACCAACAACGACAATGCAAAGTCGATGGAGGATAGTATACACAACTGCCTTACCAACGACCTGACGGTAATCGTTTACAACTTCGTGGATATGCTGTCGCATGCACGCACGGAGATGGAGGTGCTGAAGGAGCTGGCCGGTGATGAAATATCTTACCGCTCCCTCGTGGTGAGTTGGTTTGAACACTCGCCGCTATTCCGCTCGCTGCGGAAGATAGCTGATAAGGGCATACAGGTGCTGCTGACTACAGACCATGGCAGTGTCCGCGTGAAGACACCTAGCAAGTGCGTGGGCGACCGCGCCACCACTACCAACCTGCGCTACAAGCATGGCCGCAATCTGCAGTATGAGCAACGCGACGTGCTGGCCTTCCGCGATCCGAAACACGCCGGCTTGCCTACACCAAACGTGAGCTCTACGTTCATCTTCGCAAAGGAGGATGTGTTCCTGTGCTACCCTAATAACTACAACCATTTCGTGAATTACTACCGCGGCACGTTTCAGCATGGAGGGATATCTCTTGAGGAAATGATAGTGCCTATAGTGAGGATGGAGAGTAAATAGGAAACCTCTCCCCGGCCCTCTCCGAAGGAGAGGGTGAGGTCGAGTAAAAATATTAGCCCCGCGTTTTGGTGCGAGGCTTTTTGTTCTTTAGAAGCTTATTCTGATTGTTTTACTCTTTGTACATAAACCACTTTACAAGCTCTTTGTAGCTGGCCTTCTTGCCATACATGAGGATGCCTACGCGGTATATGCGCCCGGCCATCCAGGTGGTGAACATGAAGCCGAGGATGAGCAGCAGCATAGAGAGCCCTAACTGCCATGCAGGCACACCAAATGGTATACGTATCATCATGGCGATGGGAGAGGTGAATGGTATCATCGACAGCCATACAGACAGGGAACTATCCGGATTGTTGATGATGAAACTCTGCGCAAGGGCAAAGGTGAAAATGAGCGGCAGCGTAACTGGAATGGTGAATTGTTGTGTCTCTGTCTCGTTGTCTGCGGCTGAGCCTGCTGCTGCAAACACCGCACTGTAAAGCATGTATCCAAACAGGAAGTAGAACAGGAAACAGCTTACTGTATAGGTAATCGGAATATTTTCGATCGATTCCTTTATTATGCTCATGCTGCTCTCCGGCGTTTGCACCTTCTTCACCGCCTTTACGTTTGACGCGGATGTTACCTGCTCCACACGGTGACTCATCTTGTTTGCCATAAGCGAGCCGCCTACTGTAGACAGTGTCACCGAGATGATTATCCAGAGTGCGAACTGTGTAAGACCCACAAGGCCCACGCCAATGATCTTACCCATCATGAGCTGGAAGGGACGCACAGAAGAGATAACCACTTCCACTATGCGGCTCACCTTCTCTTCTATCACGCCTCGCATTACCTGCGTGCCGTAGATAAACAGGCAGATGTAAATAAGAAATGCAGACAGGAAACCAATAGCGTAGGCAGTGTATGTCTGCGCATCTTTCTCTCCGGTATCGGTGATCTGTTTGGCCTTAATCTCAATGCGCTTTTGTGCCTGCGCAAGTACTGCGGTATCAATACCTGCAGCCTTCAGGCGACGAGCCTCTGCTATATTGCTGAGTGCAGTTTCTACAGTCTCAATAGTAGTCGCGCTTGGCTTCTTATCGCTGAGCAGCTCTATGGGCGCGGGTGAGGATGCAGGTGGAATATGCAAGAGAAATGTGTAACCATTCTCAATGAATTTCTTTCGTGCTGTGTCGAAGTTTTCATTGTTAAAGACGTACACCACCGATTTGGAACTCACCAGTTTGTTTGTGAACTCGCCGGACTCGTCAATGACCTGTACCTTTTTTACGTCGCCGAGGTCATCGCCCTTCACGGCCAGGTAACCTATCATGGCAAACATGCCCATAAAGAGCATGGGCACCAGAATGGTGAGGACAATGAATGACTTCTTCTTTACGCGCGACAGATACTCGCGCTGAATGATGAGTAGTATCTTGTTCATTATCGTGCCTGGTTGTTTACAGTGGTGACAAATATTTCGTGCATGTTAGGTATCACTTCTTCGAAGTGTGTGATGGTGGCATGTGGCATTATGTATTGCAGCACATCATTAGGGCGGGTGCCGGGATTCATGCGAAGTTTTAGGCGATAGATAGCATCGTGTATGTGCTCTTCCAATACTGTGAAGGGTGCGCCGGAAGCGGCGTTTATTTTGTTCCCCTCATAGTCCAGCATGTAGGTGCCGGTGCGGAAACTATTCTTTACTTCCTTAACCTTTCCGTCCAGGATCTTATGAGAGAGATTCAGCAGGGCAATAGAATCGCAAAGCTCTTCTACAGACTCCATGCGGTGCGTGGAGAATATTATTGTAGCGCCTTTGCGGTTCAGCTCCAGTATTTCGTTCTTAATGATGTCTGCATTCACAGGGTCGAAGCCGGAGAAAGGTTCGTCGAGTATCAGCAGCTCGGGCTCGTGCAGCACGGTGGCTACAAACTGGGCCTTCTGCTGCATGCCCTTAGACAGCTCTTCAATTTTCTTGTGCCACCAGCCTTGTATCTCCAGCTTTTCAAACCAATATTTTGTTCGCTTTATGGCCTCTGCGCGAGACAGCCCTTTGAGGCGTGCGAGATATAGCACCTGTTCGCCAATTTCCATCTTTTTGTACAGGCCTCGCTCCTCCGGCATGTAGCCTATGCGCTCCACATGATGACGGGCAAGATGCTCTCCATTGAAGAGTATTTCGCCTGAGTCTGGCGCGGTGATCTGGTTGATGATGCGGATGAGGGAGGTTTTGCCGGCGCCATTGGGACCCAGGAGACCGAAGACGGTGCCTTTTTCCACCTCCATGCTGACGTCGCTGAGCGCGCGGTGGCCTGCGTATTGTTTTACAATATTGCGTATGCTGATCATGGTAGTGTAAGTTAATGTGCAAATTTGGTAATTCGGCAATTTGGCAATGTGACAATTCGGCAATTCGGCAATGTGGCAATGAGGTAATGTGGTAATGTGGGAATGTGGAGGAGAAGCGCTGTGAGCGTTGTGCCACCACCCTGCGCGTCGAAAGGACTTCGCCTTTCGCCACGCGGTCCCTCCTTCGCAGGAGGGAAGTGTCAATCCGCTGTAGCTGTTCCCTGTGGGCACACAAAATGATACAAGTGGAAAAACGAGGTGTTACATCTTCACAAACCTAGCCACTTTTCTACTGCCATCTACGCCACTCATCTCTAGAAGGTAGGTACCCACGGGGAGGGCATCAATGGGCAACGTATTGCCACCCTCGTGTAATGCCCCCTGCAGCATCACCACGCCCACCACGTTTACGATACGGTACTCCATTTGCTGCGGCACATTTGCCACCCTAAGCTCACTACGGGATGGATTCGGATAAACCGATATTGCTGCCGGTACAGCATCAGAAATGCCCACTGTTCCGATGATGATATTCCGGCAGAATGTGTTTGTGCCGCAATCAGTGTACACCGTGGCGCACACATAGTAGGTATCAGCAACAGCAAATGTGTGAATGACGTTTAATCCTGTGTCCGAGCCTCCATCTCCATACGTCCACCTCACGCTGTCATAGCCTGCCATTGTGCCGGTATAGGCAAAGCCATGCACAAGGACACCAGTATCTGTAAAGGCAGCAGTGACAGGTGTAAAGCAGGTAACGATCACCTCCTGGCAGTACGTATCGCTACCGCAGTTGGTGTAAACTGTTACGCACACATGAAAGGTGTCTTCTGTGGCGTAAGTATGGCTCGGACTCGTCAATGTTGAAGTGCCACCATCTCCAAAATCCCACCGCATGCTGTCAATGGTAGGTGAGGTGGTACCGGTGTATGAAAAAGACACGGATGCACCGGCGACGATATAGCTAAACGATGCCGCTGGAGCGATAGAGCAGGAAACATTGATTGGCATACAAAAAGTGTGTGACCCGCAATTAGTGTGAACAGTAACGCAGACCGTATATACACCCGCAGCCGGGAAGGTGTGCGTAGGTGTGGTGCCAGTTGCAGTTCCTCCGTCGCTGAATGTCCATGTCACACTATCCATGCCCGCCGTTGTGCCGGTATAAATGAAAAAGCGGGTAAGACCGGTTCCGCTGGATGTGAACGCCGCCACCGGGGGTGTAACACAAGTAACGGTAAGGGGGCTACAAATTGTGTGTATGCCACAGTTTGTATATACGGTAGCGCACGCAGTATAAGTGCCTGCTGCAGAATAGGTATGGCCAGGCATAAGTCCAGTGGCGATGCCGCCGTCCCCAAAAGTCCAGGTAACGCTATCTAATCCGGCAGTGGTGCCTGTATAGGTAAAGGTCTTGGTCAACCCAGCCCCTACACTCACCGTGTAGGCTGATATTGGTGTAGCCGTGCAAGTTATGACTATAGGATTGCAGGTTGTTGCAATGCCGCAGGCGTTTGAAGCAGTAACACAAGCCGTGTATGTTGCGGCAGCTGCGAAAGTATGAGACGCGGGTGAACCTGTTGCTGCGCCGCCATCACTGAAACTCCAAGAAATGCTTGTTACACCCGTTGGCGTACCAGTATAAGTGAATGTTCGTGTAAGCCCAGAACCTGACATTGCAAATGCCGGTGTCGGCCCCGTGATACAAGGAACTGCTACATCCTTGCAATACAGATCATGACCGCATGCCGTGTACACGCGTACACATGCATGAAAAGTATCGGCAGTGGTGTAGCTGTGGATTGGGTTCATGAGGGTGCTGGTGCCTCCATCACCAAAATCCCATCGAACACTATCTATGACAGGCGTGGTGGTACCTGTGTAGGTGAAGCCATGAGTGATCGTTCCCGTGTCTGTAAAGGCCGCTACAGGCATTACGGTGCAATCGCAATCAACTCCGTATTTCATGATGAAGAAATCACTGTTACCGCCGACGCTTGTATAGGGAGAAAGACTGCTTCCCCAAATACCGCTCTCCACTTCTCCACCTATGTAAACGTTTCCTTTCCGGTCGCTTGTTATTGAACGTGACCCATCATCTCCCCAGCCATGTATCTGCTGTATAGTATCTAAAAATCCAGCAGTATCTACCCTGATAAAAACAGCGTTTAACCCCTCGCTACCATAGCTTGTAATCGTGTCGTTGCCAGCTACGAGGGTACCATAAAGACCGCCCGCTGCTACTACGTTACCATTGGGGGTTATTGTAATTGGCAACAAACCACAGGTAGAACTGCTCCCGCTCACGGGCAAAATCCAATTGACGTGGCTGTCAGTGTCTAATTTCATAACAAAGGTAGTGCCGCCACCCAAAGTGCTCATAAAAGTATCGCTTTGATAAGCTATGCGCCCGGCCCGATAGCCGGTAAGATAAAGGTGTCCAACATGGTCTGTCGTTATGCCGTTGAATGTTGGAAATGCGCTGGCGCTTGCCCCTGGAGGCGGGCTTGCCAAAGTATCAATCCAAATTAGGTTTCTATCCGTATCAAACGCGGCAACATAAGGATATCGAGAACTGTCTGTAAAAGTCGCCCATAATCGGGAACCATATGCGTACAATTTATTGGTTTGTCGATCAATACAGGCGTCACCTAACATTGACAACGTTGAATCTAATTGCAGCCTGTCATGGGAAAGAAGATTCCCCGAAGCATCATACCTGAAGTCGTAAATGCCTAATGTGCTTGTGACAGAAGGTGTTATAGGAACGCCAGACCCAAGCAAAACTATAAGGTGCGCATTATTATCGCCATCAACTGCTACAGTTCCTTGTATGCCGGCCCCCGCCAAGGTTGGAATACTGTTATCACCTATGTAGCGCATCCAATTGAACTCACCAGTTGTGTCAAATTGCGCCAGGAACTGCGTTCTGTAAATATCTCCGGTAACCGTAGTGTCGTACCCGATCCGCAAATACGCGGAAGGTGATAATGTGGGCCGAGATGCACGAACACCGATATACACATGTCCGGAATTATCGTAGGCAATCCCGTAATTCCGGCAGCTTTGAGCAGAGATCAGCTTTGCAAATCGCATTTGTCCGTCGCAAGTATGGCTGGTAAAAAGTAGGTTTTCCGGGCTGCCATAAGCACTAGGTCTGTAAAATGTATCTGCTACCAAGGGGCCAATGGAACCTATCGCGCTTAACGAATAAATGTTGCCGCTATAATCCGTGCACATTGAATATGCAGCCTCTTCGGGTGAACTAGTTGGTATGGAGTGTCCTGAGCCGCCGCCGCGTACCCATTCATATGATTGTGAAAATGCGGAACTGCAAAACAATAGCCATAAAAGTAACAGGGTCGTTAATCGGGTGATCTTGGTTGAAATTTTTACGCGTTTGCATAAACAATGGTTAGGTTTAGACTGGCACTTCATCGGTGATATGATGGATGGTAGATAAAGATAGTAAAATATTACAATTCGACAATTTGACGATTCGGCAATTTGGCAATTAGGCAACTGTGGTTAGCAGTGTAGCCCCCTCCCAGCCTCCCCCGGTAGGGGAGGTGAGGTCGAATGAGCGCTTTGACCACCTGACTATTGAAAAGACTTCGCTTTTCAATAGTCGGTCCCTTCCGCCACGGCGGGCAGGCTCTTGTCAGGACGGAAGCTTCCATCTGCTGTGGTTGTGCCCGGTGGGCACACAAAATGATGATGGTGGAGGTAGGTGCAGTTGGGACGGGAGACAGTGCGTGCCGTTTTGTCTTGATAAAGCTGCTTGCAAATGCTCAGGAGACCTCTCCTGTCGTCGAGGTGACGAATCACTATTGTGCAGGTACATGATAAAACAAAAATAGCTGCCTCTTGCGGGGCAGCTATTTGTAGTATTCAACAGGGGTGTAATTACTTGAGTACGCTCAGTTTGGTGATGTTGTACTTCACTTCTTTATTGCCTATCTGCACAAACATGATGGTCTGTGGCATGGTAGATGGCAGTGTAATGTCTACAACGTTCTGGCCAACGGCTGCTGTAACAGATTGCTTATACACGAGCTTGCCTGTCATGTCGGTAAGGGTGATATCCATGTCGCGGGCTTCTTCGCTCAGGAATTTTACCTGGAACTTGCCTGCTGCCGGGTTAGGGAATACCGTAACGACCTTTGAAGACAGCGCCTTGAGCGACGGCACCTCCGTAGGCGAGAATGCCTGATCGCGCGCCTGGAAGTTGAAATCAGTAGCAACACCATCGAAAGAGAACTGGTAAACGACTGCTGTTACATCGCTTGCATCAAACGGTGCAGACAGGTTGGCAGAAGTGAAGTCTGCAAATGAGATGCTGTAATTAGCTCCTGCAGGATTCAGCTTCACAGTTGTCTTGTACTGGTCGGCAAATCTTGTTACTGATTGCTTTATGAGCATTACGTCCATCTTGCCCTCGCCCTGTGCAAAGAACTTGTAAGAGTTGTACTTAGAAAGGTCGGTCTTTTCCTGACCGGCGTGGATGAATTTGTAGATAGAGATATAGTCTGTGGTGTTTGCTGCCACCTTCACGCTGCGGTATACGGGATACTCGTCTTCAGGATATACGCGATTTGGATCGTTCTCCGGTTTGTAGTTGAGCAGCTCTGTGTATGTTTTGTCATAGTCCAGGCTCCAGTTGCCATCGGCCATGTACACGTTATCTACCAGCGTATCGTTCAGATACAGGTGACCGTCATACTCATATCCGTCATAGATAGGAATGCGGAAGTTATTGGTGTCGCCTGCTGCAATGTTGAATGGTATAATAAGAGAGTCGCCATCGCCTGAGAGCTCGTTCAGCCTCTGCAGGAATACCATCTTAGCATTGTAAGAGCGGGTTTGAGAACTGATGGTAACATCAATGAACTCACGGTTGCGCTGACCCGAAGCCAGGTATGCGCGTGGCGAAGAAACCTGGTCTATGTCTATCTGCTGCACAGGCAGTTCGCTCTGCAGGTTGCTGATGATCTCTTTTGCCAGCTTTTCAGTGCTCTCAGGCGTGGTACCCCATACCTGGAAGTTGAATATGGAGTCGTCCTGCACATACTCGGAAATGAGCCACTTGGCCTGCAGGCGGTAAGCTGCCAGCGAAGTTGATTTTCCTGCTGCGAATGTGATGGAGTGTTCTATCTCACCATTGCCCTGGCGCAGTGCAAACTCTATGAGCTTGTAGCCATTGATGGTAATAACCTTTGTGCCCAGGAGCGTAGCGCCACGGAAGCGGTCGCAGATAGACTTTGTGTGGTTATATGGTTTGCCGGTGGTGCCTATACCCAGCACCACTGCTTTCGGAACATCATTCTTAGTATAGTCTACAGAGAATACATCTACCGCTGCCGTGATGGTCTTAAGGTCTTCAGGGCTTGTAATGCGCGCCACGGTGTTTGCGTCCAGGTTAGCCGGAACAAATCTTTCGATGGAGCTTGCAGTTTCGCCTGTGCCCTTTGCAGCAGCAAAGGCACTTTGTTTGTTATACACAGGCAGCGTGCTATAATCAGGATGCTTACTGACGCTTGCTTTTATTTTGTTGTACTCACGTTTGCTCACTAGGTCGCCAAGACTTTCGCTCTCCAGGCCACCATCGCCGCCACCGCATACGCTATCAGTTTCTACCGTCACCACCATTGGCGTGCTTACAGAGCAGCCGCCGGGGCCGGTAACTGTTTGGGTAACTGTATAAATGCCCGCTGCGGAATAGGTCTTAGATGGGTTGATGGCGGTAGAAGTGGAGCCATCGCCAAACGTCCAGCTATAGAGGTTGCCAAAGGTAGGTGTGGTGCTGGTGAATGTAAAGTTGTTGCCGGTAAGCGCCTGTGAAGAATCGTTGACGGTGAAGCCATGAGCGGGATCGCCGGCTACAACCACGTTGTGTGTCACAGAATCAGATCCCGCGCCATTGGACGCAATCAGCTTAATGGGGTAGGTACCCACTGCTGTGTAGGTATGCGAGGGGCTTGCGGCAGTAGAGGTGAAGCCATCGCCAAATGACCAGCTGTAGCTAAGTGTAGGTGAGCCGGTAGACGAATTTGTGGTAATGTAGTTGTTGCAAACAAGGCACTGCGTGGTGCCGTTTACAGAGAAGGATGCTGTGGGAGGCGTAGGCCCACCGCAACCCGGCAGCGTAGGTGCGAATACTGCATAGTGGTTTTCGCCACCGGCATGGTAGTATGACTTGGCAATGACCTGGCCTTCTATATTAGCCATGTTCACAGACTTAACAATGTCTGCGCGTGGTGCGAATATGGTGCCTTCTACTGCGCCACCGCCAACGATATTGAGCGTAGTGGTGTTGTAGAAGTTCCAGATGATGTAAGGACACTGGTAGAAGCCGATGCCGCCTGAGTTGCCCACAGCCCAGTTGAATGTGCCGGGAGCATTTACGTTTATCACGAAGAACTGGCTGGCTGAAGGATTATTATTGTAGATGAAATCTGTAACGTGGTTTAGGTCTGCTCCGGTTACATTCAGCACATTCATACCCGGGTACATGGTAACCTTTATCTGCGACGGCAGACTGGTATGAGGAATAGGAGTGCCGCCGGAGTTGGTTACGTATGCGTTGTCTGCATAGTGGCTCATGGTGTCGGAATAGGCACGCATGGTCGTGAACGCAGAGGCAAAGTCAACGATGCCACCCTGGCACACTGGCTTTACAGAAGCGCTGCAGCCGAAGTAGGTATCGGACTGCTGCAGCATGATACGTGGGTTGCCGTTATAATTTGCTCCGGGTGTGATGCGAATGGGAGGATGTGCACCATTTGGGTCTGTGTACCAGACAGTGGACCCGATACAGTTTCCTATCTTGATGTATCCACTCTGGTTTACCTGCAGTATGCCCGCAGAATAGTTGACCTTGCCGCCAATGAGCATTGTGACACGAATGCCATCTACATAGAAAGTGCCCGGATTGTTAGTAGACACCTGGTAACCACCGCCGATGGTGACGTCGCCACCGAGTGCGAATGGTCCCTCCGTTTCATTGTTGATAAGAGTGCCGTTATTCTGTAGAAATACGTTGAAGTTCAGGGCAGGAGCTGTGGGGCTCTGTGCCATCGTGATGAAGGGGCTGAGCGCAGTTGCCAGCATTAGCGTGTGTAACAGTTTTTTCATAGTCATTGTTTAGCCCCGCATAAGGGAGAACGCTGAAACAGTGTACAAATGTAGACCGCGACCAACAAATTCTATTACGAATAGGGCTCAAGTAACAAGTCAATAACTATCTCTTTGCTGGTTGGAAACAAAAGCCAGCAGCGATTCCGAGGGGTGGTCATGAGGTAAAGGCAAAGGCCCGGACGCAAAGGAAGCACCCGAAAAGCATGTGGCATGATGCCCGGTATAGGTAAGGGAAATTTGGTGTCGTTTGTCAACCGGTCCTACGTTTGAATTAGTTTTGCCGGCGCGAGCATAAATAATACGTATGATATCGAATGATCTTAAAGGCAAAACAGCATTGGTGGGTGGCAGCACGCAGGGCATTGGCCTGGCTTCGGCGCAGGCAATGGCGGAGCTGGGCGCACGATGTATCCTCGTTTCCCGGAATGAGGAGAAGCTAAGGGCGGCCGTGGGCATGCTGAACACAGCGGCGGGGCAGCAGCACGGCTACCTGGTGGCCGACTATTCCCGACCGGAAGAACTACGGGACATAGTTGCTAACTTCCTGCAGCAGAACCAGGTAGACATATTGGTAAATAATACGGGTGGCCCGGCAGGTGGCCCGGTGACCCAGGCAAAAACGGATGAATTCCTCAATGCTTTCAATCAGCACCTGGTGTGTAACCATATACTCACTACGCTGGTGGCAGAGGGGATGAAGCAGCGCGGATATGGACGCATCATAAATATTATTTCTACTTCGGTGAAGATACCGCTACAAGGCCTGGGCGTCTCCAATACGATTCGTGGTGCGGTAGCCTCCTGGGCCAAAACAATGGCCAATGAGCTGGGTCAGTTTGGGATAACAGTAAATAATGTGCTGCCCGGTGCCACCTCTACAGAGCGGCTGGCAGCGATAGTGGGCAACAAATCAGCAAAATCGGGCAAAAGCGAAGAAGAAGTGGAAAGGGAAATGATGGCTGAGATACCTGCGCGCAGGTTCGGAAAGCCGGAGGAAATAGCCGCGGTGGTGGCATTCCTGGCGACACCTGCTGCTGCTTACGTTAATGGCACATCTATTCCGGTAGACGGTGGACGTACCGGCAGTATATAGCTATTGTTAGTGGGTAAGATAGTGATTTTGCGGTCGGAGAAGCCTGCTTTTATAGATTTCCGGTGGCCGCAGGAAAAGTGGGACAAAAGTGGCAGATATAGGGATGGGAAGTTTTCAGAATCAGAAAAACAATTTGCAGAAGAAGGAAATATCTGACGTGAGTCATAAAAAATTGCATAAATGTGACTGACAAAAAAATGACATTTTGATTTGCCTAATAATAAAAAAAACGCTGAAACCCGCGCCAGTATTGACGAACATTTTTTGGTAAATGTGTATAAACTTTGCTGATTGTGTTGTAGTTTTGCCACGCTTTTATATAAAGGAAAAGTTAATTTTCTCAATATTTATTCCAGTGCCAGAATCATTAAAGCCAATGTTCAGAATATGCTTCCGTAGCGTACTGTCGATATTTGTAGTATTGCTCCTTTGCAACGTTCAAGCGAAAGCTGCCCCTGACGGGAAAGCGCTTTTCATGTCAAACTGTGCATCATGTCACAACCCCATCAAGGAATCGACGGGTCCTGCCCTACAGGGTATACGCGCGAGCCTTCCGGGTGGCGACTGGGTGTATAAGTGGGTGCACAACTCAGGCGCACTGATCGCATCGGGCGATGCAGAAGCCGTAAGGGTATTCAACAAATACAACAAGACGCAGATGACGGCGTTCCCGTCGCTCTCTACTGAGGAGATCGATGCCATCTTCAAGTATGTAGATGAATATAAGGCGCCGTCTGCGGCTCCTGCGGGTGCAACTGCCGGTGCCGGTGCACAGGGTGCTACAGAAAGCAATAGCTGGCTGTACACGATCATCACGCTGTCGCTGGTGCTGCTGGTTATCATCCTGTGGCGTGCAAACACAAGCCTGCGCCGCGCAGCTAACGAAAAGGACGACGTTCCGAACGAAAAAGAAATTCCTCTGCATCGCAGCAAGCTGGTGATAGCAACAACCGCAATCCTGTTGTTCATCTTTGCAGGTTACTGGCTGGTAAATGGCGCTATCAACGAAGGCCGCCAGCAGAACTACCAACCACTGCAGCCATTGTACTACTCTCACAAAGTACACGCAGGCATCAACCAGATCAACTGTCTTTACTGCCACGCTGCTGCTGAGAAGAGCCGCCAGGCAATGATTCCTTCTACGAACGTGTGTATGAACTGCCATAAGCAGATCAAAGAATATACCGGCGAAGCAGATCACCAACTGGTAACTGCAGAAGGTAAAAAAGTAAACGGTACTGAGCAGATCCAACTGCTGTACAAATATGCGGGCTGGGATCCTGAGAAGAAGGAATACAACCGCGACGCAAACGGCAATATCCTTGCCACTCCTATCCAGTGGGTTAAGATCCACAACCTGCCTGACCACGTATACTTCAACCACTCACAGCACGTGAAGGTGGGTAAGGTACAGTGCCAGCAGTGCCACGGCAACATAGAAGAGATGGACGAGGTTTACCAGTTCGCTCCTCTGTCTATGGGCTGGTGTATCAACTGTCACCGCCAGACTGAGGTGCAGTTTACTTCAAACAACTATTACAGCATCTTTACAAGGTATCACGAAGAACTGAAGTCAGGCGCCCGCACCAAGGTGACGGAAGCTGAGCTGGGCGGTATGGAGTGCCAGAAATGTCACTACTAGGCTGCAGCCCCATAAGGGAGTAGAGGTGAAGAGTAAAACAATTTGTAAAATTTAAATAGTCCCTTTAGGGATTTAGGGTTTATGAGTCAAAAACAATACTGGTCGGACCTGCAGGATCTCAGCAACATCAATAACAAGGTTGAAGTTGCAAACGATGAGTTCAAGGAAGAGTTGCCTTTCGACTTAAGCGACAGTGTGTTCGGGGCAAACACGCCACGCCGTGACTTTCTGAAGTTCCTGGGTTTCAGCACGCTCGCCGCTACAATCGTATCGAGCTGCGAAATGCCGGTTCGCAAGGCAATCCCATACGCGATAAAGCCTGAGGATATCACTCCTGGTGTTCCCAACTACTACGCATCTACATTTGTTGACGGTGGCGAATATTGCGCTATAGTTATAAAAACCCGCGAGGGTCGCCCGATAAAGGTGGAAGGAAATGAACTTTCTTCTATCACCAAGGGTGGTACATCGGCAAGGGTACAGGCTTCTGTACTGAGCCTGTATGACAAGGCACGCCTGCGTCACCCGATGGCTGATGGCAAAGAAGCTACCTTTGAAGCCATAGACCGCCTGGTGAAGGAAGGACTTGCAGGAAAGACCGGCTACCTTGTTACTGCGTCAATGATGAGTCCGTCTACAATGGAAGTTGTGACACAGTTCCTGGCGAAATTCCCGGGTGTGAAGCATGTGGTGTATGATGCCATCTCCTACTCTGGTATGCTGGATGCAAACCTGGCAAGCTATGGCAAGCGCACACTGCCAACTTACCATTTTGACAAAGCAAAAACTATTGTGAGCCTTGACGCCGATTTCCTTGGCACATGGCTTTCTCCTGTTGAATTTTCTAAGGGATACTCCGCAGGCCGTAAGGTGAGCGCGAAGAACCCTGTAATGTCTAAGCACTACCACGTTGAAGGTATGCAGACGATTACCGGTGCTGCTGCTGACGAGCGTGCTATCTGCCGCCCATCAGAAGTAGGCGCTGTAGCTGCTGCGCTCTATGCTGCAGTAGCAAATGGTACTGCACCATCTTTTGCCAGTGCAAAGCTGAACAAGGTGATCACTGATGCCGCTGCTGACCTGAAGAAAGGCAACGGGATGGTGGTGTGCGGCAGCAACGACATGAATGTACAGGTTGTTGTAAACGCAATCAATGACAAGATCGGCGCTAACGGAACTACTGTAAACTGGGTAACAACCAGCAACTACAAACAGGGTAGCGACAAGGCAGTAGCCGAGATGGTAGCTGCAATGGAAACTGGCCAGGTAGGTGCTGTGTTGATGCACGGCGTAAACCCATGCTACGACTACCTGGACGGAAAGAAATTTGCAGCCGCACTCGCAAAGGTTCCACTGACAGTTTCTTTTGCTGAGCGTCTTGACGAAACTGCACAGAAGTGCAAATACATCATACCAGATCATCACTACCTGGAAAGCTGGGGTGATGCTGAGCCAAAGAACAACTACTACAGCCTGCAGCAGCCGGGTATTGCGCCAATGTTCAAAACGCGCGCATTCCAGGATTCGCTGATGGTGTGGATGGATGCCGGCCAGACGTATGGCGACTACTGGAAACTATACTGGAATACACGCCTCAGCGGCCAGGCCAACTTTGACCAGGCGCTGCAGGATGGTGTGATAGAAGCAGAAGGCCCGATGCCAAACGGCGCGCTTGCATTTGCAGGCAACGTTGGTGGCGCTCTCGCTGCGATACAGGAGAAGAAAGCAGGTTCAGGCGTAGAACTGGTGGTGTATCAGAAAGTAGGTATAGGTTATGGTGGTGCATGGAGTAACAACCCATGGCTGCTGGAAATGCCGGACCCGATAACAAGGGCTACATGGGATAACTACCTGTGCGTATCGCCTAAGCGTGCAAAAGAAATGGGTGCTGAAATAACCACCTTTAACGAAGTAGACTACCACAAACATGTGGCTAAAATAACCGGCGCAAATGGCTACTCTATCACATTGCCGATAGTAGTGGTGCCGGGTATGCACAATGACGTAGTAGCGGTAGCTACAGGCTTTGGTCGCGACAAGAACGTAGGCCGTGCCGCAGCAAGCGATGCTACGAAGGGTGGCAAGAACGCTTATCCGTTCACCAGCTTCAACGGTACTAACGTAGAGTATAGCACTACAGCGAAAGTTGAGAAAACTGCTGATACCTACGAAGTAGCGATCACGCAGACACACAGCAGCTACGAACATCGCCCCGTAGTTCACGAATTTACCCTGGAGAAATTCAAGGAAGATCCGAAAGAACTGCAGAAAGAGCGTGGCCACGAAATAGGTCATTACTCATCACTGGCCTGGGAAGAGAAAGAAGGTAAGGGCGAGCACCATGGCGGTGGCCATGAAGAGCACCTGGCAACTCCGGAAATGGAGGAAGGCTTCAGGGACAATGGTACGCTTTATGACAAGGTGCCTTACGAAGGTATCAAGTGGGGTATGTCTATAGACCTGAACTCATGTACCGGTTGCGGTGCGTGTGTGGTGGGCTGTATGGCAGAGAACAACGTTTCGGTAGTAGGCAAGTACCATGTATTGAGGAGCCACGAAATGCACTGGATCCGTATCGACCGCTATTTCGCGGGAGACCCGGACAATGGCGACACCATCCAGACTGTGTTCCAGCCTATGCTGTGCCAGCACTGCGACAACGCTCCTTGCGAAAACGTGTGCCCGGTATCTGCAACCAACCACAGCTCTGAGGGCCTGAACCAAATGGCTTATAACCGTTGTATCGGTACTAAATACTGTGCGAACAACTGTCCGTACAAAGTGCGTCACTTCAACTGGATGGACTGGAATGGTGCAGATTGCTTCGGCGATAACATATACGAAGACGGCCGCCGCGATGATATCAACGATGACCTGACGCGCATGGTGCTGAACCCTGACGTTACAGTTCGTAGCCGTGGTGTAATGGAAAAATGCTCTTTCTGTGTTCAGCGTCTGCAGGATGCTAAGTTGAGCGCGAAGAAAGCAGGACGCCCGATGAGGGATGGCGAGGTGAGGACTGCGTGCCAGCAGGCTTGTCCTACTGACGCGATCACATTCGGTAACATGAACGATAAGGAAAGCGCGATCCGCAAGATCCGCCACGAAGAGCAGCAGGAGCGCACGTTCTATGTGCTTGAGCACATACACGTGTTGCCAAACATCAACTACCTGTCTAAGATCCGCAACACTAGTGAAGTGGTAGCGAATGATGAGACAGGAAAGAAGGATCTGATGTACACTGACCACATTTAAGGTTAAAGGGTTAAAAGATTAATAGGTAAAAAAGGCCGGGTGAAACCGGGAGTTTTAAAAAATACTAATTACGTGCTATGCATATCAAGTACGAGTCGTTTATAAGGGAACCATTAGTTGATGGCAATAAGGACTACCACCAGGTGTCGGAAGACATCATCAGGCCTATTGAAGGCAAGCCGGGCAGGATGTGGTATGTAGGTTTCATCTTTTCGGTGATCCTGCTTTGCTTCGGTATATTCTCTGTGACCTGGTCAGTATATTGGGGCCTTGGTACATGGGGTGTGAACCGTACTATTGGTTGGGGTTGGGATATCACCAACTTCGTATGGTGGATCGGTATCGGTCACGCGGGAACGCTGATCTCTGCGATCCTCCTGCTGTTCCGCCAGGGATGGCGTACGGGTGTGAACCGTGCTGCGGAAGCGATGACCATCTTTGCGGTAATGTGTGCCGGCCAGTTCCCGATATGGCACATGGGCCGTGTATGGGACGGTTTCTGGGTACTTCCACTGCCAAACACTCGTGGTCCGTTGTGGCCTAACTTCGACTCGCCACTTCTTTGGGACGTGTTTGCGATCTCTACTTACTTCACCGTATCGCTTCTCTTCTGGTACTCAGGTCTTCTTCCTGACTTTGCCCTGATACGCGACCGTGCAAAAACTAAACTGCGCCGCGCACTGTATGGTCTTGCTTCATTTGGCTGGACAGGTACAGCTAAAGGCTGGCAGCGTATGGAAGCCCTTGCACTTGTACTTGCGGGTCTTTCTACACCACTTGTACTTTCGGTACACACTATCGTATCATTTGACTTCGCCACATCGGTAATTCCGGGATGGCACACTACCATCTTCCCTCCTTACTTCGTTGCGGGTGCGGTATTCTCAGGCTTTGCGATGGTAAACACGCTCCTGGTAATCACACGTAAGATCCTGAAGCTGGAAGATTACATCACTATCGGTCACCTTGAGGCAATGAACAAGATCATTGTACTTACAGGTTCTATCGTGGGTGTTGCGTACCTCACTGAGCTCTTCATGTCCTGGTACTCTCAGGCATGGGGCGAAATGGAAGCATTCAAATGGCGTATTGTAGGTCCTTACTGGTGGAGCTACTGGGCGATGATGACCTGTAACGTGGTTTCACCTCAGCTGTTCTGGATCAAGAAACTGCGTCGTAATATCCCATTCACTTTTGTAATGTCGATCGTGGTGAATATCGGTATGTGGTTCGAGCGTTTCGTGATCATCGCTACCTCTACTTACCGTGACTGGATACCTGGTAGCTGGGCATACTACAGCCCTGAGTGGCCTGAAGTTGGTTTCTACCTCGGTACGTTCGGATTGTTCTTTACGCTTTACTTCCTCTTCGCTAAGTACTTCCCTGTAGTGGCGGTGCACGAGATCAAGTTTGTGCTGAAGACATCAGGTGATAACTACAAGCGTGAGATGCTGAAGTATGAAGACCAGAGTGAAGAGGACTTCATCCACGATCAGACACACCACCACGAAGAGGAGCATGCTGAAGTGGCACACCACTAGGTTGAGAGCGGAGAGCGGGAGCGGAGAGCGACGGTGAGTGTACGGCGGGAGCGAGGGTGACTGTGTGTGGCGAGAGCAGAGGAAAAAGAGTGAGTTTTTAAATTTTGATTATTAATTTTTGATTTTTCAAAAAGATGGCAATAAAGAAATTTGCGGTTGCAGCGTATGATGATGAAGCGGTGCTGTTCCCTGCGGTGAAGAAAGTACGCAAGAGTGGCTATAAGCTACATGATGTGTACACACCGTTTGCGGTACACGGCCTCGACGTGGAGATGGGCCTGAAGGAAACTGACCTTCACATAGCGGGCTTTATCTACGGTATCTGCGGAACTTCTACCGCGGTGGGTTTCATCTCCTGGATCTTCACTTCAGACTGGCCGATAGTATATGGTGGTAAGCCACACTTCGCGCTGCCTGCATGGGTTCCGATCACGTTTGAGTTGACGGTGCTTTTCGCAGCGGTGGGCATGACGCTAACTTTCTGCTACCTGAACCAGATAATGCCCGGCGTAAAAAAACACGTTTTCCACCCACGCCAGAGCGATGACCTGTTTGTAATGGCTATAGAACTGAACGAGCACACTCCTGAGCAGGAGGTTCTCAACTTCCTCAAATCAACAGGTGCAAAGGAAACGAATGTGCAGGTTGCTGAAGAGGGCTGGTGGTATGGCCGCTGGGACAAGAAAGAAGAGTATGAGGCGCTGAATGCCGGATAAAAGTAGCCGGACGAACAAAGAATATTGACTATCTGAATTTTGACAATAAATATGAATAAGATAAAGAGCATAGTGGTAGCAGGCCTGGCGTTGACAGCGGGACTTATGTCTTGCGACTCGGGCGACAAACGTCGTACCCCCGGCCACATATACGCACCGGATATGACGTACTCACGCGCATATGATGCTTATACATCTAATCCCAACTTCGAGGATGGGCTTACGAGCAGGCCTCCTGTAGCGGGCTCTATAGCACGCGGACATGAGCTGCCCGATCACCTGACAGAGGGGGATACAAATGCATACAAGACTTTCAATTCGCAGCTTCGCTTTGACGAGAACGAGCTGGCAGAAGGTAAGCGTCTTTTCAATATCTACTGTGCTATTTGCCACGGTATGAACCTGGACGGCCAGGGCCCGCTGTTCAATAGCGGCAAATTTGCTTCTATGCCGGCTAATCTGAAAGACGCGAAATACCTGCACATGCCGTCTGGCCAGATCTATGCAGCTATTAAGTATGGCAAGAACATGATGGGCTCCTATGCTTCGCAGCTTGATGGCAAGCAGCGCTGGATGGTGATAGCCTACATAAAGAAAGTACAATCTGAGAATGGAGGTGATGCATATACTTATGCAGCAGCACCTGCGGCGGCGGCAGAGGTAGCACCTGCAGCGCCTGCGGCTGAAGCGGCTCATCACTAAACTGAATAGAGAGACAAAAAATAAAAGCGAACTATAATAAAAGTGCAAACAATGAATGATCGTTTTGTGGTACCGGCGCGATTGAAGACTACAAGCATGTTGCTTATAGCTATCGGTATACTGGCCCTTATAGGTGGTATCGCCTCGTTGCTTACGAGCCATGTGGACACTGACCGCGCCCGCTTCTGGAGCGTATTGCTTCATGACAGCGTTTTCTTCCTGCTTATCACTACGGTGAGCGTATTTATCCAGGCGGCGGTTTCGCTGGCGCAGGGTGCATGGATCGTAGCGTTCCGCCGCGTTCCTGAGGCTATTGGCGCTAACGTTTGGGTATTCGGTATCATTGCACTGCTGGTGCTTTTCTCCATCCTTGGTTTCCGCGACCATACCGGTCATAACACCATCTTCCCATGGGTAACAAACAAGGGTGATAAGATACTGGAAGGTAAGGAAGCGTTCCTGAACCCAACAATGTTCATCATCTTCTCCCTGGTTGCAGTAGGTCTGTGGTCGTTCTTCGGAATGAAGTTCCGTAACATGTCTCTGGCTCAGGAAAAAGCACCAAAGAACGAAACGAAGATCTACTGGAAACTTTTCCGTCTTTCAGGTTTGTTCCTGCTGGTATATGCATTGACACAGATGAGCACTATTCCATGGTTGTGGGTTATGAGTATCCAGGCACACTGGTTCTCTACACTCTTCAGCTGGTACACTTTCGCAAGTGCATTTGTGAGCGGTATGTCGTTGATCATGCTTTGGGTTATCTACCTGAAGAACCAGGGCAACCTGGAGCTGGTGACCAAAGAGCACATGCACGATATAGGTAAGTTCATGTTCGCATTCAGCATCTTCTGGACCTACCTGTGGTTCTCACAGTACATGCTGATATGGTATGCCAACGTGCCTGAAGAAACATTCTATTTCAAACAGCGCCAGCAGGGCCCGTATAGCATCATTTTCTATGCCAACTTCATTATCAACTTCGTAATGCCTATCCTGATTCTGATGGCACGTCCAAGCAAGCGTAACTACTTCACAGTTACCTTCATGGCGATGGTTATCATCTTCGGTCACTGGCTGGATTACTACCAGATGATCATGCCTGGTCCGTTGGGCACAGAGTGGCACATTAACTGGTACGAGATAGGCATTTTCATGGGCTTTGCAGGTATCCTCATCTTCACGGTATCGCGTACACTGGCTAAGTCTTCGCTGGTGCCACACAATAACCTGTTGCTGAAGGAAACAGCGGTGCACATTGCGTAAAAGAGAGGGAGAAGGAAAGAAATTGAATTAAAACACATTAATTAGTAAATACAAGCTGAACGACCATGTCGGGATTTATATTGATATCATTGATCATCCTGGTTTTTGTAGTCATCTACCAGATCGGAAAAGCGAGTGAGTATGCGGCGGTGCTGCGCGGGGAGAAGAAGGTAAACGCCCAGGCAAACCGGGCCATTGCTTATGTGCTCGTTGCCACCTTCCTGCTGGGTATGTGGGGTGTGTGGAAGTGCCACATGTACTTCAAGGATATGCTGCTGCCGGTAGCTGCCTGCCCTACAGGTCGTGAGTATGACTCAATGTTCACAGTAACAACAATGGTGACAGGTATCGTATTCCTGTTGACACAGGCTACGCTATTCTGGTTCTGCTTCAAATACCAGGATTCCGGTAAGAGGTCTTCATTCTTCTTTGCCCACAGCAACAAGCTGGAGGTGATCTGGACAACTATTCCTGCTATCGCGATGGCGATACTGGTAGCAATCGGTATTCGTAACTGGTTTAAAGTGACATCAGAGGCGCCTGCTGAGGCTACCGTGGTGGAAATTGTTGGTAAGCAGTTCAACTGGCTGGTTCGCTACCCAGGTAAGGATAACGAACTTGGTAAGCGCGATTTCCGCAAGATCAATGACGCTAATAACGTTCTGGGTCTGGACTGGAACGATCCGCACAATGCAGATGACATCATCGCACAGAATGGCGAAATGCACGTTGTGGTAGGAAAGCCGGTGAAACTGGTTATCGGTTCGCGCGACGTAATCCATGACGTGGGTCTGCCACACTTCCGTATGAAGATGGATGCTGTGCCGGGTATCACCACTACGCTGTGGTTTACGCCTACCATCACATCGGACTCGATGAAGATTATTACAAAGAATCCGAACTTTGTGTATGAAATTGCCTGCGACCAGCTTTGCGGTAAAGGTCACTACGCTATGCGTGGTACCATCATCGTAGAAACACAGGAAGCATATGACAAGTGGATGGCTGCTCAGCAACCATATGCTGTAGGAAACAACCCTAATATGCCTGCAGCACCAGTAGCTGCTGACAGTGCCGCTGCTCCAGCTGCAGGATCTGAAAAAATATCAATGAAATAACCGGCTTACGCCAATAGCTATAAAAGTGCAAAAATGAATACAGAAGGAATCATAACGGAAGGAGCTCATACGGCGCACGCACACGACAGCGCAGGGGGACATCACGGACATGAGCACCACGAGCCGCATTTTATCTGGAAATGGATTTTTAGCCAGGATCATAAGATCATCGGTAAACAGTTTCTTGTAACGGGTATCATTTGGGCGATCATCGGGGCATTGTTCTCCGTATTGTTCCGTTTCCAGCTCGGCTTTCCCGATACTACATTCCCTATAATGGAGAAACTGCTGGGCGAGTGGGCTAAAGGTGGCAAGCTGTCTCCTGAGTTCTACTATGCTCTGGTAACCATGCACGGTACTATCCTTGTGTTCTTCGTACTTACGGCGGGCCTGAGTGGTACGTTTGCTAACATCCTTATTCCGCTGCAGGTAGGTGCGCGCGACATGGCGTCGCCGTTCATGAACATGCTTTCTTATTGGTTCTTCTTCGGCGCCAGCGTGCTGATGATGATATCACTTTTCGTAGAAACAGGCCCTGCATCAGGTGGCTGGACGACTTATCCTCCACTGAGCGCGCTGAAAGAAGCTTCTCTTGGTTCAGGTGTAGGTATGGACCTGTGGCTGATGGGTATGTCGCTGTTCGTTATATCCTCTCTGCTGGGTGGTCTTAACTATATCTCTACTGTACTGAATATGCGTACGAAGGGTATGACTATGACGCGTCTGCCACTTACTATCTGGGCGCTTCTGTTTACTGCGGTTCTGGGTGTACTTTCATTCCCTGTGCTGTTCTCAGGTGTTGTACTCCTGATATTTGACCGCAACTTCGGTACCAGCTTCTACCTTTCTGAGATCTTCATTGGTGGCAAGGCACTTCCGCACATCGGTGGTTCTGCTATCCTGTACCAGCACTTGTTCTGGTTCCTGGGTCACCCGGAGGTGTACATCATCATGCTTCCGGGCATGGGTATGGCGTCAGAGATCCTGGCTACGCACAGCCGCAAGCCTATCTTCGGTTACTTCGCGATGGTTATCTCCATGGTGGGTATCACCGTTCTGGCCTTCGTGGTATGGGCGCACCATATGTTCGTAACGGGTATGAGCCCATTCCTTGGTTCTATCTTCGTACTTCTTACACTCCTCATTGCGGTGCCGTCAGCGGTAAAGGTGTTTAACTGGCTAACAACCATCTGGCGTGGTAACCTCAGGTTCAACCCTCCGATGCTGTTTGCGCTTGGCTTCGTATCACTGTTCATCTCTGGTGGTCTTACAGGTATCTTCCTTGGTAACTCTGCCCTGGACATTCACCTGCACGATACGTACTTCGTTATTGCGCACTTCCACATTGTAATGGGTGTGTCCGCGTTCTTCGGCATGTTTGCCGGTGTGTATCACTGGTTCCCGAAGATGTTTGGCCGCTTCATGAACAATACACTGGGTTATATTCACTTCTTTGTAACGTTCGTGGGCGCTTACCTTATCTTCTGGCCTATGCACTATGAGGGTATCGCTGGTATGCCACGCCGCTACTACGATTACTCAGCATGGGAATCATTCAAGCAGTTCCAGAGCATCAATGGCTTCATCTCTATCGTAGCACTGGTTGTGTTCCTGGTTCAGTTGCTCTTCGTCTTCAACTTCTTTGTAAGCATATGGAGGGGTCGTAAGATGACTACGCTGAATCCGTGGGGATCTACTACACTGGAGTGGACTACACCTATCCGTCCCGGTCATGGTAACTGGGAAGGTGAGATTCCGGAAGTTCACCGCTGGCCATATGACTACAAGGATGATGGCAATGGTAATGACTTCATCCCGCAGACTACGCCACTAAGGCCGGGAGAAGAATCGCACTAAAAACTAAAGACATAATAAAGAAGCCGCTCTGCAAAGGGCGGCTTTCTTGTTTCAGTGAATAGTATGGATTACTTCTTATTTTAGAAGTATATAGCTCTCCACATCCTTACCTGTTATGGTCTTGTCAGATAGGATAATGAGTCGCTCCACTACATTGCGCAGTTCGCGGATGTTGCCGGTCCAGTTGTGTTGCTTCAGTGCGGCAACAGCGTCGGCCTCTATCTCTTTTTGCGGTTGCTTGTACTCTTCGCTTATGTCTTTAAGGAAGTGATTGATGAGCGCAGGGATGTCATCGCGGCGCGCATTTAGCGGTGGTACGTTAATGAGGATGACACTAAGGCGGTGATAAAGGTCCATACGGAACTTCTTTGCCTCTACCTCGGCCATCAGGTCTTTGTTGGTAGCTGCCAGCACGCGCACATCTACCTTTATTTCTTTCTCGCCACCCACGCGGGTTATTTTGCCCTCCTGCAGCGCGCGTAGCATCTTGGCCTGGGCGTCAAGGTGCATATCGCCTATCTCGTCCAGGAAAAGGGTGCCGCCGCTGGCCTGCTCAAACTTGCCAATACGCTGCTTGATGGCGGATGTGAAAGAGCCCTTCTCGTGCCCGAATAGCTCACTCTCTATAAGCTCTGATGGTATGGCGGCGCAGTTTACCTCTACTATGGGTCCAGTGCTGCGATTGCTGAGCTCGTGTATGCGGCGGGCAACCAGTTCCTTGCCTACGCCGTTTTCGCCCGTTATGAGCACGCGTGCGTCAGTTGGCGCTACCTTGGCTATGGTTTCCTGTATGCGGTGCATGGGTTCGCTATCGCCTATCATCTCAAAGCCGCGCGAAATGCGTTTGCGCAGTTGCTTTGTCTCCGTCACCAGCGACTTCTTATCCATCGCATTGCGGATGGTGATGAGCAGGCGGTTCAGGTCAGGTGGCTTGGATATATAGTCGTATGCTCCTTTCTTCACAGCCTCCACGGCGCTCTCTATGGTGCCGTGACCAGAGATAACGATAAATGGAATATCCGGGCGCTCCTGCTTAGCTATCTGCAGCACCTCCATACCATCCATTTTCGGCATTTTCACGTCGCAGAGAATGCAGTCATAATTGCCTTCCTTTATCTTTTTAGCGCCCTCAGCGCCGTCTGCTGCTTCATCAACAGTAAAGCCTTCAAAGGTGAGTATCTCCGTTAGTACCTTACGGATCGCTTTCTCGTCGTCAATAATGAGTATATGCTGGGCCATGCTGCAATCTAAAAACTTAAAACTTAAAAGTAAAAAATTAAAAAAGACCCCTGTAGCGAAGACCAGTAATGTCAGAATCCAGCCCCATGTTGCAAAGTGGCAGTTTATCACTCTGTTTCATGCCATAAACCACTTCGAACACCGAATATTCTGCAACTTTGTCATACAATTCAGATGGGCACCTGTTTTGTATAGATGTATGTACATCTAATTTCTGAAACAAAAGGAGAACAATATGGCAAAGACAATATTTCACCCGGCAAATGAACGCGGACACGCAAACCACGGATGGCTGGATGCGCACCATTCATTCAGCTTTGCAAACTGGTACGACCCCTCAAAAGTGCACTTTGGTGCGCTGCGCGTGTTGAATGACGACATCGTAAAGGGTGGTACAGGCTTTGGCAAGCACCCGCACGATAACATGGAGATCATCACTATCATACTGGACGGTACACTGGCACACAAGGATAGCATGGGCCACGAGCAGACTATAGTGCCGGGAGAAGTGCAGGTGATGAGCGCCGGCAGTGGAGTGGTGCACAGCGAATACAATCACGACCCGCACAACAGTGTGAACCTGCTGCAGACCTGGATATTCCCGAATAAGCGCGGAGTGACTCCCCGCTATGACCAGCGCGCATTTGACGAGGCAGGCAGGAAGAACCAACTGCAGATGCTGGTATCGCCGATAGACAATGACGATGAGGGCCTGAAGATTCACCAGGATGCATGGATATACCGTACTAACCTAGATGCAGGCCATAGTGTGACCCACAAGCTGCATGAAGGCCGCCAGGGTGCCTACATCTTTGTGATAAGCGGACAGGTGGAGATAGACGGCAAAACGCTGAATAAGCGCGATGCAATAGGTATAAGCGATGTGGAGGCCTACGACATAAAAGCAAGCGCCGATAGCGACGTGATTATCTTCGAGGTGCCGATGGTGGCATAAAGGCGGTATGCAAGAGAAGGTGAGATTTGTCAACTTTTAAGAAAGTTGACAAATCTGTGTGTAGCGAAATACGCATCAATGATTATCGCTAAATTCGTGTACGATGGACCAGGTAGTAAAGAAATATACGCATGGCGACCTTACCGTAATATGGAAGCCGGATCAATGTATACACAGCACTAAGTGCTGGAAGGGGCTTGTGGAAGTCTTTAACCCGAAGCGCAGGCCGTGGATAGATATGGAAGCTGCCGATGAACAGCGCATAATAGAGCAGGTGATGCAATGCCCCAGCGGCGCACTGAGCTATGTAATGAACACGACCGAGGCCGTTAACGACGAAACCCAGGTAGAGTCTACAGTAGCGGTGGAGGCTATGAAGAATGGGCCACTGATGGTGTATGGCAATCTGAAGGTGAACGACAGCAAGGGCAACGAACACACAAAGAATAAGGTGACCGCCTTTTGCCGCTGCGGCGCCAGTGCCAACAAACCTTTCTGTGATGGCTCACATATGAGGGTGGGCTTCAGGGACGAGTAGGTGAAAATTGCTTTATGAGCAACGGGGCAAGTGTATGCACTTGCCCCGTTTTGTTTATTGTGTGGTTAAACTATAGTTAGACCTTACGGCAACAGCTCCTCCAGCTTGTCCTCGTCCCAGCCCAGGAAGAGGTTTCCATTGCCAAAGTCCCACACCGGCCGCTTGATGATGGATGGGTGTTCTATCATCAGCGCTATTGCCTCCTTCCTGTCTTTTGCCCGTGCCTTGTCAGCCTCTGGCAGCTCGCGAAAGGTGGTGCTGCGGCTATTTAGTAATTTATCCAATGGCAATACCTTCAACCATGATTCTATGGTGGCCTTGTCGGGGACCGTAATTTTATAATCATGGAATACGTAAGGCACCTCCTTACGATCCAGCAGCTTTACAGCCTTCTGCACCGTGTCGCAGTTTTTTATTCCATATATGTGAACCATGGCGTGAAAATAATGAGACAATTTGAGAGTAAGGGCAATTAGGTGATGCGGAATCCGAGAGGGAAATACCGCAGCAATTCATGACACACAATTCATAACTTTAAGAATCTTGCTCCTTTCATGAAATATATAACACTACTATTCGCCTCTATCTTCTGCCTCACCACAGCACACTGCCAGGTAATCGTTACCGTTGCCGGCCGCAACCCACCTGATGGTGGCTTCAGCGGCGATGGCGGCCCTGCTACCCTTGCCAAGCTAGCAGGACCCCGAAGCATAGCGTTTGACACCTCCGGGAATCTTTTTATTTGTGACGCAGTAAACGCTAGAATTAGAAAGGTAAATACATCAGGTATTATCAGCACTATTGCCGGTTCTGGTTTCAGCGGATATTGGGGAGATGGAGGACCTGCCACAGCCGCGGGGATTCAGGGAAATTCGGCCATCTGCACAGATTATTGGGGGAATGTGTATATAGCAGAATCTGGTAATTTTCGAGTCAGAAAAATAAGTCCGGATGGAATTATCCGAACCATAGCGGGAACGGGTGTTTATGGATATAATGGCGATGGCATTCCCGCGACAGATGCACAACTTATGTGGCCTACTGATGTGAAAGTTGATGACACGGGTAACGTTTATATCGTAGATGCTAAAAGCTATCGCATACGTAAGATAAATACATTAGGCACCATCAGTACTATTGTCGGCACAGGGATATCGGGATACTCTCTCGATGGCAGCATGGCTGATACTTCGAGTATCGGTGCTGGTTTTTCAATTTGCCTTAACAATTTCGGGGAAATATTATTTGTGGACAGTACTCGTCTCAGAATGATAAATAGCGCAGGTATACTTGAAACGGTTGCGGGTAATGGAGTTATCGGTTTTTCCGGAGATGGTGGCCCCGCAACAAATGCTGCTATCGGAGTCAGTTTTTTAACGGTTGACACAAGTGATAATATTGTGTTTACGGACGGTGGTACACACCGCATTAGAAAGATATCGTCCACCGGAATAATCTCCACGATAGCGGGTACGGGAGGTTCTGGGTACAGTCCCGATGGAACTACAGCGGTGACGGCAGAACTAACCACACTTTCGGGGGTAGCAGTTGGCGCAAATGGGAAGATTTATTTTGGCGAGACAGGGGCAAATGCAATTCGGGAAATAACTGATTCGGTCACAGTAAGCATCAGTAACCTGAGTTCAGAACATTTTTCATTTGATATAAAGCCCAATCCGGCAACAGGCAGGTTCGCGGTTTTTGTGGATGCTAAGGTAATTGGAGAAGCTGTTTTTCAAATCTGCGATCTGGCAGGGAGGATAGTTTCAGAACAAAAGATTCTGACGAATAAAAATAATGAGGTCAGCATTAATATTCCTACGGGCACATACATAGGCGTTGCTTATGTTGGGGGTAAGATAATGATGCGAAAATTTGAGTATTACCAACAATAAACACCCAAAATATACCGACATGAAGAAGTTCTTTATCGCCCTGCCGGGGACAAATTGAGACCTTTCTCTGCGGTCGTGGTGACGAATGGCAATTGGGAGGTAAGGAAGCCAATCGGGCGATAATTATGGCAAATAACTCATAATTCATCATTCATAACTCATAATTCATCATTCATCCTGATAATGAATGAGATTATCGCACAAAAGCTGTATATAATCTCAATTTTTCGCATAAATTTGCCGTCCCTAAGATTATACACAATACAAACCTACAATGGCTGTAATTCAAAAAATAAGAGACAAGTACGGAAAGATTGCGGGCGGGATCATCGCTGTGGCACTTGTTGGCTTCATCATATCTGATGCCACCAGTGGTTCCATGGCTTCGCTGTTCAGCGGAAGGAACCCGAACGTAATGGTGATAAACGGTACGAAAATAGACCCCAAAGAATACTCACAAAGGGTGAAGGAGTTTGAGATACTCTACAGCATGTATAATAATGGTCGCCCGCTGGACGATGAAGCACGCTCGCAGATGAACGAACAGCTCATTCAGCAAATGGTGTTTGAGGCTGCAGTAGATAAGGAGTGCGACAAGCTGGGCATACAGGTATCGGACGAAGAGAAGAAAGAACTGATCTACGGTGGTAATGCCGACGGAATGGTGCAGCGCTTTTCTATAGGTGGTCAGCAGATCTTCGCAGATCCGCAGTCCAACATGTTTGACCCAAGCCGCGTAAAGGGCCTGGAGAAAGAACTGCAGGAGCGTGGCGACAAGATAGACCCCGATGGTCGTGTACGCGACCAGTGGGCTGCAGTGAAAAACTATGTGCAGCGCTCAGCACGCGTGCGCAAGTACACTGCCATGTTTACCAACGCTGCTTATGTGCCTAAGTACCAGATGAAGCGCATGATGCAGGAGCAGAATGGCCTTGCTGCCATCAGCTATGTAAAGGTGCCCTTCAGCTCGGTAAGCGACGACCAGGTAAAGGTGAGCGACGACGATCTGAAAGCATTTATGCAGAAGCACGCCGGCATGTATACCAATGACTTTGCTACACGCAGCATTGAGTATGTATCGTTTGAGATAGTGCCTTCGGCTGCTGACACTGCACGTGTGCTGGAAGCGCTGAATGAGATAAAGAGTGACTTTGCTGCAACTAAGGACAATGAGTCTTTTGTAAATGCAAAGAGCGATCTTTCAAACTCTTACAACACTGCTTACTACAATAAGCGCACGTTCACATCCCGTTACGCGGATACGATCCTGTCCATGCCTGTAGGCGAAGTATTTGGCCCATACTACGAAAATGGTGGCTACAACCTGGCAAAAGTTACAGACCGCAAATCTCTGCCAGACTCAGTGAAGCTGCGTCACATACTGGTGCGTACAAAAGCACAGGGCAACGACGTGCGTACAGACACAGCAGCCAGCATGCGCCTCGACAGCGCCATAGCCATGGTGAAGAGTGGTGCATCGTTCGACTCTGTTGTACGGATGTTCTCAGACGACGACCCTAGCAAGGGTGGCGAGTACACATTTACCCTGGTAGAGCGTCCGGGTCTTTCTAAAGAGTTTGCCGACTTCGCATTTGAAGGCAAGGCAGGCGAGAGCAAGAAGGTAAAAGTTAGCAACGACAACTACTCAGGATATCACTATATAGAAATACTGGAGCAGAAGGGCATAGCGCCTAGCAGCCAGATAGCTATAGTAGCAAAGAACCTGGTACCTAGCGACAGTACAGTGAATGCACTGTTTGGCAAGGCAAATGAGTTTGCGGGTAAAAACACTACACCAGAGGCATTTGATGCAGCCGCTAAGAAAGATGGTTACGACAAGCGCGTAGCAGACAATGTGAAGGTTACTGCTTTCAACATTCAGGGCCTTGGTTCTGCACGTGAAGTTGTTCGCTGGATGTATGATGACGACAAAGTGAAGATAGGTACTATCTCCCCCGTGTTCCAGCTCGGCGACCAGCGTTATGTGGTAGCTAAGCTATCCGGCATCAGCGAGAAGGGACTGCGTACATTGTCGCCAACTGAGCGTCCTATGCTTGAGCAGCGCGTAAAGGAAGAGAAGAAAACAGAGATCATAAGCAAGCAATATGCAGGCAAGGGCCTCGAAGCCATAGCAGCTGAAACACAGCAGACGGTAACAGCGGTGGACAGCGTGAACCTGGGCGGCGCCTATGTGCCAAACCTGGGCTACGAACCAAGGGTTGTGGGCTATGCATTCAACAACTCGTTCCAGCCAAATACGGTATCTCCGGGCATAAAAGGTCAGGGTGGTGTTTACTTCATTACCGTTCGCGACCGTGTTATGAATCCACTTCCTCCTGATGGCGGCATGATGGACCAGATAATAGCACAGCAGCGCGGCCAGCAGGAAAGGCAGATGGCAAATGCGATAGACCAGGCACTGCAGCAGACAATGTCTAAGAAGGCAGATGTGGAGTACTACCCGTCAAATTTCTAAGATAACAGATAGTTTTATACGCAGCCGCCCCCGTTCCGGGGCGGCTGTTTTGCTTTTATACCCTGTGTGTACGATTTGATTTATCGTTATCTTTGGATAACCAACTATGAATTCGATGGTTCAGCAAGTAACAGAGGGCGTGAGTATTATGGTAGAAACATTTTACCAACCCTCGCAATCAAATGCCCTCCGGTTCGAACATCTTTTTGCATACAGGATCACTATTGAGAATCTGTCCATATACCCCGTGAAGCTACTTAGCCGCCACTGGCACATTATTGATACCAATGGCACGCATCGTGAGGTGGAAGGCGAGGGTGTAGTGGGGCAGCAGCCGGTAATACAACCCGGCGACACCTATCAATATACATCCGGCGTGAACCTGGTGAGCGACATAGGCAAGATGTATGGAACGTACCTGATGGAAAACCTGTTCAACAAGAAGAAACTCACCGTTACCATACCGGAGTTTCACCTGGTGGTTCCTGCCAAGCTCAACTAAGCCACATTCAGTTCCTGCCTGCGTAGCAGGTATTTTCCCAGCACGTCAAATTCTATATTGACAATTGTGCCTTCCTCTATGTTGTGGAAATTGGTATGCTCGTGTGTATAGGGTATGATGGTGACTGTAAATTCGTCCTTGCCTGCATTGAACACAGTAAGGCTTACGCCATTGATGCACACAGAGCCCTTTTCAATAATGAGCGCGGCAAAAGCCGCAGGGAAGCGGAAGCGAAAGAGCCAGGAGCCCTCAAGTGCCTGCTTCTCTATACAGGTGGCTGTGGCATCTACATGGCCTTGCACAAAGTGGCCGTCAAGCCGGTCGCCTATCTTCAGTGAGCGCTCTATGTTTATTTCATCACCCACCTGCCATGTGCCCAGGTTTGTCTTTGCGAGTGTTTCTGCAACGGCCGTCACGACATAATTGTTGCCGTCTATTGCCACCACAGTAAGGCACACACCGTTGTGCGCCACGCTCTGGTCTATGCGTAGCTCAGGTGCGAGTGTGCTGGTAATGGTAAAGTGTACATTGCTGCCCTCGTGCCGTATGGCTGCGACCCGGGCAAGGGATTCTATAATGCCTGTAAACATGTTTTCTATTTCTTGCGGGCTCTACCCATTCTCAGGACACCACCGGTATCATTCGTAATATTGAGGCGGATGTAGATTAGGGAAGAATCTACCCTGTCGCGGGTGAATGTGCCTATAACAGTGTCTTGTGCACGGCAAAAGATCTGCCCTGCGCTTGTGGTAGTAGTGTCGCCAACCAGGGTATCAACTGTTGCCTGGTAAGTGGCGCCGGCGGTGAAACTGATCACCTGGCCCGAAGGGCAAAGGCCCGAAACGGAAATGTGCTTTGAGTCGACCTTTGAAATAACGATATCAGCAGAGTCGGCTGCCAGAAACAGCTCGTCGGCGCTATTGTAGAGTGAATCTTTGAGGCGGTAGGTGCCTACAAAAAGGTCGGACGGGTAAAAGCAGGTGGTATTGTCCGGCTTGCCGGGAAAGTCCCAGTTGTAGTTTACGGCGTCGGGGTCGTTACAATAAGGCCTGTTAATCTCCGGGTGGTCCTGGGGTGCAGGATCTACCCACTTCTTGCAGGAGAAGGTGATCGCAATAAGCGATAGGAGCAAAATAGTTCTGGCCGAATTCTTTCTCATTGTAACGCAGTGCCGGGTAACTCTCCCATACCTAACGGGAATTCGTCAAAATTATTCAAAATATGCAGGATGGATGGTATAAATAATGGTAAAAGCGTGTGAACCGGGTTTGCAAATTTAAAAATCAACTTTTGAAAATTTAAAGTTATGTTTTAAATTTGCAAAATCGATATGGAAAGAAAGGCACGAAAAATAAGAAAGAATTTGCTGCAGGCCTTAAAAGTAAGTCCGGTGGTTTTCCTGAACGGAGCCCGGCAGGCGGGGAAAAGTACATTGGCCTATAGCCTCAGTGTTAACGACAACCCCGGCGAAGATGCATTCGACTATATAACCTTCGACAGGCCTACTCAAATGGCTGCAGCCTCATCTGCGCCGGAGGCTTTTCTGTCTGCACACAGCAGGCTGATCATAGACGAAGTGCAACTGGTACCAGAAATATTCAGATCGTTGAAGGTAGTAGTAGATGAGCTGCGGTTGCGGGAAGGAGAGAAAGCAAATGGCCGATACTTGCTTACCGGCTCCGCAAACATACTGGCGCTGCCCCGACTTTCTGATTCCTTGGTGGGTAGAATGAGTGTGCTTACGCTTTATCCGTTTAGCACATCCGAGGTTATAGGTAGCAAGGGAAACGGAGTAGAGCGTTTGCTTACGTTGAACTTTAAAGGAATGATCGATAAAGGCATAACGCTTACGCAGGCTATCAGCATGGCAACCTTCCCGGAAATTGCAGATAAGACCGGTGATGAGCGGCGAGTATGGTTTGATGGATACGTGAACACGATATTGCAACGCGATGTAAAAATGCTGGCAGAACTGGACAAAATTTCCGTTTTGCCCGGTATGTTGAGGATCCTGGCGGTGCGAGCGGGCAACCTTCTGAACGATTCTGACATAGCCAGAGATTTGGGTCTCAACTCCGTGACGAGCAAATCATACAGGAATATCCTGAAAATGATGTTTCTCTCATTTGATGTTCCGCCGTGGTATCGTAATATCGGGAAGCGGCTTGTGAAAACACCTAAGGGGTATCTTACGGACAACCTGATGCTCTGTCATATGCTGGATCTGGACATAGACCATATTGCCAAAAACAAACCCGATATTTTCGGGCATGTACTGGAAAACTACGTCGCCACAGAACTCGTGAAGCAACTTTCCTTTAGCGACATACGGGCAGAGCTTTTACACTTCAGAACAAGTGATGGAAAAGAAGTGGACTTCATACTGGAGAAACCGGATGGGACGGTCTTTGCGATAGAAGTGAAAAGAAGTGAGTCAGTGAATATTCACGACTTTAAAGGAATACAGCTTTTTGCGAGTTTGAGCCCCAGGGAGTTCATAGGCGGAGTAATACTCTATTCTGGTAAGGAGGTTGTGCCATTCGGTAACAATTTGTGGGCAGTACCTTTTCATGTGTTGTGGCAGTAAGTAAAAAAGAACCGGACCGCGCCCCAAAAAGACGCAGCCCGGCCACACATCACCAAAACCTATCTTATTTGTCTACCGGCATTCCGGCAGAGCCCCAGGCGCTAATGCCGCCATCCATGTTGTATACTTTCTTAAAGCCCATTGATTCCATCTTGCCGGCTGCGCGCGCACTGCGTGCACCTGAGCGGCAATAGACGAATACGGGCACTTCCTTGTTCAGTTTGCCAATCTGCTGCTCAAAGTCGGCAGAATTGATGTTGATATTTACAGATCCTTTGAGGTGCCCATCGGCATATTCTTCGGGTGTTCGCACGTCTACCAGTTGCGCACCTTTAGCGGCAGTGGTCAGCTTTCCCTGGAAGTCGCTTACGGAAACCGTGCTAACGGCTCCACTGCCGCTGTTGCCCTGGCATGCGCCCAATGTGGTACTTAGCATAAGGGCGAAGAGAATGATTATCCTTGTCATACTGTTACTGTTTTGTCTGTTGTTTTTTGTGTTGATGTATTGCTTTTCCAGAGCTTGTATCCTCCGCTCAGGTTGTACACTTCCTTAAACCCATGCTGGTTGAGGATGCGCTGTGCAAGGTAGCCACGTGTGCCGCCCTCACAATATAGATAAACCGGCTCTTCCGGTGGTAGTTCATGTATGCGTTCGCGCAGGTCGTCCAGCGGAATGTTGATCGCGCCTTCAATGGCACCATCCAAAAATTCATGCCGTGTGCGCACATCTACCAGCAGGTGATGCTGTGCTGCGTCTTCCACCGTGTCCCAATAGAATGGTGTCATTTTTCCCAGCAGGATATTCTCTGCTACAAAACCCGCGATGTTCACTGGGTCTTTGGCAGACGAGAATGGTGGCGCATAGGCATGCTCAAAGGAGGTAAGGTCACTAACCGTGCCACCGCGTTGCACAATTCCTGCAAATATATCGGTGCGTTTGTCTACCCCGCTATAACCTACTACCTGCGCGCCCAGTATGCGGCTCTTAGTATCTACCGCAAGCTGTATGCTCATTTGCTCGGCCCCGGGATAATAAGATGCATGTGAGCCACTGTGTGTAGTAGATACAAAGTGCTCTATACCCGCTGCTGTAAGGTGCTTCGAAGCCATGCCTGTAACACCCACTGTCATATCAAAGACCTTTACGATGGCGGTGTTAATGGCGCCGCGCCACTGGCTCACGTTGCCCAGCGCCACATTGTCTGCACACATGCGTCCTTGCTTATTAGCGGGGCCGGCAAGGTAGGTAGGCATGCTTTGGCCTGTGATGGGATTGGTGAATTCAACCGCATCGCCCACAGCATAGATATCTGTGTCTGAAGTGCGGAGAAATTCGTCCACAATAATGCCTCCGCTTCTGCCTGTAGCCAGGCCTGCTTCTTTGGCCAGATGTGTATCGGGCCGCACGCCTGCCGACATAATGACGATGTCAGCAAAAAGTGGTTGGCCGTCTCCCATCAAAACATTGACTCCGCTGCCGGCTGGCTCAAAAGCCGTGACTTTGGTATCCAGCAGCAGGTCTACGCCTTTTGACAGAATGTGCTCCTGCACTATGGCTGCCATGCTACGGTCCAGCGGGGCAAGCACCTGGCTGCCCATTTCTATGACGGTCACGTGCATGCCCAGATGGTGCAGGTTTTCTGCCATCTCCAGCCCAATGAAGCCAGCCCCTATTATCACCGCCTTGCCATTGTTGCGGCTGTCGGCATACTGTTTTATGTAGTCGGTATCGGCCACATTGCGCAGAGTAAAGATGCCGGGACTATTGATACCGGGAAGCGGTGGCCTCAGCGGCTCCGCACCCGGAGATAATATCAGTTTGTCGTACGCTTCTGTGTAGGTGCGTCCCGTTGCCAGGTCTCTGGCGCTTATGGTTTTTGCTGTGCGGTCTATGCTCAATACTTCATTCCTCACGCGCACATCAATATTGAAGCGCTTATTGAAATCTGCTGCAGTTTGCACAAACAACTTGTCGCGCTCGCGTATCACGTTGCCTATATAATATGGCAGGCCACAGTTGGCATAAGATATATATGCCCCCCGCTCAAAGATCACGATCTCTGCATGCTCATCCAGCCTGCGCAGGCGTGCTGCTGCACTGGCGCCACCAGCTACCGCACCTATTATCACGTACTTCATACTATACAGCTACTTTATGTTGCTCTATAAGTTTTTTCAACTCTCCCGCAGGTACCACACCCGACTGGCGCCACAGCATTTGTCCGCCCTTAAAGAGCATAAGCGTGGGCACGCCCGATATGTTCCATGCATTGGCGAGAGCGGGGTTGCGGTCCACATCTATCTTCAGGATAGTGGCATTGTCTCCCACCGATTCCTTTACCTGCTTCAGTATGGGCGCCATCATACGGCATGGCCCGCACCACTCTGCAGAGAAGTCTATGAGTACCGGCTTCTCGTCGTTTATCAGTTCTGCAAACGTCTTGTTTTCCATAATGGTTATTTTACTTCTTCAAACTCAATAACTTCTTCTTTAGCCATTGATCCGGGCTCGGATTTGGTCATTTTGCTGCGGTAGTCGGGGGCACAGCCACCTGAGCCGCAGCAGCCGGTATCCGTCACTGCCTGGTAGAGGAACCACAGGCTAAATGTACCCATGATCCAATCCTTAGACTGTATGCCGGTACCTAGCAGCATGAGCCCTATGGCCAGCCGCACTACGCGGCCCAGGTGCCAGTTGGTAAGCATACGTTCCTTCAATGTCATTTCTCAAATTTTTTCAGGTTAAACCAGCTTCCGGCATTATACACTTCTGTGAAGCCTGCCGATTGCAGCATGGAGCGAGCCGAGCCACTGCGCATACCCGATGCACAACAGGTGATGATGGGCTTGTCCTTCTTCAGCTTGCTCATCTGGCTGCCCAGTGCCTGCACCGGTATATTTATGGAACCCTTGATGTGGCCCCCGGCATATTCGCCGGAGGTACGCACATCTAGTATCACTGCACCATTCTCTATCAGTTGACCCAGGTCCACCTTAGGACCGCCACCTAGTAGTTTCTTCAGAAATCCTATCATCTTAGTTGTTCTTTAAGTAGTTAACATTGATCCACGATCCGCCGTTCACGCAGTTGATACCATATTGCGACAGGTAGGCTGTTGCCTGGCCACTGCGGCCACCGGAGGCGCAGCATAGCACCAGGTTGCCCATCTTCTTCAGTTCGCCCACGCGATCGGGTACTTCATTCAGCGGAATGTTGATGCTGCCGGCTACATGGCCACCCGCATATTCTTCTCTTGTCCTTACGTCTACCACAGTAGACCCTTCTGCTTTCAGCATTGTTGCTACATTGTTCATAATCCTGTTGTTTTTATTTTGTTGTTGTTGGTTTTTTAAAAGTGCTGAACCCAAGTGTTCCCAGCAGAGCGCCATACAGCGTGCTTACCACAGGGCTGCTGGTAATGGGGCACGTGCCTGATGCACAACCCACGTAGTACCAGTAAAGCCATCCTATCACTGCACCCGCTGCCGCCCCCGCTATCTCTAGTTTATACCTGTTTATCATTGGTTTCATCTTATCGTCTATTATTTGTCAAAGGTCGTAAGGGCTAAGCGCCTGCTTCGGAACATTTGTTGTGTTGCGGGCTGCTTTTTACAAAAACAATTGTTAAAGCAGTATGCCGCTACTTTTTCTTGCAAGTGCTGATACCGAAAGGCAGGTATAGCGGGCATGTACCTACCAGTGCGGTAAGCACAAATATGCCTGCCAGTGCCATCAGCACCATGCCCAGCGTACCAGAAATAGTACCGGTGAAATAAAGGGCTGCCACTACTATGGCGATAATGATGCGAATAACGCGATCGGCCCCACCCATGTTCTTTTTCATAAAAAAAGTGTGTTTTGGTTCAGTACAAAGGTCTGAAGGCAAAACAGGGTGGTTGGGAACAAATGTTCCCTTATATAGAAGTTTTTAGAAAATTTTCTTTTCAGTCAATAAGCTCAATGGTATTCCTGCCCAGGCGCAGCAGGTTTTTCTGCTCCATCTGGCGCAGCAGGCGGCTTATCACCTCGCGGTGTGTGTGTAACTCGTCGGCAATGTTCTGGTGCGTGATGAAAAGTGCCTTTGTTCCGGCGGCCTGTGCGCGCCTCTCCAGGTAGTTCAGCACCTGCTTATCCATATTGCTGAAGGCGATGAGGTCTATTACTTCCAGCAGTTCGTTGAAACGCTGGGCATAGGTACTGTTGATGTAGGTCTTCCACTCAGGGTAGCGAAACCAGTCTTCCACCATATTCACCGGCACCTGCATTATCTCTGTATCTTCCTCTGCTATAGCCTTGATGCTGCTCTTTTTGCGGCCCTGGCAGCAGTTGATAGCCATGGCGCATGTTTGCCCGGGGTACAGGTGATAGAGGAACACCTCGCGGCCCTCATCGTTCTGGCGCACTATGCGCAGCACCCCCTGCTGCACTATGGGTACAAAGACAATCATATCACCGGGCGAAATGAGTACTGTGTCTTTCTCCACGTGCTTTATGCGTGTGTGCGCATTCATTTCCGCTACCAGTTGGCTGTCTGTAAAAAGGGATGTGCTCATAAGAGGTATGCTAGAGTGAAGAGGCAAATATCCGACAAAAATGTCGGTTACCGATTTGCGGGTAGTCGTAAAATGAGAAAGCGGAAAGTCTAAAATACTTAGGGCAAATAAGCTATTTTTATACTTACAAGGTGTACAGCATTCTGCACCGCACCCATAATGCCTCGACTTACATACATAGTGCTCTCCCTGCTGCTGCTGTTGCAGGCAGGTGGTGCTATGCTGTGCTGCCAGGTGCAGCAGGTGCGGGTGCGATGGGAGCAGCATGAAGCTATGCAAAGGTGCAGCAAACCACAGGAGCGGCTGGAACTGAGTGAGGCAACATGGAAGCAGTGCCGGCGCGGAGACGACGAGCTGCAACTAAATGGTGTAATGTATGATGTGGTGCGCATGGACCAGCGTGGCACAGGTGTGTCGCTTACGGTGGTGCGTGATGAGGAGGAGGGTGAAATTATGCAGCTCATTAGCCGGCTGCTGACAGGTGGTGATGATAGCACGCCCCTTGCTCCCGTAGTGGTGAGCCTGCTGCAGGCGGCCTATTTGTTGCCGGATGTCTATCACATTGCCTTGCTGCATGGCATCAGGGCTGCTTCGTTTCCGCAATGGGAGGAAACACTGCTGTGCAGGGCCGGCAGTGGCAACCTTCGTCCCCCTGAGTTTTTCGTTTGATTTGATAGTGGCAGTTCTGCCGCATTGCTCCTGCGTTCCGACGTGGGCATTTATGTATTGCGCCGCATTGCGGGTGCGTATTCTTAGCTATTAAACCAACGAAATGATGAAATACTACCTGGTAGCCGGGTTAGCCATAGCCTGTGCATGCCCCTATATGGCCGCAGGGTATGCGAAGGACACAACAAAAAAGACAAAGGGCCTGGATGAGGTGACGGTATCGGCCAGCCGCAACACACAGAGCCGCCGTATGGTGGCGCAGCAGGTGCAACTGCTGGAACGCGAGCAAATAGTGAACGCACAGGCACAGACCAGCGCAGACCTGCTGGCCAATACCATGGGCCTCTTTGTGCAGAAGAGCCAGGCCGGTGGTGGCAGCCCTGTGCTGCGTGGCTTTGAGGCCAATAAGGTGCTGCTGGTCGTAGATGGTGTTCGCATGAACAACATTATGTATCGCGGCGGGCACCTGCAAAATGTGATAACACTGGACAATGCGGCACTGGACCGTGTTGAAGTACTTTATGGCCCATCCTCCACCGTGTATGGCAGCGATGCGCTGGGCGGTGTCATACACTTCTATACAAAGCAGCCGCAGTTTTCTGTGGACACAGGCAAGACACTTGTAAAGTCGAACGCTTACGTGCGGTACGGCAGTGTGAATAATGAAAAGACCGGTCATGCAGATGTGAGCATTGGCGGCAGGCGGTTTGCTTCGCTCACATCTGTTACTGCATCGTCCTTTGGCGATATGCGCGGCGGGGCATCGCAAAACCCGTTTTACAACAGCAACTATGGTGAGCGCCCAACTTATGTGGAGCGCATAAACGGCAAGGACAGCCTGGTAGCCAATAGTGATAAATACCTGCAGGTGCAGAGCGGCTACAGCCAGGTAGATGTAATGCAGAAGTTTGCCTACCGGCAGAATGAAAAGGTGACGCATTTGCTGAACCTGCAACTATCTACCTCTACCGACATTCCGCGGTATGACCGGCTCACAGACCCATCGGCCACTACCGGTCTGCGATATGCACAGTGGTATTATGGTCCACAGCAGCGTGTATTGGCATCTTACAATGTGAACCGGACAGATGAATCGGAATTCTTTCAGCGCCGGCATGTGGGCATACACTACCAGGATATAGTGGAGAGCCGCCATAATCGCAGCTTTGGAAGTAACAGGATATCGCACCGCAAGGAGGATGCCGCAGTGATGGGCGCCAACATAGACATGGAGCATACCGGGGGCAGGCACACACTGGCGCTGGGACTGGAATATCAAGCAAACGCACTGACCTCAAAAGCGGAGCAGGAGAATATAGTTACCAGTATTACAGTGCCGATAGATACACGCTACCCCGATGGTACTAACACCATGGACAACTATGCCGTGTATCACACACATACCATGCGCATAGACGACAAGTGGACACTGAACGACGGTGTGCGCCTGGGCTTCAGCGGCCTGCGGTCAACTCTTAGAGACACGTCCATACTGCATCTGCCGTTTACAGAAGCAAAGCAAACACACTTTGTTTATTCCGGCAATGCGGCCATCATTCATACGCCTACGGATAAGTGGAAGCTCTCTGCCATGGTCTCAACCGGCTTTCGGGTGCCCAATGTAGATGACCTGGCTAAGGTATTTGAGTCGGCACCAGGCACACTGATAGTACCTAACGCCAACCTGCGTCCGGAGCAAACGGTGAACAGCGAGCTGGGCATAACAAAAGTCTTCGGCGGCTGCACTACGTGGGAGAATGCCCTGTACTACACACGCTTCTTCGATGCTATTATTACTGCACCTTTTACCTTCAACGGGCAGGACTCTGTAATATATGACGGCGTAAAGAGCCGCGTGATGGCTAACCAGAACATGCAAAACGCACACATCTACGGGTTGTGGAGCTATCTGCGCTCCCAGGTCACGGATAGGCTCCTACTGGGTGCCAGCGCCAGCTATACTTATGGCCGCATACTTACCGGCAGCGCAGATGCTCCGCTGGACCATATTCCGCCCCTTATGTTGCGCGCACAGGCTACCTATACCATACGCAAGTGGACGTTTGACGGCTTTGTTAACTACCAGGCAGAAAAGCCGCTGAGCCAATACTACCTGAACGGGGAAGACAACGAGCAGTATGCCACACCCACCGGCATGCCCGCCTGGATGACTGCCAACCTGCGTGTTGTGTATCGTGTGCATAAGTACATTACGCTACAGGCAGGCATTGACAATATCTTAGACACACAATACCGTGTATTTGCCAGCGGCATCAATGGCGCAGGCAGGAACATATTTGGGGTGGTGCGGTTCCATTATTAATGTGGAGGAATGCGGAAATGTGGCAATATGGTTTGCACTGGCGCGGGTTTGGCGCGTAGCCGTGTGCTATTGCCAACCCGTGCCTCACAATAGGGGGGCGGTTTGCAACCGCCAAACAAACGACTTCTGTCCCGGATGTGTCTTTGCGAAGGGCGAGAGGCCCATCCGCAGACGGAACGACACCCAAATGACAACTTTGCACCTTTTGCTGATAATGCTCTTTTCCCGATTTTATGTCATAACAAGGGACACATACTGCTTTTTATTCGAATAAAAAACCGTGTTTTTCAGGTTTTATTTGAATATGTGATAAGGTAGTTTTGAGAAAAAGGGTTATGTCTTTGAGCAAAATATTCGAATTTCAAAACAAGAAAGCAGCGAAGGCGCTGACGCCGACATTGTCCGACGGCATCTGTACGTATACATTTTCATGTCTATGGTCACCAGGCAAGAATTTAAGCCTTGGTGTGCTAGTTGGCAGACGGGTAGGAGATACGCAATGGCAGCCAATAATAACAAACCCCAAAACAGATATTGATGGTGAGATAACAGTGCAGGTTGGATCCTTTCCCAAAGGCACGAAGCTAGAACTCGCCTTCGATATATTTCCAATGGAAGATATCGCCGCTTGTGCAGTATTCATCACAAACATTACAGAAAACGTCCACAAGAAATTGATGCCGGCTGATGGCAACAAACAACTGGAAAAAGGTAAAGGGTGGCGTGATCATTTTATACTGGTATTATTCTAGAACCTAAAGAATCATCTTATGAGAAGCATACTCATACTTACGGTAACAATGTTACCATTGCTTTTGTTCGCGCAATTCAGCCGGGATCTAAGAACTGATCGTTCTGGAAAACTCAATATGTCTGTTAGCGAATTCGACATGTTTCATAACGTATCTGATAGGGCAAGCACATTTCCTCAACAAGCAACAATATTTAGTGAACTGGACATTTCTTCCTATGACCTATTATCGGCAAATCTATCATTTAGCGACAAAGATCAGGTACAAAAAGTAGTTATTGCACCGTTTAGAATTATGGGTGCGACAAAGAATCAATGGATCTCAAATTCAAAACTGAATCTATCCTTAAAGGACAAAGTCACGACAATCGGAGTCGGTACCGGTTGGGACAATTCGTCGGCATTGTCGAAAGAGAGTGAAATGTTCAGACAGCTCTGCTTCAACAAGCTAGGGACGGTTTCAATCCCACAAGGTGCAACTGTCGATGATGTTATGCAACGGATTGCCGATTTTGAAAAGGAAAAGTTGATATCCGCACTAATAAGATACGATAGCCTAAGAATGCTAAACGTTTTCAAGTTTTCAACAGGTTACAATTTTCAACTATTTCCCGTTCTATTTGCGCAAGGTGGTGTAAGCAATTTTGACAGTCTTAACCACTTTGGATTAAAGTCACATAATATCAGTGGTGCTGCTACCTATAGCTACAATAGTAGTCAAATTATTGTTACTGCTTCATACAACCAAATATTTGAGCGCAAGAGTGCAGAAAAGGGGCAGATATTAGTACCATATTATGGACCATCCATCAATGCCAGTATAAGATTGTTTAAGCTTCTTTCTTATGTAAAATTGCGAAATACAGCATCTTTCGTTAAAAGTAGGTTCATCCCCTCACTTAACCTTGGGACATCATGGGAGGGTAAGTACCCTGCAACAGGCAATAACTACAAGCTGTATTACAAAGACAACATTACAAGGACCGACGCTTTTACGCCATACGTTGATATTCTGATCACACCTGAGGCGCAATTTCGCCTTGGTTTTCCGATCATACGGAACGAATATGCGGGGAGTGGGGACGCTACATCGATGGGTGCAAACATCCAGTACAATTTTAAAATATCCAACTTGGGCAACTAGAGAATTGTCCAACCTATTTCAAGTTGGCATATGTATCGGTTAGCAAATTTATTCCAAGCGAGGTATCCCATTTACATTGCCCAGCAGGTCGCAGATATGTTGTAGCATGTATGTAATGCCCATCATGATTATGGCAAGGGCATAAGCTCAGGAGACCTCTCCTGCGTCGAGGTAACGGATACCTATTGGGCTCCCTTAACGGAGTGCTACTAAAAAGTCATCAATTATTCTGCGCCCGGGCCAGCAGGCGGGCTATGAAGTAGATGTCTTCACGCTTCAGGCTGTGATACATAGGCAGGCACAGTACGCGTTTGCTTATGTCGTCAGCTATGGGTGTGGGGTATTTGTCTACATACTCCAGGCCGGAGAGGCTGGGATAGAAATAGCGGCGCGGATATATCCAGTTTGCCTGCAGCATTTCCATGCTCTTCAGTAACAGGGCTTCACTTTCAAACACTACAGGGTAGTAAGAATAGTTCCACTCAGTACCCGGGAAAATCTCCGGCTTTTGCAGGCGCACCGGCACCAGGGCCTCGTCATATATCAATGCCTGCTCCTTGCGGGCAGCCAACAGTTCATCAATGTATTTCAGCACCGCCAGGCCCATACCTGCATGAAACTCTGAGTTCTTACCGTTCAGGCCCACACCGTCGAATGCCTCAGGCCCGTTAAAGCCAAAATTCCGGATCAGCGACATCTTTCGGATAAGCTCAGGGTCATTCGCAAAAACAGCTCCGCCCTCTGTGGAGTGGAAGACCTTTGTGGCGTGGAAGCTGGCAGTAGATACATCACCATATTCAAACAGGCTCTTGCCCTTGTAGGTGCTGCCAAACGCATGAGCTGCATCGTAGATCACCTTCAGTCCATGCTTTTTTGCGATCTTGTCTATGGCTTCTATGTCGCAGGCATTACCGTACACATGGGTGGCCAGTATGCCTGTTGTTTTGGGAGTTATGAGCGCCTCTATCTTCGAGGGGTCTATATTAAACGTCCTGGGGTCAATGTCGGCAAACACGGGTTTGCAGCCCTCCCACACTATACTGCTGGTGGTAGCCACAAAGCTGAATGGGGTAGTGATTACCTCGCCTTTCAGGTCCAGCACCTTCATGGCTATCTGTATGGCTATGGTACCGTTGCCCAGGAACAGCATGTGCTTCACACGCAGGTATTCCTTCAGCTTCAGCTCCAGCTCATTTACCAGTGGGCCGTTGTTGGTAAGCCAGTTGCGCTCCCATATACCCTGCAGATAGGCAGTGTATTCACTAAGTGGTGGCAGGAAAGGTTTGGTTACGTTTATCATACCTTCTCAACAATGTATAGTATAGAACGTGGGTGAATGCCGTGCTTACGGAACGACTCAGCGCCGAAGTAGTCAGCACCGTACTCGTTCACCTTAAAGCCGGCTTTCTTCAGCTTGTTTACAAAGTCTTTTTTGGAATACATGCGCACGTGGTCGTCCTGGCCATAGTATTTCCAGCGGTCGGCATCGGTGGTTATGCTGTCGTCTTCAAAGGTTTCTTCTATTGAGAGGTTTATCGGCACCATGGCTATGCCCCATCCGCCGGGTTTCAGCACACGATACAGCTCGTTCATAGCCTGTTGGTCTTCCTTTATATGCTCCAGCACGTGTGAGCATACAAATATGTCCCAGCGGCCATCTTCGTAAATGTTCATGTCGCGCAGGTCCACTTTGTCATCAGCAGGGTGGTATAGGTCGGCAGAGCGATAGTTTACAAAAGGCAGCGCGCGGAGATATTTTGCGAGGTGACTTGGGGCCACGTCCAGCATTTCATATTTCTTGCCTGCAGGCACGTTTGAAAAGTTCTTTTCTATGTACAGAGCGTAAAGCCTGTCGCGGTCGTTTGAGTTGCACTTGGGGCAGGCAAACTGAAAGTAGTTAGCCGTCTCAAACGAGAACATAGGATAGTTAAGCTGGTATTTGTCTGCCATTTCCAGCAGGCTATAGTCCATTGGCTTAAAGTGGTTAATGCCGAGGCGGCAAACCGGGCAACGGTACTGGTCGCCGAGATGATATTTGTCAGCGCGCATTTCGCGAATAAAGGCGTGTACGGCTTTTTTGAATTTGAGTACTGTGCTGCTCATGGCTATCCTGCAATTTTTATGTTAGTGTGAATGAAAGGGTCGTTGGTCTTACTGCGCCTATCCACTTGCCAAACCAGGCTCCCTGGCGTTGCTCGTCTACCACCTCAAAGGTAAGCAGGTCGTGGATTACGTGCTCCACGGCTGATGTGTCGCGGACTATGTAAAGTGATATGGTATAAACGTCATCATTAAGCAGCCTGCCGGGTATGGTGAGCACGCTGGTATGATGGCCTTTTGAAAGTATAGTGGCAGGAGTGGTGACGTTGAAAACGCACACGCCCGCCGTGGTATTCAGTACCAGGCTCAGGTTCAGGTTTGCCCCCTCTACATGGTTGTATATTTCAAACTTCAGATCGAAGGTGGTGCCAACGTCTATGATGTTATTGTTCTCAGGATTGTCAACATTCAGCTCAGCCGATAGTAGCTGCACCCTGTTATTCCCGGGTGCATCAGCCAGCTCCCAACGCTGGGCTATACAGTTTTTTACTTCCCTGTTCAGGTAGTTGCTGATCACTCTTTCGGTTGGGCCTGTTTCTATCAGGCGTCCGGCCTTCATGTACATGGTACTTCTGCACAGTGACTGCACGGCCTGCATGTTATGGCTTACGAAGATGACAGTTCGCCCATGGCTGGCCACGTCTCCCATCTTGCCAAGACACTTCTTCTGAAATTCGGCATCTCCCACCGCCAGCACCTCGTCTACAATAAGTATTTCCGGCTCCAGGTGGGCAGCCACGCCAAACGCAAGGCGCACATACATGCCCGATGAGTATCTCTTTACCGGTGTGTCTATATACATTTCCACGCCCGAGAAATCTACTATCTCGTCAAACTTGCGGTTTATCTCTTTCTTGGTCATGCCCAGGATAGTCCCGTTCATGTAAATATTGTCGCGGCCGGTTAGCTCAGGGTTAAAGCCTGTGCCTACCTCCAGCAAAGATGCTATGCGTCCCTTGATCTTTATCTCGCCTGTTGTAGGGCCGGTAACCCGTGACAGAAGTTTTAACAAGGTAGATTTGCCGGCGCCGTTCTTGCCAATGATGCCTACGGTGTCTCCCTGGCTTATCTCGAAGTTCACATCGCGTAGTGCCCATGCATACTCTGAAGTAGCCTTTTGTGTTCGTTCGTTTTCTACACCTACTTTCAGGAATGGGTCTTCCTTGCCACGAGCCAGAGCCCACCAGCGTTTCAGGTCATGGCTCAGCGTACCGGTGCCTACCTGGCCCAGCCGGTATTGCTTCGACACATTTTCCGCCTTGATTACTACGTTGCTCATGAAGTCCTAAACCGTATCGATGAATTTCTTTTCTACCTTGTTGAACGCGATAATGCCCATAAACAGCATTACCAACGTGACTAAAGTACTATACAGCAGCCAGCTGTAGCTCCACTCTCCGCCCTTGCGTCCGAAAAAGCCATACTTAAATGCCTCTATGACAGATGTAAGGGGATTGAGCCAGAACCATATCTGCCTTTCCTTTGATACAATAGTGATCGGGTAGAGTACGGGAGTTATATACATCCACAGTTGCACGCCAAATGCAATGAGGAAGTTTAGGTCCCTATACTTGGTGGTAAATGACGTGACCAGTATACCAAAGCCGAAGCACATCAGTGACAACAGCAGGATAATGACCGGGAAGAATACCATATGCCAGTTGGGTTGCATATTGCTGCCCTTAATGAGGTAAAATCCCCAAACAAGGAAAAACAGTGCAAACTGTATCATCAGCTTCACCACTCCGGAAATAACCTTAGCCATTGGCAAGATGAGGCGTGGGAAATATACCTTGCCGAAGACAGTGGCATTTTCTGAAAATGTTTTAGATGTTACCCGGAAGGTTTCAGAGAAATAGTTGAAAAGCGTGAGGCTACCCAGGTAGAATAAGACCGGCGGCACATTGCCGGTAGGTAACCGAGCCACACGGCTAAAGATAACCATAAACACAAGCGCGGTGAGTATGGGCTGCATCACAAACCAAATGGGGCCCAGAATGGTTTGTTTGTAAACAGTTACAATGTCCTTTTTGATAAACATGGTGAGCAGGTCCCGGTAGCGCCATAGCTCTGCCAGGTTCAGCTCAAAGTATTTTTGCTTGGCTGTAATTCTTATGTCCCACTTTTCTGCATCATTACGTACCGTATGATGAGCCATAGTTTTCTTGTTTCGGTTGATGAGTTCGTTAGCTGTCTTTCTTTTTCTTTCCCGTCAGTCCGCCAAGGAACTTCTTCTTTTTGGGTTTATTATCTTCAAGGTAGTATCCGCCATAGGTGCCGTAACCATAACCATAACCATAGCCGTAACCGTAGCCATAACCGTATCCATAACCGTATCCATAGCCGTAACCTTCCTCATATCCATATCCGTATGCGAAGCCGCGGTTGGCAACAACATCATTGAGTATGATGTTTAGTTTAGGAATTCTGCCGCTGTAGAACAGTTCGTTAGGTATGCCCAGTTGCTGCTTGTAGGTATATCCCTGGCGCACCACGTACATGGCGGTGTCAGCATAGCGGTTGAGCAACTGTGCATCCGTCACCAGGCCCACGGGGGAGGTGTCAATGATCACATAGTCGAACCGGTTACGCAGCAGACGGAATAATTCCTCTGTAGACTTCATGAGCAGCAACTCCGCCGGGTTCGGAGGAATGGGCCCTGACGGTAGCACTACCAGGTTTTCATCGATACCTGATGGTATGAGAATGTCGTCGAAGCTTGCCTTGCCTATGGAGTAGTTAGAGAAACCCACTTCATTGTTCAGGCCCAGCATCTTGGATACCTTGGGTTTGCGGAGGTCGAGCTCCATGATACACACCTTTTTGCCGGACAATGACAGCGTCATAGCCAGGTTGATGGCAATGAACGATTTGCCCTCGCCGCTCATGCTGGACGTGATCATGATCACCTTCTGGTCTGCCGAAGGCATCAGGTACTGCAGGTTTGTGCGCAATGCGCGGAACTGTTCAGAAATGATGGTGCGGCTATTGCGGCTCACAGCAACGCTTTCGCCTGCTCCGTTATTGCCTATTTCACCGATCACAGGTATCGTAGTGGCTTTGGTAATATCCGTTTTCGAAATGATACGGATATTGAGCGCGCGCCGCAACATGATGACTCCGAAAGGTACCAGCGCGCCCAGCAGGAACGATACCATAAGTATCTTCTTCTTGTCGGGGGCCACCTGACCTGTGGGTAGGGCAGAGTCTACAACTACACCATCAGCCACTGTCGACGACTTTTCGATCGCTGTTTCTTCGCGTTTCTTCAGCAGGAAGATGTAAAGCTCCTGCTTAATTTCCTGCCTTCGTGTCGACTGCAGTAGTTCCCTTTCCACCCTCGGCACCGTTCTTATCGAAGAGTTTGTTTCGCGCAGGTCGGCCTCAATGAGCTTCACTTTCAGCTCAGTCTCCTGTTTTGCAGTAGCCAGTGAATTGGCAAAGCTCTTCTTTACTTCCTTTTTCTGCGCTATCAGGGCCTTTAGCATCGGGTTGTCCGGAGCCATGGTCAGCTCTGCCTTGTCTATCTTGTCAGTTATGTCGTTGTATTTTGCAAGGAGGTCGCCAAGTGCCTTGTTCTCCATCAGTGTGGCAGGCAGTGTAATGAGCCTGTCGTCGAATTTCTGAATGTAGTTTGTGATGTCGCCTATAACTCTCAGGTTTTGTTTGGCTTCCTGCAGCTTTTCTGTGGTATTGGCTTTTGCAGTCAGTAGCATGCCGGCTTGAGCACTCACGTCGGCAATTCCGTTCCGTTGCTTGAAAACCTGTATGGTGTCTTCTACACTGGAAAGCTCACGGCCCAGAGCTTCTTTTCGGTTGTCTATGAAGCTTATGGTGCTGTCTGCTATTCTGTTCCTGTCTTCTACATTTTTTCGCTGGTAGGCATCCATTAGGGCATTTATCACATCTACAGCGCGCTGCGATATGTTGTTAGTCATGCTCAGCTGAATGCAGGTCACGGCCTTGTTTGGTATCGCATAGTTTACCTGGTACTGGTATTCTATGGCGGTAGGCAGTACGGGTTTGTGGTTTACGAAAAACTCGTATGGTGAAACGAAAAACACATTTGTTTTTGCCAGTACCACACGTCCCACTTCGTTTAGTGTCATTGTGTCGCCAAAATGGGCATCGATCTCCTGCCCACGCATACCAGACAGGTGATAGCTATTCTGGTCTTTGATCTTTACTGCACAATCGTAGTAACCGTCAAAGTAGTCGAGCTTTATGAATTCAAAAGGTTTGGCATCATAGAGCTCAGAACGTTTGAAACGACCTTCTGTAGCATAGACAATGTTCAGTTTCAGGTCCTTAACCACCGTCGTCATCATTGAGCGGCTTTTCAGGATCTGAATTTCGTTGTCTATGTTGATTTTGTTGTTATTGATCTTCAGTGCTTTTAGCAGGTCGTCAGACCCTGAGCTGCTCTTACGAGAGTCGTTGATAAGCAACTGTGCCGATGCACTGTAGATGGGCGTGTAGTAACGGAGATAAACATTACCTGCAATAAGCGATACGATAATACTCGCCAGGAGCCACGGCCAAATGGCCAATACCGTAGCCAGGAGCCACTTCACATTGAAGCCGCCGCCCGTCTCGTCATTCTTCACCGGCAGCGGTTGCAGCTGGGCTGTGGCCTGGGTGCCATTACTTACTGGTATGTTTTCTTCGGTCATCACTTACCCGGTTGGCGCTTATTTAATGATCTTGGTTAAGTAAAGAAAGGAAACAACTCCCAACAGGCTGGTGCCATAGCTAACATAACGAAGGAATGAGTTGTCGGAGCTCTGGCGTTTGAAGTTGCCTGGCTCCACGTAGATATAGTCTCTCTGCTTTACGTAGAAATACGGATTCGTAAAGATGTCGGGCTTGGTAAGATCCAGCCGCACAAATGTTGTCTTGTCACCTTCAGTACGTGCAAGCAGGATGTTGTCACGTTTTGCGGTAGGTTGCAGATCGCCGGAGAGCGCAAGAACATCAAGCACGGTTGCTTTCTCGCTGGGGATGTTTACCACGCCGGGCCGATTCACGTCGCCCAGCACCCGCACCTCAAAATTCACGATACGCACGCGCACTACCGGGTCTTTGTAAAGTGGCATTAGTTTCACCCTTATGGCTTCTCTTGCCTGTGCCGTAGTAAGACCCATCACCTTTATCTGGCCAATGGGCTGAAGGTCTACGAAGCCGTCACGGTCCACAAGGAAGCCGCTTAGCTGGTCTACGCCCGGGTTTGCTGCCGCCTCTACGGGGGCATTTGTTTCGTTTTGTGCTAATGTTTGTATAGTAATGGAAAGGATGTCGTTTGGCTGAATGGTAGGGTCTGTAAACTGGGTAGTACCCCCCATTACAATCTTTGCCGGGTAGGTGGTATCCTCTTTCAGCGTATTGAAATAAACAAATCTCTTAGATGGAACGCAGGCATTTATAGATATGAACAGGAAAAAAATAAAAACCAGGCCGAGAGCATTGCTGCCTCGCCTCATTAATTGCTGCATTTCATGAATTTTCATCAAAATTAGTTTAAAATAAGCTAAAAATGAAAAATCGACAGGGGTCAGAAAGGTACGAAAAACCAGGTAGCAAAGGCCATCCGGGTACGCCTGTTTCGCTTACAGGCGGGCGTCTACCATGGAAATATCCAGGCAGCCTTTTACGTCATAAATTATGCCGCCCGGCTTCACACGTTCGCGCCAATTTGTCTCCGCAAAACCCTTGTGCGCTACAGCCAGGACCACCGAGTCAAACTTCTTGCCGGCAGGCAGCTCATTAATGATTTCTATTCCATATTCATGCATCACATCCGCCTGCTTTGCCCATGGGTCGTAAATACAGAGGTTGATGTTGTATGAACGAAACTCCTCTATGATGTCTACGACGCGGGTGTTGCGTACATCAGGACAGTTTTCCTTAAAGGTGATACCCAGCACCAGCACGTCTGCACCCTTGATAGTGATGTCATTACGTATCATGAGTTTCACTACTTCGGCTGCTATGTATTTGCCCATGCCGTCATTAAGGCGGCGACCGGCCAGGATTATTTCCGGGTGGTAGCCCACCTCTTGTGCTTTCTGCGCCAGGTAGTAAGGGTCCACACCTATGCAGTGGCCGCCTACCAATCCGGGTTTAAATGGCAAAAAATTCCACTTTGTTGCAGATGCTGCCAGTACCTGGTGGGTGTCTATACCCATGCGGTTAAAGATCATGGCCAGCTCATTTACAAAGGCAATGTTGATGTCGCGCTGGGAGTTCTCTATCACTTTGGCCGCTTCTGCCACTTTTATGCTTGCCGCTTTGTGGGTGCCCACGGTCACTACCGAGCGATAAAGTGCATCTACAGTATCAGCAGTTTCAGGAGTGGAGCCGGAAGTGATCTTCATAATGTTGGCCACCGTATGCAGCTTGTCGCCGGGATTGATACGCTCCGGCGAGTAGCCGCAGAAGAAGTCAGTATTAAATTTCAGACCGGAGTGTTTTTCCAGTACAGGCACACATTCGTCCTCAGTTACACCGGGATAAACAGTTGATTCATATACAACTATATCACCTTTTTTCAGCACCTTGCCCACTGTTTCACTGGCTTTGTAAAGCGGCGTAAGGTCTGGCCTGTTGTTTCTGTCTACCGGTGTGGGTACAGTAACTATGAAAACGTTGCAGCCTGCAAGATCAGCAGTGCTGCAAGAGTTGAAGAGCCCTTTACCTTTACATGCTTCTGCCGCGAGTACCGCTTTCAGGGCAGTTTCTTCCACTTCCAGCGTGAAATCGATGCCGCTGTTTAGCTCGTTTACCCGTTTAGAGTTGATATCGAAGCCAACTACCGGATAGTGTTTTGCAAACTCCACAGCCAGTGGGAGCCCTACATAACCAAGCCCGATAACCCCGATACAGAATGATGGTTTATCCATTATATGATTTTATATCCATGCGGTATCTGCATGGGCAGTTTTCATGAGATTGCCGCAAAAATATACTTTCCTGACTATTAGTGCATAACCAATATCAGAGCTGAGAGTTCCGGAAGGGGTATTGCGCTATTTTATGATAGTCGCGCGAGGTAGCCATGGCAGTGAGCACAGCCATGTGCTTTTCGTGGTGGGCATCCGTTCCGCAATAGTCATACATGCCTTTTGCCAGCAGCTTTTCTGCTACGTGCTTCACATTGCCGCCATAGTAGCCCGCTATAGACAGCATGTTTAGCTGCAGCATGCAACCACGATCTTTCAGTTCCTCATATTTACTCAGATCGCGATGAAAAAACATATATCGTTCCGGATGTGCAATGATAGGTTTGTAGCCCGCTGTTCGCAGATTGAAGAGCGCCTGTGCGAGTATTGGCGGCTCATAGACCATCGAAAATTCTACCAGCACTTCCTTTCCCTTTATGGTTAGCAATTCCTCCTTTTCCATCAAGTGCATAAAGTAGTCGTCTATATAGTACTCTGCGGCCGGGCGCAGTTCTATATCGATTCCCTCTTCCTTTATAGCAGCATTTGCCTTTTCCCATGCGGCCAGAATGGTTTGCCGTGTATTGGGGTGGTAGTCTATGAATACGTGTGGTGTGGTGATGATCTTTTTGTAACCCAGGCCTGCCATCGAGCGTAGCAGGTTTAAACTATCGTTGAGATCTTTGGCGCCATCATCAATTCCAGGCAGAAAGTGCGAATGCATATCGGCCCCCAACACTGCCCAACTGGGCGTTTCTGGAACGGGGAGATGGCTATATGGGTCTTCGTCCTTTTTTTTACGGCCAAAGAGTTTAGAAAACATATGGCAAGGTAAGAAAAAATAAGGGAGCGTGCTGTGTGGGATACCTGCAGCTACTCTTCCCCTTTTTGTACTTTTGCCACCTTCAATAGAAACGTATGGAATTACCAGACCATCTGTCCCTCGATAAGCTGGCCACGGCAATGGCCGGCAATTCAATGCTCATTTCCGATGCGGCCCGAAGCCGTATAACCGTTAATCGTGCTTACCTCGATGGCATGCTCGCCCGCGGCAATACACACTACGGCATCAATACCGGCTTTGGCTCTCTGTGCAATGTGCGCATAAAAGACGATGAGCTGGCACAGCTACAGGAAAACCTGGTATGCTCACACGCATGTGGCATGGGCGATGAGGTGCCGCAGGATATTGTGCGCCTTATGCTGCTGCTAAAAGTTCATGGCCTGGGCCGCGGCTACAGCGGTGTGCGCCCGGAGATAGTGCAGCGCCTGGCCGACTTCTACAACTTCGGCATCACACCGGTAGTGTATGAGCTGGGTTCGCTCGGCGCCTCCGGCGACCTCGCACCCCTGGCGCATCTGTGCCTGCCGCTATTTGGTAAGGGCGAGGTGTACTACAAAGGCGAACGAATGAATGCTGCCGATGCTCTGGCAAAAGCCGGCCTGCAACCCATAAAGCTTGCGGCAAAGGAAGGCCTGGCCCTGCTGAACGGCACACAGTTCATGAGTTCTTATACATCTTGGTCGCTCATAAAGAGTAAACAACTGGCCGTGTGGGCCGACATTATTGGTGCACTGAGCGCTGACGCCTTCTATGCCAAGGATGAGCCCTTCCGCCACCCGCTGCACAGGGTGCGCCCGCATAAAGGTCAGCTCAACACTGCAGCCCGTATACATGATTTGCTTAGCGGCAGTCCCATTCAGCAGATACCCAAGGAGCAGGTGCAGGACCCCTATTCGTTCCGCTGCATGCCGCAGGTACATGGCGCAAGTAATGACGTCATAGACACCGTGGAGCGCGTGGTAGAAACAGAGATCAACTCCGTAACAGATAATCCCATCGTCTTCCACGATGAAGATGCAATAATGAGCGGCGGCAACTTCCATGGTCAGCCGCTGGCCCTGCATGCCGACTTTCTGGCAATAGCCATGGCAGAGCTGGCCAATATTTCTGAGCGCCGTACCTACCTACTCATCAGTGGGCAGCGTGGGCTGCCGCCATTCCTCGCGCCCAATGCCGGTGTGAACAGCGGCTTTATGATAGCGCAGTACTCCGCCGCCGCCATCGTAAGCCAGAACAAGCAGTACTGCACTCCGGCGTCGGTAGACAGTATAGTGAGTAGCAATGGACAGGAAGACCATGTGAGTATGGGGGCCAACGCCGCGACGAAGCTGCGCAAGGTGGTGATGAACGTGCAGCGTGTGCTGGCTATAGAACTGCTCACTGCTGCACAGGCGCTCGATCTGCGCCGCCCGCACAAGACGTCTCCACAGTTGGAACGTGTGTTTGCTGCTGTGCGAGATGTGGCAGCCTACATGCCAGAAGATGATGTGCTACATTATCGCATGGCCGCCGTGGAGCAACTGCTCAACACAGACCCCAAATTTTTTTTAGAACCATAGATTCATAATCACAGAACAAAAATGACCTTCTTTTCTGCGTCGCGGTTCAGCAAAAAAAATACCGCCTTCACTTGTGAGATAACACCTCCCTCTCCTTTGGAGAGGGCCGGGGAGAGGTCGTAAGGTCGTTCGTTATATGGAACAACAGCTTAACTATATCGTTTTTCAGTGCTACGGCAATGAGGGTGTTTTTCACGAGTGTGCATTTGCACTTTTATCACTGGCCCGTATCTACAATGGCGGCCTGCCTGCCAACACGCAGGTGTGGATATATACCGACAATCCCGGCTGGTTCAAGATCTTCCGCAACCCGCCCATTACACTTAATTTTTGCGAAGTAGACGCAACGCGTATCGCAAAGTGGCGCGGCAGTATCGACTTTGTGCACCGGGTGAAGATAGAAGTACTGATAGACTTTACCCGTACACGTAATGGTAACGTACTCTATGCCGATACCGACGTCGTGTTCATGCAGCCTATAGAGCCCATGTTCCGGGCAATTGCCGCCGGTGAACTGTACATGCACGTAAACGAGGGAATAGTGAGCGAAAAGGCTAACCCCATAATGGCCAAGCTGGATGCCCACCTGCGCGATAGCACACCCATGAAGGTAAATGGCCGCGCCCTGTGGGACCTCGCTATGTGGAATGCGGGCGTGCTGGGTTTTCACACCCGCCACAACTCCCTGCTCGAAGACGTGCTCACCTTCACCGATGCAGAGTACCCACAGTTTTCAAAGCATGTGGTAGAGCAGTTTGCATTTTCCGTATTCTTCCGCCAGGCAGGTTATATCAAGGCTGCAGCACCCTACATGTTGCACTATTGGAACCTGAAGGAAGCACGCACTGTGCTCGCCTCATTCTTCGAATTCTTCAAGAGCAAGTCGTGGGATGATCTCATACTGTATAGCGGCCTGGTGCAGATGCCCGTAATGATGCAGGAAAAAGTAAACTTTCTTGCAAACCGCGACATTACCGACAAACTGCTGAAGAAGACCTGGCAACCCACAGACTACGACTGGAAAGATGTAATGACGCAGGTGTAGTTTCTGTCGAACCATTCGCGCCCGCTATCACACTCACACGGTATTGACCGCTTGCGATAAGGCCCTACGCACATGCGTTACCGCGCCTCCTTCTCTAAATGCAATGCAGGCCACCCCTAAGGGGTAGCCTGCAGATAACGTAGATGTTGTTTCCTATTGGTAGGGGCGATAAGTTGCAACCTATTGCATAACGCTGAATTGTTCCGTCGTTATGGTATGCCCGTTGCCCAGCACGGTTAGCAGGTATTGCCCTGCCGGCAACTTGTTTTCGAATTTCATTTTCAGTGCGCCCTGTGTCGATTGTGGGGCACCCGTTGCCACTGTTCTGCCCAGCATATCCGTTACAACATAATTATCCGCTTTTAGTTTTCCTCCTGATATCAGCAGGTTGATATCGCTGCCGGTAGAAGGATTGGGGAACAATACTGTAGTGTATTGGTCCGGCATATTGTTTATGCCGCTGGTAGATAGGTCGGTGGACATGTATAAAGTAGTAGCAGTGGTAAAGGTGTTGTCGCTGAAGATAAAGGCAGCGAGATACATGAGGGAGCCTTTGCGCTGAAACACATACCTGTAGCGCGTGTCGGTAAGCTGGCCCTGTGCCATGCCAAATGGCGTAAGCAATGAAGCCGGTGCAGGGGAGCCACCAATGTAAAAGCTGTCAGTGCTATATTCAGTGCACTTATCCATAAGCACATCTATCGGTGCGCTGGCGCCGGTGGCAGTATGTACCTTCATTTTTCCCCAGCCCACTATCGTGTCCTTCCTGTAGTCGACATAAGCGTGCTCACAGGGAGCGTTGGTGAGGCCGGCCGAAGCTACAGTGAGCTTAAAGGAGGTGACACGGCGGCTGCTGGTATGCCACTCACTGTTGGCGCTCATGGGAAATGACAGGAGCGCCTTAGGTGTAGGTAACACATATTTCTGCGCCGGTATGTTCAGGCTGTCGCCCATGGTGCCCGTAACTGCAGAGATGTCATAAAGCTGCTCATACATGTCTATTCCGTTTTCGTAGACACCCGTTGCGTTTCCATCCAGTTTAGACGTGAAGTAGTATACCATGGTCGAGTTCAGGTGTTTTCTCAAGCCCGTTGTTTGCAGGTCTGAGCCCGCAGCGGTAAACAGTGGATCTGTTTCTGCCGCATAGCTTGTGGACGTGAACGGACCCGAATAGGTGCTATAATCCCACGTGGCAGCAGTAGCAATAGACGGTGAAGTGATGGCACCCGTGCTCACATCATATAGCGTAAAGGTGGCTGGTGCCAGAGACACGTCTGCTGCATTGATGGTGATGGCCTGACCGGAGGCAAACTGCGCGCCGGCGATGAATGAAAGCAGTGTAAATATTCTCTTCATAAAATAGATTTTGGTGGTTTTTGACTCCATGCAAAAATCCATTCTATGTGTGCCGCAGACAATAGTGGTTAACCACCATATTGCTTCAGGATGCCTTATCTGAGCAGTAGATTACAGTAGGCTCTTGTACATCAGCGCAAACTTCAGCAGCGAGTTTTTCCCTTCCAGGTGCAGCTTTCGGGCAATGTTTGCGCGGTGATTCTCTATCGTGTTCGGGCTTACAAACAGGTTGTCTGCTATCTCGTGCGATGTGCTGCTTTGCGACACCAGTTTCACTATTACCCGTTCTGTGGGCGTGAGTGTTTCGTAGAGCGCCTTTACCTCCGGGGGAAACTGCTCCCGCCCGTCATGACGCACCAGGTACGCTTCTATCGTCTTGCTGGCATACCGCAGCCCGCCTGCCACTGTTTGCACGCATGCTACCAGTTCATCCACGGCATTGTCCTTTAGCAGGTAGCCTGCTACACCGCTGCGCATGGCTTCGTCAAAGAAGTGGCGGTCTTTGTGCATGGTAAGAATGATAAATTGCGTGTCGTGCTTCTCTGCCTGTACTTTCCTGCACACGTCCAGGCCCGATAGCTTGGGCATTTCCAGGTCCAGAATAGCCACATCGGGCCGGGCAGAGAGTATTAGCTGGTACGCTTCCAGTCCGTCTTTCGCTTCCCCGCACAGCTCCACACCCGGTATGCCGCTCACTACCTCGCGTATGCCCGTTCTGAAGATCGGGTGGTCATCAGCTATGATCACTTTACAATCCATTGGCCTGTATTGGTATTGAAATGGAGAGTCTTGTTCCGGCAGGTGTAGACTCCAGTTGCATTTTGCCATCCAGCAGTCTTGCTCTTTCCTCTATGCCTAGCAGCCCGAAGGACGACTGTGCCTTCTGTGCGATCTTTGACACATCAAAGCCCCTGCCGTTATCTATCACGGTTAGTACTATTCTGCTTTTCTGTATCTCCCCGGTTATGCGTATTGCCTTTGCCTGTGCATGCTTCACTGCATTGGCTATAGATTCCTGTATTATCCTGTACAGGTTTATCTTGGCATCCCTGGTCAGTTTCTGGTCTATCTCCTGCAGGTCACTGCTTACGAAAGTGCCGGTCGCTTCTGCGGTTTTTTCGGCAAGGGTGTCTACGGCAGCGGCCAGGCCATATTTTTCTAGTTGGTTAGGGTACAGCTCTTTAGAAATATTCCTTACCTCATCTATGGTCTCCGTTATGGCGCCTATCAGTTGTTCCTTTCTTTCATCATCGGGCTGGGCAGACACCTGGTTTTTTATGAACAGTATGTTCTGGCCTATACTGTCGTGCAGCTCCTGGGCTATTCGCTGTTTGTCTGCTTCCTGGTTGCGTAGCAGCGATTGCGAGAACATCCGCTGCAGGTGGCGCGTCTTCCGGCTCATGCGTCCGCGATAAAACGCAATTACCAATACCAGCGAAAGGGTACTGCCCAGCACTATCCCGTTGCGCTCCATCTTCTGCTCCCTTATCTTGGTAGCCCTCAGGTCATTGTCCTTCTGCAGCAGCTCTATTTTTGCTTGTTTCTTCTCCAGTGCGTAGCCCGATGACAATGCCGCTATCTTGTTGTTATAATCCTTCTGCAAAACAGTGTCTTTGTATTTCCCATACTGGTGGTGAGCAGTAAGCGCCTCCTTATATCGGCCCTGGTGGGCCAGAATGCTCGCTTCGTCTTTATAACACTCATATAGCCAGTCGGGCGAGTTGATGATACGGGCATATTTGAATGCAGGCTCCAGGAAGTAGGAGGCGCTGTCCCACTTCCCCGCTACCAGGTATGCCTCGCTGATGTGCTGGTATATTACTGCCCTCCTGTAGTTGCTTTCTATTTGCTCTAAATAGGGCAATGCCTCTCTGAGGCACCTTACGGCCAGGCCCGCCTGGTCATTTTCAAAGTAGATATACGACAGCATATCCAGTCCCACTACCACATTGTCATAGTCCTTCTTCAGCTTTGCGCCCTCTACATTACTTTTCACAAGAGCCAGGCCGGCCTCCAGCCGGTCTGTATAGGCCCACACTTCTCCCAGTGCATAGTTGAAGGTGATCGTGTCATCGTATACTTTGCCTGCCACTGCCACTTCATATGCCCGCCTGATGTGTTTTTCTGCAGATGCATAGTCTCCCTTTTGCGTAAAGACGTTGCAGATGTTATAGTTCACCTGTGCCTCATATTTTGCGTGGCCTATTTTCTCTGCTATCCTCAGTACTTTGTAGTAGTACTCTGCAGCCATATCATGAAAGCCCTGCACAAGCAAAACATCTCCCCTGTTGTAGGCCACCTTTAGTGTCAGGGAGTCTTCGTGCAGCATATCTGATATTTTCTCCTGCCGCTCTATTATCTGTAGCGCCTGCGCAATGTCATTTTCATAAACGAATTTAAAAGTGGAGTCGAGCCTGTTGAAAACAGCCAGCGAATCACTTTCGGATGCGTAGCAAACGAAACCCGGCGACGCAAACATGACCAGAATTGCGAGTATGCGATATAACATGGGGAAAAGCAGGTTTTGAGAAGTTAGAAAAATACTTCTTTTTCCCGCCTGTTCCTAGGCATACATAAAGCCCAAAATGAATGAAAGGGAATGAAATGGGTAAGCTCCTTCTAATCATGGTGGTGCGATGAGTGACTTCCGATTTTTCATCGAAATTTCATGGATGGGCGGAGACAAGATTTTCCAGTCCGCGATGAGTCTCTCGCACTTCGCGAGGACTATTCGCCATCAAGGCTCAGAGGCTGATGATCTGCGACCGGCGCTCACAAATCCAATAGGATGCAACTAACTCGCTGCATTCAACCCTCGTACCCCGATGCAGATAAGTCCCCCGCTGAAATAAGCAGGAGACGCATTTTAGACAGCGTAACCCACGGCGGTTATAGTTACCGTATTCCCTCCGACGAAAATGTGAATATCATTTTTTCACCCACCCACTATTCAATACTAACTTCGTGCCGTTTTAAACCCTCAATGTGTTATGAAGAATATTCTGCTACTATTTTCACTTTTCTTCTTCTCACCCGCATTTGCCCAATATGCTATCAGCACAGTTGCCGGAACTGGCATAGGCGGATTCTCAGGCGATGGTGGCGCCGCTACTTTGGCACAAGTTGAATACCCGCAAGGCGTGTGTCTTGACAAGGATGGCAATGTTTATATTGCAGATAGCTACGGTTGCAGGATAAGAAAAATTGACAAAGTAACAGGAATTATCACATCGGTAGCGGGGAATGGTGTTGGGCCCAATGCGGGCAACAATGTACCGGCCACAGATGCAACACTTGCTTTACCTATTTCAGTTTATATCGACAAAGAGGATAACCTCTATATATCCTGTAGGTATTGCGTTCGAAAAGTAAATTTGCCAACCGGCATTATTTCTACGGTAGCAGGTAGCTTTTCGTCCGGGGGTTATACGGGTGATGGAGGAAATGCAACAGCATCAATGCTCGCAACGCCCATCTGTGTGGCTGTAGCGAAAAACGGAGACGTGTTTATTGGTGATCGTGGAAACAATACCATAAGAAAAATTGAGAAAGCAAGTGGTACGATATCAACGTTTGCTGGAAACGGCTTGCCTAGTTTCTCTGGCGATGGTGGGCCGGCCAGCTCAGCTCAATTAAATTTCGCCGGCGCCATCGCCATAGACACTAATGATAACATTTATATAGGCGACAATAACAGAATTCGAAAAGTTGAAAATAGCACCGGGATAATCAATACAATTGGTGGCACAGGAGCGGCTGCTCACGCCGGAGATGGAGGTGATGTCGCGGCAGCTTCCATAATTACTCCGTCAGGTATGTGTGTGGACAATGGCGGTAATATTTATTTCTCTGAAACATTTGGAAGCAGAGTTCGTAAAGTTGACGTAACATCGAACACCATTAAAACCATTGCAGGAAACGGTAATGACGGGTTCTCCGGAGATGGTGGGTCGGGTTCGTTTGCGGAAATGAACCTACCTATTGGCGTGTGTGTGAATGGTAACGGAAGTACCGTTTACATAGCAGACAAAGTAAACCACCGCATTCGAAAACTTTACGCACCGTCGCTGGATATGGTGCGGCCAGGCAAGGAGGTAACCGTTGCTGTATTTCCCAACCCATCTACCGGCAGGTTTCGTGTGAATCTGGATATCTCTGCAGATTGCCAGGCGACAGTTTGCAACGCAATAGGTCAGGTTGTTATGCAGACCCAGTTCAGTTCTGGCGATTTTGAGATAAACCTGGACGATTTTCCGATGGGTATTTACCTGCTCTCAGTAGAGACTGCCGAATCAAGGGCGATATGCAAGTTGCAGGTAAGCAGATAAAATTCTGTTCGTTATTCAGCGCTTCCGAAAACCGGACCCCGGTTCGGTTTAGGTAGTATCCCTTAGCGGTTATTACCGTATCCCGTCCGGCGAAAATGTGAATATCATTTTTTCACCCACTTGCTATTCGATGCTAACTTTGTGCCGTTTTAAACCCTTATCCTATGTTGTTCTTTAGAAGATTCTTCCACGTCGTTATGTATACACAAAATGTGTTTGCTGCTTCTCGCCTGAAATTTATGCACAATTTCGTGGCACATTTTTGTATACTTTTTGGCACATTTTACCCGCTCAAACCCTTTACTGGCGCGGAAAGTTACTTTTCAAAAATATTTGCCACAAAACGCGCAGATTTATCTCATTCCGGGATTATTAATGCATAACTAAGCGTAGTGGCCACCGGCATTAGTCGTTTTGCAAGCCGCCCCATACAAGTTCATGCGCACCACCTCGGCTTGCAGATATGCATGTGGTAAGGTACCCCTCTTTATTCGTTGCACCTCGCGTCACTGCTATCGGCTTCAGATGTACAATCACACGAAAGTGGTATTCCTGGGCCTTGGTACTGATATAATTTTGTTATCGTTTCTCGCTCCGTTCGTACTTCAACAACATCTCATGCTTAGAACAACACTACTCTTACTGCTCCTTCTAGTGCTGCAGTTACACGCAAGCGCCCAGCGCAAGACAATACCGGTCGGGTCTGAGCTGGTGGTAAAGGAGCTCCCGACATGGGAGACCCAGTACGAAAAGCGCGATAAGATAATTGGTAAGAAGGCATTTGTTTCTACCCGTCCGTTGCTTGCCGGTGAGCCGGGTCACTGGAGTGGTTACATAACGATAGATGGCGTGGAATATCGCATACTGGACATGCAGGCCCAGATAATTACAGGCGACGTACCCGAAAAAAAGGTGGAGCCTAAGGATGTATTGAAGCTGCAAGCCGGCCTAAAGGAGCTGGTATCCATGGCGCCCTCTGATTTTGCTGCTATCAAGACCGATGTAGCCAGGAAGCGGGCATATGGCTATGCTCCCTCATTCCTTGCCAGCTACAAACTGAGCGGCGCAGAAGATTCTACCACGATCATCTTTCTGGACGAGCACGTAAAACGGTGGAACCTGGAAACCCGCCTGAATGAAAAGCAGTATTCATCGCAAGGCATCGACTATATGCTCAGAACGCTGGATCTGCCTTGTGGAAAGCTGGAACCGCTACCCGGCAATGATACTTTTTCTGAAAGCGCGAATATCGTATCGCGCTCCTATGTTCCGGTGGACAGGCGTAAACCCGGAAGCGCTTACCGCTTTTTTAGCATCAACCTCTCTGCTTCCATGTATAAAGGAAAGGATATCCTCCTGACATTGACATTGAGCAATCGTTCGAACGAAGTGGACCTTCTGGGTGAGCAAATGGACGCTGCGACCCCTGCACCCCCTGCGCCCAAAAAGGAGCTGAAGAAAATGGAAAAAGACGTACTGTCGCTGGTAGAAGCATGGAAGACGGATTTTAACAGCATCAAGGTAGGTGAGAAGATCAACGACCAGTATCGTGGCAACTGCTACAAGGTTAAGGGCACTTTCGAGGGTAGCGAACCCGGAGATGCTGATGTGTGTATGGACACATTCTCGAAAAAATGGTCGCTCAATGTGCCAATCTCTACCGACAAATACACTTCAACAGATATTGACCAGCTCCTGCTAGGGATGAATTTCCCATTTGGCAAGCTTGCGAAAGAGGCCGCACAACCGGATACAGACAACCGGAGTTACCGACCGCAGGGTTGGCAACAGATGACGGGCCCCTACAAGGAGCTATACATTACGGTTTTGGCGTTTAAGTCTGCCGGTACTGGAAAGGAACTGTCATTGAGCCTGCTCATTTCAAGATCGAAATACTAAGCGAATATGAAGAACACAGCGAACAGCATAATGCTCATACTTGCCATCTCGGCAAGCGCCGTTTGCAGCGCGCAGCGCCAGCCGGGCATGGTTGATAAACCGGGAGGTGGCCAGGTGTTTAACGCTGAGCAGTATAAGATAGACCGGATGAAGGTTGCGCCCGCGCCCAATACAAACAATTACTACTACAGAGCTCCGTCGGGTAGCACCTCCGGTTCCTCTTCTTCCAGGTCATCGGTGAGCTATGATGCCGGTAATGCCTATATGACCAACCCAAAAGAGTGGAAGCGAATGGAGCTGGAACTTGACTACCGAAAATATGGGCGGAAATCAAAATCGAAAGAAACCGAAGGAATTGATATATCGTCCTTTGGAGATGATGGCGTAGAGGTGACACACGAGGAAGACGGCATTCAGGCATATAACACTACCGTGTTTCACAACCACAAGAAGGAGTATGGTCTCTACAATAACATCCTTTATGATCTGTACTACTCCCTACCGTTGACCAACAGCGATGACTTCGGTTTTGGGCTGCAGTTTATAGCACATAGCTCCTCATTTCATGAGTGTAATGAATACACTTTCTTGAGCTTCTTTATCACTCCAAGGGGGAAACTATACTATATGAAGAAGAAGTTGCCGTCCGCTAAAACATCGGGATATTTCGGCTCTCTGCAGCGAGACATTCCCGAGATGTTTCGCCTGGAGAATTATACCAAGACCGATATTAACGCCGAGCTCAAGGATTTGAACCTGTTAACTGTAACGCAGTGGAAGAACAAATTCACAATTGCTATCAATAACGATATCATTTATGAAGACCAATTATCGAGATGCCCTGTAATGCTGGATGCCACGCCTTACAATCTGTTTCTGAATAAGGGCAAGGTGCAGTTTTTCGGGGGCAATGAACTGTACACCGAGAAAAAGCACTTCTAGCATTTGCGGTTACGCTGCCACTGGCTATCTGAATTATTAACTGCCAGGCATATTTGCGGAATTAGGTTATTTTTACTGAAATGTCCGTATGCTGAGAGGAGTAGTCTTTGGTCTGTTATTCTTGCTGGCAATTGCGTTGCCACCTGCTTCATTTGCGCAATCGTCGGGTAACCCGTTTTCGCTACCGGCGACCATCCCCGTACCCTCGTGGGTAAAGAACACAGATTGGAGTAAGCCAAACGTTCACCGGATAGACTCGCTCATAGAAGTGTACAGGCATTCCGACGAGGCCGCGCGCGAAGAAAAGGAGCATGAGGAGGAGGAAGGTGAAGATGGCTTTTACGAGGAGCCTTACATACATGCCTACATTCGCTGGCGCAATGAAATGGCACCGTACATCGCTGCCGACGGAACTGTGAATTACGATCCGAACCAGGCACGTGAAGATTTGATACGTTCGCTGCAGGCAACCCAGGAGCAAGCCTCCGGCACGGCAGCCAAAACAACCGCCGCTGCAAGCTGGTCGGTACTGGGGCCGGTAGAAACATTTGCTGTGGGCTCGGGAACGCGGCGCAACTACCAGAGCAATATTTACTGCATAGCCATTGCGCCGTCAAACCCATCGGTACTGTACGCAGGAAGCGAGACAGGAACATTTTACCGCTCTGCGGATAAGGGTCTCAACTGGACATCGATAAGCGAAACCCTGACGAGCGCGGGCTCAAAGTCGATAGCGGTAGACCCATTCAACGAGAATATTGTGTACACCTACGACGGGTCGGCCAATGCACTGATGAAGACGACCACAGGTGGTGCGACATGGTCTGTTCTTTCGGCATTTACGGGGGGTACCGGCAACGCTATCGCCATCAATAGGAATACGGGTCGCATACTTATTACAGGCACCACCGCCATTTACTATAGCGACAATGGTGGAGTGTCGTTCACCGCGGCTACAGGTGGCACAGTAACCGGCACACTGTATGACCTGGTGATAAACCCCACCGGCACTGATACGGTTTATGCAGTAGGCTCGGCCACAGGTGGCACGCTGGTGCTACTGCGTTCCACAAACGGCGGCACTTCATTTAGTGATGTAACGGGTGGGCTGTCTACCGCCACTACATCAGGTGCACGGCTGGCAGTAACACCGGCTAACAGTAGCTACGTCTATTGCGTAAATATTGGTAATACCGCTCCGCCGAGTGTTATTCGCTCTACAGACAGGGGAAATACCTGGTCTATTACCGTGGCGTCCACAGTGACGGGACTTACAGGGAGCTCGGCAACTACCGGCCTTGGTATGTCGAACGGGCAGGGCTACTATGACCTGTCCATAGTGGCATCGCCTACCAATGCAAACCATGTCATTGTTGGCACAACGACAACCTATAAGTCCACCGACGGCGGTTTCAATTTCTCGCCCGTGGGTGGTTACTCCGGCCCCATAGCCATACACCCTGATCTGCAGCAAGCTGTGGCTATAGGTGGTGATACCTACCTGGCTACTGATGGCGGGGTAAACTACTCCAGCGATTTCTTTAGCACCACTGCAAACTGGTCGGTGAGGAACAATGGCTTGCGCAGCGCAGACTACTGGGGCTTTGGCCAGGGCTGGGACGAGGACATTGTAGTAGGTGGCAGGTACCACAACGGAGACGCTGTACTGTATGATGTATATACAGGCGGCAAGGCACTGGCACTCGGTGGTGGCGAGGATGCGACGGGTCATGTGTTTCACGGACACTCTCGTGCCACCGGCTTCAGAGATATAGGTAATGTGCTGGTGCCGGCTACGTTTACGGGTCCCGCGCAGTATTCAAACCCTTCGGTTCCCAACTCAATGTGGCCACAGGATAATTATTATGGTCAGTTCTCGAGCAGGCTGGTTGCCGATCCACGATACTCCAATGTTCTCTACCTGGGCAAGGACACTGTGTTTTGGCGCTCTGAGAACTGCGGACAGTCTTATGTTGCGCTGCACGATTTTGGCCCGGGCAACAAAGTATGGCGGTTTGATATTGCCAGGTCAAATCCGTCGGTGATATATGTCTGCGCTACAAACGGACTGTACAAGACCACCAATGGTGGCGTGTCCTGGGCTACCGTTACGCTGCCTGTGGCATGGCAGTATTACAACACTGATATAGTTGTGAACCCACTTGACGAGAACGAAGTGTTTTTGTGTATGGCCAACGGTGCAGCCGCAAACAAGGTATTTCGCAGCACCAGCGGAGGCGCAACATGGACTAACATCACCGGCGCTGCGCTAAACGGCAAAAAGGTAGCCTTCCTGCAGTTTCAGGCGGGAACAGCAAGTGGCGTATATGCGGTCACAAATGTGAAGCCGTCCAAGGTCTACTACCGCGATGCTACCATGTCTGATTGGGTTGACTTCAGCAATGGCCTGCCGGCCAGCCTTACGGCCAGGGTGGGTGCGCAAATCTTTTACCGCGACAACAAACTGCGCCTGGCCGGCAACTGCAGTGTGCTGGAGACGCCGCTGTACACAACGGGCGCGCCCGTGGCACAGCCCATGGCTGACAAGCGCTATGTGGGTTGTGCGCGCGACACCGTCAATTTCTTTGACTACTCTATGAACGCTTATGCCGGTGCAACGCGCACATGGTCGTTTCCGGGAGCAGCATGGGTAAGCAGTACCTCGGCATTAAGACCACAGGTGGTGTATCCGGGTGCGGGAGCGTATTCTGTATCGCTCACCATCACCACGCCAACCGGCACGCACACACGCACCATTGACAGCATGGTAATAGTGAATGACAACGGCTGCGCGGCCGACACTGTAGCGGGTCTGTGCCTGCAAATGAATGGCACCAGCCAAACGGTGAGTCTTGGTACGGCCAACATAAACAGCAACAACTTCTCTATTTCCTGCTGGATACAACCCTTTGGTCTGCAAAAGAGCTTTTCCCAGATAGTGGGGCATCCTGCATATCCCGGGTCTAACAACTACGGGTTTGGTTTTGGGTTCAAGTTTGCCGGCTATACACCAAACCTGGTCTTGTGCTATACCGATAGTATTGTAGGCTATGGCAGCAACAGCACGCTGGTTTGTGACAGCACACGGTGGAACTATGTGGTACTGACTTATAGCCCGGATAGGGTGGTAATGTACCTAAACGGAATAGGCGACACAATAAACAATGGGCCTATGCCGGTGATCGACCTTTCGCAAACACCATTCCAGGTAAATGTTGATGTGCAGAAAGGGCAGGGCTCAAAGTATAAAGGAAATATAGAGGAGGTGAAGTTCTATAACTACGCACTCACCCGCGAGGAAGTGCGCGAGAAGATGCACCTGGTTGCAGACCCTGCTACCGAGACGGGGCTGATCAAATATTTCCAGTTCAACCAATGGGATGCCACAAGCAGCACACTGCATGACGTAAAAGCGAATTTCAACACGTTTGTACCGTCATCTAATATTGTAGCGTCCACTGCTCCCGTTGGTTCCGGTACCGTGTTTCGTGTGCCGTCGGTATCAGCAGGTGGGCTTACCGCATTCACCTCGGCAGATGTGAATATGCATTTGCCGGCAACAGGCACTTATCCAGATGGAGAAGTAGTAGCATTTCACCTGCGCACGAAGCCGGACATGAAGCCCGATACAAGGGCTGCACTGCCGGGCTACTTCATCATCAATAACTATGGTGCAAACCGCGTAGTGAGCAGCCCTGATAGCATGCTCTTCCGCAGGCTGAACATACCGGGCCCGATATACTCGGCCGGCGACTTCAGGATTTTCAAACGCCACTCGTGCGACTTTGGCGCAACATGGAGCGCGGAGCTGGATAGCGCATCGCATCTCAACTACAGCGCCGCAGGCAGCGAACTAAGCTACACTCACTGCGCATATGATACAGTCTTCACCAGCCAGTATCTTATTGTGAATAATGACACCACAACATACGTTTCGGTGCCTGTGACTACTGTGGGAGACAGTTGGTGGGTATCGGACGTATACCCTAACCCTGCTGCTGAATGGGCCTACATTGACATAGTGACGCCCCCGGGGAAAGACGGTGCCGTAACCGGTGCTGTCTATAGCATAGCCGGGCAGGGTGTAGTGCGGTTCACCGAGAGGCTGCATGCCGGGAAGAACAGGATCATGATCGGTTTACCGGCGCTGGCACCGGGTATATACCTACTGGAAATGGAGACGCCCGACGGTATGCGCAACACGCGACGATTCACCGTGACAAGACATTGATGGGTGTGGGCAAGGGAGAAAATCTTCGCATGGTTTGAACCTTGACAAGGAAGTCATACTCCAGTTCCCCTGAGAACATATACGCAAAATATTTTGTTTAAAAAACGGTGTTTCCCTGTTGGATAAAAATCAGGAGGTTGATAATATTACGGTCGCTGTGAAAGGTCTGCAGGGGTAGGATCGTACACCATACCAATTATCTGTCATTTCCAAACCAACAATTATGAGCAGGTTAATATCGTTTTGCATGGCGCTGCTGCTGGCCATTGTATGTACTGCGCAGGAGGGGAACTGGGTGGTTACCCGCTCCTCAATTCTTCATAGCACAGGAAGCAGCTCATCCCCGGCTGTTGCAAATGTTGGTGTAGGCACACGATTGCAATTGCTTTCGTCTGCAATGAGCAACAACTACTACCATGTGCAGGTAACAGAAACCGGCGCCACCGGCTGGATCTACAAGAACAGGATCGCACAGGCAGAAACAGGCCTGGATTCGGTGAGCGTGCGGGTAATAGACGTTGATAACGGATTGTGTGTCATCATTCGCCTGCCCGAAAACAAATATGTCATCTACGATGCAGGAGGCCTCAATAATGCTGACGGTAGTGAAACATGGGAACAGATGAAAGCCTTTCTGCCAGAGGGCGCTACTGTTGAGTTTATGGTGCTGAGCCACATGGACGGCGACCACATCGTAGCCGCCTCGCAGGCAATACGCGGCTACGACATTAAGCAGGTGATATGGGGAGGATATGATCGCAAGATCGATGGATCGTCTGCAACGGAGACCCGGGCCTTTAAGAAACTTAAGGAGGCGCTGGACGACAAGAGCGGTGTGACGGAGAGCATTAACCTGAACGAGCGCGACAGCATGATAACGCCTTGGAATGATATGCAGATATCGGGCGTGCACTTCAGATTTCTCTGCGGGTTTGGGAAGCCCCCTGCACAGTGGCATTTGACAGACCCTGCGGAAAGGCTGAATGGCGTAAGCATAGTTATGAAGATGGAATACAATGGTAATTCAGTGCTGTTCACCGGCGACGCCCTTGGCAGGCGCAAGGATAATCCCGAAACTACGTGCATTGCTACAGAAGCTTTTCTGCTGGACAATGTGGGCGATGACTTGAAGTCGACCGTGATGTTCTCTCCGCACCACGGAGCGGAAAATGGCAGTTCTCGCCCATTTATGGATAAGGTGCGGCCTGAGTATATCATTATACCGGCTGGCCATGTGGCTAACTTCCTGCATCCACGAAAGACAACGTGTGAACGCTATCTGGACTATGTGGCCGCAGATCATATTTTCAGAACCGACCGTGGCGATGACCAGGGGCCAAAGGAATGGGACTACCAGCGCATAGCAGGTTGCAGAGACCGGGCTGGCGATGACGACATTCAGGTGGATCTGCGCTCTGATAAAAAGCTGCATATCTACTACCTGAACCAAGCGAACACCTGTAACGACGACTAAATAAGTTGAGATCGGGAATAGGCCTGCCTACCCGAAACGGAATCGAATCCCGGGTGCGGGTGGCATTATTATTGGCGCGCCAGGTACCCAAACGCTGAAATTTCTTTTCCCATTTCCAAAAAACTTTTACTTTTTCAGTCCGTCGGAATCAATTCCGGGGTTTCAGACGGAAACGTCAGGGCCTATAGCTCTCCCGATAGCTATCGGGAGGTTAGAGCGCCATTCAGCAGCTAGCGAAAGTATATTGACAATGGCAAGCGTGTATATCCTTTATAGTCCATCTCTGGATAAGTATTATGTAGGTGCAACGAGCTTGACGTTAGCAGAAAGACTGGAACGGCACTTAGCTCATTTTTACGGTCAAAAATTCACTTCTGTCGCGGCAGATTGGAGCGAGTTTTTTCAAATTGATTGTAATTCGATGACGCAGGCGTTGAAAATTGAAAAGCACATCAAGCGAATGAAAAGCAGGAAGTTCATTGAGAACCTCAAAAATCATCCGGAAGTGGTGTCAAAGTTACTTGAGAAGTACACAGGACAGTAATATGTCGATTCGGGAGAATTTGATTTTGAAAATTCTTTTCCTATTTCCCAAAATCCTTTACTTTTGCACTCCCTCGGAAGCAATTCCCCGGGATTTCGACGGAAACGTCAGGGCCTATAGCTCAGTTGGTTAGAGCACCTGACTCATAATCAGGTGGTCCTAGGTTCAAGTCCTAGTGGGCCCACAAGAACAGAGCGGAGAGCGGGAAGTGAGAGCGAACCTGCCGAAGCCAGGAAAAAGTGAGAGCGGAGTGCGAAGAGCGCTCCGCTTTTTTTGTGCGTGGAATCGGGAGGCTTAGGTATGTAGGATGTTATAGGACTCATAATCAGGTGGTCCTAGGTTCATCCCGATAGCTATCGGTACTAGTGGGCCCACAAGAACAGAGCGGAGAGCGGGAAGCGAGAGCGAATCTGCCGACGCCAGAAAAAAGTGAGAGCGGAGTGCGTAGAGCGCTCCGCTTTTTTTTTGCGGAAGCCGGGCGCGGCGGCTTGTAAGGGCTAAGGGTGACCGATAGATAGCGATACTGCTGATGCATAACAGTGAAGCTGCTGACCAAAGTCAGCAGGTGGCGGACCAACGCTGATGACCTTTGCATCATTAACAAAGTAAAGCCATCTTGTTATGAAGCGTTATATATTGTTATCGGCTCTGGCCACAATAGGCATCTTCTCTGCCACTCTTTACACCGCCTGCACAAAGGACAAGTGTAAAGACGTGAACTGTAAGAATGGCGGCACCTGCGATGCCGGTGCCTGCATTTGCCCCACAGGCTATTCAGGTACGCGGTGCGAAACAAAGGTGCAGAGCTGCGTGGTGAACAATACCGCTGAGGTACAGTTTAGCAACAGGTCTACGGGTAGCACTTATTCCGTTGTTTGGGATGGCTATGTGATGACTACACTGGCACCAGGTGTTACCAGTACCACCTATACTGTGGCTGCAGGCTCGCACACGCTTGAATTCAGGTATTCCAACAGCACCACCGCCGCTTGCACTGCCAGTACACCCGTTTTGGCACAGTGTTCTTCTATGGTTTACTGGTGCACCTACTAAGAGTGAGAGCGGAGAGCGTGGAGCGAGAGCGAACCTGCCGAAGCACGGAAAAAGTGAGAGCGGAGAGCGGGAGCGCTCCGCTTTTTGTGTTTTTAAGGATCTGCTTCAAGTTGGAATCGAAAAGTGTGTTAGCGCCCGGATATAAACGGTATGTTGTTGGGCAAAAAATAAGACCAACAACGGCGTAAAACGGTACGAACTGCTTATAACCACGCTACTGCATTTTAGTTAATATATGAATAAATACACGCCGGCTTTGCCTGGAATCAGAGCTTCCCGGATAGTAAATGGTTGAAAAATCGTCTTGACGCTACATACGCATCCCCGGATGCTGGGCTCATTTTTATGTTCAGTCTAAGACCGGTTATATTTGCATTTCATTCAAAAAACACTTTATGAAGATCAGTTCTCACGTCCTTGTTGTGCTTATTGCATTGTTAAGTGCCGCGTCCTGCAAGAAGAAAGAACAAACCAAGGCTGAGGAATACGTTGTTGTCCTGGACACACCCTCTGCGTCAGGCACCGATGTAACGTTGAAATGGACCGTGCTGGGCGGAAAAAACATCCAGTCAATTCAACTGGAAAAGTCGATAGATACTACTTACAATAGCTATAGCAACACAATAGCGATTTCGAACGATGCCACGAGTTTCTCAGACACACTTACAATGAGCCGGTATGTGCGCTACAAATTGAGGGTACAGGTATATGATGGTTCGGTAACAAAGACTGTATATAGCAATCCTCAGGTGTTTGTACGCTCTGACATAGATTTTATTCCTTTTGCTCCTGTCAGCGCTGCTTTTGATGACGCAACACACTATGTGTACCTCGGCGGCCAGCAGGGTCAACTTGCAATTTATGATGCTGCATCCCGTAAGATATTGAAGTCAATAGAAACCGGCTCCGGGGTATACAGGTGCACGCTTGCCACACACAACGGCAAAAAAGAACTGTACATACCCCGCAGTGATGGATGGGTGTTTATATACGATGCTGCCACCCTGGACCAGGTAGACCAGTTGAACATCGGTGCACAGGTAACGAGCCTTGCATACAACAATGGCAAGCTATTCCTATCCACCTCAGATTACAACAAAGGACTTGCTGTATATGACCAGGAAACAAAGGCAGAGATATTTGACACCTCTTACTATGGATACGGTATGCAACTGCGCTTGCTGCCGGGCACTAACACTGAGCTTGTGGCGATAAACGGCTCTTATAACTGCGCAAAACTGAAATTCAATGCCGCAGGCAAACTTACAACGGTTCAGAATCAAAATTTCACTACAAGCTACCAGATGTCGCCCACCTTGTTTGAAGTTTTCCCTTCAGGCGACAAATTTATCACCGGTAACTATGGTACTATATTCAGTAGCGACCTTACCTATGTTTCGGTATTGCCACACGGCATGGCATATCTAAATTCGTTTGATTTTGACGAGACCAATAGCCTGGTGTATTGCGGTACCAACCAGCAGGAGGTGCACGCTTACTCACTAAATAACTATCTGTTGCAGAAAAAGCTGAAGACAAAAGGCTACCCTATTGCGGTTTTTTACGACAAAGGCACAGTGCTTTGTGTCAGTTCCGGTAGCAACTATAGCAGCACCAGCTACACACTATCGTTTATTGAGCGGCTGTAGCGGCATTGGCTTAGATTAGGCCTTCTTTATCAACTCCGGGAGACATGAGTGTCACAAATGAACATATTGTGGTCACATCATTTAGTTGCCGGCAGCGTCAAAAATCATTAGGTCGGTTTCCAAAATTTCCGCCATTGTTGGTCCTATTTTCTGACCAATAATACAAATGGAGCAACGCGGGTTAACTTCTATTTCACCTCCTCGGTCCCGTTAGCAAATCGTGCAAACCTTCCTTTGGCTCTGTCAAAAACCTGTTCTTTCATGGGCCAGGGCCAGCCGCCAAATTCGGTCTTCTGGTAGAGTGCTATGGTGTCCCGAAGCTCCTGTTGCGAGTTGGCTACGAAAGGCCCATAATTTACCACAGGTTCACCTATCGGATTGGCCTGCAACATGAGTAGATAAGCATCCTTGCTGCCGTTTGTGATAATTGTGTCCACGGTCGGGCTTAACTCAATCCTGTTATACTCACCAATGGTTTTTCCATCAATGGTGATGTTGTCGCCTCTGTAGAAATAGAGATTCCTGTTTGCCTGTTCTGAGCTCGCTGCGGGTAATGTCCAGGTTGCACCTGCTTCCATTTTTATTGTAAGTATGGAGACAGCATTATTGGGATCGGCCGCCCAGGAATTGGGGTTTGGTTCGGGTGAGCCAACACCGTGAAATGTCCCGGCAATCACATTTACTTCTGTTGCTTTTCCACTTTCGTCTTTGGTACGAACGACAGGAATCGCTTCCCGCCAAAGCATTTTATAAAATGGGTCCACCATTTTGCTCCTTGCAGGCAGGTTTAGCCAGATCTGGAAGAGCTCAAAAGGGTTGTCTTTGTCTGTGTTTAGCAGTGGGAACATTTCAGAATGCTGGATGCCCTTGCCTGCTGTAAGCCACTGCACGTCGCCACCCATGAATCTACCAGCACCGCCCAGGGAGTCGCTGTGGTCTATAGCGCCCTCCACCGCAATAGTGACCGTTTCAAAGCCGCTATGAGGATGGTAGGGGAAGCCGGGTACCGTGCTGCCATGGTACATCCTGAACTTGGCACGTGGGTCAAAATCCTGGCCGATGTTCTTACCTCTTAACTGGTCTGGTGCCGGCCCCATCTTTTCGTTGCCCTGGGGATATTCATCTCTGTGGTGTGCACAGAAAATAAACGGATCTTGTGTTTTCCATGGCGAGCCTAGCCGCTCAACGTGTAGTATTGAAGAATTATTCATGACACCGGTGTTCTTTTAATGTTGGTTTCGCAGGATGCACTAGCCGATTCAGAATAGTGCATCGCTATATAAGAACACGAAGTTACGGCGAACTACACAAGTGCGATACGGGAGCTAACTTCCTGCATCACTGCATTTATCTCGGCATTGCATAGATTTCCTATGCTGCCCTGATGGGTGTGCTGCAAAGTGCCGTCGTAGGTAAACGTGCCATTTTCTACCTCGTTGCCTACGCGGACATATGCCTCGCGAAACGGCAAGCCGGCATTCACAAGTTCATTGATCTTTTCTACTGTGAAGAGGTATTTGTAGCGCTCATCATCGAGTATGTGCGTCTGCACCCTTATTTCAGCGAGCATGCGTGTGGCAATGGACAGGCAGGACCGCAGACTGCTAAGTGCAGGGAAGAGCATCTCCTTGGTAAGTTGCATATCGCGATGATAGCCCGAGGGCAGATTGCTCATAAGCAGTGTAAGCTCATTGGGGAGTGCCTGAATTCGATTGCACCTGGCCCTGATCAATTCAAAAACGTCGGGGTTCTTTTTGTGCGGCATGATGCTGCTACCCGTGGTGAGGTGGGACGGGAAGGACAGGAACCCGAAATTCTGGCTCATGTACAGGCACACATCGCTGCTGAAGCGGGATAGGGTGGCGGCAATACTGCTCAAGGCCATAGCAACAATCTTCTCTGTTTTGCCGCGAGCCATCTGTGCATATACACTGTTGAAATTCTGCGTGCTAAAGTGAAGCAGTCGTGTGGTTTCTGCACGGTCGATAGGAAAGGAAGAACCATACCCGGCACCGCTGCCCAGTGGGTTTTTGTTAACTACATTCCAGGCGGCGACTAGTAATTCCATATCGTCGTTAAGGCTCTCGGCCCAGGCACCAAACCACAGACCAAAAGAAGAAGGCATGGCCACCTGCAGGTGCGTGTACCCGGGCATGAGTATATCTTTATGTTGCTCGCTGAGGGCCTGTAGCTGATGAAAGAGTGTAAGCACAGCATCTTTTATTTCCAGAATCTCTTGCCTCAGAAACAGTTTGATGTCCAGCGCTACCTGGTCGTTGCGGCTCCTCGCCGTGTGTATCTTCTTGCCAGCTTCGCCTACATTCCGGGTCAGCAGCGCCTCGATATAGGAATGAACATCCTCGCACCCGGCATCGATAACAAATGTCCCTTCGTCTATCGAACGGAGTATACTTTCAAGCTCTGTATTGATGGCAATGTACTCTGTGGCGGAAAGCAGGCCCACCTTGTGAAGCATTTCGGCATGTGCCATGGACCCCATCACATCATACCTGGCCAGGTGCATATCGAAGTCGCGGTCGGAACCGATAGTGAATTCCAGGATGTCGTCTGCCGTAGTTGTACTTGTTTTCTGCCAGAGTTTCATAAAAGCTGATTTAAGAGTTTGATATAGATGTCGACACCTTGTTCCAGTTCGTGCAGGTAAATGAACTCATCTGCCATATGGCTGCGTAGGGTGTTTCCCGGACCTATCTTCAATGCAGGGAAGGGCATCAGTGCCATGTCTGAAAGTGTGTATGAGCCAAATGCCTTCAGGCCGATGGCCGTACCTGCTTTTACCAGGTCGTGGTCCATATTGATGGAGGATGGTTTTAGCCTGGTACTGCGCGGCGCCACATCGCAATCGACGTGCTTTCTTACCAGTTCTATTACCTGCTGGTGATCATAGTGTTCATTGAGCCGGATGTCGACCGTGAAGTTGCAGGCGGCGGGTACCACATTGTGCTGTGTGCCGGCGCTAATAGTGGTTACCGTCATCACCACAGGCCCCAACATAGCAGATTCCTCAGGAAAGTGATATGTGCTGAACCACTCAATGCTCTTCATGGCTTTGTAGATTGCGTTTTCGCCAATGTGCCGGGCTGCATGTCCTGCTACGCCCCGTGCAGTGCAGTCCAGGACGAGCAAGCCTTTTTCCGCGACGGCCATTTGCATTTCGGTAGGCTCACCCACTATTGCAGCTGTTATATTGCCCAATGAAGGTATCAGCATCTCCAGCCCATTCGGACCGGATATCTCTTCTTCTGCTGTGGCGGCAAACACAAGGTTGTACTGCAGGTCTGTTCTGTTGTAGAAATGCAGGAATGCCGCAAGAAGCGATACGAGGCACCCGCCGGCATCGTTGCTGCCCAGGCCGTAGAGCTTACCATCTTCCAGATCCGGCTTGAAGGGTTCCCTGGTGTATGCCGCATTTGGTTTTACCGTGTCGTGATGAGAGTTGAGGAGCAATGTGGGCTTCGCCGCATCATAGTGCTTGTTGGTAGCCCATACGTTGTTGATGAGCCTGTGGGCAGCTACTCCCTTTTTCTGTAAAAAGTTATACAGAAGCCCTGCAGTGCTCTGCTCTTCCCGGCTGAAGGACGGAATTGCTATCAGTGCTTTCAGAAGCTGCGCTGCAACTGTGTAAAGTTCCTTTGTCATTGTATCGTTGTTCCTGCGTTACCTGAAATGAGCCCCTGCAGCTCGTTTGCGTGACCAATTACCACCTGCGCTACACCATGTGATACGGCTTCCAGTGCATTGCTGACTTTGGGTATCATGCCGCCACCTATTATGTTCTGTTCTTTGAGCTCACGGAACTTGCGCGTATCAATTGTCCTTATAACGGAGTTTTCGTCATCCACGTCAGCAAGTATTCCACGTTTTTCAAAGCAGTAGATGAGCCTTACGGTCATGCTGGCAGCCATTGCTTTTGCGATCCGTTGAGCAATGGTGTCCGCATTGGTATTGAGCATGTTGCCTGCCTTGTCGTGCGTGAGTGGTGCCACGACGGGTATCATGCCGTTGCTGAGCAAGACGGTTAGCAGGGATGTGTTTACCCCGTTGCCGGTAATGTCGCCCACGAATCCGTAGTCTATTTGCTCCACCTTGCGAATAGATGCCTGTATGAGATTGCCATCGGCGCCAGTGAGGCCAATGGCATTGCAACCGATGGCCTGTAAGGAAGCGACTATTCGCTTATTGATGAGGCCGCCATATACCATGGTAACGAGATCCAGGGTTTCGCGGTCCGTAATACGCCGGCCATCCACATAGTGGGATGTAATGCCTAGCTTGCTGCCCAGCGTGGTTGCAATTTTACCGCCGCCATGCACCAGTATGCTGTGTCCGGGAATAGCGCCGAATGCAGACAAGAATGCAGATAGCTGCTCTGCATTGTCGATGACGTTTCCACCGATCTTTACTATAGTGAGCTGGTTCATTTTGTGTTCGCTTTTAGAATTTCAGATAACACTGCCTGCGCTGCCCATACCCTGTTGGCTGCCTGGTGTGTCACAATGCTATGGCTACTATCCAGCACCTCATCGCTGAGCTCCACATTTCGCCTCACCGGCAGGCAGTGCATCACAGAAGCGTTAGGGGCAGCACGTAGTTTGTCAAGCGTTAGCATTCTGTCTGTAGCGGTGGTGAGCACCTTTCCGTAGCTGTGGTAGCTGCTCCAGTTCTTTACCTGCACAAAATCGGCATCCTGTATCGCCTTGTCGAGATCATACTCCAGTGTAGCACCACACGTATATTCTTCTGAAAGTTCATATCCCTCCGGGTGGCTGATGACAAAATCTGCCTTGCCCCACGCATTCACCCACTGTGCAAATGAGTTTGCCACACATTGTGGTATCGGCTTTATGTGCGGTGCCCATGCCAGTACTATCTTTGGCCTGTGTGGTTTTGTAAATGTCTCCCTGATAGTTACTAGATCGGCAAGGCTCTGAAGTGGATGCAGCGTGCTGCTTTCCAGGCTCACCACCGGCACACCGGAATAGCGTACCAACGCGTTGATGAAGTTCTCATTGTAATCTGTGTTCCTGTCGGCCAGAGCGGGGAAGGTGCGTACACACAGGATGTCAAAATAGCTTCCCAGCACAGGTGCCGCGTCCCTGATATGCTCTACCGTGCTGCCGTTCATTATGGCGCCTTCTTCCAGTTCTATCTGCCAGCCTTCCTTATCTGTGTTGAAGACAATAACATCCATGCCCAGGTTGCGGGCGGCGACTTGTGTGCTGATGCGTGTGCGCATGCTGGGGTTCATGAAAAGAAGCCCCACACGCCGGTTGGCACCTAGTTGGCTGTCAATATAAGGGTGCTGCTTATAGTGCAGCGCTTTGTCTATAAGGGCATCAATGTCTGCAACATCATTGGCAGAGATGAAGTTTTTCATTATCCCGGATTTGTGGTAGTTAGTTCTGAAATGGTTGCCTTCAATGCGGTGAGAAATTCATCAGCATCGGCCTTTGAAATATTCAGTGCAGGAAGCAGGCGAACAGTATTGGGCTTCGCCTCACCAGTAAAGATGAATTTCCTGTTCAGCAACGCCTTTCTTAGTTCTTTCAGCTCTGCCGGCACATCAAAACCGATCATGAGGCCAGCACCGCGAACATTTAATATTCCCGGTATCTTCATCAGCGAGTCGATTATGTAACCGCCCATTTCTTTGGCGTGACTCAGAAGATCTTCAGAGGCAATAACATCCAGCACGGCAATAGCGGCGGCACACGCCAGGTGGTTGCCACCAAATGTGGTGCCCAGCATGCCGTGGCGCGGTAGAATGTGCGGTGCAATGGCTATGCCCCCGACCGGGAAGCCATTGCCCATGCCTTTTGCCATAGTGTAGATGTCTGCGGTTTCTCCGGAACGATCGAACGCATAGAAGTCGCCGCTGCGTCCATAGCCGCACTGAACTTCATCTGCTATGCAAACGGCAGCGTACTGAGTACACATCTGCCGTATGCATTGAATAAAATCGCTGCTGGCCACGTTGATGCCACCTACACCTTGTATCGCTTCTACAATTACTGCCGCAATCTCATTGCCCTGTTGCTTGAAGCAGTCTGTGAGTGCCGCAACATCGTTGAACGGAAGAAAGATGATATGGTCCGTTTCATTGACCGGCGCTAATATAGAGTTGTTGTCGGTGGCCGCAACGGCAAGCGATGTGCGCCCGTGAAATGATCGTGAAAATGCGATCACTTTTTTGCGCCCGGTGTGGAAAGAGGCGAGTTTCAGAGCGTTCTCGTTTGCCTCTGCGCCGGAGTTGCAAAGGAATAGCTGGTAGTTCGTCTTGCCGGATACCGCACCCAGCTTTTGTGCCAGCTGCTCCTGCAGCGGAATCTTTATAGAGTTTGAGTAGAAACCCAAAGTGGCAAGCTGGCCGGATACTGTGGCAACATAGTGAGGATGGGAGTGCCCAATGGAGATGACCGCGTGGCCGCCATACATATCCAGGTAGCGCTGTCCATGGTTGTCCCATACATGGGATCCAAGGCCCTTTTCTATGGTGATGTCGTTGATCGGATAAACGTCGAAGAGTTTCATTGCCGTGTTATTAAAATGATGTTGCCTTTAATTTCAATCCTGCGTCCTCATTGAATCCAAACATGATGTTCATGTTTTGAACAGCCTGGCCAGCTGCACCTTTCAGTAGATTGTCGATAGCCGCATGAATGACGATGTGATCGCCTGTAGTTTCGATGTGCAGTATGCATTTATTCGTGTTCACAACCTGTTTCAGGTTTACCATCTTGCGGCTCACGGTAGTGAACCGTGCAGAGGTGTAGAACTGATCGTACAGGTTGTATGCCTCGTCATTGCTGAGCGTGCACACTGCCTGGGCTGAAATGTATATGCCACGTGTAAAGTCGCCACGCCATGGTATGAAGTTGATGGCTGGTAACTGCTTCTGCTGTGATCCCAGGGTTTCCCTGATCTCCAGGATGTGCTGGTGGTCCAGGCTCTTATAGGCTTCGATATTGCTATGGCGCCAGGAGAAATGAGAGCTGGCCTGTAGCTTCTGACCCGCACCGGTAGATCCGGTAATGCCTGTTATGTGGACGTCGGTCAGCATGCCGGCGCCAGCCAGCGGCAGCAGCGCAAGCTGAATGGCCGTGGCAAAGCAGCCGGGATTGGCGATGTTATGAGCGTCCGCGATTTTGGCTTTGTTGATCTCCGGCAGGCCGTAGACAAAAGTTCTGTCACCGCAGACTGTGTTGGCCGCCAGTCTGAAGTCTTGCGAAAGGTCTATGATCCGTGCATTGCCGAAGGAATGCTCCTGAAGTGCCTTCCTGGCCTCGCCATGACCCATGCAGAAGAAGACAACGTCTGCGCTTGCCGGTACCTCGTCGCAGAACTGCATGTCAGTTTCGCCGGTAAGGTCAGCATGAACAGTGTGAACAGGCATGCCCGCCTGGCTTCTGCTCTGTGCAAACAGCACTTCTACATACGGATGATTGAGCAGTAGCCGTAACGTTTCGCCGCCGGTATAGCCTGCGGCACCTATGATGCCCGCCTTAATTTTCTGTGTCATCGTTCGCTGTGAGTTTTGTCGCGTTGTTTACACTATGAAAGATGGATACCTGGTTGCCGAAGATCTTCGCAAACCCTTTTACATCGTCGCCTGTCCAACCATTGTTCATTTCTCCGTAGGCACCAAACCGGCTGCTCATGAGGTCATGCGGGGAGTCTATTCCCTTAAGTAGGAACCGGTGGGGTAGAAGCGTTACAAACACCTTCCCGGTTACGTTGGTTTGTGTGTCTTCCAGGAATGTTTCTATGTTGCGCATAACAGGGTCAAGCATCTGGCCCTCATGTAGCCAGCCACCATACCAGCCGGCAAGTTGTTCTTTCCAGTGTAGCTGCCATTTTGTGAGTGTGTGCTTTTCGAGCAGGTGATGGGCCTTGATAATGATCAGTGGCGCGGCCGCCTCGAATCCTACGCGGCCCTTAATGCCGATGATGGTATCGCCAACGTGTATGTCTCTGCCTATTCCGAATGGCTGTGCCAGGTCTTGAAGTTGTTGAATGGCGGCTACAGGGGAGATGTTTGTTTGGTCGTCAATTCCCGTTAGCTCACCCTTCACGAAGTGAAGCACTACGTCAACCGGCTCGTCCCGGGTTACCGGTGTGGGCCACGCATCTTCTGGCAGGTATTGGTCGCTGGTCAGTGTTTCCTTTCCTCCTACCGAAGTGCCCCAGAGTCCTTTGTTGATACTATATCGGGCTTTCTTCGAGTCAAACTTCACATTGTTTTGTGCCAGGTAGGCGACCTCTTCATCGCGGCTCAGCTTTTGGTCGCGAATGGGCGTAATGATCTGCACTCCGGGCAGCATGCTATGGAAGACCATGTCGAAGCGAACCTGGTCGTTGCCGGCACCTGTGCTGCCGTGAGCCACAGCCTCAGCACCAATTTCGCGGGCATAGTCTGCAACGGCCATTGCCTGCACCATGCGCTCGGCACTGACGCTAAGCGGGTAGGTGTTGTTTTTCAACACGTTTCCGTATACCAGGTACCTGAGACAGGTGTGGTAATAGTTGCCGGTGACGTCAGCGACCTTGTAGGAGGATACACCTATCGCTTTTGCGCGGTTGCCGATCTCATTCAGCTCCTGTGTGGAAAAGCCGCCCGTCTGCACCGTGATCGCATGCACATCGTAGCCGGCATTTTTCAGGTACATGGCACAGTAGGTGGTGTCGAGTCCGCCACTGTATGCGAGAACAATTTTTTTCTTCATTTTGTAGCTTGCTGTTGCTTTTTACGGAAGTATTTGAATAAACGCAGGCGCTTTATTGCCATGAGGCGTTCATAGCCCCTGGCGCGCTTCTTGAAGTTGGCAGCGGTTTCCTCTGGCTGGTAATGGTCAGCAGGGTCATAGAGCATTGCAGTGCAAAGGCAATTTTTCCGTTCCTTGCTCATGAGTATGTCATGGTTCACACAACTGCGACAACCCTGCCAGAATGCGTCTTCCTGGGTCAGTTCAGAGTAGGTGACCGGCTCGTAGCCCAGGTCACTATTGATCTTCATGACAGCTAGCCCGGTGGTAAGGCCAAATATTTTCGCCTGGGGATAGAGCTCCCTGCTGAGCTCAAATATTTTCTTCTTGATCTTCTTTGCGAGCCCACTTTTGCGAAACTGCGGAGCTACAATGAGGCCTGAGTTTGCTACGTAGGCTTCATGGCTCCAGCATTCGATGTAGCAGAAGCCGGCCCATTCGCCGGTAACTGTCAGTGCAATGACTGCTTTGCCCTCCTGCATCTTAGAGCTGACATATTCGGGTGTGCGCCGGGCTATCCCTGTGCCCCTTGCTTTAGCAGAGGCAGCCATCTCTTCACAGATCGCATTGGCAAAACCTGTGTGGCAGGCTTGCGCCACCACAACAATGAAGTTTTGGTTCATTATGCAAAACGATAAAAAAGTTAGTACCTGCTTACGCGACCAGCGCGAAGCATATATTCGGAATTGATGGTCTTATGCAGACCACATCAACAGTCAGTTACTGTCGGAATATCGTAGTATCAACGTCGCACCCAGAAGGAAACCGGGCAGGAACAAAAAACTGCATCGCGAAGTGACACAGCAAAAAAACCGCGCCTGAAGCCGCACTGGGCGGACATTTCATCAGACGATATGAGAAAGGTTTTTTTCATTTTCTTTGAAAAGTTGGAAAGATTGTTCGATTTAAGGGCGCAATGTTACTATTTTTTTTCAAACTGAAATACAAGTTTTTAGCAACAGTCCATTATTAGCTTTCTGTTGACCTTATCAACGGGTGGTGCATATGGCTCAACATAGATTAGGTGGAAGCGCGAGCATTCCGTCGCTTTTTAGTTCATCTTTGTACTTGTAGAAAAAACGCGAACAGTGGCTGACCAGAAATGGAAGATTCTTTCCTCAACCTACATACATAGTGGGCCATGGGCCACGCTTCGCCGCGATCGCTGCGAAATGCCTGATGGCAAAATAGTTCCGGACTACTATGTGCTGGAGTATCCTAACTGGGTGAACATTGCAGCCTTTACAGAAGACAATAAGGTGCTGATGGTGAAGCAATACAGGCATGCTGCCGGCATTATATCCACGGAGGTGCCGGGTGGTGTTATAGACCCCGGCGAACAGCCAATAGATGCGGCAAGGCGTGAGCTGATGGAAGAGACCGGATACCAGTTTGACGACATAGAGCTGATGGCCACCGTGTACCCCAACCCTGCGACTGCGAATAATGTTACTTACCTATACCTGGCACGTGGAGGTAGAAAGGTAGCAGAGCAAAACCTGGATGAGAATGAGCAACTTACCGTACATGCGCTAACTATTCCTGAGGTGAAACAACTACTGCTGGAGAACAGAATAGAGCAGGCGCTGCACTGTACCACACTGTTTTATGCGTTTATGAAGATGGGTGAGCTATAGTGGGCGTTGAGGAAAATAGTAGATTCGGGTAGCATCGTAGGCGCTCATATCAGTTTGAAAGAATTGCATCCCTTGGCGGCCATTGCATTGAGACAGGCGATGTCTTAGTCCGCCTGCAGGAAGCGTGAACTGCCGGGAAATCAAATTTTCCGGTCCACGAAATACATATCTATCGCACCTTTTCCCTTTGCTTCGATATTACCTCTAAAGGTGCATTCGAAAGCGTCCTGCACGAGGGCATGTGTTGCTGCGCTGATATTTACCTTTCCTATCTCCCCGCTACTCTCCAGGCGAGATGCGGTATTTACTGTGTCTCCCCAAATATCGTAGGCATATTTTTGAGTGCCCACGATGCCTGCGACTACCCGGCCGCTGTTTATTCCTATTCTTATGTCAAAGGATATTTCACCAACTGACCTCTTCATTTTTTTGCGGTCTTCGATGAAGTCGCGGATATCAAGTGCGGCGCAAACCACTTTTTTTGCGTGATCTTCGACGGGGTCGGGCAGCCCGCAGACTGCCATATAGGCGTCTCCTATTGTCTTGATGCGCTCAATGCCATAACTGCTTGTTATCTGGTCGAACCTGCTAAAGCATTCATTGAGCTCCTCGACAAGCTGTTCCGGCGTTATTTTTTCAGCGACGGACGTGAACCCTTTGAAATCGGTGAACAGAACGGTTACATGCTCGTACTTCCTCGGCTTCGCGGTGTTGTGCAGCTTCAGCTCCTCAGCAACCTGCCTCGGCAGAATGTTCAGCAGCAACGCTTCTGACTTTTCTTTCTCCTGGTTCAGGGCAAGCGTTTGCCGTTTTACCTCGGCAGTGAGCTTTTTCTTTTGCCGCTTCAGTGAAGATAACCGTATTCTCATTATCACCACCGGGATGGCGATAGCGATAACAATGTAAGCCAGGTAAGCCAACGGTGTTCTGTACCAGGGAGGGCTTACAGCAAAGGAGAAGCTGACAGGTTTCGACCATTTTCCTTCGGAAGACCGGGCCATCAGGAAGAAAGTGTATTTTCCTTCGGGGATGTTGCCAAAAGAAGCCTCGTTGGTCTTAAGCGGTGGGCTCCAGTCTTTGCTGTATCCATCCAGCAAATAACGGTACTGCACCAGGTTGTTTCTATTGACGTCAACACTATTGAAAGTGAATGTAACATTGTTGAACCTATAAGGTAGTAAGAGGTGCCGCGGCAGCGAAAAAAACTGGTCAACGCTATCGAATGAAATTGCTCGGTACTTATCCTGTATGCTGTCGCAATCATGGTGCGTGAGGGTGCAGCTATGGATGCTACACTCGTTTTTATATGCACGTGCTGCATCCGGGTGTTGTTTGCGAAGCGAGTGAATACAATGCCAGCACATTTCCTTCTGATCAATCTTCAACTGCTCTATCACAAGTTCGGGGCATGTAGTGTCGCGCGTGACCAATGAATAGTTGAAGCGCAGAAGGCCGATGTTTGCGTCGCTGATGGCCGCCCATATTACCTCGTTGTTGTCCTGAAACATCGTGTACTGACCGGGGTTGATGTCTTTTACGGGCCATCCGGACGCCTTGTTATAGATCTCCACTTTCGGCAGCAAACCGGCTCTAACGCGGTCGCTCGCATTAATAACAGCGATACCATCATTTGTGCTGACTACGATGCGGCCGTCTTTTCGCACCACTATATTCCGAACAAAATTATCTGGCAGGCCATTCGAAATATCGTAGTTCACTACGGTGATCTGCACTTCATCTTCCCGTCTGCTCTCGTTGACAGTCAGCATACTTAGGCCGTTTTCTGTGCCTAACCAGATATTTCCATTCAAGTCTTCTTCAATACAATAGACGTGATCATTGACAATGCCCTGTCGGGTGCCGATATTCACACATCGTTTTCCATCAAACCTGCATGCCCCGCCACCATCTGTACCAAACCACATGTTTCCTTTACTATCCTGGTTGATACACCAGATTTTATCGAAAGGCAAGCCGTGCGATTTGCGGTAATTGAGAAACTGCCTGCCGTCAAACATCAATACTCCGCGTGCATTTGTTCCTGCCCACATGCGCCCGGCTCTGTCCCGTTTTAGGGCCCAGGCTCCATTGTTCACCCTGGAAGTGTCAACCTGGTAATTGGTGAAGGTGTGACCGTTGAATCGCCAGATACCTCCCGAGCGCGACCCACACCAGATATCGCCTACAGCATCCTGTTCGAGAGACCATATCGTATTATTCCCAAGCCCTTGCTTTTCTGTAATGTTGATCACAGTTCGGCCATCATATTTAAATACTCCTTTCCCGTCGGAGCCAAACCACAAGTTGCCACTGGTATCCTTCATTATGCAGGATATATTGGCGCGCGCAGATCCCTGTGCAGAGGTATATTTTACAAAGGCCGGCCCGTTATATCTGCATACGCCACCTCCATTGGATCCAATCCACAGTTTCCCTGTCCTGTCTTTTGTAAGGCTCCAGACGTTGTTGTTATTAAGTCCGTTAGCCTCACTGAAGTTGTAGAATGAATATCCAGCGCTGGTATCCCATGCGGAAGACCTTGAAATGCCGCCCCCTGAACAACAGAACCAGATCTCCCCTGAGCTGTCGGCAATAACTTGGAATACCTTATTGCCAGCGAGGCCGTCATGCGTTGTGTAATTTGTAAACTTGTAACCATCAAATCGGGATACGCCTTTTCCATCTGTGCCCAGCCAAATTTGACCATTAATATCCTCGGCTATCGTAAAGATATTGCTGTCCGCAAGGCCCTGTGCCTTGTTGTAGTGTGTGATGTTGAGCCCGTCATATTTATAAGCGCCGGCACCCTCGGTGCCAAACCAGATATTCTTGTTGTGATCCTCTGCCACGCACCGGACATTATTTTTCGCAATGCCGCCTCCATTGCCAAGTGCAAAGTTTTCAAATACCCCTTTATTGAATTTTTGTACGCCACCGCCATAAGTACATATCCACATGTTGCCCCTCGAGTCCTCCATTATGTCCCGTATATCGTTGCTCGCCACCCGGCTGTTAGCAATATTGTATGACGTAAAGTTATGGCCGTTGTAAACGGTCAAGCCGCCACTCCGCGTGCCGAACCACATGTTGCCATCGGCATCTTGTGTTATTGCTCTCACAGAGTTGTGAGCCAGACCTTGGGCTACCGTGAATTTTGCAAATTTCTTTCCATCGAACCGGCAAATGCCGCACCCATTTGTCCCGAACCAAAGGTTTCCCTGGCGGTCTCGGAAACATCTGGATACGTTACTTGATGGCAGGCCGTCTTCAGTATTATAGGTAGTGAAGTCGTGCAGACCCTGCACCTCTTTTATGACGTTTGCCGTTCCTACGAACGCACCTGTTGAGGTGCGGCAATTGAACAAGGATGGTGGTTTCATTGCTTCCGCTGTCAAAACAAAATTTGTGTCACAAGTGTTTTTTGTGGGGGAAGAATTTGAGGCGGTATGCTGCTTTTCATTGGAGCACGCGCTCAACAGCGCAATGCCCAAGCACCATGTAGCGGCAGCCGAACTGAATCTACCAAACAACATCATATAATCGCCTAATAATCAAATTTAATTGAATTATCAATTTATATTCACAAAGTTCTATTTCGGATCGGCGCCAATATGAAAAACAGCGTGGGGCAGAGGCACGACGAAGGCGGGCAGTGGTATCGTAGCTATGGCAACGAAATGTGGGAATTTGACGAAGACGGGTTGATGCAAAAGCGATATGCCAGCATCAATGATGTGCCGATAGAAGAAAATGAGCGGAAGCTGAAATAGCTGTGCAACCTTCCGGAATAGTTCCGGTGCAGTCTAGCGTGTAAACTTGTAGCCTATGCCACGAATGGAGTGGAAGTGTTTAGGATTGCGGCTGTCGACCTCAAAAAACTTACGGAAGTTGAGAATGAAGTTGTCGATGGTGCGCGTGGTTGGGTACACGTTATAGCCCCATACTATCTGCAATATCTGCTCACGCGAAACAACCTCTCCTTCATGTTCCACTAAAAGGCGAAGAAGCGCGGCCTCTTTTTTACTTAGCTCCTGGCGCTGACCGTTCTTGTCGGTACACTCATGTGCGCTGAAGTCTATTACGCAACCATCAAACTCATAGGTGTCTGCCACGGCCTGGGGCTCTTTTATCTTCTTGTTCTTTGTTACAAGTTTGTCTACCCGTAGCAGCAGCTCTTCCAGGTTGAAGGGTTTGGTGAGGTAATCGTCGCCGCCTTTTTTCAGACCTTCCACGCGGTCGGCGCCACTGTTGCGGGCAGAGAGAAACAGGATGGGCACATCGTTATGCTGCATGCGAATGGTTTCGCATACGGTAATGCCATCCATATCCGGCAGCATAATGTCCAGGATTATCAGGTCGAAATATTCGTTTTTCACCGATTTTATCACCGCAGGACCATTGTCTACTGTAGTGACTTCATAGCCTTCCAGCTCCATGTTTAGCTTCAATGCCTCCCGCAGGCTTTCTTCGTCTTCTGCTATCAGCAGCGATGCTTTATATTGTTTTGCGGCCATTATGCGTGCGTTTTCAACGAGCAAAAGTAAACTATTGGCGCCACAAGGACCTGTTAAACGCTACGGCACATTGCTTTCTGTTATGGGCCCATTGATTTACATCGTATTTTGCAAAGGCCCATGCGCCGGAACTTTACAACTCATAGTGTTTTTTGCTTCGTTTGCCTTTACCTGTCTTTGCCTATCCACACGATAGCGCAGGCGGGAGAAGGCAGGGGGCGTTCGGGGTTTGGTATAGAGTCTTCATTTCTTGGTGGCAAGGTATTCAAGCATGAAAAGAAGTTTACATTGCCCATACCCGCATTTACAGCGGGCGCTGATGTCAACTTTACCTGGCATACCTATGGCGGAAAGGATTGGGAGCAGCGAAGGCACTATCCCCGTATCGGTATTGCATTGGCCGGCATAAATTATGGCATCGATAGCGTTTATGGAACTATGGCCGGGGTTTACCCGAATATCACCTTCCCCCTCGCTACGGGCAATCGACTGGAGTGGACGTTTCGCCTGGGCACAGGAATAAGCTATGTTACCAACCGCTATAGTCGCACAGAGCGTGTAAACACCGTAAACGTGGCCATAGGTGCACACGTGAACGACCTCATAATGCTGCGCACCGACTTTTCGTGGTCTCTAAACAAACACTGGAGCTTGAATGCCGGTGCGTTCGTTAATCACATCTCCAATGGCAGTGTTCGCAAGCCAAACCTTGGTATCAACGTAGCCGGTGCTTCTGTAGGATTTGCCTACTTCCCGGTTACTAGTCGTCCAGCCATTTTGCATCGCGAATTGTTACCCCTTTCTAATCGCTGGCTGTTCCAGGTGAGGAGCGGTATGTCGCTGGTGTCAGCAAATACACATGGCGGGCCCATGTATCCGGTGTACATTTCCACGGCTTATGTCAGCAAGCGCTGGAGGAACGTGAACAAGGCATTTGCTGGTCTGGACTATTCCTACCACCCGGCGCTCCTGGCACAGCTACGCGACAATGGTATGGAGCCGCAAGGAGCTAAGCAACCCTACAAAGCTGCAGTGGTGGCTGGTAACGAATTCATTATGGGGCGCGTCGGGATTGGTACGCAGGTGGGGGCTTACCTGGTAAAAGGCTACCTGCAGAAAGAAGATGTGTATGAGAAAGTGAGCCTCAACTATTACTGTGTGCAGCGAGAGGCCGGAATGCTGAAAGAGGTATTCGTTTACATATCGCTAAAAGCGCATCTTAACGTAGCGGAGATGGGTGAATTGGGAATTGGTGTAGGTTTGTAGCCACGATGCATCCCAGCGAACTCCGCATAGAAGACTATACTTACGCCCTGCCCGATGAGCGTGTGGCCCGCTACCCGCTTGCAGAGCGGGATAGCTCTAAATTGCTTATCTACAGAAACGGGCAAATAGCCGACGATACCTACAAGAATATTTCAGACCATATTCCCGCCGGCGCGCTTATGGTCTTTAACCAGGCCAAGGTAGTGCATGCGCGCATACTCTTTCGCAAGGAAACAGGGGGTGTTATAGAGGTGTTTTGCCTGGCGCCGCATGAGCAGTATGCCGATGTGCCCACAGCCATGCAGCAGAAGGGTAGCGTGTTGTGGGATTGCCTGGTGGGTGGCGCCTCTAAGTGGAAGGCAGGAATGAAGCTGCAACTTTCGCATGAAGACCCATCATTTACTCTCTATGCTACGATGGAGGAGCGCAGGCATGGTTCGTATATCCTCCGGTTGTCGTGGAGCGATGAGCAGCTAACCTTTGCAGAGGTGCTGCATCATGTAGGTAAGGTGCCATTGCCTCCCTACCTGGGCCGCACTGCGGAGGTGGCCGACGATAGCACCTACCAAACTGTCTACGCAAAGGATGAGGGTAGTGTAGCGGCACCCACTGCGGGGCTGCACTTTACGGATGAAGTGCTTGGGTCGCTGGAGAAAAAAGGTATAAAGAAGGCTTTTGTGACGCTGCATGTAGGAGCAGGAACATTTGTGCCCGTGAAGGCAGACAAGATGGATGGGCACGAAATGCATGCCGAGTGGATAGAGGTGACGCGAGAAACAGTTGCGCAGTTAGCGGGGGCGGCAGGCAGACCCGTGGTGTCAGTAGGCACTACTTCATTGCGCACTATAGAGAGCCTCTACTGGATAGGCAATAAGCTGCTGAACGGTGGCATGCCGGACTTCGGTGGCATTGCAGTGCATCAGTGGGAACCTTATGAAGATGCAAAACGGCATGATGCTACTGAGGCGCTAAATAAAGTACTCAGTTACATGGATGCACAGGGTATACAACGTCTCATCACCCGCACGCGTATACTAATAGCACCCGGATATACCTTTCGCATCATCAGCGGGCTGGTCACTAACTTCCATCAGCCACAGTCTACATTGCTGCTGCTGGTGGCTGCACTGGTGGGAGATGACTGGCGGAAGGCGTACCAATATGCGCTAGAAAATAACTATCGATTTCTGAGCTATGGCGATGGCAGCCTGCTGTGGAGGTAACCTACCGCAATATGAGTTTCCCGTTGGTGAGGATGATGTCTTTCCCCGATAGCCGGTATTGATAGAGGCCACGCGGCAATCCGCTAACGTCGACGCGCTCGCTATAACCGATCCATTTTTTCAGCACAGCACTCCCGGTGATGTCGAATAGAGTAAGCTGAGCTCCGTCAGCAGTTTGCAGATCGAGAAATAGGAAGTCATTGGCGGGGTTGGGGTAGATGTGTGGTTGTACTTGAGTGCCCAGACCAATAACTTTTTCCGGCGATTGTAACTCAGCATGTAGTAGCCAGCCTTCAGGGTCTATCTTAATTGAATCTATAGGCCGATAGGTTTTGTAGCGGAAAATCTTCTGCGGCCTGTCCAGGTAAAACTGCTCAGTGTAATTGCCCCATGCGGAGTAGAAGCGTACATCGACCGGCAAATAGAACAACGACAGGGAAGATGGCAATGAGGTTTCCTGTGTCAGCTGTAGCACCACGGTTGTATCCTGCTGATCCCATTTAGCAGTTAACATCGGGAAACCCTCTTTATAGATCCATTGATGAAAGAAAGTATCGAGGTTGATGCCGGTGCTGGCCTCCATGCTTGCTTTGAATTGCTCTGTGGTGGCATTGCCCCACCGGTATTGCTGCAGGTAATTTCTTAACGAACGGAAGAAGACAGAATCGTCGCCCACTTTTTTGCGTAGCATATGAATAACTGCCCCCGCCTTGTTGTAGCTGAGGCGTGCATCGAATATGCGGTACCAATTGGCAGTATCATCTACATACACACTGCCTTCAGGCCGCTTCATGGTCTCGTTCTGCATTTTCCTGAGGTAGGTTGCAGCACTGGCACTGCCCAGCAATTTTGCAGCAGACAGGTACTGTATGTAAGATGCAAAGCCTTCATTGAGCCAGATATCCTTCCAGGTGGCGCAGGTTACTTCATCGCCAAACCACTGGTGTGCAAGCTCATGGGCTACCACATGGAAGCCGGAGAAGAATGTTGTGGTCATGGTTTGGTGTTCCATGTTTACAAATGATGGCGCGTAGCAGTGGCCATACTTCTCCTCCCAGAAAGGATATCTGCCAAAGAGTTCAGAGAAATAATTCACAAGGAGCGCAGTGGTATCCAATAGTGGTTTCAGCCGGGCTAAATTCTTTGGTGTGTCGCTGCTCACATAGTTGACAATGGGCATAGAATCTGTGCTGCCATCGAAATGCATGTAGTAGGAATACTCGTCGTAGCGGGCTGCACAGATGGAGATGAGGTAGTAGTCTATGGGATACTTTGTTTTCCATTCGTGGCGCTCATGGCCGGGGTCAATGGATGTCACGCGGTTCAGAAGGCCGTTGCTGCCCACTTTTACGCCCGTTGGCACAGTGACCCACATGTCTACAGAGTCTATTTTGTCGAGCAACGCCTGCTTGCAGGGCCACCAGTGGTGTGCGAAGTAAGGCTCGCCAAGTGTAAACGTGATTTTTTCTACCGGGTCATTGTGAAAGCCGGGGCTGTGATTGCCATATACTTTTGGGTTGCCATGATAGTACACGCTTGCAGAGAAGGTCGTCCCCCTTGGCAACGAGGTAGATAAATGGGCCGTCCGCACCTGTCCCTCGCTGAGCAAGCTGCATGGATGGTCATTAATGATAACTGAGTCTACTACCAATGTGTCATCGAGTTCGAAGACGTAGTCGGTCATTTGCGGGGCTACGACCATTGCGGTGGTTGTGACAACACCGGCTATTTTTGCAGTGGTGTCGGTCACCTGCACGCGGAAGAAGAGGTGGCGTATATCGTAGTCATTCTCAGCTGCCGATGCAACAGTAGGCCGGCCCTGTGGCTGGCAGTCGGCAAGCATGGGTTTTCTGCATGCCTGTATGGCACTGTTCGAAAGAAAATCCTGCGTGAACCCGGTAGTGGGAACAAAAGCAAGAGCCAGGATCAGGAGCAGTAAACGCATACAATAAAGTTACCGAAAATCGTTGCTCTTACAGTGCAGCCGAATGGCCTGCCGCTCTGGTGGCCTGCGCCATGTCTTTTATCAGCATGGGGTCGCGCTCTATGGCATTGCCCACCACTACAACATTGGCCCCGGCGGCACAGTTGGCATAGACCTTTTCAGGCCCGGTGATGCCACCGCCGACAATCAGTGGGATATCGGTATTGGCGCTGACCTTGCGGATCATTTCCTCTGACACGGGTCTGCGTGCGCCACTGCCGGCGTCCATATAGATAACATGTTTGCCTTGTAGCTCAGCGGCCCATGCGGTACAGAGCGCAATATCGGGTTTGTCGGCAGGGAGGGGAGTGGTATTACTCATGTAGGATACAGTAGTCTGCACGCCACCATCTACGATCATGTAGCCGGTTGATATTACTTCCAGTCCGCTAGCCTTTACCTGTGGAGCGGAGGCTACATGCTGCCCAATGAGCAGGTCTGAGTTGCGGCCCGATACAAGTGACAGATATAGTAGCGCATCGGCATAGGGTGTTACCTGCGACGGACTACCCGGAAAAAGAACAACGGGAATGTCGCTCTCCGTCTTAAACCGCTGTATGCACAATTCCATCTGGTGCACCATCAGCAGGCTGCCCCCCATGAACAGGAAATCGACTTCTGCGTCGTTGCAAAGGCGCGCGAGATGTTGCATGTCGGCAGGTGCTATCTTGTCAGGGTCGGCCAGGACAGCAAATGCAGACTTGTTGTTGCGCTTCAGGTGTTTAAGTTGGTCTAGTACCATTTCAGACCTTAAAAGTAAAGACTTAAAACTGAAAATGGAGGGTCTTAGTTTGCATGCAGTTTTGTCTGGTATTATCATTATGCGGGCTAACATCTGCGCCCCGCGCGGCTATAGGTTTGGACATAGCGCACTTTTTTCGTACCTTTGCACTGCAAATGCCGGAATCATCTTTGTATGGCTGCCCGGGCTTTTAAAGTCCATCCTCGCAGTTTCAGATGTAATTCCACCAGTATCAGGGCGTTATTGCCCGCACAACAAAGCCGGTTTACAGGAGCTGGCATATAACTCAGGTTTATTCAGCGTATCTGCCCATGCAGCTATGCCGTATCCATGCCTCAACGGTGTGGCCACCTTCGTTTTACATTGTATGAAGATCACACTCTATAACGCAGAGAATGCGCGGGGTACTGTCCCGGAAAATGAAATCGTATCCTTTCTATTCGATCACCTGGAAAACTATGGTGACGCCGCCGCGGATATCCGCAAGGCGCTGGACTATGCGCTGGGAAAAAACGGCAGCCCCGGTGGGCTTGTCCTTACAAGCAATGATGGCCCTGTAATGACGGGTGCGGTAATCATTAACCGTACCGGTATGAACGGATATATCCCGGATAATATTCTGGTTTACATAGCTACACACCGCGAATATCGCGGAAAGGGACTAGGGGGTGCGCTGATGCAGGCGGCAATAGATAAGACGCAGGGTGACATAGCGCTGCACGTAGAGCCCGACAACCCTGCAAGGAGACTATACGAGAAGCTGGGCTTCACAAACAAGTATCTCGAAATGCGCCTTAAAAAACCACTAAAAACAACCAATGGCATATATAACACTGAATCGCAAAAAGCTGAAGGATAATTATGATCACCTCAATACCCTTTTTAGCAAACATAGTATAGAATGGTCGCCGGTGGCAAAGGTGCTTTGCGGCAACCGAAAGTACCTGGAGAGCCTCATTTCACTTGGCATTACACAGGTTTGCGACAGCCGCCTCGCCAACCTTAAAACAATCAAGGCTATAGACCCGGATATTGAAACAGTATTCATAAAGCCACCTGCACGCCGCAATGCGGCCCGCATTGTGCAGTATGCAGATGTTAGCTTCAATACGGAATATGATACCATTAAGGCGCTATCTGATGCTGCTGTGGCACAAAACAAGCTGCACAAGATCGTGATAATGATAGAGCTGGGAGAGCTGCGCGAAGGCGTGATGCGTGAACAGTTCATGGATTTTTATTCACGCGTCTTTGGGCTGCCTAATATAGAAGTAGCAGGCATAGGTACGAATCTTACCTGTATGTATGGCGTGCTACCCAATCATGACAAGCTAATTCAGCTATGCCTTTACAAGCAGCTTGTGGAGGCCAGGTTTAACAGGACCATTCCTTACATTTCAGGTGGGGCATCCGTTACGATTCCGCTCATACACAAAGGGCTGTTGCCAGCGGGTGTCAATCACTTTCGCGTTGGTGAAACACTTTTACTTGGCACGGACGTATACCATAGCAAGCCATTCAGGCATATGCACAATGATGTCTTTCGCCTCTATGCAGAGATCATTGAGCTTAGCGAGAAGCCAGTGGTGCCTGTGGGCGAGAACCTGGGACAGAACCTAACAGGTAACGTTGCTACTTTCGAAGAAAGGCTATCTGGTGTGAGTACTTGCCGCGCCATTGTAGACCTCGGCCTGCTGGATGTGGAGGATGGGCACATAAACCCGGTAGACAAGAGCATTCGCATAGCCGGTGCCAGCTCTGACATGATAGTCCTGGACCTGGGTCTGAACAAGCAACGCTACAAAGTAGGCGACATCATAGAGTTTAGCATGGACTATATGGGCGTGCTGCGTATCATGAATTCCAACTATGTAGAAAAACGATTTGAAGACGAAATAAATGGAGGCACCTCTATCAGGGCGCACCTGCCCGGTCTTGTGTCTGTAAATTAACCCCCCGCTACAAAATACAAGCGTATGAGCTGGATTGATATCCTGATTTTTGCCGTTTACTTTCTTTCCATGCTGGGAGTGGGCTTTTTCTTTGCCAACAAACATACCAGCGAGCGCGACTACTTTACCGGTGGTGGCAATATGAGCAGTGGACATGTGGGGCTGTCTGTGGTGGCCACAGATGTGGGAGGAGGTTTTTCTATTGGTCTTGGTGGTATAGGGTTCTCCATGGGGCTATCGGGCTCGTGGCTGCTCTTCACAGGCCTTATTGGTGCGTGGGTCAGCGCAGTGTTTCTTATTCCCATTGTCTTTCGCTGGCAGCGCGCACATGGCCGCCATTTTCTTACGCTGCCACAGGTGTTTGGCTTTCTTTACAACAAGAAAGTGGCGCTCATCGCGGCCATTATATGCATCATAGGCTACACAGGCTTCACCAGTTCGCAACTGCTGGCAGGTGCCAAGCTCACTTCAGCCACGTTTCCACAACTTGGCACCCAAACCATGTTGTGGATCATGGGTGCAATTGCCGTAATATACACCATGCTGGGTGGTATGAAGGCTGTGATATATACTGATACCGTGCAATGGATAGTGTTGCTGGCAGGTCTAATGGGCGTTGCCATTCCGCTTGCATGGACAAAGCTGGGTGGCCTGGAGGGCATATCACCCTACGTTTCTGACGACATGCTCTCGCTAAGCAACATTACCTGGCAGCAGTGTGTTAACTGGGGTGTTACCATCATTCCCATCTGGTTTGTAGGTATGACCCTTTATCAACGCATATTTGCGTGCAGGGATGAAAGGGCTGCTAAAAAAGCGTGGTACATTGCCGGTGCGCTGGAGTGGCCTTTTATGGCCTTCACCGGCGTGCTGCTGGGCATGCTGGCCAATGTCGCCATACAGAAGGGTGTAGTGCCCGTGCCCGGTGGTGTGCTGCACGATAGCGAGATGGGCTTGCCACTGCTGGTTAAGAACATACTGCCAGCAGGGGTTACAGGTATCGTTATAGCAGCCTATTTTTCTGCGGTACTCTCCACGGCAGACAGTTGCCTCATGGCAGCGTCAGGCAGCGTGGTAGGCGACCTGGTGCCTGAGGGGCATAAGAACGGGCAAAAGGTCGTTAGGCTTTCGCAAATTGCAACCCTGGCTATTGGTGTATTTGCCATACTACTTGCCTCTATGATGGAGAATGTGCTGACATTGATGTTGTATGCGTATGCATTTATGGTGTCCGGGCTGTTTGTGCCTGTAATAGGTGCTATGATGTTGCAGCGCAGGCATCCGCAGGCGGCCATTGCATCTATGATAACCGGAGGTACTACAACAATAGCACTCATAATCAGCGGCAAAGAGCTGCCCATGGGGCTGGATGCCAATATATTTGGGCTGGCGGCAGCGGCTATTGTTTATGCGGTTGTGCATCTGCTGCAGGAGCGCGCAAGGGAGATAGAAACCAGTGTGCCGGGTACTGCCGGTTAGTTGCGGGTACGTAATGCCGGTAATTTAGAAGGAAGTGTACGATCTGGTTGTTGCAAATGCTCCCGGACTTGTCAGGTACATTTCAATTGTATCTCCGTTAGCATGGTACTCAAGTGAAATAGTGTGGGTCAGCTTGTATGGACCCGCACCGAAACGGTATTCATCATAGAACGCGTGGGTAGAATCTGCACCACTGAATTTAAGGCCGTCGCTGGTATAAATGGACGGATAACCGACAAGCCCAAATGCATCAGCCAGCGTATCCGGTAGTACAACAATGGTATCCTTCAGTTCGTTATTATAAACATAGTAATGATGCGTTCGATGCCAGTTGCGCAGCGCTCCTATGCGATCGTCGTGGCTAGACTTCCAGCGTGCTGACGCGCCAACCACCGCAGTATATTCACTAGTTCCTTTCAGAAGATGAATCAGACCTCTCTTAAACTTGTAAGTTATGGTATATGGGGCGTCTCCGTAAACGACCTCTGAGTCATTTTTTGATGAATAGTGGTAGTATTTGCCCATGCCACCCCAGGCATTGTAGTACCGAACATCGCTGGTGAGCACAATTACAGTATCGTTTAGCACCTCTATCCCGTCAGAATACACGCTGCCCGAAGCTGTGTCGCTTGCATGCCATACATATTCTCCTTCGATTTCTTTTGTGGGTAGTATAAGCGGTGCTGTTGTGGTAGTATCATTTGATACTTGCGTGGGACGTGCAACTTCTTTCTTTCTGCACGATTGTGAAGCTGTGATCACAAAAAGCAGTGCCAGTAGCAGGCTACAAATAGCCCTGAAGTTCTTAACAAGAGGCATTTACGAGCGTTCTGTTATTAAAGATAAGAATTTTGGTTCATTTGAGTTCGCGTCAATTCCGGCGGCGACCGTGCATTTGCATTTATGCTATAACTTTATAAAATGGAAGTGCGCGAACCGACCATCGCCTACGGCAGACAAAAGCTAACGATTGAGGAATACCTGGAGTGGGAAAACGCTGCTACGGAAAAGCATGAGTATTATCGTGGAGAGATTTTTGCCATGTCCGGCGCCAAGATGGTGCACAACCACATCACGTCTAACCTGCTTACGGGCCTTGGCACGCGACTTAAGGGCAAACCTTGCAAGCCCTTCGGGAGCGATACGCGCGTACACATCCCATCCAATACCCTTTTCACCTACCCGGACATCACCGTCATATGCGGCAAGGAAGAAACACTGAACGATGATGGATTCAATGTCCTGAATCCATCAGTGATATTTGAAGTTCTATCACTCTCCACCGCGCAATATGACAGGGGTGAGAAGTTTGGGCTATATAGAGATGTCCCATCGCTGAAAGCGTATGTTCTGGTGCATACCGACAGAGTTTATGTGGAAGCGTTTCACATCAATAGGGAAGGCCACTGGGAGCTGCGGGAATACAAAAGCAAAAAAGAAGTGCTCTCGATTTCCGCAATTGACGTTGCGATCCCGGTGATTGATATTTACGAAGGTGTAACTATTGCTACCGAATAGCTATTGCCAATCCCATCATAACTTCCACACGCCACCAGTCTACTACCTTTATATCCATAAAGCACGGAGTACATGATGGAGATAGGAATAGACAGTTTTGCGGCCACGTCTGGCGGCAACGATGCACAGGCACTTGCCGAGCTACTGGAAAGAATAGAATATGCCGACAAGGCTGGGCTGCATTTCTTTGGCATGGGTGAACACCACCGCAAGGAATTCCTTGACTCTGCCACAGCAGTGATACTGGCTGCGGCTGCCAGCCGAACCAGCCGCATTCGCCTGGGCAGTGCCGTAACAGTGCTAAGCGCAGCCGACCCTGTACGCACTTTTCAGAACTTTGCAACGCTGGACCTTATTTCACAGGGACGCGCCGAACTAGTTGTAGGCCGCGGATCCTTTATTGAAGCTTTCCCGCTCTTCGGCTATCACCTTGATGATTATGACGAACTCTTCACCGAAAAGCTGGACTTGCTGCTGAAGATTCGCGATAACGAAGAGATAACATGGCAAGGTAAGTTCCGTGCGCCGCTGTATAAGCAAACCATATACCCGCGCCCGCTCCAAAAGCCACTACCAATATGGCTGGGTGTGGGCGGCACACCGGCATCCTTTGTACGTGCAGGTAAGCTGGGCCTTCCGCTGATGGTGGCTGTGATAGGCGGTGAAACATATCGATTCCGCAAGCTGGTGGATATGTACCGTGATGCTGGCGCCAAAGCCTGCCATTCGCCGGAGAAGCTACAGGTGGGCCTGCACTCGCTGGGCTATGTGGCAGAGACCAGCGCAGAAGCTGTAGAATCCTACTATCCCGGCTATGCAGAAACCTTTACCCGAATAGGGCGTGAGCGCGGCTGGCCACCTGTAACCAAGGGCCACTTTGATGCGCAGAACGGCCCACGCGGCGCACTACTGGTAGGTAGCCCACAAGAGGTAGCAGAAAAGATACTTCGCCACAGCGAATCCCTCGGTGGCATATCGCGCTTCACCTTCCAGAAGGATAATGCAGGTTTGTCTCACCAGCAGTTGCTACGGGCTATTGAGCTGATTGGAAGCGAGGTGATACCGAGAGTGAATGGCAATTGAGTACTAGGTGTTCAGCGAAGCTATAAAGCTCAGCAAGACCAGCAAAACGAGCACTATAAGAATAAGCGCAGGTACAAGAACAGACCGCTTGTCATAAACAGCAGTAGTGCCTATATACTTCTGCCAGAAGAATTGACGGACGCATAGACCTGCGCCAATGCCAAAGGCGATATTTAATGAAGACGAGGCCCTGTCAGGTACAAAGTTCATAATAATGATCTGAACAACTGTATACGCAACGCCAAACAACAAAACTGCGGACACTCCTTTTTTTGCTGGGGAGCTCTTAAGATTTATTGCCATTAAGATAGAGCCAAACAGCGCACCTCCTAGTATACTAAAAGCGTAGACGGCCTTTTCGGAATAGTATCGGGGCACACTTGTCGTTTCATCGACGTTCGATACGGCTTCAGTTTGTTGGGTAAATTGATCCATAAAAGTAGTTTAAGTGTAAATATAGATAAACGCACAATGCAAATTATGCCAACCTATTACAGATTCATTTCTCTTCAAACACCTTATCATCAACACCTTTATTCACTACATAGTTGCTGTAGTTGATGATGATGTTGCCCTTGCTGTCGCCTTGGGGCTTCTTGGGACCTGCGGTGGTGGGCACTTCGCTATAGTCCATGGTTATTCCTTTGGGTAGCTTGTACTCCTTTATATCCATGGTTATGGTCACTTTGTCGGGCAGCGACTGTTTTATGTATTTGCCAAAGGTGAGGTCCATATTTATGGTGCCATCGTTCTGAGTTGTAGTCTCTGTGTGAAGGGCCAGCAGGTTGGCCTCGTCTATCCATATCTTGGAGAGGATGATGCCGCTCTTGTCGTCCTCCGGTATCACCTTCAGCACGCGTAGTGTTTTGCCCTGCAGCGTGGCCGTTCCCGCATCCAGTACGCTTACCTTGCCTGCTGGTATCAGGTTGCCCAGGGAAAGGCTCATGTTCTTCTTAGGTAGTATAGAGATTCCGTCCTTGCGCACCATGCGAATCTTGTCTGGCACCTTGTAGTAAAGCTTGCCCTCCAGCGGTGGTATCTTCATATAGTTCACGTCCAGCGTCACTTTCACATCTGCGGTATAGTCTTTTACCGAGAGTACTTTGGTACGCAGGGCATAGTATAGCTGTTCCGCCTCCATAGCAGGTGCCAGGAAGGGTAGTAGTAGAATAACGAACACCGAAACCAGTCGCCTCATGAGGAAATGTCTTTTTTGTTGAAGTAGAAAATAGTGCCACCCACCAGGCCCAGGATATATAGCACCAACACCATAGCAGATTTGCCAATAGCTGCGTATGGAATTGGGTCGTCGAAGAAACCTTTCCACCCTATCATGTGCGATGTGAACAGGTATGGACGGATAGCATTAAATAGCGGCAGCTCCAGGTTTGAGAGGATGGTAAGGACCACCACTATGGCCATGGTGGCAATGATGGGGCCAATAGAGTTATCAGCAAAGGCAGAAAGGAAAAGTGAAAGCGCAGCAATGGCCGTCATAGCTACCACTGCAAAAAGGAAGGCACAGCCATAGCGCCACATCACATCATCCTTAAGCAGCAGCACAAATGTTTCGCTCTTCAGGTTTATCATATCGCCCGTGCCGAAGAGCAGCAGCGAAAGGAAAAGTGCCACCACCGCCAGCCACAGAATGAGCAGTATGGTGTACACAGAGCTGGCAAGGAACTTGATAAGTACAAGCTGCGGACGGCTGATGGGCCGCGTGAGCAGCAGGCGCAGCGTGCCCAGGTTGGCCTCGCCGGCCAGGGTATCGCCAGCCACCAGTGCTACCAGCAGGGGAATCTGCACCAGCAGCGACTGCAATATCAGGTAGCCCACGAGATAACCGTTAATGATACTGCCTTGCACATTGAATGTGTCTGTAACATCCTGCATCCCAAACTCGAAGAACTCCCGTCCCCCTGCCTTCATGGCAAGCTGAAAGATAAAGGCAATAGCTGTCACCACCCCGAAGCTGATATAGGTCCGCGGCCGGCGGAATATTTTGTAGAGCTCTATCTGCAGCAGCTTCATCATTGGGTTATAGCAATAAAGTAGTCTTCTAATGAGTGTTTAGATCTTATTTCCATCACCGCCACACCTTGCTCCACCAGCCATTTGTTCAGCTCCGGCACACGTGCGGCATTCATTTTAAAGGTCATAGTATTGCCAGCTGAGGCAACAAGTATCTCCCCCCACACCGACGACCGCACCCGCTCCTCCGCACTCGCTCTCGTTACTACGTCTACCAGCATATCATCGGGGTTTATCAGCTCCGTCACCGGGCCTTCGGCAATTTTCTTCCCTTTGTGCAGCACCAGCATGCGCGTAGCCACCTGCTCTATCTCGTGCAGCAGGTGAGAAGATACCAGCACCGTTTTGCCATGGTCGCGGCTCAGGGAGAGGATAAGTTGTCTCATCTCCGCTATACCCTGCGGGTCCAGGCCATTGGTAGGTTCATCCAGTATCAGCAGGTCGGGCTGGTGCACCAGGGCTATGGCTATACCCAGTCGCTGCTTCATACCCTGCGAGTAGGTCTTTACTTTGTCTTTTTCCCTGCCGCGTAGGCCCACCTGCTCCAGCACATCATATATGCGGCTATCCGGTATGCGCTCGCGCGTTAGTGCGGCCATAATGCGCAGGTTGTCCCGGCCGCTGAGGTAGCCATACATATCCGGTCGTTCAATAATGGCGCCGATATGCTTAAGCAGGTATCGCCTGTTATTTCCAAATTCCTCGCCGTTTATGAATATCTGTCCCGCATCCGGGAATATCAGCCCCAGCAGCATACGCATGGTGGTGCTCTTTCCCGCGCCATTCTGCCCCAGGAAGCCATAAACATCACCGGGATGAATGGAGAAAGACAGATCGTCCACGGCCTGCCGGCCTTTAAAATTCTTGCTGAGGTTTCGTATTTCTACAATGGGAGTCGACAATGCGAAGAGTTGTTTTCCACTCGGTTATAACGCGAAATTACCCCATGTAAGTTACACTAAGACTTTAAATCGGCGTTAAAAAGATGAGGCCTGCTGATGGACTCTATCGTGTGGTAGCGGCACTGTTTTACTACTAAAGTGGTATTTCTAGGTCCATAGCGCCAGAATACTTTTGGTAAAAATCCCCCGTTTATGAAACTGAGTACCGTATTTGTCTTTTTCGCCGCAATGCTCCTGGGCAGCGCTGCTCACAGCCAGGTTACCATTACTGATGCAGATTTCCCACTTGTAGATGGTTTGGTAATTGGTGTTTCAGATACCTCTTCATTTATAGGTGTGGGTACACCGGGCGCGTCGCAGACGTGGGATTTCTCAGCTTTTATTCCAACGAGGCTTGATACTTCGACGGCAGCTGCAAGCACATTCACAGGAAACCCGCTGTTCCCTACAGCCACCTTTTCGTCTTGCGCTAGCGCTGCGGGATTTTCAATGTGCTCATTCGGCTACAAGAATACCTCAGGAATGTATATGGTAGGGGCAGAGCAGAATATTAGTGTAACAGGTACTTCAATACACAACATGGTATTTATGCTCCCCTATAACCAAATGTTTTCGTTTCCCTTCACCTATGGACATACCCGCAACTATAGCTATATGCAGGAGCAACTTGCGGAGTATACACCAGCGAGTCCTTACGACTCCGTTCGTACGATATATCAACGCACTGTAGACCAGGATTATAATGGCTGGGGTACACTAATAACGCCTTACGGCACCTACAGCGCCATAAGAATGCAGCAAATACAGTCCAATATTGATACCGCTTACAATCATACCCCTGGTGGATCCTGGGTAATGGGGGCAACCACATCACTGAGCAGTGACACGAGCTATACCTGGTTTACCCCTGGCATAGGCATAGTAGCGCAGATTTCAGCAAGAATGCCACACAGGTATAGTTTCTACAAACCTGCCGGCACTACCGGCGTCAACTCTGATGTGCAGGCGAATTTCACAGCCTTCCCAAATCCTGTACAGGAAAAATTGTATATAAATAGTGCGGCCGATGGAGCCGACCTTTGGCTTATTGATATTACTGGTCGGTCACTGGATCACGTACAGATGAAGGGTAAGGTCTGCAGCATAGACATGCGGCCTTATGAGCCGGGACTCTACTTGTTGCAGGGGGCAACTGTCTCCGGCCGTCCCGTGCGGCTAACGATAGCAAAACAGTAGCGGTCTACTCTTGGTCGCGGAGTATACATCGTCAGCTCATGGCATGCAGCGCTCTTTTATCGGGCTTGCCTACTGCAGTGTAGGGCAATTCCGTAACTAAGCGTATTTCCCGCGGCAGCTCATACCGTGCCACCCTTTGTTTTAGCCACTGAACTAACTCGGTCACGCCAAATGCACGCTTTAGAACCACAAAAGCCACCAGCCGCTGCCCGAACTCGCTATCCTCGACACCCACAACAGCACATTCCCTTACGGCGGGATGTTGCAGCAGTGCATCCTCCACAACCGCAGGATATACATTTACCCCTCCGGAGACGATCATGTCGTCCGTGCGGCCCTGAAGAATATAATATCCTTCCTTATTGCAAAGGGCAAGGTCGCCTGTCGGCACCCACTTGCCTGCGGCATGGTTTATGGCCCAACCGTTCCGCAAGTATAGTTGCCCTGTTTCACCCGGCGGCATCGTATTCCCATTCTCATCGGCTATATGCGCCTCTACACCGGCTATTGGCCTGCCGATAGTCCCGGGATAAAGCAATACATCAGCAGGAGTAGCCATCAGCGAAAAGCCGGCCTCAGAGGTGCCGTATAGATTATAAAGTACAGGCCCCAGAAGGCTCAGCGTTTCCCTTGCCAGTGTTTCACTCAGCTGGGCACCGCCACTTATCACGGTTTTCAGGGTTGAAAGCCCTGATGCATCCGCCGCCAGCATCCGTTGCAACATGATGGGCACCAGCACGGCAGCATCAGCCTTGCGCGTTCCAATGAGCACACATGCAAGCCTTGCATCAAACCGCTCCATCATACACATCTCCGAGCCCATAAGTACTGCCACAAATAAACCTGCCAGGCCAAAACCGTGGCAGAGGGGCGTACCGATGAATACCGTGCGACGGCTACCAATGTTAGCTTGCGAGATGAGGGCCATGAGGGGGCTTACGTATCGTGCCACTCCCTGCCGTCGGGGCGCTGTTTTGTGCTCGCCGGTAGTGCCGCCGGTAAGTACTACCAGGTTGCCGGCCTGAGCATAACGCCGCTTGATGCTTCCTCGTCTTTGGCAAAGGCTACTTACAGAGTCCACGTTAGCTGCGTAGGCTGGCAATAGAGTCGTTGCGTCATCCGCAGGAAGCTTCGCAGCTATGTCCTCATCGTGAATGAAGAGATGAAAATTATATTTAGTACAGAGCTTAGAAAGTTGTGCTGAGTTCATATCCGGGCTCAGCATGTATATGTCTGCCCCTGTGGCCGAGGCAGCGAAAACCGCGCTTACCAATGCACGGTGATTTCTGCAGGCTATTGCAACACGCCTCCCCGGTGCCAGGACATAGTCGGCCTGCAGTGCGTGTACCAACTGTTGTGTGCCGTTATACAGCTCGCCATAAGTGATACTGCCATTATCATCTGTTACTGCTACCCTGGCCGGATAACGGGTAGCGGTGTAGCGCATCAGCGCCATAAGATTTACACCGCTGCGCATGAAAGACCCCACCAGCCGACTAATGCCAACAGGTGATAGCAAGCCACTCCTATATATTTTGCTGAGGCTCGCCGTCATTTTTGCTTTTTCAGTTTGTAAGTACTCCACCACTGCCATGGTCTTCGTAGCAAAAGCGATGCCAGCTCGACCACCGGTAACCACCACGGCCTTATTATTCTTTGCTTTTTGTACATAGCCCGGCATACCTTCCGTGCCACGTGCACAGGGTCCATGGCCGGCACATTGTTATATGCTTCTGTCGGCGCAATCATGCGCGTGCGTACGAGTGGAAGGTAAATCGTCGTAGTGCAAACGCCGCTCGCTTCAAGCTCAGGCACTGCGCTTCGAAACCATTGGTCCATTGCCGACTTAGATGCCTGGTAGGCTGCCCATCTTGGAGCAGGCGGCAATAGCACACTAACCGAAGACACGTTGATGATATGGCCCCTATTTTGCACAATGGAGGGCAATACCTTCAATAGCAACTGAACAGGCCCCAGGTAGTTTACTCCCATTGTGCGAGTGAAGTCGTGGTATCTGTCCAGCGACTCAGACAGCGGGCGGCGTATGGACTTACCTGCATTGCTGATGAAATAATCTATGCCACCCTGCAGGTTTAACAATTGCTCCGCTAACTTGTCGACAGATGACGGGTCAGCAAGGTTTGCCGGCAGGACTATTGCTTTGCCGCCATGCCGCTCCACTTCCGCTTTTACATGTTGCAGTTTATCCTCCGTTCGCGCCACCAGCACCATTTTGGCGCCAGTACCCGCGAACAGATACGCCAATTGCTCGCCTATCCCATAACTGGCACCCGTTATCACTACCGTCTTTCCCGCCATGGCATTAACAATCCGCTGCTCACCTATGTGCGTGGGCGGAAACAAAAGATGCTCCAGTAGTGAATAATGGGACATAAGGCAAATATCGGCAGGCTATGGCAAAAGCCTCGCGATATAAAAACGCTATGAAGTGCTTTTACCCCTACTTTTCAAGGAAAGGTCGCCAAAGAACTGAAATGATCTTTGGGCGCAGTGATACTTAGCAACAGAGTGTCTTTCTATCCATTCATATCCCACTTGCGTTCCACAGCAGCCTTCACCTTCTCTACCAGCAGCAAGGTTGCCGGGCAGTGTTTCAGGTTGTCGCGGTACATGTCGTTATACATGTCGAATGGTTTTAGGTGGTGGTGGGGAAAGCCGGCGCAGTCGTCAGGGCGCACATCATAGATCGTGCACATATTGTTTTCCAGAAACTGGCATGGCTGCTGTTTATTCATCCAGTCGCCTGTTTCTTCTTCCTTGTACAAGTACTTTTCCTTAAACTCATTGGGCTTCATTTGCAGGTGCGCCGCAATGCGCTTGATGTCCTTAGGCGAGAAGGTAGGCGACATGGTCTTGCAGCAATTTGCGCATGTAGTACAGTCGATTTCCTTCCATACCTCTTCGTTTGCCTTTGAGGCAATTGCGTCCATATCGGGCGGCACTACTATATCAAACTTCGCAAGAAATTCTGTGAGCGGTGCACGCTTCGCTTTTGAGCGTGCTTTGAATTTTACTAAGTCCATCAGGGCTGTAAATATATGTTCTTTAAGGAATCGCGGGCAAAAGATTTAAAGGGAGCTAAAGGGCCGACTTGCCACTATTCCGCTCGTCTATTTCGGCACGGGAAAAATCGTCAGTCCAATTTACCGGCAATGGGGTTGCAGACTTTAGCAGGAGGTAAAATGAGCCTGCGAATACTGCGGCCCCGGCGGTTACAAACGTCCAGGATACCTGCTCGCGGCTCACAAAATCTTTAATGGTGGCGTTTGAGTTGCCAAAGTAGAGCAGCACTACCTGCAGGCCGTTGAAGTAAAGATGGCCTGCCATACTGCAAAGTATGGAACCGGTAAGCTGGTATATGACCGCCAGCAACACCCCGGCAAGGAAGATGGAAATGTAGCCATATAGATTGGGATGTACAAATGAGAAGATGACTGCTGTAAATAGTACGGGCACCACCATGTTAAGAGTACGCTTGCGGACAAACCTGAGGAAAACTCCCCTGAAGAATAACTCCTCCCCGATAGCCGGTGTTATGGCCATGACCAGGAAAACAGAGATGAACTCTGCCGGCGAATTCATTACCATCAACGCCTCGGAAAGCTTCATCTGGGCTTCGTGGCTCGCTTTGAGACCGGGCCCGAAGTCGATATTGTGCATGAGCTGCTGTATCATCATCAGCACAGGCATGGCCCCGGCCATTATCAGTACTGATAGTAGCCAATGTACGGGTTTGCCGGGCTTGCGCACGCCCAGGTAGGCAGCCGGGCGTGGTGTGGCAAGATAGGCAAATACCGCAGCCGGCAGAAAGAACACGGATACACTGTTTAGCGCCTGGAATGCAAGGAACGCATGCTTAAGTGAGGCTGAGCCGCCCGTGGTAAATGCCAATATCTCTTCAATGCTATGCCCCGTAGCTTTTGGCAGCACAGACTGTACAATGGCAGAAGCACCCGAAATAAACGTAAACGCCATGAGCAGGAAAAGGCTCAATTGAAATCCCCAGGGGTATTCTCTGAAATACTTCATCTCTTAAAACGCAGGTGGCAAAGGTAATGGATCGCACGTGATGCGTATTCAAAGGGTCGATTACTATCGCTCAGCAACTACCATTTTGGGCTCTAGGTGAAAGGGCAAAGACCAGGGGAAGCCCCTTTAGGCCTGCCTGCCGGTAGGCAAGGGGTTGGGGTTGATCCTCCCATCCTGCATGTGCAGGGTGCGGTCGGTCATTTTAGCAAGGGCATCGTTGTGCGTGATCATGATAAACGTTTGACTGAACGTATCACGGAGCTTCAGGAACAGTTCATGCACATTGTGCGCATTCTCGGTGTCCAGGTTGCCGGTAGGCTCATCGGCCATTATTACAGATGGGCGTGTTACCAGTGCACGGGCAATAGCCACACGCTGTTGTTCTCCACCGGAGAGCTCTGATGGCTTATTGCCCAGGCGGTGCCCAAGACCCACTATCTCCAGCATTTCCTGCGCCAGCTTCACTGACTCTCTTTTGTCCACACCCTTGATCCACAGAGGTATGCATACATTTTCAGTGGCGCTGAACTCGGGAAGCAGGTGGTGAAACTGGAATACAAAGCCAATGTGTGTGTTGCGAAACTGGGCTTGCTTCCGCGACGGCAGTTTCAGCATGTCCGTGTTGCTGATGAGCACACTCCCGGCATCGGCCTTGTCCAGCCCGCCCAGTATGTGCAGCAGCGTGCTCTTGCCTGCCCCTGACGGTCCCACTATCGACACTATCTCCCCCTTGCCCACGTCCAGCGACACATCATTCACCACCGGAACCGAGCCATACTTTTTAGAGAGGTTTTTAGCCGACAACATACTGCTGCAAGTTATCTATTAATTGGTAGCATTAGTGACCGCGAGTGAACAAAAAATAACGCCAAAGCCACGCATTTGTTATGCTTTCATGGCATTCAAAAATTGTCTTTTGTTTTTTGATTTTTCTCTTACATTTGCGGAAAGCTCACCAAAATTAAAGAATATTAGATATGTTTTGGACGTTAGAACTCGCATCACACTTAGAGGATGCACCATGGCCCGCAACAAAAGATGAGCTGATCGACTACGCCATCCGTTCAGGTGCGCCGCTGGAAGTAGTGGAGAACCTGCAGGAGCTTGATGATGAAGGAGAAATTTATGAGGGCATAGAAGATATCTGGCCCGACTATCCTACGCAGGAAGATTTCTTCTTTAATGAAGATGAGTATTGATCAGCCGTTTACCAACGCGACGAAATTAACAGCCCGCCCCTCAAGGCGGGTTTTTTCGTGCGCTGTGCTATCCTATTCTGCCCATGAACATCAGTGCGAATATTGCAACTGCCGCCAGTATGCGGTACACACCAAAGGCGCGCAGGCTGTTTTTTTGCAGGAACTGGATAAAGGTTTTTATGGTGATGAAGGCAACAATAAAGGCGATCACATTGCCCACGCCCAGCATTGCAAGGTTGTCTTTGTTTTTCAGCATTTCGGGGTGTTCCTGGGTTGCTTTCAGCAGTTTGTACCCGGTGGCGGCCATCATAGTGGGCACTGCGAGAAAGAAAGAGAACTCTGCTGCAAACCTGCGCGTGAGGCCCTGCTGCATGCCACCAATAATTGTGGCCGCGCTGCGGCTGGTGCCAGGTATCATCGCCACCACCTGCCAAAGGCCTATCATAAAACTGCGCTTGTAGCTCAGGTTTTGCTCATGATCTACACCACTCTTGCCGAAGAGCTTATCTACAAACAGCAGCACTATACCACCCACTAAGAGGGCCACCGCCACTGTGGTAGGGCTTTCCAGTAGCTCATCTATCTTTTCAGAAAAGAGTTTTCCAAAGAGCAATGCCGGGAACACAGCAACAATGAGCTTGAAGTATAGGTCGAGCCGTTTGAAGTCGAAAAACTTTTGCCAGTAGAGCACTACTACGGACAGGATGGCGCCGAGCTGAATACACACTTCAAACAGCTTGGCAAACTCAACCTCATCGGCCGTCCGGGCTTTGCCATGGTTCATGATGGCATCTACCAGTATCATGTGGCCGGTAGAAGAAATGGGCAGAAATTCAGTAATACCCTCTACAATACTGAGGATAATGGTATCGAGCCACGTCATGTGCTATGGTATGTTGATGTATTTGTGAGTTTGCAAAGATAGCTGCCAGCGTGGATGCTCCTTTATATAATCTATGATAAGCGGTGTCATCACATCACGCTTACCCCACTCGGGTTGCAGGAATAGCTTGCAATCTGCACCTACCCTGGCCGCATGCTGCTCGGCCCAGTCGAGGTCGCTTTTATGGTACACCACCACTTTCAGCTCATTAGCCGCTGCAAGGCTTTCATTCAGTGGCGCTTTGAATTTCTTTGGCGAAAGCGTGACCCAGTCCAGCGACCCGGAGAGTGGGTGCGCACCCGATGTTTCAATATGTACCCGGAAGCCGGTGGCGTGCAGGGCGTCGCATAATGCTTCAAGGTTGTGCATAGCGGGCTCGCCGCCGGTTATCACAGCTATTCTGCCCTCATAAGATCCTGCAGTTTGCGCCAGCTCCACATTGGTCATTACAGGGTGTGCTGCTGCATCCCAGCTTTCCTTTACATCGCACCACACACAGCCCACATCACAGCCCCCCAGGCGTATGAAGTATGCCGCCTTGCCGGTATGCACGCCCTCTCCCTGCAGGGTGTAGAAGTGCTCCATTACGGGATACTGTGCTATCTGTATGTCTAAGTTCACGGTGCAAAAGTAGGTGTTGAAAACTAAATCAGGATTTGGGCAGGGGATAATACAATCAGTACCTTGCATTGGCGCATAATCTATCTGTAATGAAATGGATCATAGTGATACTTGCTGCACTCAACTTCGGCTATATGTCCTTTGACGGGAGCAGGGCATTGATAGCGGGCCACTACATCACGCCATCTTCAGGTAATTATCAAGGCCAGTTGGGGCCGTGGAGCAGGGTAGTATCTGCGGTGGGGATAGAGCCCGAGGGAACGTTGATGAAACAAGTCTTTGTGCTTTGGGGCTTAGCGGGCATGGCGATAACAGCACTCTTTCTGAGCGAACCTGAGAAATACCGAACCATCATGCTGGTAGCCAACATTTGCTCACTTTGGTATGCCCTGGCCGGCACAGTGAGTTCGCTCATTCAGATCATACTACTGTGGCGAATGAGGGTCTGAGTAACTTGCAGCTATTTTTTTCCTGCTCTGTACCTACAGCCTATAAGCTTGCGACCTGGCTCTGTATCACCACGCGTTGCTGCCACTTACCGTTCTGCCCTGAAACGGACAGAATATAGTTGCCTGGCTGGAGATTGTTTTCGAGCGAGATACTGTCGCCTTCAAAGGAAAACTCCCTGACAGCACGCCCAAGCAGATCATAAAGCACGCCGGAAATGCGGCCCTTGGCGCCGGGCACCAGCACCGTGAATGCACCGTTACCAGGGTTTGGCATCACAATGATCTCCCTGTTGTCCGGTAGCGCAGTTTCTATTCCTGAGGTTACACATTCAGTAGCTGGCACCACAGAAATTGGGTGTTCAGAGGACAAACTGCCGCAGCTACTACTTACTGTGTAACGGATGGTGTCTATTCCCACAGCCACACCCGTCACCACTCCGCTAAGCACAGTGGCGACAGAAGGGTTGGTGCTTATCCATGTGCCGCCCGAGAGCGATGCTGAAAGTGTGGCCGTAAAGCCTACACATATTGTGTCATCGCCGCTAATTACTGCCGGTAAAGGGGTGGGGCTAACCGTTACCAAAACCTTGATAGTATCTGATGCCGAGCCATCGAAAACGCGAACTACAAAGCTGTCGGCACCGGTGTAACCAACTGCACTGGTATACGATGTGCCCGGAGGAGAAACGAGGCCTCCCGAACAAGGAGCTGTAGCGGGGAATCCGCTTAGCGAGCCATGCAGGGGAGATGTAAGCACTGTCCAGGTCTCTGTTCCACTGGTGCTGGCATCAGATACTGTAAGTGGTAAATCCAGTGGCTCAGCCGCTTCAACGCAAGCTACCAGAGAGTAGGTGGCTCCACCGGTGAATACTGGAGGGTAAGACATTGTTATAAGACGCAGACGACTATTATAACGATCGCAAACTACGAGGTCGCCTGTTGGCAATACGGCAATATCGGTGGGTCTATTAAGCTGTGCAAGTGTTGCAGGGCCGCCGTCGCCGCCATAGCCAGCTATCCCATTACCTGCTATAGTAGAAATGGACCCGGTTGCATCAACTTTCCTTATCCTATGGTTCATGTGATCCACGATATACGCATTTCCCCCCGCATCCATAGTCATGCCGGCGGGATAATATAGCTGCGCTGCAGTAGCCGGTCCGCCATCGCCGCTGAAACCCGGCACGCCCGTACCCGCAAATGTGGTGATAATGCCTGACGTGTTTACTTTTCTTATCCTGTGGTTGCCATTATCGGTAATGTATAGGTTGTCGGCGGCATCAACATAAAGGAAGTTTGGGTAGTAAAGCCTTGCAGCAGTAGCAGGCCCGCCATCGCCGCTGTAGCCAAAGGTTCCGGTTCCTGCTATGGTGGTGATGATGCCGGTGGCAAGGTTCACTTTCCGCACGCGGTGACTGTATTGGTCGGCAATGTAAAGGTTGCCGGTGGCATCCAATGCAATGCCCGAGGGTCTCATCATGGAGGCTGCGGTGGCAGGTCCGCCGTCGCCGGTAGAAGTATAAGATCCGTTACCTGCAATAGTGGTGATGATACCGAGGCCACTCACCTTCCTTACGCGATTGTTCCAGGTGTCAGCAATATACCAGTCGCCATCATTAGCAGCAAGTACATCAAAGGGCTGATACACGCCCGCAGACGCCGCCATGCCGCCATCGCCGCTAAACGACGGAACGCCGATTCCGGCGAAAGTGGTAATTACGCCCGAGGTGTTTATATATCGCACCCGGTTATTGTCATGGTCGGTTACCACTATAGTGCCGCCGCCATCCGTCGAGAGGCCATGACAAAAATTGAGCTTTGCAGAGGTAGCTGGGCCTCCATCACCGGAGTACCCTGCTATGCCAGTACCTGCAATGGTGGATATTATTTGCGCACCTGTGTTTAGCGCAAACAGGCAGGCAGTTGCGAGAGAGGTATATTTTTTCATGATGTGAAGTTATTGAAAATTCGATTTTCCCCACTCTCGGGCTAAAAGCGGTTCAAACTATAATAGTCATTTCTTCATCAAAATTTAATTGAGTTTATATAAGTTGTCGCGTACCTTTATAATGCGTTAATTGTCACCGTTTGATAAAGATCGCAGTAGCAAATCAGCACTTTGTGTTATATAGTATTGGGTGTCGTAAGCTCTAATGTCCACGTCCTTTTGTTGGCTATTATGAATGCAATATCAGTATACATTTTGTACAAAAAACAGAAGATGAAGAACTCCTATACTCTCCTCGCCGTCCTTATCCTTACAGTTGCCTCGTGTAAAAAAGTAAAACACAATGAGACGCAGACTCAATTGTCGCCATTTGCCCAATCGCTCAAGGCATCCTGTACCGCTCCATTCAAAGGAAAAGGTGACGCACTGGATGTATACCTACCAACAGCTATTACGCCGGACGGCAATGGCATCAACGATACATACGGATTGGCACCTGTAGACTGTAATTTCACATCATTTTCGCTGGATATTTATGATACTACCGGCATCCGCGTGTATCATTCAGGCACTCCCTCCGGAATCATCTGGGACGGGACCGACATGAATACCGGACATATTGCATTGAAGTACAAATACTATGTGAAGGTAGCCTACACTACACAGGGCAATATTACCGATAGCGGCAGTACCTATTTGTTTCTCCTGCCCCACAACGATGCAAAAACCTGTATAATAAGGATGGCTGCCGACACTATGCTATATCTATTTCCTTCACAGTTTGTAATAGGTTCAGGATTTGACCGAATCAACAACTGTTTCGAGCATTTTTGTGATTAAGACCTAGGCCACCACATTACATTTGTAATAATTTTCCGATAGATGTGACAAATAATATAATTTACTGCGTATCTTTATAATGCATTAATCGTCACCGTATGATAAAGATAGCTATCGCAGATGACCACCTTGTAGTGCGCGAAGGTATTGCCTCTCTTTTAGGCAAGATGGGCTTCGAAGTAATTATTCAGGCTGCAAATGGAGTGGAGCTTTTGCAACGCCTTAAAGATGCCGATGTCTTACCGGACGTTTGTTTGCTCGATATTTCGATGCCGCTAAAGAACGGATTTGAAACCGCAGAGGAAATACGGGATTCCTGGCCCGAAATCAGGGTTTTAGTGGTCACCGTCCATTCAGAAAGCCTTTACTTCACGCGTATGATCGCCGCCGGTGCAAAGGGCTATGTAACGAAAGATGCGCGTGCAGACGTGCTGCGTGAAGCAGTGATGAGCGTGTATCACAAAGGTGCCTACTTCTCAGATGTAGAAGAGCAACGTTACATGCGGTCCATAGCACGCGGAGAGATAAAACATCCCAAACTAACTGCTGCAGAAACCGAAGTTCTAAGACTATGCTGTGACGAACTCTCTGCCGCCGAAATTGCCACGAGAATGCACACAAGTGCCAAGGCTGTTGACAGCCATAAACACAACCTCTTTAACAAGCTGGCTGTAAAGACCACTGCCGGCCTGGTAAAAGCGGCCATAAAATATGGCTACGTGCAGGTGGATACCGGCACATCGCCAGTGCTGAAATAAGAGCAGAGTACCTTGGCTACTTTTTACCGCGCAACTTTGCTGCGAGTAACGTGTTTTTCATGAGGCCGCAAATGGTCATAAGCCCTACACCCTTTGGTACAGGGGTGATATAGCTACACAATGGAGCCACGTTATCGAAGTCCACATCGCCTACCAGGCGGCTGCCGCTTTTCTTTGTAGCATCGTCCACGCGGTTGATACCCACGTCTATGATAATTGCACCTTCCTTTACCATGTCTGCTGTAACATAACGAGGGCGGCCAATGGCAGCAACGATAATGTCAGCACTGCGTGTGAAGTCTTTAAGGTTCTTTGTTTTAGAGTGGCACATTGTCACCGTGGCATTGCCCGGATTTCCCGCGCGACTCATAAGGATAGTCATAGGTGTGCCTACTATGTTGCTGCGGCCAATGACCACGCAGTGCATGCCTGTAGTATCAATCTTGTAGTACTCCAGCATCAGCATAATGCCATATGGTGTTGCCGGCAGGAAAGTAGGCTGACCCAGCAACATGCGGCCTTGCGATATAGGGTGGAAGCCATCTACATCCTTATCGGGGTGAATGGCATTGATTACCGCATCGGGTGAAATATGATTAGGCAGCGGTAGCTGCACTAATATACCATCTACCTCATCGTTATTGTTCAGCTTGTTTACTTCATCTATTAGTTGCGCCTCGGTAATATTAGCAGGCAAGCGCAAAAGGGTAGAGCCAAAACCCAGTTCTTCGCAATGCTTCACTTTGCTGCCCACATATGCCTCGCTGGCGGGATTATTGCCTACAAGAATAGCTGCCAGGTGTGGCTGCTTGCCGCCGCCTGCCTGCCAGTCTTTTACTTCCTGCTTTATCTGCTCCTTAATATGCCCGGACACGAGCACGCCATCAAGTAATTGCATAGTGTGTCTTTTTTTGTTGAAGATAATGAAAATGATGATGTTTGGAAAACGAAATGGAAACGAAGTTTGTCATAACAATTCAATTCGAAAACTCAATGAGTCAGCGAATACAGCTTCTGTGCCAGCTGCTCAGGGTGTTCAATTTTAACAAATTGGCATAATTTTTGTTCTATCATTTTCATGACTCGGGAACCTCTATCTTCCGAATGCTCTTGCTACCCGGCTCAACGCTCCTTTTTTCTGTACCCCTATTTGTAACAAACTGATTAACAACACGCGCTTATGAAATTCTGGGAGCACAATGGTAGCAAGGTATCTTTTATTGCAGCATCGTCTTTTGCAGGCAGTATGCTGTGCCTGCTGGCGCTGGGTGTACGGGAACACCTCTCATTTTCGCGAATAGTCATGTTCACTATGTTGCTATCCGGTGCTATTACCGGTTTTTTCGTTTTGCGCGGCATCAGCTTTTACCGAACCATGCGGCGCATTATAGAAGACCGATCTTCACTGTCAGTCCTGCCGCTTTTCAGAGAGGGGTATAATGTGCTTTTGCACAACGAACACAACCGTATTTTCTTCACTACAGAGCGTATAAAGGGCGATATCAGCGGCATGCCGGTTACAGTGGCTTTTTCGCAGGGCAGCCCGGCCAGCTGGCCGGCACTGGTATTTTCATTTTATCCGCTACATCATGCCACGCTCGGTACGCGTACCAGCATGTACCTGAGCTTTAAACTGAACCTTCGCAACAGGCTTAAGAAGGACATAAAGCCAGAGGTGCTGCGCTTTGTGAATGATCTGCGGGAGAAAGGCTACTCATCGGCGGAATATGCTAACTACTTTGTTACTGCCAACTGACTACCTGCGTACAAACCACTCGTAGGTAATGTCTGTATGGTCATAGGCATTCAATACCAGCGTGTCATGGCTAAAGGAATATTGGTAGTCTACACCGGCGTCAAGATTCACTATGTCAATTTCTGTTGTAGTGCCGCTAAGTTTGTCTTTGCCCAGGGTGTAGTGTCCCGTGCGCGTTTTTGCATCAAACACCCAGGTAAATGTGCCGTTGTTATCGAAGATGTATGTTTGTGTGTAGGGCAGGTCTGCGCCTGTAAGATGAACGCCGCCAATTCCCCCGGTTACCATCACCATCTCCCACTTGCCTTCTATGGCGTTCCTTTGTTTATCGCTCTTTTTGCAGGAGCTAATAACCACCAGGCACATAATGAAGATGAAGAAGTGAAGTAGTCTCATGAGTATATTTTTTGAAAGCTGGAACGGGATTTGGACTTCAATGGGCAATTTACTCCTTCACGTACCAGTCATACATAGGGTCTGAAATGCCGTACATACTAAGGATCAGCGTATCGTGTGCAAACGAGTAGGTGTATTTTTCACTGCCATCCAATGTCACAATATCTATCACCGTGTTAGTTCTCTTCTGCGTCTCCGTCCCCAGGCTATAGGTGCCCTTGGCCGGTTTCCCATCTTCACGCTTAATGTAGGTGCCGTCGGCATGCAGGTCATAGCTGCGTGTATGCCCCCACTGGTCTGCCGTAAGGTGCACACTGCCTATGCCGCCTGTCATTAGCACCAGGTTCCACTTGCCGGTGATAGAGTTGCCGGAAGGTGTGGTGCCTTTCTTGCTGCAAGAAGAAGCGTTTAGGAACATCCAGCTGAACAGAAAGATAAATGCGAGTTTCATTTGCTGATGGGAGCTTGAACTGCTAATATTTCTTGAAATAGCTGTTTACGCCGTCGTTGGCAAATGGCATCCACAAAACAAGAGTATCGGCCCAGGTTACGTAATTATAGAGACTGCCGAACGTAGTAGAAGGACCACCACTTCCACCGGTAGGCGCAGCAATAAAATTAATCCGCGTATAGCTGCCGGACGTGCTAAGCGAATAAGTGCCGGTAGTGGTGGTAGTGCCGTAGGTATTGATGAATGTAAAGTCCGGTTTCAGATGCATCGTATAAGACACGGTGGCTGGTTGCAACGTCATTACGCCGGTAAACCCACCTGTCCATCCCACATACACCCATTTGCCTTTTATGAGCGGTGTTGACGGTTTTGCAGCTACATTGTCGTTCTTTTTGCAAGACGCGAGGGTGATAAATGCCAATGCAATTAAAAGGAGGGTATGTTTCATAACTAGTGAGTTTCGTATAAAGTTATGAAAAATAGTTATTCGTCGTCCATCTCTGCCTCCTCTGGCTGACGAACCAGTTCATAGCGTTTTGCAAAGTTGCACCAATGGCATTCCTCCTTTCCACAGCCACGGTCGAACTCATGGTTCATGATGCGCGAGTATGCGTCCTTGAGCTGCGAAAGCACAACGTTCTCATCCGTGGGACTGAAGGGAATTGTATATCGTTTATACTCACCGTTTTTCATCTTTTGCACGTACAAAAATTCCCCTGAGCTCACCCGCCAATTCCTGTCTTCATATCGCTCCAGCAGCAGTTTGTAGAATACCATCTGTCGCCAGTAATCGCCGCCGCTTGGATCTTTTTCATTCGGCCCCAGCAGGTTTGCCGAGGAAAACGTGCTGTCAGGCGAGCCTGTCTTATAGTCAATGACCTTACAGCTATCTCCGTACAGTTCTATCTTATCTATCTTGCCGGTTACGGGTACGCCATCCAGCATATAGCGGGGCACCTTGTATTCTATTTCTACATCCTTGTGCATGGTAGGCACAAAGTGGTCATAGTAGTCGCTGAGCAGGGTGAGCCCCTGTTCCATTCTGCGTTCATACTGAACCTGTGTGAATGCTGCTGACTCCCTGTAGAGCTCTGAACGGAAGAAGGACAGCACGCGCTCTTTATCTGGGAATTCACCTTTGTTGCTTTTCATTTCCAGCATCATGCGCTCCAGGGTATTGTGTATGGCGCTACCAAAGCCAAATGCGTCACTTTTTTGCATCGGCACCTTCAGCACTGTTTCATAGTAGAAGGTTAGTGGACAGCGCAGGAACCTGGCAAGCTGTGTGGCACTCATGATGAACTGCTGCAGCATGCGGTCTACCCAGGCCGCATTCGCAATTTTTATCCGCACTTCGTCCACCGGTTTCATTGCCCATGCTATATGGTCAGCCACAATTGCTACCGGTACTCTTGCCTGTTCCCTTTCCTCTTCAGTGCATATCTCGTCTATGAATGCGGACGCAGTTTGGTTCCCGCCTGCATTCTCGTTTAACGCATAGGAAACGATGAGGTGTTTCTTTGCACGGGTAAGCGCCACATAAAAGAGCCTGCGCGCCACCTCTTGCTTGTAGGTGCTGTCGGCATCTACCTCTGTGGCGGTGATGGTGTCCGGCAATTTGTATTCGCTGCCGGCACCACGTTTCTTCTCCCAGAATTTAGCCTGGCAGCCGATGAGAAATACATACTCGAATTCATTGCCTTTAGAACTGTGAGCAGTGTAAAAATGCACGCCATTGTCGCTCTGAACTACTCGCTGCAGCGGCATTGAGATGCCTTCTTTGTCCATACGCTCCGTAATCTGAATAAATTCACCGGGGCGTATGCGCGGGCGACGGGAGTAGGTTTCCTTTATGTAGTCGAACAGCGTATTAAGCACCTGCAGGTTCCATATGTGGTCGGGATTCTTGAGTAGATGCGCCACTATTCCGCTTTCATGTACTATCTTCTCTACCAGCAGCGGCAGTGGCATAGCTAGTTGTTGCCGTTCCCATTCATCCAGGTTACGGCCAAGGCGGTGCATAGCCTGTGCTGACGATAGATTCAGTGACTCTATAAGTAGCGGATTAGAAAGCAGAAGGCGCCACCTGAGTGGCCCTGTTTCTTTCTTGCTTTGCTGCATGTGAAGTGCCAGCGCCGCTATGTCGCCTGCGTCTATGCCCAGCCAGGGCGAGTGCATCAGCTCAAACAGTATCGCTTCTCCATCAAAAGTCTTTTTGCGCTCCGCATCGAGATAGCGAAGCACATTGAGTACTTGTATAGTGAGCGGGTGGTCAAGTATATTTTCAGCCTTCTTTACGTTGTACGGAATCCCTTTTCGTTCAAATAGCGCTATTATGTTCTCTGCCTGTTTATGTTGCGAGTAGAGAATAGCTATATCATTCAGCGGCACGCCCTGCTGGCGCAGTTGCTCTATCTGCAATACCGTGTCGGCCTCCTCCTGTAGTGTGTTTTGATAGCTCCGCACAATTGGCTTTACAGTGTTTTTTCCACCTGCAAATCGGTCGTTAGCAGCCACAATGTTCTTATCCAGCTTCAGCTCCGAAAGTTGGCTTACAAGGCGCTGCTTGTTGTGCTGTATGGTGGCCATGGCCTTATCTATTACCGCCTGAGAAGAGCGATAGTTGTGGGGCAGCACAATAACCTTTATGCCCTCGCGGTAGCGCGTATAGTAGTCCACAATGTTGCGAATGCGCGCACCCTGGAACTCGTAGATACTTTGGTCGTCATCGCCCACAACAAATATGTTGGGCTCATCCCAGTAGGATGTGAGGTAGTTGAGCAGATCATACTGAGAGCCATTCGTGTCCTGGAACTCATCTACAAGTATAAACTGGTAGCGCTCCTGGTAGCTCTGCAGCAACACGGGGTTGCGCTCAAACTCGTTGAGCACCCACAGTATCATGTCGCTGAAGTCGTATAGACCCTTGTCGCGCATGCGCTCCTGGTAGGTATTGAAGAGGTAGGCTGCAGCACGCGTATTTTCCATCCGGGCTGTTTCCTCGTCTATTGCGCTCTGTTTCAGGTCGCCTTTCTGAAAGTTCTTGTACTTCTGTTGGTATTGATATGCTTTCCTTTCCGGCAGGCTCGCGATGTATTCGTCTATTGCAGCAGATATATCGTCCGGTGTCAGGTGCTCGCGCTTCATCATCTCGAAGAGGTTGCCCAGCTTGTTGGAGTCGTTGTAAATATCCCCACTTAGACGGCGCAGCTTATGACCCTGCGGCAGTGTTTCAAGTATTTCGTGCATCAACTCGGCCTTCTGCAGTTCGTCTATGATCTGCAGGTCGCGCTTGCTGAATAGCTCGCTGTTGTTCTGGATAACCATGTTACAGAAGCTGTGAAAATTGAAGATGTTTACCTTGTGGGCAGCATTGCCCACTATCTGCACCAGTCGACGACGCATAGAGTTGGTGGCCTCGTCGGTATAGGTAAGGCAAAGTACCTCTTGCGGCTGCACCTGCACTTCGCTGCGCAGGAGGTTGGCAATGCGCATAGCCAGTACTTCCGTTTTGCCGGTGCCGGGGCCGGCTATTACCATCACAGGTCCGTATATGGTATCTACCGCCTCTTTCTGGCGGTCATTCAGCTTATTATAGCGCTCCAGGAAGAGGTCTTCTTTATTCTGCATCATAGCAGAATGAAGGTAGGAAGTATTTTGCTATTTGGTGGGTGGTTAGCACGCTGCAAGTATGGCGTCCCACAGCCCCACGCGGGCATGCAATGCCTGCTCCACGGCGGCCCGTGCCTCTTTCCATTTTGAATCATCATCACCACATAATTGTGCCGTCATTTCATATGCCAGGTGAGAGTGGTGGTCGCCGTCTACCTCTATGTGGCGTTCCAGGTAGTACTGGAAGATGTCGGCATTATGCCCTTGCTTGTTCAGCTCAGCCACAAAGGACAGGAACATACCCGGAATGAGGTCTTCGCGGCCAAAGGTGAACACTGCTGCCATAACGTGGGGTTTGCCTGTTGCTATTACGTCGAAAGTGGTATTCACGAAATTTGATATTGAACCATCGGCACAGCAATTCTTCAGCGCTCCGCGCACACCTTCGCCGTCGGCTAGCGCTCTCAGCATAGCGTTTATGCGGCTCGTATCGGCACCCGACTGCTGCATGGCAGCCAGGTAAAGCTCAAAGTGGCTCATGCGGTTACCTTGAGCGTCCACATCACTTTCTTCGCCGGTTACTATTTCGTTTATCAGGTAGCGGGTATTGGCATTACCTCTTGGTACCCAGGGCACATCTACACATGTCAACTCGCGTTGCAGCGCTTTCAGCAGCGACATAAAATCCCACACGGCAAATATGTGGTGCTCCATAAAGGTGCGCAGTTGTCCTATGTTGGTGATAGATGCGTATAGCGGATGGTGCACCAGCGTTTCGCGCAGGGGCTGAATGTCTTTCTGAAGTTGTTCCAGGCGATTGTTCATATGCAAGCGCCGCCCCCATTTTTTGGAAGCGGCGCGCAAAGATAATAGGAAGTGCTTTTCAAACAGCCTTACATGGTTCTGATACCATGCTGTGCGGCTATGCAACTGTTGCAATATGTTTTGCCGTCGCAGCCCGTTGCACCGGGGCAGTCCATAGTGCAGGCACGCTCTTTGTACACGGCCTCCAGTTTTTTGTCGTAGCAGCCGGTGGTTTTGTGGCAGGATGAAGAAGCAACGATAATAGCGGCTAAGACTATTGCAGTGCTGATAGCGGTTACGGTTATCCTTTTCATGTTGTTTGGAATTTGAAGGTATAACGCAAAAACAATGCCGAACCCCCACAATCACACGCTCTTTTGATACATTTTTATTGCGACTATCTTTGATGGCTACATTCGGCAAAGCCGTTTTAAACCATCTATTATGTATATAGGATGTTACTATCGCCTCAAGCATTTTATACCCTGGACAAGGAAGAAGATATACAAGATGCTTGCATTGAGCATCGTGCCCACCGCGCTTTTCTATTGGCTGGGGTGGAAGTGGCTGGCGATACCCTGGGTGCCCGTGGCGCTGCTGGGCACAGCGGCGGCCTTCATTTCAGGCTTCAGGAATACGCAAACGTACAACAGGTGGTGGGAGGCCCGCCAGATATATGGCGCCATCATTAACAGCAGCCGCACATTTGGCATCATGGCGCGCGACTTTGTGCGCATGCCTCGTCTGGAGGAGGATGAGCATATACACCGCGAGCTTTTTTACCGGCACTTTGCCTGGCTTACAGCCATGCGGTTTCAACTGCGCGAAACAAAGCCGTGGGAGAGTTTACTTACGCGCAGTTATAACCGGGAGTATATGCGCTACTACAAGATTCCTGAGCGCGAAACTACCCTGGAAGATGAACTACGACCTTTTCTCTCACCTACAGAGTTGGCACGGGTAATGGCATCGAAGAACAAGGCCGCACAACTGGTGGCACACCAGTCAGACCGGCTAAAGGAATTGAACAGATCGGGGTATATATCAGAGTTTAGCTACCCGGTAATAGAGCAGCAGCTACGCGACCTGTATGACCAGGAGGGCCGCTGCGAGCGCATAAAGAACACACCCTACCCACGCCAGTTTTCAAGTGTAAACCTTTACTTTACCAACACACTTTGTGCCATGTTGCCTTTCGGCTTCCTGGGCGAGTTTACAAAGCTGGTAGACAAGTTTGGAGAGCCCATCATTTGGCTTACAGTACCATTTAGCGTGCTGATAGGCTGGGTGTTCCTGGTACTGGAACAGATAGGAGAAGTGACAGAGAACCCCTTTGAAGGTGGCCCTAACGATGTGCCGATAAGCCAGATTAGCCGCAACATAGAAATAGACATGCGCGAAATGCTGGGCGAAACCGAGCTGCCTGAGCCGGTGAAAGCTATGAATGATATTGTGATGTAGCGCTATGCCACTAGTTGTTTGCGTTCTTAACCAAAGTCAATAAACAGGGCAAATCGTCCCGATACTTTTGCATTGCAGAAAAACAAAACAGCAGTATGAAAAGCATCGGAACAAATCAAACAGCCCTCCAAGGGCAACGCAAAACGGCATTGGTAGCGGGTGTGGGCTACCTTGTCATCTTCTTCAGCGGCATATTTGCCAACTTCTTTGTGGTAGAGGGCCTGTATGTGCCAGGTAGTGCCGCTGAAACAATAGAGAACATAGCAAACAATATGGGGCAGTTTCGCCTGGGCGTCCTTTCGTTTGTGCTGATGGTGGTGGCAGACCTTGTGCTCACGTGGTCGCTGTTTGTTCTTTTCAGGCAGGCGAATGAAAAGTTGTCCATGTTTGCGGCTGCCTTCAGGCTGGTAAATGTGGCTATTTTCGGTATGGCGCTGGCTCATCTTGCGGCCATACCCGGGCTGGTTGGCGGCAATGTAGCTGTCGGGTCCTTTACACAGTCGGCGGTTATGCAATCGTTCGCAGCGTTTAATAACACCTGGCTCATAGGGCTTGTGTTTTTTGGTGTGCACCTCCTGGCGCTGGCGGCGCTGACCATGCAGTCGCGCAGTGTGCCGCGGGTCATTGCGGCGTTGCTGTGCATAGCAGGTGTGGGGTATCTTTTGGACACTACCGCCCGGTTTGGCATGCAGCACTATGACGCCTACAAGACCTACTTTTCTATGGCAGTAATAGTGCCGGGCGTGGTTGGCGAGTTTTCTTTCACCATCTGGCTATTGGTGCGGGGCGGCAGCACAAAAAGAGATAAGCATCCTGCGGTTGCAAGCTCAGCGGTTGGCCAGGCGCTTTCGAATGCGGCTTAGCGATTCCGGCTTCACACCAAGGTAGGTGGCAAGATGGTACTGCGGAATACGTTGCAGCAGTTCCGGCCTTGTGTCCTGCAGGTGCTGGTAACGTTCCTCCGGGCTTCGTGTAATATAGACTGCCAGCTCGTCCTGGCTGCGGCCAAAGCCCACCTCCATCGAGGAGCGGCACAGCGCAGCAAAGCCGGGGAACTCCTTTATCAGCGCCTGCTCGTTTTCATGGGTCAGCACAGAGAGGGTGCAGTCTTCAACACACTGCATAAAGTGGGTAGAGGGCGACTGGCGGGCATAGCTGGACAGAGCGGCGGCAGATTCGTTCTCAGTATAAAATGCGGTGGTGCGCTCTTCGCCGTCAATGATGTAGTAGCAGCGCACGCAGCCCTTCAGCACGAAGTACGACTCCCGCGCCACCTCACCTTCGCGCAGCAGCACAGTGCCCTTCGCATATTCCTTTACGGGTATCCGCCGGCCAATGGCTTCCTTATCTTCTTCGGTAAGGAAGCCATCGCCGTCTGATAGTTCGGTATGCTCCATCCCTTGTTGATTGAGGAACAAAGATACGAAAGATGAAAAGAGGGGGTGAGTGGAACTACCCCTTCGGATACGGTATGGTCACTTCAAACAGCGCTCCATTCGGTGGCTCTGACGTTATATTGAAAGTGCCGTTCATGCCCTGCACTAAGTGTTTCACAAGGTCCAGCCCAAAACCATAGCCCTTTTCGCCGCTCGTGCCATCTGTAGATTTCGCCTTGCCAGTGAGCAGTTCTTCTACCTTGTCTGCCGGTATTCCTTCACCGCTATCCTTCACCGCTATTTTCAGTGTGTTCTGTTTTTCTTCTTCACTTAGTGAAAGGGTAACTTTTACATCTCCGAATTTGGGCGTAAACTTTATGGCGTTTGAGATGAGGTTGCCCGCTATCTGCATCAGCTTGTTGTGCGGAAACACTAACTCTTCCGTTGGGCGGGAGGTGGCAAAGGTTAGCATAATATTCTTGCTTTTCGCCTGTGGCACATAAAGCTTTTCCAGCTTCTCACGAAACAGCACCAGTGTCAGCTCATTGCTCTTCACATTACGGTTACGTTTCTGATCGTTTTCCAGTATTTCGTCTGCTAGTTCCAGCACAGATTTGCCGCCCTTGTAAATGAGGTTAATGAAGTCTATCACCTCATCCAGCTTGTTCTCATTCCCCTGTGTTTGTATGATCTCTGCAAGGCCAATGATACCACCGATGGGCCCGCGTATGTCATGCAACACTTTGTTTTGTGTGCTTTTTACGTCTGTTATGTTGTTGCGCAGTTGCTCAATGTATTTGTACACACGCAGCCTGCTCACTACTTCTTCTGCTATGATACGTAGCATCTCCGTTTTTTCGGGAGACAGGGAATGTGGTCGCCGGTCCATTACACACAATGCGCCCAGGTTCACATTGTCAAACTGCAGTGGAAGGCCGAAGTAGTAGCGGAGGTTGGGGTCGCCCGACACGTAAAATTTGTCCTTGAAACGGTCGTCGTTTGCCAGGTCATTTACTTCAAAAGAGCCGCTGCCCACAATGGTGTATTGGCACACAGAGTCTTCACGTGGCATCTGGTCTATCTCAAATCCATGTTTCGATACGGTCCATTGCGTATAGGAGTCCAGTATGTTCACAAAGGATATCTCAGTGCCAGCTATTGTGGCTGCCAGGCGCGCAAGCTGCTTAAAGTTGTCGAAATTGGTGAAGTCGATATTTAGCTCGGCAAGCTGGAGCACACGCTCCATCTCGTTCTCAGGAATCGGTAGGTTACTCATACCACGCAAAATTAGGGAGGATGGGTCTATTTTATGAAACTGGGGCAACGTTTTGCCGGTCAACGGCATATCTTCATATTAAAGTGGCGTCTATGAGTTTAGTTTTTAGGATTTTAGCCTTGCTCACGGTTTCAGTGGGAATATTTGCCAGTAGTTCCGGCGCGCAGGAATTACAAGAAAGAGACGACCGTGCCTCCCAATTGAAGCGTTCTGACATCGCTGGCCTGAAACCGGATAATGAAATATTCCGGCTTCCATGGGATACCATAATGGAGCGGGATATATTGTGGAAGAAGCGCGTTTGGCGAGATGTTGACGCCGCAATAGAGGTCAACGCGCCATTTGCTCCGGGCGCCAAAAGTCTTGCCGCAATTTTGTTGCGCGGGGCTTTGGGCCACCGGTTCGACGCCTACGCCGACAATGATGGTAAACTGATCAACAAGGTGGATTCACAAACGCTGGCGCAAATGGATGTATCCGGCAATCGGGATGACATCGCCAAAGTGACGAAGTACATAGTGAAGGAAGACTGGTTCTATGTGGAGAGCAAGAAGAAGTTGGTAGTTCGTATTGTGGGCATTGCGCCGGTGGCCAAAGTTGCACATGCCGGTGGTGGCGAAGCGGAACAGGCGCTTTTCTGGGTCTATTATCCCGCTGCCCGGGAATACCTTTCAGGGTCCCGCGCTACAGCCACGGCAAACTGGGATCAGCTACTGCAAAGCCGCAACTTCGGCAGCGAGATAACCAGGGTCAGTGAGCCAACGCGGCCGGATGAGAGTGACATCGCGCACTAGCCCGTCTGCATACCGGAGCAATTCCAGGATGTTTTTATGTGAAAAGCAAAAGGCTACCGCTTTCTGGCCGCGCGAATGATGCTTGCCCTGAAGTAGTCGTAGAATAGGACAATGAGCATGAGACCGGCAGGGAAATAAAACGCAGCATAAGATAGATGTAAAAAGGCTACACCGCCGGCTATGCCGCCGGCAAGAAACGAGGTAATGATGGCGCTGCGCAGGAGTAACCTGGCTTTAAGCGGCGGATTCATAGTTCCTGTGGCCCAGGCCGAGAGGTCTATGCCGAGGTCTGTGAACATGCCTGTGAGGTGCGTAGTGCGCACTACCGATCCCGATATAACCGATACCAACGCATTTTGCATACCCATGGCAAACAGCAGCCCCGCAGCGAAAAAGCGGGCTTCCTGCACGCCTTGGGTATAGTGCTTGCCAAAAAGTGCAACACACAGCACTAGTGATATGATCAGAATTATGGGAACACTATAGGATGCCGGTCGGTCTCTTCCCACCAGCGTGATGATTGCCGCAGATGAAAACGCACCCAAAAGGAAAGATGCAAGCCAAAGGGCAGCGATGAATGCCACCTCGTAGTCGCTTCTGGCAATGCTCTCGGCCATCATGGCTGCATGCCCGGTAACATTTGTTGTGAGGACGCGGAATGCGAAAAAACCTGCGGCATTGATAAATCCCGCATTGATGCAAAGCAGTATCGCCAACCTTAGGTTATGGCTGAAGCTTCGTCGCTTCCCGGTATGTCTTAGCATTCCGCGGCAAAGGTCGGTGAAAAATGCGACGTCTGCGCTATAGCATCAGCATACGGAGCCCCACCAGCGCCAGGCTCACTGCAAGTAGCTGGATGATGAGCTTTGAATGCATGCGATGCGACAGGTAAGCACCGAGCTGTGCGCCCGGTATCACACCCAGGCTCAGTCCCAGCACCATTATTTGCACAGCATGGTCGTTGTAACTGCCGCTAAATATATGGGTGATAACCGTTACTGTGGCCATAATGGCAAGGATGAAGTGAGAGGTGGCAGTGGCCACATGCATCGGAAATCGAAGCATGTTCACCATGGCGGGCACGTGAATGATGCCGCCGCCTATGCCCAGCACAGGTGATAGGAAGCCCACTATTACACTAATGATAATGCCCTTTATGCGGTCATAGCTATAGGTGTAGGAATTGCCCCTGGCATCAGTAAGCGTGTACTGCTTAGCCCGTGGTGACGGGTCGGGAGTGGTGTGCTCCACATGCTTTTTGCGGGTATTCTTTACAAAGAGGTAGATGCCAATGAGTATCAGTAGTGCACCAAAAATGCTTTGAAACGCATCGAGTGGTAGATGACGAACGGCAAGAACGCCTAGTATGGAGCCCGGTACCGTAAACACGGCAAACGTAAATCCTGCCTTGTAATCTATGCGCCGGGCACGTGCATAGGCTACCGAGCCCGACATGGCATTGAATGCCACCACCGCCATAGAAATAGCCGTGACAGTAACCGGCGCCAGCTCCTTATGCGTAAGCAACAATAGCGGAACAATGATGAAACCACCACCTGCACCAATAAGTGTACCCAGCGTGCCTATTGTAAATCCTGCAAGTGCGAATAAAAGTACTTCTATCATGTTGTTAAAGGTATTGTAAACGATGCCGATTGCGATTAACAAAAAAGGCACACCGTTTCCGATGTGCCTTCCATAAAAGTTAATTCAAGCATTATTCTGTTGGCGTTGCCTTGCCATCTTTGGATAGATACAGGTGGAAAGTGTCTCCACGCAAGCCTATGCGCATAGACTCCAGCGGAATCATTTCTGCCGGTGCCAGGTTGCCCAGGTTCACATTCGCACCCAGCAACTCCAGGAAGTAAACCTGCTGTGCTTTTTGTGGTGCTTCCCAGATAATGCGTTCATACGGGATCTGTGTGAGTATTTCCTGCACCAGGCCCTCGCGCACCTCTCCACTACCGCGGTATATACCCACATTGCCTGCCTCGCGCGCCTCAGCTATTACATAAGTTGAGCCCGCTTCCAGTTCTGCCCTCATCAGTTCTATCCATTTGTAAGGAGGCATGATGTGTGTAGCATCTTTAGATCCCACTTCAGACAGTACCGTGAAGTGCTTTGCCAGCTTCTCTATGTAGCCACACTTTTCAATGTGCGGAATAGTGATAGATCCGTCAGAGACCTCCACATGCTGAATGCCATAGTCCTTCAGCACCGCTATGTAGTCGTCTATCTGGTTGCGCACCAGGAAGGCTTCAAACAGCGTGCCACCGAAGTATACTGGAATACCCAGTTCCTGGTATATCCTTATCTTTTCTCTCAGGTTAGCGGTTACCACACTGGTGCCAAAGCCCAGCTTCACTATATCCACGTAGGGTGCTGCCACAGAGAGGAAGTCGCGCACACCATCCAGTCCCATTCCCTTATCCATCACCATCGTCAGTCCGTAGGTGCGTGGTTTCGTCGTTCGCTCAGGGATATTCTTAAGTTTAAAGTTCATGCAATATGTGTTGAAAGACTGGCGCAAAGATAACTCATTCAGCCTTTTAACACTAACATGCCCCCATGGGTCGTATATTGCAGCATAATTTCCGGATATGCGTCTTAACGTACCAATAGTAGGCTTTCTCATAGGCATCTTGTTGCCACTGCTGGGGTTTGCCGTGGTATATGCACTGTGGTTCAACGGCCGCGACTTCAATTCTGTAATGAGCATGTTGCTGCACGACAAGCGAATTTCGCCCAAAGTGCTTACCCTGAGCCTCCTTGCCAACCTGATTCCATTTGTCATTTTCAACACAAAACGGCTCGACTATGCCATGAAGGGCGTAGTCATAGCTACAATGCTTTATGCCCTGCTGATCGTTCTGATCATGTTTGTCTGGTAGTATGCGTTATTACATCATAGCCGGTGAGGCAAGCGGAGACCTGCATGGAAGCAACCTGGTAAAGGCAATACATGCCCGGGATGCAAATGCTGATATTCGCTGCTGGGGTGGCGACAAGATGGAGGCTGCCGGCGCCACGCTGGTAAAGCACTATCGCGAACTGGCCTTTATGGGCTTTGTGGAGGTGATCATGCACCTGCGTACCATTATGCGCAATATGAACTTCTGTAAGCAGGATATACTTGCTTATAAGCCTGATGTGCTGGTGCTGATAGACTATCCCGGCTTCAATCTACGCATAGCTGCGTGGGCTAAACAGCAAGGGATAAAGATAGTCTACTACATATCTCCGCAAGTATGGGCCTGGAAGGAAAAAAGAGTAGAGCAGATAAAGCGGGATGTAGACAAGATGTTGGTCATTCTCCCGTTTGAGGTAGATTTTTACAAGAAGTGGCAATATCCTGTTACTTACGTAGGCCATCCGCTCATAGAGGTTGTTCGCCATGAGAAGAATGATGTACCCGCAAAGCCCATAAGTGACAAGCCTATGATTGCCTTGCTACCCGGTAGCCGGGCACAAGAGATAAAGGTAAAACTGCCTGTAATGCTGGAAATGGTAGATCGTTTCCCTTCTTACCGTTTTGTCATAGCGCAGGCGCCTTCGCAGCCCGACGAGCTGTATAAAGACCTGATCGGTAGCCGCGATGTGCTACTGGTAAAGGGCAACACTTACAACTTGCTGAAGCAAGCGCAGGCCGCGCTGGTTACAAGCGGCACTGCCACGCTGGAAACTGCACTGTTCGGCGTGCCCCAGGTTGTCTGTTACAAGGGTAACCCGATATCCTTTTGGCTTGCCACAAAGCTGGTGAACGTAAAGTACATCTCCCTCGTGAACCTGATAATGGACAAGCCCGTGGTCACAGAGCTTATTCAGCATGATTTTACACCTGCTAAATTGGAGGCAGAACTAAAGGCACTGCTGGAGAAAACAGACCGCCGTGAAAGCCTCCTGCAAGACTACGGCCAGCTTTGGGACAAGCTGGGCGCAAGCAATGCCTCGGCGAATGCAGCAGAGCAGATCGTTGCGGTGGCTAAAGGTAATTAGCTATTCCACCGCAAGTTTCGAAGTTTTCCTGGTTCCATCTTTACCGGATAGTGTCAGCATATATATCCCCGGAACTGAAATTGCCGGCTGCAAGTTTCCATGGTGCACACCTCCCTCGTCTACTTTCCGGCCCGTTATGTCGCAGACTGTAAATGACGTATAGTCGGCAGCGGCAGCGATGCGCAGTTGCTGGCCAGGGTGCAGCGGCTGGGGATAGATGTTAAGGTCAGTAGCTTTACTGTTTATGTCCGCTACACCTACTCCTGCCGGTATGCGGAAGGTTATCCCGTTCACTGCACTCCCCCCGCCGGCTGTGTTCCCGTTTTTGAATTTACCGCCGAGTATTAGTTTGCCGTTAAACATCGCTAGCGCATTCACTGCGCTGTCTACCACTACCCAGTCGCCGCTTTCGTCCGTATTCATGCAGTTATTGCCGGAGGTGCCTATCCATGGAGCGTAGTAGAATTGGCCGGCGATATTAATTGATGCAGACTCCGCGAGAAGCGCATTGAGTGAAAGTCCTCCGTTCGAAGGAGAGAAATAGTTCTCCTGTCCGGGATATTTGTAGCCCGGCACCCAGATGCCGGTACGGAGTTTCAGGAGAAGGTTTGTAGTGTCGGTGGCATCTGTGCGCCTGCATCCTGCGTAGAGTGTGTCGTCAAGTATTTCAAGAGACTTAATCTCGTTCGCAGGGCTATTTACCGTCACTCCGAATGAAGATGCTTCATTCCACCAGATAAAATTTAATCCTGTTGAGGCACCATAATCAAATGCGCCACCCAACGCTATCGAAGTGCCCTTTACTTTCATAGCATTTATCCGCCCGGTAATACCGGGAATAAAATCCCACGTCGCGCCGTTCCATTTCGCGAAGTTCTTTCCCAGAAATGAGCAGTCGTCAAACTCGCCTGCGGCATAAAGGTTACCATTGAATACAGCAAGGTCATACACGGTGCCATTCACGCATCCCGCAGTATGCCAGCCGGTGCCGTCCCAATATGCAATGTTGTATACCGTCGTTCCGCCTGCCATTGAGAAGGCGCCGCCGGCAAATATCTTTCCGTCAAATGCCGCAATTGCATTTACAGGTCCGTTCACTCCGGCACCCATAGCATGCCACGTGTAGGTACCCGATGATTCGGTGACCCATGCGATGTTGTTTGCAGCGATACTGCCATCTACCTGTGCGAAGCTTCCCCCTACGTAGAGTTTGTCACCGTCAGTGGTTAGCTCCCGCACCTCTCCATCTACTCCGTTTCCTATCTTCCCGGCATTTGCTGTCGGCGGGTATCCGGGCTGTATCCAGGCTAGTTCATCTTTTGTAAAGCCATTCTCATGAGCCCAGTTGTCCAGTTCAGTGTAGTGCATCTGCTTCACATAGGCCAGGTTTGTCTTTGATGCTATCATGCGCGATACATCTTCGTGCCCCGTTTCTTTTACCAGGTAACCCACAGCGCAAAAGTTGTTGTGCTCGTCTATGAAGATGGGTGTGCGATAAGCATAGTGTTCGTTAACAGGAAATGCTCCGCGTTCCATATAGCCATGCAGAAGTTCCAGGCAGTGCAAGCGATTGGCGCGTTGAGTCGAAGTAAGATGTTCTGTAGTGCGATTTCGCAAAGTAGTCTCTACCAGTGCCAGGTGTGTCCTTATCCAGTCGTGTTCTGTCCGTGGCCCGAATTGCGGTAAGGTTTCGGGGTTCACGTCCTTTTGCTCTCGCCAGCATGTGTTTACTTTGGCCAGCTTTTCGAATGTGGTTTCTCCTGCGAATGCGCTAACGCTTGCCAGGAATGTGATGATGAATAGAAAGCGGTTCATGAGCGGTGATTTAAACGGTTTGCAATGAAAGAACTTAGCACAAAGTTCGTGCCGTGTGCGTTGCAAAACTGTTAACACCGGGGTGTACGTGGGGGTGATTTTTTATGCGCCAATATCTGCTACGCGTATCCGATACCCTGTGCCATAGAGGTTTTCTATTTCCAGTGTAGGTTCTTCTTTCAGCAATTTCCGGAGCCGCGTCATATACACATCCATGCTCTTGGCCGTGAAGTAGTCATCGTTGCCCCATACCTGCTTCAATATTTCACTGCGGCTCACGTAGTTACCGGTCTTTTGCATCAGGCGGGACAGCACATCTGCTTCGCGCCTGCTTAGTTTTTTTTCACTGCCATTTACCAGCAGCGTGCGCTCTTGAGTGTGCAGTACCACGTTGCCTACAGTAAGCTTATTGGGTGCTGCCGGTAATACCTGCAGGTTCAGCCGCTTCAGTATCACCATTATTCGGTAATACAACTCTTTGAAGCTGAATGGCTTGGTGATGTAGTCATCGGCTCCGGTCTCAAACCCGGTAAGCTTGTCGGCTTCTTGCATGCGCGCGGTTACGAAAATGAATGGTGTTGACGGTTGCAGAGACCTGATCCTTCCCGCCAGCTTAAAGCCATCTGTTTCAGGCAGCATCACATCTAGTATGCACAGGTCAAAACGGGTTCTGTTTATCGCATCCATCCCTTCTCTACCTGTTGTGGCTATCGTCACGTCTATGCCTTTCGCTTCCAGGTTCTCTACCATCAGGTAGCCAAGGTTCACATCGTCCTCCACAAGGAGGATTTTTATTTTACGTTGTTCCGTGTTTTCCATCTTTTCCATGTTTAGGTAGTGTAATGGAGAATTTTGATCCGTGTCCTTTCCTGCTAGTTACATCTATTGTTCCTCCGTGCGCGTCTACTATACCTTTTACATAGCACAAACCCAGCCCAAACCCTTTGGTGTTGTGGGTATCGCCCTCATGCGCACGGTAGAATTTTTCAAACACATGCTTCTGCGTTTCACCCGTCATGCCTATGCCATTGTCTGCCACAGAGAGTATTACATCTTTTTTACGGTCCTCAAGTGTTATCGTTATCTCCGGCGGCCCGTTACGGTATTTTATTGCGTTGTCAAGCAGGTTTACGATACAGTTCAGCAGGTGTGTTTCGTCAGCATATACAGTAGGGGAGCCCAGGTGGTGGAAATCGATACGGCCGCCCAGGCCCTCGCATTGTAGTGAATAGGAGGCAATAACGGTAGTGAGCAGCGATACCAGGTCCACTTCTTCCATATGCAGCACCAGCGCTCCGTCCTCAGCGGCAGCTACCTGCAGTGCACATTCAATATTTTCGCGCAGCCGTGTAGACTCTGCTGCGATAATGCCTATTACCCTGCGTGTGCCGTTGTCTATTTCTCTTCCGTTACCGTCCAGCGTTTCCAGCGCCAGCGATATGTTGGCCATTGGCGTGTTAAACTCATGCGTAAGGTTATTGATAAAGTCAGATTTCATTTTGGATAACTGCGATTGCTGCAGGTACATACGAACAAAGGCCACGAAAGCAAATGTGAGCAGCACAATCACAGCAACGGATAGCAGCAGAAGATAGTTGACGCTGTAGGTAGGAGTATGCGGGAAGACGAGCACCAGTTCATATGGGTTGATGAAGCGATTGCCGGTAAATAGTGATATCCTGAAGGGCGATGTTGCGAGCTGCTCCTCATCTGCTATCCTACTTTTATACGCTACTTTGTTGTCATCCGCGTTTATGATACCAAAGCCGAAAGTGGTATCTGTGTTCTGCGCTGCCAGGCTGGCTTTTATGGCAGAGTCTATGTCTTTCATTCTATACATAGAATCTATAGGGCGGCGGGTACGAATTATGTCGGCGAGATTTTCGGCTGATGAGGACTCAAAGAATGCTTTCTTTTCAGCCAGGAAGCCAGCGGCACCATCCATCATCACCGTGGCACGCAGCTGAATATCCAGCATAAATGGCAAACTCAGATCCATTCTGCTCATCTTACCCACCTTGTGCGTACGCGAGTAGTCTTCACTATAGAAGATGTCCATGGTATCTGCCTTGCCATTTCTTCCCAGGTGCATCATAAAGAAGGCCTCACCTGTATCTATCATAGCCTTTCCAAACGACTCAAAGCAAAAGCTCTCCTGTTTCATTTGCTCACTCACGCGGGCCAGCGCCTTATCGATTTTCATCTGGCGCTCTCTTTTCTCAGCCAGGCCGGCACTGCGCAGCCATAGTACCTGTATCACAATGAGTGACACTAGCATAGCGCTTATGGCGCTCATTAGCAGGTATATGCGGCGTTTACGCATAGGTCAAATGTCGTCTAAATAGACTGTCTGATACGCAAAAAAGGCGGGCTATTAAGTATGTTTTAAGTTTTAGCCCAGTTCTTAATACTCTTTTAGATTGGGGTTAGCTATTGTTAACTGTAATTCACAAACGATTGATTCCTGCTGCGTGTCTAACTAGCCTCAAACTAAATTTTATGAGGAGAACAAATGTACTAAGCACAATTGTAGCAGTGATTGCAATAGCCTTGTCAGATGCCGGTACGGTGTCTGGCCAGCCTATCAAGTGGACAACCAAAGCCGTAACGCCTATCACGGGTGCTACAGGTCGCAGGTCCGCAATGAGTTTTATTATTGGCAGTAAAGTGTATGTTGGCGGCGGCTACATTGCCTCGTTCACCAACACAAACGAGTTCTACGCTTATGACACACTCACCAATACCTGGACAAAAAAGAAGGATTTGCCCGCCGTGGCCAATCGTACTGCCGGTATTGCCTTTTCTGCAAACGGTAAAGGATATGTGGGTCTCGGCTCTGAGAATTATCTCGATATAAGCGGTGGTGCCGTCCCGTTGGCAGACCTGTGGGAATATGACCCCGCATTGGACACCTGGATGGCGCGCGCACCCTTACCCGATACGGGTCGCGCAAGCGCGGCCTGCTTTGTAGTTAATAACAAAGCCTATGTTGTAGGCGGAGAGGTCACAAATACAGGGTTCAAAACCACGGATGTTTGGGAGTATGATCCTGTTGCAAACGCCTGGACCTCAAAGGCATCATTCCCACTTGGTCCTGTTGGCGATGCTTTTGCGTTTTCATTGGGTTCTGGTGCGTCTGCACGCGGCTATATTTCGTGTGGTGCGGTTACGGGCACTACGGGCAACAAAAAGACGTATGCTTATGACCCGGTAGCAAATAGCTGGACACCAAAGGCCGACTATCCGGGTTCAGCGATCAAGGGCGGGTTTGCAGTGCCGCTCAATGGCAAAGCCTATTGTGGCGCTGGCGGTCTTACCTACAACGTCTACTCCGATACGTTCTATGCCTATGATCCCGTCGCCGGAACGTGGAGTTCGCCCATTACATCCTTCCCCGGCTCGCCACGCGGTTACGGTGTTGCAGTGTCATTCGGCAAAACCGCTTTCCTCGGTGGTGGCTGGACCTACGGCGGAGGAGAGACGTTCTACCAGGACTGGTACAAGCTTTCTGACACATCCGTTACAGTTGGTGTTACAAATGCACCTGCTTCACAGCCACTAAGTCTTTATCCCAATCCCGTTGAAAGGGAACTTTACATAGCTGTCCCGCCGTCAGCAGTGCGTGGTACGTTATCTATACACGACATAACGGGCAAGCTATGTTTAGTCAGCGACTGGAATGCGGGAGAATCTATAAACGTATCGGAGCTTGCGAGTGGCGTCTTTCTTGTAAAGCTCACTACGCCTGCAATGGTCTACATGGGAAGACTCATAAAGGAGTGAGCTTAAAGCTGTTTTAAGCATTGGTTAGCAATTGTTAACTACTTCGCGCCAAGGGAACAGTTTCCTTTTTCGTCTTATTATACGGAGTTTACAAGCGCGGTTTTAGCATCTGAATACCGGTCCGGGGCTCCCTTCATTCTGGCAAGGCGCAGATTGTCGCGGTCAATTGCAAGGGGCTCCCCGGCAGGTATTGAATATTTGATTGCAGACCAGGAACCGTTATTAATCAGTCTACGGTGTACAGTAAGGAGGGAGGTATGCCCGTTTTTAAGAGCGGCGGGCTACCTCTTCTTCTTTTTATGTATATCCGGCTGTGAATGATGTAACTACTGACCCGACCATAGACAGTACTTTTGAAAAATCTGAAAATCGTCGCGTGCCATGACAGATAGCAGGCCAATGAATGTACTTGTTGTAGGCGGGGGAATTGCGGGTATCGTGCTGGCAATATTGCTTGAGCGGGATGGCCATCGGGTCACAATTGTTGAGAGAGCGCCGGAGATAATGCCTGTGGGAGGTGGAATCACCCTTACTATGAACGGCATCGGCATGCTGCGTAGGTTAGGGCTCATGGACGACCTTGAGCCTTATTTGCATAAAATAAAGCGGATTAACATCGATGCCATTCGATTGGGCACTTTGTCCAGCTTCATGCTCGACGATGAGAAGTCATCAAGAGAGGTCTACAGTGTCCTGCGTAGCGATCTACACTCCCGTCTTCTTGCTCATTTGCGGATGACCAGGATGGTAAAGGGTACGTCAGTGCATCTCTACTCGCAGAGCCCTGAGGGCGTTTCGGTTACTTTCTCTGATGGTCGTAATGAATGGTTCGATATCGTAGCGGGATGCGACGGGATCAATTCAGCAACGCGTGCATCAATGTTCGGTGAGGCCGGTCGCAGCTTTGCCGGCTATGCTTCGTGGCGTTTTCTGGCAAAGAGCGACGGTGTCTACGACCCGTCACTGATAACTGAAGTGTGGGGTATTGGCAAACGATTTGGAATAGTGCCACTTCCCGGTGGGCTTGTCCACTGTTTTGCGGCAACTAATTGTCGGGATAGTTGCGGCGAAAACGAAAACATGGACGTCACTGCATTCAAGGCAATGTTCAGGGGCTTCGGCAGCGCTTCAGACTATTTTGTAGAGCAGGTTTCGCACAGTTCGCAGCTGATGTATAATGGGCTTGAAGACATACGGCTACCGGCCTGGTATTCCGGTCGCATAGTGCTGGTAGGAGATGCCGCTCATGGCATGACGCCCAACCTTACACAGGGTGCTTCAATGGCTTTGGAGGATGCCTATGTGCTGGCCATGGCCCTGCGGAATGGGTCGTCGGTCGAGGCCGCATTTTCCTGGTATTTTCAGTGCAGGCGCAGGCGGGTGCTGGCCATTCAGAAGAAATCCTGGTGGCTTGGGAAAGTAGCGCAAATCGCCAGCCCGTGGCTTTGCCGTCTTCGCGACCGATGCTGGAAGCGTATTCCTGACAGATGGTTGCAAGGCGACCTGGAGAAACTCCTGGTGGAAACTACAGACGCATTTTACTCACCGGCAAAAGCTTGATATGACCTATACTATTCATCCGGTAACAAGTAAAAGGCACGCAAGTGACTTTCTTGATGTACCACGTATTTTATACCGCGATGATCCAAACTGGATCTGTCCGCTTGATGGTCAACTGAACGGTATATTCGACCCTTCTAAAAATACCTACTTCTCGCATGGCAGCGCCCAACGGTGGGTATTGCGCAATAATGCGGGACAGCTATGCGGCAGAATTGCAGCATTTGTAGACGACGAAAAAAAGCAGAATGCTGAGGTAGCGGCCGGAGGCATCGGCTTTTTTGAGTGCTGCGACGATCAGGGTGCTGCAAATCTGCTCTTTGATACTGCCGCCGGCTGGCTGAAGAATAAGCATGTTGAAGCCATGGACGGCCCCATAAACTTCGGCGAAAATGATCGCTTTTGGGGCCTGCTGGTCGAGGGTTTTACAACTACATCTTTTACCACAAATTATCATCATCCCTATTACCGGCAACTTTTTGAAAATTATGGCTTTCGTGCCTATTACGAAATGACCACCAACACTGTAGACCTTTCAAGGCCAATGGATGAGCGGTTTGAGCGCATTGCCGGCTGGCTCAGGGCAAAAGAGGGCATTACCTTCAGGCATCCTACCCTCGATAGCCTTGAAGAGTATGCACACCACTTCCGTACAATATACAATGATGCCTGGCAGTTTCACGAAGAGTATAAGCCGCTCACCGAAGACCGTGCCTTGAAGTTTGCAAGGGAAATGAAATTTCTCTTCATCAGCAAGATGATGCCTTTTGCTTTTGTTCGGGAGGAGCCTGCCGGTTTTCTCATTTGCACACCCGATCTCAACCAGGTCTTCAAGTCAAAGAATGGCAAGCTGAACCTGGTTGACAAGTTCTTGTTCTCGCGTCGCAGCCGGAATGATTTTAGCTGGTATCGCGATCGTGGAATACTTACTCGGGGGCACGCACTTGCCATAGGCATTCGCCCCCGGTTTCAGCAATATGGCCTGGAGACGGGCATGATGATGTCTTCGATCGATGAAGTGCGCAAAATGGGATTTAAGACCATTGAGCTACGCTGGGCAGGCGACTTCAATCCTAAGATCGTTCGCCTTCATGCAGCAGTTGGCGCTACCCAGGCACACAAGCATATTACCTATCGCTTCTTGTTTGATCCCGCACGCGAATTCCGCAGATACAGGGAAATACCGATGAACACAAAAGAGCAGATGGCTCAAAAATAGTGCTAACGTATCAGCGTCACATCGCCTTTATATACACGCTCTGTACCGTCTCGCAGACCCACTATCACCTGGTAGAAGTAAGTTCCCATGTCACATGGCTGCCCGTTGAAGGTGCCGTCCCATCCTGCATCGGGTGAATACTCATTGTGGTAGACACGCTCTCCGTACCTGTTATATACGCCGAACTCAATGAGCTTCTGGCTGCCGATCAGGCGGCGGATACGGAAGATGTCGTTCAGGCCATCGCCATTTGGTGTGAAAGCGGTAGGAATATACTCGTCTGCATTGTCCCGCACCGTTATCAGAACAGTCGCCGTGTCCACGCAGCCCGCTTCGTTCGAGCCATATACATAGTATCGGGTAGTAGCTTCGGGCGATACAATAGGGTTATTAATGTTAGGGTTGTCAACACTGCCGTCATTGGGTGTCCATCGATACAGGAATGCGCCTTCAACAAAGAGCTGAACTGATTTTCCCCAGTCTATTACCTGGTCGGCTGTCATGTTGATGAGCGATGGTGGAGTGGAAACGCTGATGTTCGCCGTTGTAGTCACAGTACAACCGTTTACTGTGTAACTAAGTGAGTAAAAACCAGACATCGGGATGGTAGCATCGCGCCTGGTGATATTCTGCATCGTGCTCGTCGGCCCATCTGGCATTACCCATAGATAGGTGCCGCCTGATGGAGTGCCAAATCCTTCCAGGTTCAGCGTTTGGCCCACGCACGGGTCATTGTGCTTTATGACCGGTGGCGGCGGGGCAATATTCACCAGTTGCAGCGGGCCCACACCCGGCGAGGTGCAGCCGTAACTGTTGGTAATGGAAATACCCTGGTATAGCCCTGGCCCCAGTGGGGATAGTACGATATCGCCAGAGCCGTCTGCTGCAACCGTGGCGCTGTCGTTGTCCGGGTTTTGCCAGCGAACGGTATATGTTTCACCCGCCTGAAGGCCGGTGAGCGTTATGGTGCCGTTTATTTCATTGCAGGTCGGGTTTGTGGCGAGCGTAGCCGGTTTCCCTATTCCGGGATATACGTCTACTACAACAGTAGTCATGCATCCACCCACATTGTAGGTGATCGTTGCTGATCCGGCGCTTAGGCCTAGTACTACACCCGTATTAGTTACTGTGGCTATGCTAGTCGCCGAAGATTGCCAGGTGCCACCTGCAGGTGTTGCTGTTAATGTCAGCGACTTACCGGCACAGATAGGGTGCTGGCCGGTAACATCCACTACAAAGGCGCCTACAGTCACGACCACTGTCGCAACACCGCATGGTGTTGTGTAGGTTACTGTTGCAGTGCCTGTTCCTGACGCAGTGAACAGCCCCGACGGAGATACGCTTCCTACAGATGCAGGGCTGCAGCTCCACGTGCCGCCGGCCACTGTGTTGGTAAGTGCCATAGTTCCTGCGGCGCACATCGGCATGTTACCCCCAATAGCCGATGGTGGTGCGTTTACAGTGACTATCGCGCTCACTGTGCCGCAGGCCGTTGTGTATACCACATTTGCAGTTCCGGCTCCCACGCCGGATAGTAAGCCGGTAGATGTGATGGTTGCTACGGAAGTTGGCGAGGCAGACCACGTTCCTCCCGGTGTTGCATTGCCGAGAGGTATGGAATTACCCGTGCAAATCGGCGTGTTCCCGAGTATAGGCCCGGGAGCAGGATAGACAGTAACAACCGCAGTGGCCGTGCCGCATAACGATGTGTAGGAGACGGTAGCGGTACCTGTAGCCATTCCGGTCACCACGCCCCCGCTGCTGATGGTAGCAACTGTGATCGGTGATATAGACCACGTTCCCCCGCCTACTGAGTTCGTCAGAGAACGCGTAGTGCCTACGCACAATGGAGTATTACCCGCTATCACGCCGGGAGTGCTGTTCACCGTGACTACTGCATTTACGGTGCCGCATGGTGTTGCATAAGTAACATTGGCGGTGCCATTTGCTATTGCCGTTACCACCCCGGTGGGGCTTATGGTAGCCACAGTCGTCGGCGCTATGCTCCACGTGCCGCCGGTGGCAGAATTCGTAAGTGATAATGTCGCTCCGGCACATATAGGTCCGTTGCCCCCTATTGGTCCGGGCGTTGCGCTAACTGTCACGGTATAGGTATCTGTGCCACAGCTTGTGGTATAGGATACAACGGCAGTACCCGTGGCAACACCTGTCACAGTTCCTGTAGCACTTATTGTGGCAATGCTTGTTGGCGCTATCGTCCATGTTCCGCCGGCAGTGGGGTGAGTCAATGTTGTGGTGCCACCAACGCATAGTGTAGCACTCCCACCTATCGACCCCGTGCCCGGTGTTACAGTCACCTTCGCAGTAACATAATAGCCCGAGGGTATGCTGAGCGTTATCGTTGCTGTGCCCGGCGCCACACCCGTCACTACCCCCGATGAACTGATTGTAGCTATCGAAGTAGGCGTAATGCTCCAGGTGCCTGTTCCGGTTTTGTCACAGAAGGTTACGGTAGAGCCTACGCAAACGCTTTTTACGAGTGAAATATGCCGGATGCGATTATTGTTTCTGTCTGATACATAGATATTGCCAATGGCGTCAGCAACAGATCCTACAGGACGGTTCATCTGCGCAGCCATGGGTGATCCTCCATCTCCGGCAAAGCCGGGAGTACCGGTTCCGGCAATTGTCGTAATGGTTCCGCTCGGGTTGATCTTACGTATGCGGTGGTTGTCCACGTCACATACTATCATATTTCCTTCGCAGTCAAAATCAAAGCCCATTGTGCCATTGGTAGTGGCTGCTGTCGCAGGGCCACCATCGCCGGCAAAGCCCGTTACACCAATGCCACAGAAAGTGGAAATGGTGCCCGAGGTGTTTACCTTTCGTATGCGTCTGTTACTCCAGTCAGAAATGTAGACGTTTCCGGAGTTGTCCGTAGCTACGTCATTTACCAGGCTCATCGTAGCGCCAAGCGCCGGCCCACCATCGCCGGAGAAGCCTGAAATGCCCGGCGTACCGGCAATTGTACTAATGGTTGTGGAGCCGGAAGCAACCTTACGTACAGTTTCGCGCACGTAGTCAGGTATGTACAGATTGTCTGCATTGTCCATGCAAATACCGTTTGCCAGGCCCAGGCCAGCTAATGCAGCAGGTCCTCCGTCTCCGCTACCTGCCGGCCCGCCATTCCCTGCATATGTGCTGATGATACCGCTGGTGTTCACCTTGCGTACCCGGTTGTTATAGATGTCAGATATGTAGACATTCCCTGCATTGTCTACGGCTACTCCGGTGGGGCCGTTCAGTCGTGCCAGCGTGCCCGGTCCACCGTCGCCGCTAAAACCGCATGTGCCCGTTCCCGCAATGGTCGTGATAATTCCGGTTGCAATGCTAACCCGCCTTACAGCGCAGTTATTAAAGTCTGAAACGTAAATGAGGCCGGCAGTATGGTTAATGGCAATGCCCCAGTTGGAGTTCATTCTTGCCAGCGTGGCCGGTCCTCCGTCTCCACTGTATCCGATGGTAGTGCCGGCAATAGTGGTGATAACCTGGCCGTTTAGTCGCGTGCCCGGATTGCACAAAAGGAAAAGAACGACCAAAGATATCAGTCTGCCATATTTGGCTGGGTGTATTTCTTTCATAGGGTGTTTAAATAGAAGTTACGTATAGCAAATTTAGGGAATTAGTATCAACTCTTCGGATATTTCATGTCGCCGGCTATGTGCGTTTCTGTTCTCTCCAGTCAGAAGACGCAAGTTTGGTACTCGCTCGTTGGGTGGGTAGACGCGATGTAAATAGCATATTTATTGATATGGAAAGTTGGTATACAGGCGTCTTATTGTAAACTAAATCCCATGGCCGAGATAATCCAACAAAAGAAAGGAGCCAGACGCAAACCACCCGTGCCGCGCATAGATCTTACCCCAATGGTAGACCTGGGGTTTCTGCTCATCACGTTTTTCATGTTCACTACTACGCTGGCACAGGAAAGGAGTCTTGAGCTGAACATGCCTTCAACAGAAGTAACTCCGACGCCTACAGCATTCCCGGAGGAAAGTACCATTACCGTACTGTTGGGCCGTGGGCATCACGTAGCATTCTACAAAGGCTCCAAAGTTGCTCCTGAGACCCTGCACGACACTTCTTTCAACGGCCTTTCAAAAGTGATTGCCGCGCAACAAAGTCTTTGCAGAGCACTACCTCCCGGTTTTTCCCGCGATGCCCATGAGCTGCACGTGCTCATAAAGCCCTCTAACGACTGCAGCTATGAAGATGTAGTACATGTGGTCGACTTCATGCTTATTCACAAGGTGGGTAAATACGCCATTGTCAACCCTGTACAGGCGGAAGTTAATTTGATGCGTTCAAGCGCCCGTAAATAAAGAAGGGACCGCTGTTGATGCGGTCCCTTCCGGATTATTTGTCGTTAATGGTACTATGCATATGCCTCTGTAGGCTCGCATGTACATACCAGGTTACGGTCGCCGTACGTGTTGTTCACGCGGGCTACGCTTGGCCAGAACTTGTTGTGCGTCACATAAGGCAGCGGATAGGCTGCTACCTCGCGGCTGTAGGCATGGTTCCACTCGCTAGATACTACTGCAAACTGTGTATGCGGTGCATGCTTCAGCGGGTTGTCCTTCTTGTCCATTTTGCCATCTTCTATCTGGCGTATCTCAGCGCGAATGCCCAGCAGTGCGTCACAGAAGCGGTCCAGTTCTGCCTTGTCTTCGCTCTCTGTAGGCTCTATCATAATGGTGCCCGCCACAGGGAAGCTCATTGTAGGCGCATGGAAGCCATAGTCGATCAGGCGTTTTGCCACATCTTCTGCTTCTATCTCCGCGCTCTTCTTGAATGGGCGCAGATCCACGATGAACTCATGCGCACATGTGCCACCAGTGCCTGTATAAAGTATGTCGAAATCCTTTTGAAGGCGCGCGCGCATATAGTTCGCGTTCAGTATCGCATACTCAGTAGCCTTACGCACACCCGCAGTTCCCAGCATGCGGATGTATGCATAGGAGATCAGCAGGATGCTGGCTGAACCATATGGAGCCGCAGAAACGGCGTTAGCATGCTTTACTTCACCATTGTTGTCTATTACGTGACCGGGCAGGAAAGGTGCCAGGTGAGACTTCACGCATATAGGTCCCATGCCTGGGCCACCACCACCATGTGGTATCGCAAAGGTCTTGTGCAGGTTCAGGTGGCACACGTCAGCGCCTATCAGGCCGGGAGCCGTCAGGCCCACCTGCGCATTCATGTTGGCACCATCCATGTACACCTGTCCGCCATGGCTGTGAACTATTGATGTGATCTCCTTCACAGTCTCTTCATATACACCGTAGGTAGATGGATAAGTTATCATGATACCTGCGAGGTTAGCAGCATGTTGTTCTGCTTTTGCTTTCAGGTCCTCCACGTCTATATATCCGTTCTCCAGTGCTTTTACTACCACTACTTTGTAGCCCACCATCACCGCGCTGGCAGGGTTAGTGCCATGTGCAGAGATAGGTATCAGTATCACGTTGCGGTGCTTATCGCCACGGCTTTCGTGGTAGCCACGTATCGCCAGCAGGCCGGCATACTCGCCTTGCGCACCACTGTTGGGCTGCAGGCTGCAGGCCTCAAAAGCGGTTATTTCGCACAGGTATGCAGAGAGTTCCTTTACTATTTGCTGGTAGCCTCCTGTCTGATCTTTTGGTGCAAATGGGTGCATCTTGCTCCAGTGTGCCCAGCTCAGCGGCATCATTTCGGTGGCCGCATTCAGTTTCATCGTGCAGCTACCCAGTGATATCATGCTTGTGTTCAGGCTCAGGTCCTTATTCTCCAGCATTTTTATGTAGCGCATCATTTGGGATTCGCTGTGGTGCGCGTTAAACACTTGCTGTGTCAGGAAGTCGCTGGTACGCGTCAGTGATGTAGGTATGTGGTTCAGAGACGTGCTCTCGTCTACCGAAAAAGATACCGGCTCATCGCCATTCAATACCGCATGAATGATGTCCAGCACGTCAGTTGACGTAGTGGTCTCATCCAGCGAGATGCTGATGACGTTATTACCAAAGTAGCGGAAGTTAATGCCCTGTGCTTCGGCAGCAGCGCGCACTTTGTTCTCATCAGCAACTGTTACACACACGGTGTCAAAGAAGCTGTTGCTGTGCAGTTTCAGTCCTGCGGCAGCGAAAGTGTCGCCCATCACCTGGGCCAGCAGTGCCACACGTTTGGCTATATCCTTCAGGCCGTCCGGTCCGTGATACACGGCATACATTGCGGCCATGTTAGCCAGCAGTGCCTGCGCAGTGCATATGTTCGATGTGGCTTTTTCGCGTTTTATGTGCTGTTCGCGTGTGCCCAGTGCCATGCGTAGCGCGCGGTTGTTGTTAGCGTCAATGCTTATGCCTATGATGCGGCCCGGTATCTGACGCTTAAAGTCGTCCTTAGTTGCAAAGAATGCTGCGTGAGGGCCACCAAAGCCCAGCGGCACGCCAAAGCGCTGTGCAGAGCCTACGGCCGCATCCGCTCCCAGTTCGCCCGGAGGTGTCAGTAGTGTCAGTGCCAGCAGGTCAGTAGCCATCACTACATAGCCACCTGCACCGTGTATTTTGTTGATGAAGCCGCGATAGTCTTCTACACTTCCCTTATCATTAGGATATTGCAGTAGTGCACCGAAGTAGTTTTCGTCGATGGTGGCGGTACGGTAGTCGCCATACACCACTTCAATGCCTAGCGGTGTGGCGCGAGTCACAACCACATCTTTTGTTTGAGGGAACACATCATTATCCACGAACAGCTTTGCTTTGTCAGGGTTCTGAGCATCCTTATTAGCAGTGTGGAAGAACATGTTCATGGCTTCCGCAGCGGCGGTTGCTTCATCCAGCAGCGATGCGTTCGATATTGGCAGGCCTGTCAGGTCGCTTACCATTGTCTGGTAGTTGATCAGGCTTTCCAGGCGGCCCTGGCTTATTTCAGCCTGGTATGGAGTGTACTGTGTATACCATCCCGGGTTTTCAAAGATGTTGCGCAGTATTACGCTTGGCGTGTGCGTGTCATAGTATCCCTGGCCTATGTAGTTCCTGCATACCTTGTTCTTCAGCGATGTCTCCTTCAGTTGTGCCAGGTATTCGGCCTCACTTATCCCCGATGGAATATTCAGCATGTGGTCCATACGAATACCCTGAGGTACGGTGCGGCTCACCAGTTCCTCCATACTGCTCACACCTATAGTGGCCAGCATGTCTTTCGTGTCCTTTTCGCCGGGGCCTATGTGGCGCCCGATAAACTCTGCGCTTTGCTTAGAAAACAAATTCATAATTAAATATTGATAATGACGTGGAATTGGTTTTGAAAAAAGAAGCGCAAAGATAATTTTTTTAATGCTAAATCAGTTATGACACAAATCACTGTTGCCCCTCAACGCCTGAAAATTGCAAAACTGCTGCCCTGTAAGTTTTTATAATGCGTTGGCTAAACTTGCATGGTGTTTTATAATTCGGATATTTGTTGTTAACTTTCCGAGCTACTTAACAAAAATTTAGGCGTTGAAACGAGTACTACTGATACTGGCTTTGCTGATTCCCGCGTTCACGGAGGCGCAGGAAACACATCACGAAATAGGTATGGGGCTCGGCCTGGCTAACTATTACGGCGACTTGCAGCCCAAGTTCTTTGCCTCCAATGGTTACAGGCCTATGGCTACTATTGTGTACAAGTTTTTCCCTACTCCCAGGGTGGGCCTGCGCACAGGGGTATCCTTTGCACAGCTTACTGCAGCAGACAGCCTTAGCCGCATTCAGATCAACCAGCGCAGGAATCTCAGCTTTGCCACAAACCTTTTTGAGTTTCATGGCGCGCTCGAGTTCAATTTCCTGCCAATAGACATTCTGCATCGCAAGGTGTCTCCTTATATATTTGGCGGCATCGGCGTGTTCTACTTCAACCCTTATGCCGAGGACACCGGTGGCAACAAGCACTTCCTGCGTCCATTGAGCACAGAAGGTCAGGGACTCCCTATGTATCCCGATCGTAAGCAGTATAGCCTTGTAAACCTCTCCTTCCCATTTGGTGGTGGTTTCAAGTTTTTCATCGGCAAGACCCTGATGGTTACGCCTGAGATCGGTTTCCGTTATACCAATACTGATTACCTCGACGATGTGAGCAAGTCATACGTTAACATGGATACGTTGGAGGCATACAAAGGAAAATTGGCACGTTCTATGTCTTTCCGCGGCAGCGCCAAGACGGGCGAGGCATACAATGATCCTAACTACAATCCTAACTACGGTTACCAGCGTGGCGACCCCAAGGCAAATGACTGGTTTTGGTGGACTAACATTACGGTAACGGTCTATTTCCGCTCATTTGGCAACCAAAGGCCGTATACAAAGACAAAGTGTCCTAACTTCTTCTACGGGGGTAAATAGGAAAAGGCCGTCTAAATACTTTTATGTCGCTGCTCTTTCCGGGCAGCGATTTTTTATTGTGCTTCAGCTTTCAGATAGTGTAGGTATGTACAACATGTGGCAGCGCTCATTCGTCATCTCCCTCCCAGCCTGTCCCGACCTATGTCGGGAGGGAGGGCCGGGCAGGGGCTTCTCAAGGCAATCGCTGCTCTCCGGGCAGCTATTTTTTTGTGTGTAAGTGTGGCAGACATGTACACAGGGCTCGGGGGGACAGAGTTGAATGTTCATATGCTTGCCGGCTCGTTCGCAATCCCCCCATTTCGGCAAGGGGCGGGTCGGGGCTACCCACCTCGTCACTATTGCGGATAGCAGTTTTTGAACTTCAGCCTTTCGGATAGTTCTGATTTGACAACTTTTCAAAAGTTGTCAAATCTTAAAAGACACGACCGCAACAAATAAAAAAACAGCCTGCGAATGCAGGCTGTTTCAAATATTTAGTAGTTGCTATTTTAATACACTAATTCATAACTCCTAACTCAAAATTACTTTTCAAGGGATCCTATGCCGTGCAGCAGTCGCTTCCAGCGTATGCCGTTCTGGCCATAGCTCAGCCATACAAACCAGGCCTTGCCTACTATATGGTCTTCCGGCACAAAACCCCAATAGCGTGAGTCAAGTGAGTTGTGGCGATTGTCACCCATCATCCAGTAGTAGTTCATCTTAAAAGTATAGGAAGTTGCCACTTTCCCATTGATGAGTATTGTGCTGTCACGCTCTTCAAGAGTGTTGCCCTCGTAGTTCTTGATGATCCGGCGATACAGGGGAATGTTCTGCGGTGTCAGTGTTACCGTCACCCCTTCTTTTGGTATCGTCAGCGGGCCATAGTTATCAGCGTTCCAGCGATAGTTGGCCGTGTCAAACGGGAAGCACCAGTCTCCGGGATCAGGTGTTACAAACCCGGCCGGCATGGTAAGCGGTGTCACCGACACCACGTTTGGCGCCTTCTTCACTTCTTCCACCTGGTCATTCTCAAGATTATACTGGAAATGCGTCTGGTCAAATTGCTTAATATACTCAACGTTATCGTCTATCCCCGGCGGGCGGCCATTTGTCGTCACTATATGAAACAGCTTCGAGTGTGGATAAAGCGGAGCAGCAGCGCCGTTTATATGCACAACGCCGTTTTTTACTTCCAGCACGTCACCCGCCACAGCCACACAGCGTTTTATGTAGTTTTCTTTCTTATCCACCGGGCGCGTTATTATCTGGAAGTTGTTCCAGATATAGTCGCGGCCCTCTGAGCGGCATGCTTTATAGTAGTCCTGGTCTGGAAACTGCGTTATTACTGTATCGCCGGCCGGAAAATTGAATACGACAACATCATTGCGTTTCACGTGGCCAAAACCCGGAATGCGCCTGTATTTCCATTGCACCGCTTCTGTATAAGATTTGCCACCGGTCAGCGGCATGGTGTTGTGTACCAGCGGCACCGCCAGCGGCGTCATGGGCACTCGCGGCCCATAGGCTAGTTTGCTCACAAACAGATAGTCATTTACAAGCATGGTTCCCTCCATGGAGCCCGTAGGAATGGTATATGCCTCAAAAAAGAACGTGCGGATGATGGTTGCAGCAACTATTGCAAATACCGCAGCGTCCAGCCATTCACGTATTACCGATTTTTTCTTTTTAGGTTTATTTGGGTCATCGCCGGGAATGGTGTCCTCAACGATCTTTTTCTTCCAGAATGCCATGTATGTAAATATAGGTGCCAAAAGTAACAAACTCCGTTACAATTTGCCGAAAGGCGCAAGTGAGCGCTCGTGATTTAACAAGTAATAATGTATTTCACTTATTTGACCCCATATATGGTGTGTGTGATTCATACAAATAATTGGATAGCAGGTGTAATGTTAAGGAATGTGCAATTGCCCAATTTTGTGCTGCTTGATTGTTAGTGACAAAACGAGGTGATTCTCGTCATCTTCACAACGAATAGACCAGACTACTAATTTTAAGAATATTTTGAACTGTATTTTGTCAATGTTTAAAGAATTGTAAATCATGTATTTGGAAATGAGAATAAAAATTGAATGTGTGAATTTTTCTCAAAAATTCGTGTCGTAACATGCATTAAGTCAATGTCATTTTTAGGAAAAGAAAATTTTGAATGACGCCAACGTACTATATTTGCACAGGATTCATAGTGTTAAAATCATCAGTATATTATCAAAGCTTATGAGATCAATTAACTTTTACCACCCGAAAAGCAGCGGCAACAAAAAAAATACGGCGGGCAGGGCTTACCTCGCAGCCGCATTTGTATGCATGCTGATGAGCTTTTTTGCTGTAAACCAGGCTCACGCACAGGCTGTGTCACGCACTTCAACGGTTATCGCAGGTGCCTCTCCGTTTCAGGATTCCCTCTGGACGATCAATGCAGCCGATTATTCGATTGTAAAACGCTTGTCGCCAACAATGTCAGGTTTTACGATCACTGGTATTAATGGCATCGCAACGCATCCTATGACGGGCGAGCACTATGCAATCGTAAAAACATCAGGCGGTGGCAACAACCGTCGTCTGGCGAAAATAGACATTCAGACAGGCGTTTGTACGCTTATTGGTGGCCTTGGCGATAACTTCGCCACACTTGCATTCAACGCAAACGGTACACTCTTTGGTGTTACCGGTGATGGCGCTACTGTACCTACTACAATGTATCGTATTAGTATTGCTGATGCATCAAAAACGTTTTTCCGCACTTTGGGCAATGGCGCTGACGGCGAAACCATTGTTTATAACTCAAGCGACAATAAGTTCTACCACTGGTCCGGAAACGGCACAGTAGTTTTTGAGCGTTTTGACACCAGCGGTACAGATGTGATCGAGCCGCTTACATACACCGGCACACCTGGAGGTGAAACGTTCGGTGGCATGTATCTGGGTGATGGTGTATTCCTGATGAGCAATATCTCTAGTAGTTTTAAGTTGTGGACATTGACCGGTACAAATGCTGCTATCGGCTCTTCGCTTGTATCTCTTCCTGATGACCTTCGTGGCCTGGTTCGTGAGTCAACTACCACCATCATCGACCCTTGGAGCTCTACTACCATCTGCTCTGGAAGCGGTGTTACCCTTGAGGTTACAAATGGCACGGGTGGCTACACCTGGTACAAAGACGGTACAGTTATCCCTGGCGCTACAGATGCAACCTACATGGCCACTTCAGCTGGTGTATATAATAGTATCTATGCTGACAGAAACGGTATTATTGATAGCCCCACTACAGGTATCACAGTAACAATGCTGCCTGATCCGGGCATTACCTTCTCAGCAAACCCACAGGTTTGCCTTGGCGCTACTACTGCATCTATCACTTATTCTACTTCAATGACAATGCCAACATCGGGCGTTTCTACCTATAACGTTCCATGGGGCGTTACGAGCGTCAACTTCGACCTTATGGGCGGTGGCGGTGGTGCCGATACCGGCATGACGCCAAACCCGGGTATGGGCGGCAGGGTGCAAGGCGCACTTGCAGTGAACCCTGGCGATGTGCTTACCATCACAGTAGGCGGCGCAGGTAGCATGGGTACCATGACAGGCGCAATGGGTGGATTTAACGGCGGCGGCGTAAGCCTCGGTTATGGCGGTTCTGGTGGCGGTGCCACAGACATCCGTCTCAACGGTACTTCACTTGCTGATCGTGTTGCAGTAGCAGGCGGTGGCGCAGGCAGCGGCGGCGACGGTATGTTCTCCGTAATGGGAGGCTTCGGCGGTAGCACTACCGGCGGCAATGGCGAGTTTAACCTTGAATTGTCCCAGGCAATGGGCGGCACGCCTACAGCAGGTGGTGCAGGCGCTTTCTACACACTTGGCAACGGCATGGACGGCGCATTTGGCATTGGTGGTGCCAGCAGTGCTGAGGGTGTTTCCGGCGGTGGTGGCGCGGGCTACTACGGCGGCGGCGGCGGCGCATGGTCTGGTGGCGGCGGCGGTTCGTCTTACACAGACGCACTCCTCGCCTCGTCTGTTTCTCACATGGCAGGCGTTAACGCAGGCGATGGTTCTGCAACAATGTCTTTCGATATCCCATCAGGTTACACATATGCAATTACGTGGGACGTAGCTGCAACTACTGCGGGCTTCGCAGATGTGACAGCAACAGCTTTCCCTACGGGTGGCGCGCCAATCGATTTTGCTGTGCCTGCTACAGCTACTCCTGATACATACACTGGTACATTGTATATCTCTAATGGTACTTGTACTATTTCTCAGCACATCAGCGTATTGGTTAAACCGATTCCTGATGTTAACCCAACGGCTGACCAGGCTGCTTGTAACGGTGCTACCACAACTGATGTGCTGTTTACAGGTTCTCTGTCCGGCACTTCTTTCAACTGGACTAACAGCCTTGGTACTGTAGGTATTCCTACTAGCGGCTCTGGCGACATCATGGGCTTCACGGCTATCAACCCTACAACTGATACTGCAATAGCTACGATCACTGTTACTCCTGAGCTCAATGGTTGCTTCGGAACTCCAGATGCTTTCGATATCATTGTTAAGCCAACACCAATGCTTAGCGTAGCAAACGCCGGCACAGTGTGTGATAACACAGTATTTAACTATACTGCTACCAGTGCTACCGAAGGCACAACATTCGCATGGGAGCGTGCAGCACTTACCGGCGATATCGTAGCACCTGCAAACAGCGACGCTACAGCTACTATCAGCGAAACATTCGACAACACAGGAACTGATGTGATCGGTGTTGCTTATTCCTACACGCTCACAGCAGCGGGTTGCGTTAATGTAGAAACAATGACTATGTCGGTTAACCCGACTCCGGTTCTGTTCCCAACACCACTTGTTGGTACAATATGCTCTGGTGATAATTTCACGTTTACGCAAAACAGCCTCACGGCGGGTGTTGCATACTCTTGGAGCCGTGCCGCAGTAACTGGTATTACCGAAGCTGCTTCAAGCGGTACAGGTAATATCAACGAAGCGCTTAACAGCACTGTTACCACTTCAGTTACGGTAACGTACGTAGATACTCTGGACATTAACGGATGTAAATACACTCAGGACGTTCAGGTAGTAGTTAATCCAATGCCACACCTTACTTCTGCACTTGCAGACTCAGTTTGTAACGACGCCGAGTTTGACTATAATGCAACGGCAGATGTGGCAGGTACTACCATTACCTGGGAGCGCTTCCCTGTCACTGGTATTACAAGCGGCTACATGTCAGGACCTGATACCGTAAATGAAACGCACCATAATACAACTGACGAGCCTGTGGTGACTACTTATACATTTACCATGCTGGCAAACGGATGTACGAATATGCAGAACATGACGCTGATGGTAAATCCAACACCGCAGCTCAACACTACGCTTACTCCGGCAGCAATATGCGATAGCACATTCTTCGACTATGTGCCTGGCAGCAACACTTCAAACACAACCTTTACCTGGACACGTGCTACTGTAGCAAACATCACAAACCCTGCAGGTGCTGGTAACGGTGCGGTTCATGAGCGTCTGAACAACTCAGCTTCCTTCCCTGTGCCTGTAACATATGTTTACACGTCACACGTCAATGGATGTACAAATGCACAGAACGTGGTTGTGAATGTTAATCCTACTCCAAGGCTTAGCAACACACTGCCACCGGCAGCTATTTGCGACAGCGCACTGTTCACATTTGCACCTGCAAGTGCTACAGTAGGTACCAGCTACGCCTGGACTCGTCCATTCGTTATCGGTGTGCCAATGCTTAGCGCAAGTGGCACAGGCAACGTGAGCGAACGCCTTGATAACGGTACTAATAACAACGTTACCGTAAACTACATCTACACGCTTACAGCTAACGGTTGTCAGCACGTACAGACAGTTCCGGTAGTTGTTCATCCTACACCGATGATCAACAACCTTACTGATTCCGCATGTTCTGGTGTTCCTTTCGTTTACACTCCTGAAACCTTTGTAACGCCTGCAGTGAAGTACTCTTGGATACGTCTTCCAAACTCGAGCATCACACCTTCTACAGCAAGCGATACTGCGGGTATCAACGAAACGCTGACCAACAGCGGATCAGCTGCAGTAACCGTTTCTTACGCTTATACTGTGACGATCGCTGGTTCTTCCTGCGCTACGAAGGATACGCTTAAGGTACTTGTAAGGCCATCTGCAGCAGCACCAATTATTGCTACATCTCCTGCCGCTTCACTTTGTAACGGTGTTATGTATCAGAACTTCGGTGCTCAGGATCCGGCTGCAACAGGCACTACATATACATGGAGCGCTACCAATGCAGAAGTATATGCGACAGGTGCGGGCAACCAGTATGCACTGGTTAACTTCAATGTAGCTAACACTACCGCAGTTATCAAGCTTACATCTACAGTAGGCGCTACCGGTTGTATAGGCGTTGCTACTTATACTGTAAACGTGGGTGGCGGCACTGCAGAGCCTGCTCCGAAGGTTATCTATACAAAGGGTAAATTCATTTGCCTGCAAAACAACGTGAAGCACTTCCAGTGGGGTTATGACGACGCCGCTACGCTCGACTCTATTGCAATTGCAGGTGAGATCAACCAGAGCTACTTCGAGCCTTCGCCAAAGTGGGCAGAGCGCTACTATTGGGTTGCTATCAACTCTGCTGACGGTTCATGCATACGAAAAGCATACTACAACACACCAAACGACAACACACCACGCGAAACATTTGACATGGGAGGTGAAGAAGTTATGGCAATCAATGTGTTCCCTAACCCAACCAACAACGTGGTGAATGTGGAAGTGAAGACAGAGGTGCCGGGTGCAATAACAGTTGAACTGGTAAATGCACTGGGGCAAAAGATAAATAGCTCAGATGCGGTGAATAATAAGGCAAGCTTCAACGTAGCCAACTTGCCAGGCGGTTTCTACATGGTAGATTGCTACCAGGAAGGCCACAAGATTGGCTCAGCGAAATTTGTGAAAAACTAACCAATTGAAAATCTAAAAGCTCAGAGCAGATGAAAAAAGTATTTCTGTCGATTATAACAGCAACGGTAGCAGTGTCCGCAATAGCGCAAAGCGCTATGCCGGCCGACTCCGTAAAAATGAGGAAGAAAAATTTTACCCGCGACCCGGACCTGTCCCGTTGGGCGTTGGACATCAACTTCCTTGGTGGTACTATGATGCAGGACCTCACGTCAGCCCCGAATACAAACGGCTACCTGAACCTCATCGCCCAGAACTCTAACCTTGGAACTACCAAGTTTAAGAAAGGAAACACTTTTGGTGGCGACATCAACATTGGGTACTTCTTTGGTCCCGGTTGCCACTGGGGGCTGGGAGCCGGTTTCATGTACCTTGCTCAGTCCGGTGACCTTTCTACCGACAAGTTTCACGTAGAATACCAGGGCACTGATGCTGCCGGCAAGATCACTCGCCAGCACATCACTGCAAACGATCCACTTGAAAAAGTGAAGATCACCAACATGAACATTCCGATCCTGTTGAAGTACAAATACAGGTTCTCAAAAGCCCTTGGCTTCACTGCCGATCTCGGCCCTATGCTGAATCTGCAGATGACCAACAAGGCTACAATGAAGGGTAGCTTCGACTATGAAGCGATCAACGCTTATGCTGAAGGTGGTGCCCAGGTGTTTGATGGCGGTGTGGTACCTGCATCTACTTCAGAGCTTATCACACGCGATTTCTACATGTCACAGCACCCTGATGGCGCTGGTATCAACACATGGTTCGATCAGCAGCGTGCTGCCGGCGAAAGCGTAGGTCTTGGCCGCAAGCCATCAGTTGGCACGAGCGAAGTGTCCTACACGACTGGTTCTATCGGTTTCCTCGTTCGTCCTGAATTGAGCTGGTACCTGTCTGATCATGTAGCTATCAACTTTGGCTTGTACTATATGTACCAGTCGTTCAAAAACGAAAACAAAGCAAACTACATGATGATTAACGGCGCTGAGCAGTACACAACTACGCTCGCAAACGTTACATCAAGCAATGTTTCTTCAATAGGTGGTAATGTAGGCGTTCGCTTCCTGTTTGGTAAGCTGCGCGACCGTGATGAAGACGGTATTCCTGACAAGAAGGACAAGTGTCCTGACGTTTGGGGTCTTGAGCAGTTCCAGGGTTGTCCTGACACTGATAAAGATGGTATTCAGGATTCTGAAGACTCTTGCCGCACTATACCGGGTCTTGCTAAATTCAATGGCTGTCCTGATAGCGACGGTGATGGTATCCCTGACAAGGAAGACGAATGTCCTTACCAGGCTGGTCCGGTTGCCCTTAAGGGTTGTCCTGACCGCGATGGCGACGGTATAGCTGATAAGAATGACCTCTGCCCTGACAAGCCGGGTCCTGCTATGTACAAAGGCTGCCCTGATACAGATGGTGACGGTCTGGCTGACAATGAAGATCAGTGCCCTGAGGTTGCTGGCCCTGCAAGCAACAACGGTTGTCCGCTGCCTCCTCCACCGGTAGTTGAGGTGCCGCTTTCTACACCTATCCTGTTCGAAACGAACAAGACTGTTGTAAGCGACGTTTCTGTACCTGTACTGGAAACAGCGATCAAGACGCTGAAGGATGATCCAAATGCTACGATAATTATCCACGGCCATGCAGATGCACGCGGTACTAACCAGTACAACATGAAGTTGTCACTGCGTCGTGCACAGGCTGTTAAGCAGCAGATCATTAAGATGGGTGGCGACAAGAAGCGCATCAAGGTTATGGCTCACGGTGAGAACGACCCTGTTGCAAGCAACTCTACAGCTGAAGGTATGGCGCAGAACAGGCGCGCTGTGATGAGGCTGACCGTAGAATAACGAGTAGATATAGTTGATAAATACCGCGGGTGGCTTCGAAAGAACCACCCGCTTTTTATTTGTTTTCCGCAGTAAATAGTAATGCTACGTTACCTGCGTACGAATCAGCGAATTATTCAAAGGCTCCAGAGGAGCCAAACGTCTGTAGAAATGAGACAGAAAAGCGGAAGCGCTCCGCAGGTGCGCAACCATACGAGGAATTATGGGAAGCAGGGCCGCTCATTCGTAGCTTACTTGTTGGAGGACGGCAGGACTCTGAGAATGGACCTGAAGACCGCAGCGCTCACGCGACACCTCCCTCTCCTTCGGAGAGGGCCGGGGAGAGGTTTTTGTCTACTAACCTCATCACGAATTCAAGCTGCTCCTCACGCGTCAAGCCGCTATTATCCAGCACCACGGCATCTGCGGCCTGGTGCAGTGGGCTTTCCTCACGCGTGGAATCTATGTAGTCGCGCAGTTCCAGGTTGTGGCGCACCTCGTCTATCGTTATCTCTGGGTTGGTTTCATATAGCTCCTTGAATCTGCGAACGACCCTGACTTCAGGTGCGGCCGTCATAAATAGCTTCAGTTCTGCATCCGGGAAAACTGCTGTGCCTATGTCCCGTCCATCCATTACTATGCCCTTCTTCCGGCCCATGCGTTTCTGCTGCGCTACTGCAAAAGAGCGAACTTCCTTAATGGCTGCAACCTGGCTCACCTTTTCAGATACGATCATGTCGCGGATATATGGCTCTGCATTTTCATCGTTGAGGTAAATGTCTGATGCGCCGCGATGCTCATTGAAGACAAAAGAGAGGTTGATGTTCGCAAGTGCATCGAGCACCTTGGAGTGGTCCGAAAAGTCGACTGAGTTTCGCAAAAAGTACAGGGTAATAGCGCGGTACATAGCACCACTGTCAATATAGTTATAGCCCAGCTTCACCGCCAGTTCTTTAGCCAGTGTGCTTTTTCCGCACGACGAGTAGCCATCTATCGCTATAATGATTTTCCTCCGAGACATATCTTCTTCAAAAGTAGAAATTAGCTGGCATACCGCGCACAAAAAAGCCCCCGGATTCGGGGGCTTCCTAAACGGTTTACCGTTATTATGACTTTGGAGCGTCAGCTTGCTTCACGTCCTTGTTTTCTTTTTTTGCTTCTTCTTTGCTGCACTCTTTCTTATCCTTCTTGTCTTTGCAGCAAGCTGAAGATTCTTTCGAGCATTTTTCGCCTTTCTTCTTGCAGCAGTGCTTACCTTCTGCAAATGCGCCACCTGCCAGCATTGCAACGGCAGCAACCATTAAAGTGATCTTTTTCATTGATTTTCTTGTTTTAATGAAACAAAAATAACGATTTAACGCAAACAGAATCATAATTGTAGTCAGTGGGCACAGATTCCGGCGGTAATATTCCGGAATGTTAAAAGGTTACCAGTTATGCGCTACCACGCTTACGCCACCTTTTACTACATCGCCTATTTTCACGTCCACTTTCGTGCCCAATGGCAGGAATAGATCTACACGTGAGCCAAATTTAATGAAGCCAAACTCCTCATTCTGCTTCACGATGTCGCCCTCTTTTACATAGAAGCAGATACGACGTGCCAGTGCACCTGCTATTTGCCGCATCAGTATCTGGCCACGGTCATTGTCCAGTACTATGGTCGTGCGCTCATTTTCTGTCGATGATTTGGGGTGCCAGGCCACCAGGTATTTACCCTTATGGTATTTCATGTACTTCACCTCGCCGCTCACCGGGTTGCGGTTTACGTGCACATTAATCGGAGACATGAATATGGACACCTGCAGGCGCTTTTCCTTGAAGTATTCGGGCTCATAGGCCTCTTCTATCACCACCACTTTCCCGTCTGCGGGGGCTATTATCTTGCTTTCGCCATGTACATGCTCGCGTATAGGCATGCGGAAGAAAGCCACTACCCAAAACCAGAGCAGGAACAGGACAAAAGTAATAAGGGCTGTGAGCCAGAATAGCGAATCGGGGATATAGTGGCTTGCCAGCCATCCCAGTCCTATCCATAGAGCAGTAGCAATGAGGATATATAAATATCCTTCGCGGTGAATTCTCATACCGTATGTGTTAGCTCTGCAAAGGTAGTGTTATTGTATTAGCCTTTTGTAGCCTTGCTGCCAAACCTGCAGGAAAAGCCTATGCTGAATATGCTGAGCTTATCATAGCCGGCGTCTGCGAAAAGGGCTACCTTGTCTGATGCATAATACCTTGCGCCTACTTTCAGGTAGGGGGTTATGGAATGCTTTTTTATTTCCACCACGCTATCTCCTTGCGGCAAGGCACTGTTTTTTATATTGTTGATTACCGCACCTACACCAATGAATGGATCCAGGCGGTTTACGTTCAGTACGCTTCCCAGGTGATAGTAGGCAGTAAGCCCTCCGCTGAAGTAGCGGAATTTATCGGTTGTGTATCGCCTGATAGGTCCGTAATAGCCGGGGTATAGATGAAACGAGTTGAAATAGAGCACGTTATAGGCCGCGGTAACTGCCAGGCTCACTTTATTCGAAACGCCGTATTCGCCCTTGGCATAGATGGGGAGGAACCCGGCTGTGTTTCCTTTTTCAAAGGTTGCCGGCAGGGAATATTCGTCCCTGTACCCGTTCAGGAAGCCTGTTGACAGCGTCAGCACGTAAGAACCTTTCTTATACGGTTCAATAACTTGTTTGGGGAGAGTAGATAGAGAATCCTGCGAACGGGCAGTGGCCGACAGCAGCAGCAGGATGGCGGTGAGGTTCTTCATCGGATGGCAATGTACTAAAAGTAACGTGAACAGCTACAAGATATTGCCTCGGAAATGGCTTGAAAATAACAATGCCCCGTAAGAACGGGGCATTGGGAGTAGTTTCGATTTGAAGCGGACTCGACTTATTCGTCTTCGTCACGGCTGCGCTGCTTCCTCTTTGGCTTTGGAGCTGCATCATCTTCATCTTCCATGCGGTCAACTTTCCTGCGGTGGATTTCGTCGCCTGGCTCGTGGTGAGCATGCATCTTATGTCCGCAGTTGAAGTTTTTGCTGATACCGAAGTTCATCTGGCGACCGAAAGTGAAGCCAAGTGTGTTTGCGCTGTATGCAGTAGCGCTGGAAGCAGTTGCACCTGCACCAGGATCCAGAGCTGGTTTGTTAGCCTTCAGCAGTTCGTATGCAGTACCGTTGGTTACGTCGAAGTCACCCAGTTTCACTGTTTCGTAGTTAACACCACCTACAGAGAAGTTAAGCGCGATACCACGGCCTACGTTAACACCGATAGCAGGGAACAAGCGAGTAGAAACACCGCTGTATTTGTTTACTGCAGGATCGCCCTCGTGAGTAGTGTAGCCACCTGTGTAAGCGAACTCATACTGTGCAAACCAGAAGAATATTTCGCTGCGGCGGATGTACTGTGAGTAACGTACAAACGCACCACCTGAATACATATTCATTGTGTTCTTGTTGGGAGCAGCAGTAGCAGTACCTCCAGTCTTAATAGCGCTTTGTGCCCAGGCAACGTTCACACCCACTGTCCAGTTGTGGTTGAACTGATAGCCTACGCCAGGACCCGCGTTCCAGTTAGTAGTCTTCATCAGGGATGTATGCCTCATTTGGTCAAGGCTAACATCTCCGTAAAGCAGAATACTTCTTGGTTCCTGAGCGTTGGCTGTGGCAATTGCACCAGCAGCTAAAGTAGCGAGGATCAGTTTTTTCATATCAGAATGTGTTTTGTTAATAGTCTTGTTTAGTCTTGCAAATATAATCGCCATTTTTAAAAATCCATAACTTTTGCAAATATTCTTTTTGAACATGCGAAGCATAATAAAATATATGTTTCGCAGTCGAAATTATAGTCTTTAAGCGGCTTCTAGCGTGCGTCAAAGTCTATGATCACCCTTTCGGTGCGGGGGTGGGCCTGGCAGGTCAGCACATAGCCTTTTTCTATTTCGTCATGTTCCAGGGCATAGTTCACCTCCATTTCTACCTCACCCTCAGTCACTTTTGCACGGCAGGTGCAGCACACACCGCCCTTGCAGGCATAGGGTAGGTCGGCACCGGCCTTCAGCGCGGCATCAAGTATTGTCTCCCCGTTAAAGGGTACATCCATATCAAAAGTGGCGCCATCCAGCGTAATACTCACCTTGCTCTTCGGCCCGTCATCACCACTGTGTGCAGACACCCATTTTTCATGAGAGGCTTTCGGCTGGTCGGGAGATGTAAATAATTCTATGTGCACCTTGTTTTGTGCCATGCCCATATCCAGCAGTTGCTGCCGCACAGAGAGGATCATTTCCTCCGGCCCGCAGATGAATGCCTCATCAATAGTCTTCAGGTCTATAAGTGAGCTGCAGAACTCGGTACATTTCTGTGCCCCCAGCCTGCCGCTGAAAAGTGGAATGTCCATATACTCGCGGCTCAGCACATGATACAGGCTCAGGCGAAGCATGTATTTATTCTTCAGCGCCTCCACCGCCTCGCGGAAAATGATGGTATTGCGTGACCGGTTGCCATACACAAGGGTAAACGTGCTGTCTGCATCTTCCTCCAGTACCGTTTTCATGATGCTCATTACCGGGGTAATGCCGCTGCCTGCCACAAATGCCAGGTAGTTTTTACCGCCGCGCTCCTTTGGGCTGAAGTTGCCCATCGGGGGCATTACTTCCAGCGCATCGCCGGCACGCAGGCGCTCGTTGGCGTAGGTAGAGAATTTTCCTTGTTCCACCTTCTTTATGGCTACACGCAGGTCTCCTTCGGTAGGGCTGGTGCAGATAGAATAAGAACGCCTAACCTCGCCATCATCCAGGAACTTGCGGAAGGTAAGGTATTGGCCGGGCGCAAAACGGAATGTCTCCGCAAGCTCTGCAGGCACCGCCAGCGACACAGATACACAATCTGCCGTTTCCTGGCGAACGTCTTTCACTGCTAATTGGTAAAAACGGGGGGCTGACATAATATGCCGGCAAAAGTAAATTAAAACTTACAAGCGCGCAGGCAAATTGAAATCAGTTTCCCCAATCATTATTACCTTCCGGCAATTGCCTTGTTTTCGTGCCGCCTATAGCCGCTCCATAATTTCTCAGAGGTATATGAATTTAAAAGAAGGTTTTATTACTTTTACCTCCGGAGAAACAATTCTTATGCTAAAGAACATGCTCAAAAACATTTTCATGGTATGTCTTATGACAATACCTTTTGCAGCAATGGCTCAACGTCCGCCTTTCCCGCCCAGCAATACAGAGCCTATCAGCCGCCTGGAGCTTTTTGATAAGACCTGGTATTTTGTAGGCATGAAGTGCCCGGACAAGATTGGCGACGAAACGCAGTATATCCACTGGTTCTCCACGCTGCAGCTTACTGTGAGCAATGCAAACAATGTAAACTACGGTACATATGTGCGCACCTACCGCGACATGCGCGACAACCCGCGCGAAACCGGTACCTACACCATTACCAACGATGAAGTGGGTAATGTGGTGCTGACACTGAAAAAGAGCAAGAAAGGCACTACTGCCAAATACCTGATTCCAATGGTGGAAACGCATCACCTCACCCTCATCCGCACGGATGAAGTGGAGAAGTGTAATGTTACTTACGCGATAGCCCCCTAAATATCAGTATCATTTTACATAGGCCTCCCGAAAAACGGGGGGCTTTTTTGTTGCGGCTTACTTTTTTGCATCGCCAACCGCCGTTGGTGTTCTTCACCAACAACCAGCACATGGGTGATTTGTACATTCGTGTCAATATTACCCCTGGTCGAAGCGTCTCGCTTCGTCCTTGCCTGTGCAAGCGTCTCGCTTGCGAAATAAAATACCTTAGGGCGGAGCCGGGAGCTGATCTTATCTACTCCTGGTCTCTGTTGCCCGCAAAGCTATGCTTTAGGAGATCCTGCTGAGGTTGGATTATGGCGGTACTGATCAGGTTAGCACTCACTTACCGATATACAGATAGGAAAGGGCTCCGGACGAATAGGTTGTAGTTACCCTCACATTGTTCACAGTGCAACTCACTGCGGGGTTGTCGCAATCATATTCATCGCGCTTCCCTTTTCGATACGTAATGCGCTCATGTGTCTTGCCGATAAGGGTGATATCGGCAATATCATACCAGCGGCCAAGGCGTGGCAGGCATAGCCGGTAGTCATATTTTACCCCCAGGGCGCCGTCATCATAATTGACAGGCGTCTTCGCGGCAAAAAGGCGTGTATAGCAATGAATAGTGTCCTTGCCTCTCTCACTTATTGCTGTCTTTAAAGTGTCTACCACGTTACTGAAAGACTGCCCGGGTGTATATCTTATTACGAAGGCTGAATCAAGGTCGGATACGGCAAAACCGGTGAGCACCATTCTAATGTACCCGTTCTGGCAAGGTATATCTTCTGTGATGTTGCAGGATACCAAAGCCATTATTGCCACTATCCACGGTAATATGGAATACTTTTTCATTTAGTTTGGTCTTGACGGGCTGTTACAGGATATAAACTGGGCATCAATGCATAAAAAGACAGTGGCTGGTCTTCGATGGTTGGTGGTGAGCACGAAGATTATGCCAGATGCATTACTGCCGCCCGGTCCCTGCTACACGTAAGGCTTTGATTTAGGCGAGCCGGCCCGGAAGGACGCGCCTGCCTGAAGAGAACATTTCCAGGCAGGCGCGTACTGTTTCAAAGTTCGTTACGGGTGCAGCCACTTGAGTGTGACCGCTGTGTGTTCATTTTCAAGGCGCACAAGGTATAAGCCTGGCTGCAGATCATGAGCCGGTATCTGTTCCGGCGCATTACCTGACCACCTGCTGGAGAATATTCGTCTTCCTGCCACGTCTGACACAATTACATTTACAGCAGATGCCAGCGCCCTGCTACTGTGTAATGCCGCAGTGCTGCCTCCATCGTAGGACAGCCAGAATTCACTTGCTTCCATCACAGGGCCATTCACCGAAAGCGGTGCCATTGCCGACATTCCGGGACAAGACCCTGAATCAACCTTAACTGTATAAACCCCCGGCGTGGAATAAATGTAGGTGTTGTTGGTTGCTCCCGGTATGGGTGTTCCGCTCAAATGCCATTGGTAGGAGGCATATACCGGGGGTACGGAGAGTGACGAACCTGATACCGTTATAACGGGAGAGGGCGAGGATTTTACGAGTACTGTTTGACTATGATTTGTATACGCACAGTTGCCAAATGCGGTAAGATTCACAGTGTAGGTGCCCGGTGTTGCAAAGCACCTGGTAATAGTATCGGCGTTGTCTGTGGCTACTGCGCCCGGTCCGGAGAATGTCCAGCGAATGCTATCTGCGGCGCTTGTTGTAAGGTTGACGGCCGTTATGCAGCTATCCTTACACACGGTATCTGCGTCTGACGAAAAAGAGGCCATAGGCACTGAGTAGACGATCCTGCGCACCCGGTGGTTCCACAGGTCAAAAATGTAGAGGTTGCCGCAGCCATCTTTTGTGATCGTGTGTGGATAGTACAGTTGCGCTGCCGTTGGTGAGCCGCCATCGCCACTGAATCCGCCTATGCCTGTGCCGGCTATCGTGGTTATTACTCCTGCGCTGTTGATCTTGCGGATACGATGGTTGTTTTCATCCGCCACGTAGTAGTTGCCAATTCCGTCGGGCACTATAAGACTGGGGAACGTGAACTGGGCTGCAGATGCTGGTCCGCCATCACCGGAGAACCCGGGTGTCCCTGTGCCGGCGATAGTCGTAATAATTCCTGTGGCAGCACTTATCCTGCGGATGCGATTATTGTGGGAGTCGCAGATTATGATATTTCCTACGGAATCTATAAAGAAACCTCCGGGGGTGAAACCGGCCGCTGTTGCAGGCCCGCCGTCGCCGCTGAAAGCCATGGAGCCATTGCCGGCGATGGTGCGTATTATGCCAAACGTATCAATTTTGCGCAGGCGGTTATTGCCCCAGTCGCAAATAAGGATATTGCCGGTGTCGTCAACTATTGCCCGGTCAGCGTTATTAAAAAGAGCAGCGATAGCCGGACCGCCATCACCACCGAACCCGAATCCCGCCCCGGCAATATTCGTGATAATACCTGCCGGATTTACTTTGTGAATCACGAAAGGGGTTGCGATATACATATTGCCGTGCTTGTCGAAGGAAACGGAACTGGGGCCACTTATTCCCGCTGCGGTAGCAGGTATGCCCGGGCTCCATGGCGCCGTGGACCCATTGCCGGCTACTGTGGTGATAATGCCACCCGGAGTCACTTTGCGCACGCGGTCGTTAAGGTTGTCGGGGATATAAAGATTGCCCAAGGTGTCAAAGCAGCCATATGCGGGGTTGGAAAGGGTAGCTGTGGTAGCCGGGCCACCATCACCGCTAAAGCTACCCATCATAAAACCTGTGGGGCCACTGCCCGCCACAGTGGTGATGGTTTGTGCACTAAGTTGAAATGAGATCAAGGCAAATAAAGCCGCTAAAAGGCTGGTACGATTTAGATTCATAAAGGTGTTTTTGGTGTATAGGTATTGAGCGTCAAAAATTATGCCAAGGATTTAGAGTTTCCGCCGTTATTGGTGTTCTTCACCAACAACCAGCACATGGGCATTTTGTGCATTCGTATCAATATTTCCCCCTGGTCGAAGCGTCTCGCTTCGTCCTCGCCACTGCAAGCGTCTCGCTTGCGAAACAAAATAGCTAATTTCAACTATGGGTCTTAAATACCGCATACGCGACCAGCGTGAACTGTACTTCGTTACGTTCACAGTCATTGATTGGATAGATTTGTTTATCCGCGATTATTACCGCGAAATCTTCCCGAGACGCTTCCATGTGTCAGGACGAAGCGAGACGCTTAGACCAGGCGGGAAATACTTTTTCATTTCGCTTGCTTTTAATAGGAGGTTACAGAATATAAACTGTACATCAATACAAAAAAGACAGTGTCCGGTGTGCAATGGTTGGCGGTAGACAAGATTGGGTTTGGTGGATTACACTTGCCGGGTCACCCCCTAGTCGAAGCATCTCGCTTCGTCCTCGCCTTTACAAGCTTCTTGCTTGCGAAATAAAATAGTTAATTTCAAGTATGGGTCTTAAATATCCTCGGAGGAAAGAGGAAATAGAGAAATGACCACATGCTTGTTAAAGAGTTTTGTCAATGCAAGTAAAAATTGAAGTAGACAAATATTGTCTCTCCGTTGCAAGAATACCTGGCGAAAAATCCGATGATTTTGAGGCGTGGGTATACTTAATTGAAAACATGCTGACGTTGATGTTTGAGCGGGCGAATATCGCCTTGTACATTGGATATCCTCATTCGAAATGTATTTTCGACGATGTGGAAGGAGAGGTGCTTCGTTACCGTGTTGGTTCAGATCGCAGTGCTTTCAAACTAATTAATAGTTGTTCGCGTAGCTTCTTAGCAGACATCGCAGAGGATGGTGAGTTTTTATCAAGAAGCTTGTGGATAATAAGCGAGCTGGAAGGAGTAAACATATTTGATGTGAAATTTCAGAGAAAATTGTCTCGATTACCCGATTTGTATTACGCAGGAACCCTTACCGAAAGTGATTGGCCGGAGCATATCAAGTTGGTAAATGTGGATAATCACGGGTCTGCATTATGCTTATACTGTCGTGACCATGTATTTTCTCAAAATGCAATTACTAAAATTCAAGAACTTCTTTTAAAACTTAACGGCGCAAACGAGTAGTATAGGCAGGCAATGCTTCGACCGCGGGAGACCGACCTGGGACATAAGAAAAAAATTAATTAGATTGCAACTGCATGACAAAATAAAACAAGTTAAAATTTACTATGAATCTGCAGACTATCCAATTAATTTTAGAATCATTATTGATTTTACTTGGCTTATACATGGCATTTGTAAAGTCATATGTGCAAGAAAAGGGCAAAAATCTTGCCACCAAACAAGATATAGAGGGTATTACTCAAAAAGTGGAATCAGTTAAAACGGAATTTCAAGTTTTGAGCCACTCTAGAACGACAATTAATCAGGAAAAAAGGAACTCATTTTTAAAGTATTACGACAGTTATTTTTCTTGGCTAAACATTGTTTTAGATAGCACATATGGTTCGATTGATCAGTTCAAAAACGAAGAAATTGAAAAACATCAAAGCAGGTTGAATTCGATGTATCTTGATATGTGTAATTCTGAGGCTAGGATGCAATTATGGAATGATAATATTGAACTGTTATCAATAGCAGATGCTGTAAAAGTCGAAACTTATAATAATTTCTATGTCGAACTAAATCTACACTTAATTGAATTGAAACAAATTAATCTCGAAATCCAGGAAAACGAAAAAACGCCGCCTGAACTAAGACCATCATTAGCGCTATTACTAAACAAATCGACAGATTCGCAGATAAAGTATGTTAAGTCGGTAAACAAAAAGTATCTAAGCTTGGTAGATACGTTATACGGCTTTACGCAAAAATCAAGAGAATATCTGATTTCAATAAATTAGAGCGTAATAATAGCGTTGCTGCGTTAAATGGATAGATATTTCATACCCAGTTTGCCGTCGTCTACGACTTACGGCGGGCCGGTAGCTGGATTCCGTCCAGCGAACTGGAGAGCACCCTCAAAATGTGAATATCTTCCCCCTCCCTTTTTCGGCAATCTGCAATACCCATTCTACCTTTACACCACCAATACCCAAAACACAACAGCCGATTCTGCCAATCCTAAAATCCCAGCCATTCCACTTCCGACAAATCGGCAATGCCATCGGAAATGTCGGAAATAGTAAAGTAAAATTGATTGATAATCAATTTTTTAATGAAAATTAAAGAAAGACCTCACCGGAAAAAGTCGGAAGTAAATCGGAAGTAAGGCTAGTCATTTTTCGATACCCAGGATGTCTGTATAATTGCAATAAATAACTTAACTTCGTATCATGTCATTACAATATATCTCTGATCGATCCGGACAGCCGACTGCTGTTATCATTCCTATTGAGGAGTGGAATGGTATCCGGGATAAGTATCCCGATGTAGACAAAATAGAAGGCGAGCTACCTGAATGGCAAAAGAAGATCATTGATGCCAGGCTGAAGAAGGTAGTTGATGACCCGTCTTGCCTGCGTCCTATCGACGATTTTTTTGATGATTTGACCAATGGGCCGCGCTAATGTCAGAGTTCAAGATCGTATATGTTGATACGGCCAGGGAAGATTTAACAGAAGCAAGTTCATGGTATAAACAACAGCGTTCCGGCTTGGATAAGTTATTTAGATCTGCAATTCAAAAAGCATTTCGTCGTCTTTTGTCAAATCCATATGCTTTTGCAATCAGGTATAGGAACGTAAGGATTATTCATCCCGAAACGTTTCCGTATGGTATTCATTTTTACATTGATGAGGCACTTAAGGCGATTGTGATTGTCTCTATTCTTCACGATTATAGAGATGTAGGGGAAATGTAGGATTGACTGTAAATCTTACCATCCTCAAATCCTAAATATCCTAGTTCAGACAAACAAGAAATGCTACCGAAAGTTTCGGAAATTGTAAATTAAAACTAATTGATAGACAATTGTTTCTGTCATTTTAGTGGGAAATGCCGACCGGCAAAAACCGGAAGTAAATCGGAAGTAAATGAAGAAAACCGGAAGTGAGGCGCGGGATTTGTGACCCACTAAAATGAAGTACCCTTTGTGAGCTTTGTGCTATCCTTCGTGCCCTTAGTGGTAAGGTAAAAAACGGAAAATTGCCTAATTCTCCCATTGTCGAATTGCCGAATTACCCAATTGCCTAATTTGCAGGAAAAACCGGGTTACCTTTTCGTCCGTTTGGTATTAATATATGCAAAGCCCGATTAACATCGAACAGCAGCTATTAGCAGCGCTCGCCGCCGGCGAGAGGGAAGCTACCGAACAAATCTATCGGCAGAACTTCACTATTATTAGCGGTTGGTTAATAAAGAACGGGGGCTCGGCGGCTGATGCTGCCGACCTGTTCCAGGAGGCGATGGTGGTGTTGTTCAGCAAGTCGCAGGAGGAGGAGTTTCGCCTCAGTTGCAAGATCGGTACTTATTTGTTTGCCATAAGCAAGCACCTGTGGTACAAAAGGCTGCAACGGCAAAGCAAGGAACCGGTGCCCCTGCTGGATAATACGGGTGATGGTGAAGAGGAAGGAGGTATAGCGTATGAAGATGACCTGAATGCGCACCAGGAGCGGGAGGCCCACTATGAGCAACTCGACGCCGCGCTGGACCAACTGGGGGAACCCTGCAGGTCGCTGCTCAAAGCCTACTACCACCACGACAAGAGCATGCAGGAGATTGCGGCAAGCTTTGGGTATACCAACCCGGACAATGCCAAGACGCAGAAGTACAAGTGCCTCGCCCGGCTGAGGAAAATATTTTACGCCGGCATCGATTAAGTAACGAAGTATATTTTTTATAGAAATGCCCTTTGACAATACAAACATATTTGAGCTCGCTGAAACCTATCTGGCGGGTACTATGCCCCAGGCCGAATTCCTTGCCATAAAGGAGCGCCTGGCGGTTGATAAAGAATTTGCTACAGAGTTTTACGCAGCTACAGACCTGATACGCACCGCTACCGACAGCGGAAAGCACAAACGTTTCCGCAATATGCTGCGCGATGTGCACCGTATGGAGCAGAAAGCTGCTACTGAAAAGAAGCCGGCTCGTAAGATCATTTTTACCCCTGAATTCTGGCGCACAGCGTCTATTGCGGCAGGCGTGGCTATACTCACCTCTACTATCACCATCTGGAGCCTGAAGCCATCTATCAACAAGTCTGAGTCGCGATACAACACCATAAGCCGCGAGGTTACCGGCCTTAAGCTGGAACAAGCCAAGCAAGAGCGTCGCCAGAAGGAACTGGAAATGAACCTGGATGCCAAGCCTAAGAAGTCTGCAGGCCCTACATCTGATGTGGCTAAGACGGGTACCGGCTTTGCACTTACGAATAATGGATACTTCGTTACCGCCTACCACGTACTGCACGATGAGGATGGCTACGGAGATTCTGTATATATACAAAACAGCGACGGTCAGTATTTCAAGGCTTCGCTGGTAACCTTTAATGCAGAAACAGACGTTGCCATCATGAAGGTGGACCGCGCAGGTTTCCGTTTTGGTAAGGGCGATCTTCCGTATGGTCTCACATCTTCAAAGGCCAACCTGGGCTCTAAGATATTTACCCTTGGCTACCCGGCAGATGAAGTTTCCTATAGCGAGGGCTACATAAGCGCACGCAACGGCTATGACGGCAACAAGCTGCAATACACATTGGAGCTGCCTGTGGGCTATGGCGAAAGCGGCTCACCCATGATAGACGCGGCCGGCAACGTGCTGGGCCTGTTAACAGCAGTGGGTGCCCAGAGCGAGGAAAGGACGTATGCAGTTAGCTCAAAGGCCATCTTCGATCTGCTGCACAAGTTGCCTGATGAGAAGACCATAAAACTGCCTAAAGCATCGCACATGAGCCGCATGAGCCGTGAGCAGCAGATAGACAAAATGGAGGCTTATACCTTTGCAGTAAAGGTGTACAAGAAGTAATTTCTAATTTCCGTAAAGGGTTCTTATCTCACTTTTGGCGGTGGTGGCGGCATCAGGTCGGTATAGGCTATTGTGCTATCTCCCACAGGTTCTATGCCCTTGTAGTTCACTATTGTCACCTTTTTCATTTTTACAGGCACACCGGGTACTGTTATTCGCCTGCCCGATTTTGGATACACCAGGCGCAGGGTGTATGTGCCGGGGAGCACATTATTAGTTTCGTAGTAGCCCTTAGTATCGCTGAAGCCCGATGCAATGATATCATCTCCCCGGTAGATATAGGCTTGTATTTTGGCTACAGGTTCGCGCAGCTCGTTCTGTATGGTTCCGCCTATTCCCGTTTTGCGCACTTTTACCGGTGCTGGGCGAGAGGCGGTAGCCGGGGTGGCGGCTGAGGCCGTGGCACCCGGCATGTTGGGAGCCGGTTTCAGGTTCTGCGCATCTGATGTATGCGCGGCAAAAACAATAAAAGCAATGGCGGCTATCCGTTTCATATCTGCGATTTAGCTGTTCTGTTTATAAAAGTAAACAATATTCTAAAATAAGATAAATGCTGCCGGTAGTCAGCAGTGGCCTGCCGTCAAATATCGTAACTTTGCACCCTCTATGAGTGATGTAGCAACGCCGCAGGCCCCGCTTACGGCTAAAGATTTTGCCACCGACCAGGAGGTGAGGTGGTGCCCCGGTTGTGGCGACTATTCTATTTTGAAACAAGTGCAGACGGTATTGCCGAAAATCGGCATTCCCCGCGAGCAGATAGTGATCATTTCAGGCATCGGGTGCAGTTCGCGCTTCCCATACTATATGAATACATATGGCATGCACTCCATTCATGGGCGTGCCACGGCCATAGCGTCGGGCCTGAAGGCTACACGCCCGGAGCTGAGTGTGTGGATAGTGACGGGAGATGGCGATGGGCTGAGCATTGGTGGTAACCACACCATTCACCTGCTGCGTCGCAACTTTAATGTGAACATTCTACTTTTCAACAACCAGATATACGGACTTACCAAGGGACAATACTCGCCTACATCAGAGGTGCACAAGGTTACCAAGTCTACCCCGGTGGGTAGCCTGGACCATCCTTTTAACCCGCTGGCGCTGGCACTGGGTGCCGAGGCTACATTTATAGCCCGCAGCATGGACCGCGACCCCAAGCATATGCAGCAGATGCTGCTGCGTGCCAATGCGCATCATGGAGCTTCATTCCTGGAGATATACCAGAACTGCAACATCTTCAACGATGGCGCATTTGAGATCTTTACAGAGAAGGGAAGCAGGGCAGAAGAAACACTGACATTGGAACAGGGAAAACCACTCGTGTACGGTGCCAATAAGAACAAGGGCATAAGGATAGACGGATACAAACCCCAACTGGTAGAAATAGGTAGCGAATACAGCGAAAGCGACCTGTGGATACACGACGAGAAGGACTTCTACAAGGCGCAAATGCTTACCCGCTTCTTCGACGACCCGCACCTGCAGGGGCACTTCCCGCGGCCAATGGGTGTCTTTTACCAGGGCGAACGATCGACCTACGAAGACGACATGAAGTTGCAGATAGAGGAAGTACTTGCTACACGTGGCAAGGGCAACCTGGACAAGTTGCTGGCCGGCAAAGAAACCTGGACGATAGAGTAGTGGGCAGCGACGCTGCTTTCAGCAGTTTGCAATTTGCCAACTGTAGATCTGGTTTGTGTGGGCGTTGCCGAATTGTCGAATTGCCGAATTGTCAAATTGGAAAGTGGGCATTGCCGAATTCACTAATTGTCAAATTGCCGAATTGAATAGTGGGCATTGTCGAATTGCCAGATTGTCGAATTGTCAAATTGAGAAAGATTGGCATCGCTAAAACAACTTGCGGGACAAACGGTGTGGTATGGGCTTAGCAACATAGCTGCTAAGTTTCTGAACCAGTTGCTCACGCCCATCATCACCTACATACTCAACAATCCTGCGGGAATGGTGGACTATGGTAACATGTCCATGATTTATTCCGGCATCTCGCTGCTCAACATTATTTACACTTACGGGTTAGAGACCGCCTACTTCCGCTTTTCAGCTACCGGCGAGGACAAGAAAAAGCTCTTTCACACCAGCTTCTCTTCATTGCTCATCAGCTCGCTGCTGCTCAGTGTTCTTATCATCCTGCTTCGCCAGCCCATAGCCAACTTTATAGGTATAGACAACCACCCTGAGTATATAGTGTGGTGTGTGCTCATCATCTCTATAGATACGCTTGCAGCAATTCCATTCGCCATGCTGCGGCAGGAAGGCAGGCCACGGAAGTATGCCTTCGTAAGGGTGGCGGGCATCTTCGTAAACATCGTCCTCACCATTTTCCTGATAGCATGGTGCCCACGTTATGTGGCCGGGCATGGCGACAGTGAGTTAGCAAAATGGTATGGCCAATATACCGCTACGGGCTTCCTCTTGCTGGCCAACCTGGGGCAGGCCATCGTTACCTTCCTGCTGCTGGTCGGTGAGTGGCGCACTTATCGCATGACGCTGGATAGTGCGCTGTGGAAGAAGATAACAAGCTATAGCTGGCCTATGCTGATAGTAGGTATGGGAGGCATGGTAAACGAAACACTGGACAGGATAATGCTACCCAAGCTTTTGCCGGTGGGCGAGGAGCTGGCCAAGCAGGAACTGGCGATATACAATGCCAACTATAAGATAGCCATATTCATCACGCTGTTTGTACAGGCATTTAAGATGTCGGCAGAGCCGTTTTTCTTTGGGCAGGCCACGCAGAAGAATGCGCCGGCCACTTATGCCCGTGTCATGAAGTGGTTCGTGATCACACTTTGTGTGGCGTTCCTATTCACTGCCTTATACCTGGACGTCTGGAAATATTTTATTGGCCCGGCATACCGGCAGGGGCTTGGCGTAGTGCCCATACTGCTGGCAGCGAACATTGCGCTGGGTGTCTATTACAATTTGTCAGTCTGGTACAAGATCACTGACCGGATGCGTTGGGGTACCTACATTACCCTGGTGGGCGCCGCTATCACTATTGTGTGCAATGTTGTGTTTATCCCCACGTACGGTATGTATGCCTGTGCCTGGACCACCTTTGCGGCCTATGTGGTGATGATGGTCTTATCTTACATAGTGGGGCAGCGGTTTTTCCCTGTTCCTTACACAGTTGGCCGGCTTGGTACCTATCTTTTGCTCATGTTCGGTCTATTCCTGGTGCAGCGCGTGGTGGGGCAGTACACAGAGCAGGTGGCTTACCGTTTGCTTACGGGCACTGTGCTGATGTTTACCTTTATCGCTGCCATAGTAAGGATGGAGCGTGCAGAACTGAGCGGACTGCCCGTGGTGGGCAGATTCCTGCGAAAGGAGGGATAGAAAGCATTACAACTCTTTGTACATTTGCAAAAATCCTATTTGGTATGCGTCGGCTCATATGCACAATTGGTTTGCTATCATGGCTCTGCACCGCCCATGCGCAGATATCTATTACTGCGGCTGATATGCCTGTGCCTGGCGACTCCCTTAGGTACAGCAATATGAATGTGTTCAGCGCACTGTCGCTGGTAGGTGATGGTGGTGAGAACATGACCTGGAATTATGATCTCTCACCGGTTTCGCAGGGAATGGATACCTACAAGCGGCCGTCGCAGGTGAGCCCGTTCCTGGCTTTGAGCCTTGGCAATGTAAATTGTTATGGCTATAAGGTGGCCGACAGTATTCCGGGATTGGGTCTGTTGCTTTCAGGCCTAACCATCAGTGATCTCTATACCTTCTATAATAAAGAGAACATACCGTCCTGCTTTGCGGCCGAGGCGTTTTCTGCCGCAATTGCCGGTTTTCCTGTTGGTGCCGCCTATACTGAGCCCGACGTGCTGTATATGTTCCCGCTTACATATGGCAGGGAAGACAGCACCGGCTTTGAGCTGAATATGGGTGCGGCAAGCTTTGGCTCTATCATGCAAAAAGGCTACCGCAAAACAAGGGTTGACGGATGGGGTACTATTACAACACCTTACTTCACCACGCCCACACCGTGCATTCGTGTGCGGTCAGAGATCGTAGAGATAGATTCTGTAGTGCTGGACAGCATGGCATTTGGTATACCACGTACCACGGTGGAATATAAGTGGCTGGTGAATGGTGAGCACTATCCTGCGCTGTTTATATCTACATTATCGATAGCTGGTTTTGAGGTGCCCTTGACCGCGCGCTTCCGTGATAAATACAGGCCTGAGCTGAATACACGTGTCAGGAATATTACTGTTGATAAGCAGGATGTCTTCGCTTACCCCAATCCTGCCAGTGAAGGCTGGGTGCGGTTTGAGCTGCCGGATGCCTGGACCACCAATTATTATATCGAGATGTTTGATGCCCAGGGCAAATCAGTGATGAGCGCACAGAACAAACGCCAATTTGACGTGAGCATGTTGCCTACCGGTAACTACCTTGTACGAATCACATCAGGGGACGCAACTGCATACGTGAAGCTACTGCGGTAGAGAGGCTCACTTATTCTGCCCCTTGTCTTCCCGTTCTATCTCGTTTGACATACGTACGACTTCGCGTATAAAAAGATCCAGTTCTATGGTGACTGTTTTTACGCCTTCCATTATCTCTCGGTTCACCGGATCACCAAGGTTATCGTAATTGAAGAATTGCTCAAGACCCAGAATGGTGGCAACCGGGCCGCGAATTTTGTGCGATTCGATAAAGGCAATTTCGCGTAGCGTGGAGTTTTGCTTCTCTATTCTGAAGAGGTGCCTTCGCTGCTCTGTGATATCGCGCGCCGTGCAGCCCACAGCTATCACAGTGCCGGCCACATCGAATATAGGTCTGAAACTGACGCTCGTGTAGTGTGTGGCGCCCTTTATCAGCATATCCTCTACCGATTTAAAGTCCTTGCCATCAAATGCCAGTTTGTAGCATACCTCAAATTTGTCGGCATAAATTTTGTGTTCACCTTCCAGAAGCACATGGTCCCCTTTACTTATTTTCCGGCCGGTGAAGTGCTCGCACCAATGGGTGAAGGCAGTATTACATTCCAGTATCTTATGGTCCGGACCGACAATCCACATGGGATCCTCCATGCACTCTACTAACAAGCGCAGGTACTGCTCATCTCTCAGTATGCCGGTGAGACCGGCGTCTTCTGCGTTCATTTCCGTATGATGACTGGGGCGTTTATGTGAAGATACGTAAAAGTACAATCTGTTGCGCGCAGCATAAGTTCGCAAATTCGCATGAAAAAAGCGGCAACACGTAAGTGTTGCCGCTCATGAAAAGTAGTATAAGTTTAGTTGTTTGGCGTAGCCGTAACGTAGCTTGCCTGGATGATACCGTTTACAAAACGAACACCTGCCAGCGACTCGATGGTGTTGATATCTACCTTGTGGTTAGCAAGGTTGTCGCGGTCGTTATAAGGCTCTACGTTGTGGAACTGGTAGCAAAGGTATTCGTCTGTGCTAGGGATGTAGATCACCTTCCAGCACCATTCAGGAACGATCACATTGTTGTTATGACCAATAACCCAGTTGCGGCCCACTGTACCGGCAAACACCTTTACCTTCTTGTATTTCTTAGCCTTCAGCATTTCCTTTTCGTGCAGTTTTTCCCACAGGCTTTTGTGCAGGTTGCGCGGCATAGGCATAATGTTAGTGAAGTAGTAGCTTTCGGTATAAGCGTCTTTGTCACAATTGTTTTCGTTTGGAGCCATCATGTGGGCTTCTTCGAAAAGAGTGCTCCTGTAGTCGTCTACCAGGTCTGAAACGTCTGTGAGTTGTGGGTCAGCAGCAAGCTTCACATTCTGGTCGCCCTTCAGCTTGGAGCAATTGAACATGTCGGGTGTAAGTGAATAAATTACAAGTACAGGTAAGTGCTGGGACTTGGAGAAGTAAGAGGTATAATTGAGATTCCTTACCTTAACGATATCCTGTCCGTAGCTGTTGATGCCGAGCGCAAATACCAGTGCCGCAACCATAATTGAGGCGCGACTTAATATTGTTTTTTGCATATATGCCTTTTATTCAGGTTAGCAAATGTAACGAGAAATAGATTGTTCAGCGATAAAAATAGGACTTTCACCGCATTTTTAATAATTAATACCTATCTTTTTCAAACAGCAGCTTTTTCAATGGTTTTGACCGGGGCTCAACTTTCGTTTTCGTCGTTTTTGAGGACGGGCAATGTTACGTAAAAGGTAGTGCCCATTCCGGGCGTAGTATCGAACCGGATATCACCTTTCCAGAATTCAATGATCTTTTTGGTCATAGCAAGGCCCAGGCCCGTGCCGGAACTCTTTGTTGTGAAATAGGGCTGGAAGATCCGCTGCGCCACATCTTCCGGTATTCCCGACCCGTTGTCGGCGATAGCAATGGTTGCGATGCCGTCTGCTGATGTAAGAGACACCATTATTTTCCCTTCGCGGTCTTCGGGTATTGCCTGTTTTGCATTTTCCAGCAGGTTTGTGAGCATGCGCAGTAGCTGGCTATGGTCTGAGAAGACAAAAATATCTTCTTCTGGCAGGCTAACTGACAAGGTGAAGCCTTGTTCGTTGCGGTATAGCCCTGTGGCAAGTTTGAGCAGTTCTTTCAGGTTCAGGTCTTCCGGCCTGGCCTCCGGCATTTTCGCAAAATTGGAAAACTCTGAAGCTATATAGGATAGATTGTCTATCTGCTCAACTATAGAACGGGACACCCTGAGCGATAGCTCCTTGATATTAGGCGCGTCGCCTTTTATTGCTTGCTCCAGGTACTGGATGTTCAGTTTCATTGGGGTGAGCGGGTTCTTGATCTCGTGCGCTACCTGGCGGGCCATTTCACGCCATGCGGTTTCTCGTTCGCTCTGGGCCAGCAGGGCAGCATTCTCTTCTACCTTGTTCACCATCTTGTTGTACTCAGTTACCAGTTGGCCTATCTCATCATTGTATGGCCAGGAGATGCGTTCGTTCTTCTGCAGGTTTAGCTGGCCAAATTGTCGAATGATCACATTGAAAGAACCGGTGACCCAGCGCGTAATATATACTGTGATGAGGCTGGAGATGAGGAAGATGAAAGCATAAACGTTGATGAGCGTAACAACGATATTGGAAACCTGGTATTTAATATCCTTTTCTGATGAGAAGAAGGGAACATTAAGATAGCCGAGCGCCACGCCTTTCTCATCGCGCAGGGGCTGGTAGGCCGCGAGGTAGGCAAGCCCAGCTACCTTCTCATTTTGTATGACGATTGAGTGTCCCTCGGCGTCTAACTGGTGAAAGGCATCGGGTCGCATCACCCGGGCTATCAGACCTTTCCGGTATATCTCGTCCTGCGACGATGCGAACAGGTAGCCGTTGTTGTCATATAGGTTAATGTCTATCTTCTGATTAGTGGCCAGCGATGACAGGAACTTGAGGAATCCCGGAGACTGGGTTACAGAATCGAATCGGGTGTCGCTGTCATAGGCATGTGCCCCGTTGAGGTAGTCTTGTACAGACTGGCGTGCCGTGAGCATAGAGCTTTGAAGGTTGGCAGAGCCGGCCGCGCGATACCGGCTGGTAAAGAACCAAACAGTGACGATGCCGATAAAAACGAACGACACGAAAACGATGGACAGCATGGCATATTGTATACGCTTGCGTAGCGTGAGGCGCACATATTTCTCCAAGGCTGCCCGGCCGGTGAAGTAGGACAGATATACCTGGTAAAGTAGTATTACAAGTGCCAGCATAACCTGGATGCTGAAAAGGTAGGAGAATAGCGTAATGGCCTCCAGGAATGTGTTGTGATCGTGAACTACCACTATGGTCCTGCGGTCAGACATTTTGTAGTGCAACTCAGATACACCATTTACATTGTAGAACTTCAGATCCTGGTCTTTGAGCGTGTCATTCTTAAGGATGGTAGGGAAGGGGTAGTCCTTCGCCTGGTTGGCAAGCCGATCGTTGAGGTAGACGGCATAGGAATATTCGTTTTCCTGCGGATTGGCCTTATTAGCCGAGGGGAGCAACAACTCGGGGTATACCGTTTCCGCAGCTTGCTTTTTGGGCTGCAGGTCTATCAGCACATACCCCAGCTTGTTGTTGATTGTATCGTTATAAACAGGGATATACGAGAGATAGGAATTTTTATCCGGCATAGCCTCCCTGTAAAATAGATAAGGAGAGGATGTGGGAGTGGCTTCGTTCTTCTGGTAAATGAGAGAAAAGTAGTCTAGTGAATCATTGTTGTAAAGCGGGTTGCCTTCTTTGTCAAAGAGATAAAGCTGAGCGTCATACTTGCCGGAAGAAGCGGCGAGGTAGGCCGTATCCATCCGCGTATCGATGATGCGACGCACCAGCGGTGAAGGGGCATAAAAGAAACTCTTAAGTAGTGAATCGCGCTCAAGGGAAACGGCGGTTTTGTCGAATGTGTACTCAAGCAGATTGTCGCGCTGTGGTGCCAGGCGCTGCTCCACAAAAGCCTTTCGCGCTTCCTTCTCCTTATTCTCTCCGAAGTAAAGAAGCACGCCTGTACAGAATGAACAAATGAACAAAGCCCAGAAGATCATCTGAGGCTCAAACAAATCCGACACAATTGCCAGGCGAGGCCAGTCGAGCAACACAAGGAAAAGTAATAGCCAGCCGAGTAGCGACCAATAAAAAGGGTCTGCCAGGTTGCCCGCCATTGCCAGCATAGCAATGCCCGTGAAACAGACCAGTCCATATTTGTACCACTTTTGTGGCACTAACTGCGCCAGCTGAAAATTGAACAGGTAAATGATAACGCAGGAGATGCCGGTGATAGCGCAAATGACCAGCAGGCCGAAAATGGTGTAAACGTCAACCGAATAAAACCTACTTACATCAAAGGAGATGCTTGAGTCTAGTACCAGGCTGCGTACCACAACAATGTATAGCTGCAGGTAAACGATCATCAATACCACCAGGATCAGTGGTATGATCTTGCTCCATGGCTTGCCTTTGAGCCGCTCGAAATAGGTGCGATACCGGGTATGGCGCGTGGTAAAAATGACGAGCCAGAGCACGCATAGCATATTAATGAACAGATCGCCAAAAGAAGAAAGGTAGACGCTGGACGCGTAAAGCCGCGGCGAAAAGAACATGAGCGCACCAAGATTGAACGGGACGCCGTAGATGAGCAGGTAAACCCGCAGTGCTATTATCACTGCAAGCGTAACCAGGAAGCCGGTGAGCGAAGACCTGTTGCGGGTAAGGTAAATGATCATAAGCTGCACCCATGAAATGGTGGCCAGCACCGCGGCCAGCAGCATGATAATGAACCAGGTATCGGGCACCCACTTTTGTATGTCCTGTAAGTTGAAGAGCAGATGAAATACTACTTTTCCGTTGCTCATGGCAATAGGGAAAGTGCCAATGGCGACCTCTCCAGGTTTCACGATCCGGGTATTTACCGGTATTGCAGCAGAAGCCACAAAATGAGAAGAGAGATAGTCGTTTTCGACAGGATAAGTAGCCAGGACGGGAAACAAAGCCACCAGCGTATCTCCATTCACGGCCACATCTCGCCTGACGTATAGCCCCCTTTCGCTGAGAAGCAGTGATGGCCAGCGGGAGTTGCTGTCGTGCAGCGGGGCAATGATGCTGTTACTGTTCCAGAACGTGAGCCGCCCTGCATGATAGGCATACAGACCGAATGGTAAGGACTGCGCGAGGTCTACATCCTGCTCGGTAGCAGAGTCTGCAAGGATGCGGGATACAAAAGCATGGTCAGTAAGCAACTTCTCAAAAGAAGCCTCCCGGCGCTGCAGATCGTCGCTTACGGTGCCGGCCATACGCTCCGGCTGAGTCTCCAGCCTGTGCATGTGGTAATAGTAGCCAACTGCGCTCCAAAGGAACACACACAGCAGTAGCCAGCCCCAGTATGGATAGCGCCTGAACATTTATTGCTTATACTCTTCTTTCTTTACACGGTTCCAGAGTTCATCCATCTCTTGCAAGGTCATATCGTGTAGTGAGCGACCCTGCTCAGCAGCCATGTCTTCCATACGCTGGAAGCGACGAATGAATTTTTTGTTTGTACGCTCCAGCGCATGCTCCGGGTCAACGTTTACAAAGCGGGCATAATTGATGAGCGCAAACAGCACATCTCCAAACTCATTCTCTATCTCCTCATGCTCGCCGGATGCCACAGCTTCATATAGCTCGCCTATCTCTTCATCTACCTTATCCCGTACCTGCTCTGTGTTGTCCCACTCAAAACCCACTTTCTTGGTCTTTTCCTGCAGGCGCAGAGCCTTTACGAGTGCCGGCATGGAGGGCGGTACACCCGATAGTATGGACTTCTTGCCCTCCTGCTGCTTTATCCGCTCCCAGTTTTGCTTTACATCATTGTCGTCCTGCACCTTTACGTTGCTGTATATGTGGGGGTGGCGGCTTACCAGCTTGTTGCAAATGCCCTCAATCACATCATCGAAGGTAAACTGCTGCTGCTCGGCACCAATGCGGCTGTAAAACACAATGTGCAGCAGCATGTCGCCCAGCTCTTCCTTCAGCCCCTTCCAGTCTTCATTGGTAATGGCATCCGTGAGCTCATATACCTCTTCCAGCGTTTGCTGTCGCAGGGTGTGAATGGTCTGCTTTTTGTCCCACGGGCATTGCTCGCGAAGCTCGTCCATAATACTCCGCAGCCGCTCAATAGATTGTGAATATTGCATAGGTATGATGTGGCGCGGCACGTGGACGCGCACCTGCTAAAGTTAGTCACACTTTATGTAACTTTACGTTATGCAGTACAACTATAAAATAATGTTGCACAAGGAACCTGAAGGGGGCTATACCGTAACGGTGCCGCCCCTACCGGGCTGCATAACATACGGTGAGAATGTAGATGAAGCCATTGAAATGGCCAGGGACGCAATCAATCTTTACATTGAAGAATTAGTAGATAGAGGTGAGAGGCAAAAATAATTGTAGAGGTGAAAAAGACATGCCTATTTTTCTTTTTCTGTGTACTCTTCGCAGGAATGTTGCCTGCGGATGGGCAAGAGATAAGGGGGCGAGTATTTGAGAGCAAAGGAGTGGCTGCGAAGAATGCAAAAGTCATAATTCCGGGCGTAGATACTGCAAACTCTGATTCTGCTGGTTGGTTTTCATTGAATGTTAGGAGGTTTGACAGTTTTCAAGTTTTTGTTGAGTACCAGCTTCGTCGAGATACCACAAGTATGACAGCATTTAAGCACGCTTCGGACATTGTCGATCTCCGCTATGAATACACTATTTCAGAAAGATCGATTCATTTTTTCTTCAGTTCTTTTACTATTTGTCCAAGCCCCACGTATTTTGATATTTCGCCACCGGGGACAACAATCTTTACGCAAGAAGAACTTAACAATTCGTATCGTTGAGTTTGTGGAGAGTAGGGTAGCCCCTAACGGGGCATGGTGTGTAGGTGGCGCAAATGAGGCTACGAACAGGTAGTCGCTACGGGACAGATCGTGTTTTGTAATGCGCGAAGTGAGGCGTTCCAGTTCAAACAATTGTTACAACTAATTGCATGTGCGAGTATTGCCCCGCTAGGGGCTACCTGTTTGTAGCGTGGTATGAAAGCGAATGTGTCATGCCCCGTTAGGGGCTACCCAACCTTTGTGTGTTCCCTAATGCGGACGGTCTCAATTACGGAGAGCTATTCCGGATCCTTGAAGATGAATCGCTCTTCAAATTCTATTTCGAACTTTTTCAGCAGAGAGATATATTCGTCCCGAAAGCTAAATCGTTTGTGATGTTCCTGCTGATTTGCGATGTATTGTACTACATTATCAACCTGCGATTTCGAATAAGAGAACGCGCCATAGCCTTCCTGCCAACTGAATTTCGTGGCAGTGAGTCTTTCTTTGTTTATCCATTCGGATGAATCCCCCTTTACAAGACGCATCAGATCAGAGATAGATTGGTTTGGGTTTATGCCAACAAACATGTGCAAGTGGTCGGGCATGTTGTTTATTGCAATCATTTTGTGACCATTATTTTGAACTGTGCCGGTTATGTATTTACGCAGGGTGTCGTCCCATGAGTCGTGGAGAGCCGCCGACCGATATTTAGTTGCAAAAACGAATTGAACGTATAGTTGCGTGAACGTGTTGGGCATGTCTTTTTCACAATTTATCGAAATGTGCGGCAAGTCATATGACTGTTTGGAGGAGATCAGGTCGGGGCATTGTGTTATTAACGGGTAGGAGTGGGGTAGCCCCTACCGGGGCATCGTGCCGTGACGGCCTGTTTGATGCTACAAACAGGTAGTCCCTAGCGGGACAGATCGCGAATTGGTGGCGCTTCGTTGATTTTTGGGATATCGAGAAGCGAATGGGGTAGCCCCTAACGGGGCATGGTGCCGTGACGGTAGGTTTGATGCTACAAACAGGTAGTCCCTAAAGGGACAGACCGTAAATTGGTGAATATCCATCTAACACACACTAATTAACCATTTAACCTTTTCCCCTACTCTCCCCATTTATACCCACCAGCATCCACTCCCGCTAAATGCAGCACGCGGTGAACAACCGTCATGGCGGCATCTTCTATGGTTTGGGGCCTGCTGTAGAAGGATGGGGTGGCAGGGCAAATGATACCTCCAGCCTCGGTAACGGTGGCCATGTTGCGGATGTGCACCAGGTTGTAAGGGGTTTCACGCACCACACATATCAGCTTGCGGCGTTCTTTGAGCATAACATCTGCGGCGCGGGTTATGAGGTCGTTGCTGATACCGCCTGCTATGCGGCCAAGGGTGCCCATGCTGCAAGGGCAGATGATGAGGGCAGAATAAGAGGAGCTTCCTGAGGCGAAAGGAGCCATAAAGTCATTTTTGTCCCACTTGCGGAAGGAGATGTTTTTGTACTCGGTATCGCCTAGTTCATGCTCCCACACAGTGGCTGCATTGTCGCTCATTACCACATCGGTATGAATATCTGCAGGCTGCTTCTCGAGCTCCCGAAGCAGCATCTTTGCGTAAATGGAGCCGCTGGCACCCGTAATCCCTACCGCTATCTTTGTCATAAAATTGCCTTGAGCCCCGCAAAACTACATGGATTATTTGTAAATTTGTTGTCCTGAAAACGTGTATTAGTACTATGAGAAAGTTATTATTCCTGGCATTAGCGGCATTGACTGTGAGCCAATCTGTAATGGCCAAGAAGGACCCTGCTGCACCCAAAACTTCAACAGCACCTGCTGAAGAAATTCACTGGCTGACTTCGGTAGAAGAACTGCAGATGAAAATGCAGCAGCAGCCGAAGAAGGTAATTGTGGACATGTACACTGGCTGGTGTGGCTGGTGCAAGAAGATGGATGCAGAGACATACACTAATCCGGCGGTGGTGAAGTATATCAATAATAACTACTACGCACTGAAGCTGGATGCTGAACGTAAGGATACCATCAACTTCCAGGGAAAGCAGTTTTTCTTTGTACCAGAATACAAAACGAATGGTTTTGCGTTGGAGATACTAAAGGATTACCTTGCCAAAGGCGGCAACCTGATGTATCCGCAAACAGTGATAATGATGGAGAATTTCCAGAACCCTAATCCTATTCCCGGCTACCTCACGGTGCCGCAACTGGAGCCTGTGCTTACCTATTTTGGCGACAACGCTTATCGCCGCCAGTCGTGGGACCAATATAGCAAAACTTACCAGCCACGCTGGGGTGGAGCAGCCGCGCCTGCTACGTCGCCTGCGGGACACTAAAATTTATGTTTGAAGGCTGCTAATTTTGAATACGCCAATTATTTCCTGGCGAAGAAGTCTTTCTCATTAACGATGAGCTTGCTTCGGATTTGAGGTGGGAGGGTAGCTACCAGTTTACGAAGGCTTGCGATATTTTTCCGTTTCCTGGCGGAGTCTGTCAGGTAGAAAATATAACTCCGATAGAGGTAGTAAGTAAGTAGCCTGTTGTAGTCGTCTAATTTCTCATTTTTGATGACTGCTGCTATAGCTGCTTCAACTTCATCGGGCGTTGATGACTCGCTGAATGCCCTCCCTATTCTGCTTATCGAACCGATATAGTGATTGCCGGAAGGGTTGTCTATCCTGAGAGCGATCCCTAGTAGCAGCGAAATGACGTCAATATTTAGCTTTTCAAGTTCCGTGATGTAGGTTTTGCGACTATCCCACGAGTAACTTCCGTCGGTAAATCGCTCAAATCCGTCATTGAGAACGTCGAGATGCGCGCGCAGGAATATTTCCCAGTTGCCCGTTTCTGCCGATAAAAGGGCAATTTGCTGTGCATGTTCCCGAGGTTCTGTATCGCCGCTGCAGTGTCCAACTACCCTGCGGTTTCTTTTGAGTTGCAATGTTCTTTGCTTTGAGTCAAACTGATAGGCCAGTTTTTCAATCTCTTCGTCTGAAATTGATAAACTAATAGCCTCATCAATTGCATCTTTCACAAGATTTCTAAACTCTTCATTATTCGCGAGTATGCCCTTTATCAATGAATCCCTTTGACTCTGCCATTTCCAATATGCTTCATACCCGGCCTGTTTCCTGTCAGGCTTATTTGTATGAATGTCAATGTATTTATCGAGCAATTTTCGACGTGGTGTTTCGTCAGCAAAAGTAGAGGTATCGCTCAGCTTTTGCTCAGCACGCGAATCCAATATTGAGCTGTTGGTGTCTATCAGGCAATCAACGTAGCGAATCATCTTTGCTATTTCATCAGGAATCTTTTGGGAGTTGAATTCCGTTGTAAAATACAAGGCCCTAACACTTTCGCGACTGTATTCGTCACCCTTGTGGTAAGAGTATACCCAATTATTTCTGACTGGCCTTTTTCGCAATGTAGTGTCAGCGCTAGCGAAAAAGTCTTCATTAATCTTGTCGGTTTGCATTATCGGGAATATTACCTCCGTTTTCCCGAGGTATCCCTTAGATTCATATCTCAGTACAAGTAAGTTCCGATGAACAACTGGGAGCCGATACTTTTTGCAAAAGCTATCGAAGCGGATGTTGTTTCCGATTTCAATTGCCGCTTGCTTTATGTTGCCGCTGTCGAGATGGATAATGTTACAATAGGCCTGGTATTGACTGTTGTACATCCCATTAGGGTCGCATTTGCGGTATCTGATGTTTTGAGAATCTACAATTTTGCGCAAAGCAGCCATAGTCTCTTGGCCATATATCAGCCCATTAGCGTGCTTTGTGAATTCTTGTGCACAAGACCAATTGGCCTGGAGGCCCAAAAGAAAGGCCAACAGGTGAAATGTTTTTATGAGCGTTTTCATAAGAGGTCTCCTTTGCGTCTTTAACGCTCTCTGAAATTACGGACAAAAATTAAGCTTACCTCTCGCCATACACATGCCTCATATCGCTCTTGTAAAACTTGCAGGCGGCTTTCAGCCCACATTCAGGGCATTTAGGCTTGCGGGCTACGCATATGTAGCGGCCATGGAGAATGATCCAGTGGTGAGCAATGGCCAGCAGGTCTTGCGGAATGTTAGCGACAAGTTGCTGCTCTGCCTGCAGCGGCGTCTTTGCATTGGTGGTGAGGCCTATGCGGGCAGACACGCGGAAGACGTGTGTGTCAACCGCCATGCCCGGCTTTTCGAATACTACAGAAACAATCACGTTTGCGGTCTTGCGGCCCACACCCGGAAGCTTCACCAGCTCATCTATGGTGTCCGGCACCTCGCCGCCAAAGTCATTTATCAGCATGTTGGCCATGCCAATGAGGTGCTTGGTTTTGTTGTTGGCAAAGGTGACACTGCGGATGAATGGCTCCACATCTTCAAACTCGGCCTTTGCCAGCTTTTGCGGGGTAGGGTACTTTTCGAACAGGGCCGGTGTAACGATGTTCACCCGCTTGTCTGTGCACTGGGCAGAAAGTATCACGGCCACCAGCAGTTCATACGGATTTGTGTAATGGAGCTCTGTTTCAGCGTTTGGCATATTGCGCTGAAACCAGTCTATTACAAAGGCGTACCGTTCCTTTTTGGTCATGGTGGTTATATCATGTACACTACCAGGCCATCGCGCAGCTTAGGCTCAAACCAGGTGCTCTTGGGTGGCATTACATTGCCACTGTCGGCAATATCGAACAGTTGCTGGATGCTGACGGGATAAATGGAGAATGCTACAGCGCATTCACCGCTGTCTACACGGTGCTCCAGCGCCTGCATACCGCGTATACCACCCACGAAGTCGATGCGCTTATCAGTGCGCTGGTCGCGGATACCCAAAATCTTATCCAGCGCGTTATTTGAAAGAATGCTGATATCCAATATGCCAATGGGGTCTGTGGTATAAGTGCCTTCTTTTGATGTGAGTTTGTACCAGGTACCACCCATGTACATGCCAAAATCGCGTGGCTTTGATGGCTTAAATGCTTCCTTACCAACTACTGACACTTCGAAATCTGTTTTCAGTTTCTCCAATAGTTGATCTGGAGTAAGGCCGCCCAGGTCTTTCACTACGCGGTTGTAATCCATGATCTTACACTGGCTGGCAGGGAAGATGCAGGTAATGAAGTAGTTAAACGCCTCGTCGCCGTCTACAGAGTAGCCATTCTCCCGCATTTCCTTACACACCTTGGCCGCAGATGCTGCGCGGTGGTGACCATCGGCAATGTAGGTACACGGCACATCGCTGGCGAAGTTGCGTGTGATAGCTGCTACCTTGGCATAATCGTTTACCATCCAGAAGATATGGCGCACACCATCTTCTGCGGTGAAGTCGTAATTAGGAGCGTGGTCTTTCTTCCAGTTATCTATTATCGTTTGTACACTGTCGCAGTCGTTATATGCAAGGAATACAATGCCTGTCTGCGCCCCTGTGGTGATGATGTGATTGATACGGTCCTGTTCTTTTTCAGGACGCGTGAACTCATGCTTCTTGATGATGCCATTGTTGTAGTCATCTACAGATGAACCGCATACGAGACCGGTTTGCGACCTGCCGTTCATTACAAGTTCATAGATATAGTAGCAGGGGTCAGCGTCTTGCACCAATATCTTTTCTGCCACCATCTGGTCGAAGTTCTCTTTTGCCCTGTCATAGACTTGCTGTGTATGCACATCAATTCCTTCAGGTAGGTCTATCTCCGAGCGGGTTACATGGTAGAAGTTGTATGGGTTCTTTTTGAATTCCCTAGCTTCAGCCACACTTACTACATCGTAAGGCAGCGTAGCTACCTGTGGTGCGAGCTGTGGAGAAGGCCTGAGCCCTTTGAAAGGAGTGATCTTTGCCATTGTGTACGAGGCTGTTTTTCAGCAGCGGTGCAAATTACCAATATTGGGCAACTCGCACAACCATACCGGGTCAGGGCAGAAGGAAGCGTGGACCAAGGAAATGTTAATATTGATGTAAACGGAAAATGCGGAGGGAGATATTAAATAACTTCGGAACATACCAAACACACAGGTCATGCCATCGTCTATCCGTGCCTTTTCGTCGTGTATGTTGTTGATGTCTGTGCTGGCTGCGACGGCGCAGGAGCAACAATCTGACACCATGAGCCGATCTGAAAAGCCACGGAAGCTAAAAGAAGTAACGGTAAGTGCGCACCGCAGCGCGGTGGAAACTGCCCCCGGAAAAACAATAATCAATGTTCAGTCGCTGGCAGGCAATGCTGGCAAAACAATATTAGATGTGCTACGCAAAACACCGGGCGTATCCGTAGACGGCATGGGCAATATATCTATCACGGGACGGCAGGGCGTGCTGGTAATGATAGATGGCCGGCAAACGTATCTTTCGGGTGATGATCTGCGGGAATATCTGCGAGGCATTACTGCAGAGGAGGTGGCACAGGTAGAAGTAATATCGCAACCCCCGGCGCAATATGATGCAGAGGGCAATGCCGGTATCATAAACCTGAAGCTGCGCAAGTGGCGGAAAAAGGGAATAAACGGCAGTGTGAATCTGACCGGGGTGAAGAGTGTGCTGGAGAATTCGCACAATACTGTGCTCTGCAACTATCTGCAAGGGAAGACCAACTGGCATACGAGCCTCAATTACATTCATGGGAGAAACTTGGTGTGGTGGCAGCAGGACACGAAGTTTCTGGATGATGCGGGGAACATGGTGGCGACATCGTCAATGCGGTCTGTACCTGTCGAAGAGTTTGATAAGTACAATCTGAGGATAGGGGCGGACAAGATATTTGGAGAGCGGAACACGGCTGGGTTTGACATCACAACTGCTTATTATGGCAACGTGATGAACACGCCGATAAACACCACCGCTGAATTGGCTAATGGTAGCAGGATAGTGAGTGTGCGCCACACCAACGAAAATAGCCTGAGACGAAACGCGACGGCAAATGCGTACCTGAAACATACGTTTAGCAAAAGGTCTGTACTGAACCTAAACGCAGACTATGTGCTGAACACAAAGCGGCTCTACCAATATTTGTCTACAGAGGTAGATAGCAACGCCATGCCGGTGGCAGGCCTGGAACTGCGCAGCAAAGTGCCTGTGGACATTGCGATCTATAGCCTGAAAGCAGACCATACTTACAACATATCTGAGGGCGTGAAGCTGGAAAGCGGCCTGAAACATAGTTATGTTTCCGTGGACAACGATGCACAGTACAGGGTGAAAACCAATGGTAGCTGGCAGCAAGACCCGACACGTACAAACCGCTTTTTGTACAGAGAGCACATCAGCGCGGCATACGCCAGCGGGAATATGAAATTTGGTGAGAAGTGGAATGGGCAGTGTGGTGTGCGTGCGGAACTAGCTGACATACAAGGAGAACAACAAGACACCGGTGAGTCTTTTCATCGTGTGCTGCCGGCCCTTTTCCCTACTGCCTATCTTAGCTACAAGGCCGACAGCAACAACTCATTTGAGGTGAACTACGGTAGACGCATCCGCCGGCCACAATATGGTCAGCTTAATCCCTTCAGCTATTACACTTTCTATAACACCTACCAAAAGGGAAATCCGAACCTGCTGCCGCAGTATGCACACAATATTGAGTTGAAGCATATCTACAAGCATAGACTAACAACGGAACTAAGCGCAAGCCGAACAACCAATGCGCTCAACTATGTTACCGTTGGCGACAACGCTTCTCAAACGACCTATGGAATGCCGGTGAATTTCAGTGGGTCAATCAATGCCAGCCTGGGAGTAGGCTACAATGGTGGCCTTACACCATGGTGTGAGCTCAATGCCCACGCCACGGCACTTTATGCACTATACAAGGGACTGGTGAAGCAGAAAGAGGTACACAACGAGGGTGTGGGCTATCGTGTTGAGGCCGGAAGCCGTGTGCTGCTAGGCGAGTGGGGTATAGATTGTTATGGCGTCTATACCAGCCGCATGGCAAACTCTCCGGTAGATGATGCTATGGAGACTGTGTACATAAATATGGGTGTTTCGCGCAAGGGGTTGCTGCATGACACCACCACTGTGCGACTGAGTATTGATGATCCACTATGGCTGAATCGAATGGGTTATCGAGGAGCGCAGCCGGGGCTGGAGACAAGCAGCACATTTATTCCTAACAGCAGGTACTGCACTATGTCTGTGACCTATGCGTTTGCACGTGGATCGGAAAGCAAACCTGCGAGACGGGAGCAGCAGCTAGAAGAGGCGCGACGCATGTAATGCCTACATCCACTTCTTCCGTTTGAACCATATGGAGATGATTACGATCACCACGGCCATCATTGCCAGCGACAATGGGTAGCCATATCGCCAGGTGAGTTCGGGCATGTACTTAAAGTTCATACCATAGACGCCCACAATAAATGTAAGCGGCATAAAGAACACGGAGAAAATGGTGAGGACGCGCATCGTCTCGTTGGTGCGCTGGGCCGATATGTTGAAATAGATGTTGAGCAGGTGATTGGCATTTTCACTTAGCGATTCAAAAAGGCTCTTCTGCTTTATGAAGAGGTCGCGGGCATCGCGGCTATATGCTGTTGAATTATGTGTGCCGTCTATCTTGTCTACAACGTCGTGTGTGAGCAGTAGCAGTCGCCGGATAACGTCGAGCTTGCGCTTAATGATATAGAGGCCCTTAAGCAGGGTTACTTTTCGCTTTGCCAGGAAAACCTGTGTTTCGTAGTAGTCTATGAGCTGTGAGAGCTTCTCGCCGGGTGCATCGTAGGTGTGCAATGCCGCCTTCACTACCTCTGTGAGAACGTGGTGCGATCGGCTGCATTCCTCCTCTGATAGCAGTTCACTACTGATACGTTCTATAATTGGCAGCGGATTTCTGTGAATGGTAATAATAGTCTTCTCGTTGATGAATACCGATATCTTGTTAGTGAGTTCCCGCACCGTATCGGCATCTGAATTGACCTCCAGGTATACACGAAGGATGATGAAGGTATAGTTTCTGAACTGCTCATACTTAGGTAGGTGACCCGGTTGCAGGCAGTCGGCCACCGACTCTTCGTGCAGGCCATACTGGCGGGCCACTTCCCACATTTCGTCCGGTTGTGGATCTATGATGTCTATCCACTCGTAGGACAGTCCTTTCCCGTCTGTAAGATGTGCTACCATAGTGTGCTACTGTAAATATATTCAATATAGGCGGGGGCGCCTACCCTTTTCGTAACTTTCCGGTTTAGATAATTGCTATATATGCCGCTGCTGTTTTCTCCATTGCAACTGAGAGGTGTCACCTTGAAGAATCGCATTGTTGTGTCGCCTATGTGCCAGTACTCTGCCATAGATGGTTTTGCGAACGACTGGCACCTGGTGCACCTGGGTAGCAGGGCAGTGGGAGGCGCCGGCCTGGTGATTGTTGAGGCCACGGCAGTAACGCCGGAGGGGCGCATCTCTCCGCATGATCTTGGTTTGTGGAGCGATGATCATGTAGCACCGCTAAAGCGCATCACAACCTTTATTGAGGCACAGGGCAGCGTGCCAGCCATACAACTTGCACATGCAGGCCGCAAGAGTAGCCTCTCGGAACCATGGAACGGCGACCGGCAGTTAACGGTTGATGAGGGCGGCTGGCAAACGGTGGCGCCAAGCGCGCTGGCATTTGCCGAAGACCGGGCCACGCCACAGGAGCTCACTGTGAGTGAGATCCAAAGTCTTGTGGCATCGTTTGTTGCCGCAACAAAGCGTGCACTGACAGCTGGCTTTAAGGTGCTGGAGATACATGGTGCGCACGGATACCTCATCAATGGGTTTTTATCGCCATTGAGCAATAAACGCACAGATGACTACGGTGGCTCTTTTGAGAATCGCACCCGCTTTCTGAGGCAGATAATAGAAGGCATACGGTCAGTGTGGGCAGATGATCTCCCGCTGTTTCTACGCATATCAGCGTCCGATTGGGAAGAAGGCGGCTGGACGGTAGAAGACTCAAAGCGACTAGCGGAATTGGTGGGGCCAATGGGTGTGGACCTGGTCGATTGCTCATCTGGGGGAAACTCGTCAACCGCAAGGATACCGGCTAAGCCCGGCTACCAGGTGCCATTTGCAGCAGAGGTGCGCAAGACAGGCATGCCTACGGGTGCGGTGGGCATCATAGTGACTGCGCAGCAGGCCGAAGAAATACTGGTGGCTGGTGAGGCGGACCTGATTTTCATGGCCCGGGAGCTGCTGCGCGACCCTTACTTTCCCATTCATGCCGCGCAGCAACTTGGGTATGACGATATGGCGTGGCCCGTGCAATATGAACGGGCAAAGCGCAAAAAGTAGATAAATGCCAACGAATATCAGTTAGTGCATGAGGTAAAAGGCGTAATTTTGCGGGGAAATATAGAAAAATGCCAAATGGGATTCGTCCTGGCAGGCATAGAGACAATTTTATTAGCAAGACGATGGTTTACCTGACACGTATAGAACACTTTAATGCTGCGCACAGGCTGCACAATCCCACATGGACCGAGGGTCAGAACAAGGATGTCTTTGGCAAGTGCAATAATGAGAACTGGCATGGACACAACTACGAGCTCCATGTAACCATAAAGGGAAACCCGCATCCTGAAACAGGTTTTATATACAACGCCAAAACGCTTGGCGACCTGATAAAAGAGATCATCGTGGAGCGTGTGGACCACCGTAACCTGAACCTTGATGTAGACTTCATGAAAGGCAAGTTTACCAGTGCAGAGAATTTTGCCATTGGCATCTGGAACGAACTGAAGCCGCATATTGAAAAAGATGGTGTACTGCTTCACTGTATCAAGCTGGTAGAGACGCGCAGTATCTATGTAGAGTATTACGGATAGTAAACGTTGATAGCGCCATTCGTCGTAAATAGGCTTAGTGGGCTACCTTTACTACCATAACAAAAAACACACACATTTTGGCTTATCACAAGACAGAATCTTACGACCAGGGTAGTACCGACGAACTGAAGAAGGCATATACCTCCATCATATCAGCTGTGGGCGAAGACCCTGCACGCGAGGGGCTGCTGAAGACGCCGGAGCGCATGGCTAAGGCGATGCAGTTCATAACGCAGGGCTATACCATGAACGCGGCAGACATCATCAACTCAGCCAAGTTTCATGAGGATTATAGCGAGATGGTGATCGTGAAGAACATTGAACTGTATTCGCTGTGCGAGCATCACCTGCTGCCATTCTTTGGTAAGGCACACATAGCCTACATACCAAACGGTGTTATTACCGGTCTTAGCAAACTGGCACATGTGGTGGAGTGCTTTAGTCGTCGCCTGCAGGTGCAGGAGCGCCTGACGCAGCAGATACTGGATGTGATACAGGAAACACTGAACCCACACGGAGTAGGAGTAGTAATAGAAGCACAGCACTTGTGCATGATGATGCGCGGTGTGCAGAAGCAAAACAGCGTCACAACTACATCAGCCTTCAGCGGTGAATTCATGAAAAACTCAACCCGTTCAGAGTTTCTGAAGCTGATCTCGGCAAATTTGTCCTAAAATCACTTTTACCTATATTTGCACCCCCTGAAAGGGGAGATTCCGGTGTACCGGAATTTGTTCGGGAAGTGGCGCAGTCCGGTAGCGTACTAGTATGGGGTGCTAGGGGTCGCAAGTTCGAATCTTGTCTTCCCGACAAAATAAAAAACGAAGGCCCTTCCGCCTTCGTTTTTTATTTTCCCTCCGCTCCCGCTCTCACACTCGCTCTAAACTGCCAGTTGTTGCTAGTTTGTTCCCGTTTTTGCTCGTTTCTCCCCAAAAGATTCCAGTTTTGGGTTCGAATCCAATTGCAATTTGATTATTGCTTCGTTACCAGCACTCACAGACTATAAACAGAAATTTCTCCACGTCCCATTCCGATGTACCGCCTGCGATTTATACAAAACGAGTACGACTCATACCCCGACGAAGTAATAAATACTTCCAATCTAATGCCGTTTGAGAAAATCGCGTTTAAGTCTCCCGTTACTGGAACTACCCGTAACTCCAATAAGGGAACATTAAATAAGTGCTTAGGGACTTCTTTAGTTAATTCTATCGGTCTTGGCAACCCGAACTGTTGCAGATGATCAAATGACGTGACAAGAATCTTATCGTTTTGCAACAGTCTCCAAAATCCCCCCTCAACAGAAATACTAATTTCATTTTCAAAGGTAAAATTCCAAAAATCAACTTCTGCGTACACTAAAGAAGCGAACGCAGAATGGGTATTAAAAATCAAAATTGAATTTGGCATCTTATCAGGATGTATATGCATAATAATGTAAGAACACTTAGGCAAAATAAGAAAAGTGTTTGGCTAAATGGTTCGAAAGTTGTCCAGTCTTCCCGACGTAAATGAGAGCGAAAGAAACAGAGCGAAGAGCGATGGGGCTTTCGCTCTGTTTAATTTTACGGGTGTTGCTAACGCCGCGCCTTCGAATCATCAGCCCTTGATTCCCCCAACGCAATTCCTACTGCACGTTTCATTTTGCAATCCGTACAATGAAACACGCCATCTGTACAATCAGCGCATCTTCCATCAATTTTTATTTCATTTTTGCATATATTGTATTGTTTTATAGAGTAGTAAATATTTATTTATGCTGGCTGCATTTCTATATTCGTAAATATACTATGTTGTATGAAGAAGAGCATATTTATTACGGTACTGGTGTTGCTACATTGTATCCCGCTCCAGGCACAAAATAAAGCGCAGCACCGAATTGACTCCCTGGAGAGCGTGTTACCACACTCAAAGGAAGATACAAACAAGGTTGCAGTTCTTTTGAGTCTGGCTTTCGAGTATGGCAATGTGAACCCGGAAACAGGCATTAGATATGGGCGCGAAGGGCTGGCGCTTGCAACTAAACTGGGGAATAAGAGAGGCATTGCCCGCGCGCACAACAATCTCGGCAGTTGTTATGAAGGAATAGCAGAGTATGAGCAGTCTGCTGAACATTACTATAAAGCGCTGGAATTGTATGAACAGTTGGGTAGGAGAGTAGCAATAAGCAGCGTTCTATGCAATGTTGCCGCTGTTCACATGCACACTAACGATTACAAGCGTGCACTTGAATGTGCCACCAGGGCGCTGGCAATAAGTGAGCAAGACGGGGACAAAGAAGGTATGGGTAGTGCCGCTGAAGCAATGGGGAACGCCTATAGATCACTGGGCGATTACCCTAAAGCCATGGAATATGACCGTAAGGCACTAAAAGCCTACCAGGAAGCCGGTGATACCTGGGGCGAGGCAGTAGCCTCTATGTATATAGGTGGTGTTTACGCAAGCCAGGGAGATTATGCGACCGCAGTAGAGTGGTTTTTCAAGGCGTTGAAGCTCTATGACCAGCTTGGAAATAAGCACGCCGTAGCGGAGTGTTTGCAAAATATAGCTGAGTTCAACTCTTCAATGCAGAACTACAGTAAGGGCATAGAATATGCATTGCAATCCTTAAAAATAAGCAAGGAAACAGGCAGCAAGAATATCGAAGCGGGATGCTATGCCACCCTTGGGCAAACCTATTTTATGATGAATGACACTGCGCAGGGACTTGCATACATGCTCAAGGGCCTGAAATTATCGCAGGAAATAAAAGTGCCTGATAAGATCGCGGGCTTTTCCGGTTTGATAAGCAATGTGTACACAGCACAGAAAAATTACGTGATGGCCATTACCTATGGACTGTACGCGTTCAAGATAAATAAAGAACTGGGCATGAAGCGTAATACAGCCACGTCACTTTATTACCTCGGTTCCGCTTATCTCGGGTTGTCGAAAAACGGTGGAAGGCTCTCATCGTCCATAAACATTTCGCCGGAGCAGACGGGATCCAACAATATTCCGGTAGTGTCCATTCCTGCAAGTAAGGGCGAACAACTGAAACTTTCAATTTCCTACTTTGAGCAGGGGCTTGCTATTGCTGAAGAAATACAGGCGCTGGACATTAGGGAGATTTGTGACCGGGATGTAGCAGAAGCATACGCGCTCACGGGGAATAGCAGTGCCGCCCTGGCACATTTTCATTCCTATATGAAGGCGCATGATAGCCTCTATAACCAGGAAAAGAATCGCGATATTACACGTAACGAGATGAAGTATGTTTATGAAAAACGTGAAGACTCCATTCGTTACAGAAGTCAGGCCGATTTGCAGGCGCAGCAATTTAAAATGCAGCGCCAGCGCATACTCCTGATCGCTGCATCAGGCATATTTGTGGTAATAATTGTGCTGATAGTCTTTATACAAAGGTCCAGGGTTGCAAGAGCAAAAGCAAAGCAGGAAGCCCTATTCTCTCGTCAATTATTAGAAATAGAGCTTAAGGCGCTACGTGCGCAAATGAATCCGCATTTTATTTTCAATTGCCTTAATTCTATTCAGGCGTTCATACTAAAGGAAAACAGGATTGACGCTACAGAATATTTGCAAAAATTCAGCCGGCTCATCCGTCTGATACTCGACAACTCTCAAAAGACGTCCAATACCATTCAGGACGAAGCAGAAATACTCGATCTGTACCTCAACCTTGAAAGGCTACGATTGAAGGACAGGTTTGATTTCGAAATAAAAATTGGAGAAGATATCGATCAGTCATTTACCGAAATACCGTCTATGGTGATTCAGCCGCTGGTTGAAAATTCAATCTGGCATGGATTCGTGCGCACCGAACAGGGTGGCATGCTGCTGGTAGAATTTAAGAAGCATGATAACAAGCTCATCATTACAGTAGAAGATAACGGGATAGGCCGCCCCCAATCAAAAGTATTGAAGGAACAAAAGGGCACCTCACATCAATCAAAAGGGATGAAGCTAATTGAAGACCGGCTAAAGGCATGGAGTCAGACGCAGGGATTAGCCTATGAGTTTAAAATTTATGACAATATCCAAGACGAAAAAGGGACGCGTATAGAAATATCCATATTGTACTCAGCAGAGGCTTGATACAATTAGCACTATCGATGAAAATGGTTGTTCGCTATAAATAAGTCATGAAAGCGGTAGAAATATGTTCTTGCCCATCTGCAGCCGAAAATATATTTCACTCCAAGGGTGATAATCCCGCTAATCCGGTATTAAGCAATAACTAACTTTGAACGAACATGCCGGAACTGTTGGAAGCCGAACTGACAACGCTACTGAGAAAGAATGATACTGCTGCTTTTAAGCGGCTGTATGATGATAGCTATCCGGCGATAGCTGCCTACGTAGTAAAGAACAGCGGAAATGAGCAGGACGCAGAAGATACCTTCCAGGAGGCAATGTTGATCTTGGTGCAGAATCTGCGGAAGCCGGGGTTTGTGCTTACGTCGTCCGCTGGCACCTATCTTTATTCAGTTTCCCGGAACATTTGGCTTAAACGACTGAGAGATAATAATACTGTTGCTACTCCCTATGAAGAGGACCTCCATGGCGACCTGCTGCAGGAAAGTGGTGGCCAAGACCCTAATCACAGAAGGCACAGCTTGTTAGACAGAGCACTTGCCAGGATCACCAGCCACTGCAGACATCTTCTAATAAACATCTTCCTGGACAATGAACCTATGGAGCGCCTGATGAAGCGCATGGGCTGGAAGAACAAGCACACTGCTGCCAACCAGAAATATAAATGCCTGGAGCAGGTGAAAAAGGTAGCAGCCGCAGACGCGGGGTTGCAATAATCTTACTAAAACGTGGGTGATAATGTCGGCCAGCCGGTATATACTGTTGTAAAAACGGTACATATTGTATGCACATCAGGCAAGTGGCCGCAAACGGCCTTTTATTCGTCACACTGCTCATCAGCAACAAAACAACTATGGCACAACACAAAAAGATCGCTGCACAGCAGCACGCTCCGCTATTTACCACAACGGATGTAAACGGAAAAACAGTAGAATTAAAACAATTCCGCGGCAGGAAGGTGTTGCTTACGTTTCACCGGAATGTAGGTTGCCCGATATGCAATTTGCGGTTTCATGAGTTAGAGAAGATGGCGGGTTCTACACCGGACCTTGTGCTACTGGCGGTTTATGAAAGCAGCGCTGATAACATGCGCAAATACCTTGATGGGAGTGAGGTACACACAGTAATGATACCGGACACCGCACAGGCGCTATACCAGCTATATGGTGTGGAGCGCAGCAAGGGCAAGATAATGAAGGGTATGCTCCATGGGGGAATGGGAAAGATAAAAGCAGGTAAGAAGCTTTTTACCCAGAACATAAAGCAGGACGGCAACATGGATCGCATCGGAGCTGACTTCGTAATAGATGAGCACGGTAAAGTACTGATAGCCCACTATGATAGCTACGTGGGTGGCCACCTGCCGGTGCACGAAATACTAAGTATGGTAGGGAGATAGTGTTATTTCTTCAACCCCTTCTCATACATCTCTATCCACTGCGCAGGTGTCATTTTTGAGGCCAGTTCGCCGATAAGTTTGTAGGGAATGTCGTCCAAATACTTGAAGCGGATGCAGCTTTTACCCATGTCCAGCTTGCGTTTGCAGTGTTTAGGGTATTCGTCCGTAAACCATTTCATCAGCGCAGGGTCGCAGTAGATGCCCATATGGTACACTGCTATAAAGTTCTTTTGTGAAGCAATACTCATAAACGGTAGAGGTACCTTAGGGTCGCAATGGTAGCCCGCAGGATAGGTGCTGTGTGGCACAGACCATCCGGGCATGCCGTAGCCCATGCCTTCTGCAAAACCTTTAGGCAGGTTTTTCTTAATTGCTTTGTAGAGTTTATCCATTGGCTCTATCCGCTCTTCGGGCAGTGAGCTTAGGTATTCGGGTACGGTAGTGGCTTCTGATCTCATGACGCGTATTTGGTGGTAAAAATATGGAATAGTAGTATTCCGCAGTGGCCGCTGCTGCCGACAATGTGGCCTGGTCATTCATCTCATTCGGCGTTCATACTGAAAATGCGTTCTGTTACCGCTGGCGCGTAGTGGTGACCGGTGATGCCGCCGAATAAAGTAGACTTGCGCCGCCAAAACTCAGCTACCTTGTGAAACGGGTCATTTTCCTGCCATCGTACCTGTATGGACCCTTCATGGTCCCGAACCACGTATTTCCATTCGCGTCTGTGAAATTGCCGAATACCTGAAAGTCTCCGGGCATATCCTTCTCCACGATTGATATAAACGAGCTTCCATTGTACATATACAAAACCTGTTTGGGTAAACCCGGGTTCCGCGTATTGGGTGCTGCATGAGCCAGCCAGATGTTTCCCCTGGCATCATGGGAAAGATAATAGGAAAGATGCGGGGAAAGATAATCGGTAAATGTGTGCCCGTCATACCGGGTTAGTCCATCGAAAGTGCCTATCCACAGGTTGCCTGACCTATCCTGCAGCAAGCTTAGCACGTTCCCGATTCGGTTGCCGTTTCGTGTGAGGTGCGCAACAGTTTTTCCGTTGTACGAGTCAACTCCATTTGTGGTGCCAAACCACAGGTTGCCGTCCTTGCCGGTTACAATAGTGTTTACATGGTTACTGCTTAGTCCGCTTGTTACGTTCAAAGTGCGAAATCGCCTTCCGTCAAAGCGGCTTGCCCCGCCCTCTTCCGTGCCAAACCAGATGTTTCCCGCATTGTCTTCTGCCATGCATAAAACAGTACTATCCGGCAGTCCGTCCTTTTTGGTAAAAAGGGTAAACTTCCTTCCGTCATAGCGGTAGAGGCCTCCGCGTGCTGTGCCAAACCATTTGTTTCCCTTGCTGTCTTCGTAAACAGACACGATGTGGAAGCGAATAAGGCCGTCTTTAAGCGTATGATTAATGAATAGCTTGCCATCATACTCTACAATGCCCTGCCATGTGGCAAACCACATATGCCCCCGCCTGTCCTGTATAACGGCTCGGGTAATACAATCCGGCCCATATAGTGACACCGTGTCGGTGCTTTCCACAAAATATGGATCTACACCCGAGGCTACAAGATTCGCCAACTCCGTGGCAGGCGTCTGCCCATACCCGGTGTAGAGAAGAAGCGAAAAGAGGGGTATAAGCCATGCACACCTCGCAGCTTTTTTCATCGCGCGTTGATTACAACTAACTAAATGATGCCGTCAGGCATATAGTTGTATCGCACAAAAATATTCTTTGCGTTACAAGCTAAACATACCTATTGGATGCACTATTTATGCGGCGTTTTCTATCTTACATAAAAAATCCCATGGCCAAAGCCTCAAAACCAATGCCAGACGACGTAAGAGCCTATCACGAAGCCCTTGCGGCGGATGACGTGGCTATATGTGATGCACTGTATAAAGAGATAAGTAAAGGCTTGCCCGAAGCTGAAAAAAAAGTGTGGCACCGGCACCCGGTATGGTTTCTTGAGGGTAACCCGGTTGTGGGTTATCACAAACTGAAAGACAGCGTTCGTATGCTGTTCTGGAGCGGGCAGTCGTTTGATGAAGATGGTCTGCAGCCTGAGGGCAGCTTTAAGGCTGCAGAAGTAAGATACACTTCCGCAAAGCAAATCAACAAAGGCGATGTTCAGCGCTGGCTGGAGAAGTGCCGCGATATACAATGGGACTATAAGAACATTGTGAAGCGAAAGGGAGTCCTTGAGCGGCTGAAGTGAGCAGTACGCTCAACGCGTATGCGTTGTCGGGTCTCAGTGTTCAGTTCGGCTAAAGAAGTTCTGCCACCGGCACGTGCTCTTTCAGTGCTGCTTTTGGCGCATGCTGCTCCATAAGCAGGGCTATGATGGCTGCTGTAATGTCCGGATAGTTTGCGTGAATGGGTTTGCCATCTACCAGCCAGCTGCGTATGGTTCCGTAGTGCTTCTCATCCAGGGTTGGAATGACGGTAGCACCCATTGCTGCCGCCCCTGCGGCGTTGCACTGCTGCTCATACTGGGTCAGCATGGGTATTACTAACACTTTTTTGCCCAGGTACATGGCCTCTGCAGGTCCCTCAAAACCGGCACCGCACAATACTCCTATGCTGGATGCCATACTCTTAACAAACGCCTTGTTGTCTATCTTTTTAACGGACACATTGCCCTGCACAAACGGCTGCTGGTTGTGCTTGGAAAATACCTCCCAGTATGCATTGGGGAATGCCGAGAGGTGCTTCACAATGGTTTCGTCGCTGTAAGCGGGAAGGTATACCGTGTAATGATCTTCTGTTGTGGGTGAAAGCTCCCGTATCTCGCGGCGGATGACCGGAGTGTACATATTGTCGCCGAAGGACTTGAAGTGAAAGCCATATGCTGCGGTAACGGGCGCATAGCGTTTCAGTACCAGCCTGCCCATAGGGTCACCGCTGGCTGGCTTGGGTGCTGCAGGATGCAATACTGCACACTGGTGGCTTAGCGAAATACATGGTTTCTTCTTCAGCTTGCATGCCCATGCAGATACCGGCTCAAAGTCGTTAATCACCAGGTCATAGTCTTCGACAGGCAGCTTTCGTATGTCGCGAATCAGTTGTGGCAGGTTTAGCTTCTTAGCTGTGTCCCAGATATCTACGCCGCCCTTTTTGCCAAAAATGAAGCTCATGCCGTAGAGCTTGTACTTAACAGGGAAAGGTACATCCACATCGGCCTGAATACCGCTTATCAACACGTCCACATCTCCATAATTAGCCAGCTCGGGATATATATCTCGTGCACGGCTCAGGTGACCATTGCCGGTGCCCTGTATTGCAAATAGTATTTTCATTTTCGTTTATGCTCGTTGAGATACCAGCGTGCTTTCCACCTGCTCTCCGTTTTTGTGCTGGCGCACATTAAGTTCCATCATCAGGCTCGCCATCATCTCTTTAGATGACTCTTTTGCGTGTTTCTTCTTGCCTATTTCTATTGCCTGTGCTACTTTGTCTTCGGCATAGTGGTAGATGCTCCACTTATTGTCGTTGTATTCCAGTGCGGTAAGGTTCTCTATCCAGTCGCCGGAGTTCATGTACACCACATTTCCGTGTTTGGTGTTCATGTCTTTTATTTCCGGGTGGTGTATGTGGCCGCATATCACGTAGTCATAGTGGTTTTCTGCGGCTATGCTACAAACAGTGTCTTCAAAGTCGTTGATAAACTTCACTGCACTCTTCACCGTGTTCTTCACTTTCTTCGAAAGTGAGAGTTTGCCGCGCCCCATCTTTTGCGAGATGAAGTTGGCAAAGCGATTGATGAGAATGAGTGTATCATAGCCTATAGCTCCGAGCTTTGCCAGCCACTTGCTGTTCTGCATTACCACATCAAACACATCGCCATGAAACACCCAGATGCGCTTGCCGTCTATCTTCAGCGACAGCTTGTTCATTATCTTCAGCGAGCCCAGGTTAAATCCCTTGAATTTGCGCAACATCTCATCATGGTTGCCGGGTATAAAGTATACGGGAACGTCCTTTGCGATGAGGCCAATGAGGTGTTTTACTACCATCATGTGCGTGCCGGGCCAGTATCTTTTGCTGAATTGCCAGATGTCGATGATATCGCCGTTAAGGATCACGGCCTTAGGTTTTATGCTCTTCAGATACCGGAGCAATTCTGTGGCGTGGCAGCCGTATGTACCCAGGTGTATATCGGATAATACGACGATGTCCACTTCTCTCTTCGCCATTCGTTTCCTGCGGTGAGGATTTGGTTATACAAAATGACGATTTTTATATAAAGAGAATATTATGTGGTAGTTAAATTAATGCTAATTGGCAAATGAGCTTACTGCATTTACCTGCCCCTTTGCCCGCCGCCACCACTGCCGCCGCCACTGTTACCACCACCGCCGCCACCGGAATTGTCGTCGTCGTTTTGTTTCAGGTTCTTGCCCCTGTCTTCGTCGCTTGGTGGCTCCACGCGCTTCTCGCGCTTAGAGGCGCGGCCGCCGCCACCGCCCATACCCTGCTTACCATTATCCGTTTTGCCGAAGCGGTAAGTGAAGGAGATATTTCCTATCCGGGTTTCCTTGGTCCTGTTTATGGTTTGCGTGTATGCCGTGGTTGTGTATTCATTTATGAATCGGCGTGTTTTCATCACATCACTGCAGTTGATGGTGAGGCTGGCCTTGTTGTTCCAGAAGTTCTTTTTCACTGCAAGGTCTATCCAATAGCTTTGACGTTGCTCGCCTTGCGCTATCTTCTTCTTCGACTCATAGTTGCCGTTCATCTGCAGGGAGAAATTCTTTGGCAGCTTCAGATTGCTGTTCACCTTGCCAAACCATGCCTGCCCCCCGGTATTAGCGATGAGTGCAGTGTATTGTGGCCCGAGGTCGCCTATCTGCAGTGCGTTAGTGAAGAAGTTGCCGCTCAGCGTTGCGTCCCATATCTTGGTTAGCTGCAGGCGGGCAGTGCCCTCCAGGCCGTACGTAGTGCCCGACGCAATATTTACAGGTTGCGACAGTAGCTGCCCCACCTGCTCTGCCAGGCCCAGCACAGAGTCGGCGGCAGTAATGGGGCGCAGTACCCGCTCAGAGAGGTTAAGGGTTTGTGCAAAGTAGCTGCTTAAGATGTAGGTATGTCCTTTCGGCGTATTACGGCTATAACTTACTTCTATGTTGTTGATAAATTCAGGACGGATATTGGGGTTGCCCATAGACACAGTACCCGGATTGGAGAAATCCTTGAATGGCATCAACTGCATAAAGTTCGGCCTGTTGGTCCTGCGGCTATAGTTGATGTATACGCTTTGGTCCTTTGGAAGTTGGTAAGACACAAAAGCCGATGGGAACAGGTTCAGAAACTCATTGTGGAACGGTGTGGGCCTTGGCACCTGGCCGGTGCCGCGGTATATCGCATCTTCTACGCGCAGGCCTGCCTGGTAAGAAAATTTGTCTACCTGGTCGCTCCAGTTCACATAGGCGGCGTGTATCTGCTGGTCATAATTGTAGATTGTAAATTGGGAGGAGTCGACCCGTATTTCCTTATCGGGGGTAATGTCGGCAGTGTCTATTACCGGATGGTTGTCGCTATTAAAGTTGTAGAACTGCGATTTGAAACCAATGCCCAGTTTGCCATTTTTAGTTATAGGGTCTACATAATCTGCCCATACATTAAGGCTGCTATTGCCGCCACCGCCGGGGGCATTGCTCTTTATAAGGTAGGTAGGATTGCCGTTGACATCTATAATGGTTAGGTAGTCCTGGTGGCGGGTCATTTGCGTTTTGGCATAGGTGCCGTCCACATTCAGTTCGCGCCCTTTCTTGTTGAATTTCTTGCGATAGTCCAAAGAGGTGGAAAGGGATACAGGCGCTCCGCTAAAGTAGGTGTTGCGGAATCGATGAAACGTAGGTGCGCCATTCCTTTCGGGCAAGGGATAGACATAGTAGTCAGAACTGTCGCGGAAACTAAACTCCATTATGTTCACATTTTCTGTGAGGGTGATGGAGTTATTTTTATTGATGTCGTAAGTGGCACCGATGGAATTAAAAGAGCCGTTGAATCTCCTTGGCACATGTTCATAGGTATAGTAAGATGCGGCGCTGTTTTTAGGGAGGTCTTGCCTGTCGGTCACTACATTGTTGAATGTATGGTTTTGGCGGCCGCTGAGGTTCAGGAAGGTGCTCCATTTCCCTTTGCGCACAGTGATGCCTGCATTCGCATTGTATTTATCGCGGGTGCCTGCACCTACAGAAACGTTTCCGTTTATGCCAAACCGGCCATCTTTCTTCGTTACAATATTGATGATTCCGGTGGTGCCCTGTGCATCATATCTTGCTGATGGGTTGGTTATTACCTCCACGCTTTCTATGCTACCTGCCGGCAGGCTCTGCAACGCCGATGTAATGTCCGATCCCAGCATGGTGGCAGGCTTGCCGTCTATGAGAATGGTGACATTGCTCTTGCCGCGCAGGTTCACGGTTCCATCAGCATCTACCGATACGGAGGGTACATTTTGCAGCACGTCGGTTGCGCTGCCGCCGGCAGTGGTTGTGTTCTTCTCTACGTTAAAGACTTTTTTATCCACCTTCAGCTCCATTACGCGTTTTTCAGCGGTAATGTTCACTTCTGCCAGGTTAGTCGTGTTTGCCTTAAGCACAATGTTTCCCTGCTTCGCGTCTTTTCCACCGGCGACAGTTACGTTCAGGAATTTTGTTGCGTACCCTATAGACTCTACACGAAGCAGGTAACTTCCGTCACTAACGGGTGCGACATTGAAGCTGCCATCTTCTTTCGAAAGGTCGCCATTCACCACACTGCTATCTGTGCGCAGCACCGTCACTGTGGCATAAGAAATGGGAGCCTTGCCATCAGTGAGCTTACCTGAGACGCTTCCCTGCCCGAACGCGTAAACCGGAGCAGTGAAAAGAAGGCAGCAAAGCAGGTAGCGTAGAGAAGTAAGGACCATGGCCGAAAAATAGACGGCAAAAATCTATTAATTAAACTGTTATAGGCAAGTTAAAGAAATAAAGTATTGTTAATCCTACCTACTCAGTAAGTAAAATAACAGCTATAGTCCGCCGGTGACGGATTCCGGCGGCTCAAAACGCAACCAGCAGACATTACTCCCTAATGAACAACTTAGACTGGCTATAAGTACCGGCAGCAGTAGTGGCCTTTACAGTAAAGACATAGTTGCCTGCGGGCAGTTTTGAGACATCAAGGTCTACAAGGTTTTCCCCTGGCGGCAGGTTGCCCGAGATCTGTGTGCTTAATTCTCTTCCTTCCAGGGAAATGACGCTAACTCTCACATCGGCGGCCTCCTGAAGTACTACTGGTATGCGTGTTACATCGCTGCATGGGTTGGGAATGTTTTGCCTGACATGAAATGGTGCGCCAGCCTGCACATCCGTCACGGCCACAGTAGAGCTGGCGATATAAGCATCCCAGCTGATCGTATAGCCGGCGGCAAGGCTCCCGAAAATAGTACCCATCTCTGTAGAGGTGCCATCATTGAACACATTGTCCGAGGCATTGTAGGTATAGCCCGTCATGCCCTTCGTATATCCGTATGAGGTAGCCGCATTCACTGTTTCTACCGCACTGCCGGTGCCCTCGGGAAATGCTATCTGTGATATTAGTAGTGTGTTTCCCAATGAGTCGTATATGTGGACGTGGATGTGCGTGGCGCGGCTTGTATACCAGCCGGGGAAAATAGAGGTGAAACTTACCATGCCATTGCTGTCGGTGGTTTGCCGGCCACGTAGAAAGTCCTGGGCAGTATAGTCGGTAGGCTGCATGGACGTGCCGCCATACTGGGAATAGTTGCCGTCCTTGTCGCAATGCCAGATGTCTACCATCACTCCGGAAACGGGATTACAGCCACTGTTTACGTTCTTCACTGTTATGTTGATAGTAAAAGGCACGCCGGTACGCGTTCCTGTAATGTTGGTACGCACTAGCGAGGTGGGTGTAAGGGTTGGAAACGGTCCTGCCGTCTCCGTATTTGCTACAACGCAAGCCGTAGCCTTGTCTGCGCCCAGGATAGATGGAGCAATAACGGCCATGCCGAGGAACCCAACGCCTTTCTTCAAAAATTCTGATCTTTCCATTGTCTGATTATTTTATGGGTGAACACTCAATCAATAATATTATTGCTGTCTCAGATAGCGACTCAAATTCCACCTCTTCTACCGTCGGGAAAAACAGCGCATCGCGATGCTCCAGGAGTCTGTCTTCCACTTCGAAGGCACCGTTAATCACATAACATAGCAGGCTGTTGCCCGCCTCCCGCATGGTGAAGCGACTCTTCACTCTGCTATCGTAAACACCCGCATGCACACTGGAGGCAAATCCATCGCTTGCGGCAAGCACGTTTCGTTTCACGATTGGCAGTTGCGATAGCGATGGTGACTGAAACAAGAGCGGGTCATTGTCGCTGAAACTTATATGCAACAGGTTAATGGTTTCGTCGGGATTCGGGTTGGTCATTTCTACTGCCATAGTATCTGTTGTGCCGAAAGTAAGGATCTCTTCCGGTGATACTTCGATGTGCTGAATAGCACTATTGAGGGACACTGCGCCTACAACGGGGAGAAACATATGTACACAGTTTGCGCTTGCTGTAGTCCTGGCCGACTGCTCAGGAGCAAGCAAAATGTCCCTAACTGTAATCCAGTTGCCGGCCCTGGAAGAAAGAATCCGGTAGCCCCAGGCCGATTCGCTTTGGCGGCCATCCGCTTTCATGAATCGGGAGTTGTATGTGGTTGGTGCGTGCATAGTTAAAGTAACGGAGCTACTCCGGGTATATTCGAACCGGTGTGGTGAAATTTCAGATTGATGGGGCGGAAATTGTTGTACCACGTTTTACGGTGCCGTACCCTGATATGTAAGTAACCTGGCCAGTCTGGAATGGCACATATGCTATTGTTGCCACATGAAGCCGGGACGGGCTCCTACATTAAGTTATTCTTAAGTATTGCTCTGAGAGTATATGCCCGCGAGCTAAGCGATTATTTTTGTTGAAATCCCTTTGTATGATCCTGGAGCGACTGTTTTATACGGGTAACCAAAAGTTCTTCTCAGCATTTGATGGCCTGGCGATCCAAATGCAAAAAATGAGCAAGCTGCTACACGCCAGCGTACGTGACGGGCAGGCACACGCCGGTGAACACCTGCGCGAAATGGAGCAGCTTGAGGCTGCAACCGCGCAGCAGATCAGGGCGCTTTTCAATGAGCTTGGACGCACACTCATCACACCATTTGATCGCGAAGACATTCACTTCCTTGCCACAGATCTCAGCAATATAGGGCGTAGCATTCTGTATATTACCAAGCAGATCCGCAATTATGGAATTGATGGCAGGAATAGTATCACTGAGATAGTGTTGGCACAAACAGAAGAGGCTGTGGCATTGCTGGCTCAAATTCTAAACAAGTTGAAAGATGCCAAGACCTTGTCCAGGCTCACAGAGGTGTGTATGGAGATGCGACGCATACTCAACGTTTGCGAGGAGCTTGTGGACCGCGAGTCCGCCACATTATTGCACCAGGAGGATGATGAGTTTCGCATGATAAAAATGATGGACCACTATGATGTATTGCAGAAGCTGCTTACAAACATTGGCAGTTTTGTAGACGTTTGCGAGTCCATAATCATCAAATACGGGTAGAGCGATCGTTTGCCCAAGCGCGCCTGATACATTCAGGCGCACACCATTGCCCACTCTTTTTGTCCTTAAAACAGCGGAATGCCTTGAGACTCATTCCCTTTGGTCTCGAAAATGAAGGCATTCAAAAATTTCTGTTTATGCGTTCTTAACCCGCTGACTTAATCGACTGATATTCAGTCCGAAATGTGAACGCTTTGTTCATTAATTGGATACAGAGATGAATTTTGCATGTTGTAATGTGCTTATAACCAGTTAGTTAAAATTTTGGCACGAGGCTTGATTGAACCTAATTGAGCCGGTGGCATTTTGCCATGATTCCGGTCGGTGTATACCCCATACACCTGGAGAAGTGCTGCTTACTGAAACGATGTTGTTACCCCTTTTTTGCTAACGGAAGTCGGGCTTTGTATGCCAGGCTAACAGGGAATTTCATTTCGTAACCATTGCAAAAATGTAAGCAGCCAATGAAGACAGCCATGTCGTTAATCCATTAAGAACTTCCACGGTAATCTGCCGGGTTAAGTTTTCCTTTTTTCAAGTATTTATCGCGTAATACACAAGCCTTCATTCATTCAAACAAGCAACTATGAGACAAATTCTACTAACAAGGATCATGGTCCTTCTATTGCTGGCTGCGACACTCTCAGCACAAGCCATCAGCACCGTTTCTGCTCCTTTTACCGGCACGCCGATAGCGGCAGGCAGGAAGATATGGTTTACCGCAGAAGTGAAGATCACCGGCACGGCAACCTACCCGTTGACCATCTATTTTACCGGGCAGAGTATTCATAGTCCGGCATTCAGTTTCTCTGTACCAGATGCTGTCCTTGTGCTGGACCCGGCGGTAACAACGGCGAGCACTGTCTTCAACGGCACCAACTGGGTTACCTACGCACGGCCATCTGAATCTGGCTACTATTTCTTGTCGGGTTATAACTACAGTGTCACTTCGGCTATTCCGGGCAGTCTTAGTCCCGTTTCATGGACGGGCTCATTGTCTGCATCGCGGCCGGGCGTGTCTGTCTTATGGCATATGGCGGCAGCTGTATACACATCGCTGAGCGCAGACCTGAATGCGGTTGGTGTGAAGCCATCTGACTGTCACTCTTGCTCTTCATATCCCAATTCACATAGCGCAGGATCTCCAGAGAACTACCTTGCTTATGTAATAGCAGGAGCTCGCGGTGGCGGAGGTTCAAACTATACGGGCGGTGAATCAGGCGGAGATCATGAAACGCCTGGTGCGATAAATAGCAACATCTCATTGTGCGTAGGGGCAAGCGCTACTATAGCCGTTCCTGTTGCTGCCGGCTCATGGAGCAGCAGCAATACTTCTGTAGCCACCGTAAGTAGCGGCACAGTCTCCGGCGTTGCGGCCGGCACTGCCCGTATTTCTTACAGGATAATGGGATGCCCGATATGGCAGATCACTACTGTGACAGTAAATGCAGCACCATCGCTCACAGCGTCCGGTCCTTCCGGTCCGCTATGTGCGGGAGCTAGCATCAATTTAAATGCTAGCGGCAGTGGTGGCTCTTGTGGTGGGTGCGGCAGCAGCGGGCATTGCGGTAGCGGAACGAGCGGAGGTTGCGGCGGTAGCGGGCACAGTGGTGGCGGGTGCGGCAGCAGCAGCGCTTCTGATTATGCATGGGTTGGCCCCGGCGGATTCTCTTCAGGAGTACAAAACCCCACCCGACCCGGTAGCACCACATCTATGTCAGGCGTGTACACAGTTACCTACACAGATGCTCATGGCTGCAGTGCCACGGCTACTACAAACGTAATCGTCAACAAACTGCCTGCAACAGTAACAGCTACCATTAGCCCGGTACCTGCATGCTTCGGCAATACGGTAAACCTAAACGGTACCGTGACAGGTGGAAGCGGCTACACACTTCTCTGGACAGGCGGAACAAGCACAATAGTTAACGCGTCCACGGCACATGCAAACATAGCCGCAGCTACGTTAACCGATGCAGGAACCTATACGCTGACGGCGGTTGCTCCGGGCTGCACCGGAAATGTGCGCGGCACAGCAGTGCTACCGGCGATAGGGCGGCTGCCGGTGACACTTACGGCCAGTGTAAATCCCGGCACTGTGTGCGAGGGCGGATCAGCTGTGCTCATGGCAACATCCGCAGGGGGCGCAGGCACCACAACTTATGCGTGGAGCAAACCGGCTGGAGGGAACAGCATTGTTAACCCTAACTCTTTAACAGCAGCGAGCATACCATTGACAAATCTTGCCAATGCCGGTATCTATACGCTTACTGCTACAGTGGGCGGATGCGGATCGAGAAGCGTTTATACCAACACTCTTGCAGTAAACAAACTGCCTTCTCTTTCGGCTACAGTGGGCCCGGTAAACGTATGCGTGGGCGGCACATTTAGTCTTACTGGTACGGCTACCGGAGGAAGTGGGTACTCGCTGCTATGGACGGGAGGTGCCGGAGCAATTGCCAACAATACTATGCTCAATGCTTATGTGGCCTCCGCCGCGGCAGGCAGCGCCGGAGGATATACGCTCACGGCTACAGCTTCTGCCTGTGGCGCCACGTCGGTGAATACAAATGCTACTCCCGTAGTAGTAGGGGCTACCGTTGCGTCTTCGGGACCAACGAATAATGGACCTGTATGTGAGGGTGGCAGTGTAACACTTTCTGCTCACTCATCAGGAGCAACTTCCTGGACGTGGACTGGTCCGGGTGGATTTACATCTTCGTTACAAAACCCAACGGTATCACCCGCAGTGGCAGGTGTGTATTCGCTAACACTGGGAGGCTCGTCAGCCGCATGTAGTTCTACGACTGTTTACACCACAATGGTGACTGTAGGTGCCGGTCCATCATCAACGGGCGCTACCAATAGTGGTCCGGTATGTGCAGGGAACAGTGCTACGCTTTACGCAAACTCTACCGGTGCCACAGCTTGGTTGTGGACAGGCCCCGGTGGTTTTGTGTCTACATTGCAGAATCCGGTTCTGACTGCATCAACGGGAGGAACCTATTCGCTTACAATCAGCAATCCGGGAACGGGATGTACTGCAACATCCTCATACACTACCTCGCTCGTTGTAAACCCGCTGCCATCATCCACAGGTGCCACCAACAGCGGACCGTCATGTGCGGGCAGCTCGATTACGCTCTTCTCTAACTCATCTAATGCGACAAACTGGTCGTGGAGTGGGCCTTCAGGGTTCTCTTCTACACAACAGAATCCTGTAGTGTCAGCGGTCAGTAGTTCCGGGACATATTCCGTGATGCTAAGTAATGCTACAACAGGTTGTGTGCAAACTACGGTATATACTACCCCTGTAACAATAAATGCATTGCCTGCCATTAGTGCTGGAGCGGATGTGACTATTTGTGCAGGGTCTTCAACAGTGCTAACGGCCGCCGGCGGCACCAGCTACTCATGGACGCCATCCACCGGTCTATTGTCATATGCGGGAGCAGTCGTAACGGCGACTCCGCTTGTTGCCACCACCTATACGGTAACCGGTAGCAATGGAGGCTGCAGTAATACTGCAACGGTACATGTATCTGTTACTGCCCTCCCCACAATCGCAACAAGTGCGGGTAGTGCCATATGTGCGGGCGCATCAGGAACGCTCTCTGCCTCCGGTGCTGATACCTATAGTTGGTCGCCGGCAACCGGATTGTCCTCTACAATGGGGGCATCTGTTTCAGCGGCGCCGGCTGCAACTACAGTATATACGGTTACAGGTTTGCAAAGCGGGTGTAGTAATACCGCCGCTGTAACAGTTGTGGTGAACCCACTACCGGATGCAGGCACTATAGCCGGGCCTTCTTCAATTTGTGTAGGGTCATCTATTACTATGTCCAATTGTTTGGCAGGTGTATGGTCTACCTCTGATCCGTCAGTCGCTGCAATAAATTCTTCCGGCGTTGTTACGGGGATATCCGCCGGCACCGCCACAATATCGTATACGGTAACAAATATCTGCGGCAGTGCCACGGTTACAAAGACTGTAACTGTCAATGCCATCCCGGCAAGCCTGGCAGGCCCTACCAGCGTGGATGTAGGAGCTGATGTGCTTTTCTCCCTTGCCGGGGGCACATGGAGCAGCAGTGATCCATCTATTGCCAGTGTAGATGCAACAGGAACCATCTCTGGTGTTAGTGGCGGCACGGCAACTATATCCTATACGCTTAGCAACGCCTGTTTTTCGTTTACGGTTACAAAGCCGATTTCCGTCAACACCGTGCCTTTGTCGCCTATAACTGGTACACTGGCATTGTGCGCAGGTAGTACTTCCACGCTGTCTAATGCTACAGCAGGTGGGTCCTGGAGTTCCGGGAATGCGGCAGTAGCGACGGTGAGCGGCGCCGGGGTTGTTACAGGTGTTTCGCCGGGCACAGCTACTATCAGTTACACATTGGCATCAGGCATGGTTTATGTAGTAGTGACCGTTAATGCATTGCCTTCGGCCATTGCGGGAAGCATGGCGCTATGTATGGGTCAGAGTACGACATTGTCTGACGCTGATGCCGGAGGTAGCTGGAGCATCAGCCCATCTACCGTAGCCAGTATAGATGCGTCGGGTGTGGTTAGCGCGCTCGCCGCCGGCACAGCGATCGTTACTTACACACTGCCCACAGGCTGCTTCACTGCGTCGGTGCTGACAGTAAATGCAGCACCTGGTATAACCGCGTCTACATTCAACGTTTGCGCCGGGTCTACAACACTTCTTACTGCTTCAGTATCCGGAGGCACATGGAGCAGCGGAAATACTTCTGTTGCCACTGTTTCCACATCAGGGACGGTCACAGGCGTTTCGGCAGGCACAGCAAGTATTAGTTACACAATAGCAACAGGCTGTTCGTCGGTAGTAGAAATGACTGTGACGCCTGTCCCAACTATTACTGGCTCGTTATTGGTTTGCCAGGGTGCAACCTCAGCACTTAGCAGTGATGCTACCGGCGGAACGTGGACAAGCAGCAATGCAGCCGTGGCTACCGTTGCATCAACCGGCCTTGTAACCAGTGTGGCCGGCGGAACTGCCCGAATCAGCTACGTACTTGATGCCGGCTGCAGCACCAGCGCCGTCGTAACGGTTAGTGCAATACAGCCTATTTCAGGTTCGAATATTATTTGTGTAGGCACTTCGGCCACACTAACAGATGCCACAACGGGTGGTACCTGGAGCAGCAGCAATACAGGTGTTGCAACCATTGGTTCTACCACCGGCCTGGTGACTGGCATAAGTGAAGGAAGCGCTACTATTACCTATCGCCTCAGCAATGGTTGCACAAGGACTACGGTTGTAAGTGTAACTGTGCTGACGCCAATTACGGGAACGCTGCAAGCATGTGTTGGTCTAACGACTACGCTCGCGAACGTTACTTCAGGTGGTACCTGGAGCAGCTCGTCTACAGTTATAGCAACTATCGGAGGGACAACAGGTATAGCAACAGGTCTCGCTACCGGCACCGCAAATATTACCTATAGCGTGGGTAGCTGCCGAGCTACTGCAGTGCTTACAGTAGTAGCTTCACCTGCTCTTATTACCGGGCCTTCGGTGGTTTGTATGGGCTCTACTATCATTTTGAGCGATGCTATGACCGGTGGTACGTGGAGTACAACGGCCAGCAACATCAGCATTAGCGGAACTGCTACAACTTCGCTTTCCGTAACCGGTATTTCTGCGGGTGTGGCGACGGTGAGCTATACAGCCGGTAGTGCAGGATGTTACCGCACATACAATGTTACAGTTGGTGCGCCACCGGCAGCAATTGCGGGTACGTTTACTGTATGTCCTGGCGGAGTCACAACATTGAGCAACTCTACAACAGGTGGAACATGGAGCAGTAGCAACATAGCAGTTGCTACCATAGCTCCCGCGCTCGGGCACGTTACCGGGATGACCAGCGGCACGGTCAATATTACCTATACTACAAGTACAGGCTGCTTCGTCACAACGGAAATGACAGTTGTAGCAAGTCCGTCAGCCATAGAGGGACCGTCCACGGTATGTACCGGTTCGTCGATCACGTTGTCCAATCCTGATGGCACCGGCACATGGACCAGCAGCAATGTTGGCATTGCTACCGTAGGCGCTACAACAGGCGTGGTAACCGGCGTGGTTGCAGGAGCGCCCAACATTACATTCACTCTTGCTGCTACCGGGTGCAGGGTGAAGAAGACAGTAACCGTAACCGCGATACCTAATGCTGGCACCTTAACTGGTCCTACTTCCGTGGCCGTCGGTGGTACTATCACGCTTGCCTCTACCGGCACGGCAGGAGGAGCCTGGAGTAGCAGCGACGCTGAGGCCACTGTTAGCACATCCGGCATAGTGACAGGCGTTTCTGCAGGAAGTGTCACCATAACCTATGCTGTTATCAATGCATGCGGATACTCCGGTGCATATAAGCCTATTACCATTGCCGCTGCAAGGGGCGTAGCTTCAGGCGGCGGCGATACGCGCACGCCATCTATGACGGGTGACGAGCAGATAGCCAATACAGCGGCTATGCAAACGAGCGCCACGACAATGGTAGTAGGAGACCGCATAAATAAAATGTCGCCGACTACAAACCTGGTGGAACGTACTAGTTATCGTGGAGAATCACCGGTGTCATTTATTCCGGTGCGTACACATGCAATGGGCGAGTTGTCCATTGTTCCTAATCCCAGCAAGGGTGATCTAACGGTGCAGGGCGTCATTGGTACAATTGCGCAAGGTGAGATAGTGATAGTGGAGGTAAGGAATATGGCTGGGCAGTTGGTGTACCGGAATGTAGTATCGCCTAAGAATGGCGCCATCAACGAACACATACAACTGGGTAGTGCACCGGCCAACGGTATGTACACGCTTAGTGTAAAAGGCAATACGATACAGAAAGTAGCTCACTTTGTACTGGAACGGTAGAAGTGCAATTGTTACAGGCGGTGGGTGTGCGACTGCATACCCACCGCTCTGTTTTTCCTGGACTTAGCCGATCTGGCTAATGAAACTTCTCGCCGTTAGCCAGCATGTCAAGTATCACGTTCATGCGCTTTTGGCGCGTCTCCGGCTTCTTTGTGGTTTGGAGGCGCCAGGAGATCGCAAACTTATTTGCTTTATTAAGTGACTCGAAAAAGTTCTTTGCCTTTTTGTTTTTCTCCAGCTGTCCAAGAAAATCGTCCGGAATGGTTGCATTAGCTGGAGAATCATAAGCGGCTGCCAGGCGCCCATCATTCTTTGCGTCTTCAAACGCCTTCAGCCCCGCGGCTTTCATTTTGTTTTCCTGCGTAAGACGATCAACGTGTTCAATGTTTCTTTTAGACCAGATGCTTCTGGGGCGACGCGGTGTGAATTTCTGGAGCCACGACTCTTCATCATACTTTTTCTTTTGCCCGTCTATCCAGCCATAGCAAAGCGCTTCGTCAAGCGCCCCGGCGTAGGTCACCGTCTTTTTGCCCGACTCTTTGTTGAAAATGCGCAGCCAGATGCCGTCTGATTTCACATGGTTAGCAGACAACCATTTCTCCCACGCATCTGCAGAGGCAAATGACTTAATGGGAGCTTCTTTTTTGTTTTCTGTAGTGCTCATTGAGGAGTGTTGAGTGTCCGGGAGATTTTCTACGTCGTGCCTCTTCAGTTCGTTTCCACTTTTATTTTCTGATACGAAGTTGGCCTACCACAAATCTATTATGCCGAAACCGTATCGCATAGGGCTACATGGAAAAGATATCAACAATGGTCTGCGGTGTCAAGAGGTGAATTTTGTCAGCGCTTCTTTTTGTCAAATTTTATCTTGCAGAAGTCTCGGTTGGTAAGGCTGAAATATAGTGCTCTAAGAATCTGTGATAGCAGTATTGGTCGAAGGCATTCCTAAATCCGTTCTTGCAATGATATTGGCCAAAGAGTGCGGATATTACCTTGCTGGTGCGACTTCCCCCCTAAAATGCATTTGTGCAATTGGCATGAGATTTGCTAATAATATCGAAAACCTTATTGTTCAACTTTAAATCATCTTTGATCTATGTACCGCATCTCCTATTCCCTCGTCCTTGTATTATCAATAACGCTTTTGGTTGGCGCCTGTTCAAAGAAACCGGTTGAAGCATCCTCAACTGCGATTTCCTCCACTACCGATAAGAAGAAGCTAAATAAACTTTTTGCAGAGTTTCGCAGCACACCTCAAATGCTCACCGTTGCCGCCGGTACGCTGCAAACGGTTAAGGGGGCAATGGATACCAAACTCACGTTCTATCCTAACTCCTTCACTGATGGTGCCGGTAACATTATCAGCAGTGGATCGATCAACCTTCAACTTGTTGAAATGTACAAGCCGGGCGATATGATTTCGAATCGCGCTACTACTGTTACAAAAGACGGACTCCTGGTGAGTGGCGGCCAGATCTATCTTTCAGCCACCCAGGGCGGGCAGCCTGTTTATGCGCGCAAGTATGGAATTAGTTATGCGAATGCATCATCTACAGAAGTTATGGCGCTTTATCCCGGTAATACGGCCAATGAAGATTCTCTGGTAACCTGGGGTAACCAACTTGGCGGGGTTGGTACTTTTTGCGTGACCGGAACCACCGACACCAGCTCCGCCATAGGAAAGTTGTTCTACAAATTTGATTCCTGTACCAGTTTTGGTTGGATTAACTGCGATCGTTTCTACTACGACACCATGCCCAAAACAAACGTGTTCGTCGATGCGCATGATTATACCTTCGACGTCACTAACACACAAGTTTATGTTGTGTTGCCGTCAATCAATTCGGTTACATCATTGTCAGACTATGATAAGAGTGCGCATCGTTTTCGGCTTTACGACGGGTATAAGCTCCCTGAGGGGCTTAAAGCAAGCTTCATTGTGATGGCTAACAAAAAGGACAAGTTCTATTATTTTGAGAAACTTGACCAAACTATAACTACAAACATGGTTGTGGACGCAAGTGGCCTCACCGAACGGTCTGCCGAGTATATTAAAGAACGCCTGCTGGATCTTTAGTTTCGAATTGACAGTGTCCATTAAGTCTCCGATTAGTCTCCTGCCTTTTTTAGCGGGGACTCATCGGCGTTAGTGTACAACTGTTGAGCCTTGCGATCTAGTCGTATCAACTCATCGATCTTCACTGTTTTTGCGATTCCTCAGAGAAAGTGTGATTCAGTATGTTTCGATTGGATCTTTGTATATCGCAAATAAAATCGGGTCTGCAAATGAACGGTCTGGTTTCGTGCCTTGATGGCGATGAGTCCCCGCGAAGAGTCGGAGACTCATCGCGGACGGATTCGGAAATCTAATTCAACCCAGTTGCCAACTGCATCCACCCTGTCCCACAATATTTCTGACTTAACACCGCACTCCGCTCCCGCACTCCGCTCTGCGAAGCCTATCCTCCCCATCCCTCTCTATCCAAACTCCGATACTGAATAGCCTCTGCTAAATGTTCCGGTCGTATATCTTGGCTCCCGGCGAGATCGGCAATAGTGCGGGCTACCTTGAGTATGCGGTCGTAGGCACGGGCGCTGAGGTTCAGGCGCTCCATGGCGGTCTTCAGCAGGTTCTGCCCCACATTGTTGATGATGCAAATCTCTTTCAGCAGCTTGCTTCCCATCTGTGCGTTTGCATAGATGCCGCTCTGTTCGCCAAATCGTTTTGCTTGTATTTCGCGGGCCTTTATTACTCGTTCTCGCACGGCATCACTTGTTTCGCTCGTACGCTGCGAGGACAGTTCGCTAAAAGGTACAGGTGTTACCTCTACATGCAGGTCTATACGGTCCAGCAAAGGGCCGCTCACTTTATTCAGGTAGCGCTGCACCATCATGGGCGAGCATGTGCATTCTTTTTCCGGGTGGTTAAAAAAGCCACATGGGCATGGATTCATAGAGGCAATGAGCATGAAGCTGGCCGGGAAGTCTATGCTCACTTTGGCGCGGGAGATCGTTACCCGGCGCTCTTCCATCGGCTGCCGCATCACCTCCAGTACGGTTCGTTTAAACTCGGGCAACTCATCGAGGAACAGCACGCCATTGTGTGCCAGCGATATCTCGCCGGGTTGTGGAATGCCGCCACCGCCCACGAGGGCCACGTCGCTAACTGTGTGGTGTGGGCTGCGGAATGGGCGCTGTGCCACGAGCGATGTATTGCCCGGTAGCTTCCCGGCTACGCTATGAATTTTGGTTGTTTCCAGCGCTTCGTGTAGTGATAGTGGTGGCAATATGGTGGGCAGTCGTTTGGCCAGCATAGTTTTGCCGGCACCTGGCGGACCGATAAGTATTGCATTGTGCCCGCCTGCAGCGGCTATCTCCAGCGCTCGTTTCACGTTCTCTTGTCCCTTCACATCATCAAAGTCTATTTCGAAGTGGCTTTGCGCATCGAAGAATTCTTCTCGCGTGTTCACCTTCATCGGCTGCAGGTTGCCTTTGCCGTTGAAGAAGTCTATGACCTCGCTGATGTGCTCTACACCGTATACCTCCAGGTTGTTCACGAGTGCAGCCTCACGGGCATTTTCCTTTGGCACAATAAGACCTTTGAATTTTTCTGCGCGCGATTGTATGGCAATCGGTAATGCGCCTTTTATGGCCTTTACGGTGCCATCCAGCGACAGCTCTCCCATCACCACATATTCATGCAACTGCTCGTGTGGAAGCTGTGCAGTTGCCGCAAGAATGCCAAGGGCTATGGGAAGATCGTATGCTGCTCCGGCTTTCTTTATGTCTGCAGGAGCCATATTGATGACGATTCTGCCCCTGGGCCTGTCGAAGCCACTGTTCTGCATAGCTGATATGACGCGGTCTGTACTTTCTTTGACGGCACTGTCCGGCAGGCCCACAATGAATACGCCTATTTGCCCACCCGGCGTGTCTACCTCCACGGTAATCGTCTTTGCGTCCACCCCATATACAGCACTTCCAAACAGTTTCACCAACATATGTCCAATCTATGATTCCAGCCATAAATGTAAGGAAACGACATAGAAATTGACCCTTATGCCGAAGGGACATATCCACAATTTTGGCAGGGTGGAAACTTGCCTGAATCAAAGAAGCCACCCGATAAGGTGGCTTCTGATTCATTATAAGGGGTAACGATTATTTAAGTGTCAGATGTGCAAAGCTTGAAGTAGGCTGATCTGCGTGCCTGATAGAGTTGTAGGTAGGTATGATGTAGCGCGCGCTGTAGTCATTGTCTGAGATAAACTTCAGTACATATTCCACTGCGAAAGCCGGATCGTTTCTCTTACCCACCAGCAGGTATTCCAGGTAGAACAGGCATATGCCTGAGTCAAATGATCCACCATTGTCTTTTCCTATCCACTTTTCTGCAAATGCTACTATTTCTTCTTTGTTTTCGGTAAGGCGCTCGGTGAGTTGTTTCAGAGTCAGCACCTTAAGGAAACGCAGACGGTCCACATCGCCCTCAATGTCTATCTCGTCATTGATCTTGGCACCCGCCCTGTCTGCAATGAGCGCATCTATTTCTTTTACCAGTTTGCTGTTCTTCACAAAATCTTTCAGCATTGGCTCTGTGAGTTGAGAATTCTCATCAACAGGGCCAGCTGGTAGCTCTTCTTTCTTCTCTTCCTTCACCGGCTCGCGAACGATTTCCGTTGTGCGCTCAACCAGGCCATTCACGTTCATGTTGAACGTCTCAATGTTGTCTATATTCAGCGCTACGCCGTCATTAGGCGCTTTTTCTTCCGCGGGTTTTTCTTCGGTCAGCAGATCCAGGAAGCGGTCGTCAGCGGCCTCATCCTTCTGCTCAATATTATTGATACCTACGGCCAATGAATTAAAGCTGTCAACGCTCATATCCACTGTTTCGAGGTTCGTTTTGTCCTCTATTCCCTTCAGTTGATCTTTAAATGGATTCTCTACCTGTGGCTCGGGCTGTGCGGCCGGCGTTGGTGTCGGCTCAGGAGCCACATAGGTATCGCGAGTAGCCTGGGGTATTTCAGGAGCCGGCTGAGCGGCTGGTGTCGTCGACGGACTTCCTGCTGCTTTCGCGGCATTGTCGCGCATCTTCACGAACTCAAGGTCTGCCATTTCCAGGAACGCGCCTACGCGGTAGAAATCGCGTTTCACATTATCTGGCAGGGTGGCTCCTCCGTTGCTCAGGCCCTTCTGCATAGCTGTGTACACATCCTGCAGTATTGAAGAAACCCTGATCTCGAATTTGTGTGGTGCAAGTATTTTGTATTCAGGCAGTTCCATTCGGTTGGCCTTAAGGCCTGCCTGGTAGGTTTTGCCGGTAGATGTAAACGCGTCAGCGGGTGTAGCAGCATCCTTTAACTCCCTGAGTTCAAATTCATTGTTAAGCAGGAGTGTTACTTTGCTGATAGTGTCTTCGAAGAAGCCAACGATTCTTACAACGGGAATGTTCGCATTCTCGCCATACGCGTTGGTGTGCGTTTCAACCTTGGAGTCTATAAGGTAACACGGGATGTTGTGGTAGCTAACAACCTGTTTTACCAGATCCTCCATCTTGCTTAAAAAAGCCGTGTTTCGTGACATGTCAAACTTCTTTTTAGTGATGGGTAGAGAGTTCTGTGATATAACAATAACACAATAACTATGCCACAATATTACAACCCTATTTCATTACGAACAGGCAGGAAATCACCGTTTAACTCGGTTTTAGGCTCTGATTAACCATCGGTTAACAATACGTTTGCTAACGGTTAATAGGATATCCACAGGTTATACTGTTGGCTATAATGGCGAATAATGCGTAGATCAAAGATTTTCAGCAGTTTGTGTGCGCGGCTTGATGATGTCTTGCCATTGTTTTGGGCTTAGTGCATCATCAACGTTGAAATTGCCGATTTTAGTGCGCCGAAGCGAGCTAAGATAGCCTCCGCAGCCTAATTCCTGACCCAGGTCGTGTGCGAGCGAGCGGATATAAGTGCCCGTGCTGCACAATACGCGGAAATGTATTTCCGGCGATTGGAATTGAGTTACTTCAAATTCGCCAATGGTTACAGGGCGGGCGTCAAGAACTACCTCCTTGCCGGCACGAGCTAGGTCGTAAGAGCGCTTGCCATCTTTTTTAATAGCAGAGTGTATAGGTGGCACCTGCATAATGTCGCCGGTGAATTTTTTTACTGCTTCATCAACCATTTCGCGGGTGATGTGATCGTAGGGTTTTTCGTCGTGTGGCGTGCTTTCCAGGTCATAGGTATCGGTAATCGCACCCAGGTGAATGATGCCCGTATACTCCTTGGGCAGTTGCTGGTAGCCGGATATGCTCGTGGTCATATCACCGGTGCAGCAGATAAGCAGGCCGGTAGCAAGGGGGTCCAGCGTACCGCAATGGCCTATCTTGGCGCGCAGCACCACCTTTATGGCGTTCACTGCATCGAATGATGTCCATTTGTAAGGCTTATCAATGAGCATCACTCCTCCTTTCTTCAGCTCCGCCGGTGTTGGTATTTTCTGCATTGCGGCGCAAAGGTAGGAAATAGCTGCGTGGTAGGCGGGTTGTGGTGGGAGTGATAAGTGAAATATCAGTCTTAGCTTAGCATAGCAAATCAAGCACACAAAGATGGACGTAAAGCAAAAAAATGCCGAGGCAAAGGGATGGTTCTACATAGAGTATGAGGGTAAAGAGATAGCCGCAATGCACTATGTGTGGGCAGGCACTGACAAGATGATAATAGACCACACAGAAGTAGATGAAGCATATGAAGGGCGCGGACTGGGTAAGCAACTTGTGCATGCCGGGGTTGCGTATGCACGTGCAAATGACGTAAAGATCATTCCCCTTTGCCCGTTTGCAAAAGGTGTGTTTGATAGGGTAGAGGCATACCGGGATGTGCTGGCATCTTAATTGGTCAACAGCAGGTCGCCGGAGACACTTATAGAAACGGACTTTTCGCCGCCGCTGCTTCCGTCGGGGGCATCCAGCACCATCGACCTTTCACGTCTCAATGTGATTGTTATGCTGCCGGGGGCAATATCCTGCAGGTCTGAAGCGGTGATCCTCACGTTGGTGCCGGTTATCTCCTTGTCGTTCGTAGCAGTGCCGGTAGTATCAACAGCGTTTCGGCCACTAACACTTACGTAAATATGTTCCCCGGTCTTGCGCTCATCACCCGCCCACGACAATGTGTAGCCCGTAGCTTTGCTGATCGAAGCTGGCAACGGTGCCGCGAAGCTGATATCGCCGATCTCCAATCGCCTCACTTCATTATCCAGTGTGGCGCTTGGCTTAGATAGTGTGAAGTTCACATCCTTCAGATCGTCAAACTGCCAGGTATAGATGGAAACATCAAAAGGGTTGGTTGCTGCACCCGCTTTCCCGTTGGCTGTTATAGTCGCACCATTTGTTAGCTTAACCCGCGCACCATTTGACTCACGTACGCGGAAAGAGGCCGATGCATAGGTAGCATTGTCTGTCTTATTGTAGCTGACAGAATAGGACTGATAGTAAGGCACATCGTCTTTAAGGTCGCCGGAATCAACCTTGGTACATGCAGAAAGAAGGGAAAGAAAGGCCGTAGTAAAGGCTACGGAAAGCAATCGGTTCATGAATGCGCTTTTTATTTGTTTCAGCAAATAGTGTGCCGAAACTACGGAAAAAAGTGTGCCGCACTTTTGTATATTCATACTTATGAAGAGGCGCGGGTTTAGAGAATATAACTCAGCAATCCGGTATCCGCTGCTTGCGGCTGTATTTGTCTTGTGGACGGTGATTGCAAAGGGACAAAGCTACTTCAACTATCACAGATTGGTAAACAGCGCGGAACGGTGTTTCTTTCTTGAGAACAAAACCGACTCTGCATATTTCTACTACGATCAGGCATTCGCTGATTTCGATTTTGTATTTGCAAAGGATTGCTTCATGGCGGCACAGATTGCCTATTACAATAAAAGCAACAAATACATTGCGTATCTGAAAAAGGGATTTAAAAATGGATTGAAGTGGCAGGAACTGAAACTATCTCCTGTGTTGAAACCCTTAATAAGTGATACAGTCGGGTTTAAGAGAAAATTCAAGGAGTATCCGGCACAACGCAAAGCGTATCTGAGACGTATCAACTGGCATGTTTGGAAACATGTGCGAGACGATTTCATCGCAGATCAAAAAGAGAAGCTACTTCCAGCCGAACAATACGGGCACCTTGTCGCAGGAAGAATTGCGACCTTGAAGGCCTTGGTCGACATTGTAGGATTTCCCGGAGATAGATTGATTGGTATTTCACAGCTTAATATGATGAAAGAGCTTGGTGAGAATGGGGAGGACTACCCGGGCGGAATGAGTTCACCAGATGTCTATGATGGCTTATCTGAACACCACCTTTTTCCATTACTCATTCATTATCCCTGCAGTTATGACGTGTTTGAGAAGGACTGGCTACGCTTTATAGAAAAGGGGCAGGTGCATCCCGGCGACGTGGCACTTCTATATGACAACCGTTGGCTGAAACTTAACCAATGGCATAAGTCACAATACACAGAATTTCTGTGTGGCTATACTACACCGAAAGGAGGGTACAGAAAATTCAGTTTTATACCTTACCCGCGAGATTTGAAATGGGACACTGTGGACTCAATGCGGGCTGCACTGTTTATCAATCCTGTTGCGGTTGACTCTGCAAAACATGCTTTTGGAAGCACGCATGGATTTAATACGGAATTTGGTTACTGGGATTGCCGGTAAGGATTGGACAATGTTACAATAATGCAAATCACCCGCCACGGGTGACGGGCAGGGGAGAAGACACAGATACATTTGATTGTCCAACACACCTACTGATGAATAAGTGTTTCCGTAGCCTTATTGTTGCCTTTTTTCTGTCAGCGTGCCCCGCACTGATATACGCTGCCAGCCTTTCCGGAAAGGTTTTAGATGAGCATGGCGCACCGCTGAAACTGGCGAGTATCTTGCTGCTGTCTGTAACAGACAGCGCGCTGGTGAAAACAGAGCTTACCGACGAAAAGGGTGAGTTTCTTCTCACCCCTGTTTCACCCGGTAGTTATATTCTCAAGGTGTCGCTGATGTCTCACGAAGGTCACAGGCAGGAAGTGTCTGTGGCAGGTGCAGACCTAACTCTTCCTGATATCTACCTGGTGGCTGAGAGCAAACAACTTGAGGAAGTGGCGATACGCGCACAGAAGCCCTTTGTAGAGGTCCATGCGGATAAGCTGGTAGTGAATGTGGAGAGTAGTATAGTAAATGCAGGCAGCACCGCTATGGACGTCCTGGCAAAGTCGCCCGGAGTAACAGTTGATAACAATGACAACATTAGCCTGAAGGGCAAGCAGGGGGTGAACGTGATGATAAATGGCAAGATCACACCCATATCAGGCGCAGACCTTGCCAACATGCTGAAGAGTATGCCGTCAAGCGCCATTGAAACGATAGAACTTATCTCTAACCCATCGGCCAGGTATGACGCCGCAGGTACAGCGGGCATCATCAACATAAAGATGAAGCGCGATAAGAAGATGGGGCTCAACGGAAGTGTGAACGGTACGTATGCACAAGGCGTTTATGGCAAGGCAAATGGCGGCGTGAACCTGAACTACCGCAACAAGAATGTAAATGTCTTTGCGAATTACAATCATTCCGACCGGGAGGGATTTAACCGGCTGAAGCTGGACCGCAACTTCCTTGATAATGGTAAGCTTGTGAGCGCATATGTCCAGGACAATCAATACCTCTATAAGGTGATCGACGACATGGGCGGTGCCGGCATAGACTACACACCTTCTAAAAATACAAGCATCGGAGCTAATGTAAACGCGAACGAAACCTACTTCCTGCGTAAGGGTTATAACTACTCCCTGGTGCTGGATTCAAACAGGCAACAAGCGTCCCATTTCATTACCGATAACAAAGCACCGAATACATGGGGCAGCCGCACGGCAAATGTCTACTTCCGCCACACATTTGATAGCCTTGGCAAAAGCCTGTCGGTAGATGCAGACTATGCAATGTATCCCGGCAGTGGAGTGCAGGACTTTACCACAACCTACTACAACGACCGGCCGGCAGATTCCACCCCTGTGCCGCTGCCCGTAGTGCTGCATGGCGACCTGACTGGGCTCACGCAGATACGGTCTTTTAAAGCAGACCTGGCACTGCCACTGAAAAGTGGGCTGAAGATAGAAACTGGAGCCAAGACAAGCTATGTAACCAGTGAGCACGACCTGAAGTTTTACACCAACGTAGCCGATGTGCTGGTGCAGGATGTGAAGCGGACGAACTACTTCATATATCACGAGAACATCAATGCCGCTTACCTGAATTTCAACAAAGACTGGACAAAGTGGAGCGCCCAATTAGGTCTGCGTGGTGAGCAGACAATAGCTGACGGACACGCTAAATGGCCGGGAGGCGATTCCTCATTCACACGAAACTATGCTCAGCTATTCCCAAGCTTTGCTGTGCAGCGGCACGTTAATGACAACAATGACCTGGGCGTAACACTAAGCCGCCGCATTGAGCGGCCAAACTATGACCAGCTAAACCCCTCTGCCTACTACCTTGACCCCACCACATACAAGGCCGGCGACCCATATCTGCGCCCCGCATTATCTTATGCTACAGAACTTTCCTATACCTACAAGCAGCGCCTTATCACAACGCTCAACTACACACGCACAAACAGGCCGATAACAGAAGTGATCCAACCCAGCACTACAGAGACCAAGGTTACCATACAGACCCAGAAGAACCTCGGCACCATGTCTTACTACGGCATCAGTGGTTCCTACCAGTTCCGTTTTTACAAGTGGTGGAGCAATGTCACCAATTTCAACGCTTACTATGCACAATACACAGGGGATATTGCCGGCACACCACTAAACAAAGGACGTGCCACCCTCGATTTCAATACAAGCAACAGCTTTATCCTGCCGAAGGATTGGAGTGCAGAGGTGGGCGGATTTTACCAGGCGCCGCAGCAGTATGGCTATATGCTGGTGAAGTCTACATGGATGTTCAACGTAGGTCTGCAGAAAAACTTCTTCGACAAGCGAGCAACAGCCCGCGTGAACGCCACAGATATCTTCTGGCACGGCTGGCCCCGTGCCACATCAGAGTATAACGACTATCGTGAAACATTCGCTGCCCGCCGGGATACAAGGCAAGTAGCCGTTTCATTCACCTATCGTTTTGGTAAGCGCACAGTACCTCAATCTATGCGGCACAGGGGAGGCGCCGAGGATGAGAAGCGCAGAGCTGGTACACAGGCCGGATAAAGATTTTCCTGCCTCCCAATTAGCAAGTGAAGCTGTATCTGTTACAGCCTGTTCCCCGGCAGACATTCGTCCTGACCGGGGAACTTTTTACCCTCCCTCACTCCCTAAAGGTAGGAGGTGTTATCAGATGCACTTTAGTGATTCGTAGGCGCTTAGTATTTCATTCGCGATTTTACCGCCAATGTCTTCAGAGGAAAGGATCGTGTCACGCCCATTTTCAATAATGAGCATTATCTCCTCTTTCACATCAGGATGTGTGTTCCAGAATCCTGCATCAACTGTCAATACACTCTTTAAAAGGTCGCCCGGATAAAGGTCTCCTTCGGCAAGGATGTTATCGCGCAGGACTGCTAAGGCCATTGGCATAAGAATGGGCAGACTTTGATTCTGCCCAATTACTATTCGCAAATCTTCGGTAGTAAAGGTATTCAGGTCTTTCTTTCTAAGTGCGTAAATCGTTGTAACAAGGTGAGATGGATATGGTGCCGCATTGCCCCAATTATCACACTCAATCTTTTCAATCGTAGTGGGTTTTATACGAAGCTGCCGTTTCTCTTTGCCTGAAAGTTTCTTTTTCATCAGTTAGCGCTTAGCGCATTTGGTTCAAATCGCCTTCCCACCTGACCTTTCCAAATAAATCGAGCATGCTTTTCCGCTTTAGTTTATTTACCAGCTCGCGCAAAGCCTCTTCAACAGCAGCGCCTTCATTGGAGAATTTGCCAAGCGTTTGTGCTTCTTTAACCAGTTTCCTATCCACTGCTACACAAGTTTCGTTTGACTTCCTACGCATAATCTTATTTGTTTATTATTCCCTTTATCCTCTTCACTGTCTCTTCCCTGCCTATCAGTTCTGCAATGGCGAATACGCCGGGGCCATACTTGCCACCTACCAGCATTATGCGGAAGGGCAGCATGATGTCGCCTTTCTTGATGCCCTGAGCTGCAGCCAGATCGTTGAAAGAAGCCTCTATGGTGACTGCATCCCATTGCGATATAGATTCCAGTTTGTAGATCCATTCAGAAAAGAAGGCTTGCTTCTGGTCGTTCCATTTGTCGGTAATGGCGGCACGCTCAGTTATCTCAGGCGTGGTAAAGAAGAAGTGCCCCTGTGCCCAGAAATCGGGGAGCAATGTGCAACGGTCTTTTATCAATGGGATAACCTTTTTCAGCAGCGCCTCAGCCGGCGCTGTCACGTGCTCCTCGATATAAGGACGCGCCAACACTGCTAACTCATCATCTGGAGTCTGCTGTATGTATTGGTGGTTGAACCATTTTGCTTTTTCAAAGTCAAATTTGGCGCCGCCTTTGTGTACACGCGAAATGTCGAAGCGCATTATCAGTTCCTCCATAGAGAATATCTCCTGTCCGCTGCCATCGTTCCATCCTAGTAATGCCAGCATATTTACAAACGCCTGCGGCAGGAAGCCCATTTCGCGGAAGCCCTTGGTGAGGTCACCTGTTTTAGGATCTTTCCAGTTCATTGCAAACACCGGGAAGCCTAGCCTGTCACCATCGCGCTTGCTCAGCTTGCCATGGCCATCCGGCTTCAGTATCAGCGGCAGGTGCGCCCATTGCGGCATTTTGTCTTTCCAGCCCAGGTATTGCCACAGCAGCACATGTACCGGTGCACTTGGTAGCCACTCCTCACCGCGGAAGGCATGCGTTATCTCCATCAGATAGTCGTCTACCACCACAGCAAGATGGTAGGTGGGCATGCCATCTGCTTTCAGCAGCACCTTGTCATCCACTATAGAGCTGTCGAAGGATATTTCGCCGCGTATCATGTCCGTGAGTTGCACAGTGGTGTGTTCCGGCATTTTAATGCGGATAACGTGCGGTGTGCCGTCGGCAAGTAGCTTGGCTGTTTCATCGGCGGATAGCGTCAGGGAGTTGCGCATCAGCACGCGTGTAGTAGTATCATACTGAGCATTAGAGTATTCATCCTTGCGGTGCTCTGTGCGCATTTTTTCTATCTCCTCCGGTGTGTCAAAGGCATAGTAGGCATGGCCGGCATCAACGAGCTGCTTTGCATATTGATGATACAGGTGTTTACGCTCGCTTTGGCGATATGGCTCATGTGGGCCACCCTTCACAGGACTTTCGTCCGGGCGAAGGCCGCACCACTCCAGGCAATCCATGATATATTGTTCTGCGCCTTCTACAAAGCGGCCCTGGTCGGTATCTTCTATACGCAGGATGAAATCGCCGCCATTAGCACGTGCAAAAAGATAATTATATAATACTGTACGCACGCCACCCAGGTGCAGGCCACCCGTAGGGCTTGGCGCAAATCTTACTCTTACTTTCATGCGGTAAAATTAGTATTTCCCCCACCTTTTACACAAAGCACATCATATTGATGCGGAGACAAATTTTTAACTGCTATTTTTGTGCCCTGAAACTCGATTTCATATTATGTTACAAGATATTAAGATACTGAATGAGAAAGAGACCCGTGGTGGTTTCGGAGAAGGAATACTGGAAGCGGGTCGTCGCAACCCCAATGTGGTGGCACTCACTGCCGACCTCGGCGGTTCGCTGAAGCTGAACGCCTTCATCAAGGAGTTCCCCGATCGTTTTGTTCAGTGTGGTATAGCCGAGGCCAATATGATAGGTGTTGCTGCCGGCCTTACTATAGGCGGTAAGATCCCCTACACTACCACGTTCGCCAACTTTTCTACTTCCCGCGTTTATGACCAGGTGCGCCAGTCGGTAGCATACAGTGGTAAGAACGTGAAAATATGTGCATCACATGCCGGCCTTACGCTAGGCGAGGATGGTGCTACGCACCAGGTGCTGGAAGATATTGGCATGATGAAAATGCTGCCGGGCATGACGGTGATCGTTCCTTGCGACTTTAACCAGACAAAGGCAGCAACTATTGCAATAGCTGAATATGAAGGTCCTGTATACCTGCGTTTCGGCCGACCGAAGTGGCCAAACTTCACTGCTGAGGACCAGGTTTTCCAGGTAGGCAAAGCACAGGTGCTGGCAGAAGGTACAGACGTGAGCATTTTCGCCTGCGGCCACATGGTATGGCTGGCAGTAGAAGCTGCTAAGGCATTGGCAGAAAAAGGCATTTCCGTAGATCTCATCAATATCCATACCATCAAGCCGCTGGACGAAAAAGCAGTTGTTGCGTCCGTTCGCAAGACTGGCTGCATTGTTACTGCTGAAGAACACCAGATTAATGGTGGCCTTGGCGATAGCATAGCAAACGTTGCAAGCCGCATGTGCCCTGCTCCGCACGAATATGTTGCTGTTATGGACACTTTCGGTGAGAGTGGCACTCCAAAGCAGTTGTTAGACAAGTACGGCCTTACAACGGCTAACATCATTGCAGCAGCTGAAAAAGCGGTGGCACGGAAGAAGTCGTAAGCTTTAAGTTGAAAGAATAAAGAGAGCGCTTACAGCGCCAAATGAAATAGGAGCGGGCCGTCTGTATAGGTTGCCCTTTTTTCAACGTAGGACTTGCCCCGCTCAGGGGCTACCCAATCGCAAACAATTGCTTAGGTATTCGCAAATGAAAAAGGGCCATCCTCGTCGGACGGCCCTCATTTATATAACTTTTACAGATAGTATTACTCAAGCTTGAAGGTAATTGGCAGCGTGAAGTAAACCTTCACTGCCTTACCATTTTGCTTACCGGCTTTCCACGGTGGCATTGAATTTACCACGCGTTTTGCCTCTTCGTCACAGCCGCCGCCTATACCGCGAACGATTGTAACCTCACTTACTTTACCGTCTTCGTTTACAACGAATTTCACAATTACGCGACCTTCGATGTTGTTCTCGCGTGCCGCATCAGGATACTTGATGTGGCGGCTCAGGTAAGCGTTGATGTCCTCAGAGAATGTAGGCATCTGCTCCACATAGCTGAATACTGTAGGTGGCGCAGGCGCATCAACAACACCGGTTCCTGTGCTTGGCTCAACAATACCCGGGTCTATACCATCCGGATCGCCTTTTACGTCCTTAGGACCAGATGCAGTGATCTCTTTCTGTGGTGGTGGCACTTCCTCCTCCTTTACTTCTTCGTCCTTCTTTATCACCGGCGGCGTGAACTTCACAGTTGGCTTTACCGGAGGTGGTGGTGGCGGTGGTGGCGGTGGTGGTGGTTTTTTGGGGTCTATCGGTGGCGGCTCAGCGAGTGTCACCTGCTTCATTACCGGCACGTCTTTCTTTTCTTTACCCCCCTTGCCTGAAAGCAATGCGAAAGCTGTGGCTGCCCCTCCGAATATGAGGATAGCCAGCACAGCCCTGCCCACGCGTTTCGGGTAGTTTTTGCGCAACTCGTAGCCACCGTAAACCTTATTGCGATTATCAAAGATGATATCTAAGTAATCGCTGTTAAGTATCTTATTGATATCCATTTGTAACTCTTTTTCGTTGCTGCCGGCGCTTATTGAGCGCCACTTGCTGCTTCTGTTTCTTTAATAAAGCCCTGCTCGATGTCTGAAATATCAATAATGGCATAAACCTTTACGTCATTAATGTTCATCTCGTCAAGCATATTTACGAGGTCGCTGTAGGTACTTGTCGTATCCGGCTTAATGAGTACGGTCATTTCATCCTTTGGTCCCAGCTGGCCACTGGCTTTCAGACCTGCAACTAGCTTTTTCTTTTTGATGATCGCATCGCGAATACCGTCTTTTGCTTTGAACGAAGTAACCTTCAGATCCGGAGCTACATCCGGGTTGTCGCCGATACCTTCGTAGTAATAAACACGATGATTTTTGCTCAGCAGTACGGTCATAGCCACACTTGCTTTCAGTTTGTTCTTTTCCTCGTCCTTCAGGTTTTCGTCCTTGTAGGGCATGTTTATTTCCATCGTCTTGGGCTTAGCCAGCGTGGTAGTAAACATGAAGAACGTGATGAGCAGAAAACCCAGGTCCACCATCGGCGTAAGGTCGATACGTGTACTTAGTTTTTTGCCTTTTTTGACTCCAGGTCCTTTTTTATGTCCCCCGCCACTCGAGGTATCCATTTCTGCCATGGCGCTCTATGTTTTATTGTTTCCGGCACGGTTAATTCCGATCCGTAAATATTGTTTCTGTCCAACGACTACTCTGCAGCCGCTACTTTTTGTTTCTCCTCATATGCTGCAGTACCTGCCGGAACTGCTTTCATATTTGTGATGAGGTTAAATTTGAAGATCTTATACCCCTCCAGTGTGCTGATGATCTTCTTCACAAAAGGATAGGCAGCATCTCCGTCTGCTTTAATACAGATGCGCAGTTTAGGGTTGTTGATACGCGCACTTTTTACCCAGGTAGCGAGTTCGTTATTGGGTGAAAGCACGGATGTATCTACGGGCACGCCGGGGGCGTCTTTTCCTATTGCTGCTTGCTGGTCAGAGCTCATGTTGAGGTAAGAACCAAGCTGAGAGAACGGTACACCGATAGACCCGCCGATAGCAAAATTGGTCATCTGTGCTTCCGTCAGGTTCAGGTTACGTTCGCTGTTCACGTCTTCGATCAGGGCCTTTCTTTTCAGCTTATTATCGATCGAAAAGAAAATGCGTCCCTTTGTATCAACCGTAAGCAGCATGATATCCACGTCCGGCAACGGAATTTCTGATATCGACGATGGCGTCTTTACTACTACAGGCTCTTCAGGCTTAAACTTTGTAGCAAGCATGAAGAAGGTGAGCAACAGGAACGCCACGTCACACATCGCCGTCATGTCGATGTTGGTGCTTTTACGCGGTAGTTTTGCTTTAGGCATTTTGTTGGCTTCTGCTGATTAAATTAATAAGATACTTTTTCGCACAAATTCCATACGGCACGAACACATAATAATGAAGCTATGTGTAAAGCGCCCCATGAGGGCGCTTTACAGCAGCATTATTTATGTGTAGATACAAAGCTCTGTGTCAGCGTAAAGCCGCTCTCATCGATAGAGTATGTGATACCATCGATGATAGTGGTAAACAAGTTGTAGAATACGATAGCGAGGAATGAGGTACCGATACCGAGGGCCGTATTGATAAGGGCCTCAGAGATACCCGCCGCAAGTGCAGCCGCATCAGGCGCACCGGCAGTTGCCATCGCCGCGAATGAACGGATCATACCAAGTACCGTACCGAACAGACCTAGGAGGGTAGCGCACGATGCGATAGTAGAAAGGAACACCAGGTTCTTTTCCAGCATCGGCAGTTCCAGCGCTGTTGCTTCTTCGATCTCTTTCTGGATGCCGGCAACTTTCTGGTCTGTGTCCAGGCCGGTTTCGTGTGTCATTTCTTTGTACTTCACAAGGCCGGCACGCATTACATTGCCTACAGAACCTGCCTGCTTATCGCACTCAGAGATAGCCGCTTCAAGATTCTTGTTAGCCAGGTGATACTGAACTTTGCGAACAAATTCGCCGCCGTCCATTTTACCTTTTGCCTTAACAATAGTAAGGGCACGCTCAATTACGAAAAGAATAAGAGTCAAGGCAGTACCCATAAGTATCGGTACCACGAATCCACCCTGGTACATGGTGCCAAGCACGTTGGCTGGTTTTTCCCTGGTAGCACCGTCCTGGAAGTTACTTTCTGAGCCCAATACAAATTTCCACAGGATCTCGCCCACGGCAATCATCAACACCACGAAGATGAGGTTGCGCCAGAAATAGTTTGCATTCTTGGGTTTACCTGCACTTCCCTGAGCTGTTGGTTTCGCCGCGGCTGTTTTTACGTCTGCCATAACTGTAATTTTTGATTTTTTGTTAGCTTATTGTTGGTTGATAATTTTATTTAATTCAGAGTTTGCAAAGATAGAAGTACACCTTAAAAAAACAATTTCGCTTGTTAAAATATTTCCCAAAAATAACTTAGCATATCTTGTAAGGTCAAGACACAAAGCAATTTAACGTGCAACGCAGGTTGTAGTAGTATTATTGTGTGCCTAAAAATATATGTGCGACGATAGGCGGAATTTTACGCGGGGCTTACAAATTTTGGGATGTCGTTTCTGAATAGACGTAATGCAGCCGCGATTCCTTTGTAGTTTTGCGGAAAATTTTCCTAAAAATTCTCAAATACGCAAATGAACTTCAATCCATGGCATGATGTGAGCTACGGAGAAAACGTGCCACACACCGTAAACGCCATCATAGAAATACCGAAAAACTCGCGTGCGAAGTATGAACTGGACAAGGAAACAGGCATGCTAAAGCTCGACAGGGTGCTCTATTCTTCTGTTTATTACCCTGCAAACTACGGCTTCATCCCTCGCACCTACTGCGATGACAATGATCCGCTGGACATATTAGTTCTATCTCAGATAGAAATGCAGCCACTATGCCTTGTGGAGGCAAAAATAATTGGTGTTATGCGCATGCTGGACCAGGGAGAGGCAGATGATAAGCTGATCGCCGTGTGTGCCAATGACATGAGCGTGGCCCATTTTAACGACATTCATGAGTTGGGTCCTCACTTTATCGAAGAACTGCGACATTTCTTCGAAGAGTATAAAACGCTGGAAAGGAAGGAGGTAAAAGTAGAGGAATTCGAAAATGCCCGCCTTGCCAAGAAGATCCTGCAGCACAGCATCAACGACTATAAGGCTAAGTTTAGCTAAAAGAAATATCTCATTTTAGGGTCAATACATTTGTGTGAGGTATATGTGATTGCATGTGTAAAATGAAAACATATATGCAGCGTTTTGTGCTTTAACATTATATTGTATCTTTAAGCTGACTTTTGGACATACCCGACTGCCTGATTTTAGGGCGGTTTGATATGTTCATCTTCATTTTACTGTATTTGGGTAATTATTGTTACTAAGTTTTCTGCTATGAAGAAGATTCTACTATTGGCATTGGGTCTCATTGGGTTGACGGCTGTGAAGGCCGATGCGGCCATCACAGTAACACCCGGTACCGGCGGCACAAACATTTGTGCTAACCGGGCTGTGGGGGGTGTTGCCGCTGCATACACAACCCTGGGTGTCATTACCATTTCTGAAAACCTCAATGGTGACATTACCACGGGTTTTCACGCCCTGGTGTTAAATGCACCCGCTGGCTGGCAATTCAATACCGGCGCGCCGCCCGCGATCGCATTTACTGCTGGCCGCAATGTGGTGTTTGCAAATGTCGGTGGCATGACAGCAACTACTTTGACCGTCAACATCTTTGCAACAAATAACAACTTGCTAGATCAGCTAACCATTACCGGTCTTCAGGTTCAGGCAACCTCTGCAGGATCTGCGGCAGGCGCCATAAGGCCATCCTCAGCTCCCGGAATGACCGGTATAACCACCGGCGGTGGTGGTACCATCTTTGCTCCTCTTTCACTCACTCCTACAGTAACACCTTCTGTGGCGGTAGCCGCGAGCCCTGCCGGTGCTATCTGCGCAGGTACTTCGGTTACATTTACCGCTACACCAACCAACGGTGGTGCGCCAACTTATCAGTGGCAGATCAATACCGTGCCGGTCGCTGGTGCCACAAATGCTACTTTTGTGAGCACTACCCTTGCCAATGGCGACGATGTTCAGGTACTGATGACCCCGACTGGCTGCGTATCTCCGCTGACAGCGCTTTCGCCCAGTATGGTAATGACAGTAGATGCATATCCTGCTGCAGTAACTGTAACCGGTGGTGGTGTGTTCTGCGAAACGGCAACTCTGAATGCTTCGCTGGCTGGCCCGGGCACGATTTACTATCAGGGTGCGCGTTCAAACGGCACTTCTACTGCTACGCCCTCTACGTCTGAGATCATTGTGCTGCCAGGGACAAACACTTACTACTTCAGGGCACGCAACGGCGCCAGCTGCTGGGGACCTGAGGGCAGCGCAACGGTAACAATCAACCAGGCACCGGTGGGCCTAGCAGTTTCACCTGCAGCACCTGAAGTTTGTCTTGGTGATAGCGTACTGATGATAGCGAGTGCCACAGCAACCGACGTAGACATTCTGCACGAAGATTTTAATGCGGGTCTCGGTGCCTGGACGATCAATAACGTATCCGGTAATGCAACCGCGATATTCCAGATAAGAACTGCACCTGGCTACAGCAGCATTGTGCCGGGCGATGGCACCCCATATTTAGAGGCTGCACCTGATGCTGAAAACACGGTGATTACACATACCATGCTGGAATCGCCGTCATTCTCTACGGTAGGCTATACCGCTGCAAGCGTTACGTTCAACCAGTATTTCCAGACGTGGACCGGCGACTCTACAGTAGCCGTTGAGTATTCGACAGACGGCACTACATGGACACCTTTCATAGACCAGCTTGGCGCCACAACAGGTACTACCAGCTTTGTATCTACCACACCTAGCACTACTATGGCACTCCCTGCAGGTGCAGTGGGTCAGCCCAACGTTTGGCTGCGTTGGAACTACCGCTCTTTCTGGGGCTGGTACTGGGCTATAGACAATATATCAGTTCGCGGCACGCCTACGCTCACCTATAACTGGGCTGGTGCTGCCGGTCTTTCGTGCACCACTTGTGATACTACCATGTACACACCTGCCCTCGCAGCGACCGATGTATTTACTGTAACTTCTACTATTGCCGGTTGTGATGCAACAACAACCGTGTCTGTGACAACAAATCCATTGCCGGTGCAATATAGCGTTACTGGTGGTGGTGCCTACTGCGCCGGCGGTGCCGGGGTAAACGTCGGCCTGACTGGATCTGACTTGGGTGTTGACTACACCTTGTACGTAGGTGGAGCGCCGGTGGGTGGCGCGCTGGCCGGAACAGGCGCTGTACTGGACTTTGGCGCTCAGACTACTGCCGGCACATATACAGTACTTGCAACGAATACAACAACGACGTGTTCCAGTGCCATGAACGACAGCGCAATCATCACAATTGATACTTTGCCGTCGGCCATTACCGGACCAACTGAAGTCTGTGTGGGAAGCACCATCACACTTTCTACCTCATCAACAGGTGGCACATGGAGCAGCAGCGACATCACTATTGCTGATGTTGTAAGTACAGGTGACGTATCCGGCATCATGGCTGGTGTAGCAAACATCTCTTATACGCTGCCTACAACATGTTATGTCACTTATCCTGTTACGGTTAATGCACTACCTGTTGTTGCACCTATTACTGGTATCACCAGCTTGTGTGTAGGAAACACTACTACACTTAGCGATGCAACGCCGGGTGGCGCGTGGAGCAGTGCAGACGCCTCAATTGCCAGCATTGACGCTGCTGGAATGGTAACTGCAGTAGCTGCCGGCGTAACAGATATTAGCTATACAGTTACAGATGGATTTGGCTGCACCGGCTTCGCTACTACGGCAGAAACGGTGTCTGCGATCCCTGCAGTTACGATCCTCCCTGCTGGCCCATATGTTACCATGTGCCAGGGACTGCCTGTGAACCTTGTAGCTACAGATGTGCCTGGAGCTACCTACGAGTGGGCAACTGCCGGAGCGCCAATTGCAGGGGCTACCAATCATAGCTACATTGCCACTGCTACGGGAACTTATACACTGAACATGACTCTGGGTGCATGTAGCTGGAGCGAACCGGTGAAAACGGTGCTGCCAGACCCTACCGCGGTTATCAGCTATAACAGCACAGGAGACTACCTGTACACGGGGACGTTCAGCACCTACCAATGGTTCCGTAACGGCGTGGCAATAGCCGGTGCTACTTCCAGCATTTACTTTAGTCCTACAGGCGGTGACTATACAGTAGTAGTTACCGACGTTACCGGCTGCGCAGATACATCAGTAGTATATGCGGTGGCGCCCACAGGCGTTAACGGACCGGTTGCCGCAGGTAGCATCAGGATCTATCCAAACCCAGCCAGCAGCATACTGCATATAGCTGCGCCAGTGGCTGTGAATGTGGTGATCTTTGCACCTGATGGCCGTGTTGTAGTACGTGAAAACGGCAAGTCTGACATCAATGTGAGCGCATTAGTGCCTGGCTACTACATTATCCAGGTGTTCAGCGAAAACAACGAATTGTTGCAAACTGGCCGCTTCACAAAGGCCGAGTAACCTACAAAACTTTCATAGGTAACATCCCTGGTACGCGAGTGCCGGGGATGTTTTATTTTGAAGCAATCCCGGGCCTGGGTAATGAACGGTCGGTGGAAAACAATTTGGTATTTCAGCAATTGGAATATTGTATTTTTACGTCAATATCCATTATGGCCACAACTAATAAAAAGCAGAAAGCTGCCGCTGCTCCGCCGAAGTCTGCCGAAACAGAACAGGCGCTGATGGAACGTAAGCGGCAGATAAGGCTGGCCACCGGGGCCTTCCTGATATTCGCCGGCGTCTTTACTTGCCTGTCTATTATCAGCTATTATTTTAGCTGGACAGCAGACCAGGACAAGCTTTTCAGCAGCAGCAGTATGTGGAATTTCGTGTTCAAACACGACAATGAATCAGTAGCTAACTGGGGCGGAAGGTTTGGAGCAGCACTCTCGCATATGCTTGTCTACAAAGGTGCGGGCATTGCTTCTCTCGTTATTGGTTTCGCTGTTGCCGGTCTTGGTTTGCACACAGTTTATGGCACACGTGTGTCGCCCGCACTACGCTACATGCGCTGGGTATCTATCGCCTTGTTATTAATAGCGCCGGTTCTGGCGTTTATGTTCCCTGAAAGTTCTTTCCCGCTCGGAGGCCGGTTGGGAAATGGTTCCATTACCTACCTGAACGGTCTGATGGGGCGTGCAGGCACGGGGATGGCGCTGTTGGGAATCGTACTGTTCTTCGTGTTCGTAATATTTGCACTCGATGTGCGTCCGTTCATGAACCGGATGCGCCTGCGCGCGCAGCATGTAGCTGCTACGCTGGCTCCTACGCCGGTTTTTAACGAGCCGGAAATGCCGGTAGAACAAGAGGCAGATGTGGTAGCGGAGACAGGAGAACCTGAAGCAACAGATGAAGAGGAAGAAGAAGAGTCGCATCCGGAGCAGGAAGAGCAGCAATGGAATATTACATTGCACGAGGATGAGCCGGAACTGGAGATAGCGGCTGGCCATGAGGATGCTGAAGAAGAGGAGGAAGAGGAAAACGAAGAGTATCTCGAATACCAGAAGTTCCTGGCCGAAAAGGAAGCGGAAGCACTTGCAGCACGCGAAGCTGCAGCCGCGGAAAAAGAAGACGAACCGGAATTCTCATTTGAGGTTATTCAACAGGAAGAGCAGCCCGCGATACAACATGGTGCGCATATTTCTATCGCCAGCAACGAGCCTTACGCACCTGAGCTTGATTTGCCTGACTACAAGTTCCCGACGTTGGACCTGCTGCAGGAGCGGTCTACTGAAGCAATATCACTGGACAAAGAAGAGCTGGAGAAGAATAAGACCCAGATCATTAACACCCTTCGCAGCTTCGGTATAGAAATACAGCGGATAAGTGCCACTGTTGGCCCTACGGTAACGCTGTATGAAATTGTACCGGCAGAAGGCGTGCGAATATCAAAGATCCGCAACCTGGAAGACGATATCGCGTTGAACCTGGCCGCACTGGGCATTCGAATCATTGCGCCCATACCTGGCCGTGGTACTATAGGTATAGAAGTGCCGAATGCAAACAAGCAGATCGTATCTATGCGTACGCTGCTATCCAGCGACAAGTTTGTGAACAACAAAATGAGTCTGCCGATAGCACTGGGTAAGAAGATTGACAATGAGAACTACATAGTAGACCTTGCTACCATGCCACACCTTCTTATGGCCGGCGCTACCGGGCAGGGAAAGTCTGTAGGTATCAATGCCATCCTGGTGTCACTGCTTTATAAGAAGCACCCATCGCAACTGAAGTTTGTGATGGTAGACCCTAAGAAGGTAGAGCTATCTATCTACCGTACGATTGAAAAGCACTTCCTTGCGAAGTTGCCTAACGAAGAAGAGGCGATCATAACTGATACGAAGAAGGTTATCAATACGCTCAATGCACTTTGTATTGAGATGGACAATCGTTACGAGCTGCTGAAAGAAGCCGGAGCTCGTAATATCAAGGAGTATAACGAGAAATTCATCAGCCGCAGGCTGAACCCGGAGAATGGTCATAAGTACCTTCCGTTCATAGTACTGGTAATAGACGAGTTTGCCGACCTGATAATGACAGCCGGTAAAGAAGTGGAAATGCCCATCGCGCGCCTTGCTCAGCTTGCGCGTGCCATTGGTATCCACCTCATCATCGCTACACAGCGTCCGTCGGTGAATGTGATCACGGGAACTATCAAGGCCAACTTCCCTGGTCGTATCGCGTTTAAGGTGTCGGCAAAAGTTGACTCGCGTACCATATTAGATGCCGGCGGCGCCGAGCAATTGATTGGCCGCGGCGATATGCTTGTGTCTCATGGTAGCGAGTTGCTGCGCTTGCAGTGCGCCTTCGTTGATACGCCGGAGGTAGAAGATATCGTAAACTTCATTGGCCGCCAGCGTGGCTACCTGTCAGCATTTGAGCTACCCGAATATGAGGGTGAAGATGGAGATAGCGTGAAGGAAGTGGATCTCACCAATAGAGATAAACTATTTGAAGACTGCGCCCGTCTGGTAGTACAGATGCAATCGGGCTCTACCTCAAACCTGCAGCGCAGACTGAACCTGGGATATAACCGCGCAGGCCGCATAATGGATCAGCTGGAGGCGGCTGGTATAGTGGGTCCTGCAGCCGGCAGCAAGCCACGGGAGGTTTATTTTAAGACGGATATGGAGCTGGAGGAGTTCCTGCATTCGCTGGATTAGCATTAACAAATCACACACACTTAATCGGTTACCTTTGCGGGCGGAATTACATCCATCACAAAACCACTTTACATGAAGTTTCTATTCTCATTGAGTCTCGTGTTTGCGGCTTGCATCACACAAGTTGTATACGCGCAGAATGACCCGAAGGCAAAGGCAGTACTAGACGGCGCTACTAAGAAGATCAGCTCACTTAAAACATTGAAAGCCAATTTCGTCCTGAAACTCTCGGGTGGCAAAGGCAATAATGTTACCGATACCCGTAAAGGTGGCATAGCGCTGAAGGGACAGAAATACCGCATGTCGCTGGGCGCAACAGAGGTGATAAGCGATAACGTCACTGTGTGGACTTACAACAAAGAAGCTAAGGAAGTACAGGTTGCAAAAAACGATCCGTCTGCACAGACAATGTCACCCGTAAAGCTGCTATCCCCTAGCTTTTTTGAGAAGGAATATACCTATAGCTACAAGGGCGAGCGTAAAGAAGGTGGAAAGAACTGCGATATCGTGGAACTTACCCCACATGATAAATCCAAGCAACTGGCGAAAATTGAGTTGGTAGTAGATAAGGGCACGTCCATGATAGTTGGCGGCAACTATTGGGAAAAGAACGGCAATAAATATGCAGTAACGATCAGCAACATTGTTCAGAATGCTGATATCCCTGATGCTCAGTTCGGCTGGAACCCCAAAGAACATCCTGGTGTTGAAGTAGTGGATCTGCGATAGTAACTATGGAGATTCAACAAAACGTTTCATTACGTCCGTTCAATACCTTCGGCATAGATGTGCCGGCAGCTTACTATACCGAAGTACATGATCTGAAAGATATAGCGGCCCTCGCAGCATTGCGAAGGCCGCTACACGTTTTAGGCGGTGGTAGCAATGTGCTGCTTACCGGAGAAGTGCCAGGAATCGTTGTGCGAGATTGCCTTAAAGGTATTAGTGTACTAAATGAGGATGAGGAACACGTCTGGCTCGAAGCTGCCGGAGGCGAGATATGGCATGAATTAGTGCTGTACACGATAGCGAGAGGGTGGGGAGGGCTTGAGAACCTGGCGCTTATACCCGGCACTGTTGGTGCAGCACCTATCCAGAACATCGGCGCTTACGGTGTGGAGGTGAAGGACACGATCGAGAAAGTTCATTTCCATGACCTCGAAGCAGATGAGGAGCGTGTGTTCAGCAACGATCAATGCGCCTTCGGTTATCGCGACAGTATTTTTAAGAATGAACTGAAGGGGCGCATCTTCATAACGTCCGTCGTCTTCCGGCTCAGTAAGCGGCCCATACTCAATACCAGTTACGGTGCCATTGAGGAGGAGTTGCGTAAGATGCAGATTGCCTCACCAACGGTAAAGGATGTTGCACAGGCTGTTATCAGTATTCGCAGCAGCAAGCTGCCCGACCCTAAGGTAGTTGGCAATGCCGGTAGCTTTTTTAAGAATCCTACCATTTCAAGGGACGAATACGAGGCGCTTCTAGCAGCACACCCGGGCATTCCGCATTTCAAAGTGAATGCCGATCTGGTAAAGGTGCCTGCGGCCTGGCTTATAGAACAGTGCGGCTGGAAGGGCTATACCCGTGGTGATGCAGGTGTGCACGACAGGCAGGCCCTGGTTCTGGTAAACCGTGGTAGGGCTACCGGTTCCCAGCTCTGGCAGCTTTCCGGCGACATAGTGGCATCCGTAAAAGAGCGCTTTGGCATCTGTCTGGAGCGGGAAGTGCAGGTTTGGTAGTCGGAAAATCCTAATATGATGCCTTGTTTTGCCAAATTGGCACACAGAAGTAAAGGCAAAAAGTAAGCGAGGAAAAACCAAATTTTTGTTTTAGCTTTGCAGCGTTCCGCGAAAAGTCAAAAGGGTTTCTTTTGACTTTTTGATTTATACGGGCATAGTTCAATGGTAGAATAGAGGTCTCCAAAACCTTCGATCGTGGTTCGAATCCGCGTGCCCGTGCAGGTTGGCTGCAGGTGTTAAGGTTAAAAAGTGAGCCGGTTAACTGATAATCAGTTAATTGTCGACTTTTTCGCTTTCGCTCCTGTTGCCGTTTAAACCGGTTAACCTTATAAAAAGGACTGAAATGAGCAGAATAGGTAATTATGTTCAGGAAGCCTACGACGAGTTACTCCATAAAGTGAGTTGGCCGTCATGGGAAGAGCTACAGCAGACAACCATCATCGTATTGGTGGCGCTGGCGCTTGTTACAGCAGTGATTTTCGGAATGGATCTGGCATCTGAAAATGTGCTGAAGTTTGTATACAATATACTGGGCAGCTAACATGGAAGGTATGAGTGAAACAGTAATGACACCGGATGCTAAACCAGCTCCGGAGACCAAATGGTACGTGATTCGCGTGGTGAGTGGCAAGGAGCGTAAGGTGAAAGAGTACCTGGACAAGGAAGTAAAGATCAACAACTGGACCAACTCTGTGGTGCAGGTGTTGTGCCCCGTAGAAAAGGTGTTCAAAGTGCAGAACGGTAAAAAAGTACTGCGCGAAAAAACACTTTTCCCGGGTTATATACTTCTTGAGGCCAATGATGGCAAGCTTACCGATGACATTATTCACACTGTGAAGAATGTGACTGGTGTGATACACTTCCTGGGTAAGGAAAACCCGACGGCACTCCGCAAGACTGAGGTGAACAAGATGTTCGGCAAGATGGACGAGGTGAGCGAGCAGGGTGTAAGCTATGCAGAACCGTATATCGTGGGCGAAACTGTGAAGATCGTCGATGGACCATTCAACGACTTCAACGGTACTGTAGAAGAAGTGAACCAGGAGAAGAAGAAGCTAAAAGTGGTGGTGAAGATCTTCGGTCGCGCTACCCCGGTAGAGTTGAACTATATGCAGGTAGAAAAGATAGCATAATCGAATTCAGATACTTTTTGAGAGCCGCGTCCCGGATAAGGACGCGGCTTTTAGTTTTAACGAATTGACCACAGTTCAACAGCCTTGCACTGTTCTCGCTAGTACCCAATTCCCGTAACTTTAACCCGATGAATCGCGTTAGATCGATCACGCTTAACCCACAGGAAGATATACATTGCCCGGCATCTGCCATCCTGAAGAAATTGAGGAGTCATTGTCGTGAAGGGCGGAAGGACCCCAACATGTCCGTAGTGGATAGCGCTGCAGACCTTCAGCAGGCGATAGGGCTGCCTGCTTTTCTCCCTGTAGACCTTCGCTATGAGCAGTTACAGGCAGCTGAGCGTGCGCTACCCGATGTAGTACACAGGTATGTAGCTGTGTATAGAAACGGTAAGCCCATCATGGTCGCGGTATTCCAGGTATATACCCTCACAGCTAAGAGCTTTAACCTTCATCGCGACCGCTCCTTTGTCCGCCATATTCTGGGCTTGTTCCTGAATCTTCGTCGGGCACGTGTATTAATCGCAGGCAACGCCCTGCGCACCGACAGCAGTTGTTTTTGCTATGATCACACCCAGGTGAGCAATAAGGAAGCCTACGATACGCTGGCTACAATAGCAGAGCGGATAGCAGAGAAGGAAGATGCCTCTGCCATTATCCTTACCGGCATGGGACAGGCGGGCGCTGAAGCGCACAAAGGCCTGTCTGAGCAAGGTTTCGTGATGCCATGGGAAGACAATGTGATGGAAATGCGGATAGACCCGGCCTGGAAAACACTTGATGACTACAGTGGCGACCTCACCCGGAAATACCGTACCCGTGCGAATAAGATTCTCTCAGCCGCTGCTGATCTTGAAGTGTTGCAGATGGATACGAAGCAAGTTAATCGCCACAAGGCTGACATCGCCAGGTTATTCGCGGCGGTGATAGAGAAGCAGGAGTTTGTGCTCACCGGCTCAGGTGCGGCATATATCACAGAACTGAAAGAGCTATACGGCGACAGGTTTGAAGTGACAGCCTTCTTTGAAGGTAAAAGAATGGTGGCTTTTTGCAGCGCCTTTATTGGTGAGTCGGATTATGAGGTCTTTTATGTTGGCTTCGATAATGAGCAGAACAACGAGCACCAGCTCTACTTTAATATCTTGTTCCGATGCCTTGAGCGGGCTATTGTGCTACAAAAACAGGTATTGAAGCTGGGCCGCACATCTTTTGATGCAAAGGCCAGCCTGGGGGCAAAAGCAATACCCAAAGACTACATGGTGAAGCTGCATCACATACCTGACCGGGCCGTGAAATGGTTTACAGACTACTTCTCCTCGCTGGAGGACTCTCGCTGGAAATTGCGCGACCCGCTTAAAAGCCGTGCCGCTGTTTAGAGCCCGTTTACCTGCATTTTGTAAACCTCTCCGCGTTGCGTATTTACCGGTATGCCCAGCGCCTCATAAATATAGTCCTGGGCGGTGGTGCGCACATTATACTTGTTGATCTTGGTATTTGACCCCGACGGGTAAACCCTGTTAGAGAGAAAGACAAAAACTACACCGCTTGCCGGGTCTGCCCAGACACAGGTTCCTGTAAAGCCCTGGTGCCCGAATGTGAGTGCACTCCACCTGTCACCGGCACCGCCGCCATTATCTTCTTTGGGAAGAGCCTTGTCAAAGCCCAACGCACGATGGCTAAGCTTGCTGCCATAAGCGGTGAACTTCTCAATTGTCTCCTGCTTGAAGTAGCGTTTGCCTCCGTATACACCCTTGTTCAGCAGCACCTGGAAGATAGTAGCCACATCTTGTGCGGTAGAGAAAAGCCCTGCATGGCCTTCCACACCACCAAACATGGCAGCTCCGGGGTCGTGCACATAACCCTGTATGGTGCAGCACCGGAATGAAGACTCGATCTCCGTAGGGGCTATCTCGTCCGTGCTAAATTTGCGCCGAGGGTTGTAAAGCGTATGTTTCAGACCCAGCGGTTTGTAGAATTCATCTTCTGCATAGCGGTCCACGGTTTTGCCAGTTACTTCCTTGATCACTTCTGCCATGAAGATGAAGTCCAGGTCGCTGTAGACCATTTTGCCGATGTTGTCAAGCCGGCTGGCATAGATAGCCGCCCACATTGTGTCTACATAGTCATCGCGGAGAAAGGTCTTATCGGTTAGTTGCACCGTATAGCCCGTCTGCCTGCTTGTTCTGCATAGCTCAGGCCTTATTTTTCCGTCCTTGTTCACCACATCTTTGTAGAAAGGTATCCATCCTTTCAGCCCTGCCTGGTGCAGTAGAAGGTCCTTTATTTTCAGGTTCTCTTTGTTGGTGCCACGTGCGCGCGGAATGTAGTCACCCAGCGTTTTGTCAAGGTCTATCTTGCCCTGTTCGTACAGGCGCATGATGGAGATGTTTGTAGCCAGCACTTTGGTACAAGATGCCACATCATACAGTGTATTGGTATCCACCTCAATTTTCTTATTGTAATCAAGGTAGCCGAATGATTTGTCGTAAAAGATATTACCATTGCGCGCTGCAAGTATTCGGCAGCCTGGGAAAGCACCATCTGCAATACACCGCGCAATGAACATATCCAGCTTGCTGAGTGCTGACTGATCTACAACGCCCGCCTGTGCCGGGAATACATGGCTCAGTGTTGCCGCAGGTTCTTTCAGTTTCACGCGCAGGTTCATCGGTATCGGGCATACGCTTTCACCTTCTGCACAGGCAGTAACGGGGAGTTTCCCTTTCGCTTTTGCTTTCTTCAGCAGAATGTCTGCTACTGCAAGTTCGGTAAGCGTATCGTCTTCATAACTTACCATTACAGAGTTTGCGCCGCAGAAAAACTGGGTCGCGTATGCATTTCCCAGTACTACTACCATTACATTAGAGAGGCAGCCCGCCTGCTGCAGGAAAGCGATCGCTTCATCGCCCAGACCATAGTTGCCACCCGGTGTAAAACTCATGTTATGCACAGCTACAACCACGGAACTGTAACGGGAAAGGCCATCCAGCACGCGCTGCACACTGTCGGTCTTGCTCCCCTTGGGTAGCCAGCTAGCCTGCACGTTGTCAAACCGGTGGTCCAGCTTCAGGTAGAGAGGGGTAGGCTCTGAAGCGTTGATACCTACATAGCCTATGCGCATATTCTCATGCAGCTTCTTTAGAATGCGGTTATCGTCTTTTACTACCGTGATGGCGGCACGTGCTACGCGTGCCCGTGTGCTGTCTATGTCTTTGCTTATGTCATTTACAATATTGCGCGGGTCAATATCGCGAAACGAGGAAAGACCTACATCATACTTTGCAGCAAGTATCTTTTTTACGCTGTATTCCAGCCGGCTTTCAGGGATGGTGCCGCTATCTATGGCTGCTTTGATTAGCGCTATGGCTGCTGGCACATCCTGCGGCATCAGTAGTATATCATTACCCGCTGCGAAGGCCCGCAGATCAGCTTCTCCCGGGTCATAGTATTTTGTCAGGCCCTTCATATTCAGCCCATCTGTGATAACAAGCCCGCCGAAATGAAGGCGGTTCTTCAACAGGTCGGTCACCGCATTGTAAGAGAGCGTTGTGGGCATGTGTGGTGCATTGTCTATCGCCGGCACGCTCAGGTGAGCAACCATGATTGCGCCTACATGTTGCATGATGGCCTGGCGGAAAGGATATAGCTCAATCGAATCGAGTTGCGGGATCGTTCGGGGAATAACCGGCAGGTCTTCATGCGAGTCTACGCTTGTGTTGCCATGTCCGGGAAAGTGTTTTGCGCATGCAATGATGCCATTGTTCTGCATGCCCCTGATATACGATTTGCCCAGGCGCCCCACCCACAACTTCTCCTCGCCAAACGAGCGCGAATTGATGACAGGATTAGCCGGGTTGTTGTTCACGTCCATGTCCGGCGCAAAATTGATATGCACACCCAGTCGCCTGAACTGTGCAGCAATTGATGCGCCCATTCGGTACACGAGGTTCGTATCGCGGGTAGCACCCAGCATCATCTGGCGCGGAAAAGGTTTAACACTATCCAGGCGCATGCCAAGGCCATACTCAGCATCCATGCCTATCAGCAAGGGCACCTGTGCCATACGCTGATATTTATTGGTAAGGATCGCCTGGCGTCCCGGGCCTCCTTGCATAAAGATCAGTCCGCCCACCTGGTGTCTTTCCAGCAACTCTGTCACCTTGTCCTCGTTGTAGTTCTTCCCCCCGGAATAGGCAGATACCATAAAAAGCTGACCAATGCGCTCATCTGTAGTTAGCGAGGTGTAGATGCTGTCTACCCAGTAAGCCTTGTTGTTCTTGTCAGCCCTCTGTGGTCTGCCGCGATATTGCGGCTGTGCCATGCCCTTTAATGCAGGAAATAACAAGCAAACAATAAGGCACAGGTAAAGGCGGGGAAGGCTGGTCATAGAAACAAATGTAGCCCCAATTCTTAATAATATTCTGCCAAAAAAGGCCCCGGAATTTCCGGGGCCCTGATAGTGAATTGAGTGTGAAAATCTTAGCGCTGCAAGCTCAGGGTTGTTGTTTTTCTACTTCCGTCGTTTGCCACGAAACGGCAGATGTAAATACCATTAGAGAGCGATTTACTCAGCGTTATTGTTGTCGCATTCTTGCCTATGCTGTAGCTGTCTACGGTGCGGCCATCTACAGTAGCAATTGTAAGTATTCCCGGTACACCGGCTTCTATCGTTACCGCTCCCAGTGACGGGTTAGGGAACAGGGAAAGTGCAGTTTCTTCGTGGCCTGCGTAGTCGTGTACTGCGGTCTCACATTCAAGCTGTGTGCGCACCACAATAGTGTGTGTGGCTGTGTCAGCACTGCATGAGTTGGAAACAATGTACCAGATATCGGCACTTCCGGGATAGAGGGCAGCAACCTTACCATCTGCACCCACCGCGTTTGCGATCCAGAAATGCTTGCTTATCCATTCACCTCCTGGTACCGTAGCCGTGAGCGTCGCTGTGTCGCCTATACAGAAACTATCGATGCCGCTTACCGACCCGGCAACTGCCAGCGCATTCACAGTAATGTCACGTGTTGAAGAGCTGCTGCCGCAGCCGTTTGTGCGGGTGTAAGAGATAGTGGCAGTGCCTGCGGCAACCCCTGTTACCACACCTGTTGCTGACACGGTAGCTGCTCCGGTTGCACCGTTGCTCCATGTGCCGCCATGCGGTGTTGTAGCTAGTGTTATGTCCTGGCCCACGCAAAGTTCATCGGCACCGGTGATTGCACCGACAACAGGAAGCGCATTAACGGTAACTGGGTGCAGCACTGTGCTGGCTCCGCAGACGTCTGTAACGGTATAAACGATGGTGTCAAGTCCACCGCCTGTTCCTGTTACCACACCGGAAGTGCCGATAGATGTAGCTCCTGTAGTTGATGACCATGTGCCGCCTCCCACTGTAGCAGTGAGTGTGACGCTGGTGCCTTCACAAAATGCATGACTGCCGGAAAGCAGTCCCGGGTAAGGCAGTGTATTTACTGTTACCACCGTGGTGCGTTTACATCCGGTAGACAGCGAATAAGTAATGTTCGTTGTTCCCGCAGCTACGCCTGTTACAGTGCCGGACGAGGCACCCACGGTTGCTGTTCCGGTAGCGCTGCTGGTCCATGAGCCTCCCGGTGTTGTGCTTGCTAGAGCAATGGTGTCACCATCGCATACTGCCCCTGGGCCCGTTATAGCAGTTGGTAGTGGATTCACGGTAACTACCGCAGTTTTATAGCAGCCGCTTGGAGGAAGGATGTAAGATATTACCGCTGTACCTGCAGCAACTCCATTCACCAGTCCGGCCGCTGTAGGCACTGTAGCTACAGCCGTGTTGCTGCTGGACCACGTACCTGTTAGCGGTGTGCTGCTGAGCAGTGTTGTTGATCCGCCCTCACACACAGTTCCTGTTCCGGTGATCAGCGATGGCGATGCATTTACTGTCATGGTGTATGTGCGCTTACAACCGGTAGAGGCAAACCTGTAAGTAACCACACTCTCACCGGCTGTTGCGCCGGTAGCGATACCGGAGGTAAATCCAATTACCAGCGAGCTGGGCACACTTGCCGTCCACACACCACCGGAAGGTACTCCTGTATAGGTTCCGCTTTGACCCGAACAAAGTTCAGTAGGGCCGGTTATCGACGAAGGAGTAGGATTCACAGTGAAGGTTGAAGTCTTGTAGCACCCATTTGGCATTACATAAGTAATCGTAGTAGTGCCGGCAGATATGCCTCCGATGATCCCTGCTGGCGTTACTACCTCTGCAACCGCAGTGTTAGAGCTTATCCATATGCCGCCGTAGGTGGGGTTTGCCAGAGTTGTCGTGCTGCCCTCGCACACATAAGGCACTCCGGTAATGCCGGCCGGTGCAGAGAGTACAGTTACAGGTGTCATTGTTGTACAGTTGCCCGGCATCTTGTAAACTACAAAAGCCGTTCCAACTGTCATGCCGGTAACAACACCGCTTGCTGAGCCTACAATGAGTACGCCCGGGCTGCTGCTCTGCCATGTGCCGCCTGGTACGCTATTGCTAAGTGTAATGGTAGATAGCCTGCACACAGATGAAGGGCCGGCAATGGGGCCGGGAGAAAGATATACAGTAACTTCCTTAGTGGCATAACAGCCATTGGAAAGTGTATAGCTGATAGTTGCAGTGCCTGCTGATGCACCCGTCACCACACCAAGTATGCCAGACACAGTTGCTGCTGCGCTGCTGCTGCTCCATGTACCGCCTGATGTGGTATCCGTCAATGTGAGGGTAAGACCCTCACAGACGCTGGACCCGCCGGTAATGGCAGTCGGTGAAGGATTGACTGTAATGATTGCAGCAACACCGCAGCCCGTAGGCAGTGCATAACTTACGATGGCTGTGCCTGCGCTCATGCCGGTAGCCACGCCTGTTGTTGCATCGATAGATGCATTAGGGCCTGCAACACTCCATGTGCCGCCGGCGGTGGCATCTGTAAGAGTCACGGTAAACGTCCGGCACACCGTAGTGGCGCCTGCTATTGGGGCAGGCAGCGGGTTTACTGTTATTGTATTGCTGGTTGTGGACGTGCCACAACCATTAGCAGTAGTATAGGAAATATCAACTGTGCCTGTGGCAACTCCCAGCACAAGGCCATTCGTTCCCACGGTAGCTATTGCAGTGCTGGATGAAGACCATGTACCACCAGCAACAGCGTTGGTCATGGGCGTAGATGCGCCTACGCAAACCGACGCTGCACCGCTTATAGAGCCTGCGTCAGGCAGTGTATTTACGGTTACGTCCATTGTTGCTGCCATTGGGCCACAGCTATTGCTTACAGTATAGGAGATGGTTGCGGTGCCGGCAGCGATACCGGATACTACACCATCTGTGCCAACAGTGGCTACAAGAATAGCTGACGATGACCAGGAGCCGCCTGGCGTTGCATCCGTAAGCGTAATGGTAGCGCCGGTGCAAACTGTATTTGGCCCGGTCACACTACCCGGATCTGCAAGCGGATTCACTGTCAAAATTGCGGTTGTGTAGCAGCCCCCCTCGAAATAGCTGATAACAGCTGTGCCTGCAGCAATGCCTGTAACCACGCCGGTAGTAGCGCCTACATCAGCAATGCCAGGTGTAGCAGAGCTCCAGGTACCGCCCAGTGTGGCGCTGGAAAGCCCGGTGGTAGCTCCTTCGCACACAGTAAGTGCGCCGGTAATCGCTGATGGTGCATTGAATGTCACTGTTGTCAGTGCAGACACTGCGCCACAGCTATTGCTAACGGTGTAGGAGATAGTTGCTGTTCCACCGGCAACGCCAGTTACTACGCCGCTGGTATTCACAGTGGCGATCGCAGCATCCGATGTAGACCAGCTGCCACCTCCTATAGTGCTCACTATTGTGTTGGTGCTGCCTGCGCATACAGGAGTTGCGCCCGATAGGGTGCCAGGATCTGCAAGTGTGCCGGTCGAGACTGTTACCACGGAAGATGTAGTGCAGCCGCCCGCGGTGTAGGTGATATCAGCCGTGCCCGCAGATACGCCGGTCACTATACCGGTATTGGTGCCTGCAGTAGCCACAGCAAGATTGCCGCTGGCCCAGGTGCCGCCCGTGGTTGTGTGCGAAAGGAAGGTCATGGCGCCTGCGCATATTGTCAATGAGCCTGACATACTACCAATAGGTGCATTTACTGTTACAGTTGTCGTGCGAAGACATCCCGTAGGCAGGGTATAGCTAATTACAGCTGTGCCCGGACTCAGTCCCGAAACAGTACCACCTACTACATTGACGTGAGCCGATGGGCTCGACCATGTACCACCTGCAGGCGTTGTGCCCAGCGTAGTGGTAGAAGACACGCATAGATTGTCAAGGCCCGAGATAGGTGCCGGCGTCACGTTTACCGTAATGATTTTCGTAGCAGCCGTCGTGCCACATGTGTTGGTCACGGTATAAGATATGTTTGTTGTGCCCGCTGATAGCCCGCTGAGGATACCGGTAGCGCTGATCGTTCCCACTGCCGTATTTACAGAAGACCAGGAGCCCCCGGTAACCGAAGACGCCAGGGTAATGTTACTCTCCGCACATACCGCATCAGGCCCCAGTATTGTGCCTGCTATAGGTACTGTGTTGACGGTCATTTCCATAGTTGCAGATACTGAGCCGCAGCTATTGGTAACAGTATAAGAGATAGTTGTTGTGCCTGTTGCTACACCGGATACTACGCCAAAGGCGCTGACGGTTGCAATCGTCGTGTTGCTCGACGACCATGTGCCCAGCGGAGTTACGTCAGCAAGAGTCGTATTGCCACCCTGGCACACGATGTTGCTTCCGGTAATGGGGTCTACCGTTGGCAATCCGCCTATGCAAATACGACGCACGCGTGCACCATCAGTCAGGTACAGTTCGCCGGTAGCCGCTACGGAAACAAAGTTTGGAGAGATGTTTGCTGTCGAGGCCAGTATCGCATCGCCGTTAAACGTTGCAATTCCCGTACCTGAGATAGTCTCGATGGTGCCTGCAGGATAGGTCACCTTGCGCAGGCGCAGGTTTGTTTCGTCAGCTATGTACAGGTTGCCTGCTGCATCCACTGCGCAACTGGTTGGCTTGTGCAGCAGTGCTGCAGTTGCCAGTCCGCCATCGCCGGAAAAGCCGGGTGTGCCGGTGCCTGCTACGGTAGAGATGTCGCCCGAAGAATTTACTTTACGTACCCTGTCGCCGTCTTGCACAGCTATATATACGTTGCCCGATCCATCTGCAGCCACGCCTGATACATGACCAAGGTTTGCCGCTGTTGCCGGGCCACCATCACCTGAATAGCCCAGTGTGCCCGTGCCTGCAAAAACAGACGGCGTACCGCCTGAACTTACCATGATCACTTTACCTGCACCCCAGTCTGCTATGTACAGGTTGCCTGCACCATCCAGGCTCAGTCCCGCGGGGTTCGTTAGGCCCGTGGCCCAGGTGCTGATGGTGCCCGAAGTATTTACACGCCTCACAACACCGCCGCTATATTCACTGATGTATATGTTGCCCAGAGCGTCGATGGCTATACCATACGGCTGGTTCACAGTAGCCGCGCTGGCCGGTCCGCCGTCGCCGGTGGTAGAGGCTGTGCCATTGCCCACAAACGTAGAGATGACACCCGCAGTATTGATCTTACGAACACGACTTGCGGCAAAGTCAGCTATATACACATTGCCCAGGCCGTCCATCACTGCAGCATTTGGCTGAATGACAGTTGCGGCTATCGCCAGGCTGCCATCTCCCGTGCTTCCGGCCACACCTGTACCGGCAATTGTTGTGATGTACTGCGCGTAAAGTGGCGATAATCCCGTACCTGCTACAATAGAAATAGCGATACAAACGAGATGTTTGTAAAAATGTTTCATATGATACCTTCTAAACTACGACTCAAATATAATGACAATTGGCGATTAATTAACAGTTTACAGTATTCCTCAGGGTCTTAAATCAATGCCTGCGCTTGATAAGTTTGCTTTCATTTTGTATCTTGGATACTTCAGATAAAAGAATGATATAGATGAATGAGAGTGTATATATGAAGCGCTGCCTTGAGCTGGCCCAGCGCGCTGAGGGATATACCCGGCCAAACCCAATGGTGGGTGCCGTTCTGGTACATGACGGAAGGGTAATAGGAGAAGGCTATCACCACAATTATGGAGCTTCCCATGGCGAGGTAAACTGCCTGGAAAACGTGGCGCCTGCCGACCGACACCTGATTCCGGAAAGTACTATGTACGTCAACCTGGAGCCATGTACGCATTATGGGCTCACTCCTCCATGTGCCACCCGCATCATCTCTGAGAAGATAAAGAAGGTCGTAATAGCCAATACCGACCCCAATCAGAAAGTGAATGGACGGGGCGTAGCAGTGATGAGGGAAATGGGAATAGAGGTAGAAACAGGATTAATGGCTGCCGAAGGACTATGGCTAAACAGGCGCTTTTTCTGTTTTCAGACCATGAAACGGCCCTACATTATTCTGAAATGGGCACAGTCTGCCGATGGGTTCATTGCACACCCGGGCGGCAAGAAGGCACGCATTTCCAGCCATGAGAGCATCACCATGTCGCACAGGTGGCGCTCGCGCGAGGCGGCCATAATGGTGGGTTACCTTACTGCGCTCAACGATAATCCGCAGCTTACCGCCCGCCAGTGGCAGGGTAGGCAACCCTTGCGCATTGCGCTCGACAGGAACCTTACCTTGCCCCAGGATTATAATCTGTTTAACGAAGATGCTGCCACATGGATCGTAAACCAGGTGCGGGAAACCATGTCCGGCCATGTACATTATGTGCAGGTGCCGTTTGTGAACCTGCTGCCGGCCCTTCTTACCCGTCTGCACGAGGCCAATATCCTGTCGCTGATCGTAGAGGGTGGGGCGCAACTCCTCAATAGTTTCCTCGCTGCCGGCCTGTGGGACGAAGCCCGGGTCATCACGTCTCCTCAGTCGCTGGGCGAGGGTGTGCCTGCCCCGGTGGGGCTGGTGGGCGATAAGGTCATCAACGAGCGCAGCGACGTGGACACAGTGGAAATATTCACCAATCGAAACACTGCATTTCCTTATGCCAGCGGCATGCCATTATAAAAAGAGAGGTCGCCCAACCTTTTCTTTTTTACCGCAGTCTTAATAAATGAAAGGGAGTTTATTTACTTAGGCTGAACCCATCAAAGATTTTTTTCTGTACACCTTGTGCTTTGTAAAGCACTGTAAGCCCTTAATTTTTAGTTTGGTTGCAAAATTGACTAACGATACGGCCGCAGCGGCCGTATCGTTTTTGTTATAGCTCTATGCACACATTCTTTGGCTCGGTAAAGAAGCGCAGAGCTTCCCAGCCACCCTCGCGGCCCACACCACTGTTCCTGAAGCCGCCAAAGGGTGTGCGCAGGTCGCGCAGCAGCCAGCAGTTCACCCATATGATGCCGCTATGCACTTTTGCTGCCACACGGTTGGCACGGCTCACATCCTGTGTCCATATGGTGGCAGAGAGGCCATAGTCGCTGGCATTGGCCAGTTGCAGTGCCTCATCTTCCGTCGCAAACGGCTGTATGGTTACAACCGGGCCAAAGATCTCTTCCATATTGGTGCGGCAGTTGGGTCCCAGGCCTTCTATTATGGTGGGTTCTATAAACAGACCATTGGCACAGCGACCTTCCAGCTTCACCGGCTTGCCTCCCAGCAGCACTTTACCGCCTTCCTGTTTAGCTAGATCTATACAGCCCAGCACTTTCTCATAGTGAGGCATGCTCACCACCGCTCCCTGCCTGCTGTTGTAATCCAGCGGGTCGCCTACTGTAAGTTTCCGCACACGGGCTATAAATTCGTCTTTGAAGCGCTCATAGATACTCTGCTCCACCAGTATGCGGCTACCACACAGGCATATCTGTCCCTGGTTACTGAAGGATGACTGAATTGTGGTGCGCATCATTTTGTCCCAGTCGCAATCAGCAAAAATGATATTGGGGTTTTTACCGCCCAGCTCCAGCGACACCTTTTTAAACATCGGCGCGGCTATAGCCGCTATATCGCGCCCTGCACGTGTGCTGCCGGTAAAGGAGATGGCCTTTATTTCAGGGTGAGATACGATGGCCGACCCGCAGCCCGGACCTGTACCGTGCAGTATATTCAGCACCCCCGCAGGCAAGCCTGCTTCCATACATATCTTGCTCAGCAGGTAGCCCGTCATCGGGGTCACCTCACTCGGTTTTGACACTACGCAGTTGCCTGCCGCCAGTGCCGGGGCTATCTTCCAGGTAAATAAATAAAGCGGCAGATTCCATGGCGAGATACAGCCCACCACGCCTATAGGCTGGCGCAGTGTATAGTTGATGGCCTTATCCTCCATATTGTGGCTGTCGGTGCTGAAGTGCATGATGCCCGTAGCAAAAAAGCGGAAGTTGCTCGATGCGCGTGGTATATCCACTTTCTTGCTCAGCCACAGCGGCTTGCCGTTGTCATTGGTTTCTGCTAGCGCCAGTGCGTCCAGGTTTTCATCTATCAGTTCTGCTATGCGGTTCAGTATCTTAAAGCGCTCCTCCACAGGCGTAGTGCTCCAGCCCGGGAATGCAGCCTTGGCTGCGCCTACTGCTTCTTCTACATCCTTACTGTCGCTGTCGGGTGTCTGGCTATATTCCTCCCCCGTTGCCGGGTTTATATTAGGCATATACTTTCCGCTCAGCGGTGCTTGCAATGAACCTCCTATGTAGTTAGCTATCTGCTTCGGCGCTATCAATTCCATGTTGCAAAAGTAAGCACATGTTTTGGATGCCGGGATTATGTAATACTAGCGTTCTCTGATTATATACGGCTAATTGGCAAATTTTCATATATTCACTTTCCCAACCATGCCTGTGGCCTGTTATTTGAAGAATTTGCCTCTATTGTTGCTGTTCCTATTTGTGGGGAACGGTTTTGCGTTTGGCCAGGACTTAACAGAGCAGTTCATTGTTTCCGAAACACCGGACTCCCTGATTTTTGACGACGACTATTATGGTTTCAATGCAGATGGCACTTTCTGGTACTTGTTTTTTATGGAAAACAAAGGTTATATACGGGCCAGTAGCGGTGACACAATTGGTCCCATAAAGAACATTGAGAAGAAAGACGACCTGGTACGCTTTTCATACGGTGAAAACTGGGAAGGTGATGGAACAGGAAGTATTTCCATCTATGACAACTGGTACTGCTCCTCACCTCAGTTCAGAAAAGTTACAGGACCGTATTATGGGAAAGTTGCCTTGAGTATCTATGGCCCAACCAGGGATATTCTGGCATTAACAGTGCAAGACAGTGCGGCGACTACATGTTTCCTGAACGGGCTGAAAATTGCCACCTATTCCCCGGCTGATTTTGTTGATGACTATCGGTTTGCGCTAACCTGGTGCTCCTGTAGTAACGATGGTAGCGTACTTTATTGTTATAAACAAAAAGGCAAATGGTTTGCCAGACTGAACGATTCCATCATCTATACTTCCCGGCACAAAATAGACTATGTAAAGGTTGTGGACAGTGGCATGTATACCTTTAAGGAGGTATTGCTAAACAAGAAGAGATATTATCGAGCTATGTGGCACCTTAATGATACTCAAATAGAGATAAAGAGCAGAGAATCTTTTCTTTACCTAAACGATGAAGGTGGATACAGGATACAGATGACTCCGGACAATACGGGAAGCAGCATTAATATAATAAATGGCATGTATAATGGCCCTATCTCTGATTCGTCGAAGGTAATGGTTAAGAACCGACACAACTTCCTTTTTACAATGCCGGGTGAAGGAGTAATGAAATTGAACGTCAATGGAACTGTGTACTCACTTGATGCTGACGAGATATTTGCTACGCCAAGTTTTGACAATAGAGGCAACTTTGCCACTCACGGAAGACAGGGCTACTATGTTTACAAGTACATTAATGGCATTAGGGCTAATGAACCGTTAAGCAAATACGGAGTCCGAGCGGAGCCCGTATGCATTCAGGCTGATGGAACTTCGATTCATTATTTCAGAAATGACGACTCTCTTTATTTATTCAGAGATGACGAATTGATCTGGACATCCACATTGGCCTGGCAGTATTTGCGTACCGAATGTTACATTCAGGAAGAGCGCTTTGATCCGCACTGGACCGCCCATCACAGTGACTTATTTGTTGCCTCCTTAGTTGAGCGGGAATTTGTAGTAATCAAGGGGAATTTTGTTCCGCGGGAGTTCCTTACCTATTATCCGGATTCTCTCTATTTCCAAAACACGCTACACGGATCATACGGTATGGCAAATGGGAGTGTCTATCTGATAACTCGATGTGGCAGGAACAGATTTTTGTTGAACATCGACAATAAGTTTTTTAAAGAGGTTGATGGTGTTGACGAAGTATTAAAGCAGAATTATTTCAGCAGAGGCAAACTGGTTTTTTATGCGATCAAAGGAAGATCAGTATATCGTTATGAGTATACGTATGAATAGTCGACTTATTTTCAGCCTGTTATTCACATTGCTACTCGGGTCTCCTGGCATGCTGAGGGCGCAGAAGATGCCTATGGACTACTTTGATGAGGGACAGGCGTTGTTTGAGAGGGGTAAATATGAAGAAGCACTGACATCCTATATGCATATTGTCACACACAATCCAAGGAACGTTTCTTTCGGAGACGCGCTATTTGAATCTGCAAAATGCCACTATGAATTAGGCAACTATGACAGCGCAATTGCCCTCGCGAGGAAGTTTTTTTTTATGGACACACTTGAAAGCCATAGATGTTTCTCGAAGAAATATTTCTCTTGTAGTTTAATGAGCAGCGTGTTCTTAAAGAAGCATATGTTGGATACGAGCCTGTTTTACCTTGGCCTTGCAGACAGTGTTCACACATTCATTAGTTGTGTTTGGAACTGCCAGCTTTACTCACCAGCAGAAGTGATTCAACGCATCCACATATCTATTGGATATGCGCGGGTTTTCATTGAGCGGAGTCAAATGGAGTTGGCATTTAGGGAATTGATACAATACATTTTCGATGAAGAAGCACAAAAGACTTCGCTGGTAGAAGAGTTAAGGAAGCTGCTAGCTGTAAAGAGTGATGTCAAACTACGGTTTGACGACGCCCTGGCTGCACACTATAAGGAAAAGCTGCACGATTCAAGCGATTACTACCACCTCTATATGAACTTTGAAGGTGCCAAAATTGAACTGCCGAAAGCAGAGGGAGTGGACCAACCGGACCTGGCTCGTATCCGCAATAGCTCGTTCTACAAAATGATTGGTGCCCTTTGAACAATATCAACAAAGCGCTTTAAATCAGAACATAACGAATATTTATAAAAATATTCAAAAAATGCAGGTTACCTTTTTTCAAAGCGGGTATAAATGTGCATAACCAACTAAAAACAATAAGTTATGAAATTTGTAAAGATCAGCGTTTTCGCTCTTACACTGGGTCTGTTTGCTACATCTTGCGGAAGCTCTAGCAGCGAAGCAACTACTGAAGCTCCTGCTGCTACTGAAGCTCCTGCTGCAGAAGCTGCTCCAGCTCCTGAAGCTGCTCCAGCTCCAGCTGCTACTGATAGCGCTGCTGCTCCTGCTGCTGCTCCAGCTCCTGAAGCTGCTCCAGCTCCAGCTGGCCACTAATCTTAAGATTAGCAGTAAAAACATAAAGAAACCATCCTTCGGGGTGGTTTTTTTATGCCCGCACTTCTCGTTCCCGTCCCGGTTTCACCCAAAAACTTTTTACCACAGAACGCCCGCGTTCTGTCACACCCCCGTTTGGCACTGTCATTAAAACTTCTTTTGCCCGTCCGTTCCTTTCGTCCGACCTTTATATCAGGTCCAGGTGATATGCCCAATAGAGTTCCGTCACCTCGACCGCAGGGAGAGGTCTCCTGAGCATGTGCACTAAGCTCAATCATGGCTCGTCGCACTCGCTCCCGCGCTCCGCTCTGCCTTGGGGTCTCCTCAGCATGTGCAGGAAGCATAATCACGGCCGGTTTTCCAACTCCACTACCGACTTCACTTCCATACCGGAAAACCGGAAGTTGTTCAATGAATAGAATTGAAAATCAATGAATTAGGGTAATCAAGCCACTCCCACCACCGGAAGTAGTCGGAAGTAAACCGGAAGTCAGCCCGATAGAAATTCGTCACCGCGACCGCAGGGAGATGTCTCCTGAGCGGGGATTAGGTTCAACCTCAATCATGAAAACAGTGACCAAGGGTATTCAGCAGCTTATTAGAAGCGCTCATTCGGGTCACCCTCCCTTTTGGGGAGGGATGGGGAGGGGCTACCCGGTCAGATGCTATCAAACTGCAAATTCAATGCCGGTGGCTATCTGGCACCTGCAATAATTGTCATTGGCAGCATGTGCAGGAAGCATGAATCAAGGCCAGTTTCCCAACCCAACTTCCGACTTTACTTTGCAACCGGGAAACCGGAAGTTGCACAATAAATTTAATTGAAAATCAATGAATTAAGGTAGCCAAACCGCTCCCCACCACCGGTAAAAAGCGGAAGTAAACCGGAAGTGAGCCCGATAGAAATTCGTCACCTCGACCGCAGGGAGATGTCTCCTGAGCCTAAGCACCCATGGTGCTCGCACCCGCACTCGCTCTCCGCTCTGTCTTGGGGTCTCCTGAGCCCATGCACGAAGCGCAATCTCGGCCAGTTTCCTAACCATACTTCCGACTTCACTTCCATACCGGAAAACTGGAAGTTGCACAATGAATAGAATTGAAAATCAATGAATTACGACGAGTTTACCACTCCCGCCACCGGCAAAAAGCGGAAGTAAACCGGAAGTGAGCCCGATAGAAATTCGTCACCTCGACGCAGGAGAGGTCTCCTGAGCCTAGCACCCATGCTGGTCGCACCCGCACTCGCTCTCCGCTCTGTCTTGGGGTCTCCTGAGCCCATGCACGAAGCGCAATCTCGGCCGGTTTCCTAACCATACTTCCGACTTCACTTCCATACCGGAAAACGGAAGTTGCACAATAAATAGAATTGAAGATCAATTAATTACGACGAGTACGCCACTTCCACCACCGGAAGTAGTCGGAAGTAAACCGGAAGTTGGCACCTGTGAGTTACCTATTCGTTACCTCCCTCTCCCTTGGAGAGGGTCGGGGAGAGGTCACTTATTCAGCTCTATCGGCATGCTCACCTCCTTACCGTCGCGCGTCACGCGAACCGTTGTCTTTTCGCCCGGAGAGAATTTTCCCAGGGCTTCCATATAGCTCTGCATGCCGCTGATCTTTTGTTCGCCCAGTTGCGTAATAATGTCACCTACTTTAACGCCGGCTTTGAATGCAGGCCTGTTTTCTGTAACACCGTCCACCTTTACGCCGCCGGCGTCAAATGTATAGTCTGGCATTATCCCCAGTGACACCTTAAAGCGGGTTTTGCCCGTGGTTGCTTGTTTGGTGATGGTATACTTAGGTTTCACGTGCTCTTTCTCCATCATGGTCACCACGCGGGTCACGTAGTCCAGCACCTGTGCCTCGCCCTCATAGTTTATCAGGCTTGCCACGTCCGATGGTTTGTGATAGTCCTTATGCGTCCCGGTAAAGAAGAAGAGCACCGGAATGCCCGCATTGTAGAAGCTCGTATGGTCTGATGGTCCCACACCGGCACTGTCTATTACCAGCTTAAACTCGCCATTAGCCAGCTTCACCGCTTCTGCCCATGTCGGTGAGGTACCTACCCCTCCTATGGTCAGTGCATGCGTGCTGTCATTTAACCTGCCCACCATGTCCATGTTTATCATGTAGGCTATGGAGTTGCTGTCCAGTTTCTCGTTTTTCACAAACGCCTTTGACCCAAACAGGCCCAGCTCTTCGCCGGAGAAGTTTACGAATAGGTAATTGTAGTGGCGAAACTTCTTGTTGCCTTTTATGCGGCCGGCCATTTCCAGCAATGCCGCAGTGCCGCTTGCATTGTCATCGGCTCCGTGATGGATCTTATGTTCCTTTTCAGCGTTGGCGTGTAGGCTGTTGTGGTCTTCGCCATAGCCCAGGTGGTCATAGTGTGCCCCCAGCACCACGGTATAGGGTGCGTGGTTGTCTATATAGGCAGCCAGGTTATTGGCATTCCGCTCAGTCTTTGTTAGCGTTATGTCCATAGCCACATTCAGCCCACCCTTGCCTGCGGGCCTGTCTACTACCAGTTTCTTATAGGTCTTGTTGCTCAGGTAGGCTGCCGGTATGTCTATCGTTTCAAGGTCGGTATGCTTATTGAATGTAGGCGGATATTTACTGTCATAGCCATCGTAAAGTATCACGGCCGTGGCGCCTTGCTTCATTGCTTCCCTGCACTTTTCAAAGGCTGTTTTTTCCCAGTCAAAATGCGGGTTTTCGGCTTCGTCCTTATTGGCATAGAGTGGCAGCATCCACACGCTTCCCTGTTCCATAATTTCCGGAAGAATGTCGCTGGTCACTTTTTTGCTGGCGCTAAATGGCAGCGGGAAGCACTCTTCGCCACACGGCACATACACCCCGTTAATGGATATTTTGGTTGATGGTGCTATCGCCTTTCCATAAGTGAAGTTGAACGGATGGAAGTACGTTTGCTTGTAGGGGGCAATACGCATTTGCTGGTAGCGCTTTTCTATGTAGTCTGCTGCTTTGCGCTCGCCCTCGGTGCCCGTGCGCCGCCCTTCCAGGTCATCAGATGCCAGGTAGCCGATGTCTGCCTTTAGCTGCGAAATGGTTTGTGCATGCTTCTTGTCCTGAGCCCCGGCACTGCCGGCAAAAAAACAGGAAACTGCAACCCAGATAGTAATGCTTCTATATCCCATAACTTATGCGAATGAACAAAGGTAATTAAAGCATATAGTTTTCAGAAAAGGGTTAAGCACAGTTGTGGACACAAAAAAGCCGCTCAGGGAGCGGCCAGTTGCGAATCGTAATTCTATTATTGATGCTTACTAGTTTTTTAAGATGCCTGCCTCAGTTCGGTAGGAGTTATGACGCGTTCCTGTGCGTCGTCTGGTACTGCTTCCTGTCCGCTGGTTGGCATTACTATCTGCTTGTCCGTAATGTCCTTCAGTTGGGGCAGTTGCGCAGGCGAGTTAATACCCAGGTAGTCCATGAAGTTTTTTGATGTGGTATAGATAAGTGGCTTGCCTACCATCTCTTCATTGCGGCCTGCTATCACTATCAGTTCTTTTTCCAGTAGTTTCTGAATGCTATAGTCCGCGCTCACACCACGTATATACTCAATTTCGCTCTTGGTTATCGGCTGCTTGTATGCAATGATGGAAAGTGTTTCCATAGCTGCAGTAGATAGCTTCTTGATGTGTTTATCACCATTGAGCTGCAATACAGTCTTGTGGAAAGCTTTCTTGGTGAGAAACTGGTATCCACCACCTGTTTCCTGCAGGGAGAATGGATAATAGTCTGCGTCATACTTCTCGCGGATGGCTTCCAGGCATGTGGCAATGCGGTCAGTTTCAATAACCGTCTCCAGGGCCTGGCCCAGCACTTCCGTCATCTCTATCTGAGTCAGTGGGCGTTCGCTGGCAAATATCAGCGCTTCCACATGCGGCATCAGTTGTTCAATATCCATAGTATTACTACGTTTTCTGTACCGAAAGTAGGACAGATAAAAACGCATCTACCCGGAAGTAATGCACAGGTGTGTATAACTGGAGCCTACAATTTTTGGTGGTTCACAGTGTTGTGACAGAGTGCCCACAGGTGTGGTACACAAACAAAAATCCCGGCGCCACCGCCGGGATCAATCTAATATATTGCAAATCAAATTATTGTGATGGTCATTGGAAAGAGGTGAAATCCGTGATTTCGGGTTCTTTAGGGTTGGGTCCCCATTTATTTGGGCCGGGTTTGCTGTCTTTTGCCATCAGGTAGATAAGTGTGATTGACAGGATCAGCATCACAAGGAACCACACCAGGAACGGCGTTGCAAACTGCATAACAACAGCCGGATCCATTTCGGTAGGTGAAAAGCCCGCAGCTATGGCCAGCGCCGCAATTTTTATGGCAAAAATTATCGTAGACACCACATAGCCAAGAAAGAAAAGGACATAATACCACCCACTCTTGCCTATGTCGTGAAACCGCCTTACGTGCACTGCTACAGTGGGCACCAGCATAGCCAGGCTGAATAATGAGGCTATCAACCCTCCGCCGGTGGGCGACCAGTTGAGCCCTAACAAATGGTCGAGAATAATAGCGACAATGTAGAAGATGATGTAGAAAAGGACAAACATCCAGAACTCCTTGCGACGGGAGCGGCCGGAGAATGTTGCATATTTTTTAAGTGCGAGTATATACCATTTCATAATTATAATTTTTCTAAAGGTAGAAAAAGAAATGGTAATCTAAATGCCTTAACCCTTATCGCACGTACGCAATATTGATGCCGATGGATAGGTAGGCTGCGCGTGTTTTCAGACCGGGCCGCATGCCTATTTCGTAGCTGGTACCCAGGTTTATTTTCTTCCTGGTAGAAACCAGCCTGCCACCTACTCTCCAGCCAATGTTGTTTACCGTAAAACTCTCTTTACCATTCGGCTCTATCGGGTATTCCATTCCCTTTACTTTGAACGGGTCGATGGTCGTATTGGCTACTATCACATCTGCATATACTTCTTTGAAGATGGCTGTCTGCTTTTCAGCGCCTTCCATCCAGCTTATCGTATTGGTAGATTTGAATTTCATGTGTGTGACACGGGTCACACCTGCATAGAAACCGGTAGTAGTGGAGTTGGTATAATAGTCGCCGGTGAATTTTGTGCCGTTTACCGTGCGTACTGTGCCCTTGCCGACAGGCTGAGTCACAGACGCATTATGGTTGGCCGTGACCGGCGCAGTGCTGAAATAGGCTCCGCCACGAACTGCCATAATACGGCGGCATGGAAATTTTGCACGAAGTGTACGTACTGTTGTGCGGGGCATTCCCTTTCCATCCACTTCCTTAAAGCTCTCCAGCAGCATCTTTCGCTTCTCCCAGCCCTTCCCATCCCAGAAATGGATGCGTATACCCGCGCCGCCTACAGAAAAGGGAGTGATTATATTTTCAGAATAGTCTGTTTTGCTAGCCAGCGTAGAAAGGTAGCTAAAGTAGGTGCCCTTAAATCCGGCATTGAGCGACAGGTATTTCTTAAAGTAGTAGTCAATATTAGCGCCGGTGCCTATCCTTGCATAGTCAGCAAGAGAAGCTTCAGCATCTACAACATGCAATTCTGCAATAAGGCTCAGTTTCTTAGACTTGTCGTTTTTGATGAACACCTCTACACCCTGGTTGGTGGAAATGGTATCTCGTTTAGGTTTGGCGGCCACAACCATAGGCATTGCAAAGAGGGCTAGCATAAGGGTGTGCTTCACTGTCGGTCGTTTCATACAATCGGGTGGCCGGGATGAGCCTGGTTTTGTGTGTTTATTTTGAAAATATACGATCACCGGACGATCCGGGGAGGGCAAAGCTAAAAAAAATAGTAAAAGATAATGTATGTGACCCCGCGCGCGGGTCGTAAATAAATAAAAACACCCCGCATTTCAGGGGTGTGTTCCTGCAATGCGGGGTATTCCCGGTCAATAACAACATCTATTAGGACCTTACGTCAATATTATCAGTAGTATCAGTATTACTATCAAAGCGCCTGCAGAGATGTACACGCCTCCGCTGATGTCCTTAAGCTGTTCGCGAATTGACCGTAGCTCTTTGCGCAACTCTTTCTTTTCAGCGGGGCTCAGGTTTGTTTTATTCATTACCCGAATCTCTTCTACCCGGTTCAGCAATACTTGCGCACGTGCAGCATCGGTGGTTGTGGCGATCTCGGTCTTCGCGCTCGCCGCCTGTGTCTCGGTCGGAATGAAGGTAAATGACAGGACTGCTGCCATAATGCCTACTGTGATTTTTTTCATGTCAAAGCGTTTTAGTTAGTGAGTTTATTCAATACAAAACTACTCTGACACACAGCCACTACCATTACAAACAGGTGTGTAAAGTTTACAGTTTTCATTGAAAAGTGAGAATGCTGCAAAGCTTGTGGCATCTGCACTCTGCCATTATTTAATTACTTTTGGCTTGAAGCCCTGACAAATGAATTCGCTGCACACGCGGTGCCAATGAGATGGGATATAGTGGCAACGAGTTCAAATTCTCAATTACGTAAGGGTAAAAGTTATCAATATGGATAATATTCAGGAAATCAGGAACCGGGTAATCAGCACTATTTGGGAAAACAAGATATCAACCACCGAGATTGCCGATGTACTGGGTAAAAAGGGTGCGCTTAAAGGTGTGCTGCCCATAAACCCTCGCCATTTTCGCGTGGGGGAGGCTGTATTCGTATATGCCTATAAGGAAAGCAACTGGGAAGTGCATGAGCAGATAGCTGAGCTGGACCTGGCAGATAAGATTGTATATATACACGGTATTGAGTGTGCGGACCGCGCAATTATCGGCGATCTCATTTCAAAGTATCTCTTCCTCTATAAGAGATGCAAAGCCATAGTGATCAACGCGCCAATGCGCGATGCCCATACCATTATTAAGGAAAACTATCCTATCTGGTGCATGAGCGCCTCGCCAATAGGCTGCATGAATGTGAAGAATGAAACACAGCCGCCAGCTGAAATTCTGGACCCGCTCCGGAAGAAATTCAACAAGGGCGTAATGGTGTGCGACGATAGCGGTGTAGTGTTGATAGAAGAACACCAACTTAATAACGACCTGCTGGAGAAGCTCAAGTTCATAGAACTCCAGGAAGATATATGGTTCTTCTGCATTGACACGTTGAAGATGTCTACTTACGAAACGGTATGCCTGAAAAAGTACCTTGATGAGTCTCTCGTGGACAAGGAAAAACTCATTCAGTTATCAAAATTCACAACAGCCCACTAGCTTGTGATGACCGAACTTTCGATAGTTGTAACTATTTATAATGCGGAGGAGGTGCTACCTGAACTTGTAGACAGGTTGCAGAAGGCTGCACTGCAGGTCACAGAGCAGTATGAACTTATTTTTATAGAGGACCGAAGCAGGGACAGGTCGTGGCCTGTACTGAAAGCAGAGGCGGCTAAAGATAGCAGGATCAAAGCAGCGCGTTTTGCGCGCAATTTTGGCCAGCACAATGCCCTCACTGCGGGGCTTTATATGGCAAAGGGAAACTATGTGGTAATGATGGATGGCGATCTGCAGGATGAGCCTGAAGTAATACCCAGGTTATACGAGAATATAAGGCAAAGCGAGAATGAGATTGTATACGTACGACGCATAAACCGGAAAGACTCCGGCTTTAAGCGTCTCACTTCGCGCATGTACAATAACATCTTTTCGGTGATGTCCGGCATAAAGCTGGATCCTCATGTGGGCACTTTCAGAATTATGACCCGCCTGGTCAATGACAGCTTCAGGCAGTTCAGGGAAGTGCACAAATATATTGGTGGTGTCTTCTATTGGATGAATTTCCAGGAAGGATACTTCGATGCGGAGCACAGGGAACGCAAATACGGGAAGTCAAATTACAATCTGTCCCGCATGCTGAAGCTGGCACTCAATGGCATGCTGAGTTTTTCTAACAAACCACTCAACATAGCCATGTACATCGGCTTTCTCAGTGCATTTGGCTCGCTTTGTATGGGTTTGTATTTTATCTCCATCAAGCTCATTTACAATGCCAACGTACCAGGTTACTATTCACTAATCGTTTCGCTCTATTTTATAGGCGGACTTATACTTTTTGTTCTGGGTATAATAGGCCAGTATATAGGCCGTATTTATGACCAGACACGATCACGCCCCGAGTTCCTTATTCAGGATAAGATAAACTTTGACCATGAACAATAAAGAAATCAGGGAAACAATAGAAAGATACAATCAACGACTGGAAGAACACGGAGAATCAGAAGAGGCCCTGGGCTGGGGACCGAAAGGAAGAGCAAAACTACGCTATGAAATACTGCTTTCGCGTTGGGACATAACCAGCTCTTCAGTCTTAGACTTTGGTTGTGGGTTCGGTGATATGTATGGCTATATTACCGCTAAGGGAATTCCCTATGTGGCATATACCGGCATGGACATCAACAGCAGGTTTATTGATATAGCGACTCATAAGTACAGAGATGCGAAGTTTTACAATGGCGAGCTGCCGGAAAGAGCGGCGAAGGCGGGATTCGACTTCATCTTTTCATCTGGTGTATTCAACCATGCACTCGAAGACAACATTGGCTTCATCAAAGAGAAGTTAGACTGGTTTGACAAAACCTGTAAACGTGGTTTTGCGGTCAACTTTTTGTCAAACCGGGTCGACTATCAATATGACTATACTTATCACGCCGACCCTGCAGAGATATTACAGCTAGCTTACCAATACTCTAATAATGTGGTGCTTAGAAATGACTATATGCCGTTTGAATTCACAATATTTGTAGACAAGGGGGCTGAGGTGGATGAAGAATATACCGTTTACAATGACTATCTGAGATATGTTTAGCTCTAAACACGCACTGGTGGTTGCGGGTGGCCAGTGGCAGGTGCCTCTAATTAATTTCCTTCAAAAGCGAGGATACAAAGTGACAGTCGCAGACCCATTCGACTCCTCTCCGGGGGTAATGGTCGCTGATGCCCATGTAAAGGCCGATGTCCGGGACTATGCGGGAATTCTGTCTGCGGTTGCGGGTCAAAAATTTGACTTGATTACAACAGACCAATCTGACATTGCCGTAGAGACTGTTGCCGCGCTTGCACAGCATTTTGGAGTAAAGGCAATGGACCCTGATGTCATCCGGAAATTCACCAACAAATATGAGTCACGGCAATTTGCCGGGAAGATAGGCATGCCGGTGCCGGCGTATGGCATTGCGCATTCGCTCGCGGAGGTGCAGCAGCAGATTGAGCGCTTAGGTCTGCCGGTAATATTGAAGCCGGTTGATGCTCAATCGAGCAGGGGCATCTTCATGATTAATGAACAAAACCATAGCGCGCTGGCGGAAATGGTCGCTCAGACTTTTAAAGAGAGCAGGGCAGACCACATCCTCGTAGAGCAGTTTTTCGTTGGTACAGAATTGACGGTTGAGGGCATTTGTTCCGGTGGTAAGCACAAGACCCTGGCAGTATCTGAAAAAAGGCACTTCAGGACAGGAATCGCCAGCGACCTCATATACCCTGCTCACATCCCCGGGCAGGTGTGGCAGCAGATAGTGGAGCTCAATGATAAATATGTAGAGGAGTCCGGGCTGGAGTTCGGAATCACCCATGCGGAGTACCTCTATAACCGGGATTCCGGTGAAATTTGCCTTGTGGAAATTGCTTGCAGGGGTGGGGGAACGCTCATCTCGTCGCACATAACAAATTGGGTGGCCGGAGTGAACGTGTATGACATGCATGTAAGCAACCTGGAAGGTGGTGTCACCGATGTGCGCGCGATACAATGCCTGAAACGGTCGGCTGTACTGCATTTTTTTGAGTTCCCGAATGGAACGGTAAAGAAGATCAGTGGGTTGGATGCGATAAGGGTGATAGACGGGGTGGCAATGATAAAGCTGGATTTTACGGAAGGCTCTGTAATTAAAGCTGCCAATGATGACCGGAGCCGACAGGGTTTTGTGATCGTGCTGGCAGATGATCCGGGAGAATTAAAGCACAAACTCGATCAAATAATTGACCTTCTAAAAGTAGAGATCGGTGTATAACCAGGTACTAAACGACATGAAGCCTTCGGCATCAATGAAGGCTGGCCTTTCAGAGCAACAAAAGGTGATGACCAACCTTGCAGTGGGCATTCCGGACCTGGTAGCACCACGCGAAATATCAGACCTGGTAATCCAGGCTGCTGAAGCGCAGCGATATAATTATGTGCCATCCCGTGGCACCAAAAAGGCGCTTCAGAATCTGAAACATCTGTTGTTCGAGACAGAAGACGCTTTAGTGCCTGACCGCAACCTTTTGCTGGTCAGTGGCGCCAAATACGGTATCTACCTTACATTGAAAACGGTGTGTAATGCCGGCGATACTGTCGTGCTGATGCAACCATACTGGCTTAGCTACCCGGAGATCGTCCGGTCGCTGGGGCTGAATTTTGTTTCCTGGCATCCCCGTGTCGATGCCGGGGGCCATCTGCATTTCGACTTCGCGGATTTCGAAGCCCTTGTGAAGCAACACAATGTGCGCGCGTTGATACTTAACAATCCGAATAATCCGTCGGGAAAAGTATTCTCAAAGGAATTCGCTACTCAGCTTGCGGCAATGCTTGAAAGGGCGGGTGGCTGGTTGCTGATCGATGAGGTTTATAGGGACCTCGTATTTGATTCAGGGAGCGAAAAAGAGTTTGAGGTGACCGGCAATAACATCGTCCGCGTGGGTTCTCTTTCAAAGAGCTTGTCCATTCCGGGCCTTCGCTTGGGATATATTGCCGGTCCGGACAAGATGATAGAATATGCCGACATTTTTAACCAGCATATTCAGACCTGTATCAATTCTCTGTCATGCTACGTAATGGAAAACCTGGAACGGGACGTCTTCCGGTCATTTGCCGCTACGTGTTCCCATACCTACGGCGCACGGTTCGCGCTCATAGCCTCGGCTTTCAAAGGCTCTGACCTCACAGTATTGCATAGTGACGCCACATTTTATTCGTTAGTCAACTTTGGGAAGCATTTCGCTGATGGGCAGGCCGCCTGCGACTTTTTAGCCGAAAAATTGGACATAATTGCTGTGCCGGGGCTTCCTTATGGGTCAGATTTTAAGGATTATGTTCGTATATGTCTTACCTTGCCAACGCCTACGCTTGCGAAGGTGTTTGATAATATACTAAAACACACCCCTTTATGAATGTATTTGATTGTCATTTTCACATTGAAACAGGCCTTGAAAAATATGACATAGAGACTTCAGGGAAGAACATAATCTTTAACTCCATTGAGTCCTACAGGGAGCACCATTCACTGGCTTCCAAACATGATACTGTTTCTCTGATATTCGACTACAAAGAACGTTTGGATGAGGTGAAGAGCATTGTAGACGGGGGAGGTATCAACGCTCTAAAAATTCACAGCCGCATACAGAAGCTTGCCGAAGCGGACTACCCGGCGCTCATAGAAAAGATGATAGCGTTCGACCCTAAGACACCCATCATTGTTGATGCGTTTTTCTTTGGAGACGACCTCGAGTTTCAACCCAGCCTGCCATTCATAGTAAAGCTTGCCAGGCAATTTCCGGAAATACCTGTTATTGTAGCCCATTGCGGAGGCTATGACGTCATGAAGTTCTTTTACCATCTGCGTAAACTGCCAAATATCTATTTCGACCTATCCATAAGTCTCGCGTATATGCGAAGCACTTCTGTTTATGCCGACTTCAAGAATCTCATCAATTTCGGTGAAAGGGGAAGAGTAATGTTCGGTACAGATTATCCTTACATAGTACCCTCTGTGCAACTGGGCGTGTTTAACCAAATGGCAGATGAGCTGAATATGCCGTCTGAAAAGCGCAACGAGATATTGTATACGAACGCACGTTCGGTTTTTAGCTCTTCGCTGGTTAGCTAAGCCATGATCGGCAAGCTTGCTATGGCAAAAACTGTATCTTTGAAAACTCTGTTTTAATAATCACAATGCAGCCAATAGCCTTTAATAAGCCATACCTTACCGGTAAGGAAGGTCATTACATTTACCAGGCGGTGATGTCTGGCAAAATATCAGGTGACGGTATATTTACGAAACAATGTCATGAGTTCTTTGAGACTCAGTTTGGTTTCCGCAAATGCCTGCTCACAACGTCGTGTACAGATGCCTTGGAAATGGCCGCACTTCTCATTGACATCAAGCCCGGCGATGAGGTCATCATGCCGTCATTCACATTTGTATCCACTGCAAATGCGTTTGTGTTACGAGGGGCAAAGATCGTTTTCTGCGATAGTCGTGCTGACCATCCCGGAATGGATGAAGACCTTATAGAACCTTTGATCACCGAGCGCACCAGGGCTATAGTGCCGGTGCACTATGCGGGTGTGGCTTGCGACATGGACAAGATCATGGCGCTGGCAAAGAAATATGATCTCTTTGTGATCGAAGATGCTGCACAGGCTATAGATAGCTATTATACCGGCGCAGATGGTGTGAAGCGGCCGCTGGGCTCTATAGGGCACATGGCTGCCTTTTCCTTTCACGAAACGAAGAATATTATGTCGGGTGAAGGAGGCATGCTGGTGGTGAATGATGAACGTTTTGTGGAGCGTGCCGAGATCATCCGTGAAAAAGGAACTAACCGTAGCAAGTTCTTTCGTGGAGAAATAGATAAGTATGGGTGGGTAGATGTAGGTAGTTCGTTCCTGCCCTCTGATATTATTGCTGCGTTTCTTTTTGCCCAGTTAGAGAACCTTGAAGATATCCAGAACAAGCGTCGGCAAATATGGGATGCATATAAGGTAGGTCTTGCTGACCTTGAGGAAAAGGGGAAGCTGAAGCTACCGGTGATTCCGCCATATGCCACGAACAACTCGCACATGTTTTATGTGCTGACAAATGGACTGGAAGAACGCACTGCACTCATAGAGGGGTTGAGGAAGAATAACATTATTGCTGTCTTCCACTACCTGAGTCTGCACAAAAGTGCTTTTTATGCTGATAAGCATGATGGACGCGATTTGCCACAGGCCGACAGATATACGAACAGCCTGGTGCGACTTCCGATGTACTATGAACTTGATGCGGATGTTGTTATCAATGCGCTGCATCAACTGCTCTAAGGCAGATTTTCTTTACTTTTGATTCAGTTAAGATGCCATTCGCAATGAGACAAGTCTATGGAATAAAGAGCATTGTGATGATAGGGCTGATTTCCATCGCTATAGTCTGTTTCGGCTACTTTATTATTCGTCAGTGGTATGTGTGGGGAGGATTTGTACTGATAGTAGTTGTAGATAATATTCGTACTATGGTCAGCAGGTACCAGATTGCGATCGTAGACAAGGAGAAAATTACGTTGCGGTCCTTATTTCGTCCCGGCTCAAAGGCCGTAGTCGTTTTACCTTCGGACACCCGTGAAATAGTGATAAAAGACGCCAATGCATTCAGCAGCTTGTGGAAGGCGGGTGAGAACAGACAGCCAATGCGCATTCAAATGCACACATCGGAGCGAAAAAAGCTTGAAGACCTTGTAAGGAGCATGGGCATACATGTAAGACACAGCACGGGAGCATAAAAAAATACGGATGAGCAGGTTACTAAAGATTGGCATACTCGCATATATACTGGCTGACCTGGTATTTGTGTTTTACCTGCAGTACCATAATAACATAGACGGTGACCTGGTAGAAATAGTGCTACCCACAAAGCTGTATGAACAAACGCTGCGGAATCCATTTGGTGAGGATGTATTGCTAAGGCACGCAAAGTATGCCGGTTCCAACGGGTTCCTGGGATACTGGCTCATACATAACTATTTCAGAACAGTACCATTCCTTTTTCAGAAGATCACCACTCCGCTCAACAGCCTGTATATGGCCTGTGCCACATCTACGGTGCTGATGAAAATGCTTTATATCTACGTACTCAGCGCCATGGCCAGCGGTAGTTATCGGGTCTTTTCGAGGAAATTTCTCATGGCCGCTCTCATCATTTGCCCGGTAATACAGACCGGCGCATACCGGTGGCTCATGGGTATTGTAGACCCTATGCTCATTAGCATGTTTGCCTATACCCGCGTCAACATCCTGATCCTCCTTTTCTTTCTGCCATTCTTTATGGATGCGTACCATGGCCGAAAGACGCACTACGGCCCGGTGCTGACTACGCTGCTGGTGCTGCTGGCAATATATAATGGCTATAACGGGCCGCTGGCAGGGCCACTTATATGCATAGTTTATGCACTGATGCTGGCTGCCATGTTCTTCCGTCACATGAAGGAGCAGGAAGCGCTACCGTTTGGTCGTCGCATCTGGGCTTCGCTCAGCTCCATTCCTCGTTTACATTATATACTGGGTGTCATCGTCTTGCTGTCGTCGGCATATTGCTACTATATTGGGCTCGCAAATGCAGAAAGCTATGTGCAGCAAATGCCGCTTTCTGTACGATATAGCCGCCTGCCCAAAGGTCTCTGGGAACATTTCTCAACCAAGGGACTCTGGTTGTTGTCGCTCATGATAATTGTCAACGCTGTAATACTCTATACTCGTCGCGATGATGCCAAAGCGAAGAGGACCATCAATCTGATGTGGTGGACATTCTTATTTTGTACCATATTCGTGCTTATGCTGCCATTGGGAGGTTATCGATTCTACCGCCCAAATATCATAAGGCGCGACATCTTCTCTCCGGCCCTGGTAGGTATGGTGGGGTTTTTCGGCATTTCCGCTTTCTACATCCTGCAGACAATATCGGCTCGATACAAGAAAATATATGTTGCCTTTCTTACCATGTCACTGGCACATTTTGCGCTGGCGAATACACGCGACATTCCTGATAACTCCTGCGAGCGTGCGGCCATAGAGAAGGTCGTTGCATCAAAAGACAAGATAGTGCGGCTGGAAGAGCAGTGCACTATCTTCAATTGGTTTTTGGTAAGAGACTATCGCGAATCAGAGAAGATAACCCGCGTAATGAACCTTTGGGGAATACTCAAAGAGGAAAAATACTTCTACCAGGACACTATTGTCAATGGCGTGAGGGTGCCCGACCAGGTGAAGGTATATTTCTAGCCTACCTCCACCGGTAAAATACCTCGGGTACTGTCTCGGCAATGTGCTGCAACGTATAGGCCGGTAACGGCCCCAGTTTCATAGCCAGAATAGCGTCTCTCACCTGCTGCATGTTGCGTATTCCCGGGATCACCACTGTGTTATGTGGGTTGGAGAGCTGGAATCGCAATGCGCTTACCGTAATTCCACCATCCATACTATCCAGGAATGATAGCTTGCGAACGGAGTCGGTAACCCACTGCACCTGCTCCTGGTTGAAGTTGCTACGGATATCATCACTCCCGAATGTCCTGTCCTCATTCAGTGTGCGTGGGCTCAAAAAGCCAGATGCAAGAGGCACACGGCAGATGAATGTGTAATGCGCATGATCGGGATTGCTGAAGTAGTTGGCATACCGCCTGTCCAGCGGGTTGTAAACAGCTTCTATTACGTTGCCGAAATTATGTCGCAGCACGTTTGCAACGCCCTTTTGCGTGCGGCAGCTTACGCCGTACGAATCGATCAGGCCTTGTTCTTTAAGCTTCTCAAACGGGGTTATGTCGAAAGATCCGAAGTTGAAATCGTCAGTCGGATTGTGCAATAGAATGGCGCCCAACTTATCTATATCCAACCTTCTGAGGCTATTCTCTACACTTCGCACAAGATTGTCGCCGGAAAAGTCGTCGTCGTCCGATCCGGAGCCTTCAACTATACCGTACTTGGTGCAAACAACGGGTTTTGTTTTCCCTTTATAAGATGCCAGCGCATCACCCAGCACTTTCTCAGACCTGCCTTCGCCGTAGGCTATTGCGGTGTCAAAGAAGTTAATTCCATTATCGAGTGCGGTGTGCACGGCCTGGATGGCCTCATCTGTATCTATATTGCCGTATCCATTTGCGCGGCCGCCCAGTTCGTAGGCGCCGGCAAGTTGCCAGCAGCCAAAGCCCATACGGTTGATGTCTGTACCGCCGAGCTTGCTCATTAATTCACTCATTAGTTGAAGTTAAATCCTCCTTTTATGAGTGTACGTGCGCCATAGAAAGAGTTGCGACCATGGAGTAGTCTGTCGTCCTGGAAGAATGCTGCCTCACCGGGTTTCAGGTAAACGGGGAAAAGCAGGCCGCCTTCTACTATCTTCTTCTCCAGGAAGTTGTGAAACTGTTCGCACATTTCTTTCACCTCAGGCTTGTTGTCGTCCATTACGCGATACCAGTTCCAGTTCAGCTTCACACCGCGGTCGTCTGTATCTATGATCTTACGACGCTTGCGTTGGTCCTCACCCTTGCCAAAATCTACAACGAGTGTTGTTAGCTTTGCGTAGAGCTCAGGCTCAAATTTTTCAAGTATATAAATGAGGTCGTCGGAGTCGATAAATGTAGTAGCCCCACCTATCTCTGCCTGCTCTGTACAGAAAAAGAAGTTTACATCCAGCTCAAAGTTGACATATGCTGCATCGGTATGCAGTGGCTGCCGCACATTGGCATGGCGGAATGTGTACTGGTGGTCCTTATCATAGCGCACATCCGTCCAGCGCTGGTCGGCATTTGCGTTACCGGTTTTTATGTCCTCATCTACATTTACAATTTCTCCCAGTTGGTCTACAAGACCGGAATAGAAAGTTTTGTAGTCTACCTCTTTCGGCACGCCGGTGAGATGTACTACCTTATATGTTTTCAGCGTATCTCTGAATTCAGAAGCAAAGTTCGGAGTGGCACTGTACGCAACTTCTTTGAGGAAATTCGGACTCATATTCGTTGGATTTTTAGCCTTTTGATGGCGCAAAACTACGCGTTTATTTCTCGTGGTGAATGATAATAGTCAGTATTGGTGCTTATTTGCGTATTTTCGCAATCACCTACTGTATTCCCTTTCAGAATCAACTAACTACCAATACTTTATCTGCCGGAATGAATAACGATGCACCTCTGGTGAGCGTCTGCACCATTACTTATAATCATGAGCCATTTATTGAGCAGGCTATCCTTAGTGTGCTGGAGCAGAAGGTCGATTTTAAAATAGAGTTCGTAATTGGTGACGACTGCTCTAAAGACGGTAACCGGGCCATCATCAACAAATATTATGAGCTCTATCCGGACATCATAGTGCCATTGCTACCTCCGCAAAACCTGGGAGCTAAGCAAAACGCCATTAACTGTCTGCAGCGTTGCACCGGAAAGTATATCGCATTCCTGGAAGGCGATGACTACTGGAGCGACCCATATAAGCTGGCTAAACAGGTAGCCTTTATGGAGGCCCATCCAGAATATACAATGTGCTTCACCGATGCAGATGTTATAGACGAGACGGGCCGGGAACTGGGCAACCCATTTGAGCCGGCAACCCGCGAAGACTATACGATAGAGGATGTGATAATGGCCGACAAAGTTTTCATTCCCACTGCGACATTGTTTTTCCGTAACCTGCTGCCCAATCCCATTCCAAAGTTCTTTAGAGAAGCAATAAGCGGCGACATAGCCATACATCTCGTCATTTCACATCAGGGAAAGATCAGGCGCATACCCGGTGTAACTGCTATTTACCGCCATCACCCCGGCGGCATCACCAAGACACCTTATGTGCTTGCTCAGGCACACAAGGCACAGTTCCAGATGTACGAAGGGGCTAATGAATTCTTTGACTATAAATATGATGCTATATTCCGGAAGCGACTACTGGAGATGGCTCGCACACAACTGATCTATTATTCAGGAGACAGGAAAGGGTGGGAAAAGATGCGATACGTGTGGCAGAACTCGGGAAATTATTTCCGCTATTCAGGCTTCAACATGAAGGACCTTGCCTATCTCACAATTGTCATGTTCTTCCCATCGCTGCTAAAGTCAAAGAAGAAGAGCTAATTTTAGCCATTGATGAAAGCAGCTATCATGCAGCCATATGTTTGTCCCTACCTGGGATACTTTCAGCTAGTTGCTGCAGTAGACCTTTTCGTCTTTTACGATGACGTGAATTACATAAGAGGCGGGTGGATAAACAGGAACCGGATTATGTCTATGGGCAAAGAATTCCTGTTCACCATTCCCATTGTGGATGCCAGCTCATACAGGCTTATCAAGGATACCGAGATAAACTGGAAGCTGAAGGAGATGGCGAAGATCCACGCGAATATAAGGCACTCCTACGCACGCTCTCCCTTTTTCAAGGATGTGTTCCCGGTGGTCGACGAGTTGTTCGCAGCCCGGCACCGCACCATATCAGAGATGGCCATAGACAGCGTAAAGAAGTTCTCTGAATACCTGGGACTGCAAACTAAGTTTAAGACATCATCAGAGGAAGGCTACACTAAAACAGAAGACCGCGTGCAAAACCTCGTTAATATTCTGAAGCCCGAGCATGCCGACCACTACATAAATCCAATTGGTGGCCAGGAGCTCTACAAAAAAGAAGACTTCGAACCACACGGGATAACGCTCAATTTTATCAAGGGAACAGGCAGCCTGTCGATTGTGGACGTGTGCATGCAGCACAGCCGCGACGAAATAACGGAAATGCTGAAAAACTATACACTCATATGAAAGAATTGGGAGGGTACCTGGAGCTGGAGCTCGGCAATCGCAACAGTGAATATCACAGAGGTCTTGTACGGTTAAACACCGGGAGGAACGCGCTGGAATATATTTTGCGGGCGCACAATTACAAGAAGCTCTACCTTCCACACTACCACTGTAGTGCTCTTATTACACCCCTGGAGCGCCTGGGGCTGCCCTACGAGTTGTATCACATCGATTACAATTTTGAGTTTTCTGATATTGTGGTGGGAGCAGATGAGGCCATTCTATACATCAACTTCTTCGGGCTGAAGGATGACTACATCGCAACGCTGGTGGGCAAGTACCCAAACCTCATAGTAGACAACGCACACAGCTTCTTTTCGCCGGTACATAGCGGCGTAGACACTTTCTACTCTTGCAGGAAGTTTTTTGGTGTGCCGGACGGTGCATATGTAGCTGCTACAAAACACCCGGTAATGGATGTGCAGGAGGACACATCCTATGCGCGATATGAACACCTGGTAGGCCGGCGCGATGAGGGCGCTACGGCACACTATGGTTTTTACAAACACATTGAAAATGAGTTTGCTAATGAACCTGTTAAGCTGATGTCCCGCTCTACGCAACAGGTCATGGAGAATATAGACTACGATAGCGCGAAAGCAAGGCGAAGTGCAAACTATGCACACTTGCACAAGGCACTGGGTAATAGGAACCGCCTTACGCTCCCATCGGAAAGTATGGGCATGTCTTACCCGCTGCTTGCATCCATAGAGATGCTTCATAAACTCATTGAGCAGAAGGTTTACATCGGGGTCTACTGGCCCAATGTGATCCGGGATATGCCGAACGATACGGTAGAGCACGACCTGGCGCTGAACCTGCTAAGCCTGCCTATAGACCAGCGATATGACATTGCAGATATGGATGAGATCATAAAGCGAATAGAAAAATGATAGACATATACATAAGGCCATTGCGCATGGGTGATGAATTGGTAGCCTATCATTGGCGCAACAACCCTGACGTCTGGAAATACACAGGTTCGCGTCCGGACATTGTTGTAACGGAAGAGATAGAGCGGCAGTGGATGGAACGCGTGCTCGCGCAAACGAACGTAATGCGCTATGCTATTTGCATCAAGGATACCGACGAATATATTGGCAACGTAACGCTCACGGACATAGAGGATGGCCGTGCGCAGTTTCACACACACATCGGCGCTACGCAGTATTGGGGCAAGGGCATATCATCTAAGGCTACCCGCATGATGCTGGAAATGGGTTTTGCGGCAGGGCTGCACGAGATATACCTGGGTGTGCATAAGGACAATGTCGGTGCGCTATCCGTTTACCGTAAGTGGGGTTTTGTTGAAACCGGTCGCAATGGTGACGAAATAGAAATGACCCTTACGAAGGAGCAGTTTGAAGCTGCTACTAGGTAAGGGCCATTCGCAAATAGCGGCCTAGTAACCGAATATCTCGTTAAGCGACAGCTTTTTCACTGTGCCGCACTTTTCCATATCGGCCATTTTTACGTTTTTCTCAGATGCTACTATACAATAGCTGTACGGCTTGTTGGCCATGAATTCGCCGTGAAACTGCTTCAATTGAGGATAACCCACCTTGTCTGCAGATTGGTAAACGATTTTCCTGATGTCCTCATTGAGTCCTTTTTCTTCCGCTTCGAGGAAGTTGTACAGAATGCCATCCTGCGTGATGCGCTCAGTTTCTATATCCTTCTTCAGTCCCATGCGGGCAGCATCCAGATTATTCTCTACAGACGGCAGCTCGGTGAGTAGTTCATTCATGGCCGTTACAGACTCATTGAACTTATCTGCCTGGCAGCCAACGTATGCTGTTACAAAGTAGGGGTCTTCCTTCTTACTGGGAGCGGCAGCATATGCGTTTGTAGAGTAGGCCAGCGCCTTGCTCTCGCGTATGGTCTGGAACACCAGCGCGCCCATGTTGCCACCAAAGTAGTTGTTGAACATATCAATGATAGGTTGCCTTGCAGGGTCATAGCCAGGTATGTTGCGCACCCAGCGTATCTCAGCCTGCACCATATCATAGTCAGCAAACAATACTTCATTCTTATCCTGGTTCTTAAATGCAAACACGGTAGCTGCCGGCGCAGGTCCGAACATGGCCGGTAGTTTGTGAGCCGTCTTCAGCGAAGCCGATAGATTTGTGAGTGAAGCTGGTCCGTAGTAGAGCACACGGTGGCTGATGCCGGCAAGTTGGTGAATGAGACCGGTTAGTTCGGCACTTGTCAGCGATTCCAGTTCAGCGTCTGTGAGTACGTAGTTAAACGGGTTCTTGTCGCCATATCGGGCATAATTTACCAGTCCCTGCATAATGGCTCCTTTGTTGTTCTTGGCATCTGTGCGGCTTTTGCTGATGTTTGCTTTCAGCGACTTCAATGCCTCGTCGTCTGTCTTGCAGTTTGCCAGCAGGTCTTCCAGCAGCGCTACTGCCTTGTCAAAATTCTCTTGCAGTCCTTCCAGGTACACTGTAGTATATTCGTTCTCTGCGCGGATATTAAAGCTGCATGCGAGCTTGTAGAAGTCTTTTGAAATGTCCTCAGCACTCATTTTGTCTGTTCCCAGGAATTGCAGGTACTGCGCAGCCACTGCAATGCGCTTATCATTCCATTTGCCGGTTTTGTAGCGATAAGCCATGCGGAACAGGTCATTGTCCGGGTTGTTCACGTACAGCAACTCCGCCGGGCCTACCATGCCTCGTTTGATGTCTTTGGTGTAATCTACCCACACAGGTTTGATGGGTTGTGTAGGCATGTTTATTACCGTCTTCACAAATTGTGACTGGGCGTCCCTGTTTGTTTCTACTGCGGTGATAGGCGGTTTCGGCACTTTCGAAATGCTTTTATCTTCTCCCTTGCGTTTGTACACTACTACATAGTTTTGCCCCATGTACTTATTAGCAAAGTCCACAACATCCTTCTTAGTGATCTTTGATAGCCTGTCTGCATAAGCAACATTATTGCGCCAGTCGTCATCGCTGGTAAAGGTGCTCATCAGTGCACCTGCACGGGAGCCATATTTTTCATTCTGCTCCATCAGGTCTTTTTTCGCATTGTTGATGATGGAAGTAAGCAGTGCATCATCGAAGTTGCCTTTTTTCAGGTTGTCTACTTCGCCCAGCATCAGTGTCTTCACTTCTTCCAGCGACTGTCCCTTGGTAGGGTTGCCGCGCAGGTTCATGTAGCCATAATCAATGAGGGTGCTGGTAAATGCGAATGCGCGGAGTAGCTTCTGCTTTTTCACCAGGTTCAGGTCTATTAGGCCGGCACGTCCGTTGGTAAGTATCTGTCCTACCAGGTCTGATACCAGCGCATCCTTCTCATGTATGCCCGGCATGCGATAGCCTATAGATACAAACTCTGCGTCCGGTCCGAATACGTCTTTTTCTATCGGAGACGTTATGGGTGCTTCGGGTTTGAATTCATATTTGGGAACACTTTTCTTCTGCATGTAGGAGAAGTATTCGTCCACTTTCTTTATCATCACGTCCGGGTCAAAGTCGCCCGATATGATGATGCCCATGTTGTTGGGAACATAGTAGTTGTCGTAGTACTTGCGGATCTCGATAAGGCTTGGATTCTTAAGGTGCTCCACTGTGCCTATCGTGGTCTGCTTTCCGTAGTTATGGTTTTGGAACAGATTGGCCAGCATCAGTTCAGATACTTTACGGTTGTCGTTGTCCAGGCCGCGGTTTTTCTCTTCATACACTGCCTCCAACTCGGTATGAAAAATCCTGAACACAGGATCGCGAAAACGCTCCGCCTGTACTTTCAGGAATTTGTCCACAGCATTGGCAGGTATATCCTCAGTATACACCGTTTGCTCAAAAGATGTAAAGGCGTTTGTGCCCTTGGCTCCGATGGCGCTCATCATCTTGTCATACTCATTGGCAATGGCAAATTTTGCTGCGAGCCCTGATACGGAATCTATCTTGTGATAGATGACAGCACGCGCAGCCTCGTCCGTGGTCTTGTTATATTGCTCATACAGTGCGTTCACTATATTCAGCATCGGTTTTTCTTTCGTATAGTTTAGCGAGCCATAATTTTCCGTGCCCTTAAACATCATATGCTCCAGGTAGTGTGCCAGTCCGGTGTGGTCAGCAGGGTCTGTCTTGCTACCTGCCTTCACTGCTATGTACACCTGCATCCTTGGCTCCTTTTTTGTGGGGCTCAATATCACCGTGAGGCCATTGCTTAAAGTGTAGAAGCGGGTTTTTGTAGGGTCGTTGGTTACATACTTGTAGTTGTATCCGCCGTTACGTTCACTCGACCATTTGTATTTTGATATGCCGTCGTCACTATCCTTTGAGTAGGAGATGCCGGTGTAGCCGATTACTGCAATGAGCAGCGCAGAGCGCAAGAAACGCTTAGCTAATTCCATAAATTCTGTGATTTTGCGTCACAAGTTAACCATTATATGGTACATGCCGAATTGGGAGAAAGTCGGGTAAAAGAGAAAATTATTTTGTGAACTAAAAAATTAGTTTACTTTTGAACTATAAAATTAGTTCAGGAGCAAATGAAAACGCTAACGAAGGCAGAAGAGCAGGTAATGATGGTGCTGTGGGACCTGGGCAGCGGTCTGCTAATGGAAGTGGTGGAAGCCATGCCTGAGCCGCAGCCGCACAAGAACACGGTAGCCACTATACTAAAGATCCTTGTTGAAAAAGAGTTTGTGCGTACAGAGGCGGTTGGCAGGTTCTTTCGTTACCATCCCGCCGTAAGCAAGGAAGCCTATTCCGGCGCCACACTCTCAGGTGTAGCACGTGGCTATTTCAATGGGTCATTCAGCAATGTCGTTTCCTTCCTGGTTGACGAGAAGAAGCTGAGCGTTCAAGATCTGGAACTATTACTGAAACAATTGAAAAAGAAATAAAGCAGTATGGAGCAGACAATAAACCTGATACTGAAATCGCTTGCAATAAGCGGCCTGATGATGGGCTACTACTGGCTGGTATTGCGTGGACGAAAGATGCACGCATTTAATAGGTTCTACCTGTTGCTCACTGTGCTGGCAGCTACGGTAGTGCCGTTCCTCCGGTTTGACTTTTGGATTCCCGGCAAGACAGCCGCAACGCCTGCGCTGAAGTTGCTGCAGTTTGTGGTTACTGATGGAGAAGAGCCAATGCCGGTGGTAAAGGCGGCCACATATGCCTGGACGTTGGGTGAGTGGTTGTCTATTGGTTATGGAACCGTTTCGCTCTCGCTATTAGTGTGGTTGCTCTACAGTGTCGGTAGTATTTACCGTGTTCGAAGGGCCGGACTGAAAGCACGTCGCGATGGCTACAACCTGGTGATCACATCCGACGGCAGGGCCCCGTTTTCCTTCTTCAGAAACATTTTCTGGAAAGATGGGCTTGACGAACACAGTGAGGCCGGTCAACTGATACTAAAGCATGAACTCGTTCATATGCGCCAGTGGCACACGCTTGATAAGGTGGCCATGCAGGTCGCTATTGCACTGTGCTGGTTCAACCCTGTATTCTGGCTCATAAACAAGGAGCTGGCCCTTGTTCACGAATTCCTGGCCGATGAAGAGGCCATAACAGACAACGATACTTCAGCATTTGCCACAATGCTGCTTGAACCATATTACAAGAGTGCACTCCCTGTAATGATCAATCCTTTTTATTCATCAATTAAACTACGAATTATGATGCTGAGCATAACAAACAAAACCAGCTACAGAAATCTGCGCAGGGCGATGATCGTACCGTTAATGATAGTGCCTGTGCTACTATTTTCTTTCAGGGTACACACTGTCCCGGTCACTACCGCTAAGAAGCACATCACGCTTGTGCTGGATGCGGGCCATGGCGGCGTGGACCAGGGTGCAGTAGCTCCGGACGGTACGCTGGAGAAAGACATGAACCTCCGGGTGTGCAAGCGCATTGCCGCCCTAGCCGGTGAGTATAACGTAACAGTAATACAAACACGGCCGGACGACAAGTACATCAACCTGGTAGACAGGCCGGCAATAGCAGATAAGCTGGAGAAAGCAGTAATGGTGTCGATACACGTGAATAAAAGCTACAAAGGTGGTACCACTACAGAGGGTATGACAGTAAACGAAAGTATTGCAAAGGACGGCGTAAAGCTGCTGATATCCCGCCACAGTAGCGACCAGGCGGAATGCCAGAAGCTTGCTTCCGCCATAGGGAATACGATGAGCGCAGACGGACTAAAAACGAGCTATCGCCAAAAGGGACTTATAGTTACCGGCAGAACGAAACACCCTTCGGTCCTGATAGAATTGGGTAATGTGGACAATCCGCGCGACATGGCGCTGATAAATTCCGAGGCCGGTATAGACAAGCTTAGCCGAGATATACTCAGCGGTGTAGCTACCTACGCAAACGCAAATTAATTATCCAAAGGGAGGCCGAAGCCTCCCTTTTTTTATACTACAGGCTTACTTATTGGCGTTAGATGAGAATGCGCCTCCTGTTTCGTTTGTTTATTCTGGCCATTTGCGTTATCTCTTGCCAACGAGAGAAGAAAACGGCTGATGTCACCGCGAAAGAGCGGACAACGATAATGCTGGATGCTGCCCAGGGCGGCGCAGACAATGGCGCTGTGAGCGCAGATGGGGCAGTCGTTGAGAAGGGGCAGGTGCTGAAAATGTGCGCACAGATGCAGATGATGGCATCTTCTTACAACGTTGATGTAAGGCTGGTAAGAACCTCCGACTCAACATTGTCTCTACAGGAACGAATCAATATTATTAATAGCAGCAAACCGCGCCTCTTGCTTTCGCTACATGTACGTAAAGTAGATCCACCCAATGAGACGGTGAACGACTTTGAGGCTATCGTCAGTCCGTCGTCTACCGATTATCAGGAAAGTAAAAAGCTATCACTGGCTTTGCAGTCGCGTTTTGTGATGACCGGGCGCACCACCTTGTCTACCGAGCGTGACGTGCTGTTGCAGAATGGAATTTCATGTCCTTCAGTTATCCTGGAGTGTGGAAATGTAGACAATGCCGCCAACAAGTTGCTGATGAAGGATGACAGGCAAACCGAGCAACTTTGCCGGGAGATGCTGGAAGCAGTGGTGAACTATGCAAATGCGCGGTAACTCCCGCTTATCACCCTTTTAAAACGGGAAATAGGGTGCCTCTGAATTCCTCAGGATGAAATGCCCGGAGGGCATCCCCGTCATTAGCGCCGTGCGCAGCTCGTGGTAGAAGAGAATAACAAATCTAAAACTCCGAAGGAGTTGCCCCATAATTCAACACGCAAACGATTGTGCGCCGGACCCCGGCCCAAACGAAAAAAGCACCCGGTTTGAGTGCTTTTTTAAGTTTTGTTTTTTGACTTTTAATTGCCCTTACCCCTGCTTCTTAGCAAGTATGCCATTGGCGTTGTTCAGGAAGGTTACCTGCTCCTTGCCACGCTCAGAACCTGCAGGGTAGCCCAGCGACCCCAGGGCATTAATGTTCATTTTCTGTGTGCTCTTGTCCTGGTCCATGGTAAACAGCCACACTGTAGGGTAGCCCTGCACCTGGAATGCCTGCTGCAGAGATGCATTTTGCTGCATAGTCTCCTGTGGCAGTTGTTTACGGCGGGGGAAATCCAGCTCCAGGAGCACTACCTTTTCTTTCGCCCATTTTTTGAACTCAGGTTTTGAAAATACATCTGCCTGTAGCTTGTGGCACCATCCGCACCAGTCGCTACCGGTAAAGAATCCGAAAATGGGACGGTTGGTAGCCTTTGATTTTTCCTGTGCTTTCATTAGGTCTGTGTACCATTCCAGGCCGTCCTCCATATGCGACGACTGCGCAAACGAGGGGGCGGCGAACATTATACATATAAACAAGGCTGATAGTAGCTGCTTCATAATATCGTTTTGTCTTTAACGTGTACCAACAAATGTCGGCATAATGGTATTACAAATCCTGTGCCGCAAGGATATTTTAATTGTTAAAGTTACTTATGCTTTCGGCTCCTTTGCAGCGGTAACTCTCTAAAAAAGAACTTCCCGGCGTGCCGGGAAGTAAAAAAGTAAATAAGTACGGAAAGCTATCAGAACCTGTAACGAATTCCCACAGATTGAGGGAAGTGCATTAAATGGTAATTGCTGTTAGGTGCGGCATAGTTGATATCTATGGTGTTTACGTTCACATAGCGCAATGCCAGCTCGGCAGTTACGCCCAGCCGGGGCACCAGGTACCAGATGAATCCCGTCTGCAGGCCCAAACTATAACCCATTCCCGAGCCGTAGTGGTAGCCGGATACATAGGTATAACCCGAATCAACTCCCTTGTTGTAAACGCTGTATGCGCGGGAGCCGTCGTTGATCGTCTCGATCAGGCCACCCTGTATACCTACGTAGAAATTTGCCCTGTTGAACTCGCGAAACTGCGTATAGAACGGTATCACATAGTTCAGCTGGAGGCTCTGGTTCAGCGCATGACTGGCTAGTAGAAAAGGCACTTGAACGGGATCCAGCGCGCGGCCAAACTTACCATTAAGGTTCCATTGGCCGAAGGTTTCCCAACGCCTGTCGCCCGCATCCAAAGACATCATCCAATGCTCGTTGAAGTAGTAGGTAGCGCGTATAGAAATGTCCTTTACCACGTTTGTGGAGGTGCCCCGGTACGTGTCCGGAGGGCCCACAGGACGTGTAATGACGCTGTAGCCACCGTTTACGCCCACTTCCCACTTATACTCGGGTGGCAACGGCTGCGCAAACATACTACCCGCAAATGCCAATAAGACGGCCGCGGTAAGTAACAATGACTTCATACAATCAGCGAGTTTATTTAAAAATAAGTTTCAAATCTAAGCAAAAAAATCCCGGCAAAAGAACTATCGCACCAAATTGGCAAAAAACCGGCTCCCATGTCCATTACCAATGGCGGCCCGCATTGCGGTAATGATACTTGTCCGGGCGCTTATTACCGGAGATCGATTTAGAGCATGCTGCCAGATTGCCAAGCAGAATTATCAGTGCAACAGCCCGGAGAATTGTAATTCTGTACTTCATATGTTATTAATTTGAATGGCGCAACCGGTTGTTTTCTTATGAGTGGTATTGCCCGGCCAACGGCTTAAAAATAACAAAATATCGGGTTTTGCAATAAGGTAGCTGCGATTGGGCGCCCAACATATGCTGATTTCCACCTACTCTGTCTGCCTCCGCAAACCGTTAAATGTCAGCGCCTACAGGTGTGTTATGGCAAAATCCTGTATTTTAGCACGCAAATGCATCCCGACCTTTCTATCGTAATACCGCTCTATAATGAAGAGGAATCACTACCTGAGCTCGTAGAGTGGATAGACAGGGTATGTACCACCCAGGGCTACCGTTACGAAGTGGTGATGGTAGATGATGGCAGCACTGACCGTAGTTGGGAGGTCGTGCGCTCACTTACCGACAGGTTCTCAACCGTAAGAGGCATCAGGTTTCAGCGGAATTACGGGAAAAGTCCCGCCCTCTATGTGGGGTTCAAGGCGGCAGAGGGCAATGTGGTGATAACCATGGATGCCGACCTGCAGGATAGCCCCGATGAGATACCGGAATTGTATAGCATGATCGTAAATGACGGTTACGACCTGGTGAGCGGCTGGAAAAAGGTGCGCTACGATAATGCAGTGACTAAGAATCTTCCCTCTAAACTCTATAACGGTGTAAACAGGATGATCACCGGCATAAAGCTACACGACATGAACTGTGGCTTGAAGGCTTACCGTCGTAAAGTGATCAAGAGCATAGAGGTATATGGCGAAATGCATCGATTTATTCCGGTACTGGCAAAGCAAGCCGGATTTAAGAAAATAGGTGAGAAGGTGGTGCAGCACCGTGCACGCAAATACGGCTCGTCAAAATTCGGATGGGAACGCTTCATCAATGGCTTCCTCGATCTGCTAACGATTCAGTTTACCAGCAGGTTTGGCAAAAAGCCGATGCACTTCTTTGGTGTCCTCGGTGCACTTACATTCCTTACCGGATTCGTCTTTGTTGCACTGCTTGCCATAGACAAACTTCGGCTGGGCGACCAGGTTGCGGTGACGAATAAGCCGGCTTTCTTCATCTCGCTTACCAGTATGATCATGGGTACCCTGTTCTTCCTTACGGGTTTCCTTGCAGAGCTGGTTGTGCGCAACGCTGCAGACCGCAACGACTACATTACCGAGGAGCAGATAGGCTGGTAGTTACTTGCCCAGTCCGGCAGTTTTCATCATTACTTCCGTAAAGGTTTCCCAGCTATACTTCTTTTTTTCCTGCAGGATATTTGCGTGCAGATCAGGAATTGCATTTGGTTCGAAGAACTTCAGAATGGCATCTGCAATAGCCTTCGGATCGGGTTCGGCTACAAAGCCCACCTTTCCATCCGGCACTACCTCCGGCAGGCCCCCCACATTGGTTACTACCATAGGCTTCTCAAAGTGAAATGCGATTTGAGTAATGCCGCTCTGTGTCGCATGCTTGTACGGTTGCACCACCAGGTCGGCAGCGCTGAAGTAGTAGCGCACTTCGCTATCCGGTATGAAGTCTGTGCGCATGTGCACGGTGCTCCCCAGCTGGTTTCCGGCTATTATGGCATTGTTCGCTGCTTCTACGTCTTTGTTATAATATTCGCCGGCAGCTATCAGCTCAATTCCTGATTTTCGGATACGTTCGTCGGCCATCGCTTCCAGCAGCCAGTCGAGCCCTTTGTATTCGCGTATGAATCCGAAGAAGAGCAGGTATTTTTTTGACGGGTCTACCCCTATTTTTTTGCATGCTTCCTCCTTACTTACGGCTTCTTTGTAAATGTCGTAAATGGGGTGAGGGGTGAAGGCTGCTGGTTTACTCGTAAAGGTTTTTACATCTTTGAGCACATCCTTGCTCATGGTCACAAATGCATCTACCGCCTTAATAAAGTAGTTGGTAAACTGCGCGTCGCCGGGGCGCTTTTCATGCGGAATGATATTGTCTACAATGCACACTACACGTGTCTTTCCGTTGCTTTTTGCCCTTTTCAGTATGGTGCCAAACGCTGGTCCCATAAAGGGTAGCCAGTACTTTACGATCACCAGGTCATATTGCTCCTTATTCATTCGTGCACCTACGCTTAGCCAGTTCAGTGGGTTTACTGAATTGACGGTTGTGCGTATGTCCAGCCCGTTTGGTGCGGGCTCATCGGTATACTGGGTTTTGCCAGGGAACAGGAAGGAAGGGTATTGCAGCGAGAACGACCAAATTGTCACCTCATGCCCTTCATTCTGCAACTGGTAAGCAAGACGTTCATTGAATGCCGCCAGCCCGCCCCGGAGGGGATGGGCAGTGCCAAGAATAGCTATTTTCATGAAGCCATTGTTTTGAGATCTTCCTGGGCCCGCTCATAGTCGGCAGGCACTCCAATATCTATAAAATAGCCGTCACTTTCAAAACCGTAGAATTTACCCTCGGCCGTGTATTTCTCCAGGTAGTCCTTTTCCATGGAGCATTTTATGGGCAGGTGCTTCGAATGAATGTGCTTTTGGTTCACTATATATACCCCGCCATTTATCATACCCGCTTCCTTGTAGGTTTTTTCCTCAAACGAGGTTATTACCCCACCGTCATTCGTGTTCACCACACCATACCGGTCGAAGGAATACATTTTTTTTAGTGCAAGGGTTGTACAGGAGTGCTGTGTAAGGTGATAGTGCATCATTCGCTCCAGGTTCACGGTAAACAACGTGTCGCCATTTACTACTACCACATTGTCTGCAGATGCCTGTTGCATTGCCAGCATCAGGCCGCCGCCGGTACCTCTCGGCTCCTTTTCTATCACATAATCTACTACAAAAGGTAGGTCCTGTTTTTCTACCCACTCGGTAACGATCTCGTGCTTGTATCCCAGCGACAAAATCGCCTGCACACAGCGCTGTTGCGCCAGGTAGTCAAATACATGAGCCAGGAATGGTCTGCCAGCCACTTCTGCCATGCATTTAGGATATTCCCCTATTACACCCTGCAGTCTTGTTCCTAATCCTCCTGCAAGTACAATTACCTCCATCTGCGAATATTTGTGCGTAATGTTAGTACAAATTTAGGCAAGACGCACTGCGTCCCTTATTTAAGTGGCAATATTACAACTTGTGCTAATGACCATTTCCCGGTAGCGGCTGAAGTGTGATACAATTGACCGTCGACGCGCTTTTATCCGCCAATTAAGCAGTAATTTGGCGCGACGAAACCAATAAGCTGATGTGCGGCATCCTCACCATTGTAAATTCCGGTACCAAAACTGAATCGCGCCAACTGATAGATGCATGTAGCATCATAAGGCATCGCGGGCCCGATGATGAGGGGTTGTTGACGTGGTCGCCGGGTGAAGACCCTGTTGTCTGGGCTGGTGGCGATACGGCTCCCTCCACCCATCAGCATTGGAGGTACAATACGCTGCAGCCCGGTCAGAAATTTAAAGTAGGTTTCGGTCATCGGCGACTTTCTATACTAGATCTGTCGCCGGCGGGCCACCAGCCCATGTTATACAAACCGGCCGGCCTATCCATTACTTTCAATGGAGAGATATATAATTACCTGGAGATAAAGGCTGAGCTTGCCTCCCTGGGACATACCTTCCACACTACCGGCGACACGGAGGTTATATTGCATGCCTGGGCACAATGGGGCGTAGACTGCCTGGCGCGCTTCAACGGCATGTTTGCCTTTGTGCTACTCGACCACAACCGGCGAAAGCTCTTCGCCGTCCGGGATAGATTTGGTGTGAAGCCCCTCTATTATTACAAAGGTGATGCGTGTCTTTACCTGGCCTCTGAGATAAAACAGATCAGAACTGCGCCGGGATACAAACTTTCTGTCAACGAAAAAGCGGTTCGCCAATATCTCGCCTCGGGTGCCGTGGACCAGACTCCTGCAACTTTCGACTCCCAGGTCTTTAATATACCCCAGGGACATTACCTGGCAATGGACCTGGATAAGGATGCGCACGAGTTTTCGCTGCACAAGTGGTATGAAATGGTGCCGCAAAAATGGGGCGGAGGCTATGATGATGCGGCCGAAAAACTGAAGGAAATACTGACCGGCGCGATAGATTTGAGACTGAGATCAGACGTGCCCGTCGGCTCTTGCCTGTCGGGAGGGCTGGACTCTTCCAGCATTGTATGTATCGTTGCTGATCTGCTCAAAGAGCGCGGTGAGACAGCAGGCCAGGAAACGGTGACAGCTTGTTACGAGCAGGCCAGGTTCGACGAGTGGAAGTTCGCACAGGAGGTAATCAAAAAAACCAATGCCAGGTCGCACCGTACTTTCCCATCTTTCAAAAACCTCTATGAGGAGGCAGAGCGCTTCATCTGGCACCAGGATGAGCCTACTGCCAGCACCTCTCAATTCAGCCAGTGGAGCGTGTTCAAGGCCTGTCACGAGGCAAACCTGAAAGTGATGGTGGACGGTCAGGGCGCCGATGAGCAACTGGCAGGCTACGGTGGCAACGATATTCCATACTATTCAGGCCTTTTGCGCCGACTGCGCTTTTGGTCATTGATGGATGAGGCGCTGCATTATAAAAAGGAGAAAGGACATTGGCCCATAGGGTTCCTGCTGAATGCCATAAAGCTAAACACAGGACAGCAGGTAAAAGTGGAACACGCCACATGGATGCGCCCTGCCGAACCAACAACGATCCACGCACAGCCCGCCCATAGCCTACAGGAAAATCTTCGTCGTCAGCTTTACATGGAACCTCTTCCATCGCTGCTACGTTACGAGGACCGGAACTCAATGGCATGGAGTGTGGAATCGCGTACGCCGTTTATGGACTATCGCCTTGTTGAGTTCACAGCAGGCCTTCCTGAACGCTTCATTTACCGTAATGGCACACGGAAAGCTATTCTACGGAGTGCCATGAAGAACATTTTGCCGCCCGCTATCACGGAGCGTAAAGACAAAATGGGATTTGTGACACCAGAGGAGCTTTGGCTTCGCGGCGAGGGTAAGGATTGGTTCCTGGCGGGAGCGGAGAACACTTGTCGCAAATTCGGCAATGTGCTCGATCCTACCGAAACTATGCAGCAAATACATGCCATCGCAGACAGCAAATGCCCATTTAGCTTCATGCCCTGGCGTGTACTATGCCTGGGCAAATGGCACGACTCACTTAGTTGATTTTAACCATAAGTTTATAATTGTGTTTCATCACATTTGTATCATTATTTGATGCAGCGCCATTCCTTTGCTAATTCATTGATAAATTCTTACCTTGCTCCTTGGTTGCATTCAAAATAGTTTTCTATGAACAATTTGTTACGTTTTTTGGTTTGTAGCGCTGCGATTGTACTTGCAGTATGCGGTGCAAACGCTCAAACAGTGGTCTACTCCAACATGTTTCCCGGTGTTGGCGGGTTAGGTCCTATCCCTGGCGGCTCCCCGTCTGCGGCTTTCGTTTCTTCATCGGGAAGTTCAGATGCAGCGCCGGGTAGTTTCGCAGCAATGGCTATTGGTGGACCAGCCGGGTCTATGGTTCTCACAGACAACCAGCTCGCCTCTTACACGAGTGTGGCACCTGTACCATCTACTACTAATAATGGTTATGCGTATGCAATTGCTCCGATGTCAGTGTACACTGCACCGTTTGTTACAACGCTCACTGGTAATACTCAGTTAGTTACGTGGACGTTTAATATAAGGACCGGTGCAGCAGCTTCCGGTTTTGGACCAGGTCAGAATGAGGCAGCGGTGGTGCTGGCATCAGATAATGCAGACATCCGCTCGCTGGGTAATGGATATGCTGTGATCTATAATCCGGCTGTTTCGCTGTCGCTTCAACTGGTGCGTTTTTCCGGTGGTCTCACTGGCGCAGTTACGCCACTGGTTACGTCAGGACTGGTTATGAGTGCCCCAACCGATTATATGAGTGTTCGCGTCGTTTACAATCCGGTTGCCGATTCATGGGAACTATACCTCAGGGATGACGGAGCGGGTGCTTTTGCTGATCCTTCTACCGGTGTTTCAACACTTGTGGGTGGTGCTGTAGACGCTGTATTTACAGGAACCGCAATGTCGTTTTTTGGCTTCTATTCAAACTATTCTGTAACGTTTACCGGTTCCGGTCCTGATGCACTCAATGCATATTTCGATAGTTACACAGTTTCAACGAGCTGCCCTGACATCACGGGCGGTCTCAGCACATGCGTTACATTGTCTACCGACCTGGATCATATCTTCCCTGGTGGTGTCTGGACATCGGGCTCTACAGCAATTGCGACAGTAAACCCTGTGACGGGCCTCGTAACAGGTGTTTCGGCCGGTACGGCAGAAATTACTTACACGGTTGGCACATGCGAGGTTACCGCCATAGTTACCGTGAACCCAACCCCGATCCCTCCTGCCATCACTGGCACGATGACTGTGTGTGAAGGTTCAACAACTTCTTTGAGCGTCACTCCTGCAACCGGTGGTAGCACATGGAGCAGCAGCACACCGGCCATCGGCACAGTTAGCACCACTGGTGTTGTTACGGGTGTTACAGGTGGTACTACAATGATCACTTACAGGGTGCCGACGGGCTGCTTTTCCACCGCTGTCGTTACGGTAAATCCTGTTTCTCCCATACTCGGTTACCCGGGCTTTTGTGAAGGAGAGATCAGGACAATGATTACCACTATTCCAGGTGGAACATGGTCTACTAGTACAGTTGGTGAGGCGTTTGTAGATCCGTCAACCGGCGAAGTGACCGGGATCACAACCGGAACCACAACCCTATCATACATACTGCCTACAGGCTGCTATTCAACAACAACACTTACTGTAAATATTACACCGGGACCGATCACCGGCACGCCTACGGTATGCGTGGGCGCCGGTACACCACTTGTATGTACACCTGGCGGTGGCTTCTGGAGTAGCAGTGACGATTTCGTTGCTTCCGTGTCAAGCACAGGTGTGCTTGTGGGCAATGCAGTGGGCACAGCGATCATCACATATAAACTTACATCCGGCTGCCAGTCTGAATTGACAGTGACTGTGAATGCACAGCCGGGCCCGATTACGGGCGGACTGAACGTTTGCGTAGGGCAGACATCGGCATTGGCATCTGACATTACCGGTGGGGCATGGAGCACGGCGTTCCCGTCACTGGTGGGCACTATCGATCCTACATCGGGCGTATTTACCGGTCTTTCCGCAGGTACTATTAACGTCACCTACATGATGCCTACAGGTTGCTTCCGCGTGGCGATGGCCACCGTTGCACCACTGCCCGCTCCAATTACAGGCGTGGGTAGCCTATGCGTTGGCGCCACTACGCCGTTGTCCAGCATACCAGCACCATCGGGCGGCGGCACATGGCAATCATCTGATATAGCTATAGGTACAGTCAACTCCGCCACCGGTCTTGTTGGTGGCATTTCTGCAGGTACAGTAAACATCAGCATTGTTGCAACTTCTACTGGCTGCGTCCGGTCCACAATCGTTACAGTTAATCCGCTGCCTGCCACAATTACGGGCTCTGCAACTGTTTGTACCGGTAGGACCACCGCACTTGGCAGCACCAGTACGGGTGGCACATGGACCAGCAGTGACGCAACTGTAGGTACAATAGATGCCACTTCCGGTGTGGTGGATGGACTCACCACAGGCACAACAACAATAGTGTACACCCTGGGTACGGGATGTACCACTTCGCTGGTTGTTACAGTATTAGCATCGCCTGCGGCAATCACAGGAATCCCCTTCGTATGTGTGGGGCAAACTACCACTCTTGCTAATGCTACTCCGGGAGGCACATGGTCGAGCTCTACTCCTGCCAACGGTACCGTTAATCCGTCTACAGGCGACGTCGCGGGCATTACAGCGGGTACTACACTTATATCTTATACAACCACAAACGGCTGCTTTGCAACGCGCACTGTAACCGTAGGAGCATTGCCAACCGGTATTAGTGGAACACTTACCGTATGTGAGAATGCACAGACTTCTCTATCCGGTTCACCCGGATTTGGAACATGGAGCAGCAGTAATACGGCAATATTCACGGTCAGCGGGTTTGGTACCGTATCCGGGGTGGCAGCTGGCACTGCTACAGTGACCTATACACGCAGCGGCTGCTACATAACGCGCACAGTTACAGTCCTTGCTCAGCCGGGGGCCATCACTCCGGCAACAACAAGCGTTTGTCTCGGCAGCACTGTGACCTTCTCCAGTAGCCCTGGGGCCGGAACCTGGACATCAAGCAACACAACAAACGCACCTGTAGGCGCAACAACGGGCATTGTAACCGGTGGTGCGGCAGGCACTGCGATCATTTCCTACGAGCACCCGGGCACAGGCTGCTTCCGCACCCGCACCATAACGGTGAATCCACTACCAAATGTGATCACGGGTCCAACTATACTCTGTCCTGCTACTACGGTTACGCTTACCACTACTTCTACCGGTGGTGCATGGAGCAGTTCTTCTACTCCTACTGCAACTATTAGTGCTGGCGGGGTGGTAACAGGTGTTGCCACGGGCACTACTACTATTTCTTATACATCAGCCGCGGGCTGTTCTCGCACATTGGTCGTAACGGTAAGCGCCGCACCACCTGCTGTGCTCTCTCCGCTTGGCGATACGGTACTTTGCCCTGGCGATTTTGTAACGATTGCTGTATCAGCTACTCCCGGGGTTACCTACGAGTGGTTTGAATCGGGCACGTTGATTCCGGGAGCTACGTTGTCAACGCTTACCGTTGGCACATCCGGCAGTTATACTGCCCGTGTTAATGTGGCTGCAGGCTGTTCTACTTTGTCTGTACCCATGACTGTATCTGTAAATGCTGCGACAGCTACCATTACCGTACCGGGAGGTGTTACATCCACCTGTGCCGGCACGCCGCTGGTTCTGAATGCTAATACCGGCGTAGGTCTCACTTATCAATGGTCAGAGAGTGGCACGCCAATAGTAGGCGCTACAAACAGTACATATGCTGTTCTTACACCTGGTAACTTCACAGTTCGCGTCACTAACAGCTCTGGCTGCTGGGAGGTTTCTGCACCTGTTGCTATTACAGTTGTTCCGGTGCCATCAATGCTTGTTACTGCGTCTGGGCCGCTTTCAATCTGCAATGGTAGCAGTGTTACACTGTCGGCATCAACAGGTACTGGCTACACATACCAATGGTACAGCACTGCAGGTGCCATTCCTGGTGCAACATCTTCTTCCTTCATAGCCACACTTACCGGCAACTATTATGTTGTTATAAGTACGCCATCTGGCTGTACCGCTACTTCAACTACATTGCCCGTTGTTGCTAATCCGTTGCCGGACGTTACTATTACTCCTGGTGGACCAACAATATTCTGTGTTGGTGCTGCGGTATCGCTTACTGCCGCTTCCGGCTTCACTTACCAGTGGTATAAGGGTGGTGCAGCCATTGCAGGTGCTACCAATGCAGGTTACGTAGCTACAACGTCGGGAGGCTACCGTGTTCGCGTCACAAATGCGACAACCGGCTGCACAGATATGACCCATGCCGACACCACGGTTAGTGTAATAGACATTGTAAATGTGATTCCGCTCACACCTGCACGGTTCTGCTGGGGTGGTAGTGCAATGCTGTCTACCAACGTTTCGACACTTGGCATGGCTATTGGATACCAGTGGGCACGCGACGGCGGTAACATCCCGGGCGCTACGAATCCTAATTACAACGCTACAATTCCCGGAGATTATGCCTGCACCATCTCCGTGCCGCTTGGCTGCACGGTGGCCACTTCTGAGATAGCAGTTTCGCAGGTGCCGCTGCCTGATCCGCCAATTACGTTCACGGGAGGTTCTGTTCGCACTGGCAACTACTATGTTACCTACCAGTGGTATAAGAACCTGCTGCCTATCCCTGGTGCCATCTCATGGTCTACACCGTCTACAGGCCCGGGCAACTACAAAGTGCAGGTAACCGATACCAATGGCTGCCAGAACATGAGCGCAACATATGTGGTTACTACTAACCCTACAGTTGTGGCAGATATTAATGCTCCGGAGGTACGCGTATTCCCGAACCCGGCAGGCGAAGCAGTATATGTGCAGTCATCTACGCCGGCTACAGTAAACATTTCTGCGGTTGACGGCAAAATACTGATCAGCAATCATGCGCTGGGAGCAATTGACATTAGCGTCCTCGCTCCCGGCTTCTACATGGTTTCGGTAGTAGCAGAAGATGGTACGCAGATCGCCAACCAGAAATTGGTGAAGAAATAGCACAGATTCATCTGATTGTAAGAGGGCAGCCTGGCGGTTGCCCTCTTTTTATTCCCGGAGGGGTATAAATTTTTCGTGTTCAGGTTCTTAAGCTATTTTTATGCAACATGGCAAAGAAGCAGAATAAGCCGCAGACTGCATCCCCGGCAGTGCCTAAGAAAGCGCCACAGCCGGCTGCGGCAGCAAAATCGGACCGCACAACAGCAATGCCTGCTGCCCGTATGCATCTGCTCATAGCCGCGGGTATCGCCCTCATCACCTGGTTCTTCTATCGGGTGTGCCTCAATAACCAGCTTACAAATTGGGACGATCCCGGCTACATACGCGATAATGCGCTCATTAAAGATCTGTCAGCAGAGAATCTGAAACGTATTTTCTCAACAGCGGTGATGGGCAACTATCATCCGCTCACTATTTTGAGTTATGCCATTGAGTATAGCTACGTGCGCCTGGAACCCTGGCTTTACCATCTGGATAGCGTTCTGTTTCACATTATAGCGACCGTGCTTACCTATTTCTTTGTACAGAAGCTTACGGGAAGGACAATAGCCGCTGCCGTTGCCGCGCTGCTCTTCGGTCTGCATCCAATGCATGTAGAGTCAGTTGCGTGGCTGGCAGGTCGCAAGGACGTTATCTATGGCTCTTTCTACATTGCTGCTTGCCTGGCTTATGTCTACTACCTCCGCGCCGACGCGGCTAAGCGTACAAAATGGTATGTGATCGTTGTCCTTCTGTTCCTCTGTTCACTGCTGGCCAAGCCGGTTGCAGTTACGTTGCCGGTTGTATTGTTGCTCATAGACTATTTCGAAAAGCAAAAGCTGGATAAAGGTGCTATCGTTTCGAAGCTGCCTTTGCTTCTCATTTCAATAGCATTTGGTATCAAGTCCATGATGGACCAGAAGCAATTTGGTTCGCTCACCACGGAGAACCTGGCATTCGATACCATAGAACGAATTGCACTTGGCGGCTATGCATTCATCACTTACCTATGGAAGGCTGTGTTACCCGTTGGTCTTAGCAACTTTTACCCATATCCGCCTAAGGATGGCGGGCACATAGCATCCGCCTACTACCTGTATCCTTTAGCAGCGGCAGCCATTCTGGCTTGCCTTTGGATATTCAGGAAGAACAAGGTTATCATTTTCGGCTCACTCTTTTTCCTGGCCAATATTGCGCTCCTGTTGCAGATACTCCCGGTAGGCGGCGCCATACTCGCGGACAGGTATTCCTATATCCCTTATCTCGGCTTGTTCTTTATGGCGGGTTGGGGTGTCTCTACCTTTTTTGAGCCGGGAGGTAATAAGCAGATAGGTAAGCTACTTGCGGGTGGTGTAGGAGCTTACTGTCTTTTCCTTGGTGTGCTTACTACAGAGCGTTGCAACGCCTGGTATGATACAGCGAGCCTGTGGCGGGACGAGATAGAAAAGCAGCCTACAGCGGCAAATGCGTTCAACAATCTCGGTTTTGAATACTTCAACAAATTCAACGAGAGCGTAAATGACCAGGAGCGTAAAGTATACTTCGATTCGGCCAACTATCTTCTGAACCGGGCCATCCAGCTCGACCCGAAGTTTGCTAACCCCATGGTTTCACTCGGGGAATTGCACAGGGCGGCCAACAAATTCAATGAGGCGCGGGCATATTACTATAAGGGACTCGCACTACACGACAAAGAGGGGAGTGCAAATGCCTATCTTGGCCTGGCGATCATCTATGCCATTGCGCACGCTACGGACTCATCGGTTATTTGTTTCAGGAATGCAATTGGTTATAAATATCATTTTCCGGAGGCACACAGTAACCTTGGCAATTTGTTTGACATGTTAGGTAAACCAGATTCTGCATTAAAGGAATATGGTATTGCTATTGAGCAAAACCCGGACATGTATGCACCTTATCTGAATCGTGGTCGTTTGTTTGGCAGGATGAAGCGCTGCGATGAGGGCATGCGCGACTTTGAAGCCGCGCTTTCCCTAAGGCCGGACATGGGCGAAATATACTATGCACGCTCGCAGTGCAACCTGCAGAAGGGAAACAGGCAGGCCGCTATCGCAGATGTGCAGAAAGCAATTTCACTTGGCTACAGGCAGATAGACCCGGCATACCAGGCTATGCTGGAGGGCCGCTAAAGAATGGCAAATGATAGTAACGCTACTTTCTGATCTGGGCACTACCGATGCTACCGTAGCTGCGTGTAAAGCGCAACTGTTGGACCGTGTGCCGCCCGCAAGGATAGTGGATATCTCTCATAGGGTGCCCAATCATGAAGTGTCGCGGGCCGCCTACCTGCTCGGTTCTGCTTTTCGCTCATTCCCTGTTGGGTCATTGCATATTGTAGCTGTCGGTACCCTGGCAGGCAAGGGGCCACATCGCCTCATTTACCTCCAATCTCAGGGGCACCATTTTATTGCGCCCGATAACGGCATACTACCGGCATTATTCCCGGGAGACGGCCATCCGCAGGTATTGCTTTGCAGGGAATATGAACGTACACCTTCGTTTATGCAATGGATCAGCGATGCAGCTTCGGTATGCTGGTTAATAGCAGACGGAGGTGAATTAGATTATCCTTCGTATATCCCGTCCACGCACCCCGACCTATTGGTGGCACAAAGGAATGCGATTGGCATCGCCTGCAAGCCACTGTGTAGCGATAGGTATGAAAACATTGTGCTGAACTTACGTGAAGATAAATTTACTGAGATGGTGACAGGCAAGTCATTCAGCATTCGCACCTTTCGTGGTGGAAACATCACAGAAGTCAGCAGGCACTATAATGATGTGGAGCGGGGGAAGCCACTTTGCAGGTTCAATTCATCGGGCTACCTGGAGATCGCCGTAAACCATGGCTCGGCACTGGAGCTGTTTGGAATTGATCCTACTGATCCTTCAGCTTTAGCATACCATACGGTACGCATCTCTTTACAGTAATTATTGCTTGTTCTGCTTTTCCAGCTTGTCTACGCGCTGCGCCAGCCCGTCCAGGTTGCGGAAGTGGATATACGCTTTGCGATACTTGTTGGCATCAAATGCAGGGGAGCCCATGTATACCTCGCCCGGCTTGGTGATACTCTTTGATATGCCTGATTGTGCAGTGATGATCGTATTGTCTGCTATTTGCAGGTGTCCTACAATGCCTACCTGTCCGCTGAACATACAGTTCTTTCCTACCTTGGTAGAACCTGCTATTACATTACAAGCAGCCAGGTAGCTGTTTTCGCCTACCTCTACATTGTGGGCTATGTGTATCAGGTTGTCAAACTTCACACCCTTGCGCAGAATGGTAGAACCGAGTGTTGCGCGGTCTATGGCACAATTGGCTCCTATCTCTACGTCGTCCTCTATGATCACGTTGCCTATCTGTGGCACCTTGCGCTGACCCTCTTCATTTTGCGGCTCAAAGCGGAAGCCATCGCTGCCTATTACTGTACCTGAGTGTATGATGCAGTTCTTGCCTATCACTGTGTCCGAGTACAGCTTCACGCCGGCAAAGAGCGTCGTGTTGTCGCCTATCACCACGTTGTCGCCCACATATACCTGTGGATATATCTTCACATTGTTGCCTATGCGTGCATTGTCACTGATCACGGCAAACTCGCCCAGGTATAGGTTATCACCTACTTTGGCACTATCAGATATATAGGCCTGTTTAGAAACCCCCGTTTTGTTCAGCTTCACCTGGTTATACATCTCCAGCAGTTTGGCAAAAGCAGCCGCAGCGCTCTCCACACGAATCATCGTTGCAGACACCGGAGCCGTAGGCGCAAAGTCCTTGTTCACAATAATGATAGACGCCTGGGAGGTGTATATGTATTGTGTGTACGCCGGATTAGCAAGGAAAGAGATTGAACCCGGCTTGCCCTCTTCTATTTTCGAGAGTGCATTGACCGTTGCGTCCGGGTTGCCTTCTATGGTCCCGTTAAGGATGCCTGCTATCTGTTGTGCGCTAAACTGCATAAACTTACGTTTGGCTCTAAAATAGCAATTTTATCGACACAGCCCGATTGAACACGTGATTTCAACGGTAGGTAGCCGCTTCAGCGGTTGCGGGTTATGCCCGAAAGGCATGCCTTTTATTAGCCCCGTGCGAAGCTCGGGGTAGTGGCAGCAACATACTCCAACCCCAAAGGGGTTGCCCATGAAGTTTCGCTTGTCACCCGGCAAACAAAACTCCGAATAATGAGGGAAAGCCCCTTTAGGGGTTTGGGGTTTCGAACTCCCAACCGATATCCTTCCTATAGTACACGCCCTCATAGTTTATGAGCGCCGCATTCTCATAGCTCTTCGCAAGCGCCGACTTTATGTTGTCTCCATAAGAAGTTACTGCCAGTACCCGTCCGCCGCTTGTCACCACGTCATCGCCTTTCACGGCCGTGCCTGCGTGGAAGAGCAGGCTACCACTCGTTTTGTCCATGCCCGTCATCACCTTGCCCTTGGCATAGTCACCCGGGTATCCGCCTGATACCAGCATCACCGTTCCTGCTGCTTGTTTGCTGTGCTGCACTGTCACTTCGTTCAGCTTGCCTTCCTGCATCTTCAGTATCATGTCCACAAGGTCGTTTACCAGTCTCGGCATCACCACTTCAGTTTCCGGGTCGCCCATGCGGCAGTTATACTCTATTACATAAGGCTCGCCGTTCACCTTTATCAGGCCAAAAAAGATAAAGCCCTGGTAGGTGATCTTCTCGGCCTTAAGTCCATTAATGGTAGGCTCTACAATGCGACTTATTACTTTGCCCATAAAGGTCTTGTCTGCAAATGGCACGGGCGAAATAGCCCCCATGCCACCTGTATTCAGCCCCGTATCTCCTTCGCCTATCCTTTTGTAATCCTTCGCCTCCGGCAGCAGCACATAGTTGGACCCATCCGTAAAGGCAAATACCGACAGCTCTATCCCCGTGAGGAACTGCTCTATTACCACTTTAGAGCTGGCATCGCCAAACTGGCGGTCTTGTATCATAGCGCGGTAAGCTTCAATAGCCTCGCCGGTAGACTCTGCGATCACCACACCCTTTCCAGCGGCCAGTCCATCGGCTTTCAGCACTACGGGCAGGCTGTGCTTCTTGATGTATTCTTCCCCTTCTGCATAGTTGTCTGCAGTAAACTCGCGGTAAGCAGCCGTAGGGATATTGTGCCGCTCCATGAACTTTTTGGAAAATGCCTTGCTACCCTCCAGTTGCGCTCCTTCTTTCGACGGGCCCACAACGATAATATGTTTCAGCGCCTCATCACCCTTCACGAAATCCCAAATGCCTGCTACCAGGGGATCTTCAGGGCCCACAAACAGTATGTCAATACTATGCTCCAGGCAAGCAGACTTGATTCCTGCAAAATCTCCTACAGATATTGGCAAATTGGTGCCATGTTCGCGTGTGCCGGCATTGCCCGGTGATAGATATAAGTTACCACATTGTTCGCTGTTTTTCAGCTTCCAGGCTATTGCACACTCCCTGCCGCCCCCCCCTAACAGGAGGATATTCTGTTTTTTCGAAGACATAAGTGCAAAAAAACTAAAAAAATGGAGGTCCCCGCCTAAAATATTTTACTAAATTGGCAGTTTCATATAAACATTTAAAGACAGATTTCTTATGAGTGATAACGGAGCTTCGATGTCGCAGAAGGGACACCCCAAGGGGCTATATGTATTGTTTGCCACCGAGTTTTGGGAGCGTTTCAGCTACTACGGCATGCGTGCCATCTTCACGCTATACATGACCAAGATGCTGCTGCTGGACAAGGCGCTGGCAAGTAACATTTATGGTAGCTATACCGGTCTTGTATACCTTACCCCACTCATAGGCGGCTACATGGCCGATAGGTACTGGGGCAATCGCAAGTCCATTTTTGTTGGTGGTGTGCTTATGGCATTAGGTCAGTTCCTGATGTTCTTCTCGGCATCGTTGTCGCACAATGCAGATAAGGGATTGCCCATTACCCTCATGTGGAGCGGCCTTACTTTTCTCATTTTTGGTAACGGCTTCTTTAAGCCCAACATTTCGACGATGGTGGGTCAGCTTTATCCCGATAACGACAGCCGGAAGGATGCAGCATATACCATCTTCTACATGGGTATCAATGCCGGCGCCTTCGTCGCGCCGCTTGTGTGCGGCTACCTGGGCGAGGAAGTAGATTTCAAATGGGGCTTCCTTGCAGCCGGCGTCGGCATGCTGGTGGGCATTCTCATTTTCTATCTCACAAAAGACAAGTATGTGGTAGGACCTGACGGACGTCAGCTAGGTGTGGGACCTAATAAGCTCAATGATGTAGCCCCCTCCAAAGTATTGGGTGGCGACGAAGAAACGGGTATGGTAGCCGATGGCAAGAAAAAGCCGGCATCTGATGGCGGTTTCAGCAAGCAGCAGCTCACTATCCTTATTGGTGGAATTGCAGCAATGTTTTCGCTGCTTTTCTTCGTTGCCCATGTGGATGTATGGGGTTCGCTTATTTATGGAATGACGCTTGTGGGGCCTTTTGTGATCATAACAGATCAGTCGCTCACGAAAGTGGAGAAAGACAGGCTTTGGGTTATCATTCTCATCATGATATTTGTAGTGTTCTTCTGGATGTGCTTTGAGCAGGCTGGTGCGTCACTTACGTTCTTTGCAGATGCGCAGACAAACCGCCACATATTCGGCTTCGAAATGCCGGCCAGCTATTTCCAGAGCTTCAACGCAGGCTTCATCGTGCTGCTGGCGCCTATCATAAGCGCTATGTGGGTGCGCCTTGCCAAGAAGGGTATGAATCCGGTAGCTCCTTACAAGCAGTCATTGGGTCTTGCGTTCCTGGCTTTTGGTTACTTATTTATAGCTGTGGGCGCCAAAAACATACCATCAGCCGGTGCCAGCATGCTGTGGCTTACAGGTCTCTACTTCCTGCACACAATTGGCGAACTCTTCCTTAGCCCCATTGGTCTGTCTATGGTAAACAAGCTTACACCCGGTCGCTTCACGTCACTGATGATGGGTATCTGGTTCCTGGCGATTGCTACTGGTAATAAACTTGCGGGCACTATGAGCTCTCTGTATCCAGATCCATCATTGCCTACCCATCCGCAATTCCTGGGCATAGAGATAGATAGCCTCTACACCTACTTCATGATATTCGTGGGCTTCTCAGGAGCTGCTTCCGTTGTGTTGTTCTTCCTCTGCCGCAAGTTGCAGAAGATGATGCATGGAGTACACTAATACCAGAACATATTTTTGATAATAGCAGCAGGGCGAAAGTCCTGCTGTTTTGTTTTCTGAGAATTTATTTAAAGACCACCATGCCCGATAGGGCATACCTGTTAATAGCCCCGTGCGAAGCGCGGGGGGTAGGTGGACCAACATTCATGAACCCCGGAGGGGTTGCCCTATTACGCGCACCCTATCTCTTTGTCCCAATTGCAATCTCTATTGCGTACTTTGTCGTCGCCGGAGACAAGGTTGGCTAGTTTTTATGATATTCAACCGTGCCGACAACCCATACTTCTTCATTTTTCTGGCCACTAAATTGCCGTCAATTGTTCAGGAGCTGCCTTTTAATATTGCTTTTCATCGCACATTCCTGCAGCGGGCAGGAGGGCAGCGCGCGTAGCCAATTCAACCATTTCAAGAAAAATATTCTGGAGGAGCTACGAGTCCACCCAGGGTATATACGCAGTTCGGATTACGAAACTCTTGAAGCATACTATACATTACTCTCTTCGCAGCCCATAGATTCTTTAATTGGCTTTACAGATGATTCCGTTCCTGCAGTTAGGTCGCTAATATTTGACGGTATCACTAAAAAGAACGCCGATGAAAAAATTATTAAAGAAATTCTAAAGAGGCATGCAGAAGACACAGCTAAGTTCACTTCCATATCTGTAGACATAGTGAGTACTTGGTCCGTTTCTCAATATATGGAAACCTCTGCGTATCGCGGACCTGACAATAAACCCAAAACTGTCGACTTTCGGGCACGGCTGGAAGAGATTAAAAAGCGACGACCATATAACTTAGTGCCCGGTGCTCGTCACGGGATTATACCTAAAGACTCTCTTTTACGGTTGAGTGAGTTACCTAGCCCGATCGAAGGCTTTAGGATAACTTCATTTAGAGTTTCCATATTGAAAGCAAAAGAAGACATTGAAGTACTTTCAGAAGGCGACAGCACGTTCACAAAACAGATGAAAGAACGCATTGAAACGTTATCGTCTGGAGATAGGATATTCATTGAAGATGTCAAGGCTAAAGGACCTGACAATAAGGAAAGGCAACTTGGTAGCGTTGTACTGTTTATAGACTAATTTCTTAAACGCCAACTATTACTTGTGCGGGAAGTGATAAAAAGGGGCAAATGAAAAATATCCCTTACTTTGTTCTGCAGTAAACAAACAGTCATGGAAATAAGCCAGGAATCAGTAACGCTCGAACAGATACAGGACTTTAAGGGGAAATACCCCAAACAGCTATGGTATTTGTTCTTCTCAGAGATGTGGGAGCGTTTTGCTTTCTATGGCATGCGTGGAATGCTCACCATATTTATGGTGGAGCAGCTAATGCTTAATGAGCACGATGCAAACCTCAAATATGGCGGCATCCAGGCGTTTATATATACAATGACATTCATCGGTGGTCTGTTTGCAGATAAGATTCTGGGCTTCCGCAAATCCATCTTCTGGGGTGGCCTGCTCATGATCATTGGTAGCTTCACACTGGCTTTTTCTCCCAAGGAACTTTACTACGTAGGCATTTGCTTCACCATTATAGGAACCGGTTTCTTCAAGCCCAATATCTCCACCATGGTGGGCAACCTCTATAAGGAAGGTGACCCACGGCGCGATGCTGGCTTTGGTCTCTTCTACTCAGGTATCAATATTGGTGCCTTTCTCGGTGGTTGGCTGTGTATCAAAACTGCCAACAACTACTCCTGGAATGCGGCCTTCTCTCTTGCCGGCATCGGCATGATAATAGGTCTGGGTATATTTCTTTTCACGCGCAAGATGATAGGCCCTATCGGCCTGTCGCCGCTGGAGGGTAAGATGCCGAAGAACAAGATCATGATGCGGGATGTCGCTGTCTACGCTGGCTCTATAGCGGTGATGCCGCTCATATACCTGTTGGTGAAGAATAGCGAGTACACAGATTATTTTATGTACACCATTGGCCCATTGGCGCTGTTGTACATCATATATGAGATGATGAAGTTTGGCAAGGTGGAGCGGCAGAAGATGGTTGCAGCGCTGGTATTTATCATATTCAGCATCTTCTTCTGGGCGTTTTTCGAGCAGGCAGGTGGCTCACTCAGCCTGTTTGCCCGCTACAACCTCAATGACACAGTGCTGGGTATGCATATAGACCCCAACGAAGTAAACAATTCATCAAACTCCATTTTCGTTATCATTTTCAGCCCGCTGGCAGGCTTGCTGTGGCTGTGGCTTGCGAAGAAGAAAATAGAGCCCAATACAGTCATCAAGTTCGGCCTCGGCTTCCTTTTTGTGGCGCTGTCGTTCTACCTGTATTATTCAGAGCGTTTCACGGCAGATGCAACGGGCAAGGCGTCGCTGAACCTGTTTACCGGAGCATACCTCATCTCCACACTTGGGGAGTTGTGCCTGTCACCCATCGGCCTGTCGCTCATGACCACATTGGCACCGCGCCAGCTACATGGCATGATGATGGGTATGTGGTTCCTGGCCAGTGCCTATGGGCAGTACGCTGCCGGCATATTGGGTGCTAACATGACCACGGCCAACGAAAACGCCACCCTCACCGAAAAGCTGATGTCCTACACAGCTGGCTATCAGCAGCTAGCTATATATGCAGTTGTTGCAGGGGTGCTGCTCATAGCCATATCACCAATGGTGCGCAAATTAATGCACGACGTGAAGTAAGTAATTGATTTACAGATTGTTGCGGATTGGTCGCCCCGGGTGGTCAATCCGCTTTTTTAGGCCCTCTTTTTCGTAACTTTGCAGCCTGTTATAATTACTAATAATAATATGGCTTACGCTCCGCAACATAAGATCCGCCTGGTTACCGCAGCATCCCTTTTCGATGGTCATGATGCCTCAATTAACATCATGCGCCGCATACTGCAATCAAGCGGAGCAGAGGTTATTCATCTGGGTCACGATCGTAGTGTAAAGGAAGTAGTGGATTGCGCTATACAGGAGGATGCAAATGGCATAGCTATTACCAGCTACCAGGGTGGCCATGTGGAGTACTTTAAGTACATGTACGACCTGCTGAAAGAGGCAGGTTGTGGACATATAAAGATATTCGGCGGCGGCGGCGGTGTTATCCTCCCTGAGGAGATTGCGGAATTGCACGAATACGGTATCACTCGCATCTACTCCCCTGATGATGGCCGTGCTATGGGTTTGCAGGGAATGATCGACGACCTGCTACAAAAATGCGACTTCGCTACCGGCAATCAGCTCAATGGCGAACCGGGCCATCTTGCAGAGCGCGATGCCAAGTCTATTGCCCGCCTCATTTCTGCTGCAGAGAATTTTCATGACTTGCCGGAGACACAGGCTGCGCTGAAGAAGATTGGCGAAAAGGCCGCCACTTCAAAAGTGCCTGTGTTGGGTATCACTGGCACAGGTGGTGCTGGTAAGAGCTCCCTTGTAGACGAAATTGTGCGCCGCTTCCTGCTCGACTTTAGCGACAAGCATATCGGTATTATATCCGTAGACCCGTCTAAGCGTAAGACAGGCGGCGCCCTGCTGGGCGACCGTATCCGCATGAATGCCATTCGCAATGACAGGGTATATATGCGCTCCATGGCTACCCGCCAGAGCAATCTTGCAGTATCAAAGCACATTCATGACGCAGTGAACGTGCTCAAAGCTGCCGCGTTCGACCTCATTATCCTCGAAACTTCAGGTATTGGTCAGAGCGACACGCAGATAACGGACTACTGCGATATGAGCCTCTATGTGATGACACCTGAATACGGTGCCGCCACACAGCTGGAGAAGATCGACATGCTCGATTTTGCCGATATCGTAGTCATCAACAAATTCGACAAACGTGGCGCTATGGATGCCCTGCGCGACGTGAAGAAGCAATACCAGCGCAACCACAAGTTGTTTGACAAAGACCCCGATACCATGCCGGTGTTTGGCACCATCGCATCGCAGTTCAACGACCCGGGCACCAACACCATGTACCGCAACCTGATGGACATACTGGTTGCAAAAACTGGTACTTCCCTTCGCTCAGACTTCCATGTATCAGAGGAGATGAGCGAGAAGATATTTATCATTCCTCCCAGCCGCACGCGCTACCTCAGCGAGATATCTGAGAACAACCGCAAGTACGATAGCTGGGTGAAAGACCAGGCAGAAACTGCACAGAAACTCTTTGGCATAAAGAAGGCTATTGAAGCGCTGCTGGTAACAGACGTAGAGGACAAAGACAGGCTTGCAAAGACACTGCAGGAAGTATATGCAAAGACAGAGCTGAACCTGGATCCTAGGAACCGCGTGCTGCTGGAAAACTGGGAAGCGAAGAAGAAGAACTTTACTGACGAATACTACATCTTCAAGGTGCGCGATAAGGAGGTAAAGGTGAAGACACATACAGAGTCGCTCTCTCACCTGCAGATACCAAAGGTTGCTGTACCACGTTACGAGGCCTGGGGCGAGATATTGCAATGGGCGCTGTCTGAAAACTTCCCGGGCGAGTTCCCTTATGCGGCAGGTATCTATCCGTTCAAAAGGGTAGGAGAGGACCCTGCACGTATGTTTGCCGGCGAGGGTGGCCCTGAGCGCACCAACAAACGTTTTCACTACGTTTCCCGCGGCTTGCCTGCAAAACGTCTTTCAACCGCGTTTGATAGCGTTACGCTTTATGGTCAGGACCCTGACCATCGCCCGGATATCTACGGAAAGGTGGGCAACTCCGGCGTGAGCGTGTGCTGCCTTGACGATGCCAAGAAACTCTACAGCGGCTTCAACCTTGCCGACCCTATGACCTCTGTGTCCATGACCATCAACGGTCCTGCACCTACTATCACAGCCTTCTTTATGAATGCTGCTATAGACCAGCAGTGCGAGCTCTACATTAAAGAGCATGGCCTGGAGGCAGAAGTAAACAAAAAAATAGACGAGATATACAAAGCCAAGGGTCTCAGCCGCCCTTACTATAACTCCGGTAGTACAGACAGCGCTCAATCGACCTCACCCTCTCCCTCGGAGAGGGCCGGGGAGAGGTCTGTCTCCCTCCCCGAAGGCAACAACGGCCTCGGCCTTATGTTACTCGGTGTCACAGGTGATGAAGTGCTGCCTGCTGATGTCTATGCCGATATCAAGGCACGCACCCTCAGCTCCGTTCGTGGCACGGTACAGGCAGATATCTTGAAGGAAGACCAGGCACAGAATACATGTATCTTCTCTACAGAGTTTAGCCTGCGTGTGATGGGCGATGTGCAGCAGTATTTCATTGATAAGAAGGTGCGCAACTTCTATTCTGTATCCATCAGTGGCTACCACATAGCTGAGGCAGGTGCAAACCCTATATCGCAGTTGGCCTTTACGCTGTCAAACGGTTTCACGTATGTAGAATACTACCTGAGCCGCGGTATGCACATCGACGACTTTGCGCCAAACCTTTCTTTCTTCTTCAGCAATGGTATTGACCCTGAGTACAGCGTCATAGGCCGTGTGGCCCGCCGCATTTGGGCTAAGGCTATGAAGCTGAAGTATGGTGGCAATGAGCGTTCGCAGATGTTGAAGTATCACATCCAGACATCAGGCCGTTCCCTGCACGCGCAGGAGATCGACTTCAACGATATCCGCACCACACTGCAGGCGCTGTACGCTATCTATGACAACTGCAACTCACTGCATACAAACGCATACGACGAGGCTATCACAACGCCTACAGAAGAGAGTGTGCGCCGCGCAATGGCCATTCAGCTCATCATCAACAAAGAGCTGGGTCTTGCTAAGAACGAAAACCCGCTGCAGGGCTCATTTATCATAGAGGAGCTTACCGACCTGGTGGAAGAAGCAGTGCTTACAGAATTCGACCGCATTACAGAGCGTGGCGGCGTGCTGGGTGCAATGGAGACCATGTACCAGCGCGGCAAGATACAGGAAGAGAGCTTGTACTACGAAACGCTGAAGCATACCGGCGAGTTCCCGATAATAGGTGTGAACACATTCCTCAGTTCAAAGGGTTCTCCAACGGTGATACCGGCAGAGGTGATACGCTCTACAACAGAAGAAAAGGAATTCCAGATAGCTACCGTACAAAACCTGTGGAAGCGCAGCGGCGACAAGAGCGCCGAGATGCTGAAGAAGCTACAGGAAACAGCCATCCACAACGGCAACATCTTTGAAACCCTGATGGACGCAGTAAAATACTGCTCCCTCGGCCAGGTTACCAAGGCATTGTTCGAGGTAGGCGGGCAGTATAGGAGGAATATGTAATTGGCAAATGAAACTGCTCACATGGAATTGCAACGGTGCCTTAAGAAGAAAGTTTAAGGCTCTCGAACAGTTCGATGCTGACATCATGGTTATCCAGGAATGTGAAGATCCCGCAGAGAACAAAGACGAGGAGTATAGGACGTGGGCAAAAAACTTTTTTTGGTGCGGCGACAACAAGAATAAGGGTTTGGGAGTCTTTGCCAAACCCGGAATCGAATTATTGCGTCACCCTTGGGACGACGGTGGGACAAAACACTTCATACCGGTTAGGATAAACAACTCATTTGACATTATTGCCGTTTGGGCGCATCAAGGTAGCACAGGCGCTTATCAATATATAGGTCAGTTTTGGAAGTATTTTCAACTTAACAAAGATCGGCTTAGTGAGTGCATCATAATTGGCGACTTCAATAGCAACAAAATTTGGGATAAGCCCAAGCGAATTTGGAATCATTCATGCGTCGTAAGAGAGCTAAATGAAATTGGCATCCGAAGCATTTATCATGAAATGACCGGAGACTTGCAGGGTGCAGAATCGGTACCTACTTTTTATCTTCAAAAGAATCTCGGCAAACCCTATCATATTGACTACATCTTCGCATGTTCAACCCGTTTCCCAAACGTGCGCGAATTCCATGTAGGAAATCCCCAAGATTGGTTAGGTGTCAGTGATCATGTGCCTCTGGTTGTTACCCTTTAGTCTTTCACCGGCGCAAGTGTGGCGCGTAGCAATGCGCGCAAGCCAACCTGTGCCCCGCGTAGGGAGGCGGTTTGCACCGCCAGTAAGCATATCCTGGTTAAAAGGTTGTAGATTGCTGATGCCAAAATTCAGGCGAGAGATTATGCGATTTTTGCTTTTAATTCTTTCGGTTTTTATATTCTTAGCGTGTAGTGCGAGCAAGAATAGAAAATACCCAATGCCCTATCTTGATTCCCGGATTGAAACGGAGAGATTCGTTGACTCTTTAAGGAAAGCCGGCATTGATACAATTTTGGCTTATCACAAAAAGCATGGTTACAGCACCCGACAGCATTTTGTTTTTTGGATTGCAAAATCCGAACTGCAATTGAGGAACATTAACTCAATGGGTATTTTCGAAATCAACAATTGGGATATGCTGGGATTTTATCGGAATCAAAGAATATTCACTTTCTACATTGATCATAAAGACGAGATGAGAAGAGATATTAATAGTAAAACTGAGGTGGTTCAAGTGAACGATTCAGTAACACTACTTTCGGGATTGCCGTCGCACTATCCGTATGTCGATATTGATGTTTTCATTGACACGGTAGTTGGTAGCCACCATTTGCCATTTGCGATTGAAAGCAATTTGGATAATTGTTCGTTTCACTTTGCTCGACTGATAGAGAGTATTATTTATAACCTTGAGAAGTCGAGTTATTGGAGTGAGGCAGAACGGAAGCTCAAATATTATCCTAAGCGATATGATCCGACACAAGAAAAGTGGCAAAAATGGGAGCTAGATAAAATCAGTCGCGGAGAAATTTGGGATGACTACTATCACTGATATTCCCTTGCACAGTTTTGGCGCGTAGCCCGAGCGCCGCGAAATCAGTACACCTCAACCATCGCAGCGGTTTGTAACCGCCAGTAATGAAACAGCCCATTGACTACCCCATAGGGGTAGAAGCTTTGTCGCAACCGCAATACCCCCAACCTAACACCCCACTCCATAGGAGTGGAACCGCTACAACATATCCACAAATTACCTCCCGCCGCACGCTATTCCAACCAGCGGCTCTACCTTTGTGCCATAAACCCTAAAAATTACATATGTGTCAACCAAAATCAGGACGCAACTGGATTTTCTAACCAAAAGTGTCAACCAAAATCAGGACGAGACAACCGGAAATTTTACCGGAAGCAGCCCGCAAAAACCGGAAGTAAACCGGAAGTGGGCTAGAATTCAAATAGTTGATAATCAATAATTTGGCAAAAATTCTTCCGCTTTTCGCCCCCACCGGAAAACCGGAAGTTTCAACAAATCAGTAAACTAAAACCAAACTAATATGCCCTATTACTATACGCAGATACACGGAAGCCACAGCGCTTCACCCTCTCCCAGGGAGAGGGCCGGGGAGAGGTTTTTTTCCGTACCTTTGTGCCCTCACAAACTAAGCCAATGCGTCTGCTAATCCATACTTCGCAAGTGCGCTCTACCCGGGTAGAGGGCGTGGCTATGTTCATGCTCTTCTGCTAGCGCACACGGTGTCGCCGTTCCCAAAATAGGGATTAAGAAGTTTATTATTATTTCATTACACTTTAAAACAACTACAGCTATGACAGCTGCTGATAAATATTATTTAAAAGCGAAAGAGAACTATCCATACGAAATGGAGGTGGCGCTGGAGGCGCTTGAATTTGGATTGTCTTACGATGATACACATGCCCCCCTACTCACATTAAAGGCAGAGATCTATTTCAGCGACCTTAAGAGACTTTATGCAGCATTGGAGTGCCTGGAGGCTGCCCTCTATCACGACCCCTATTATACCGAGGCGCATTACCTGTATTTGAGGGTCTTGTTTGAGATAGGCGAAACCGAAAAGGCCGCAAAGCACTTACCTAAAGCGCTGGCAGTGAAAGGGATAGATAAGGCTAAGGTGTGGCACCAGGAGGCACTGATCCTTGAGCACCATGGTCTGCTGGATGAGGCTATAGAAAAACTGGCGGAGGCCCAAAAGTATAGCCAGAGTAAAGACGGTTTTTCATTCTATAGTTCCGAGGCCAAGCGCATAAGAAAGAAGTCTAAGTTCATAAATCACGATGCTGAGGCAGGGGAGGATGCGGACGATGCAACCTCCTCAGCCCCGGCTGAGATGGCCGCCTAAGGCTGTTACTTCTTATCGTTCTCAAAATCTGGTTTTCCTGGTTCAGGCAGCTTGCATTTTCCCGACCTTTGCACCCGCATGAAAGACCTCCGGTCACTAAATAAATACTTCGTTAAGTACAAATTGCGCCTGCTACTGGGCCTGTTATTTGTCGCCATTTCCTGCAAGTTTGCGGTGATGCCCGGCAATGTGGTGAAGGATGTGCTGGATGAGGTGCAGAAGATGATACGAGAAGGCGGCTCTGCGGATGCGGTATTCTCTATTGTGTTTAAGGGTGGTATGTTGCTCCTCGGCCTCGCGCTCTTGCGTGGCCTGTTTATGTTTATGATGCGGCAAACTATCATCGTCATGTCGCGTCACATTGAGTTCGATCAGAAGAACGAGATCTACGCACACTATCAGAAACTGGATGCAGGATTCTTCAAGTCCAATTTTACCGGCGACTTGATGAACCGCATCTCTGAAGATGTATCCCGGGTGCGCATGTACACCGGGCCGTCTATCATGTACTTTACCAACGTTGTATTTCTCGTTATTTTCTGCGTGTGGGATATGTTGCGTGTAGATGTTACGCTCACATTATGTGTCATAGCGCCGCTGCCGCTACTGGCATGGTCCATATTCTATGTCAATAAGATCATCTTTCGCAAAAGCAGTAAGATACAGGCCCAGCTATCCGCACTCACCACTACAGCCCAGGAGTCTTATTCAGGCGTCAGGGTCATAAAGTCTTTTGTGCAGGAGCGAAATATGATGCGCTTCTTCGAGACCAATTCTGAAGCCTATCGGCAGAGTACCATCAACCTATCAGTAACCGAGGCTATCTATTTCCCGGCCATGAACATGTTTGTAGGTATCAGCATGCTCAGTACCATCCTCATCGGAGGCTGGTTTGCCATCAAGGGCGATATTTCTACCGGCAACATTGCCCAGTTTGTCATTTACATCAACCTGCTCATGTTCCCCATTTCCAGTATAGGCATGGTGGCCAGCATGTCGCAGCGTGCAGGTGCGTCGCAGCGCAGGATAGACGAATTCCTGCAGACGCAGCCGGATATTGTAAGCCCGCCGTCTGCAGTTACTGCCGCTCCCGGTGGCGAGGTAGATTTCACGAACGTCACATTCACCTACAGCAACACCGGCATTACCGCCCTCAGCAATTTTTCACTACATATCAATCCGGGCGAGAAAGTAGCAATCATCGGTAGAACAGGTTCCGGTAAGTCTACACTAGCGCACATGTTGCTCCGCATGTACGATCCGGAGCAGGGTAGTGTCATTGTCGGTGGTGTAGATGTTCGAAAATATGATACTACCGCGTTACGTACAGGTATCTCTTACGCCCCGCAGGAGGCATACCTCTTTTCTGATACCGTCTTTAATAACATTCGCTTTGGGAAGACCCTGGCGACAGAAGCAGAAGTAAAAGAGGCTGCCCGGCTGGCAGATTTTGAGAAAGATATAGCCTCGTTGCAGGATGGCTACAATACCATGGTGGGCGAGCGTGGGGTGATGTTGAGTGGCGGTCAGAAGCAGCGACTTGTGCTAGCTCGTGCCCTGCTGAAAGAGAGTAACATATTACTGCTGGACGAGTGCCTCTCTGCGGTGGACACGCAAACAGAGAAGACAATACTTGGTAACCTCAAAACGCATCTGGAAGGTAAGACAGCTATCGTTATCACCCATCGCATATTCACCAGTTGGACGTTTGATAAGATCATTATCCTGGAGCATGGCGCTATTGCCGAGCAGGGTACACATGCCGAATTGATGGAACTGAACGGCCGATATGCAAAACTATACCGGCACCAGACCGAGACGGATTAGGCCAGCGGAAGCGTTAGCGTTACAGTAGTACCTGCGTTCGCATCGGCATCCACACTTATTTCCCCTTTATGCAGGCGGAAGATGTTGCGGGTAAGCGGCAGACCAATACCGTAGCCTGCATATCGCTTGGTATTAGAGGCCCTGAAGAATGGATCATAGATGAATTTCAGTTCCTCGCGGGGAATGCCAATACCTTCATCCCGCACCTGGATGATCACTTTTCGTGCACTCACACGAAGAGATACGATCACTGGTTTATTGTCTGAGTATTTGCACGCATTTTCCATTACGTTGCTCAGCCCCAGTTTCAGCAACTGGTAGTTACCCGCTATCACCGGGCGTTCGGCATCTTCCTGCATGTCGCCCAGGTCTATCTGCACATTGTTTGCCGGTACTATCTGGTTGATGGTCGCTTTTACGTCAAACAGCAGGTCGTCAACATTTATGCGCTCCAGGTAGTGTTTCTTCCCGTCAAATCCTGTCTGGGCAAGGTTTAGTAAGCTATCAGTGAGCGCCCTTAGACGCGCTGCTTCGTTCAGTATTGCTTCCAGCGCTTGTCGGTACTCTTCATTCTCGCGTGGCTTTAGCAGGGCTATTTCCGCCTCGCCATAGATAGCAGTAAGCGGTGTGCGGAATTCGTGCGATGCATTGCTTACAAAATTGTTCTGGGTTTCAAACGCCGTCTCTAGTCGGCTCAGCATTTCGTTAAAGGTAGATGCGAGTTCTGATATCTCGTCCTCCGACTTTGAGTCCTCGAGCCGCTGATTCAGGTTCTCCACACCTATGGTCTTTACCTTGTCAATAATGTCCCTTACTGGTTTGAAAGCATGTTTTGAGAAGAATATGCCGGACGTATAGGCCACCAGAATTCCACCCAGGCAGCAGGCCATCATTATCCACCTTAGTTTCCGGGCATATCTTATCGCGTCATCATTGCCCGCGCTAATAATGATGATATAAGGTGAAGCATCGTTGTCATAGTAATAGAAGCCGGTATAAAACCGATTGCCGACACGTTCATTCGCCGTTTGCTTTTCGGCTAGCTTCTTGAAGAAACCGGCAGATAGTTCCGGTAACAGATTTGCACGGGTAAAAGCTCCCAGGCTATCAGCCGAAAAGAAGAATTCTTTTTCTGCAGGCAAGGCTTCGAGATGCTGTTCCCTGATGTCGCTATAGAGTTCGCTGATACCCACCTGGCGGTGAGCTAAACGCTCCTTGGCGTTGATGATTCCGCGAATTTCCAGCCGCTTATAGTAGTCCTGAAAGGCAAATGTGTTCATGAAGAAATAGGCCACGCTGCTGATGACCAGCAATATCGTTGCGGCAATGCCAGTAAAGATGAGCGCCGTTTTCTTCTGTATGGTCATTACATCAGGTGTCTTTGAGTATGTAGCCCATGCCTATCACCGTGTGAATGAGTTTAGGCTCGTATTCCTTGTCTATCTTCTTACGCAGGTAGTTCACATATACGTCTACCACGTTAGTGGCCATGTTGAAATCTACACCCCACACATTTTCCAGCAGGTCCATTCGGGAAATTACTTTCCGCGGATTTTTCAGAAAATACTCCAGCATTCGGTATTCAGTAGATGTAAGGCTCACTTCATTTCCCGCACGTGTCACCAGCCTTGCTTCCAGGTCCAGTTCCAGGTCGGCCATGCGCAGTTTATTTTCTTCAGCAAAGCCGCCGGCAGTCCTGCGCATCAGCGCTTTTATGCGCGCCATCAGCTCAGCTACCTTAAACGGTTTCACCAGGTAGTCATCAGCACCAGCATCCAGCCCGGCTACTATGTTCTCTGTGCTGCCCAGGGCAGTCAGTAACAGCACCGGTTTATGATCTTTAGATTTCCGCAATGTGCGGCACAGCTCCAGCCCGTTCATCCCCGGTAGCATGATGTCGAAGATGTACAGGTCATACGTATGGCTCAACGCCATTTGCAGCGCAGTATTGCCGTCCGGCGCAATGCTTACCGCATTGCCGGTTTCACCAAGGACTTTTGAGATTACGTTGGCAATAGCCGGTTCATCCTCGGCTAATAATATGTTCAGGTTCAGCTTCTGGCGTAAAGGCACATCATTAGTTGTTGGTGGTCGTCGATTCCGCGGCGCTGGCGTTGGTTTTCTTCATTTCGGCTACGGCCTGTTCCCAGCGCCATGCTGTGTCCATCATCGCGTCCAGGTCATATTTTGTTTCCCATTCCAGCAGGGTGCGTGCGCTGTTGTTGTTGGCATATACCTGTATCACATCACCTTCCCTGCGCGGGCCTATTCTGTAGTTCAGCTTCAGCCCGGATACCCGCTCAAATGCGGTTGCCAGTTCCAGAACGGTAACGCCATTACCGGTGCCAAGGTTAAAAACCTCGCAGTTCGATTTGTTTCTGTCGTCAATGATATACTGTAAGGCGCGTGTGTGTGCGTTGGCAATATCCATTACGTGTATGTAGTCGCGCACGCACGACCCATCGCGCGTATCGTAGTCATTGCCAAACACTACCATTTCCTTGCGTTTGCCTATCGCGGTTTGGGTTATCACCGGCACCACACTTTCAGACAGGTCCTGGAACTCGCCTATAAGTGCCGACGGGTGAGCCCCCACCGGGTTAAAGTAGCGAAGCAGGATGGTGTTGAAGTCTTTGTGGATGTTTGTGAAGTCACGACAGATAGCCTCGCCCATTTGTTTGGTACGTGCGTATGGAGATTCCGGCTCAGCCAATGGCGCGGTTTCTGACACCGGCAACTCGGTCGTATTACCATATACCGAGCAGGAAGAAGAAAAGACGAAGTTGTCCACGTCAAAATCTTCTGCGCATTGCAGTATGTTCAGCAGTGAGTTTATGTTGTTCCTGAAGTACATCAGTGGTTCGCTTACCGACTCCGGCACGGACTTAAATGCAGCAAAGTGGATGATGCCAACTATGTCAGGGTTTTCCAGGAAAATAGCCTCGGTATCGTCGAGGTCGCAAAGGTCCACCTTGTAGTTCTTCACCTTTACCCCGGTTATCTTTTCTATCCCCTCCAGCATTTTCAGGGAACCTTTAGACAGGTTGTCAACCGATATCACTTCAAAGCCGTTCTGTATGAGGTCTACTATTGTGTGTCCTCCTATATACCCGCATCCGCCGGTCACTAATATCTTATTCATGTTTTCTGGATTTTGTTTGTTGCCACTTTCGATAGGACCGGTACAGGCGCTGTACCTCTATTGCAAATATATGGGAGACAGTGATACAGCCCGCTGATTTTCCTCCTGGATATCATTGAAATGAGGTGCCTACATAGGCAGAAGGAAGATATATCTGCGCTCCTGTTTTTTTTAGTTCTATTGCATTATTTTTACTCATTAGACATTGGTTTTCCGGTACGGGGAATGATAGTAAGAAGCTTGTTATACATCATCGCAGTGATCCTATTCGTAGGGTGGGGAATAGGCTATTTCCTCTGGCGTCCCGGGCCCATGATTCATATCATGGTGCTACTGGCACTGGTATTCTTCATTCTGGGCCTTTCCCGCAAGCAAGGAATTCGATAGCCTGCGCTACATCTTCCCGAGTTATCCACAATAGGTTGAGCGCCTGTAATTTTGGTGCTAATTAAAATATCTTTGTTGCAAATTGACTGTTACCCATGCGCTTCATAGTTACATCATCGTCGCTGCTAAAGAATCTGCAGCAAATAGGCGGCATTATCAGTGCCAATAACGTGCTTTCTGTACTGGAAGATTTCCTGTTTGAGCTAAAAGGGAATACGCTCACCCTCACTGCCACCGACCTGGAAACCATGATGCGTGTGCAGATGCAGGTAAACGATGCTGAGGGTTCGGGCAGGATATGTATCCCTTCCAAGATCATTCTGGAATACCTGAAAAACCTCCCAGAGCAGCCGGTAACCTTTATTATCAGCGAAAAGGACCTGTCAATAGACATGTCCAGCAATTCCGGTAAATACCGTATAGTGGGTGAAAAGGCTGACGATTTCCCGAAAGAGCCCGCACCAGGTGATACCACAGAGTTTACTATGCCGTCTATAGCGCTCATAGAGTGCATCAACAAGACGCTGTTTGCCGTAAGCGGCGATACGCTTCGTCCGGCTATGACGGGTGTTTACTTTGAGATGGCTACAGATAGCATAGGATTCGTATCTACAGATGCGCATCGTCTTGTGCAGCTACGTCGCACGGACATTTCGTGCCCTGCTGCAGGCGGTTTTGTAGTGCCTAAAAAACCATTACAGCAGCTCAAGGCTACATTGCCTACAGACGAGTCCTCATTGAGGCTGGCCTACAATGCAAGCCACCTCTTCGTGAGCAGTGAACACATCAGCCTAAGCTGTCGCCTCATAGATGCGCGCTTCCCTGATTACCGTGCGGTAATTCCGGTTGACAACCCATACAGGCTCACGATCAACCGTGCTGATTTTGCAAGTGCCCTGCGCCGTGTCAATATATTCGCTAACAAGACAACTAACCAGGTGCTGCTGGATATCAATGGCAACAGCCTTGCCATCAGTGCCCAGGATATCGACTTCTCTTACGAGGGTAAAGAAACGCTTACCTGCAACTATAGTGGTGAAGATATGAAAATTGCCTTCAACGCCAAGCTGATGGTGGAAATCGTGAACAACCTGGATGGCGAGGAAGTGATGCTGGAACTGAGCACTCCATCGCGCGCAGGCATCTTCCGCGCCGGCGAAAAGCAGGAAAATGAAGATCTGCTGATGCTGCTGATGCCGCTGATGGTGGGTGTGTAGTTTTCAAAAAGCAAATTTTCGTGTTTCTTTTCCTGTAAGGCTGTATCTCGAAGTTGAAGCGCTATGATAGTTTTCAGAAGTTGAAGGCTGCTCCTAAGGCAGCCTATGCTCTTAATAAGTTGCTTCAAATTGAGTATAAAGCACTCATAGAGGAACTAAGGGACGTGTTCTTGAAACAGAAAGCTGCCGGTAATGCGTCAAAGCACAAGTAACAGTTACTTGGAGCCTAGCTACTTATCACCCCATTTCCTTTTGTACATTTGCCCCACAATTTCTCCCTGCATGAAGAGAGTAGCGATAATGGTAGTTCTGTGCAGCCTTTTGGCGGCTTGTGGCCTTGCACCACAATACCAGGATACGCGCGCGGTGCCGGGCAATGCATGGGCCTACAATTTCAGACCGAAGTTTACGTTTGAGATCACAGACTCTACTGCCGTTTACCAGCCCTATTTTATCATCAGGCATACGGAAGCCTATCCTTATAATAATCTATGGATGTGGCTGTACATTAAAACGCCGGGTGATTCAACAGCAACAAAGGCTCGTATCAACATTACGCTGGCCGAGGCAAATGGGAAATGGCTGGGTCGCGGCATGAGTGAGATATACGAACAGCGTATGCCTATATCTCTGGGAGACTCTGTGAACCTGAGCAAGCCGGGTACATACGAAGTAACCATGGAGCAGAATATGCGTATAAACCCATTGCCGGAAGTGCTGCATATAGGGCTTCGCGTTGAGAAGGCTACGGTACGGCAACATTAATCAGGTAACCGGTTAATAGGGTAAAAAGTTAGCCCTTTAACGCTTTAACCCTTTAACCACTTAACAGGTTCACAAATAATGCAGTTACCCCAGGGTAAGAAAATATATTTCGCGTCCGATTTTCACTTCGGAATTCCTGACCACGCTACCAGTGTGGAGCGGGAGAAGCGACTGTGCCGTTGGCTAGATGAGATAAAGGCTGATGCCCATCACCTATACCTGGTTGGAGACCTTTTCGATACCTGGTTTGAGTATAAGAATGTTGTTCCCCGCGGTTATATACGTTTTCTGGGCAAGCTGGCTGAGCTGCGTGATGGCGGGCTTCCTATAGATGTATTCACAGGAAATCATGACCTCTGGATGCGCGACTATTTTCAGACAGAGTTAGGTATTCCGGTGCATCATGGTCCGATAACGCCCGTCGTTAATGGAAAAAAGTTCTTCATAGCCCATGGCGATGGCCTTGGCCCCGGAGATACCGGCTATAAAGTGCTGAAGGCAGTGCTGCGGAACCCGCTTTCTCAATGGCTCTATCGCCGCATCCATCCCGATACCGGTGTTGGCATTGCAAGCTGGTTCAGCCGGCTGGGCCCTAAGCATGCCGATAGTCCGGTTAAGGTGTTTCAGGGGGCGGAAAAGGAAATGCTGGTTCAGTTTTGCCTCGACACGCTGAATAAGGAGCATTTCGACTACTTCATCTTTGGCCACCGTCATCTTGCATTAGAATTCCCACTTCCCCAGGATAGTTTGTACGTCAACCTCGGTGACTGGATCAGGTATGATAGCTATGCCGTGTTCGACGGCACCTCGCTAAAGCTTAAGTACTACAATAAGTAGTCTGCTACTTTGGCATTGCGCCATATTCCTTCAGAATGTCTTTCAGTACCTCTATGCGTGTACCAAACCAGTTGCCCGCAGTATCGGAAACCGGGATATCGAAGTTCTGAGCAAAGAAATAAGGGTAGTTACGCTCGTCTATCTTGTTCATAGAGCCCTTCATTTCTTTTATGTGTTCTACGCGCTCTATGAAGCCTACTACCCAGTAAACATACTTATCGCCGCTCTTTCCGGTACCCGTCTTGTAGTAGAGTTTATAACCGGGAGTGGTCTCCTGCAGCATCAGGTCCTTTACTATGCGCTGGCTGCGCTCAGACACAGGCAGTTCAGCAAAATACAGGCGTTTCACAAAGCCTACTTGCTCATCTGCAGATATCTGAAGAGAGTCGTTAAGCCAGAACATATCCGTGCTGCCCCCCATGTTATGGTTGCCGTACTGAATGGTGTCCAGGAAATGCTGCATACGCTGTGCGCCAATGCGGCGGGCTATCTCCTGGTAATACCATACGCAGCTACCTTTAAAGGCCTCCTGCATGGTAAGGTCTTTGTCGCACTCCGGGCGGCTTTTATTGGTAGTGTCCCATTTAATAAGCAGGCGCTCATCTGGTGCTACAGCAGTTTCCAGTGCTACAAGCGAGTTGAATATCTTGAAGGTTGATGCAGGCAACATCCTTTGCAGGCAGCGCTCTTTATTAAAGTAGTGGATCGCTTCATGGTTGTTATCGCGCAGAATGAAGCAGGCATTTTTGATATTGTGCTGCTCAAAGGAGGTGCCCCATTCTTTGTGTTCTATGATGCGCGTGTCCCTGCATGAAGCAAACGCAATAGCTAATATCCCAACTAATAATACTCTTGATCGCATATGGTCTGTCGTCACGTTTGTTGTTATACCGCGCTTGTTTCGTATGGGCGTTTGGCGTGTCCGTTACGTTGCTCCTGCGCTTCTTTTGCAGCCTTTACAAAGGCCACGAACAGCGGGTGAGGGTTCTCAACCGTGCTCTTGTATTCCGGGTGAAACTGAACGCCTACATAGAAAGGATGGTCTTTGATCTCCACTACCTCCACCAGGTTTGTTTTGGGGTTTTTACCCACCGGCACCAGCCCCGCTTCTTCAAACTGGCTCAGGTAATCGTTGTTGAATTCATAGCGATGGCGGTGGCGCTCGGTAATATTGGTAGAACCGTATATCGATGCAGCTTTTGAGCCTTCCTGCAGCTCGCATTCGTAGCTGCCCAGGCGCATTGTTCCTCCCATTTGGGTAATGGCCTTTTGTTCTTCCATCATGCAGATGACACCCTGATCAGTATCCGGATCCATCTCTGTAGAGTGTGCCTTAGGCATGTTGAGCACATTACGTGCAAATTCAACACAGGCCATTTGCATACCAAGGCAAATGCCGAAGAATGGTATTTTATTTTCGCGGGCATAGCGTATGGCATCTACTTTACCCTCAATGCCCCTGCTACCAAAGCCTGGTGCCACGAGCACCGCGTCCAGGTTTTGCAGTTTTTCGCGCGCATTTTCGCGTGTCAGATATTCAGAGTGGATGTTGCGCACCTCCACCTTGCACTCATTCATAGCGCCTGCGTGAATCAGCGCCTCCAAAATTGATTTGTAGGCATCCTGGAGCTCTACATACTTTCCTATAAGGCCAATTGTAACCTTGCTCTTAGGGTAGCGCAGCTTGTTGAGGAATTCTTTCCATTGTGTCAGGTCAGGGTCTTTGCCCATTGGCAGTTGTAGCTTTTCGAGGCATATCACGTCCAGGCGCTCGCGCATCATTTCGAGCGGCACGCTGTAGATGGTGTCTGCATCCAGCGCTTCTATCACCGCGTCTTGAGTAACGTTGCAAAACAGGGCGATCTTACGCTTCAGATCTTTATATAGTGGCTCTTCTGTGCGGCAAACAAGCACGTCTGGGGTTAGGCCATTTTCGCTCATCATCTTCACAGAGTGCTGTGTAGGCTTGGTCTTCAGCTCCTTTGCTGCCTTCAGGTACGGTATCAGGGTGAGGTGGATCACAAGGCAATTTTCATTGCCCATTTCCCACTTCAACTGGCGAACTGCTTCAATATAAGGCAGGGACTCTATGTCGCCCACGGTGCCTCCCAACTCTGTTATTACAATGTCGTACTTGTTGTTCTCGCCCAGCAGCAGCACACGGCGCTTAATCTCGTCTGTAATATGAGGTATCACCTGCACCGTCTTGCCGAGGTAGGCCCCCTCGCGTTCGCGGTTGATGACGTGCTGATACACGCGACCTGTGGTAACGTTATTGGCTTGAGATGTGAATGTATTCAGGAACCGCTCGTAGTGGCCAAGGTCCAGGTCGGTTTCTGCGCCGTCTTCCGTTACATAGCACTCGCCATGTTCGTAAGGGTTCAGCGTACCGGGGTCCACATTGATGTATGGGTCAAATTTTTGTATCGTAGTCCTGAACCCACGGGCTTGCAGCAATTTTGCGAGAGACGCTGCTATAATACCCTTACCTAAAGACGATGTAACACCTCCGGTTACAAAAATAAATTTTGCCATAACGCGAGTTTTGTGACCGGCGAAGCACAGATATTAAAATAAAAATGGGGAAATAACTGTAGCGGTCGTACAAAGGTACAATCGTTGGGCGGATATTTCAAAAATCAGGTGGCCAATCGAATTCCGAATTAGTTCAGAGTGCCTCTTTCACAGCCTTCTCCACCTCCCGCTCCGTCACCTGGCCTTCTATAAACTTTTTATATCCCTTGCCGGGGTGGATGATGAGTGTTGCAGGTATAGAACCCTCCCACGATTTGTCCACTTTGGGTACAAAATCATTTGGATTGGTGTCAGAAAGCCATACTACATGGGGAAGAATCTTCTTTCTTTCCAGGAAGGTGGCCAGTTTTAAGGGATAGTCTTCCTTGAAGTCCAGGCTCACCAATAGCACCTTTACCGGTTGTCCTTCGTATTCCTTGTATAATTTATTGAAAACCGGCAGTTCCTGAACACAAGGCACACACCATGTGGCCCAGAAGTTTACGATATACAAGGTGTCTTTAGATGCATTTGACTTGATGATCTGGTCGATACCCATGGCAGGTATTCGCTGGGAATATACGGGCAGTGTAAATATTATCCCCATTGAAAGTAGCAGACTCCTCATAAGCTTAGTGCATTTTCATCAACCACTGTTCGGGATTCATCTTGCTATTTCCCTTCTTACCATCAAAGCGCCAAATCTGGAAGTTCACAACCGGTAGATCTTCTTCATTAATGCCTACGGTGCCCAAGTTTTGTCTTGGGCTGACAGCATCACCCACCTTCACATTTACAGACGCGAGTCCGTTATAGATGGTGAAGTAGTTGCCGTGTTTTATCATTATTGTACGGTTGTCGCTTCCTGCCACTGAGAACACGTTGGTTACTTCTCCACCAAATACCGCGCGTATTTTTGAATGCTGATCGGTTTGGATGGTAACCCCCGAGTTTTCCACCATTACTTGTGGTGCCAACGGGTGAGGGTGCGTGCCAAAGTGATCTATTACATATCCTTTTTCCACCGGCCACAGCATTTTGCCGCGATTCCCCTCAAAACTGTTCGAAAGCTCTTCTGCCTCCGGAGTCATATAAAGTTCTACATCCGATCTTTCTTTCGCCTCGGTCTTTACGTTATTGACCGCTACGCCGGGCGAGGTGCCGGAACTCGTCTTGATATTTGATTTCCCGGGTGATTTTGTCTCTGCCGCTTTCGCTGCTTTTGCCATCTCACGCTCAATGAGGTCATTGATGGCTTTGTTCACACGCGCGTTGATCTGCTTGTTTTTCTGAATGTCGGCCATCAGCTTACTTTCCTTGCTGCGCAGGTCTTGTACTACTTTGTTCGTCTGCTCAGTCTCCTGCTGCAATAACTTCTTCTGCTGCACTTCGGCATTCAGCACCTTGTCTTTTTCAGACTTCTCCTCGTTCAGTACGCCTATCTTCTGCGTGAGTTGGGTCTGCGTTTTGGCTATTTGCTCCACCTGGTAGCGCCTGAAGTCGCGGAAGCTCTTCAGGTATTTCATACGCCGGATGGCCTCATTAAAGTCTTTGGAAGAAAAGAGGAATGCCAACATATCATACGAACTACGGGAGGAATAGGCGTAACGTATGGACTGTGCGTACCTGATTTTTAGCTGTTCCAGCTTTTGTTTCAGCGTTTGTACCTCACGCGACGAAGTCCTGATAGTGCGGTCTATCTGGTTCATCTCCTGGTTGATGTTGCCAATTAGTCGCTGGCGGTCTGATAGCTTGTTTTGCAGCGCGCGTAGCTGGCCCATCGTGGCCTTTTTGTCACTTTTTATCGCTTCTAGTTGTCGCTCCGTCTCGGCAATAGCTTCCAGCAGTTCCTTACGCTTTTTCATCAGCGTATCCTTCGAATATTGTACCTCTCGCTGCTGCGCGGTGGCAGACAACGAAAAGAGGACCATTAAGAACAAAAGGATACGGCGCATAGGCGTGCAATGCGGGCAAAAATAACCAAATATCGCCCCTAAGGCAGTTTTTTTAAACTTATTTACACGGAAATTAACGTCTTTTTTCTGCAGGGTTGGAAAGTGGGTTTTTTCACGACCTTTGCCCATCTGTTTTTATAAAAGACTTCTTCTATGTTATATTCAATGACGGGCTTCGGCCGGGCCAAGGGTACCATCAATCACAGGCAGGTAGTAGTAGAGATGAAAGCGCTGAATGGTAAACAGTTTGATCTGAACACCAAACTGCCGCCCATACTGCGCGCCTGGGAATTGGATATACGCAATATGCTTTCGGGAATGCTGGTACGCGGCACCATAGACCTGACTGTAACTGTGAAGCAGGAGGGTGCCTCAAAGCCGATGACGGTGAATACAGAGCTGGCAGTGTTTTACTACAATGCTATGAAGCAAATAGCACAGCAAACAGGTGCACCCGAAGAAAATGTACTATCTACTATAATGAGAATGCCTGAGGTAGTAGCGCCCGACCAGGATATGCTGCCGGATGAGGAGTGGGAACAAGTGAAAGGCATAATCATAAAAGCGGCTGAGGACCTTACCGCGCACCGCCAGCATGAGGGCGAGGCGCTGCTGCGCGATATATCTCAACGTATACAAAACATAGAGAACCTGCACGAAAAGGTGCTTCCCCTGGAGCCCGAGCGTATAGAGCGCGTTCGCACCCGTATAAATCAGTGGCTGGAGGATATGGCAGGTAAAGACAAAATAGACCCCAACCGCTTTGAGCAGGAAATGATCTATTACCTGGAGCGGATGGACTTTTCGGAAGAGAAGATCCGCCTGCGCCAGCACTGCGAGTACTTTAAGAATACGGTCAACGAAAATGATGCTGCCATCGGTCGCAAGCTCAACTTTATACTGCAGGAAATAGGCCGCGAGATAAACACGCTTGGCTCTAAGGCAAATCACGCCGAGATTCAGCAGATAGTCATTAATATGAAAGACGAGCTGGAAAAAGCAAAAGAGCAGATCCTGAACATTCTTTAGGAAATCCCAATTCTAAAAATCCATCCCGATAGCTATCGGGACCAAATCCCTGCTTTTGGCAGGGATTATTTTTGTGAAATAGCTTAAGGTTTCGCTTCAATGACACAATAGCTTTCGTCTTTCACCATCAAGCAGTGCTTTGTGTTCCTCTTGGTCTACCCGCCCCTTCGTGTGCCTTGTGAAACCCCTTGTGTCCCTTGTGGTTGGTTTTTCAGATAATGCAGGTATCAATCCCAATTCCTCCCGATAGTTATCGGGACCCAATTCCAAATTCCAAAACGACTAGAACGGATACCCGATAGCTATGTTGAAGATGAGGTTCTTCTTTTTCCATGCCGGATCTGCGAAACGTACTTCATCAAATACCCATCTGTCACCGTCTGGCAGCCATGGTTTGCGCACCGGCATGCCCATGTCAAACCGTAACAGAAGAATTTTGAAATCAAATCGAAGGCCGGCACCTACGTCCGCAGCCAGCTCCCGGTAGAATTGTGACGAAAAAGTACCGCCCGGAAATTGAGGGTCGTGCCGGTAGAGCCAGATGTTCCCTGCCTCAGCAAATATGCCTGCTCCCAGGAATTTGTAGATCGTTTTTCGAAGCTCAAAGTTGCATTCAAACTTCAGGTCGCCAAGGTTTTGTATGAAGCGCCTGCCGGAGGAGCTATCATACTCGTTGAAAGTGCCGGGCCCCACCAGGCGTGATGGAAACCCGCGCAGATCACTATTGCCACCTGCCCAGAACTGCTTGATGTTTGGCATGGCATGGGAGTTGCCATAGGGTATGCCTATTCCCAGCATTACCCTGGATGCGAACGATGCTGTATTGGAAATGCGGTAGTAGTGCCTGAAGTCGGGTTGCAGCTTCACGTACTGTGCGTAGGTGGCGCCAAACAGAGCTTGAGGATTAGTCGAGTAGTCGGCTTTTTGCGCTATGCCCAATATATTGCCTGAAAGATCTACCCGGCCGCTGAAGAAGAGCGTGTGCTTCAATGACCGGCCCATGGAGGAGTTGTAGGTGAATTCGTACGTGGGCCCGATGATAATGCCATTGAACACGAGGTTACTGAATACGAAATTGAAGTTCTCCGCACCCTGTAGCGTATCGGTCCGCACATAGGTAAAGTTGAAGGGATAGAACTGGTGCTGCTTGTGCGGCCCCTCCTTCCAGTCATATCCGTAAGAAGCGCTGTAGGATGTGATATTAAGCAGCCGTGCCGACGCCTCATAATTATACTTCAGCTTTATGATAGACCTGGGCATGTACCTGCTTGGCGTGGTTACGTCTATAAATGGCACCACAAACCTTGGGAATGCCAGGCTGGCTTCCGACCCGAAACTGTAAATAGTGGGCTGCCTCACGGGGCCACTGTATTGAGCCTCAAAGCCTCCATTGATCTTAAACAGGAACTCTTCTGCACCCCTGAACGTATTGCGGTGCTTCCAGGAGATGCTGCCCTTAGAGCCGGCACGATTGTCGTTTTGCGTATTTGCGCCCACTTCGAAACGCAGCGATTTTTTGGGGTACGGTGTCAGATAGTAATAGACATCCAACAGCGAATCTCCTTTGTTCTCAAACCTATTTTGCACAAATTTGAACGTGCCCATATTCACCAGCCTGCTAAGGGAAGTGTTTTGGTCGTCCATGCTATATAGGTCGCCATGCTCAAAGATCATGGCCCTATCAAATATCTCTGGTTTAAAGGTCTTGCGATGGTCTATCACTGAGTAGTCGTCCACCTTCACGGCATCTGACGTTGATGTGTCGGCGCCTTCTCCGCGCAGCCGGTAGTCTGCAAAAATGTAGATGTCGTTGATGTGGTATTTCTTATAGGCCTCATCCGGAATTTCCCTGTGCTTTAGCCTCACGTACATATTCACCTTGTGGTTACCGATAGAGCTGTCTGCGATCACCATTATGTACTCCGGTCTGAAGTAATAGTAGCCTATCTCCTTCAGCATGCGGTCTATTCGTACCCGTTCAGCTTTTATCACATCAAGATTATACGGCTCACCTGCTCTCAGAAGAGTTTGGTTAAAGTTGCTATCAATGTCTGCCCACACTTCTGAAGAATCTTTCCTGAAATAGACCTCATTGATTGTGTACTGCCGGCCAGTCTTCACAACAAACCTGGCATAGGCTTTTTTCTTGCCGCTTGGCACCATAGTGCCTGATACTTTAGCATTAAAGAAACCCCTGTTGGCCAGATGGTTTTCCATAAGCTCAAGATTGCGGGGTAGTCGCACGTCTCCGGTCAACACGGGTGGTTCGCCCACTTTGTTGCGCAGCCACGCCCTTATGCCTTTCTTCTTTTTCGTTTCGCCGGCTATCATGTACGCGCGCAGGCGCAGGCGCATGCCCATCGTTTTTGTGTTTGGCCTGGGTCTTACCAGTCCTGCGAGATCCTTCGTCAATACTTTTTTTTCCTTCTTAGGTGCTTCATCATCTATAATTTCCACCTTGCTGCCTTTGAACAATCTGTCATTGCCAACGAGTTTCCGGCAATTGCTACAGGATGAAGTAGCAATTGCGAGTACGCTAAGCAATATGATCAGGGCATTCCTCATTTTCTTCCTTTCGTTTTGTGGCGGGGTTCGGTTTCGTTTGTTGATGTGTCGGTATCAGCCGAGGTTTGATACCCGCCATTTTGCCTCCGCGATTTGAATGCGTTTTTAAAATTGTTGTAGTCAAGGCTCACAATGAAGTTCAGGCCAGTCTCAGTTACAAATCCCTGCAGCACGCCTACATCATATGCCTGACGGTATGCGCGAAGTATGTATTTACCATCGCTGGTAAGCATATAGTCGGCTGCCAGATTTGTGGGTACATAGGCCGATTGTGTTGAGTTTTGGGTTTGCGGTCCTTCCAGCTCAAAGTTGTTGCCGACTGTCAGTTTCAATCTGTCGTCAAGGAATTGTTTGGAAGCCGCCAGGTTGAGGTCGGTGCGTTGGCGCAGGTCGCCGGTAGTGTAGTCTTCCGTTGTTGCGAGGTCTACAGAGAAGTCCACACCCTTTACTACACTGTTTGCAGCGCGGTTTAGCTGCTCTCCCAGGAAGGTGCTCACGCTCTGCATAGCCATAAACTGTGCACTGCTACCTGCACCGGAATTGAATGGTTCGTCAGATACAAAACGATTCAGTACGAGTACAGCAAATACCTGCTTATTCAGCTCAGAGGTGTCTGTGCGCACCTGTGCGAGCTTGCCTTGAACCAGGTCCAGCTGGTCTGCTGCCAGCTTCACAGGTTTGCCTTCCGGTATGGCAATATCAAAAGACAAGTGTGGTGATAGAATGGGCCCTTGCATGAATAGCTTCACATCGAATGGTATGCGCTGCTTATAGTAGTTCAGCTGAGCGGGATCTGTTACCTGCCGTTGTACGAGGTCGTAGGGTGGTATTCTCGCTTCATACACAGCCGTAATATCCAGTTGGCTGTTCTTGACGGGGTCGCCCGCAAAGGTTATGCTGCTCCCCTTCGCTATTTTGAACTTGCGCTTTACGAAGTTATAGTTGAGTTGGTAAGCGCCGTCACTCAGCATATACGAACCTGTAAGTGTAATATCTCCACCCGGATTTATTGAGGCATTGAGATTCGCGTCACCCTTTACTTTCAGGAAATCGCCCGAAGCCTCGTCAAGTACCAGTGTAAACTCTGCATCTTTATCCGCAGTAACGTATACGTTCACGTTCGAACTCGCTTTCTTTCTGTTTGTGTACCGTCCTGTATCTTTTCGGGGAGATAGAAGGTTGCGACTGGCGGTGTCCTTCATGTTTACAAACCGTACTATACCACGTGTGCTCTCGATAGCCGGGTCGCTTTGCGGGTTCACAAGGGTTACGCTGGTGCCTTTCAGTATTTTTAGATAGCCCCCTACATCCGGAGCAGTCAGAGGGCCTCTGGCGCTCAGGTTTGCACTTAGCAGCAGGTCCCCATAGTACATCTTGTTGTCTTTCTGGGTAGACTGCAGCGCGCGCCAGTTGTTAGCCCGCAGCTTCATGTCTATGGACATGTTTGTAAGGTCAGAGATATCAAGTGCACCATTTATTTCGGCACGATTGTTTTCCTTGTCGCGAATGGTAAAGTTGTTAAAGGATACTTTCCCCTTTGTGAAAACGATCTCTTCCGATGGCATCTTGAAAACGGCATTCAGCTGGCTTATTGTTGTTACTACGTTGTCCGTCTTCAGGCTACCTGTAATTACCGGCGTTTTGGCAGTGCCTTCTGCTACAAGATTTCCACGCAGGTAGCCGGAGCTGTTTCTTATTTGCCTACCTGTTACTCCTTCAAACGTATTGATGGCGAGCGCCTTCACATTTACATCAAAGTGGAAGTCGTTACCATTGGTTGGCTTCGGGAAGTATTGCCCGGTCACGGAAACATCATTTCCATTGCCTGCTAGCGTGATTTTGGCATCCAGCGCCTCAGGCGTTGGGTTGCTTACCGTTATGTGCAGGTCGCCAACTGTGTCTTCAAGTAGCGCAAGGCTGGTGATAATTAGATCGGCATCGGCCTTAAGTAAAGGGGTGAATTGCTGCACGTTTACAACGCCATTTGCAGTGCCGCTCAGCATCACGGTATCGCAGGCGGAGGCGGGCCGGGTAAACGTAGATAGCTCAAAGTTCTTGATCTCCGCTCTCAAAGGGGAGTTCGGCCTTGCTTCTACGCTGTTTACGGCCAATGACTGCCCGGAATTGCTGATGCCAAAGCTGGTGACGTATATCCCATCAGGGCCGAAGTAGATTTTGTTTGGTTGGTTTACGGTCCACTCTTTATAGTCTAACAGCAAACCCGGTTGCAGGCTCACAGACTGCCCATTTCCATCCTTGCGCATTATAGCTGCAATTCTAAATCGTTCTTTCTCACTAGCGTCAGAAAGACTGATGCGTGTGGAAATCGTTTGACTGTGGAGGCGTCCGCTCACATCGGCATACCAGAATGGAATGTCGTTAATATTGAATTGATCTGCGGTAACGTTGTACGTGAATGCGGTATCGGTGCTACGAACCTTCAGGAGCCCATTGGCTATTGTTATGTTCTCATATACAATGTTGGGCATGGTCATGTTCAGGCGCAAGTCATTTTTGCTAAGCGAAGCGGCAATATGTATCGTGTCAAAGGAGGTAAGCCCCGGTAGCATCTTCCTGAGCATTGGTTTGTCCCTTATGTCGGCGACAATTTTTAGCGTGTCACGTGGTGAAAGGCTTCGGATGGCAGTGTCGGCGCTCCGCGCAGTAGCCATAGACGCTGAATCGCTCTTCCTGCCCAGTGCGCCGGCAAGTGTGCTGTCTGAGAGGATGGCATAGTGACGATCTATGTGATTCTGAACTACGGCTCCCACTTTTGTAAGGGGCATCTTCCCTGTTACGCTTGCAGTCAGCACGCCGAGGTCTATCTTAATATTCTGCCTGGAATCGGCGCCGGGGCGCGAAACTATATAGAGGCTATCGAGAAAGAATCGTTTGCCGTTTGCCGTTACCACGGGTTCCCAGCATACTATTTTTGCCTGTGGATAGTCTGGGTTCAGTTTGTCCACATCGGCATGCAGCAGGCCGCGGGCGCGTAGTTCTGTGTTCGAAAATCCCAGTGCCCTTGCGTCTATGCTATCTATGCGTATGTCGGCATCGCCCGACAAGTATTTGTGCCCCATGTCGGCCTTTGCTTTTATCTGCAGCCGGGCATTCGGGTCGTCGCTTATCAGGTCTAGTTTCCACTTACCCACCTGGCCGTTTGCAGATAGTCTCACATCATGGTATTTGTATCCGTTTACCAAAGCAGATATTATGGATGCGTCTACCGTTGCCGCCAGTTTTTTGGGGTCAAATCCTGTTCCTTTAACGGCAGCATTTATGGTCACAGGGCCCATTAGGGTGTCCATGCGCAGCACGTTTCCCAGGTTCAGTGCAGCCGTCTGCAGGGAAAGGTCGTACTTGGATTCTTTGTCAGCAGTGGGCAGCGCTAACGCACCTTTTATAGAAGCCATGCCCTCAGTAGAATTGATATTGAGGTCTGCATCATATTCTGTAGTTGTGCCCGCTATCTGCCCGGCTATTATAAACCTGTCCGGGAGCCGGATCTGCATTTTTACTGAATCAGGGATAAATGGATTTACATCGGCAGCACATGATTGTAGCTTTGCGATGCTAAGGTTGTAAAACAGTTTGTCAGGATCAGGGAGCCCCTTTATCTGCCCGTTTAGCAATATGTCTGTCCCCTTAAGGCCCGATGCTGCCAGCTTTTTGATATGCAAATCTCCGACTGTGCCATCAGCTTTTATTTCAAGTGCGAGTGTCTCATTCTCATTCGCAGAAAATATGGGTTGCCGCACCAGGTCCGGTGCAAATAGCAACACATCCTTCATGCTCACCTCGCTTTCTTCTATGTTTAGTTTAACTGCCAGGCCGCCTACCTGTTCTTTTAGTGACTGCATGGAGGTATAGTGCACCTCCAGGTGGTCTTGAAGGGTTGTGTTCGGTGTTTCCAGGTAAAGCTTGTCAAGCGTTGCGCCATGCAGGCCGTAGTTGAAGTTGGTTTGCAGTTTCTTTACTACCAGGCCACATTGCTCTTTTACCGAAAAGCTCTTCAACTTTCCAGCGAGGCTATCCGGATTATACATCGCGTCCTCCAGTTTCAGAGACAGGTCTTTTATGTCCATGTGTGCATAGTCCATTCCCCTCGGCACCCTCAGCTCATTTTCATTGTCCATCTTGAATGCTACATCGTCGAGCGTAACGCGCCTTGCCTTTACGTTCCACCCCTTTGTGGCTTCTGGATTTTCGGTGGTGTCTATCGGCGGTGCAGTGCGGGTTGTCTTCCCGAATACGAGGGTAGCTGTTGTTTTGTTCAGTGTCAGTTTATCCACATCAACTTTGTTATCAGCCAGACCAAACTCTTTAAGCTCCAGTTCCAGTTTGCCAAGGCCCAGATCAAAGAGCAGCTTATTTTGATTGTCAGAATAGCGGAAGTTGATATGGGCTAGCTCCACATTGTCTGCTACGAGGTGCAGATCTGTGGTGCTTGTGTCGGTTGGTTTCGCTGGCAGGTAGGACGTGTCTTGTAGGTAGCTACACCGCATTCCGTCCATTGCCAGGCTTTTTACATGAAACCGCATCCCGTCCAGGTCCAGTTTTTTCACTCGTAGTGATAATTCGTTCAGGTCCAGTTCCATGTTCATGCCGCCCGCATTGTCGTTCAGCCGGGCGTGTATGCGTTCCAGATACACCTTGTCAACTGTTATCGCCCAGGGCTTTCCTGCAGAGGAGTCTTTGGGGTTAGTATCGGCGCTATTGTCTTTAGGTGCGCCCGCGAACGCACGAATGATGTAGGTAAAATTGTAGTCGGTATCCTGTGCGGCTCTGTATATATGCGTAGTAACGTCTGTCAGAATGATGTTTTGCACATCGACTGTGTGGTTCAGGAGCTTCATCATGCTCACGTCCACCTTTAGTTGTCCCAGGGAGAGAAGTGTGTCGTTTTTCTGGTCGCGAACAAGGATATCGCGCAACACTACGTACTTCGGAAAACCGACGCCTATGAAACCGAGTTTAACGGTAGTCTTCAATTTGTCATTCAGAAAATCCTCGGCTTTTCCGCGCACGATTTCCTGGCCCCACCTGGAATTGAGGAAAAGGGCAGCACCCAATATCAGGAATAATAGGCTGCCCAGTATCCATAGTGTAATCTTTACTGCTTTACGCATTGGTACTCAAAGAGGGGGTTCAGAACGCAGCTCCGTTTCGCGCTATGAAGTTACTACCGGCATCCCAACTATCTGACTCAATGTGAGGACTTTACAAAAGTGAATCAAAACGGCACAAACCAGACGTTGATCGTCAGCGATCTATATCTGGTTACACTCTATCATTCGATTATGGATCTGATTGGTATTTACTTGTGCCTCAACAAGCAATTCTATGTATGCTTATGTTGGTGGTATCATACTTATTTAACACCCGGTTTCCTGCCTGTTTAGTATTTTTACAGACATTTCCAAGAAGAAAATTGTTAATCATATTATCAATAAATTCATCTTCTTTTGTCTGCTTGATATAGAGGAGTTTTCCACATGGGTGTGCGTATTTTTCTTTGGGTAAGAGGGAGTGGTTTTGATAACTTAGTAATTCTCACACAGGAGGATTTCTTAAACTTTTAATTAAACGTTTATGAGCGCTAACCAGCAAAAGGGTCTTTCGTTTGGCCGGCAGTATACACGCGATGGTGTAAGCCCGTATGATATGTTCGAGTACGATTACCGTACGTCCATCATTCGCAACCCGAATGGAGAAAAGGTGTTCGAGATGACCAATGTAGAGGTGCCGAAGCATTGGTCGCAGATAGCTACGGACATCCTGGCGCAAAAATATTTCCGTAAAGCCGGCGTGCCACAACCCGATGGCACAACCGGCAGAGAAACTTCTGTGAAGCAGGTGGCTCATCGCCTGGCCGATTGCTGGCGTGCGTGGGGCGAAAAATATGGCTACTTCAGCTCTGCTAAAGATGGCCAAGTGTTTTACGAAGAGCTTGTGTTCAGCATCCTTTACCAGAGCTGTGCACCTAACTCTCCACAATGGTTCAATACAGGACTCTATAATAGTTATGGCATTGACGGCAACGCCCAGGGTCACTTCTTTGTAGACCCTGCAACAGGCAAACTGGAGCGCTCAAAGAACGCTTACGAGCGTCCTCAGCCTCACGCCTGCTTTATCCTCAGTGTAGATGACGACCTGGTTAATGCCGGTGGTATCATGGACCTGTGGGTGCGTGAGGCTCGTATTTTCAAGTATGGTTCGGGTGTTGGTACCAACTATTCTAACATTCGCGCTGAGGGTGAAAAACTCAGCGGCGGTGGTACATCCAGCGGCCTGATGAGTTTTCTGAAGATAGGCGACCGTGCTGCAGGCGCAATAAAGAGTGGAGGCACTACACGTCGCGCGGCCAAAATGGTGTGCCTGGATTTGGACCACCCTGAAGTGATTGATTTTATAGATTGGAAAGTAGAGGAAGAGAAGAAGGTGGCGGCGCTCATTGCCGCCGGCTATTCTTCAGATTATGAGGGCGAAGCATATCGCACTGTTTCGGGGCAGAACTCAAACAACTCTGTCCGTATCCCTAACAGCTTCTTCCATACACTGGAGGCAAACGGCGACTGGGAGCTTACAGCACGCAGCACAGGTAAGACAATGAAGACCGTGCCTGCCCGCGAGCTGTGGGAAAAAATTTCTTATGCAGCATGGCGCTGTGCAGACCCCGGTACACAGTACGACTCTACGATCAATGAATGGCACACATGCCCGGCAGGTGGCCCCATCAGGGCGTCCAACCCTTGTTCGGAGTACATGTTCCTGGACAATACTGCATGTAACCTTGCTTCGCTGAACCTGCGCCGTTTCCACAATGAGGAGACGGGCATGTTCGATGTAGCAGGTTTTGAATATATGGTGCGCTTGTGGACGGTGGTGCTTGAGGTGTCTGTACTCATGGCGCAGTTCCCCTCGCCAGAGGTAGCGCAGCTCAGCTACGACTATCGCACGCTGGGTCTTGGTTATGCTAACCTTGGCTCCATGCTCATGGTTAGCGGTATTGCCTACGATAGTGAGGAGGCACGTGGCATAGCCGGTGCTATCACCGCTATCATGAACGGTGTTGCCTATCGCACGTCTGCAGAGATGGCACGTGCGCTGGGTGCGTTCCCGCGTTACAAGGAGAATAAGGAGCACATGATGCGTGTAATGCGCAATCATCGCGCTGCAGCATACGATGCGTCAGAAGCATATGAGGGCCTGGAGATAAAGCCCATGGGCATTCATGCAAAGTATTGCCCTGACTACCTACTCAAAGCAGCTACGCGCGCATGGGACGAAGCAGTGCAAATGGGTGAGCAGTTTGGCTATCGCAATGCGCAGGCTACCGTTATCGCTCCTACCGGCACTATTGGCCTGGTAATGGATTGCGACACCACGGGTGTAGAACCTGATTTTGCGCTGGTAAAATTCAAGAAACTTTCCGGTGGTGGTTATTTCAAGATCATCAACCAGTCTATACCGGCGGCACTGAAAAACCTGGGCTACACGCCTGAGCAGTCAGATGCAATTGTAAAGTATGCGAAAGGTCACGGCACTTTTGCCGGCGCTCCGTATATCAACCATCAGAGCCTGAGTGAAAAAGGTTTCCTGGGCGAAGAGCTGAAGAAGCTGGATACCGCTGTGGAAAGCGCATTCGAGATCGGCTTCGTGTTCAATGTTTACACGCTGGGCGAAGAGTGCCTGCAGCGTCTTGGATTCACATCTGCACAGTACTTTGCACCTGACTTCAACCTGCTTGAGGAGCTTGGTTTCAGCGACGAAGAAATAGAGGAGGCAAATGACTATGTGTGCGGTACCATGATGATAGAAGGTGCTCCCTACCTTAAGGCAGAACATCTTCCCGTATTCGACTGTGCTAACAAGTGTGGTAAGAATGGGCAGCGCTACATACATGCGCATGGCCACATCCGTATGATGGGAGCTGTGCAGCCATTCATCAGCGGGGCAATATCGAAGACCATCAACCTGCCCAATGAGGCAACTGTTGATGAAATAAAAGATTGCTACTACCTCAGCTGGCAGCTGGGCCTGAAAGCTTGTGCATTGTATCGCGATGGCAGCAAGCTGAGCCAACCGCTAAGCAATAAAAGCGATAAGAAGAAGAAAGAAGAGACCAAAGAAGAAGCAGCAAACGTAGAAGCCAGCCAGATAATAGATATGAGCAAGCTCACCGTAGATGAGCTGCTGGAAGAAGTAAATAAGCGTGTACAGGCCAGCCCGGATACACAACTGAAGCGTGAACTGAGCCGCATCGTAGAGCGGAAGCAACTACCTGCAAAACGTCGCGGCTATACCATCAAGGGCAAAGTAGGTGGACAGGCAATATTCCTGCGCACAGGTGAGTATAGCGATGGAACCCTCGGAGAAATATTCGTGGATATGGCGAAAGAAGGGGCAACGATGCGTAGCCTGCTCAACAGCTTTGCAATTGCGATTTCCGTAGGCCTGCAATATGGCGTTCCGCTTGAAGAGTTCGTAGACAAGTTCGCATTCTCCCGCTTTGAGCCATCGGGCATGGTAGAGCACCCGAACATCAAGAGTGCAACATCTGTGCTTGATTATATCTTCCGTGTGCTGGCTTATGAGTACCTGGATCGCGAAGACCTCGTGCACGTGCCCGACCCCAACAGGCGCACACACGCGCAGGAGATGCAGGACCTGGCACAGGAGCTGTCCCAGGTACGTGTCACTGCGCCGCAGTCCACACCTGTGCAGAAGCCAAGTCCATCCCTGGCCCCCAAGGCAGTACCGGTAACGGCTGATGTAAAGAAGCTGATGGGCACCAGTGCAGATGCACCCGCTTGCCGCAACTGTGGCAACATCACTCTCCGCAACGGTACCTGCTACATGTGCCCCAATTGCGGTACGACAACAGGATGTAGTTAATTGGATAAAATTTAATTAGTTAAGAGGCCACCGTGATGAGCGGTGGCTTATTACTGATGAAAGGTCCTGTTGCCAAAAGGCTAGAACTGGTTCCCCATACCACTTGAAATGCAGAATGTGTGTAACTTTAGGTAAGCTAGTATGAAGACAGAGCACATCGAACAGAAAGCCGACGTTTTAGGTGGCAAGCCGGTCATCAAGAATACCCGCATTGGTGTAGACTTGATTCTGCAGAAACTTGCCGCAGGCGAATCAGTAGAAGATTTATTGCTTGCTTACCCGTCTATAACAAGATAACAGATAATTGCTTGTATTGAATATGGGAAGCTCTAACCGAAGAAGAAATAGAGTGGCTATTTCAAACAACGTTCGTCATTAGCGCTCATTCGTCACCTCCCTCTCCTTCGGAGAGGGCCGGGGAGAGGTCCTCACTCCCATCGCCAGCCAAACCCAGCCCAGTATAAAGAACACACCACCTATAGGCGTGAGCACGCCCAGCGGGCCTATACCAGCACCACCTATGCCGGTGAGCACTATGGCATAGAGCGAACCGCTGAATAGCGCAATGCCAATAAGGAAGAAGACGTGTGCCAATCGGAGTTGCTTCACCGGGTATTGCATGTAGATGATGCCGGTAAGCAGCAGTGCAATGCTGTGGTATACCTGGTAGCGTACACCCGTTTCAAATACAAGAAGCCTTTCCGGTGTCACCATTGCTTTTAATGAATGTGCGCCGAATGCACCCAGTATTACGCCCAGGGCTGCGAGTAGCGCACCCGCGGTAAGTGCCTGCTTATACATGATTCAGAATTTTGGCAAAGGTAGCTACTGAAATGTCGGCTGCAGGTAAAATATAGTGGGCTTGTAAGTAGTAAGGTTTCCTTCTTTGCAGCAGTGCATTCACCTGTTCGGCCAGTGGCATACTATCGTCAAATAGGGGCCGTTTAGCAGTGCTTCGCTCCCTGTTGGTCAGCAGGTATTCCGGTGTAGCTTCCAGGTACACTACCGCGCCTGCCTGGCACATGCGCTCCATGTTGTCATAATAGCAGGGAGTGCCACCGCCGCATGCTACTATCTCGGTGGTTTCGGGTGGTTCTGCCAACATTTTTACCAGGCATTCATGTTCCACCTTCCTGAAGAAGTCTTCTCCCTGCTCGGCGAATATTCCTTCTATGCTTTTGCGGCTATAGCTCGCCACTACTTCATCCAGGTCAGTAAAGCGTATGTTGTAGTGTTCTGCTACAAGCCTGCCCCAGTAGGTTTTACCGGCATAGGGCATGCCCACAAGGAATATTCTATTCACCATGGAGTTTGCGGATTTTCACGAGTTCGGAGATGATGATAACCAAGTACCACACAGTAATAACCGGCACTATGTAGAACAGAAGCATCAGCAACAGCAGCAGGCTCTTAAAGATCATGGCTATGATTCCCATTGCTACCATCACGAACATTACGGCCTCATATGCCCCCCTGCTCTTTGCACGAAATTCGCGCGGTAGTTGTCGCCAGTTCACCAGGCAGCTCACCAGTTGTGCTACTCCGGTGGCGAAGTAGGCAGTTACCAAATGCCCCAGGAAGAGGATCCTGTCGGGACCCGGGAATGCCAGGTAGTACATCCATGGCAACATCAAGGCTACCACCTGTAGTGACAGGTCCATTCGTTTCATTGTTATCAGCCGTCCGCCCATCGCATGCCGAAAGTACCGATTTTCCCGCGCTAATCTATGACGCGTGTCAGGCCAGTCATCACGAAGTGAATGCTACCACCAATGCTGTCAACCGTGTAGGTCACCCCCTTTAGTTCTGCACCACTGTAGGATTTGCCGGCAATGGTGATGAAATTTTCAAGACGTTTTACACCACCTATCTCAAACACCATATTCGCACACAGGTCATCACCATGAACCTTTACCTGCATGTAGTGCCTGTTGTTGACAGAGATGTACCGGTTTATCCAGAAGGACAGGTTGTAGCCATCCTGATGTTGAAGCACCCTCAGCAGTTCAGCATTGTATTCTTTGCCGTCTACGGGATATTTGTCAAACACAGAATTCGTGTTTGTGCACTGAGGCTCACCACAGGATGCCAATAGCAGAGAGGATATCACCGCGGTGCCGATCTTCTTCATATTGAGCATAACGCTAAGCTGCTCAAACTATTGTATGCCGACAGATTTGTGGCTTGCAGGTATTTTTTAGCTTTACACCCTCATGAAACACCTCCTTGTCGCCCTGCTGCTGCTGTCGTCGTTTGCCACATCTGCGCAAGAGCATCCTGTGTCCCCCACAGATGTCATTGTGGTGACCGGTTCAGTGAAGAAATCGCTTACTGTCAATATCAGCGACCTCATGCACATGAAGCAAACCGATTTAGGCGATGTGCCCCTAAAGAACAAAAAGGGAGAGGACAAAGGTGTCTTACATGATCTCAAGGGAGTACTGCTCAGAGACGTAATATCGAATACGGAGATCGTGGCTGCAAAGCATAAAAACTACAGCGAACTCTGCATTGTACTTACCGCTTCCGACGGCTACACAAATGTCTATTCGTGGAACGAGTTGTTCAATACAGCAGTTGGCGATAAAGTGTACATTGTCACATCATTGGAGGGGAAAGACATTGCAGAAATGCCCGATCGCATACTCGTAATGAGCCTTGCAGACAAGAACTCCGGTAGCCGCCATCTGAAAGGCTTGCAAAAAATAGAAGTGAAGAAACCCGATTAGTCTTCGTCCTGCACCCGTACAGCACGCAGAGAATCAGTCTCTTCCAGCTTGCGCGACCATTTGTCCCGGCGTGATGGTTTCACCCGGTCAGGCGAGCGGCGTTCACGTCCTTCGCGCTCCGCTTCTTTAGCAGCATGTTCTTCATCACGCTCGCGCGCGGGCTTGTAATACTTCTTGGGGTAGGTTTTGTGCCTGCGATTCATTTCCTGCGCTGATGCGCTCGTCGTACTCCCAGCGAGTATCGCTACTATTCCTGCTATTACCAGATGACGTGTCATGACTTAAAAGTAGGAAAATAATTGAAAGACGTCGGCTTGTCGTAAATCACCCCTTTTGTGCCCCTGTTTGTCAATTTTCCGGGAATTAGATGATTCTCATCGTTTTTTTACTGTTTTTTCTATTGCATCGCTCACTTCCAGCAGCAATTGGTAGGGTATTTCAGGTGTTTCTTCGCCGGCTATATCATACCTTCCAAGGGGGCTCCAGTTCATATAAAACCTGGGATATCCCTTGATATTCACTTCATAATACATGCCGTCCTTGCGGGCTTGCGGCAGAATAACGGCTAGCAGACTTTTCTTTTCGTAGTTGATATGGCGAGAGAAACTTTCAGGCATCGCGCAAAGGTAGGTATCGCGCGTTTTAACAGGCAGCAATATTTTATTAAAATGAAAATCTGTTGGCGACACCAACTTTTTTCACGCGGCACACGTCTTATATGGTGTGCGGCAGCAAGAAATAGCTATCAACACCGCAACGACCTATAACGCTATTAAATAAACTAATTAAATCGAAAGACAATGAACATCGGATCGGCTATCAAATCAATCAGGAAGAAACTCGCGATCACACAGTACGAACTGGCAGAAAAATGTGATCTATCACAAACCTCGCTTTCCCAGATAGAAACTGGAATAAAGCGTCCAAGCCAGCGTACCATCACTAAGGTGTGCACGGTTCTGGATATTCCTGAGTCGATCATCTATATCGTTGCTATGCAAGAGACTGATGTACCTGCCAGCAAAAGGGGCGTTTATGAGCTCGTGTATCCATCTATTAAGAGCCTTGCGCTTCAGATGGTGAGTTCAGAACACCTTGAGTTGGTGACTACAAAAGCAGACTAGTGCGCAATGGCAGGTATTTATCTGCCAGAACCAAATTTACAATATCAGATGTGTTAGTGTTTAACTAAGGCTGCCGTATTACGGTGGCCTTTTTAATGTAATTTCACTGTACATAATTCATGCCATGGCCCGGCTATTTTTCATCTTCCTGGCGTTCATGTTGGTGGGCCTCCAGGGCAGCGCAAAAGAGAATTTTGAGATCAGTACGCCCGTCGGTCTTCGTGAGGTAGGTATCAATAAAGTTTTGTGCCTAAGTAATGGCTACACCCTGTTGCTGCATTTCGAGATCAGCAAGCCCATAAATGTTCAAGTCTTCGATGCGGGACATAAACGCATCGTCAATAATCAGCTATCTCCCAGGTTGCTGGATGTTTCGTCTTTTAGCACCACCGTTTTCAAAGGGCTTTTTGAATTGAATAATGAAGTAGTGCTTTTTTTTGAGCAGCAAAATATCGGCAGGCACTCACTCATACGTTTACGAATAGACCCCGCAAAAGGAAAACTACTGGATGAAACCACTGTTGCTAAATGGAAAAGTGTTGCAAAGCCCGCAGAATTTCTTGTCATGAGAAATAAGGCACTTAGCGGATATGCAGTGCTGGTGGCGCAGGATGTGCCACAGTTTAAGGAAAGCGAGGTGCACGTCACCTACTACGATGCCCGGCATGAACCTATACGTACAGTGCCACTACATTTTGACAGAAGTAAATACGATTATCTATCGGTGATAGGGGCCGAGTCGCTGCCCGAGGGTGAGTGTATTTCACTCCGGTTGTCAAATATGGTGGTTAATGGTACCGGCACATCTACTGAGTCTTCGGCACGATACAATCACTACCTGCAGGTTTTTGTTATTCCCCGCGACAGTACTGCTCCGCGTGCGCGTCTTTACGACTTGTCTACCGATGTGCAGCCACACTACGTCACAGCCAGTCATAATGCCTTCGCGGGCAACTTCAACCTGCTACTACTTAATTTCCGGGAGGCATTTATGCGCTATGGTATCGAGATGCGGCCGGTTGCTATTCAGTCCGACTTGTTTTTCTCATTAAGCGATAACGGCACTGAGGGAAAGTATAAGTGGATCACACACAAGCTGGCCAACAGCCTTCTGAAGGAGAAGGCAGATTCGGGAAAGCAGTTCTCCGGGCTGCCTGTGCGCATGTTCACAAATGAGAACGGCCTCACAACCATCGTGTCAGAATCTTACGAGCGCTACATAAGTGCCGATGGCTATAGTCGCTACCAGTCATTCAGCCCCTATCTCAGTGGCTTTCGCACCACCCAGCTCGATGATCCCACAAATCCGCTATGGCAAACACCCAACACATCAACGCAGTACAATAAGTTTATTGCGGCTGATAACTACAACAGAACCCAATCTTTTGAGACATTTTTAGGCAATATATGTATTACGCAGGTTGATGATGAGGGCAACGAAATTTGGGGCACCGTGCTGCCAAAGACGCAATATTATCGCAGTTATAAACACTACTATCGGCCTTCCGATGTTGGCCGTCGCTGGCAGAGCCAGGCCATGTTCAACGATATTCCTCCGCAGATATTTGAGCGCCAGTTTGTGTCTGCCAATGTACACAGTGCCAATGGGAATCTTTATATCATCTACAATGATTGCGGAAAGAACATAAACAACAGCATTGCAGACCCGGGCGACACTGTTTATTCTTCAGAACTGGCAAATGCCTGCTATTACAAGGTAGACAAGCAGCACAATATCACTAAGAACTACCTGCTGGGTGAGCCGCTGATAAAGGAATACAAGAGCATTTTAGTGGAGGGTGCCGACTTTGACCAGGAGCGTACCACCTATGCCACACTCATTCGCTACAAAAGAGGTGAGTACGTTACGCTACGCATGGCCTGGGTGAAGCTGGATTAATTACCGGTACTACTTTCCGAAAATTTGTTCATTTTAAAATAACATAGCTTTGCGCACTTATCTTTCATAGTTATGATGTTACGTTCCATTTTATCCCTTGCCCTATTTGCTTGCGGTGCTACCGCATTTGCTCAGTCTCGCCCTGACGACTGGAAGTGTGGTGCTGTAAAGCAGAATTTAAGCCGCAATGCCGCCGCGCGCACTACTGTTGCCCATCCTGATGAGGACAAGTATGACGTAAAGTATGTGAAGCTTAATCTCTCCATGACAAACGTGGCTACTACTATCTCAGGCGACGTCACTACTGTGGCACGTGTGGTAGTGCCGGGCATGAGTGCATATGTATTCGAAATGCTGCCACCACTCGTCATCGATTCGGTGAAGATCGATGGGGTATTAAGTACCGCCACAGCTACCGGCGACACGGTGTCAGTTGCACTCCCATCGGCGCTTACCACGGGAGATATGTTTACCGCACAGGTGTTTTATCATGGCACTCCTGTTTCAGGCACTCCCAGCGATATTTATGGTATCAGCACCCTACAGTCACCCTCGTGGAACAATTGGGTAACCTTCACCCTCAGCGAGCCTTACAGCGCTAAAGATTGGTGGCCTTGTAAGCAATCGCTTACCGACAAGATCGATTCTGTAGACGTGTGGATAACTGTGGACGATTCTCTGAAGGCAGGAAGCAATGGCTTGCTGCAGGCAGTGACCCCTATGGGTGGTGGCCGCAACCGCTATGAGTGGAAACATCGCTACCCTATAGATTACTACCTTATCTCTGCCTCTGTGGGACGGTATGTCGATTATTCCTATTTTATGCATTTTACCGGCAGTGCAGATACCATGTTGGTGCAGAACTATGTTTACGACAACCCGTTTACACTACCGTTCTTTAAGAGCGTTATTGACAGTACCGGAATCCTGGTAGACTATTTTAGCAGCATCTATGGCCGCTATCCTTTCTGGAAGGAGAAATATGGTCATTGCATGGCGCCGCTTTCCGGTGGCGAGGAGCACCAGACCATGACCACGCTCGGTTTTTTCCAGGGCTGGCTTGTGGCGCATGAGCTGGGCCACCAATGGTTTGGCGACAATGTTACCTGCGGCACCTGGCGCGACATCACTATGAATGAAGGTTTTGCCAGCTACAGCGAGATACTGTACTACGACAAGTTCTATAGCCATGCGCGTGCACTGGGTGAGATCGTAAATTGGCAGGCAGATGTGATGAGCGAAGATGCGGGATCTGTTTACGTGGACGATACCACATCGGAGGCGCGTATTTTCAGCCGCCGCCTCACTTACGAAAAAGGCGCTTGTGCCATTCACACACTGCGCAGCGTCATAGACAACGATACTTTTTTTTTCGATCTGCTCCGTGGCTGGCAAACGGTAATGGCAGATAGTACAGGCACCATCGAAAACTTCCGCGACCTGGCAGTGACGATGCTCACAGCAGAGCGCAGCGGTGTTCGGTTCGATACGCTCTTCCGTCAGTGGTTTTACGGAGAGGGTTTCCCCATCTACAATGTTCGCTGGAACCAGGCAGGAAATGATGTGTACGTAAGCATCTCGCAAACTACCTCTGCGCCCTCATCTGTTTCATTGTTCACACTGCCGCTGGAGCTAAAGCTCAAATCGGCTACCGGGGATACCGTAATTCGTGTGCTCAACGATGAAGCCAATCATAACTACCATTTCACATGGAGCAAGACGATGAACGGCCTGACTTTTGACCCGAATGAATGGATCACCGATAGCTCTTCCGTTTCGCACATTGTTACACTTTTTGGCGCCTCTACCGAACTGGAGCAAGTGTCTGTATCGCCAAACCCTGCTACTACAGGCTGGCAGGTACGCACGCTGCCAGGCAAATGCAACCTGCGCCTTACGGATGTGATGGGTAGAACAATATGGCACTCCACAGCCTCTGGAACTGTAGCAGTTCCCGCGTCCGATCTGGCTTCCGGCATCTACTTGCTGCGCATCAGCGACGGCACGGCTGAAAAAGTGTTGAAAGTGGTAAAGGAATAGCGGTAGCGTACAGTTTATACCTCATTATTTAATTACTGGTGCCAGCATACAGAACCTGTATTGCTGGCCCCTAATATTTCTGTTTCAGCCATGTCTCCTAAAGTTTAGCGCTGTGCGGCGGTACTTGGCGTGATTTTTGTTTCAGCCCGGTCTCCTTAAGCATAGCCCCGCGCACAGCAGAGACCCGGCGCGACTCATGTATAAAGTCGAATTTGCATCCCACAATTCATAACTCATAATTCATAACTAATTACTCATATATTTATATCTCAAACCTCCTCCCAATGAAATATATAACACTACTATTCGCCTCTATCTTCTTCATCACCACAGCCCACAGCCAGGTTATTGTTACCGTGGCAGGCACGGGCGGGGCAGGCTTTGGCGGCGATGGCGGACCAGCTACATCAGCCCATATTCTAACACCATACGGAGTAACGGTTGATAAAAATGGCGAACTATACATCTGTGACATTGGCAATCGACGGATTCGAAAGGTAACTCCAGCGTATGAAGGTGTAATTAGCACCGTAGCAGGAAACGGAACCGCAGGCTTTAGCGGAGATGGCTTCGCTGCTATATACGCGCAGATGGATGGTGCATGGGATGTAGCATTAGACTTTAGAGGAAATGTATACTTTGCCGATGGTGGAAACAATAGAGTTCGCAAGATATCAACTTCTGGAATTGTCACAACGTATGCCGGGACAGGAGTGGCCAGTTACAATGGTGACGGAATACCAGCAACTTCTGCAAACCTGAATGGGCCGACATCTGTATGTACAGACGATACTGGCAATGTATATATTGTTGATAGGCTCAACAATCGGATAAGAAAGGTAGATACTTTTGGATTGATAACTACAATTGTTGGAAACGGCACTGTTGGGTTTTCGCCGGACGGCGGGAAGGCAGATACAGCGTCAGTAAAAGAAATATGGTTTGCCAGGGTCGATAGAGGCGGCTTCTTGTTCTTCTGCGACAATTACAGGCTTCGAAAAATTAACGCAATGGGTCAGTTGGTCACGATTGCTGGAAATGGGACTGAGGGTGACGCAGGAGACGGCGGGCCTGCAATCGCAGCAGAGTTGAAGATTTCTGCAATAGCATTAGATACCTCAGGCAATGCCTACATAGCTTGTGGCTCGTCTAACAAGGTAAGGCGTGTTAGTAAGGATGGCATTATTAATACGGTAGCAGGTTCAGGCTTAGCAGGCTATTACGGTGACGGAGGGAACCCGCTTTCGGCAAAACTCAACGGCTGTTCAGGTGTCGCGGTTTCAGTCAACGGTGACATTTTTATTAGCGACCTGGCCAACCATCGAATCCGAATGGTTACTATGCGCTCAGTTGGCTTAACTGAAGCCGTCAAAGAAAATGTAGCCATGGAAATTTACCCTAACCCTGCACAGGAGATTGTTACCATTATGTTGAGAAGCAGTAACGATATCGACGCCGAAGCAAGCATCACCACGCTTGACGGAAAAGTAGTAGACACTTTTTGTCTCCGAACCAACACGCCTGTGACCATAACCACGGGCTGGCCAACGGGCACATATACTTTAAGTATCACCGCCGATGGGAAAGTCTACAATCGGACATTTTCGATTAACTAACAATCAACACCTTAAAGAAATGAAAAAGCAATTTACCCTTTTGGTATGCGCCATCCTGGTCGCATTTGCTGGCCGTGCGCAGGACGCTGACGCCCCCATCAACATTGCCTGGCATGCATATGCTGCAGATACATCACGCACTTTCTACGATATTGTCACTTATTGCGATAGCATGTTTGCCCTGGCGGGCTACACCGATAGTACAGAGCTGAAAACCGACAGTGCCGATACTGAGGGCATAGAAGAGGGTAGCAGCTTTGTGCAATACCTGCGGTGGAAAGGCTTCTGGGAGCATCGTTATGATGTGGTCACGGGCAAGCTACACGATTTTGCGGCAGATGCTGCACAGCAGCTTGCCGGTCAAAATAAAACTACCAGCATCACCGGTTGTTCCTGATGTTCCCGCAGGGGCATCAGGAACGCAGAATAAACTCCGTCTCTGACGGCCTTCATCTTGACGCCGCCTAATGCCAGCTACAACCGCTGTTTAAGATAAGCGCACTTTCTTTCACTCATGGGTTTCGCGTATAAGATTGCTAACCAGCAGGCATGAACTACATTCATCAGAATCCGGTACGGGCAGGCATTGTAGAAAAGGAGGAGGAATACATCTACAGCAGTGCGCGTGATTTTTGCAATCGTAAGGGCATGCTCGATCTTTCGTACTATCTCTAAACTCCGGAGCCCCTGAATTCCGTTCACAGAACGGCTTATATTCGCAGTACCTGATGCCCTTCGGAACATCAGGAACAACTGATAGTAATCAGGCGACCGGATGGTCGGAAACTCCTTTGCGGGCACACCTCGCTGGTGCAATAGATGACAGGACACTCAATCCGCTATTTGATTTCCTCAGAACCTATCCTCCGAAATTCCTCAATCCTAATTCCAAATTCCAAATAATTCCCTACATTTGCCGTCCAAATCAATACCCGGAGGTTGTAGCTCAGTTGGTTAGAGCATCAGATTGTGGTTCTGAGGGTCGAGGGTTCGAAACCCTTCAATCTCCCCAAAACATATTTTCAGCAAACAAAAAAGTGCTTCAATGGAGCACTTTTTTTTATTATTTTGCCAACACAGTGTTTTTTATTTTTGTATTATATTGTAACTATTAATTAAATCTATCGAAAATGAGTTTAGAAGTAACAGGCAAATTGCTCGTAAAGTATGACCCGATCCAGGTAAGCGACAAATTCAAAAAGCGCGAGTTCGTTATAGAACTGGCTGAAGAAATAAACGGAAACATATACACCAACTTTGCTAAGCTCCAGTTGGTTCAGAATAAGTGTGAGATCATCGACCGCTTTAATACCGGCGACCAGATAAAAGTTACGTTTAACATCAAAGGAAACTCCTACGTAGATAAGAAAGACGGCCAGACCAAGTATATCACTAACCTGGACGCATGGCGTGTAGAGGCTGCCGGTGCTGCAGCTCCGCAGGGTGGTGGTGCACCTGCTCCTGCCTACAATGCGCCTCAGCAGCAGCGTCCTGCCGCTAATGGTGGTTACAACAATGCTGCACCAACGAACTACAACCCGTCTCCGGAAACGATTGACGATCTGCCGTTCTAATCTTACCGCCTATGCAGCACCGAAAGCTCTGGTATATACTGGTAGTGGCGGCTATGCTGCTTGGGGGAGGATGTCGTAAAGCGCCCGACAATGCGCGCTATATACCGGCTGATGTGACGGCTGTGGTGGGAGTGAATCTGAGGTCGCTGAGTAAGAAGATAGCGTGGAACCTCATCACCGGCAGCAAACTTTACAAGGAAATAAGAAAAAGAATGCCTGCTAAAAATGCAGGCGATGTAATGGGAGGTATTGAAAACGCCGGGCTCGACGTTTCCAATACCTTCTACGTTTATTCCCGGCGCGATGATCGATTTGACGGCGGCAATATAAAAGTTGGCCTTATTCCGCTGGAGGATGCTGTGAAGTGGGAGGCCTATATTCACCAGGCTTTCCCCGATGCAAAGATCATTGCCGGCACCGGGCGCAAAGAGGCGTCGCTGGGCACAGGCATGTATGCCGGCTGGAACAACGAACTGCTCATTATCATCAATGCGCAGCCTGCGGCAGTAGACGATGAGGATGCCGACCGTATGGATGATGCCCCCGGAAATACACTGGACATTGCTAAGGAGATGGAAACGGCATTTATGGTTCCGGCAGGTAATACCATCATGAACAATAAGCGCTTCTCCAGCTTTGGGGCTCATCGGTACGATCTCTCTTTCTGGCTCGACTACGGCAATGTGCTAACCGCCTACAACGATGCGGGTGCGCTGGATGTGGGTGGCGTTTCCCTCTCCTCATCCATATGGAAGGATGCCATTGTTACCGCAGGATTTGAGTTTAAGAAGGGTCGCATCACTTCCTCTATCGACTATTATCTGCCTGAGCACATTGAGGAGGCTACCCGAGACTTTGGCGAAGTAGAAGCTGACCGCGACATGCTGGACCGCCTGCCCAAGGATAACCTCGACATGCTGCTCTCCATGCACATTTCGCCTGCAGGCGTTAAGGCGCTGCTGGAAAAGATAGGCCTGTTTGGCATTGCTAATGTGGGCCTTACCACACAGGGGCTGGATGTAGACTACGTGCTCAATGCCTTTACCGGCGACATGGCTATTGTGATGAACGACTTCAGCCTCACTGCAGAGATGCAGACAGACGAGTTTATGGGAGAGCAGGTGGTGCACAAGCAGCAGCGTGCCGGCATGAGCATGACCTATGTGGTAAAGATCAACCAGGAAGAGAATTTCAAGAAGTTGGTACAGTTTGCCGAGCAGGATGGGATGATAAAGACAGCCAATGGCTACATATTTCCGCTCACCTCCAAAGACTCGGTATTTATGATGATAGATGGCAAATATGCCATTGTGTCCAGCCAGCGCAAGTATGCCCAGGGCTTCCTGGGAGGGCACTTTAAGAAGACTCCTATGAAGCCGGCGATCGCAAAGCGGGTCTATGGCTATCCTTTTGCCCTCACTTTCGATATCAACCAGCTTTTTCACGATGTGGACCCGGCCATTTCCAATTCCCCCCGTGATTCGGCCATTATCGCCGAAAGCAAGAAGTTGCTAAACAGTGTCACCCTTCGGGGAGGTAAATATGTAGACAACGCATATAAATTTGACCTGGATATTAACTTTATGAATAAGGATGAGAACAGTATCCTTGAGCTCATCGATTTTGGTATGCGCATGAACGAGATAAGCACCCGCGACGAAGAGGAGTAGCCGTTATGGTATATTCTTCTAATTCTCATCATAATAATTATCTTTGTTTACTTGATTTTTAACGAGCAAACCGGTAAGAATGCGCAAATCTTCTATTTCTAAAATTTTCGGTCTGGTAGCGTTGGCATTGAGCGGCCTTTATGGCTGCAAGAGGTCAAACAATATTGACAATAGCAACGGCATCCAGACGCCCTATGGTCTTTTCTTTGCAGATTCAGCCGGCGCCCTATACCTTACCAATGATGGCAGGGAATACAAGGGGCCGCTCTTTCCACCGGACGGTAAGAGTTCCAGGGCATTGGTTACATCGGGCAACAATATTCTCTGGGCGAAAACACACCTTTATTATAGCAACAACAACGGTAGGAATTTCAATCCTTCCTACGATACGTTGCAGTCATTTCCATTTACTGATTGCAGCAACAGAACGCGCAACACAAACAACAGTATGCTGATAAACCTCACCAGCTGGGAGAATCGCGTATACACAATATCCGATTCCAAGGACAATGCTAAGAACTGGCTGGGCGTATTGTTTAGTGACAATTTTGGTAACCCGGGCTCATGGAGCCTTGATGGCTCTTACGACACAGACAAGGTGGGCAAAACACCCGTGCGCATGTATTCTTACACTCAGCTCAAAAACGGTGTTCTCTGTGGTCTTGCTTTCTCCGGGCCGGGAGATAACGATAACGTGCACCCGCGCAATTTCGTAAAGACTAGTAAGGACCCTAATTCTTACGCCGCGAGGTGGTATGAGGCCACTGCCAACCCGGACAACAGAAGTTACATCTACCTGGGGAATATGGGCGGCACTCCGCTTCCTCCTTATGGCTCTGTGCTCACAGATACCGGGTTCTTTACCCTGGGCCACATGGTAAACAGGCTCATCGCCATCGATGCCAAGTGCCACTACGGTGCATGGTATAGTGATGATACAGGCAAAAACTGGAAGCCTTATTCAGGCCTGCCTGCTAATACGTCACTGTTGTGCATTGACGCGCCATTTGAGAAGGTTTGCCTCATTGGCACAGCAGGAAAAGGCCTCTGGATACTCAACTCACATACTGATGTTTGGGAGCCTTGCAACAAGGGTATCGGCTCCAATGTTACTGTGCGTAGCATTGTAGGCAAGAAGAACATCTACAAGAACGGCACTGAGCGTGAGCTTATCTATGTTGCTGCCAATGACGGTATCTATGAGAGCTCAGATGGTGGTCTTAACTGGACCAAGACCATCGGGGGCAACTACGTTTCGGTCTACTAGTCTTCGGAACCACCACTCAAAAAATCTTCCAGGTCACGCCGCTGTTTCTTAGTGGGGTGACCTGTTTTACTTAGGCGCTTACCCGTGTAGAAACTTGGTGCAAGTGCATGTTGTGGAATCTTGTCTTCTTCAGGCGTCACATCCACATAGTGTTTTATGGCCTCCTCATAGCCCACGCGTTTATCTATCAGTCCGGTCACCTCTATTGTCTTCCTGCCCGCCTCGGTCTTCACCTGGTATTGCTCGCCTATGCTCACTGAGCGTGATGGCTTCACCGCGGCGCCATTCATTTTTACCTTGCCACTATCAATAGCATCGGTAGCCTGCGTACGCGTCTTAAACAGGCGGATAGACCACAGGTACTTATCTAATCTAGGCTTTTCCATAGTGTCACAAAGGTACAGACTGGAAAGTACTCATCACGGCATACTATGCATTATGGTGGTTGCACTATTTCCACTTGTACGCCAGTAGCGATAGTATACAAGGCTGTCACTTATGTAGTAATAGGTGATTGTGGATGCGGCATAGTAGCCATCGCACTCCCTGCACTTGTACACATTACATTCATCAGTTGAGCTGTCATAAGTGTACAGGCGATTACTATAGCTTAGGTGTGCATATATATTCGAATCATTCAGAACCTCTATCCACATCGTATCAGCAACATCATAGGTCGTATCCTCGTATCCTTTCGTGCAGAGCCAGCAGACGTAACGATATGTGCCCTCTAGATCATAAGTGCCATGCGATCCCAATTTCTTTGTGAAGGCTGTCTTCGAAATATCTGGAACTACCGGAGTAAAGGTTTTCTTATGGCAGCCAAATACGGCAAATGCCAGCATTGAAGCAACAAATGCGACAGTAATTTTCGGGCCATTCATCTCTTCATTTAAACAAAAAATGTGCCAGAACTGCTATGCCTAACAATTACTTTGTACCACCAATACGGTATGAAATATATGCCCCTCCTATATAGCCGTCTTTTCGCAGCTTTTAGGTAAGTAATTTGATCTCACATGTTTGGAGCCTGGCTTAGGTCTATCCGTAACCTTGAGTAAATCCCTGCGATAATCTTAAGTAACACCTCCCTCTCCTTAGGAGAGGGTCGGGGAGAGGTTTCTAAATAAACTTATTATCCCGTGCAGTCTTTATTGCGTCTGCCTTGGAGTGTACATCCAGCTTGTGGTAGATGTTCTTAATGTGTGATTTTACTGTCTCCAGGTCTATGAAGAGTTCCTCGGCTATGCGCTTGCGGCTCTTGCCGGTGGCTATCTGCTCCAGTATTTCGGTTTCCCGGCGGGTGAGGGGAGTAGCTTCATTTCGCTTGAAGGAGGATATAACCATGCGGGCTATGTGCGCGCTCATGGGGCCGCCACCCTCCATCACCTCATGTATGGCCGCCACAATTTTCTCCGGTGGTGTGTTCTTGGTAAGGTAGCCCGCAGCACCATTGCCCAATGCGCGGAATATGAGCATCTCCTGCTCATAAACAGTGAGTATGAGTATGTGCGCATCAGGTATCAGTTTTTTCAGCTTGGGCAGCGCCTCCACACCCGAGATGCCCGGTAGCTCCACGTCCAGCAAAATCACATCAGGGTTGTCGTGCACTATCTTACGCGAGGCCTCCTCAAAGGACGCATAGGTGCCGCAGATCTTGTAACCATTCGTATTCCCTATCAGGAAGGCATAGCCCTCGCGAATAGTTTCATCGTCCTCAATTATGGCAACATGTATATCCAGGTCACGTTTCATGGTAACGGTATTTTAGTAAAGTTCGGCAAAAAGAGGGTGAGGCTTCTCACCTTTTTGGCGGTATTTTGAAGGTAAGGGTGATGATGGTGCCCTTGCCCGGTCGCGAGTCAATGTATAGTTTTCCGTGCAGCCTGCCGGCACGGGTGTCCATATTGGCGAGGCCATTTCCCTTCTTGGCAGCGTGCACGTCAAAGCCCTCGCCATCATCCTTTAGCACGATATGCAGGGTGTCTTTGGGCTTCACGAACACTTCCATCATCACTGTTCTTGCATTGGCATATTTCAGGCAGTTGTTCAGCGCTTCCTTGAATATCATTATCAGGTTGCGGCTCATTTCCATATCCAGCCTGTAGCGCTGCCATTCGTTGCTGGTGCCGTTAAAGACGAACTGTATGTCTGTATCTGCAAACAGTTCGTTGCCAAAGTCGCGTATACGCAGCAATATCTCGTATAGCTGATCGTTAGATGGCTTGAGCGACCACAGTATATCGCGGGTGCCGCTATAGAGCTGCTGGGTATTATCCTGTATCTGCCCCAGTATGCGTGCTGTTTCCGGTGTCAGTGTCACTTTGTTCTTCAGCACATTTGCCAGCACATTTATGCGCGTTAGCTTGTTGCCTATCTCATCATGAAAGTCCTCAGCCGTTCTCAGCCTCACCTTGCCCTGCTCTTCAGTGCGCAGACGGTCCAGCAGCCGCTGCCTGCGCTCCTTGCGACGGGTGTAGGAGTATTGCACAAATATCCCCAGTAGCAGCATGCCCCCCAGCACCACAAACCTGAACCAGCTTGTCTTTTGAAAGGGTGTGATGATCTCAAAGCTATAGGAGAGCTCCGGAGCGGCTGTGCCGGCATCGCTCCTGCACTGCACCCTGAAGGTATAGTTGCCCGGAGGCAGGGCAGAGTAGGTCACAGAATTGGTCGTAGACCAGTCGGACCACGGGGCATCCAGCCCATCCATACGGTAGCGGTAAAGTGCCTGCTGCGCTCCGCTCAGCGTTATGGCCTGGAAGGTGAAGGCGATGTTGTTTTTCTTGTAGGGTAGCTGCAGGTTGCAGGGAATGTTATACCATTTGTCTGTGCTGTCATACCACCTTGGGTCTATCACATTTTCGCCTGCTATTTTCAATGACTGCAGCACTATGTGCGACGGGCTGGACGATACCGCCGCAGTATTGGGGTCGTAATGCAGGGCGCCATTGGTTGTGCCAAACCATATACTTCCGTCAGGTTGTTTCAGCACGGCATTTATGTTGCTTTCCATGCCCATTATGCCCTGCGACTTGCCATAGAAGTTTATCACGGGTTCGCCATCTTCTCTCAGTGCTATCTTGTGTATACCGAATCCGGTTCCCACCCACACATTGCCATCATTGTCGGCCACTATGTTGTAAATGAAGTCTGAGCGCAGTCCGTCATTTTTGCCGATAACACGCACTTTGTGCGTACGCATATTGTAGCGCAGCACGCCATAGTCGCCGGTGCCCAACCATAGCTCATCGCCCCGCCTAATGAAGCATTGTACCTGGGCACTGTCTACAAGAGTGTGGGTAACAAACGGCGCGGCTTCACCCGCGTGAAAGAGGCGCAGCCCCCCTTCTGTGGCTATAAGCGTACTATCGAAGCCGATAGTGAGGAATGAATAGACGGGGCTATTGTTGGTGTCTGCCCGTTTGAATGTGCCTTCTTCCAGTACCATTACACCATCCTTAAAGCCTATCCAGAGCCGCGCAAACGTGTCTATGTACAGGCTGCTGATATAGTTTGAAGGAAAGGGTTGGTCCGGTGTTGCATACTGTTTGAAGATGCCATTCTCATAAAGCCACAGGCCCCTGCCTCGTGTTCCTATCCACAGGCCTGTGTAGGGAGCGTAGCAAAGCGCCATGATCTGTGGCATGGGGTTAGATGGAAAGAAGAGCGGGTTTATCTTCCGGTCTTTGAACACGTATAGCCCCGCATCGTAGGTGCCCACAAAAAGGGAATCGCTGCCATTTGTGGTAATGGCCATTACCTGTGCGCTGGGCAGACCTGTGCTCTCATCCAGCCCGGTGAATTGTGTACCGGAAAATCTGAATACGCCCTGCCCGTCACTAGCCATCCATATGCTGCCCTCTGCATCGCGCAAAACGTTGTTGATAGTATTGTCTGTGAGGCCGTTGCGCTTGCTGAAGTGCTGCATGCCTACGCTGTCTATACGCACCACGCCGCTGGTGGTGCCCACCCATAACACTCCTCTGTTGTCCTCTGTTGCAGAGGTTGCTGCAAGGCCGGCTACGGGTTCGTCGCCCCCTGCCATATAGGGTATAGCCGCCCTGCCATTGAACTTGTAAAGGCCGCCACCACAGGTAAGCCAAACCTTGTCGCGACCGGTGGCAAATATGTGGTCTATAACGGTGGGCGCATCGGCACGAACCGGTACAGACAGCCATTTCCCACCTCTGTACCTGTAGAGCGCGGAATCTGTGCCCAGCCACAGGCCTTGCCCGTTTGCCGCGATTGTCTTTGCAGTGGTGTTACCGGGTAAGGGCAGGTAGTGCATCTTTCTGTTTGTAACATAGTAAACGTCTCCCTGTACACGCCACCAGGTAGTGTCCCTCGCCACCACTATTTGCTGAATGTGGCTTTGAGTTCTGCCCGGCAGTGGCTGCCGGTGGTAGTGTGTGAAGCTGCGTCCGTCAAACATCGAAAGGCCCTCGGAAGTGCCTATCCATATGTTGCCATGGCTGTCTGCCGCCAGCGCACGAATAATATTGTTGAGCAGACCGTTCCTCACCGTGTAGCTGGTGAAATTCTTGCCATCGAACCGGGATAGCCCGCCTACCGTACCTATCCATAAGTTGCCTATACTGTCCTGCGCCAGGCACGTCGCCTGCGACTGCACCAGCCCATCCTCCACGCTCAGGTTGTGAAAGTGATAGCGCTGTGCCATAAGCCCAGTGGGCAGCAGCAGGCACAGCAGCACGAGCAGGTAGTTTGTATGGTGTCGGGAGCAAGACATATTTCCTCCGTGAAATTAAATGATATGCGGTAAAGAAAACTGCCCCATTAAGTGCCACTTTTTTTGCAGTAGCGCGATGCTTAGCGACAAAAAGGGGCGCCGCCCTATGCGACACCCCTTTTTGGCAGTTGTGGCAATGAGATTTTAGCGTACTATCAGCTTAGCAGTTTCAGGTGCCTGCCCTTCAGAGGCTACGCGCAGCAGGTAGGTGCCGGTGGGTATCTCGTTCAGGGGAAGTGTAACATGGTCGGTATGCTCACTAGTGCTGCTCAGCAACTCGCGGCCGGCTATATCAAGTACTGATATGGTTGTACGGTCCCTGTTTTCTCCGAACTGTATGTTCACAACGCCTTGTGCTGGGTTAGGGTACACGTTAATGCTGCCGCGGCTTGCTACGTCACCAATACCCGTTGTGGGAGGGGGAGGTGTAGCCTTATAGTACTTCGCATCGTTCAAGTACCATGTGCCACTACCGCTGGTATCATAGTTGAGCGTGGCAAGAGGTGTGTGTATACCGGCTGCAAACCAGCTATAGCTCTCGGTCCGTGACCTGTTTACCTGCGGCATGCCCATGAAGTTGCTGCTATCCTGCTGAATTGTAGTCGTTTGCACGCGAAGTACGTTTGTGAAGGTGCCATTCGGCAGTTTCAATGTGCCCCACGCATCGGCGGTTACTGTATTGTATGTATTGAAGTAGATGTCAAAACCCATAATGCTGAATGTCATGCCCGATGTGTCCTTGAATGTAGAACCATAGGTAAACGGATAGGCCGTCATTTTGCGTGGGTCGGTGAAGTGAATATAGTTAGTGTCAGAGTATGCGCCTATCATTTGCAGACCGTCAGCTCCTGAGATGCCGTAAGAGTAGTCGCTATCAGTGCGCATTACGATGTTGGCGCCGGGGAAAGAATCGCAGTAAGGGGTAGCCGCGCAATTCAGGAAGAAAGTTGTATCGCTGTCTATCTTCACCAGGCTGCTCATATCCCAGGTTACAGAGGCACCGGCAGCGCCTGAGTCAACACCGGCAGTGTCAACAGAGTAGCCATAAAAAATGTCTCCGGCTACGGGAGCGTTACCTGCTTTGGTGAGTGTGGGCTGGGCAAAGGCGGCGAAGGTGGATGCCAGGAAAAGGCACAGTAAAATTGTCTTGTTCATAAACGTTGGTTTGATGTTTGTTTGAGGGAAAGACGCCACCCCAGACGTTTACCCCCATGCGTTAACATTACTTTATACTTTGAGTTAGAACCTCTTGGAAAAGATGTAATGCGGATGCGCCACAGAAAGTGGAACGAAAAGATTCACATTATAAAAGGAGATGAACGCTAGTTTGAGTTATCGTATCGGCGGTTGCAAACCGCCTGCTTGAGTGGGGCACAGGTTGACACACGCACATAGCTACGCGCCAAACCTGCGCCAGTGAATACGCACTCTTTCCCTGCGCTCACTCGTCACCTCCCTCTCTCTCGGAGAGGGTCGGGGAGAGGTTTCTTATCTTTGCTTTGTGAAAGCCCTGGCCCGCTTTGGCGACTTTCTTGTTGCAACCTGCATATTTACTGCGTTTTGTGCGCTGGGCCTTTGCCTTGCTACAGAGCGGCTGTTGTTTCCTGAAATGCTGCCGCTCACAGATAGTCTTCATCTTATGGTGTTTGGCAGCACGCTGGTGGTCTACAACCTGCCCCGCATGCTGCCCCGGGTTTATGGATCGCCCCGCCCACGGCATCCGCTAAGGCCCTGGTTTTTTGTGTTCTTCGCTGCCGGTATCATTATCATGTTGCCGGGGGTGTTGCACCTGGGCAAGGACATACTGGTGGTAGGAACCGTGCTTGGTTTGCTGGCCTTCTCCTATTTTCTGCCGTCACTGCCCAGCCGTCGCCGCCTGCGCGACTATGGCATTGTGAAGATAGTGGTGCTCACCGCCGTGTGGACAGTAGCCACCGCTGTGCTGCCCATGATGTACGTAAACGTTGCGGTGAGCAACTACCCCTTTGAACTGTTGCTGCGGTTTGTCTTCGTCTTTGCGCTGTGTGTGCTCTTCGACATACGTGATATGGAGCTTGACAGCAGCCGCAACATACGCACACTGCCCAATCGTATAGGCATGAAGAGCGCGTACATACTTGTACACATCTCCCTCGTTGTGTTTGTGGCACTCAGCGTTATGCAGCACCTGCGCCATCCACACCTGGGGCGCCTCATAGCCGCGATCATCACTGCCATCGTCACAGCACTCGTAGCAGAGTATGTGCGCCGTCATCCCGGCCACAAAGCCTTTGTGGCCATGACGGATGGTATGATGTTGCTTTATTCGGTTCTTGTGTTAGTCACTAACTAAATTCCATCCCGATAGCTATCGGGACCAAATTCCAAATCGTGCTACTTCCGGTTTTGCTGCTGACTAAAAAAGCGGAAGTGATTTTTCTAATTCATTAATTATCAAGCAACTGATTTTCCGGCTACTTCCGATTTGCTTCCGGTTTTTTCCGGTGGCTTCCGCCTCCGCCCAGCTATTGTCACGTCCTGATTTTGGTTGACACTTTTAGTTGGAAAATCCTGCTTTTGGTTGACGCCAACACGCGAAAAGTCTACTCCCCTATTAAAGGTCATCATTAATACGGCATAGGCAAAAATGAAAATCAATGATAGTGCTAAAACGAGGGTGTGATAAGACGGAGGAGTGGTGTGATAAAACGTTTTTGCTGATAAAGCCGGCCAGGTTCTACGGCTGTCGTTAGGACGGCAGACGGAATCTACAGCCAACTGGGCATACCCTTTACCGCTCTGATTTTGCTATAGTAAATTTAGTATAGTATTTGTACTATAGTATAAATATATTTCTACTATATTGAATGGGCGTGCTAATTTCGAACCTACACAAAAACGCAAAATTCGATGCCGAACTTTTCATTTTTCTGGAGGAAGCACTATCACGAAATTGGCAATTGTTGTATGACATACCCGCTTGAGGGACATGTATATATAGATCCGGACCGCGCCAAGGCAGCAGAGAAATTTGGTCAGAAACAACTAGTCAAAGACTTTATAGACATTGGTTGGATGCACCAGAAGGGGCTGAAGTGGATAGGGTGGGACATTCAGGGCTGGCTGGCATGGACAGACCCTAACGGTGTGCTGTACCGCATAAGAGACCTGAAGCGCAATGAAGATGGAGTAGCCTTTGAAAAGGAGGTGAATGAAGTGAAGAGTGAGCAGAAGCCGCGGACGCATATGGGCAACCCCAGCGCGCAGGAACTCTATCGTTATGAGCGTGATGTGCAGAAAGACTGCGGCTTCTGCCCAAGCGATCGCCGTGGTAGTGTTGATGCAGAGGTGGATCAAGAGCCGGGAATGGATGCCACTCCGAAGGAGGAGGAGGAAATAAATCTTGACGACCTGATGAAAGGAGATTTCTCCCCTTTTGTGCCTGGCGGCTATAATGGAGTCGTAGACCAGGAGGAGATAACTACAACGGCGTTTGTTACTTACGGCGGATATGTGGACGAATGGGGTGGTAGCGCAGGGAACCAGGATGAAGGCATAGTGAAAGAGGTGATTGACGCGGTAGGTGTGTTACCGCCGAAGCCCTTGCCGACTCCGCCGGGGAAACAAACAAATCCCGGTCAAAGAGGATTGCCTGATTTGCCAACAAGTCCTACCGATACGAAGCCAGTGACAACACTACCGCCAAATCCATTTAAACCAATGCCTCCAAAATTCGGTCCTCCGGGGAATCCTGGGAGTGTGGGAACTTATCCTGTTACACCAACAAATCCTAATAAGCCCAAGCCGACAACTCCGTCTAAACCTACTGCTAAGCCTGCGCCGAAGTTACCGGTGCCAAACAAGCCGCAGAAGCCAGGAGGGAAAGCGGTGATGGATGGACCTGTGGGTAACGTAAAGCCGTCCTCAACTTTCGGAGACACCTCTCGGCCGGCCAAGGGTTCTAATCCGCACAAAGGGACAGATTATCCAGTTCCTGTTGGAACGTCAGTGAAAGCAACTGCCGCAGGCAAAGTTGTACTTGCAGGGTTTAGTACCGGCGGATTAGGGAATCGCGTCATAATAGACCATGGCCCTTCAAAAGATGGCAATGGGAAAGTATACACCCTTTATGCGCATGGCAGTAAATTAATGGTTAAGACGGGGCAGGAGGTTCAAGCAGGGGAAGAAATTATGGAGTCCGGGAACACCGGCAATTCTACTGGCCCCCACTTACACTATGAAGTTGTAGTAACTTCGTTCAAACCTGATCAAAAAAAGTTTTACTCTGATAGCAAAATCAGACATGCACCCAAAGACTTAAAGAACTTTTTATGAAATATACGGTGCTATTTTACACGTTAATAACAGTCTATTTGTGTTCGTGCGGGTCTGTAGGCAAGAAAATGCGCTTTGACGACATCAACGATACAACCGATATATTCAACCCGGAAGTAGCCAACCACCTTAAATCGTCTCAACTATTCAGTTTTGATTCCATCATCAAGATATCGGCTTTCGAGAAAAGCGTCGAAGCCATTTACGACGTTAATTTCGACGATTCAACGGAAGTGGATACTATCATAAAGTTTGCAAATCTTAGCGACACTATAATTTACGCGAAAGCAAATTCCGGTTTATTTCTTTGGAAAATGTCGCTACAGTCAAGTTTATTCATCCTTGATCGCGACATATTTGTTTCGTGTAAAAAACAAGTGTTTCGCTCCAAATGCCTAATAGATACTGTTTACAACATTCTTTCTGTTTCGGGCGAGGATGCAGCTGAGACATTTTATTTCACCTTTGATAACGATAGTCTGAAAAGGATTGAATACGTCATGCATTTTGAGGCAGTGAATTGAGAGAGATGTTTGCTAATACTCGTTGCAGCGGTATGGAAGTAAGATGGGTTGTAGCAGTGGCATATTGCCTTCTGACCTATTCTTGCTCTAGCGAACTTCGTCTGCGCCGGGTCTATTCAGTAGAGCCAGCGCGTGGCAAGGACCCGGCAGCTTCGTAACACAGTAAACAGTGTAGCAATGTAATCCGGCACCCTGATTTGGCTTCGTGCACAACTCACGCCGGGTCCCTGCTGCACACGAGGCCTATGCTCTAGGAGACCCGGCGTCGACGTAACCAGACGACGCCAAGATGAGGCAGATCTTTTTAATTTTGGTGACTACAAAAGAGACTACTAGTGAAAAGAACAATTGTATCATTGTTTGCGCTAAGTTGTTTTGCGGCTGCTTGCGAGCACGCTGACAATGGGTTGACACATGCTGGTAATGCCAAAGCGGTTGATGTGCTGAAGGCGACAGATCCTAATATCCCTATGGGAAAGTGGAAGGTGTTTTCTTATTCAGTTTCTCCGATTGTTGCCTTGAATGACAGTGCTATAGCTGTGTACTGCGGAAAGGATATAGTATTGAAGAAAGATATCGCCGTTTTATTTGATGATACTTGTTTAAGACCGAATTATGAGATACGACAGATATCGCTTGCTGAACTTGATAAAGAGTATTCGCCGGACATATCAAAATGGCAATTAGATTCGCAATCTATTTACACGGTGGATTTAAGTTGTGAGTCGATAATAACAAGCAATTCATTTGTAGTTAGCAACAAAGTTTTGACAGTGTTGTTTGATGGAGTTTTTTTTCATGCCAGGCAAAGTAGTCCTGCTAAATCAGAATGAGTAATCGGGCAAAACAGTGGGATATAAATACCTATTTCTTGGCTTGCTATTTTATGGATGCGAGAGCGTACAAAGGGATCGTCGTATTTCAAGCGTTGATGCAGTTATTTCAGTTAACCATTATGTAGATAGCGTAATAAGCGGTTGGAGCAATATTGATGGCTTCCTTGATTCAGGTGTACAGGGGCAATACAAGGCATACATAACGTATAGAGATTCAATAGCGGGAAAGTTGATGATAGTTGACAAGCAGGAAGAGAACTCTCTTATTGACGATTCAAGTATTTACTATTTTAGTTCCTTGGGGGAAGTGATTGGCTACGAGTTTAAAGGCGATGAAAAGTGTGATTTGCATTATTTGTTATTGTTCAACAAAACGGATGTTATATCTGTGCGCAAAAAGCAGGTCTATGTATCGGACACGCTGGATCAGCTAAGTTCATGCTCAAAAAAGGCAATCGCGCATAGAGAGGTCTCGTCAGCGATGCAGTTCTTTCCTTCGGTGCATTACAAAAATCTGGAGCTTCCGGCGTGCACATTACCCTCTCTTAGTACGCGGGCCGAGGTCTCGTTATTGTCTGAACCCAGTTCTGGGGGGCGTATCATAAAGCGACTTACAACCGATGAGAATTTAGTTTATTTGGGTTCCCAGGTTGGTGTTGCCATCGACACTACTACATGGCGGTTATGGTATAAGGTTAAAACTGCGGATGGAATAGAGGGGTGGATATGGGGCGCGCCGCAGTTTGTTGGAGAATTCGAAGGATAATGTGCAAAAACTCCAAATTCTTTTTGGTACATTCTATACTGCAAGCATTCGTAAGTTGATACACATTAACAAGGGCAAGACCATCAAAAAGGAGATAAGGGGAATTGTGTTCACTGTGATGGTGTTTTGTCTGTTGGTCTTTTCTTGCTCTAGCGAACAAAAGGGAAATTCGCACGATGATTATGCAAGCGTTGTAAGAGACTTTTTCGAATGGTATGCTGGCAACTATGAGACGATGAGCGGGCTGGATTTCGCGAAGCCAATGCAGGATTCATTTTACAGAATTGACTTCGGGCAAGTTGAGGAATACCTCGCCCTTCTGCGAAAAGCGGGTGTTTTCTCGGAAAAGTTTATCGAAGATAAAATTGCATTCTTTCGTCAGGGGGATTCGAATCTGGCCATTGTACGTCAGACTGACGGACCTGCCGTGGGATTTGAAAGCGATTTACTCTTGCTTTCGCAAGAGCCGGAATATTTGCTGGATAATCGAAAAGAGATTTCAACGTCTGTCTCGAAAGGAAAGGGTGGTGAGCATGTTGTTGTAGCGGGGTACAGTGGAGATACTCTGGTCTTCACTGTAGGCCACTCTACGGGCCTGGTAGATTCTATTTTCCGTAGGTGATTTGATGTGCAGGCCTCAGCTTTTGGAGCCTGATGCCCGCGAGTCCTCCGCGAAGGGCGGAGAGATACGCGGGAGACGGATATACTATAGGAGGCTCGGCTGGGACAGGATGATTCCGTGTGGGCGCGAGATTGCTTTGTCGCAGCTCAGGCACAAGGCTTTCCTTTGCTCCGCGCAATGACGAGAGTAGTGCACCTGCCTCCTCTAAATGCCCCTCCTCTTTATCTCCTGGTTTATCAGCGATAACTCGCGGCCTGTCTGGCCGGCTACTGAGGTGTTTTCCTGGGCCCTGCGCAGCAAGTAGGGTATTACATCCTTTACCGGTCCGTAAGGGAGGTACTTGGCTACGTGATACTTACTGTTAGCCAGGTTGAACGACATATTGTCGCTCATGCCAAAGAGCTGGGAGAACCATACTTTATCGGTATCGGCAGGGATGCCGTTTTGCTCCATGTACGCAGCCGCCTTCAGGCAGCTTGCTTCGTTGTGTGTGCCTACAAACAGGGCCAGGCCATTCAGCCTTTCCAGGCAGAAGTGTACACCCTCGTCATAGTCCTTGTCTGTCGATTGTTTGTTGGGCTGTATGGGCGATGGGTAGCCACGCTCCGCTGCGCGTGCGCGCTCCTTTTCCATATAGGCTCCACGCACCAGCTTGGCCCCCAGCAGGTAGCCACGCTGTTGCGCCGTTTCATAAGACTTCTGCAGAAACACCAGCCTGTCGTGGCGATACATCTGGAAGGTATTGAAGACCACAACATGGGTTTTGTTGTAGCGCTCCATCATCAGGTCGGTAAGGTCATCTACCGGTTGCTGAATCCAGCTTTCCTCAGCATCTACCAGCACCATTATGCCATGCTGCGCTGCTGACTGGCAAATGGCATCGAGGCGATTTACCACGCGCTCCCACTCCTTTTGCTCACCATCGCTTAGGGTGCTGCCCGCATGTATCTTTTCCAGCAGTGCAAAGCGGCCGAAACCTGTAACCTTTACACTGATGAAGGGTATGTTCTTATTGGCGGCGGCATAGCCTATAGCCTTTATAAATTCCGGCACTGCCTTGTCAAAATCTTCCTCACTTTCCTTGCCCTCCACACCATAGTCCAGAATGGTGCTAACGCCATACTGTGCCAGCATGGCCGCAGTAGCTCCCGCTTCTTCCATGGTCTCCCCTCCGCAAAACTGGTTGAACAGCGTGGTCTTGATGAGGCCTTTCACCGGCAGATTCCACGATATGGCAAACTTTGTCAGCTTCATGCCTATAGACGTGAGAGCGGGTGAGCCCATAGACGAAAACAGGAATCGCGCACGCTTTAGTTCGCGGTCATTTCGGTAGCGGAAGGCTACTTCCGTATTGTTAAACTCAGGGAGCATGGAATCTCAGTCTGTTGTATGTTAGTTTATGCCGTCTGTTGTAGCTTCTCTATGTATCTTCTTCACCAGTCCCTGCAGCACGCTGCCCGGGCCTACTTCTGTAAATCGTGTTGCTCCGTCTGCTACCATGTTCTGCACGGTTTGTGTCCAGCGCACGGGGGCTGTCAGCTGGTTGATGAGGTTTTGCTTAATTTTTACCGGGTCGGTATAGGGCTGCGCATCTACATTCTGGTACACAGGGCATGTAGGCGTGTTGAACTTTGTATTGGCTATGGCAGCTTCCAGTTCCTGGCGTGCAGGCTCCATAAGCGGTGAGTGGAAGGCGCCACCCACGGGCAACATCAGCGCACGCTTGGCACCGGCTGCCTTCAGCTTTTCGCAAGCCACTGTTACACCTTCTATGCTGCCGCTTATCACCAGCTGGCCAGGACAGTTATAGTTTGCTGCCACTACTATTCCTTCGGTTACACCGGCACATATCTCCTCTACCTTGCTATCTTCCATGCCCAGCACGGCTGCCATAGTTGACGGGTTTAGCTCGCAGGCGCGCTGCATAGCGGCAGCACGCTTAGACACCAGCAGCAGACCATCTTCAAAAGACAGGGCCTTGTTGGCTATGAGCGCAGAAAACTCTCCTAGTGAGTGACCTGCTACCATATCCGGTTTCAGATCGGGGGTAGTGAGGAATTGTATTACGGAGTGCAGGAAGATGGCAGGCTGTGTCACCTTCGTCTGCTTCAGCTCTTCTTCTGTGCCGCTGAACATTATGTCGGTGATGCGGAAGCCGAGGAGCGCATTAGCATGCTCAAATAACTTCTTAGCAGTTTCATTCTGCTCGTATAGGTTCTTCCCCATACCGGGAAACTGTGATCCCTGCCCGGGGAAAACAAAAGCGTGTTTCATGTATTATCTTTTTGTTGACTTTTCCGCAGACGCAAAGTGTATAGGGGAAAATATTTATGCGATGGCGGTCAGGGTGCGAAATTACTCTGAAAAGGTACAATCAGCAAAAAATGTGGCATTTGCCGGAATGGCAGATGTGGCTGATGGCACCGGGGGCTGGCAGCCGGCAAGCACAGTTGCCCGTTCCTCACTACATTTGTTACCGTTGAACCTCTCTCTTTTCATAGCCCGCAGGTACATGGCCGCCCAGAAGGGGGGCTTTTCGTCCTTCATTATTCGCCTGGCCATAGTGGCCACCTCCCTCAGCGTGGCGGTGATGATAATGGCTTTGGCAGTAGTGTCGGGCTTTAAAGAGGCCATTTCCGATAAGCTGTTCAGCTTTATGGGCCATGTGCAGGTGCGCACCTATAACCAGACGGGGGCAGAGAACATAGGCTTTTCAGAACCTATCTATGCCGACCCGGAGCTGAAGAAGCAACTACAAGGACTGGAGCATGTGCAGAATGTGGCACCGTTTATTATTCGTCCCGCTATTGCCCAGGCTAACAGTCTGCTGGAGGGGGTGCAGCTAAAGGGTGTAGACAACAGCTATCGCTTTGGGGAGGGTATAAAATCGGAAGGCGCTATCTCGTTCTCTGATTCTGATTATTCTAAAGACATAGTGCTATCCCGCACCATGGCCAACAGGATGAATGTGAAGCAAGGAGATACCGTGCAGGTCAATTTCTTTACGGGTGGCGATATGCCGGTGCGCATACGCAGGCTGCGTGTGGCGGGTCTCTACCACAGTGGTATGGAGGAGATGGACAAAACCTATGCGCTCTGCGACATCCGCCTGCTGCAGCGCATAGCCGGCTGGACGGCAGATAGCATAAACGGCTTTCAGCTGACGCTGGACAATGCTACCCAAGCCAACGATGTGGCTGCCAATATCCACTTTAACCTGATAGAGCCGCCTATGGCGGTCTATACCACAGTAGAGACAGTACAGTTCATCTTCGACTGGCTGGCATTCCAGGGGGTTAACAGTACGGTGCTCATCATCATCATGACGATAGTGGCTGTCATAAACCTGGGTGCTGCCCTGCTGATACTAATCGTAGACCGGGCGCCCATGATAGGACTGCTGAAGGCGCTGGGTATGCCCTATGACTCTATGCGGAACATATTCCTGGGTATATCGGGCATTGTTGCAGGGCTGGGTATCCTGTTCGGAAATATTCTGGCACTGGGCATGTGTTTCCTTCAGTTGAATTATGGAATTATTAAATTACCTGAGGCATCCTACTACATGCAATATGCACCTATAAAGGTGATCTGGTGGCAGGTGCTGGCGGTTGATGCCGGTACCCTTGTGCTGTGTGTATTTTGCATGTGGCTGCCAACGTTGTATATTCGCCGTGTGCAGCCGGCCCGCGTACTGCAGTTCCGGTGAGCCACATACCAACACCCGCCCCTTTTTGTTGAATCAAGATTGCCTTTATGAGTAACAAAGAAGTCTATAAGAAACTGTGCAGCCAGCGTAAGGATATCCCTGTTTTTTCTCAGCCATGGTGGCTCGATACTGTTTGCCGCCAATGGGACGTAGCTATTTACAAGCGTGGCGAACATATAGCCGGCGCCTGGCCATACCCCATAGAAAAGAAGATAGGTGTGACCCTGCTGCGCACACCTATGCTTACACCCTACCTGGGGCCTATGGTATTTCCACCTTCGGACCTGAAGGAAAGCAACATAGACAGTTACGATCATGAGGCCATAGCTGAGCTCATAAAGCAGCTGCCTAATGCACCTGTGTGGAACCTGGCAATGGCGCCGGGTGTGAAGCAGGCGGGCATCTTCAAGCAACAGAAACTCAACTCGTCTGTGCAGCAGACCTTTCTGCTGGAGCTGAATGAGGATGAAGAAACGCTGCTCACCAATATGAAGGATGCTGTGCGCCGCAACATTCGCATAGCAGAAAGTGAGGTGACGGTTACCAACTCTCCGGACCATCTTAAATATCTATACCGCTTCCAGAAGGCAACATTGTCCAAGAAAGGCAAATCGTTCCCCTATTCGCTGAAGCAGATGCAGAAGATTATGGACGCTGCAATTGCCAATAAGTCTACAGCCTTGTGGGTAGCCAAAGCGGGCAAGACCATTCAGGCCATCGTTTGGGCTATGTGGGACGGTAAAACCAGCTATTACTTTATGGGTGGTCAAAACCCGGAGACGAACAGCTACAGGGCAATGTCGCTGCTACTTTGGCACACCATGCGCGAGGCAAAGGCACGAGGCAACACCGTGTATGACCTGGAAGGTAGCATGGACGAAGGCGTGGAACGATTCTTCCGCAACTTCGGTGGCGACCGTGCACTCTACATTGTCCTGTCAAAAAACAAGTCGCTCCTCTGGAAGCTGAAGCAGGCAGTGTTTAAGTGATTTTCGTGCATGACGGGAAGGGGGGCAGTGTAGCCAGCTATAGAGCGGGTAAAATTCAAGGTAAAAAAATCATGTAAAAGCAAAGATTTCGCCTGGAGTTTCCGTCTGTATGATAGAATATTACTTCAAATAGATATACCCATGCCCATTGTAAAGTCTCTTTTTACGGTTTTTGCTGTCTTCATCGCGCTTTTATCTGTCGGTCAGTCGTATGTACCTGATCCTGGATTCGCTTTTTCAGGCACTTTTACCGAAACCGATGTAAACCGCATCGGTTACAGCTCTGCGGCGCTGCAACCGGATGGCAAAATTGTACTGGCCAGGCAAGGAGCTGTTGTAAGGCTAAACCCGGATGGAATTCCCGACAATTCGTTTGCCGATCACGGCCGATACGAGGTTGATCTCCGATTTAACAAAGTTCTTATCCAACCAGACGGCAAAATACTTGCTTGTGGCTCCATCAACTACTCCGGTACATCACATAGCTTCATCACGCGATTGTTGCCAAGCGGAAGCCCGGATCCATCCTTTGGGACAGCCGGTTTTAGTGAAGTGGATGTAGACACCGTAAGAGATGGATTTGCAAGTATGGTACTGGCACCTGACGGGGGTATTTATGCTGCCTGCAATTACGCACTGTACCATACCGCATTAGTGAAATTTAGAGCAGATGGCCGACCAGACAGCTCCTTCGGCAATAGCGGTATTGTCCAGGACACAATAAGTGTATTCTCAGATTTAAAGATGGACGATGTGGGCAGGCTTGTTATTTCAGGTTACTATCGATCCGGCGCTTTTCCCAGCCAGGGTATCGTGGTCAGATATATGCCGGATGGGAATCGGGACACCTCGTTTGGGAGTATAGGCCTGGTAATGTCAGGTAGTGCTCTTGCATGGTGGTACTCTGCTCTCAATATCACCACGGACGGCGAAATTATATGTGTAGGCCCTTACGAATCGGGCGTAACGAAGAGTGACTACTTAGCCTGCCGCTATCATGTAAATGGCGTGTTAGATACCTCATTCGGTACAGGAGGGAGTACAGTAATTGATTTCTTTAAGCACAGTGACGCAGCTTACAACATCGCAATAAAAAACGATAAAATTTTCCTTTGTGGTGAAACGAACAATTACTATTTCGGCACTTCCCCTGCCGCCTCGCGCCTCAACATGGATGGAAGTCTTGATACTACATTTGCAAAAGGGGGAATAATGACAGATACCTCAGAGTATGGTTCCTATGCAGGTGTTCTTATTCAACCTGATGGCAAGTTGCTTTTTTACGGGAACGAAGGCGAATACATTCCATACGATCACAAATTCCCCCTCATCCGCCGCTTCTACGATCCCTCCCTTTCAATAAAGGATCAGGCAAAACATAATCCCATCAATATTTTCCCCAATCCTACATCAGGCGAGCTATGCATTACCGGCACCGACAAACCACGCGTCATCATCTCATCCCTCGCCAGCAGGAAGCTGATGGATGTAAGCGCCTCCACTATTGACATTAGCCACCTACCCGACGGCATGTACATCATCTCCGTCTTTGATACAATGAACAACCTGCTGAAAACAGAAAAGCTTGTAAAGGATGCCGAATACGAAAAATAGCATGGGTAATCTATCCTTTATGAACACAACGCCAAACGGCCATAGCGTCCCTTGTGTATGACCTTGCGCACTTCGTGTTAAGTCAATTATTGGGGTTGGGAGTTTGCGTTCCTGGAATTTGGGATTTTACCCCTTGAAAATTTATGCAGTATGGGCTCTGCCGCCCGCCCCCGCCTCCTGCTAACTTCTCTTCATTCCCTCCAGGAACCTCAGCACATCGCCCATCTTTTTCACCCTATCCACTACCAGCAGGAAGTTTTTGCCCACTTGTTTCAGGCGTGCATGGACGGTGCGGTTTTGTATGTAGGCAAGTATGTGGTTGAAGGTTTCTGATTCAAAATAAGGTGAATCTGGATTGCTGACGAAGTACAGGCGCATTTGCTCATTCTTCAGTATCAGCTTTTCAAAGCCCAATTCGCATGCTATGCGGCGGCTACGCAGTGTGGTAAAGAGATCCTGCACCTGTGGCGGTATGGGACCAAAGCGGTCTGTAAGCTCTGCCGCAAACTTGTTCATCTCCTCGTCGGTTTCCAGGTCGTCGAGCTGGGTGTAGAGGCTCAGGCGCTCTGTGATGTTCTCTACGTAGGTGTCCGGTATCAGTATTTCCAGGTCGGTATCTATGGTGCAGTCAGTCACATAGTCCTGCTTGCGCTCCATCTCCTCCTTAAACACATCTTTGAAGTCTGTTGTCTTCAGTTCTCGCATAGCTTCTGCCAGTATCTTCTGATACATCTCAAAGCCTATCTCGGCAATGAAACCGCTCTGCTCGCCGCCCAGCAGGTTGCCTGCCCCACGTATATCCAGGTCGCGCATAGCAATCTGGAAACCACTACCCAGTTCGTTAAACTGTTCCAGAGTTTGCAGTCGCTTGCGGCTGTCGCCCGGCAGCAGGCTCATGGGTGGAGCCAGCAGGTAGCAAAATGCTTTTTTGTTGTTGCGGCCCACGCGCCCGCGCAACTGGTGCAGATCGCTGAGGCCAAACTGGTGGGCATTGTTGATGATGATGGTATTTGCGTTGGCAATGTCCACGCCGCTCTCCACAATGTTTGTGCAGCACAGCACATCGTACTCTTTCTCTATGAATTTGTACAGCGCTTCTTCCAACTGGTGGCCTTCCATTTGTCCATGTGCCATACCTATGCTAAGGTCAGGACACAGGTTGCGCAGCAGCGTCACCATCTCCGGCAGGCTCTGTACGCGATTGTGAATGAAGAACACCTGGCCGCCACGCTCTGTTTCGAAGTAGATGGCATCGCGGATGGCATATTCATCAAACACCAGCACCTCTGTATGCACAGGTTGCCTGTTAGGCGGTGGTGTGTTGATGATGCTCAGGTCTCGAGCGTTCATCAGGCTGAACTGTAGTGTACGTGGTATTGGCGTAGCCGTTAGCGTCAGTGTGTCTACATTGGCTTTCAGCTCGCGCAACTTTTCCTTTGAGCCCACGCCAAACTTCTGCTCCTCATCTATTATCAGTATGCCCAGGTCTTTGAACTTTACGTCCTTGCCCAGCAGTGCATGCGTGCCTATTATCACGTCTATCTTTCCTTCCTCCAGTCGCTTTAATGTTTCCTTCTTCTCCTTCGTACTCTTAAAGCGGTTCACATAGTCAACATTGCACGGGAAGTCCTTAAGGCGTTCCTTAAACGTGTTGTAGTGCTGGAAGGCTAAGATGGTAGTAGGCACCAGTATGGCAGCCTGCTTACTGTCACCCACGGCTTTGAAAGCAGCACGTACTGCTATCTCTGTTTTGCCGAAACCAACATCGCCACACACCAGCCTGTCCATGGGCGATGGTGCTTCCATATCGCGCTTCACATCGGCTGTGGCCTTTGCCTGGTCGGGCGTGTCTTCGTAGAAGAAGGACGCTTCCAGCTCCGTTTGCAGGTAGCTATCAGGAGTAAAGGCAAAACCCTCTGAGGCTTTGCGCTTGGCATAGAGCTTTATCAGGTCGGCGGCTATGTCCTTTACCTGCTTCTTGGTCTTGTTCTTTAGCTTCTGCCAGGCATCGCTGCCCAGCTTATTAACGCGCGGCAGTGTGCCCTCCTTGCCCGTGTACTTGCTTATTTTGTGCAGGGAGTTGATGTTCACATACAGCACATCATTGTCGCGATAGAGTATGCGGATGGCTTCCTGCATGTTGCCGTTCACCTCTATCTTCTGCAGCCCGCTATACACGCCCACACCGTGGTCTATGTGGGTCACGTAGTCGCCCGGTGTCAGCTCTCGAAGGGCACGTAGTGTTAGTGCCTTACCCTTAGAGTAAGCCTGCTTTACATTGTACTTGTGATAGCGCTGAAATATCTGGTGATCGGTGTAGCAGATTATCTTTTTGTCGTGGTCTATGAAGCCCTTGCTTATAGATGTAGGCACCGGCACAAACTGTATCTCCGCATTAACATCGTCAAAGATGCTGCGTAGTCGTTCCAGTTGTTTGGGGTTCTCTGCAAAGATGTAGGGCACATATTTCTGCGTCATGCGCCTTTGCAGGTCACCTATCAGCATATTGAACTGGCGGTTGAAGACAGGCTGCTCCTCCGTTGCAAAGAGGAAGGTTTCGTCGATATTGTCGCCAGTTACAGCCTCCAGCGAATGGTTGTACCATTCTACCAGGTGGCGGTCTTTTATCTTCTCGCTCCAGGTGCCATCTGCCTCAAAGTCCTCGCGCGATACTTCTTTCAGCATCTCCTCCTCGTGGTCCACAGCCACCTGGCCCAGCGTCATCTTCTCCGGCAGGTCGTCGGCCATCTTCTGCAGGCGGCCCAGGGTAAAGTTCATATCCTTCGCCCAAACCAGTGTGTTCTCCGGAAGAAAGTCCAGCAGAGATATCTTTTCGTTTGTGTCGAACTTAGTCTCTACGTTCGGCAGTATAGATACCTGCAGCAGCTTCCTTTCAGATAGCTGCGTTTCGGGGTTGAACATGCGTATACTGTCCACTTCCGTATCAAACAGCTCTATGCGGTAGGGGTGCTCATTGCCAAATGAGTATATGTCCAGTATACCACCACGCATGGCAAACTGCCCCGGCTCATAAACAAAGTCCTCCCTGCGGAAACCCAGCCCAACAAACTGTGCCAGCAAAGCATCAATATTCAGGTTCTCACCCACTTTTATGCTTATCATGTTGCCGGTGAGCGCAGTGGGGTTCACCACCTTCTCAAACAATGCCTCAGGATAAGTGACCAGCACCTTCTTATGAACACCCGAGCCCAACTCCTTCCCCTTTGGGGAGGGCCGGGAAGAGGTAGTAAACTTCGTTAATGCCTCCGTCCTTAGCATCACATGGCTACTATTCAGCTCGTTGAAGTGGCCGCTGCGCTTAAAGGAGTCCGGGAAGTAGCAAATGTCAAGACCCTTGGTCAGGTGTTCCAGGTCATTATGAAAGTAAGCCGCCTCTTCGCGGTCATTGAGTATAAATACGTGGTTGAAGTCGGAAATCTGCCAGATGGCTGCGGCAACAAAGTTTACAGAAGAGCCCCGCAGGTTATCGAGGTACACCCTTAGTTTGTGCCCGGGCAATAGGAGTCCCGCCGCTATGTGTTTTACGCGGATATCATTCTGGTACAAACCCTGCAGCACTTCCAGGTTCATGGGGCCGCAAAGGTAGGGAAAAAGGAGGGAGGGTTATTCGTGAAATTCGGTTGAATTTTGAGATTTGTAAAAAAGGGTAAGCCAGTCGGCGATGACGCCAATCCTAGTCCTTCCCTTCATGGTCCAACCCCTTGAACGCCACATGAAACGTTGCACCCTTGCCCGGTTCGCTCTCTGCCCATATGTTGCCACCATTAAGCACCGCAAATTCTTTGCATAGCATCAGGCCTATGCCGCTGCCTTTTTCGTTCGCTGTTCCCGGCGTGCTGTGTACGGGGAAGAAGAGGGTAGGTACCTGCTCCTTTGGTATGCCTACACCATCGTCCTGTACGCTTAGTATCACAAACCCCTTTCTACTGGTAGTGTCTGCACCCACCTTTATGTTGCCACCACGATAGGCATATTTAATAGCATTGGCAAGCAGGTTTCTTACTATAAAGTCTACGTGGGTCTTATCGGCATGCACACACAGGGTGTCCGGTATTGTATCGGTTACAGTTATTGATTTTTGGTCCAGGACCATTTTCTTCAGTACTATGTTTTGTTTCACCACCTCTTTCACGTTCACTGTCACAGGCACCAATTGGTTACCGCCCATAAGCGACTTGCCCCAGAACAGCAGCATGTCCAGCATTTCCATGGCTGCCACAGACTGGTCGCGCAGGCTGTTGATGAGGAAGTTCTTATCCTCTGTAGAGGTTGTGTTGTCCTCTACAATGTCCAGCGACTGTGGGATATTAGATATTGGCCCGCGCAGGTCATGGCCTATCACTGAGAAGAGTTTATCCTTCATCATGTTCAGGTCATTCAGCTTGCGCTGGTGTTGCTCCAGCTCACGGTTCAGTTGCACTACCTTTCTGTAATAGACCAAGACGATGCCCAGGAGAGCAGCAATGAGTGCAGATACCCCCAGAAGGATATTGCGCTGCTTAGCATTGCTGTCTCGCTCCTTTTCCAGATCCCGCACCCGTTCATTGCTTTTTTGCAAATCAAAGTCAGCAGTTATGCTTGCCAGTTCCACCGTCTTGTTCAGGTTAAAGAGGCTGTCGTTTATCTTTTGCTTCTTTTCCGTTGCATCCAGGGCCTCTTTAAACCTTCCAAGCTGTTTATAGTAACTTGCCTGAGCCTCATAGACATAGGTCATAAATGTGCGGTTGCCCATTTCCTGTGCTATCTGCAGCGCTTCTTCCAGGGCGCGCAGGGTGCCCGGTACATCGGTATCCTGTGTCACTGCGGCCAGTGTCAGTAGCATGTTCGACTTGATTTCCGGGCGGTTGTTTATCTCCGCCAGCTTTATTCCGTCTTTCAGGTACTGCAGTGATTTTGCAGGGTCGCCGCTGTCCAGGTAGTATTGTGCCAGGTAAGAAAGGCATTCGATTCGGGAATCTATAAAGGCTGTGTCATTACTTAGCTCCAGGTTGTGCCTGAACGTAGCAAGGGCGGAGTCTTTCATGCCGAGGTAAGCAAAGAGAACGCCTCTCATGTTATACAGCCCAATCACCTGGTCGTTCAGTGGCATTTCCTTACTCACGGCATATGCCTGATCCATATAGCGGCTTGCGGCCTTCAGGTCATTTGTCTGCATGTATATGCTGGCCAGGTTCATATACCCTACCATCAGTCCATGCTTTTGGCCCAGTTTTTGCTCCATTTTCAGCGACTCAGTGATAAGTCGTGCAGCCTCGTCATAGTTCCCTTTTGCGGCTTCTACCGAGCCGATATTTCCCAACACATCGGCAATACCCGGTTTGTAGTCGAACTTTTTGAAGAGCTCAAGAACGGTTTTGAGCCTCTGACTGGCAACGTTTACCCGGCCATCTGCGCGGTCGGTGATTGCCTGCTGCAGTAGAATCAAACCTTCGCCCACTATACTCTGCTTAGCCCGGAAGTAGGTTAGAGCGCTGTCGGTATAGTGTTTTAATGAGTCTGCGTTCCGGCCATTGAAGTAGGCCATGGCATGCCTGTAGGCTTCGGCTTTCGCTTCATCCGTTTTCGCCCGGCTGATCTGGGCATAGAAGTCGGTTTTCTGTTCCTGTGCCTGTAGCAGCAAAGGAAACAATATACAACCTGATATGAGTCGTAGTAATCTCAAAATTTATCGCAGCAGGCAAATGAATTACCCACAAAATAAGGTTTCATTTGCTCATCGCAAAATCGGCAAATTGCTGTGTAACAGCGCTTCCCTTCTCTATTTGCGGCGGGTCATTGCCCTTTCCACTCTTTGTAAGCGTGTTCCATCGTTTTCAGAAACGTGTCTACCGGTTGTGCACCAGATACCGCATACCGGCGGTTAAAGACGAAGAATGGTACACCATTTATCCCCAGTCGGTTTGCCTCGTCCTGGTCGGTTTGCACGGCTGCGGCATATTCGTTGCCGTCCAGCATTTTCTTGACGGCTGCTTTGTCAAGGCCTATTTTAGCGCCTATGGTGGCAAGTGTTTCTTTATCGCTTATATCCTTTCCCTCTACGAGATAGGCACTGAAAAGCTGTTCCTCCGCTTCATTGCCCTTGTGATTGGCTTTTGCCATTTGCACCAGCCGGTGTGCGTCGTGCGAGTTGGCAACTACTGTTTTGTCAAAGCGGTAATAAAGGCCATCACCGGCAGCCATGTTAACCACCTGTTCATGCATTTGTGCAGACTGCTCGTAGCTTATGTGCTTCATCCTGGCTATGTGCTGGTAGGAGTTTTCTTTTACGTGCTGCTGCAGGCCGGGGTATAGCTGAAAGCTCTTCCATACCAGCTCCACATTATTTGCCTCGGCAAATTTTTTCAGCGCGGTCTCGTAGCGTCTCTTGCCCAGGTAGCAAAACGGACATACCACGTCAGACCATACTTCTACTTTCATTTTTTCGTTTGTCATTTTCATAGGTTTTGTGCCTGCGGGGGCTTTCGAGGTCTTTTGTGCCATTGCAGGAAAGGCCGTCAGCGCCATCATCACTATACAGGTCACCATTTTCATACACTGCAATATAGTCTGTATGTCCCAAAATGACATAATCAGGTAATCATGCTGCACATAACACACAATGAAACGCGGTACGCATTATCTTTATAGCGCTTCATGAAGTCGATAGTAACATATGGTTTTCGTCTTGCCACGTTATTGGTCTGCGTTGTGACATTGTGGTCTTGTGGAAAGACATCTACAATCACTTACAGGGTAAGGAACATGGCCACTGATTCCATTATCGTTGTGCGGGAATATGCCGATACCGCTCATCATCCGGACACCGTTTGGCTGGCATATAACCAGGAACAAAGAGTGGCGATAGCAGAGAAGGGCAAGAATCATGTGAGTAGCTACCGGATGGACAATGGCATCATTCCACAATTTTATACCCTTGATGTTTACAGGCTTGGCAGCGGCCGTAAAGCGCTCACTGATTTCCGTGATGCGTCGCAGTGGGCCTACAAAGAATATAGCAGGTACACTGCAGATTATACCGCCGATGTCACGGATGCGGATTTTCAATAGTTTTCGATTCGTGTAAAGACGAGCGCTTAGATATTTGTTGCTACGGTAGTGAATGCTTCTCGTAGGCCCTTAGCGCAATCGCTTATTAATTGCCTGTTCAGTTCGCTAAAGTCTGGCACTCGAGCCACAATCTTCACCTTGCCGTACTGCTCTATGAAGGTCTCTGATGAATCATTGCGCTCACCGTTCATCACCAGCCCAAGGATATTAATCCCTCTTGCCCGTAGCACCTCTATGCTCATGAGTGTATGGTTGATGCTGCCCAGGTAGTTGCGCGAAACGAGTAGGGTAGGGAGGTGGTAGTGGGCAATAAAGTCGGCCATAGTAGTGGTCTGGCCCATGGGAGAGTGCACACCTCCCGCGGTTTCCACCAGCAGCAACTTATCTGTTTCCGGCCGATTAAATTTTTGGAAGTCTATTTCTAACCCTTCAGCCGCGGCCGCGGTGTGTGGCGATGCCGGCATTTGGAGCACTACGGCTTCCGGGTGAACCCTTGACCCGCCATCGGTTATCAGTGTGCGTACTGTAGCAGCATCTCGCTCTTCTACACCCGCCTGTACAGGTTTCCAGTAGTCTGCGTCTATGGCCTCTGCGATGACAGCCGACGCAATGGTCTTACCTATGCCGGTATGTATTCCCGCAATCGCGATGGTATTTTGCCATCCATTCATACGCTCAGATGTTTAACTAGCAGATCTACCTGCTCCTCAGTATTGAATGCATGCAGACAGAAGCGAATTCGCTCTTTGCCCGCCGGCACAGTAGGGCTCAATATAGGCTTCACCAGGAAGCCAGCCTGCTGCAGCGTAGCCGCCAGTCGCTTGGCGCTGTCGTTAGTGCCCGCTATCAGGGCCTGTATAGGAGTGTGACTTTCAATAAAACCCACGATTCCTGCTTCTGTCATTTTTTGCCGGAATCTGGCAATGAAATCGTGCAGTGGCTTGTTGGAGAAGCCGGGCGCCTGCAGGTAGTGGTATGCGTTATTAATATCCTGTATAGACTGTGGTGGCAGCGCTGTGGTGTAGATAAATGTGCGGGCAAAGTTGACGAGATATTCCCGCAGCAATTTAGACCCAACTACTGCCGCTCCGTGTGTGCCCAGCGCCTTGCCAAAGGTGTGAACGCGCGCAAACACGCGCGAATGCAGGTCCAGGTTACAAACGAGCCCCTCTCCACTCATTCCTATCACCCCGGTTGCATGAGCCTCATCGACGATCAGTTGCGCGCCATAGCGCTCACAGAGGTCTACTATCTCGCGCAGTGGTGCCATGTCGCCATCCATAGAGTATACAGACTCTACAACCACTATAGCCATCTGATGCCCTTTTGCGAGCTGCATTTCCAGGTCCAGCAGGTTATTGTGGGCGAAACGCAGTTTATTATGACATGCCGCCAGCCTTATGCCGTCAATGATACTGGCATGGCAAAGCTCGTCGTAGATGAAGGTGGTGTTTCGAGCGGCTATAGACGATAGCAAGCCAAGGTTGGCATCATAGCCCGAGTTGAATATCAGCGCAGCCTCAGCCCCGTGAAATTCTGCAATGAGCTCTTCGGTTTCCTCTATAAATCGGCTGTTGCCGGATATAAGGCGGGAACCGGTAGATCCTGTGGGACTCGATGGTTCACAAATAAAGGAGGACAATACACCACTCGTGGCTATACCCAGGTAGTCGTTAGACCGGAAGTCTATACCATATTGTGTTTGTGGCAGGCGACGCAGGTTTCCCAGTTCCACACGCTCGCTCAGGCGCCCGCCAAGGTATTGATCAACAGGGTTCATGTTCCATTACATTCTTGCGGTTGGCCGGATGCCCGTCGGCAAAAGCTGCCTTGGGAGTAAGGCCGAGCGTACGGAACATCTCCATGTCTTGGTTGAACGCCGGATTGCCCGTGGTAAGCAGTTTGTCGCCCGCAAATATGGAATTGGCACCCGCCATGAAACACATTGCCTGCTCAGAAACAGACATCTCCAACCTCCCGGCAGACAAACGAACGGCAGCAGCGGGCATTACTATGCGTGCAGTGGCTACCATGCGCACCAGTTCGTCGAACGGTACACGTTTGTTTCCTGCCAGTGGTGTTCCCTCTACCGGCACCAGCGCGTTTATGGGCACTGATTCGGGATGTTGGGGCATATTGGCCAGTGTATGCAGCATGCCTATGCGATCCTCGTCTGTTTCGCCAAGGCCGATTATGCCTCCGCTGCAAACCGAAATACCAGCCTTTCGAACATTGTTCAATGTGTTCAAACGGTCGTCGTAGGTGCGTGTTGTTATTATTTCGGAGTAGTGTTCCTCAGAAGTGTCAATATTGTGGTTGTAGGCATAGAGTCCGGCATCTGCCAGCTTTTCTGCCTGCTGGGGGGTAAGCATGCCCAGCGTGCAGCACACTTCCATATCCAGCTTGTTTACCTCCTTCACCATGTCCAGCACACGGTCAAAGTCGCGATTGTCGCGCACTTCGCGCCAGGCGGCACCCATGCAGAAGCGGGATGCGCCGCCGGCCTTTGCGTTCTTTGCGGCAGTTATCACTTCATCTGTTTTCATGAGGGCGTGTACCTTCACGTCAGTATGAAAGCGTGCTGCCTGCGGGCAATAAGCACAGTCTTCAGAGCATCCGCCGGTCTTAATAGAAAGCAGGCTGCTTATCTGCACTTCGCCCAGCTTGTGGTGAGCACGGTGCACATCGGCAGCATCAAGTACTAACTGTAGCAGTGGCCTGTAGTAAATGTCACGAATCTCTTCCCTGCTCCAATTGTTACGAATTTCACCCATATATAAGTAGGTTTTCAGGGGACGAAACTATCTGATTTTACCGACTATGCCGAAATATATTTACTCAAACAATGTAATGTGTATAGGGCGGTTAACAATATGTATCGCATTTCGATATGGTGGGCGCGATGAAAAATCAGGCTTCGTTGAAAACCGAGGGCATTATCCTTACGTAAGTATCTATGTAAACGTTCCCAATCAATAAAATCAGCAATCATGAAAGCAGTAAAACTAATTGCAGCCGGCCTTATCCTTATGGCCTCAGTCGGCAACCATTCTTATGCCGGCGAAAAAGGTAAAAAACATAAAAAACATGTTTGCACAGAAGCTTGCAAGAAGGAAGGCAAATGTGTGATGGCGCATGGTGAAAAAGGCCACACATGCACAGACGCCTGCAAGAAAGCAGAAAAGAAGATGTAGTTGGATTTGTGAAGAGTGGATGAATGGGGAAGGAGGCAATCTTGCCCCTTTTTTGTTTTTGGCATAGTATTTGTTAATTAACTTTCACCTACACCTTATGAGAGATATACCCATTTTCAAGTCGAAGCGCTTGTCGCATTGGAAATAGCGTTGCTAATCCGCTTCAACAAACATTTCTGCCGCTACCCTGTCTGCGAATAGCTTACCCTTGTCGGTAAGCTTCAGTACGCGTCCGTCTTGTATCATCCACTTCTTTTCCTGGAACAGGTGACTGCTTTTTTCTACTGTAGTGGCAGTTGTGGCATCCCATTTGCTAGTTATATGGTCCAGGTCGCAGCCCCACATGGTGCGCAGGGAGGTCATTATGTATTCGTTCAGGTGTTCGTACTCCTTTAGAGCCTCCTCCTCAAAGGTGGGCTTACCGTCTACCAATAGTCCTTTAGTATAAAGCGTGTTATTTGCTACATTCCACCGGCGTTTGTTGTACCCGTCGAATGAGTGTGCCGAAGGACCTATGCCCAGGTAGGGTAGTCCCCGCCAGTAGTTAGTATTGTGCACTGCATACCTGCCGGGTAGTGCCAGGTTCGATATTTCATAGTGTTCAAAACCCATCTCGCGGGCTGTCTCCATCAGTATCTCAAATTGTCCTGCAGCCTGGTTGCTGTCCACTGGCTGTGCCTTGTGATTGGCTATGGCGTGATGAAGGGCAGTGCGCTCTTCCACTGTAAGTGCATAAGACGAAAAATGCGGAATAGCCAGCTCCTTCACTTTAGCCAGGTTTTGCTTCCAGGCATTGTCGTCCATTCCGGGCACGCCATATATCAGGTCTATGGTAAGCAGTTCAAATCCGGTGTCCTGTGCGCCCTTTATGGCAGCGTCTGCCTGCTGGGCAGTGTGGGCGCGCTTCATATACTGTAAATCCTGCTCGCGAAATGACTGCACGCCAATGCTGAAGCGGTTCACGGGTGTGGAGCGGAGGCTTTTCAAGTAGTTGCGGTTCAGGTCGTCCGGGTTGGCCTCAAGGGTCACTTCTTTGAGTGTCTTTATGGTGTAGTTCTCATGTATGGCATCAACCAGCCTGTTTATCTCATCTGCCGATAGCAAAGACGGAGTGCCACCACCGAAGTAAATGGTTTCTATTTCCCTGTCCTGCAGGTAGCGGCGCTGCATCTCTATTTCGGCCAGCATGGCCGTTAGCACATCCTCTTTGTACTTCAGTGACGTGGAAAAATGAAAGTTGCAATACACGCATGCTTGCCTGCAGAAGGGGATGTGCAGGTAAATGCCTGCTGAGTTGTGGCCGGAGGGTTCCATGGCGCAAAGGTAGTGGCTTGGAGAAAAGAAGACTTCACAGACTTTGGTTCATATTGCAGTACTGGCTATGTAGGTTTCTCTTTCGTCTCACGGGGATATGGCCGGGAGGGGTTTGTCCATTTTATCCCGCTCACCCTTACTTTTGCACGCAAATACTCAATTAAATGCAGTTTGACCGTAGAGGCCTGGATGATTCGTTGCTCATACAGCTATATACAGAGTTAGTGCGCCCGCGCATGATAGAAGAAAAAATGCTGGTGCTGCTGCGCCAGGGCAGAATCAGTAAATGGTTCAGTGGTATAGGGCAGGAGGCCATTTCGGTAGGTGCTACTATGGCGCTGGATGAGGATGAATACGTGATGCCCCTGCACCGCAACCTGGGTGTATTTACGGTACGCAAGATGCCTTTCTCTAAATTGTTTATGCAGTGGCAGGGGCGCAAGGATGGCTTCAGCAAGGGGCGTGAGCGGTCTTTCCACTTCGGGGCGAATGAATACCATATATGCGGCATGATATCGCACCTGGGCCCGCAACTGGCTATTGCAGACGGTGTGGCGCTGGCACATAAACTAAAGAAAGAACGTAAAGTATCCGTGGCATTCAGCGGCGACGGCGGCACCAGCGAAGGCGATTTTCATGAGGCGCTGAATACCGCTGCAGTATGGGGTCTGCCGGTTATTTTCATCATTGAGAACAATGGTTACGGGCTAAGTACTCCTGTGAAGGAGCAGTTTGTATGCGAGCAGCTTGCAGATCGCGCTGCGGGCTATGGCATGCGCGGCATTACCATTGATGGTAACAACATACTTGAAGTTTATAAAGAGATAACTAAGGCAAGGGCATACTGCATAGCAGAGCAAAAGCCGATTTTGATAGAGTGCATGACCTTTCGCATGCGCGGGCACGAAGAGGCCAGCGGCGTGAAGTACGTGCCGAAGGAGCTTTTTGAAGAGTGGGGCAAGAAAGACCCTGTGGCCAACTTTGAGGCCTACCTCAAGGAACAGAAGGTACTCACGGATGCGAAGATCGCAGCCATCCGCGAAAGCATACAGAAAGAGATAGAAGACGGGCTGGCGTTGGGGTTTGAAGCGCCGCCGGTAACGCCCGATACGGCAGAAGAAGTAGCCGATGTTTATGCACCGGCCACGCTCCCTGCAATTGCTCCGCCGGATGCAGGTAGCGAAAAGAAATTCATACAGGCCATCAGCGAAGGGCTGAAGCAGAGCATGGAAACCTTCCCTCAGCTGGTGCTGATGGGGCAGGACATTGCCGAGTATGGTGGTGCGTTTAAGGTTACCGAAGGATTTGTGCCTATGTTTGGCAAGGAGCGCGTGCGCAATACACCATTATGTGAGAGCGCCATTGTAGGCGCTGCGCTGGGCCTGTCCATCAAAGGGTTTAAGGCCATGATGGAGATGCAGTTTGCCGACTTCGTGACAGTGGGCTTTAACCAGATCATCAACAACCTGGCCAAGATCCATTACCGATGGGGGCAGAATGCTGATGTGGTGATTCGCATGCCTACGGGCGGTGGTGTGGGTGCAGGCCCATTCCACTCGCAGAGCAATGAGGCATGGTTTACCCATACACCCGGTCTTAAGGTGCTTTACCCATCTACACCCGAGGATGCAAAGGGGCTGCTGATATCGGCGTTTCGCGACCCCAACCCCGTTATGTTCTTTGAGCACAAGGCACTTTACCGCAGTGTAAGCGGCATGGTGCCGGATAGCTACTACACTACCGAAATAGGCAAGGCGCGCCACGTGGCGGCAGGCGAGGATATTAGCATTATCACCTATGGTATGGGTGTACATTGGGCCGCAAATTATGCCGCCACTCATCCTGATGTGTCGATAGACATACTTGATTTGCGTACACTGCTACCTTTGGACTATGACGCAATACGCGAGGCGGTGGGGCGCACGGGCAAGGTGTTGCTGCTGCATGAAGACACGCTGTTTGGTGGGCTGGGTGGCGAGATAGCAGCCTGGATCGCAGAGCATTGCTTTGAATCGCTGGATGCACCAATAGTACGTTGTGCCAGTCTAGATACCCCGGTTCCGTTTGCGATAGAGCTGGAACAGAATTTCCTGGCTAACAGCCGACTGGATGCCGCCGTGCAAAAGCTGATGGCCTATTAATTTGGGAATTAGGAATTGGGGATTGGGAATTAGGATTGTGATTTGGAGTTTGCTCTTTGTGTCCTGAATTAGATTTGTCCTTTTTGACCCTTGTGCAATGCCTTAGTGTTCTTTGTGTTAAGCTTTGTTTTGGGAACATGTGATTTGGCTTTTGGAATTTGTGATTTGAAAATTGTTTTTTGTTCTACATTCGTTTCTGAAACTGGAAATGGTGAAACTCAGGCACATATTCGTTGTTTCGGCGTTCGCGCTGGCCTCCTGCGGTGGTGACGGCCAGGCGCCAAAGGGGCCTATTGTGCTCGGTGATTCGTCTATGATCGTTACCGAGTCGGACAAGGAGCAACTTAAAGACCTTGTTACAGATCTCACACCGGTAATTCCGCCTGCAGAGGATAAGGAACAGGAACCGGAAAAACCTGCTGCCGACACGGCAAAACCCGCCGAGGCCGCAACTGCAGAAGCGCCAAAACCGGCAGAGCAGAAGGCCCAGCCGCTGCCCTCTGGCCCCGGCCTGCGGGCAGAGTTTTCTGAAGTTACCGTTTTTATTCCCGGTCTATCAGTTAAGCAGCATGGTCGCGCAGATCTGCGTCGTGCAGGTGGAGCAACGTTTTCGCTCAGCTCCGGAAACCTCGATGGAGCTACCCTCCGTGTGTCTGGCAATGTGACTAAGGTGTCTCAGCGCTACCAGACCATCATTGTGCTGAAGAGTAGCCTTGGCGATATAGCGCTTGATGCGCTCGTACATACTGCTTCATGGGAGACCATCAAGGGCAACAACAATACTTACGCAATTGATGTGCCCACGAGCCGCGATGCGGAATATGATAAAGCCAGCGGTTCCAGTATACGCCTTGCTGTGCAGCGGGAGGCCCGCCAGCGTCGCCTTAGCCGCCAGAAGACGCAGCACCTTTTGAACGAGGTGCGCAGCGTACGCTCTACCAACCAGAAGCCGCTAAGCGTTGTGGTGCGCTCTGTAATGTGGAAGATCGATGGCAAGGATGAGCGTGGCAGGCCCTACTCAAAGCAGGTGCGCCTGGACATTCCGTATTAGTTGCGTTAATAAAATTGACCTTAATAGTGAATCGGATTGCCGTGTCGGTTTATATCGATGGGTACTATGCCTGTCTGAAGCGCGAACATTGCCAATGCCGTTCGGGTATTTACTTTCAACTTTCGGTATAGGTTTGTACGATAGGCTTCTACTGCCTCTTCGGAAACTTCGAGCCTGTTAGCAATTTCTTCCCATGTCATCTCTGTGCATACCAGCTTCAGCAGCTCCATTTCCTTATAGGTGATAGCAGGCAGGCCTACCTTTCCGTTCTTTATAGCTTCATACAGGTGCATTGTTTCACTGTCAGGGTAGTATACCCCATAGTGATAGACAGATAGGATAGCAGCTACCATTTCGTCCGTGCTGCAGTTTTTAAGCATGTAGCCGTTGGCGCCATATATCATCATGCGCACCAGGTAGTGTTCTATGTCAAAGACGGTAAACGCCAGAACGCCCATCTCTGGCCACCTGCGTTTCAGTTCCAGCATGGTGTCAAATCCGTTACGGCCCGGCATGCTTATGTCCAGGAGGCAAACATCCGGTTTGTGGGTTGCGCTTTCTATCTGGCTCAGCAGGTCATCGCCATCACTGGCCTGTATGTCCACCACTATCGTTTCATTGGGTAGTAACAGGCTACGGCGGGTTATGAGTGAGCTAATGCCTTCACGCACTATAGCATGGTCATCGGCATAGGCTACCCTTATGGTTGGTGGTTCGGTAGAGGTCAGGGGAATACGCATAACTAATGTCAGTTAATGGTTTCATGGGCTTGGTTATGTAAAGATAGGGGAAATAAACGCCCGGGAAACAGCTTACGCGGCAGGTGTTAACTCCAGTGGAATTAGCCCTGTTTTTATTCCATAAACGGCAAGGGCTGTTCGTGTAGCCACTTCCAGTTTGCGAAAAAGGCTGACCCGCAGGCCGTCGATACTTGGTCTTGTTGTACCCATTTTTTCCGCTATCTCATCATATGTAAGGTCTGTACAAACAAACGGAAGGAAGTCTTGCTCAAGTTGCGTCAGTCGAGGTTCCCTGATTCTTCCCGTTTTTACTGCGTGTGCCAACTTCATCGTTGCCTGGTCGGCATAATACGCCCCGGTATTGTAAACACTCAAAACACCTTTCAGAAGTTGCTCGCCTGAATTATTCTTTACGATAAATCCGTCTGCGCCGCGTGCTATCATGCGTATCAGGTGGTGTTCATTCTCAAATACTGTTATTGCCAGCACCCGCAGATGTTGCCATCTCTTTCTCAGTTCTACCATCGTATCAAAGCCATTCAGTCCGGGCATATGTATGTCCAGCAGACAAACATCAGGAAGTTCTTTTGCCTTCTCCAGTTTTTCTAAAAGCTCAAGGCCTGTTGATGCTTGTATGCATACTTCAATTTTTTCTTCTGTGCGGGCACTCATTTTTGTCAGAAGTTCGCAGAGTCCTTCGCGCACCATTGCATGATCATCGGCATACGCTACTCTGATGGTGGTGGGTGTACTGTTTCTCATATGTGTTGTTTTACTGGTGTTGAAAAATGTTTTACAAACTCGTAACATAAACTTACAAGATCCACACAAATTTTTTCCATGATAAAAGATGGTTTTTTTCGTCTTTTATCATGTATATACCTAAAAACATATGCTATACTTTTATCAAACTCATCTTTCACCTTAAAAAACATACTGCCTATGCACCATCAAAAACGTTTACCCCACTGACAACGGCCTACCGCCGTTCCCCGCTTGTTCCTTTTCCGCTGATGATCGTTACTACTGCATTCCCAAGTATTCTTCACAGTATAACTCAAATCAAACATGTGTAAAAAACACTTTAATTCATGCATTATGCTGGTCCTTTTTTGGGTCGGTATGCTTGCAGCAAATCCTCTATACGCGTTTAGTATAGATGGCCCCACCGTGGCTTGCCTTGGCTCGGTGCAAACCTATAGTGCCAGTCCTTCTACGCCGGGTTCCTACTATTACTGGTCTGTTACTCCGGGAGGCACTGTGCTACCCGGCAACCCTGCCAACCCTACCAGCATACAGTTTGTAGCGGTGGGTACGCGTACCGTCACTGCTGTAGAACAAGATGCCTCCGGCACTATTCTCAGCACTGAAACGCTTGTTGTTACCGTTTATCCGATTCCGGCACCCTACTTCACTTCTGATAAGCGTGCGGCGTGCCAGACCTTTGACTCTACAGCTGATACTTCCAATCCTGAGTACAAGCGGCCTCCCGACTATTTTGTAGATGATGCCGGTGGGTGTGTCAAAGTCTGTGAAGGCAGTTATGTAGAGTATCGGGCACATACCACTTCGCTGAGTGCGGGTTCATTTTTATGGACTGTTACCGGCGGTACTATTGTGTCAGGCACCACCACGTCTTCTGTTATAGTAGTGAAATGGGGTGTTCCCGGCGCGGGCAACATTACGCTTACGGAAACGAATGCCGGTGGGTGCGTCGGGACGAAGTCCGTCTGCTTTGACATCATTCCCAAGCCCGTTGCATCTTTCCGTATAGTACCCAACGCAGGCCCTGTAGCCACATACACAGTTTGTGCGGGTGCAGCGCTGGCATTTGAAGATATGTCTACAGCACCGGGTTCGTCCATTACATACTGGCGTTATGACTTTGGCGATGGCGCTGTATCACCTCTACCAGATCCTGCACATAGCTACAGCGCTGCCGGTACCTATACGGTAACCCTGGCTGTAAGGAACTCGTGTGGCTGCATCGACTCTTTCCAGACTGAGATCGAAGTACTCTCTGACCCGGGGCCGGATATTGAGTGTCCCGCTGTGGTCTGCGCCGGCGAAACCGCTACCTACTCCACCACTGTCTCAGGTTGCCTTGGCTATACCTGGACGGTAACCGGTGGTACTATTACCTCCGGTGCCGGAACTGCTTCTATTGAGGTTACATGGGGCACCGGCGGCACTACTGGATATGGTTATGTGAGTCTTTCTGTAAGTGGCTGTCCCGGCTCTGTATGTCCCGGCACTACCACAGTCAAAGTGCCTATAGTACAGACCAATCCCACCGTTACGGGTCCTGCAAATCCTATATGCACCAACAAGCCTGTGCAGTACAGCATTCCGCTGTGGGGTGGCACTCGCTACCAGTGGGGCGTTATAGGGTGCCCTACATGTGTTGTCTCAGGCCGCGACAATAATGAGCTGACAGTTCAGTTCCCTGTTGCGGGCACATACACTGTGCACGTCTGGTGGCAGAACACGCTGAAGTATTGTGGTGGCGATAAGAAATTTGTCGTAACGGTGCAGGACCCGCCAACCATTGTAGGTGCCGATCCTGCTTATTGTATCGGCGCTACTTTCAGCGCTTCGCTTACACCTACTGCCTCCGGCGACTGGACCATTTCCGGTCCCGCCGGTACGTTTACATTCCCATCTACGTCTTCCATTTCAGGCATCGTGCCATCATCTCCGGGATTGTATACCATATCGGTAGACGGCACCACTTTTTGTCCGCCGGACCCTATAGTGATAAAGGTGCTGGCCACACTGCCGCCACCTGACAATATAGATGGGAAAAATGAGGTTTGCTTCGGCCAGCCATATACATATAAGGCAACGGCAGCCATGCCTGGCGCTATTTTCGAGTGGAGCGTTACTCCATCTTCGTCTGCTACATTGTCTGCACCTACCGGTAACGAAGTAGTAGCCATCTGGAGTGCGCCGGGTACTATATCTGTGCGCCGAGTAACTACGGAGTGGCCACATTGCGGAGGTAACTCGCTTTCCATAAACGTGATTGAGCTGCCGGTGCCGGTAAATATCACAGGTACTGTAACACCATGTGCCAACACAGAATACAGCTACTCGCACAACTATCCGGATTACGATGCAACAACGTGGACCATTGACCTTCCTACTACAGGAAGTGTTACTTCCGGCGTATATCTTATGAATAATACCATTCTCTGGAATAATGTTACGTCAATAACAGTTGCTACTATTACCGCTACGGTAATGAAGTGCGGCACTCCGCATGTAGCCACAAGGGTCGTTTCGGTCAATCCTTCTCCTACAGTAGAGATCACTACTACAGTGGGCGGCCCGGTTTGCAGCAGCGACCCCATTGTGTTCACAGCAAGTTGCGGTGCTTCCAGCTATTCCTGGGATTTTGGCGACGGCTCTGATCCCGTGGTGACCACCAGCGGTGTGTATACCGTGGCGCACACATTTACGCCATCGTTTACCACCACCGCCACTGCTACCTACACGGTTTGTGTCACTGCTACAGGCTCGGCAGTGTGCGCTTGCCCGGCAGTGGGTACCGGCTGCACTACTGTAGATATCATACCGGGCCCCAAGGTAACGATAGCAGCCTCCACAAGCCCGCTGATATGCGATGGAGACCCTATTTCGGTTCCTATGACCAGCACCACGGTTAATGCTGTTCCATCGGTCACCTATGAGTGGTACCTGGACGGAAGCCCGATATCAGGAGCAACGGACCCCACCTACACCGCTACGGTTACAGGCACCTATAGGTTGAAGATTACCGATGCCACGGGCTGTAGCCGGTATTCAAATAATATCAAGGTGCGCTATGTAGACTGCACACCTGATGAGGGTTGCAGTCATGCTATCTCGCTTAGCTGCACTGCAGGGCCTTGCGGCACTATTTCCTGTACGGTGAATCCTACAGGAGGCGGCACGCTCACCTCCGTGGGGTGGATAGCCACTGACGGTTATACTTCCTTCGTTCCCAGCACCTCTGGTAGTTCTTTTATTCTTGACCTCGAATATCCTACCACCGGCACATACAACATACATGCCTTCGGCACCTATGATGATGGCTGTACGGGTGAAGCCGGGGATACCAAAGACATACCGGTGATAGCCCATATGAACTGGAGTTGGGATTGCTCCACCAGTCCTTATTCTCTTCACCTCTATGGTGTGCCCGATGTGCATCCTAGCTATACGCCTCCTGCCCACGCCTGGACCGTAAGTGGCACAGGTGGTGGTACGTCGTCAATCTCAAATCCTGTCTTTACCAGCCTTTCTGCGGGCTTACATACTATCACATACACAGCCTCAGGCACACCGTCTGGCACATGTACCATTACCGAAAATGTACTGGTACCTGCTGTTACCGACATAGACTTCACGGGCTCACCAGCACTGCCCTACAACCTTTGCGAGGGGCTGCCAGTAACGTTTACGCCGGTAATTACCGCCGGAACGATTTCTTCCTACAATTGGGATTTTGGCGATGGGGCGACGCTGATAGCAAATCCGGGACGAAGGAACTTTTTGTGGGACAATATCAATCCGTTAATCCCCTTCACAAATTATCCGGTTACTCTATCCGGTGTCAATTCAATAGGTTGCCCCTATACTGTGGGCCATTCACTGACCGTCTGGAGAAATTCGTTAAGGGCAACTGTAACGAGTCTGGACCCTGTTGTTTGCGCTCCCCCGGCAATTTTGAATGCGGCGACTATTAGTCCCGGATATGGGCCCACATATACGTATACGTGGGCGCCAACTCCTCCGGTTAGCTATGCAAGCTCTGATTATGTTTCAAATACAGGAGCATATTTTGTTTCTATGGAGGACCCTCGACTATGCCGCTCCGTATCTGACCCATACAATGCCATCATTCTCAACAGTACCCCCCCGGTAATAGAAGGCGACAACAGCTATTGCTATGGCGATGTGATAAAGCTGGGAGGATATGTGGGTACCGGCTACACCTATCAGTGGTTCAGGGATGGTTTTGCCATTCCGGGTGGTACCACCTACACACTGTCCCAGACGGGTGTGCTTCCGGGCACTTATACTTACCGGCTGCGCATCACCACACCATCTTACATGGGCGTGGTGTGTACACTCTATTCTGCCAACTATCCGGTAACCATGCATGCACTGCCGCCAGACCCTGTGCTCAGCGGCCCTGTGGTGGTAAACTGCAGCACATATGAGCTGGAACTCACAGCAAGCAGTGGCGTGCTGAGCCCCACCTATGGGTGGAGCGCCGGAGACCCCGGCTATGGTGTCACCAATACCGTGAACAGTGGCGGCGCCTACCGCTGCTGGCTCACAGATCTTAATGGGTGCACAAGCCATGCAGATATAGTAGTGCCAGCGGGCCCCGAGACCTTCCGCGACTGGTTCCCATCAGGCTGCTATGCGTGGTGTAGCAATATATTGGGCGATGGCGGCATCAGGCTCTTTGGCCCTCCCGGATCGTTCGATCTGTGGGACTGGATACTCAACGGCAGCAGCTACTCATCTGGCGGGCCGGGCACCATAAGCCCCATTACCATAACCAGTACTGGCTACTACGCGCTGTATATCAACAATGGTCTCTGCGATGCCACATTCGATACCATGACGGTAAGCGAGCAGCAGTGCCAGTGCGCTGCCGTTATAGACAGTGTGCATGTAGAGTGCGATACTGCCTATGGCAGCCCCCATGGCTACAAAGTAAGCCTGTGGCTCACCAACCCTTATGGCGCCATTACTGCCACCGTGGGCAGTATTGACGGCCCCTTTGTGCCCACCACGTTTACCATGACACCGGGCGGCAGCACGCTCTACACGTTCGACTTCACTATCCTTACCACTCCGCTACCTAAATTCACTACTATATGGATACACTATGTGGTAGATGGGCGCGACTGCTGGGACAAGGTGGTGGTGCAGCCCTTGCCCAACTGTGCATGGACTGCTGAGCGGCATGCGCCGCAGGCTACCGCCGCCGTGCAAGATAGCCGCAACACCGGTATGTTGCTGCACCCTAACCCTGCGCAGACCGAGGTAAATGTTACGTATACCTACCCTCCCGGCAATGCGCAGCGAAGCATGCGCGTATATGATGCGCTTGGCCGTGAGGTGGCGGCCGTGCCGGTAAGCGCTGCCAGCGGCACCGTAACCATACCGCTGGGCAATGCCGCTCCCGGCATATACCTGGTGAAGATGGAGGAAAATGGCAGGGCACTGCATGTGCAGCGACTTGTTGTTAGCCACTAATCAGGATTCAATTGGTAGTCCCGGCTTCCCTGCCGGGACTACCTTTTTTAACCCTTGGTTAGTCTGTTTGTTAAGGGGGCATATTTGCTCATTTATCGGTGTTTATACTGATTTCTTTGTGCTACATTTAATATATCATTCCATAGAATTATTTAACTCAAATCTATACTCATGAAAAAAACAGTTACAAATCTTAGTCACCTTGCAGTTATAGTCGCGCTCTTTTTCTCCACGCTCACCCACGCCCAGTCTTATAAATGGGTGAAGGGTGGTGGAAGTACGTCCAGTTTGTCGCCAGAGAAGGAACAGGTGAAATATAGCTGCACAGATGATAATGGAAATGTGTACACGTTATCCCTAATGGGGATGACTAACATATTGGCGGACACATTTTATAGGGCGACCGCCAGGAATATAACAACCTCGGTACACAATTTTCTTGCTAGCTATGATTGTAATGGTGCTTTGCGATGGGCAAAAATGCTTGAGGGGTATGGCGGACCCGCAGAAGCAGGAGGGTTAGTGTATTATGGAGGGAGCATTTATCTGACTGGTGCTCTTTATTCAGACGCTTTGCACTACAAATATTTTGGCCTTGATACGACCGTGACTACGCAGAACTTTTCATCTTTTATTGCCAGACTGGATACTGGAAACAATGGGGATATAACGTGGTTACGTTTTGTAGGCAGTAATGTCTCTGGTAACAGTTTGTTGGCAAAAGCGGGAAAGCCCGCAGTTGATGGGGCGGGGTATATTCATAATTTAACGCCAATAAAGGGCGGTTGTATTGTGAATGGTTCGCTGACTACTACGCAAGCTGGTACATATGATCTCAAATATGACGCCTCGGGAAACTTGGTTACTGCTTCACAAATAGTTGCTTTGGACTCTGTGTGGATGGTGAATGATTATGCATACAACAAAGTTTCGGGTTCATGGTTTGCAATTATCGGTCCCTCTGATTATTGGTACTCAGTAATTGGGCCAGTTTTTAATTCCGCCGTTTGCGCATTTCGTTCTAATAACACAATTGTGTGGAAAGATACTACTGGGGCAAACGGCGCACTTTCTAAGTTAGAATACGATGGATTTGACAACCTATATCTAACCGGAAGTGGACAGACGGGTAGCTATAACATCGGAGGTCTGACAGTTGACCACGTTACTGGTGGGAAGCACACATCAATCATTCGAGTAGACACAAATGATTTTGGTAGGTGGAGTTATACTATTAGCGGGACGACTGCAATATGTGGTCTCGCAGATCTAACCCTCCTTCCCGATGGAAAAATAGCAGCTACTGGCAATCTAACCTCAAAGGTGTTTCACGGGACTGACACACTTATATCCACGCCCGGAGAAGGACAAAATGCAATGTTTGTAATAACGGACACAGGTGGTCATACAATTAAGTTTGACCAACTTCGTGGTGCCGGTTTCTACGATGTAGGACTGTCCATTACATCAGATAAAATTGGCAACGTTTACATCGGTGGCCAGGTTGAAAGCAACATATGGGGCGGCTCTCTCTCACCATACGTAAGCAACGGTGGCAACAGCGATTACTTTGTTATGAAGTATGGCTACGACTGCTCCTGTACTGCCGTGCCTACGGCATCCTATACCAGCACAGCTACCAGTGCGTCTACATTTGCATTCACGTTTACAGGTTCTGCGGGTTATGATAGTGTTCGCTGGCAGTTTGGTGATGGTGGTACGGCTACCACGGCAAGCCCCACTCATACTTATGCTGCACCGGGCACCTACACAGCATGTGTGCGTGTGTTTACGCCATGCGGCAGCAATACTTATTGCAACAATATTGTGGTGCCCACCGTGGGTGTGCCACAGCTAGCCGCAGGCAGTGTTTCTGTTTACCCTAATCCTGCTACAGATGAGCTTATCATTACCGGTCATGAGCACAATGCAACTTACCGCCTCATGAGTATTACGGGCGCCACATTGCAGCAGGGCAGCCTGCCATCACATCGTGCATCTATCCACCTGGCAAACCAAACGCCCGGTATGTATGTCTTAGAAGTAATACAAGACAATGGCGAGCGCAGCATTGCAAGGATAGTAAAAGAATAAACACACCGTATGACACCAAGGAAATACACCATAGAGGCACTAGTTACACCGCAACATCCTCTGCTTACAGCGCTCACAGCGCTTCACCCTCTCCTTCGGAGAGGGCCGGGGAGAGGTCTTCTTCTCATTCTCGCCGTCATATTTCTTTCCACCCTCACCCATGCCCAGTCATATAAATGGGTAAAGGGAGGGGGAAGTACGACAACTTACTCGACTAGCTTAAGTAGGTCCGAAACAGTTAAGTATATGTGTGTTGACGACAATGGGAATTTATATGTAGCCGCTAATATGGGTACTACCAACATTCTCGCGGATACATTTTCACGGTTGGCCGCACACAATTACGTTGGCGGGAATCTGCACATTTTCGTAAGTAGTTATCGTTGTGATGGCACCATGCGTTGGGCAAAATTGGTAGAAGGTTATGGCGAGTCAGAGGTTGGTGGCATCGCCTACAGCAATGGAAACATTTATCTAACCGGCAAGGCGCCTTCAGACTTTCTTACTTCGAAGTATTTTGGCGATGATACCACAATAACGAATCGTAACTATGCCTCTTATCTCGCCAAGCTAGATACCGGTAACAATGGAGATCTTAAGTGGATACGGTTCATAGGTGCAGATGTGTATGGTAACCAGTTTATGTCTAATGCCGGTACAGTAGCTATAGACGGTGCAGGTAATATTCACAATTTTGCAAGGATAGAACGATCATGCACTGTCACACCAACGTACGTCACTACTCAGCCCGGCACTTATGATCTTAAATATGATGTAGCAGGAAATTTATTGAGCGTAGGCCACGTTGCTGCGCTTGATTCAGTTTGGCTAGCTTCTAAAATTATCTACAATAAGCTTTCCGGCAAGTGGTTTTCAGTACTCGAACCGAACATGAATTATTGGTACAGCGTATACGCAGATTATAACAGTGCAGTGGCTGCCTTCAAACCCGACAATACATTGGCGTGGATAGACACGACTGGTGTAAATGGTGGTGTAACATCTATCGACTACAAGGGCGGGGAAGATATCTATGTCAGCGCAGGTGGACAAATGTTAACACCGGGAGCCTCGTTCTCCATAGGCGGCTTAATAGGTACAAATACGATAGGCAACTCATACGGTTCGCTCTTCAAAATTGATACCAACGATAATGGTAAATGGGTATACAACCTAATGAGTGCTACATCAATCGGAGTGCTCAATGGGGTCACAATATTGCCTGGAGATCTTATAGCCTCTACCGGAGTGTTTACGGGTTTGTCGGTCCATGCCACGGATTCCATCACCAGCACCTCTGGCGAAGGCCAGAATCCGTTGTTTCTCATTGTTGATTCCGGAGGACATACGGTGAAGCTAGATCAGATGCATGGTGCAGGCTTTTATGACTGGGGCACATCAATATGTTCCGACAAGATCGGCAACGTCTATGTCGGCGGGCTTATGCAGAGCAACATCTGGGGCGGCTCCCTCACACCATACGTAAGCAACGGTGGTAACACGGACTACTTTGTTATGAAGTATGGCTACAACTGCTCCTGCACATCCGTGCCTACGGCATCCTATACCAGCACAGCTACCAGTGCGTCTACATTTGCGTTCACGTTTACCGGTTCTGCGGGCTATGATAGCGTTCGATGGCAGTTTGGCGATGGCGGCACAGCCACCACGGCAAGCCCCACACATACCTACGCTGCACCCGGCACCTACACGGCTTGTGTGCGTGTGTTTACACCATGCGGCAGCAATACTTATTGCAGCAGCATTGTGGTGCCCACAGTGGGAGTGCCACAGCTTGCAGCCGGCAGTGTTTCGGTTTGTCCTAATCCCGCTACAAATGAGCTTATCATTACAGGCCACGAGCACAATGCTACTTATAGGCTCATGAGTATTACGGGCGCCACGCTGCAGGAGGGCGGCCTGCCATCACAGCGCGCATCCATCCACCTTGCAAACCAAACACCCGGCATGTATGTCTTAGAAGTAATACAAGACAATGGCGAGCGCAGCATCGCGAGGATAGTAAAAGAATAAACAACCTAACAGCCGGACTTACGACTTATGACTCAATTATTGTTCACCACTTTCAGCTTCAGCTTTGAGTCTCCGGTACCTGCGGTGGTTCCGGTAAGTATCATTGTATAGATCTTGCCGGCTGCCAATAGCTGTGCGGTAGGCTCTGTTGCCACCACGGTGCTTATGTCGCTGGGGTCGCCTGCTTTCAGCTCTATGTTGCCCGATGGTATTTCTACGAAGCTTGTTACCTGCAGCGTTTTTACACCCTTGCCTATCACAGTGGTTCCTGCTGTTGCATCTACCTGCAGATTGTCATTGCTCAGGTTCACAAACCTGATCTTTGCCATACTCTGTGGTGGTGGCGTAAGTGTATCTTGCGTAAGCAGGAAAGTGGGATCGGTAATGAGGCCACCGCAGAAGGCTGTATAATGGTAGTTTATAGCAAGGGTAGACGACCCCTTGCTGATGGGCGTACCTACATTACTGATGTAGAAGGACAGTTCCACCGGCACACCGCCGGTCACATATCGGTAGCCACTCCACGTGCGGAATGGCATATTCAGTGCGCCGTCAACGTTGGCGTTATTTGCTTTGGCATCTATAGCGGGTACGGTACCTGCACAGCCGTTCACAAACATTACGTTTGCCTTGTTGGCAGGGGGAGGGTCTTTCTTTTTGCAGCCATACCCAAGGGACAATATGGCAAGCATAAGCACGGCAAGGAGCGGCTTTCTCATAGTAGTTGTGAATTTAGCTTTTCAAAAATACGTAAAAATTAGTCCTAACTCGTTAGTCGCAACCTGCCTGCCTGCTGACAGGGTCGTTGGTCTGTCGGGGTGGGAAGTGTTTTTAGCTTTAAAGTTTTTAGATTTGTATTGTGCGAAATAGCTTAAGATTATTGCTGATACCGGCCGTGGGTGCCACATTGCTTACCTCGTGCCAGGGAGTCTGGATACAGGAAGATAAAGATGCATTTTACGAAGCCTGCATGGACGATGCCAACACCTGGACCGGTGACCCTGCCAAATCAAAGCAGTATTGCGAGTGTGTGATGGTGAAGGTGATGGAGCGGTATCCCGACGTGAACGAGGCACTGGATCATATAGAAGAACTTTCCCGCGATCCGGACATCCAGCAATGCAAGATTCCGATCCTTAAATAGTCGTAAGTAGAAAGTCGTAAGTAGAAAGTCCAAAGTCTAATGTATAGAGTAGAAAGTGAGCGCTGTAGGTCTTTCGTTATGCCAGCCTTTTTCTTCAAAGAAGATCCCTCACGTGGGCTTATGATCCGCAGGTGGTTTGCGACCTACTACTTTAGACTTACTACTTCAACAACTGGTAAGCAATAAGTGCTGAGACATAGGCCAGCAAAGACATGTAAGCAAATTGTATTGCCGGCATCTTCCAGCTCCGTGTTTCACGTTTCACAATAGCCAGGGTGCTCATGCACTGCATGGCAAAAGCATAAAATATAAGCAGCGATACGCCGGTGGCAAGAGTATAGACGATAGTGCCGTCTGGTCTGCGTGCCTCGCGCATTTTTTCTGTAAGTGTGCGTGTGTCTCCGTCAGCATTTCCTACGGAATAGAGCGTGGCCATAGTTCCTACAAAGACCTCACGCGCGGCAAATGAAGTGATGAGTGCGATGCCTATTTTCCAGTCGTAGCCCAGTGGGCGGATCGCTGGTTCTATCGCATGGCCCATAATCCCGGCAAAGGAATGCTCCAGCTTTTCGGTAGCCAGTTCCCGTTCCAGTGCCGGTTTTTCAGCCGCATCTGCCCTGTCTATGAGCACAGCATATTTTTGTTCCACCTCGCTCATGGCCGCCGGTGGCCCAAAGGCCGCAAGCGCCCACAGCAGCAGCGACAGTACGATGATCACCTTACCCACATCGCGTATGAATATCTTGCCCTTCTCCAGCATGGTGATGCCCACGTTTGCCCAGCGGGGAGCGCGGTACACAGGTAGTTCCAGCAGGAAAAAGTTGCGCTCTTTCGTTTTGATGACCATGTCCATGACCTTGGCCACAACCAGTGCCATAAAGAAACCCAGCAGGTACAGACCCATCAGCACCAGGCCGCGCACATTGAAAATGCCCAGCATTGTCTTGTCTGGTATCACCAGGCCTATGAGCATCGTATAGACGGGCAGCCGCGCAGAGCAGCTCATGAGCGGCGTAACAAGGATGGTTACGAGGCGTTCTTTTCTATTCTGTATAGTACGTGCAGCCATAATAGCAGGAACGGCACAAGCCATTCCGCTTATCAGTGGCATCACCGAGCGGCCGTTGAGCCCGGCACTGCGCATTATGCGGTCTGTAAGAAAGCTGATGCGTGCCATGTAGCCGCTATCTTCCAATATGGTGATGAGGCCAAACAGAATCATGATCTGTGGCACGAACACAGCAATTCCGCCAAGGCCTGCTACCAGGCCGTCTACGAAAAGGTCTGTAAGCATGCCGGCTGGCAAAACATCTTTCAGCAAGTTTTGCAGTAGTGCAAACCCCCCTTCTATCCAGTCCATCGGGTATTGTGCCAGCCAGAAAATAGACTGGAACAGTAGGAATAATACGACCAGCAGTATCAGGTTGCCATAGATTGGGTGTAGCAACGTTTTGTCAATGCGGTCGCTCATCACCATGCGTTTCATGGGGCTTTCGGTCACCACACAGCGCTGCAGGATTGTATCTATCTTCTTATACCTCAGTACTATTTCCTCGGCCTGAACTTTAGATTTCTGAAAACCGGATTCACCCACAAGCGATGCAATGCGTATACGAAGTGCAGCATTCAGGTGTTGCAGGCCGGTATAATTACATGCAATGTGAAGTGCTGCATAATTGCTTGCCTGGCCACATAAAGCCCTGATCTCGTTCAGCCATTCTTCGCCCAGCACCGGGAGCTCAATAAAGTCAGCTCTGGGTGTTATGGTAGTCTGGCTCGTATCGGCAATTACCTTTTTTAGTTGGGTTATTCCCTTGTTTTTCCTGGGGTTTATAGGCACTATCGGCACGCCCATTGCCCGTTCCAGTTCGTCCACGTCTATGGTTACTCCGCGTCCCCGGGCTATGTCCATCATCGTCAACGCAATGACCACGGGAATTTTCAGGTCCATGATCTGGGAGCAGAACAGCAAGTTGCGTTTCAAGTTTGAAGCGTCTGCTATTACTACTATCAGGTCCGGTCTTTCAGAGTTTGCCTGGTCCAGCAGTACCTCGTAGGTTACCTGCTCGTCTGCGCTTTTTGGGTAGAGGCTATAAGTGCCCGGCAGGTCTATTACATGTGCTGACAGCGAATCTGATATACGAGCTGTGCCGGTTTTCTTATCAACAGTTACACCCGGGAAATTGCCCACCTTCTGGTTTAGCCCGGTAAGAACGTTAAAAAGAGAGCTTTTGCCGCTATTGGGATTACCTACAAGTGCTATCGTATACGGCCTCGTCATCAATGGCGGCAAAAGTACGCATTGTGCTACAGGTGAGGGGCTAATACAAATCATGTGCGTGTAATTTTTCCCGAATTTGAAAACCGGCACTACGAATGCCCTGCTTGTATTATATGTTACGTTTGCCGTCGCCGGCACGAACTAATTTCATTAGCTATCAATAGGGAAGAAAAATGAATAATGTGTAAGTCCACGAGGTGGATTGGCATTCCCGTCTGTGGATAAGTCTGTGAAAATAAGGCCTGATTAACAAGAGTGTTAAATCCACATGTGTTTATGTCTGTGTTTACACTGGAAAAGGGGTGTTCGTGTCACATGTGAAAATAACAAAATCGAAACCATTTTCTTGAAGCATGAGGATACATCTAATCTGTATGCCAAACATGTCTTTCTCATAGATGGTGATAATAATAATAAAATAAAAAACAAAAATCAAAAAGCAGTAATAAAAATGCTGAAATGCAGTATTGTAAGCATTCTCAACGGAATGTTAATCAGCCGTCATTAACATTTGATTAATTATGTTTTCTGACATTTGTTAATTCACAAGTGTATTTTTGCTCTTCCTTATTAGGGAAGTTATGTCCTGAAACGGAATAAATCTGATTCACTTGAACACTACCAATACTTCTAAACTGATTGCTATGACATCAACTATACAATCACCCCTCCAACCCCGGAGAACTATGAAAATGCTTCGAACTAGTTTGCTTATCGCGCTGCTGGTGCTGACGGCCGGTTTGGCAAAAGCCCAGGTGGGCATCCAGACTTTTAACTCTACCTATACCGCTGCAAGCACCGGAAAGTACTACACTGCACATGGAGCGCAGGGAAGCCCGCTGGAGTCTAATACCTACACCTACAAGTACGGTAACCTTAGTGGAACTTCCAACAACATACTCAACTTTAGTTCTTTTGGTATTGGCTCAAGTACATACGCCTACAGGAATATTCCTGATGCCTACGTAATGATCAGAAGGCACGATAACTCGTTGGTTTCAGGCGTTCGACAGCTCCTTTGGTACCAGGGCGCAAGCGGAGCGGAAATTACAGATCCACTCTTTCTGCGCCAGCCGTACCAGGAAAGTATGGAGATCATGTTCAATGGTGCACGCGGATTGAATGCGGGAACAGATAACATCTTCAACAACTCTGCTGATGGAAATGGTAACAACAACAACATCGAGAGGTTTGACTTCATTATTCCGGGTGGGTACACGATAGTTGCGGCATCACAGGAAGGTTTTATAATTCTTGATCGCGGAGTGGTTAATGCGCATGACCCATTTTGTGTAGCCGGTATCAAGGCCCTGAATTCTTCAAGCGACCCATCTTCGTACACGTCAGTGCTGCATTGTAACTCCACGCACTACGGCACAGTGAATCCTATTCCTGTAATGTACTCGTATGTATTGCGTAAAGATCCGAGCGATTCTAAACTGGAGATATCAACTAGTACAGATGCTTCTCAGGGTGTTGGCGGTGTATTTATTCGCTTCTCTGATCTGGGATTGGTAAATGGACAGACAATTTATGGATATTCGGTATTCGGTGGGGACTTCCCGGATGGGGCTAGTGGTACTAAAGTTGTGGACTACAACAATACTACGTATTTCCCAACAAATACAGAGCCGGTAAATGGAGGCTTGGACATGCTTGCAGTTTCCGGCGTGTTCCAGTTATCCAATGCGCTGGCACCGTTGGCAAATGACGTTACCCGCGCTCCTTTGTGTAACCCTTCAGGAACGGGCATGACAACTTTCCCTGCCCTTAGTGCTACAGACCTCAATAGCGGTGGCTACATTGTCAGTTACAAGATACTAACCATTCCTCCTCCTACAGCAGGCGTGCTTTATTACAACAGCTCGGGGTCTACGTATACCGCTGTTACAGCCGGCCTTGTACTAACACTCGCTCAAGCCACAACGCTGAAATTTGATCCAGCAGATGGATATAATGATGATGCAGTATTTACCTACAATGCTACGAACAACTTTGGTCTTTATTCAAATACAGCATATGGAACGGTTCCTGTGTCTACCCTGCCAACTGTAAGTGCAGGCCCAGACAGGAATATATGTCTTGGATTGTCAACGATATTAAATGCTACTGGTGCGAGTACGTACACATGGTCGCCTTCCACCGGTCTTTCGTGCACAGCATGCGCTTCGCCCGTAGCAAATCCTTCAACTACCAAAACCTACACCATTACAGGCACAAATGAATCTGGCTGTATAAATACAGGTACCATTACTGTCTCTGTAAACCCGGTACCAACTGTGTCAGTTACCTCAGCTACCAGTATTTGCTACGGATCTTCTACTACATTGACTGCCAGCGGTGCTATCAACTATTCATGGTCTCCCGCTACCGGGTTGTCATGTACTACTTGCAATAACCCAACAGCAAGTCCCACTTCAACAACTACCTACACAGTAACGGGTACAAATGGGGCCGGATGTGTGGATGTAAAAACTGTGACAGTAACTGTGAAGAGCCTTCCTTCGCTGACAATTAGCTCAGGAGCCACGATCTGTTCGGGTTCGTCGGTTGGTTTATCCGTAAGCGGAGCGAGCAGTTATGTCTGGTCCCCTGCTTCCGGTCTTACCTGCACAGCCTGTACAACGCCTACGGCTATGCCTACAGTGACAACTACTTACACGGCAACGGGAACCGGGGCAAACGGGTGTACAAATACTGCGTCAGTTACTGTTTCTGTTAACGCACTTCCGTCGGTCAGTGCCGGTTCGGGAGTTGCTATTTGCACAGGTTCATCGACCGTGCTTGGCGCCAGTGGCGCTACCAGTTATTCCTGGTCGCCAGCTACGGGGCTTTCATGCACTACTTGTGCCTCGCCAACCGCCTCGCCCACTTCAACAAAGACGTATACGGTTGCAGGTACTACTTCCGGTTGCACCTCTGTGGCTACAGTAACTGTAACGGTCAATGCACTTCCCACAGTAACAGCCGGTAGCAATGTAGCTATCTGCGCAGGCTCTTCTACCGTGCTTAATGCAGGTGGTGCCAGCACTTATTCCTGGTCACCATCTATCGGGCTCTCTTGCACCACCTGTGCCAGCCCGATGGCTTCACCCTCACTCACTAAGACGTATACCGTTACGGGTACCTCGTCTGCAGGTTGCACTAACACCGCAAGTGTAACTGTAAGTGTGAATGCACTCCCGTCAGTCAGTGCCGGTTCCAATGTGACAATTTGTGAGGGCAGCAGCACTACGCTAACTGCAACTGGTGCCTCTACGTATATCTGGACTCCGGGTAGTTCGCTTTCTTGTACGGCTTGCGCCAGCCCTTCAGCTACACCTTCTGCTACCACTATATATACCGTGGTTGGCACTAATGGAAGCGGTTGCTCAAATTCGGCTACTGTCCAGGTGAGCGTGAATCCTTTGGCTGCTACTATATCCGGCAGTTCGAATGTTTGCCAGGGGCAAACAGAAGGATTTACATGCGGAACATCGGGTGGTACGTGGAGCAGCAGTAATACTGCTGCCGGCACTATAGGTGTGTCTTCGGGTGTGTTTGCAGGACTTTCTGCAGGTACAACAAGGATATCATACATACTCCCAACCGGATGCTATACTACTAAGTTGGTTACAGTTAACCCTGCAGTTACAGCGACCGCGACTTCAACAAACGTAAGCTGCAATGGCGGTTCAAACGGTTCAATTGACCTGACTCCAGGCGGCGGCACCACACCATATACATATAGCTGGAGCAATGGCGCAACTACCCAAGACATCACCGGTCTGTCAGCAGGTACCTACTCAGTAACCGTAACAGACGCTAAAGGATGTACAGCTACAGCAAGCAAGACAATCAGTCAGCCAGCAACCCTCACAGCGAGCGCAGCGGGAACGAACGTAAACTGTAACGGCGGCAGCAGTGGTACTGTGACATTGACAGTAGGTGGTGGTACTACACCATATACATATAGCTGGAGCAATGGTGCTACAACACAGAATCTCACTGGTCTGTCAGCAGGTACTTACTCAGTAACAGTGACTGATGCGAACGGTTGCACAGCAACAGCAAGCAAAACAATAACACAACCAACAACACTCACAGCAACAACCGCTTCAACCAATGCCCTTTGCTATGGCTGCAACAATGGTACTGCGAGTGTAACGCCAGCAGGTGGCACAAGCCCATACACCTACCTGTGGAGCACCGGCGCGACAACAGCAAGCGTTACCGGCCTTACAGCAGGAACATACACAGTGACTGTAACAGATAATAAGGGCTGTGCGGTAGTTAAGACCGTAACGATCACGCAGCCTGCGGTATTTACTGCATCAGCAGCAAGTACAAACGTAAACTGCTACGGCGGCAGCAACGGCACAGCAACACTTACTGTAAGCGGTGGTACCACACCATATACATACAGCTGGAGCAATGGTGCAACTACGCAGAACCTGAGTGGACTGAGCGCAGGTACATACTCGGTAGTAGTAACAGACGCAAACAGCTACACGACTACAGCGACAGTAACCATTACACAACCTGCAGTACTCGCGGCAACTGCTACGCAGACAAACGTGAGCTGCAACGGTGGTTCAAATGGTTCTATCGACGTAACAGTAACAGGCGGTACTACACCATATACCTACCTGTGGAACGGTGGCGCTACTACGCAAGACCGCACGGGCCTGAGCGCAGGTACATACTCAGTCCTTGTTACGGACAATAAGGGTTGTACAACAACAGTAAGCAAGACCATAACTGAGCCAGCAACATTGACAGCAAGCGCTACATCAACAAACGTAAGTTGCAATGGCGGTGCCAACGGTTCTATTGACCTGACACCAGGCGGCGGCACCACACCATATACATATAGCTGGAGCAATGGTGCAACTACGCAAGACCTGAGCGGTCTGGCAGCAGGTACCTACTCAGTAACAGTAACAGACTCGAAAGGATGTACAGCAACTGCAAGCAAGACAATCAGCCAGCCTGCAACGCTCACGGCGAGCGCAGCGGGAACGAACGTAAACTGTAACGGCGGCAGCAACGGTACTGTGACATTGACAATAGGTGGTGGTACTACTCCATACACTTACTCATGGAGCAATGGCGCAACAACTCAGAACCTCACGGGTCTGAGCGCAGGAACATACAGCGTAACAGTAACTGACGCGAACGGTTGCACAGCAACAGCAAGCAAGACAATCACACAACCAACAACACTCACAGCAACAACTGCTTCAACTAATGCCCTTTGCTACGGCTGCAACAATGGTACTGCAAGCGTAACGCCAGCAGGTGGCACAAGCCCATACACCTACCTGTGGAGCACCGGCGCGACAACAGCAAGCGTTACCGGCCTTACAGCAGGAACATATTCTGTGACTGTAACAGATAATAAGGGCTGTACAGTAGTTAAGACCGTAACGATCACTCAGCCAGCAGTATTTACTGCGAGCGCAGCAGGTACAAACGTAAATTGCTATGGCGGCAGCAATGGTACAGCAACACTTACCGTAAGCGGCGGCACTACACCATATACATATAGCTGGAGCAATAGCGCAACCACACAGAACCTGAGCGGACTGAGCGCAGGTACCTACTCGGTAGTAGTAACCGACGCAAACAGCTACACGACCACAGCAACAGTAACAATTACACAGCCTGCAGTACTTGCGGCAACAGCTACACAGACAAACGTAAGCTGCAACGGCGGTGCTAACGGATCGATCGACGTAACAGTAACAGGAGGTACTACTCCATATACCTATTTGTGGAACGGCGGCGCAACTACACAGGACCGCACGGGCCTGAGCGCAGGTACATACTCAGTCCTTGTTACAGACAATAAGGGTTGTATAACAACAGTAAGCAAGACCATAACTGAGCCAGCAACATTGACAGCAAGCGCTACATCAACAAACGTAAGCTGCAATGGCGGTTCAAACGGATCAATTGATCTGACACCGGGCGGCGGCACCACACCATATACATATAGCTGGAGCAATGGCGCAACTACTCAAGACATCACTGGTCTGTCAGCAGGCACCTACTCAGTAACAGTAACAGACGCTAAAGGCTGTACAGCTACTGCAAGCAAGACAATCAGCCAGCCAGCAACGCTCACAGCGAGCGCAGCGGGCACGAACGTAAACTGTAATGGTGGTACTAATGGTACTGTAACACTGACAGTAGGCGGCGGCACTACTCCATATACTTACTCATGGAGCAACGGCGCAACAACGCAGAACCTCACGGGTCTGAGCGCAGGAACATACAGCGTAACAGTAACTGACGCGAACGGTTGCACAGCAACAGCAAGCAAGACAATCACACAACCAACAACACTCACGGCAACAACCGCTTCAACCAATGCACTTTGCTATGGTTGCAACAATGGTACAGCAAGCGTAACGCCAGCAGGTGGCACCAGCCCATACACATACCTGTGGAGCAATGGCGCGACAACTGCAAGCGTTACCGGCCTTACAGCAGGAACATACACAGTGACTGTAACAGATAATAAGGGCTGTACGGTAGTTAAGACCGTAACGATCACGCAGCCAGCAGTATTTACTGCGAGCGCAGCAGGTACAAACGTAAATTGCTATGGCGGCAGCAATGGTACAGCAACACTTACAGTAAGCGGCGGTACCACTCCATATACCTATAGCTGGAGCAATGGAGCAACCACACAGAACCTGAGCAGCTTGAGCGCAGGTACTTATTCAGTAGTAGTTACCGACGCAAACAGCTACACGACTACAGCAACGGTAACGATAACACAGCCTGCGGTACTCGCAGCAACAGCTACGCAGACAAACGTAAGCTGCAACGGCGGTTCAAACGGTTCAATTGATGTAACAGTAACTGGAGGTACTACTCCATATACCTATTTGTGGAACGGCGGCGCAACTACACAGGACCGCACGGGTCTGAGCGCAGGTACATACTCAGTACTGGTAACAGATGCTAAGGGATGTACAGCAACAGTAAGCAAGACCATAACTGAGCCAGCAACATTGACAGCAACTGCTACATCAACAAACGTAAGTTGCAATGGCGGTTCAAACGGATCAATTGATCTGACACCAGGCGGCGGTACTACACCATATACATATAGCTGGAGCAATGGAGCAACTACACAAGACCTGAGCGGTCTGTCAGCAGGCACCTACTCAGTAACAGTAACAGACGCTAAAGGCTGTACAGCTACTGCAAGCAAGACAATCAGCCAGCCAGCAACGCTCACAGCGAGCGCAGCGGGA
>JAHBTQ010000010.1 GCA_019638495.1 Taibaiella sp.
GACAGAAGACCAGGAGTTGCATGTAGATGTAACAGACATGCTGGGCCAGGTAGTATACCGTGGAGCGATCAACGTGAAGAACGGAGATATCAACAGCCGTATAGAGCTGAACAGCGGCCTTGCGAACGGCATGTATATGCTGACACTTCGCAGCGGTTCAGAAGCTAAGGTGTTCCATTTCGTACTGCAGCAGTAAGCATCAACTTTGATTTTGAATAGTTAGTCTGGGGCTGGCCGTTTGGTCAGCCCCAGTTCATTTTAGTCATCCATGCAATGCATGGCGTTACTTATTTACTTTTACACACCATTATGCGGCAAAGGAGATTAAACACCCTAATACTACTGACAGCGATTCTGATGGAGAATCTCTGTCTTCACATATTATACAAGCAGGGCATACTGACACAGGGCAAAAATGCCATACTCCTATTTTGCTCTTCTCTGACTTTTGGTATTGCCTTCCTGTTTAGCCGGCGAGATGGAAATGACGCTGATGACCGCTCAGATGGGAAGTCGTTACCTGCATGGGCGGCACCGGCCTTGCTCACCGCGGCGATGATCGGGATGGCATTTCCTTATGCATCATTCCTCGCCTCACACCGGCTCGGTCCGGATATATCAGACGTGATACCATTGATACAGGTGGCCTGCCGGCGCTTACTTGCGGGAGAGTATCCCTACAGTGTAGTTACAGAGTTTGGCTGGGACGAGAACATGACCTATCTGCCCATGCACTGGATGCCAATGACTATCGCACAGTTGCTACACATAGACCCCCGCTGGATTCCTTTTGGTATATGGAGCATTACGGCGATCTTGCTCAGTTACCGTACTGCAAAGACGACCGGTAGAGTAATGCAGATAGGTGGTTCGCTGCTTTTCTTCAGTACGTGGCTCATGATCTTTATATTCAATAGTGGCTTTTTTGAGGCTACCGTGGAGTTGATGATGGCCGCTTACTACATGATATTTGTGGTGAGCCTCAATACCAAAAATCCATGGTGGCAGGGCGCTATAATTGGTATTTGCCTGGTATCCCGGTATAGCCTGGTTCTTTGGCTGCCGCTCTATGCCTTTGTCTTGTTGCTGGAGGGTAGCCGCCGTCAGCTATTGGTAACTGTAGCGGTGTCGGTTGGTGTAGTGTTAGCCCTGTATGTATTGCCATTTATGACGCGCGACCCACACCTTTTCACAGATGGCTATCACTATTACGATAAGGCAGCTCTGTTTGAATGGACGCATCTGAATAATGACGGAAAGCCTTCCAATCTATTTGCCGGTACCGGCTTTGCATATTTCTTTTACACTCGCTTTACCGGCATTCCTGTCGAGCAGCGAATAGCGCTGCTTCAAAAGACCCATTTATTTGCCAGTATTGGTGTTTGCGTTGTGATGGGTGTCTGGTACTATCTTAAACGTAAGACGCTCGACTACAGGATATTTCTCATGGGGTCGTTCAAAATTTACTTTGCCGTATTTCTATTCTTTATACAGGTGCCCTATGAATATCTGATGAGCGTGGGCAATTTTGTCTCTGTGGCATTGTTTTGTGAGCTGATGCGCAAGCCAGGAAAGGTCACTACATCCCTACAAGTAACATCATGAGCAACATAACGAGCAGGTAAAGCCCAATACAGATCAATACTACAATTACAATGTATCGAAAAAAGTTGCGGATGCACATGACCGCTTTGTGCAGTTCGTCACTATCGTTGGTAGTAGTGGCCAGGCGAATGTGTTTCCGGTAATTAAAGAGCTGCACTAACGGGTATATATGCGCGCCTATAGTGATGGCAGAAATAAGCGCGGCGAATACCCCATAGAAACCATTTGTGTAAGTGGCCCGCGAAAAGGCAACGAACAGCAGGAAGGTAAGCGCACTCAGGGAAACTCCTATCAGCACTATCATAGCGAGGATATTAGTCCAGCGAGATGTGTCCTTTAATATGTTACTGGTTTCGGAGTCAATGTTAAGTTCTGTCTGTTGCATCAGAGGCGGTTTTACACTACAAAGATAGTTATCGAGTGGCCTTATTGTTTCTCGTCGCTATTGTGCAGGCAGTTGTAAATGTTCTCTGCACTTATAGTGATGCCGTCGGGCTTTAGGAGTGCAACAAACTTTAGGTTGCTATCAAAAAGTGCCAATTCGGGTGACCACCGGGGGCTGAAGTGACTCAGAAAAACGTAGTTGAGATCGGTGCCTACGGCTTTGATGTTCTTATATCGCTCCAGGTGGTGTTCTTTGCAGAATGCCCTAATGTCTGTGGTGTTCCGGGTATTGGTAAGGAAATAGAAATGCACATCGCGGATGGATCGCATTTCCTTACGCAGTTCTTCCACCGCACGCCTGCAATGTCCACAACCGGGTGAGAAGTAGAACAGCGCCACTGGGTTGCCAGGCTTGATATCTGCACTGCTGAATACGGTAGTACTATCGGTTAGCAAGACCGTGAATGGTGGAATAGCAGTGTCCCTCGTGTAGGCTGCGGTGTCTTTTGCAGGGGCAGCGGGTCTCTGTTCGGATTGCTGGGCGCGAGCAAAAAAACAGAAAGCCAACAACACATAAAACAGAAGGCCGAACCTGAACATTAGTTGCTATTTCTGCTCCGTAGGAAATTTGCTCATATCCATGTAGAAGACCTCCCAGGTGTGCCCGTCGAAATCTTCAACGGTGCGTTGCTGCATGAAGCCATAGTCGCGCATTTCGTTTGGCTCAATGCCACCGGCGGCAACGGCATCATTTACTATCTTGTTTACATTGTCAAGGCTATCCACAGACAGTGAAAACAGGCCCGCTATTTGTCCCTTTGTATCAGCGATAGGTTTCGACGTAAATGCCTTGAATTTATCGTGGCTAAGGAGCATGACGAAAATGCTGTCACTCCAAACCATGCACTTGCCTGCATCGTCAGAGAACTGAGGGTTGTTGGTGAAGCCCATGGCAGTGTATAGATCCATAGACTTTTGAAGATTGGTGACGGCGAGGTTTATGAAAACTTGTTTGTTCATGTTTGTGGTGTTTTGTGTTACAAAGCTAACCATTGCCTCGTGAAGATGTTTACATAGAAGTTACTGTTGCTGCCTGGTCGGTAGCAACAGGGGTTGGCCATACGCACACGTAACTTTCGTATTGGGCTACTTACTTTCCGGCACCGCGAATGCCTGGCCTTTCGCCTCTGATGCGCCCGGTCCGGTAAGAGGCTGGTCTACCATAAATATATATTCACCCGGCTCCAGTGGTTTTACCGGAGTAATGATATATACGCCATCCTGTACTTTGGTGAAATTTAGTTTTGGTGTTGGTAGCTCAATATCTTTCGCATTGCCGAAACCTACACCTGCAGTTACGATTTTTCGATACTTTTTCTCAACAGTGAAATTGTAAAGCGTTACAAGGGTCTCGGGGTCTGTATCCTTGACGATCTTCACGATGAACTTGTTGCCCGATGTGGGGTCGTACGTTGTGGAAGCATGTTGGCCATCTGCTTTTAGGAAGACAGAACCCTTACCAAAACCCGACTTTACACCATAGGTAAGTGTTGTCGTTTCAAGATTTTCCAGTGTGTTGTTTTTCGTAAGTACCATTACCTTGTTCTTAAATTCAGGAATGGCTTGTTGCGCGTTTGCGAGGAACATACCCGCAGTAGCGAGTATTGTTAGGATCGTAGATTTCATTTCAGTGTATTTTAGATGCTGCAAAATAGTTTATTTTTATAAAAGACTGGTTATGTTTTGATTAACTACGCATCAATATGCTAAATCGTGAGCGATGAGGCCGTTTGGCGATATCGCATGATGAGGGGCGACGGTAATGTAATCGGTTGATATGGGGCCAAACAAGCATTGTATGAATGGCAGTTGCAAACTGGCATTCGGGCATGGGTTGGTCACGCCCGCGGTTTTGCCATAGACCCGGGCCAGACTGAAATTTTAGCATCGTTTTTCGGAAGCGGACGCTTCCAAAGTAAAAGGACCGAACGAGATGCTCGGACCAGGCGGGAGAGATAGTAAGACTATATTTAAGGACGTGTCTGCCTTACGGACAACTCCGGTAGGAGTTAAAGCTCTGTAGCGTGACAATGCCCCAACGTTCACGCGCTCCGTAGGTGCGCAACGACAATACTCAGGTCGATGTTGTGTGTGCGTTCGGTATGCCGTTTACGCTGGAGGGAATCCGGCTACCATGCTGGCTGTAGACGTAATCTACGGCCAACTGGTTGTGCTGTGCTAACATCCGTAGGATGCAGAAGAAGGTAAAAGCGATTACTATTCAATCTTGAGTTTGCGATAGAATGCTTTTTCCGCATAGGACACTTTAAGAAGGTATAAGCCGGTTGATAAATTTTTTAAGGTCAGTTGCGATGTGGCTTGAGTACTGGCGTAGGTGGCGAGGACACGGCCCGATACATCGGAGACTGTGATCGTAAAGCCGCCAGTACAGGATTCACACGCGACTGTGCAAGCCGCGGAGGCAGGATTTGGGAAAAGGCTTATGCCGTCGTGGTTATTGGTATTTTGTGTGACCGAAGATACGCAAGGAGTCTCCTGGGCATGAATATTGAAAGTATGTTTGCTTACTGCGCAGCCCGATATGCTGGTTACAACAAATGAGCCGCTGCTACCTACAGTTCGGCTGTTCTCGGTGCTTCCATTGCCCCATAGCGAATAAGGGAAAGGGCTCACGAGCGTAACACTATCTACATTTTCAAAACACACAATTGTGTCAGAAGCAGATGTGATAGTATCCCCAACCGGTGTGGGTAATTGATAAAGATTACCTATACCTAATTGCGCTGCGGTCAGGGCTAGGAGAGGAACGGCATCCGGCTGAAAGGTACACAGGGTACCGGTAGCATTGGGGGTAGCGATTCGGCTTAGAGATGAAGGTGAATTGCCCCATCTGAAGTATATTTTATTATCCGGAGCCAGACGAAGGTCACTGAAGTTCCCATATGCACGCGCCACTACGTATTTGGAAGCTTGTATTGTAGCTGTATCGGTGATGTCAAATTGTACGAGCTCGCTTGTATCGCCGTCCAAATGTGTGATATAAAGCTTCTTGCTGTCCGGTGAAAACTCAAGGCCATAGGTTCTTTTGCCAGTTGATATCCGCACGCAGTTAGATAGAGTGCCGGTTAAAGCATCAAAATCAAACAGCTCTGAACCCAACTGGGTCGGGACAAGCGAGAAAGTGCCCGTCGGTGAGAATACGACTGTTTGCGAGTTAGTGGAGGCTACTTTGCTGTAATCGGGAGAGCATTTCAGTACACCCGCCCCATATGCCCAGAGGCCGGACATTTCTCCGCAATGGGAGATTACAGGAGTCGTATCAATACCCCAAGCATTGACGTTATACGCTTCAAACACGGGCTCCCCAAGTTTGTGAACGATGATCCATAAGTCGCAATTCGCCCCAGGGATAGCAATCATTCGCTCCGTGAGACCCGAAGCGAGATGTATGCCAGACATGCCAGGTACGATATCTCCGTGACCTCCGTTTAAGTCCATGTCAACAATGCTATAATAGAGGTTAACCGCAGATGTGTCTGCTCCGCTAATAAAATAATCAAAATTCTGAAGAGAGAAAATGTAATATTTGGTGGGGCCGCCTTCTGATAATGTGCTCAAAACCGGAGCGATAAGGGCTCCTTGGGAGCTACTCTGTGTGGAAAATGGGCAAATCGTGTCACCATTAGGCATTACAGTATGTGTGCTATCCCATACGCTGCGGCCGTTAGTGTAGAACAAAAGCTTGCCATTACGATCACACACGCTGGCGCACCCTTCCGCACTAACTAACTCTGTATGTAACGCCACCGGGCTGCCGGTGGCAAAACTGAGCCCAGCAAATACACCTAATGCCCACTCTCTGTTTTGCGGGGAGTTATACTGCCCATGTACGGCAATTGAAAACAACAAAAGGGAAAAGACTTGCGGGATGATTTTGAGGAGACGGGTAATCTTTACAGAAAACATAAAGGCATATTTTGATAATGAAATTAAGAAACTATATCTATTTGCGGGTGGATTTTATTCAATCGATGCTGTAGCCTTTACCCGCGTATTGGCACATACTTCCTGACGCTCAGCCCGGCGCAACTTATTCCGACGACAGGAGTGGTCACCGGGATTTAGTCCGGCGCGAAGAAATGCTATCATATCTCTGCCTTCAATGAGGGTCTCTGACCGCCATCACCCACCCATTCCCCCCAAAAACTTACCTTTGCACTTCTGAAATATAAACGCATAACTGATTTATAATGAATAACGCATATTTTGATTTTGCAGAACCGAAGAATGAGGTGGTACTGGGTTACGCACCGGGTAGTGCAGAGCGCAAGGCGCTAAAGGCGGCACTTGCTGAGATGAAGGGCCAGCTCCGTGACATACCCATGTATATAGATGGGGAGGAGGTGCGCAGCGATGTGAAGCGCGAGATCCGTCCGCCGCATGAAACAGCACACCTGCTGGGCCACTACCACGAGGGCAGCGAGGAACATGTACACGATGCAATTGACGCTGCACTGGCAGCGCGCGAAAAGTGGGCAGCTATGAACTGGGAGCACCGTGCATCCATCTTTATGAAGGCGGCAGAGTTGCTGGCTACCAAGTACCGCTTTCGCATGAATGCAGCAACCATGCTGGGCCAGAGCAAGAATGCCTATCAGGCAGAGATAGATAGCGCTTGTGAGCTGATAGACTTCCTGCGCTTTAACGTATACTTCCTGAGCAAGATATATAAGCAGCAGCCAATATCGCCGGTGGGTATGAACAACCGCATGGAGTACAGGCCTCTGGAGGGCTTTGTACTGGCGGTGACACCGTTCAACTTTACAGCCATAGGCGGCAACCTGCCTACCAGTGCAGCTATGTGTGGTAACGTAGTGGTGTGGAAACCTGCAAACACGCAGATATACAGTGCGAGTGTATTCATGGAGATATTGATAGAGGCGGGCCTGCCGGCAGGTGTCATAAACCTGATATACCCAAGCGGTCCGGTAGTGGGTGATATCTGCTTTGCACACCCATCATTTGCGGGCGTACACTTTACGGGTTCTACGGGTGTGTTCCAGCACATGTGGAAGGCGATAGGTGATAACATTAGCCGCTACCGCAGCTATCCACGCATAGTGGGTGAGACGGGTGGTAAGGACTTTGTGTTCGCGCATCCATCCGCCAATGTAGATGCTGTAGTTGCGGCGCTGGCTCGTGGTGCGTTTGAGTACCAGGGGCAGAAGTGCTCGGCTGCTTCGCGCGCATACCTGCCGGCTAACCTGGCTGATGAGATAAAGAGCAAGTTGGTAGCGGAGATAAAGACCATGAAGCAGGGCATAGTGGACGACTTCGGCAACTTTGTGAATGCGGTCATAGATGAGAAAGCATTCAAGAGCATTACAAAGTATATAGACGGCGTGAAGAATGGCAATGGAGATGCCAAAATATTGGTAGGCGGCGGTTATGATAGCAGCAAGGGATGGTTTATAGAGCCTACGGTGATAGAGACGACAGACCCGCACTATGTAACGATGTGTGAAGAGATCTTTGGCCCTGTGCTGACGATATATACGTATGAGGCGGACATGTGGATACAGACGCTGGAGGTGCTGGATGAAACTTCTCCATATGCGCTTACGGGTGCTATCTTTTCACAAGACCGCTATGCAATAGAATACATGACCAAGGCGCTTGTAAACGCCGCTGGAAACTTCTATATCAACGACAAGCCTACGGGCGCAGTGGTGGGGCAACAGCCATTTGGCGGGGCTCGTGCCAGCGGCACCAACGACAAGGCGGGATCAATACTGAACCTTTATCGCTGGCTGAGTGCGAGGACAATAAAGGAAACGCATGTACCACCAACGGACTACAGGTATTCGTTCCTGAATGAAGACAAAACCCCAAACCAATAACCCCAAACCCCTAAAGGGGCTTACCATCAATATTTAAAGCGGGAGTGGCTGACGCCGCTCCCGCTCTTTTTTATTAAATCGGAGTCCGGAGATATGGGCACTCCCCTTTAGGGGTTGGGGGTTGTAGCTCCCCTTTAGGGGCTGGGGGTTGGACTTGTGGGGTTAATCATCTCTCCTATTCATAAACACCATCACAAAATAGAGCAATTGTGCTACTGAGGATATGGCGGCTACAAGGTAAGTGCGTGCTGCCCATTTCAGAGCGTCGGCGGCTTTGTCGTGTTCGTAACCGGTTGTCAGGCGGGTGTTCTCCATCCACCGCAGTGCGCGGGCGCTTGCATCATACTCCACCGGCAGGGTGATGAGGGAAAAGATGGTGGACATGGCGAACATAATGATGCCTATAAGCAACAGCGTTTGGTTGCCGCCGCCAAAGCCCCATACGCCAAGGCCGGCAAAGAGTACCCACTGACCCAGCGAGGTGCTTACCTGCACTATGGGCACCAGTGCACTACGCATTTTCAGAGGGGCGTAGGCGCGCGCGTGTTGCACAGCATGACCGCATTCGTGTGCGGCCACAGCGGCGGCAGAAATGCTGCGGCCGGCATATACATCCGGGCTCAGGTTCACTGTCTTATTGGCAGGATTGTAGTGGTCTGACAGGAAACCCTCTGATGTGGTTACTCGTACGTCATGTATGCCGTTTTCTTCCAGCATGCGCTCGGCCACCTCTCGACCGCTTAGGCCGTTCGATAATGCTATCTGGCCGTATTCGTGAAACTTATTCTTAAGTGTAGAGCTTACTATCATGCCTATCAGCATGAGCAACCCGGTTAATACTAAATATCCCATTATACTGTGTTTAAACCCTGTCCGACTCTGACCCTAAAGGGAACCTTGCATTGGGCATTGGTGCCAATTTTCGGGTGCCGTCTTAAGATCAGGCTATCTTATCTATTGTATATCAAATTGCTTACCAAATGTAAAAATGGCAGAGAAGATGAAATGTTAAAGCAGAATTGTAACTTTAAGACATACCAATGACTACACCAAGTAGACGCAATATTGAGGTGATTTGTATAATTGGCGTTGCGACGTTGATGACGATGCTCGCGTTTCACCACGACTGGCAGTATGACCATGCTCCGGACGTGGACCCCGGACCATTTTCTATTGGCCTAAAGCAGCACTGGCCCATATTTGTCTTTTACGTGGGGATCTTTTCCGCGATTTTAAGCGTCTTTTATCTTCTTCTGTGCGAGATATTGAGTTTCCTCGCTTTTCTCTGGAGAAAATTTATAGCACTATAAACAAAACTTTTTTGACAGATTAGCCATTCATCGTAATATTGCGATGGATTTAAGGATATGGGAGCGACGAAGACGGATTTGTTTACGAAGAGGCAGAATGAGCTGGCAACTATGGCAAAGGCAATAGCCCATCCTGCACGGATAGCTATATTGCAGTACCTGCTGAAAACAAATGCATGTGTGTGCGGAAGCTTAGTGGAAGAACTGGGACTGGCGCAGGCTACTATATCGCAACACCTTAAGGAGCTGAAAAACGCAGGGTTGATACAGGGCAATGTGGATGGGACAAGCGTTTGCTATTGTATAGACCCCAAGGTGTGGAATGAGTACAGGGTAGTGTTCGCCGACCTTTTTAAGGTGATAGTGCCGGCAGAAAAGTGCTGCTAATTTTTTTTACTTTTAACCATCGCAATATTGCGATAAAAAGAACGAAGTATGACAAGAGTACTATTTGTATGTATCCACAATTCCGCACGCAGCCAGATGGCCGAAGCATTTCTGAATCAGCTGGGTGCCGGCGAGTACGTTGCCGAAAGTGCAGGCATCGAGAGCGGTAAGCTAAACCCGCTGGTAGTGCGCTCTATGGCAGAGGTAGGCATAGATATGAGCGGCAACAAAACGAAGACAGTAGCCGATGTGCTGGGCGAGGGTAGGGTGTATGACACTGTGATAACGGTGTGCGATGCTGCCAATGCAGAGCGCTGCCCGGTGTTTCCCGGAAAGGTGAAGCGGCTTGCGTGGTTCTTCGACGACCCCTCGGCACTGCAGGGAACGGAAGAAGAGAAACTGGTGAGGATAGCTGAGATAAGGGACGAGATACGGGGGAAGGTAGGGGAGTTCGTAGAGCGGGAGCGGAGTGTGTAGCCCCTCCCCATCCCTCCCCAAAAAGGGAGGGTGAATCGAATGAGTAGAGTACAAAGGAGTAGGTATTGATTAAAAGTGCGCGCTTTTCAATAAATAAACAACAATCAATCGTTTAAAAACAAGAACAATGACAACGGATAGTGAACTGAAAGAACTGGTGAGGCAGAAGTATAGCGAAATAGCCTTGCAGGATAAGGAAACCAATGCAGCATCATGCTGCGGTGCGGGAGGTTGTAGCACGGAGGTGTACAACATAATGAGCGACGACTACACAAAACTGGAGGGTTACAACCCAGATGCTGACCTGGGGCTGGGGTGCGGTCTGCCTACCGAGTTTGCCGCTATTAAGCCCGGCGACGTGGTAATAGATCTGGGTAGTGGCGCAGGTAACGATTGCTTTGTGGCACGCTCGGCTACAGGACCCACAGGCAAGGTGATAGGTATAGACTTCACCGAGGCCATGATAACGAAGGCGAGGGCCAATGCCGAGAAGCTGGGCTTCAATAATGTGGAGTTTCGCCTGGGCGATATAGAGAAGATGCCCGTAACGGCAAAGGTGGCGGACGTGGTGGTAAGTAATTGTGTGCTGAACCTGGTGCCCAATAAGCGGAACGTGATCAACGAAATATTCCGTGTACTGAAATCGCGTGGACACTTCAGTATATCAGACGTGGTGCTGGTAGGCGAATTGCCCCAAAACCTGAAGCAGGCGGCAGAGATGTATGCAGGCTGTGTAAGCGGAGCTATACAGAAAGATGAATACCTGGCTCTGATAAAGGAGGCCGGCTTTGAAGCGATAACTGTGCAAAAAGAAAAGCCGATATACATACCGGATGACATTCTGCGCAACTATCTTAGCGAGCAGGAAATAGCAGACTTCCGCAACAGTGGAACGGGTATCTACAGTATTACCGTGTTTGGCCGCAAGCCGGATTGTTGCGATCCTGAAAAAGGATGCTGCTAAAAGAACAGAAATGAGAAATTATGTATCGGAGCTTATAGGGACTTTCGCGCTGGTGTTTTGTGGCACCGGCGCGATTGTTATTAACCAGCAATCGGGCGGGGCCATAACGCATGTGGGCGTTGCCATTACGTTTGGGCTTATAGTCATGAGCATGATATATGCGCTTGGCAGTGTATCGGGGGCGCATATGAACCCGGCTGTGAGTATTGCCTTTGTGGTGGCAAAACGATTTCCGGGAAAGGAGTTGCTGCCCTATGTGTTGAGCCAGGTAGCCGGTGCGGTTATGGCAAGTGGTACGTTACGGCTGCTGTTTCCTGCCAATGAATTACTCGGCGCTACATTGCCCGCAGGCAGCGACATGCAGAGTTTTGTGTTGGAGTTGCTACTCACCTTCTTCCTGATGCTCGTAATAATACAGGTGGCCACAGGTAGCAAGGAGCAGGGTATGTTTGCCGGGCTGGCTATTGGGGCTACAGTGGCGCTGGAGGCAATGTTCGCCGGGCCCATTTGTGGCGCATCTATGAACCCTGTGCGCTCGCTGGCACCGGCGCTCTTATCCGGTCACACGGAGCATTTATGGATATACCTGGCGGCGCCTGTCGCCGGCGCTGTGCTGGCAGTATTTACATGGATGTACCTGAATAAGAGCAGGGTTTGATTTCTATAGGACGTTCGAATTGCAACTAAAATGAGATTGTATATTTCTTCATTACTGCTATTGCTTGCTGTAGTGGCTCATGCGCAGCGTTCGCAGCATTATGGCATATTCCCCACCATAGACCACAGCGGCACCCTAACGGACAGGCTGGGTTATAGTTTCTATTATTTCGGAGGGGCAAACCTGTTGAACAAACGTGATGATGGGATAAATGAACCTTCAGAGTTTTTCGTCTTTTATTCAGAGCAGGCGTTTACGTATAAAATGGGAAAAGGGTTTTCACTCGCCGGAAGCTATGTATATGAGCGCCAGCACCCGATGGGTGATAACTACCGGAATGAACACCGCTTTTACCTGCAGGGCGCTTACTCATACAACCTCGGCAATACCACGCTGAGGCATAGGTTGCGCTTCGATGGAAGATTTATCGGGGACAGAATAACCGGTGACTATCCTTATACCCATCGGCTACGATACTTGTTTGGTTTGTCTGCGCCACTTCAGGGCAAGCAAGGAAGGTGGTACCTTAATGCCTACAACGAGTTCTTCTTCAACACACATAGCAGTTCGCCCGTCTTATACGCCGAAGATTGGGCATATGCGGGTGTTGGTTATAAGACACAGAAAGCCGGGAATTTTGAGGTCGGGCCATTGTATATGTTCTGGATGAACAGCGGTGGCCGCAGGGACGTTACTAACTTTTACTACCTGCAACTGACGTGGGCCACCCACGTCGATTTCAGGAGAAAAAATGTGGAATCCCGGTAGGAGCCGGAGCCCCAACGCAGATAACTGTTTCTAGCGTACCGTTAGAAGAACGGAGCATACGCGCCGAATACTACTAACGCAATAGCCACCACGCCCATGGTAAAGCCCAGCACAGCCATCATTCTGCCGCTGCAGAACCTCTTCATGCCTATGAAGCCGAATGCTACCGCGGGGATAGCGAAAACGGGTGCCAGAAAGCCAAGAATGCCAAACAGGAAGGCAAATAGCCCTACAGTGCCATTACGCGCCCAACGTACGAACAGGCCAGAAGGAGATTGTGACTTCTGACTAAGCTTGTTTAAAAATTGCTCTGCCGACGCCGACGCCCTTTCTGACGATGTCAAATTAGAAAGTGCGGCCGAAGTGGACGCTGATTGTGTAGTCGCCTGCTTTTTGACTGCAAATCCCGCATGTGCAGGTGCAGAGGTGCAAGTGAGCAAAAGCGCGGACAAGAGGCAAAGCAGGATGTTTTTCATATCTCTATGATTTCTAGGGTCAAATATAGTGTTTTGAGTGGCAAACACATAGCGTGCCACAAGAACAACGTTTTTAACCGCAAAGGACGCTAAGGTTTCGCAAAGAAGGCGCAAAGACACGTACACAGCGGCGATTATTCCATAATCAACTTTGCGATACTTCGCGGATCTTCGCGTGCTTTGCGGTTGGCTTTTGCCCCCGCAAACATCAATACCTCATAAATACCCGTAATTTTGCACGCAAATTCAACAATATGAAAATGGATAAGGTGCTCGATAAGCTGAGCATAAGTAAGCATAATGAGGGTGCTGCCACCGGAACGAAGTGGCTGAAAGCAGGGGGAGAGAAAATCGAATCATATTCGCCGGTAGACGGCAAAAAGATAGCAACTGTAACTTCAGTAACCCGTGGCGACTATGATGCGGTTGTAGCGAAGGCGCAGGAAGCATTTGCCGAGTGGCGCATGTGGCCGGCACCGAAGCGTGGTGAAGTAGTGCGCCAGGTAGGTGAGGCATTGCGTAAGTATAAAGAACCACTGGGCCGCCTGGTTTCATACGAGATGGGCAAAAGCCTGCAGGAAGGCCTGGGCGAAGTGCAGGAAATGATAGATATATGCGATCTGGCAGTTGGTATGTCGCGCCAGTTATACGGTCTTACTATGCATAGTGAGCGACCACTGCACAGGATGTACGAGCAGTGGCATCCGCTGGGTGTGGTGGGCATCATCAGTGCATTCAACTTTCCGGTGGCGGTGTGGAGCTGGAACAGTATGATCGCCTTCATATGCGGCAACACCTGCGTGTGGAAGCCTAGCGAAAAGACTCCTATGTCTGCGGTGGCGTGCCAGCATATCATTGCAGAAGTGTTTAAGGCAAACAGCGTGCCCGAGGGCGTATGTGGCCTGGTTGTAGGCGGTCGTGAGACAGGTGAGTGGATGAGCGCTGACGCTCGTATACCGCTGGTTTCTGCTACCGGCTCTACGCGGATGGGCAAGGCCGTGGGTGCTGCGGTGGCGGCCCGTCTCGGTCGTTCGCTTTTAGAGTTGGGCGGCAACAATGCTATTATAGTAACAGAATATGCTGATCTCAATATTGCACTGCGTGCTGCCATTTTCGGTGCAGTAGGCACCGCCGGTCAGCGCTGCACTACTACACGCAGGCTCATAATACACGACAGCATTTACGATGCATTCAAAAAGAAACTGGTTGCCGCGTATAAGCAACTTGTAATAGGGGACCCATTGGATGAGAAGAGCCACGTGGGGCCACTAATAGACAAGGATGCAGTTGCGGCGTACCAGCAGGCCATAGCCACTGTGAAAAAAGCAGGAGGCAAGGCCGTTGTAGCGGGTGGTATACTTGAAGGTAAGGGTTATGAAAGCGGCTGCTATGTGAAGCCTGCGATTTTCGAAGTGCAGAACGAATGGCCGATTGTGCAGCACGAGACGTTTGCGCCTATACTGTACATAATGAAGTATAGTAAGCTTGAAGATGCTATTGCGATGCAGAACAATGTGCCGCAGGGCCTTTCTTCTTCTATCATGACGCTGAACATGCGCGAGGCCGAAACTTTCCTGTCTCACAAGGGCAGCGACTGTGGTATCGCCAACGTAAACATCGGCACCAGCGGTGCAGAAATTGGTGGCGCCTTTGGCGGTGAGAAGGAAACAGGCGGTGGCCGTGAAAGCGGCTCTGATAGCTGGAAGGCGTATATGCGTCGCCAGACGAACACGCTCAACTGGAGCGACCAGCTTCCGCTGGCGCAGGGCATTAAGTTTACTGTTTAGTTTATTCTGCTCCCGGTGTATTTCATGCCGGGAGCTACTTTCTGTTTGCTAATTTTTCTCGAAATGAAGAAAATACCCTTGCTCCTGTGTTGCCTTATCCTGGCGGGAGCCGTTCGTGCGCAGGTGTCCGACACTGCTATTAAGGTCTTGATGCAACACCGCATGTACCCATGTAATGAGGTGGAGTATAATTCGATTGTATTGGCCCAGCGCTTTTTTGACAATGGTGCTCCGCCGGACTCTATGGATGCACTTGTTGCTTTCTGGAAACGGCACTGCGATGTGGGCGAGCGTCCGTTTACACTTTCTTTGCTGAACGAGATCCGCAACAATAAGTTCCACGAATGGATGGACGGCAATGACTACGTTATGTCCCGCGATAAGAGCACATTTACAGGTGGGAACCTATACCCGGATTACGTTCTCGCTTACCTCAACGAATACAAAGTATCCTGCCAGGGAGGGTTTGCAGACGAACATTTTGATGACTGGAAGAGCTGGAATTATCCCTTGCCTGCGACAGTAGAAAGCTATTACAAGTTTTACACACAATATTATGCATTCCTGAGACGCATGGCGGCCTCAATGATAGGCAAGCGAAAGTATACGCCCGTAGAGGATTTTCTATTGCACTTTTATGCAAATCCCGATAGCGTACACTTTGCATCCCTTAGCACCCTGGAGGGCGACACATCGGTGCTTGCGAAGCGCTATGCCGATTTTAAGACATTCAATAACAGCGTTCACGGTTTTTCCAGCAGCCTGCATATGGGCATGTGGTTGCCCAATGGTCCACTGGCTACAGTAGGCAGCCATCCTTACTTCACCTATGCCATCGGCGGCAGGACCAATAATCTGATGTTTGACTTTCTGATTGGGTTCCGCGCGGGAACATCTCCCAATAGCTACTATACCGAGCGGTTCGATTCTGTTTATAAGACAGACAACTTCCTAAGTTGGTATACAGGGTTTGACTTTGGTGCAAGGCTGGCGGGGCATGGAAAGCACGAACTGGACCTGTTGTGGGGCGTAGGTTATGAAGAGCTGCAGGTGCTCAGTGTTAGCTACGATGATCCTAATGCGTCTAATTCTACCAATACCATCAATAAGTCGCTGAAGTCATTCTATGCAAACGCCGGCTTGGGTTATCGTATTTATGTGACGAACAAAGAGACAAAGAACAAAAACCACCTGAGAAGGTATTTTTCTTTGCAAGCGAAGTATAACCACATAAACTACAACAATACCGGAGGCACCGACCTCACCGGCGGCTACGCAACAATAGGCGTGGCCTATGGTATTTACACTCATGCACAGAAAAGGTACACCTTTAAGGATTAAGGGTACATCTATATACTCACCTGGTACTGCATAAACACACAATTCGCGTTTGCTGTGTGCGTTATGTCGCTATTGGTTTGTGTGTTGTAGATGGGGCGTAGCTGATAGTTAAGCGACAGCTTGCTCTGGTGGTTGGTGATGAGCCAGTTTACACCTGCGTCTATAACATTTACCGGGTCTTTCAACTTGTCAAATTTGCCCATGCGGTAGGAAACATAGGGCATCAGTGTGCCATTGTCTCCAAAGAGGTCTTTGGGCAGGCGAATGCCAGCCTGTGCATAGATGCTACTGCCCGTGCCAAACATAGGGTAGGCATTGCCACCGCCGTTAAACAGGGTAGCGCTGGTGCTGCCATTGGCAGGGTTCATCTGGCCCACGTTGCGAGTGTAGTTGTGGCCATAGTCGGTAGAGAAATAACCTACGTAGGCATTGATAGCAAACCTGTTATTACTCACTGGCATATCTGCAAATATAGCTGCCCCCCACAGCGTCATGTTGTCGAAGGCTGTATCGGCGCCATTCTGATACCATGTGGCATCCGGCTGGTAGATGGCGCCTGCTTCTATGTTCAATATCTTCTTGTCGCCCAGGTAGGTGCCGGCCATGTAGGGCGTGGTGTGTGGCTCCTTGTCTAGTATGTTGTAGATAAGCATGCCGGAATATTGGTGGGTATGGCCAAAGGGGGTGAACTGTGCATCCTTGTTTATAGCTACTGTGCCGCCGCCGTTGGTCTGAATGGGGAACGGATCTGCAACGGCAACGCGATAGTCAAGCTTACCCACCTGCCCACGTGCATAGATCGCCAACCTGCGTGCGAACTCGTCTGTCTGGTCTACAGTAGCCTGCAGGAATACAGGCACATCAGTGGTCATAATAGAGCCGATGGAGGGCTGCGTAAACCGGCTGAGCCCATTGGTGATCGTGAGGCCTCCGCCCAGCTTCAGCCAGTCGTGCCCTTTAAATACTTTGTACTCGCCAAGGGCATCGTGGAAGAATGCCTGCAATTTACGGTTCCCGCTATTCTGCGCCAGGAAGTTGAAGTTGTTCATGCCAAACTGCATGTAGAAAAATACATGGTCGGACACCTGGCCGAAGAGTTGCATGCGCGTGCGGCGCAAGCCAATATCGAAAGTATTGTCCTTGGGGGCGCCGTTTACCGTGGTGCCGGGGTTGCTTTGGTTCCAGCGGGCCCATATCTGGTTCAGAAAGGTGAACTTTACGTACTTGGTGCCATCCGCCGAGAGATTGTATTTGAGTTCATTTTTAATCTTTTCTTTCGGGGAGCCGGCCGAATCGGCCTGTGCAAATGACATGGCCGGTGCCAATATGGCAGCAGCAATTATTGCGCCGGTGCACTTTCTTAATCTGGTCATTCCTTGCAGTTTGGGTGATTGCTGGGGCAATATTAAGCAGTAAAACTTTTGCTCGCCCGGCAGCAATGTGGAATTCATTGCCCGAAGGCCTCATTTGTCAATCTGATAAAACTAAAGAGATGTGATCAATCTAAGGCGAATGCTGTGCGGTTCATACAGTTACACCTTAACAAAATATTGTACTAAAAAACAACGTGTACGGTATTATATTTGATGGACAATTAACAATATGGAAAAGGAAAAAAACAAAATACTGTTGGTTGAAGATGACACCAACTTCGGAACGGTTCTGAAAAGCTACCTGGAGCTTAATGGCTTTGTAGTAGAACTGGCGCGCGATGGTATATTGGGTCTGGCAGCGTTCCGCAGGGAGCGTTTTGATATATGTCTTCTCGATGTGATGATGCCAAATATGGATGGTTTTACGCTGGCGGAGGAAATTCGCAATGTAGACCCGGATGTACCTCTGTTCTTCCTTTCTGCCAAGAGCATGAAGGACGATATCCTTACGGGCTACAAACTGGGCGCAGATGACTATATCACCAAGCCATTTGACAGTGAGGTGCTGCTGCATAAGATAAAGGCGATTCTGAAGCGCAACCAGGAAATGCACGATAAGAACCATTCGCAGGTTGAGTTCCACATCGGCAGTTACCACTTCAACAGCAAGCTACGCACGCTGAAGCATGGCGACGAGTCGCACACACTGTCTCCTAAGGAGAACGAGCTGTTGCTGATGCTATGCGAATACAAAAACGACCTGTTGCCACGCGAAACGGCTCTGAAGCGCATATGGGGTAGCGATACCTATTTCAACGGCCGCAGCATGGACGTTTACATCGCTAAGCTGCGTAAGTACCTGAAGGACGACAGCGCAGTGGAAATTGTGAACATCCACGGTAATGGTTTCCGCCTGGTGGTGCCGGAGTAAACACCCTCTGCCCCTCTACGGGAGATGATATTAGATACTAAAGGGCGCAACGAGAGTTGTGCCTTTTTTTTTGCGCATACCGCTCCGGCGGGGCTTTGTGTGGTGGAGTTTGGTTGTTTCAATAGGCTTCACCCATCGCTGGTTTATGTCGCCCTTTCAGGGATTGCCGGCTGCTAAATAGTAAAAAGAGGTTGCAACAACCGTTGCAACCTCTTTTTACCTTTCACAGCAGAAGGGAGCTGCCAACTGCTGCTGCAAGCTGCCCCTCACTAAAGAGCCGCTTCGTAGCGCCTGCCTACTTCTTCCCAGTTTATTACGTTCCAGATAGCGCTCAGGTAGTCCGGGCGTTTGTTCTGGTATTTCAGGTAGTATGCATGTTCCCATACGTCTATGCCCAGGATGGGTGTGCCCTTTGTTTCGGCTATATCCATCAGCGGGTTGTCCTGGTTAGGAGTAGAGCTCACGGCCAGTGTGCCATTGCTCACGCTGAGCCATGCCCAGCCGCTTCCGAAGCGAGTAGCTCCTGCTGTGTTCATTTTCTCTTTCAATCCATCAAGAGAGCCAAACGTAGAGTTAATCGCATCTGCCAGCTTGCCCGATGGCGCACCGCCGCCCGGGCCCAGGATAGTCCAGAACAGTGAGTGGTTGAAGTGGCCGCCGCCATTGTTGCGTACTGCCATTGGGTAAGAAGAGATGTTTGCCATAAGCTCTTCCAGTGATTTGTTTTCACCATCAGTACCCGCCAGTGCCTTGTTCAGATTGTCTACATATGCCTGGTGATGCTTGCCATGGTGTATCTGCATGGTCTGTGCGTCAATATGTGGTTCCAATGCGTCGTAGCCGTAGGGCAGAGCGGGAAGTGTGTGTGCCATAGTTTTTCGTTTTATTTTTCTCAAAGTTACGCCAAGCAGAACGGAATAGGGTTGTAGTTTGTGATAATAAATTTGCATGGAAGTATAGAGAATTGTTTGCCGCAAGGTTTTATGTTGTGTTAATCAAAGGCTTACCTGTGCCGGCATGATAATAACCGACTTTACACCGCCGTTTACCGAAGGATATTTTTGCCGCATTGAGGCAGTTCCTACTTTTACAGTAAATTGAAATCATCAAAACACCATTACTTATGCTTAATCACGAAATAGACTATCAGATCTTCGGCGAGGAGATGCAATATGTGGAAGTGGAACTGGATCCACAGGAGACCGCCATTGCTGAAGCAGGGAGCTTCATGATGATGGAAGAGGGAATCAGCATGGAAACCATTTTTGGCGATGGCAGCCAGCAGCAAAGCAGTATTATGGGCAAGCTGTTTTCGGCAGGCAAACGCCTGCTGGTGGGTGAGAGCCTTTTTATGACAGCTTACACCAATGTGGGTGTAGGTAAGAAGCGCGTGTCATTTGCCTCTCCTTATCCGGGTAAGATCATTCCGCTGGACCTGGCGCGTTTGGGTGGCAGGGTTATTTGCCAGAAGGACGCCTTCCTTTGTGCAGCAAAGGGTGTATCAGTGGGTATAGAATTCCAGAAGCGACTGGGTACAGGCCTGTTTGGAGGTGAGGGCTTTATTATGGAAAAGCTGGAGGGTGATGGTATGGCCTTCGTGCATGCCGGCGGTCATGTGCTGGAAAGACACCTTGTGCCCGGCGAAATGCTGAAGGTGGACACAGGATGTATCGTTGGCTTTACGGGCAACGTACACTACGACATACAGTTCGTAGGGGGAATTAAAAATACACTGTTTGGTGGTGAAGGCGTGTTCTTCGCAACGCTTCGTGGACCGGGCACAGTGTGGATACAAACATTGCCTATCAGCCGCCTTGCCGGTCGCATCCTGCAATACGGGACTGGCAAGCGCAAGGAAGAGGGTAGTATACTCGGTGGCCTCGGCAACTTGCTCGATGGGGACGGGTATTAATAGAGATAAGTACTAAAAATGGAAATGGACGGGTTTTCGCCCGTCCATTTCTTATTGGTCAAAAAATATCGTTACGCCCTCACTATCCAGCCGTGCGTATCTTCCTTGCGGCCGTAACGGATATCTGCAAGTTCCTTTTTCAGGAAGTTTGCTGTTTCCCATGTTTCCAGTGCCGGAAGTTCCATTGTCTCGTCGTGATAAGTGAGCGCCCTTATCGGAGCAATAGAAGCCGCGGTACCTGTTCCAAATGCTTCTTTCAATTCGCCGGCGCGGTAAGCTGCCTGAATCTCATCTATAGACAGGCGGCGCTCCTCTACTGTTACGCCCTTCTCGCGTAGCAGTGTTATTACACTGTCACGTGTCACACCGGCAAGGATGGTGCCTTGTGACAGGTCAGGAGTTATTACCTTATCGCCAAGCTTAAAGAATACGTTCATGGTGCCTATCTCCTGTACATACTTATGCTCAAAGCCGTCTGTCCACAGTATCTGGTCATAGCCCATAGCCTTTATCTGTGCAGTAGGGTACATGCTCATGCCATAGTTGCCTGCAGCCTTGGTATAGCCTATGCCACCCGGGAAAGCGCGAACATACTGGTCCTGTACGTATATAGATACCGGCTTGCTGTAGTATGGTCCTGCCGGGCTGGTAATAATGATGAACATGAATTTCTCCGCCGGGCGCACGCCTATAAACTCATCAACGGCAAACAAGAATGGTCTGATATACAGGGAAGTGTCTTCAGAGGTTGGTATCCATGCCTTGTCCAGGTTCACCAGTTGGCGAATGCCATCTACGAAGATATCTTCGGGTACATAGGGCAGTGCCATACGCTCCGCCGACTTGTTCATTCGCTTCCAGTTGTCCTGTGGGCGAAAGATGATCGGGTTACCCTGGGGGTCTTTGTATGCTTTGATGCCTTCAAATATCGCCTGGCCATAGTGCATGAACGTCGTTGCCGGACTAAGGGACAGGTTGCTGAAAGGCATTATTTCCGGTTGTTTCCACTCACCGTCTTCGTAATGCGCCACCAGCATATGGTCTGAGTAGATTTTGCCAAACTGTATGTTGGCTGGGTCTACCTCGCCTATCCGGCTGTGTGCAATTTTTGTAACGGGGAACTGTGATGTGGAAACACTCATGATTTAAAATTTAATAGAAATTGATAATGTTACTACTTCCTTATTTTTGCGCAAAGAAACGATTTTTTCAGGGATTACCCCCCATAGAAACGTGTCATACGACGGCAATATTGCCCGGATGGGTACATTACTGACGGTCTAAATAACCTACTCTGTTTTCTTAAAAGGATAATAATTAGCACATTGTATGAATGTTATAAATACTGATATTGTATATTCATCTTGCGATGTGTTCTGGAATGAATTGCCGGAGCAAATGGCTGGTCTGAAGCCGGCAAAGGTTTTAGTAATTGGTACAACTGAGGATGCCGAACCTCGCGTTCGGCGTATGTTGGACGCCTGCAAACTTGCTCCAGAAGAGTACAACCTGGTTTTTCTTGGTCCGGATGAGCATGTGTCCTGGCATAAACTTAAGGCATTCTTTCAGCCGGCAGTCGTTTTTTTAATAGGTGTATTGCCGTCTCAGCTCGGTGTTTCGTCACTTTTCAGACTGCACGACATCAATCGATATGACGAGTTGGTGTTGCTACCCACCCGTTCAATTGCCTACCTTGATCAGCATGAGAGCGAAAAGAAGCATTTGTGGTCCAATTCTATGAAACCACTGCTTTTGGACCGAAGCTTTCCGAAGTACTTTTCTTAATGAGGATTTAAAATACCTTCTTGTGGCTTATAGATTTTGACTATATCATGCTAAATTAGTATGTTTGTCTGATAATCCATTTGTCATGACCATAACTCAACTAGAATACGTAGTAGCCGTAGCGACTTACAAAAGTTTTGTAGCCGCAGCCGAAAAATGTTTTGTGACTCAGCCCACGCTGAGTATGCAGATCCAGAAGCTGGAAGATGAATTGGGCGTAAAGATTTTTGACCGCAATAAGCACCCGATTGCCGTTACGGATATGGGGGCCATTATTGTAGAGCAGGCCCAGATAGCACTGGCGGAGGCAGAAAGGATTCATGAATTGATTCAGAAACAGCAGAAACTGCTTTCGGGCACATTCAGGTTTGCGGCTATACCCACGGTGGCGCCAAACATATTGCCGGCACTATTGGAAAACTACTCAAAAGCTTTCCCGGGAATCAAGCTGGAGGTGCGCGAGATGGAGACCAACCAGATAATAGTTGCGCTGCGCAATAACGAAATAGACGCCGCATTGCTAAGTACTCCACTAGAGGAAAACGGTATCAAAGAATATCCACTTTTTTACGAGCCTTTCGTAGGCTATTTCAGTGAAGGTGAGCCGGCTCTGAAAAAGCGAATGATTACGCCGGACGATATTTCTCTCGACAGGATATGGTTGCTGAACGAGGGCCATTGTATGCGCAACCAGATCATAAATCTCTGCAGCGATCACATACAGAAACTGCAGGCCGAGCGCCCATACAGATACGAGTCCAGTAATGTAGAGACACTACGCAGAATGGTAGAGAAAAATGGAGGTATGGCCGTGCTGCCTGAACTGGCTACATTGGAGTTTAACGAAGATCAGATAGAGCACATACGCTACTTCGACGGGCAGGAGCCTGTGCGCGAGATTAGCCTCGTAACCAGTAGCTATTTCGTGAAGGATACAGTGTTGCAGAGCCTGATGGACGAAATACTAAAGCTTGTGCCTGAGAAGATGCGAGTGCAGAAGAAGAACAGGAAAGTGTTGCGTATACAGAGCGCTAAATTGTAGTCCGGAATTTTTACTGTTAATGTTCTGTTGCATCGGAGCGATGATGGTGGCAAATATGTAAATTTGCCACCATTAAGATGAAACTGTGAAAATGAAAGTGAGGCACTACAACAAATTACTGCTATGCCTGTCGGTGTATATAATGCTGACGGTTTCCTACAAGATAGTAAAGGCCAATGAGGTGAACGCGGTGAACGAAGCCACGCGCGTTGATTCGTATATTTCTTCATTGTACAAGAAGATAGATTTCGGAAACGCCACGCGTCTTTCGTTTGATGTTTTCAGTAAGGCCATGCGCGGATACATAAACCTGAAAAATGCGGGTAAACTGAACGGAGCAAAAGAAATTATTTCCATTTGCGACTTCAACCAGCCCTCCGTAGTGGAGCGTTTGTGGGTCATAGACCTGGTGGCTAAGAAGGTGCTTTTCAATACATATGTAGCACATGGGGCAGCTACCGGTGAGGATTGTGCAGTGCAGTTTTCTAATGTTCAGAATTCGCACAAGTCGAGCCTGGGATTTTATGTGACGTTGCAATCATATCAGGGCGACCATGGCACATCCCTTCGTTTACAGGGCGTTGACCAGGGGTTCAACGACGCTGCGCTGAAACGCGACATAGTAGTGCACGGTGCAGACTATGTCAGCGACGATTTCATTTGCAGTAATCAGCGCCTTGGTAGGAGCTGGGGATGCCCTGCCGTTCCTGTTTGCTATGCAGAGCCGATTGTGAATACGATCAAAGACGGTACTTGTCTTTTCATATACTACCCTGATACAAAATATCTCGCATCCGCCTACTGGATGAATAAGAAGATTGCGTCATTGCCCGACTACAATGTGGTGGATGACATGCTGCCTTACGAGATCAATCGTCCGCCGTTTAAGGCTATACGTTATGCACCTGCACCTATAGACAGCATGAGGGGGCAGATGTAGTCTCTTGTTCTGGTTTGCGGACTTATTTAAGGTAGTGTCTGACCTTGTTTTGTATTGTTTTTTTTATGGATGCCCACGTCTGACCTTTGAGGCTTACAGGGTCTTCGCTGCCTTCTGCTTCGTCAAAGTACGTTAGCGCCTGGGGAATGGATATAAGCAGTTGCTGACTGGGGTATTTTTGTTTGTAACAGTCGATTAATGTTTCGATAGAAAAGTGTTCAAGCAATTCGGCAATGTCCCAAAAGTCCTTTTTTACCGCACGTTTCAGTATTGCTGCAATTTTCATTGCTGCGATGTCTTTTTTGCCTGATATCCTGATACCATCATAAACGGCTGTCGCTTCAATAGTTGGGTGATGATGAAACCGGACAAAATCTACCTTGACGTTACGTATGAATCCGAATATTCCTACAGTGCTTGGTCTGCTGTAGTTAAAATCTGGGAACGCTTTTTCCAGCGCGGGAAGAAGTGTTTCTGCCTGAAAGTCCGTTGTAGAAAACAAGTCGAGATCTACCGATAACCGGTGGCCGTAGTATAAAGCTAAGGCCGTACCCCCAACGAGGTTAAAATGCTCAAGTTCTGTTAATGACATCAAGTCTTTTAGTAGCTCCAGTGTCCCGGGTTCAACTGTGCCGTATTGTAACATCTATAATCGGTTAATTCGTTATCCAATACTGCGCAGGCCAGGTAGATGGTTTGCAGTGAAAGCCATTTGGCATTAGTCAATACTTCCCTTATTTTTTCGTCTCCGTAATATCTCCTGCATGCTCTGATGTCTGGCACATCACCACGTTCGAAAACACGTTCGATGACAAAGGAAGACTTTTTATCGAAGTCGAGTTCGTCAAAATTTACATCCCAGAAAATACGTCTGTTAAAGAGCGGCTTTTGATTGTCCGGCATGTTTAAAGTTAAGGCTTTTTGGCGCTGTAACACATAATCATCCTTTCACAAAAGGATTGTGTCTTTTTTCTTCTCCTATTGTCGTCGGGTCTCCGTGGCCGGATAGAACAGTTGTATTGTCAGGTAGTGCATATAATTGCGTGCTAATGGAGTTGATAAGCGTGTCAAAGTCTCCACCCGGTAGATCTGTGCGGCCAATGCTACCATTAAACAACACGTCGCCGGCGATAACCCAGTTGCCTGCGGCATGGTAGAAGGAAATGCTTCCGGGCGAGTGGCCGGGCGTCAGCAGCACTTTCAGCTCGTCCTCGCCAAGTGTAAGGGCTTTGTCGTGCGGCGTGTAGGCATCGGCTATCGGAACGTTTCCAAAATCAAAGCCAAACATCGCAGCGGTGTCCTTTCCGCGGTCCAGCACTGGTTGCTCCAGGGCATGTATCTGAAACGGTATATTGTATTTCTCCTTAAGTGCCTGAACACCAAAGATATGGTCCAGATGGGCGTGGGTATTGATGATAGCCTTTGGGGTAAGCTGTTTTTGCTCCAGAAATGAAATAAATTCTTCTAACTCACGTTCTTCATACATGCCGGGGTCTACTATCCAGCATTCATTTTTGTGGTTGCTGATGACGTATGTATTTTCCTGGAAGGCATTAAAAGTGAAAAAATGGACATTTAACATATCGAAACAAGGTGATTTGTGTAATTTGTACTGCAAATGTAGTGAATACAAAACCCGCGGCATCGCAATATACATCGGTGCCGAATGGGTAACCGACCTTATCAGATTAAAGAGCATACCGAATGAATAAAGCGCGTTCGTGGTTTGATGGATTCTGCACTCTGATGTTTAGGATGCAGGAGCAAAGTTATGTTGCCGGTCTAAGATGCTGCAATGTGGCGACCTTTGTCTTGGTGGCCGTGTTACTGCCGTCGATTTCTTTTTCCCAATCGAATATTGAAGTGTTCGGGCAAAACCGGATACAAGACCGGAAGTTCGACTGGAAGTATTTTGATACAAAGCATTTCAGGGTATATCACTACGACAAGTCGGGTAGGGAGTTGGGGCGCTATGTGGCTGAGGAGTCTGAGTACGACATTTCTATCATCGAAAAGAAGATGGGGGGACAGTTCCCTCAGCGGTTCAACATCATCCTGTATAACACCTACGATGAATATCGCCAATGTAATGTGGGGCTCAAGGAAGAGAACCCGGTAATGGGCAATTCGCGTGCCGGGTCAGTGAAACTTGTAGACGATAAGCTTGTGGTTTACTTTACCGGTCAGCATGCCGACCTGAGGCACCAGATACGTTCAGGAATGGCTACAGTGGTAATGCAGCGCATGGTGTATGGCGACGACCTGAAGAAGGCGGTTAAGAACGCGCTCCTGCTAAATTTACCGCAATGGGTTACTGAGGGATATATAGCCTACCTCGTAGATGGCTGGGACCAGAAGAGTAACAGTGAATGGAAGGGTATGCTGGATGCTAATCCGAAAAAAGGGTTTTACGAGTTTGCTGAAGAAAACCCTGAGCTTGCAGGTAAGGCTTTCTGGAAGTTTGTTCATGCCAAGTTTGGCATGAACACCGTAAAGAGCTTGCTTTATAGCATGCAGCAGAAGACGAGTCTTAATAAGGCCGTGAAGGAGCCGGCTAACCTGAATATGAAGGTGACGAAGGCTTACGACTCCTGCATCAATTTTTATAAGAATACCTATGCTGCGGATGCAAAGTTTCAGGATAGGGTAGATAGTGCAAACGGCGTTACCTTCATAAAAGTGCCGCGGGACAACAGCGAGCTTCGCAATATTCGTGTGTCACCTGCAGGAACGGATCTGGCATATGTTTCCTGGAAAAACGGCCGCTATCAGATATGCACACAAAAGACAGGCGGTGCGTCGCCGGTAACGGTCCTGCTGGAGGGTGGCAAGCGCGACCTTACAGAGCAAACAGACCCTAACTATCCCATGCTTTGCTGGTCTATAACGGGTAGCAAGCTGGCTATCATGTACCGGAGGAAGAAGGAAGTTTACCTGCGCATATACAATAATAAGCGTGGCCGAATAGAGACGCACAAGATACCACCTAACCGTTTTGATCGTGTTCTGTCAATGACCTTTACGCAGGATGATGATAAGCTTGTTTTCTCTGCCATTAAGAAGAGCCAGACAGACTTGTACCTTTTTAATATTAAGGGTAGTAAGATGACGAATATCACCGACGATGCCTGGGATGATATTTCTCCATCGTTCGTGAGCGGCGGGGCGCGCACAGGTATCGTTTTCTTGTCTAACAGGCCTCAGCCCGATATGAAAGTGCCAGTGGGGGTAAATGAGCTCCCCGCCGGGCCGCTAAATGTATTCTTCTACAATACGGTAACCGAAAGTTCGGAGTTGCTTCAATGCTCTAATGTGAAAGTGGGCCATATCTCGCAGCCTGTGCAATACGGTGCTGAGGGTTTTGCCTACCTGCACGATAGCAATGGTGTAAACAACAGGTACGTTGTGCAGTTTGCCAGGACGGTAGACAATAAAGATTCAGCTTATGCACTTCCGGTCACAAACTACAGCACCAGCATCATCAGGCATCAGTACAATGCCGTGGCGGGCGACATGAGCGATGTGGTGCAGCAGGGTAATAGATTTGTAGTCTATTTTCATGATGTGGAAGACCTTGGAGACACGATCAAGACTCGACGCCTGCATCCCACCACGCTCTCCTCAGAGCACGTGGATATTGCCCCACCTAAAAGCCCGATAGTAGCGCCGAAAACGGAAGAAGTAAAAAAGCCCGCGGCGGAGCCAGCTCCAAGATTCCCCGGCAGATTTGCGAATGAAGAAGAGGAGCAACGCAAGCCCGAGATAAAGGGAGGAAATGTGTTTCAAAGCGAGTTCACTGACAATGAGCCGCCTGCGCGGAAGCGTGCAAAGCGCCCACTTATTACAGAGGAGGATGATGAGAAGATAGAAGAGGCATCGGCTGCAGATAGTTCAGTGCTTACTGAGATAACGGATAGTGCGTACCTGAAGATGAAGCCTTCTCGGTACAGGAAGAGCTTTAAACCGGATTACCTCTCTGCAAAGCTGGATAACAGTATACTCTTTAATCAATACCAATCCATTGCGGCAAATGGCGGTCAGTTCCAGAACCCCACCCTGGGAGCCCTTACCACTATCAGCCTTAACGAGCTAATGGAGAATCAGCGAATAACGGCAGGATTCCAATTGCCTCTCCAGCTAAATTACTCTGCCTATTTCCTGCAGTACCAGAATTTTACCCGGCGATTTGACTGGGGTGGTTTTCTTTATCGTAAACAGACAAAAGAAAAAGAGAACGTCGGATACACTTCCGGTGGGGTGGTAATTTATCAGAAAGAGCAGTTGTTCCGTACCATGTCGGATATGGCGCAGCTCGATTTCGGTTATCCGCTCGATCGCCGTAAAGCGATCCGTCTGCATACCGCAGTTCGCGGAGACCGGTTCGTGCAGAAGATCACCGATACGCTGAGTCTTGCCATCGATTTTCCCAAGACAAATTACTACACATCTGTTAGCAGGCTTGAGTTTGTATTCGACAACACCATTAGCCCGGCAACTAACATCTGGAAGGGTACCCGCTATAAGGTCTATAGTGAGTATATGTCTGGGCTCAACAACGGCAACAAGTATTGCTACAATGTGGGTGTAGACCTGCGGAACTATGAGAAGCTTTACAAGAATATGATATTGGCTACGCGTCTTGCCTATGCCCACTCTGAGGGAAACTACATGGTACAGTACCTGCTGGGAGGCGTGGACAACTGGATGCGTGGCGGAGCAGATGCTGTTACGCCTTATTCAGGGCCCAACTTCGGATTCCAGATGCTGGCCACCTCGCTTCGCGGCTATGACAAGTATGCGCGGGTAGGAAATAGCTTTGGTGTATTGTCGAATGAGGTGAGACTACCTATAGCCTCCACGTTTTTCAATCGCCCGGCACAATCGGCGTTGCTGAAGAACCTGCAGCTCGTGGCATTTGCTGATGCAGGATGTGCGTGGAAGGGTTGGCTGCCAAATCCTGACTCCTTATTCCAGACAACTACTTTCCCGCAGTATGCATCATCCGGAGGGCTAAACAATGTATTGCTCGAGTTCAGGAAAGATGCTGGCCTGGCTGTTGGCTATGGTGCAGGGATCAGAACAGCCTTGTTTGGCTATTTTGTCCGGTTCGACGTTGCATGGAACATTGAAGGAGACAAGAAACCAATGGCCTACTTTGCATTGGGTACCGATTTCTGATGACCACTACGCGTACTGCCCGATAGCCCTTCCTGATTTTTGTCTTACCTTACCTTCAGATTTGCCTTTATCCGGTTTTTGAGGATGAATAGCGTTGACAAAGCAGACATAATATTTGCCCGTTTTTTGTTGATGTGCCTGTTTATGCCGGCACATTTGCAGGTATTTGTCGTCATGGTTGCTGCACTCTGGTTCGTGTACAGAACGGTGCGTGTGGGCCAGCGACCGGCACGCAACGCACTTTTGTGGGCGCTATTTCTGGGAGGGGGATATTTCCTGTACCTGGCGGCAATTCCGCTAAGTCCACCGGAGTGGCGCCGCGAAGTAGGCCACCTTTGCGAGCGGCGTGTCTCTTTCCTGCTAATGCCTGTTTTATTTGCGGTAATGGCCCCCAGGTTTCGACAAGTGCTTATGGGGCAGCTTATGTACTTTGTATACGGTACGCTGGTGGCAAGCCTGGTGGTAAATGCTGCCTACGCATGGCACTACTTTCTGGCGCACGATCTTCCCGGCGGCCCCTCGCATGTTATCTACAGGATAGTGATAGAGCGTTTTACGGGCATCCATCCCACGTACCTTTCCATGTATCTGTGCTTCTCTATAGGCATCACCATGGTATACCTGTCGGCATCTTCCTTCAGGCAGGCCGTTTGGAAATGGGGACTTATAGGGCTCATGCTTGCGATGATGCTGGCCATGTTTGCCAAGGCGCCACTTTTTGCCTTAGTGGTCCTAGCAATGATCATAGCCGTGGCGGAGCGCAGGAATCTCCGCAGATATAGATGGGGTTTTGCCGGGCTGGGAGGAGTCGTGGCGTTAGTCTACCTTTTTATTCCCTTCTTTCGCCAGCGTGCGGGGGAGATGCTTGGCCTCTTTGGCGCAAGCAGGGATGCGCACATCACAGATAATTCTGTAAACGTCAGGAAGCTATTGTTAAATACCGACGCGGCTATGCTCAAACATCATTGGGTTGCAGGTGTGGGGCCCGGACGCTTGCTCAATGCACTCCATCAACGCTATTTTTTTCAATCTCTGTATCGTGGCTATTGGGTGGGCTATTTCGACCCGCATAGCCAGTATTTTTATGAGTGGCTTTCATTTGGCCTCATTGGTATAGCCTGCCTCATAACGGTGCTTGTGGTTCAACTTGTTAAGGCCGTTAGGCGACAGGATATCCTGCATTTGTGGCTTCTGGTCATCGTCATTGTTACCTTCTTTACGGAATCGTTACTGGCCAGGCAGCAGGGCGTGTTGTTCTATTCCATCTTCACATCCTTATTGTTCTTTGCCGGGCAGACTCGCCGTCAGGAAATGCGATAAAACTTGCCGGGCATTGCCTTTACCAGGCCCTGCATTTCTAATTGCAGCAGTGTGGCAGCCAATACGTTGCTGGCGAGCCCTGTGTGGTATAGCAGTTCATCGGCATGCGCATTTTCTTTGGTTTGCAGCATGTCAATGATACTTTGCTCCGCAGCAGAGAGATTAAGGAAAAGCTGCTTTTGCACGGGTTTTTTCTTAGTTCCTGCGTCCCAACTCATCATGCGTATGATGTCATCGGCACTCGTGACTAATGCCGCGAGGTTGATCTTGATAAGATCGTTACAGCCGGCGCTGCGTGCGTCATTTACCCTGCCCGGGAAAGCCGCGACTTCCCTGTTGTAGCCTGCGGCAAGCTTTGCTGTTATAAGCGCGCCACCGGAGTCGTGGCTCTCCACCACTACAGTTACATCGCTCATGCCGGCTACTATTCTATTGCGCATCGGGAAGTTGCCCCTGTCTGGTAGTGTACCTGACGGAAATTCAGTGAGCAATCCTCCGTTTTCCAGCATTTGTTGTGCCAGGCCCTTGTTAGTGAATGGATAGATATTATCCAGCCCATGACCCAACACGCCTATTGTTGGTATGCCTTTTGCCACGCAGCGCTTGTGGGCTATGGCATCAATGCCAAGTGCAAGTCCGCTTACTATCGTCAGGTTTTCAGTCCCTGCCAATCCGTCCACCAGGTCTTCGGTCAGCTTCAGCCCGTAGTCGGTGTTTTTGCGTGTTCCTACCACAGCCACTATCCGTTCACTGTTCAGCGGAACTGAACCGCGGTAGTATAGGACCAGGGGCGCATCTGCACACCGGGCCAGCCTGGTGGGGTAGGCTTCATCGTTTATGGAGTAGACGTTGATGTCTGTTTTTAGAACAAAATTCAGCTCTTTTTCGGCCGCTGAGAGAATCCCGGCATCGCGAAAGCTCCTGGCTTTCGTTTCCGTTATGCCATCTACGGTCTTTAGCTCCTTTAAGGGAGTCCGGAAAATTTCTGCTGCTGACCCATAGCGTTCCAAAAGGGTTCTGCCAATGCGGGAACCCACGCCCGGAACCATAGTAAGGGCTATGCGGCGATGAATTTCATCATGTTGGGTTTCCGGTGCGGCGACAGACATTGGTATTATAACGTTTTACAAGCAATACGGGCGATGTGCATCAGTTTCTAAACACTATCTTTGACCGCGTAAATTAGAAAAAATGAAGAAAATCGTTCCCGTTATTTTGGTGGCAGTTATGGCATTTGTTGTCACTTCAGCGGCGGCCTGCACATTTATTTTTGGCAAGGGGAAGAAGAAGACCAGGGGTGCGAAAGGACTTACGTCAGTGGGCATCCATCACACAGTTTGCTTTGGCAAGTGTCCTGACTACAGAATAGAGGTAGACCGTGATGGTAATGTTACCTATACTTCCATGCGCTTTTGCGACGATACCGGTATCTTTAAAAAGAATGTGGGTAAGGCAAAGGTGAAGTCCATCTTTGCGCTCTGTGAAAAATACAGGATCGATACTTGCCGCGAGATGTATGAGAATCAGATTCCTGATCTGCCGGGGCTGAACTTTACATTGAAATCGGGCAAAAAGAAGCAGATGATCTTCAATGCTAGTTTTGGGCCGATGTTCCTGCAGGAGATAGCTGCTGAGATCGATGCGGTGGGTAAGAAGACCGACAATACCTGGAAAAAGGTGGGCATGCCTAAGCTCGACTAAGGTGCCGGCGATGAGTTTTGTAATCTAAGTACTGTATATAGAGAAGGCGGCCACGTGGCCGCCTTCAATGTTTTTTCTATACACCGATTTTACAGGTGCAACTTTTCTTTCTTTGCCAGCAATTCGTCTACCGTTTCCTGGTACATTTCGTCTGGTATGCAGCAGTCTACCGGGCATACAGCAGCACACTGAGGCTCGTCATGAAATCCCTGGCACTCGGTACATTTGTTAGCTGTGATATAGTAGGTGTCTACTGCTATAGGTTGGTGACGCGCGGCAGCATCGGTTGTAGATCCGTCCATCAGTGTAAAGGCACCTTTTACTGATGTGCCATCCGATATTGCCCATTCTACTCCGCCTTCATAGATCGCATTATTAGGGCATTCTGGTTCGCATGCGCCGCAGTTGATACACTCATCTGTTATTTTAATAGCCATAGCTGGTCTTGTTTATTTGGAATAATTTCGCGCCAAAGGTACAATTTCACGCAGAATAGCGCACTGAATCTTACATAGTAAAAAACGATTGAAAATGACATCAAATCCATTGTCGCTGTCGGCACGTATAGAATTGTTAGATTCATTAGGTCGCTACATGCGCTCCGACGATGACCAGTGGCAGCAAGTGAAGCTACATGCAGCCCAGGCCAACCCGTGGTTTTCAACGGACCATGTGGAAGCGGCAGCCCATGGTATTGCAACGCAGTTCCTGGACGGGGCTTTGCTGGAAAAGTGGGTGAGCGGTTATGAGCAGTCAGGCTCACAGCGCACGGTGGGCATTGTGATGGCCGGAAATATTCCAATGGTGGGTTTTCATGATCTTTTATGTGGCTTCATCTCCGGGCATAACCTTTCATTAAAATTGTCGTCTAAAGACGAGGTGCTGATGAAGCATGTCGTGGCTAAGATGATAAGCCTGGGGCCCTCGCTGGAGGGCACAATCTCCATCGCCGACAGGCTAACAGGAGCCGACGCCTACATTGCCACCGGCAGCAACAACACAGCCCGGTATTTTGAGCAATATTTTGGAAAGTACCCGCACATCATTCGCAAGAACAGAACTTCTGTGGCTGTTCTGGACGGTAGCGAGACCGATGAGGAGTTGAAGGCCCTGGGAAGCGATATTTACCTGTATTATGGGCTGGGGTGCAGAAACGTGACGCAGATATGCGTGCCGCGTGGCTACGATTTTGAAAGGCTGCTTAATGCGCTGAAGGCATATAACAGCTACGCTGATTTCTCTAAGTACAAGAATAACTATGATTATCATCTTGCCATTTATCTGCTGAATAAGGTGCCATATATGAGCAATGAATCGCTGTTGCTGGTGGAGAATGAACTGCCGTTTTCTGCTGTGAGCGTGCTGCACTACAGGTACTATGATGGCAAGGACGAGCTAATGAAGAGCCTGGCGGAAAGTGAAGACATCCAGGCTGTCGTGGGGCATGGGGCTATCCCCTTTGGCGAGGCGCAGCGGCCCTCGCTCAGCGACTATGCCGATGGTGTGGATACGATGAAGTTTCTGACATCCCTTTAAAAAGAAAAGAGAGCGGCTTGCCGCTCTCTTCTATGAATAGTCTTATTTGCTTCTTTTATTTCAGTAGGGTAATGTTGCCCTGCTTGTGTATCACCTGGCCAGTGCTTGTCAGTGCTTCGGCTTCATACACATATACGCCGGATGGTTGTGGCTTGCCGTCAATCGTGCCATCCCAGCCCTCTGTAATATCCGTACTCTCATATACCATTACTCCCCACCTGTTGAAGATGCGGAAGTACCTGAGACGCGCTATACCGCGAAGTTGCACTTTCAGGTTGCCGGAGTAGCCACCGGGTACGTACGCGTTAGCTACTGTTATCACGGAGTTTTCCATTACACGCACCCTTACTGAGTCGGTAGCTATGCAGCCATCTTCGGTCACTGCCCGCAGTTTGTAGATCGTAGTCACGGAAGGGTCGGCTACCGGGTTTATGGTATTAGTATCCGTCAGCCCTATTGGCGGGCTCCATGTATGATAGTGTGCATTGGTTATTGGCAATAACTGGTAAGTCTCTCCGGGAAATAATACTACCGAGTCGATGAGCGATATCACCGCTGCCGGGTACATATGTACGCTGAACTTAAGCGTATCCTTACATCCGAAACTACTGGTGGCAATACCGGTGTAGTTGATGTCGTTGATCGGCTTTACTACTGCGTTCGTTAGCGTAGAATCATTAAGATAGGTAGCGGGATGCCACACATAACTGGTGACGCCCGGTTCCGTCGAAATAGGATTCAGAACTATACTGTCGCCGGGGCAAAGTGAAGTGTCAATGCTCATGGATGCAAAGTCACCATTCAGCTTCCATATCATGATGGAGTCGATGCTGGAGCACCCTGCAGGGGTCTTCACCTCAAGTACAAGCTTTGTAGTGTCGCCAGCGGTATAGACTGTATATGGGCTTGCAGAGTCGCTGAGGAAGGTGCCCGGGGTCCAGTCATAGATGTATGACCCATACCATGCCGGTGTTACTCCGGAGTTTATCCGCAATGTGTCATATTTACAGACAAATCGATTACCACCCATATTAATCTTCGGAATGGGCTGCACTTCGATAAAAACGGAGTCGTACGTTCGACAGTTAAGTAGCGAGCCCGAAAGCGTGATGGTGCCCTCGAGTACATACATTGCTGATGTATCCGGCGTTATGGTAGTAGCTGGGATGTTAGAAAGCGGTATGCCTGCTGTTGGCAGCCATTGGTAGTTTATGGCAGGCGAGGATGTGGCGCGAATAATTACAAAGTCACCCGCACAGATAGATGTATCCGGATTGAAGACAGTAAGTGTATCCCACACTATTACCACGTTTACCGTGTCAGATGCCTTACAGGCACTGTCCGTAACCTCAAGCCAGTAGGTGCCCGTTGTGGAAACGACAAAAGAATCGTCTGTCGTAATGCCATCGCTCCAGCGGTAAGTAGGATTGAAATAGGTGTAAGAAGATCTAAGTGTAACAGTACCACCCTTGCAAAGCGTATCATCTGGCCCAAGATCAACATGGGTAAGTGGCGACACAGAAATAATAGCAGTGTCGCGTGCTATACAGCCTAAGCTATCGGCAGTACAGGCATAAGTGCCGGATGTGCTTACTACGATAGACGGTGAAGTGGCACCGGTATTCCATGTATAAAGTACACCCGGTGTAGGCGATGGATTAAGCGTAACAGAAGATCCAGTGCAGAAAACCGTATCCGGACCAATGTATAGGCTGGGAATAACGTGGTGAACGGTGATGGCATCCTGGAAAGGACACGATAGGTCGCGTGAGATGGTTAGAGACCTGGTGCTATCCGGAGTAACGACCGACGGGAACGTTATCGTTTTGTAAGAGGACGAATCGCCGGTAGACCATTGGTACTTATAGCCTATGTACCACGCCGAAGTTGCAGGGGTTGTATAGCTCCGATTTGGGTAGCGAGTAGTGTCAACCATTGTTCCTGCAGATGGGTGAGCGCCAATGTAAATGACATTTGGACAAATAGCGGTATCTGACCCAAGCGAAAATTCAATGTTCGGATCGAAGTCGCGGACGAGGGCACAATCTGGAGTGGATAACTGGCGATCATATATTGCTATGTCGTCAATTTTTCCCGTAAAGAATTTATTGCCCGCTGTAAAGTCGTTGCCCAATTGGAAGAAGCCGGTCGGCGGGTTGTAACCTGGCGTTATCGCCGGAATATAGGTATCCACCAGTATTCCGTTTAGCAGCATCAGGTAGCTGTTCCCGTTCCTACGCATTACAAGGTGGCTCCATGCATTAAGCGGAACGTCTACTCCGGTAGACTGGGTAATGCCGCCAAACAGCATGGAAACATGCACGCCTGCGCCACCGCCGAAAGCACCATTATTCATAATAAGGCCCAGTCCGTCGTTGGTAGGATCGCCATTATACAGAATAATGGCATTCTGGGCTATTGTTGGATATATATGAACCGAATAACTGAAGTCAGCAATGCCAAATGCAGGGATGGTGAAGGTCGTACTGAAGTGCATCTCACTGTTAACACCGTTAAACTGGTAGGCCCTGTTAAGGTGGCCATAGCGGTCTGAAGTAGGCGTAAGGTTTGCTCCTAGCAGGTCAAAGCCCGTAAAAGTACGGTCAAACAGGTCTGTGGCGCTGCAAAAAGGATACCAGTGCTGAAGGTTCAGAGAAGGAAGCAGGTGCATTGGCTGCGCGAACGCGGCTGAAAACGACATCAATGCAAACAGGGTAACAAAAATTTTTCTCATAAATATTTCAACAAACAAGAACAGAATACAAATATATCAAACTAAAGCGAACGCACCCCTATTATTTCAATCATTTGGAAATTCATGAAATAGGTATGCGCTTTTTCAAAATGCAACGGTTTGAGGCGTCAAAAGAATAGACGCTGGAAACCAGCTATTCGTTTGGATTTCGGGCAGATTACCAGGCAAACGGGTTCGCGTGTGCCGTCTTAAACTCAGTCCAGATATTTTTTACCACGTCGGCTGCCGGCAATATGTCATTTATGATGGCACTAGCCTGGCCTATTTCCAGTTCACCTTCGTGCATATCGCCTTCAAACATGCCCTTTTTTGCCCTGCCGCGTCCCAGCAGCGCCTCCAGTTCGGGCAGCGATGCCCCGCCACTCTCTGCGGCAGCTACCTCGTTGAAAAATTTGTTCTTTATCAGTCTCACGGGGGTCAGCTTTTTCAGCGACAGGCTTGTATCTCCCTCTTTGGCCTCTACCACAGCTTGCTTAAACGCCGCGTGGCTCGATGCCTCGTTGGTGCACACAAACCGGCTACCCACCTGCACGCCCTCGGCGCCCAGCGCCATCATAGCATACATGGCCCTGCCGGTGGCAATTCCCCCGGCGGCTATCAGCGGAATGTCGATACTTGCCCGCACGGAGGGTATCAGGCACAGGGTGGTAGTCTCTTCGCGGCCGTTATGTCCGCCGGCTTCAAAGCCCTCAGCCACTACTGCATCCACGCCCGCCTCCTGGCACTTCACCGCAAATTTGGCACTGCTCACCACGTGCACCACCGTTATGCCATGTTCTTTCAGCTTTGCCGTCCATGTCTTGGGGTTGCCGGCAGAGGTGAAAACTATTGGCACCTTCGCCTCAATAATCGATGCCACATGCTCCTCAATAGAAGGGTAGAGCAGTGGCAGGTTCACCGCAAATGGCTTATCGGTCGCTTCCTTGCATTTTGCCAGATGCTCCCGCAATACATCCGGATACATGCTGCCGGCACCTATTATGCCCAGGCCGCCTGCGTTACTCACAGCCGATGCCAGCCGCCAGCCCGATGCCCAGATCATACCTGCCTGAATTATCGGGTATTGCACGCTAAACAGACGCGTAATGCGATTGTCAAAACCGCTTTCTGTAAATGTGGACATAGTTGTGATCTGTTATGCTGGTACTGATTCCTTTTTCCTGTAGAAGAGGGTATTGGTATTGCCGGGCCTGAATATTTCGGCTGCTGTTTCCTGCAGCGAGGCTGCGGTTACGGCATCATACTTGTCCCACTCTGCATTTATCAATGCGGCATCACCTATCAGCTCGTAGAACGCAAGATTATTTGCCCGGTTCAGCAGGCTCATATCTTCAAACGCTATCATCGATTCTATCTTGTTCTTTGCCTTGCGCAGTTCCTGCTCCGTTACGCCCTCTGCCGCCAGCGTTGCCATCTCATGCTCCACAGCAGCATTGGCTTCTTCCAGCGTCCGGCCCTCGCGCAGTTTGCCTTCCACCACTATCAGACCGGGGTCCAGGCTGCCTGTGTGGTAGCAGTTGATGTTGCTGAACAGTTGATCTTCCTTCACCAACTTGCGGTAGAGCCGCGATGAATGTCCGCTGCCCATGATCTCGGTTATCAGGTCTGCCGCATAATAGGTAGGGTGCAGGCGGCCCTGTATGTGCCATGCTTTATACAGTGCATCTAGTGGCACATTGGCCTCTGTTTCTTTAAGCCTTGGCTGTTCCTGGCGCGGTTCGCTCGTGAGCCGGCGAATGTATTTATCACCCGCAGGTATGCCGCCAAACCATTTTTCTGCCAGTGTTTTCACCTGCTCTGTCGTCACATTGCCCGCCACACATAGTATAGCATTGGTAGGGTTATAGTGTTTCTTAAAGAATGCCTTTACATGCTCCAGGTCGGCGGTTTCTATCTGCTCCAGGTTTTCACCTATTGTGGGCCACATATAGGGGTGAGTGGTGTAGGCCACCTTGCGCAGCAGGTGCCACGCATCGCCATATGGCTTGTTCAGGTAGTGCTCTTTAAACTCTTCGCAAACCACCTTGCGCTGCACGTCCAGGCTCTTTTCGCTGAAGGCCAGCGACAGCATACGGTCGCTTTCCAGCCAGAAGGCCGTTTCCAGGTTCTGCAGCGGCAGTTGAATATAGTAGTTCGTTATGTCGTTGGTAGTATAGGCATTGTTCTCGCCGCCTGCCATCTGCAGCGGCTCGTCATACTCCGGTATGTTCACGCTGCCGCCAAACATCAAGTGCTCAAACAGGTGGGCAAAGCCCGTGCGGCTGCGCTCCTCATCCCGTGCGCCCACATCATACAGCACATTTATGGCCGCCATAGGTGTGGCCGTATCCGTATGCACCAATACCCGCAAACCATTAGCAAGCGTAAACCGTTCAAATTGTAACATAGATGTTCCTTTTAAAAGGGTGGTCAAAGTTAATGGAAAATGGGTGGGGAGTGTGAATAGGCAAAATGCTCACGTCGACCTGCTGGTCAAGCCGGGTCTTTTTGGGCTTAGCAGCGCATAGAAGGGACCAGGCGACATGGAAGAACTGTCACCCAAGGTTGGACAGAAGCTTTATCTTTATTTCATAGTTGTTTCGGCGACGGCAACTTACTTCGTCTTTTGTAAGTCATCGCCGGCGGGTCTCGCCACACACAGGGCTAAACGGTGAAGACCCGCCAGGGACAGGAACCCGAACACACTTTGGAATTTTGGTAATTTAATTTGGTGAAAATGCTAGTTGAAAATAAAGTGATTAGGGAAATTGATCTACCTCAAACATTACATGAAGAGTTAGTGGTTAATAACTCTGTTGTAATGAAACTGAATATGCCAGGCGGCGCCTGTAAAAGCATGGTGAAAATTATGAACTCAATTATTCATGATTTTGTTGCAGTCGGAAGGTTCTTCGAACGAGGCTTGGAAGTGTCCAATTGCATTTTTATTAATAGTGTTTCTTTTGAGGCGGGTGGTCATAACGACATCGATGCCGAAATTAGAATTGAAAACAATGTCTTTAAATGTTTTGTTGATTTTTATGATGCGCAGTACCACGGCCCGGTAACTTTTAAAAATAATATTTTGCTCCAGGGAAGTAGTTTATTAGGAAATATTGGTACTCCAATGGCGACCCTTTTTGATGCTGGGTTAGTAAATGAGAGCAATATCGGAAACTTGCATATTGATTGATTGTGTATAATTATATATTTATGCGTTCGGCTAAAAAACTAACATTTGTAGTAGCTTTTATATTGTGTAAAGTATATTCCCACGCCCAATACAATTCCCCCCGCAACAATGTGTGGACAGCTTTAAAAAGGGTATCACTGGATTTCAACAGTGGTAGCCCGGTTTTTGATACGTCAGCTATTTGGTTGGGTGGCGGCACGGCAGCGGTATCCGATACTTTCCCTCGTCCTAGCCGGGTCTCCTATAGCATAGCCCGGTGCGTAGCAGGGACCCGGCGACAGGGAAGTACTGTCACCCAAGGTTGAACAGAAGCTTTATCTTTATTTCATCACCGGCGGGTCTCGCCACACACAGGGCTAAACGGTGAAGACCCGCCTTGGACAGGGAAACGCAAGGGTATGCGTGAGCTTTCTTACTACCTGCGGGCAATAGTGCCCTGAATTCCGTTCATTGAACGGCTTATATTCGCAGTACCTGACGCCCTTCGGAAAATCAGGAACAACGGCGAAATGGAAAACGGAACGCAAACCCAAATTTGTTTTCCAATTTGGCGAATATTAAAAAAACAGTATTCTTAGTGTTTATGAAACGGCATTTCTTTATTATTCTAATATTATGTCATTTTGGCCTTTCTGTTGGATGTCGAAAGTTCTGCAAAGACATGGAATTATCCGTAAAAAGAAACGCGTATTCGGGGACGCTGAAGACGGATGGTTACTATTTTGAGGCTGCTGATGACACCTCAAAATATTCGGAAATATTTTTTTTATATCGAAACGGCATATTGCAAGGGGGATATAGTGAACTGGTGGAGAAAGCGGAAACTGGTACTATTACAATTGATAACGTTCAACGTAAACAAATAAAATATTACTGGGGCGCTTTTAATATCGATGCAAGTGAATTGCAAATTGAAAGCTGGCTACCTCTGTATGCAGGTTGTTTAAGAACAAAATTGCGAAAAGGACGGGTGCTGGATGATACTACATTTCTTATAACCAAGGTGGTGCTATTTGAGCGGAAAGGCAAAGTGTCAAGTGAATTCGATGTCAGTGACACATTTCATTTCCATGCGACATTGCAAAAGCCTGACAGCACTAATGATTTTATTAAATGACCAAATCTTTGCAATCTCGTCCTAGCCGGGTCTCCTATAGCATAGCCCGGTGCGTAGCAGGGACCCGGCGACATGGAAGTACTGTCACCCACGGTTGAACAGAAGCTTTATCTTTATTTCATCACCTGCGGGTCTCGCCATGCACAAGGCTAAACGGTGAAGACCCGCCCGGGACGGGAAATGCTATATTTGAGTTTATGAGTAAAGGTTGCCAGAGAAAAATCCTGATACTAATAACCTTTTTTCAAACCTTGGTTAGCCATGCACAAAATCAAGACCGGGCGTGGCTGCCTAAAGAATATGTATCGGCTATAAGCCATGGAGATACGACAGCTTACAAAAAATTGCAGCTGTTTACTGGTTTTATGCGGGATAGTAAGGGGAAACTTTTTCTGTTGACATATGGCGGTGAGACTACTCCCGTGAGGACAAAACGTATGCTGGATGACGGTAAGGTGAAACTGCAGTTGTTAATCACAAAATTTCCAATTAACCTGATGTATAATAGTCGGCACATTGCGGATAGCATTGCGAAATCGACGGTATATTTTTCTCAATCCGGTAATACAGCCGTTTTAGAGGTAGTAAGCGGAAATCAAAGGAATGAATACGTTTTTGTAGATCATGACGGTGATTACCATTTTAAGAATATCAGGGAGTCGCTTGCTCACCTTCGCAACAAGTATAACATCCATAACGGACCGCAGGCTATAAAAATAGAAAGGTGATATACTGTATTCGTTGTGTATGCACAGTTACTCAAAGCGAGTATTGTCTGCAAACTAAAAAAACGGGCCGCCCACAGCAGCCCGTTTCATTTATATACGTAAGTTTATTTACACCGTCTGCGGTGCCTTCACAAACTCCAGCGCCTTTTCAACCATGGTCTTAGAACCTATGAATATGGGCACGCGTTGGTGCAGTTCTGTTGGCACTACGTCCAGTATGTTTGTGGTGCCGGTAGATGCCTTGCCGCCTGCGGCCTCCATGATGAAGGCCATTGGGTTGCACTCATATTGCAGGCGCAGCTTGCCATTGGGGTTGCTCTTGTCACCCGGGTATATGAATATGCCGCCCTTTATCAGTGTGCGGTGCATGTCTGCCACCATAGAGCCTATGTAGCGCTGCGAGTAGGGGCGTCCTTCTTCCTTATTGCTTTCCATACAATAGCTCAGGTAAGACATCATGCCTTCGTCATACTTCACGCTGTTGCCCTGGTTTATGGAGTATATCTTGCCCTTCTCAGCACATTTCATATTGGGGTGAGACAGGCAGAACTCGCCGATAGAAGGCTCCAGCGTAAAACCGTTCACACCCAGCTTGGTAGCATACACCATCATCGTGCTGCTGCCATAAATGATGTAGCCCGCAGCTACTTGCTTATTGCCAGGCTGCAGAAAGTCTTCCTTGGTACATGGGGTGCCAATCGGGCTCACCCTGCGGTAGATGGCAAATATGGTGCCTATAGATGCATTCACATCAATGTTTGATGAACCGTCAAGCGGGTCAAATAGTACTACGTATTTTGAGTTGTGCGAGTAGGTGTCTTCGTATACCAGGTGGTCATCGTTCTCTTCCGATGCTATGCCTGCGCACTCGGTACAGTTCTTTAGTATCTGAATCAGCGTTTCGTTGGCAAACACATCCAGCTTCATCACTTCTTCGCCCTGTACGTTGGTAGCGCCGTGCTTACCCAGTATATCTACCAGGCCTGCTTTGCGCACTTGTTTATTGATGATCTTACCTGCCAGCCCCAGGTCGCGCAGCAACGCTGAGAGGTCGCCGGTGGCCTGTGGAAATTTTCTTGTCTCCTGGATGGTAAACTCATCCATCGTAATCAGTTTGCTCTGTGACATATGACGCGCTAAGTATTTTGACCTGCAAAAATACCACCTTGCCGGCAAAGATGGGTGTATTATATGCCCATTTTCCTGTTTTTGTGAACTATATATTTTTGATTGGTTTCTATGTAACTAACATTACCTACATATGCGAAAGGTTATTAACTTTGAATAAATACCCACCAGACACACCTAATCTTTCCGCTCATGTTTAAACGCAAAATTTCGATCTTTTACCTGCTTATTGCTGCTGCTTCGGGGAGCCTTGCCGGTATAGGGGCCTACCAGTTCATCAATAAGAAGGTAGTGGAGTCGCGCCCGGCACTGCCGCCTACGCCTGAAAATTGTGAATACACAATTTCAAGGCTGGAGGGATTCAAGTACACGCAGCCGGTATATATGGCGGAGCCAAAGTGTGAATCGAAAAACTTCATAGGCCTGAAGACGTCCATCTCAGACATGCTGGAAGGCTACAAGGCGTCCGGAGACCTGCAGTTTGCATCCGTATTTGTAAAGGACCTCAATACCAATGACTGGATGGATCTGAACCCGGAGGAGAAATACCATCCGGGCTCGCTCTTTAAGATAATAACCATGACCACGCTGCTGAAAATGGCAGAGAGCAACATGGCTATCCTGGACAAGGAAGTATTATTCAACCAGCCATTAAAGGCCCCGCTGCAAACGTTCAATTCCCGTACTATAGAGCCGGGGCATAAGTACAAGATCAAGGAACTCATATACTACATGATTGTCTATTCAGACAATAATGCCACCATGTTGCTGCATAATTATATGGACGTGGATCTGTTTCAAAAGATATTTACAGATCTGGGCCTGCCAAAGCCCAACGTTGCCGATAATAGCTATTCGCTCCCTGTAAAAGACTACTCGCGCTTTGTCTCAATCCTTTATGATGGCAGCTACCTCAGCATTCCTTCATGCGAGTTTGCAATATCGCTGCTGTGCGAGAGCAGTTTTGCGCAGGGTGTCACAAGGGAGTTGCCTAAGAACCTGCGTGTGGCCCACAAATTCGGCGAGGCTGGTCGCGCCGGCGACCGCGAACTGCATGAGAGCGCTATAGTGTATCTGCATGGTCGTCCCTACCTCATTACCATAATGACTCGCGGCAAGGAGGTAGAGAAACTTGCTGAGATCATAAGTCATATCTCCAAAATGACTTATGACCATATGGCGGGGTTTGCCGCATAGTTATCGGGCCCGTCGCATAGCAAATTGCTCGCTCTCAGTTTTGCCCTTTATGGTACCCCATATCCGTGCCACCATGGCGGTGTCTCCCTGTTTTTTATAGCATATCGCCTGGGGAAAATCGTGCGCCGGATTTTCAAATACAAAACTATCACTGGCAATGCTGGTGAGCCGGAAGGCGATAGGCGCTCCGCCGTTTTGATTTTTCACGGTGGGGATATAGAAGATGCCCGTGTCATTGGCGGTAAGCACTATCGTTTCGCTCACTGACGTATCCATGCCTCGTATCAGGCCGCCTGCACCTTTTAAAGTGTCGCCGTCCGGCACCCATTCTTCAAATAAGATGCCTTCGGGCATTGGCATCTCCCAGCGGCCCTGCAACCAACTAAAGTCAGAAAGAGTTAGCGCATGACTTTCTTTTCCGATGCTGTCTGTTTCTTTGCCGGTCTGACGTTCGCCGCACGAAGCACACAAAATAACCATGGCAAATGCTAACAGGCATATGATATGTTTGGTCATCGTTGTCATTTGTGAGGTAAAGGTAAACATATTAGCAAATGATGCTATTGAACGGGGCCTGTAATTTTCAGCGACAAAAAATTTCCTTCGTCTCATCCTTAAGATTAGTTTTACGCCTCTTTACCCGGGCATATGTTGAGGTCATGGCGCGCACGATTTTTGTTTGTTCTGCTGATAATATCAGTGGTGGTTGCCGTTGTGAACTTTGAGGTGATAAGGACCACAGAGCACCAGGTGTTCTCAGATGTGAAGAAGATACCCTGGAACCGTGTGGGCCTGCTGCTGGGCACCGCCAAGTACGAGGACAAAGGCAAGGGTGTTATGAATCGCTATTATCAATATCGGATAGACGCGGCCGTGCAACTATACATGGCCGGCAAGATCGACTATATCATCGTTAGCGGCGACAATTCGCCCCACTATAATGAGCCCAACCTGATGAAGAAAGACCTGGTGGCACGTGGTGTGCCTGCCGAGCGTATAGTGCTGGACAATGCTGGCTACCGCACGCTCGATAGCATTTTGCGGGCGCGCGATGTCTTTGGGCAAAAGAGTTTTACCATTATCTCACAGAAGTTTCACAACGAGCGCGCCCTGTACATCGCTAATCATAAGGGTGTGCTGACTGTGGGCTACAACGCACAGGACGGCGATTCATTCTTTGATGTGGGTGTACGCGAGAAGCTGGCCCGCGTTAAAATGATGATAGACCTGCTCACCAATAAACGGGCACAGGTATATGGCCCGGCTATAGAGGTGCCATAGCTATCCCCCATGTAGAGGTATATTTGTAGGGAACAGAGAAGCAATTAGTTATATAGCTACTTTTGCGTCCTTAACTCAATGTGTAACATGTACAAACAGTTATTAGCGCTGGCAATGGTATCTATGCTGGCTAGCGCATGTGGAAATGGTGAAAAACAAAAGGAAGCAAAGGAAGATCCACTCGCTGCCCACCTCGATACCACAGTAAACCCTGCAGAAGATTTCTTTGAATATGCCAACGGTGGCTGGATAAAGAATAACCCCATACCCTCGGAGGAGATTTCTTACGGCATAGGCCAACTTGTGGATAAGGAATTGCGTGTGCGACTGCTGAAGATAAATGAGGATGCAGTGGCAAAAGCCGAAAAAACCGGGGCCGGCCAGCAGATAGGCGATTTCTGGTACAGCGCCATGGATACCGTATCTATAGAAAAGAACGGATACTCGCCACTGAAACCTGAGCTGGACAAAATAGCTGCCCTCACTACACGCGCACAGGTAATGGAGCAGGCCGTGCGCATGCACAACTATGGCGTAGACGTATTTTTCTCTGAGGGTGTAGCACAGGATCCCAAAAACAGCGATGTGGAGGCCTATCACCTGCAGCAGGGTGGGCTGGGATTGCCCAACAGGGACTACTATTTCAGCACCACACCACGCACCGAGAAGATACTTGCCCTTTATCCTGCCTACATCACAAAGCTGTTTACGCTCATAGGCACGGATGAGGCCACAGCGGCTGCTAAAGCGAAGGCTATTGTGGCACTTGAAACGCAAATGGCAAAATCATCGCGCAAGCTGGAAGACCTGCGCGACCCGTATAAGAACTACAACAAGATCGCAATTGCAGGACTTAAATCGATAGCGCCGGGCACTGACTGGCCACACTACCTGCAGATGCTGGGTGTGCAGCATGTGGATAGTGTAATAGTGGGCCAGCCTGAGTTTTATAAAACACTGGACAAGATCATGGCTACAGCCGATCTTCAGACCTTGAAAGATTACCTCACCTTTCACCTGTTGGTAGACTATGGCAGTTGTCTCAGCAAGCCTTTTGTGGACGCCAATTTCGACTTCTACTCGCGTGCCATTCGTGGTGCTGAGCAGCAGAAAGAGCGTTCGCGCCGCATGCTGGAGGCTGAAGAAGGTGTGATAGGCGAGGCGCTGGGCCAACTGTTTGTAAAGGAATATTTCAGCGCCGCGGCCAAGGCCCGTTATGAGCAGATAGTGGAGAATGTGCGTAATGCATACAAGGCGCGCATAGAGAAGCTGGACTGGATGAGCGACAGCACGAAACAAAAAGCCATAAGTAAGCTCATGGCTATTCAGAAAAAAGTCGGCTACCCAGATAAGTGGAAGGATTTCTCTTCACTGAAAATAGATCGCGGCCCCTATTTGCTGAACATGATGCGTGCTGCTGAGTGGTGGAACCAATATGAAATGAATAAACTGGGCAAGCCGGTGAACCGTGAAGAATGGGACATGACACCACAGACCTACAATGCCTACTACAACGAGTCAAACAACGAGATAGTACTACCTGCAGCCATGATGAGCGTGCCGGGCTATACGGATGAGGAGCTTGATGATGCGCTTGTATACGGCTACATGGCTGCCTCCACAGTTGGGCATGAGATAACCCATGGCTTTGACGACCAGGGCCGCCAGTATGACCAGAAAGGGAACCTTTGTATGTGGTGGTCTGCGGCAGATACCGCTCAGTTCAATCACAGAGCAGATGTGCTGGTGCAACAGTTTAACAAGATGGTGCCTATCGACACCATTCATATCAACGGCCATGCTACGCTGGGCGAGAACCTCGCCGACCTTGGCGGTATCCTCATTGGCCTGGATGCCTTTAAGCAAACCGAGGCCTACAAAAAGGGCGAGAAGATAGCCGGCCTCACTCAGACACAGCGATTCTTCCTGGGCTATGCGCTGGGCTGGATGATGACACAGCGTCCGGAAAGCCTTGCCGACAGGCTGCTGACAGATGTACACTCACCGGCCAAGTATCGTGTCAACGGTCCGTTCCCGAATGTGCCGGAGTTTTATGAGGCATTCAATATACCTGCAGGCAGCAAAATGTACCTTCCGGATAGCCTCAGGGTACATCTTTGGTAAGAAGTGCTTGTCGTGTAGATACGTAAATTATAGCCCTGCTAAAGAATATCAGCTTAAGTGGGGATTAGGTTACACCTCAATCATGAAGCCAGTGACAAGTTGAGTTGATAAGGGAAGCGAAATCAGGGAAGGCTGTCCTCCTGCGAAGGAGGACCGACTATTGAAAAGCGAAGTCTTTTCAATAGGCAGGTGGTGGACATTGGCTTTGCGAACGCGGGGTACGCGGGTTAGCGTATGCCTATCGTTCATTCGGCGGAATAGACCTCATCGCGTCACGGAGTGTCGCAAATGTCTCCGCATTTATCGGTCTGTTCTTGTGCACTGTGCCCGAGGGATAATTCTCAATGCAGTAGCGTGTTTCGCATCGCGACGGGCGCGTCGGGCGTTTTTCAAAACCGCCAACACAGTTGGGGCATACGTTTTGCAGCACCTTGTCCACACAGTCTTTACAGAAGGTGCATTCAAATGTGCAGATCATGGCGTCAGGGCTACCATTGGGCAATGGCTTTGCGCAGTGTTCGCAGGATGGGCGTAGTTCCAGCATGGAGTGGTGTTTACTAGTAATGATAACGGCACGATAGAATTAATATCTCATTGCCCTTTACTTCATAAACCAGCCGATGTTCCTGGTTGATGCGTCTGGACCATTTGCCGCGTAGGTCATGCTTAAGTGGTTCCGGTTTTCCGGTACCGGTAAAGGGATTCGATGCGATTTCTGTAATTAGAGATATTATCTTGATGAGTGTCTTTGCATCTGCCTTTTTCCACTCATCAAGCTGTTGCAGCGCTATAGGGCTTAGCGTTACCAGGTTCATTCGCCACCGTATTTACGTTGAAGTTCTTCCATCGTAAACGATATTCCCTTTCCTGCTTCCAGGTCGTCCATTGCTTTGTAGAGTTGGTCCTTATTTGCCGATGATTGAAGGAGGTATTCCGTCTCATCAACTGTGTCTGTTACAGTAATATTAATCGTCTTATCTTTAAAAGCAGCCTTTATCGAGTTGATTATCTCGACAGTAAGCTCATTGACGTTCATTTGATAGATGGTTGTCATATTGCAAAGGTAAGGAACAATAATTGCTATGTCATTCGGATACAGGCGTACTTTGTACTTTCTACTATTTACTTTCTACTTTTAGATAATGAGAACGAATTTTGAACGAATGATGGAAGTGGTGAACGAAACGTTCGACACGCGCAATGACCCTGAGCAGGTGAGCGTATCGCCGGAGGAACAGGCCATGCTGGAAGCCATACACCCCGCTACACTATCCGAGCTTGCAAATGATGCCGGACCCATAGTGTGGATACTGCTCATACCCACTACCGCAGAGCTGATGGATGACTTTTTAGAAGGGCGCATCACTGAAAAGGAACTTCTCCACAATACCACCCCCGGGCATCAATACGATTCAGTTTATCTCTGCTCAGCAAGTGTTCTGCCTGAGTTTCGTGGGCAAGGCCTGGCTAAGAAGCTAACCGTACAGGCGCTGGAACGCATACGCAAAGACCATCCTGTAAAAACACTCTTCTATTGGCCCTTTACCGATGAGGGTAAGCACTTGGCAGGCGCAGTTGCCAAGGAGCTTGGGCTGAAACTACGTGTGAGGGTAGTGGCCTGATACTTTAGCTTTTTTTCTGGCGCGATATTTGATGTGGGATAGTTGCCAAAACACCGCTGATGCGAAAAATATACCTGTTATTTACCCTGATTCTCTTTTCGTTCGTTGGCAAAATTTCTGCTCAGACGATACCTCCCTACAGTTTCACCCGGATGGTGGCCGACAAGGCAAAGAACATGATAATCTTTTCTTCGTTTCAAAACGGCATTGATTTCACAGACTCAACTATTGGCATAGGATATTATTGGGATACCTGGCCGCGTCAATTTATCGCAAAATCTGATTCGGAAATGAATCTATTGTGGCACAGGTCTTTGGGCCATTGGTCACCAGGCAAGTTCAGAGACGCTCAGTTGGCATCAGATAATCATGGTTGCACCTATTTTGCCTGTTTGTTTGCTTCTACTATTTATATTGATGATACTGTAATGATTACGGCAGAGGGTAGACTTGACTCGGCGCGGCTTGCTTTGATGAAATTTGACGCCGAGGGTCGTTTACTCTGGTACAGAAAGTCTCCACTATTAGTAATTACAAACAGTAGAGTTGGTCTGGGAGTGGATTCAAGTAGCAATGTGTTTGTTAGTTATAATTTTAGTAGGGCTGTCACTTTCGGGAGCGATACTTTGCGTGAATCTTTAACCGATAGTGGGACCTACGTCGCTAAGTTCGATTCATCAGGAAATGAGCAATGGCTCGCCGGCTTTTCGGGTTATAAGCAAAATAACGACTTCTGCGTTTCACGCTCGGGTGTGGCTCATATCGCAGGTACCGCATCTTCGGTCCAAGGCATTGGACCTTTCGTGTTCACTATTCCCGACGGACCGGTGCCTTCACTATCGGTTTGCAACGCGATGGGAGTTCCCTATTGGCAAGCTAATTGCAGCGGTAGGAAAAATGGGCATAAAGCGGTTGGCGTCGGGCCTAACGAGTGTCCCGTCGTCGCGGGTATATTTTACCATTCACTGGGTTTTTCATCACTCCCGTCATTCAGCACGAGCGATAGCTCTGCTTTTATTGTTAGCTACAACACAGATGGAACAGAGCGATGGGCAAAGCAGGCGCATGGCATAGATTTTTTTGACTTAGGTGTTACGTCGTCTAATTGTGTCTTTCTTGTAGGGGACGTTTCTAATCCTGTGGTAAGGGTAGATACTACTCACGTTTCCATTCCTGGATCCGAGGGCGCAATAGTACGACTTGATTCCAGCGGCAATTATGTCTGTAACTTCAAGTATTCAAACTTTTTTGTTGAGTCTAGTTGCATCGGCCCCTCCGATGAGTTTATTATTTGTGGCAGGGCGGCTTTGGAAAATTGGTTTTATAATTCGTTTTGGAATCCAATTTTCGCTGGAGATACGATGACACCGGCTAGTGACGCCTGTATATACATTCTCTCCATCGGTGCTAATTGTGAATTGAGAAAAATCGACAGTTTAAGTAATTGGTATACTCCTACCGAAAAAGTCGTTGACCATTCCACAAGATCTAAAATGCTTTTTTTTCCGAACCCTGTAGGTGGAACATTGAACATAAAAATTGAGGCTCAGGTTTCTTCAGATGGAACGCTTGTTATTCGTGACATTGCAGGTAGGTTATTGCATTCGCAGCCCGTTAGAAGCAGGAAAGTCGAGGTAGATGTTAGCGCCCTGCCTCCCGGCCTTTACACTTTGGAGTATCTGAGCGGAACTGAAATGGTTGTAGAAAAATTTATTAAGCGGTAGCCCCTGAAATTTTATCGTACCCTGTTTTTCGCTCTGTCACAAACCGCCTGCGTCTTATCATAGAAATTCGTTTTTGCGGTTTAGATTAGGTAAGCCACCTTTATGCTGCCGTGGTGTTGTGCATCGCTGCTGATTGCATTTTTCGCCAAACAGAGTTGAAACCTTGCTGCGTCAAATTGTGATAAAAACAAATTAGTCGCTTAACAAAACCGGAAATAGATGCCACCAGCAGAAAACCGGAAGTTGTAGCCTGAAAGCATTGCTGGTATTGCATTGCAGCTGCTTCCGGTTTTTGTCGGTGCCGGAAGAAACCGGAAGTGCCTCGTCTTTTATACGTTTTGAAAAGGTAATTAATATAAAATAATGTTGTAGGGTTCTCTAAAATGCTGTAAATGAAAAAAAGTGTTCTTACTTCAATGCGTCACAACTAGCCGGCAGTAAAGCCGGTTCCCATTATTGTCGTTCCATTTCATGAGATAATAACCGGCTCCAATGCTTTTCATAGTTAGAGAAAAAGCTCCTTTTTGCACTTGTTGTGAAACTACGGTTCTGCCGTCGGGACCTATCAGCGTTAGTAGACCGTCACCTGGTGCCTCCACGGTCACCAGATCGTCGGCCGGAATGGGGTAGGCTGAAAAGCTGTTTTCCTTTTGGATTTGTCCCACAGACACTGGTGGCTCACAAGGTCCGCTTATTAGCTTCACTTCATAGGCGGCATCGTGGTAGCAATTTAGCTGTCCTATACACCCGCAGTCTTCAGGAATAATGACACAGTTCATGCAGTTAGGGTAAATGCCTGCCTGTACATTCCCAATGCGTTCAGCATAAGCACCCAGCGGCTGCCAGATGGTGCCATATGTAGACAATTTGGGGCCGGAACTGCCAGACATGCTCGTTTCTATGTTTTGCAGGTACACTGTTTTGAGCATAGCAGTGTCATAGACCACCATGCGAACGGAGTCTATACGGAACCGGCTCAGTACGGCCGATTGAAGGTCAGGTATGGTTATGGTGTCTCCATCTGTGACATTGAAAATATACAGTGGAGTGAACGCACTGAAGTATTTGTTGTAGACAAAAACAGTATCGTTCGAGGCATATGTGTAAAGCGTGGGGAACGTACCTGCCCAGGATGTCGGAGATACTACCGTTTCCTGTTTTATTTTTCGACATGTTTTTCCGGAAATGATTGTGTCGCCTGTGATGTAGCTATGAAAGTAACCGTCTCTGTGATAGTGATGCCACTCGGCGCCGGTAGGCGCAAATGTTGTTTGTGAGTGTGCTGAGAGCGCCGACAGGATTAGAGTCAAGTAAAGAACAAGCCTCATTTGAGATATATTTTTGCTGATTTTATGCAAAAACTGTGCCAGTTGTTGATGTGCGGACGCGACAATCGCAACCGCTTCCCGTGGAAACTTACAAGTTGTTCCGGTTCTTCCCGCAGGGGTGAACCGGAACTCGGAATAAAGCCCGTTCTCCGAATGTGTTCACATTGATTTCGCTTTATCTTCTTGATGACGTTTAGTCCCGATTGCTGGCGCGTTGCTGCCAATAAAAATGTGAATATCTCTTTTTGCCCCGCAACAAAGCTCATCTTACCTTTGTGCCTACTCTAAGTGCCTTGCGTTCTGCTATCCCAACGATACCCAAAATCTCACCAGCGTCACAGCATCACAATTCTGCCCATTCTTAAATTCTGACTATTCCGCCTGCCCGTGCTCAGTCGGGATTCAGACAAACTCGTGGGAAGAAAGTAGGAAGTAACTGAGCAGTAATCGGGCAGAAAGTGGGAAGTTTTTGGGCAGATTTGTCCGGCCTGAGTTGTATAAAAAATTGATTGTCAATTTTAGACTGAGCAATAAACACTTAGAAGGTCTTAAGGAAGACGTGAGAAGTGCAAGGGCGAGTCCTTAAGAACGTTTTGGGTATCATAGTAATCTTTGTGTATTAGCATTGCGACTTTTGTTTTGAATTGGAATAAAAACACATTAGTTCCTTAACAAAACCGGAAGTAGATGCCACCAGCAGAAAACCGGAAGTTGTAGCCTGAAAGTATTGCTGGTATTGCATTGCAGCTGCTTCCGGTTTTTGCCGGTGCCGGAAGAAACCGGAAGTAGCGAGAAAATTTGATAGTTGTCGTATAAAATTTATATTTTTTTGTACTTGCCGTGGATGCAGATTTCACTTACAGAACGTGACAAACGTTTTCAATCCGAGCCCCAAAATGTCACGCCAGTCGCAGATAACACCTCCCTCTCCTTCGGAGAGGGTCGGGGAGAGGTTTTTCGCTATGCCGCAAAAGGATAAATAATTACATTTGGCTATTACTATTTACTCATGGCTAAAAAGACAAATAATACAGGCAAGGCACCCGCACCGGCACCCCAGGTTAAGAAGCCGGTTGTCGCCGAACCGGTTCAATCCGTTAAAGACCAGTTTATACCCGCATGGCTCTATACCTTCAGGAACCAGGCAATTATCGTAGCGTTGCTCGCGTTTGCACTTTATTGCAATACTTTTCAGCATGAATATGCACTGGACGATACCATAGTAATCGTAAAGAACGAATATGTTCATGAGGGGTTTGCCGGTATCAAGGATATTCTTACCAAGGACGCCTTCGATAGCTACTATCGCCAGTTCAACTCTTCTAACCAGCTTTCCGGTGGCCGCTACCGTCCACTTTCCATTCTCACTTTCGCTATAGAGCAGCAGTTTTTTGGTGCCGTGCCCAAGGAGGCCGTAGATAGTGTGCTGGAGCGCGGACTCAGTTACGAGATGAAGTCAAAGGAGGAGCAGCAGTTTCTCCGGAATATGCACACCCGTCACGTCTTTAATGTGCTCTGGTACATGGGCTGTGTCGTCACCCTGCTTTATTTCCTGCGCTACATAGTCTTCAAGGACAATCACATAATGGCACTGATTGCTGCCCTGCTGTTTACCGCCCACCCTATACACACAGAGGTGGTAGCTAATGTGAAGAGTAGGGATGAGATAATGTCGCTATTGTTGCTATCTGCTACGTACATTTTCGCTTTCCGGCACCTGGAAACGGAGAACAAGAAGTACATGTACCTGGGTATGGTCAGCCTGTTCCTTGCCTTCCTGGCCAAGGAGTATGCCATATCTATGCTCGTCTTGCTACCGCTGGCGTTCTACCTGTTCAATGGCTATGATCTTGGCAAGAGTATCAAGGCTGCAATTCCTTACTTCATAGTCACCGCCGTGTACCTGGTGATGCGTAAGGCTATCGTGGCGCCAATGAATGCGGCGTCTGATAACGATATCCTGAACAACCCCTACGCAAACGCAACGGACCCCGAGAAACTGGCTACCAAGATATCTACCAGTCTCAACTACATTAAGTTGCTCATTTTCCCCCATCCACTCAGTTCAGACTATTCTTACAATACTATCCCTTACAAGTCGTTCTCACACTGGTCGGTATGGGTGTCACTGCTTTTCCACGGAGTGCTCTTCCGGTATATGTTCAAGTACTTTAAGGAGCGCAGCGTGCTGTGTTTTGCCATTTCGTTCTATGTGCTAAACCTGTTGCTGGTTTGTAACATCATCTTCAACATTGGTGGTACTATGGGTGAGCGTCTTATTTTCCACTCATCTGTGGGCTTCTGTATAGCACTCGCTTACTTCCTGTACAAGGGTATGGAAAAGATCAAGCCTGCAGCTACAGGCCGGATGGCGCTGGCTGCAGCGGTGGTGCTGATAGTAGGCCTTTATGGTTTCAAGACCATAGAGCGCAACCCTGATTGGAAGAATGACGAAACCCTCTTTAATCACGATATTGAGAATGCACCAAACAGCGTGCTGGTAAATGCAAACGTGGCTTCTTCTTATGTAAACAAATCTGAAGCCGAACAGGATACCGCCAAGAAGTATGAGATGCTAAGGACGAGCCTCAAATACTACAATAAGGCACTGGAAGTTCACCCAACATTTGTATCGGGCTATATGAACCGCGGCGTTGCTTACCTGAAACTGAACATGCCGGACAGCGCCAAGGCAAACTATGACATGGCTGCGATGTACTATCCTAACTATCCAAAGCTTTACGAGGTGTACTATAACCTGGGTGTGTGCTATTACCTCCAGGGTCGCGTGCAGGAGGCTATTGGCATATGGCAGAAGGTAATGAAGATGGAGCCTAAGTACATTCTGGCGCAGCAAAGCATAAACACTGCCATACAGGCGCTGCAGGCTGCACAGCAGCAGGCCGCGCAGCAACAAGCCGGCCAGCCGGCGCAGGGCGCAGCGCCTCCCCAACCAAAGTAACTGCCTACAGATGGACGAAGGAATATTCCGGAAGAAGACACTGCAACACATAAACAAAGAGGTTGCTGAGGGCTATAGTGACGGGCATGCAAGCAGCATGCACAAAGTGCTGGGCGTGCGAGACCTTACCTTTATGGGTATCGCTGCCATAGTGGGCGCAGGTATTTTTTCCACCATTGGCAAGGCAAGCTTTGACGGAGGGCCGGGCATCATTTTGCTGTTCCTGTTCGTGTCTGTTGCTTGTGGCTTCTCGGCTATTTGCTACGCAGAGTTCGCGAGTATGGTTCCCGTTTCGGGCAGTGCTTATACATACTCCTATGTAGCATTCGGCGAGGTCATTGCCTGGATAATAGGGTGGGACCTCCTGATGGAATACGCCATTGGCAACATAGCTGTGGCTATTTCATGGAGTAGTTACTTTACATCCCTTGTCAATAGTATTAAGATTGGGTCAATGCAATTGCATATACCCGAATACCTCGCAACGGACTACTGGACTGCGAAAGCAGGTGCTACAGAAGCCGCAAAGCTGGCGTGGTCCAATGCACCCCTACTTGGTGGGCTCAGGGTTATCTGTAATTTACCTGCGTTCTTCATCACGGCCATCATTACGTGGATCATCTATGTAGGCATCAAAGAGTCGCGCCGCAGCACCAACATTATGGTGATGCTCAAGATTGGCATCATCATCCTTGTTATGGTCGCAGGCTGTTTTTATGTAAACACAGCCAACTGGACACCGTTCCTGCCTAATGGTATTGGCGGTGTACTGGCCGGTACATCGGCGGTGTTCTTCTCCTATATCGGCTTCGATGCTATCTCTACTACTGCCGAAGAGTGTCGCAATCCTCAGCGAGACCTTCCAAAGGCAATGTTCAATTCACTTATCATTTGCACTGCGATTTATGTGATCGTTGCCCTGGTGCTTACGGGAATGACCAGCTACAAAAACCTTGACGTTGGCGATCCGCTTGCTTATGTATTCACAGCTATGAATAGCCCGGTGGCGAGCTGGATAGCAGGCGTGATCTCCATCAGTGCGGTCATAGCTACTGCCAGTGTGCTCCTCGTTTTCCAGCTAGGGCAGCCACGCATCTGGATGAGCATGAGCCGCGATGGACTTTTGCCGCCGATCTTTTCGCGTATCCATCCTAAGTACAAAACACCGTCTTTTTCTACTATACTTACAGGGCTGGTTGTGGGCATACCCGCTTTGTTTATGGACCTCACGGTTGTTGTGGACCTTACAAGTGTGGGTACTCTTTTTGCGTTTGTGTTAGTATGCGGTGGCATCCTGCGCCTGCAGAATGACCCTCATCGCCCCGCAAGCAAGTTTAAGACTCCGTACATAAATGCACGTTACATCGTCCCGGCTATGTTCCTTGTGGCAGTGGTACTGTTCGGGATGTATTATCCCGGAGGGTATAAGGCAGCCTTCTCACTTACCGATGCGTCAGGTGCCGGTGGGTGGGAAGTGATAAGAGGTAAAGTGCCGTTCTGGTTGTTTGGCGGGGTGTTTCTTGTTACTGCAGTCATGTCCTATCTGCGCAGCTATTCGCTGATACCGGTATTGGGTTTTCTGAGTTGTGCATATCTGCTTTCAGAGTCCGGTGTTTCAAACTGGGAACGCTTCCTGATATGGCTGGTAATAGGTCTGCTGGTTTACTTTCTGTATGGCTCCGGGCATAGCAAGTTGAAAAACAAGACGATAAATCAGTAGTATTTTTTGTGATGCAGATTAATGAATTCCATTAACTTTATGTTGCTAATTAATGGAGCTCTCCCGCTCGCGGATATAATAGAATGGTAACCTTTATTGCGCCTTCCTTTGCGGAAGAATTTGATCCTTACGTTTTCATTGGGTCTATGCTATGCCAGAAGAATGAAAACTGGAAAGCAATCATCTATAACAACGGTCCTAACCCCTGGCTTCGCAGGGTAGTAGAGGAGTCTGAAACGCCAAAAACACGTTATGTGCCATGGCTGAAGACGGTCATTGAAAGTGTAAACGACCCGCGCTTCATCTACCGTGAGTCAGCAGAGAACAGGGGAGGGTGGGGATGTTATAACCGTCAGGATGCTATTGATAATATTGTTGACACAGAATACGTGGTGCAGACATCAATACAAGACTACTGGCTTCCCAATGCGGTCGATAGTGTCCTTGAGCACGCGGGGAAGGACTTTATTTACTGGGATTCAATTCATCACCATCTTGGCCATCGTGTATTACACTCGCTTCCCAGGGTGAATTATATAGATTGGGGCAATTTTGCAGTAAAAACGAGTATCGCCAGGGCTGTGGGTATTCAGCACCCGGAAGCATTCACCGCCGACTGGTTTTTCGTACGCGATTGTATATCATCCGGGCTCATAAAGCAACCGGCGAAGATTGAAAGGATATTGACGATTCACAACTAGAGTAATATTTTGTCACAAAATGAAAGAGCCATCTGCAATCGCAAATGGCTCTTTTAATATTATTGTTTTGGACGTTAGCCCTTTTTGTTCTTGTCTTTTTCTTTCTTCTCAATCATATCTATAAGGCCTGCAATGTTGTTGTGGTCCAGCCTCTTGCCTTTGATGATTTTTTTCTCATCCAGCAGATAAATAGTTGGGGTGCTATAGACGTCATACTTGTTGTGGTAGTCGCTGGTGTGGTCGCTATCCCAGGTATTTGTCCATTCGCCCATGTTATACTTCTTTATGAAGTCTGTGATCGCTTTCTGGTCTCCTTCTGTAGCAACTGTGTAGATCTTTACACCTTTACCCTTCAGCACTTCCTTGTACAGTGAGTCTATGGATGGCATTTCGTGCTGGCAGTGACCGCAGGTAGGAGAGTAGAATAATACCAGCGTGTACTTTGCCTTCATAGCATTCATGTCTTCCACCTTCTGCGTATTCACGTTTGGCATCTTCAGCGCCGGTGCAACATTGCCAATCACGTTTGGTGCAATTTTCTGAGCGCGGTCGATATACTTGCTCAGCTCATCGCTCTTCAGCCAGAAGGCATCGCCCTTCATGTAATAGTTCTCAACCAGATAAACGAACACTTCGTCCATGCCCATCACCTTGCTGTTTTCTACATAGCGGGTGATCCACCAAAGTGTGTAGTGGAACATGTCTTTTGTGCCCTTGGTCTTTTTAAGGAGCACGTCCGCTTCTTTTTCTACACTATCCGTCCATGGCAAAACGAGCTTGCTGAAATACTCTTCCAGGCGCGCATCATAGATAGGCGTGTATATCAAACGGTCGTCACGAAAATCGAAACCATCCCAGAAGTGTGACTTGTAGTAACGGTAAGCAAATGTTGAGTCCTTTGTCTTTCCGTCTTCCAGGAAGTGATCGCCCTCAGGAACCTGCGGTGTTTCAATAGCGTTGAATATTGTAGCGAGCAATGAACCCGGATATTGCTTTACATAATCGCGGCGATACTTGTTCAATTCTTTCGACGCAGCAACAGCCTTCTTGCGAACAACTGCAGTGTCATCAGCATCTTTTGCTTTTTCCAGTTCCTTTTTCAGTTTCTCTTCGTTTCCGCTGTAGTCTTTCAGGTATTTTACATATTCTGCGAAACGCGCGTTCTCGGGAGAGTTCTTGTATTGTATGCCGTCCGGGATATCGTTTTTCGGAGCAATAATTGTGATGTCATCACCCTTATTCAGCAGTACTTCGAAGTTGGTCTGCAGGTCAGAAAGGTAGAGGATGTAAATGCCTCCTGTGAATTCATTGCTGGTGCTATTGAAAATAGCTGTGCCGTTCTTATCGAACCTTGCAGAGTCGGTTTTGAAAATGGTAGGCCTGTTCTTTCCATAATAGTGTGCCAGGAATACCATAGAATCCTTGACTCCGGGCATCTTCAATACAATGTGGTAGCCATCCTTTGCAAATACCTTGGTTGAGATGGATGCCAGTAACATAGTGGCAATAAGTGACAATCGCTTCATACTTAAGAAGTTCGTTTTTTCCGTCCTCTAAGACGGACGCTAATTAATAGAAGTTGGTTCAGAAAAACCAAAAATAGGCTTTAATATCCTTGAATAAAACTAAAATAAAAGTCTGTACACAGAAATTCACAAAGTTTTAGAAGTGTTGGTCGCCGCGTCTGCCGGGGCCTGATGGATCCTGATGTAGATAAGGGCTGTAGTTTCACCTTTGTGAGCCTTGAACCGGAGACTGTAGCGTTTGGGGTCGAAACCGACGGGGTATTGGATGTCAGTTGTTTCGGCATTGTCAACTATCACGTAATCAGTGCTATGGGTGATGTTCGCAGATATATTAGTGAATTTCTCCGGGCTTGATCGGAATCCTGTTTTGGGGTCGGCAAGGTGAATCCGTTCAAAAAAGGATGGCGCGCAAATGTTGGCCCGGTAAAGCGAATTTTTTTCCATGAATTTTACCACTGCACTTTGTACCCACATACGGTCGAACTCGACAAAGTGTCGATTATTAAGTGTTAAAGGAAGGGGGATAAGCAGGATTATTGCATACCGCAGCGGTTTTCGCATCCCCGTCTTTTTCATGAGCCACAAGGCCAGAACGGGTGTGAGTACTACTTGAATCAGCAGCAAGGAGGGAAACAGGTATCGTTTTTCGAAGAAGTTTACGCAGCAAAAATACAAGTACACCGAGGCGCAGATCAATGCTGTCTGGAGGAACAGTGCGTTGTTTGATGAAAGCGAAACCGTAATGCGGTGCGTGTAGCGAATTGCCAGTGCTATGCAGAATATTGGGAACGCATAAAAGATGGCATCCTTATACGAGAATAAGTGCATGTTGGCGAAAAGTGCTGCGACGAATAGAGCAGGCGCCAGGTATTTCTTTTGTCTTGAAGTGAAAAATACGACAAGGCACAAAGTGGGAATTAAAATAGTCAGGTACGATTCTCCTGATTCTGAGAATATAAATCTAAGACTTTGCTGAAGCTTGTCCAGCGTGCTAAGTATCCCCGGTGCAATGCTCTCGATGTGGTTTGGGTAAAGATACCAGCCCATTAGGTGCTTCTGAAGTAGCAGGAAAATGAGAAGTACTGAGGCAGGTAAGGTGGCGATTGGCCATGCAGTTTTTAATTGCATTAGCTGTTTGCGTTGGCGCCATACTTCAATGCCACATATTGCAAGCCAAATGGCTATGCCGCTTTCCTTTGTCAGGACAAGTAATGTCAGGGCGATGGATGCTTTTCTGTAACTACCCGCAGCATAAAGATGTATGGAAAGTAAGGCAAGCCCACCAAGGAGAATATCGTTCAATACAAAAGTTGAGGCCATGAAGAACTCGTGGGTGGATAGTAAAACCAGTACTGCGAGCAATGCGGTCTCATCATCAAACCTTTTTGCCAGGACGTAGAATACTAACAATGCGAGTCCTATCGAAAGTGTTAGAGACATGAGGTGCATCGAAAAATTCGTAGGCCCCGCAACGTTCATCCAGAGCGCATACATTGCATGAAAAATGAGTGGATGTCCTCTTGAAAGCTCGGGCGGAATGGCGTTCGGCATTATGCTTGCACCATGCTCATACATCGAGAATATAGCGGGCGCATAGACCCAGCTTTCGTCCCAGTAGAACGCGTAGTGCAGCAAAGGAATCTTTAGTAGAATAAAGACAAGCAAGGCTACGTACAGCAGGGTACGTGAGCTAAGAGAGGGGCTGGGCATACCAGGTAAACCCATGCAAAATTTATGCCAAATCTATGCTTCCATTCTTTTTAGCTGATAGAAAAGCTGGTTAAGGCCACCTTGCATCCTGGCCCTGACGAATGCAATGTTGTCTTTAGTAAAGAGATATTTCAGTTTCAGATACATCTCGGCATTATTCAGAGAGGTGACGATCCTGTACCATTTCCACACACCGTGTTTGCTCTTTATGCGAAACCGGGCGCCCACACCCATGGTTTGCAGTCCCCATGTGGTTTCAAAAGAGAAGTGTAGTGGCTGAGAATAGATTTCCAGATCAAAGTCGGTGCCCTTATCTATTTCTTTCAGTTCCCCTGTATACAGGCACAACTCCACTGTTTTGCCCAGGTCAGGTATCCTTACAATGACCGGCTGTAGCTTCTTGAGTATCCACCGTGGAAATTTTGTGTGAAGCTGTTCGGATCGCTTTTTCAGGGCTTCATGGATCTTGTCAAGTTGAATGAGCGGCGGTGTGTCAATGATCTTTTCGCCATGCGCGTACATGTCATCATACTTCGCAATTGACTCAATGGTATTGTGCGCCTCAGGATGGTCTGTATCAAGTGTTTCGCCGGCGAACAGCACGATCATTCCCAGATTTTCTTTGTGAAACCGGTCATAGACCTTGCCGGGAGTATTGCCAAAGTCATTCATGTACTTGTTGTCTTCTGTACAGAAGTACAGATTGCTGGCGAAGGGAATAGAGTATTTTGCGCCCAGGTCGCGATGGTTCTCGATCATGTTGTTGATGATCGTTTGTGCAGTTCCCGGCAGGTGATTCTCATAATCGTAGAAGCCGTTGTATCCTGCCATAGAGAACTGATTAAAGACGTAATCGACTTTTCCGAGGTCTTTAAGGAAGTTCTTGCAGTCAATGGCATTTGCCTCACAGTCATTTAGATTCAGTAATGTGCAGCCTTTGTTGAGTACAGCCAGGGAAGAGTCCATCTGACCTATCTGGGAAACGTAGACTCTTGTCTCCGCTGTTACTGGATATATTTTGCGGTTATCAAGTAGCCTGATGTTTTTGAACCCCAGTTTGCGAAATGCGTTAGGCATCTTGTCGGTATTGTTCTTCTGGAATAACAGTATGACACGGTCTTTGAATGCCTGTGGAAACGACTTGAGGGTTGGAATATGAAAGTGGTCCGGGTGTTCGTGTGAGATCCAGAGATGGTCTACCTGATCCAGCATACTGTTGTCCCATGCGGACGCGGGTAACAATTTCCATGCGTCGTTGAATGCTGTACCCATATACCATGGGTCAGTAAGGATGGTGCAATCAGAAGTCTTAATAAGCAGCGACGCTTGAGATATAAAAGTTACTTTCATTTATTCGATTTTTCAGGCAATGAACTATGGGTGGGTTTGCGTTTTATTTCCCAAAGATAGTCAGCCCTTGCCGGGAATTATATGATGTTTGTCACAACATGTAGTGCAGGAAGTCGCAAGTAGATTTAAAATTTGCCTACCTACTAAAAGGTAGGTACATTTGTCAGGTGACTACCAGGGATAGAATTGTTGCATTGGCAGACGACCTCATCAGGGATCGCGGCATAAATGCTTTCAGTTTTGCAGACATTTCGGAAGAAATGGGGATCAAGAACGCCTCCGTTCACTATTATTTCCCGACAAAGTCCAGTTTATGCCTTGCCGTAATTAAGCGTCAGCAGGTGGCATTAGAAGAAATGATCTCGCTGGCAAAAAAGTCGGCTCCTCTTGATCGTTTAGAGCAATATATGTCCATTTATGACCGGTCGAAAGAGGCCGACCGTGTGTGCCTGGTTGGCTCCCTTGCGCCCGACTTGCATACGCTGAATGAAGATATCAGGGTGGCACTTAAAGAAGTGGCGGCCCGTATACTGGAGTGGGTAACGGAAATATTGGAGGAAGGAAGGGATGAAGGTGTGTTTAGGTTTGGCGGTAACGCCAGGAGTCGTGCATTGCTAATTGTCACAAACATGCTTGCTTCCCTTCAGTTAACAAGGCTCACTAAAAGCGAGGATTTTAGCATCATTAAAAAATCAATCATTAAAGACCTGACCTCATGACGAGAGTAGTAGTAACCGGCCTGGGCGCTTTGACGCCGATAGGTAACGACGTATCAACTTTCTGGACAAACGCTGTAAATGGAACAAGTGGCGCAGCAACGATCACTCGCTTTGATCCGACATTATTCAAGAATAGGTTTGCCTGTGAAGTGAAGGGCTACACGCCTGAAAAATACCTGGACCGCAACGAGATAAAACGAAGTGATACGTTCACACAGTATGCGCTGTACGTGGCATCTGAGGCGCTGGCTGATAGTGGGCTGGATATTTCAAAAATGGATCCTTTTGAAATTGGCGTGATATGGGGCTCGGGGCAGGGAGGTATGGAAACATTTGAGCAGGAGGTGAAAGAGTATGCCCGTGGAAATGGAACCCCCAGATTCAGCCCGTTTTTTGTGCCGAGGCTGATCACGAATATGGCATCTGGAATGATATCGATGAAGTTCGGTTTGATGGGTATAAACTACACGGCAGTATCAGCGTGTGCTACTTCCAACACAGCTATCATGGATGCATACAATTACATAAGGCTTGGTAAGGCAAAAGTGTTTGTAACCGGTGGGTCGGAGTCGCCCATTACCGAGGCGTCTATGGGTGGCTTTTCTTCGATGAAGGCCATGTCTGCGCGCAATGATGACCCCGCGAGTGCCTCAAGGCCATTTGATGTGCATCGCGACGGTTTTGTGATGGGTGAGGGGGCAGGCGCGCTGATACTTGAGGAATATGAACATGCGCGTGCGCGCGGTGCGCGAATCTATGCAGAGGTAGTAGGGGCCGCGATGACGGCTGATGCCTATCATATGACGGCCACACATCCTGAGGGGCTGGGTGCGGCTCATGCAATGAACAGTGCACTGAAGGAGGCGGGTATAAGCCCTGCTGAAGTTGACTACCTGAATGCACATGCAACATCAACACCTGTAGGGGACATCAGCGAGGTGAAGGCTATTCTGAAAACGTTTGGTGCGGACCCGAGAAATCTTTCGATAAGCGGTACGAAATCTATGACCGGGCATCTGCTTGGTGGTGCCGGTGCTATAGAGAGCATTCTATGTATAAAGGCAATCAACAACAACATCGTTCCGCCAACCATAAACACTACTGAAATTGATGCAGAGATACCCGGCAGCCTTGATATTGTGATAGGTGCCGCAAGGGAAAGGCGGGTGGACATAGCAATGAACAATACATTTGGGTTCGGCGGACATAATTCAATAGTCGTTTATCGGAGGATATAGGAATGGCCTGATTGCATACGGTGAAATGGCAAGCCGAAGCAAATCATGTATAGCCCAAGAAAATTGGTGGAGAGCGTTGGTTTCGTAAATTGCCGATTGATAAGATGAGCATGATACGTACAGATTTCCTGGTGATAGGATCGGGCATTGCCGGCCTGACATTTGCCGTCAAGACAGCGCGGAAATTTCCTGATAAGACCGTCACAATCCTAACCAAGGCAAATACGGACGAGACAAACACCAAGTATGCTCAAGGTGGCATAGCAGTAGTGAATGATCTTGAGAATGATAGCTATAATAAGCACATAGACGATACGCTGGTAGCAGGGGATGGTCTATGTAATCGTACTATAGTGGACCTTGTGGTAAAAGAAGGGCCGGACCGTGTGAATGAGATAATAGAGTGGGGCGCGAGGTTTGACAAAGATGTTGCGGGCGACTTCATGCGTGGGAAGGAAGGAGGGCATTCAGAAAACAGGATACTACACCACAAGGATATAACCGGCTTTGAGATAGAACGAGCGCTGGTAGAGGAGGCAAAGCAATGCGGAAATATTCATATCCACAATCATTGGTTTGTGCTGGACCTTATCACGCAGCATCACCTGGGCTACCTTGTAACAAAGGGTACACCAGACATCACTTGTTATGGCGTATATGCGCTTAATACGCTTACGAAATCCGTAGAGAAGATACTGGCGAAATGCACGCTATTGGCATCTGGTGGGGTGGGACAGGTGTACCGCACTACTACCAATCCCCGGATTGCCACCGGAGATGGAATTGCAATGGCCTACAGGGCAAAGGCACGCATTGAGAGCATGGAGTTCATTCAATTCCATCCTACTGCTTTATACGAAGCCGGTGTGAGCCCGTCGTTCCTTGTGACGGAAGCCGTGCGTGGCGATGGAGGCATACTCCGAAATAAAGACGGGGAGGCATTTATGTTAACATATGATGCACGTGCAGACCTGGCTCCGCGAGATGTAGTGGCACGAGCTATAGACAGCGAGATGAAACGTACGGGTACAGAACATGTGTATCTTGATTGCCGCCATATGGATATGGAACGTTTTCACGAACACTTCCCCAACATACAGGCCCACTGCCTGTCTATTGGAATAGATGTGGCAAGGCAGATGATACCTGTGGCGCCGGCTGCTCACTACTGTTGCGGTGGCGTGAAGACAAACGAATACGGACGGTCCTCAATAAGGAACCTGTACGCATGTGGCGAGTGTGCCAGCACGGGGCTGCATGGTGCAAACCGGCTTGCCTCTAACTCGCTCCTGGAAGCACTTGTATTTGCCCACAGGTGCGCTGAAGATGTAGCTTCCGCCATAGACAAGCTAGACTATTGCGATGCGGTTCCTGACTGGAATGCCTCCGGCACTACAGAGCCAAAAGAAATGATATTGATAACGCAAAGCCTGAAAGAAGTGCAACTGATAATGAGTGACTACGTGGGCATAGTGCGCAACGATGTGCGGCTGGAAAGAGCCATGAGCCGTATAGACCTGTTGCATAACGAGGCAGAAGAGCTTTATAAGGCGGCTACGTTATCACCGCAGCTTTGTGAGCTACGTAATCTGATAACTATTGGCTACCTGATCGTGAAGAGTGCACAATTCAGAAAGGAGAGTCGTGGATTGCATTACAATACCGACTACCCGCAGAAGAGTGAACTCCTGCAACAGATAGTACTTTAAGTATTGCTTTTTGGACTAAAAGCCGCCGGTGAGTCCTACTATGAGGAATGCAAACAGAAAGACAACTACCACTCCCAACACAAGACCTGCAATAGCCATGCCCTGATGTTTTTTGCCTCTGCCTATGCCGAGCGCGCCGAAAATGATGGCAGGTATTGCCGAAATAAGTGTGAAAGGAGCCAACACACCACAGCACAGTGCCACGATGCCTTCCCATCCACTTGTGTCTTTTGGATGAGGGTTATTATCTTCATCATGGTTTACATAGGAGTGCAGCATGCTTACAAACTCATCTGCAGCTATCAGCCTTTGACCAACCCCTGATGCAAATACGTTCCCCGAAACAAATTCCTTTTTTGTCGTCTTTTTTATTGCGAAGCCGGCATAGGAATGCGGGGTCGCAAACAGAAATGCAATTAGAAGCGCGATCAGAGACAGTTGTTTCATAAAGCCTGGTTGTTTCGCAAAGTAACGGAGATTGCGTAATATATATTGTGTTTGTGAACAGAAAAGATGTGGCGACTTTCAGGCCGTTCCCGGTGGTCATGGCAACAGACAAAAAAAAGCCCGGCTGCAAGGCCAGGCTTTTTGATAAGTATAAGATAACTGTTAACGAACTACAATGAGTTTGGCAGTTTGTGAACGGCCGTTTCCGGAAACGGTTACGAAATAAACGCCCGAAGTAAATCCGGTTATGTCTGTAACTACTGATTGTGTTCCTGCTTTGAGTTCAATGTTTTTACCCATCACTACCTTTCCTGTTGCGTCAGCAATCGTCATCACTGCGCTGCCGTTAGCTTCATTTTTCAGAATGGTATGGAACGAACTGTTTGCCGGGTTTGGATAAACCATCAACGAAGAATGAGCCGTTGCATTGTTGCCTACTGAAACTGAACCCGGATTGCCAATAGTATTAAGGGTTGTATTAGTAGTAACAGGCTCGTGATAGTCGAAGTAAATGGATGCGCGATTGCGAATCTGCGCGCCAAGAGCGAGGCCCGGCTTTGTGTGTATGGTATAGGTAATCATGCCGTTGCTGCGCATGTCGTCAGTCATTTGTGACGGCAGGTTTATGTTGTGGAATGTAAAGGTCGCAACCTTCTTCGTGCCTGCGTCCACAACAGATACCTGGCATGGAGCTGACTGATACACCGGATGCAGGGAAGTCCATTCTACATTGTTGTCAAGCGTATCAACAATGGTTACATCTTGCACGTATGACGCGCCGGTATTCCTGAAGTGTATTGAATATTCAAGTACGCTGTCTTCTGCCGCGATGATACCGTTTGCTCCGATGCCGCGTGGTGTTACTTCTTTGAAGTTGGGGTCGAATGCAGATACAACAGTTGTGGAATGCTGGCAAACATTGTTTGAAGGCGTGTTGTCTGCAAGCCATGCAAGCGGCTCGGCATTATATGCTACTGTGTCTTTTGTAATGATCTGTGCAGACAAAGGCATGTTTGCCGGAGTGTTGTAGCTGATGGTGAATTCGCGATTCTTTCCCGGATCGAGTGTGCCAATTGAACTTGTGTTCGTATAGTAATAGTTGCCGCCAGTGAAGACTCCCGACGAAACAAAGGTAGGTATGAGCAACTGCCCATCGGGCCTGAAGCTCGTAAATACTGAATCTTCTGACAATGTACCTTCATTGACAATGACCATGCGCTGAGCGGCTGTGTGACCCGGAACAGGCGGTATGATCGTAGATGTGCTGATGCGCAGGTTGTGAGCAGGTGTAAACGAGTTTGCGAAATCAACAATGTTTGTACATCCGCCGCCTGAGGCCGCTGTTACAGAAATGCCATTGAGCTGGCAAGGTGAAAGTGCGTATAGCTCAGGTAACGTTTCTGTGATGGTATAAGAACCCGCAGGCACCCTGAATGAGTAGTGACCGCTGGCATCTGTATAGGTATAACCTACACCACTGCACAATACCTGAACATGTGGCACCCCGGCTTCGCTGCCATCAAGAAAGCAGTTGCCGTTGGCGTCACCATATACAGTTCCTTCTATAGTGCAGAAGCAGCTTGTTGCAGTTGTGTCGTAGCCCAGGAATGCGTGTTGCGTTGCTTTGCAGCCCGATGCATCGGTAGCTGTAACCCAGTAGTGACCTGAAGGCAGGCCAGACAATGTAGCGGTTGTGGCGCCAGATGTCCATGAATATGAATAAGGTGCCGTGCCTCCAAATGCAGTTGCAATGATGGAACCATCAGCTGCAAAAACGCAAGATGCATCTGTTGCAGACATTCCTATGCCAACCGTGGAATAAGATGAAAGATGGTAAGTGGGCTTGATCTTGCAGCCCATCGCGTCTGTGATCGTGAGGCTGTATGAGCCGGCAGGTATGCTTGTGATGCCCGGGGTGGCAGCGCCTGTGCTCCATGAATAGGAGTAGGGAGCAACACCGCCGGTAGGCGTTACAGAGAGAGAGCCATTAGCGAGCATGCATAATGGGCTTGTAGAAGAGGCAGCAGCGCTGATAATATTAACAGGTGGTACTGTAACGGTGCCTGTGCTGGTGCAACCCATGGCATCAGTAACCTTGAAGCGATAGTCGCCCGGTGGCAGCGCTGCAGCGGTAGACGTGGTGCGTACAGGCGTTGTATACCAGTAGTAATTGTAAGGGGCTGTGCCGCCGGAAACCATTACAGAGGCGTTGCCGGTAGCGCTGGTACAAAGGCTTGCGGCGCTGGATGTAGCAGCAGTAATGGGAGATGTGGCACCTACGAAAACAACGTCTTCAGCAGTGCAGCCATTAGCGTCTGTAACGGTTACAAAGTACGCGCCGGATGCGAGCCCGGCCTGGCTGGCGGTAACTGCTCCATTGCTCCATGAGAAGGAATAAGGTGCAGTGCCACCTGATGGCGCAACTGATACGCTGCCGTCAGCCGAAGTGCAAGTGGCCGGAGTAGCAGAAGATGAGGTTGTGATTGCTGTAGTTTGCGCAACGTCTATACTATATGGCGTATATACGCCTGTCGCTGCTGAGGCTTTGCAGCCCGCGGCATCGATGATCTCTACCGTATAATGACCTTTTGAAAGGCCTGATACCGCAGCAGAGCTGGCACCGTTTGACCATCTGTAGCTAATGGGCAATACGGCGGCGGGGTCCACATCGTCAACGCTTCCGGTACCGTCTGTACAGTTAGCTGCTGTTGCGGAAACAGTGGCGCTGTAGGAGACATAACCGACAGCAATAGTATCGTCAACATATTTTGAGCCAAACTCACAACCAGATGCGTCGGTGATGGTGAGGCCGTAATTGCCTGTTGGGAGATTGGCGACCGCACCGGATGCAATAACGGAGCCTGTTGATTTGTCGTACCACTTATAAATGTATGGAGCGGTGCCACCAGATGCCGTGCCAGATGCCGTGCCGAGTGCAGGACATACTGCATCGGAGGTAGATGTCGAGTAGGAAATAGCGTGTGATGCCCCATAGCTTGCAGAAGTAAATAGCGTGCCATCCGAAATGTACACATCTACAGGCCCGCCGCTGTATGTGGTGAGTCCATCGCTGGTGCCGGTAACGGTGTGCACGATGGTGGCAGCGGTAGTGCCGTGCGTAACCCAGGTTACGGTGAGAGGTGGCGTCATGCCGGTGACACTGGCAGTGATGACGCCATCACTGTGGCAAGGCGCAACGGGAACACTGAAGGTTACTGTCTGGGCTGAAAGGGTGCCTGCTACGGCAGACAGCCAAAGTGCGGATAGTAGCTTTTTGATCATAGCTATGAATTATCAGCTCTGCAGGTTTTGCAGATTTGAAAGTTGTTTAATGTGTAAATATAAGCAAAGATGTATGCCGAAGGAAGTTTTTACGAAAACTGAACCGTGAAGATTCTCAGCCTACCCGCACCATTCATTTGGTTGTCCTTAATTATTGCCCAGGGTATAAGTACTTCGCCCGGTTGAGCGCATTAATAAATATAATAAATAGTTGTTATTTTCTTCAGGCCCGGTTCGCTAAAAAAAAATCGTCAAATAATTTTGTTAAAACCAACAATTAATTTTTAACTTTAAAACTTCGCAAAATTGCAATGTGTTCAATATGCATTGAAAATGTGAGCGATAACGCACTATAGCGCTGATTTTAAGACATAAAAATTAAAGCTTAACCATAAATCAATACCAAAAAACCAAGTGTATGAAGAAACTTCACTTTAGTTTCATTGTCGCGGGTTTGATGCTGCTACTATCGCATGCACATGCCCAGACCACTACGTATTCGTCTGTCGGTACGTACACCTTCACGGTGCCTACCGGGTGCACGTCGGTAATGATCGACGCGGCCGGAGGGCAGGGTGGAAACGCGTATTCTACTTCTTCTCCGGGGGGTAAAGGAGGCAGGGCACAGGGTGCGCTTGCTGTAACGCCGGGACAGCAGTTGTTTGTTTATGTTGGAGGTGCTGGTACTACCAGTACGAGCACTAGTGGTACACGTGCAGGCGGCGCAAATGGTAGCGGCGGCGGTGCGCAAGGCGGTGACGGCAGGGGTTATGGCGGCGGCGGCGGCGGATCTTCCGACGTTCGTGTCGGAGGTACAGCCCTTTCAAATCGTGTAATAGTTGCAGCAGGTGGCGGCGGTGCCGGTTATGACTGCGCCATGACAGATGAGTGGGGCGGTGCTGGCGGTGGCCTTACAGGCCTTGCCGGTCGTGAGTGTGGTACTACAGGGTCATGCTACACCGGTTTGGGTGGTACTCAGACCTCAGGCGGATCCGGCTCAACTTGTAGCGGCACCCCTTCTGGTTCACTTGGTTTTGGTGGCGGTGGCTCAAGTATTAACTACTCCGGCGGCGGTGGCGGTGGCTATTACGGCGGCGGCTCCGGCGCATATGGCGGCGGTGGCGGCGGCTCGTCTTACATTGGTGGCACAGGTCTTTCTGGCACCAGTACTACGGCTGATTTCCGTACAGGTAATGGTTATGTTTCCATCACCCCGTTGGTGCCTACGATCTTGGCAGCGCCATCGTCTCTTGCATTTGGTGGCGTGACAGTAGGAGAGACTTCTTCAGCTATCAGTTTTACGCTGACAGGATTATATTTGTCTACTACGGGTACAATTGATGTTACAGCACCTACAGGCTTTGAAGTATCTCTTGAAGGTACACTTTGGTTCTCTACACTGAGCTTCCCATACACGGGTGGCTCACTAAGTACTCAGACAGTTTTTGTTCGTTTTACTCCTACAGCATTGGGTGCATCATCAGGCAACATCGTATTGTCTGGTGGCGGTGCGGCTTCAGTGAATGTGCCGGTAAGTGGAACAGGTGCTAACGCATGTACTGGAGCGCCTACACCTGGAACTGCTTCAGTTAGTCCTTCAAGCGGAACAATCGCAACTCCATTTACACTTTCACTTTCCGGTACCAGTGCCGTTGGTGGTCTTTCGTATCAATGGCAGAGTGCCACATCAACTTCAGGTCCATGGAGTGATGTGACAGGTGCAACTGCTCCTTCATATGCATATACTGGTCTTTCTGCTACTACTTATTTCCGTTGCGTCGTAACGTGTGCAGCAGGCGGATCTGCAACTACAAATAGCGTGACTGCTACTTTTACTGCTCCTACTTATTGTACGCCGGCATACTCGAGCGCTTCAGCTTCGTGTAGCTCTTATAGCATGTTTAGTCGTATAACTTCACTTACAGGATCTTCGGGAAGTATTGCGGATGCTACCGGCTGTAATGGAACGGGTTATCTGAACAATACAGCTATGTCATGTACTGTTCTTTCCGGTAGTAGCTACACTGCGACTATTGGTACAGGATATTCCTGCTGCATGAACAGTCAGATATATATAGACCTGAATGGTGATGGTAACTTCACATCAGGTGAAGTAGTTGGTGGTGCTACTGCACAGTATGCGTCACCTGGTACTTCATATTCGATTGCGATCCCTGCGGGTACTCCTCCAGGTTCATACAGGATGAGGCTTGTAGGAAACTATGCAGGTTGCTGCGGTGGTTTGATGTATCCAAACATTCCGGGATGCCCTACAACAGCAATAACATATGGTGAGACGCGCGATTACACGATCAACATTACCGCGCCTTGTACTAATCCTGCACCGATCACCGGCACAAATTTTGTGTGCTTCCCAGGTACTACAACGTTGGCATGTGCCACCGGCGGCGGTACATGGAGCAGCAGCAACACGAGCCTGGCTACGGTGAGTTCAAGTGGTGTAGTGACTGGCCTTGCGGCGGGTGCTGCTACAATCACATATACAGTTCCCGGCGGGTGTAGGTCTACACGTGTGGTAGGTATTTATGGTAAGCCAACAGTGGGAGCTATTACGCCATCGGCCGCTGGCCTGTGCGCTAACACTCCGCTCACGCTGACAGCCGGTGCAACATCGGGTTCAGTAGTGTCGTATAGCTGGAGCGGACCTTCTGCCTATACAGCAACTTCCACTGCAAATAATACGACTTTTTCACCTCCTGGTGTGGCTTCATCAGGTACATACAGTGTACGAGTTACATCGGCTGCGGGTTGTGTGAGTAACCCCGCTACATCTCCAGTGATTACGGTGAGTGTTTCTCCTTCCGTTTTCTCAGGTCCGAATGCGGTTTGCCAGGCTTCTAATATATCTCTCGGCAATACAGAACCCGGTGGTACCTGGACATCAGGTGCAACAACCCTGGCTACTGTTGGTGCATCGTCGGGTGTTGTAACGGGTGTAGGTGCAGGTCTTGTTGACATCACTTATACGTTGTCCAACCTTTGTTACAGGTCTCAGGTGCTGAGTGTTAATCCGCTGCCAGTGGTAACGGTAACACCTCCCGGACCTACAACAATTTGTATGGGTGAGTCTGCTTCATTCACTGCAAACTCTCCAAATCCTACTTTCGCCCTTCTGTCACAGGATTTTAATACTGGCTTAGGTCCGTGGACTATTTCCGGCGCAGGAGCGCCAACAGGATGGCAGATAGTGCCTCCTAGTGCGAATGCTGCGGGTGTTCCGGGTGATGGATCATCTAATATGCTGCAGGCTGCTGCTCTGGGAACCATTACAAGTTCGACTATTACGTCTCCTTCTTTCTCTACCCTGGGCTATGGCTCGGCAGTTCTTACATTTAACGAGTATCTGCTGTTTGCTGATCCGGATGTGAGTGCGAGGATCGAATACTCTGTAAATGGTGGTGCATGGACTCTACTCGAGGAACATGGTATGTCACCATTCTCCAGCGTAGGTTCCGGCGCGTGGAGTGCATCTACTCCTGAAACTTCAATCTCTCTGCCAGCACCGGCTATAGGTCAGTCTGACGTTAGGCTGCGTTGGAAGTATGATGCATCTCAGTACTACTGGTATCTTGATAATATTTCTGTGACAGGTCAGCTGCCAGCATCTACATATGCGTGGACCGGCACACTTGGATTGTCTTGTACTACTTGTACAAACCCAACTATTACACCTACCTCAACAGGTGCTAATAACTATAGTGTTACCGTAACGAGCAATGCCGGATGTACTACAACAAATCCGGTGGTTGTAAACGTGAATCCGCTTCCTGGCCCTGTAACCGGCAATCTGAATGTGTGCGTTGGTACTACGTTCATGCTGGGTAACAGTGCTTCAGGTGGTACATGGGTTGCCAGCAATGGTAATGTATCAATAGATATGATGTCTGGTGCTATGACCGGCATTGCAGTAGGTACATCTGAAATTACCTACACCTTGCCAACGGGTTGTCGCATGACTGCAGTAGCAACTGTAGCTCCATTGCCATCGCCTATTAGCGGTTCTATGGAAGTGTGTGAGGGTCTTACGACGGGTCTGTCTCACGTAGTGAGCGGCGGTACATGGGTAAGCAGCAATACTGCAGCAGCAACAGTAAACGCATTTGGCGTTGTTTCTGGTTTGGCAGCTGGCATGACGAACATCACGTATACGCTTCCTTCAGGCTGTATCATTACAACCTCGGAAACAGTTAACGCAACACCTGGTGCTATTACCGGCACTGCTGTTATGTGCCAGGGCGCTACAAATACACTTTCCAGCACTCCTGGCGGTGGTAACTGGATTAGCAGTGATCCATCTGTAGCAACTATCACTGGCGGTGGTCTTGTTACAGGTGTTAATGCAGGTAATTCAATGATGACTTACCAACTGCCTACCGGCTGTATTACAACGAAACTTGTAACTATTAATGCGCTGCCAAGTCCAATCACAGGTACAACAAGTGTGTGCCAGGGTTCACAGACCATACTGAGCAGCACAACTGCGGGTGGTGTGTGGACAAGTTCCAGCCCTGTAAATGCATCAGTAGGTGCAGGTACTGGTGTTGTAACCGGTGGATCAACAGGTTTTGCTACAGTATATTATACGCTGTCCTCTACCGGTTGTGCCGTTTCTACGCCAATCATAGTGAACGCGCTGCCATCCGCGCCAACCGGCGACCTGGAAATTTGCCAGGACGAAATGACAGGCCTTTCCAGCTCACCAGCTGGTGGTACCTGGACAAGCAACAACCCTGGTGGATGTTACATTGATGCCTCTTCCGGTGTTGCTACTGGTGTAAGCCAGAGCGTTGTTACTGTTACTTATACACTTCCTGTTACAGGTTGTAAGAATACTGCGGCAGTAACGGTGAATGCACTTCCTGGTCTGATATCCGGTACACAGGAAGTGTGCGTAGGTCAAAACACCACGTTGTACAACTTTACTCCGGGTGGTATCTGGTCTTCAGGTAATACTGCAATAGCTACAGTTTCTCCTACAGGCGTTGTTACCGGTGTAGGTGCGGGCCTTGTACAGATCGACTATATAAACGCGACTACTGGTTGTAGCCGTTCTGTAATCGTTACTGTAAATGCACAGCCATCTGCCATTACCGGTACTCCACAGGTTTGTACTGGTATGACTACCGGCCTTGGAAACGCTGACGGTGGTGGTACATGGAGCAGCAGCAACAGCCTGATAGCTTCTGTAGATGTTTCTACAGGTGTTGTAACAGGTGGTGTAGCTGGTAACGCTTTTGTAACCTATATGCTGCCTACAGGATGTGCTACTACTCAAATGGTGACTGTTAATGGTCTTCCGGGTACTATCACAGGCCCTGCTGCTGTATGTAGTGGTTCTAACATCACATGGGGCGCATCGCCTGCAGGTGGTAACTGGTCTTCAGACAACAGCAGCATAGCTTCTGTGGCTGGTGCCGGTGTCATAACAGGTGGTACTGCAGGTAATACTACAATTACGTATACGCTGCCTACAGGTTGCTATCGCACACGTGATATCGTTGTAAATGCTACGCCTACTATTTTGCCAGGCACTACACAGGTTTGTACAGGATCTAGTATTACTCTTGGTGCGTCACCAGCTGGTGGCGTATGGGGTTCTTCTTCTCCTGCAAATGCGAATGTAAATAGCGCAAGTGGTGTGGTGACAGGCGGTGTTGCAGGTAATGCAAACATTTCTTACACACTCTCTACAGGATGCCGTAGCATACAGAACATTGTTGTTAATCCGCTTCCTGCTTCTATTACAGGCAACCTTAACGTTTGCGTTGGTTCTACAACAATGCTTGCAGATGCGAGCCTGGGTGGTACATGGAGTGTTGGCTCGGGTGTGAATGCATCTGTGGACATGATGACAGGTGAAGTGCTTGGCGGAAACGCGGGCCCTGAGACAATCATCTACACGCTGCCTACAACTTGCGCCCGTTCTGTGGTGGTAAATGTAAATCCACTTCCTGCGCCGATCTTCGGAACGCTGAATGTGTGTGAAAACTCTACTACAGCGCTTACAGATGCAACTCCTGGTGGTACATGGAGCAGTAGCAACACTACGCTTGCTACGATCACTTCTGCAGGTCTGGCACTTGGTAAGAACCAGGGAAATGCTACTATCACTTACAAGCTGCCTACAGGTTGCCAGTCAGTGGCATCACTTGTAGTGAACGGCTTGCCAGCTGATATCACTGGTGGTACTGATGTGTGTGTTGGTTCTTCAATGAGCCTTGCTAACTCCACTGCAGGTGGTAACTGGACTTCAGGAAACGCACTTATTGCAAATGTTGATGGCACAGGTATGGTAAGTGGTGTTGCAGCAGGTAGTGTGTACATTACTTACACACGTCCTACAGGCTGTTACAAGACTAAACTGGTGCAGGTTAATGCACTGCCAGCTCCAATTGCAGGCAACATGAACATCTGTGAGGGCTCATCTACATTCCTCGGCGATGCTACTCCAGGTGGCACATGGTCTTCGAGCGATATGTCTGTGGCTATGATCAATTCTTTGACTGGTTCAGCGATAGGTTCAAGCGCCGGCTTCAGCATCATTACTTATATGCTGGGCACAGGTTGCTATACTACTTCTTCTCTGATAGTTAATTCCGTACCGGATGCTATTACCGGTAACATGACGGTATGTGCTGGGTCTACAACGCAACTTGAAAATGCTACACCGGGTGGTGTATGGAGCACATCTAACGGTGCATCATCGATCGACGCTACGGGTCTGGTAACAGGCGTAGCAGCGGGCACATCGGTTGTGACTTACAAAACAGGCAATAACTGTCGTAGGATAGCAGTGGTTTCGATCAACCCGCTGCCAGCACTTATCGCAGGAAACGGAAACGTTTGCCAGGGGCTCACTTCTATCTACAGCAACGCAAACCTGGGTGGTACATGGACCACTGACGATGCATCTGTAGCAGATATCGATGGTATGTCAGGAATCATCACTTCGGGCAATGTAGGTACTGCTAACATCACTTATACACTTCCTACGGGTTGTATGCGCGCAAGGATGGTAGAAGTTCATCCGTCAGTAGAGCCTGTAACAGGAACTACTAATGTATGTAAGGGATTGACCACAACGCTCAGCAGTGCCACTATGGGTGGTATGTGGGCTAGCGGCAACTCTGCAGTAGCTACTGTAGATATGTCTACAGGTGAGGTTACAGGTGTTAATGCCGGTGCCGCTGTCATTACATACTCGGTGAATACTGGTTGTATGGCAATTGCGAACGTAGTGGTGAATGCACTTCCTGCAAACATCACAGGCGCAATGAGCGTGTGTGAAGGTTCTACAGCTACATTGATGAACGCTACATCTGGTGGTAGCTGGAGCAGCAGCGACGATGCACTTGCGACAGTGAGCTCATCAGGTGTCGTAACTGGTGTGGCTTCTGGTTCTGTAATGATCACTTATACACTGCCTACGGGTTGTATGAAGTCTCGTGACATGATGGTTAACGGCCTTCCTGCAACGCAGAATGTAACAGGTGGCGGTAGCTACTGCTCAGGCGGTTCCGGTGTGGCAATAGGAGTAGATGGTACTGAGACTGGTGTTACTTATTCGCTGATGCTTAGCTCGGTGAATATGGGAAGTATTGCCGGTACTGGTTCTTTGCTCGATTTTGGCATGAAAACCACGGCAGGTGTTTACACTGTTAAGGCTACAACTGATGCTGGCTGCTCTGCTATGATGGACGGCACTGCTACGATCGCTATCACTTCGCTGGTTACACCTGCTGTTTCGATGACATCAAGTGTTGGTGATTCTACTTGTGCGGGAACATCTGTTACCTACAGTGCTGTTCCAGTGAATGGTGGTACTGCTCCTACATACACATGGAGTGTTGCAGGCTCACCGGTTGCAACAGGTGATACTTATGATTACACTCCTGCAAACGGAGACGTGATCACTGTGGCAATGGTTAGCAATGCCGCATGTCCTTCAGTAGCGTCTGTTTCTGCCAGCAAGTCTATGACAGTTATTGCTAAGCTTACTCCTTCAGTTAGCATAGTAGTTGGTCCGGATGATACGCTTTGCTCTGGCTCTATGGCAACATTTGCTGCGGTAGGTGTAAATGGCGGAAATGCTCCTGTGTATACATGGATAGTAGGTGGAACAATAGTTCCTGGTGTTACAGGACCTACCTACACTTATATGCCATCAAATAACCAGTCTGTAATTTGTAAGCTGAACAGCAGCTATCGTTGCCCATCAGTGAACAATGTATCGAGCAACACGATCATGATGCACATAGATCAGCAGTACATTCCTGCTGTGAACATCATTGCGCAGCCTGGTACAGTGATCAACGCTGGTGAGACTGTTACATTTACCACAGTGGTTAATGGTGCAGGACCTGAACCTAAGTACCAGTGGCTGATCAGGGGCTCAATAGTTCCGGGAGCTACACAGCCTACATTCAGCAGCAATGACCTGAACGATGGTGACTCGGTAACATGTGTGGTATGGGGAACCGGCCGCTGTGGAATGGAGACCATCAACTCCGTAGTAATGAAGGTGAATGCGACAACTAGTGTAGCTTCTACAGGCGTTGCTGCGAGCGAGCTGAGGATGATGCCAAACCCAACGAGCGGTGCGTTTGTTGTAACTGGTACTATCGGCAACAAGGCAAGTGAGGTTGTTAACCTTGAGGTAACAGACATGCTTGGCCAGGTTGTATATCGCGGACAGACTACTACGAAGGGTGGCGAATTGAATGCTTCTGTTCAGCTCACCGGCAACCTCGCTAACGGCATGTATATGCTGAATGTGAGCAACGGCAGCGAACGCAAAGTATTCCATTTCGTATTGAAGCAATAGTGAATCTGATTAACGTAATAATTACGAAAAGTCGCCCCGGGAAGGGGCGACTTTTTTTTATGAAGCGTAATTTGTCTTAAGATGATCTGAGGTGAACAGGTTTCCAGATAGGCTACAGCTATTTGCTATTCAGATACTTGTAGATTGATGTTGTATATCTATAATAAAATTATTTTTCGATTTTTCCAATAACATTTCATTAGCGTTTTTTGTTCTTTAAATAAAATTTCGGCTATTATATTTATAGTCAATATTACCGCCTGGTTGTGAATCCGGGTGGGGGATATTAATTGTTTGTTATCAAGAAAAGGTTAAATTCAGACGTATGAAGCACTTTTCCTTATCGCGTTCGGTTGGTAAAAGTTTTAATTGTGGTAAAGCGCTGGCTTTGCTGCTGATACTCCTTGCAGGGAGTATTTCCTCATTTGCAACTATTTCTGTGACACCAAGTCTTGGTGGCACGAATATTTGTGCTGCGAAAGCAATAGGGGGATCTGATCCGGCGTTTACAACCATAGGTCCTATAATCATTCAGGAGGGGGCTGCTACAGATTTTAACGGTGCGTTGTCCATAACGTTCAGCCCACCAACAGGATGGCAATTTGATGTTTCTTCAACGTTGACACTGGCGTCCGTTGGAAGCGGTCTTTCTGTCTCCGGCGGATTTGTAGGTGGTGACATCGTGATCACAGGAACACTAAGCGGTACGCATGCCACGTCGACTAACTGGATCATTATTGACGCGATAACTATACAAGCAACAAGTACTGGAGCGGCGCCTGGGAACATTACCAACACCGCAATGAGCGGCACCTGGAATGGTCTTTCAATGGGAACCAATTTCGGTAGCCTCTCACTTACTCCGGAACCGGGAGCAGTATCAGTTTCAGGCGGTGGTACATTTTGTACTGCGAATACAACACTTACAGCATCCGGCGGCGCCGGAGGCACCATTTATTACCAGGGAACTACTTCAGGCGGCACGTCTACCGGCACTGCGAGTTCCTCAGAAGTAGTAAATACATCAGGCACCTATTATTTCCGTGCACAGACCGTTGCAGGCTGCTGGGGACAGCAGGGTAGTGCCGCAGTAACGTTCAATACACCACCAACTGTAGCAAGCATTACTCCTTCTACAACTAATCTCTGTTTAGGTACCTCGCTCACATTGACGGCTGGGGCCGTAACTGGAACGGGCGGTTTAGTATCTTACAACTGGACAGGGCCTGATGGTTTTAGTACAACCACATCAACGAATTTTGTCACGTTCACGCCGACCACAACGGCAGCCAGTGGTTCGTATTCGCTCAGTGTTACCTATCCTGGTACTGGTTGTACAAGCTCTTCTGTTAGCAGTTCGGCGGTTACGGTAAACACGCTACCAACAGTTGCGAGCATTACGCCTTCTTCTACTGAGATATGCACGGGGTCTACACTCACTTTGACTTCGGGCGCAGTAACCGGTACCGGTAGCCTTACGTCTTATAACTGGAGTGGACCAAACGGCTATACGGCAACTACGGCGGTAGATAATGCTGCGGTGTCTCTGACTACTACGGCACAGTCGGGCGTGTATACATTGAGTGTCACGTACCCCGGCACGGGATGTACGAGCAATCCTGTTACATCATCAAGCGTGACTGTTAATAATCGGCCTACCGTAGCGAGCATTACGCCATCCAACGCAATCAATTGTATTGGAGCGACACTCACTTTTACTGCCGGTTCTGTAACAGGTACAGGATCACTTACTTCATACAACTGGACAGGCCCAAATGCCTTCAGTACAACGACTGCGACAAACACTACTTCATTTACCACAAGCTCGACAGCTGAAAGTGGCGCTTACTCGCTTACGGTAACCTATCCGGGAACGGGATGTACGAGTACGTTTGCGGTGACGTCGCCAGCTGTAACAGTAAATGCGGTGCCTACCGTGGCAAGCATCACACCATCAAGCACAAATATCTGTACCGGCAATTCCCTGACTCTGACTGCAGGGTCAGTGACAGGTGGCGGTACATTAACATCCTATAACTGGAGCGGCCCCAACGGATACAGTACGACATCTGTTGCTAACAATGTGGCATTTACGCCAACAACAACGGCTGCAAGCGGTGACTATTCGCTTACGGTGACCTATCCTGGTGCGGGTTGCACTAGTTCGATGGTTGTGACATCGCCTTCTGTCACCGTAAACCAATCGCCAGCAGCTATTACCGGCACTACTATTTTCTGTGACGGCGCAACGTCTACACTTTCTAATGCAGTGGGTGGTGGCACATGGGCGAGCAGCAATACCGGTGTCGCGACTGTCGGTTCATTGTCAGGGGTTGTAACAGGGGTTACTCCTGGAACTTCTGTGATCACTTATGAGCTCACTGGCCCATGTATTGCCGTTACAACTGTGACTGTTTTGCCACTCCCAACCATTACGTCAAGTACGGGAAATGAAGCGTGTGCGGGAGGCACAACAACCGTTTCTGCTACACCGTCTTCCGGTGCAAAGGTTAATTGGTATGACGCGGCTAGCGCTGGTACGCAATTGGGAACGGGCAATATCCTAACCGTTACAGCACCTACAGTAACGACTACTTACTATGCAGAAGCGGTTGACATCACCGGCGACTCTGTAGCGAGTCCTTTTTCTGGTGGCAATGGTAATGCCGGCATCATGTTTGATGTAACTGCTTTGAACACAGTTGACATCAATTCCTTCACGCCACTGGCGTTTGCCGGCACCTATGATTATGAGATTTACTATCGCACCGGAACTTTTGTGGGCCATGAAGCTAGTGCTACGGGCTGGACGCTGATCGGCACGTTAGCAGGCAGCTCGTCGGGGTCAAATGGCCCGAGGACCATTCCATTGTCTTCACCACTTACAGTGACTGCCGGTCAGACCTATGCAATATATGTAACCTCAACAACAGGCTCTGGTGTGCAATACACCAATAATGCTAGTGTAGGAGCTGTAGTTGGATCGAATAGTGATCTTCAGATCAAAGTTGGGTACGGAAAAGCCTATCCTTTCGGCGGATCAAACGTTGGACGTGCACCCAACATGCAAATAAACTACTCTACACCGGGTTGCGTAAGTGCCACTAGGACAGGGGTTGTACTCACAGTAAATGCTACGCCAACTGTCGCAAGCATAACTCCTTCTCCTACTTCATTGTGTGCAGGCGCAACGCTGACGCTTACTGCCGGCGCGGTAACAGGTACCGGCACCTTGCTGTCCTACAACTGGAGCGGCCCTGATACTTATAGTTCTACCTCAGCTTCAAACACCACTACTCTAAATCCGGCTTCATCGGCTGGAAGCGGTGAATATTCGGTAAGTGTTACATACACAGGAGCCGGATGTACCAGCACCCAGGCCGTGTCATCGACAGTTACTGTTGATCCATTGCCAACTGCTGTTACCGTATCCGGTGGTGGTACTTATTGTACAGCGAATGCTACCCTGACTACTTCCGGCGGAACAGGTGGAACAATCTACTTCCAGGGAACCACATCAGGTGGCACTTCTACTGCTACGCCTGCCACATCGCAAATAGTGAGCACATCAGGTACTTATTATTTCCGCTCATTGTCTGCCGGCGGTTGCTGGGGACCGGAGGGCAGTGCAACGGTGACATTTAATGCACAGCCAACAGTGGCCAGCATTACTCCATCGCCTACAAATCTTTGTCTTGGCACAAACCTCACACTGACAGCCGGCAGCGTTACGGGAACAGGTGGTTTGGTCTCTTACAACTGGACCGGCCCTAACAGCTTCTCTACAACAACGGCTGGCAATAGTGTAGTATTTACACCTACTACCACCGCTGCTTCAGGCGTGTACACGCTTTCGGTTACCTATCCGGGAACAGGGTGTACCAGCACTGATGTAGTATCAACGACAGTTTCAGTGAATGCGGTGCCTACCGTTTCAAGCATCACACCATCTGCTTCAACCGTATGTACAAATTCAACGCTTACGCTTTTCGCCGGATCTGTAACCGGTGCTGGTACATTGACATCCTATAACTGGAGTGGTCCAAACGGATTCAGTACTACAACCACTGCGGTTAGTACAGCGTTTACGCCTACTACAACGGCGTCGAGCGGTGATTATTCACTAACTGTAACTTATCCGGGTGTAGGATGTACGAGTTCAGAAGTGACTACTTCCGTGACTGTGAACGTTCAACCGACGGTGTCTTCAATTACAGCAGACGCAAGCGAGCTTTGTGAGGGTGCCACTATTACATTTACCGGTGCAGGCGCGTCAGGTACTGGTAGCCTGACATCTTATAACTGGAGTGGTCCGAACGCTTATAGCGCTACCACCTCAGGTAGCACCACTTCCATTTCGTCTCTTACTACGAGCGCTAGCGGTGTTTATTCACTCACGGTGACATATCCGGGTGCAGGATGTACCAGCAATCCGGTGACAACATCGCCGGCTGTTACGGTTAATGATCTTCCCACCGTGGCAAGCATTACACCATCCACTACTACGGCGTGTGTGGGGCTTCCGCTGACATTTACTGCGGGTAGTACTACCGGTACAGGTAGTCTTACATCATATAACTGGAGCGGGCCTAACGCTTACAGCGCTACAACCACCGTTGGTAGTGCAAGCTTCTCGCCAACTACAACAGCTTATAGCGGTGTGTACTCGCTAACTGTAACATATCCTGGTGTGGGCTGTACAAGTAATCCGGTCACAACGGCATATGTGTCTGTGGTGCCAAGGCCTGACATCTATAATGTGACGGGCGGTGGTGTTATCTGCGCTGGAGATGCAGGCGTACATATTGGTCTTGATTGGTCATTGTACGGCATTAACTACCAACTTTACAATAGTTCAGGTACTGCAATTGGCAGCCCTATGGGTGGTTCTACGTCCGGGTTGGATTTTGGACTGATTAACACTGCAGGTACCTACACGGTGCTAGCCACAAATGCGTCAACAGGTTGCCAGAGCGACATGGCCGGCAGTGCAACAGTAACTGTGAATCCGCTTCCGACAGCATATGCTGTAACAGGAGGTGGAACAACCTGCGAAAACAGCATGGCGGTTTCAGTAGGTCTTGCAAACTCAGACGCTGGCATAACTTACCAGTTGTATAACGGTTCCTCAACTACAGGTAGCCCAGTAGCGGGTACAGGTGCTGCGATCAGCTTCGGTGCGCAAAACGTTTCCGGCACTTATAGTGTACGTGCTACGAACAATACGACTTCATGTGTTGGCGGTATGACGGGCAGTGTGGTGGTTAGCATTAACCCTGCGCCTACCGCTTACGCGCTTACCGGTGGCGGCAACTATTGTTCAGGTGGCGCAGGCCTTGCAGTTGGACTTGCAAATTCTAACACAGGTATAGATTATCAACTTTACAACGGTGCGTCCGCTGTAGGATCTGCAGTGTCTGGTACAGGCTCTGCGATCAGCTTCGGCACTTTCACTGCAGCAGGTACCTACACGGTATTGGCGACTAATACTTCGACATCATGCACGGGCCCGATGAGTGGCAACGCCACGATCGTGATCAATCCGCTACCAACGGCCTATACCGTTACAGGTGGCGGCGCTTATTGTGCAGGTGGCGCCGGAGTTGCTGTGGGGCTTTCGTTCTCAGCAACGGGCATCAACTATCAACTTTATAATGGTGGTTCTGCGGCGGGTAGCCCTGTAGCAGGCACAGGTTCTGCAATCAGCTTTGGCAACCAGACACTGGCAGGTACCTACACTGTAATGGCTACGGATGCTACAACGTCTTGTACCAACCCTATGACCGGGTCGGTGGATGTGATAATGAACGCATTACCGGTGGCACAGACTGTGACAGGCGGTGGCGCATTCTGTACTGGTGGTTCTGGCGTTCCAGTCGGATTGGGTAATTCGGAGACAGGTATCAGCTACCAGCTATACAATGGTGCATCTACTGTAGGGTCACCAATTGGTGGAACCGGTTCTGCTATCAGTTTTGGCAACCAGGCAACCGCCGGTACATATACGGTTGTTGGTACAAATACTGTTACCACATGTACAAATGCAATGTCGGGATCAGCATCTGTAACCGTGAATCCATTACCAACACAATACGTGGTAACAGGTGGTGGTGATTATTGCGCGGGCGGTAGCGGTGTTGCAATCGGACTGAACAGTTCTAATACAGGTATCAGCTACCAACTATATAATGGCGCATCAGTATCGGGAAGCCCGATTGATGGAACCGGTTCAGCAGTTAGCTTCGGTTCTCGGACTGCAGCAGGAACTTACTCTGCAGTGGCTACAAATACGGTTACCGGATGTGTAGGTAATATGTTCGGTAGTGTGGCGGTTGTCATCGATCCTTTGCCAACTCAATATACCGTGACAGGCGGCGGTCATTATTGTGCGGGCGGAACCGGTGTAGTCATCGGACTGGGCATGACAAATGCAGGCATCAACTATCAGCTTTATAACGGTGCGTCACCTGCAGGTAGCCCGGTAGCAGGTACAGGTGCCGCGATCAGCTTTGGCTCGCACACAGCATCTGGTACCTACACAGTACTTGCTACTAATAGCACAACCCTCTGTACCGAGGCTATGTCAAATAGTGTAACGGTGGTTATAGATCCTCTTCCAAACGTGCAAACTGTGACCGGCGGCGGTACCTATTGCCAATACGGTGCGGGAGTGCCTGTGGGACTTGCCAGCTCACAAACAGGGATTAACTATCAACTATACAATGGTGCCACGGCGGTGGGTAGCCAGGTAGCTGGCACAGGTTCTGCTATCAGCTTTGGTAACCAAACACTTGCTGCAACTTATTCCGTGCTTGCTACGGACGCATCGACAGGTTGTACCAATGCAATGTCCGGTACAGCTACTGTGATCATGAATCCTGCTCCTATTGCTTATGCAGTTACCGGTGGTGGTGCATATTGTGCAGGCGGTGCAGGTGTTGCCGTTGGTGTAGCGAATTCAGAGACTGGTATCAGTTACCAGTTATATAACGGAGCAACTGCAGTGGGTAGCCCTGTGGCTGGTACGGGTTCTGCTATCAGTTTTGGAAACCAAACTCTCGCAGCAACATATTCGGTGCTTGCAACTAATACTGTTACAGCATGTACGAACGCAATGACAGGCAACGCTGTTGTAATCATGAATCCACTGCCTAATGCATACGCAATTACCGGTGGTGGTGCATATTGTTCAGGTGGTTCAGGAGTTGCAGTCGGACTTTATTCTTCTCAGTCAGGTATCAACTACCAGCTCTACAGGGGTTCTACTACGGTAGGCTCGCCTGTAGCAGGCACAGGTACTGCCATCTCTTTCGGTAACCAGACAACAGCGGGCACTTATTCAATACTCGCTACTAATGCAACAACTGGTTGCACCAAGTCAATGACCGGATCGGTAGGAGTAGTGGTAAATGCGCTACCTGTGGTACAGGCAGTGACAGGTGGTGGTAACGCTTGTTCCGGTGGTGCAGGTGCGCACATTGGTCTTGCTTCGTCAGAGGTGGGTATCAACTACCAGGCATTTATCGGCTCAACAGCGGTAACCGCAGCTATCGGTGGTACCGGCGACGAGCTGGATCTGGGCCAGCAATGGGCACCAGGTTCTTATACAATTATCGGAGTAAACGCAACAACAGGTTGTACGTCTACCATGGCGGGTTCTGCAACTGTTGTGCTTAATTATCCTCCTACAGCTTATTCAGTGACCGGAGGCGGTACATATTGCTCAGGTGGTTCTGGTGTAGCGGTTGGGCTTGCAAACTCTGCTTCTACCGCTTCATATAGGTTGTACCTCGGTACTACTGCGGTAGGTTCGCCGGTTACGGGTACAGGCTCTGCTATCAGTTTTGGTTCTTATACTACGGCAGGTACATACACGGTTCTTGCGACCAACATTGCTAATGCATGTTTTGCGCCGATGACAGGAAGTGCTACAGTGGGCATCAATCCGCTCCCTACAGCATACAATGTGACCGGCGGCGGCAACTACTGCCCTGGTACCAGTGGTGCAACTATCACACTTGACGGTTCTAATACAGGTATTGAATACAGAATGTACCTGGGTACATCTGTAGTGGGTGCGCCGATAACAGGTACCGGCTCAGCGCTCAATATGGGTATTTACAGTACTACCGGCACATACTCTGTGCAGGCTACTAACATCCTTACCGGTTGTGTTAACGGAATGACAGGTTCTGTATCTGTATCTCCTTACACTCCACCGGCGGTATATACTGTTACAGGTGGCGGTGCTTATTGTACTGGTAGCACACCTCCTTCTATCAGCATCACCAGCTCACAGGCAGGGGTCAACTACGGTCTGTACCTGGGATCAAGCCTTGTATCTACAATGGCCGGTACCGGTTATACACTCAACTTTGGACCACAGGCCACTCCGGGTACATACTCTGTACTGGCAACCAATGCTACTACATCGTGTACGAGCGCTATGACCGGAACAGTTTCGGTGTCTGTAAATTCCCTGCCACTTACTTACAATGTAGGCGGTGGTGGTAGCTACTGTGCAGGTGGTGCAGGTGTGGCAGTTACATTGAGTGGCTCTGCTACCGGTGTAAACTACCAATTAATGAATGGTGCTACGGCAACAGGTGCTGCGCTTGCAGGTACAGGATCGGCGCTGAATTTTGGCCCGATGACTGCTGCAGGCACGTACACTGTCCGTGCTACTAACGCCACTACCGGCTGTGTAAACAACATGACGGGAAGTGCGATCGTGATCATAAATCCGCTGCCGGTTGCTTACGACGTTTCCGGTGGTGGTGCTTACTGCTCAGGTAGCACAGGTGTTTCAGTTGGCCTTTCAGGTTCTGAGTCGGGCATTACTTATACGCTTTACAGAGGAGGAACTACGGTTGGCTCACCTGTAAGCGGTGGCGGTGCGGCGTTCAGCTTCGGCGTTTACACAACTGCCGGTACTTACACTGTTCAGGCTGTAAACAGCGGCACAGGTTGTTCAAACCCAATGAATGGCGGCGCAACTGTTTCGGTTAATCCGTTGCCTTCTACGTACACCATCACTGGTGGTGGCAACTACTGTAATGGAGGAACCGGCGTATCGGTTGGCCTTAGCTGGTCTGATGCTGGTGTTAACTATCAGCTCTACAACGGCTCTACTGCAACAGGTAGTCCGGTAGCAGGGCTTAATGGTCCGCTTGATTTCGGTATGATGACAGGTGCCGGAACTTATTCAGTTCGTGCTACGAATGCATCCACTTCTTGTGTGAACAATATGACAGGTACTGTATCAGTGGGTATCAATCCGCTGCCAGGAGCCTTCAGTGTAACCGGAGGTGGTACTTATTGCCTGGGTAGCACAGGTGTTGAAGTTGGACTTAGCGGTTCTGAAGCCGGCATCAACTATAGCTTGTATAACGGTAGCACACTTACGGGCAGCGCAGTAGCGGGTACAGGAGCGGCAATAAGCTTCGGTCCGAATGCGGCCGGTACTTACACAGTGCTCGCGGTAGATGCAACAACGTCTTGCCAAACTGCAATGACCGGATCGGCAACGGTAAATGCAAATGTGCAGCCTGCACCGTTTACGGTTTCAGGCGGTGGTTCACACTGCTCCGGTACTACCGGTCCTGCAGTTACATTGTCATCGTCTCAGACAGGTGTATCTTATAAGCTATACAATGGCACAACTTATACAGGAATTATGCTTGCAGGTTCTGGTAGCTCACTGAATTTCGGTACGCAGGATGCCGCAGGTACTTATACTGTACTGGCTACTAACAATAGTACCGGCTGCACGCGCGGCATGACCGGTAGCGCTACAGTAATAGTAAATGCAGCTCCTACTGCTTTCGCTGTAACGGGTGGCGGTAACTATTGCGCTGGAGGCGCCGGTGTTCCTGTGGGGATTTCTGGTTCACAATCCGGCGTTCTTTACAGGTTATACAAAGGCACTGCTACTGTAGGTTCGCCGGTTGCTGGTACCGGGTCGGCTATTTCATTCGGCAACCAGACAGCAAACGGTGTCTACAGCGTAAGCGCAATGAACAGCTCTACTTCCTGCAGCACTGGCATGACGGGTACTGTTACTGTTAATGCGAATGCTCTGCCTACGGCATATAGCATGCTGGGTGGTGGTGCATATTGTGCCGGTGGTTCTGGCGTAAACGTTAGCCTTGGTAGTTCCAATGCAGGTGTAACATACCAGCTCTACAATGGTAGCACACCGGTAGGAAGCCCTACGGCAGGTACAGGCTTTATTCTTCATTTTGGATTCCAGACTGCAGCAGGTACCTATAGCGTAGTAGCAACTGATAACATATCTGGTTGTACCAACGCTATGAATGGTACTGCGCCTGTAGTAGTTAACCCGCTGCCAACGTCGCATGATGTGACAGGCGGTGGTGCATATTGCGAAGGTGGAACTGGCGTGGCTGTTGGAATTTCGGGCACAGAAGCCGGTAATTCCTATACGCTTTACCGCGGCTCAACCATAGCGGCATCTTCAGTACCTGGTACCGGTGGGTCTCTGTCGTTTGGCTTGATGACCGCAGCAGGAACTTATACTGTGTTGGCTACTAATACGACAACAGGTTGTACCGCTGCTATGGGTAGCAATGCGATTGTTACTGTAAATGCTCGCCCACTTGAATTTGACATTACCGGTGGCGGTGGTTACTGCGCCGGTGGTACAGGTGTTCACCTGGGTGTAAGCAATTCTCAGACGGGCGTAAGCTACCAGTTGTACAATGGTTCATCTATGGTAGGCGGTGCACTTGCAGGTACGGGTGATATGCTCGACTTTGGTGCACAAACTACTGCAGGTACATATAGTGTACTGGCTACTAACTCCACTACGGGTTGTGCCAGGGCTATGGCCGGCACTGCTCCGGTTGTTGTTAACGCACTACCTTCTTTGTACTCTGTAGTAGGCGGTGGAAACTACTGTGCGGGTGGTTCCGGTGTGAATGTCGGCCTGGGTGGTTCTGATTTTGGAATTACTTATCGCCTCTACAAGGACGGTGTGCTTACAGGTTCACCTGTATCGGGCACAGGTTTTGAGATCAGCTTTGGTATGCAAACAGGTCTTGGCGCATACACAATTGTTGCTGAAAATGCCGGCAACGCTTGTACTGCAACTATGCTCGGCGCCGCAACAGTAGGTAATAGCGCACCTCCGGTAGTGTATAACCTCTCAGCGGGCGGTAGCTATTGTTCAGGTGGCACAGGTGTTGAACTGTCACTTGATGGTTCAGAATCTGGTGTGGATTATCGCCTATACAATGGTTCTACTGCGACGGGTATTATCGTAGGTGGTACCGGAAGCGAAATTGATTTCGGTTCGGTTCCTGCAGGTTCTTATTCAGTGCTTGCTGTTAACAGCACTACTTCTTGCTCATCTGATATGAATGGTACTGCTACCGTATCTATCAATACACTGCCTACAGCATTTGCTGTAACTGGCGGTGGAGCGTATTGCGCAGGTAGCTCAGTTACTGTAGGCCTCAGCGGCTCACAGAGCAACGTATCATATCAATTGTATAATGGAACAACTGCCATTGGCAGCGCATTGACAGGCACAGGAAGTGCACTGAACTTTGGCACTGTTGCAGAGGGTGTATATTCGGTTAGGGCTACAAATTCTATCACAGGTTGCGTTGGCGGTATGACCGGCTCTGTAACAGCAGTGATGAATGCTCAGCCAAATGCTTACACCGTGACTGGCGGAGGAACACTGTGTTCCGGTGCTGCTGGTGTTACAGTTGCACTTAGCGGCTCTCAAACCGGTGTTAACTATAGCTTGTATAATGGCGCTACTGCAGTTGGGACTGCAATTGCGGGTACGGGTCTCGCACTTACGTTCCCTGCACAGACAACTGCAGGTGATTACACGGTGATGGCGGTTAATGCTACAACAAGCTGCTCACGCAGCATGACGGGTAGCGCAAACGTGGTGGTTAATCCAACGCCGGCTACATTTACTGTAACGGGTGGTGGTTCTTACTGCCCTGGCACATCGGGTGTTCACATTGGCTTGTCAGGATCGGGTGCAGGTATTAGCTACCAGCTATATCGTGGCTCCGTAATGGCAGGTGCGGCAACGGCTGGTACCGGTGGTACGGTTGACTTCGGTTCGTTCACTGATGCCGGTACATATATGGTTGTGGCAACAAATGCAACAACAGCTTGTACAGCTAACATGGACGGTACGGCGACAGTTGCTGTGAATCCACAGCCAGCGGTGCAGGCACTCGTAGCCAGCTCCACAGGATATTGTGCAGGTAGTGCGGGTGTTGAGTTCACGCTAGCAAATACGCAGACGGGCACAAGCTATAGTTTGTATAATGGCACAACATTGGTTGGTGGACCGATAGCAGGTACAGGAAGCGGTATTAGCTTCGGCTTTAAGATGCCTACAGGTATGTACTCAGCTGTTGCAACGGATGCGCTGAATGGTTGTACGACTAACATGACCGGCACTCCATCGATTGTTATGAATACACTGCCTGATATCTTCGCTGTAAGCGGCGGTGGTGCTTATTGCGGTGGTACTTCGGGTTCCACTGTATCGTTGCTGAGCTCACAGAGCGGTATAAACTACCAGTTGTACAGGAATGGTTCAATGAGTGGTAGCGTAGTAGCCGGTACTGGCAGCGCAATCACGTTTGGTCCGCAAACGGCAGGAACTTATACCGTTCAGGCGATCAACGCTGGAACAGGTTGTCGTAGCAATATGTCTGGCTCTGCAAGTGTAATTATGAATGCTGCTCCTGCTGTGTTCACGGTTACTGGTGGTGGTCAATACTGCGCAGGTAGCACAGGTGTTCATGTAGGCCTCAGCGGCTCTGCTACAGGTATCAAGTATACACTGTATAACGGTACAACCGCAGTTGGTCTTCCTGTAAATGGTACGGGCAGTCCTATAGACTTTGGTACTATGACGGCAGGTAGCTACATGGTTGTGGCAAACAACCCGATCACTGCTTGTACTTCAAATATGTCTGGTACCGCAACGGTGATCATGAATGCAGTTCCTGAAGTGCACCTTGTTAGCGGTGGTGGTTCTGTATGCGCAGGTGGTACAGGTGTAGCAATAATGATCGATGGTTCTGAAACCGGTATTAACTACCGTGCTTACAATGGCAGCTCTGCTGTAGGTACAGCGGTGGCAGGTACAGGTAGCGGACTTACGCTTGGTAGCTTCAACGCTGCAGGCACTTATACTGTGCGCGCAACCGATGCAAGCACATCATGTACATCGGCTATGACAGGTACTGCAACGATTAACGTAAATGCACTGCCGGCAATACAAACCGTAACCGGTGGTGGTAACTACTGTGAAGGTGGTTCTGGTGCCGTTATTGGTCTCGGTGGCTCGGCTGAAGGAGTTAACTATAAACTCTACCAGGGTGCATCACTTGTGAGCACAACTGCAGGTACAGGCTTTGCATTCTCATTCGCACCGGCTACGGCTGTTGGTACGTACACAGTAATGGCAGTAAACGCTACTACGGGTTGTAGCCGTGCAATGCTGGGAGACGCTACTGTAGCAACGACGCCAACTGTGGCTCCGACTGTTACATTGAACTCGGCTTCAGGTGACACGCTTTGCGCAGGAGTGCCGGCAGCGTTCTCTACTGCTATTACAAATGGTGGCACAACGCCTGCTTACACCTGGAAAGTCAATGGTGTGACTATGTCGTCTACTGCGGCAACATTCAGCTATCTCCCTGCAAACGGAGACGTTGTGGCTGTGACTTTGGCAAGCAGCGCTACGTGTGCAACACCTGCTACTGTGACAGCATCGAGGACATTCACGGTGATCGAAAGCCAGATGCCTTCGGTTACTGCTGAGATCACTGGTGGTGACACGATATGCGATGGTTCACCGGTAACAATTACTGCGGTGCCAACGTTTGGTGGTAGTGCTCCTTCATTCTCATGGGTTAAGAATGGTGTTCCGTCAGCTAGCGGCGCCAGCTTCACGTTCACTCCGGTGAATGGTGATGTGGTTTACGTGCGCATGACAAGTAACTATCAATGCCGTCTTGCTTCGCTCGTATCAGGTAACAATGATACAATGAGCGTTATTGTAGCACTGGCACCTACAGTAGGTATTGTTTCTGATAAGGGCCTTTCTGTAAACAAGGGTGAAGCGCTTACATTGACAGCAACTGCGGTGAATACATACAAGCCGACTTACCAGTGGTACCTGAACGGTGCTCTCATACATGGTGCAACGCTTTCTACTTTCACTTACGCCAGCTATGAAGACAAAGACACAGTAAGCTGCCGTGTGGCAAACAATACACCATGTGGCGAATATGCTTCGGTAAATACTGTGATGATCAACGTGAGCAGTGTAGGTGTTGCGAATGTGGGCAATGCGGCGTTTGATGTTCGCGTTACTCCTAACCCTACGCGTGGCAACTTCATCATAAAAGGCAGCATTGAGTCCGCCGGAAGTGACGAAGTTACTTACGAGGTTACGGACATGCTTGGTCAGACAGTACATGTGGGTAAGGCGCAGTTAAAGAATGGTATTATCGACCAGGCTGTGACGCTTAGCAACAGTCTTGCTAATGGCATGTACATGGTGAGCCTGCATGCAAGTGGCACCACGAAGGTGTTCCATATCGTTCTGCAGCAGTAATAGATTGATAATAGAATTTGGGAGAGCAGGAAGCATATCGCTTCCTGCTTTTTCTTTTACTTTGCATCTATGTCAGTACCAGCTAGTTTCGACCCCAATTCCGTGGGGCTTAAATCCAACAATATATTTGGCCTTCCTTTTACCGAAGAGCAGGCGCAGCTCGTTTTACTCCCTGTGCCCTGGGAAGTAACGGTATCATATCGTACCGGCACAGCCAAAGGCCCGGAGCATATTTTCAATGCGGCAATGCAAGTAGATCTCTATGACCCTGATGTGCAGGGTGGATGGGAAAAAGGTTTTCACATGTTGCCCATTGACAGAAATATCCGCACCAAGAGCGACTATCTGCGCCAGTGTGCAGAGCTGATCATATCGCATATGGTAGAGGGCGGTGATGTGGCAGATAACGCCCAGCTGAGCCAAAAACTGGAGGAGATAAATAACGGGGGCAAGATGCTGCACGACTGGGTGCACGAGATGACATCAAACCTTCTGAAGAAGGGGAAAAAGGTAGGTTTGATTGGTGGAGACCACAGTACGCCATTGGGTTTCATCAAAGCACTCGGGGAGGTGCATGGTGAGTTCGGAATATTGCAGGTGGATGCCCATGCCGATCTGCGAATCGCTTATGAGGGCTTCACTTATTCGCATGCGTCCATTATGTACAACGTGCTGCAGCAGGTGCCGCAAGTGAATAAGTTGGTACAGGTAGGTATTCGCGATTATTGCGATGAAGAATTGGATATGGTGAACAATAGTGAGGGCAGGGTAGTGACGTTTTTTGACAGGGACATTAAAGCGCGCCAATATGAAGGTGAAACATGGAAAGTTATTTGTGAAGAGGTTATTGCTGCACTGCCACGAAAAGTGTACATCAGCTTTGATATCGATGGGCTTGACCCCAAGCTATGCCCAAACACAGGTACGCCGGTGCCGGGTGGCTTTGAGGCAGAGCAGGTGTTTTACCTCTTCCGTCTGTTGCATGCTTCAGGTAGGGAGTTGATCGGGTTTGATTTGAATGAAGTTTCCAGCGGCCATCAGTCTGGTGATACCATTGATGCCATAACCGGAGCGAGGGTGTTGTACAAGTTGTGCAATTTCCTGGTAGGATAATTTCGCTTAAAGAAAATGAAAGCGGCCACTTCCGGAAAAGTGGCCGCTTTCATTTTGAATCTGATCCAGGTTATTGTGCCGCAGACACTATCAGCGCCGCTCTGATCTTGCCCTCGATTTCATCTGCCACCTCTGGGTTGTCGTGCAGGAATTGCTTCACTGCGTCACGGCCCTGGCCTATCTTGCTGTCAGAGTAGGCAAACCAAGACCCGCTTTTCTGAAGTATACCCAGTTCTACACCCATGTCTATTATTTCACCCACCTTGCTGATGCCTTCACCAAAGATGATGTCAAACTCAGACTGGCGGAATGGTGGTGCTACTTTGTTTTTTACAACCTTCACACGTACACGGTTACCGGCAGCAACGTCACCATCTTTGATCTGGCTTACACGGCGGATATCCAGTCGCACAGACGCGTAGAACTTAAGGGCATTACCGCCGGTAGTTGTCTCGGGGTTGCCGAACATTACACCAATTTTCTCGCGAAGCTGGTTAATGAAAATGCAGCAGCAGCCTGTGCGTGATATAGTAGCGGTGAGCTTACGCAGCGCCTGGCTCATGAGGCGTGCCTGCAAGCCCATCTTGCTGTCGCCCATTTCTCCTTCCAGTTCGCCCTTTGGTACCAGTGCCGCAACAGAGTCAATCACCACTACGTCTACCGCTCCGGAAGATATGAGGCGATCGGCGATCTCAAGCCCCTGCTCACCATAGTCTGGCTGCGATATGATGAGGTTATCTACATCCACACCCAGTTTACGTGCATAGCTAGCGTCAAAAGCGTGTTCAGCATCGATAATGGCGCAGATGCCACCTTTCTTTTGCGATTGTGCAATGGTGTGTATAGCTATCGTGGTCTTACCAGAAGATTCAGGTCCATATATCTCTATGATACGGCCAGCCGGTAAACCACCCACACCCAGCGCAGTGTCAAGCCCTATGGAGCCGGTGCTTATCACCTCCATGGCGTCCTGCTGCTTGTCGCCCAGCATCATTACCGAGCCCTTTCCATAATCTTTCTCAATCTTGTCCAGTGCGAGTTTCAGCACTTTCAGTTTATCGTCTGCCATTTTACCTACGTTTTATATAATGATTTAATGCACCAAAAGTAGGAGAAATAGCCACATGCCGAACGGGGACCGGTGGGAAGATATCCACAATTTGACTCGCCTGGGCGAAGGTTCATTTTTTGTCAGACCATTTGTTGGCCACCTCTACAGACCCCTCGATAGATGCATGGTAGTCACTCACCTTGTAGAAGTGTAGTGTATCCGAGTAGTAAGACGGGAGCTGCATCTTGGAAGAGATGCGCGCGCGCACCTCGCCCGAACTTTCCAAGTAGCGAAGTGCAGGGTCTTTTACAGCAGCAATTGTAATGAGGTTGCCGCCTTCACTTATGCGAAGAATGCGTAGGAAGAAAAAGCCCGATTGTGCTTCCCCGGCCTCCTGGCCGTCGCCCTCGTCAGGGTAGTAATGATAGGGGATATTCAGAAATGTCGAAGCGCCGACTTTTGACATAAAACAACCCCATCTCTCGTAGTGGGGATTGTGTCCACCGTGGTCTATACGGCTAATGTAAAATTTTTGCTCCTTGTATTTGTCGTCGCAGTAAGACTTGTAGTCAGATGTGATCGACTCACGTACTCTTTCCCTGCTCCAACGTTTACTGGCTTCCGAATCATTCCTGAAGCCAGAAACTGTTTGCACCAGGTCTTCATAGACATCACGGCGGTTCTGAATAAGAATGTAATCATACCGGTTTGTGTCTTCTACGGCTTTCCAGATACCCAATAAGTTGTTGTCAAGTTTTACGATAGGCTTTTCGTCAATTGTATACTTAGAGTAACTCTGACAACCCGTAAGACAGGCGGCGAGAAGGCTTATGCCCAATGATAACAGTGTGTTTTTCATGCCGGAATTTACAAAAAGCGCACCATGTTTACTGCACAATCGACCTGATCTTCATTGCGATACTGTCTGAATAATAAGCTAGCCCCTCAATATGCCCGTGTCTTATTTCATAGAACTCTTTAGGGCTGTTTGCCGCGTTGAATATCTTCCGCCCCATGCGATAGGGGATCATCTTGTCCTCGGTGCTATGGATCACGAGAACGGGTTTGTGGAAGTCCCTTATCGAACGTTTTGCGCTGTATTGTTCGCGCACAATCAACCGTGCAATTGGGGCGATGTATGGCGCCATGTGGGCAGCCACATCTTTGTGAGAGGAGAAGGCGCCTTCTACCACCAATCCATCAATCATCTTTTCATTGTTGCGCGCTACTGTGGCAGATAGGTGCCCGCCAAGAGATTGGCCGTAAACGATCACTTTCTTGCCCTTCATATCATCGCGCTGCAGCAGTGCATGCAACACCGTTGAAGCGTCATCAAGTACCCCGGCTCGTGTTGCCTTTCCGGTTGAGAATCCATACCCACTATAGTCCATGATACATACATCGAAACCTTGCTCAGCAAGTTGCGTAGCAGCAGGATAGTGGGAGAGGATATTGCCACCGTTTCCGTGCAGGAACAATATGCAGGCATCGGTAGTCCTGTTTCGCGGCTTCACGATCCAGCAGTTTAGTTTATTGCCCGCTTTCTTTTCTACGAGTATGCTCTCTACAGTGAACGGCAGGTTCATTTTCTTACCGTCAGCGTCTTCAAATGTAGGCTGGAAGCCCTGACCAAATACAACGTTGGTTGTCCGGGTGCCGTCACCGCCTTTGCCTCTAAGGGTGGCTTTCTTTGCTCCCGAAGGTATAGGCTGCGCTTGGTAAAATATGCGATTAAAGTTGCAGGACGAGAGCACATAGGTGAGCAGTGCTGCGATAGCGATATGCTTCATAATAAGGTCAATAAAAATAAATCTACTATTTTTAGATTATACTATCGACTTCATAAGTTGCATTTTCCTGATGATGCTACATTTGGTCGTCATTTATGTTTATTTTTAAGCTTCAACTTATTGATATGCGAATAGTTTCCTTTGTTACTGCGGCTCTCTTATGTTGCTTTGCTGGCACCCTTCTTGCCCAGATACCGTCAGAGCATTCTTCTGTAAGTATGCATAAGGGTCGCCGCCAGGTAAAGCGTATGCAGGAGAGCCTGGGGCAGCATCCGAGTTCCTTTGTAATGAAGGCCTACAGTGATGATGAAGATGGTATCGCTGACTACCTGCTGGGCACCTACCAAACAATGGAGAATGCCTATTTGCATGTTTATTTTGGCAGGGATGATAAGGGTACGCTGCTGGTTGTAACCGGTGCAAAACTGGAAATGAACCGCCATACGGGGAGTCCTACACTTGCGCACGACAAAAAAAGTGGACTTATCTGGGCCACCGCTTGCAGGGAGCCTAAATCCGGTGTGCCGTATGACTGCAACTTCGACTTCCTTGACTATAGCAAGGGTGAGCCTTGCGATTTTTCAGGCTGCAGCGATGGCGCTATCAGTATGCCGACAGCGAAAGCTTATATCAAGAACTTTCAATCAGGTAACTACAACGAGCGCTGCTGCGACCAGAAGGTATTTGCTACAGAGTCTTTCCTGCTATGCGCGAATGATATCCGCGAATACCTGAAACGCCATCCCGGTGTTGCTTATCTGCAGTTCTATGTTGGCTATCGCTCGCAGGAAACGTTCGACAATGTTACCATGCTTATTGTAGGACTTGATAAACTGGGCCACCACGTTTGGGATGGCGACGGTGACGGATATGCTGTGATGTTCAACAAAGCAACCGCATGCCCTCAATGCAATGTAGTGAATGACAAGGACCTCGATTTTCATCAGCAGGGTAGGCCGATGACGAATTGCGTAGCCGCAAAGTCGGCTCATTAGTGAACTCCATCTCCCAGCGCTATCATCAGAATAGAGATTATGGCAAGCCCCAGTCCGGCTGCTTGCCATTTGTTTGTTCGTTCGCGGAAGATGACAATAGCTACCAACGCTGTGGCAACAAGAATACTGATGTTGAGGATAGGTATAGTTGCTGAGCTTTGGAATACCTTACTGTGCAACCCCTGCACGAGGAAATAGATAGAGAAGAAATTGGGAACCCCTAGCACAATGCCTGCAAATAGGTTTTTTAGTGCAGGTTTTGCTTTCCCGGCTATTATCTGGTAGGTGGCAATTAGAAAACCCGAGACGGATGCAGTTGCAAACGTAAGAATGGTGCACCCGGATCGATCGAATGGGGTATCGAGAAATGTAGTGGTGATGAAGTTCATAAGCGTGTCTAGTCCCCCGCTCAGGAAGAACAATAAGGTGACCCACCCAAATCTGAATGTACCAGGTCTGGCCTTCCCGGACATCGTTGTAAGGTACACGGCCGGAAGCGCCATTAGGAGGCCCGTACCTTTTATGATGCCGGTCGTCTCGCCGTATACCATCATCGAAAACGCCACAGGTATAACCAACGATAGTTTGTTGGCGATTACTGTGGCCGCCATGCCTTCAACCTTTGTGCAATAGGCCATCAGGTAGAAAATGCCGATGAACACCACACCGGTAGCAAGCGCCCATGGCAGCCAGCTTGTTCCCAGAACTGCCACTGTAAATGGATTGGTATCTGTAAATACAATGCCGGTAACAACGCAGACAGCGTAATTGACACTTATAGCCTGCAATGAGTTGATTTCATAACGTGGAAATAGTTTCAGAACAGATGAAACAATGACGTTAAATAGTAAAGCAAGCGCTAAGTAGATCACGTGGTGACAGGTTTACAAAGACCGCTTAACCTGCTTTTCCTCCACCAGAGTTCTTATATCTTTCTCGATCTTCTGAATGTCAGCGTCGCTTAGCCCGTCATAGAAGCCGCGCACACGGCCCAGGTGGTCTACTAGAATGTAGTGCTTATCGTGTATGAAGTCCTTGTCTATGCTGATGCCCGCTGTGTCGTCTTCGGCGCTGATCAGGTAGCTATATCGTGCCATGTCATACAGTTGCTTCTTGTCGCCGGTCAGGAACATCCATTGTGCCGGGTCGGCATCAAATCTCAAACTGTATGCCTTCAGCGCGGCTACGGTGTCTTTTATTGGGTCCACAGTGTGCGAAAGGAAAAGCACATCTTTATTCCCCTTGAACTTAGAATAGACCTTAGCCATGTTCTCGTTCATTTTCGGGCATATACCCTTGCATGTGGCGAAAAAGTATTCCACTACGACAACTTTTCCCGCTATGTCCGCATTTGTAATTGTTTTCCCGTCCTGGTTTGTGAAGGAGAACGGGGAAATATGGTGGTTCTGATCATTTCCTATGATAGGCAAATCTGATTTCTTTGGGGCGGTTTTGCTTTCATAGTAGTAGTATGCCAGGAACGCAACACCCAGTATGATGAAGAAAGAAACCAGGAAAGCGGTCGTCTTATTGTTTTTCATGCCGCAAATGTAGCGAAGCGATGTTTTCTGATTGTTTTATGAGGTAATTTATCATGCGTTGTTATGCATTTTTACGAATTGCTAACGTTTGTTTCGGGTGGCACGCCATTTATTAGAGGTCGCTTTTGGAGGTCGTGTTTTGTGTGAACAAAAAGTGACGCGTTTGTTTTTGTTTTTGAGTAAATTAGTATTATTTTGCGTAACATGTGCATTGCTATATCTGCTTATAACCAAAAGTTATTAGAGGTGTTGTTTTGCTTTTTGTGATTATCTTAAAATAGGTTTGTTATAATATACAACTACATGAAAAGGATTGGTTCGTTGCTTTTTTTAGTTTGCATGTCCCTATGGTCGGCCGCGCAAAACACGGTCGATATTTATGCCACAGCGCCCTTAGGCACCTATCGCACAGGCAATTCAAACGCTACCATCCGTGAGGATAACTTAATTCGCTGTACCAACCTTGGTTCGGGGCAGCGTGGTTATGCAGTGTTCAGTCTCACGTCAATCCCAGCCACAGCAGTCATCACGAGTGTGGAGTTACATTTTAACAATCAGCTGGTTTTACCAGGCGGCGGCAGTGGTTGGTATACCTACGGCTATGTAGGCGACCTTTCTACGATCACTACACCCATTTCTCTACTTACCGCAATGAGTTTGCCTTCAAATCCGGAACTGTATCCTGGAACTGACTATACGTCTACCCTGGGTAATAAGATTTTGCCTACAGATCCGGCTGCGGAGACTTTTGTGAGCACTAATATTGGCACAGTCGTTTCTGTTATCTGGTCTACAGGTACTACTACGCAGTACACCATTACCGGTGAAACTGGCTCAGCTACACCAACGGGAGCGCATGCTCCTTTTTTGCGGGTTACATATACTTGCCCCGGCATTACCTCTATTTCTGCTACTCCGCCTGCGGTTATACCTTGTCCTAACTCGCCATTTTCTTTGACCGGAGCAGTTGTGGGCGCGGCTAGTTCTTATTCCTGGACGGGCCCGTCTGGCTTCTCATCTACAATGTTGAGTCCGGGTGTTCCAGCAGGTCTTCCCTCTACAGGCACGTTCACGTTTGTTGCCACAGACGCAACTGGTTGCTCTGCACGTGCAACAGCGATTGTTACAGTAAACACTGCACCTTCAACGCTTATTTCTGTCACCACACCGGCGGCTTTTTGCCCCGGTGGCACATCGCAGCTCGACGCAGTTTCTGTAGTGGGAAATACTTATCAATGGTTTGATGGCGGTGTTGCGATAGCAGGTGCTACTAACTCGACCTACATGGCGGATACGACCGGTAATTTCACAGTAAAAGTTGTTGACGGAAACGGTTGTACCGCAACCACCGCAGTGCCTCAGCCAACGATCTTACTGGATAATCCCGGATTTCTTCAGGGCGATACTGTGTCACTATGCTATGGCGATGACGGCACCATCACCGCGAACACCAATGGAGTGGTGAGCAGCGTAACGTATAAGTGGCAGAAGAATGGTACAACAATTCCCTCAGCTACAGGCATTTCTTATGTTGTTTCGTCCACCGGCACTTACCGGGCGATCATAGATGTGCCCACCACCGGGTGCACAGATACTACTACAGACATTTATGTTGTGGTAAATCCAAACACTATGCCAACGATTGCTTCATCAGGTGGCACATTGACTATACCAAACACATATGCTTCGTACCAGTGGTACTTGAATACGGTTTCTATTGCTGGTGCTACGAACAATACCTTTACGCCTACACTCACAGGCAGCTATCGCGTGCGCGTCACTGACATGGCGGGGTGCACTTCTTTTTCTGTGCCTTATTCTGTTTTTACAACGGGTGTGGCAGATGTAAATGCAAACCATGTTTCGGTTTATCCTAATCCTGCAAATGACTTCCTGAAGATAGACGCACCATTCGCCACTACAACGGTATTGTCCGCTATTGATGGTCGGAAGGTTACAAGTTCAGAAACAGGTGTACTTGATCTTAAGAACATTCCGGCCGGACTCTATGTTGTATCTGTGTATCGGGATAACGGCGAGAAAGTGTTAGTTGAAAAAATCGTTAAGAAGTAGAAGAAGCTCAAACCAAGTAAATCAGATAACAAGAATATTATGAGATATATTCAGGCTCTTTTGATGGCAGTGTGTTTTTCCGTTGCAGCTCACGCCCAGTACCTTGCTCTTGATTCTGCCACTAATGGTGGATTTGAGTTGGGAGGAACTCCTGCTGCCAATGGATGGACCACAGTAAACGCAGCAATAAACCAGTGGACCGTTTCCAATACCGCCCCCTACCTCGGAATTCGCTGTGCACACATCACTAATACCGGAGCAGGCGGTCCTAACGCTTATACATTAACTTCTGCACAAACGAGTCATATGTACTATGACGTCACTATTCCTGCATCATCAGTAAATATCAGGTTGAAATTTTATTTCCGCGGGAATGGCCAGGCTGGTTTAGATAGGATGATGGTGTTCACTTCACCTACAAGTTATACTCCGCTGGTGAATGTGCCGGCTTCTCCTACTACAACTGTAGCTGGAGCAACAAACATCTGGACGCAACCCACTTTTGCTGCTGGCTGGACACCGGTCAACATTACGCTTCCGGCGTCGCTTTCCGGCTCCACATTCCGGCTCACATTTACATGGCAGAACGACGCTACGTTGGGCACCAACCCTCCTGCGGCAATTGATAATATTTCTGTAGAGTACAACTGTGGTGTGCCACCTGCGATTGCCGGTGTTACAACAGTGTGTAATTCTGACTCAACGGTTCTTTCAAACTCCATGTCAGGTGGAGTATGGACAAGCAGTAACCCAGCTGTTGGTACTGTTTCTCCAACAGGGGGTGTTTGGGGTATATCCCAGGGCACTACGACTATTTCTTATACCACTGGTTGCGCTGCGCCGGCTACCAGGATCGTAACCGTGCTTGCAACACCCTCACCGATTATAGGACTATCAGATGTATGTGTAGGTAGTACGATCTTACTCAGCGATACCGCCTGGGGAAGTGGCTGGGGCCATTTGGGTACCAAACTTTCAATTGATGCCGCGGGCGTAGTTACCGGTCTTATTGCCGGCGTAGATACAGTTACTTTTGATAATAGCTGTGCAGGTGGCATACCTGTCACGAAGGTGATTAACGTTAGGCCGTTGCCTCCGTCTATCTTGAGCCTCACAGATACGCTCTGCGAAGCGGGTAGCTTAGATGATACGCTGCAGCTATCAAATAGTATGCCCGGCGGACTCTGGAGCACATTGGACCCAACGATAGCCGTAGTAAATCCGACGACAGGCCTGGTGACCGGAGTTACGGATGGTACTGCTACTATTCGCTATACATCTTCTTATGGCTGCACCATGGACAAGGTAGTAACTGTAAATCAGCTACCTGATCCCATTACTGGAGTCGGTCCGGTGTGTATAGGAAGCACTATCATTTTCTCAAGCGCATGGTCGGGTGGGGTATGGAGTAGCTCACTGACAGGTGTAGCTACTGTAACTGCTGGCATTGTTACGGGCATAGCCGGCGGCACCACAGTTATATCCTATGCTAATGGTTGCGGACCGGTAACCGTGATAGCGACAGTAGACCCGCATCCTGCGGCAATTATCGGGCCTGATTCAGTTTGCGTTGGTAACACAGCTACGTTTGCTTCGGCTACGGTGGGTGGGTCCTGGAGCTCCAGTTTCACAGGGGTTGCCACCGTCCTTTCTGCATCAGGTGTTATTACAGGTTTGGTTCCCGGTGTATCAGTGATCTCTTACCTGATGCCAAGCGGCGGTGGCTGCTATGTTACCAAGCCTATTCATGTTGTTGATGTTCCAGGTGCCATTTCAGGCGGCATGGCTGTTTGCCCCGGTCAGACTTCCGCTCTCGCGAATGGTACGCCAGGAGGTGTGTGGACAAGCCTTAGTCCTGCAACTGCGTCTATCGTAGCGTCGGGCGCTTCTGCAGGTCTTGTTACTGGTTTGCTTCCCGGTACAGCGATAATAAAATACACCACTCCGGCCGGTTGCGTTGTTTATACACTGTTTACTGTTGACCCACTGCCTGAAGCAATAGTAGGAGAGAATGAGTATTGCGCGGGTGCAAAAGATACATTGTACAACCCTACGCCTGGTGGAACCTGGACCTCGGTTACAGGAGGCATCGCTACCATCACCAGTGGGTCGGGTATCATGAGCATTTCGGCTACACCCACCAGTACAGTTACAGGAACGGTGCGGTATACAGTTACCAGCACAGGCTGCTCTATCACTAAGTCGTTTTTGGTAAATCCGCTTCCGGTACCGCCTGTTAACTATAACAGCTACACAGGAGCATTGTCTACAGATACCGGCTATACGAGCTACCAGTGGTATCACAGCGTGAAGGGTAAATTGCCGGGCGCTGTTACCCGTAAGATTGCTGCAACGTTCACAGGTAGCTACACCGTAGAAGTAACTGACAAGAAGGGATGTGTTGGGGTTTCTGCTCCCTATAAATTTACCTGGACGGGTGTAGGAGAGACAAGTGCTCAATCTACTGTACGTATCTATCCGAATCCGGCAGACGACCAGGTGTTTGTTGATGCGCCTTCTGGCAGTAAGGTTGTCCTAAGTAGTCTCGATGGCAAAGCAATTATCAACAATAACGCCACAACGACGCTTGATATTTCGAAAATTCCCGCGGGTGTTTACATGATATCAATATTCGATATCGAAGGGACACGAATTCATGTTGAAAAGTTGGTTAAACAGTAAAAGCATAGGTACCAGGTATAAAGGATAAAAAATCTTAAACAGGAAATTTGATGAAGAAGATATTTTCGCTGCTCTTAACCATCTGTTCTGCATTGGCTGCTTTTTCGCAGACGGTTTACCAGCCAGACGGCATCGCATCTTTTACCGGGGCAGCCACTTATTGTGTGGGTGCACCCATTACAACGCCGTTGGACCTGAAATTTACCAATTGTAATTCGGGCGCAGGTGCTACATCGGGGGTTGTCCTCACGATTAACTGGTATTACAACACTACGAATTCTACTTCGGTAACGGGTGCAACACTTGTAAGTGGCCCTATAGTTATGGCCGACCCTACCACAGACACAGTGGCACTTTCGTATATGCCTACACTTAGTGTGGGTGGCGAATATTATTTCTTTTGTGAGATCCGCTGGACCAGCGGGGGAACTATAGCCTGCGGTGGTAGCTCGGGCGTTATTACCAGCGGCACACAGTTAGTGCGCATAAGTCCACCACCTATTGCTCCGTCGGCTCCTATCAATCTTTGTGAGACATATTCAGCTACGCTTACAAACGCTTTTGCAGGTGGAACATGGACCAGCTCAAATACCAGCGTTGCCACAATTGACACTTTTACCGGTGTGGTATACGGTGAAGATGTAGGTGCAACATTTATCACCTATCGCCTTGGTAGTTGTTATGTTACATCTTTTCTCACCGTAAACGCTCTGCCGGGAAACATATTGCCGGGTTTGGATACCACACTCTGTGTTGGCAGAACCTTGACGCTGACGAATTCTACCTCCGGTGGTACCTGGTCTAGCTCATCTTCTACTACCGCATCGGTAGGCTCCGCTTCAGGTATCGTTTCTGCGTTTTCGGCTGGCGTTGCAAACATCTCATATGTATTGCCCACGGGATGCTATATGGTTAAGCCGGTTACTGTAGCAGCTAACCCTGCTGTGATCACCGGTACGACCGATGTCTGTGTTGCTTCAAACACTATTCTTTCCAATACATCATCACCAGGTGCCTGGTCTAGCAGCAATACCGCTATAGGCACTGTTAATGCCGTTTCTGGTAGCGTTAGAGGTATTTCTGCAGGTACCACAGTCATTAGTTTCACAATGACGACTCCTGGTCGTTGCTATGCAATTACTACAGTTAATGTTAACGCAGCACCTTCAGCTACAATTGGTGGACCGGGTACTGTTTGCCAGGGCGCCGCGATCACACTTACTAACGCCGTGGGTGGAGGTAACTGGACATCCGGCAACATCGATACTGCGACTGTAGCAATGTCAAGCGGTATAGTAACAGGAGTTGGACCGGGAACAGTTCGTATCACTTATACTAAACCAGGTTGCGGACCTGTTTCCAAACAGATTACAGTTAATCCTTTGCCCGGACCTATTTTGGGTATTTTCTACACTTGTTACGGGCAGTCTACTCCTTTGTCTGTTCCGGGGTCTAGTGTCTCATCACGCTGGTATAGTGCAGATGCCACTATTGCCGCTGTTGACTCCACGAGCGGCAACGTTTCCGGGGTTTCCATGGGTGTGACAACGATCAGTTACCGCGAGGTGAATGGATGTTTCACAACCGTAGCCGTTACGGTTCATCCTCTTGCTCCTATTGTGGGTCCTGATACAGTTTGCGTGGGGTCGAGCATAACACTTTCAAATGTTGTAGGTGGCGGTACATGGGTTAGCAGCAATCCAGACGTTGTTGCTATTGATACATTTACCGGCATTGCGACAGGACTTGTAGATGGAATAACGTTCATTCAATACCACCTGCCTACTGGTTGCATGACTACGCGCATGGTGCGTAACCTGCCGCCGCTTTCACCAATAGGCGGATCGCTCACTATTTGCAGTGCCTCGTCTACTACACTCTCGATTGCTGAGACTGGTGGCATGTGGTTCAGTGCTAATCCCCACATTGCAGAGATCGACACGTTTAGTGGTCTGCTTATAGGTCGCAACGCAGATACCACAACCATTTACTACATGATTCATGGTTGCACAACTGAGGCTGACGTTATTGTAAATCCGCTTCCAGAACCAACTACTAGCTACGATTGGCTTACCAGGCGCCTCAGTACGCCTGCTATATACGCTGCCTTCCAGTGGTTCGATAGTTCTGCATCAGGTGCCCATGCTATAGCAGGTGCTACTAGTAGTTACCTGACACTTACAGATGTGTACACTAGCTACTACGTCGAGGCTACTGATGGCAATGGATGTAAAGGTCGCTCAGAATGGTTCAGGAATCCGGTAGGTGTGCATGAGGCTGGCGAGTTGGTAAACGTTCGTGTTTACCCGAATCCCGCCACTGATCAGGTGTTTATTGTCGCCGCGAAACCGGTTTCAGTTACATTAAACTCGATCGATGGTAAGACGATTAAGACCGAAAAGAATGCGTCTTCTCTTGATGTAAGTACGCTTGTTCCAGGCTTGTATTTGCTGGGTATCTACGACGAAGATGGTGTGCTACTCAAAATGGAGAAGCTTACGAAGCAGTAATTTTTTCAATAATTTATAAGGAGCTGGCCATACTTATGGCCAGCTTTTTTTTGTACATAAGGTCCGTATTTTCTCAACACTTTACAAAATAAAATATTTGCTATACAATTTGTTAGTACGATGTTAATTACTAAATTTGTTTAACAAACCAATAACGCATGCTGGACCAGTCAAAAGATATCGACGTAAATGCGCTGCCGGTACACTTGTTTGTAAAGTCGCCGAAGGAGGCTAAGAGGTTGCGCTCTTCACAGCCGTCTATTCCGGTAAATCCCGGACCGTATAGAAAAGCTAAGAGATTTGGAGATTCGCTGGGTATAGCGGGCTAAGGTTGTTATGGCCTGGCTACCAGGTAGGCGGTTTCCTGCTTTTCAGTTCCGGATTGTGCTACGATCACCATATGACCGTCATCTGCATCTATTATGTTGAATGACAGCGATTCCGGGAAGTTATTTAGCTGCTCCTGGTGCAGTGTGATAACCTTGGTGTCAAAGTTGAAACTCCACTTTCCCTCCAATAAAATGTTCCCTTCAGCAAGCGTAAAAGTACTATCGCATTTAAAGTACATGTAGTCCTTTTCAGATCCGGTTTCCGGCGGAATTACGTTTCCTTCTGCATCCTTTGTCATTTCGCAATACCACTTCTTGCCGCATATAACATACTCATCGTTATCTTGGCTGGCATGCAATGATGGTTTGGCCAGCGCTATCAAAATCAGCAAGAAAGAGCATTTTAGAAGAGGGCTCATGACGTAAATATACAGTATAAGTAGCTCCGTCGTCGTCACTGGTTCGTTAAGACAAACGGCATTTGCTTTAATGAAAAGTGGCCGGGGAAATACCCGGCCACTTTTACACTTGATTTTGTTTCACCTTACTTCACTTCTTCATACTCTGCATCAGCTACATGGCTGTCATCAGTGTTGCCGCCCGCGTTTGAAGCTCCTTTATGTGCTCCCTCCGCGCCTTGTGCATCGCCCTGTTGACCTGCTTTGTACATGTCTTCACTTGCAGCCATCCATGCAGCGTTAAGTTGCTCTTCTGCTTTGTCAATTCCGTCCAGGTCTTCAGCCTTGTGTGCTTTACGAAGATCTTCAAGTGCAGTTTCAATTGCCGACTTCTTGTCGCCGGGAATCTTGTCGCCATACTCTTTCAGTTGCTTCTCTGATTGGAATATGAGGCTGTCTGCCTTATTTACCTTTTCTACACGCTCACGTACTTTCTTGTCAGCATCCTCGTTGGCCTTAGCCTCGTTCTTCATCCTTTCTATTTCCTCCTTGTTGAGGCCGCTACCGGCTTCGATGCGGATGTTTTGTTGCTTACCTGTGCCCTTATCGCGAGCGGTTACATGTAGCAGGCCGTTAGCGTCAATGTCAAAAGTCACTTCGATCTGCGGTACGCCACGCGGAGCAGGCGGTATGCCGTCCAGGATGAATCGTCCCAGGTTTTTGTTATCCTTTGCCATAGGGCGCTCACCTTGCAGTACATTGATCTCTACACTTGGCTGGCTATCGCTGGCAGTGGAGAAAGTCTCACTTTTCTTGGTAGGGATAGTAGTGTTTGCTTCTATCAGTTTGGTCATTACTCCACCCATCGTTTCAATACCCAGTGAAAGAGGGGTAACGTCAAGCAGTAGCACATCCTTTACATCTCCTGTCAGCACACCGCCCTGAATGGCAGCTCCTATCGCTACTACTTCGTCCGGGTTAACACCCTTATGAGGTTTCTTGCCAAAGAACTTTTCTACAACTTCCTGCACCTTAGGAATACGTGTAGAGCCACCCACCAAAATCACTTCGTCTATCTCGCTGGCATTCATGCCGGCATCTTTCAATGCTTTACGGCAAGGTTCCAGTGTACGCTCAATGAGGCTGTCGCTAAGTTGTTCAAACTTTGCACGAGACAGTTTGCGCACCAGGTGTTTCGGTGCACCGTCGATCGCGGTGATATACGGAAGGTTGATCTCTGTCTCCTGTGAAGAAGAAAGCTCGATTTTAGCTTTTTCTGCTGCTTCTTTCAGGCGTTGCCAGGCCATTGGGTCCTTACGCAGGTCCATTGACTCGTCTTTGCGGAATTCTTCAGCGAGCCAGTCCATGATCACCTTATCAAAGTCGTCACCACCCAGGTGCGTATCTCCATTTGTAGATTTTACTTCAAATACGCCGTCGCCCAGTTCAAGTACAGATACGTCAAACGTACCACCACCAAGGTCAAATACTGCGATCTTGCTGTCCTTGCTTTGTTTGTCAAGGCCATATGCCAATGCCGCTGCTGTTGGTTCATTGATGATCCTGCGAACAGTAAGCCCGGCAATTTCACCAGCCTCTTTAGTAGCCTGGCGCTGTGCGTCGTTGAAGTAAGCCGGTACAGTGATAACAGCTTCCTTTACTTCCTGGCCCAGGAAATCTTCAGCCGTCTTCTTCATTTTCTGAAGCACCATAGCGCTAATCTCTTGTGGCGTGTAAAGACGGCCATCAATATCTACGCGGGGAGTGTTGTTTTCTCCCTTAGCTACCTTGTATGTAAAGTGAGAAATCTCATTTGTAACCTCGTCGAACCGACGGCCCATAAAACGCTTTATGGACTGTATGGTGTTGTGTGGGTTCGTAATAGCCTGGCGTTTAGCCGGATCGCCCACTTTGCGCTCCCCATTTTTCAGGAAAGCTACGACAGATGGTGTGGTGCGGCGTCCTTCATCGTTTGCTATCACAACCGGTTCATTACCTTCCATTACCGCCACACACGAGTTCGTTGTTCCTAAGTCTATTCCTATAATCTTTGCCATAGTATATGTGTTTACCCTCTATACTCAATACACATGCCATAGTTAAATCCCTGTAATATTGGCAGAAATACTGTCAATACCCATATGAGCAGTTGACGCTTTGGCGTAAGGGGCTCTGTTTTAATGCAGAACTGTCAGCATTCCACATCAGGTGGCGCTATTGTAGCCAGGTTATTGGCATCTTAAGATTTCCTTCACATAATATTTTATAATTTAGAATAGAATCCGTTTAAATCTACTTGTATGAAACAGTTCATTTTAGGCTTGTTTGCCGGCGTTCTCGTGACCTTTCTGGTGCTATGGTTGGGTGCTATCCCGGGGCTTAAGCAATCGGCATATGATTCAGGGTTTGCTGCGGGGAACAAAGCTGGTACCGACGCGGGAATGAAATTGGGAATAGCAAATGGCGTGGAGCAAGTGCGCCAGCAAGAACTACAGGATAGCCTGAGGACGGAAGCGCAAAGCCGAAAAGCCAGGGAAGCGGCGGCAGCACAATCACGGCGCCGTAGGCCTGAACCAGTACAAAACTGGCATGTAATAGACGGTCATATAGCTGCTCCAATTAACCAGGATAGCGAGCCCGATCTCTAATTGGGGCATCTCAATAACAAAAAGAGTGTTTTCCTCAAAAAAAAATCAAAATGACCCAAGATATTGGGTGTCAACTTCGTCTTATCTAATTGTTACGGAGAAAATTTTTGAGTGTAGCAAAAAAAAAAGCTGTAAACCTCCCGTTTTTTAAATGTTAAATTTTATTTTTGGACCTCATAATTACATAATATGCTAAAGAGATATTTATTGTTCCTTGCAACCCCGTTTTTTGTCGGTAGCACTTACGCTCAAAAACCCTGTGGTACGGACGAAATAATGCGCCAGGTCAGGGCTGAGCACCCTGAGGTTGTGGCATTGGAAAAGGAAATGGAGCGGCAGATTAAAGAGGGTCTGAGGAAAATTGATTTTGGTACTGCTGCAAAAACAACCGGAGTAGACCAAAGCAATAATCCAGACTTCTGGTACGACATTCCTATCGTTGTACACATCATTCATGATTACAACACTTACAATACTTCTACTTTTGGCGGTGATTTCATTCCCGACAATTTCATTTATGAAGCGGTGAAGGAATGGAACGTGACATTGGCAAAACAAAATGCCGACACATCCGATGTAATTCTTCCATTCAAGAAATGGATCGGTAATCCGCACATCAGGTTGCACCTTGCCACAGTAGATCCAAATGGTAACCCTACGCACGGCATCACACGTCGTCGTTCCTACCTTACGTACACTGGCGGTAACCCTGCAAAGTATGACGATTGGGCGCCAACCAGCTATGTGAACATCTGGTTCGTGGCTAAGATGAGTTCTGGCAACTCAAGCGCAGCAGCGTTTGCACTGTATCCGTCTGCAGGAGCTTCGATACCTTATTACGATGGTATCATCTCCCTGGCTGAGTATATGAACAAGGGTTCAAAAACTATCCCACACGAACTGGGCCACGTAATGAACCTTAAGCACGTATGGGGTGATACTAACCAACCTGATGTGGCTTGCGGTGATGATGACGTAGATGACACTCCGCCAACTAAGGGACACAGCCCTTCAGGCTGCTCGGCTTCTGCTCTTTTTGACACTACATGTGCGACAAACTATTTTAAGATATACACGTCACCTGGTGGAGGTGTAGAACTTGTGAACTACCCTGACACAGTGAATGCCCAGAACATCATGGACTACACTTATTGCGACAGGATGTTCACGAAGGGTCAGGTTAAGCGTATGGCGCTTGCGCTCAACAGCGACATCGCAAACCGTAAGAATCTTTGGGATCCTGCTAACCTGGCTGCTACTGGTGCACTGGCGGCATGGCCTGACTTCGCGCCTACGCCAGACTTTAACGTAACTACTACTACAGGAACTGCGTACATGTCTAAGAATGCAAACTTTGCATTCCCCAACAAGCCGGTGAAATTTACAAACTTCACTTATGGTGACACAGTTACTGCAATGAAGTGGGAGTTCACAAACGGTACAAACGTTATTACAGCTACTGACATGAACACTGTTACCCAGGCTTTTGATCAGCCGGGCTGGGTGAAGCTGAAAATGACAGCAACAGGAAACAATACAGGTGATGGCGTTAAAGAGTGGGAGAAAGCAGTTTTTGTGGCAGACCTTACCGGTACTAATCCTGATGGTTATTTCCAGGAGTTTGGCCCTACAGGCGACCGCGATAAATGGCCTTATTTCAACTACTTCGGTAACGAGTTCAAGTGGGAAATGTCTGACAAGGGTATGTGGGACAATAACTGTATCATGTACAAGGGTTATGATGAGCGAATCACAGGATTTACTTACCCTGTAACAGGTATGCCTAAAGGTGACTATGATGATCTGTTCACCGTTCCTATGGACCTTTCTGCATATACCGGTGCATCTAATTACTATCTGAACTATTACTACTCTGGTGCATCGCGTTCCAGCATTTCTTCGAGCATTGCAGATACGCTTTCAATAGACTTCTCTGTTACCAATGGTACATCATGGGTTAACATCAAGAAGGTAGCCAAGGCAGAGCTTTGTAACAAAGGAGCTGTGTCTACACCGTGGGTGCCTACGTCTGCTGCCGATTGGGAACCAATGAGCGTTAACATTCCGCCAGCGGCACGTACTGCGTACACAGTATTCCGTTTCCGTTACCTGCCAGGCGTTGAACCAACTTATGGCCAGAGCACAGGTAACAATTTCTATCTTGACCGTATTCACTTCAGCCCTAACCTCACACAGGTTAACGCAATCAATACGAAGGCGAACAGCATAATGGTTGTGCCAAACCCAACTCATGGTAACGCATTTGTTGTGATCAACGACGCAGCAGGTAACGATGTGCAGGTTGTGGTAACAGACATTACCGGCAAGACAGTTTACAACACTAATGCGAAAATGAACGGCAGCCAGGACAGGATCGCAATTCCTGCTTCAGCCATCAGTGTTGCTGGTATGTACCTGGTGCAGGTATCATCAGGCAACCAGGTGTCTACAGAAAAACTGGTAGTTTATTAGTAGATCAATTAAATCTTAGTAAGAGCCGCCCCTTGAGAAAAGGGGCGGTTTTTTTTGTGAAAAGTGTAACATCGGGAACAGCGGTGCTCCCCGCCATTTTGTTGCTTTGGCCAACGTTAATCTTTTATCTTTGTAGATATGGAATACAGTACGATGGATTCAGTTTCGACGGGCGAGTCGATGAATATTGTTTCTCTTCGGCAGGCTAACATCTACCAGGGAAATAGCCTGGTGCTAAACAATGTAAACTTCGAGGTAGATAAAGGTGAATTCGTGTACCTGATCGGAAAGACGGGTACGGGAAAATCGAGTTTGTTAAAGACGCTTTATGGCGATCTGTACCTTAAGGAGGGCGAAGGAAATGTTGCAGGATTTGACCTGAAACAGCTAACCTGGAAATTGATTCCGCTGCTGAGGCGCAACCTCGGTATTGTGTTCCAGGATTTTCGGCTGCTTACTGACCGCGATGTATTTGATAACCTTGAGTTTGTGCTAAAGGCTACGGGATGGAAAGATAAAATGAAGATGAAGGAGCACATTGAGAATATACTGTCTAAGGTGGGCTTGAAGAATAAGGGTAGCAAGATGCCCTACGAAATGTCTGGCGGTGAGCAGCAGCGTGTGGACATTGCACGTGCACTGCTTAACAAGCCCGCGCTGATACTGGCCGATGAGCCTACAGGTAACTTAGACCCGGATACTACTGACGAGATCATGCAACTGCTGTTCCATATTTGCCGCGATGCACAGACCGCCTTCATTATGGCGACGCATGACTACGGTATCATTCAGAAATACCCCGCACGCGTAGTGCGCATAGAACACGGCCAGGTGAAGGAGATAAGTGCTGCCGGTGTGTAATCCGTTCCCAAGTTAATAACTTCAAAATTGCTGCGTATGAAGAGACTTCTGACGTTGGTATTTGTGTTAGGACTTAGTGTTGCTGCCTGTAAGAAAAAACAGGAGGATATACTGTCTACGATAAAGGAGACCAGGGACAAGATAAACAGTAAGCTGAAGGACTATTCTATAAGAAAGGTGGATGACATAGTGCTGAAAGGCAATGGTGTGGTGACAGGCTACTACCGTGACGATGAAGTGAGAAAGGTGATAACAGAGGAGTATGAGGATGAGAGAAGGACATTCACTGAATATTATTTTGATGGAGGGGAACTGATCTATGTGGTGTCGCAGGATTATGTGTATAACAAGCCCATGAGCTATACTGAAGAGGTGGCTCGCTTTCAGGGGGATAGTGTTTGGTATGATGATAGCAAGACGAAACTGGAGGTAAACAAATATTACCTTGACGACAATAAGCTGATAAAGTGGACTGGCCCCAATGATGGTGATGTGCCTGTGAATATTGCCGGGTTTACACAAAAGGAACCACTGCTACTGGCCCATGCGCTGATGGCGCTGAAGAAGTTGAAAACAGAATAACGAACATGTTCAATTGAAGGTCTGATCAGCAACACCCGATGTAAATAAAAAGCCCCTGCAACCGCAGGGGCTTTTTATATTCTTTAAAGACAGCTTACTAGAACGTGTAACCCATGTTGAAGTTGCCCTGAGTAAGGAACTTAGAACCTTCGTTGAAGTTGCCGATGCGATCGTAGTAAGTGAAGCCCATGCCCAGCTCAACACCAAGGTGCAGATGTGGCGTAGCCTGGATGTTCAATGAGTTGTTGATCATCATACCAAACAACAGCCTGTTGTACGTGGTGTTGTAGTAAGTAGGTGCATAGTATGACGTAGTGTAGTTGTACGGATCAACGTAAGTAGGATAAGCGTTGATGTAGCCGCTTTCCTTTTTCTGACCCCAGCCAATAACTGCGCTAGGCCCGATAGCATACTTAACGTGGCCCATGCCAGTAGGGTAGAATTTAAGACCCGGCATAGCATACATCATGTAGCTATTGCGTGTCTGTGTTACATTTCCATAACCGTAGCCGCCACCGTAGTAATAGCTATTGTAATTGTTGTAGTCGTAATAGTCATTGCGGTCGCCTTTGAGGCTGAACGCTGCGATGAAAGGTACATAGAGCGAAATGATGCCATTCTGCTCAAGTGCGCGCTCATAGCTGATGCCGCCACCTACGCCACTTTCAGTGAACTGCAGTGGGTTGATGCTGATTGTAGTGAGACGATTCCAATGTACACCTTCGTCATGGTGTTGGTGACCTGCCGGCATAGGGCTGCCGTCAAATCCAACGCGCTCGTTGCTGATGCCATCATCATCCGAGTCCATGTGTTGTGCGTTTGTAGTTCCGATCAGAAACAGCGAGAGTGCTGTCAGCAATAATCCTTTCATTTTTTTTGTTTTTAGGTTCAGTTGTGAATCCGGATGTGAATATACTATTTATTGTTTACAATTATCCAAATCGGGCTCAGCGAAATACCTTGCCGATTTTTGTTTAATTTTTAGTTATAGGTAAATGTGCCTTTTTCGCTCTCAATGATCACTTCCTTGCGTTCGGCAGCCTCTACCCGGCCAGATATCTGCGCTTCGATGTTGAAGCTTTGTGCTATCTCCACAATGGCATTTGCTGTGTCTTTGTCCGTAAATATTTCCAGTCGCTGACCCATATTGAATACCTGGTACATTTCGCGCCAGTCGGTGCCGGCAGCCTGCTGAATCATGGTAAATAACGGAGGAGCGGGCAATAAATTGTCTTTGACCACACGAAGTGCTGATGGGAGGTAGTGCAAACACTTGCTTTGCCCGCCACCGCTGCAGTGAATGATGCCATGAATCTTATCAAAATGCTGCTGCAATACACGCAGCACCACCGGTGCATAAGTGCGGGTAGGGGACAGGATCATTTTGCCCACATTGAGTGGCGTATCTGTAGTGTCTGTGAGGCTATACCTGCCGTTGTAGACAACATTTGCCGGGAGGTTGGGGTCTACGCTTTCGGGGTATAGTGTGGCGTATTTTTTGTGCAGCATTTCGTGGCGGGCGCTGGTGAGGCCATTGCTGCCCATGCCACTGTTATACTCGGTCTCGTAGGTTGCCTGGCCATAGCTGGCGAGGGACACTACTACGTCGCCCGGCTGCATTTTCTCTGTAGTCACTAACTTGTCGCGGCGCATGCGGCAAGCCATGGTGCCATCTACGATCACAGTGCGCACCACATCGCCTACGTCGGCGGTTTCGCCACCAAGGAAATGGATGTCGATACCGAATTCCCGAAGTTCGTCGAAGTATTCCTGGGTGCCATTGATGAGTGCTGATATTACCTCACCCGGTATAAGGTGCTTGTTGCGACCGATAGTAGACGAATACGTGAATGGCCCGGTGGCGCCTACGCACAGCAGGTCGTCTATATTCATAACGATGCTGTCTATTGCTATGCCCTTCCATACGCTCATGTCGCCGGTTTCTTTCCAGTACATATAAGCAAGTATAGATTTGGTGCCGGCCCCATCGGCATGCATGAGGTTGCAATAGTCAGGGTCATTGCCCCAGTAGTCGGGGTAGACTTTGCAGAATGCGTTTGGGAAAAGGCCTTTGTCGAGCTTTGCCACGGCCTTGTGCACATCTTCTTTCTGTGCGGATACGCCGCGCTGACTATATCGATCGTTCATTGTGGGTGCAAAAATAAGTATTAGTTGTCTGAACCATGATCGAAAATCGGAACCATGATTGAAAATTGGATCCATGATTGTAAGGATAAAATGATTGACATGATGCCAGCTTAGATCGGTTGTTTTTTGCTACGTTGAGCACTTCCGATTTACTTCCGACTACTTCCGGTGATGGAAGAGGCTTGATTGTTGCAATTTGTTGGTTTTCAATGTTATTTAGTAGGCGACTTCCGGTTTTGCCGATGTGAAAAGATTGCCGGTTGCCGCTACTTTATTTTGTTTGCTCCCCGATCCTTCGTGGCGAAAGCCGGTGAGGTAGGGAAGCGCTTGCAATTGATTGAAGCCTTGTCGTCTGCCTGGTAGGTAGGGTATATTATACCTAGAATTCGATTTTTAAGAAATTTCGGAGATTGTCATTCGCCGAAATGCCCGCCTGTAGTGATTATGTGGTTTATTCTTAATTTCTAAACGCTTCTATGAGCTGCTAAGAATTGCTAACATTTGCTAAAAGTTGCGCGTGAATTGCTAAGGTGCTTCTAACCATTGCTAAAAAAGCGAAACCAAATTCTAAGGTCCAAATTCCAAATTCCATCCCGATAGCCATCGGGACCAAATTCGAAAATTCAAATTCAAATTCAAATTCGGTTTTTGTTTAAATGCCGAGGTTTTCTGCCACAAAGGTAGATCGAGTATTGTTGCAGCGCGTATTTGGGAGGGAAAATGTGCATATCTTTTAATTGCGGATCCGCTGATATCGCCGCCGGACGGAATCCGGCTACCAAGCCCGCCGTAGGGAAATTGACGTCGAACTGGTATGTCTACGCAATGGAACGGGTGGAGTGCTTCCTGTAAACTTAATTATTTATAAAAATTTTGCTATTTTGTATACACTATGGATAATAAAGCAAAATTCCAGATAGAACGGATAGCCCTGTTTAGCGATGCGGTATTTGCCATCGCTATTACGCTCATGATCATTGAGGTGAAACCTCCTCATCTCCATCACGATGCCACTGAACGGGAGGCCATTGTTGAGTTGCTGCAACTCACTCCTATGTTCGTTGGTGTGATACTAAGTTTTATTTTCATCGGAATGTTTTGGCTGAGGCATCACCAGCTTATGAAATTTATGGAAAACTATTCCACAAAGCTCATCATGGTCAATATGATATTTTTGCTGACCATAGTGTTCATACCGTTTTCCACTGCTTTCGTTTTTGAAAATGTTACCGGACACTCAGTAGTCCCTATGATATTTTATAACCTCAATTACATACTGGCCGCTTTTATGAGTTATCGGCTGTTTGCTTTTGTGCTGAACCCTGCCAATGGTATTGTGGTAAAGGAAAGTGCGGAGCGGATAGATAAATACAGGTTTGAATTGTTATTTCCGATAGGCGTGTACGCGCTCGTGATAGCGATGTCTTTCATAAATGCTCAGTTAGCGCCCATTTTTTATGGGGCGTTCGCGTTTGAAAAAGTGCTCAATCGTAAAATGAGCCGACCATGAACGGAATAATAGACTGCTTTGAGGTGTATATTTTTTTGTGCGAGCGACCCTAACGGTGCCGTGATGTGGCATATGTGCATCATTCACGCCGGGTCCCTGCTGCCCGCGAGGCTAGTTTTAGGAGACCCGGCTAGGACGGAAAGGAAACAGTCGTTGTGGGACAGTCGGTCTTGATTAGGCTTCTTACTAAACCGCAGGAGACTTCTCTCTTCGTTTGCTGCGCTTCACTACGCTCGAAGTGACGGGCTTTGATTGAGCAGAAGTACAGCTTATCTTGATTAGGCTTCTTGATAAACGCTCGGGAGATTTCTCCTTTCGCTTGCTACACTGTCCTTCGACATGCTCAGGATAAACTGTTGAAATGACGAACTTAGATTGGACGGACATAAAAAAACAGGAGGCCAACCGGCCTCCTGTTTTGTAAAATAAATATTGGTATCTACTAGTACCTGTACAGTTCTGGCTTGTATGGGCCTTCTTTTGGAATGCCGAGATATTCAGCCTGTGCGGTAGTCAACTCGTCGAGCTGTGCGCCAACCTTGCTCAGGTGCAGGCGTGCTACTTTCTCGTCCAGGTGCTTAGGCAGTACATATACTTTGTTCTCGTAGTTAGCGTGGTTGTTCCACAGCTCTATCTGCGCCAGTGTCTGGTTGCTGAAAGAGTTACTCATTACGAAGCTTGGGTGGCCTGTAGCGCAGCCCAGGTTCACCAGGCGGCCTTCTGCCAGAACGATAACTTCTTTACCGTCTATGTTATACAGGTCTACCTGTGGCTTGATAACGTCTTTAGTCTGGCCATAAGCGCTATTGAGCCATGCCATGTCAATTTCGATATCGAAGTGACCGATGTTACAAACGATAGCCTTGTCCTTCATAACGCGGAAGTGCTGCTCTGTGATGAGGTCGCGGCAGCCTGATGCTGTAACGATGATGTCTGCTTCTTTCACAGCGTCTATCATGCGCTTCACTTCAAAACCGTCCATAGCGGCCTGCAGTGCGCAGATAGGGTCTATCTCCGTAACGATAACGCGTGCACCGGCACCACGGAGGGAGAGGGCGCTGCCCTTACCTACGTCGCCGTAACCACCAACAACAGCTACTTTACCTGCCATCATTACGTCTGTGGCGCGGCGGATAGCATCAACCAGGCTTTCCTGGCAGCCATACTTATTGTCAAACTTAGACTTGGTAACAGAGTCGTTTACGTTGATAGCAGGCATTGGCAGTGTGCCCTTAGCCATGCGCTCGTACAGGCGGTGAACGCCGGTAGTAGTTTCTTCGCTAAGACCCTTGATGTGCTGGATAAGCTCTGTGTAGTTGTCCAGTACCATGTTGGTAAGGTCGCCACCGTCGTCCAGGATCATGTTCAGCGGACGATCTTCGCCACCGAAGAACAGTGTCTGCTCTATGCACCAGTCAGCTTCTGCCTGAGTCTGGCCTTTCCATGCGAAAACGCCTATGCCTGCAGCAGCGATAGCAGCAGCAGCATGGTCTTGAGTAGAAAATATATTACATGAGCTCCAGCGAACTTCTGCACCAAGGGCCACCAGTGTTTCGATCAGCACGGCAGTCTGGATGGTCATATGAAGGCAACCTGCTATGCGAGCGCCTTTCAATGGCTGTTTTGCACCATATTCTTCGCGAATGGCCATCAATCCCGGCATTTCAGCTTCTGCAAGCCTTATTTCCTTGCGGCCCCACTCAGCGAGGCTAATGTCCTTTACCTTGTACGGCAGTTTAAAGTCAATCTGTGAACGAGTCATTGTGCTCATATAGTGATTTTGTAAATTTTGGCAAAGGTACGGTAATTATGTAAAAGGGTGGTTAAAAAAGGTCATAAAAGTGACATATCAACTGTCTATGGCGATATAGAGGAGTAGGATCGATTGCCGTATATTTGAGGTAAAGCGAGAAATACAGTTTTATGGCGAAGGTGGTACTGGATATAGGAGAGATGAAGGAATCCTTTTTCGGGGATGCCGTGATGCTGGGTATTGCGAGCTCGCTACCCGGGTACCGGCTATGCTGGGCGCTGAACCGGCATTTTGATATGACATTTGCCAGTGTGCCTGAGAATACCATATGTATGGAAGAGGGCAAGGGCGGCAAAGAGGTGGTGAATTTCCTGGGCGGTGGCCAGGCAGATATGTTTGGCGCGCCCGTGGCAGCGGCTCCGGTGGGCCAGTGGTATTTTCCCACTTTCAGCTACGCAATAGCCAATAGTAGTTCCACTCATATATTATACCAGCTACGGTCCGGCAACAAAACACTGCTGCCGGAAGCCAAACACCTAGATTTTTTGTGGTTTATCCAGACAGCGGATTCTGCACATGATGCACATACCATTTTGCTGGAACTACGCAATCTGCCCGTGGTGCAACTGGCACAGGAGATAAGCAGGGACCAGATAAAGAAGAGTATTACCAATTTGCTTTTGTAAGGGCGACATTCCTCAATATTAATTTACAGATAAACAGTGTCAGATGGAGATATTGTGCCATCTAACTAAAGCGTTGATAACTGGCAACTTTTGTTATTTTTGTCGCCTCTAAAAATATATCATGAATTACCGTAAAATAAATAACCTTACCGGCTGGATAGTAGGCGGAATTGCGGCAATAGTGTACCTGAGGACGATGGAACCGACCACGAGCTTCTGGGATTGCGGCGAGTTTCTGTCCTGCGCATACAAGCTGGAGGTGGGTCACTCTCCCGGTGCGCCTTTCTTTATGCTGATGCAGCGCATCTTTGCCCTCTTCTCAGGGGGAGAGGCGCTGACGGGCGGCCCTGCACCCAATGCTACGATCATGATCAATGCGATGTCGGCGATAGTAAGTGCGCTGAGCATTGTATTTCTGTTCTGGACCATCACGCACTTTGCAAAACGGCTGACGGCACACAATGTGGAGCCGGATGGCGGTCAAGTAGCGGCTATAATGGGAGCCGGTATAGTAGGTGCCCTTGCGTGTACGTTCTCTGATACTTTCTGGTTCTCAGCGGTGGAGGCGGAAGTATATGCGACATCTTCGCTGTTCACTGCCTTTACATTCTGGGCTATGCTAAAGTGGGAACACATAGCGGATGAAAAGCATGCTGACCGCTGGATAGTGCTTATCGCCTTCCTGGTGGGCCTTTCTGTGTGCGTCCATTTGTTGAACCTCCTTACAATTCCTGCGCTTGCGATGATCTACTACTTCCGCAAGTATAAGGCTACCCCAATGGGCGCTACCATTGCCTTCTTAGTGGGTTGTGTGATACTGGCGTTTGTGCAGTTTGGCGTTATACAGTACATACCGCGTTTCGCATCGATATTCGACCGCGTTTTTGTAAACGATTTTGGCCTGCCATTTGACAGTGGTGCTATCTTCTTCTTAGTGCTGCTGGTGGCGCTGCTGGTGTTCCTGCTGCGTTTTGCACGCAAGAAGGCATGGTACCTGATGCACACAGGTATGCTGTGCATTATTTTCATCATCATCGGTTACTCATGTTATTTCACGGCCATCATCCGCTCTCGCGCTGATGTGCCTATTGACATGACGAACCCGGACAACCCAATGAGCTTCCTGGACTACGTGAACCGTGAGCAGTTTGGCCAACAGCCTTTATTCTTCGGTCCATACTATAACAGCGTTTACACAGGTGTGAACAACGACAAGAAGATGTATGCACCTAACAAGGTGAACGGCAAAGATGTATATGAGGTGGTAGGCGACAAGGCGGAGCCGGAATTTGGGTTAGCTCCTAATGGTGAAAGCCAGACGCACTTCTTTCCCCGTATCTGGGACTATAACAATCCGAGCCATGGGAATTTCTATAAGAATTACCTGGGTATAGCGGATGGGGAAGACCCTACTACGAAAGACAACTTTAATTTCTTCTTTGAGTACCAGATGAACTGGATGTGGTGGCGCTACTTTATGTGGAACTTTGCAGGCCGCCAGAATGATATAGAAGGACAGGGCGACGCTATGCGCGGTAACTGGTGCACCGGTATTACGTTCATAGATAAAATAAAAGGCCTTGGCAACACCAATGAAATGGGTGATCTGAGCCAGAACCCTGCGCATAACCAACTTTATCTGTTGCCATTTATCCTGGGCATATTAGGTATCGTTTACCAGTTTAACCGCAACAAGAAAGACGGAGCTATAGTATTTACGCTATTCTTTTTTACGGGTGCGGCGATAGGCATATTCCTTAATATGACACCTGTGCAGCCACGTGAGCGCGACTATGCATTTGCGGGTTGTACCTATACATTCACCATCTGGATAGGATTGGGTGTGCTGATGGTGCACCAGTGGTTGAAGAACGCGATGGGGCAGGGTGTGGCCTCGGCCTATGCGGCGGTGGCGCTGTGCTTTGTAGCGGTGCCGGTAGTAATGGCCAAGGAAGAGTGGCACGACCATGACCGTGGCAGGAAGACACTGGCAAAAGCGGAAGCATACAACACACTTTCATGCTGTGCACCAAATGCGGTACTGTTTACCTACGGTGACAACCAGACCTACCCGCTGTGGTACCTGCAGGAAGTAGAGGGATTCCGCAAGGATGTGCGCATCATCAATACAAGCCTGCTGGGTATAGACTGGTACGTAGACCAGCTGAACTATCGTATAAACGACGCGCAGCCGGTGCCAATGGTGTGGAAGCGTAAGGACTATATAGGCGATAAGCACAACTATGTGCAATACCTGGAGAACCCAACGCTGAAGATACCGAAGGACCAGTACTTTAACCTGCTGGACATTGTGAACTTCATGAATAGTGATGACAGGGAGAAAATGGCTCAACGAGGATCTGAGGCGGTGAACTACATGCCAACGAAGAACTTCTTTGTGCCGGCACTGAGTAAGGAAGAAATAGTGAGCCGTGGCCTGGCACGTGCAGAAGACACAGCGAGAATAAACACAGAGATGAAATTTTCCTTCCCTAAAAACGGTGCTACAAAGAGCGACCTTGCTGTGATGAACATCATAGCGGCTGTGGCTGCTGACGGCTGGAAACGCCCGTTGTATTTTGACGCAGGCCTGCGCCAGGGAGACTATGCGGGAACGGGTGAATACATGAGGCTGGAAGGTATGGTGAACCGCCTGCTGCCATTTAAAGTGGTAGACTCTGTGAAGGCTAATTATAGTGTGGGCGGCTCCATAGATACGAAGAAGAGCTATGACCTGTTTATGAACACCTTTAAGTGGGGTGGTGCAGAGCGCGAAGACGTTTACTTTGACGAGCCAAACCGCCATGTGCTGATAACGTATCGTATGAATGCCGCATCGCTGGCAAATCAGCTGGTGGCAGATGGCGAGCGCGAAAAAGCTGTGCAGGTGCTTGATAAGGTTTACAACGGTATTACGAACAAGTCTTATCCTTATAGCCTTGAGTATTCCGGCTATTTCATGGCTACTGCTTACCTGCGTGCAGGCGAGACGAAGAAGGCCATGGAGATCACCAACAAGATCGTGGCGAACTCTGAGCAGAACATGAAATGGATAGCATCGCTGAGCGATGACAACCGTTATGGCCTGGGCGATGTGGCACTGCAGCAATACCAGATAATAGGTGGTATAGCGCAGGCGGCTGCACAGGCAGGTGATACGGTTACCGCTAAGAAGTTATTTGACAGACTGCAGGCGATGCAGCAGAACAAAAAAATAGATGAACTGCTGCGCGCCAGCGCTCGTGGCGGTGGCGGTGCAGATGCCGGCGACGACGAATAGCATATCAAATGAAATAGGTAAAAAGGGTGGGTGCCACACGGGTGCCCACCTTTTTTAATGCTGAACGAAGTGGAAAATGTATGAATATTTAGTTGTCACGGTATTATTTTATACTTTAGAGTCATTAACCACTGATAGGTATGGAGTTTGAAAAGGTCAAAAAATTCATACTGGCAAAGCTTCGCAAGGAGTTGCCACGCTCACTAACATATCATAGTTTGGGTCACATAAAAGATGTGTACAAGGCTGCGCAGAAACTGGCTAAGCTGGAGGGGGTGAGCGGAGAAGAGCTGACATTATTGTTGACAGCGGTCCTTTTCCATGATTCCGGGTTCCTGATACAGCAAAAAGAGCACGAGCGTGTAGGGTGTGATATAGCGTGGAAATACCTGCCGGAATATGGCTATAGCGAGAAGCAGATAGAAGTGATCTGTGGAATGATAATGGCTACCCGCATACCGCAGACGCCACATAATAAGCTGGAGCAGATAATATGCGATGCTGACCTGGACTACCTGGGGCGTGATGACTTTTTTGCCATCGGTAATACGCTGTATGACGAGTTGTGTATGTATGGGCTGATACAGACGGAGAATGACTGGAATAAGCTACAGGTGCGTTTCCTGGAGGGGCATCACTACTTCACTGATTCTGCAATAAAGCTGCGAAAAGAAAAAAAGGACTCGCACCTGGCATATGTGCGTTCAAAGATTGTATAAACCATTATCAAGTCTTATAAATGAATTTGATTCCAAATCTCCCGCGTGCAGTAAAGGATCTGTTGTACACGCTCTCGGGCATATTGATAAGCGGTTTTGCGCTAAAGAGTTTCCTGATACCCAATAATTTTCTAGATGGTGGTGTGACCGGTGTGTCCCTTCTGCTGCATGAGATATATCACTGGCCGATAGCTCTGGTGATACTGGCGCTGAATATACCGTTTGTTATAGCCGGGGGATTCCATGTCAACCGGAACTTTGCTCTCAAGATGCTGGCAAGTATTGTGGGCCTTGGTATTTGCCTGGTGCTGCTGCCATACCCGGTTATTACGTCAGACAAGTTGCTGGTGTCGATATTCGGCGGGTTTTTTCTTGGCGTAGGTATCGGGTTGGCTATGCGCGGTGGATGTGCGATAGATGGCATAGAGGTGCTGGCGCTATATACCTTGAAGCGGAGTAGCTTTACCATCAGTGAGATAATTCTGGGGCTAAACGTCATTATATTCCTGATAGCCGCATTGAAGCTGGGTATGGAAACGGCACTCTATTCCATGCTGACCTACTTTACCGCTTCGCGCACGATCAGTTATGTAATCGAGGGTCTGGAAGAGTATACAGGTGTTACTATTATTTCCGGCAGGAGTGAGGAGATAAAACATGCTCTTGTGATGAAGCTGGGTCGTGGTATTACGGTATATAAGGGAGAACGAGGTTTTATGAAGGATAGCTTTGACGTGCACCAGGATTGCGATATCGTGTACACGATCGTGACCAGGCTAGAGGTGAGGAGACTACGTAATATGGTGCACAACATTGATCCAAAGGCATTTATCTTTACAAACACAATTAAGGAGGCGGCCGGAGGCGTGCTGAAGCATCACAGGGGACACTAGTTTTTTTGGGAAATTTGGAATTTGGAATTTGGAATTTGGAATTAGGTCCCGATGGCTATCGGGATGGAATTAGGAATTGGGAATTGGGATTGAGGAGTGGAGCCCGGCATTGGATGCTTTGATTGTACTTATTATTCCGGCGTAGCCGGAATTTACGACTTACGACTAACGACCCTGCCTGCCGGCAGGCAGGTTACGACTTACGAATAGAAAATGAGAGACACTGCAATATTTGACCTCATCAATGAGGAAATGCAACGCCAGCGCCACGGGCTGGAGCTGATAGCATCTGAGAACTTTACCAGCTTGCAGGTGATGCAGGCAATGGGTAGCGTAATGACGAACAAGTATGCTGAAGGCTACCCGGGCCGCAGGTATTATGGTGGTTGTGAGGTGGTAGACAAAAGCGAGCAGCTTGCCATAGACCGTGTGAAGGAAGTGTTTGGCGTGGCATATGCCAATGTGCAGCCGCACAGCGGAGCACAGGCAAATGCTGCCCTAATGCTGGCCGTGCTGCAACCGGGAGATACGATACTGGGACTGGACCTGAGCATGGGAGGGCACCTGACACATGGCTCTCCGGTGAACTTTTCGGGTAAGTTATATAACGCAGTTCACTATGGCGTGCAAAAGGAAACTGGCCTGGTGGACTATGATATGATGGAGCGGCAGGCAATAGAACATAAGCCGAAACTGATAATCTGTGGCGCCTCGGCCTATAGCCGCGACTGGGACTATGTGCGTATTCGCTCTATAGCCGATAAGGTGGGGGCGTTGGTAATGGCTGACATTTCGCATCCTGCCGGCCTCATAGCCAAGCAACTGCTGAACTCTCCTTTTGATCACTGTCATTTCGTAACTACTACTACGCACAAAACACTGCGCGGACCACGTGGTGGACTGGTGATGATGAAGACTGATTTTGAAAATCCGTTTGGCATCACGGGCCCCAAAGGTGAGATAAGGATGATGAGCCAGCTTATAGACCTAGCTGTGTTCCCGGGTACACAAGGTGGCCCACTGGAGCATGTAATTGCTGCAAAAGCGGTTGCCTTTCACGAGATTTTGCAGCCGGGCTTCCTGGCTTATGGCAAGCAGGTGATAGCGAATGCACAGGCAATGGCGAAGGCCTTTGTAGAAAAGGGATATAACATAGTATCGGGTGGTACGGACAACCACCTGTTGCTTATAGACCTCCGCAATAAGAACATCAGCGGCAAGAAGGCCGAGAATGCCCTGGTAAGGGCGGATATTACCATCAATAAGAACATGGTTCCGTTTGATGACAAGTCGCCATTTATCACCTCCGGGATAAGAGTAGGGGTGCCGGCGATCACAACACGTGGCATGAAAGAAGCAGATATGGCATATGTGGTAGACTGGCTGGATCGTGTGCTGATGGCGCCGGAAGATGAACATGTGCTGGCCAAGGTGCGCGGCGAAGTGAATGAGATGATGAAGTCATTCCCGCTCTATCCTGAGCTGGGCTAAGGAATTTGAGATTTTGGGCTAAATACTTTTTGTATTTTCAAAGTGGACTACTATCTTTGCAATCCCAAAACGGGCTGGTGCGGTAGCTCAGTCGGTAGAGCAAAGGACTGAAAATCCTTGTGTCGGCGGTTCGATCCCGCCCCACACCACCAGAAAAGCGGGAGCGATAAGCGTAGAGCGAATCCTCCCGTTTTTTGTTTTGTACCTTCCTCCCTGGCCGGCACGCCTCCCGGAAAACTTCTATTTTGCAGGTTTTATTACCCAGATGAATAACGCGATAAAAAACCTGCGGGATTGGAAGGTATTGGTGCTGAAAGCCGAGAGTGGTGATGCTAAAAGTCAACTTGAGGTAGCTTATTTCTATGACAGCGGGGTATCTGTAAAAGGCCGGCATATAGTGTTGGCCAATCCGGCGGCATCATATGAATGGACCAAGAGGGCGTTTGATAGCGGCAGTGTTGAAGCAATGGAGCGATATGCCAATTACCTCAGTGATGGTGTCTATTGCAAGCAGGATAAGCGTCGTGCCATGGAACTATACGAGAAGGCGATGAAAGCAGGATCATTAACTGCTGCGCATAACCTGGGAGTGGAATATCGGGACAAACAAGATTTTGAGAAAGCGTTCTCCTTATACAAGAAGGACAAAACCAACTTCTCAGTAGGGATGTGCTACTATTACGGAGTAGGTGTTGCACAAAATAGACTTTTGGCATTTCGCTTCTTTAAGAAAATGCTTAAGGCTGATTCGTTCCAAAGCGGCTATGAAATCAATGAAGCGAACTATATGGTTGGCAAGATGTATCTGGAGGGCGAGGTTGTTAAGCGGTCAATATCCAAGGCGCGGCACCACCTCCTACTAGCCGCTGAGGATGGCGACCATCGTTCTGCTCAGCAAATTCTTTGGCTGATTGGCAGGAAGTGATAGCTCAACTCAACATACGATTTCATGCTTCAGAACCACCGCTACTTCATCCTCAACAAACCATTCAAAATGGTTTCGCAGTTTAAGTGCGTAGAGGATGTGCCGAAGCTGAGCGATCTTGATTTCGAATTTCCAGAGGGTACACATGTAATTGGGAGGTTGGATGCGCTATCTGAAGGACTGCTGCTGCTAACTACCAATAAGGGGGTAATGGAACTCCTGTTTCGTAGCGGGGTGCCGCACAAGCGTACTTACCTGGTGCGGGTGAATGGCTTGATGAATGAGGAGAATGTACAGCAGTTGCGCGACGGCGTTACCATTCGTGTGAGAGGGCAGGGTGAATACCGCACCGTTCCGTGCGAGGTGGAATTGCTGGATACTCTACCGGATGTGTTTCCCTACCAATTGGAGCAAAATCCGTACATAGCTCACTCCTGGCTTCGCGTGTCGCTATACGAAGGAAAGCGTCATCAGATACGCAGTATGATGCGAGCGGTAGGCCATGATTGCCGGCGGCTGATACGCGTTTCTGTGGAAGACATCTTGCTCGGAGACCTCGCGCCAGAATGCGTGCGCGAGCTAGATGAGAATGAGTTCTTCAGACTATTGAAAATTGATGATCGTAATGCCCGGTTTGAGGGTTCACAATAAACGACAATGACCACCCAATGGTGGTCACTGTGCAATCAATCTTACTCAAAGGGGCCATTAAGCCTTGTTCTCTCTTTTAGCCTTCCTGGCTTCTTTCTTAGCCATGCGTTCAGCCTTACGTTCTGCTGCTTTTTGCTTGTGCGTCTTGTATAGCTCGGCGGGCTGCCTTACGCCTACATCTTGTGTTGTGCGCTTTGCAATCTTATCGGCCTTACGTTCAGCGTGTGCCTTTTTGCGCGCTATCATTTTATATTCTCTCTTAGATACCTTCTTATATGTAGCGTGGCTGCTTGCCGGATAGTTACCTGTATAGGTTCCTGTTTTTTCTACGTTTAGGTTTGCAGTGAGATCAAGGGTTTTGTTTGTACATGCTGTCACGTCAGTGCGCATAGGGTCTACAGATACTGTGTATTGTTCGGGCTGTATGGTTACATCCTTGCGATCGGTAATAAGCATTGGGTCAGAAGGATATTCCTCGTTAAGGCCGGCTACAGGATAGGCCTGGTCGTCTTTTTTATGACGCTTGCGCTCGTAATAGACAAAGGTCATATTGTCTGTAGTGATCTTAGCGCCACTAGTAGGCAGGGTTACCTGGTTTGCGTCTGGTTTTACCTCTACCGGTACGTTTATGCAGGCAGTTTTGGCAGGTTGCTGTGGATAGAATGCGTTTCCGCATTTTGCGAAGAAATACAACGCCTGGTTTGCGCCACCGTTGGCCGCCACCTTCCAGGCTTTGAATTCAGAGCGGTCGCCGTAGAGGCGGTAGAGGCCATAGGTGTAGCCTGCGCTACCCATGTTGCCTACCGTGCCGGGTGCTACCCACGCCTCGGTGACGTCATTTGCCTCAAGGTCTTTCGCGCCATTGGCATAGCCTATCTGCATTAGGAGCCCGTTAAGATGGTTCATGGCTTCGGTGTTGTCGCCTTCATGCCGTTTTATGGTGCGATAGAAGTCGTTTGCAGAAGTTTTGTGTGCTAACATTGGGAACTCGGGAGCAGTGCCCAGGCGGCTTACTTCTGTTGGTTGCTCACCGTTTCTGAAGGTGAACACGGAATTATCCCTTATGCCCCACTGCGCTATTGCTCCGTATGCCAGCATTAGAGAGGCCGATATCAAAAGAATACGTTTCATGGTTTCAAGTTTTCAGGTTAATAATGCTTTTCTTATGCCGGTTTACATTTTTGCCATTTTTGCTTCCGGCTCTGAATTTACGTCGACGTTTACGTCGGCACGGCGAGCGATCTTGGCCTCTTTCTTTTCTATCTTTCTCTTCTTACGCAAGGATACCTTATAGTTTCTTTTTGAAACTTTGGAGTAGGTTGCTTCCCGCTTCAGTGCCGGATAGTTGCCCGTGTAAGAAGCAACCCGCTCTATGCTAAGACTCGCATTCACGTTCATGAGCGAATCTGCACATGCGGTCATATTGCGCTCCGGTGTAGATACAGACACTGCGTATTTTTCCGGCACGGCATTGACGGTGCGGTTATCGTTGAGCAGCAATGGCGTGGCACGATTGCTTTCATCTTTCTTTGGATGCTTCTTTTCGTAGTACACGAAGTTTTCGTGAAGCGTAGTGGACTTAGCTCCGCTTGTGGTTAACGTCGTCTGATTTCCGGTCAGGTTCACCGCTGTCTTTACACAACCAGGCTGTGCAAATGCACCCGAAGTGGCGGCGAAACATACTGTAATTAGGATTAGCCGTTTCATATTGTCATGGTTTTAGTCGTTCACAAATAGTGTTCACTAAGATTCGCTAACGATATAGCGCAAAACGCGTGCTACTGTCGGATTTTCCTCCTTAATTCTCCTGTTCTTTAACGTATCCTGCCGTGTCTACAGAGTAGTTTTGATGCCTTTGCACAAAATGATTGATAACGAGCTATATATTTTTTTCGACGTCGGTAATTCCTTTACAGGCTTTAACATATTAGTGGGTGTTATGGCCATCTGATTTAACAGCATTGAGTGTGTAATGGGGAATTCTTTCCATAATTTTATGGTATGAGCAGAAGGAAAAGGGGGGGAAGAAGGGAATTAATACGCAGGAAAAGCAGTCATTTCTTTTTGAGCTTTTTGGCGTGCTGGCTTAGCTTTAATGTCAAGGCCGATGAGCGTAAGTTTACTGATGGAAAGAACAATCGATTTAGCTGGAATGAACATCGCACGCTGTCGTGGGGCGATTTTAAGGGGCCTGCTGAGACGGCAAGCGGGGAGTCGGCGGCAGCTACTTGCTGCAGTATAGGGTTTAAGGTAAATAACAGTGCTGCTGGCACGCCGGAATTGTCTGTCTATAATACCTTTTACATGGACAGGTCGTGGGTAAAAGAGGACGCTCATATGGAGTCGATCCTGGCCCATGAACAAGGTCATTTTGATTTATGTGAGCTGTATACGCGTAAATTGAGGTTGCGTTTTGGTTCGGTAGACCTTACTGCGCAGAATGCTAAAGAGCAACTGCTTAATATCTACTCTGAGCTGAGTAATGAGTATGAATCTTGCCAGCAAGCCTATGAGCGTGAGACGGCCCACGGTACCAGGGCTGCGGACCAGCAACGGTGGCAACAGATAATAGCGCGTGGACTTGGAGAATTTGAGGCCAACGCATAGTACGATTCTCAAATCCCAGGTTCTGTAATCGATTATTTCCGTATTTTGTACAGCATTTTTCTGACATCTATAAACGAAAGTAAACGACTACAGGATGAATATTTCAAGGGTATTGCTTGTCGCTGCCATATCTATTTCAACTGCTGCAAACGCACAGAAACACAAGGTGAAGATCGTTACAGATTATGGTGATATTACTGTGATGCTGTATGATAATACTCCATTGAATACCGAGAACATGCTGAAGAATGCACGTGAGCATTTTTATGACAGTACTTTGTTTCATCGCTGCATTCCGCAGTTTGTGATACAGGGCGGTGATCCCGAGTCGAAGCATGCCAAGCCTGGACAGGCTCTGGGTAATGGTGGCCTTACCTATACTATACCGGCAGAAATAAACGACACTTATTATCATAAGCGTGGTGCCCTGGGTGTGGCCCGTGACCAGAACCCTACAAAAGCCGGGTCTGCTGCACAGTTCTACATTGTATCGGGTAAGCCATTCACAGATGCTGACCTGGATAACATAGCTAAACGGAGTGGCCGCACATACACAGCCGAGCAGCGGGAAGTACTGAAGACACAGGGTGGCACGCCACACCTGGATGGTGGCTACACAGTGTTTGGCGAGGTGATAGAAGGTATGGACGTAGTGGATAAGATTGCTGCAGAGCCCAGGGATGGCAACGACCGCCCCAATAAGGACGTGGTAATTCGCAGCATTCGTGTAGTAGGGGAGGAGAAGAAAGGTCTGTTTACCCGTATTGGTAACCTATTCCGCAAAAAAGACAAAAGGAAATAGGCTGGCTCATGCTATGGCAAAAGGGGTAATTTTGCGCCATGCAAACCAAATTGTCGGTTAACATCAACAAAATTGCTACCCTGCGCAATAGCCGCGGAGGTGACAACCCCAATGTAATAAAGGCTGCTATAGACTGCCAGACATTCGGCGCAGACGGCATCACTGTGCATCCGCGGCCTGATGAACGCCATATACGCTATAGCGATGTGCGCGAAATAGCTCCCATCATCACTACCGAATTCAACATCGAAGGCAATCCGCTGGAAGATAAGTTTGTAGCGCTGGTGCTGGAGGTGAAACCGCACCAGGTGACATTGGTGCCGGATAGCCGGGACCAGCTTACCTCTAATCATGGCTGGGATACCATCAAAGAAAAGAACTATCTACGTGGTATCATAGAGGTATTCAAAAAGGCCGGAATTCGCGTTTCTATATTTACAGATCCTGTTGAGGCCATTGTGGCCGGCGCGGCAGATACCGGTACTGACAGGGTAGAGCTTTACACAGAAGAGTATGCACGCCAGTACCACAAAGACAAAGAGCATGCGATAGCTGCCTATGCAAATGCGGCGCGGGTAGCAGCCGAACATAAATTGGGGCTAAATGCCGGTCATGATCTGGACAGGGACAATCTTGCATATTTTCGCAAGCATGTGCCCGGCCTGCTGGAGGTGTCTATTGGGCATGCACTTATAGCCGATGCCCTCTATTACGGGCTGGAGAACACCATTCAACTTTACAGACGCCAGTTACAATAAGGGCTAATGAGGTTTTTTACATCCATATATGTGCTCATCCTGGCGTATATCATAGCTGCACTGGTATTTTGGGAGGTGAGCCTGCAAAAGCAAAGTGGCCGTATATATGCGCAGGAAGTAACTACCCTCAGGAACCAGGTAGACAGTGTGCGCCTGCCCAATATATACAAGCATGAGATGAACATGCTAAAACAAAAGCTAGACTCGCGCACCACGCAGTACATAGCCGAGGGCGCAACGTTTCTTATTGTCATACTCATTGGTGCGGCTGTGGTATATGTTTCATTTTCGCGCCGGATGCTGGTGTCGCGGCAGCAAAATAACTTTATGCTGGCAGTGACACATGAGCTGAAATCGCCGATCGCTGCCATAAAGCTGAACCTGCAGACATTAGAGAAACACCAACTGGACGAAGAGAAGCGGATGCTGCTGATAGACAGGTGCATCAAGGAGTCGAACAGGCTGAATGACCTGTGCAACAATATGCTGTTTGCCTCGCAGATAGAGGGGCGGCAATATAGACCCGCGATGGTCACCTTTAGCCTGTCAGAAATGCTGGAAGACGTAGTTGAGGAATTTGCAGGCCGATCGTCGCGCCGGTATGAGGAGGATATTGCTGAAGGGTGCATGGTGGTAGGTGATGCGGCCATGCTGCGGATAGCAGTAAATAACCTGGTGGAGAATGCAGTGAAGTACACGCCCCCGGATATGCCCATCACGGTGGGCCTGAGGAGAGATCTGCAATCGGCAGTGATATCTGTAGCCGATAATGGTCCTGGTATCCCTGATGCAGAAAAGAAGCGTGTCTTCAATAAGTTTTATCGTATAGGAAATGAAGAGAGCCGCAAAGCGAAAGGTACGGGCCTGGGCCTGTACCTCTGTAGCCGTATCGTGGCGCAAAGCGGTGGCACGATAGCTGTTCACGACAACGCACCGTCTGGAGCTGTTTTTGAAATAAGGCTACCTGCGGCATAGCGGCTATTCTATTCGGCCTGCCGTCAGCTCGTCTACAATTGTCGGATCTGTGAGTGTGGTGAGGTCGCCAAGATTGGTTGTGTCGCTTTCTGCTATTTTTCTCAGTATTCGTCTCATTATTTTGCCACTCCTTGTTTTAGGAAGTGCGCTTACAAACTGCACTTTGTCGGGCCTGGCGATGGGCCCTATTACCCGCGAGACGGTTTGCAGAATGTCGCGCCTTATGAGGTCGGCATCTGTTACCGGTTTTTCATAAACCACGTAGGCGTAGATGCCCTCTCCCTTTATCTCGTGCGGGTAGCCTACTACGGCACTTTCCGTTACTCCTGTGTGCATGTTTATTGCGTTTTCTACTTCTGCCGAGCCTATCCGGTGCCCGCTTACGTTCAGAACATCGTCTATTCTGCCGGTTATCCGGTATAGACCGTTCTCGTCGCGGTAGGCGCCGTCGCCGGTAAAGTACATGCCGGGATAGGGGGCAAAATAGTTGCGATAATACTTCTCGTGATCGTTGTAGGTGGTTCTCAACAAGGACGGCCACGCAGACCTGATGCATAGAATGCCGGAAACATCATTGCCCGGTAGTACATGGCCTTTTTCATTTACCAGTACCAGCTCCACACCCGGCATGGGTAGGGTAGCATATGTGGGCTTTGCAGGAGTTATGCCCGCCATGTTGCTTATCATTATTCCCCCCGTCTCTGTTTGCCACCACGTGTCCACAATGGGGCAGCGCTCTTTGCCTATTTCTTTGTAGTACCATTGCCAGGCCTCATCGTTAATTGGTTCTCCTACGGTGCCCAGTACCTTCAGGGATGATAGGTCCTTGTCTGCCAGCGGCTCTCTGCCAAAGCTCATGAGACTGCGCAATGCGGTTGGTGCTGTGTAGAGGATGTTCACTTTGTGTTTGTCTACGATGTTCCACATACGTCCTGCGTCGGGCCAGGTAGGTATGCCCTCATACATAAGGCTTGTGGCCCCGGAGAGCAGTGCGCCATAAAGGAGGTAGCTGTGCCCTGTTATCCAGCCCATATCTGCAGTGCAGAAAAAAACATCGCCCGGTTGGTAATTGAAGACATTCACAAACGAGTAGCAGGTATAGACCATGTAGCCTGCTGTGCTATGCACTACGCCCTTCGGTTTGCCGGTGGAGCCGGATGTGTATAGGATGAACAGCGGGTCTTCGGCGTCCATTTCTTCGGCCGCATAGTGCTTCCATCCCTGTGTCTCTACCTTTTTTATTTCGTCTTCCCACCACACGTCGCGTCCCTTTATCATGGATACCGGGTTGCGCAGATGCGTGCATACGATCACTCTCTTTACAAATGGACATACCGGGAGTGCGTCATCTATTACGTCTTTCAGTGGTATGCTCTTCGGGCCCCGGTATGCGCCATCTGCTGTTACTATTATTTCTGCTTTGGCATCCTGCAGTCGGTCGGCAATGCTCTGCGCCGAAAAACCACCAAATATCACGGTGTGCACGGCTCCTATGCGGGCGCAAGCCAGCATGGCAACTGCCAGTTCTGGTATCATGCCCATATAGATGCATACACGGTCGCCTTTCTTCACGCCATTGTTGCGCAAGACATAAGAGAACTGGCAAACCTTTTTGTAAAGCTCTTTATAGGTCAGCGACCGGTAATGTGTGTCCGGGTCGTTTGGTTCCCAGATTATGGCTGGCCTGTTGCCTATGGTATTCAGGTGCCGGTCGAGGCAATTCTCTGCGATGTTAAGCCGTGCATTGCCAAACCACTCTGTCCGGGGAACGGTAAAGTCGGAAGTGACAACATTGTCCCACTTTCTGCGCCATGCAAAATGTGAAGCTACATCGCCCCAGAATGCTTCCGGGTCATCAATACTCTTTCTGTAGGCTATCTCATATTCCTCTGCCGTCAGTACCTGGTATGGGTAGTGTCTTGTCGTTTGTTCCATCGTTGCTGCTTCTAGTCTTGTTTGTAAAAGAGTGGTTCCAAGTGTTCGGTCTCGTCTTCGGTGAATACCCGTGACCTGATGATGAACCTGTTGCCGGTTGGTATTTCCAGCGAAAAGCTGCTGCCTCGTCCCGGCACCACATCCAGTGTCAGAAAGGTGTGCTCCCAGTAGGTAAACTGGTCCTTGCTCATCCAGAAAGGAGCACCGTTGACGTGGCCTATGCCAACATCGCTGTAGCCTACTTTGAAATCGTTTTCGGCAAAACACATAGGCGACGAGCCGTCGCAGCAGCCGCCACTCTGGTGAAACATAAGCGGCCCATGCTGCTCCCGGAGCGTTTTTATCAGCTCCAGGGCGGCGGGTGTTGCCGATATCCGCGGTAGTAGTGTCATATTCTATTGATGTAAACGGGTGCAGCTTATGCTGCACCCGTGCATAATTCCATTAAAAGAATCCCAGCTTGTTCTTGTTGTAAGAAATAAGCATGTTCTTGGTTTGGCGGTAGTGGCCCAGCATCATTTTATGGGTCTCGCGGCCAAAGCCAGATTTCTTGTATCCGCCAAACGGCGCATGTGCCGGGTATGCATGGTAGCAGTTTACCCACACACGGCCTGCCTGTATGGCGCGTGGCACGGTGTATAGTTCGTGTGCATCGCGTGTCCACACACCGGCACCCAGCCCGTATAGGGTATCATTGGCTATGGCTATCGCCTCCTCTGTAGTGCGGAATGTCGTTACGCAGGTGACAGGTCCGAATATCTCCTCCTGGAATACGCGCATTTTGTTGTGTCCCTTCAGTATGGTGGGCTCTATGTAGTAGCCGCCACCCAGATCTCCGGGTAGTTTGTTCGCATTGCCACCACACAGCACTTCTGCGCCCTCTTCCTTGCCTATGTTGATATAGGAAAGGATCTTCTCGTATTGGTCGTTAGAGGCTTGTGCCCCCATCATTACAGAGCCGTCCAGAGGGTCGCCGGTAAGGATGGCTTTAGTACGCTCTACGACCCGCTTCATGAACTTGTCATAGATGCTCTCGTGTACCAGTATGCGCGATGGGCATGTACATACCTCGCCCTGGTTCAGTGCGAATAGTACTGCCCCTTCTACCGCTTTGTCAAAGAACTCGTCGTCGGCATCTGCCACTGACGGGAAGAAGATATTTGGTGATTTGCCGCCCAATTCCATGGTTACAGGTACCAGGTTTTCAGATGCGTACTGCATTATCAGGCGGCCTGTGGTGGTTTCACCGGTAAATGCAACCTTGTTGATGCGAGGGGATGTAGCCAGTGGCTTGCCGGCTTCAGGTCCGAACCCTGTTACCACATTCAGTACGCCTGCAGGCAAAATGTCTGCAATCAGCTCCATCAGGCACATGATGGATGTGGGTGTCTGCTCTGCCGGCTTTACGATGGTGCAACAGCCAGCGGCTAGTGCCGGTGCTATTTTCCAACAAGCCATCAGGAGGGGAAAGTTCCAGGGAATGATCTGGCCTACCACGCCCAGTGGCTCATGCAGGTTAATGCTTACAGTGTGTTCATCGTGCTCGGAGATGGTGCCTTCTTCGGCCCTAAGCACGCCTGCGAAGTACCGGAAGTGGTCTATACACAGCGGAATGTCGGCCGCACGTGTTTCTCGAATGGCTTTTCCATTGTCTATTGTTTCCACTATGGCCAGGTATTCCAGGTTGTCTTCCATTACCTGCGCTATTTTCAGTAACAGGCCGCTACGGTATGCTGCAGACGATTTGCTCCATGTGGAGAAAGCCTTGTGGGCTGCTTCGATAGCGAGGTCTATATCTTCTGCCGTGGATTGGGCGGCTTTGGTGAATGGCTTGCCATCTACCGGGGAGATGTTTTCAAAATAGTTGCCCTTTACCGGTGGTACGAAACTTCCACCTATAAAATTGTCATACTGTGCCTTAAACGTTGGTCTGTTTGCAATGTTGCTCATTTTCGTTTGTTTTTTGGTCATCTGCAAATTGCCGACTTCCGGCCCCTTTTATCTGCACTTTTGTCCTCGTATATAGCACTGGATTCCCATTTTTTGTGGAGTGCATTTATTGGGTCGTTTTTGCGGTATATTTGATATAGACAATGTGATGTATGCATAGGCTTACCCCGGTACGAACCACGCCGATAGAAAAACTGAGCACGGAGATAGAGCAGAAGACTACTTATGCCCTGGACAGGTGTGAGTTGAACATATTTGAGACCCACCGTAAAGCCGACAACGTGAAGCTCACATTTGGTGGTTTTACCGTTACCAGCATGTTGCGTGGTAAAAAGGTATTAAAGTCGGGTAGGAGAGAAGGGGGACTGGTGTATCTGCCCGGTGAGACGTTCATATTGCCGCCGGAGGAGGAAATGGTAATTGACTTTCCGGAGGCAGACTATACGAATCCTACCCAGTGTACAGCGCTGGTCATAGAACAGGAATACCTGAAGCGCCAGCTGGAATATATCAATGACAACTTTCCGAAAGAAAGGGAACTGAATTCGTCCTGGGATCTGCGCCTGGATGAGTCATGGCTGCAGAATGATGAGCACATAGCGCATCTGGGCAATAAGATAATTTCTATTTTCTCCGGCAATGATCCGCTGAAGGACATACTGGTGGACCTGAAGCTTAAAGAGCTGATGCTATCCATCATGCGGCTGCAGAACTATAGGCAGCTGGGTGTGCAGAACGTAGGTGAGCGGATAAATGAGCGCTTTCGCGCAGTGGTGGAATATATAAGGTGTAACATAACCTCCGAGATCAATGCCCGCGAGCTGAGCCGGATGGCCTGCATGAGTAAGTCCGTTTTTTATCGTGCTTTTGTGAGTGAGTTTGGGGTGCCGCCACGGCAAATGATACTGGCTGAAAAGATTCGCTATGCCAAGAGCATGATGGCATCACAGAGAACGCCGATAAAGGAAATTTGCTTTGCGCTTGGATTTTCTGATCCTAACTATTTTTCACGTGCCTTCCGCAAGATCGAGGGCATTTCCCCCACCACTTATCTTGCGCATCTGCAGTCGGGTGCGGCGTAAGAGAATAATCAGAAGCTGACTTAATACAAAAAATCGCCCCGAAGGTCGATTTAAAGCTGTGGAGACAGGCGGTGATATGTCGAACTCTTTTGTGGAGGATTTGAAGCGGTATATTTGGATGTAACATTTGATAATATAAAGTCAGCCACTTATATTTTCCCATATCCCGAAAACTCAACAAGATAAATATATCTTCTTTGCATCGCAGCGCTGGACCAGTTGCGCGCAAAGGTGGTATCGTTCCGCGTATCAGCCTCTATTGTTTCGTCGAGTGTCCATTTATAGATATTGGAAACTCTGAACCCATGTACTGGTGAATGCCCGGCCTTATTCGACAAAAAAGTAGACACGGCCTGAGAAAAACAGGCTATTCTCGATTGCTGATACATTAAAAACCAAGTTGCGTTGTTACCTCTTTCCAGATAAATTTCGCTTCCGCATGCTAATTGACCCTCTAAAATCGGAAAGACGTTGTCGCCGGACTCCGTCGCTCCCCAACTGATAAAGTACTTTTTAAATCCGTCAGTGTCGGTACGGCTTATTCGCTTCGGAATAGTGATACCCAAGTTATCATCGGCAAAAGTGTGCTGTGCATTTCGCCCAGTTTGCATCATTGCCCGTTCTCTGTCGCCGTGGTATGCAACCAATCGGAATTTTGCCCTGGTGTAAGCGACATACATCAGCCGACGCTCTTCCTCTATCAGTTCGCGATAGTCGTTATCATTCAGCTCCACTTCGGCTTCGTTCATCGGCAGGTTCGCGTATGAGGGCGGTATGATAACAGCATCAAACTCCAGTCCTTTAACCTTGTGCATTGTCGTGAGAACAACTTCTGTTCTTACTTCATCCGGGTTCACTTTCGCGATGTGGTTATAGTACACCTTACTTAGTTGACCGTCGTCTTTCTGCGCAAGTTCCTTCACGAACTCTAAAAGGTCGCCATAGGTATCTCCATCGGTACGCTGCTTTTTGTATTCATGCAACAAACATTCAAAAAGTTCGAAATAATACGTATCCCAATTTGGGTGCCTGGCAGCGAGGTTGTTTCGGAAAACTCCGAATTGTGAAATAAAATTGGGTTTTATCTGCTCAAGGATACCGGCCTTATATTTCTGAATGATCCAGGCTATCTCTCTTATTTTTGTAAAATCACTGCCATCGCCCTGCACCCGCATCCTGAAATTCCAATTTCTTGTTTGTCTCTGTATTGCAATTAGATTGAATGCCCGGTAAAGTTCTGCGTTTGTTCTGAACATTATGGCGATCTGACGATAATTCGCTGTCGTCCGGGGGTTAACTTCATTAAGAATCCCGTCAAGTTTTTGCAGCCACTGATCGCTTATACCGGCGCATGTAATGACCTCCCGGTAATTGTAATCGACGTCAGCCAGCCTCGATATCAGGGGCTGAATACCGAACCTGTCCTGATTATAGGAAAGCAGTCGCTGCGCCGCTTCCAGAATTTTCGGATAAGATCTGAAATTATCAGTTATGCGAAGTTCTATTGGTGAATAGATACTGTTAAACTCATTGTAGTTTTGGCGTGGGCTTCTGCTTCCACCCGCATTTACTCTCTCATATCCGTAAATACTCTGGTTGGGGTCGCCAATAACAGAAATAGAAGTCCTTTTTGGATCTGCAACAAACTTTAGCAGATCTAACCGCTCCTGGGTAATGTCCTGAAACTCGTCTACAAACACGTATTTAAGAGCCCCCAACTGGCTATTAATAATACCGGGATGATTTGCAGCGGTTTCCATAAACCTGGGTACCCAATCTTCGAATCGCAGATCACGAACGGCATTCCTTAAGCAGAATTTGCAGAAGCCATGAAAGGTAAATACCCGCAATCTCTGAATAATATTGGCATAGCCCAGTGATGAAAATAGTTTTGTCAGCCTTTCTTTTAACTCTACAACCACGGCCCTGTTGTAAGCGAGGATCAAAATGCTCTCCGGCAATATACTCTCCTCGTGAATCAGCCGGGCAACTCGGAGAATAAGCGTATGTGTCTTGCCACTTCCTGGCCCGGCAATTACCTGGACATTCGTTATTACATCAGCATTGTAAACGGCTCTTTGTTCGTCACTTAACTCACTTACTTTTTCATAGAGCGCCTCGTCTCTGAAGCCCCTCAACGGTTCATAGTTCTCACCCATATTCTCCGTTATCAGTAAGACTATTTCATCCGGATTTTTGCAATTGAAATACCTGGTAATGAAGCTGTCTTTGGCCTCTTTGTTCGGAATATCGGATAGGCACTCCAAGGCAATCAGCCGTAATTCCCTTAGCTTTTGAGTCGTTTGGAATTCGTCATGCATGCGCTTGTCAGTGGAATCTCTTTCTTCAATCCTCACGTCTCTTGTCGACTGAAGATATAGCTCGACGCCCATAGGTAAAAATGTCCCCTCATAATGCAGGTATCCCAACCAGTTAGCAAATGCCAAGAGGTTTTCGCTGTATTTAATTTCTTTATCCTCCAATCCAAGTCGCAATATCAGCTCTGAAGCACAGTGGTCTTTCTTAGTGTTCTTTATAAATGTTTCGCTGATATACCCAAGCAGAGACTTGAAATCCTTTTTGAATTCTTCCAGGTATTTCTTCCAGTCGGCCTTGGTTTTACATCCGTTGTAGACGACCTGCACAACATCTGCTTTCCCTTTTTTCTTGTCCGCGACAAGTGTCCGATGTCTGACCTTGGGAATAAAGTTGAGGAGCGCGAATGCGAATTTTACTTTATTGCGTTCAAAATCCTTTTGCTCTTTCTGAATTTGTTTCGCTGAGGCTTCTGTCAACAGTCCATTATTGTCTCGCTGATCGTACCACGGCAGGGTTCTTTCGTTGAAGTAATTTCCGGCGTAGGCTCTCTTTATTTCTTCAACATAGCTTGCATCAAATTGCTTTTGATCACGCACTGGTGTGGCATCTATCAAATTTATGGCCAGATCATATACTGCTTCAAATGTGGTAAAGTACCTTGATATTTGCGGGTGCTCATAGAAATACTTCAATTCGCTCATCCGCTTCTTTGTGGGATATAATCTCAGTTCGCTTTTATATTGGAATATTCTTTTCTTCTCACATTTGAAAATGGCAGCCAGAAGATCGGAAGTGTTGGTGATGTCTGCAGCTGCCAGAAGCCTGTTCAATTCTATGGCTACCGATCCCGCGTTTTCACTCTTGCTATTCCATGCCTTTTGAACTTCCGCAATTATCTTACCTTGAATCTCGTTTTCGACTTGGCCATTTTCCGGCGTTCTGAATGCGGTGAATTCCAACTGTCCGGGAGCGTAAAAGCCGAGCCTGATCCTTTGCAGTTTTTCCAGCCAATACAAACTCAGCCGGAGTATCTGATCTTTATCTTGAACGTCGTCGAAATGACTTGATGACCCCAGAATATTAAAAGGCAGCACTATAGGCTTTTGAGCTTCCAGATCGGCGTTGACATCCCTAAACCTCGAATAATATTCAATGATATCCTTGTATACAAGGATTAGATTTCTCCATGTTAGTCTGCCGTTCTTGAGCAATGTTTTTATCTTGCCAAAGTCATCATTTTCGAAAAAGCAAATCGTTTCTATTTTTCTATCGACGGAAAAGTCGGCTTCGATAAGCCGATCGGCATTTCTCCCAGCCCTGCCGACTTCTTGTAAATAATCCTCAAGGGAACCTGAGGGTCCAAAATGGTAGACAAAATGAATGTTGGGAACATCCATGCCCATTCCAAAAGCTTTGGTCGCAAACAGTATGCACACCTCACCGGATCTGTAGGCGTCGTACACCTCCTGCCGCTCTTCTCCGTTCATCCCCGCATGAAAATAGGCGATCTTGCCGCGAAATCGATGGTCTTCATAAAGCTTCGCAAGTTGTTTTTCCAACCCATCAATGTATTCCTCGGCATCTTTCCTCCTTCTCACGAATACTATACAACGACTTTTTGCAGGATCAAAACCTCCTTCGTAAAGCGAATTTGCAATTTGCTCTAATTTCATGTTCGCGTCGTCGCTCGCCTTGAAATTTATAGCGATATGCTCCCTCAGGGGGTTGTACGCACCGGTATAATTTTCGAGGCGGTTGATAGACCCATTAAAACGTTGTTGAAAGTCGTCATATATCTGTTCTGATACAGTAGCTGAAAAAAGCAGTAACGGGAACTTGCTTTCCGACCGTTCTTTCAAACCAATATTTACGTTTGCGCTGTGCAGGTAATCGGGGCGGAAATCCAGTCCCCATTGAGAAACGCAATGCGCTTCATCATATACTGCATACTCCAGTCCACGATCATTTTCCAAACGTGTTTTCAGCGCGTTTATAAACGGTTTAGACCTGAATCGCTCAGGTGTGATGTAGAGTAGCAGGATCTCCCCGCCCGCCACTTTCCGGTAGATGAACTGTGTATCTGTCCGGTCGCTATTAATGCAATCTACACTGCCCCAGAAGCTCATTTCCCACAGCTTGCTTACGTGGTCCTGCATCAGCGCCTTCAAAGGTGTTACTACGATTGTTAATCTCCCGGAAAGGCTGCCTCGGTATAAGGCCGGCGCCTGAAATAGTACCGACTTGCCGCCGCCTGTAGGCAGTGTAACGAGGACGTCTTTGTCAGCCAGCAAAATTGCATTGAGAAAATCGTGCTGATAATCGAACCATTGGTGAGTAACCGTGTCTTCTTTCAAGAAAATGTGGCGCAGGGCCTCTTTGGTCGCTTCGATATCTAATTTGATCTCTTCCTTTGGCTTTGGCGAAGGGAAATATGTACACACTTTATCATAGTCGGATTGATACGTTTTTTCGTCGGTCCACATCTTTACAAAAGCTCTCGTCGCTTTCCATTCCTCTCCGAGCCCTTCAAAATCACCCAGACGGCTGTCTGTAAGCCATACGGTAGAATTCTTATCAGCTAAGTAAAATAGCCATCTGTAATAATCAATTAATGGTTTCTGGATCTTAAGTAGAACAAAAATATCCTGGAAGGAAGTAATAGGGTCTCCGGGCTCAGTGTCATGGTTAGCTTGCGTTTTCTCTTCCGTGGAATTGGCTCCTTTGAGTTTCAAACCACTTTCCGCTTTCTCCGCGGTTGCCAAAAAACCAGTTCCTTTCGAGATAAACCACTTTTCCTCCAGCTCGAAGCTGTCGATTATGAAGTTAGAGTGCTGTAAATGTTCAGAAAGAACGAGCTCGGGAATCTGTTCCTTTGCTATCACCAGCAACTTCCGGTTAGATCGGTGGTCTGCCAGAAGATTGGCTTGGCGAAGCGATGACGCATTCAGGTCTGGAACAAAGTATCCGATAGACGTAAAATAATCATAGAGTTTTTGCTTCTCACTGTTCTCGTTTATGATCAGGACGGTTGAATTGTTATTTGCCGAGATCACTTCCCTGATCAGCTTAGTTTGATAGGTCCAGTATCTATCCCGGTATCGGGTTTCGGGGTTATACCGGGTGATATATAATTTTCCTGAAGCATTTTGAGGTATCACATACCTGCAGCTTTCCTTTTTTACTTCGTCACGAGCAAATGAATACTCAACTATTTTATCGGCTCTTAATTTGCTCTTTAAAAGTTTTCTGAAGTTATAATTGCCCCATATCTGAAAAGAATCGAACGACGTCTTTTCGATCCAGAAAAACTCAAAGTAAGAAGGCACGTCCTTCACATCAAGCTTTTGCAGATCGTTACGATCGATCTCAACTCTGCTCTGACCACCCGTAAAATAGATCCAGAAAGAATCGTCATTCAAACGTTGTTGAAATATCGTCTGATCTAAAGTGTACAACAGCGTTTTTTGTGAGATCGCCATGAGATCGCCCTCTATTAAGAGCACTGGCCTTTTTGAAGTTTCCACATATTGAACGGCGTCGATAAGATGATCCGGGGAAAAACAGTAGTGACAAGACGTTTCGGGCTGCAACGTTGTTGGCTCGGTTATAAATTCAAATGCGGCACTCTCACTCAGTATGAGTTTTACCCTTGGCGGAAGATTAGCGTAGATTGGGGATTTGTTGGCTTCCCTACATTTTTCGATGAAGTGCTCCAAAAGAAATTTCTCAAGTGTTCCGTGAGGCAGGCTCTCAACCTTTTGTTCTGATATTATGTGCGAATATTCCTTCCCTCCCCCGATAAACGTCATGGCCGGCAGCTCCGACAGCAGAGAATAAAATTCTTCAGGAGAAACAATTATAGCGAAGTCTTTTACCTGGCTGCTCAGCACGGTCGCAAGGCCATCCGTTTTTTGCTTGTCCGGGTCTCTATTCACGTAGAATTTATTTCGCTCGGCATCCAGATGCGATAGTACGTCAACATTGCATTCTAAAATATTCAACCTCAAATCCCGGAGAAAGCTGACAAAATATGCATCAACAAATTGCGCCATTTTGGTTAGTCGGACTTCCGGAACATGCATCAGCCGAAGGATCTGATTTGTCAACAACTGCTCCGTGTGCAGTACATCATCCTTTGCGTTATGCTTTGTGTCCAATGCCACACTTTTCAAAGTCGGCGACAAAAGCGTCTCGATCTCAATGGTGTCAATGATTCTGAGACCTTGCGGCAGTTGAATTTTTTCAGCAACGATCGGAAGATCAAACTTTCGGATATTGTGTCCTGTAAAGTACAAGTCCTTTTTACCGATTACCTGCTCAAGCGCAGACATTAACTTTTCGCTTTCCGCTTTTGAAACTGCGCTGTGAATGCTATGGTCAAGGGCAAACGCCACCTCTTTGATATCGTGACGATCATATTCCAAATCAAAGATGAGAAAGCCTGATGCGGATATTATCGAATGAATGATAGGAAAAAGTTGTTCGTAGTAAGCGACCGGGGTCAGCCCGGATTTCAACATTTGATTGGTCAGATATATTTTATCCGTGGGTGAAACCAGTTCATAGATTTTTTTTCGAGCCTCTCCCGATACTTCATGATAAGCTTCCTTGAGTATTTGCAGTGGCGGTTGTTCGATTAAGCCGAATCTCCATAGTTCCACCCGTTCCTGTGCAGTCTTGCCTGCCTCAAGCTTTTTAATGAACCCGGAATTCAATTCGGGAAAATTCCTTTTGATGAAATCTGCCTTTGACAAAAGTTCCGACAAATCAGACGGCAATTCCTTTGGGATGAAGTTCAGCAAAATCCGCTCCATTATGCCTTTGCCTATTCCATCGCCTTTACATTTCAACAGCATCTGTCGCTGTGAGCTTTCGCTTTGGCAAGATATATATCCTACAACTTCATCCCAATCTCTAATTCCGTGGGAAAAGAGTTCCCGGTATTCATAGACCTCTTGCAGCCATAAATGAATTTTAAGATGTAAATCGGTATCCAGAATATCGTCTAATTCTGAATATTGTAAGAGAGATGGCTGCTTTTCGCGCCAACACCTGATAAAGTAAATGATAGAACCGTAGTCGTTGTTTTCATTTTCCTTTAATTTAGCAATAGTACGCTGGATTAGTTGCTGAGGATTGTGTTTCTTATTTTGTCGTTCTTTGAACAGCCGAACTATTGCCTCAAGAATCATGTCGTAGACTTGAGAGTTATTTTGAGAGTATTGTAAGCCTAGGTTGATGAATCTATGCAGCCAGAAATCAAGGCTTTTTGTTTCTATATTTACGTTGACCTCATTAAACGAGAAAGTTATTGACAGCCCCGATGTCTCACAAAACAATTTAAACTCAACTACTCCAGAACTCGATTCGTCAAATTTGGGATCATCTGCTTGCAGGTAACATAATTCATTACCAGGTTCGACAACAATGATTTGAAACGAATCTCCTATAGGCTCTGCGATGGCCCTTAAATAGGTAGAGTCAATTTTAGCATATGTCCGCTCCTTCTTATCTAACTTGGATGTGTAACTAACGATCTGATACTTTTGGAGTTCCAAATCATTACCCCTAAGCGGTATATAATATGATTGATCTTTGCCACTACGTTTTAAAACGTTGTAAACATGGCGGTTATCTAGCTTCTCTAACCTAAATAAATATCCATGCGAGTTATCTTCTGCAACAAATGTGATTATTCCTAAGGGCACTTTTTATAAGTTGATGTTACAAATTACGAAAAATGAAGAGCTTAGGCAATAACCGATACACGAGCATATTATTATTTTCTACCGAAATCCGCAGGATTCTCACCCCATGCCTTTGTCTCCCACTTCAGTATTTGATTAGGGTATTCATTTTCTTTAAGCCATTTAACAGCTCGCTCTATCAATTCAAATAGTTTCCTGTTTTTATTAGACGGGAGATGATTCGTCCTTGCTTGCTTATCCCGTACCCAGCCGATAGCGTTTCTACTATCAGAGTAGATTGGTAGTGAAAGATTGTGCTGTTTGCAATAAGCAAGGCCATGAACAATTCCTAAGAATTCAACGATGTTGTTTGTTCCGTCTTCATAGGGCCCGACTTTAAACAATTGCTTTCCCGTGCCGGTATGTACACCCTGATACTCCACCATGCCTGTAGCCGTATTCCAGGCACCATCTACAGATATACTATCCATTATTGGATCACCGATCAGTATTCTCTGCTCTTCAGACAGTTCAACTTCTACCGTATCTGTGCCAATGAACTCATCCGGAGGTTTATTGTATGCTGCTTCGGCCAAATCTCGGGTAGAAAATGATTTGTATACAGCACCGGGATATCCCGATACTTGTAGCTTGCAGCTATCCCAGTCGTCATAAACGCCGGGTTGCAGGCCGCTCCATACCACGTAGAATTTCTGTTTCTTCTTTGCCATTAACTTTTGTTGAGAATAACTTAGCTATGCGGTGCTGCCTTAATATGTGATAACAACTCCTCGAAACCTAGTTGAATGCTGCCATTCGCTGAATGCACCGGCAAAAACACCAAATTACAATTACCGTGACCTGTTTTCTGGAAACTTCCTTCTACAAATTGACTTGCAACTGTACCCGGATAAACCAGGGCACTTCTTTCTGTTACTTTGTATAGGTTGTATACAAGCATTTGTTTCAAATCATCATCAGCCGGTTTGTTATTAGCTGGTTGCTTCCATTTTGTGTCTAAAACAATGTGGGCCTTTTCTTTCTCTGGATTCTTATAGATCACAATATCCGGCCTGATAGTTCTCATATACCCTTCCGTTGGTTTCCAGAACGCGCTTGGAAGTTGTTCTCTCACTTCGTACTCGCCGGGATTTGTCTTGTTTAATTCCTTTTTGAGTTGCTGATACACATAGCGCTCCCAAAGCGCGTTCATGTCGAACATCAAAGCGATAACATTATTCTCTCCTCTCCTTATATCGGGGTGATAATTCAGTAATAGCAGTCGCGCAATGCCTATTGCGTTCTTGTAGGCGTCGGTCTTCCTGTCGAACACAAGTCTTGTAAACGTAGACTCGCTCACAACTGTATCACCACATTCGGGTAGATCAAACAAAATAGACTTAGCAGCAGCACTGATGGAAGGTTTGGCTATTAATGCTATCAGTTTCGCTGTCTTTACTAGTAGCTGATTGAATATGTTATCGTGACTGTAAACTGAACTTCTTACATAGAACCGTTCTGCATGTACAAGGTTCTGTTGTATATGCTTGCCAAATACCAGGTTGCCCTTCAGTGCTAAACTGTTGCCTTCCGTCGATTTGTATTTCTTTACCAATCCTGTTTGCAACAGGTACTTTACCTCTTTTAAAAAGAGCAGAAAATATAGGTCGAGTATTGAGTTGCCTTTTAATTTCAGGGAGGCGAAGCCGGTCTGCTCAACATCCAGCATACCTGTAGTGCGCAGCATAGAAATAAGGAATTGCTGCCAGGTATCTTTATCATCGAGTGCGTCTGTTTTGGGTAGCACTTCTATAATAAGGCTACCCACCTGCAAAACACCCACATACTCGCAAAACTTAACGCCATTGTTTATCAGCGAAAAGAATGGCGTGCCGCTTTCTCCATGGTAAACCTGTAGTGCCTTGAGGTGGGCAATGGTTAATTCCTGACCAGCTTCATCAGCTCTATCTGTTCGTAGCGCCTTGTGCTCGTATACTTTAAAGTAGTTCACCCCTGTCTATTTGTTAAGCAGTTTTTCTAATGCTTTGGCAAATTCATCCTCTGTGTCAATGTTCTTAACAGACCACACTCTCTTCGTTTTGAAATCATCCAATGCATCATGCTCTGCGACTGCGAAGAATTTATCATCACGGTCATCAGACAGCGATGTGTTGATATCTACAAATCCTTTACCCAGAACAAGGCACATCTTTGCATAATCGCCATAGAAGTATTCCTGCAAAAGCGGAATGATCTTGTTGGTAAATGCCCGGAGATAGTACTCCCAAGGTTCGTCTTCTCCGCTAATAAAATAGCTGTGACCTATTCTGTGATCGCGGCTGACTAATTTCTCCAGCCTCTTATTGATGGTTCGCAGCACTTCTTTGAAGTCAATAACAGAACCGCTTATGTTCAGAATCCTTATCTCATCCATATCCTCTTTGGGCATCATCTCTTCAAAAGAGAAGCGTCTCCTTAGTGCAGTATCCAGCGCTTCTACACTACGGTCTGCTGTGTTCATAGTGCCAATGATGTATAGGTTATTGGGTACGCTGAATTGCTCCCGTGAATAAGGCAATATAGCTGAAAGTTCTTCCGTATTCCCTTTACGTTTATTTTCTTCAAGCAACGTTATGAGCTCGCCGAAAATAGCTGACACATTGCCTCGATTGATCTCGTCAATTATCAACACATAATTTCCCGGGACTATTTGTCGGCTATTGCTTTTAGCGCCTTTGACGAAAAAATCCCTTTTGATGCCGTACCAGTTAAGCCTGTAAATACTGCGTTGAGAAAATGCCTTATTGAACACTTCGTCCACAGGTATATTTTCGTTTTTTAGTAGCCATTCGACTTTTCTGAGATGTGGATATTCTATCTCATCCGGTTTGTATTCATATTCTCCGGTCACTTTTCCGACTGCCCTGAAAAAGTAATTTCCATTGGTGACTATGACGAAATCACCAACTTTCAGATCATGGATGAACATCCTGATAGCTCCTCTTTCGAAGTCGGATAATTTTGCTGTGCTTGCAATTTGATTTATCTCCGCAACGTTCTTCCCTGTGTAATCATTATACCCGCCCCAGCCCAAAGCGATGTATCCATTTTCTATGCAGTACTCATATATTTCGTCGTCGTCAGGATTCTGGGTTGAACCCAGAGACATTTTATAGAAATGGGCATTGTCGAACTCTTCAGGCGTTAAGGAAAAAACGGCAGTTTGTTGGTCGGGTACATATGCAGCCCTGGACGAAATAGTTTTAAAAATGCCGGGAACTAATTCGTACAGTAGGTTGTCGCCATCTAACTTTGGCTTTATGCCTTCAATAAAATCTTCGTAACCCAGACTTTGATGAAAGGTGCAGAAGCCTATTTTTCCATCTTTTACAAGACGGTCATATTCCAATTTAATTTCTGATCTTTTTTTACCCGACATATTGTAGTCAGGGTTCGCGATCTCAATCGCTTTGTTTATCGTATGGTATGTTTTACCTGTTCCTGGAGGACCGTATAGTATGAGATTTAGCGGATGGTTCATTTTTTCTTTCTTTTCGTTGTTGGCAATAGTGTTTGATGCTGGGAGAGCAGCCCCCCCATCATTGCTGTCCTCCTCTGGCGTTACAATTGGTTCGGTCTCTTTTGAATCGAGGAGGGTATAAAAAATATCCTGGGCCAGCAGCAGGTGATTTGGATCGGGGTAGCAGTCTGCATCCAGGTTAGCTGCTTCCCAACTGTAAATATCTTGTTGGCTGTTCAATGTCTTGATAAGATCATCAACCATTGCATAGTAGTGAAGCAGCTGCTGGCCAGTGCTTTTGGGTTTAATGCCAAACGATTTACTCAATGGCGAATAGAAACCCCACTTGAACAAGGTATATTTATCGGGGTGGCGGAAGGTAAGCAGGGTAGCTATTGTTCGCTCGTCCTGTCCTGTCTTTTCTCCTGCATTATTAAGGGAGAAATAAGTGGTCGCAAAATTGGCGAGGTAGCTGGCTATCCTGTCCTTCAGCGGTTTTGTCTCATCATATAGTGCCAGGAGTAGTTGCTCAAATTCAGCAGGCTTCTCCTTAAGCATATGGTTGAAGATAGATGGCACCATGCCCATGTATAGCAGGTTGCCAAAGGGGTTGCCCGACATCAGTTGCGTAAAGCTCATTTGCCCTTGTTCATACTTCTTCCATTTATCCTGGAAGGCCTGCACCAGCCTGAACTTATACTTTTCATCGGCCAGGTTTTTGGGCATCTGCTGTTCGCGGTAGCGCTGTATGTAATCGTCGTAGGTGAGCAACTGGTGGTTTATGATGATCTCATCCTGTGCATTCAGCACTATCTCGAGGTTGCCGGGAAAACGATTCTTGAATTCCGCTCCGGTTTCGAAAACGGTTTTGAGGTCCCGGAAGGGGGCGCTGTCGGTATTTTTAGTTTTTCCGCCCCAGGCAAAGAACTTGCCGGTGTAGGATCTACGATCCCCCAGGGAAATAATCTGATCTGCAGAGTAAACGATTTTTAAGGCCCCTTGTGGTGTTACCTTTCGCGACGCTTCCCGCAGTAGCTTCTTCCAGGCTTCGGTATATATGTTTTGTGACATGGATTACAATATTTGTAAGCGTATTTTATAGGTGTGATATTAAAAATCTACATCCAACCCAAACGACGTTCCTTGAAATTCGTTTACTGGTACCATTTTCCTAGAATGTCCGGTAACAACGATGTCATTTATCAATGCGGGGCTAGGGTGACCATAGTCATTATTCACGCCATAATTAATAAAATTCCAGTTTCTATAGGACATCTGTGATAATAGCAATTTATCAGCATTCTTTTCTGAACCATGGTGCGGCACCTGGAACAACCAGAATTTATCAGTGTAGTATTTATACTTCAGGAAGAAGGCATTTACATCTACCTCGGCCTTCAGATAAGAGTCTGACGTGAGAAGTGCATTGGGGAATTGAACAAATCCTTCGTTCCAATGGTAATGTTCATCAAAATATCGCCAGTCATGCCAGTGTTCAGTTTCTTTTCTTTGCTGCAGGATGCCGATCTTGTTATAGATAGTGAATCGGCAAATAGAATGATGCCAAATTTCAGAGTGACGCCACCAGTGTCTATCGGTTGTATCAATTCCCAAAAGACCGAAAATGCCCTTTAGATTTCTATGTAACATGCACAGCGCAGTAGTATTAGGATTTTCTAACTCGGTTTTTGTTATAGAGAGATCCTCTTTAAGCAATTCATCCATTGCAGTCTTAAAAATTTTCTTTACAGCCATTGCCCCCTTCATTTTTTTTACAGCTTCTATAATTTTTGTGCGGATGACTTCATTATCGTCCTCTACTTTCACACCACATTTTTTTAGAAATAACTCTTTTACCTTTCTGAAAAATTTTTCACTGCCCGGTCCTATATCTTTTTTGTAGAAGAGAAATTCCATTACTTTCCTACTACCCACAGTAAGCAATATCCCTTTTTCTGTATCCTTAACTTTAAAACTCCTCGAGGTGTCCAGCTTTGCAGCAAACGCACGAACATCCCCTGGTGTCAATTGCCCAGTGCGTCTTACCCTCGGATCAAAAGAAAAGAGAAACCTGTTTTCAGGAACACTGAGGTCGAAATTGTGTTCATCATTTTCCGGCGGGATTGGCTTTTGGGGATCAGATTCAATGAGATAAAGCTCTCCTCCATCTCCCAAATTCGGCCCAAGCGCCCGTGCCGGATCAATTATGAAATCTACAGTGTTGAGGTCAGTATCTTTGTCCGCTCGATATATGTATCGTGCCGTGAGGAAAAGCCGCTCTTCAAAAGTTGCAAAGGGCATCACTATCCTCTTCACCTTTACATCATCTTTCAGCAGGGTCTTTATATGATTAATGTGATCTGCATCGAAATGAGAAATAACCAAAAGGTCAAGCTCCTTTTCTTTGTCAAATACTTCGCTGCGGTAATGCTCCGCTTCGTGTGCTCCGGATGATGCAGGCAAACAGCCACAGTCAAATATCATTCTGAATTTGACCGTATCATTTTGTTTGATAACTCCCGTATAAAACAGACCTTGTCCTATAGGATGTATGGTGAATTTTTGTTCCAGTTTTGGCATAAAATATTTCTATTGTAGTAATGATATTAATAAGGCGAGTGCTTCTTTTTTATTTCGCAATTTCTTACTGCCTTGCCAATCGTCTTCTCTTGACTTTATTGCGTGGCAATTGTAACATAGCATTTTGAACCCTGTAAGTAAGTCATTCGACCAAACATGGTCTAAGCAAACACTTCTTACGTCGGGACTATTGCATCGCTGACATCGATATCGGGCGGCTTTGGCGGCAACTAGTGCCGGTTTACCATAGTGATACTTTTCGCTCCCATTCGTTCTTGTAAAAAGGTATTTGAAAATGATGACCTCCGCCGGTTCCAGTAATTTGTTTTCAAGAACAGCATTTTTGGCTGTTTTACTAAACGTGGAAATTCCCCCATGTTCTTCATCAAGGTAGAGGTACTTGAGCGCAGATCTCAAATTCCCTTGCAAACTTTTGTCTGCGGATGCACATCTTGATTCAACATAGCTCTGGTTGTTGAATCGATCTTGTGAAATGATCCATTCGCCTGGGATTGAAATTGTATGCGTGACGGTCATATGGTTTATTTTATAAAAAAAGACCAATATACACACCTCACCCCACCCACAAAACCATCAAATCACCCTTTTTTAACTACAAACTATTTCGTAATTAGGCCCGCTCTCAATTCCCATACCCCATCCTTTCCCAGGCCTCCAGGACCAATCTCCTTGTTCTATACTCGCCATAGTTGCGGATCTCTTTTTCTTTGAGCACGCGGAAGGTTTCGCCGGGAAAATCGGGGCCGTAGACGTCCTGGGGATCGAGGATGTAGCGGAGCTCTTCCGTGGTGAGGCCGTAGAGGTGTGCATAGATGGCATCCAGCTCTGCCTTTAGTACCGCACGGCGGTCTTCATCCCATTTAAAGGGCGGTAGTGGACAGCCTGCCTCATCTATCTCGCACCACTCCGGTGGTGCCCACTCATGGCCGCCGGTGGCTGCTTTATTAGCTTCCCATTGCTGTTGTATGGCAGCCCTTAGTTCCTCATCTGCTTCTTTCCATACATCATCGGCAAAGGCTTTGATGTCCCAGGACGTGTAAGTAAGTTCAAGCCCGATTGAAATTATGAGTTTTCGAAACCCTAAAGACATGTCGGAGATTCTAATGCTTGGTGTCTGAGCTAGAATTACTGGTGGAAAGTTTAAATTTACTTTTGCCCGAGCGACGAAATCAAAAGGTATAGAGTTTAAAAGTGTTAGTTCAACAAGTGCCTCATTGGCTGATCTGATAAAAATTATGAATGCAGAGTTGCTTACAACTGACTTGGGAACAATGGCCGCAATTGACGTACGTTCGTCAGTTGATCGCGTTATGCATCGGTAAACTAGAAACCAATTATGCTCCCATTGCCATTTTTGATTCTTTTCTTCTACCAACGTTCTTTCACCAAATAGGCGAGGCGTGACCTTCACCGATGAATCTCGCTTTTCGACTTCAGAAATTGAACGGGTATTTCCCTTGTTTTTTTGCAGTTTATCGGCTCCTTGAAATGTCGAATATCGATGATCGTAAGAATGGAGCAATTTTGATTCATATAACGGCAATGAAGTCAAATTTTCCTCGTCAAAAAGCAAACCAGAATCGGTAGATATATTTATCATTCGGTGGATTTCAACGTCTTTATTTTTAGATTGATTATTTATGAGTACGCCGTAATTATAAATCTTTTTGTTAAGCTCATATTCAAAAGCAGAACGGAAGGAAGGACAGACAAAATTGTTTGGATTTAATCTTTTTAAATCGTCGAGAGTTATCGTAAGGAAATTTCGGTTGTTAGATTGAGGAGGTTCTTTAAGGTAAAACAATGCCTTAAATCCCTTGTTCTTTTTATTGGCATTTGCCTTATTAAAGACAACAATAGCAAACCTATAACTCTTATGAACGGATTTAAATATGCTGAGCGAATTTTCGAAATCCAGTATTACTTCAATGAAATTACTGGTCAAACTATGTCTAAAAAGTGGAGAAATCGTATCGTCTCCGAAAAAACCTGAAGGTATTATCACCCCTGCAGCCCCTTTGTTATTTGTTATTCTAAGGATTAGTTCAGTGAATAACGCATAAGTATTCAACAATCCTTGGTTACCATACTCAAAAATGATTGAGCACTTTAGAAAATTAATCGTCTTATTTGTCTTATTCAGTGCAACGTTATATTCTTCAAACAAGTTAGGGTTTGTTTGCTGTAGTCGTCTAATCGCCTTAATTCGGTCAGAAGATTTGCTTATCTGGCTTATCGTGACGTCACGTGTCTCAAAAAACTCAATATCCTCAAGATTTATCTTCTCCCATGGCGGGTTGCCTAGCATTACATCAAAGCCACCTTGCTCCCATACATCTGGGAACTCCAGCGGCCAGTGAAAGAATTTATGCTCTGCAGCCAGCGCATCGGCCTTGCCTATCATAGGGCCGTAGGCAGCAGCGGGGTTTTGCAGGTATTTCTGCAGGCGCTCGCTGCTGGGGGCTGCCTGTTCCGTCTCCTCGGTATAGGTGTAGAAGAAGGCAGCCGTCCACAAGTTGCAGGCCCGCCATTCTTTATACCAGTTGGCATCGTTGCGCAGGTGGTCATACTTTTGCTTTGCCTTAGCTACGGCCGCCACATCGTCCTGCTTTATGTCGTCCAGCTCGTGGTATTCATCGCTGAATACATGGGCATCGGGCAGTGCTGCCGCGCCCTGGTCAAATAGGTCTGCCTGCCGGGTCTTGTTAAATGTTGCGTTCAGCTTTTTCAGCTTTTTACATAACTCCTTGTCATCGCCTGTTACCGGGTTAAAGGCATCATCGGGTATTCCCCGGGTGAGCACGCTAAGGTCGGTAACGCCCACCAGGCTGTTGCCGTTGCGTATCTTATGGTCCAGGAAGCTGAGTGGCTTGCCGCTGTTGTGGCCCTCCAGCCACAGGGCCAGCTTGCATAGCTCCACGGCATCGGGGTTCATATCCACCGCATATACGCAGTGTTGTATGGTATCGCGCAGGCTTGCACGGTACACAGGTGGCGGCGGGTTCTCTTCACCAGACCGTTCCCTCGCCAGGTACCATGCAATGGTCCTGGCTGCAGCTAATAACATATGCCCGCTGCCCGCGGCAGCGTCACAAACCTTTAGCGATAATAGTGCCTTTATTCGTGCGTCTTTATTGTCCTTATGTTCATTAAGGCGATCACTAATAACCGGTATTAATGCAGACTTAATTAACTCGTTGACCAGATCCGGTCTTGTGTAGTACGATCCTGTGGTCTTGCGGTCCGTACCGGCATGGAAGGTGAAGTTGATGTATTGAGGATTGGCGGCTTCCAGGTTTTCGATCACCGGGTGCAGCTCCAGCAGGCCCTCATACACGCTGCCCAGCTCTTCCACATCCAGCGATCGGTAGTTAATGGGCACCAGGTTCTTTTGCTCATCTACAAATTCGTTCATGTTGCGCACACACTCCAGCAGCAGTGCGTTGCTTATCAGGCTCTGCTCCAGTGTGGGCAGGGCATGGCTGTTAAACAGGTCGCCCGCCAGCGGCTCTATGCCCATCTTACGGCCTGCACCCATCTCGTCAAACAGTTGAAAGGTTTGCACCAGTCCCTGCCACAGATCGTTGTAGCGCGCCTCGTACAGGTAGCGCAGGCGGCTCATCTGGCGCAGGCGGGCTATGCTGTAGTATTGCTGGTATATGCGCTTTTTGCGCAGCACATCGGGGTTCTTGTTCTCCGGGTCATACACCAGGTCGCGCTCCTCCGTCACCATCAGGAACAGGAAGCGGTAAATGAGCCGCAGTAGCTGGCGGTAAAAGTCTTTGGGCGTCAGCTTTCCACTGCTTAGTTGTTCGCGCAGCAGGGTATTCTCTTCGTGCTGCAAAAAGCCCCTGCCCAGCGATTCCAGCGACTGCTGCACGGCTTTGCTCAGCCCATTGCGTATGCGGTTGCCTGTTTCTATGCTTTCTTTATAGTAGCTTTCCAGCAGGCACTGGTCGGCCTCCTGCCTGCTGCGGGGGAAACGGCTGCTGTGCAGCAGGCGGTACAGCACGGTAAACTCGCTATACCTGTCTTCCTCCATCAGGCGCTTCAGGTCAAACTCCAGGTAGGTGAGCTTCACCAGCCTGCCGCTATCCCTTACCAGGCGCAGGTACAGGCCATTGGTAGCCATGCCATATACATGCTCCGTCACATTCAGGTATTCCTGCATAGTAGCATGTGGCGACATGCGCGATGTGCCACCGCTGCTCTTGGCATCCAGCGTATTGCGGTCGGGGTGGGCCGGGTCGTGAAAGTTAACTATGTGTACCGGCAGCTCATCCAGGTTGTCGGCAGTATTGCTTATGGCATAGGTCTTACCATTATCGCCGGTCAGTGCGGCCCTCTGGTCTTTCAGCTCAAAGCCCAACGTGCCAAAAAAGCTCTTCATCCAGCGGCGGGCCATGCCGGTGCCATAGGGGTCGGTAGCGGGCAGGTCGTCCATGCGATCGCTGAAATATTTCCAGTCCAGCTTCACGCGGCTCCAGGCATATTCTATCTCGCTCTTCAGGTTGGCAGTTTTCTCCAGCCCGAATTTTTCCGCGGTTTGCCCGTCGGCAGTGCCGGCTTCTATCTTCTGCAGTATCTCCTCCGATACCAGGTTGCCTTGTATGTTAATGCAAGTGTACTTCATTGGGGTAGTTGATGATATAGGTTTTCAATCCGGTGAAATGCCAGGTATCGTTTCTGAAACCATTCAATCCATGGTTTCCATGCGTCGGTCACGTTATTGGCTATTGTCTCAGTAAAATCTTCCAGCGCGTATTTATGTAATTTGTTTTCCGTGAATTGAGGTTTCAAATATTGTTTCAGTGAGTTGATCTCCGCAGCTGTGGTAGGGTGGTCTTTGGGCGCCAGTATTACAGACACAGAATGTTGCAAATCATGCACCATACGGTAGCTTTCTGTGAGCAGAAAATTTCGGTATATCTGTGTGCAGCCATTGCAGATATGTTCAATTCCAGCTTCCGTAAACAAGTCGGACTTAATGGCAACTGCTAATTTTTTTTCATTGTCGCTAGCCTTGTTAGTACCCAGTGAGTCAGTGTATTTACATTCAATGGCTATAATACACTTTTCGCCATCTGCATCCACGTAGGCAATAAATGCGTCCATGGCAGATTTGTCGTTTGTGTAATTTTCAATGGGTGTAGGTATAAACTCTATTCCGATATCCATTACCCTATTTACTCCCAAACCGGGAAACAATGCTGATACAATTTTGGTAACCAGTTCATCATTTGCAGCGTCAGACATCATCATCATAAGCGGGTGAAACAGATTGAATGCCATGGGCATACTGCTCAGCAAGTTGTTGAACAAGCGATCAACGCCAATCGTTTCTTCTTTTTTCTTGTTCTTTACCCTCTGTTTAGCGTATTCGAAAGTTTCAGTGTAGAAGAAATTTTTATTGGCCGCAGCTCCACCTTCCACTAAATGCCCGTAGGCTCGTCTGACTGGTCCGTATTTTTTTTTGCCATCTTCGTCAAAACCTATGAAGTCTCTTACCGTGGTTTCTCCGCAAGGCTCATTCATCTCACACCTGTACAACGACTGTAAGAGTGCAGCTTTGGTTGTAAATACCCCACCTGACTTATAAATATTTCCTAAGTCCCCGATCTTCATGTTATTGTACCTGTGGTAATAAAATATAAACGCCCAGCACATCCATGGGCAATATAGGCTCCACCACTTTGAACCTGCTGCCGCTTACCAGCTTTTTAAAGCGCATGTGTGCATCTACCAGGTGGGTGGCCCGCTCCAGTGCCACACCATCGGTGTTTTCCCTGAAGGCCGCGTCATTTTTTACCCATGTCATCTCGTCATTCAGCCAGTATTCTTCTTCAGGGCGTTCCATGTTCCTGCTCACCCGTGCGTTCATCAGCAGGTTCATCGCTTCGTCTTTATCAATGAAGCTTTTGCTGGCCAGTCCTCCGCGGTAGCCCCATAGCCACATTTCTTCGGCCACAATCTCGCGGTTGCTGGGCTGCTCGGCTATTACATTGCGCACCCTTAGCTGGAAGAGCACGGTTTTTTCCTGTACATCTTTAGTGCGAAGCACAGCAGCACGTGCTGCGCTGTCGGCCATGCCATTCAGTGCATTGTTAATAATGGTTTGCGACAGGTGCTCCACAAACGGGTGGTTGCGCCCCAGGTATTTATACCCCGCCGGTGTGGGCGACTTGAAGCTGATGTTTATCTCTTGTTTGTTGGTGAGCATATCCCTGAGCCGCTGCGGTATATTGGTGGTAAACACACGGTAGCCATCCTTATCGGCAGTTACATCTATACCCATAAAGCGCATGGCTTCTACTACAAAGCTCTCCACTGTTCTTACATCGCCTATGGCCTCATCCACCTCTTTCAGGTCTTGTTCTATCTCGCTTACCTTAATGGTGTTCTTTGCAAATATGCTGCGCGATGCCTTTTCTCTTTTTTCCGCTTCTTCAAACGCACGCGCCACCTTGTTCTTCTCGGCCTGTATCTCTTCTGCCTCAAACAGTGATCCCTGCCTGGCCACATCCACTACCGGCACCGGTTTCAGTAATACGGCATTCATCACCGCCTCCATTACCGATGCGCTACTTTCAGGGAATGGGATAGAAATGCCTATGGATCTTCTAATCTCTCTTGCCTTGCGCAGCAGCACATCCAGCACCACACCATCTATAGGATTGTTGCTGCCATAGAGCAGGGTAATGTCTACCGAATCCGCTTGTTGCCCAAACCTGTCTATGCGGCCTTCTCGTTGCTCCAGCCTGTTGGGGTTCCAGGGCAGGTCGTAATGCAGCAGTGCGTTAAAGCCATCCTGTAGATTTATACCCTCACTAAGGCAGTCGGTAGCTATCAGCAGGCGGCGTTTACCATCACCCTGCATAGATGCTATCTTTTCGCGGCGCAGGTCGTCGTTCAGTTCGCTGGTTACCACCTCTATGTGCAGATCTTTATAGGCCTTGCCGGTAAAGTACTGCCTGCATATCTGCCCCAGGTAGTTGGCGGTAGGTATGTAGCGGCAAAAGATAATGGGGTTACGCCTGTTTTGCAGCCAGTCTTTTACCTGGGCTACGGTTTCCTTTACCTTATTGTCTTTGGTAAGGCTCGCATCCGCAATCTCCTGCAACCGGGCGGCATAAGCCAGCAACCGCTTCGACTCAGTGTCGGAACCTGACTTGCCTATAACAGATGTGGGCAGATTATCCTCGGCAGAAAAATCGGTATCCATTACAGTTTCTGCTTCGCTCTCGCCTGATGCGGTGTCAAATTCATCCTCATCTTCCGTCAGCTTTTTCTTTGCTGCCTTTTTCTGCAGCATAGATATGCCTGCTGCCGGGCTGCTCATCACCCCTCTTAGTAGGGCAAGCGCATCCCAATAGCCATAGCGTTGCTTGCCGTTGGTGGCGCTGCCTTGCACTATGCCGCGGGCATATTCCAGTATGTCGTTAAACAGGTCTATATATTCCCGCGTCAGCGCGTAGGGATTATCAGACGCATTCCTGTCGGGGAATTTTGTTTCCTCTCCTATAGATTTGATAACGATATCGGCCCTTCTGCGTTGTATAAAATGGTCGGCAATTTCTTTGCGCTGGTCTTCGGTGGAGGTAGAAATATCAATGTTGGCAAAGCGCTTTTTGAGCAGTCCCAATAGCGACTGGAATTCTTCCTGCTTGCCGCTGTGTGGCGTTGCGGTCAGCAGCACCAGATTTTGGTCTGTCTTGTTGCTAATATCATTGAGCAGGTGGAAACGCTGCTGTTGAGAGTTGTTTGCTCCTGCCGGTTTGGCACAAGTATGTGCTTCATCTACAATTACCAGTTCCGGGCAATGGTCAAGGAACACCTCCCTTTTGTTGCCTGATTTTATATAGTCTATAGAAATGATCTGGAATGGGAAAGCTCGGAAAATATTCTCGTGGTTGCGTATCTGGCGCTCCAGGGCAGAGGCGGAACCAGAACGAATGACCACCGCTTCAATACCAAACTTATTTTTCAATTCATCCTGCCACTGGTCGCATAAGTGTGGCAGGCATACTATGGCAAAACGTTTTATCTCTTTGCGCTCATACAGCTCTTTGGCTATCAGCAATGCTTCTATGGTCTTACCCACACCCACATCGTCCGATATCATCAGGCGAACAGTTTCCTGCTTCAAAGCCATTATCAGTGGCACCATCTGGTATGATCTTGGGCGAAACGACAACTTACCCAGGCAGCGAAAAGGGCCGGCAGCATTCCTGAAAGACAGGCGGGCCGCATTATATAATAGTTTAGCCGACCTGAAGTCGCTCAGGTCCCTGGCCGAGGGTTTCTCGAAATTGTATGTTTTGGGCTTGTCCGCAGTGGTTGCCAGCGGCTTAAAAATACCGGTCACTTCATCATCCGATCCGCCAAGTGGCTTCACCAGGAAAATGTCATTGTCCTCCGAGGGTAGTACCACCCAAGGTCTGTTCCGCAGGGTAACCAGGCTACCGGGTTTAAAATCAAAATTCATGTCGGGCTAAGCTATTTAACTTTCTTAAAAATATCAGGTCTGCGGGCAATAAAGTCGTTGATAGGTTCCATATAGTGCCATGTGAGCACCTGGTAGCCTGCATTTTTCAGCGTATCTCTTTTCTGCACATCGTCGGCAGATGTTGTTGCAGCATCATGAGGGGCACCGTCGCAGAATATGTAGATGTTGGGTTTGTAAAAGAAGTCGGGCCTTACAAACATGGCATCTACTTTCGGTTGTGCTTCGTCCGGCAGTTTCAACTCATTAGTGTACAAGTACTTCAAAAAGGCGTCTTCTGTTTCGCTGTTATGATCCCTGGCCGCCTGTAGTACATGGTATTGTTCGTCATAGCCGCTGAATGCTTTGTTGGCAATTACCTCAACATTAGACTGGCTAAGATTTCTCAGTGCTTCGCGTATCAGGTTCCTGTCTATCTGCTGGTGGTAATGCTGGTTATAATAGCTCAGTAAGTCATCATAAGTAGCTGGCAGCACTTCTCCCTCTTTTTCAAATCCGTTCTCAAAGAAACACAACTCGTAAGCTTCCTTCATAACGGTGCGGTATACCTCCGGATTATCCACTATTTGCGATAATACACCAAGGCTACCTTCTGATGCCTCATAAATAAGAATGTTGGGTGTATCGCTTTCGCCCATTATTGTTGCGCCAATTTCGTTAGACTCTACCTGGAAGTAGTTTTCAATCGCTCTTTTTAGCGCGTACATCAATGTGATGATGCCATTGCCGCCACCTTGTAATCCCAATGCAGCTATAGGTTGTATATACAGTGCATTGGCAGTGTCAGTAGCGTACAACTTCACTTTTCTTATGTCGTCACTTTTGCTTTCGGTTTGTTCTTGTTTCTTGTTCTGCCAGTAACCACTTTTCAGATTCAGGGGATAGCCGCGCTCCTGCGATACCCGCCACTTAAAGTTTACCTGAACCAGCTTTGCCGCCGGAATAGAGTGTATATGTAATAGCTTTTCATCTCCTAGTTTTACAAGCGCTTCCGAGGTGCCATCAAAACTACCATCTACGTGGAAGTATGTTTTGATATCGTATCCCTTTCTGGTACGCTCTTCTTCCTGGCAGGTTATTCGTTGCAGTTCATATGCCCGGCTCTCAGTCATCTCTACAAGGTCGGTATGTGTATACCTGTCCATACCCTCGTTGAGTTCTATATTTACGATAGGATCAACGTTATAATTGTATTGATCGTTCATCATGATATAGCCGGTATATGGGCTGATCTTAGCCTTATCCAGCTTGGTTTCTGCTTCGGACATGATTATCCTGTTTACCCGGTACTTCGATCCATCGTGGTAAATGATATTTTGTGGTCCGAATTCGTTAAGTGCTATAAATCGGGGACGTGAAATGTACTCGCCACCCTGATCTTCATTTTCCATGAATGCACGAACAGGCAATCTTGTAAAGTTGTAACCAGGCAAGAATCCCTCCGCTGCCAGATACCGGTAAGGGTAAAATTCTGATTGGTCCTTATTTCTGCCTGCACTTACGCCTTTTTCATTCATATCATTCAGCAGCAAGTCGCGTTGTCTTTCAGCCTGCCGTAGAATTTTATATGCTTCTCTCTTTTTATCGTGGTTGTCGGCGTATATGCGATTCTCGATAATGGACGTTGCTGCCTTTATCTGGTTTTGTGCAGCCCTGTATAATTTACGCCACCTATCCAAAGATTTATCGAAGGCGGTCTCAAAATTGTCAATTCTGATCTTTATCCAGTTATCGTTAAACCAGGAAGGCTTTCTTCTACCAAGTTCATTAGTGAAGTAAGTATCATTTATAACCTTCTTGAAGTTGTGAAGAATTGTCGCTTTTTCTGTTTCGGAGAGTTTAATATTATCGATGATTTCCTGTCGTAACGGCAACTTCTCGATATTATCAGTAAGCACAACTTCTCCGAGAGTGTTATTTAAACTAGCTAACGATTTCTTTGTGAGAATAGAAGCATGTAAGTGGCTATGCAACAACTCTTCATTTATCAGATCAATTCTGGGCGCAGTAACCGTTCCGGCCACCATTTGCGCTGCATTTTTAAAATAATGTCTGTCATGAGCACTGTAGTTGGAGCAGTATACCATAACCAGGGCGGCCTGGCCGCTCCTGCCAGCACGTCCGCTTCGCTGTGCATAGTTCGAAGGAGATGGCGGCACGTTTCGCATGTGCACAACCGACAAATCAGAGATATCAATGCCGAGCTCCATGGTAGGTGAGCAAAACAATGCACCTATTTTTCCTTCCCGGAAATCATCTTCTCTTTGTTTTCTTTTTTCTGCATTTATCTGGCCAGTGTGCTCTCGGCCCTCTATCGGTTTAATTGCGTGAAAATTGGTCTGGTAAAAGCGCTGAAAATATAAGTTGGGCCTTGGCGCGATCGGCTTGTACGACCTGCTTTTTATCTTATCAATGTGTAGTGTTTTACCATCTCCCTTTTGCCAGATCAAATTGTCTACTTTCAACTGGTATATTGAAACCTGTTCATTGTTTGCTGACTTGGCTGGTTTTTTTGACAACCATCCCGCTTCGCACAGGAAATCGAATAAGTTATAAACAAACTTGTTATAGGCATCTTTTCCTTTCAGTTCTATGTTATGCAATTTTGCCTGCTTCTTAACGTATCTACCAAACACACTTTGACTGCTGGCGCTTTCGGTGTAAAGATTGATAGCATTGCCAGATAGTTTTTCAACCCTGATATTGGACGGGAATTCTATTTTTTCGGTCTCATCTAGAGTCCATGGATACCTTAGCTTCTCCTTGATTCGCTTCCCATTCTGCATAATGATCGCAGGTTCTAACATCGAAAAGCTAAGTGCATACGATTTTCTGAAATAATCAAACACCTGGTACAAAAAGTCCTTACGCTCTTCAGGGGTCATATTATACAGCAGCTCAAATGGCTGCCACAACGAATGGTCTTCAATGGATTCGGCCAGGTGCTTATATTCAATTCCCAGTAACGCACATTGTTCCAGGTTTGGAAGAACTACTCGCCAGCTCCTGCGTAGATCATGAATAATGCGGTAGGTTATAAAGTCTTTGAATGCGTCCTCATTTTCCTTTTTAGGCCCAGGAAAGGATGCTGGCTGTTTCGCAAATTGTTCCTGTGGAATATTCAAACATGCGAACACCTTTTCTGCAATATTTGTATAGTCAATCGCTCCGTGTATATCTAATGCTTTTGCTATTGCTGCGCGCAATTGTCCAACTTTAATGAAATCGTTGAAGTGTCCGGCCTGTAAAGAGGCATCCTGTCTATTATCTGTAAAACTTAAAAGTTTTTGCTTCTCAGAGGGTTCATCGAATGCCTGAAGTTGAGTAATAGTTTCAAATGATAAAACCGTTGTTGCAGTACTACGCCCTTCGCCTCCTAACTTCATGAGCTTTGTCCATTCCGCTGTATGAGAATCAAACAATGCCCCCGATGTAGGATCAAACATTAGTGGTGCAGATATGTACCAGCCTTCAAACTCCTTTTTATCGATAAAAGAGAAGTCGCCATGTTTATCGAAATATATTTTCCTCGGCAACCGGTCTCGGCGTTCTGTTTTAATTGCCCTAGTTCTATCCTTCTTTTGAGGATTGAACCATGTCTCTGGCAGATCCTGTTCATCGCGTTCATAATCCCATAGAAGCTCTTCGTCTTCGGTATGTTGTATGAATATGTAACCCTCTTCTTTATTACCCTCATCGTCATCTTCTATTATGTCATAGAACTCTCTGGGGTATAATTTGCTTTCTTTATGACTTAGTTTAACGCAGGTAAATTCATGTCCTGATGTTCGGCTAAACATCAAAGGGAAAAGCATTGTGTTCTTGTCATCAGAATACAGGCCGGCATTTAAATAAAGCTTCCTGGATTTCTGGTCACCCAATGTAGCATAAACTGATCCTGTTTGTGCAATAAACTGGTGTAGTCTGTAAGGCAAATAATTCTTGTTTTTTTGGGGATCCGAATTAAGCTTATTTGCCCACTGCAAAAGCGCTTGAATATGTTCGAAGCATCGTTCAAAGGATACTCCGGTTAAATTACTCAATGCTTCAGCTATCCCAGTGATCTGCACAGGCTTTCGCCTTACCCACTTACCTTCTTTGCTTTCAAGCGCAATTTCCTCTTCTATCCATTTGGCTGTAGCATGTTTTTCAAACTCAAATGCCGAATCGTTAATATTTAGATCTTTATTTATGGCAGACTGCAGATCTGCAACTGTAGGACCTCGTTCTGTGCTTAGGCTCTTTACCAGATATTCATTCACAACCTGTTGATAGGTGATATCCGTTCCAAATATGGTAGATGCTATCTCTGCTACTTTTTCTCTCTGCTGCTGAAGTGTTGCATTATCAGATGACACCATTGTGGCGGAAGTTCCAATACAAATTACACCGTTCTTTGCACCACTTTTAATTCTCCTGATAAGCATAGAAACGTCTGATCCTTGACGCCCCCGGTAAGTGTGCAATTCGTCAAATACTAGAAAACGGATGTTTTCTAAAATACTTTCTCTTATGTCTATGTCCTTTCCGCCTCTCGTTAAAATCAACTCCAGCATCATGTAGTTGGTCAAAACAATGTTAGGAGGGTTTGTCCTTAGTAGATCTCTCTCCGTTTCGGTTTCTTGTCCCGTATATTGTCCGAATGTTATTGGGAAGGTTGATCCGTATTTTTCTTCGTAATTTTTCTTGAACTTATCAATTTCTTTGTACTGTGAATTGATAAGTGCATTCATAGGATAAACTATAACTGCCTGTACCTTGTTGTGGGCCGAAGAACCCATTTGTAGCACCTTATTGAAAATTGTCGCTATGTATGTCAAAGATTTACCCGAGCCCGTGCCCGATGTAACGATGAATTCCTTGTCCTTACAACCTAATGATATTGCCTCCTCCTGGTGTTTATACAGGCCGTATCCAGAAAATATTTTGGCGATTTCCTTATGGAGATGCCCATCATCTACTAGTTTCGATAGTGGGCTGCCTTTTTCAAAAGTGGGGTTAAACTGAACAAGAGGTTCTGGCCATAATTTTTTGTCACTTATCTCCTTGTCTACAAAAGAAATTATTGCAGGGTCTTTAATGTTCAAAAAACTCTGGATGTAGTCCCGGTAGTTTGAGATGATTTTATTATGGTAGTTTATTAAATTCATTCTTAGTTTTTGATCTTGGAAATCGTATTAATAAAAGTAGGTAAAGTAAGAGCTAATTCTAGTAAATCTTGCTTTTCAATTCTTTGTAGAGTTCGCCTTCCTCATCCATCCATTCAGGTAAACAATAGTAATTCCCCCTCACTCCTTTCAGTTTGTAGGGAATTAGCCGTCCGTGCTTCATAGCTGTGTTGAGAAACGCGGATAGATATTTCTCCATGCTGGCCTGTTTTGTTACGATTGTTGGCTCCCTGTTGGTTAGCAGCTGTAAAATCTCTGATGAACGAAGTGGTTTTTCGGCTTTAGCAATTAAAAAGGCGATTTTCGTCACCATTGTCCATCTTTTATTGTATTCGTCTTTGGGTTTTTCATGGCTTTCAAGACGATTCTTGAGCTTTTCTATCTCAATTAGCGCATCTTTCAACAATTCACGTAGCGAATCATTCTCTTTTTGTAGCATATCCGGTGATTTTACTACGTTAGCAAGGCTATTTTCGTCTGCTTTGGTCATGTTTGGCATATGCTGGCGTATCGGATTTGTATCATTTCCAAATCGGCGCATATCAAATCTATGCGAATTCTATGAAAATAGCGAATGTTCAGTATCAAATTCTATGCGGGTTCTAATTTCCATCCAATGTGTTCTTAACTAGTGTGCCTTGGTAACACCTGTATCGCACCAATTAATTTGGACGCCACGGCATTATTTAATAATTTTGATACGCCCACAAAAAATAATAATTACACAACCGCAAATAATAAAAATAATGCACCAATATGGCTACACCTTCGGAAAAATTGGCTGACTCTCTTAAGGAATTGCATAGCATACAGGAAAAGAATGTTATCGCTATCAAATCTGATATGTTAACTCGAACGCACAGAGAACGGCTTGTGAACAACGGCTTCATTGAGGAGGTATTGCGCGGCTGGTATATCGCGACAGCACCCCAAGCTGCAAAGGGCGATAGTACAGCTTGGTATACTAACTATTGGGGATTTTGTCTACAATATCTTGAAGATCGCTTTGGTGATGCGTGGTGCTTATCTCCGGAACAATCTTTAATGATACATGCCGGCAATACCAGGGTGCCAAATCAGTTAGTTGTACGAGCTCCAGGTGGAAACAATTTACCTGTTGAGTTGCCGATTGGAACATCATTGTTTCTTTTAAAAGCAGAGATACCACCTTCCGATGAGCGATTCATCCGAGATGGTCTGCGGCTATATACGCTCCCGGCTGCGTTAGCACGTTGTTCTCCAAATACGTTTACTCAAGATTCGCTAGAAGTGCGCACAGGAATTTCAATGATCAGCAATGCTGCTGACATACTTCGGATACTTTTGGAAGGAGGTCACAGTGTAGTTGCTGGCCGCATTGCGGGTGCGTTCCGAAATGCGGGAAAAGATAGGATTGCAGACACAATAGTTAGTACGATGAAAAGTGCTGGTTACGATGTGCGAGAAAATGACCCATTTGAAGGACAGTCAAATATAATACTACCGCAAAGGGTACGATCTCCTTATGAAGCTCGTATACGGTTGATGTGGGCTCAAATGCGTGAGCAAGTTCTGGCAAATTTTCCCATTGCTCCGGGGTTGCCCAAAAACACTGAGGCTTACATGAATACTGTAGACAAGATATTTGTTACTGATGCTTATCACTCGCTGTCGATTGAAAAGTATAAAGTTACCCCAGAGCTGATCGAACGGGTAAGGTCTGGTTTGTGGAATCTGGCAGATAACGAGGAAGACAGAAAGCAACGAGCTGCTATGGCCGCAAAAGGCTATTTAGACGCCTTTAAGAGCATAGAAAATAGTCTTAGGCGAATTCTCTCTGGTGAAAATGCTGGAACAGTTGTCGACCAGGAGCATGGAGATTGGTACCTGAAATTATTTGGGCCTAGCGTGACTTCGGGTATACTAAACGCTGCAGATCTAGCGGGCTACAGAAATCATCAAGTCTATATTGGAAATTCGATGCACACCCCTCTAAATCGGGATGCTGTACGCGATGCAATGCCCGTGCTTTTTGAACTGCTGGAAGCAGAGCCTGAAGCAGCGGTTAGAGCCGTGCTGGGGCATTTTATATTTGTCTTTATCCATCCTTATATGGACGGCAATGGCCGTATGGGCAGGTTTCTGATGAATGCAATGTTGGCTTCCGGTGGTTATCCATGGACGGTGATACCAGTAGAACAACGAGAGCGTTATATGCAGGCATTAGAGGATGCAAGCGTCCGTCAAAATATTGTTCCATTTGCGACATTTTTGGGATATCTGGTTGATGAGAGCATTAAAGGAAGACCAGTTGCAACTATCTAGCGAGTAGAGTAATAACTCAAGTGTCAGCTCTGCAATGGCAGATACTTTTACAAGTTGGCAGGACGTTTTGACAATAGATAAAACAATATTTGATGGCGCTGTTTGCCGATGTTTGAAAATATTTGCGGTCGATTTAGAACCCATTTAGATTAAGAAATATGGTCGAAAAGCTCTTTTTTCTGGTGTGCCATTTGTAGTACTAATGGTATGGGTATATACAGAGCTTTTAGTTTGTCAGTTTGCGCAGCAAACATCTGTCAGTCTTTTGCATTCTTCAGTTCTTCATGAGAATAGTAATTCGAGAGCAACGGCAGACGGATTTGTTAATTGTGAAATGATAAACTATAACTATGGCAAAACAGTTTAAATTAGACTCATCAGACAGAACAGATGATATAACACACGAGGAGGTAAAAAATTTGGAGACATTCAAAGATTGGAATGAAGAAAAGATTACAGCGCTGATTAGCGCTATAAAAATCTTCTCCGAAGTTGTTTATAGTAACTGGTCAGGCGGGAAAAAAGCTGATGAAGAAATAGTATTTAACTCCGAGAACGTAATAACAGTAAAAGTAGCAGCATTATAAAAAACGAACTTGTATTATTCGAGACTTTCGCCAAAGGAAGAAAAAAGAAAGATGCCGATACGAAAAACTGCGTCATCTACACAAGGGTTTCAACAAAAGAACAGGCCGACAATAACATGAGCCTAGAGACACAAAAGAAAGCTTGTGAGCAATACGCGCGTAAGAACGGCTATCAGATATTGGGCTGCTTTGGTGGGACATATGAAAGTGCAAAGACCGATGAACGCAAGCATTTCAACACCATGCTGTCGTTTGTAAAGAAAAGCCGTGAGAAAATATCGCACATCATTGTTTATAGCGTGGATAGGTTTAGTCGTTCGGGTGCGAATGCTATTTACATTACGGAGCAGCTAAAGAAAGTAGGAGTTGTTGTTTTTGCAGTTACACAACCTACAGATGCAACTACGGCAAGTGGTAGCCTGCAACAGAATATACAATTTATTTTCAGCGAGTACGACAACCAACTACGACGGGAGAAATGTATGGCTGGTGTAAGGGAGAAAATCCAACAAGGGATATGGTGTACAGCTCCGCCAATGGGGTATGACATTATTGGGGAAAAAGGGGTAAAGTCTTTTAAGCTAAATAAGGCTGGTAAGGTTTTGAAAAAGGGCTTTTTATGGAAAGCTGAAGGAATGTCTAATGAAGAAGTCAGAATTAAACTTGCAGAAAATGGCTTAGAGTTATCCAATCAACGCGTGTCTGATTTTCTGAGAAACCCTTTCTACTGCGGCTTATTAGTGCATACCGCACTTGAAGGGAATGTTGTCGAGGGCATCCAAGAGAAAGCCGTTTCTAAAGAGCTGTTTTTGAAAGTTAATGGGCTATTGGCTGAAAATCATCAAGGGTATAGAATACAGGAACAAAATAAGGAAATAGGATTGAAACGTTTTTTAAAGTGGGCGAATTGCGGAGGTTATTTGAGAGGTTATAAAGCGTATAAGAATCAGAAGTATTACTACAAATGCAACAAGGCCGGATGTAATTGTAATATGCGGGCTGAACGACTGCACGAGGCGGTAATGGCAACATTGCAGAAATACACGGTAGATATTAATGATGACTATCGAAAGCTGATTAAGGCACAGATAATAGCTACTTATAACCAGCGCAATCAGAATAACGAAGACATTCGGATCGACTTAGAAAAGAAGTTGGCTGAGATAGAAAAGAAGATTGATCGGTTAGAAGAACGTTTTATAGAGGATGAAATTGATAAGCCAATGTTCGATAAGTTCAAAGCTAAGTTTGTTGCGGAGCGACTGGAAATATCGAAAAATATGGCAAAAACCAATTTTAAGGTGTCGAACCTTGAGCAGTTAGTTGATAATGCAATAACCCTAGCTTCGAAACTCGCGTCACTGTGGGAATCCAGCGAACATACTGAGAAGCAGAAAATTCAAAATCTGGTATTTCCGGACGGGATGGTATACTGTAAGAAAACTAACGAGTGTCGAACCCCAAGAATAAATAATATCTTCCACCAAATTGCAGAGCTAAAAGGTATTTCAGCCGAAAATAAAAACGAGGACATTACTCTTTCGAGTGATGTCCCCGCGGTGGTGGAGAATACCGGAGTCGAACCGGTGACCTCTTTCCCGATGGCTATCGGGACATGCAAGCGCTTTATTCGGCTATATTAATGAGCCACTCAATGTATTTTCTGCTCTTTTTGTTCTTGATTTCTTTTTCTCGTTTCATGGCAGCCTCCCTGGTTGGAAATGATTCGAAATACTTAACCACCCAATCGTTGGTTTTGGAAGTAAAAGTGGACATCCCGGAGTTGTGCTCGTTCATGCGCTTTTTAATATCTTCTGTATGTCCGGTATAGTATTTATCCAGTAGAGGGGAATAGATTATGTATACAGTATAACTCATGGCAAAAAAAAGCCCCGCAATCTGCGGGGCTGTATGTTGTGGAGAATACCGGAGTCGAACCGGTGACCTCTTGCATGCCATGCAAGCGCTCTAGCCAGCTGAGCTAATTCCCCGTGTGCTGGTTAGCGGAGTGCAAATATAGCAGCTTTGGTCAATCTTCGTAACTTTATTCAAAAATTGGCTGTACCATGAAAGAAAGCATCTGGCAGCAAGTGCTAACGTACTTCTATATCAAAAAGCGCGATGCCAATGCTCCGCGAAACATAGACTTAAAGTTTATGCACGGCATGAACAGGATATCACTATTCATGTTCCTTATTGCGGTTATCGTGATGATAGTAAGGCTGTTTCGCCATTAAGTTCAGGTCATCGAAGAAACTTGTGATCCTGTCACGTTTGCGGCCCCTTCTGGCTCCATTTGCGAGCTTATTTTCCTGTCACCCAAGATATCACCCCCTTTTTACGTCTATTACAGACAAACACCGATAATATGAAGAAAGTACTTGTATCCATTTTGTCGCTGGTGATGCTTGCCGGCTGCAAAAAGAAAGAGGTTGTAGGGCCGCAAGGGCCGGTGGGCCCGGCCGGGCCATCATTTGTTGGAACGGTAAGGGGACATGTTTCCATTTTTGACCAGTATGGAGGAAGGG
>JAHBTQ010000011.1 GCA_019638495.1 Taibaiella sp.
GGGTAGTTCTACTGTGTGTATCGGTCTTACGACCCCGATGTCCCACCCTGTATCGGGCGGTGCGTGGTCGAGCAGCACACCTGGAGTAGGCTCCATAGGAGCAGGCACAGGCATAGCAGGCGGAGTAAGCGCGGGTACGACAACGATCACCTACCTGCTGCCAACACCAACGGGTTGTTACGTTACAAAGCCACTTACGGTAAACACGCTTCCATCAGCGATAACCGGGACGATGTCATTGTGTGTGGGCCAGTCAGCAACACTAAGCAGCGCCACGACCGGAGGCACATGGAGCAGCAGTGCTACGGGCACAGCCTCTATTACATCCGGTGGTACATGGACCGCAGGCACCACTACGGGCACAGCAACGATCACCTATACCGCACCTACAGGCTGTATCACTACAGCGGTGGTAACGGTGAACGGCCTTCCTTCGCCCATAACCGGAGCAACTACCGTGTGTGAGTTCCAGACAACGACGCTGAGCAGCGCCAGCCCCGGTGGCGTATGGAGCAGCAGCACGCCGGCAGTAGGCACGATCTCCGGCTCGGGCGTACTGTACGGAGCTTCGGGCGGCACCACAACGATCACGTATGCGCTGGCATCAGGCTGCTATGTGACCGCAGTAGAAACAGTGAACCCGGCCCCGTCAGCGATCACGGGCACCCTGGGCCTCTGTGTTGGCGGCACTACGACGCTGGCAAGCACTACTCCGGGAGGCACCTGGACAAGCAGTGCACCATCCATAGCTACGATACTGGCCCCCGGCTTCATAGGCGGCGGCTCAGCCGGTACAGCTAATATTACTTATACGATAGGCGCAACCGGTTGCTGGGCAATAGCTACAGTAACGGTGAACCCTGCACCATCATCGATCGGCGGTTCGCTGAACGTATGCGTGGGCAGCACATCAGCATTATCAACTACATCACCCGGCGGCACATGGACATCGTCCAACCCTGCAGCAGGTACTATAGACGCAACAACAGGCGTGTTCTATGGTATAGCACCGGGCAGCAGCACGATCGTGTACTCTCTCGGTTCCGGTTGTACAGTTACAGCGACGGTGACCGTAAGTGCACTGCCATCAGCGATCACAGGCACGTTAAGCCTCTGCCAGGGCGCATGCAGCACTCTGGGCAGCACGCCAACCGGCGGCTCATGGCTGAGCGATAACGTATCGGTAGCGACTATAGGCGCCTCCACAGGCAACCTGTGCGGCGTAGCGGCGGGTACGGCAAACATAACTTATACAGCAGCGAGCACCGGCTGCCGCCGCTTTGCGATAGCGACGGTGAACAGCATGCCACCGGCCATTACCGGCCCTACGAGCATGTGTGCCGGCCAGTGCAACAGTTATACGAGCGGCGCGGGCGGTGCATGGAGCAGCAGTAACCCTGCAGTAGGCACCATCAATGCAGCAGGCACATTCTGCGGCCTGTCAGCAGGCACTACGAACATCACCTACCTGATGCCAACAGGTTGCTACCGCACACTGAACGTACTGGTGAATGGCCTGCCAACCGGCATGAGCCCATCAGCCCCACAGGTATGCGTTGGTTCTACACAGGCCATGACCGGCAGCCCGCTGGGCGGCACATGGAGCAGCAGCACGCCTGCAGTCGGCACGATCAGTACCGGAGGCGGTATGCTGGGCGGTATCAGCGCAGGCACTACAACACTGACTTACACAGGCGTAACAGGTTGCTACATCACGCAGACAGCAACAGTTAATGCCCTTCCCGGTGCTATTACCGGTGTAATGTCTGCTTGCGTAGGCCAGACAACAACATTATCAGCTACACCGGCTACAGGCACATGGTCATCATCTACCGGCACCGGTACCGGCACGATCGGCAGCAGCACCGGCGTATTGACTGGCGGCACTGCAGGAACAGTAAGTGTTACCTATACACTGGGTACGGGTTGCCGCACTACAGGTACTGTAACCGTATTTGCACTTCCAGGCGCTATAACAGGTGTACCGCAGGTATGCGAGGGCGGCGGCACCACCACACTTACCGGTACGCCATCAGGCGGTACCTGGAGCAGCAGCGCACCGGGCATCGCTATGGTGAGCGGCACAGGCCCCGGCACCGCAACAGTAACAGGTATCTCTGCCACCGGTACACCTCCCGGCATAGCCACGATCACTTATACACTGGGCACTGGCTGTATCAGCACCAGGGACGTATCCGTTAACCCGCTTCCGTTAGCCATAACAGGCGGACTCACAACGTGTGTAGGCCAGACAACAACATTATCCAATGCAACACCATCAGGTACGTGGGCTATCAGCCCGACGACCGTAGCAACGGTAAGCCCTACGGGCATTGTTACCGGTGTGAACGGTGGCAGTGGCAGCGCGACAGCGCTGGTGAGCTATACACTGCCTACAGGTTGCCGCACCACGGCAGTAGTAACGGTATATGCATTGCCATCAGCCATCAGCCCGTCACCGACGACAGTATGTGAGAACGGCACAACAGCACTGAGCACTACTACGCCGGGCGGTACATGGACAAGCAGCAACCCTGCAGCCGGCACCGTAGATGTGACCACGGGAGTGCTTGCGGGTATCGCAGCAGGTACTACGAACATAACCTATACACTGGGCACAGGTTGCTACAGTGCTACAACGGCAACAGTAAATCCTGTTCCACAACCTATTACCGGCGTGCTGCAGGTATGCGTAGGCCAGACAACGCCATTGGCAGACGCGACCCCATCAGGAGCATGGAGCAGCAGCACGCCTGCTATTGCCCCTGTAAGTGCGGGTGGTGTAGTTACCGGCGGCAGCCCCGGCACCGCTACGATCAGCTACACAGTACCAACAGGCTGTTCAGCCACAGCAGTAGTAACAGTACATGCGCTTCCGGGCAGCATCACAGGTCCATCACCGATGTGGGTATGTGAGAACAGCACAGTAACACTGAGCTGCACGCCTGGTGGTGGTGTATGGAGCAGCCCATCGGGCGCCGTGGCAGTGAACCCTGTATCGGGCGACGTGACCGGCATAACAGCAGGTACGGCGACGATCAGCTATACACAGGGAATAGGCTGCGTACGCACAGCAACGGTTACCGTGCAGCCGCAACCGGCAGCAATTACCGGCAACCTGAACGTATGTATCGGCTTTACGCAGACACTGAGCACAACGAGCACCACCGGAGCATGGAGCAGCAGCAACCCATCGGTAGCACCGGTGAGCAGTGGTGGTGTCGTATCAGGTCTTGCACTGGGCACGGCTAATATTTATTACACACTACCTGTTACTACATGCGCACGCAGCGTGCAGGTAACGGTGCAGCCACTGCCTGCACCTATCACGGGTCCCGGCGCGTTCTGTAACTTCAGCAATGCGACTTACTATGACGCATCACCGGGAGGTATCTGGAGCAGCTCTGATACAAGCATATTTACGATCATAGACTCAGTGATGGGGGTTGTGTATGGACACGATACAGACACAGCGAACATCATCTACACACTGCCTACGGGATGTTCTATCTCGAAGAGCGTGTTCACGATCCTGGCACCATATCCTATTACAGGCCCGCACGACATGTGTTATGGCCAGACAAGGACACTGAGCAATGCGATATCCGGTGGTGTGTGGAGCAGCAGCAATGCCTCCATCGCATCCGTAGATCCGTCAACAGGAGTTGTTACCGGTGTGAACTACGGTAATGCTACGATCACGTATGTACTTTCTACAGGTTGCTTCTCTACCTATGATGTTACGGTGAACCCGATACCATCAGCCATCATCGGTCCTATACAGGTGTGCGAGGGTGAAACAAGGTTCTACAGCAATGCATTCTCCGGAGGTACATGGACATCGAGCGACATTACGCTGGCTACTATAGACACGTTCAGCGGCGCGCTGCTGGCCCTGTCAGGCGGCACCATGCAGGTGACCTATACTTTAGGCACAGGTTGTAATGCGATGAAGGATGTGACCATCAACAGCCTGCCAGTTGTTATCACCGGTCCTACACAGGTGTGCGAACAGGATACGGTATACGAGTTCAGCGGTCCTTCCGGCGGTATCTGGTCTGCATCGACAGCAAACGTTTCTATAGATGCGTTGACCGGCCAGACGGTAGGTGTGTTTGCAGGTAACACTACGATATCTTATACGTTGGGTACTGGTTGCTTCAGGACACAGGATATGACGGTGAACCCGCTGCCTGCGTCGATAGTAGGCGTTACGGGCGTGTGCGTGGGTGACCAGGCACTGCTAACCTGCGCAACACCCGGCGGTAACTGGGAGAGCTCAATACCTGCGATAGGAACTATAGGTATGACAAGCGGCATTTTTGGCGGTGTGTCTGCAGGCAATACGGTGGTATCATATGTGCTTGCCGGTACAGGCTGTATGTCTACCCATTCAATGACCGTGTACCCGAACCCTACGCCGATCAGCGGTATGACTACAGTATGTGCAGGCTTCGCTACGAACCTGTACAGCGGTCCTGCCGGTGGGGTATGGAGCCAGGGATATGGCAGCTACGGCTATGGCAGCATCAACCCTGTAACAGGTGTTGTAAGCGGTATCACCGCAGGCATCATACCGGTGACCTATACACTGGGTGGCAGCGGCTGTTATGCAGTAGATACAGTAGAAGTTATCAACCTTCCACACGTGATCGGTGGTGTGCCGAATGTGTGTGTGAACGATACCACAATACTTTCCTGCCCTGTGGCAGGCGGCGTATGGAGCAGCAGCAACACCGCCCGCGCAACGGTAGACCCGATGAGCGGAGCAGTAGTAGGTGTGTCTCCGGGCACAGCCGTTATCACTTATATGGTGAGCACCGGTTGCTTCAACGTACATACGGTTACAGTGAACCCACTGCCTGCACCTATCACAGGAGCAATGCAGGTGTGCGAGCAGTCTACGACCATACTGGGCAGCATCACACCGGGAGGACTATGGGTCAGCGGCAACACGGCCGTAGGTACGGTAAGCCCTGCAGGTCCGTCTCTGTCTACAGTATTTACAGGCATATCAGCCGGCACGGCGAATGTTACTTATATCCTGTTCACAGGTTGTAAGAGCATAGCGCAAATGACGGTTAACAGCACGCCTGCACCGATCACGGGTAACCCACACATCTGTATGGGCTCTTCGAATACCTTTACGACCGCATCAACAGGCGGCGTATGGAGCAGCAGTAATCCATCTATAGCCACGATAGATCCTTCAAGCGGCGTTGCCACATCGGTAACACTGGGCGTGGTAACGATCAGCTATACCTACCCGGGCACAGGATGTACATCTACCAGGGTAGTGACCGTACAGCCATTGCCACAGGTATTTAACGTAACGGGCGGCGGCAACTACTGCTCGGGCGGCACCGGAATGCATGTGAACCTGAGCGGCTCACAGCCGGGTGTAAGCTATGAGCTATACTATGGCACATCAGCTACGGGCTTCCTTGCAGGCACTGGTTTTGCACTCGACTTCGGTCTGCATACTCCGGGTGGTGTATACACCGTACAGGCTACGAATGTAACGAGCGGTTGTAAGCGCAACATGGCAGGTGCAGCCACGATAGTGGTGAACCCGCTGGTGACACCGGTAGTAGGCATTGCTACCACACCAAATGACAGCGTGTGCGAAGGTGAGACCGTGTCCATGACCGCTATGCCAACGTATGGTGGTACAGCCCCTGCCTATGCATGGAAGGTGAATGGCGTGTTTGTAAGCACAGCCAATAACTATAGCTACATACCAGCAAACGGAGATGTAGTGACGGTAACAATGACCAGCAACTACAACTGCCTTGCGACAACAATGGCTACAGGCACGCAGTCACTCACCGTAATGCCATCGGCAACGCCGGTAGCAGGTGTTATCAGCACGCCGGGCGACACAGTATGCCAATACAACCCTGTAACGTTCACAGCAGCACCGGTATATGGTGGCACTGCACCGGCCTACACATGGCTGGTGAACGGTACCACGGCAGCCTACGGAGCAACCTTTACATATGTGCCGGACAACGGTGATATAGTGAACCTGCGCATGACCAGCGACTACCGTTGCCGCACAACGAACACGGTAACGAGCGGCGATGTGACGATGAGTGTAGACTCAATAAAGATCCCGACGGTAACGATAACGCCGGAGCCGGGCTCGATAGTGGCAGCAGGCAAGCCGGCTACGCTGCACGCATGGCCGGAGAATGCAGGACCGAATCCTACGTACGAGTGGAAGGTGAATGGCATATTGATACCGGGAGCTACCTCGCAGACCTACACAGCCATCTTCGGCGATTATGACTCTATATCGGTGCGGGTTATCAGCAGCGGTGTGTGTCACAACATTGGTACGGTAGATTGGTTCTTCATCGGCGTAGCGCCATTGAGCACATCGCAGACGGCTACTACGATCAGCGACCTGCGCCTGGTACCGAACCCGAACAAGGGTACGTTCACGATCAGCGGCAACCTGTCAACAGGCGGCGATGAGGACGTAAATGCAGAGGTAACAGACATGCTGGGCCAGGTGGTGTTTCGCGGAGTGGTGAAGGCGAAGCAGGGCAGGATAGAGAGCCGCATAACGCTGGAGAACAATCTTGCCAATGGTATGTACCTGCTGACCCTGCGCACAGGCACAGAGCAGAAGGTATTCCATTTTGTGATGGAACAATAGATGTATTCAGACTAAAGGAACGATGGGGTGAATGAGAAATTGTTCACCCCATTTTTTATGAAATATCGTTAGTAATTTCTCGACTAACTCTTGGTTAATATCGTAAAATTATATTGATAGTATTGTACATGATTGAACATAAACGTGTAACTTTCATACACACATGAATCTTAACATACCCCTGTTACGAAGTTCATTTACCATGTTGCTGGCATTGTTGCTGTGCACTCTTTACGGGCGTGCACAGACTGCAAGTTTCACGGTCGATAATAATACAGGCTGCACGCCGCTTGTTGTCCATTTTACAAATACTTCATCAGGAGCCACTTCTTACTCCTGGAACCTCGGAAACAGTACTACCACTTCCCTTACCGACCCTTCTGGCAGCTATATAACTCCGGGAACATATACGGTGACATTAACCGCTTACAACGGCAGCAGTACATCGACTGCTACCACTGTAATTACAGTGTACCCCCTGCCAACTGTTTCTTTTTCTGCGTTGGATACCACTCTCTGCCCGGGTTTCCCGGCTACATTCCTCAATACTTCCACTCCCAATACTTCTGGTCCTGCCACCTACACATGGAACTTTGGTGACGGAAGCACGTCAGTGGCTCCTGCACCCTCATATGTACATCCCTCGCCGGGCTATTACGACATCACTTTGTTTGTGACTAACAGCATGGGCTGCTTTAAGTCGCTCACCAAAACGTCTTACATACGTGTATATGACCCGCCAATGGTATCATTTTCAGGATCGGGAACTTATATATGCACACCTCCTGCTCCGGTGGCATTCGTAAATACGACTTCCGGTGTTTTACCGCTTTCTTACAATTGGAATTTCGGTGATGGCAGCCCCTCGACCGTTGCCCCGTCACCTACGCATGTTTATTCGGCACAGGGTAGCTATAATGTTCGCCTAAAAGCTACAGACGGCAATGGTTGTGTCGACAGCTCTTATGTGCCGGGCTATGTTTATGTCAGTTCTCTCACGGCAACCTATTCTGCACCGACTGTTGTGTGCCGGGCTTCAAGCCTAGATTTTGTAAACACCAGTACCGATCACACAACCAGAATGTGGTATTTCGGCGATGGGAATACAGCAACAGACGTTGATGTTTCCTATACTTACACGGTAGCCGGCACGTACAATCCGATGCTCGTTATCTCTGATGGCACCTGCGCAGACACCGCGACAAGTTCGATCACTGTAAACCCAACACCCTCTGCAACTTTCACAATCAACCCGACAATCCCCTGTCCCACGCCAACTTCTGTGACCTATAACGCCACGATATCTCCGGGCAGTATAGCGACATGGCGAATGCTGGATGATAGCGCTAAGACTGGCGCGACGGTTGTAAAACCGTACAAACCAGACACCTATGGCACAAGGGCAGATACAATATTCCTTGATGTCACAAACAGCTTTGGTTGCTCCACGCACCTGCAGCGGCTAGATACAAATTTCAATGCCGTACTATCAATAAACTCTCCTGCACTGGCCGGCTGTATACCACTATCAACGAGCTTTAGCGCATCCCTGAGCGCCAGTACATTTAACCCGGTAACGAATGAGGGCATGAATGTGATATCGCCTTACATTATCAGTTCGTATGTCTGGAATTTTGGTGATGGGTCGCCTACATCCAGCTCGCCGACCCCATCACATACTTATACTGCCGTAGGGGTTTATAACGTTATCTGTAGCATTACTACATCAACAGGCTGCGTAATAACGAAAAGTCAGAGTCTGCGATGTGGTGTGCCGCCTGTGATTTCGTTTACGGCTACGCCTACGCAAATATGCGCCGGTAAGGGTCTGAACCTGACAACTTCAGGGTCGCCTACGCTGAACTCCTACTTGTGGGATTACGGAGACGGGCAATCTGATTCCGGATCTGCATTCTCTGCAGTATACCATGTTTATATCAGGCCGGGATTTGATACAATCGCTCTGAAAGGTTATCATAATGGCTGTCCAAGTCCTGTGGTAAAGTCAGTTGTCACGATCGACTCTCCCGGTGCCGTCGCATACACAACCTATCTATGTACGCCCAATAACGGTATAGCATTTGGTGACAGTTCCCTGGGCGCTGACTCACACATCTGGTTGTTCGGAGACGGAACCACATCTACGCTTCATAATGTTGTTCACTATTACGATACCTTACAGAATTACACGGTGCGCCTGGCGACATACAATGCTGCGTCAGGGTGCAGAGACACTGCTCTGATCGGAGCTCTCCTGGCAAGGCCTGGTATGGACATTAATACAACTGACCGTACGGTATGTACTAACGATTCGGTGATATTTGTGCCTACCTTCCTGGCAGAGGGCGTAGGTGTGACAGACACGAGGTTTTATCGGGATTGGACATTAGTAGGCAGTGTCTACGGTACTATCGGGAACAGTCCGCCGGTCCCGATGCTGACGCCCGGATACCATGATATACAGGTAGTGTTCACCGATGGCCGCGGTTGTCAAGATACCTTCCAGGCTCCTCACTACATGCTTGCAGGTCACCCGACAGACAGCTTCACTTTTGTATCGCCGGTCGGTTGTGCGCCATTCACAGAGACATTTATAAATCATAGTACGGGCATTCCGGAGGTGCCTTTGAGTAGTTACACATGGACTTTCGGCGACGGTAGCCCCGCCTATATATCTACTAGCCCCGCTGCTTCTAAACTCTACCCTGCGCCCGGGAACTATACCGTGACGCTAACGGTTGAGGATACGATCGGTTGTACATCAACAACCGATGTGCCAATGGTTGTTCAGGTATTCCGACCTCAGGCACTCTTCTACGCAGATTTCAATAACGTCTGCATGGGGACAAACGTACACTTCAATAATCTATCCACAGGCATTACATCATCTTTCTGGATGTTTGGAGATGGCGGCACCAGCACAGCTACGAGTCCTAATCATCTCTATGCAGCGAGCGGGGTCTATACTGTTAAGCTGGCGGTAACGGACGCCCATGGATGTTCTGATACGGCCACACTACTCAATTATATTTATGTGGCTCCTTCGCCACACGCTTCGTTTACGATGAGCGATTCATTTGCTGTGTGCCCACCGCTGAACGTGCATTTTACAAACTCGAGCACCAGCGCTGTATCCTACCTTTGGAGTTTTGGCACAGGCGCCACTTCCGTTGCTACAAATCCCAGCTCCCCCTATAGCATTTCCGGTTATTATACAGTGCAGCTCGTGGCACGTAATTCCATCGGATGCACAGACACGGCAAGAAGCCACGTGAACATATTTGGATACAATGGCGCGTTCAGTTATCTACCGCATTCAGGTTGTCAGCCATTACCGGTGCATTTCAGCGCGTCTCTGGGCAGTTTTGCCAGCCTCGTCTGGGACTTTGGTGACGGCTTCACATCTGTGGCCGCAATGACCGATACAATATCACATACCTACAGTGCGATCGGAAGTTTCGTACCTAAGTTGATTCTTACGGATACTACAGGTTGCACCAATGTGAGCATAGGTATTGATACAATACGAGTAGAGAATATTACGCCGCATTTCCGCATTACACCAAACCCGGTTTGCCAGGGAAGTACTACTTTATTCGTAGACTCGTCATACGCTACCTATTCCTCGCCGGTCAACTGGGCATGGGCATTTGGTAGCGGGGCAACATCTACATCCTCTTCCCCGGTCTATACCTTCACAACATCCGGTACGCAAACCGTATCGCTTACCGTGACAAGTGGCTACGGTTGCACCGGTAGTGTCACCCGAACGGTTACCGTCAATGCAATACCTGATACCATAGCGGGCAATCGTACCGTTTGTGTCGGGTATACTACGGTGCTGAGCAATGTGTCTCCGTTCGGGTCCTGGAGCACAAGTGCGCCTGCAATAGCAACGGTATCTTCGGTCGGAGTTGTTTCTGGGGTGTCCCCGGGAACTGCGCGGATCACCTATACTTTGTCCGCAGGCTGTATCGCTACTGCTGTCGTCACCGTCTATTCTGTGCCGGCACCGATATCCGGTATTACACCGATCTGCCAGCATGCTGTTACCACTTATAGCACTTCCACTACGGGCGGCACATGGAGTAGTAGCCTGCCATCGGTGGCATCTGTTACACCTACATCAGGTTTCGTAACTGGCGTGGGGGGCGGCTCTGCTATTATCAGTTACACCCTCGGTTCAGGGTGTTATGTTACCAAAGCAATTACCATTAACCAGACGCCACTTCCTATTACCGGCACTGCCGCAGTATGTATCGGCCAGGTTACCACACTTTCTGAACCGCTTTCGGGTGGTACCTGGACTAGTGCCACCGCGGCAGTCGGTACAGTTGATGCTTCCGGAAACGTAGCAGGTATAAGTGCCGGTACCACAATTATTACCTATGCCTTTGCTACTGGCTGCCTCACGTCACGGGTGGTAACAGTAAATTCTCTGCCCGATACCATCTCCGGGACGTTCGCAATATGTTATGGTGGATTTGGTGTATTGGCAGACGCTTCACCAGGCGGAACATGGTCAAGTCTAAATCCAACGATCGCTTTTGTGCACCCGGTTTCCGGCGCTGTGCTGGGCATGAATGTAGGCACGGCTATTATTGAATATTCTCTGGGTACAGGTTGTAAGGCTTCAAAGCAAATAACGATTAACCCCGTGCCGGGCGCCATTACAGGCACGGCACGCACCTGTGAGGGCACAACCACAATGCTCTTCCAGAGTTTGGCTGGCGGTAGCTGGTCCAGCTCAGACGCAACAGTTGCCACGATAGATGCATCAGGTCTTGTTACCGGGGTAAACGATGGGACTGCCACCATTACATACGCATTTGGCACCGGTTGCCTCACAACCCGGGTTGTGACTATCGATCCTTTACCTGATACAATAGTCGGTGATGTACAGTTGTGCTATGGCGAATTGAGCTGGTTTACAAACAGTTTACCGGGAGGCACATGGACTAGTACTAACCCGGTCTCAGTTCCGATAAGCATTACCGGTCTTGCTACGGCCCTTGGTTACGGTTCATCCACAATTGTATATACGCTACCTACAGGCTGCAGTCGCTCTGTTGACGTTTCGGTAAATCCGATACCGGCGCCCATTACAGGTGCAAATAATGTTTGTGTAGCGATTCCTACAGTACTTTCTAGCGCCACGCCGGGCGGCACATGGTCCAGCGGCGACATCACGGTTGCAACGATTGATATGTTCACCGGCGTATATAACGGTGTTTCTGCGGGAACTGCTAATATTACCTACACGTCAGCAGCCGGCTGTGAAACCCATACTACAGTAACCGTGCAGGCATTGCCTCCTGACATTGGAGGAGGGCCAACGGTGTGTGCCGGGTTTGCGGTAAATCTTACAAACTCAATGCCGGGTGGCACATGGAGCAGTGATCCTGCTGCGTCGATGGTAGGCACTATACACCCGCTTACGGGCGTGGTAACAGGTATTACGCCCGGCACCGTTTCGGTTACTTATACTGTGATGACGGGATGCCAGAGAAACCTCGTAGTTACCGTGCTGGTGCTACCGGATGTCATTGGCGGTGCGCCGAATGTATGTGTTGGCGACTCGCACTATCTTACTAATTCCACTCCGGGTGGCACGTGGTCCAGCAGCAATATTTCCCGCGCCACGATCGATCCGGTCTCAGGAGCACTTACAGGCATTTCTGCGGGGCCTGTCGTGATTACGTACTTTGTTGCCAGTGGTTGTTTTAATGTGCTCACGGTAATGGTAAACCCCAAACCAGCTCCCATATCTGGGCCATCGGCGGTGTGTCAGGGTGCAACTATTGCATTGGCTAGCGCCAGTCCCGGTGGTTTGTGGATACCGCAATATACCGACACTGCTACAGTGTCTGCTACGGGAGGAGTAGTAACAGGGGTTGGAGCAGGGAAAACGCTTATTTCCTACATCTTACCCACCGGTTGCAGCGTTACGAAACTGGTGACGGTTCATGTTGCGCCACCGGCGATAACCGGTAACCCGCACATTTGCACAGGCTCGCCGGTCACTTATTCCAACGCCATGCCGGGTGGATGGTGGATCAGCGGCAGTCCTTCGGTAGCGGCTATTGATCCTGCTTTGGGTGTGGCTACTCCACTTTCGCTGGGCACATCGCTTATCAGCTACGTAATGCCTGCTACGGGTTGCATGGCCACAAAAGTGGTCACGGTTCACCCATTGCCAACCGTATATAGTGTGACAGGTGGTGGCAGCTACTGTGCCGGAGGGCCGGGCCGTCATGTGGGATTATCAGGCTCACAGGCGGGTGTTAGCTATGTGCTCTATTATGGCGCATCGGCAACAGGATTTGATGCAGGCTCAGGCTTCCCATTAGATTTCGGATCGCTAACGCCTGCAGGTGTTTACACAGTAAGGGCCACCGATGTCAATTCCGGTTGTGTTCGTAATATGTCAGGTAGCGCCAGCATTTCCGTAACGCCGCTCATTACGCCATCTGTAAATGTATTTGCTACGCCGTCAGATACAGTATGTCCCGGTCAGTTCGTGGGCCTGAGTGTGCTGCCGTATGGCGGTGGCACGTCTCCGCGCTATTACTGGCGTGTAAATGGCACCCTTGTTGATTCTGCATCTGCATACGTATTCTATCCTGCAGACGGAGATTCTGTGTCAGTATCCATGATAAGTAATGCCACATGTCTTGCTACGCCGGTTGGGGTAGGGTACCGTAAGCTCATGGTATTGCCTACGGCTACGCCTGTAGTTAATGTATTGGCGACACCTGGTGATACCGTTTGTAAATATTCACCGGCTTACTTTACAGCGGTGCCACTATATGGTGGTAGCAGCCCGTCCTACAAATGGCGCGTCAATGGCCTGCTTTCGGCACTGGGTGAGACAATGACTTACGTGCCGAATGATGGAGACGTGGTGACCTGCCAGATGACGAGCAACTACCGTTGCCGCCTGGCAGATTCAGTAGTGAGCGGCGATGTTACGATGTCGGTCGATTCATTTACGCCGCCGCATGTAACCCTCTCGGCCGATCCGGGACTTACTGTGGCGCATGGCCAGCCGGTGACATTGCATGCCTGGGCTACGCATGCGGGCTCATCGCCGGCTTACCAATGGAGGCTTAATGGCATATTGATTCCGGGAGCCACTGACGTAACCTACACCCATGTATTCAACCACATGGACTCTATAGCTTGTGACGTGACGGGCAATGGTGTTTGCGCCGGTCTCAGGTCATTTGCATGGGCTTTTATAACGCTCCGGGCGCTTAGCGTCGATGCGCCACATATTGGTGATGATCTGAGGCTAATACCGAACCCTAACAATGGCGACTTCAGCTTGAGCGGAACCATAGCAGGTGTAGATGGGCCGGTGACCCTTACTGTTACGGACATGCTTGGCCAGGTTATCTTCCGGGGTGAAGGCAAGGTGGTATCCGGCGCAATAGACGAGCGCGTGCACCTGACCGGCGACCTGGCAAATGGTATGTATATACTATCTGTGGGCGGGGGTGAGCAGAGTCATGGCTTCCATTTTGTGCTAAAGCGCTAACACGTGCTTTGCCCAATTACTTGCAGTTATCTGTCCATGTCATAATTCTGACCGGCATTGTACGTGCCCGCCGTATCTTTGTTTTTCTAAATCACTGTATTTTTTATGAAAGAGTTCTTTCGGTCCTTCTTTGCGTCATTATTGGCAATAATGGTATCGGGTGTTTTGCTGGTCGGTTTCTTTTTTGTGCTCATAGCTGCCGTTGCCAAGTCGGTCACGGAGAAAGATAACAGGACCGTAACCGGCGACATCCTGGTGCTGGATGTAACGAAGCGCATCCACGAGATTGGCGAAACAAATCCGCTGGCTGCCTTCAGCGAAGGTCAGTCTTACAAGGCTGGTCTTTATGACATAACGAATGCTATTGCCTATGCTAAAGATGATGACGACATCAAGGGCATATACATAAAGCTGGGTGCTACTCCGAATGGCTGGGCCACGCTGCAGGAGCTGCAATATGCGCTGCTCGATTTTCGTGAGTCAGGCAAGTTTATCTATGCCTATGGCGAGAAGATAACGCAGGGTGCCTACTTTGCCGCAACTGCTGCAGATAGCATTTTCCTTAATCCTGTCGGAGATATTGAGCTCAAGGGGTTTGCAACAGTGCTTAGCTTCTTCAAAGGGACACTTGACAAGCTGGAGGTAGAGCCCGAAATATTCTATGCCGGTAAATTCAAAAGCGCCACTGAGCCTTTCCGTACCGATAAAATGAGTGAACCTAACAGGTTGCAGATCCGAGCATTCCAGGAAGATATGTGGCAGGAATTTGTGACTGCGGCCGCGGAATACATGGGTGTAGGTGCCGATACGGTAGACCGCCTGGCAAGAAGTGGTGCCATACAGTTCCCGTCTGATGCTGTGAAGTATGGAGTAATAGACGGCACAATGTATGCCGACGAGGTAGAGACGCTACTGAAAAGGCGCACCAACCGCAAACAAAAGGACGATCTGAAAATGGTGTCCATAAATGAATACTGTGACGCTGTGAAGGGCCTTAACAACACAGGTACTGACCGCATCGCGGTGCTCCTGGCAGAAGGCGATATAGTAGACGGTGAGCAGGATAACGACTGGCAGATAGCTTCGAGGACAATTCGTGAGGAGATTCGTAAGCTTCGGGACAACGACAAGGTAAAGGCCGTAGTGCTTCGCGTGAACTCTCCGGGTGGCAGTGCGCTGGCATCAGAGGTGATATTGCGTGAACTTAAGTTGTTACACGAGCGCAAGCCGCTTATCGTATCCATGGGCAACTATGCTGCATCTGGAGGCTACTATATCTCTACTGCTGCAGATTCTATATTTGCGATGCCAAATACCATCACCGGCAGCATAGGCGTGTTTGGTATGCTCTTCAATGTGGGCTCTATGATGAAGAATAAACTAGGTGTAACCTTTGACGAAGAGAAGAACGCGCCGTTCGCCGATTTTCCAACAGCTTTCCGCCCACTTACACCGGAGGAGGGCCAACTGATGCAGCGCTCCATTGATACCATTTATAACACGTTCAAGGGACACGTCGCTGAGGGCCGGAGGTTGTCTCCTGAAATGGTAGACTCAATTGCGCAAGGCCGTGTGTGGACCGGCACGAGTGCATTACGTATAGGCCTGGTCGATGGCCTCGGGGGGCTGGATAGGGCAATCGGTAGTGCTGCTGACATAGCAAAACTTACTTCTTATCGGGTTGTCACTTACCCGCAGCCTGTTGATAAACTCAGTACCCTGATGAAACGCTTCAACAACAATGCAGAAGCAAAAGCTGCCATACAGGCCGCTATGCGCGAAGAGCTGGGCGCTGGCTACGAATGGCTGGATAAGTTGCGCAGTCTGCAGGCTATGAACGGCCGGGCTATGATGGCGATGCCGTTCGTGTTAAGTGTACAGTAACACATCTTTGGTAAGTGAGAATGTCAAAATAAGTTGCGCTTAGTTGGATGATTCGTTTTCTTTTGTACAAGGCGCAAAATCTGCGAATAGAGGACTATTTTAAGACTTTTGCAACGCGGTAGAAATGGAAAGGAGTTGTTCAAATGGGGGTAAGTTATTTTGACATTCACGCTTAACTTCGGCCTATGCAGAAAAAAGAACCGATAATCTTAGTAACGAACGATGATGGCATAAATGCACCGGGAATAAGGGCGCTGGTAGAGGCTGTGCGTCCGCTGGGTAGGGTAGTGGTGGTAGCGCCAGATAGCCCACAGTCGGGCATGGGGCATGCAATAACAATCGGCCAGCCGCTGCGTCTGGACAAAGTGCAGGTTTTTGAGGGTATAGATTCATGGCAATGCAGCGGCACGCCAGCAGATTGCGTAAAGCTGGCGCGTGACAAGGTGCTCCATCGCAAGCCGGACTTGTGCGTGAGCGGCATAAACCACGGAGCCAATCACTCCATCAATGTCATTTACTCAGGTACCATGAGCGCAGCCATGGAGGCAGCTATTGAAGATATTCCGTCCGTCGGTTTCTCCAGTCTGGACTATAGTTTCGATGCTGATTTTGCGATTGCCGCCCGCGTGGCAAGGTCTGTGGCGGAGCGTATGCTCTCAACAAAGTTGCCGCCACACATTCTGCTCAATGTAAACATCCCGGTTGTCTCAGAAGAGGAGTTCAAGGGCATAAAGATCTGCCGCCAGGCCTACGCCAAATGGCAGGAGGAATTTGATCATCGGCTGGACCCGCGCGGCAAGGATTACTACTGGATGGTGGGCAAGTTCATTAACATGGACGAGGGCGATGGCACAGATGTGCAGGCTCTGGCAGACGGCTATGCATCCATGGTGCCAATTACGATAGACTTCACCAATACGAAGACAAAGAGCTGGCTGGAAGAGACGTGGCAGTTCTGACATCGGTATCAATCAGGGGGCATTAACCGCTAAGTGCGCTAAGAAGTCGCTAAGTTGCGCAAAGGCAAAAGATTTGTTTCCATTTCACGGGCTTTGCGCCCCTTAGCGATACTCCGCGTTCTTTGCGGTTAACGCGATAATCCGGAAACTACTTGCGGGTATTTTCTTATCTTACCGTCAGTCAATTCCCGGTTATGAACAAACGTACTTTCCTAAAAAGCGCCTCCCTGCTTGGGCTTGGTAGCCTGGCGGCTATACCTGCCATTGCAACTTTTGCCCCCGCCGCTCCCGCTCCCTTTCCCGCTCTTTCAGGCGATCCACTTTGGGATGCTATCCGTGCAGATTACGACCTTGTACCGGAATATATCAACCTGGAGAATGGCTATTACTGTATTCAGCCCCGCCCGGTATTGGAGGCATACAAACGTCATATCGCAGATGTGAATCGCCAGGGTGCTCGTTACATGCGCACAGTGCAGGCAGAGGACAAACAGAAAGCAGTAGCGCTGCTGGCAACCATCATGGAGTGCGACCCTCATAATCTCGCTATTACGCGGAATACCACGGAGTCGCTGGACCTGGTTATTGCAGGCTTCCCCTGGAAGGCTGGCGACGAGGCCGTAATGGCGCACCAGGACTATGGTGCCATGCTGGATATGTTTAAGCAGGTGGCTCGCAGGTATGGGGTAGTGAATAAACTCATTTCGGTACCTGCCAATCCGCAGACCGACGAGGAAGTAGTGGACGCTTACGCCAAAGCCATAACACCAAAGACTAAGCTGCTCATGGTGTGCCACATGATAAACATCACCGGGCAGATACTGCCAGTGCGCAAGATATGCGAGATGGCACATGCAAAGGGGGTGCAGGTGATGGTGGATGGTGCACATGCATTTGCCCATATTCCCACACCGGTTGCTGAGTTGGGCTGCGACTATTATGGCGCCAGCCTGCACAAATGGCTCAGTGTGCCGCTTGGTGCCGGTGTGCTCTACGTTAAGGATGAGCATATCCCTAATACCTGGCCGCTATTTGCAGACGAGGGTAAAGAAAAAACAGATATACTCAGGCTGAACCATACCGGTACCCACCCGGTAGCTACCGACCTCACCATAGCAGATGCCATCAACTACTACAATCGGGTAGGCCCGGCACGAAAGGAGGACCGCCTGCGCCAGTTGCAGCAATATTGGGTAAGCCGGGTGAAGCCGATGCAGCATGTGGAGCTCAACTCTCCTGAGCATGCATCCCGTGTTTGCGCAATAGGCAACGTAGGCGTGAAGGGTATGAAACCCGCTGATCTTGCCGAAACGCTCTTCAATAAGTACAAAATATACACCGTTGCCATTGACAATGCCGATGCAGGGGTACATGGTGTCCGTATCACCCCAAATGTCTACACCACATTTGCAGAACTTGATGTCCTGGTTAAGGCGCTTGGAGAGATTAAGGGGTAGCGCTCGTGCAGGATGGCAGGATTCGGTCTTGATCGGTCGATTATTCCTCGCATTCCTACTCTGTGTGTATTAGATTTGTGCCCGATACCCACTTTTAAACTCAAGTAAGTGCGCAACACCTGGTTTTGAACCACCTATTTATGAAAAGACTCGCCATCCTCATTGTTCTGCTCGTTGTTGCCCATCTGTCATTCGGCTGCACCCCTACCGTCAATATCGCTGCAAGCCCAAATGATACCGTTTGCTCCGGAAGGTCTGTCACATATACAGCGACAATGGTGGGTGGTGGCGCATCGGTTGCGTATCAGTGGTACGTAAACGGTAGCACGGTAGCTGCCACCGGAAACACCATGACTTACGTTCCCGGCCATTCGGATTCTGTTCGCTGCCTCATCACCACAAGCGGTGGTGCTTGCACCACAACGGCATCCGTTTCCAGTAATACGGTCAACATGGTAGTTTACCCATCGCCATCAGTGCCTGTGGTCACTGGTCCGCCCGGCGTGTGCATAGGCGCTTCTGTTCCCTTGTCTGCATCTCCATCTGGTGGTACCTGGGCCAGTAGCAACCCTACAGTTGCTACCATCAATACCATATCAGGTGATGCCCAGTCGCTGGCTATTGGCACTTCGGTAATTACCTATACCATGGGGCCTGATGTGAATGGATGTTCCTCATACGACACTTTTACGCTCAACGTTATCACTTCGTCCTTCACACTGTCGGGCGCTGCCACCGATGGTTTGTGCTATGGCGACAGCAGCGGCACAATTACTGTTGCAGTAGATCCTGCCGGCACTAATTATTCCTATACATGGTCTTACGGAGGTTCATTAGCTGCCGCTACCGGCCTGCAGGTGGGCACCTACTCGGTACTCGTCACAGATACATTTAGTAAGTGCAAGCTCAGTCGTTCGTTCATCATCGGTCAGCCCGATTCTTTGCATGCTGTTATTAGTGGAGAAAACAGGGTTTGTCATGTCGGGGGCTTCCTTGAGGCGGAGGTGTCAGGTGGCGTTGCTCCATATCGCTATGCGTGGTTTGGTCCGCGCGATACGCTCGATGGGAAGCACATTATCCCGGTCGACGGTGGTACTTATACACTTTCTGTAACAGACACAAACGGATGCAAAGGGGAATGGTCAGCGGTTTTTATGGATATTCCTTGCAACTCAGTTTTTATATTGGCGGGTTTCTCCCCCAATGGCGATGGTATCAACGACAAATGGTATGTTTCCGGTCTCACCGAATACCCAAAGAACACAGTGCAGGTCTTTGACAGGTGGGGCGATCTGGTTTATGAAAAAACAAACTACCAGGGTGAGTGGGATGGGGTAAGCAAAGGTGGCGCACATTTGCCGGATGGCACCTATTATTACTTAGTGAAGCTTAATGAACCTAGTAAGACCGGAGGGGACAATGTTTTTAAAGGGGCTGTGCTGATAAGGAGATAACTTATGAAAAGAATATACTGCTTGCTATCCATAATAGTCAGTTTCTCTTTGCAAACCTCTGCGCAGAGCGACCAGCACTATACGATGTTCATGTACAACAAGCTGGTGTACAATCCAGGCTACACCGGCAGCAGGGACGTTACATCGTTTAATGCGACATTACGAAGGCAATGGGTGGGCATACATGGCGCACCTATAGCCGACAATATTTCATTTGATGCTCCTGTTGGCACCTATATGAATCCCACGCGACCGCATGCAGTAGGGCTCAGCCTGGGCCGGCAGAGCACAGCAGGTGAGCGCTATATTGACATGCGAGCCTATTACGCATATAGGCTGCAACTCAAAAAGTCGGTTCTTTCTTTGGGGCTTTCAGCCGGCGGTTCTCTTTACGGCTCATACCGCGGCGTTTACCAGTATTTTTCGGCTAGCGACCCTGCATTCGCCTCTGAAATTGACATTTTCCTTCCCAATGCCGGCGCCGGGGCATACTGGAGTAGCGACAAATTCTATTGTGGTCTGTCAGTTCCCAGTCTGATGCAGAATTATTACGACAAAGACCAGGGCCGCAAGACATCTAAGCAAATACGCGCTTATTATCTCTCGGGGGGATACGTTTTCAACGTCTCGGAGGAGCTCACGGTACAGCCACAGTTTATAGCACGTTACGCATTTAATGGTCGCTATAGCCTGCCGTTTAATGCAGATATCAATTTGTCTGCAACCGCATACCAGAGGCTCATGGTAGGGCTTACCTATCGCACCAGCGGGGGCATTATGGGTATTGTTCATGTGCAGATATCGCGCAGACTCAATATGGGCTATGCATATGACTATATGATCTCTGCACTTAATGGTTACAGCGGTGGCACTCACGAGATGGTACTGGGCTATGATATAGTGCGCGACAATTTCAAATTCCTTACACCCCGCTTCATTCGCAAGTTCTAAGAAAATAGCCCATGAGAAAATTTGTCGTTTTGTGTTTGGTGCTTCTTTTGTCCCTTGCTACCCAGGTGCAGGCGGGTATAAAGCGCCACCTGGTAAGGGGCAATTATTATTACAACCACGGATATTATTTCAAAGCGATCCCGCATCTTGAAAAAGTGGTAGCAGAGTCTGGCAATGTTGCTGTCTATACTAAGTTGGCAGACTGTTATAACATTACCAATGACAGAGACAAGGCGGCAAAAACCTATGCTCGTGCTGTAGCCATTAGGAACTGTAAAAAGGATGTCTGGCTCAGGTATGCTAATGTGTTGATGCAGCTGGGGCGTTATGAGGAGGCATCAAAATGGTTGGCGCAGTACAAGGAGGCAGTTAAGAAAACGGACGCACAGGTAGACAACCTGATAGTTAGTTGCAGCACTGCTGCCGATCTTGCAGGCGAGATACCTTCGGGCATCATCACCTTCCTGCCATTCAATACGGATGGGTCGGAATTCGCACCTGTTCGGTGGAAGGATTTTCTCGTTTTTGCTGCAGACAATGGAAAATACCTCGATAAGAAGTTTGATGCATCTACAGGCAATGCCTTCTACGACATCTTCTGCATTCGATGCACAGATAGTGGCACCTGTCAGCAGGAGATGCTACCGCTTATGTCCTCGGCCCGCGTATCAATGCCTTACTATGCCGGGCCGGCTACCTTTTCGCCCGACGGTCTTACGATGTACTATACGCGCACCTCTTACCGGGGGCGTAAAGGAGGGAAACGTCTGAATCCTCGTGCCGATACCACGGTGACACTGGAGACAATGATAGCCACGTACGATACTCAGCGACACGTATTTGGAGATTTTACTCGCTTTCAGCATAATAACAAACAGTATGCTGTAGCCCATGCGTCAGTATCGCCCAATGGCAAGGTCATGGCGCTCGTGTCCGATATGCCGCGTGGCAAGGGCAGATCTGACATCTACTTATGCAAGGCGATGCCCGGAGGCAAATGGTCAACGCCCGTAAACGCCGGAGATGTTATCAATACGGAGGGTGATGAGTTGTTTCCATCCTGGATGGATGACAGCACGCTGTCTTTTTCGTCAGATGGTCATCTGGGTTTAGGTGGGCTGGACATGTACACCACCCATTGGGATGCAACTACAGGTGCATTTTCAGCCCTGTTAAATCCTGGTATACCCCTTAATTCATCCTTTGACGATATCTCACTGGCGCTTCGTAGCAACGAGGACAACACCTGGTTTTCGTCTAACAGGCCGGGAGAAAAGCTGGGCGACAATGTGTACTTCTACCGCAAGATGGAATTGTACCTGCGTGCGATAGTTGTGGATTCAGCCACCGGACAGCCACTACCGGACGCGTCATTTACCGCCCTTTCAGCTCATCGTAAAATAAGTGGAGTTACAGAAGGTGGCGGCTCGTATTTTAGGGAGAGACTTTATCCCGGGGACACATACACCATCTCCGCATCTTCTTCAGACTATTATCCTTCAAAGACTATGCTTCACGCGTTCTCGTTGAAGCCGGTAGATACGTTTGTAATTACGGTGCCGTTGGCAAAGCGGATCCTCGTAAAAGACACAATAGCAATAACAGCGCCGGACCCGGTAGTAGTGCGAAATGAAAATGTGATGGACTCTCCCGGCATCCGTAGTTTTGAGCTCGACAAAACCTATGAGGTTGGTGATTTTCAGTATAGCTATGGCAAGTATCAGTTAAACCGGTCTCATCAGCGCTTCCTCGATACCATGATGGCGCAGTTGCAGCGGCATCCTACTATGCGCATAGAGATACAGGCACATACTGATTGTCGGGGCTCCGTGGCATCAAACAAGATTCTTTCAGACAAGCGTGCCCTGTCAGTAGTTAATTATTTTCTGCAGCACGGTATTGCGAAGGAGCGGGTTGGCTATATAGGTCTGGGTAATACCCGACCCAAAGTGCCATGCCCGGATTGCAACAGCTGCACAGAACAGCAGCATACGCTGAACAGGATACTGGAGTTTAAGGTATTGCAGCTATAGTGGAATCAGATACGATCCCGGTCACGCCGCTTGGCTACAATCTGCAACTTACGATCCTAACTACAGATTACGACTCACGGCCGTGCCGGCAGGTCACGACTTACGACTCAATTCAGCCACATACCTTCATAACGGTGAGGCTGCTCTATTGTCTTGTAAATTCTGCCACGCCAGTACATGTCGCCAAAGCCTTTCGGTGCACGGAAATGAAAATCAAATCCTGCCTTGAGTATTCCGCGCTTTAGCAGTGCGCTATCAATGGTCATTTCTCCCCGTGTGCAGTAGTAGCGTTTTCTCGGCTTGTCGCGGGTGGCACGTATGCTGTTCTCAATAATAGTGGCATAACACTTGTCTCCTTTTATGCGCAGGCGCAGACTGCAATGCGTTGCCGGATTACAATAAGTATCTGCAGCAATAGTGTCGTGCCGTTTGTGAGCCGTAATGTAGTCTGCCCCGGCCCATTCGTGGCAGTGCGCTTCGCTTGCCAGGGTGTGGTATAGGTGTGTAGTATCTACCAGGCGGTAATAGGCGGCAATTGAATCCGGGATAATGCGTCCGTCAGCATTGAGCATCTTTTCTGTATGAGGTGGGCAAAATCCGTCGCACCTCACCTGACCATCCGCCATCTTAGAAACCCCCGGCTGGTAGCTCCACTTATTCCGGAACGAGAAGTCGCCTGAAACAGTGTCTGTCCACAAAACCCTGACTGCTCTGGGGTGGGTCAGCGGCACCTGTGCGCGCAATAGTTGGGGGAGAAAGATTGTAAACAGCAGAAGTAAAATACGGGGCATGCAACAAAAATGGCGCTCAAAGATACAGCCCTGCAACGACCTATTTTTTCAAGCGTCTGTTAATGAAGGAAGGCACAGATCAGATTGACCTGTGCCTTCATTATGAAATTTATGTGACTCCTTTTATTCTACGGTTACCGATTTGGCCAGGTTGCGTGGCTGGTCTACGTTACATCCGCGCATGATGGCGATGTGGTAAGCCAGCAATTGAAGGGGAACAATAGTAATGAGTGGTGATAGAATTTCTTCTGTCTCCGGCACCTCTATAAGGTGGTCTGCGAGCTCCCGGATGTGTGTATCACCTTTATTTACGACTGCTATGATCTTCCCCTTACGCGCCTTTACCTCCTGCACGTTAGAGACGATCTTTTCGTAGGCGCTTTTATTTGTAGCCAGGAACACAACAGGCATGTTCTCGTCTATAAGTGCTATTGGCCCGTGCTTCATTTCTGCAGCGGGGTAGCCTTCAGCGTGTATGTAAGAAATTTCCTTCAACTTCAATGCTCCCTCAAGCGCTACAGGGAAGTTATAGCCACGGCCCAGGTAAAGGAAGTTAGATGCGTCTTTATATATGGACGCAATCTCTTTTATCTGCGCATCAAGTTGCAGGGTTTCTTCGATCTTCTTAGGAATGTTTTCCAGCTCGTACAGTATCTCGCGCATACGCGATGTAGCTATCGTGCCGCGATGCTCTGCCATTTGCAGGGCCATCAGCGTTATCAATGATACCTGCGTTGAGAATGCCTTTGTTGACGCTACGCCTATTTCCGGTCCGGCGTGCGTGTAGCTGCCTGCGTGCGAAGTGCGTGCTATGGAAGAGCCGATAACATTGCAAATGCCATAGATCAGCGCCTGGCGTTCCTTTGCCAGGTTGATGGCAGCAAGTGTATCCGCAGTTTCTCCAGATTGTGAGATGGCAATAACAACATCGTGCTCCGTGATGATTGGGTTGCGATAGCGGAACTCGGATGCATACTCCACTTCTACCGGCACGCGCGCCAGGTCTTCTATCATATACTCGCCTATAAGGCCGCTATGCCACGATGTGCCACAGGCTGTAATGAGAAAGCGATCTGCCCTTGATATGCGGTTGCTGTACTCGTTGAAACCACCCAGTTTTATCCATCCCTGGCTTGCGTTCATGCGTCCGCGCAGTGAATCCTCAATGGCGCGTGGTTGCTCATAAATTTCCTTCAGCATGAAGTGTTCAAATCCACCTTTCTCAATGGTCTCAATCGAAAACTCCAGTTTCTTTATCTCCGGCGATTTCTCAACGTTGCCCAGCGTGCGTATCTGGTAACTTCCATCGCGGTTTATGATGGCATATTCCTGCTCGTCCAGGTACACAACGTTCTTGGTGTACTCTATTATGGGTGATGCATCAGAAGCTACAAAAAACTCGTCGTCACCAATGCCTATTACCAGCGGGCTGCCCTTGCGTGCAGCCAGGAGTTGGTCCGGGTTTTTCTTGTTCAGGACTACTATAGCATATGCACCCACCACCTGGTTCAGCGCAATGCGAACTGCATTATCAAGAGATGTGTTTTCCTGCTTTTGCACTTCCTCTATCAGGTTCACCAGTACTTCGGTGTCCGTGTCTGAGTGGAAAGTATAGCCGCGCTTTGTAAGCTCCTCTTTTATGGCCGCATAGTTCTCAATGATGCCATTGTGTATCACAGCAAGGTTGCCCGACTGCGAAAGGTGTGGGTGCGCGTTACGGTCGTTAGGTTCGCCATGTGTGGCCCAGCGCGTGTGGCCAATACCAATACTGGCATGGGTCCTGGCGCCGTCTACTATTGTTTCCAGGTCCGACACTTTACCGGCTTTCTTAAAAACCGTCATGTCACCGTTCAGCAGGGCCACGCCTGCACTATCATAACCCCGATATTCGAGGCGCTTTAGCCCCTTGATAATGATTGGAAAAGCCTCTTTTCGGCCAATGTAACCTACAATGCCACACATAAGATCATGGTTTCTTTATAGAATAGAGCACTAATTGAGCGTTGAATATACGACAATTAATCGGGCCTTATATAGCGGGTTAGGGTGGTTGCCTCCCGCCAGCACAGCCCTGAAAGCCCCTACCAGGTCCTGTGTGCCATTCAGGCGCAGGTGCAGGGTATCATTGTTTTCAGCACGGCAGCGCATGATTTCGCGGGGTAGACCTATCGTAAAAGCATAAACTTTGTTACCATCGCGGGTGATCTCGTTTAGCTGACCATTCAGCATTTTTAATGGGCTTGTACTCGTTAGCGGGTACCTGTCTGCCACTTCATACACGCCACCGGCCGATGTGCCGGAAGGGTAGGTGCCATTGCTCACCACCTTAGGGTAAATACGGGTTAGTGCGCCATACTTATTATCGTGTTGCGGCAGCAGTGAGAGCTGCAGCGTTGCTTTATTGATCACACCGCTTGGTAAGCTTCTTAACCCTGGGATAACCACGTCTATACAGGGGCCGGGCTGGTTCTGAATGCCAATGAGGCTATCGTTCGCGTCTGTAGACGTCAACAGCGCATTTATCGGGGCGGTAGCATAGCTACGGCTCACCTTGTTGAAGTAGCCACAGCTTTCGCCATTGAAGTAGTAGTGTTGCACAGCTGTGTCGCTGGTGCTGCCGTTTGCGTGGTAGTAAACGACTATGCCCGCTGTTGTATATGGTGTCTTTCCGTCCAGCTGGAAGAATGGATAAGCGTGAGAGGGCGAAGCGCCGTCTGCAACCTTTACTACCAGCCCCCTCAGTACATTCTTGAACTCAGCATACGGATTGTCAGGGTTGGCCTGGGCAGCCTGCAGGGCCGGTGTCAGCTTGCTCAGCAGCACAGGCAGGTTCAGGGGAATGCGCAGCGCCGGCGCATAGTTCTTGTCCTTCACCTTTACCGAGTCTTCCAGGTGATACACGTTTACAGTATATGGATCTGAGAGGGGATTCCCGGTCTCTACATTTTTGTTTTCATATGAGTAATAGAGCGTATTAGCTGCCAGTTGCTCGCCCATAAAGAACGCCTGGTAGGTCTGGGTGGCGTTTTGGTCCGTTGTGTCGCCATAGGTAAACCCGCTATAGGGCAGTATCAGCGCGGCAGAATCTATTGTTGTGTTGTCGAATACGGCATTGGTAGGCTGGTCCGGAATTACCTGGAAGTAGGTTGCGCCATTCATTGTGCCGAAGAAATCGTCGTCTATGCTGCCCGCGCCCGTATAAACGGAGTAGCCACTTATGAACAGGCCGGAAACGCCGGTATCATCATAGTAGGTGTGTGTTATGCAGCTCAACTCTGTGCTGTAAATGCCCAGGGTAGAATCATTAGGGGCTATAGCTGCATTTATTACCGAATTTTCACGGCAACCATATAGTGATGACACCAATACAATAGCTGCAAGCAGCAGTACAGGCCAACTGAAACGATGCTTCAAATCAGAAAGAATTTATTCGGCTAAGGTGCTAAAATAAAGGCTAAGACTCTGTTAAGCTTTTATACAGATCCAGTAGAGAGGTTACGTCCTCCTTCCAATCCTGTTCATACTTCACAATCTTCTTGTACCTGCTTGGCTTCAGCTCGTCGGTCACTTTCTTATCCAGCTTCTCAGAACCCATTATTACCACGTCTGCACTCTTACCGCCACCTATTGTCAGTGCCAGGTTTGAGCCTTCTTTAAATGGTTCCAGGTCCTTTTCTTTGATGTCGCCGCTTATTAGCGCCTTCTTCGCAAAATTTGGATTGAGCTTTTCCTTAAACTGGTTTGCCTGCGCTGTATAGATCACCTTTGAATAGCCAAATACCGGCTCCTTCTTATAGGCTGTTTTCAGGTACAGCGGCACCAGCGATGTCATCCAGCCGTGGCAGTGAATAACGTGCGGAGGCCAGCCAAACTTCTTAACGGTTTCCAATGCGCTCTTGCAGAAAAATATCATGCGTTCTGCATTGTCTTCGAAGAAGTTATCCTGGTCGTCGCGAAAAACCGCCTTACGCTTAAAATAGTCTTCGTTGTCCATGAAGTAGACCTGGAGACGTGCGTTGGGCAGGGATGCTACCTTGATGATCAGCGGATAGTCGTCCTTGTCTATGATCACGTTGATTCCCGACAGGCGCACTACTTCGTGCAGCCTGTGGCGGCGCTCATTAATGAGTCCGAAACGAGGCATAATGACACGAATTTCCAGACCCGAATCAAATGTTTTAATAGCCAGCTTGTTGAGAATCTGGGCAAAGTCGGTGAACTCAGTATAAGGGGAAAGTTCGTTAGCGATTATTAAAACACGTTTCTTTGTGTCTGCAGACATGCTCAGCAATTAATAGTTCAATAAATAAATAAAATAGTCTGCAAAATTACGAAAATATTGAATTCCAACCGTAATTTGCGGCTGGCAGGGGTAAAAATAGTTCTATGGTTGTCTTCAGGAAGAGCGCAGAGTTATCAGATTACTTACATATAAAACGGTCAGAAGGTAACAGTATAGGCTTTGTTCCTACCATGGGTGCATTGCACAAAGGACACATTTCCCTGGTGGAAGCCAGCAAAAAAAGAGGCCTTATTACCGTCTGCAGCATCTTTGTAAATCCTACCCAGTTCAACGACAAATCAGACCTGGCAAAATACCCCGTAACTACCGAAGCCGATCTTGAGTTGCTGCTCGGAGCCGGCTGTGATGTAGTGTTCCTCCCCGACGAAAAGGAGGTATATCCACAAGGAGCTGAAAATACCCCGGTTTACGACTTTGGTTCCCTGGAGGCGGTGCTGGAAGGCGCTATGCGTCCGGGTCATTTCAGGGGCGTAGGCCAGGTGGTGGGCCGATTGCTGGAGATAGTGCAGCCCCAGGCCCTCTTTTTGGGGCGCAAAGATTACCAGCAGTGCCTGGTCATTGCCGATCTCGTGAAGCAGATGCACCTTGCTACCGAGGTGGTGCGTTGCGATACCCGCCGCGAGCCGGACGGGCTGGCCATGAGCTCCCGCAATCGCCGGCTCACAGAGCCGCAGCGCACAGTGGCAGGTCTCATTTATCAGTGCCTCGTCTCTATTCAGTCTAAAAATGGCGCCACACCCTTTGCCATCGTGCAAAAAGAATGTGACGATATCTTAAGAAAAAAGGGCTTCGAGCCGGAATATATTGCCCTGGCCAACGCCGATACCCTTAGCCCATTGGCCAACTATGACGCGGCCCAACCTATGGTTGCCCTCATAGCCGCCCGCATTGGCGATACGCGACTTATCGATAATATTGCAGTTGTTTAGGAATTGGTCCCGATAGCTATCGGGAGGGAATTAGGAATTTGGATTGGGGAATTTGGATTTTGGAATTTGGAATTTGGAATTTGGATTTTGATTCCTACAGCTATCAGACGCGAATTTTAACACAGCGCTCGTCTTTCTACTTTCTACTTTTGACTTACGACTTTTGTCTTTCTACTTTTGACTTACGACTATCTACTCAGATTGCTCACCGACAACCATAACAGACCAATAACTTACCTGCGGCTGGCAGTTACAGACCGGTGCAACCTGCGCTGTTTCTACTGCATGCCCGAGGAGGGTATTGACTGGCTGGGCCGCAAGGAGCTGATGAGCTATGAGGAGATGGTGCGCATTTGTGCGGTGCTGGCTGCCAATGGTGTAAATAAGATCCGTATCACCGGTGGCGAGCCCTTTGTGCGGAAAGACATCATGTCGCTCCTCAGCACACTTGCAGCCACGCCCGGAGTAGATGAGCTTACCCTTACCACAAACGGCATCCTCACCGCATCCTACATCCCGGAACTGAAGCGCCTCGGCATTCGCAGTGTCAACCTCAGCCTCGATACGCTGGACCGCAACCGCTTTTTTGCCATTACCCGGCGCGATGAGCTGCCTGCCGTGCTCCACACCATGGAGACCCTCCTGGCCCACGGCATACAGGTGAAGATAAACGCGGTGGTGATGGACGGCCGCAATACGCAGGACATTGCAGACCTCGTGGCGCTTACCAGGGATCTCCCCGTAAGCATGCGCTTCATAGAGGAGATGCCTTTTAATGGTACCGGCGAGCTGCGCCCCCTGCTTTGGGATCACCTCAAGATACTCGAGGCCATCAGGGCCGCTTATCCCGGCATTCAGAAGGCTGCCGATCCTGCGCACTCCACATCCTTCAACTATCAGATACCAGGCCACAAGGGCGATGTGGGCATCATTGCAGCCTACACCCGCTCCTTCTGCGGCACGTGCAACCGTATTCGCATCACCCCGCAGGGCATGCTCAAAACCTGCCTCTACGACGGTGGGGTGGTAAACCTGCGCGATCTGCTGCGCTCCGGCGCCACTGACGCTCAGCTACTCGCCACCCTTCAGGACGCTATCAGCCACCGCGCCCGCAATGGCCACGAGGCCGAGCAGAATGCCACCCACGAATCTATGGCCGCAATAGGCGGCTAGCCACACAGCATCAATATTTTACACACTGCTTTTGCCAGTGGATAATATTTAGTAGCTTTAGCCTTCAAATTTTTATATTCGTTTATGAAGTACGTTTTCCTTGCCCTGGGTCTTTTCGTTGTGTTCGCAGCATGTAATAAAGAACCGGACCCCGCTGCACCCACCAGGGAAAACCTGCTGCGCGGTAAAAAGTGGAAAATCTCCGGCGGCACCATGACCGTGAAGGATCCCGGTGGCCGCGACACTGCGCTCGAATACACCAAGTTTATCGATACCTGCTACTTCGACGATTACATCACGTTCGACTCGCTCGATTTTGGTGGTCTGCACTCAGGCGACCAGAAGTGCAACCCGGCCGATCCGGATACGCGCAACTTTACGTGGCGTGTGTGGGGCCCTGATAATTCCTATATTGATCTGTTCAATGGTTTCAACACCATTTTCGCGGTCAACACTACCATCAAGCCATACCACTTTGATACGCTGGAGCAGAGCCCGCTGAAGCTAGATACTATTGTGGGCCGTCTCGATACTATACCCGGCTTCATCAAGTCGTTCATTGTGCTCGATACTATTCGTGAGCTCAGGTTCACATCTTACAAGATCCCGAACTTCACCATTTATGGTGCAGAGCTGCAAGACCTGACAGAGAGTTCTGTGAAGCTGAAGTTCTCTTTCAAAACTACCAGGCTCGACTCAACCAACGGCCATGCCGGCGCGCCTAACAACCTGGAACCATTTACAGTAGCTGATACTACCGATTACCTGCTTACGCTTACTCCTATGTAATTCGGCAATGAGACAATTCGGCAATTTGACAATTCGACAATTAGCCAATGAGTGAAATGCGGGATCGTATTTGTGTGATAAACTAATAAAAAGTAACTGAACGGTGCGCCATTTGCGCACCGTTCGTCATTTATCTATTTCAGCGGCAGACTTTGACCGCGGTAACGTACCACTAACAGCACTTTCATTGCCGAATTGCCGAATTGTCTCATTGTCAAATTATCAACTCTTCGCTCTGCGGAAAATATACCTTGTAATAAATATACCCCCGTTGCTGTTTCCGTTTGAGCTCTGCTGATTGGTAGCGGTTGCCACCTGCCACAGTTCCCATCCCTGCTGCGAATAGTCGTTAAGGCGGTCCACGATCACGCGGTCGTTATTGGCTATGTTGTCGAAGTTGATGCCCACCATGCTATAGAAGTTTTTCAGCTCCTTCTCGCGCATTTGTCCGTTATCGTCTGTGGTGAGGATGCGGCTGCGGCCCAGGCCACCCGGCACCACGCTTTCCACTGCAGTTATCTGCTGGTATTCATATACCACCGGCTTTGGCGGTGCATCGTCCGGAGAGCGGAAAGAGAACATGCCCAATGTGCCGATTACCGATGCGGCGGCAACAACCGCTGTAGTGATGTGTTTGTTCATTTTGCAATTATTTACTGTAAGACGCAAAAATACCCACCCACCCCTATGATGCAAATGCTAAAGGAATGGTAAAGGGACGCAGGGGCAGTACGCAGGAGCAGGAGGCAGCCCCAAAGATGTCCGTCACCTCGACCGCAGGGAGAGGTCTCCCGAGCCCATGCACGAAGCTAAATCAACGCCCTTCACTATCTTGCAATAGTGGAGCTTTCAGCATTCATAAAGAAGATCGAAAAACTGAACGTCGACAGGTCAAAGGGCTTGCCTGCGCCACACAAAGCCGTTCTGCTACTTTCCGTCATCGAGTCAATAGAAAGAGGCGAGATAAAAGAAAACCGCATCTACATCACTTCCGACCTGGTGGGCCGATTCAAAAGCAACTGGTGCAGCTTTGATATCGACAGTCGTTTCAATCCAAACTTCGCCTTGCCATTCTTTCACCTGCGCAGCGATGGATTCTGGAAGCTACAGACCAAGCCGGGCATGGAACTGCTGCTCACTTCCTCACACTCTGTCCGCAGCTTCGGAAGTCTCAAAGAAACAATCAGCTTTGCATGCTTCACGCCAGAAGTATACCTGCTATTGCAGGTTCCCGAAAACAGGGCAATCATAAAGGACGTGCTGATGTCCCGATACCTCGGGCGTCCATCAAAGCATTACGACCTGTTTCATGTGCTGGAGGAGAAAATGCTGAACGAAACACCGGCCGAATACCGTCGCGAAATCGACCATGCCGATGAAGAAGACATTTTCATTCGCAGTGGCGTGTTCAAAAAAGTAGTGCCACGGGTTTACAACTACACTTGCTGCATATCCGGCTTGCGCATTTCCATCGCACGGGATATTCAAATGGTGGATGCATGCCACATCATCCCATTTGCAGAATCTCACAACGATACCATATCAAACGGCCTCTCCCTTTCCCCCAACCTCCACCGCGCCTTCGACCGCTTTCTCATCACGATAGACGAAGACTACCGCGTAGTAGTTTCACAAGACTTCAATGAAGCAGGCCAGCATTCCATCCGCCAGTTCCACGGCAAGAAGCTACTGCTACCAGCAGATATAAAATACCTCCCATCACAGGAGAGTCTTTCTTGGCATAGGGAGAGGTTTTATTGACGGTGCTTGTGAGTATTTAATTTCAAGACTAGAACCATTCCCCCAAAACTATAGGCTTCTTTTAAAATTCAAATCCAAATAACATACCCGTTTCATCTTTGTCGTGTAACCTTAAAACAACTTCATCGTCTGAAAAATAAACCAGCTTATCCTGTTCATCGGTTGGTAAATCAGACTTTATTACTGAGAGTATATATTGCAAATCATAACTAGCTGTGAGTGTCCTAATAAGGAGAAGCAGTCGATGTTTTACACCAGCATCCTGCTGTGACAGAACATCGTCATGATAAACGAATCTATAATACGATTCGTGATTATAGCTAGTTAATATAGCTAGGTCGAACGCTACACAGAGCATTTTCTTATAAGTATTTCCTTCGTCTTTCGCGGTCACAAGTTTTTCTCCTTGTTTTTCATGAACCTTTGGGGGAGGAAAATCAACATTATCATTCCCATTTATATTCCACGACATGCGCGCGTCTTCATCCATTATCTTTTTATAGAATAATGCAAACTTTGTCCTTATATCAGAATATTTGTTGTTATCCTCGGTAGATTGATATACTGCCTTTAATTTCGTTACAGTGTCTTGAATTTCGTCTAATAGTACTTTGTCTTCTTTTTCTTTGTTGATAATAATATCTATCTGTTTTATTTTCTCCTTAATTAGAAAAATCCGTCCTTCAATTTTGACTAGCTCTTTTTGGTACTGTTTAAAGCGCTTGAATGTGTCAGTATCTTGAATAAAAGAAAGCAGCGACTCTTTTTTTGAATTTAGCTCCTCTAGTTTAGTATTGACATTGTCAAGTTCCTTCCGCTTTAATTTTAGTGTACTCCGAATTAATTTATTCCGTTCAGTAGTGAGCTTTTTATTAAATTCAATTAATGACTGGAAATCATATTTTAGTTGGTCTGGGAAAAAGATGTTCGACTCGGAGAAGACTTTACTTACTTTGTTTATATTGAAGGCAAAATTGTTTTTTATCGAACTTTCAAGGCGTTCAATTTCGTAATTGAGATTATAAGACAGAGAGTTATATTCACCAATTGCCCCCTCGATTTCATCTATTCCTTTTCTAATAAGTTCTCTGTCCTGTTGATAAAAATTAAATTTATCTATTTTTTGTTCAATGTCTTTCGCATTACTTTCAACTAACTGGACTTGTGCGACGTAATCATCTCGATCCTCTATTTTGATGGAGTATTCATTTTTGAGAGCTTCAATAAACTTTGCGATTTCTTCCCGTTCTCCGTCATTGCTATATTTTTTCACAAGGAGTCCCCCGTCAAAACCTAACAAATCAAAAATAAATGGCTTCCAATGAATATGTTTACCGTTTGAAAACTTCCCTAACTGATAAACATCTTTATAGTCATCTGGTGGCGTTCTAAGGCTGTAGCTTAATGCTTTTCTATAGTCGTAAGGCTTATTGAAAAAAAAGTCAAGATTCAGGTATTCACCCAGAATGAGCTTTGCCCTATCTAAGGGAACATCCTCAAAATCCCATTTTGTCGGTGCAATATATCCCTCCGATCTCTGATTATCAACGATCATAGATATTTTTGAATTGGCATCGACACTCCTTCTTATTGTCAAAAATCTTCCATCATTTAATGCTATCTCTAAATAAAAAATGTAGCTCTTAAATATCGATTGTTTATGTTGGTCTTTTAATTTGAACAAAAAGTGTTTTTTCTGGTCCACTCCCTTAAGTAGTAAAAAATCGATTAGATCTGCAAGCTTTGTTTTTCCTAGGTCATGTGAATTTTTGTGTTCTTCCAATTTTGTTCTTACATCGGCATAAACAACATTTATTCCTTTGAGATTAAAGGTTATGTTTTTGAACGACTCAATATTGCAGTAAAGTTTACTCAGTTTCATTATACAAAAAGCTATCTGTCGTTTCTCTATATGTAAGTTTACCCATTAAAAACAAAAAACTTAGGGCATACGGATAATTTTCTTTTGCACGTTCACCCATTCCTTTAATTACTTTCTCTAAAAGTTTGTCGTAACTAATATCATATTGCGACTTTAGCTGCCTTAGGATGAAGGCACTAATGTTAATTACTGAAAAGTCCGGGTTGGTATGTCTGTCTGGTTTAATCATCTCTATTTCACTCCAATTAAACACTCCATGTATATATAATGTAAGAAAGTACTCACATGCCTCTTACTTCCTCTCAAGTTTACGTTTCCATCACAAATTTTCTGATAAATGAAAGCGAAAATTTCTTCGAACGCTCCAAAGTTATCTCTTTGAATAGTTATTATTTGGTTTAATTCCGCAGCTATATCGAAATAACATTCCTTATAGATACTATTTTCGTCAGCATCGAGAAAACGTTGAATTTTGTCAAAGTCCATTAACGATCTAGCTAGAATGACATTTTCATAATACATCTTGCCAAGTCTATTTTTTTCATTTTTTATTTCCTTTTCGAGATGATCGAAATCATACTTCACCCCTGCAACTTTGGTATGTACGGCATCTTGTATTTTATGAAGCTGTTCTTTGAAGGTTAGAATAATATTTTGTATCTCTTCATCCGAAAAATCAAAAGGTATATGGTGTTTACTTAGCTGAAACTCACTTATTATATCTTTATTAGGGTTAATGTAATGATTATTAATAGTTTCCTTGCCGATTAATACAGCATCTTTTATCCCTGTGAGTGCGACAATATTTTTTAACAATGCTTCTCCAGACACTCCTGAATATTTTCTGTTTGTAAAAACCAAATAAAAGTCTACGTCGCCCAAAGCTTTAAGTTTTTTGATCTTGGGGACCTCAATTTGCAAAATTTGATTTTCAAAATCAGAATCTGCACATGAGGCAATAGGGTTGGAAGTGTGTTTGGATTGAATAATGAACTTACCAGACCATTGACTAGTTGTCGAGGGATACTTTTCCGCTGTACCAATGAATTTCCCGTCTCTTCCTCCATCTTTTCCGGGTGAAAAGGAAATCATTCCCATGCCTAGCAGCTTCTGACAGATTCTATTAATTAGATTTTCGAACGTTGCTTGATCCAGCATTTCTAATCTATAATCCATTTGTAAACTCTATAAATTGGGGAATTATTGAAAACAAATCTTAAATTCTCGGATAGTTAATCGACGGCAGAATAGTCTCAAATATAATTTGATTTTAGTGTATTATTCATGCCCTTTCAACTCAGTGCCTATTTACAATTAAAATGTCGGCTTCCATTAAAACTGCCCGCTCGGTTCCACTTATATTTGCTATCGTTGTCGCTAAGCTCCGAAGGATAACAGCAACGGGTAATATAAATCCGTTTCCATCAACGGAATTGAACTTCTGAATACCTACAGAATCGGACATCAGGAACAACTGCTTATTCAGAATATCTGCTGATAAATTCCTCCCTTTGTACCAATTGTATATACCAAAATGGAGACGTAAATTGGACTCGCTTTTTCAACCAATAAAGAACTTCTTCCCCAATATCAATAAAAACTTCTGATGTAGTAGCAAACCAAACAGAGTGTTTATTCTTCCAATTAAACATACGGTACGGTGTTTCTACGCCCTCTAGCGACAATAACACATTTTCAAGCTGCGGGGAAAAAATATTCAGTATCTCGTCGCTCCCTGGCTGCTGGAAAAGTATCTCGTTAGCGTTTGTATTTGTAAGCAGCTCGAGATTATCCAAAAGAAAAGTCCTAGGATTGGGAATTGAGCATGTTAATTTAAATCCCCCTTTGAACTTTACCCCATTCACAACCCAGATAAGGTTCCTATAAAACGTGTCCCGACTTCTTACTTCGTCTAGTGAGATTGGCGAATTCTGAAACTCAATGGTTACGCCTTTTGAGGTATGTATATCTGCTCTATGCTTTTCGTTAGTAATGGGATTCGTGAAAGAGACTTCCCTGTACTCCATTGGGAAGCGATTTTTCCAATTCCTATGCCATTGCGTTTCTGGTTCATACCATGAATCACAATCTTCAATATTCTTATGCGCCCAATGGTGTATCTTGACGCTGCCGCACTTGGCTATGACTTCGCTGCTGCAACCTTCACAAATGCCCTTTTCTCCTTTTGTGGGTTCAGTTCTTATTCCTTTAACTAGTGCGTACTGCATATAAATAACTATCTAATCTTGCCAACCCAGATTCCGAAGCATTTCGATTGTGCATCACCCTCTACTATTCCGCACGGGCGTATACTCGATAACTTATTTCACCGCCTAGTCTTGTCACTTCATCAAAAGTAGCTTCCACTTCTTTAGTTTCTCCATTCCGGAGCGAAACGATTCGAGTTCTTTCATATGTGTTGCCATCTTGCATTACATTGAACGAGACGATTACGTTCCCGTCACCGCCCTGATTCTGGACAGTGCCGTAAATTGTAGCCCTCATTTTGATGTCCGATTTCGACTTGTCAGCCCTAGTTGTTAGAACTGCCGGCTTGGGCGAGTTAAGTTGAATTTTCATATTGGGTAGCGGGCCGTCGGCGCTGACAGAGTTCATCCACAGATACCCTATCAAGCATACTACCGCTAGAATAAAAACAACAAAAAAGCCTTTACTACTTTTTCTTTCCGTCTTTGTTGAATTTGATTTCGAGGATAACGGTTCTGGGGGAGGTGTTTTGAATGTTGGAGGATTCAATTTCCCTTTCAGTTCATCAATATTGTCAGCCGTCGTCCAGTCTGTAATGCCACCGTGCCAGATAGGCGTATCTGCCGTAATCCCACGAGAAATAAGTTCTTCGGCACCGAAGGGTCCTTCTTGTTTCGATCCATTGTGTATATAGTACTTACTCATTTTCGATGTTGATATCTTTGGTCAAATTTAGAATTCTCGAATTAAAACCTTTCTTTGTCCAAAATTGTTACCGCTCCTCGCCATTTAGAATTAGTGTTTAAAATTATTGTGTAAGGCTTAGTCTCAGAATTCGTTGGCGTCTATGTACAGCCAACGTTGTCGATTTTATTTTTAAGTGGTTACAATTTGCAGCGTTTAAAGTAACCTGTCTAAACATATTTCTTTCTAGGGAAATCTGGTTTTTATTATCGAAATAATTTTGTAACGGCTGCCCATTTGCCGCAAGTGTTTTTCACTTGTGCCGATTTCTTCGCGAGTCTTTTGACTCGCCAATCCACCCCCGCCTGGACGAAGGGTCCCCTTCGTCCACACCCACTGAAGCATCCCGCTTCCGTTTCGCCAAACCGCGCCCAAAAATGTTGATATCTTCTCTGCCCGTTTTTTCGCCATCTCCCGCACCCACAGTAGCTTTGTGATATAAAGTAATGGAGGCCTTTGCGAACACTTTGCAGTTCTCTGAGTGCTTTGCGGTTAACACCTGTAAACCAAAAGCAGGAATAGCAAGCCGGGTAGAAGTTTTTAGCAATTTTCCGGAAAATTTTAGCAGATTTTAGAAGTTTTTAGCAACGTTTAGAAATTAAATAAAAGGCGCATAATCAATACTGTAGCGCGTTTCAGCCAACAGAAAATTTCAGAAAAGCCGGAAAAACGAATTCTAGGTATAATATACCCTCCCCGGTCCTGCCGCCTTCCCACCCCGGGAGAAAACGGGAAGTAAGTGAGAAATAAGTGGGAGAAAAGTGGGAAGTGAATGGGAAGAAAGTGGGAAGTTTTGAACCTGAAAAGTCACACAATCCATTGCAAATCAACACCAATGTGAGCAAACCCCGAACGAGAAAATTATTTCAGTAAAAGTGGGAAGTTGCCTTCTTCGATAATAATCCTATAATCATAAAATCTTATAAATCCTAGTTCAGACAAACCCGCAAAAGTCGGAAGCAAATCGGAAGTAAGCAAAAATCCAACTCATTGATAATCAACAAAAACCCTTAAAAACTTCCGGTTGCACACCACACCGGAAAAACCGGAAGTGGCAGTCGCGGCCATATTAAGTACCTACAGTTGGTCATTGCGAGGAGCCTTCTGGCCTCCGGTTGCACACCCTACCGGAAATCGCCTGCCCGCCGCAGCCATAGCGAAGGAGGGGAAGTCCGACACTCCGGTCAGCAGCAGAGCAGACCCTCATCGCGGCTTCGGCGGGGCTCAGCCTGACATTCTGTGTGGGATTTCGCCTCCCTCATAACGCGAGATTGCTTCGTCACGCCACACACACCAGCCACCGCGCGTTCCTCGCAATGACCAACATATTACCCACAACCCACAACCTACCTGTCACCACTCACGACTAGCGACTTATCGCTACGACTTATGACTTTTTGCCTACATTTGCAGCCAACTCAAAAACAATATTGTTAATCCCAAAAATTACCGGATAGAAAATGCCGTATTTATTCACATCAGAATCAGTATCAGAAGGGCACCCCGATAAGGTGGCAGACCAGATATCAGACGCGCTTGTAGACAACTTCCTTGCGTGGGACCCTCAGTCTAAGATAGCTTGTGAAACCCTCGTAACTACAGGCCAGGTGGTACTGGCAGGAGAGGTGAAGTGCAATACCTATATAGACGTGCAGACGATAGCGCGCGAGGTGATAGCCCGCATAGGCTACACAAAGAGCGAGTATATGTTTGAAGCACACTCGTGCGGCGTGCTGAGCGCTATCCACGAGCAGAGTGCGGACATTAACCAGGGTGTGGAGCGCAAGAAGAAAGAAGACCAGGGCGCCGGCGACCAGGGTATGATGTTTGGCTACGCTACTAACGAAACCAGCAACTATATGCCACTGGCACTGGACCTGGCACACAACCTGCTGCTGGAGCTGAGCTCTATTCGCCGCGAGGGCAAGCAGATGAAGTATCTGCGTCCGGACGCTAAGAGCCAGGTGACGCTGGAATATGACGACAACAACAAGCCTGTGCGCATAGACGCAATCGTTATCAGCACACAGCACGATGACTTTGCTGAGGAAAAAGCAATGCAGGAGCGCATTACGAAGGACGTAAAGGCGATATTGATACCGCGCATACTGAAGAGCTATCCGCAGTACAAGCACCTGTTTAACGACAAGATCAGCTACCACATCAACCCAACGGGCAAGTTTGTGATAGGTGGCCCACACGGCGATACGGGTCTTACTGGTCGCAAGATCATCGTAGATACTTACGGTGGCAAGGGTGCACACGGTGGTGGTGCATTCAGCGGTAAGGATCCGAGCAAGGTGGACCGCTCTGCGGCATACGCTACACGCCACATAGCCAAAAACCTGGTGGCTGCGGGTGTGTGTGACGAGGTATTGGTGCAGGTATCGTACGCGATAGGCGTGGCGAAGCCAATGGGCCTGTATGTAAACACATACGGCACTGCAAAAGTGGACATGACAGACGGCCAGATAGCTAAGATACTGGAAGGCGTGTTTGACATGCGTCCATACTTCATAGAGGAGCGCCTGAAGCTGCGCCAGCCTATGTATAGCGAGTGTGCTGCTTATGGTCACATGGGCCGCGTACCGGTAACCGTAAACAAAACCTTTAAGAGTGCAGACGGCAAGGAGAAGAAGGTGAAGGTGGAACTCTTTACCTGGGAGAAACTGGACTATGTGCCAAAGGTGAAGAAGGCGTTTAAATTAAAATAATTCGACAATTTGCCAATTCGGCAATTCGACAATTGAGGAATGAAATAATGATTGAGCCGCTCTGATGAGCGGCTCATTTTTTTTTGCATAGGGTGCAAAAACAACAATGCCCCACAAAATGCGGGGCATTGCCGAATTATCAAATTGTCGAATTGTCGAATTGACTAAGCTACCAGCGTATCCAGCACTGAGTTCATGTTGCGGACAGCTTCTGCTGATTTGTTGAAGGCGGCCTGCTCTTCTTCGTTCAGCTTGAAGTCGATGATCTGCTCCCAGCCGTCGCGGCCCACTACCACAGGCACGCCCATGCAGATGTCGTTCTGGCCATACTCGCCATTCAGGCTCACGCAGCAAGGGAATACTTTCTTCTGGTTGCGCACGATGCTCTCAACGAGCTCTGCTCCCGCAGCACCCGGTGCATACCATGCTGATGTGCCCAGCAGCTTAGTGAGGGTAGCGCCACCCACCATAGTGTCGGCAGCTACTTTCTTCAGTGTGTCTTCGCTGAGCAGGTTGCTAACGGGTGTACCGTTGAGCGTAGCGAGGCGCGTAAGCGGGATCATGGTAGTGTCTCCGTGACCGCCGATAACTACTGCCTGCAGGTCGTTCTGAGAGCAGTTGAGCTCCATCTGGAGGTAGGTCTTGAAGCGTGCGCTGTCCAGGATGCCGCCCATGCCTATGATGCGGTTCTTAGGAAGGCCTGTAGCCTTGAGCGCCAGGTAGGTCATAGTGTCCATAGGGTTAGAGATAACCACTATGATGGCGTTTGGAGAGTATTCCAGTGCGTTCTTGCACACAGTCTCAACGATCTTAGCGTTAGTGCCGATAAGCTCTTCGCGCGTCATACCCGGCTTGCGCGGAATGCCTGAAGTGATCACCACTACGTCGCTACCTGCAGTAGCTGCATAGTCGTTGGTAACACCCTTCACACGTGTGTCGAAACCACAAAGTGAAGAAGTCTGGTTGATGTCAAGGGCTTTACCTTCTGCGAAGCCTTCTTTAATGTCAAGGATCACCAGTTCTTCTGCCAGTTCCCTGCGGGCGATGTTGTCTGCACAAGTAGCGCCTACTGCACCGGCGCCTACTACCGTAATTTTCATCTAAGAGATTTTTATATAGTTATTGAATGATTCGGAGTGCAAAGGTACGGAATGTGACAATTCGACAATTTGACAATTCGGCAATGAGGTAATTCGGCAATTCGGCAACCTGCCTGCCGGCAGGCAGGTTTGACAATTCGACAATTTGGGGATTGGCGATTAGGCAATGTGCAGAATGTGGTAAATGTGGCAATGTGATGATGGGGGAGATGGAGGGGATTGGGGAGAATGTTGCCTCTCTTCAGCAGGACTTACGACCCTGCTGCCGGCAGGCAGGTTATGAATTACGACGGCACATGGATAACGACCAATGTGCCCTTGCCGGGGGCGGAGTCTATGTCTATGGTGGCGGAGATGAGGGAGAGGCGGGCCTGCATGTTTTTAAGGCCCAGGCCGGCTGCACTTTTTGATGGGTCAAAGCCGCGTCCATTGTCCTCAATGGTCACAGATAGGCCGGTCTCGTCCTTGTCTATCTGCACGGATAGGGTAGTGGCGGCGGCGTGTTTTATGACGTTGTTCACACATTCCTGTATTACCCGGTAGAGAATGGTTTCTATCTCTTCGCGCAGTGGAGCGTCGAGGCCGTTTGTTTCCAGGGTCACTGAGATGGTCTTTTCATCCAGCCGGGCCAGCATCTCGCCTACGGCGGCAGCAAAGCCCCGGCGCATGAGGGCCATGGGCATCATCTGGTGAGAGAGGGTGCGCAGCTCGTCATAACTCTCAGATACCAGCCCGGAGATGCGGGCGGCCTGTGGGTCGGTTGTGGGGTCTATCTCGCGGGACTTAAAGAAGCCGCCAAGATTAAGCAAGGTGGCAGAGAGTAGCTGGCCCACACCATCGTGCAGGTCGGCGGCTATGCGTTTGCGTTCGCGCTCCTCGGCTACCAGCACCTCGCGGGTGGTGATGGCTTGCTGCCGGGCTATCTCCTCGCGCAGGGCGGCCTGGGCCAACAGGCGGCGGCGGTTATAGAACTGGTAGCCTATGACCACAAAGGTCACAAACAGCGTAATCGATATACCCAGCAAGATATTTCGCTGGCGCAGCTTGAGGTCCTGGATGGTGGAGCGCTGGGCCAGGTCGCGGATCTGCTGCTCCTTTTTCTCTGCCTGGTATTTGGCATTTACCTCGGCAAGCTGTTTGGACTTTGACTCGTTATAGACAGAGTCGTTAACCTCCATATAGCGCTTGTGGTAGGCCAGGGCTTTAGCATAGTTGCCCCGGCGCTCCATAAGGTGGGACAGGTACATGTAGCTATACGCTTCCAGGTCTTTGTAGCCTATCTCCCGCGCCAGGTCGCCAGCTTTCTGCACATAGTGCATGCAACTGTCGGCACGGTGCAGGCTGTCGTAGGTTTCGCCGATGTTGATGTAAGCCATGGCGAGGTCAATCTTTTTGCCGGCCTGCAGCTTAAGCGACAGGGCTTCGAGCTGATTTTTGAGGGCCAGCGCCGGGAGATGCTTCCGGGCATAGATGCCGGCAATGTTCTCAAGGCTGTAGGCGCGGCCAATTGTCAGGTGGGGTGGATTGCTGGCCAGTGACAGCTCGTAGCAGGCCAGGGCAGAGTCCAGCTTATTGGCGCGTTCGTATTCTATGCCCAGTCGGTTATATCCGTCGGCTATTGTGCTGTCGGCATGCAGTTCCTTTGCAATTTTCAGGCCCTTGCGCAGGTAGTCGGCACTTATGCGGGCATATTTATTCTTGCTATAAATCTGGGCTACCAGGTAGTATAGATATGCGAGCTCAATAGTAGCTGGTTTCTTCTCTGCCTCGCGCGCCAGGGAAATAAGCATGGTTGATGCTTTTTCGGTTTTCCCATGCAGGAAGAGGTAGTCGGCATGCCGGCGGCGGGCGTTTATCTCTGCACCTATATTGCCCATTCGCCGGGCGAGTGCAGCAGCGCTGTCCGCATGAATGTTAATGGAGTCTGAACTGTTGTCATAGTCAGCTGAGACCTGCGCTACTAGTTGCGCAAGTTTTTTGTCATCTGCCTGTGCCAGGCATATGTTGCTGACCAGCAGTGATATTACAAGGAGTAGGTATCTCATTGAGCGTACCTCAAGATACGAAAAGTGGCAAAACCTGTACATTTGCGGGCCTGCCCAATGCAGCGAACTGATATGATGAACAACAGCCGAAGCCATGAACTTTTTGAACGTGCTCAATTGACAATACCAGGTGGTGTGAACTCTCCCGTACGTGCTTTTAAAAGCGTAGGCGGAACACCTTTATTCATGACCCATGCCAAGGGCGCGTATATGTATGATGCCGATGGCAACCGGTATATAGACTATATCAACTCGTGGGGGCCTATGATAATGGGTCATGCGTGGGATGCTGTTGTAAGTGCTATACAGGAGCGGGCGGCATTTTCGACGTCTTTCGGCGCGCCTACAGAGCTGGAAATAGAAATGGCCGAGCTGATAACCAGCATGGCGCCAAACATAGATATGGTGCGTATGGTGAGCAGCGGCACTGAGGCGTGTATGAGTGCACTGAGGCTGGCGCGTGGCTACACGGGCAGGAATAAGTTCATCAAGTTTGAGGGTTGCTACCATGGCCATGCAGATGCCTTCCTGGTGAAGGCGGGCAGCGGATTGGCCACGTTCAATATTCAAACGGTGCCGGGCGTAACTGCAGGTGCATCTATGGATACGCTAACGGCTCCTTATAACGACCTTTTGGCTGTAAAGCAACTTACGCATGATAACAAGGGTGAGATTGCGGCCATCATCATAGAGCCGGTGGCGGGCAACATGGGTTGTATCGTGCCGCAGCCGGGTTTCCTGGAGGGGCTACGTGCATTGTGTGATGAAGAGGGAATACTGCTGATTTTTGATGAGGTGATGACCGGCTTCCGCCTGGCGGCGGGTGGCGCGCAGGAGCGCCTGGGTATAAATGCCGACCTGGTGACCTATGGCAAGGTAATAGGTGGAGGCATGCCGGTGGGGGCTTTTGGCGGTCGCCAGGACATCATGGAAAGGATAGCGCCCCTGGGTAATGTGTACCAGGCCGGTACGCTGAGCGGTAACCCGATTGCCATGATAGCCGGCTACACCATGCTGAAGACACTGCGCAATAATCCCGGTATATACGAGGCGCTGGACAACACTACTAAGGCAATACATATAGGTATGGAAGACGCCCTGAAAGCTAGCGGCCGTCCCTTTGTGATAAACAGGTTCGGATCGATGATAAGCGTGCATTTCAGCGAAAAACCGGTAAATAACTTTGCCGACGCGGCGGCTGCCGACAATGCGACGTTCAACAAATTCTTCCACCTGATGCTGAATAAGGGCATTTATCTGCCACCATCGGCCTTTGAGACGTGGTTTGTGAGCCATGCCATCAGCGCGGCAGATGTGGAGGCTACCTTGCTGGCGGCACGGGAAAGCCTTGCAGTACTGTAAACTATGCATTATACATGTATTAACTGATTTGAATTCCGTTCAATTATTGCTACTTTTGCCCCTAATTCACCAGATATGCTTAACGGAAATAAATTGAACAAAATATTCTTCTTATTTGCCACGCTTGCGGTTACGGGTAAGGCAGTAGCGCAGGTATCTGCGTATGACGAAGAAAAGAGAGGTTCTGTTTATGTAGCCATTGGCTCGTCTACACCGAGCTATAAAGCGTCTAAGATCAAGATTCAGCAAGGGACAACAGCGGGTACGGCTAGCAGCTATACCCTTGACAATGTAGCTGCTGACACGAAGACGAACAAGACGAGTGGCTTTGGTTCCAACATCAAGGTGGGTTATTTCTTCGACTATTATCAAAACTGGGCTGTGGAGCTCAGCTATGAGCCATTAAAATATCACGTTACGGATGCCCAGAACGTGAAGCTGAGCGGCACTATGGAAGGCAATCCGATAGATACAACTGTCGTGTTCTCGGCTGCCAACGGCTATTTCTACAACCTGGACGGTTCCAACCTTCTATCGCTTAACATCGTTCGCCGTTTTCAGCTGTTGCAGGACAAGCATCACTATGTGCGCCTGGATGCATTGGTAAAAGCCGGGGGCGGCCCGGTAATGCCGCATATCTATAACAGTATTGCCGGTAAAGTGGCCGAATATCCGTCTTTCCAGCTTGGTGGCTGGAACGCAGGTATCGAAGCTGCCCTAAGAGTAACCTTGTTCCGCTACGTATTTGTAGAAGGTGCCTATAAATACTCGAGGGCTTCTTACTCAGATGTAGGCGTATTTAACGGCACTGCGAAGCAGACATTGGGTATTTCCCAGGTTATTTTCAGTGGTGGTATTACGTTCCCAACTACAAAGCGCAACCCGCTGTTTGTGAAGCCTGACACAAAGAAACCGCCGTTGTCTATTAAGCCGATATATAACGCGCCGGTAGAGTTAGACGAGCCAAGTGCCGATTAGTCGCCCGGCTGGTAGCCGTGGTCTTCTAAAAGATTACCACCGTCGGCCGCGGCTGTGGCAAGTTCGTCACAGCGGTTGTTCCATTTGTTAGATGCGTGTCCCTTTACCCATACAAAACGTATGTGGTGCTTTTTATATTCCCCAAGGAACATACGCCAAAGGTCTGCGTTCTTTTTACCCGCAAAGCCTTTCTTTACCCATCCGAATACCCATTTTTCTTCCACTGCCCTTACTACATAGGACGAGTCTGAGTAGATGACGATATCAAGGCCTGGGCGCGTGAGCAGTTGGAGCGCGGCAATAACAGCCATCAGCTCCATGCGATTGTTGGTAGTATGGCGATAGCCCTGAGAAATTTCCTTAATGGTATTTCCCCAAATTAGTACTGCGCCATAACCTCCGTTGCCGGGGTTGCCTCGGGCGGCGCCATCAGTATATATAACCAGTTCTTTGGACAATGAAATTGAGTTAGGCTATTGTCGTTTCCACAAATTCGTTGAGATGGTCGAAGGCGTATGCCAGCAGCATTTTTGTTGTGGGCTCATGCAGTATTAGGTAGCGCTTATCGATCTCCTCAAACTCGCGGAACTCATCATAGAGTTTTGCAAATTCTTCAACAGTAGTAGTTCGCTCCAGTTGTTCCCGGTTCAGGACATATACTTTCAGCACATCATCGAGCACCTGGGCCATCTCTACCGCACGCAGTTTGTGTAGTTGCTCAATCATATTTGGTAGTAGTGCTATGTAGCCATTCTGGATGAACTGTATGAAGCCTCCCTGGCCCACTTGCATATGCATGTAGTCATATGCGAGCAGTAGTTGCTGCCCCCATGAAAGGTCGTCGAGAAATTCGAATGTTTGTCTTTTGTATAGCTCCTCATGGAGGGGCTGCACCAGCATGTCATAAAACTTCTCAGCGTCTCCGTCGGCATATGCCTGTTTTAGTGCGGCTAAATCTACGAATGGGAGAAATTTGCTGTTCATAATATTATCTTTGAGGCCTGGTATTTTCTTGGGGAATACCAACAAACTTCGGGAATGGCAACATTACTAAACTTGCCCAACACAGCCAAAAGGGTTGTGTTCATTTTGTGTCTTACAGTCTTTGTACTTTTCAATGCTCCACCACCTATTGCCCTGCTTACCGGTATCATAGTTGCCCTGGTTACCGGTCATCCGTACATACACCTTAATAAAAAGTGGACAACGATGCTGCTGCAGATATCGGTTGTGTGTCTTGGCTTCGGCATGAACCTGGAGCATGCTTTGAAAGCTGGGCGCGACGGTTTCCTGTTTACAGTGACTACGATTGCCGTGACGCTGGTAGCAGGGTATTTCATAGGAAAGAAGCTGAATATTGATAAGAACACTTCTACACTGATTTCCAATGGTACAGCAATATGTGGTGGTAGTGCCATTGCTGCCATAGCGCCAATAGTAAAAGCAAATGACAACCAGATGAGTGTGGCGCTGGGCACGATATTCATCCTGAATTCAGTGGCATTGCTCATCTTTCCACCGATAGGTCATTACCTGGGTATGAGCGCAGAACAGTTCGGGACCTGGTGTGCCATAGCCATACATGATACCAGCAGTGTGGTGGGGGCCGCTACAGGCTATAAGGATGCCGCCGGAAATGAGGCATTGGGCATAGCGGCTACCATAAAACTGGAGCGCGCATTGTGGATCATACCGATCGCGTTAGGCACTGCCTATTTCCAGAAGACAAAGGGGAAGGTGAAGTTGCCCTACTTTATCTTTTGGTTTATAGTGGCGATTGTGGTGTCTACCTATTTGCCTCAGATAATGCCGGGAATCATGAAGCCCCTGGGTGGAAAATCTTTGTTCCAATGGTTATATGCCGGTGGACGCAAAGGATTGGTAATTACGCTATTTCTGATTGGTTCAGGCCTTTCGCTGAAAACGATAAAGCAAGTGGGTTGGCGGCCTATAGTTCAAGGGGTGCTCCTGTGGGTGATCATAGGTAGTCTGTCGCTACTGGTGATAAGAGGGGTTTTGTAATGTGGGCCATTACCTAATGCCACATGTGGGTCAGAAAAATATATTTTAGCAGAAATTTATGGCGCAAAGAGGGAACTTTCCCGTATTTTGGCAGACTTAACATTACGGAAGGAATAATTTATTGTTATGATCCCCTGTGACAATTGAGGAGTTTACATGAGACGTTGTTTACAAGTTGCGATGCTGTGTAGTTTGGTGCTAACCTCAACTGCGCAGGAGAAGACCAATAAAAAGACAGACTGGCAAGCTGAAGACCTGCAAGGGAAAGTGAAAAGCATGACCATAAGAGGATTTCGTGCACAACCGGGACCACAGGGAAGCGTGCTGAAGGGCAGCCTGGTACATACCACCCACAAGCTTTACAATCCTAATGGGTACTTGCTGGAGAGCACTTCCGCTATTGGTGGAAATAAGATCGGTAATTATACAATGCCTTACAGGTCTGCGAAGATCGTATACCGGTATGATAAGTATAACAACCTGCTGGGTAGCAGCAGTTACAATACCAAGGGGCAACTGGAGGACTCATCTGTGCACGAGGTAGACAAGATGGGTAACCGAATAATATGGAAGATATTCAAAGGCAATGGCTACCAGGAATGGGAGTACATTTCGGAATATGACAATGCCGGTAACCTCCTGGAGATAAACGACTTTCACTGGGGCAAGCTGGAAGTGCGCCACACCTATCGCTATGATGAAATGAACAAATGTAGCATGGAGAGTGACTATGACCCGGATGGGAAACTGCGCGAGAAGAGGCTACACAAGTATGATGATGAAGGTAATCGTATAGAGACCGTCGACTTTAACGGGAGTGGTAGTTTTAATGCCCGTCACACGTATGCCTACAACCAATGGCACAATGTGATAGACGAGCGCGAGTACAAAATAGACGGTGCAGACAGACACACCAAGATCCTGAAGGAATGGGATAACCAGGATAACCTGATAGAGCTGAAGCAGTATGACGAGGAAGGAAAGCTGGTCTATGTGGGCAAGTTTGATAAGTATGGCAACCACCTGGCTGATATTACCTATGGTCCCGATGGTCACATAAGGGAGAAAGTAACCGCGGAATACAAGTATGATGCATACGGGAACGAGACTGAGGAACTATTGAAACTTGCAGAACGTGTACCTGCGATCAAAAGTGTATACAAGTATGAATATGACTACATGGGCAACTGGATAAAGAAGACCGTGTATGAAGATGGAGACCCGGTGAGGCTAACTGAGCGGGATCTTGACTACTATGATTAGTGAATTTTGCAGCTGCGGGGATTGAAACCGGATCTAACACACTGGGAGCGGGACGCTAAAGAGCACCAGAAGGCGTATAAGCGAATGCTGGAAAAAGGCAACCGCAACAAAATGTTGCGCCAACTGCCGGAGCTTCACGAGGAGGCGTTTAGTAAAATTGATTGCCTGAGCTGTGCCCGTTGCTGCAAAAATCATTCGCCCCGTTTTAAGCAGCCAGATATAAAGCGCATAGCCAAAGTGCTGCGTATAAAAGAGGGTGAACTGGTGGAGCGCTACCTGAAGCTGGATGAGGATGGCGACTATGTGACACAACGAGGTCCATGCCCCTTCCTGGCAGAGGACAATACCTGTAACATTTATGACGATAGGCCGAGCGATTGTGCACGGTACCCCTATACCGACGAGGATGTGCTGCTGAAGCGTGTGCAACTAACGCTGAAAAATGCCACTGTGTGCCCGGCAACATTTTATGTGTTGGAGCGGCTCAGAATGACAACCCCAAACCCTGCCTGACGGCAGGCGGGCCCTAAAGGGGCTCTACACCCCAAACCCTGCCTACGGCAGGCAGGCCCTAAAGGGGCATTCCCCATGTATTGGTGGCGGGATTTGGTATCACCCCGGCTGGTTTGCGTCAGGGGATTCTGTTTCCATCAGGTCGCGGATTACTACCGAGGCGAGGGTAGCACCGAATGTGGCTGGCAGGTAAGAAATAGTACCATAGGCCGACTTTTTGAAATTAGAGCCATCGGTGAGCATCAATGATTCCTTTATTGGCTCCTCAGGTGAAAACGCCACCTTAATACCCTTGCGGATACCGCTATCTTTAAGCTGCTTGCGTATCTGCTGGGCAAAGGGGCAATTGTAGGTCTTGGAGATGTCTACCACCTGCAGTTTTGTGGGGTCTAGCTTCGCGCCGGCGCCCATGGAGCTCACAATGCGCATGCCGCGCTCATAAGCGGCCCGGAGAAACGTGAGTTTTGGTGTGATGCTGTCAATAGCGTCGACCACATAGTCGGGATTGCCGGCCAGCATGCTTTCTACACGTTCGGGACGAACGAATTCATTGATGACGTTCAGTTTTATTTCCGGGTTTATCTGCCTCAATCTATCTGCCATCAATTCTACCTTGCTCATACCATGCGTAGTGGCCAGTGCAGGCAGTTGACGGTTGCGGTTGCTAGGGTCTACCACATCACCGTCTATGATGGTCATCTCACCAATACCGGAGCGGGCAATAAACTCTGCCGCAAAGGAGCCCACGCCTCCCATGCCTACTACCAGCACATGTGCATTCATGAGGCGTTCCAGTTTTTCACGGCCTATAAGCAGTTCTGTACGCGATAGCCATTTAGTATCTGTCATCATCGGTTGAAGACGGTTTTGTAGTTTTTTTGGAGCTGCAAAATAAGTTGTTCTTCCGTAGTTCTACGAATCTCGGCGGCGGCGGCATAGATGTGCCGTATGTCTTGCGCTGATTGGTCTGTTTCCAGGAAGAATTGGTTGCCCGGCACCGACTTAAAGGTATCTATGGCCGGGCCGCCATTGAGCAGGGTAGCGCCGAATGAAAGATAGTAGCCGTGATTTAGCAGTTGCTCTGCCAGTTGCGGGCTCTTGTTGAAGCCGTGGAAGATAACAGGCACTGTCACTTTGTGCTCTGACAGCAGCTGCATCACCTCCTCATAGGCACGTACACAGTGTATTATGAGTGGCTTATTCAGTTCCTGCGCCAGCCCTATTTGTCTGCTGAATGCTTTTGTCTGCAGGTGCCAGTCGGTAGGGGTGACCTTGTCGAGGCCACACTCGCCTATGGCAATGACATTTGGTTTCATAGCTGCCTCTTGCAACTGTTGCCAGCGGGTTTCGATATCGTCCAGGTACCAGGGATGGAGGCCCACAGAGCAGGGGGTATTATCACTGGCCGTGCGGAAGTGTTCATAGAGACTCACTACCGAATGTACATCCGGGGATGGGTTGGGATGGTGTGTGTGAATGTCGATGTACATAGGGCAAAGGTAAGCTGTGGGAGCGGGGAGCGAAAGAGCGGGTGTGGGAAGTGGTGGGTACCGGAGGTGTCCCACACTTTTGAAGTGTGGGACACCTGTGCGGATTTAGCTATTTTTGATATAGTGGAGTTCAAAGCGAATAACATCTATCACGTTTACAATCGTGGCAACAATCGGCAGAACATCTTTCTGAAGGAACGCAATTATGTTTACTTCCTTGAAAAGACGCGGAAATATGTAGCTCCCGTTTGCGACATCTTTGCGTATGTGCTTATGCCGAATCATTTCCACTTCCTCATTCATGCTGACGAGCGGACAGAGGCTACAATTGCCAAACCAACTATCACAAGAACGGCTCTCAGTGAGGCATTCAGATTATTACTAAGTTCATACTCCAAAGGAATTAACAAGCAGGAGGGCTGGACTGGTAACCTGATACAGCAGAAGACAAAGGCCAAGATGGTATTTGAGGCTGAAGTAAATGACCTGCAATACGCAACTTCATGTTTCCATTACATACATCAGAATCCCCTGCGAGCAGGCCTGGTAAGCAGGATGGAGGATTGGCATTATTCTTCTTACCGCGACTATGCAGGCCTGCGCAATGGGAGCCTGCCCAACCGTGCCATGGCGGTTGAGAAGCTGTGCCTGCCGATTGAGGATATCACCCGGCAGAAAGAGCTGAAAGATGATTCGCTGAAGAATATCTGGTAAACAGGGGTGTTCCCAGAGGTGTCCCACACTTCAAAAGTGTGGGACACCTTGCTTATAACCTCACCTGCAACGTCACATAATAGTTCCTGATGTCGGCGGGGAGGATGCCGGGGCCGGGGTAGCCGTCGGCGCGGCGGGTGAAGTATTTGGCATCTGTAAGGTTGTTGATGCCGGTGAAGAGGGTGATCATGCGCCAGTTGTAGCTAAGGCTGAGGTCCATGACGCTGAATGCGGGAATGGCACCGTCTACGGCCGTGGGGGTTATCTCGGTATTGGTGGCGTCTGAGTATTGTTTTGCCTGCCAGGAGAACTGGTAAGTGACATTCCACCGGGTGGTGCCTGTGGAGAGGCCGGTGCGGAAGAGGATGGGCGGCACATTCTCCACCAGCTTATCGGCAATGGCAGTGTTGCTGGTGTTGATGTAGCGGGCATCTATAAACGAGAGGTTGGTATAGACGTTCAGCTTGTAGCGCGACTTGCCGCCGGTGGCTGCCTTTATCACATCTCCCTCCAGCAGAAACTCAAGGCCCAGGTTGCGACTGTCAGATACATTGGTGCGCAGGCGATAGGTCATGAAGTTGGAGTCCTTTGCAAAGACCGAGCCAATGCGGTCGTTGTACTTTAGGTAGAACAGGCTGGCATCGGTATAGAGCCATCCGCCGAAGTTGCCCCGGAAGCCGAGGTCGGCATTGTAGCCGGTTTCGTCTTTGAGGGCCGGGTCTACGCGGGCGTTGGAGTTTACCACGCGAAAGTCGTTGAAGTTGATGGAGCGGTAATTCTGGGAGATGTTGGCATATAGCTCTGTGCCATTGCCAAACTTCCACGCAGAGCCGATGCCCAGAAGGGTGAAGGAACGGGGACTTGACTTGCTCTCCTGTATCTTCTCCGGGGCTATGAAGATGTTCTGCTTGTAGTAGTAACCATCTGCTTTAGTATCGATATACTCAAAGCGGATGCCGGGCGTGATGTGCCAGTGGTCATTGAGCTGGAAAATGTTCTCGGCAAAGGCGGCATAGTTGAGGCCGGGGAAGTTGTAGTTTGACTTATCGGGCTCGGGGCCGTTAAAAGAGAAGTCGGCACCTGTTCCGGGGCTGGCCGCGCCCTGCTTGCGAATGGTGAGACCATTGTAGTAGCGGGTGCCTACGAGCACGGTGCTGCGCTTGTCGCCGATAAGTTTGTACTGGTGAATGAAGCGAAGCTCTGAGCCGAAGTTGTTGTAGCGGTCGTAGAGATAGTCGCGTGGGCCACCATTGTCCGGGCGATTTATATAGTCCAGGATGCCGAGCGCCTCGCGGCCACCCTGCAGGGTATAGTTGCGCCAGTTGAGCCTGGTATATTCATTGATGTGGTAGTCGGCGCTGAGGCTGATGAGATTCCAGTCTACCCGGAACCAGTTGCGCGCGCGGACGGACTGAGAAGCATCGGCAGCGAACTGGGCATCTGTGAGGCCGCCGGGCTGCTGTGCCAGGTACTTCATGAGGGTGTATTCGCCGGTAAACTTCAGCCGGGTGCTGGCGTTCCAAGCTATATGAGCGTAGGCGTTGTGCTGGTCATAGTGGCTGTTGGGCCGCCAGCTATCGCCGGTCTTAAACTGGTAGAAGGCGTAGTAATTGACTTTCTTGTTGGCGATGGTGCCGCCAATGCTATTGAAGGAGTTAAAGAAACCCCAGGAGCCATAAGACTGGCGGGTAGTGAACTCTGCCTTCTTGTCCTTGGGGCCCTCCTTCATAATGAAGTTGATTAGGCCGCCGAACTGCGGACCGTATTGCAGCGATGCCGCGCCACGGGTGATCTCGATACGCTCAACCGCCTCGGAAGATGGCGTGTAGTAACTCTCAGGGTAGCCAAGGGCATCTGCGCTGATGTCGTAGCCGTTCTGCCGCACGTTGAAGTTAGAAGAGCGGTTGGGGCTGAGGCCGCGACCGCCGATGCCAAGCTGCAGGCCGCCACGGTCGTACTCCCAGATGTTGAGGCCGGGCACGCGGGCATAGATCTGGCGAGTATTGTTGGTAGCGAGGTTTGCGTTGATGTTTTTGAGGTAGATGATCTCCGTTTTTTTGCCAGCGTTGATGGCGGTACCCGTGACATCGCGCATGCGGCCGGCGGCATTATCGCTTTTCTTAGCGGTGACGGTAACTTCTTTCAGGCCCTTGGTCTTGGGCTTGAGCACGTTAATGTCGAGGTCCAGGTTTTTGGTACCCAGCACTATGGACATGTGGTAGTCGTCCTGCCCGCTGACGGTGGCTGTGAGCTCGTAGGTGCCGGACGTCATTTTCGCAAAGCGGAAGTAACCGTTATCGTCGGTGGTGGTAGTGTGGGCGCCGGGTTCTATGGTGATGGTGGCAGTAGCAGGCTCGCTGCCCACGCGCACATGGCCGGAAATGGTGAATTGCTGCGCCCCGGCGAGGGAAGCGCAAAGTATAAGGATAACCGTATTCAAAAATATTCTCCAGGTCATTATTGCTCTTTATAGGGTAGCACCCAACTGTAGTGATTCCAGCCAAGGGGCTGTGCTGCAAGGTTTACGGTGGTGTCTATGAACAGTTGCGACCGCTGACCATTCAGCGCCACATAAACCTCGCCATACACTCCGGGGTTTTCTACGCCCCGCTCCCTGTAACGGGCTGCAAGGTAGTGCGCATATCGCAAAATGAGGTCGGGTTGGGTGCTCATCATCTTTTCCTGTATGGGGGTGAGGAACTCCCGGTTGTTCACCTCGTAGGATTTGCCGGAGGCGGTATCGCGGATGGTGAAGTAGGTGCTGCCTGATTTTTCCATGAGCATAACCCGCCATGAGAAGCGAAAGCCCTGCTCATGCCAGAATAGCTTGCCGGGATAAAGGACGTAGCGGAAGGGCAGCAACAACTGGATGGCGATGAATATGTAAACGGCGTAGCGTAGTGCGGTTGGGTGAAGGTAGGTGTATGGTGCGGGGCTTGCCACAGGCGAGTAGCCGGGCAGGTAGCTCAACAGCTTTTCATGAAACGATGCTGAGAAGAAGATGAGGCTACAGGTCATCATTACATACGGGAACACGCCAATCATAGGGAAGAAGATGGCGGTGGCGGTGTGGAAGATGATGACAAACAGGTAGGCAAATTTGCGGGTGCGGGGGTAGATGAGGAAGAATGCGATAAAGAGGTCGTAAAACGCACCGAACCAGGAGAAGAGGTAAGCTACCCAAGTCTCGTACATCATCGGACCCACGATGGGCAGGTGCGTCTTGGCCGGCAGCCATATGCGCATGGGGATGGCGTGCAGCATCCAGTCGGGATTCAGCTTGGCTACACCGGCAAAGAAGTAGACACAAGCCATCTGGAAGCGAAGCAGGTTGATGGTCCATGCGGGGACGAGGCTGCGGGTTATGGATGGGCGTAGGCGGACATCGGAGGAATAGGCTGCATTAGCCGGTAGCCATATCATGATGAAGGAGACGAGGCTGATGAAGTAGTAGTGATTGAGATAGGTAGTAACATCAAGCAGCTCTACGTAGGTGAAGGCGAGGAAGAAGAAGGTGATGGACAGGCGGTAGAGGAAGCCGAAAGTGACAAACAATGCAGACAGTCCCAGCAATGCAAACAGGGCGTGCATGCCGAAACTCCCCATGGGGTGTACCCAATCGAACCCCATGTAGGTGAAGTGGAACGGCGGGTCTACATAGACAGAGGTAATCCAGCCGCGGAGCCAGAAGCGTGCGATGCTGAAGAACATAAGCAGGCCAAAGACGATGCGGAAGGTGACAAGCGGGGCAATAGAAACCGGACCACCGGAAAATATCGCAGCAAAGCCGCCGGCCCTGCCCGGTCCGTTATTTTTAGTCACCGTCATTGTCGGTAAAGGTAATCTGAACGGCAGTGGCAGAGGCTACATCTGTCTTGAGCAGTGTGAGTAGTTTCTGTATCTCTTTGTAGGCTGCATCGACCTCGGTAGGGTTTGCAGTGAAGGCTGCAGAAAGTGAACCCGGGATGGCCTTTACTTTGGCAATAGTCATATCAAACTGAGCCAGCACATCTGTATTCAGTGCGTCCTGTTTCAGCGAAACGAGGTAGTCATCTATGCCCAGGCCTCCCCCACCAGTGTAGGAATCCTTAAGTGCTGCGATGCTCATCTCTGCCAGCTCTTTGGAAATACCTGCATAGTAACCTTCGCATTTGGTAGCAAACACGGTTCCGTTAGACTGCTTGCCGAATGGCCAGCCGATGCGCGGGCCCTTGACCATATCGAGTTGGTAAGCCAGTTGGTTTACGATGTTGCCGATGGGGCTGCCCACATTGGTTTGGGTGTTGCCCACAAATGTGGTCCGGTAAGCGGTCCAGTTGTTTATCACACCATCTACCAGGTCTTTCATGCGGCTTACGAGGTCGCCGAGGTATTTGGCACGGGCGGTATTGCCCGTCATCCTGGAAATGGCATCAGACGAGAATGCGAGGTAGCCAATAGCGCCAAAGCCCTGGGCATAGAGGTTGCTGCGCGACACGGTAGTGAGGTTGTAAGAGCCGGAGGAGATATTACTTTCTATTGTGGCGGTGTCTACAGAAAAGCCGGTAAGCTCGCCGGCGGTGGTAAAGCTATAGTCAAGCCCGCCGGAATAGTTGAGGTACACATCCAGCAAGGCTGTTTCTGCCGGGCCGAACTGGAAAGGCGCAATTATCTCGTACTGGAGGTAAGCGTCTTTGTAAGCTGAAAGAAGGGCAGACTGAGTAGCAGACGAAGGGGTAGCGGCATAGGAATCGGACGCGGATTTCAGTGCGGCTACTTTCTCCCGCATATTGAGGTATCGTATCGCTATTACATTATCGGCATAGTTAGTGAGCATGGCCGATTTGTCAAACCCATCCGTGGGATTGGTTTGTGTATTGTCTGTTGGTTTGCGGCAACCCCAGAAAACAGCCGATGCTGCGATGAGGCAAGTTGCTATCAGTACTCCTGTCTTTTTCACGGGCGCAAAGGTAAAAATGATGAATTAATTAATTCGGAACGCTCGTCACCCGCGCGGGCGACGAGCGTCATATTATTGTCAATGTTTATCAGGCTTAGAGGCCATAAGTGTTCTTCAGGATGTTCTGAGCAGTAACGAGGTCGGTAAAACCGGTTTGGTTAATAAGATCGTAGAAATCCTTGTGAATGATATTGTTGAGTGTAGTGAAGTCGGCAGCAGAGAGTTTGCTGGTAGCAGCCCTGTGCTGGAGGGAGAGGATGAATCCGAAACCTTCGGACAGTGCGTGGAACTGTGTGCCCAGGTTACCCGCTGCGCTGGAGGTGGTAGGCGACGTAACATAGGCCAGCGCGGCAGCAGCAGCAAGTTGTTCCCATTTGTCCAGGATGACGTCAACCTGCTGATTGCGCACTGTGCGGTCATAGCCACCGATCGCGGCGCGGCCCTTCAGGAATGCAGCGAAGATGATGCCGCCGGCCTGAATGTCCCTTCCGCGTTCTGCAAGGTATCCTCCCCACAGCAGCGGACGGTTAGGATCTGTGTTGACGTAGGTAACAGAGGTGTCGTAATTAGCAGGAACAGCCAGGTAGCCAAAAGCTTCGTCCCAGGCGGCCTGTGCGGCGGCTGTGTCCTTAACACTCATGGTTTTTACGCTGGTAAGCAGGCGAACTGCTTCCTTAAACAAAAGCGCACCCATGATGCCTTTTGTATATGCCTGACCATATTCCAGACCTCGTGGGCCTACAATGATCTTATTGGTGCCGCGAACTATGTAACCGGCTGTGCCCTGACTGGCCGCGGTGCCGGTATTTGAAATCCTTACACTATCGGCATATGATTTGTATAGATTCGCATCTGCTGTAACCGAGCTGAGGTTGAGGCCTGACGCGTTTAGGCCGGCATCGGAGAACTGATTGCCGGTGTTGTTCCACATGCCGGTGATCTTGCTGTCGAGCAAGCTGATAGTTGTTGATCCGGCATTTGCGGTCTTCAGGTAGCTGTCGAGTTCTACCGCCATCTTTACCCGTGTGGTAGAGGAGGCATAATTTTCGTTTCCAAAGCTGTAGGTAGTAGGGACTGTGTATGCTCTAACAGACGGGTCTTCGTTTTTGTCTTTTTTCTTACAGGAAGAGATGGAGGTGATGGCGATGCCGCAGATAACGAGGGCTTTGATGTAGTGGTTGTTCATTCGTTTTTTGAAATATTTTATGCAAATGTACCCGGGTAGGTGAGGCTACTGTTTCAGAATCGGGAAAAAGGGGTTGTGGAATCGGGAAAAAGAGGCCAAGGTGTATAAAGCCCGGTTGGTGCTTACCTTTATGTGACATGGTGGTTTCAATTGACTACCTGATCATATATGTGGGTGTTTTATGCAGTTTTGTCGGCTTTTTTTGCTTCTCTCACGGCTATCCTGGCCAAGGTAGGTGTGAAAGAGGTTGATTCTGATATCGCGATGGCTATCCGAACCACGGTTATCCTGGTGCTGGCCTGGAGTATAGTCTTTTTCCGAAAAGGCATTCCTGCTATCGGCTCTATTTCCCGGCACAGTATGCTCTTCCTTGTGTTGTCGGGATTGGCGACAGGGTGTTCGTGGATATTCTACTTCAGAGCATTGCAGGCCGGGAATGTGTCAAAAGTAGCACCTGTGGATAAGCTGAGTGTGGCGCTTACGATACTGCTGGCTTTCATATTTCTGAAAGAACCGGTGAGCGTGAAAGATCTTGTGGGTGCAGGCTTGATAATTTGCGGGACGCTGGTGTTGGTATTGTAAAAAATGATACTACCTTTTTTGTCGCAGAAAAAGGGTTTATTGGAACCATCGCCTGCTATTTTTTCCGATTTAGGTGCGTGGCATAATCATTGCCCCTATTCTTTTCCGCTTATTTAATGAGTAAGAAGGGATAAATTTGTCATAATGTCTGAAATTAATTCAATACTTGATATGTTGGTGCCGCAGAATGAGCAGGAGATGGAATTTATGCCCATAGTGCCTCTTGGTGAGGATGAAATGGATGAGACGGAGCGTGCATCGCTACCCGCTGATTTACCAATAATAGTACTTCGAAATACAGTTTTGTTTCCGAATGTAGTGCTGCCGATTACGGTTGCGAGGGATAAATCTGTAAAGGCGATAGCCGAAGCACAAAAAACCAATAAGTGGGTAGGTGTAATAGCGCAAAAGGACAGCGCAAACGATGACCCCTCGCCTGACGATATTTATAAGGTAGGTACACTGGCCAAGGTGGTGAAGCAGATAAAGATGCCGGATGGCAACATTACACTATTCATCATGGGGCGTATGCGCTTTCATACGGATGAGTTCCTGCAGACCGATCCCTACTTTAAGGCACGTATTACTTACCTGGAGGATGTGTATCCTAAGAAAGACCCGTCGTTTGATGCGCTGATATCTTCCATCAAAGATTATGGTGAGAAGATTGCACAGCAGTCGCAAAACATACCGAGCGAGGCGGGTATAGTGCTGCGCAACATAGAGCAGCAGTCGTTCCTCATGCACTTTATTGCATCCAACATTACAGCTAAACTGCAGGAAAAACAGGCTATGCTGGAGGAGGACAACGTAGTGACCCGTGCTGAGAAGCTGCTGAACCTGCTACAGGCAGAACTGCAACTCGTGGAGCTGAAGAATGAGATAACCAATAAAACCCGTGCTGATATAGACAAGCAGCAGCGGGAATACTTCCTGCAGCAGCAGATGAAGTCGATAAAGGAAGAGCTGGGTGCAGACCCCAATGACAGGGAGATAAAAGACCTGCAGAAGCGTGCGGAGGGCATGAAGTGGACAGAGGCTGCGAAGGAGCTCTTTAAAAAGAACATTGAGAAACTGGAGCGTATGCACAGCAGCACGCCGGATTACTCAGTGATATACAATCACCTGGACCTGATGCTGGACCTGCCGTGGGAAACCTATACGGAGGACAGTTATGACCTGAAGAAGGCGCAGAAGGTGCTGGATAATGACCACTATGGCATGGAGAAGATAAAGGACCGCATACTGGAATACCTGGCGGTGCTGAAGCTGAAGGGTGACCTGAAGTCTCCGATCCTGTGCTTTGTGGGCCCTCCGGGTATCGGTAAGACATCGCTGGGCAAGAGTATTGCATCGGCGGTATCGCGCAAGTACGTTCGTCTGAGCCTGGGTGGCCTGCACGACGAAAGCGAGCTGCGGGGACACCGTAAAACGTATATCGGTGCGATGCCGGGACGCATAATACAGTCGCTGCGCAAGGTGAAATCGAGTAACCCGGTGTTTATACTGGATGAGGTGGATAAGCTGGGACGCGACTTCCGCGGAGACCCAAGCTCGGCATTACTTGAAATACTCGACCCTGAGCAGAACAATTCGTTTTACGATAACTACCTGGAGCTGGAGTATGACCTCTCTAAGGTATTGTTTATAGCTACTGCAAACAGCCTTGCCGACATTCAGCCTGCGCTGAGAGACAGGATGGAGATCATTCAGCTATCAGGCTACTCGCCTGAGGAGAAGATAGAGATAGCCAAGCGCCACCTGATACCCAAGCAAAAGGAAATGCACGGGCTAAGCAAGACGCCTTTGAAATTTAGCGACAAGGTGATCCTGAAAATGATACAGGAATATACCCGCGAAAGTGGTGTGCGTGAGCTGGACAGGATAGTGGCTGCCATGATGCGCTCTATAGCCAAACAAGTGGCCATGGAGGAAGTAGTGCCGCAGCAGGTGACAGAAGCAAGGGTAGAAGAGTGCCTCGGTAAACCTAAATTCAACAACGACATATACACTAAGGGGCATCCTCCTGGAGTGGTAGTGGGACTGGCATGGACCTCCGTAGGTGGTGATATATTGTTTATAGAAACATCTCTGTCAAAAGGCAAAGGCGGATTGACGCTGACCGGAAACCTGGGTAATGTGATGAAGGAGAGTGCGAGTGCGGCCCTGTCTTACCTGAGAGCTCATGCGGAGGACCTGAAAATAGATCCTGCACGTTTTGACGAGACGAACATCCATACACACGTGCCAGAGGGTGCTGTGCCTAAAGACGGACCTAGTGCGGGCATTACGATGCTTACGTCATTGGCGTCAGCGTTTACCGGTCGCAAGGTGAAGCCCTACCTGGCCATGACAGGAGAGATAACCCTGCGCGGACAGGTGCTGCCTGTGGGTGGAATAAAGGAAAAGATACTTGCAGCGAAGCGTGCCGGTATAAAGGACATCATCATGTGCAGGCAAAATGAGAAGGATGTTGATGAGATAAGCGATCAATACCTGAAAGGCCTGCGCTTCCATTATGTGGATACTGCGGCAGAGGTGCTGGAAATGGCGCTAATGAAGAGATAAAGAAAACGGGGCGCTCGCCCCGTTTTTAGTTTCATAAAATCCCGGGCGTGTTTGTTCTAATCGGCACCTCGTTTTTGAAAAATCGTCTCGTGCCGGGTGGTGCCGGATTGCACAAGAAGCGTGTAGATACCGGGTGCCCAGTGAGCAGTGTTAATCTTAGCTGTGCCCGGCCTGTCTTCTATATGCTGGTACATTACCCGGCCTGCCATGTCCGTTATCAGAAGCGCATATGGTGGCGGGCAGGAAGCATCCAGGTTAATATTTAGATGGTCACTAACCGGGTTGGGGTAGAGGATGACCGAGCCGCGAGTAGCAATTTGGGTCTCTGTTGTGGTGGCGGGTAGTGGTACCGTGCGTGCGCATTGCTCTACGATCTTATCGTTATCGTTTTGCAGCCACACCACCAGGATGCCGGGGGAAGACGCGTGAGGGTGAAGTGCTGAATCGGCTGTTTCACTGGGTACAGCTCCGGAAAGGTGAAGGTCGTAAATGTCACCTGCAGCCCAAACGCTGTCTATAACGGTGCCGCTGGCGGAAGGGTACATCCGGCGCGCCATGTTCTCAAAATGGGTTTGCCCATTTGTTCCGGGAGGCGCGGTGTAGTCGAGTGTGCGTACAAAGGCAGCATAAAGTTTCATCGTGGCGCCCGGAGGTGCAAAGTCCTCCAAACAACTTATTCTCACATTTATTAAAAAGGAGTCTCCGGCGCTGTTGTATGAGCAGGAGGGTAGCAGGTTGAACCTGGCCGGTTCTGTAATTTCCTCGTCGAGCGTATATTGAGTGTGGTGGTCCGGCCGACCTTTATAGGTCGGGAATGTGTCGTGCACTGCCCCGTCTATACGGCCATTTGAGACGAACGGAATGCTATAGAAATTGGAGCGAGTGGTATATTCAGCCTGATTGGATTTGAATAGAAAACCCTGAGATGGGTAAGGCGTAATAAATGTTACCAGTTGCACATGGGCGGGATTGCTGCCCGAGTTTAAAAGATTCCAGAGCAGGGAGTCTGTGTAGCGAGAGGGTGGGCAAGTTTCGCTAGTGAATTCCTCGTAGAGAACAATTCGTGACTGTGCGGCTACCGTCATGGAAAGCAACATCAGTGCTAAAATGGTAGGTGTCTTTTTCATGGAGTGAACTTTTATGAGTTACGAACTATTGGTTGTTTGTAGGCCAAGCGGAAAAATGTCTGTTGGTGACTATCAGGCGGGAGTTGTCGTGAAGGGTTACGAGGAGTGCGTCCGCATCGCTATGTTTAATGGAGACTACATGGTTATGGGAAAAGGGAGCGTTCTTTGAAGTGAATGTCTTAGATCGGGTGCCATTGAACACCGTAATGCCGCCGCTGCGGGTGCCAACATATACGTCATTATTGTGGGTAGTGGCCAGGGATGTTATGTTATTGCACAGAAGGGCTGAATTGTCCTTGTTGATAACAAGAAACGCGTAATTGTCATATCTGAGCAGCCCACGTGTGGTTCCGATATAGGCTTCTCCATTGCTCAGCGTAGCGATGGCCGTAATTGTATCAGATGGAAGACTAGAATTGCTCTGCTGCATCCTGAACGTCTGTCCGTCCCGTTTGCGGATAAAATACAGGCCGTGATTGGTTCCAACCCAGGAGTATTTCTCGGTTTCCGCAATACAATTGATGTCCTGGGTATCGATTGTGACATTCTTAGCATCACGGGTCCACGCCGAAGCCCGGCAAGATGTGAATGCGAGCAGGAAGTTTGCGGTAATCAGGACGATAAGACTTTTCATGAGCGTAGCTTTTATGTAAAGCTACCCCCTGTCGTGGGCCACCAGAAGCGAGATTGTATGGATTGCGGTTTTGGGTGTACGGATTGTGGTATATGGCGTCAGACCCGGTTGAGTAGCCGGAGCAATTCGTCCTTTTTCTGCCGGGAGACCTCTATAGAGGCGTTATCATTCATCAGCAGGTAGCCACCCTCTCCGCGTATATATTTGCTGACCTGGGCAATATTAACAAGGAATGAATTATGTACCCGGAAAAAGCCATGGGGTGCCAGAATAGTCTCAAATTCCTTCAATTGTTTGGATACAAGGAGCTTTTTGCCGTTGGTAAAATGTACGTGTGTGTAGTTCTTGTCGGCTTTACAGTACATGATCTCCGATATTCGCGCCACCTGTAGTCCATCGGCAAGCGGTAAGGCGATCACCTCGGGCAACTGGTTTTCGTTCTTTAGCGTGGCCGTAAGTAACTCGTACTGGTTGACATTGTTTCTGAACTCTACCTGTTCTGCTTTTTCTACGGCTTCGAGTATAGCCTGCGGGGAGGCGGGTTTGAGAATATAATCGATGGCGCTGTACCTGAAAGCACGAATGGCATATTGGTTATGAGCAGTGACAAAGACCACTTTCATTTTCTGATTCTTTACGCAGTCGAGCACATCAAACCCGCTCATGTCGGGCATGTCAATATCGAGGAAAACAAGGTCGGGGTGGTGTTTTTGAATTGCTTTTACACCGTCTTTGCCGTTGGAACACATTTCAGCGATAGAAACGCCGGGGCAAAAGTCAGTAATGAGCAGTTGCAGCACATCCCGCCCATCCTGTTCGTCGTCAATGATTATACATTTAAGCATCCTGGGGATATAAAATTATTGCAACTTCCTATGGGATAGCAAGTTAGACAAAAAAATAGCCATTTGTGTATCTGTCCTTTACATCATTTTCCGCTTTGCCCATGCACGAAAATTCTCCCAGGCGAGGTCTTTGGGCTCCTGTAATGGACCTGTGAAAGGTGTGCCACGACGGATATAATACTTGTTGAAGGTGGACTGGTTGATGCCCCATTTCATCAGGAATTGCTTTCGTCCGTTGTTCTTTTCTATCCGCAGCGTTGATTTTGACTGGAAATGATAGACCCGGCTTTTTCCAATGCCCTTGAACAGGCGACAACCCGCAAACCACATCTTCATAGAAAAGTCGTCGTCGCTGCTGACGCCCGGGCTAAGCTCTATACTGTAGCCACCGGTGATGAGCCAATACTTTCGGTGTACAATGGTAGGTGGCCAGGTAGAACCTGTCCAGTCAGCCTTTTCGATGCTGTTGCACTCAGACAGTAGCTTAGACTCGTTAAATGTTTCAATTGTTTGGCCGTAGTCGCGGTTGATGACGCAGGGGTTGTTGTAATTGATGGGCTCTATCATGGTGCTGGAGAACATGAAGCAGTCTGTGCCGGCTGCTTTTATCTCATCAGCGATATGTATATCCCATTCAGGGCACACATACATATCGTCATTCATATACACAATGTAGTCGTGCCTTGCAAGGCCGCCCGCCTCGTTCACCGCTTTGCAGATACCGGCGTTTCCGGTGGTATGCGTAAAGTCCAATTGTTGTTCCTTTGCCCATTGGAGGGTTCCGTCACTACCGTCATTTATGTGCAGGATCACCTGGTGGACGTAGGCTGAATGCCGGCGGATGCTCTCGACGCAAAGCTGCGCAAATGCGAGATTGTTCCAGGTAGGTATGATAATAGATAGCTGCACGATGGGCGAAATATGGCACCAAAAGTAGTAAGCAGAGGCTAAACAGGGCCGAAAATTTAGGAATGCAGGCAGTATTGCCGTTTGGTGCGTAATATAGCGGACCAATGGGGTAAATAGACAGGTAACAAATTTTTTCTTTTCAGGAGTGAAGTTTTTACTTTTGGCGCCTGAATTTTATTCTGTTCGCGGCAATTTCGCCGAGACTAAATTACCAGAGATGATAGATGTTTTGCTGGGCCTGCAATGGGGCGACGAGGGTAAGGGAAAGATTGTGGACTTCCTTGCAAGCCAATATGATATTATTGCCCGTTTCCAGGGTGGCCCAAATGCCGGCCATACCTTGTACCTGAAAGGGGAGAAGGTGGTGCTGCACACAATACCTTCAGGCGTGTTTCAGCAGAACTGCCTGAACCTGATAGGTAATGGTGTGGTGATAGACCCGGTGACGCTAAGCAAGGAGATAGACAAGATCCTTCCGCTATGCCCTGACCTGTTGAGGCGACTGTTTGTGTCGCAGAAGGCGCATCTGATATTGCCTACTCACAGGGCGCTGGATGCAGCCAGCGAGCAGGCAAAGGGTGCTGATAAAATAGGCTCTACGCTGAAGGGTATCGGTCCGGCCTATATGGACAAGACCGGACGTAACGGACTGCGCGTTGGTGACATACTGAGCCCTAACTTCAAAGAGAAATATAATAAGCTGACGCAAAAGCATGTGCAAATGCTGCGCCAATATGGTGGCACGCCTATAGAGTGGGAGCAATGGGAACAGCCGTTCTTTGAGGCGGTGGAACGTATGCGCTTCCTGCAGATAGTGAATGCTGAATATTGGCTGGAGGGGCACCTGAAGAATGGCAAAAAGATACTGGCTGAGGGTGCGCAGGGTAGTATGCTGGATATAGACTTTGGCACCTATCCGTTCGTGACATCGTCTAACACGATAGCGGCGGGTGTATGTAGCGGACTAGGTGTCGCTCCTTCGCGTGTGGGAGATGTGTATGGTATCACAAAAGCCTACTGTACACGTGTAGGCGGAGGCCCATTCCCTACAGAGCTGGAAGATGCTACAGGCGAGCGTCTGCGTGCTGCAGGTCATGAGTTTGGTGCCACTACGGGCCGCCCACGCAGGTGTGGCTGGATAGACCTTGTAGCGCTGCGCTATGCGGTGATGCTGAGTGGTGTGACAAAACTGATTGTAACGAAGACCGATGTTATGGATGGTTTTGAAACGTTGCAGGCCGCTACAGAATATAAGGTGAATGGAGTGAATACCAATGAGATGCCGTTTGACGTTTGTGAAGCTCACATTGAGCCGCTATATTCTTCGTTCAAGGGTTGGGAAACGCCGATCAGCGAGTGCAAAACTTTTGACGAGTTGCCACAGGCGTTTAAGGATTACTCTAAGTTTATAGAAACGTACCTGGGTACGAAGATCAGTCATATTTCGAACGGAACCGGACGCGATCAGTTGATCGTAGTGCCATAGTGAAAATATATTGTTTTTGAGCCGACAAAAAAAATTTGGCAAATTCGACAAACTATCAAAATTTTACGCCAACAAGAGAAAGTGCTATGAAATCAAGTAACGATAAAAAGACTCCTGCGAAAAAGGCTGCTACACCTGCCGCCGCTTCAGCGTCAAAAAAACCGGCGCCGAAAGCAAAGAAGGAAGACCTGGATGACGAAGACGATGATGAGCTTGATGAGCCGGCCGCAAAGCCCGCGAATAAATCTGCCACTGCGTCTAAGAAGAAGAGCGACGATGATGATGATGACAAGCCGGCAAAGAAGGCGCCCAAGAAGAGCGCAAAGAGCAAGGCAGATGACGACGATGACGATGATGATGACGAAGATGAAATGGAAGATGACGATGATTTCAACAGCGACGACGAAGACGAGTATGACCTGGACAAAGAGTTTGAAGAGTTCGATCTGCCAAAGTCAAAGAGTAAGGCTCCTAAAAAGAAGGCCAAGGACGATGACTTTGACGTAGACGACGACTTCAAGGACCTGGGTTTCTTCTCTGAGTCAAGTGGTGGATTTGACGACGACGACGACGATTTCTAATGCGTGCAAATACATTGGAAAGAAAGAAGGCAACTTATAAAATACTGCCCGCTGATGCGGGACTTCTGAAACAAAGGATGCTGAGCTGGGCTAACCGGTTCAGCATCCTTCTTTTTCTGGATAGCAATAGCTATGCCTCGCCCTATGGTGGTTATGAATGTCTGCTGGCAGCAGGTGCGGCGAGGGTGATGGACAATGCCGGGGACGAGCCGTTTGGATCGCTGCTGCAGGAACACCGCGAGCGACCGGACTGGATGTTTGGGCATATCTGCTATGACTATAAAAACACACTTGAGCCTGGTCTGCGATCACACCATGAAAAGCGACATGGCTGGCAGGAGTTGCAGTTCTTTGTTCCGCAGACGGTGTGTACTATATCCCGTGACCTATCCTTGCTTACTATTGAAAGTTTTGATGAGCCGGGCGCGGTGTATAACTCAATTGTAGAAGCAACGCTGCCTGATGCAGCGCCCTTGCCCACGGTGCAGTTTACGCCATTTATGGAGCGGGAGCAATACCTAGCCACAGTGGACAAGCTGCGCACCCACATAAAGGATGGCGACTGCTACGAGATAAATTTCTGTAGTGGCGGTGAGGCGCGTGTGGACGAGCTGGATACGCTAGCGACATTTAATAGGCTAAACGCCCTGTCGCCGGCGCCATTTGCAGCTTACTACCGGCAGGGAAATAACTACATGATGTCTGCGAGCCCCGAGCGGTACATAAAGAAAGAAGGAAACAAACTCATTTGCCAGCCCATAAAGGGTACTGCGCGGAGGCAAGCCGACGCCACACAGGATGAAACTGCAAGGACAGCTCTGCAAAATGACGTAAAAGAGCGAGCGGAAAACGTAATGATCGTGGACCTGGTGCGCAACGACCTTGCAAGGAGCTGTGAAGTGGGTAGCGTGCAGGTAGACGAGCTCTTTGGCATCTACAGCTTTCCGCAGGTGCACCAGATGATATCTACGGTGAGTGGCAGGCTGAGGCACGACCAAACGTTTGCCGATGCGCTAAGAACAACATTTCCGATGGGGAGTATGACGGGTGCACCCAAATACAAGGTGATGCAACTGACAGAAGCGTATGAGCCGGTGAGGCGTGAGCTATTCTCGGGTACCGTAGGCTATATAAGCCCCAATGGCGATATGGACTTAAATGTCATTATACGCAGTCTATTTTACAATGCGGCCGATAGCTACTTATCGTATAGCACCGGTGGAGCCATCACCTATGATAGCGTTCCTGAGAAGGAATGGGATGAGATGAGGCTGAAGGCATGGGCGCTGGAGCGCATATTTGCCGGATAACGCTTTTTTTGAGTGGCTATAGTATTGTTGGGCGACAAACCCGATATTTGTAAGCACACAATTGTGATTTTACCTGATGCGCAAGCTTTCGCCCGGCAGGCTTTGTTTACTGTTCCTATTACCCGTGATGCTGTGCGTAACACCCGTGGCCCATGGGCAATACCTGCCTCCGCGTCTCTCTATCCATGTTTCTAATCCGCTGAGCTATGCATCGAAGTTTGGTGTGAAGCTGCAGTACAGGCTCAGCATTCGCCACTCTGTTTTGGTGGGATACAGGACCTATTACGGCTTCTTTCCGGGTGCGCAAGCCAGTATAGAATACCACGGCTACTACAAAACCTGGGATAGGACGGAGAACTTTTTCTATGGCAGGTTCGGTATAGGGTCTTCAACCTATGCGCCCAAAGCATATTATGAAGGGCGGGATGCAAAATTTGCCGATCCGGGCAGTTACGGCTTCTTGGGTGCGGGCATGGGCAGGCGCTGGAATTTTAATCACTTCTTCATTGAGGGTCGCGTGGGACTGAAGTATACAGAGATACTGGAGCCAAATGACGCTATCAACCGGAATCTGTTCTATACTACAGGTCCGGGTTCCCTTGTGGATTGTGGGCTGACATTGGGTCTTCAATTCTTTGATGAAGGCCGCTATATGTACTCTAAAACCCTAGCTCCAAGACTACCGGGTAGCAGGTTCAGGAGGGGGAGGTAACTCTAACTTCTACTCTTCCTCGCTGAAATTGTCTTTAACCAGTTTCTCAAATTTCTTTTTTGTTTCCGGGTCCTGCTCTTCGGAGTCTATGCGGTCGGCAGCTTTTTTTAGCATTACCAGCCGGGTTTTTGCTGTAGTGGCTATTGCTTTGTCTTCATCCTTTGCGCGTGTCTTTTGAGACGATACTGCCTGGAAAAAGAGCCCGCCAATCGTGGCGCGCGTTGAACTCATAGTTTCGTAGATGATCAGGTCTGCATAAAGATCGGCTCCTTTGCCGAATGCCTCGTCGCTCTTTACCTCGCGCAGCCACATGTTCAGTGGTGTTGCAAACGCCTGACGTTTACCACCAAACGCGCGTGGAGCATATTCGAGGAAAAAGCTAATGTCATCAGCATTGCCTTTTGCGGCCAGTACAGGCCAGATAGCTGAAAATAGCTTGCCACCTGCTTTGCCGGTAGACAGGATATTCCGGGCGGCGATGTAGGCTGTGTCTTTGTCTATCTTGTCCAGCGCTTTCAGAGCGGATGCAGAAACGGCGTAAGATGTGTCTGACAGGGCGGCTACCATTTTTTGTTTTGCAGCATCTGCCTTCCATTTTGCTAATACATCAAATGCCTCTGCGCGTACTTCGCGGTCTTTATCGGCGGTGGCAGCTACTACGTCATTCATCCAGCGTTTACGATAGCGGTCGCTGAAGGCGTTGCCTATCTGCGCCAGTGCGTATGTTCTAATCGCGCCTATGGAGTCTCTCAGACCCATATCCAGTGTAGCCTGTGCAGCGGAGTCTGACATTTGTTTGGAAGCGGCCTGTATCGCCAGTCGCCTGCTTACATAGTCGTCCATGTGCTGCATTTGCACCAGCCATTCGGATGGTTTCTTATCTTCCTTTATCTGCGCGGGTAGTACATGCAAGCAATCTGGTACTACAACGGGTCGTTTGCCGTCCTTGTAGGAATAGGTAAATGTGTGTGACTTTCTGTCGATGTTCCAGTCAACTATCTCTACATTGTTGCCGGTGATGATTGCAGTTTTCATGGGCAATTGCCAAACCATTGTGGAGTCGTCCTGCACCTGCTTCACAGAAACGGAGAGTTTCTGCGCTACGTCATCATAGGTGTATGCGATCTTCAGCTCAGGGTGGCCTTTGTAATAATACCATTGGTTGAAGAACCAGTTCCAGTCCAGTCCGGTCACTTGTTCTATGGCCATTCGCCAATCGTGCGCTTCTGCTGTGCCGTATGCGTGGGCTGTAAGGTAGGTTTTCATGGAGCGCTCAAAGGCATCATCACCCATTAAGGTGTGCAAGTAGTGGAGGATGGCTCCGCCTTTGTGATAGGATATAGCATCGAACATCTCCTCCCGGCTGTCATACTTAAAGCGTACCAGCTCGGGGTCGTGGAAAGGAGAAGACATAAGGTAGATATTGAGGTCGCTCCATGCAAGGCGGTCAGCGCTGAGTTTACCGTACTTATGCATGCGCCAGAGCTGCTCGCCATAGTTGGCAAATGATTCGCTAAGCGTAAGGTTACTCCATGATTCGCAGGATACGAAATCGCCAAACCACTGGTGGAAGAGCTCATGTGAAACGATGTCCTCATGGTCGCTGCCGCCATCTGCTGCGTCCTCGATCTCGCGCGTCGTTTCATTCATAAAATCGCTGAAGAGCGAGGCGGTGGTGTTTTCCATAGCGCCAGAGACATAATCGCGGACAACGACCTGGCTGTATTTGTTCCACGGATAGGCTACTCCCGTCTTCTGAGAAAAGAAGGAAAGCATCTCTGTGGTATTGTGAAACATAGCGCGTGCGTAAGGTGCATATTGCGGCTCTACGTAGTAGTTTACCTCTTTGCCCTGCCATTTGTCTTTGATAACGCTGAACCTGCCGATGGCCATCATAGCGGCATAGGCCTGTATAGGTTTGTCTGTTTTCCATATGTCCGTACGCATGCCGCCGGGGAGCTTCATCTGCTTTGCGAGCGCGCCATTGCTCAGCGTAGTGAGGCTATCGGCTACGGTCATCTCTACCTGCAGCGTGAAGCGGCTGTTAGGTTTATCGATGGTTGCCATCCAGTGCGAGTTAGACTCTGTTTCGCCTTGTGTCCAGATCTGGGCAGGTTTGTAAGGTGAGCGGTGGTCCGTATTGATGAAATACAGGCCACGGTCGCTTTGTATTGCGGCACTACCGCCGGTTTTGTGTCCGTATGGCATGGCGGTGTAGCGCAGGTAAATCTCTATGCTGTCATTTGCCGTGTATTTCCTGGGTAGGTAAATGGTTACCTGGTCGTTTTTGTAGTTGTAGCGTAGTGACTGCGGCTTTTTGTCTGAAAGTAATATGCTGTCAAATTCGAGGCTTTTGGCGTCCAGCACCAATGTGTCAATTGGGTAATAGTGAGGGTGGAGCTTGATCCATTCCCGTACCGCTGCGGTTTTCCTTATGCCGTCGAACGAGAGTGCGATGCGGGTATGGGTTATGTCCCATGTAGTAGGTGTGGTAGCCCTGTACTTAGCCGGACCCGCTTCGGCAGAAACCGTGATGCTATCGAGGTCTACGTGTTCAACGGTTGTGTCTTTAGTTGATTGCGCGGTGGCATGAAGTGAAGCGCAGGAAAGCGCAAGAATGGCTAATGCTCTGAACATGATGGACAAATGTAGCTAAATGTAAATGGCTGGGTATCACCCGGAATGGGGAGTGGTCTACTACTCACCCAATGCGTCGGACTCATCTTCGTCAGACTTGAATGTATAGAACCGCTGTGAGAGGTAGCTGAGTACCGCGGTGATAACCATAATGAAAATGTAGGAGATGTCGGCTCTCACCATCGGAAGCATAATAGCGAAAAGCTTGATGAGCACGTAGGTGAGCAGGATGAAAGTGGCAGTGGTAAGCACATACCTGAAAAACTGCTTTCTGCCATGGAGGTTGGATTCCGGAAACACTACGTAGCGCGAAAGGATGAAGCCTAGCGGAAACGTGATGCAAAATGCGATAATGTAAGCGCCTACATGCGCCGTAATGAAAATGTCGTCAATGATGTGGGTGCTCTGCTGATTGAGCACAATATTGAACGAGATGGAATAAACAAGCCAGTTGAGTACCGTGTTTGACCCGCCGCACGCCAGATACCTGAAAGTCTGTAAGGGTATAAAACGCGCAAAGGGTTTGTAGAAGAAATCGATAAAAGCGATAACTATATGTCGGGCTTTGGATAGCAACGGCAAGAAAATTGCGACAAATATAGTGCTTTTTACACCAGAGCCATTCTAACGTATAAGGTGTTGTCTGGTACTCGGTATTGGTCATAAGTGTATCTTTGCCGTCTGCTTAATTGTATAAATTATGTCATCAACGTGGTTTCGCCGGAGCAAAAAGGGTATTCTGACGTCAACAGAGGAGAAGAAAGAAACACCGGACGGCTTATGGCATAAATGCCCCGAGTGCAAGACTACCAGTACTGTAAAGGAATTGGCAAATAACCTGTATGTGTGCCCTAAGTGCAACTATCATAACAGGATAAATGCGAAGGAGTATTTCGAGATACTGTTTGACAACAACAGGGTAGAGCTGCTTTTTGAGAACATCAGACCGAAGGACTACCTGGGTTTTGTGGATATGAAGCCATATGGCGCCCGCATAATAGATGCGCAGGCATCTACAGGACTGAAGGACGCCATGACGGTGGGTACGGGTACAATGAACGGCGTAGGCTATGTGGTTGCTTGTATGAACTTTAATTTCATAGGCGGGTCCATGGGCTCTGTGGTAGGCGAGAAGATAAGCCGGGCAATAGACTATTGTATAGAAAAGAAGCTGCCGCTGCTGGTGATATCCAAGTCGGGAGGCGCGCGAATGATGGAAAGTGCATTTTCGCTGATGCAGATGGCAAAAACCTCTGCAAAGCTTACCCGCCTGGCTGAGGCTAAGTTGCCCTACATATCATTGATGACAGACCCGACGACAGGCGGTGTAACTGCGTCTTATGCGATGCTGGGCGACATTAATATCGCTGAGCCGAATGCGCTCATAGGATTTGCGGGGCCGCGCGTTATCAAGGAGACGATAAAGAAAGACCTGCCTGAGGGTTTCCAGCGATCAGAGTTCCTGCTGGAGCATGGTTTCCTGGACTTTATAACAGAGCGGAAAAACCTGAAGAACAAGCTGAGCCTTGCGGCTGAGTGGTTTACCAAAAACTAATTGAACAACAGGGATCGTAAACGGGTTTGCCTGGCAGCCCGCTGGTCCCACATACCTGAAAGTTTACGTGCCGGAGCAAATCAATATTAAGAACCGATCAGCCACCTTCGACTATGCCATAGAGGAGCGGCTGAAGGCCGGTATTGTGCTTACGGGTTCTGAAATAAAGTCTGTGCGCCTGGGAAAGGTGAGCTTCAACGATAGTTACTGTTTTTTCGATGGTAATGAACTTTGGATAAAGAGCCTTCACATCGCAGAGTATATTAATGCGGGCTATGCAGGTCACAAAGCGGTGCACGACCGTAAGCTGCTGCTGACAAAGAAGGAGCTGAGGAAGTGGCACAACAAGGTAAAAGAAAAGGGCCTCACAATCGTACCTCTAAGCATGTTCATCAATGAAAATGGGTTTGCAAAGGTGGAGATTGGACTTGGCCGTGGTAAGAAGGTTCACGATAAGCGTGAAACCATCAAAAATCGAGACGTTGAGCGTGAGATAAAACGCTACCTGAAGTAGATATTATTTCAGCCACTTCAGGAGGTCTGTCATTACTTCGTTTGTTATAGAATGGTCCATGCCCTGGTAGCTGTGAAACTCAGGTGTAAATCCCATTTTTACCAATTGTTCTTTTGCAGCAAAGCCATCGCTGAACGGTAGCCTGGAATCGGCAGTGCCATGCGAGATGAAAATCCGCAGCCTCTTGAGTGCCGGGTCTTTTGTGTTTATGAGCGGGATAAGGGACTCTGGCATTTTGCCGCTGAGGACTGCTATCCCCTTAATGTTTGCCGGAGATGTTAGTCCCGCTTCGTAGCTCATCATGGCACCCTGGCTAAAGCCTGCGAGATAGACCGAAGAGGGGTCTGCCCGGTACTTCTTTGTAAACTCACCTATAAATTTGAGAATCGTCTTACGGCTTTGATCCAGGTGCTCTTTTTTGCCCGTATACTTGCCGTTCACAATTTCCCGCTCAAACCATTGGTATCCGCCAACGTCAGCTTTAAGCGGTGCTCGTACTGACGCAATAAGGTAGTTTGCAGGCAATGCTACACGAAGACCAAAAAGATCTTCCTCATTACTGCCGTAGCCATGAAGCAGAATAATGACAGGGGGATGCGCGCTCGCTTTTCCAGGTTGCTGTACGAGGTATTTGAGCGAAAGGTCGGTTTGTAATTGCGCGGATGCGCCCAGGCCAAAACATGCAATTGCAGCCACTATGAGGATGAGATTCTTCATAGGCTAAAGGTAGCAACAATGCGTGGTGCTGTTAGTGATTTCTGCCGTTGATCTTTACCTGATCCAGTATCGGGTTCAGTCGCAGTGAGTCGATCGTCATGTCACTGATTATGATCTTACCGGTTCTCATTGCGCGCGAAGTGAAGAGGCCGAGGGCGTCCTTACCTTTTACATTAGTGTAAATAGGGGATATCTCGCTCGCCGTGAGTCCTGTGCCCTGGAAGAGCATAGCCTGCTGGTATTTACTGTAGTCTGATGTGCTAAGGTACAAAGTGAGGTCACAAGGCTCCATAAGGCGATAGGTGTTTGCAGGCGCCTTACCCATGCCTACAGCCATGGCACTAAACATAGTTTGGTTCTTTATTGTGAAGTCAACTGTCTTCCCCTTGGAGGAGAGTGGAGTATAACCAGCGTCAAAATCATAATAATGGAAGGTCTTTGCTCCGGTTACTGCGTCTGAATCGACCCAATTAAAGCGAATGATCGTTTGCGCAATCTGCGCAGGGCTTTCCTCGTCATTGTATTTGTATCCTACAGTCGGAGCGTATGTAGCATAGATATTGAACCCCCGATTTGCAATAGTAGAGAAGAAAGACAGCCCCGAAAGATTAGCAGAGGAATTGTCCAGGAGTTCCACATAAAAGCCGCCGTAAGTGCCAATTCTCAAATTGTTAATGGCAGGAGCGTCCACAGAGTCAACGTTACCAGTGCTCTTATGGGTTATCTTTAGTCGGTAAACGTATTGAGGATCGAGTGTATTAGTAAACTTGTAGGCATAGTTTGGTGCTGTAAAAAAAGCCCCTGGCTGCTTTGGATATCCTTCAGCATTCAGATCTACCCTGGTCAAAGGAATGGTGTTGACGAACATCTGAGGCTGCGTAACTAAGTAGCGGTCTATACGAACATCGATATCAGAAAAGAAGCTTGAATCGCTAACCTTTGCCATGTCCACCGCACTTTTATTTTCATCCAGAAAAGCCTTCTGAATGCGAACATAATGTGCGGTGTCGCCCATGTCCAGAAAGCCATAGACAACGGTAACGTCTTTGTAGGGTGCTGCAACGTCAAATTTTTCTGAACAGGAAGAGAATAGTATGACGGCTGCAAGAAACGGTAAAATAAACTTGGTCATTGAAAGTATATATGAAGCTGACAAAGATAATTGAATAGTCGGGAAATGGTTTTTCATGAAGAATCAGTAGATACAAAGAATCGTTAAAATGGCTGTATGATATATCTGAGTTATTTTTCGCACCAAAACCAAACCCGGGGAGTCTTATGTGTGTCTCATAGGTAGTGTGCATCAATGAAGTGTGGTACAAATTGCCCTTAGTTAATTGTTGTCAAATAGACATTTATCTATAATAATTATTCATTATTATTTTGAATTTTCGCAACTTTACGATGAACATTTCCTTATGAGACGATTTTTGCTCTTGTTGCTCCTGGTTCTTGGGTCTGTTGTTGCAGATGCGCAGACTGCAGAATGCGACAGTATAGACCTTGCCGATACAATACATGCGTGTGAGGGTTCGACGGTGACGCTCAATGCCACAGTTTATGGTTCAAATACACTGATAAGCCGGGCCTGGACGCCGGCAGCCGGGTTATCTGACCCTACCATCCTGAATCCGGTACTAACAGCCTGGACATCCGGCTCTTATAAATTGACCTTGAGGACCCTTGCTGATTTTAACCTGGTTGTAAATGGAGACTTTAGCGCGGGAAATACCGGGTTTAGTAGTTCCTACACATATGCTGCACCACCCAGCACGACACTTGTTGAAGGAGACTATTCCGTATATACCAATCCTAATGGGGTGCACACCGGGTTTACGGTGATGGGTGACCACACGACGGGCACGGGTAATATGATGATCATAAATGCCGGACCAACACCGGTAGATGTGTGGTGTCAGACAATAGCTGTATCGCCCAACACAGACTATGATTTTTCTGCGTGGTTTGCCAACTGTTCCTCGGTGACCGTGCCCCCTAACATCCCGACACTCCAGTTCAGAATAAATGGTGTGCTACAGGGGGCTGCAACGCCGGTTACGGCAGCTCCCGGTACCTGGGTAAACTTCTCGACAATATGGAACAGCGGACCGAGCACAACTGCGACGATATGCATTTATGATGCTACCACTGTGGCTGCCGGAAATGATTTTGTGATCGATGACATTGCGTTTAAGAGGTATTGCGATATTGCAGATAGCGTATATGTAGAGGTGCAGGTTCCTGATACAACTTTCTTTTCGCACGATACCGCCCTATGTTCTTATGACTTCCCGATAGGATTGTATTCGCCAGCCGGCTATACCAATTATACCTGGAGCACAGGCAGTGGATCTAGCATTGGTATTCCAGCCACAAGCGGAGGCGCGTACTGGGTACGTTCCATTCTTGCATGCGATGTTCGAATGGATACTTTCCATGTGACATCTTTTCCGGCTCCGGCAGTATACCTGGGGCACGACACAGGATTTTGCATTGGCAATACGTATGTATTGTCTTCACCACAGCCTGCGGGCAGCACCTGGGTGTGGAGCACCGGAAGTACAATCGATTCTATTCATGTGTCTGCATCCGGTACCTATTCCCTTTCTGTGACCAACAGCTATGGTTGCTCGGATACTGACGAGGTAGTAATACTTGTTACCACGCCTCCCGTTGTGAACCTGGGGCCTGATACAACTGTATGTAATGGTTCGGCATTTGTGCTGTCCTCTTCCGTCACGTACACTGCACCTTCTTATCTATGGCAGGATTATTCCACAACCCCTGTGCTCACGGCTACCGCCACAGGCACCTACTGGCTGCAGGTAACTGAATATGGATGCCCCGGGGCCGACACCATACGTGTTGAATTAAAGTTTGACACCTTCACACTTTACAATCCCGACACTGCCATTTGCAGGGGACAGTCGGTACAAGTACGGGCCACTGCTGATGCGGACATGACCTTTCAGTGGCGGCCCACGACCGGCATTGCAAATTCAGTATTGCTGACGCCCCTGATAAAACCGGACACATCGGCAATGTATACCGTGACTACACACATGGAAGGATGCCCCGACCTGCGAGATTCCTTTTATATAGACGTGCAGCCGGTACCCGATCCGTTCCTTGGGCTAAACCGCCATTTATGCGAGTTTGATAGCGTGCATATCATCAGTTCTGTAGACCCGCCGTGGTATAACCATTATTCCTATCATTGGTCGCCGGGGCTAGCAGTAGATGATTCAACGATCACTGCTGTTGTGTTTCGCGCGGGCACATCCACAAACATCAAGCTGACCGTGACAACGCCGGCGGGCTGTACAGGAATTGATTCTGCCATGATGGTCGTTCATCCCGGTAATTTTGCCGTCGGTGGAGGTGATACTACGGTGTGTCCCAATTCGTCAGTTAGATTGTTAGCAGCCGGAGGTGTTTCTTACAAATGGATACCTTCTACCTACCTGGACGACCCCGAGTCTGCAACGCCATTATCGAAGCCGGAAACGGATCAGAACTATGCCGTAATAGTGACGAGTGAATATGGATGCCGCGATACCTTGGGAGTGAAGATCAGCGTATCGCCGTCGGCTGTAATGAACCTGGTTGATTCTGTTGTGATCTTTCCCGGGGAGTCTTATCAGATATCACCTGAAACAAACGGTTCGCGATTTACCTGGACACCATCCGGTGGACTGAGTGGGAAGTTTATATCAAACCCGCTGGCAACGCCTGAGGTGAGCACACTGTATAGGGTGCAATTTGTAACTGAAGACGGGTGCAGGGCAATTGATTCTATCTACATCAACGTAAATGAGAATGCCCTTATAGCGGTGCCCAATGCGTTTACACCTGGCGCGGGGTCAAACAGCATCCTTTACCCAAGGAAAAGGGGGCTAGCCACCCTGAAATCTTTCCGTGTTTACAACCGTTGGGGTAATGTGGTGTTCCAATCCTCAAGTTTCGACGAGGGGTGGGATGGCACCTACAAAGGTGTACCGCAGCCGCTGGGGGTGTATGTTTACACGATAGAAGCCCAGACTGATAAAGGGCGCGACATAGTGAAGTCGGGGAACGTGACACTACTACGATAGCGAGCATAAATAGGTATATGAAAAAGGCCGCTTCCTTATGAGGAAAGCGGCCTTCTCTATGCTTGTTGTATCGTTTCTATTCGAAAGCCTTGTTGACGAGGTCTGCCTGCTCAGTCGCGTGCTTCTTTGAGAAGCCGGTAGCAGTAGAAGCCCCGGCACTTCGGCTGATGTACCTGATTGGGAAGTTCTCGTCCAGTGTCATTTTCAGGTATGATAATGCCCCCATGTTCTTAGGTTCTTCCTGTACCCATATCCACTCGGCCTTCTTGTATTTAGCACGGATGGCTTCCAGTTGCTTCATAGGCAAAGGATATATCTGCTCAAGGCGAACGATCGCTACGTCTTTGCGATCATCTGCTAGTTGCTTCTCGCTGAGGTCGAAATACATCTTGCCAGAGCAAAGCAGCACGCGCTTTACTTTAGCTGCCGCACCCGCATTAGGGTCATCGAGCACCTCACTGAAACCGCCTGACGTAAACTCTTCCATCGCAGAGTAAGACCGTGCATGTCTCAGGTTGGCCTTTGGTGAGAAGTTTACCATTGGTTTACGGAAATCCCATGCCAGTTGCCTGCGAAGCGCGTGGAAGAAGTTGGCCGCCGTGGTGATGTTCGTAATAACCATGTTGTACTCAGCGCAATTCTGCAGGAACCTTTCCAGTCGTGCGCTTGAGTGTTCCGGTCCGCCACCCTCATATCCGTGAGGCAGCAGCATTACCAGTCCGCACATATTACTCCACTTTTGCTCTGCACTTGCAATGTACTGGTCAATGATGATCTGCGCACCGTTTGCAAAGTCGCCATACTGTGCTTCCCACAATACCAGGTTGTGCGGGTTTGCCATTGCATATCCGTATTCAAAGCCGAGAACGGCATATTCGCTCAGAAGGGAGTTGTATATGTAGGGTGTTCCCTGGGCATCCTTGATGTGTGCCAGCCTGTTATACGGTTGGTTATTGTTCTGGTCGTAGATAACGGCATGCCTGTGTGAGAAGGTGCCACGCTTCACGTCTTCGCCGCTGAGACGCATTTCTTTGCCTTCTGCAAGTATCGATGCATAGGCCAAAAGCTCACCGGTAGCCCAATCGACTTTACCATCAGCCTCAAAAGTCTTTATCTTGTCCTGCAAAAGCTTTTCCACCTTTTTAAGCGGGCTGAAATTTTCAGGCCACTTCATCAACGCTTCGAAATAGGCCTTGAAATCTGCGGCAGATATAGCTGTGGAAGGTGATTGTTCAAAATCGGCAGCGGTAGCTTTACGGAGTTCTTTCCACCACAGTTCCGGTTTCTGGTATTTATATGGACGTGGTTTTTGCTTCACCTCATCGAGGCGCTGCTGCAAGTCATTCCAGAATTGCTTTTCCATTTCCTGTGCCAGGCTGCGCGCTTCTGCTTCTCCCTTGTTTAGCAAATACTGAGTATAAACTTCGCGGGGATTCAGGTGCTTTTCAATCAGCGCATACAGGCTGGGTTGGGTGAATTTTGGTTCGTCTCCTTCGTTGTGGCCATGCTTTCTATAGCACACCATGTCTATGAAAATGTCCTCATTATACTTTTGCCTGTAGGCCATTGCAAGCATGCTGCATTTTACCACCGCTTCTGCATCGTCGCCGTTCACATGCAGCACAGGGCATTGTACCATTGAGGCTACGCTGGTGCAGTAGTCCGAGGAACGGGCGTCGTCGAAATCGGTGGTGAAGCCTATCTGGTTGTTGATGACAAAATGTATAGTGCCGCCGGTATAATAGCCCGGGAGCTTTGACATCTGGAGGAGCTCGTAGATAATGCCCTGGCCTGCTACAGCAGCATCGCCATGTATGAGAATAGGCAGAACCTTGTCATATTCCTTGTTGTAAAGCGTATCTGCTTTGGCCCGTGCAAAACCAGTAACAACGGGATTCACCGCTTCCAGGTGCGACGGGTTTGGCGTTAACTGCACATTTATTGACTTGCCGGCAGGTGTAACAACATCGCTCTGGAATCCGAGGTGGTACTTTACGTCGCCACTTCCCATAGTCATGTCTTCCGGCATATTGCCTTCGAATTCAGAGAATATCTGTTCGTAGGTCTTCTTAAGGATGTTTGCAAGGATGTTCAACCTTCCACGATGTGCCATTCCGATAACCACTTCCTGCACGCCTGATTCTGCTGCGTCATTGATAATAGTATCCAGTGCTGCAATAGTAGCCTCGCCGCCTTCCAGACCGAAGCGTTTCTGGCCAATGAACTTAGTATTCAGAAACTTCTCGAATATTACGCCCTCATTTAGCTTTTCCAATATGCGCTTGCGCTGTGACATTGACAGCGGAGTCTGCATAAGATCTTCGTAGGTCTTTTGTACCCAATGGCATTTTTCGGTATCGTTGATGTAGGTGTATTCGATACCTACATTAGCAGTGTAGAGCAATTGGAGACGGGCAATAATGTCTTTCAGTTTTCCGTCCTTCAGTCCTATGAATCGACCGGCAAAAAAGCTGGAGTCCATGTCGCTCGCGCCGAGTCCGTAATGTTCAGGTTCCAATCTTGGTTTCCTGTCGCGGCGGGCGCGGATAGGATTGGTTGTAGCACAGAGGTGGCCACGCTTGCGATAAGCGCGGATGAGCTCGAATACTGCAAGTTCTTTTTCCAGTTGGCCACCTGCAACAGGTGCAGCACCGTTGGTCGTTACCGACCCACTGTTATTAATTGCGAAATCAAATCCCTCAAAAAACTTCTTCCACTCCGGGTCTACGGTAGTTGAGTCTTTCGAAAACTCGCTGTAAAGCGACTCGATGTAAGCGGGCGTTGGGCCAGTGACGTAAGAAAAGTCCTTCATTGCAATAATATGTTCAAAAAAGAACCGCGAAAATACTGCATTAGGAGCAACAATGAATTTAGAAAAGGATTTTATATGTTCTCCGGTTCTTCAGGATAATTCGCATTAGACAGAGAGGGGCGAGGTGGTTGCTATGGAATGAAATTAGCCTTACATTTACACCAAATAATGTTTGTATGAAAAAATTGCTCCTTGCCCTTACGGTTGCGGCCACACTCTATTCGTGCAATAAAGGTGACGACAATCCCTATGGCAACTGGAAATGTACATGCTTTGTGACCACTATGCTCTATGTGCATCCTGAGGACACAGTGCGCTCGGCTAGACTTGACACTGTATTTCTCAATGCAAATGAGATGGATAAGAACAGTGCAACTACTTTTTGCAAAAATGCACAAACAAGTTACGTAGATACCTTTGGTAGTAACGCAACCTGTACGCTGAAATAGTCATTATTTGTCAGATAATATGAAAGAGGCCGCTACAAACAGCGGCCTCTTTCTATGGGGGAGGTACTATATCATCGCGAAACTTTGCCTCGTCCGCTTTTGGGAGCAGGTTGGTTAGCTACCTTGGGCTGGCCGGCACTTGCTTGCAGCTTGTTTTCCCGGTTAGTAATAAAGTCTGATAGGCGCTTAAGTATTCCTGTATTGGCCAAATAGAGCGTCATTAGCGGAAGTATCTTGAATAACCCCCTTTTAGCAGAGTTCATGATGGTGTGACTGGGAATAAGGTGACTAAGCGTGCCAAGGCAGAAATATACTATCGCTATGAACCAAAGGCACCACCGGGCTTCGAAATTTAGCTTTCGCGTGATAACAAGGTCAACAATAAAGACAGAAAGGAAGAAGTAGAAGAACTGCCCATATACCTGCATCCCTTTGGGTGTAAAGATGAGATCGGTGCATATTGCAATGTTCTTCTCAATAATACCAGATAGGTTCATCCAGTCTTTACTGATCAGTTCGCCCAGGCTGAATGGAACCGGAATGAAAGCCTTCATGAAAAGCTTAGCAACAATAAAATTGAAAAAGATTGCACCGGACATGAGAATGAGTCCTCGAATAGCAATGTCTTTCACCGGGGTCTTGCGCTTATACAACGACCAGGCAAATGGCAGGGCAATAGCAGCGACCATCACCAGCGTTTCGTTACGCAGATAGGTAGCAAAGCCAAACATTGTTGTAACCATCGCCAAATCGTTGAGCTTTTCACCTTCCATATATCTCAGGAAAAAGAAGAAGCCGGCAAAGAAGAAGATCATGTTAGGGTAATCATAGAGGATAATGTAAGTATATGCAAATAGGTCGGGTGTAGCCAGGAGAATGAGCATGAGGGTGCCAGCAATGACGGGATGCACCCTCTCGCGGAGTAGCGAGTAGAACCAAACGGTGAAGCTGACGAACAGCACACTTAACCACACCTCGCCAAAAGGCTGCACCAGGAATTTGTAAACAATTTGCAATCCTGTGATGAACGGCGATTTGAAGATATTGTTGGCGGCACCATTTAACCTCAGGTCAACTGTAAGTGCAGAATTGAGCATAGTGTGTTCCCGCACTGCATATTCGGCGATGAGTTCTGTTCCGGTAAGTACGTCACGTGGAGTAGGAGGGAAATAGTAGCAACGCCATACGCTGGTGATGATGAGGGCCAGGAAGACGAGGTAAAACGGAATTTCGTAAAGCTGCGGCAATTTGAGTGATGGGAGCTTGATATCCTTATATTTTAGGAGTTGAGGCACAGCCAGCAGTGCCGTCAGAATGCCTATACCTACATACATGCTGCCGACGGTAAGCGGTATGTGCATGATCTGAAGCAGGCACGGTACAAATGAGACGAGCATAACGCCGCAAATCATTGACAAACATGCAAGCGCTACAAAGGATAGTTGAACCCTGAACAACTTGACAAATCCGCGACCGGAAATAAATTGGGTCAGCAATAGAAAGAGCAGGCCTGCAATATTCATAATTCCAGTTTGTATTTTTTGTAAACAGCTAGTAGGTCAGCCAATTCTTGTTGGTTATTTATTTTGATCAGCGAAAGCTTGCCCTGAGGGTCAACGACCAGGGCCAGATTAGACTTCATAACTTCCGGACTGTCATACCAAACTGCTTTTTGCCCCGTCATATAATAAAATACTGTTGGCTCTGGGATGCTCACATCGCGAATGCGTTTTTCTTTTATATAGCCATCTGGCGGCAGTAAAATCAGTGGGTTTTTGATCTGCTGGTGCCTGGTAAAGTCTGTCATCTGCTTGCACAGCAGGTAGCTAGCTCCATATCTGTTCACCTTCCTCTGCTCCAGGTCTGTCTGTTTCGACAGGCTCACAATATCAAATGCCGGGTTCAAAAGATTGGTGTTCATCCAATTGTTGTAAAAAGGCAATTTGAAAAAGGCAAATATTATTAGGATAGATAATAGTGTGAGGTTGACCTTTAGATGCATTGGCAGAGTTTTTTGATCAATGTAAAACTATCAGTTCTTTTTTGTGGGATCATTATTTTTCGCTCTCTGGTCATCGGACATGCTCATTTCTTTTGCCCTTGCCAAAAACTCAGATGCAAAAATGAACGAGTTGAGACGTTCGTCCCGAGAGTAGATTATCTCCCTGTTTGAGCCTTCCCACTGCTTCTTTCCCTGGTACATGTATAGAATGTAGTCGCCACTTTCCATCACAGTATTCATGTCGTGGGTATTAATGACGGTAGTGATGTTGTATTCGTTGGTAATTTCTTTGATTAATTTATCAATCACCAGTGAAGTTTGTGGGTCGAGTCCCGAATTAGGTTCGTCGCAAAAGAGGTATTTGGGATTCATAACAATAGCCCGTGCCAGGGCAACACGCTTTTTCATGCCGCCGCTTATTTCGGCCGGGAACTTCTTGTTGGCTTCCTTAAGGTTCACCCGCTCCAGTACTTCATTTACCCTGGCCAGTTTTTCGCGGTAGGTGTTGCGCGTAAACATATCGAGCGGAAACATGACGTTGGCCTCAACAGTTTTACTATCAAACAAGGCACTTCCCTGAAAGAGCATTCCTACTTGTTTCCGTAGATCTTTAAGCTCCGTTTCGTCCATTCTGGTAATGTCCTTTCCCTCGTAGAGTACGGAACCAGAGTCCACCGGCATTAATCCGATCATGATCTTCATAAGCACTGTCTTTCCACTGCCGCTGGAGCCAATTATCAGGTTAGTGTTACCCGACTCCATTATTGCAGACACGTCTTCGATCACAACCTTGCTTCCAAAACTCTTCTTGATATTTTTTATTTCTATCATGCCTATAGATTGCGTGCAAGGGCGAAACTCCGGCACCTTGTGGCCGCCATAAAAATAGTAGTATTTCGCCAATGCCCACAAATGATATAGGCTGTCTATGTCTATTTAAGTTGCATGGCTATTGAAAATATATTTGGGAGTAAAAGGCCGCAATTGCGTATCATTGTGGCACAATATGGCTTCGGCAACAAGCGACACTCAAAAGCAGGTATATAATATACGCGAGGAAGAAACTTTGACATCCCGGGTGGCTCTGGTAGTGTGTGTACTGGTGCAAAGAGGATTGTTTATAGCAGGCTTTAGCATTACGAAAGAACTGCTGACGATACACTATTCGGGATATGGGAAGAACAGGCCGGTCTGGAGCCTGGACTTTTTTGAACAGTCTTTTGCTAGTGAACCATTGCTAGCGGTAAAAGAAAAGGTAAAGGGGGTATTTATTTCGAGTCAGCGGCACATTATAGTTCCTGACGAGATATATGAAGAGAGTAGTGCACGCAATTGGCTGGCCGCTATTCACTTTGTAGAGCACGGAGACAAGGTGATGATAGAGACACTGGAACATGACAAGGCACACCTGATGCAAGCAGTGCCTTTGAATATCACCGAGTTGGTTAGGATCAATTTTAAGAAAGCAGCGGTTGCTCCGCTTCATACCTACCAGTTTGCTGCGAAACATGCTCAGAGCCTGCAATTGCAATGTTGCATTTCGAGCGAGCAGGTGACTTTTACCTTGCACAACTATAGCCAACTGTTGTGGCACCATGTGATGGACTATGTCAACGCAGACGATATTGCGTATATGGTGAGGTTACATTGCAAGGAAAACTATATAGACCCTGCAAAACTAAATATAGCATGCGACACGCTGACTGCGGCAGAGTATGACGTGGTACGGGCACTGTCGCAATACTTCCCAAATTTGAAATGTGGGAATGGACTAACTATTCATAATTCCTGGGACCCGGCAATATGCCTGGCAAATCAGCTTTTGGAATGCGCATTGTAGGAGGAGAATTCGGAGGACGGAGATTTAACCCGCCGGCACGTATACCGGCGCGCCCCACCACAGAGGTAGCCAAAGAGGGCCTGTTTAATATATTGCAGAACAGCATAGAGCTTGAGGGCATAAAGACACTTGACATCTTTGGAGGTACCGGCAGCATCACGTATGAGCTGGCTTCGCGGGGGGCAGAAGAACTGACTATTGTGGAGCGTGACCCCACGACCGTTGCATTCATAAGTAAGACGCTTAAAGAACTGGGAATAGATAAAAAGGTGAAACTGATAAGGGGTGATGTGTTCAAATTTATCCAACAGGATACCGAGAGGTACAATTTCATTTTCGCGGGTCCTCCCTATGCGTTGGAGACAATCGACAATCTACCCTTGATAGTTTTTGAGAAGCAGCTATTGTTGCCGGGCGGCTTATTTATCCTGGAGCATACGCCACGCAACGACTATCAAAAACATCCGCGATTTACCAGGATGAAAAATTACGGCACTACTGTATTTACTTTCTTTACTCAACCTGCAGACTAATGCAACGTATTTGTCTCTTCCCCGGCACGTTTGACCCTGTAACGATGGGGCATGTAGATGTTATAGAGCGCGCGGTCTCCTTGTTCGACAAGTTGATTATTGGTGTGGGTATCAACTCCACAAAGCAGCCGATGTTTAGTGTGGAGCAGAGAACGGAGTGGATCAGAGAGATCTTTAAAAATGACAGTAGGGTAGAGGTTACGGGCTATGAGGGGCTTACAGTAGACTTTTGTAAAAAAGTAGACGCGAAGTTCATTCTGCGTGGCATCAGATACATCGCAGACTTTGAGTATGAAAAGGCTATTGCGGACATGAACCGTATGCTGGCACCAGAGATAGAGACGGTGTTCCTGACTTGTTCACCCATGTATTCCACAATATCCTCTACACTGGTGCGTGATGTGATACGCAATGGCGGTAATGCGGGCATGTTCTTGCCGAAGGAAGTGAAGCTCTAAACACAACAGCCGCTCAGAGAGCGGCTGTTGTAATAAAAGTCTGAAAGTAGTTAGTTCCATTCTTTCTTGGCAAACATCGGACTCACCACGAGGTCCTTGCTGCCTGCCGTGTATTTGTAAAAGCCTTCACCGGACTTTGCACCGAGGCAGCCTGCCTGTACCATGTTCACGAGTAGTGTGGCCGGTGCGTATTTAGGATTGCCGATTCCCGTGTAAAGCACATTCAGTATTGAGAGGCAGGTATCGAGGCCTATGAAGTCTGCCAGTTGTAATGGCCCAATCGGGTGCGCCATGCCCAGCTTCATTATTGTGTCTATTTCTGCAACACCTGCTACTCCTTCCTGTAGCGTGATGATGGCTTCGTTGATCATCGGCATCAAGATGCGGTTTGCCACAAAGCCCGGATAGTCGTTTGCCACGCACGGCACTTTTCCCAGTTTTTCAGAAAGTGCATAGATCTCTTTTGTAACCGCCGCTGAAGTGGCATAGCCATTTATCACTTCTACGAGCTTCATTACCGGTACTGGGTTCATGAAGTGCATGCCTATCACCTTATCTGCGCGCTTGGTAACCGATGCTATTTTGGTGATGGAGATAGACGAAGTGTTTGAAGCCAGTATGCAATCAGCAGGACATGCAGCATCCAGCTGGCGGAATATGTTCAGTTTCAGGTCAACGTTTTCGGTAGCCGCTTCTACCACGAGTTGCGCGGTCTTTACTGCACTGGCCATATCTGTATGTGTGGTGATACGCGAAAGAGCAGCCTGCTTTGCTTCTTCAGTCAGTGCGCCTTTTGCTACCTGCCTGTCCATATTCTTGCCAATGGTAGCAAGCGCTTTATCAAGAGCTTCCTGCTTAATATCCATCATGGAAACATTGAAGCCACTCTGTGCGAATACGTGGCAAATACCATTTCCCATGGTCCCTGAGCCTATTACTGTAACGTTCTGTATTGTCGATGCCATATATCTGTGTCTTTTTAGGTGTGCAAAGGTACGATTGCCCTTTGAATGTTCTAGCGAAGTATGTCTTTTACGTTCTTGAGGATGTTGTCTGCGATCCGAGCCATTGGCAGGTCGTTCTCGTCTTTGCCAAAGGGATCTTCTATTTCTTCTGCAATCATCTCCAGGCTGCCCAGCACATAGGAAACTATAGCTACAACCGGTACTGCCAGGTAGTGCAGGCTAAACGAAAGCCCTATAGGGAGCGTGAGGATATACAGGAAGAGGAACTTCTTGATGAATACGCTGTAGGAGTAGGGGATGGGGGTATTCTTGATGCGCTCGCACGCGCCACAGATATCGAGGAAAGAGCGCACCTCGCTATCCAGCATTAGTAGTTGCTCGCCGGTTATCAGGCCTTCTTTGTACAGCATGTTCACGCGCGTAGTTATTAAGCCCGCTACCTGGTTGGGGACATGTTTTGTATTGTCAAAGTCGGGTATTTCCGGGTGTGGCTCTTCATCCAGTTGCAGGCGCGTAGTCTCAGCCTGCAGGTGCAGTTGCAGCGATTTGGAGAATAGTGGTATGACTTGCCTGAAGAATTGCCTGTGCCTTGTTTCGTTGTGCGGCAATAGCGCGTTGATCTTTACGGCAAGGTTCCTGCTATTATTTACCAGTGCGCCCCAGTGTTTGCGCCCTTCCCACCATCGGTCGTATGCTGTGTTTGTGCGAAAGACGAGCAGCATGGAGATAACAAAGCTCAGTAGCGTCTGCAACACACCGAAATGCTTGACAGGACTGTCTTCGGGAAGTTTCATTACCACGGTCTCTATGTGCACCATGACAGCAGCGTAAAGGCTAACAACCAATATCATTGGGAAAAGTTGCCGCAGTGTGTCTGAGCGTTTAAACAGGAAAATGCTGGATATCCAGGCGCGGGAATTGTAGTTGATCATGGTCTAATTACCTTGCTACAAAGAAACGGCAAAGAGAGCGGTAAAAAATATTTGTAGTAAGTGTTTGCCGGTAAGAAAGTGCTCCCTATCTTTGCGCTCCCAATTCGGAAAACGGGATGGGAAAAGCGGTTAGTTCTTTAGGTGATA
>JAHBTQ010000012.1 GCA_019638495.1 Taibaiella sp.
AGGTAGTTCTACTGTGTGTATCGGTCTTACGACACCGATGTCCCACCCTGTATCGGGCGGTGCGTGGTCGAGCAGTACACCTGGAGTGGGCTCCATTGGAGCAGGCACAGGTATAGCAGGCGGCGTAAGCGCGGGTACGACAACGATCACCTACCTGCTGCCAACGCCAACAGGCTGCTACGTTACAAAGTCACTTACCGTAAACACATTGCCATCAGCCATAACCGGCACGATGTCGCTATGCGTGGGCCAGTCGGCAACACTGAGCAGCGCGACGCCCGGTGGCACATGGAGCAGCAGTGCCACGGGTACTGCATCTATTACATCAGGTGGTACCTGGACCGCAGGCACCACTACTGGCACAGCAACGATCACCTATACCGCACCTACAGGCTGTATCACTACAGCGGTGGTAACGGTTAACGGTCTTCCTTCTCCAATAACAGGAGCAACGACGGTGTGCGAGTTCCAGACAACGACATTGAGCAGCGCCAGCCCCGGTGGGGTATGGAGCAGCAGTACCCCTGCAGTGGGCACGATCTCCGGCTCGGGTGTACTGTACGGAGCATCCGGCGGCACCACAACGATCACGTATGCGCTGGCATCAGGCTGCTATGTGACCGCAGTAGAGACAGTGAACCCGGCCCCGTCAGCGATCACGGGCACCCTGGGCCTCTGTGTTGGCGGCACTACGACGCTGGCAAGCACTACTCCCGGCGGCACCTGGACAAGCAGTGCACCATCCATAGCTACGATACTGGCCCCCGGCTTCATAGGCGGCGGCTCAGCCGGTACAGCTAATATTACTTATACGATAGGCGCTACCGGCTGCTGGGCCATAGCTACAGTAACGGTGAACCCTGCACCATCATCGATCGGCGGTTCGCTGAACGTATGCGTGGGCAGCACATCGGCACTATCAACTACATCACCCGGCGGCACATGGACATCGTCCAACCCCGCTGCAGGTACAATAGATGCAACCACAGGCGTGTTCTATGGTATAGCTCCGGGCAGCAGCACGATCGTGTACTCGCTCGGTTCCGGTTGTACCGTTACAGCAACAGTGACCGTCAATGCACTGCCATCAGCGATTACGGGCACACTAAGCCTCTGCCAGGGCGTATGCAGCACCCTGGGCAGCACGCCAACCGGCGGCTCATGGCTGAGCGATAACGTATCGGTAGCGACCATAGGTGCCTCCACAGGCAACCTGTGCGGCGTAGCTGCGGGTACAGCTAACATCACTTATACAGCAGCCAGCACCGGTTGCCGCCGCTATGCGATAGCGACGGTGAACAGCATGCCACCGGCCATTACCGGCCCTACGAGCATGTGCGCCGGCCAGTGCAACAGCTATACGAGTGGCGCGGGCGGTGCCTGGAGCAGCAGTAACCCTGCAGTAGGCACCATCAGCGCTACCGGCACATTCTGCGGCCTGTCAGCAGGCACTACGAACATCACCTACCTGATGCCAACAGGCTGCTACCGCACACTGAACGTACTGGTGAATGGCCTGCCAACGGGCATGAGCCCATCAGCCCCACAGGTATGCGTTGGTTCTACACAGGCCATGACCGGCAGCCCGCTGGGCGGCACCTGGAGCAGCAGCACGCCTGCAGTCGGCACGATCAGTACCGGAGGCGGTATGCTGGGCGGTATCAGCGCAGGCACTACAACACTGACGTACACAGGCGTAACAGGCTGCTACATCACGCAGACAGCGACAGTTAATGCCCTTCCCGGTGCTATCACCGGTGTAATGTCTGCTTGCGTAGGCCAGACAACAACATTATCAGCTACACCGGCTACAGGCACATGGTCATCATCTACCGGCACCGGTACCGGCACGATCGGCAGCAGCACCGGCGTATTGACTGGCGGCACAGCAGGAACAGTAAGTGTTACCTATACACTGGGTACGGGTTGCCGCACTACAGGTACGGTAACCGTATTTGCACTACCCGGAGCTATAACAGGCGTACCACAGGTATGCGAGGGCGGCGGCACTACCACACTTACCGGAACGCCATCAGGCGGAACCTGGAGCAGCAGCGCACCGGGCATCGCTATGGTGAGCGGCACAGGCCCCGGCAGCGCAACGGTAACAGGTATCTCTGCAACCGGCACACCTCCCGGCACTGCAACGATCACTTATACACTGGGTACGGGCTGTATCAGCACCAGGGATGTATCTGTTAACCCGCTTCCTTCAGCCATAACAGGAGGACTTACAACCTGCGTAGGCCAGACAACAACATTATCCAATGCAACACCATCAGGTACCTGGGCCATCAGCCCTACTACCGTAGCCACGGTAAGCCCTACGGGCATTGTTACCGGTGTGAACGGTGGCAGTGGCAGCAGCACAGCGCTGGTAAGCTATACACTGCCTACAGGCTGCCGGACCACGGCAGTCGTAACCGTATACGCATTGCCATCAGCCATCAGCCCGTCACCGACGACAGTATGTGAGAACGGCACAACAGCACTAAGCACTACTACGCCCGGCGGTACATGGACAAGCAGCAACCCTGCAGCCGGCACCGTAGATGTGACCACGGGCGTACTGGCCGGTATCGCAGCAGGTACTACGAACATTACCTATACACTGGGCACAGGCTGCTACAGTGCTACAACGGCAACAGTCAATCCTGTTCCGCAACCTATTACCGGCGTGCTGCAGGTATGCGTAGGCCAGACAACGCCATTGGCAGACGCAACCCCATCAGGAGCATGGAGCAGCAGCACGCCAGCTATTGCCCCTGTAAGTGCGGGTGGTGTAGTTACGGGTGGCAGCCCCGGCACCGCTACGATCAGCTATACGGTACCAACAGGCTGTTCTGCAACAGCCGTGGTAACAGTACATGCACTACCCGGAACGATCACAGGTCCATCACCGATGTGGGTATGTGAGAATAGCACAGTAACACTGAGCTGCACCCCCGGTGGCGGTGTATGGAGCAGCCCATCGGGCGCCGTAGCAGTGAACCCTGTATCGGGCGACGTAACCGGCATAACAGCAGGTACGGCAACGATCAGCTACACACAAGGCATAGGCTGCGTACGCACAGCAACCGTAACCGTGCAGCCACAACCTGCACCTATCACGGGCAACCTGAACGTATGTATCGGCTTCACACAGACACTGAGCACAACGAGCACTACCGGTGCATGGAGCAGCAGCAACCCATCGGTAGCACCGGTGAGCAGCGGCGGGGTAGTATCAGGTCTTGCACTGGGCACTGCTGATATTTATTACACACTACCTGTTACCACATGCGCACGCAGTGTACAGGTAACGGTACAGCCACTGCCGGCGCCTATCACCGGTCCCGGCGCGTTCTGTAACTTCAGTAATGCGACGTATTATGATGCCTCTCCGGGCGGTATCTGGAGCAGCTCTGACACAAGCATATTTACGATCATAGACTCCGTGATGGGTGTTGTGTATGGACACGATACAGACACAGCGAACATCATCTACACACTGCCTACGGGTTGCTCTATCTCCAAGAGCGTGTTCACGATCCTGGCACCATATCCTATTACAGGTCCGCACGACATGTGTTATGGCCAGACCAGGACGCTGAGCAATGCGATATCAGGTGGTGTATGGAGCAGCAGCAATGCATCCATCGCATCCGTAGACCCGTCAACAGGAGTTGTAACAGGTGTGAACTATGGTAATGCAACGATCACCTATGTGTTGTCAACAGGTTGCTTCTCTACCTATGATGTTACGGTGAACCCGATTCCATCGGCGATCATTGGCCCGTCACAAGTATGCGAGGGAGACACAAGGTTCTACAGCAATGCATTCTCAGGCGGTACATGGACATCGAGCGACATCACGCTGGCTACGATAGATACGTTCAGCGGTGCACTGCTGGGTATCTCAGGCGGCTACATGCAGGTTACCTATACATTGGGCACCGGCTGTAACGCAATGAAGGATGTGACCATCAACAGCCTGCCTGTTGTTATCACCGGTCCTACGCAGGTGTGCGAACAGGATACGGTATATGAGTTCAGCGGTCCTTCAGGCGGTATCTGGTCTGCATCGACAGGAAACGTTTCCATAGATGCGTTGACCGGCCAGACGGTAGGTATGTTTGCAGGTAACACTACGATCTCCTATACGTTGGGTACAGGTTGCTTCAGGACACAGGATATGACGGTGAACCCGCTGCCTGCGCCGATAGTAGGTGTTACGGGCGTGTGCGTGGGCGACCAGGCATTGCTGACCTGCGCTACACCCGGCGGTAACTGGGAGAGCTCAATACCTGCGATAGGAACTATAGGTATGACAAGCGGCATTTTTGGCGGTGTGTCAGCAGGCAATACGGTCGTATCGTATGTGCTTGCCGGTACAGGCTGTATGTCTACCCATTCAATGACCGTTTACCCGAACCCGACACCGATCAGCGGTATGACTACAGTATGCGCAGGCTTCGCAACGAACCTGTACAGCGGTCCTGCCGGTGGTGTATGGAGCCAGGGCTTTGGCAGCTACGGCTATGGCAGCATCAACCCTGTTACAGGCGTTGTTAGCGGTATCACCGCAGGCATCATACCTGTAACCTATACACTGGGTGGCAGCGGCTGTTATGCAGTAGACACAGTAGAAGTTATCAACCTTCCACACGTTATCGGTGGCGTACCGAATGTGTGTGTGAACGACACAACGATACTTTCCTGCCCTGTGGCAGGCGGCGTATGGAGCAGCAGCAACACGGCCCGTGCAACGGTAGACCCGATGAGCGGAGCAGTAGTAGGTGTGTCTCCCGGCACAGCTGTTATCACCTACATGGTGAGCACCGGTTGCTTCAACGTACATACAGTTACGGTTAACCCGCTACCGGCACCTATCACAGGAGCAATGCAGGTGTGCGAGCAGTCGACCACGATACTTAGCAGCATCACTCCGGGAGGTATATGGAGCAGCAGCAATACAACAGTAGGTACGGTGTACAACCCTCCTGTTCCATCAAGCTCCACGGTATTTACAGGCCTGTCAGCCGGTACTACGAATGTGACCTACATCCTGTTCACAGGTTGTAAGAGCATCGCGCAGATGACGGTTAACAGTACGCCTGCACCTATCACGGGCAACCCACACATCTGTATGGGCGCGTCAAATACCTTTACGACCGCATCTACCGGAGGGGTATGGAGCAGCAGTAATCCATCCATCGCCACGATAGATCCTTCAAGCGGCGTTGCTACCTCGGTTACACTGGGTGTGGTAACGATCAGCTATACCTACCCGGGCACAGGATGTACGTCTACCAGGGTAGTGACCGTACAGCCATTGCCACAGGTATTTAATGTAACCGGGGGCGGCAACTACTGCTCCGGTGGCACCGGCATGCATGTGAACCTGAGCGGCTCACAGCCGGGTGTAAGCTATGAGCTATACTATGGCACATCGGCTACGGGCTTCCTGGCAGGCACCGGTTTTGCACTCGACTTCGGTCTGCATACTCCGGGTGGTGTATACACCGTACAGGCTACGAATGTAACGAGCGGCTGTAAGCGCAACATGGCAGGTGCAGCCACCATAGTAGTGAACCCGCTGGTGACACCGGTTGTAGGCATCGCTACCACACCAAACGACAGTGTGTGCGAAGGCGAGACCGTGGCCATGACAGCAATGCCAACATATGGCGGCACGGCACCTACCTATGCATGGAAGGTGAATGGTGTGTTCGTAAGCACGGCCAACAACTATAGCTACATCCCAGCAAACGGGGACGTGGTGACGGTAACAATGACCAGCAACTACAACTGCCTCGCGACGACGATGGCTACAGGCACGCAGTCACTTACCGTAATGCCATCGGCAACGCCGGTAGCAGGCGTTATCAGCACACCGGGCGACACAGTATGCCAGTACAACCCTGTGACGTTCACAGCAGCACCGGTATACGGCGGCACAGCCCCGGCCTACACATGGCTGGTGAACGGCTCTGTAGCAGCCTACGGAGAGACCTTTACGTATGTGCCTGAGAACGGTGATATAGTGAACCTGCGCATGACCAGCGACTACCGTTGCCGCACAACGAACACGGTAACGAGCGGCGATGTGACGATGAGTGTAGACTCTATAAAGATCCCGACAGTAACGATAACACCGGAGCCGGGCTCGATAGTGGCAGCAGGCAAGCCGGCCACGCTGCATGCATGGCCGGAGAATGCAGGACCGAATCCTACTTACGAGTGGAAGGTGAACGGCATATTGATACCGGGAGCTACCTCGCAGACCTACACAGCCATCTTCGGCGATTATGACTCAATATCGGTGCGGGTTATCAGCAGCGGCGTGTGTCACAACATCGGTACGGTAGATTGGTTCTTCATCGGTGTAGCGCCATTGAGCACATCGCAGACAGCGACGACGATCAGCGACCTGCGCCTGGTACCGAACCCGAACAAGGGTACGTTCACCATCAGCGGCAACCTGTCAACAGGCGGTGATGAGGACGTAAATGCAGAGGTAACAGACATGCTGGGCCAGGTAGTGTTCCGTGGGGTGGTGAAGGCGAAGCAGGGCAGGATAGAGAGCCGCATAACGCTGGAGAACAACCTTGCCAATGGTATGTACCTGCTGACCCTGCGCACAGGCACAGAACAGAAGGTATTCCATTTTGTAATGGAACAATAGCGACGATTTTTTACGAAAGGCCTCATAAGTGCGGGGCTGTCCCGGGACAGCCCCGCTTTGTTTTTTATTTAACACTTGCGTGGCTCATTCTGGCGTCAGCTGCCGATTTTCTTGGCTGTTTTTGAGGTAATTTGCGCGCCTGATGAGCATCAAGGTAAAGATCGTAAACGACCCGGTATACGGGTTTATCAGGTTTCCTGAGCGGGAACTAATGCAGCTCATCGATCATCCATGGTTTCAGCGGTTGCGCAGGATAAAACAGATGGGATTTGCCGACCTTGTATATCCCGGTGCTATGCATACGCGTTTTGCCCACTCGTTAGGTGCCTGTCACCTCGTAGGTAAGGCTATGGACGAACTTAATGCCAAGGGGGTCACTACACAAAAGGAGGATTACCTGGCTGCACGTATAGCTGCGCTACTGCATGATGTAGGGCACGGTCCCTATTCTCATTCTTTGGAGCGTTCTCTTGTCACCGACGTTCCCCACGAAGCGATTTCGCACCTTATTATGAAGCGCCTTGATAAGGAGATGGGAGGAATGCTGGAACGTGCCATCCAGGTATTTGACCGATCTTACCCGGCCCGTTATCTACACCAGCTTGTTTCCAGTCAGCTGGATGTAGACCGTATGGATTACCTTAACCGCGACAGCTTTTATACAGGTGTCTCAGAGGGCGTCATTGGTTATGATCGTATTCTTCAGATGCTTACAGTTCGGGATAATGAGCTGATGGTTGAAGAAAAAGGTGTTCATTCCGTAGAAAAGTTCATAATTGCACGCCGCCTCATGTACTGGCAGGTTTACCTGCACAAGACAGTGCTGGGCGCTGAAATGTTGCTCATTAATATTCTACGTCGAGCCAGGGAACTTACTACACGGGGTGTGCAATTGCCTTCCACGCCCGCACTTAATTACTTCCTGGTTCGAAATTTGTCAATTGAAGACTTTCAGAGTGATCCCCGCCACCTGGACGTTTTTTGCGAGCTAGATGATTCTGATGTCACTTCGGCTATAAAAATGTGGCAAACGAATGACGATAAAATTCTATCCGACCTCTGTAGAATGCTAATTTTGCGAAAATTATATAAGGTCGCCTTTAACGAGTCATCTTTGGCAAGCATTTTGAGTGAGAAGAGAGAACAACTGAAAAAACATAAAGGAATAGCTGAGGAAGATTTGCATTACTATGTTTTCACTGGCGAAACGTCGAACAAAACTTATGACATTAATGACGAACTGATAAAAATTGAGACTAAGTCAGGGGAAGTAAAAAATATTACAGAGATAAACGATACACTGGTTAGCCAGGCACTTGCCAGAGCCGTCCATAAAAACTACATTTGCTACATTCAATAATTCTTGCATGCAGTACGCCCCTCAGCTGCACATGCTCTTGTGAATGCAGGAGTATTTAACCATATAATTAATTGCTATAACAGAACTTCATGCAGTTTACAGCACAGCAGATCGCAACATGGCTAAGCGGAAGACTTGAGGGGAATCCGGATGAACATGTAGGCAACGTCGCAAAGATCGAAGAAGCAGGGAAAGGTGACCTTTGCTTCCTCTCTAATCCCAAATACGAGGAATATATCTATAACACAGAAGCCTCGGTAGTAATAATAAATGAAGACCTGGTATTGGCTGCGCCTGTTGCGGCCACACTGATTCGAGTCAAAGATGCTTATGCCAGTTTTGCATTCCTGCTTGAGCAGTATAATAATGTGGTGGAAGGCAGTGGAAAAATAGGTGTGGAGCAACCCGCCTTTGTCGCGGACAGTGCCTCTATCGGGAAGGATGTATATATTGGGGCTTTTACCTATATTGGCGAAAACGTAAAGATTGGAGACGGGGTTAGAATACACCCGGGATGCTTCATCGGTAACAATGTCACCATTGGGGCAAATTCGAGAATATATGCCGGGGTTAAAGTTTACCAGGGCTGCATTTTGGGCGAGCGTGTGGTTATCCATTCCGGTGCCATCATCGGTGGCGATGGTTTCGGGTTTGCACCGCTAAAAGATGGAACATATAAGAAAATTGCTCAAATCGGTAATGTGCTTATAGAAAATGATGTAGAGATCGGGGCAAATACTACCATTGATCGGGCAACCATGGGCTCCACAATTATAAGGTCAGGGGTAAAACTTGATAACCTGATTCAGGTAGCCCATAATGTGGAGATAGGGGCAAATACCGTAATAGCGGCACAAACCGGCATTTCGGGAAGCACCAAAATCGGTAAAAATTGTGTTATTGGTGGGCAGGTTGGCATCGTTGGCCATATACATATTGCTGATGGTACCCGAATCAATGCACAGAGTGGTCTTTCCAAATCGGTAACCAGTGAAAATGTAACCCTTAACGGGACGCCGGCCTTTGAATATAAAAGTTCTCTAAAAAGTCAGGCAATTTTTAGAAATTTGCCCGAGTTGCAACATCGCCTGCAGAAGTTGGAGGAAACAGTAGCGGAATTAACAGCATTATTGAGCACGCAAAACCTGGAATATAAAAAGTGAGTGACGAGATATTGACAAAGTCGGAAGCCAAGAAGAAAGCGGATACCCTTTCGGTGGGGAACCACACCAATCAACATACACTGAAGAACTCTGTGACCTTGAATGGTGTAGGTCTTCATACCGGTAAGGAAGTGACCATGACCATGAAACCTGCTAATCCGGGACATGGCATTCGCTTTCAGCGCGTAGACCTGCCCGACCAGCCAATAGTGAAGGCTGACGTGGACTACGTGGTGGACACATCGCGTGGTACCACTATAGAGCATAACGGTGCGCGTGTAAGTACCATAGAGCATACCATGGCCGCATTGGTGGGTCTTGGTGTGGACAATGTGCTTATAGAGCTCAACGGGCCTGAGGTGCCGATACTTGACGGCAGCTCTCAACAGTTTATGGACGCCATCGATAGCGCAGGCATCGATGAGCAGGAGGCCCGTCGCGTCATCTATTCTATCGACTCTAACATTCACTATTACGATCCGGTAAAGAAGGTAGATATGCTTGCATTGCCTTCGAACGAATACCAGGTCACGGCTCTTATCGATTTTAATTCGCCAGTGCTCGGAACACAGCATGCTGCGCTAAAACATATTGACGATTTCAGAACAGAAATTGGCCCATGCCGTACCTTCTGTTTTCTACATGAGCTGGAATATTTGCTCGATAATAACCTTATAAAAGGTGGTGACCTCAGCAATGCTATCGTAGTGGTAGACAAAGTGGTGGATGCTGCAGAGCTGGAGCGGCTTGCCCGAATTTTCAATAAACAGAAGATAGAGGTAAAGCAGGAAGGTATTCTGAATAATATTCAGCTTCACTTCACAAATGAACCTGCACGCCATAAGTTGCTGGATGTGGTAGGCGACCTGGCCCTTGCCGGCCACGCTATAAAGGCGCACATTATCGCCAGCCGCCCGGGTCATGCAACCAATGTTGAGTTTGCCAAGAAGATAAAACAATACATACGCAAGAATAAGCACATCGCAGATATCCCTCACTACGATCCATCGCAGGAGGCGATTTACGATATCATGCACATTGCAAAAGTGCTGCCTCATAAGTATCCATTCCTATTTGTTGATAAGATCATTGAGCTGAGCGACAATCACGTGGTTGGGGTTAAGAGCGTTACATTCAATGAGCACTTTTTCCAGGGGCATTTTCCTGGTAACCCTGTAATGCCGGGAGTTTTGCAGATCGAGGCGCTTGCTCAAACAGGGGGAATACTTGCATTAAATAACATTGCCGATCCTGAGAATTACGATACCTACTTCCTTAAGATCGACAAAGTAAAATTCAAACAGATCGTTCGTCCGGGCGATACATTAATACTTAAACTGGAGTTGTTGAGTCCTATTCGTCGCGGAATATGCGAGATGAAAGGAACGGCATACGTAGGCAACAAGCTCGCCACTGAGGCGGAGCTGGTGGCTCAACTCATACGAAAAGACAAAAGATGATTCACCCGCTTACCTACGTCCATCCGGACGCCAAAATAGCTCCCAATGTCAGGATCGACCCATTTACCACCGTTCATAAGAACGTGGAGATTGGCGAGGGTACCTGGATAGGATCGAATGTAACAATCATGGAAGGTGCCCGGATAGGGAAGAACTGCCAGATATTTCCGAGCTCCGTCATCTCAGCGATACCGCAGGACCTGAAGTTCAAGGGTGAGGATACCATTACTATAATTGGCGACAACACCACGATCCGTGAGTGTGTTACCATCAACCGGGGCACTACCGACCGTAACGCCACGCGGATAGGTAATAACTGTCTCATTATGGCCTATAGCCATATTGCACACGATTGCGAAGTGGGCAACTACTGCATTTTCTCTAACAATACCACGTTGGCAGGCCACATCATAGTGGGCGACTATGTGGTTCTTGCCGGGCTTACTGCCGTGCAGCAATTTGTGCGTATAGGCTCTCATGCGTTCGTTACCGGTGGCTCTCTGGTGCGCAAGGACATTCCACCGTACGTAAAGGCGGCCCGCGAACCATTGTCCTATGTGGGAGTAAACTCTGTTGGACTAAAACGTCGTGGATACTCAATTGAGAAGATCAATCATATCCTTGACATATATCGGATTCTCTTTGTGCGTGGCTACAATGTATCGAAGGCATTGAGTATCATCGAAACGGAGATACCGGTTTCAGATGAGCGCGATGAGATCATTTCGTTTGTTCGCGATACGGGAAGGGGTATTATGAAGGGCTATATACGCAGGCATACAGAAGATCTGCCGTAGTTACTGGGGTTGCAGCTTTGCTTGTTTAAAACATTCTCCTCACCATCCTCAGGTGATGCGTCCGCTTCTTCAGTGAAGTGCTGATAATGCCTTGTTGGTCTATTCGATCTATAACTACACGGCCGGCAGTGTCTGTGGCGTGGATTATGGTTTCGTTGTCCAGCAGCAACCCCACATGATTAATTTTTCCTTCCTTTTCCTCAAAGAAGGCCAGGTCACCACAGCGGGCATTCAGCAGGAAGTCTACTAGCTGCCCCTCAGTTGCTTGTTGAGAGGCGTCGCGCGATATCTTGTGTCCGCAAAGCTTAAATACCATTTGAGTTAGCCCTGAGCAGTCTATCCCGGCAGTGCTGCGTCCGCCCCATTGATAGGGCGCATGCAGGTACAGGGTTGCGGCGCTTTTCAGGGCATTTGCGTTAAGTTCCAGTTTTGTGGTTTTCTGCTTCTTGCCTCTATATCGTCCCTGCCCGCCTGCTATTTCCAAGAGACCCTTTTTGAGCCCATGTAGCTCACTTCCCGGCTGAATAGCTATTTCTCCGCCATCTGCAAGGATTTTGCCCATTTTGGTTATGGCCATATGACGCACCTCTCGCCTATATTCTTTTCGCTGTATTATGTTGAGTTGAGACAACTTGCACCAGCCGGTATAGTCGTCCCAGGCACACCTGATTCGGGCCCAGTCACGATTATTCACTTCTATTATCTCCGCACGCTCGCCAAACAGGAGCTGTGTGCTTTGCTCGGCCGTGTGCATCGGTTCCGATCTTACCGGCATCACAGACACATTGCAATATCCGTAGGCTAATAATACGGGCATACTGGTTCTTTTTTACGCTTTGGGTCAAAGTTACATCCACCACTTTCCAACTCATTCGGAAGTTTTTAACATTACTTATTTATTAGTATGGGGGTGTCGCATCCATGTAACGAAATGTTTATTAACTTAGCACGCTAATACTATACCCTTTTTTATATATATTATGTATTAATGCAAAATGGGTGTGTGGAAAGGTATATTGATCATATTAAATTCTTAAATCGTTATGGATTCTACCATTATAGCCGCGGTCCTGGCCGTTGTGGCTTTAGTTATAGGTATTTTTTTAGGTAAAGTGATCTTTGCAAAAAATACGAAACAGCAAATTGACGAAGCAGACGCACTGGCAAAAAAGACAATCGAAGACGCGAAAACACTCGCAGAGACACTAAAAGAAAAGAAGCTACTGGAGGCAAAAGAGCACTTTTTACAACTGAAGAGCACACATGACAAGGAAGTTTCTCAACGCAATCAGAAAATATCGGAGTCAGAAAACAGGATAAAGCAGCAACAGCAGCAACTAAGTGATAAAACCTCTGCACTGCAGCGACAGGTGCAGGAGAATGAGGGGCTAAAAGAAAACCTGGAAAACCAGATCAAAGCGTTCAACATAAAGAAGGCTGAGCTGGACAAACACCACGAAGAGCACGTAAAGCGCCTGGAAAAGGTCGCAGGCCTTTCTGCTGAACAAGCTAAAGTGGAGCTTATCGAAGTGGTGAAGGAAGAAGCCCGTACCAATGCGATGGCCTATGTGAAGGACATCATGGAGGAGGCGAAAGTAAATGCATCCAAGGAGGCACGTAAGATCATCATTCAGAGCATTCAGCGCACGGCTGCCGAGCAGACGATTGAAAATGCAATCACAGTTTTCAACCTGGAGAGTGATGAAATTAAGGGCCAGATCATTGGTCGTGAAGGACGTAATATTCGTGCTCTTGAAGCAGCAACTGGGGTCGACCTGGTTATCGACGATACCCCTGAAGCAATAGTACTCAGCTGTTTTGACCCGCTTCGTCGAGAGATAGCTCGCCTGTCGCTTCAGCGCCTGGTACAGGATGGTCGCATTCACCCTGCCCGTATTGAGGAGGTTGTAGAGAAGACCCGCAAACAACTGGAAGAGCAGATAATGGAAATCGGCGAACGCACGATTATCGAGTTGGGCGTTCATGGGTTACACAAAGACCTGGTTCGCCTGGTAGGTAAGATGCGCTTCCGTTCTTCTTATGGTCAGAACTTGCTGATGCACTCAAAAGAGACAGCAAACCTCTGCGGCATTATGGCTGCAGAACTGGGACTGGGCCAGAAGGTGGTGAAACTGGCTAAGCGTGCCGGTCTGCTGCACGACATAGGCAAAGTGCCTGATGAGGAAACAGAACTGAGCCACGCACTGCTCGGTGCCAAAATTGCTGAGCGCTGCGGCGAGCATCCATCCGTAGTAAACGCTATTGGTGCTCACCACGACGAAATGGAGATGCAGTTTATCATTTCGCCTATCATACAGGCATGTGATGCCATCAGTGGCGCCCGCCCGGGTGCACGCCGTGAAATGATGCAGAGCTACATGCAGCGTATCAAGGAACTGGAGAACCTGGCTATGGCCTATAACGGGGTAGAGAAGGCGTACGCTATACAGGCTGGCCGCGAGCTGCGAGTAATGGTTGAAGCTGAAAAGGTAACCGACGCAGCCAGCCAGCAACTTTCATTCGAGATAGCAGATAAGATCCAGAAGGAAATGCAATATCCCGGCCAGATAAAGGTTACTGTTATCAGGGAACTGAGGGCAGTGAATGTGGCACGATAGTAATTTTGATAAGTAAATTGGTAGATAGCCTGCGATTAAGTCGCAGGCTATTTGCTTCAGGGGCCGTCAGCAGTATGTGTTGTTCAAAATATCATGTGGCTACGTATCTTCACGTAATGCGTGTAACGCTATTTGTACTACTTCCCATCTTTGGTAGCTTGTTGTCGGCATGCGGCTTGAGAGACAGGTCAATATCACGCACCTCAATCTCACGTGAGGATAGCATTTGTCAATATGGAAAGAAATTTGTCCGACCGATCAGAACTAAAATACAATTTCCTGTACAGGATGTCTCGGAGGATTTCAAGTTGGCTGAGCTTAAAAAAGCAGTCCCTGTTCCGGGTTTAGAAGACTCCCCGAAACTTCGTGAATTATACAATTATTACTTTGTAGAAAGAGTGACTGACTATGATGAAATAGGTGACAGTACCTTTACTCCCGCAGAAGATAACGTACACTACAAACTAAGAGACCTCTTCTTCTTTGATGTGAATGGCGACGGCTTATTGGACTTTATTCATTACCCCAGGTACTACAGGGCATTTGCATATGATGTGGAATTCTATGATATCTTTATTCAGAAGCCGAAAGGTAATTATAAACTGGTAAGGTTTGGAGGCTACATTGTCAGTGTTGAGTTTGGAAGGGATAGTAGTCTTCGCGCTTTAAAAACATATCAAGGGGTATGCTGCGGCGGGGATCTATCTATCTTTCGTACTTATAAGCTTGATACCGTGGTGAATGAACTCGTGTTACAAAGCGAAGAAAAAGTTCTTAGCTGTCAGTTGAGGGATAGTATCTGATACAGTGCTATCAAGTTGCAGCTTATTTGTCGGCGAATATGGAAGTCATACCTTTGCCGCTCAAAAAACAGGAAGGTAAATCGCGCTTCTTTCTGCTTTTTACTTACTACTTTATACTTATAAAAATGAAAGACTTTTCAAACGCTATAATTGAATGTGTGCCCAACTTCAGTGAGGGGCGCGACATGAATATCATAAACCAGATCACTGCAGAAATTGAAGCGGTGGAGGGTGTAAGCCTGCTGGATGTAGACCCGGGCAAGGCTACTAACCGCACAGTAGTTACAATGGTAGGCAATCCCTACGCGGTGATAGAAGCAGCCTACAGGGCAATAAAAAAGGCAGGTGAGCTGCAACCATACAGGTGAGCACCCACGTATGGGTGCAACTGATGTGTGTCCGCTGATACCCATCTCTGGTATCACTATGGAGGAGACGATTGAGTTTGCAAAGAAGCTGGGCGAGCGTGTGGGCAATGAACTGGACATCCCGGTTTACCTTTATGAATACGCTGCAAGCGCCCCCTATCGCCGTAACCTGGCAGATATTCGTAGCGGGGAGTACGAAGGGCTTGCCGCGAAAATTCAGAAGGAAGAATGGAAGCCCGATTATGGCGTTGCAAAGTTTAATGCGCAGAGCGGGGCAACGGTGATAGGTGCACGCGATTTCCTTATCGCTTATAACGTGAACCTGAATACCACATCCACTCGTCGTGCGAATGCGGTTGCCTTTGATATTCGGGAGAAGGGCAGGCAAAAGAAGGATGCAAATGGCAAAGTGGTAAAAGATGCCAACGGTGAGGCGATATGGGAGCCCGGACTACTTAAAAATGTAAAAGCCATCGGCTGGTTTATTGACGAATATGGCATAGCCCAGATATCAATAAACCTCACCAATATGAACACAACGCCGCTACATGTGGTGTTTGATGCCGCCTGTGAGCGCGCAAATGCACGTGGGTTGAGGGTGACAGGTAGTGAGTTGGTTGGGTTGGTGCCGCTTCAGGCGCTTACAGAGGCTGGTAAGTACTTCCTGAAGAAACAGCAACGCAGTGTGGGTGTTGGCGAGGAAGAACTTGTACGAATAGCCATCAAGTCGCTGGGGCTTGATGAGTTAGGGCCATTTGATCCGCAAAAGAAAATAATAGAGTATCGTCTGAGGGGTGTGAACGCGAAGAAGCTGGTGGATATGACAGTGGCCCGGTTTGCTGCAGAGACTGCGAGCGAGTCGCCCGCACCAGGTGGTGGCTCCATTTCAGCTCTGTGTGGCGCTTTGAGTGCCGCATTGGGTACTATGGTGGCCAACCTCTCTTCGCACAAGAAGGGATGGGACCACCGGTGGGAAGAATTCAGCGATCATGCTGCCCATGGCCAGGAATTGATGAAGGAGATGCTCCATCTCGTAGATGAGGACACAAACGCGTTCAATGCAATAATGGCTGGCTTTGGTATGCCTAAGTCGAATGATGCGGAAAAAGCGGCAAGAAAGGCAGCGATAGAAGCGGCTACTATCTATGCCATTAAGATACCATTCCGCAGTATGGTGGTAGCCTTGCAGGCCATGGATCTGTCTATAGAAATGGCAGCGAAAGGCAATCCTAATAGTGTAAGTGACGCCGGAGTTGGTGCTTTATGTGCACGCACAGCAATAAAGGGATGCTACCTGAATGTGCTGATAAACGCACAAGACCTGAAAGAACATGCTGAGGTGAAACCAATCCTTGAAAGGGCTGCAGAAATCAACCGTATTGCCGACGAGAAGGAACAGCAGGCGTGGAAGACAGTGCTTGCCGCGATGAAGTAAATGAAATCCCCAATAAACAAAGTGCCTGACATCGTATATGCCAGGCACTTTGTTTTTTATAGAATACTTTGTTTTAGTACTCTTGTCCTTTATAGAATACCCGGAATAAGTTCTGCCCCATCTGGTACTGTAATACATCGTAATTAAGCTGCCAGTTCGTAAGTTCAGCGTTTGTAACGTCATAGGTCTCGCCTTCTGAGAACAGGCGCAGGGTATTCCCCTGGTTCACGTAGGCAATGGAGTTATACTGGATGACCATGTTGGGTGGATAGTAGTTGTCTACCGTATAGATGTCACCTTTATAGAAGACCTTTAGATAATTGCTCTGATCTTTAAACGCCACGATATAGTCAGCAACAGTATAGTTACCGCTCATAAAACCGAGTGAACGCACGCTATCGGCATAGAACACTTTGAAATAACCATCGGCAGAAACATAAGCAACTACATTGTCACCTGCCTTGTATGACTTAGGAATAAAATCGTCAAGCACAAAGGTCTTGCCGTTGTGAAATACTTTGAACTTGCGGTCGATATCTACGTAGGCCACGGTGTTTCGGCCCACTTCAAACCCGCTTACAGGATAGTCTTCCTGTGCAAGCAGCTCGCCGCGGAAGAAGATGCGGAACTGATTAGCAAAGTTGTTGTAGGCAATAATATTGTCCGAGACCTTGATACTGGCAAGGCTGCTATCTGAGAAGTAGCTTTCAATAGGGTAGATCTGACCTTTGTAATAGGCTTTATATGCACCCTTGTAGCTATCCAGGAAAAAAACAAGGCTATCTGCTACGAAGTATTGATCGGTAACATTGCATAGGTTTTTGACGGTTCCGTTGTCAAAAACGTTCAGCGATTTCTGGTTTAGAAAAGCTACAAGATTATCTGTGGCAAAGTAGGCGTTTGTAAAACCGATATTTACTGGGGTTACCCTGTGATTCGCATAAATCTTAAAGGAGCGGGAGTTATCTAGATAGGGTATTGCTGAGCGGCCTATTTTCATACTTGTAGGGGCCAGAAAGTCTATTTTCCTTATCATGCCTTTGTCCCATACCATCACCTGGTTTTGATTATCCACGTAAGCGGCTAATTGGGCACCTGCGCGCAAACCGGTAAATAGAATAAAAAGGGTCAACAGCGATATCCTCATAGTCCGATTTTGTTTGAGTGTGTAATTTAGGAAAAATCTGCGGATAGGGTAGGCGATGTGCTGAATGCCTCTGCCCGCGCGGGTTTGAACTATCTGAAATAAAAAAGCCAGCCTGAGAACAGGCCAGCCCCTATAAACCCTATCACTATGAAAACTGATGCGAAGTTAACGACAATGCTAATAATAACAAAGATTTTTAGGGGTATTTTTTGATTTTGTTTAAATAAAAAAGCCAGCCTGAGAACAGGCCAGCCCCTATAAACCCTATCACCATGAAAACTTCTTTATTCTAAAGAGAGAATGTTGACTGATTAATATGAAGTAAAAGTAGCCACTTGCAATTAACTGAACAATGATTTCTGTCAGATTTACATGTTAATAACAAAATAGATGCAAGTGCTTTAAATATTACTTTATTTTTATTTTTTCTTTTTAGGAGAGAACATCGCAAGCATGCGGCGTCCTTCCATTTTAGGCATTGACTCGAGTGCACCCCACTCAGACATACGCTCTGCAAACTTCAGCAGCAGTAGCTCGCCACGCTCCTGGAACATGATAGCACGTCCCTTGAACTGTACGTAGCACTTCACCTTGTTGCCATCTTGCAGAAACTTTTCGGCATGTTTTGCCTTAAAGTCGAAGTCGTGCTCATCGGTATTTGGAGTGAAGCGGATTTCTTTTACTTCTGATTGCTTTGCTTTTGCCTTCTGTTCTTTGTCTTTCTTCTTCTTTTCGTACAGGAACTTTTTGTAGTCGATAAGACGGCAAACAGGTGGCACCGCATTGGGAGAGATCTCTACGAGGTCTACCTCGCGCTCCTGGGCCATTTTGAGGGCCTGGGCCAGCGGGTATACGGCCGGCTCCATGTTTTCGCCTACTACGCGCACCTCAGGTGCAGTAATCTCGTTGTTCAGCTTATGTTCGTTCTGCGGTAAACGAGGTCTAAAAAAAGGTTTTGGCTTTGGTCTTTTCTGCATTAACAGCTTTTATGATTATGCGACAAAATTAGATTATTTGTTTATCAAACACTCAATAGGACTTACAATTTTTTCGATAAGTCTTATACAGAAATCACGGCGGCAGGTTACCCCTGTCCGCCGTGATGATGCGTTTTGCTATTTTAGTTTTTCCACCGGCCTTTGATCTGCTCAGAAACGATGTTGCGGATATCGCTGCAGAAGTCGGCTACCGGCACGCTGCCTTTATCGCCCTCGCCATGCTTGCGCACAGATACGGTGCCGTCTGCGGCTTCCTTCTCACCCACTATCAGCATATAGGGAGTTTTCATCAGCTCCGTATCGCGGATCTTGCGGCCTATCTTCTCACTGCGCTCATCCAGCTCAGCACGAATATCTGCAGCCTTCAGCTCGGCAGCTACCTTGTGGGCATACTCGCTATACTTATCGCTGATAGGTAGAATCATTACCTGAAGCGGTGCCAGCCACAAAGGCAGGTTGCCTCCGCAGTGCTCCAGCAGCACAGCTATGAAACGCTCCATGCTGCCGAATGGTGCACGGTGGATCATTACCGGGCGCTTGCGTGTATTGTCTACATCTACATATTCCAGCTCAAAACGTTCAGGTAAGTTATAGTCTACCTGGATGGTGCCAAGCTGCCACTTGCGGCCCAGGGCATCGCGCACCATAAAATCGAGCTTGGGACCGTAGAAGGCCGCCTCGCCATACTCTATGACCGTTTTCAGTCCCTTGTCGTTTGCTGCGTCTATAATAGCCTGCTCTGCGATGGCCCAGTTTTCCTCGCTGCCTATGTACTTGCTGCGGTCTTCCTGGTCGCGAAGGGATACCTGGGCAGTATACTCTGTGAAGCCAAGTGACTCGAACACGTATAGCACCAGGTCTATTACCTTTTTGAACTCAGCGCTTACCTGCTCTGGCATACAGAACAGGTGAGCATCGTCCTGCGTGAAGCCACGTACACGTGTGAGGCCATGCAACTCGCCACGCTGCTCGTAGCGATACACAGTACCAAACTCGGCCAGGCGTAGTGGCAGGTCTTTATAAGATCTTGGTGATGACTTATAGATCTCGCAGTGGTGTGGGCAGTTCATTGGTTTCAGCATGAACTCCTCACCCTCTTGCGGAGTGGTGATGGGGCGGAAGCTGTCCTTACCATATTTTTCCCAGTGACCTGACGTAACATAAAGCTGCTTGCTACCGATGTGCGGCGTTATAACCGGAAGGTAACCTGTCTCTATCTGAGCACGCTGCAGGAACTGCTGCAGGCGCTCGCGCAGCATAGCACCCTTTGGCAGCCACAAAGGCAGGCCGCTGCCTACCTTTTCAGAGAAGGTGAACAGTTCCAACTCTTTGCCCAGCCTGCGGTGGTCGCGCTTTTTAGCCTCTTCCAGCAGGGCCAGGTATTCATCCAGTTCCTTCTGCTGCGGAAAGGTGATGCCATAGATGCGGGTCAGCATCTTGTTCTTTTCGTTGCCGCGCCAGTATGCACCAGCAATGTTGGTGAGCTTCACCGCTTTGATGGCACCTGTACTAGGTATGTGCGGCCCACGGCAGAGGTCGGTAAAGTTTCCCTGCGTATAGAAGGTGATACTGCCGTCCTGCAGGCCTTCTAGGAGCTCCAGTTTGTACTGGTCATCTTTCTCGGTGAAGTAGGCAATAGCTTTGTCCTTAGGCATGTCCTGGCGCACGTAGGTATTGTTCTGCTTGGCCAGTTCCTTCATTTTGTCTTCTATCTTCTTCAGGTCTTCGTCACTGATAGTGCGGTCGCCGAGATCAATGTCATAATAGAAGCCATTTTCGATAGATGGACCAATACCGAACTTGGTGCCCGGGTAGAGCGCCTCCAGTGCCTCAGCCATAAGGTGGGCCGATGAGTGCCAGAAAGTAGCCTTTGCGCCAGAGTCGTCCCACGTGAGGAGCTTGAGGGAAGAATCGGTGTTAATGGGGCGGGATGAATCCCATACTTCTCCATTTACCTCGGCTGCAAGTACCTTTCTTGCCAGCCCTTCGCTGATAGACTTTGCCACATCAGCGGAAGATGTTCCTGCGGCATACTCGCGTACGGAGCCGTCAGGCAGTGTAATCTTGATCATGTTTAGTTAGTTAACAACGAAAGCCTACAAACGCCTTCGCCGGATGTCAAATGTCCTATTTAAGCCGTCAAATTCCAAATAACATCCCGTTAGCTATCGGCCCCCAAATCCATTTTACAAATTCTCGATAATAGCATCCGGGACCCGATGGTGTATTCGGGACGAAGAACCACCTAATCAGAGGTGCGGGGGACCATAAAGAGTGTCTTGCTTTTGACCGACTACTTCCGGTTTGCTTCCGGTTTTTGCCGGCGTCGGAAATTGCGTTTCATTCGCAATGTGTTGGTAATCAATTGATTTTTGTTGTCATTTCCGGTTTTGCCGGTGAAAAATGAAAAGCCGGAAGGAAATGTCACCACACAAGATTCGGTTTCAAACTCGCCATGTCACCTATCGCATCACAAAGGTAACACCAGGATCTGCGGGCACGTAAAAATGACCGAAGAAGATATCAACAATTTAGAGGAGGCCGGCCTTCACACTTTTTTGAGAAAAGCGATATGTGTGTTAATTTCAGGGAGCAATAAAGCTGCCTATGAAAGTCATTGCCATGCTGATACTATTGTTGCCGCTGAGCGTGCTGGCCAAAGACCCCTGCAAGCAGATAAAGGAAACACGTGACGCAAAGACGGGAGCGCTGACCCTGCGCAGCCCGGACATGACAAACATAACTGTACTGAAGCAGTTTCGCACAGATACCTTTTTTGCATTGCTCATTCACTTTCCCGATGAGCACGAACACTTCAAAGGCGGAGGAGGTGTAATAACGTTTGACGACGGAACATCTATAGCCGACGAGTCTATGACGGTACATTGCGTGCAGGAACAATCTCAACTTGTAGGTGGGCAGATGAGTACCGGCAGCATGAGTGGCAGGTACCTGCTACAGGGCTTCTTTCGGATAACGGAGGAAAACGCAGCGCATTTTATGTTGAAGAAGATTACTGGCGTGCAACTACATACCGCGGTGCGCCGTGTACCTGCAAAGGAGGCCGAGAAGGTGCAGAAGTGGGTGGCATGTCTGAAGTAATGTTCTTAGTTTCTTAGCACGAGTAATGCCTCCGCCACCTCGAATTTTTTTAGGATTTGTTAAAACCGTCCGAATTGTTGCTTCGTAAGTGTTATTCCAAAGCTCAAAAATAACACCATGCAACAGCAACCCCTTGTGCAGGAAACGATGACGATCAATCCCCGCGACTATTTTGTAAAGCGTCCCCGTGATGCTAAAAAGGCGCCCTCCCCTATAACTGTGCGCTTTGGCAGTATCCTGCCGGGCCGGTTGCTGCCGGGGCGTGCCGCATTAAATATGCTGAGCCTGTAGCGTATGCGAAATTCGGTATCTTAGCCACCACTACATTATGGTTTATGAGCTTAAAACTGATACCGTACAGCAAGGATACCTACCCGGAATCTGAGGTGTTGCTGCGCAGCCGGGAGCACCTTTCCTACATGGACAGGCGGCGTACGGTGCGAGAATTCTCACCACAGCCGATACCGGACAAGGTGATCAGTAATATCATCATGGCGGCATCTACCGCGCCGTCCGGAGCGCACAAGCAGCCATGGACATTTTGTGTAGTCACAAATACCGATATGAAACGCCAGATACGCGAAGCGGCAGAGGAAGAAGAGTATAAGAGCTATAACGGCCGCATGAGCGAGGAGTGGCTTGAAGACCTGAGCCACCTGGGCACAGACTGGCACAAACCCTTTCTGGAAATAGCACCGGCGCTGATAGTGGTGTTTCGCAAATCTTATGACGTGGTAGATGGCCGCAAACGCACCAACTACTATGTGATGGAGTCAGTGGGGCTGGCATGTGGATTCCTGCTGGAGGCCATACACCATTGCGGGTTGGTGGCGCTAACGCATACGCCCAGCCCTATGAACTTTCTGTGCAAACTGCTGGAAAGGCCGGAACACGAAAAACCATTCCTGCTGATACCCATTGGTTATCCTGCAGAAGGTACTATGGTGCCGGACCTAAAGAGAAAAACCGAGAAAGAGGTGATAACCTGGTACCGATAAACTATTCGATGGCACTTTGTCTTTTTATATAACCCGGTAGTTGCTTCTTGTAGTCCTGCACATTCCACTTTAGTCCGAAGCTTTCAAGATACTCAGCTATTGGGCCGAGTCCCATCTTTGCGCGGAGCTGGTCTATATGGTCGGGGTCAGCCAGCGGCGCCAGGAAGTCGCCCTGAGGGTCGGAAGATATTTGTGTGCCATAGGTTTGTTTGCGATGGTGGCCAAGTGCAACCCGGTCTTCCAATAGGGCGAGGTCAGAGGTTTGCGCATTACCTTCCTTCACAGCCTTTCGCATTGTTGGCAGGTATTTGTGTTGAACAAAAAGCGAAGCATGCTGCACTATAAGGAAGACGATGTTATTGCCGTCATGGCCCACTGCATCAGGTCCGGGCCAGCCATATTTGTCAATGATAGCTTTAATCTCAACTGTATTCAGCGAGTCATTGGTCTTCATTTTAGCAGAGGCGGCTGCTACTTCTGCAGAGCCCTTACCATTCTTGGTCAGCGCTTGCATCAACTCTTTTCGTGGTGCCTGGTCGCGCTGGTAAAGTGTTTCGAGTTGTGCGGCGAGTTCCTTGTTGAATCGGTTTTCGGCATTCTTTTTGTTTTCTGCTACTCGTTGTGCCAATGCCGCCCATCGCTTGTCAGTGTGCAGAGATGCGAGGTCTTTGTCTTTCTCTAGTGTTGCTATGTCGGTAAAGTTGTCTTTGTTGGCAAGGTGTTGCAGATGGAAGAAAGCAGAGTCGGGTATTGTGGCCATAGACCATGCGCAGGCAGCATTGTACCGGTCTTCAGGTACGGCGGGTGCCACACTGAACGCCTTGGAGTAGGCCTCTGCTGCAGGCTTGTATTGTCCGGTGCTATACAGTTCAAAGCCTTTGAGTATCCATTTGTTGTATTCAGGGGAGCCCTGGGCAAATGACGAAGACGACATTACAAGAAGTGCCGTAAACATAACACCAATGGGGGCGAGGGATATTTTGCTCATAGTTTGCAAAATACAAACTCCGTGTATCAAAAAAGCTCCCGCTGGTAGGCGGGAGCTTTGAGTAGCAGGTATTTTAACCATCTATTATCCCTGCGGATTATTAAGGCTGTTATACTGGGCGCGGCGTTGCTCTGCACGCTGCTCTTCAATTTGTTCTTCGCGTTCCTGGTCTTTGTCGTAGGCGCGGATGATCTGCTTCACGAGGCGGTGACGCACCACATCGGCTTCATCGAGCTGCACATGGGCTATGCCTTCTATGTTCTGCAGAATACGTGTCGCTTTCAGCAGACCGCTCTTCTGATTTTTCGGAAGGTCTACCTGGGAAAGGTCACCCGTTATGATGGCCTTTGCTGATGCGCCTATACGTGTAAGGAACATCTTCAGTTGAAGCTCTGTTGAGTTCTGAGCCTCGTCGAGGATGATAAACGCATTATCTAGCGTGCGGCCTCGCATGTAGGCAAGCGGTGCTATCTCAATGATGCGGTTCGACATGTAGTAGTTCAGTTTGTCGCTGGGTATCATGTCATCGAGCGCATCATACAACGGGCGCAGATACGGGTCAATTTTTTCCTTCAGGTCGCCTGGCAGAAAACCAAGGCTTTCACCGGCTTCTACCGCAGGGCGGGTAAGGATGATCTTGCGCACCGTTTTGTTCTTGAGCGCGCGTACTGCCAGCGCAACAGCAGTATAGGTTTTGCCGGTACCGGCAGGCCCCAGGGCAAAGATGATGTCATTCTTCTCTGACACTTGCGCCATCAGTTTCTGATTGGCCGTTTTGGCACGTATCACCTTGCCGTTAGGGCCAAATACGAGTATGTCGTTAGGCACAGCTTCTTCAGTTACTCCGCCTTCGCTTTCCTCGTCGCCGAGAATGCGGGAGAAGTAGTTTTCAGAAAGGTGTCCGTTTCGTTCTAAATACTGTATTACCTGGCTTATTTTGGCTTGTGCATTTGCTACCTCATCGGGTTGGCCTGTGATTTTGATCTGTGAACCGCGGGAGAGCAGTTTTAGAAGCGGGAATTTGCGACGGAGGATGTCAAACTTCCCATTGTTTACCCCGAAAAATTCTATGGGGTTCACTGTTTCAAGGTTAATGATTGCTTCTGTCAATGTGCTTCGGTTTTATGGTTATAAATAAAACAACAAATTGCGTACCAAATACTTCCGGGCGGTACGGTAAAGGTGTCCCTAAGGCTGTGCCGCACGCAGAACGGGCGATTTTAACAGTCTGTGAGATGTGAAGTGTGTAAGCGAACACGTGCCGATAGCTATTATGGCCCAGGCAGCGGTGTTTCTATTTCGAGGATTTACTTCCTCAACTTATGTTCAAAGAACTGCAGGATAAGTTACCCACTGCTGCCAATTGATCGTGTATTGGAATAATGGTTAAAGTGAAATTACACACAGCAGAAATAGAGAAGTGCCTGAGTTTTGCACCGTGGTGGAAAACTCGTGAAAGATGCGATGGGAAAAGAAAAGCCCCGATTTTCGCGGGGCTTAACAATTATTTGATTTTGTTTTTAAAGACCTTTTTAAACTTGTCTACTTTAGGCCCCACTACAAACTGGCAGTAGGGTTGTGTCTTATTGTCATTGTAATAGTTCTGGTGGTAGTCTTCTGCTATGTAAAACTTTTTGAAGGGCGCTATCTCTGTAACCACCGGGTCATTGAATGCTTTTTCTTCATTCAGTTTCTTCTTGTATTCCTCTGCTTTGCGGTGTTGTTCTTCGTTGTGATAGAAAATGACAGAGCGGTACTGGGTGCCTACGTCGTTTCCCTGGCGGTTCAGTGTGGTGGGGTCGTGGCATGTCCAGAAGGCGGCAAGGAGCTCATCGTATGATATCACTGCGGGGTCGTAGTAAATGTTACAAACCTCTGCATGACCCGTTGTGCCTGTGCATACATCTTTGTAAGTAGGATTGTCAACTGCGCCGCCACTAAAGCCTGACTCCACAAGGCGCACGCCTTTCAGCATCTGGAACTGTGCCTCTGTGCACCAATAGCAGCCGGCACCGAATGTGGCTATTTCTTCTTTGTGCGATTTTTCTGTACTTGCTGTAGTGTTCATTTTTTTGAAGGTTGCTGATGTGTGGTAGTTGTCTTTTTGTGCACATGCCTGCAGTTGCAGCATGAGCATGACGAGTGGTAGACAGAACCGAATGATGTTTTTCATGCTTATCAAATTTACGGGTATATACGGTACAGGGTATCAGCAGGGTTTTATGTGGCTGTGGGTTTATAGATGCTTTAACAAAAGCACTATAATAAGCAATGAAAAAGCCGCCCAAATGGGGCAGCTTTCGATATTTAGGGGACAACTATAGTCCCAGTTCTTTGCGCTGTTTGTCATCTATTGATGAAGGAGCATCCAGCATGGTGTCGCGTCCCTGGTTATTTTTAGGGAAGGCAATGAAATCGCGGATGCCTTCCTGTCCGCCTATGAGTGCACACATACGGTCAAAGCCGAACGCAAGGCCACCGTGCGGCGGCGCGCCGTACTCGAATGCACCCAGCAGGAAGCCAAACTTTTCCTGTGCCTCTTCCTTGCTCATGCCCAGTGCGGCGAACATTTTTTCCTGCAGGTCCCGCTGGTGAATGCGTATGGAGCCGCCGCCTATCTCCGTGCCATTCAGCACCATGTCATATGCGTTCGCTTTGATGCGGCTGTATTTGCTCAGGTCATTCATCCACTCTATGTGCTCTGGCTTGGGAGAGGTAAACGGATGGTGACGGGCCACCCAGCGGTTTTCCTCTTCGTCATGCTCAAAGAGCGGGAAGTCAATAACCCACAGCGGCTTATACTCGTCTGCCTTGCGCAGGCCCAGTCTGTTGCCCATCTCCAGGCGCAGCTCGCTCATTGCCTTGCGGGTGCGTGGTTCCGCACCTGCCAGTATCAGAATGAGGCTGCCGGCCTCGGCGTTGCAGAATGAAGCGATGGCTTTCAGCCGGTCTTCGGGGAAGAACTTGTCTACACTGCTCTTGTAGGTGCCGTCCGTGTTGCACTTGATGTACACCAGGCCGCTCATGCCTATTTGCGGGCGCTTCACCCATTCTGTTATCTCGTCCAGCTGCTTACGCGTGTATTCACTGCAGCCGGGCACATTTATTGCCAGGATAGTTTCCGCACTGTTAAATACTGGGAACTCGCTTTTCCAGAGCTCACCACCCGTAGGGTCTGCGATTTCCAGCTCGCCATACATCGGAGTTTTGATGTTGTTGATGGTCATACCGAAGCGGATATCTGGCTTGTCATTACCATAGTGCCACATAGCTTCGTCCCAGGTCATGCGCGGGAACGCTTCTTTCATTTCCAGTCCCTTCACATCATTGAATACGTGCTTAAAGAGACCTTCAAAGATGTTGATAACATCCTCCTGCTCCACAAAGCTCATTTCGCAGTCTATCTGGGTAAACTCCGGCTGGCGGTCTGCACGCAGGTCTTCGTCGCGGAAACACTTCACTATCTGGTAGTAACGGTCATAGCCACTCACCATCAGCAGTTGCTTAAATGTTTGCGGGCTTTGCGGCAGGGCGTAGAACTGCCCTTGGTTCATGCGGCTGGGTACTATGAAGTCGCGCGCACCCTCCGGTGTGCTGCGGATGAGGAAGGGCGTTTCAATATCCCAAAAGCCCTGTCCATCCAGGTAGTTGCGCACAGAGCGGTTTACACGGTAGCGCAGCTCCATATTATGTTTCAGGGTTGGTCGGCGCAGGTCCAGGTAGCGATACTTCATGCGCAGTTCATCGCCGCCATCCGTATTTTCTTCAATGGTAAAGGGAGGTGTCGCCGCACTGTTCATCACTACGTAGTCTACCACCTCTATTTCTACTTCCCCGGTTGGGATTTTTGTATTCTTATTTGTGCGCTCTATCACCTTGCCCGTGGCCTGTATTACAAACTCACGTCCCAGTGGCTGAGCGTCAAGGCGCGGATTTAGTTCCTCATTAAAGTAGAGCTGGGTGATACCGTAGCGGTCGCGAAGATCAACAAAGGTGATGCTGCCAAACTTACGCACGGCCTGAACCCAGCCGGCCATTTTTACTTCTTTACCAACATGCTGCATGCGCAGCTCTCCGCAGGTGTGTGAACGATACATATATTGTATATTATAAAGGAGTGCGAAGATAATGGATTGGCAGGAGACGGTAGGCAGATGGTAGCAATACAATAATTGAGTAAATTTGTGTATAACCCGACAATATGACTTTTGAGGCAGCTAAGGAGAAGTTACATAGATACCTGGACCATGCAGATAGGGACAAGGTGATGGCGATATACACGTTGGTTTCTTCAGAAATTGAACAGAGTTCGATTTATGACGAGGAGACGGTTAAGATGCTGAAGACTAGGCGTGAACACATGTTGTCAGGGAAAGAGAGAGTGCTAACGCTGGAACAAATGAAAGAAAGCCTCAACAACCACCACACCCGGAATGGCGTATAAAGTCGTTTTTACAGGCTCTTCAGAGTTGGAAGCGCATGACGGCATGGATTACTATGCTGATATTAGTGCTTCGCTGGGTGAGTGATTTAAGTTTGAGTTGTTTGAAGCCTTTGAGAAGATTTCAGAAAATCCTCAATACTATTCGTTTGTTGAAAAGGCAGGCCGGTTTAGGGATGTCGGTCTTCCTTCCTTTCCATATGTTGTCGTCTTTGAATTTGCCGACGATATTGTTTCTGTCGTTGCAATAATGAACACTCACATGAAGCCACGTAAATTTTAGTGCTATTCTGAAGGCGATTGCTATCTTTCTTTTCTACAGCTACCCTTTACGGAGTAATTCCAGCAGAGCGTCCGTCCCCTCATCTGCCATATCCGTTTGCGCATTTGAAAAGATAATAATTGCCCTGTCGGCATGAGGGTAAACGTAGACCTTGGTTAGGAAAGTGCCGGGATTGCCAACATTCCACGAATATCTATTGCCTGCGTCATCTGTATCCCAAAACCAGCCCAACGCAAAACGTGCCCTCCCGAAGTGCATAAAGTTATAGTCTTCGCGGCTGAGGTGTGGGGTACCGTGCTCTAGTCCCTTGAGGTTGTATTGGATGAGCCGCGAATAGTCGGGCAAGGTCATCGTGATGTTACCGGCAGCTTCCAGCCAGTTTAGCTTGTAGTTATCTGCGGGTGGTTCGGGCGTTAGTGAGGCATCATGCCCCCACACCTGGTTTACGTCAATAGCATTGGGCTGCCCAAACTGAAACGTAATGCCGAGCTTTTCTCCGAGGTCAGCCACCAGTTGTTTGTATATTTTGCCGGAAGCCTTCTCCAGCATCAGCCCGGCAGCCACATAGCCTAGATTGGAGAAACAAATAGAGTCCCGTCGCGCAACGGGCGGTTGTTGAAAGAACCAGTTGGCAAATTGCCTGCGCTGAGCGGTAGCGTCCCCGCTAAATTGAGCTCTTTTGGGTCTTTTATAGGTGTAGGTATACGGATACAACTTCGTACGGAAGGTGAGCAGGTCTAGTAGCGTGAGGTTAAGGTGCTCTTTGCGGGCGGTGGCGCTCATTTCGGGGAAAAGGTCGAAGAAATGGGTGCCCCAACTGATCTTACCCTCTTTTACCAGCATCGCTGCCAGCATACCCGTGATGGCCTTGGTATTAGAGCCTATCCTGAACAGGTCGTAATTATTGCACTCCATCGCGGTATTTACCTTTCGTGCACCAAGGTTTTTTAACTCCAGTATGGAGTCGCCTGAGACTATGGCGTAGGCGAGAGCGGGAATATCAAACGCCTTGCGAATACTATCAGCGGCACGGGTGTGAGGCTGCGCGCTTGAAACTGTTGTCGAGAGCGTTAGCAATAATGTGAAAACGGTGAAGATTTGCGTTTTCCGGGCAGTTATTGAGCGAAGCATATGGTCACTGCTAATGTCGCACAAAACCTACACCTGTTAAAAAATATCAAAATCACATTTTGTTGCCTAACAAGTAAGGGTCTGCCCGATTAAATTTGTGCTTCGTCATTATGTTCCAGTTTCAGCACATAAGTTATCTCTACACCCTCGCGGTACTCCCTTTGTTGGTAGTGCTGTTCATGAGTGTTATTTACTGGCGCAAACGGCGTGTGCAAAAGCTGGGAAGTGAAAAACTCTTTGCCGAGCAGATTCGGGGCTACATAGCTGGCCGTAGTACCACAAAGTTCATTCTGCTAACGGTAGCGTTGTTTTCCATAATCGTGGGTTGGGCAAATTTGAGGGCTGGTGATAAGACAGAGAAGGCAGAGCGAAAGGGGGTAGACGTAGTGATAGCCCTGGACGTAAGTAAGAGTATGTTGGCCAAGGATATTCAGCCCGACCGCCTTACGCGGGCCAAGCAACTCATTATGCGGCTTACCGACAAGATGAAGAATGACCGCGTGGCGCTTATAGTGTTCGCCGGCAAGTCTTACATGCAGGTGCCATTGACCATAGACTACAGTGCGATAAAGATGATATTGCAGAATGTGTCGCCGGAGGTGGTGCCAACCCAGGGAACAGTGATCTCTGACGCCATCAATATGGGAATGGAGGCGTTCTCGCGCAATGAACGCAAGTTTAAGTCACTCATAGTAATCTCAGATGGAGAAGACCACGACCCCAAGGCAGAGGAGGCAGCGCAGCAGGCCGCAGGTGAGGGTGTAATCATTCATACCGTGGGTATTGGTTCTCCGCTTGGCACTACACTTTTTGACCCGGAAACAAAGTCGACTAAGCTTGATGAGAATGGTAATCCAGTTATCAGCAAACTCAACGAGGAGGAACTCAGGTCAATTTCGCGGGCGGGACGCGGCACGTACAGCCTATTGCAAAATACGGATGAGGTAGCTGAGAAGCTGAATGGCCAGCTGGAGAGTATGGAACAGAAAAACCTTGGCTCCACTATGTTTACCGATTTTACTAGTTATTTCCAGTATTTCCTGTTGGCAGGCTTCCTGGTACTGGTGCTGGAACTGCTGCTACCCGGGGCAAGTAGGAAGTTAAAAGAAAGTGCAGATGGACAGGCAGCGTAAATATAAAGATGTAGCGCAGGTGATACGCATGGCGCTCGTAGCAGTGCTGGTGCATTTATCTGCAATCACCGCAAGTGCGCAAGTAAGCAGGCTCATTAATACCGGCAACTCACTGTACGGCCAGAAGAAGTATAAGGAAGCGGAGCAAAAGTATACCAAGGCCGTAGAAAAGAATCCGAACAATGCACCGGCTCTGTTTAACCTGGGTAATACTCTGTACCAGGAAAAGAAATACGACTCCTCGAGAAAGGTAATGGAGGCTACTGCTAAGTTGACTAAGGATAAAGCCAACAAAGCATCCGTAAACTATAACATTGGCAACACCTATATGTCGCAGGAAAAATGGCAGGAAGCCATTGATGCCTATAAGAAGACGTTGCGTGCTAATCCGCAGGATGCCGATGCGAAGTATAACCTCTCCTATGCAGAACAAATGCTAAAGAAGCAGCAACAGGAGCAAAAGGATAACAAAGACAAAAAAGACAAGGATAAGAAAGACGATAAGGACAAGCAGCAGCAGAAGGACCAGGATAAGAAAGACGATAAGGATAAGCAGAATAAAGATGAGCAGCAGAAGGACGGAGACAAGAAGGAAGACAAGGAGAAAGAGCAGCGCCCGCAAGGCCAGCCCAGCAAGCTTTCTCAGCAGCAGGCAGAGCAATTGCTGAACGCGCTGCAACAAGAAGAAAAGAAACTACAGGATAAAATGAAGAAAGAAAAAGGGGCACCTGTGCGCATGGAAAAAGACTGGTAGTTTAGTGAAGTTTCTATTAGGGCAAATTATTTTGAACACGAAAGCACATAGCTTTCGTGTTCTTTTTTTGCAGTCTGATGTAGTCAATCTGATAGCAAGTATGTAGGCTTGAAAAAAGTATGATTGTGGAAATTGTGGATAACTTGTCAACATCTTTTTTGGTGGTGGCGAAAAAAGTAGTCGGCAAATTTTTTCAGTGAAAATTTCTTTTTAATATTGTGTAAGGATTGTGCTTACTAACCCATCCTTTATAGAGCCCGGCAGCCCACAACTCTGCCGGGCTTTTTCTTTCAATCCCCTGAAACATGTGCCTGTAGCCTGATTCGGGCGATATGAGTAGAAAAAGCGGAAGTGAAAAATCTTGCAGCACAGCGTAATCTCATAAATAGTTTCTTAGACACACAGAAAAAAAGCAGCTCAATGTGTGAGCTGCTTTTTCTTTTTTCAGTCTATTTCAATTTGGTTGCCTAATCTTCCGACTTTTCTTTTTCTATTTTTCCACGACGCAATGGATTAGCTGTGTTCTCCGCGTATTGATCGCGTTGGCGAATGAGATCGATGGCCCGGAATACTGCTTCGCGGAACGAAGACTCGTCTGCGATATTCTTGCCTGCAATGTCGAAAGCCGTTCCGTGATCGGGTGAGGTGCGCACCACAGGGAGGCCTGCAGTGTAATTCACACCCTCGCCCTTAGCCAGAGTTTTGAATCCTACCAATCCCTGGTCGTGATACATAGCCAGTACAGCGTCGAACTGTGTATAGCTGCCACTGGCGAAGAATGCATCTGCACTATAGGGACCAAACACCATCGCGTCTTTCTGCTTATAGCTTTCTACCAGCGGTCGAATAATGGTTTGCTCCTCGGTGCCGATCTGTCCGTCATCGCCCGCATGTGGGTTCAGTCCCAGAACGGCAATCTTAGGTTTGTCCACACCAAAATCCTTGATGAGTGATTCACGAAGAATATTGATCTTGGTTATGAGCAGATCTTTTGTGATGGCAGAAGCAACCTTTGAAATGGGAATATGCTCTGTAGCAAGGGCTACTCTTAGTGTGTTGCTGAAGAGAATCATCAACACATCTTTGGCTCCAAACTTTTCTTTGAAGAATGGTGTATGCCCGGTAAAGGGAAAGTCCGGCACATTTGTGTTGCTTTTATGAATAGGTGCTGTAACGATCGCATCCAGTTGGCCATCTTTAAGGCATTGTGTAGCTACCATCAGCGAGCGAATGGCATATTTGCCGCCGGCTTCTGTAAGCACGCCGGGTTGTATTGCTACCTCGTCTTCCCAGCAGTTAAATACATTTACCTGTTTGGGGTTTAGCTTGGTAAGGTCTTTGGTGCTGTTAAAGTTTAGGGTATGCTCGGCAGCAATTCGTCTATAAAAGTTAATAACCTTATTAGATGAGAAGATAACCGGTGTGCATAGGTCCAGCATTCTGTTGTCAGAAAAAGTCTTGATAATGACTTCTGTGCCTATGCCGTTCAGGTCGCCTGTAGTGATCCCGATTATCGGTTTTTCAGATTGTGTATGCATGTGGGGATTTTAGATGGTCGCTAAATGTAATTATCCTTTACCATAATTAGTGAGGAAATCAAGCAGCATTTTGATGCCATAGCCGGTGCCACCGGTAGTGTGGTATCCCTTTTTGCCGCTAAAGAAAGATACACCTGCTATGTCAAAGTGCATCCATGGGTAGTCTGTGAAGTGCTGCAGGAATTTGCCGGCAGTAATGGCTCCCCCGGTTGCGCCGCCTACATTCTTTATGTCGGCAACGTCCGATTTTATCTGATCGCCATATTCGTCCCACAGTGGGTATTCCACGAGGCGTTCATATTGGCGGAAGCCGCTGCTTGCAAACGCCTGCTTTGTTTGTTCAGGTGCTGTGCCCATACATACAATGCCATGCTCGCCCACAGCAGCCGATGCAGCGCCGGTAAGTGTTGCAAAGTCCAGAACCAGCTCGGGCTTGTAGCGCTTAGCCCAGTGCAGTGCATCGGCAAGTATCATACGGCCCTCTGCGTCCGTGTTTAGCACTTCTACTGTGGCGCCGCTATACATGGTAATAACATCGCCGGGAGTGTATGCTTCCTGTCCCGGACGATTGTCGGTTGCCGGTACAAGTGCAATAACATGAAGAGGTAGCTGTAGTTTAGCTATTGCATACATAGTGCTGCTCACCAGAGCCGCTCCACTCATGTCACTTTTCATCTTGTCCATGGAGTTTGCAGTTGGCTTCAGCGATAAGCCACCGGTATCATATACTATACCCTTGCCCACAAGCACAATTGGCTTCTTGTTGAGCGGTTTGCGGGGTACATACTCCATTACAGAGAATGTTGGTGGTTGAATGCTTCCCCTGTTAACAGCAAGTAAGCCACCCATTTTCTCCTTTACTATCTGAGGTTTTGTCAGTGTGGTAACCTTGAAGCCCGCGGCCTTGCCCATTGCAGCTATTTCCCTTGCCAGTTGAACGGCGGATAGTGAGTTAAGGGGTTCATTGACCAGCGTACGAGCCTTATATATTGCGTCAACCGTTATCTGCAGTTGTGTAGCATCCTTAACGGTAGATGTGTCTTTTGTAAATGATATCTTCTGCAACGAGTTCGCCAGCTTTTTTGCTTCTGTTCGGTACTTCAGAAACTGGTAGTTGGCCAGGGCAGTGCCTTCAGCTACAAGCAGTCCTGCATTGGCCAGGCCTGATGCATTGGTTATTGTGATGTCCTGTATTTTGTACTTATTGCATACAGCCTGCAGTTCTGCTCCGGATTTGCGAAGCGACTCTGCTGTTTGCCAATCGGTCTTTTTAGGCTTCATCAGTATTATGAATGCAAAACCCTTGTAACGGTTTATTGTCACAAACGATTGGTCATTACCGAAGGTGGCTGAAACGAAGGATGCCTCTTCTTTGGAAAGGCCGGCGACGGATGCTGCCTTCTGAATATCGTCGATTATGAATGCCTGGTTATTACCGGCGCGCTGAACAATTCTTATTTCCATATCCTAAAAATAGTATTAGCGGCGAAGGTAGTGAACTATGCGGCATATGTATGGATATGAACGACGGTCAAAATTGTAATAGTGTATAGTCTTTCTTAAAATGGCGCGAGAAGCAACAATAAGACCAGTATTTTTGCGCTATGTATACGTTAAAGAAAAGCCTGGGGCAGCATTTTCTTCATGATGAGAACATTTGTCGGAAGATAGTGGGCTTTGTGACACGCACTCCCGGTATGAACCTTGTGGAGGTAGGACCCGGTGGTGGCGCGCTAACCAAGTATCTGCTTCAATGGCAGGATGTGACGTACAAGGCTATTGAAATAGATGACGAAAAGGTTGTCTACTTAAACAAGACGTATCCGGAGATAAGCGGAAAGATAATTCACAAGGACATCCTGAAAGCTGATATGCCATTTGACGCGCGTTTCAGTCTCATTGGCAATTTTCCCTACAACATTTCATCACCAATATTATTTAAGGTGCTTGAGTGGGAGCCAAATGTGGATGAGGTGATAGGCATGTTTCAGAAAGAGGTGGCGCAGCGCATAGCCGCTGGCCCGGGCAGCAAAACCTACGGTATCCTGAGTGTACTAATGCAGGCCTATTTCAAAGTGGACTACCTGATAGATGTGCACGAAAACTGTTTTACGCCTCCGCCAAAGGTGAAAAGCGGTGTACTGAGGTTTACCAACATTGGCAATCCGCATGGAATCGACGACATGCGCCGGTTCATAAATATGGTTAAGACTGCTTTTAACCAAAGGAGGAAAACGCTGCGCAACGGATTAAAGTCGTTAATCCCGGTGCCCATGATGGAAGGAGATGCTATATTTGATAAGCGAGCAGAGCAACTGTCAGTTACTGACTTTGTAGACTTATATAAAAGGTATTTGCGAAAGTAAGATGAAAGGAAATGTACTTATTGCTGCACCGGTTCACCCGGTGCTTACTGAAGGACTAACCAGTCAGGGTTACTTATGCCAGATACATGAATCCATAACGCAGCAGGCTGCCTTTGGCCTCATTGCTGATTGCGTGGGGGTGGTAACATCAACCCGGCTGAAGTTGGACAAAGACTTGCTGGATGCGGCTCCTGACTTGAAATGGATAGCAAGGATGGGAAGTGGTATGGAGGTAATAGACGTGCCTTATGCAGAGAGTCGTGGCATCAGGTGCGTTAGCAGCCCTGAGGGAAACTGTAATGCAGTGGGTGAGCATGCTGTAGGAATGCTACTGGCTTTGATCAGGAGAATTACCTGGAGCCACTCTGAGATAGGTTCTGGCATATGGAAGCGCGATGAGAACAGGGGATATGAGCTGGAAGGGAAGACTGTAGGCATCATCGGATTTGGGCATACCGGGCAGGCATTTGCGAGCAAATTGAAAGGCTTCGATGTTAAAATCCTGGCCTATGATAAATCGCCGGTAGGGGATGTTCCGGCTTATGTTCAGCTCTGCGACAGCCTGGATCCAATTTTTGAGAATGCAGATATTCTGAGCCTACACGTGTCTTTGGGGGCAGATACAGTCAACTACTTTAATGAAGACTTTCTTGCCCGGTTCCGTAAGCCGATCATACTGATAAATACTTCCCGCGGCGCGGTTGTTAATACACGTACACTGTATGAAGGGGTAAAATCGGGTAGAATTTCCGGTGCATGTCTGGATGTTTTTGAACAAGAGCCGATAACCCTCGGGGATAAGGAACTGAGAGAAACTATTGCGGAACTTGTATTTATGCCAAACGTAATAGCCACCCCCCATATTGCCGGTTACACGCACGAAGCTTTATATAAGATGAGCAAAGTATTGCTTGATAAGCTTGGCACATAACGGCGCCCGGCGTTCAGGCTAATAGGGTAAACCGGCTGCAAAAAGGCCGGAAATCAGAGGAATTGGTCCCGATTACCTCTATCGATTTAATGTTTTATTGTATATTTATTAGCCCTTGCCGCTATTTCTACCCCGAAATCCTAAATTTTTTTGAAAAAAACCCAAGATTGCCAAATTGTTACTCGTCTATAATATTACGAGGTTGCCAAAAGCCATTATAAAAAGCTTGAAAGTGAACTCGGGATCGTAAAGAAAATATGTGTTACGACAGTGGTTTTTAACAGATTTTTTTATCTTTACGCCTCATTTGCTAATAATTTATTAATGTTAGATATGACACGTATACTACGTTATCTCCTTTTATTTGTGTTTACGGGACTTTCCGGATATGTTTTTGCCCAGGGCGAAATAGCCGGAAAGGTGGTAGATGAAAAGAAAGAACCCCTATTGAGCGCGACCGTGCAGGTGTACCAGGGTGGAATTCTGAAGGGTGGAAATGTTACCGATTTTGACGGTAACTACTCTGTAAAGCCCCTTGAACCAGGCTATTATGACGTTCTCGTTTCCTTTACCGGCTACGATTCTATGATGTTTACGAAAGTGATCGTTCAGCCGGGCGCAAGGACTACTCAGAACTTCCAGATGCAGCGTAAGTCGACAGTACTTGGCGGTAAGGAGGGAATTGTGATCAAGGCGTATAAGAAGCCGCTTGTAGACCAGGATAAGAGCGGTACTACCATTCTTACAGCAGAGGATATTAAAACCCTGCCTACTACCGAGGTGTCAGATGCCGTGGGTCTCGCTCCGGCGTTGTATCAGTCACAGCGTGGTAAAGGTGTAAACATCGGCGGTGCGCGTGGCTCTGGTACACTATACATCATTGACGGTGTGCAGGTGCAGAACATTGGCGAAGACGCTAACACAGGTATCAACATGGCGCAAGGCGCTGTGGAGCAGATGGAGGTTATCACTTCCGGTATCCCGGCTAAATATGGTGACGTATCCGGTGGTGTGGTAAACATCACTTCTCGCGGTGTTGCGCGTAAAACAACTGGTAGCGTTCGTTTTCAGCACTCTATCGATGGTTATAACAACAACCTCGGTTCATTCTCTGTAGCGGGTCCACTTTATAAAAAGCGTATTGACAGCGTAACGAAGAAACCGGTACTCGGTTTTGCACTTAGCGGTGACGTTTACAGCGACCACAACAGGTATCCTACTTACGACAAGCAGTGGGTGGTTAAAGGCGACAAGCAAGCTGCAATGGAGCAGAACCCGCTTCGTATTCTTTCTGACAATGCAGGAAACAAGATTTACAACTACGAGTCTAACTACATCACGTTCAAGGATATGGAGCAGAAGAAAATTCAGCCCCATAACACTACTAAAGAACTTCGTCTGAATGGTAAGCTGGACTACCAGTTGACGGATAACCTGCGTGTTATAGCAGGAGGTATGGTCGATTATGTAGCAGATGACCAGTACTCTCGTACACTCAGCCTCATGTCTCCTCAGGGAACAGTAAACCAAAAGTCGTTTACTGGTCGTGGTTTCGTGCGTTTCACACAGAAGTTCGGAAAGATCAATGACACATCTACCCGCAACAACATTATATCAAATGCATTCTATAGCGTACAGGCCGACTGGCAACGTACAAGCCAGTGGAGCGACGACCCTCGCTTTAAGAAAGACTACTTCAAGTATGCATATGTAGGTAAGTTCACTCCGCGTGAGCGTAGGGATATTTACACTGTAAATACCGATTCCGTAAGCGGTCGCACAGCGGTGATCATGGCAGGTTCTCAGTCTACCGGTATCGATTTCCACAGGAGCGAGACCAACCCGATTCTGGCCAACTACACAACTCAGTACTATAATTCATTGGAAGGCGGTGTGCCAAACAGCATACTGGAAATACAGGCAAACAATGCAATGGCGAATGGTGACATGCCACGTTCAACATACAGCTTCAACGGTGGCGGTCTGTTTGCTTCTCCGGGTACTTCTATTACCGGTTTCACAAACTTCCTTTCTGACCAGTACGCCCTCGATGTTAATGCGTCATTCGATCTGCAGGCAGGGAAAACAAAGCACGCTATTGAATTCGGTTTGTATTACCAGCAGCGTATCATCAGGTCTTACACTGCTGCTGCAAACCTTGGTGGTACTCAGTCCATCTGGTCTCAGATGCGTAACCTGGTTAGCACAATTGACAACCAGAACCTGCGTCTTGACAAACAGCACCCAATCTTCCGCGTGAACGGTAAGGATTATACTTACCAACCGGACCTCAACAACCCTGGCCAAGGTACGTTCTACGACAAGGCAACCGGTGCACAGGCAAACATCATCCCTGGCCCTGCTGATACTATTTATTATGCATTGGCAAACGTTAAGCAGTCTAACTTCGATAAGAACCTGAGGAAAAAGCTGGGTGTTGCAGATAACGCTGTGATCAATGTAGACGATATCGATCCTTCTCAGTTGTCACTTGATATGTTCTCAGCAGATGAGCTTCTGAACCTGAGCGGTAACGCATTCATTAACTACTGGGGTTACTCTTACACCGGTGGCAAGCAGACAGGTACTGTAAACTTCAACGACTTCTGGACTGCAAAAGATCAGAATGGCAACTTTACACGCCCGATAGGTGCATTTACTCCTACATACATCGCCGGTTATATCCAGGATAGGTTTGATTATAAGGACCTGCATTTTAACATCGGTGTTCGTGTAGACCGTTACTCAGCAAACACTAAGGTGCTGAAAGATCCTTACTCGCTTTACCCTGTTACAACACTTGGTGAGGTGTCAGGTGCTACTAACTTCACTAATGGTGGTGCTCACCCGGCAAACGTTCCGAACGACGCCGTTGTTTACGTAAGCGACAACCAGTCTACATCGCCTTCTATCATTGGCTACCGTACCGGTACTACGTGGTATGACCCTACCGGTAAGGTGATCGAAGACCCAGCTGTCCTGAAGCAATACTCTGATGGCCGTGACCCTCAGCCTATGATCCAGACTCAGTACAAGAACATAAAGATGACCGACAGCAACTTTAACCCTAACCTGTCATTTACTGACTATTCTCCGCAGGTTACAGTTATGCCGCGTATCCAGTTCTCATTCCCGATATCTGACGTTGCGAATTTCTATGCACACTACGATATCTACGCACAGCGTCCATATCCTAACTCAATCGGATATGCAACAGCGTGGGATTACTATCAGCTATCTGCTGCTGCACCAACAGGTGTAATTGCAAATGCGAACCTGAGGTCACAGAAAACTTTTGACTACGAAGTTGGTTTCCAGCAGAAGTTGACAGACCATTCAGCGATCACAATCACTGCGTTCTACAAAGAGCGTAAGAACATGGTAAACATTGTTCCTTACCTGTTTGCTTATCCATATGGCTACCAGACTTACGGAAACCGCGACTTCTCTACTACAAAAGGTTCTACTGTTATGTATGACCTGCGTGCAACAAATCACCTGAAGATGCAGCTGTCTTACACGCTACAGTTTGCTGAGGGTACAGGTTCTTCTTACTCAGGCGGCCGTGGATTGTTGAGCACGCTGGTGAACGAAGGGTTCCCGAACCTGAGGTATGTTACCAACCTGAACATCGACTCTCGTCACTACATCGCTGTTAACGCTGACTACCGCTATTTCGACGGAGAAGGTCCAACAATCAGGGGTAAGCACATACTGCAGAATGCAGGTGCTAACCTGATCCTTAAGACAAGGAGTGGTGAGCCATATACAAGGTACACAGACGCCCTGGGTCAGACAGTACTTGGTGGTGTGAACGGAGCAAGGCTTCCATGGCACTTCAATACCGACCTTCGTGTAGACAAGGATTTCGCACTGAAGTTTGGTAAGAAAGATAAGGATGCAGTTGAGGGTGTAAGGCCAAAACGTCCTAACTACCTGAAAGCATATGTAATGATCAACAACCTGCTGAATACAAGGGAAATTCTGGGTGTGTATGGCTTTACAGGTCGTACAGATGACAACGGTTACCTGGTATCTTCTTTCGGACAGCAGTTCGTTCCGCAGCAGGTTAATCCACAGTCTTATATTGACCTTTATAAAATTTACCAGAACAACCCGGGATTCCTTAACTATGCCCGTACTATAAACTTCGGTCTTGAATTTAACTTCTAATAATTACATACTATAACTATAAGGGTTATGATTTTCGGAAATAAAATACAGATTGTCAGCGCATTGCTTCTTGCAGCGTTGGGTCTTGGCAACAGTGCCAGCGCGCGTGAGAATGTGGGTGCCAAGCGACCAGCCAATTTGCAGCTAAAATCTACTGCGGCAGGTTGTCAGCCGGCAACGCAGGCTATAGACCTTGATATCAACAACGTGCGTGCCCGCCTTATGACAGGTGGCGACATGTGGTGGAACCAGAGCGGTGCCAGCCGTGCGGCTTATGAGATCCCGAAGGGGTCGGGTAAGCACTCACAGTTTGCCGCTTCGTGCTGGATTGGTGGTTATGACCAGCAGGGACAGCTAAAGGTTGCTGCGCAGACATATCGCCAGGATGGTAACGACTATTGGCCGGGTGCCCTCGAAAGCGATGGTACTATCACCTCTGATATGTGCCAGGCCTGGGATAAGTTCTGGAAAGTAGATCGTGCCACCATCAAGCGTTTCGTACAGGCATATAAGACCGGGGGTGACCTGAAGTCTGCAGACTTTGACGCGATCAACCAGTGGCCTGCGACGGGTAATAACAACGTAATAGGCCAACAAAACATAAAGATTACGCTGAACCCTTCACACACTTACGCACCGTTCGTAGACATTAATGGTGATGGCAAGTATCAGCCTGACCAGGGTGACTATCCGGATATCGTTGGTGACCAATACATTTGGTGGGTATTCAACGATGCCGGTAACGTTAAACAACAGTCGCTCACTGCAGCCATGGGTGTTGAAGTTCAGACAAGTGCATTTGCGTATGCAACGCAGGACTTCCTGAACAATGCCACATTCTGTAACTATCGCGTTATCAATCGCGGACCACTTACAATCGACAGTACTTACATCGCTGTGTGGGATGACCTTGACCTTGGTTACTACCTGGATGACTTTATCGGTTGTGACACCAGCAGGGGCCTTGGTATCTCTTACAATGCTACTAATAACGATGGTCAGGCGGCAGGTAACCCGCTCAACAGCTATGGCCTGAATCCTCCTCAGGTTGGTCTGGATTATTTCCAGGGTCCTAAGCGCACCATTAAGGTAAATGGCAGGGACACAATTGAGCAGCTGAAGATGACAAACTTCACTTACTACAATAATGACCCGAGTATCATTGGTAACCCTAATAACGGTATACAGATCTATTATTACATGACTGGTTCTATCAGGAATGGTGAGCGTTTCTCTTATGACTTCACTGGTCCTGGTACTCCTTCAAAGGGTTATGGCGCCGGTCCGGTTTCGAACTTCGTATTCTGGGGCGATCCGGGAGACAATACACAATGGTCTGAATGTGCTTGTAACAACAACCCCGGTGACAGGCGCTTCGTGTTCTCTTCTGGTCCATTCCAGTTGAGGCCAGGTGCTATCAACGATATCACTTTTGGTTGTGTTTGGGCTGCAGGTCAGGGCGGTTGTCCTAATGCAAACTTCAAGACGATAAAGAACATTGACGACGGTGCCCAGGCGCTATTCGACAACAAATTCAAAACTGTAGAAGGTCCTGAAGCACCAAGACTGGTTGTAAGGGAACTGGATCGCAAGCTGGTATTCTACCTGGTGAATGACTACGGTAGCAATAACTTTGGCGAGAACTATGGTAGGTCCGATGGTGCCTATAACGACTCGTTGTTGTATCACCAGTTCGTAGTTAAATCGAAAGGTGTAAGTACGGATTCTCTTTACAAATTCCAGGGTTATAGGGTATTCCAGCTTGCTAATAGCCAGGTTACACCTGCTGAGATCTTCGATCCGAACACTGGTGAAGTGGATAACAGCAAGGCAATTGAAGTTTTCCAGTGCGACGTTGCAGATAGTGTATCTCAGATCGTGAACTATGTGAAGAATGTACCTGTCAGCGATACTACTAATATTGCTCAGATAAAGGTTATCGGTAAGGACAGTGGCATCGTACACAGCTTCCAGCTTACACAGGATGCCTTCGCTACCGGAAACGACAAGCGTTTTGTAAACTACCGCAACTACTACTTTACTGCTGTTGCATATGCTTATAATAACTTCCAGAGTTTTGATCCGAGGAACACGGTATCTACACAAGACGTGCCTTACCTTGGTAGCGCACACTCTGCAGGAGGTAATGAGATCAAAGTGGTTGCAGCACTTCCTAATCCGGCGAACGGCGCAATGGGTACCGTGCTTAACTCAGAATACGGAGACGGTGTTGTAATTAAGCGTATTCAGGGTACTGGTAATGGCGGCAATGAAGTTCAGCTCGACGAAGAATCTGAAAAGATTGCCCTCGAAACAGGTGTTGTTTCTCAGCCAACATATATGCAGGGTATGGGCCCTATCGATGTTAAGGTTATTGATCCGGTGAAGGTTGCCGGCATGGATTGGGTACTTCAGATACATGGTGCAATGAACACTGCAGAACAGGATGGCTTGCAGAACACGGCTACATGGGAACTTACAGGATATAATGATGCTGGTGGTACCACTAAGATCTACAGTGAGCGCGACCTGAGCCTGCTGAATGAGCAGATTCTTGCAGATTACGGTATCGCAGTTTCATTGAAGCAAGTTTCTGCCCCTGGTACAAACGCTGTGGCAACTAAGAATGGCTACATCACATCTGACGTGTCTTTCAACGATGCTTCTCAGCCATGGTTGTGGGGCGTTACTGACCAGTCAGACAGTAGCTTTGCTAACTGGTTGCGTGCCGGTGCAAATGGAGCCTTTGACGCGCCATCGCCTACAAATCCATGTAGCTTCAATGACAACAAGATAGGTGCGAACTTTATCGATCCTAAGGCGTTCTTCGGAAACATGTTCTCTAACTTCACTCCGGTTAAGTCGTCATGGGGACCATATGGTCTTGCAGCTTACTTCTTTAATCCTGGAAGCTACAACACAACTACTAAGGATGTGAGGACTTTTGTTTGTGGTCATCACCCTGCTGCGTTTAACTTCACTACTATCAATCAGTTTAAGCCACTGAATGACGTTGACCTAGTTTTCACCAACGATATGACGCAGTGGACTCGTTGCGCTGTTCTGGAAATGCAGGAGGATAAGGATCTGGCTGAAAACAGTGGTGATAAGTTCTTCACAAGGAAGCACAGGAGCTGGAACAAGGAGTTCAACTCTGACGGTTCTATCAAGTACTCGGATAAGGAAGGTGACGACGGTATGTCATGGTTCCCTGGTTATGCGATTGACCAGAACACGGGCGAGCGTTTGAATATCGTGTTTGGCGAAGATTCATATCTGTCTAAAGACAACGGCAATGACATGTTGTGGAATCCATCAGCACCATTGGCGGGAACAAATGGCTTCAATACTTTCGATGGTTCTATAATCTTTGGCGGTAAGCATTATGTATATGTTCTGGGTAGCAAGTATGACAGCTGTAAAGGTTTTACAGAGGCGCTGGCTAAGGTTGGTACAAACGTGCCACTGCACAGGGCTGCATTCCTTGATTTCCGTTGGGTTGGTTTGCCAATGACAAACCCTAACGTCAAGATGCTTTCAATGAAGGATGGTTACATCCCTACCAAGACTCGCTTGAGGTTCCGCGTAGACAGGCCATATGCTGCATATGCGGCTACAGACCCTGCGTCTAACTTCGTAAAGCCGGGTACAGCCCTGGTAGCCGGTGAGGAAACAAACCCTTACTACACGTTCAGCACTAAGGAGTTGACGCCATCAAAACTTTCGGATACTACTAACCGCAATAAGCTGTTGACGAGGATACATGCTGTGCCGAACCCATACTATGGTTATTCAGGGTATGAGAAGTCTGGTAGCCGCTTTGATACCAGGGTAAGGATCATCAACCTGCCTGCAAGAGCGTCAGTACGCATTTATTCACTCGATGGTACGCTGGTTAGGTCACTTTCTAAGAGCGATCCGAATACTTCGTATCTTGATTGGGATATACGCAATGCTGCAGGCCTGCCGATAGCAAGCGGTATGTACCTGATACATGTAAATGCAGAAGGAATTGGTGAGACTGTTATTAAATGGTTTGGTTCACTTCGTCCACTGGATATTACGCAATACTAATTTGAATCTTATTCCGGGCGGTTCGCCGTCCGGAATCTTAAATACTATTATTTCAGAGAAATATGAAAAAGCATTCAATAAAGTCTTTTGTTGCACTCTGTGCCCTCGCTGCATCATATAGCTCCTTTGCCGGAAACAAGGACCGTTCTGGTCAGGCCGGTGCTCCGGAGCTGATGATCAATCCATGGGCAAGGACAACTGGTGTTTTTGGCCTGAATGTATCACACGTGGCAGGAATGGAGGCAATGAAGTCTAATATTGCCGGTCTGGCACAGACCAACCAGACTGAGGTAGGGTTGTCCAGGGGCCAATATCTGAGTGGCACAAATATCAGTCTCAACACGATTGGCTTGAGCCAGAAGTTGGGCGAGGCTGGTGTGATTGGCGTGACCCTCAACTCCATGAACTTTGGAGAGATCACAACTACAGATTTTGACAATCCGGAAGGTGTCGGAAGTTATCGTCCTCAGTTCCTGAACATACAGCTCGGTTACGCAAAGCAGTTCTCATCGCATGTAAATGCCGGTGCGGCCATGACCTACGTTTCAGAGCAAGTAGGTAATATTGGGGCACTGGGTATTGCGTTCGAAGGTGGTATCCAATATCACACCGGAAAGAAGGATAATTTCCATTTTGGTATTACGCTCCGTAACCTGGGAAGTAATATGCGTTTCACGGGTACCGGTTTCGCAGTAAATGGAGAAAAGCCTCAGAGCTCACCTTCATTCGTGGTGTCGCAAACATACCCTGCTGACAAATTTTCGATGCCAACTTATTTGAATTTTGGCGCATCTTACGATTTTTACCTTGATGAGCATCACCTGGCTAGTGCGGATAGCACACCTAAGCACAGGCTTACAGCCATGGGAAATTTCCAGTCAAACTCGTTCAATAATGACTACCTGGGTCTGGGAGCAGAGTATGCTTTCCGCGAGATGTTTATGGTTCGTGCAGGCTATCGTTACGAAAAAGGAATCATGAGCGATGCTAACTCTACCACGATGTATACTGGTGTAGCTGTTGGTGCAACTGCTCAGAAGCGACTTGGTGAGAACGGGCCAATGGTTTCGTTGGACTACTCTTTCCGTCCTACTAAGAAGCCAGCTAATGGTGTTCATATGATTACGCTGCGGATGACCCGCTAAAATATTTTTTTGTATTTTTACGTAGCAACGCTTCTGTCTCACAGAGGCGTTGTCCTTTTTTTTACTAATTAAATGAATTTGAACAATGTCTGATCTGAATTATCTAACAAAGGAGACGCTGGCGCAGATGAAAGATGAACTTAACAAGTTGAAGACTTCCGGCAGGGCTGAAATAGCCCGTCAGATAGCTGAAGCTAGGGAAAAAGGCGACCTTAAAGAGAATGCAGAATATGACGCTGCCAAAGAGGCCCAGGGGCATCATGAGGCACGTATTGCGCAGCTGGAGTCTGCTATTGTTTCGGCGCGTGTTATCGAGGCAAAAGATATTGACACCAGCAAAGTTTCTATTCTTAGCAAGGTAACGGTGACCCATCTGGGTAACAAGAAGACTTTTGTATACCAGATCGTGTCTGAAAAGGAGGCGGATCTGAAACTCGGGAAGATATCGGTGACATCTCCGATTGGTAAGGGTTTATTGGGCAAACATGTAGGAGAAATAGCGGAGGTTACCGCTCCCAGCGGTACTTTTAAATTTAAGGTTGAGAATATTACTATATAATGGCCACGATCTTTTCCAAAATCATTTCGGGTGAGATTCCGGGTTATAAGATCGCGGAGAACGATAGATTTTATGCCTTCCTGGATATTTTCCCTCTGCGCGAGGGGCATGTGCTTGTTGTTCCCAAAGTAGAGACCGACAAGTTTTTTGATCTGACGGATGACTTTCTTGGTGAGTTCCTGTTGTTTGCCCGACCGATAGCCAAAGCGATCGAAGCATGTTTTCCGTGTAACCGATGTGGCATCAGTGTTGTTGGTCTTGAAGTGCCTCATGCTCACATGCACCTCGTGCCGATAGATAGTGCTGATGATTTAAATTTCACTCGGCCAAAATTGAAGGTCTCGCCGGAAGAAATGCAGAGCATTCAGATGCGTCTTGTTGATGCACTACGCAAACAATAATAGGTATCTGTTCCTGATTTTCAATCGGAAATTCTCGTTCAGGATTACAGCCTGATATTCCTTTTTTCCGTGCGGCAATCTCATTTTCATTGGGAGTCATTGTGAAGTCGTTGCAGCTGAAGTTTCCAGGGCGGATTAGTCTTTGGTGGATACCGGCAGAATAGGGCAGGGCAGAAATAACACAGAGGTAGGGTGCGTCGTTTGGGACTACACGTGCCAATAAGTTTATGCAGCACGGTGTGCCAGAAACCGCTTTCTTATCACCGACAGCCAGCCAGCTCCCAGCAGAAGCAGCGTAACCTGGCCAGCAAGATTAAGAGCCAGTGGCAGATCCTGCATCAGCCACCCGGCAATCACTATAAGTATGTTGGCAAGGGTGATGGCAATGACAGCGCCGGTGTGAGAAAAGCCCGCATCAAGCAGCAGGTAATGTGCATGCAGCCTGTCGGCATGTAGCGGCGACGCGCCACGCAAAAGCCGGAAAGTAAACACACGTAAGGCGTCAAATACCGGCAGTAATAAAAGGGAGAACATGATGCCCATGGCGGCTTGTGAAGAGTGGATCAGGGTGACTTGGGTAGTAGTATGCCCGGACGCATAGAGATCAATAAAGGAGACCGCAAAAGTAAAGATGGTAAGGCCAAGCATCATGGATCCGGTATCGCCCATATAGATCTTTGCCGGGGCCACATTAAAAGCCAGCAGGCCAATAGTTGCTCCCATAAGGCTGAGTGATATACCCGTCATATTGTGGTCTCCAAGCAGCGCAAACAAAGATGCCTGCACCAGGGTGTACAGGATAGTAAGTACACAGGCAAGGCCATCTATGCCATCCATAAAGTTGAAGACATTAATGAAGAAAGTGCATAAGAATATGGTTAGCCCTGCACTTACCATGTAGGGTAGCTCGTAGATGCCTGCTACGCCATACAATGACTTTATTCGGATGTCCGCAAACAACACAATGACGGCAGACGCAATAAGTTGCGCCACCAGTTTTTTAGACGGGCGCATATTCATGATGTCGTCATAGATGCCGGTAAAGAACAGGATCACAGAGGCCGCTACTACATAATACCACTCCAGGTACATGAAGAATGCTGAGGCAATGATATAACCTGTGAATATGCCTATTCCCCCAAGGCTGGGAATGCGATCGCCGTGTATCTTACGAATGTTGTCAGGAACGTCGTATATCTTTCTGCGGTCGGTGATGAAAATAATTTTGCGTACGGCATATATGCTTATAAGTATGGATACTATAAGCGCTGCGGGATACAGGAAATATTCCGGGACGTTTGCCAACATGTTGTCGGGTCAAAAATAGCCCCCAGCGGGGTGATTGTCAAAAATGGTCACATTATTAACGTACATGTCCCCTGCTTTATTTCGTCATCACACTTCTGGCGAAAGCATATAGGTTGAAGTTACCGTCCTTAATTGCAGTAGCCAGTTGCTGATAAAGTGTGTGATGGTCCAGATCGCGCATGCGCCACGACTGTATCAGTTGCCAGCACTTCTCGGTTAGCAGGTGTAAGTGCTTTTCAGGTAGATTTTCCTGTGCCTGCAGGTGATTTTGAATGGCGGTTGCTAGTTCGGCCAGACCTTCCCCCGTGGTAGCAATGGTCTTTACTACTTGTGTCTCATTGCTGCCATGCGCTCTTTCATGTGCAAGTATTCTCAGGTTCCGGTAGAGTCCCTCGGCCCCGTCGCGGTCTGCCTTATTTACTGCGAAAATATCGGCTATTTCCATGATGCCGGCTTTCAGCGTCTGTACTTCGTCTCCCGCTTCAGGTACCAGTGTAACAATGGTGCAGTCTGCAAGGCCGGCTATCTCTACCTCACTCTGGCCCACACCCACGGTTTCGACGAGCACAATGTCGAAAGGTGCTTCCTTTACCACATCTGTAATTTCTATTATTTTGGCGCTGAGTCCGCCCAGTGCGCCACGTGTAGCCAGTGACCTGATAAAAATGTTGGGGTTGGTATAGTATTCACTCATCCTGATACGGTCGCCAAGCAGGGCACCATAGTTGAACGGGGACGATGGGTCAACGGCAATAACAGCAATTCGCTTGTTTTCGCCCAGCCAATAGTGCAACAGTGCATTTACCAATGTACTTTTACCAGCGCCGGGCGGGCCAGTGATGCCCACTACCCGGGCGTGCCTTTCCTGCTTCAGCATCAGCAGCAACTCGTCATAGCCACTGAGCTCATTTTCAACAATGGTGATGGCCCTGGCGACGGCTGCAAAATTGCCCTCCAGGATTTGCCCGTAAAGCGAAGCTATACTACCCTGCACTAAAAAATATTTTTGTACGTTATTAGTCCGATGACGGAGCTCGTGAGCAAAAGTACTTTTCTAAACGATAAGATGCCAGATAAGGCCAAAGTAGCTCTTGGCTGCATCCTGGGCATGTTCGCCGGTTTCCTCTTTTCCAGGGCTTTGCTTTCAATTGCTATGTTCCTGTTCGGGATCAATGCGATCAGAGATGTGCAGGTGCGACAATGGTTTCGTCAGCGGTGGTGGCTGCTGGGGCTATGCTGGCTGGCAATATATGCGCTGTCCTGGTTTTGGACAGAAAATAAAGGTGGGTGGGGCGAACACCTGCAAACGAAGCTCCCGTTCCTGCTGCTGCCGCTCGCGTTTTCCTATCAGCCGCGTTTCAACCAGCGCCAGTTACAATTCTTCACCCTGTCAGTGGCGGCTATGCTCATCATATCGGCCGGCTACACCATGGCTATTTTTCTCAGCAATCCGTCCTTCTATATAGATGAATACAAAGTATCGCATATGCTACCCACACTGCCCAAGCGCGACCATATCCGCAGCAGCATGTCTGCGGCATTGTTTGTGATGTGGGCGGTTTATGCATGGCCCCGCCTTGGCGACAGGAAGGTAAAGGCTCTGGTCGGGGTGTGCATAGCATTGCTGGTAGTTTACATTCATGTGCTTGCCGCAAAAACCGGATTGCTTTCGCTCTACCTGTTCATTGGTTGTTGGGCTGTTTACATGGCTTTTGGCCGGCAGCGGCTGCTGGGCTTTGCGCTGCTTGCCTGCATACCCATCGCCATGTTCATTGCCTTTAAGGCCCTTCCCACGCTCAGGGAGCGAATTGTATATATCGGGTACACCATGTTTATGTATCAGCATAACTACCGCACCGATAACCTGAGCGATGGTGCGAGGCTCATTTCCTACGAGTTATCTGCAGACCTCATTAAGCAACATCCCTTAACCGGAGTGGGCGCGGGAGATATGAAGAACGAGATGGATTCTATGTATGCCCAGCGCTACCCGCAAACCGATGAGCATGGCCGGCTACTACCCCATAACCAGTTTCTTGTGGTGGGCCTTGGCTGTGGCATACCCGGTATGGCCATTTTCCTTGCCTGGGTGTTGTGGCCGCTATCAAGGATACGCAAAAACAGGCAGAGCTTTTTCTTCTTTGTAGCCTGGCTTATACTCTTCATTCAGCTAATGATAGAGCCCGTGCTGGAGGTGCAATTTGGTGTGTTCGTTTACCTGTTCTTCCTGTTGTTGTTTCTGCAAGAGCTCGGATCATCAAACCATGAAAAAGAAAGCCCCGCCAATTAGCGGGGCTTTCTGAGTTACTTTTTCTTCGGCTGGGTCTTCGCCCTATCTGCCTGCATCTTTTGCATTTCTTCAAGTTTTGCCTGCCACTTAGATTGTACCACAGGCTTGTTTTTGTTTTCCTGCAGCTGTGCGTGAATAGCTTTTTCGTTGATGAAATACTTCTGTATTATGAACTGCTGTGCAATGCTCAGTAGGTTTGAGAAAGTATAGTAGAATGTAAGTGCCGCCGCCATTTTGTTGAACACGCCCATCAGGATGATGGGGAACACATATGGCATATACTTCAGCGCAGGGTTGTTAGGGTCTTGCGGTGTCATGTTCCTGTTGTAGAGGGCAAGGAACAAGCTCGATGCCGTCATAAGCAGGGTGAACAGGCTGATGTGGTCGCCATAGAACGGAATATTGAAACCGAAGTTCAGGATGCTGTCATATGTCGAAAGGTCATCGGCCCAGAGGAAGCTCTTTTGCCTGAACTCTATAAACGATGGGAAGATATAGTAGATAGACAGCAGGATGGGGAGCTGAAACAGCATAGGCAGGCAACCACCTAATGGGTTTACCCCGGCAGAACGGTAAAGCTTCATCTGCTCCATGCCAAACTTCTGCTGGTCATCGCCACATTGTTCGCGAATCTCGTCAAGCTCGGGCTTCAGCACGCGCATCTTGGCGCTGCTCAGGTAGCTCTTGTAAGTAAAGAATGACAGTATCAGCCTGATAAAGATGGTCATGAGCAGGATGATAACAGCATAGTTGTTTACGAAGCTGGCAAAGAAGTAAAAGATGGGGATAATGGCAAACTGGTTGATGTACTTTACAAATGCCATAATGCCCACGCCCAGCGGCACCATCTCGTGCAGGCCTATCTTGTATGCCTTTAGTATACGGTAGTCGTTAGGACCTATGTACCAGCGCAGGTTGGCCGCGTATGTGTTGCCCACCGCCTTTAGCGGCAAGGTCATCTCTGCATGATTCACGGCCACATACACAGTGTCGTCAGACTTGTAGGAGAACTTTGAGTCCATCTTGCTAAAGCCGTCATCAGCTATCAGCGCAGTGCTGAAGTATTGCTTGCGAATACCCAGCCAGTGTGGTGCATTGCTCTTGTTGTCTATCGATTTTTCCTCTGCAGTTACGGTATAGTAGTCATGCTCCTCGTCCTTGTTCTGGTAGTAAACCTGCGTAGCCATGCGCTCGTTTACTATGTCCTTTTCAGTGTGCAGCACCGTGGTGTTCCAGGTCAGCGGCAGGCTGGCTACCGGCATGCCCGTTACCACTACCTGGCAGCGCATCATGTAGTCATCAGCAGGCAGGGTATATATAATGTCTACCTTTTTGCCACCACCCAGGTCGGCAACGAAGTCTATGGTTTTGTCACCATTTGGCTCCTGCCTTGTCACCGGGCTAAAGTAGAGACTGGCCGTGGAGCGGTTATTATCTATAGGCAGCACAGCACTCAATACATTTGCATTACCCTCAAACAGGTTCAGCGGGGCACCATGATAGGTTTTATAATCCTTGAGGCGGGCACCTATAGGGTGCGCACCATGTGTGGTAAACTCTATCGACAGCTTGCTGTTCTCCAGTGTCACCTTCTGCTCAGTGCCGTTGAAGGCCGCAGGCTGCAGCGCCCTTAGTGCCAGAGTGGCCGAGTCGGCAGCTACTGTGTCAGCCACAGCGGCTGTTGCAGCCAGCTTGCTGCTATCTATTATAGGAGCAGGGTGTGCCTTGGCATAGGCAATGCTATCCTGCTGCTTTTTTTCAAAGTAAACTTTCTGTTCATGCTGGCTATACATCATGTACCCTATCAGCAGGGCTGCCAAGAGGGAAAAGCCAATTACCTGGTTACGATCCATTGAAATGGTGAAAATGAGGCGCAAAGGTAGGGCTTTTGCGGCGATATGGGGCTACCTCTCCCCGGCCCCCCTTCGACATGCTCAGGGCGACAAAACGAGGGGGAGGGAGATGGTATTTGAGTGTTGTGGGATGGGAGTAATGAAACAAGTAATGAGGCGTAGGTTAGTATGGATGCCCCGCTGGGGGCTACCTGTTTGTAGCTGTTTTATGTGTAATGTGAGGATATGCCCCGTAGATGGCTACCCGAGAGCGGCAGGAGCAAGAGGCAGTTTGCAGGTGCAGGCGGCAGCGTGTAGTATAAAAAAAATAATGAGGGTCATTGCGAGGAGCCGCCGGCCGATGTATTATGTTGTATTTATTTAATGTATTTATTTTTCCAGCTTTCGCTCTCCGTGGCATCGTCTGTTGCGTCGCACTCTTGTACGTTCCGGGCTATGGGCATCTTGTCTCACCTGCCGTAGCCTTTGGCGAAGAGAGTCTCAATCTCTGGCGCAGGTTTGGCGCGCAACCCCTGTGTGCCAGCCAACCCATGCCTCACAGAAGCCGGTAGTTTGAAACTGCCTTATACAAGTGCCATTTGCATATTGCTCGATAGCGCCCACTGCCTTACTTCGTTAGAACTGGCATACTTTTGGAAATCTCGAGAAATCGGGAGTTGCGGAATCTTTGATAAACCAAGTTGTGACAGGCCTAATTTTGCAAGGCCGCAACAACGGTGAATTTAATTTGGTTTTAAAACTGTAAAGTTGTGACAGGCCTAATTTTGCAAGGCCGCAACAACTCATGTAGGATAAGAAATCGTCAAATTCTGGTTGTGACAGGCCTAATTTTGCAAGGCCGCAACAACTCATAGCTATGCGTATTTTGCCATTATCTCCGTTGTGACAGGCCTAATTTTGCAAGGCCGCAACAACATAAAGAGGATATTAGCCTTAGCCCATTCCGTTGTGACAGGCCTAATTTTGCAAGGCCGCAACAACGTAGTTGATGTTACGAACGTCTGTAATAAGTTGTGACAGGCCTAATTTTGCAAGGCCGCAACAACCAGCATAGGAGCAAATCCTCTCACGATCCGTTGTGACAGGCCTAATTTTGCAAGGCCGCAACAACACAATGGCTGAATTGTCGCCGGTGCGGCAATTCAGCCATTATTCTATACAACTATAAATTCTTCGCATTGTCTTTTTTACTACCTTTCACAGACAATATTTCCAATCGTGGAAAAAGTATCTATCAACGACCTGCTGTCGCTGCTGTTGCCCGGCTTGTTCCTCTTCGTATCGGGCATGCTGCTCAATGACCTTTGCCCGCACTATTTTATTGTTGATTTACACAACGTTTTAAGCACCGTAAAAGAAAGTGACGTTTTCAGCACCATTTTCTTCCTCCTGGTTTGCATCATTTGTGGCGCTGTCGTGCAGGGGGTTACCTATTTCTTCATCAGCAGCCACACCCAGGTATGGTATAATCGGCTTACCGGCTTGTACACATCTCCGGGGCATCTGTTCTGCCGCATGGTCAAACTTCACTCTTTTATCGGCTTCTATAACCGCGACTGTATGCGGGTCTTTAATCATTCTTACAATACAAGCCCGGCAGTTCCCGTTACCGGTGAACTCGCCATAAAAAAGCAGGACGACTACTTCGACTACATTTATTATTACATGGTCACGCACAATAAAATAGACGAATCGCGCTCCCAGCAAAACTTCTATTTTCTGTTCCGCAACCTGTTTACGGTATGCGCCCTTATGTCCGTATGCGCCATTTTTCTCTTCGCCACGTTTAGCCTGCTTAGGGGGGCTGCTACCTGGCGGTTGTTGGCCACCGGCATAGCTTACCTCGTGGTGGGGTATGCAGTGTTTGTGCCGCTGGCGCGCTGGTACAGGAAGCGTATGGTACAGCGGCTATTTTACCAGTACTATATTTTACGAAACAGCAATAGTGAGCAAACAACCAATATTCAAGACTATGGGCAAGACTGAATCATTGAAACAGCAAACGAAGGAGAACGTTGAAGGCAGGAAAGACTTTTCTCCCGCCATTCCGGGTAAGTTCCGCTCCGTCGAAAACTATCACTCCAAATACCTGCGCAAGTCCGTGGAGCCTTTTTCGGTTCCCACAGAATTTGTGGCAGCAGAAGGACGGGTTAAGCCCCTGCAGGTGCGGTTCGATAATGCACCGATCCCCAACAGGAATGTGCTGCTTGCTATGGCGTTTTCCAAAGCGCAAAAGCTCTTTTCATCGCTCATAAATAGCAGCACGAAGGGTAAAAAGAATACAGGCGGAAGTACAGAATCTCTATTCAGCTATTTGACGGCTCCCATCGATGAAGAAGTGAGTAGCCTTTCTCCTTTCGAGGCATTATCCATTATCAGTCAATTGAGCGTATCGCGGAGCGAGGCCCTGGAGAAATCACTGAAGCAGTGCGACAGGCGCTACATAAACGAGTTCGCTGTGCTTATCCCGCTCATTTACAAAACCCTCGACGAGCTTCGAAACTATCACGCGCACGTCTTTCACGAGCCGGGGCCCATCCGGTTCCAGGATATATACGGTGCCGCCCGGCCAGCTAAGAAACATTCGAAGGCGGAATGGGAAGCGGCAAGACAGTGGTTCGAAACGAGAATGGACGATGTGAGAAATCACCTTTCAAAGTCGCTTCAAAGACAACTGGCCGAGCGAAAATTATCGCCAATGGAGCGGGAGGATACCGAACGCGTGCTATCCACTATTGAAGGTTATTCTTTCGAAAAAGATGGCCACCTTACGCAGGATGCGCTTCTTTTCATAGCCTGCATGTTCCTGCGCAGGAGCGACGCTGAATATTTCGTGAAGAAATGGACGAGAGGGGTAAAGGCCGAGGGCGTGTTTAAAACACTAACCACTTTCTTTACTTTCTACTCCATCAGGGATAAGAAGTCGCTGCAATCGGTTAATGCCGATATGCTGAAGTTCAGAAAGATAATCGGGCAGCTAAGTACGATGCCCGAATTTTCAAATGAATGCTTCGGCCCTGTCAATAAATATCTGCACGACCATAATAACCGCTATGGCGAGCAGGCCTCCGATAAGGACGCTGAAAAAAAGCATCGCGACGAGGCTGGGGCCTTTTGCATACCCTTGCGTAAGTCTTTCAACCCCGCCTATTGGTATATAGATTACCTGAAGTCGAAAGGGTATCTTGACGCATTCTCTATTGCCCGGTACAAGACAGAGGAAGACAGGCTGGCATACCTTGATGAAAACAATGTTACCGGCGATATGCTGGAACTGAAGCTATGGGCAAAGCAGGCCACAGGTGACGAAAAGAAACATTTACGGTCGGTATATAACAACGCAAAGAGAAACTTCTATTTCAAGCCAGCTAACGACGCCAACACAAACTACTGCATCAAAAATTCAAACTGTCTTTTCCGGCTCGAAAGGCAGGATGGCATTCCGCCTATCCAGTTCGCCTTGTCTGAAGATATGCTGATGAAATGGGTCTTTGCCGACATCTTTGGCAGTAAAGGGAAGGAAATAGCAAATAGACTGAAAGGAAGGTTGCTGGGCCGTTATCATGCGTTGTTAAATGGCAATTACAATAGCATACCGCTTAACGAACTTCCACCCTCTGTGGCTAGTGCAGTGGAGCAGCCAATGCTGAAATTCAGTTTGAAGAAAGCAGAAGCGGTTATTAATACAAGAAAGCAGCAACTGCTCGCCTTTTGTGAGTTAAACAGAAGTAAAAAAGCGCCCTGGAAATTTGCAGCTAAACGAAAGATTGATATCATATTCGACTTCGTTCACCTCGCATACACCTTCAATGCGGTCAATCCTGACAAGCCCGTAGATGATAGGAACGAAATAAACAAAAGACGGCACGCCGCCCTGAATGATTTTGAGTACCTGGATGCGCTTGAATATATCCGGCATTATGGACGGTACTATGGCCAGCAGGAGTTCCGCCGTTTCTTTTTTGAGGAAAAGCGGGAATATTCTAATTCGTTAAGAGCCAGCATTGAGCAGTCCACCTCTCTTGAAGAGCTCTTTAACAATGTGGTATCAGAACTGAACCGGTTGTACGATTCCATTTTCAAGAAGTTGCAGAAAGATGTAAGTGGAAAGCAATTGGAGAAATTCATTAGGATATTCAAGCCGGCAATGCCTTCAAAACTTGCTGATCGGGAGCAAAACGCAAAGCTTTTCGCGACCAACCAGGTCGTTACGCATGACTTCATAAGCATAAAGGACTTGCTGAATGGCACCAAAGAATATGAAGAGTGGCACAACAATCTGAAGCAAAAAAACAAAAGGACATCCGATGACGCGTCTGCGGATTTTTCGCTCATGCGTTTTATCCTTACAAAGGAGAGTCCGTTTGATACCAATACAGACTTCCTCATGAAGATAATTTTGCCGGAGGTAATGCATGCACTTCCTAAAAATGATTCCGGCACAATAAAGGGGAACAGTACATTGTTTGCGGTACTGATGAAGAATAAAATTGACGAACTAATGCTGTGGGAAGTTGCTAAGTCCTATTGGAAGTCAGCAACCGGCAACGATTTCACGTCCGCCCGTACCCCCCTTTTGCGTTTGGGGTCAGATAAGGTTAAGGCAACACCGTACAAGAAACGGCTTTTCTTCTACACACTGTTCGACAAAGAACTACCCGTGAAATTGTCCAAGCCAGGCGCGGAAGACACTATCACCGTTATGATCCGCGCAAAAAAGTTTGATGACGAGCTTCAATACTACGAGTCAGAAGAACTATACGCTTATATAAAGGCATTCAATCCACTTAAACTGAAGGGCGAAGATGGGCGATGGCATTTTGAATCTCTGAATAAGGAAATGAAGAATGTCCTGGCAAGATATCTTGACGACGCATACTTGTTACTAACCATTGAGAAGAAAGCAGTACAGGAGAACTTTGACCTGCTTGCCGCAAGGTTAGAAGAAAAGGCCACTTCGTCAAAATGGGATGGGTACTATTATCCCTTCGGTAGAATTGATAAAAGCAACGATGATGATAACCTCATTGCTGAAAAGATTTACCAGTTAGTGAACCCATCCGGTGAAGGCTATTCTGTGGACGATCTTATTACATATCGAAACAAGGTGTTTCACCAACAGATTCATCCCTCAGAGTCCATATACCAGAAAGTCAAAAAAAACCTTGTGGTTTATTTTATAAATAGTGAAATTGTCGCTAACAGCTAACGACGTCAGCTGCCGCCTCGTCGGCGAAAATTGTTGATATCTTCCCCGCCCAGTTTTCCCGGCTGGTCCAAGGGCGCCGTTGGACTATCAATACTGAAGCTTGGCACTCCTTTCTGTCAGTTGGCCGTAGAATCTGTCTACGATCAAAAGGGCTGTCCGAACCCACCTGGTCTAAGGGGCCCCTTCGTCCAAAAGTACTGAAGCGTCTCGCTTCTTTCCAGCGCCACGCGCCTAAAATTGTTGATATCTTTCCCGCCCGTTTTTTCCGCAATCCAACAACCCATCATAGCTTTGTGCCGTGGTAGGTAGTGTGGAATACCTCCAGGGGCAGTTTACCCTGAGCTGGCCGAAGGGCCACACTTGTGTACGGGCGAAGTGTTACACGTGTGCTAGCCATCTCCCTCACCCAACAAAGCCCAAGCACGCAAAAAATATACCTGCTTTAGAAGTTTTAAGGCGGTTTTTATACCGGAATATACCTAAATATACCCTGATATACATCAAAACAAAATAGCATAATCAATCCAGTAGCGCCTTTCAGCCGACGAAAAAGCACCCAAACACCAGAAATCAAATTTTAGGTATAATATACACCACCACAGGAAAACCGTACCAGAAGTAACCGGACCTGTCCGCCGTGGCGGAAAAAGTCGGAAGCAAATCGGAAGTATGTATGGGGCAGTCGGAAGTGCAATTAACTTGATAATCAATCAATTGCACCAAATCACTTCCGACATCAAACACGAACCGGAAGTCGGAAGTGTAAAACAAAATTGCCACATGAATTTCAATCCTATTATCTTCAAACCTGCCCGCCGGGGAGGGTCCAAAGAATCCTAGTTCTGACAAGCCAATACGCAATCCGCAAAAACCGGAAGTAAATCGGAAGTAGTCAACAATACAATTTATTTGATAACCAATCATTTATATCCCATCACTTCCGACTGCAAACCGTAACCGGAAACCGGAAGTCGGAAGTAAATAAGATAGCCCGCCTCTACAACAGGTGGGCTTCGTCGTTTTCGGCATGTCTTCCACACCTGCACTCACGCCTCGAATTGGGTAGCCACCTAACGGGGCATTTCCCATAACGCTATCGTATAGCTACAAACAGGTAGCCCGCTAACGGGGCAACACTCAAAAACCGCGGTTCGACGGGGCTCACCGTGACATTCTTTTTATGCATCTCCCCCCACGCCCGTACTTACGACTTCCTCCAACAGCGCTCACATAACACCTCCCTCTCCTTCGGAGAGGGCCGGGGAGAGGTCCCCCCCTATTCTCCCCTCACGATTAAGTATTGTTTAGACTTTTTCGCAGTTGAGGCCCGTTAACTTTTGAGGAAATAGATGGGATATATGAAAAAGACAATATTGGCCGCGCTGGCGTGTGCAGCTTCTTTATTTGCAAATGCACAGCTCACTATGCCGGCAAATGGCAACAGCGTGCGTGCCAAAACAGCGGAACGAATTGGCCTGACGGATGTAGAGATAGATTACGGCCGGCCGGCGGTGCGGGGCCGCGAGGGTAAGGTGTGGGGTGGCCTTGTGCATACAGGCTTTCAGAACCTGGGCTTTGGTACTGCAAAAGAGTCGCCCTGGCGGGCCGGGGCTAATGAGAACACGACGATCACTTTCAGTACAGATGTGATGGTGGAAGGGAAGTCGTTAAAGGCCGGCACATATGGCTTTTTCGTGGCCTACCAGCCTCAGGAGTGCACGCTGATTTTCTCGAAGGCTACTACAAGCTGGGGGAGCTATTTCTATGACCCTGCTGAAGATGTGCTGCGTGTGCCGGTGAAGCCGGTGGCCCTCAAAGAATCGAAGGAGCGGCTGACCTATGAATTCAGCGACGAAACGGACAGCACGGCAGTAATAAACCTGCAGTGGGAGAAGCTGTCGATCCCCTTCCGAGTATCGACAAAGCTACACGAGTTGCAAATGGCCTCGTTTGAGCGGGAGATGAGAAGCGAGAAGGGATTTTCTGCGGAAAGCATGGTGCAGTATACGGAGTACCTGGCAGAGCATAACACGGAATTGGAAACAGCACTGGCCTATATAAGCGGTGCTGAGCGCACCATGCCGGGCCTGCACACCTCGCTGACCAAGGCGACGATACTGGAGAAGATGGGAAAGAAGCAGACGGCAGACAGTGTGAAGCAGGCGGCAATAGCAGCGGGTGGCGCACAGGAGGTGCATAACTATGCACGTGGACTTTTGCGCGAAGGGAAGACGCAGGAAGCATATGCGGCTTTTCAACAGAACTATAAGCACTATCCCAAGACCTATACCACTTGCATGGGCATGGCGCGGGGATGCTCTGCGATGGGAAAAACAAAGGACGCACTGAAATATGCCCAACAGGCATTGCCTATGGCACCGGATGAAACGAATAAGAAAGCAGTGGAGGATATGGTAGGTAAGCTGAAGGAGGGGAAGGAGATATAGGAAACCCCACCCCGTCCCTATTGACAAAATTCCGGGCGGGTGAGCCTGCCTGCCGTCAGGCAGGGTCGAATGAACGCGTAGGGAAGAGTCGGGTAGCCCCTGACGGGGCAAATGTCACTCATGTACCGGTTGCTACAAACAGGTAGCCCCTAACGGGGCAATTCATCTTTCGGAACCTATCCCCTCTGATTTTCATGTTATCTTGCGGGCCGATACATGAAATATCTGTCAATACTGCTATTTGTTGCTCTTGTTTGTCCTGCAGTGCTTTCAGCACAAACCGGGACTGCTATGGCCGGTAAGGCGGTGGTGGGCAATATAGAGGTAGATGGTAATGCCGTGACGAGACGCCGTGTGATATTGCGTGAGCTGAATGTAAGGGAAGGGCAGGTGATCCTGAAAGATTCGCTGGAAGCGCTGATGGCGCAGAATAAGCTTCGCCTGTTTAACCTGCAACTGTTTAATGAAGTGGAGCAATTAATAGCGCCGTGGCACAATGATACTGTGACCTGGCAGATAAAGGTGAAAGAGCGCTGGTATATCATCCCTACGGCTATACTGCAATTTGCCGACAGAAATATCAACACCTGGTGGGCCGACCAGGATCATGACCTGAGGCGCGTATCGGCAGGGCTTACGGTGACGGATAAGAACTTTCGTGGAAGGCATGAGACCCTGGCTGTAACTGCACAGGGAGGATATACAAAGCGTTTTGGGCTCAGCTATATACTGCCTTACATAAACAGGGACCAGACGCGCGGCATAGGCGTGGTGGGCGCAATAGCGCAAGGCAATCAGACCTACTATACCACGGCTGGGAATAAGCTGCAGTTTGTAGGCGACTACAGGGGACCGCATATATGGCGCAGCCTGGAAGGGGGACTATGCTACATATCGCGGCCCGGATATGCAAGCAGGCATACGGTGCAGGCGACCTACCGTCAATTTGAGGTGAGTGACACAATTGTGCAACTGAATCCCGGTTACTTTGAGGACAGCAGCCGCACAGCACGCTTTGCGGAGCTATCCTATCGCTATGAGTATAACGGCGTAGACAACTGGAGCTATTCGCTGAAGGGAGAAAAGCTGGTGACCAATGCGGTAGCCAGGGTGGGAGCAGAGGGGCTGCACCGGCAGGCTTTTGTAAATGTGGAGGCGGGCATATTTCGTGAGCCGGTGAAGCACTGGTATGTAGCGGGCATAGTGCGTGGCAGGGTGATGTGGCCGGATGGCCAGCCTTACTTTTTTCGCAATGGCCTGGGCTCAGCGACAGACTATGTGCGCGGCTATGAATATTATGTGACGGACGGCTATAACTATGGCTTGATTCGCTTTGACCTGAAGCGGGAGATCTTCAACAAGACCTATTCCTTCCCCGTGAAGTATTTTACGGCGATGCCTGTACGGATATATCCCAAGCTGTTTTTTGATGCAGGCTATATCAATAATCCCCTACCTGGAACCAATACGCTTGTGAATACGCTGATGTATAGTGTGGGTGCGGGAATAGACCTGGTAACGTTTTATGACATGAAGGTGCGTGTGGAGGTGTCGCGCAATCACCTGGGGCAAAATGGGCTATATTTACACTTCAATAGTGAGTAACAGAATAGTTCCAAAACATCAGGCACGTGTTAATAGCTTTATATAACCGGACTTTCGACGAGCAGGATATCCCCTTTCTGCAACACACATTACAGTTGCTTGAAGCTAACAAGCTACAGGTGGTTTATTACAAACAGTTTTATGAGCGTTTGTCGCAGCATATACCGTTGCCTGCGTCACCGAGACTGTTTACCGGTAAAAAAGATTTGCCCCCGGGCACTGATATGCTGATAAGCCTGGGTGGCGATGGCACTATGCTGGATGCGGTGTGCTTTGTAGGCAATTCGCAGATACCACTGATAGGCGTGAACCTGGGGCGCCTGGGATTTTTGGCGGCAATTCCTGAGGAGGATGTGGAGGCGGCGATACTGTCGCTGGTGCGTGGCTCTTATACCTTGGAGAAGCGCACACTGTTGCACCTGGACTCCAGTGTGCCACTGTTTGATGGTTCTCCCTTTGCGCTGAATGAATTCAGCATACACCGGCAGGATACCTCTTCCATGATCAAGATACACACGTATCTGAACGGGGAATTTCTGAATACTTATTGGGCAGATGGTCTTATTGTGGCTACGCCTACAGGTTCTACAGGATATTCATTGAGTTGTGGGGGGCCGGTGGTGTTTCCGCAGACATCGAGTTTTGTAATAACTCCTGTGGCGCCACATAACCTGAATACGAGGCCGATAGTAGTGCCGGACGACAATGTGATCTCATTTGAAATTGAAGGGCGCACGGAGCAGTTTATGTGCACGCTGGATTCGCGTACGGAGATAATTAAAAGCAACGTGCAGTTAGCAGTAAAGAAGGAACATTTTACCGTATCGCTGGTGCGGCCTGATGAGCACAACTTTTTGAAGACGATTCGCCAGAAACTCTATTGGGGAATGGATCGCCGCAATTAGCGGGCACAAGAAAGGGATTCCCGCACCGCGGAAATCCCATTGTGATTTTGTTTCGTTAAAAAGGGGAATTATTCCTTCTCGCGTGTTTCCTTTACGCTCTTTTCAATTTCCTCTTTTACACCGTTCTTCGCCTCGTTGAACTCACGCACACCCTGTCCGAGTCCTTTTGCGATCTCCGGTATCTTTTTGCCTCCGAAAAGAACAATGATGATAACCAGGAGAATCATCAATTCGCCGGCATTCGGCATTCCCATAAGCAGCATGGTGCTGCAAGCAGTCGTAGTCATAATAATTGCTTAACGTAGCGCAAAGGTACGGGTAAAGAAATACCGGCCAAAACAGACATGTGCGAACTGTGGTGAGATGGTGGTATGCTGTGGAGAACTGACGTATTATGATTGTTGTGTCAATATTTTATCTTTATTGAAACAGGAAGCAAATGGACTTTTTTGTTGATCCCGACATTAGAAAGGCCTCGACGATTGATGCCCGGTTTTATACAGATCAGGGGGTTTACGATGCGTCGAAGGAGCGAATATTTGCCAACTCGTGGCAGTTTGCAGGTATTGCAAACCAAGAAAGCGGGGCGGGGGAAGTTTTCCCGTTTACGTTATTAGAGGGTTGCCTCGACGAGCCGCTTATGCTTACAACAGACGAAGCGGGCCATACGCGATGCTTGTCTAATGTGTGCACGCATCGTGGTAGTGTATTGGTTAATGAACATTGCCAGCTACGCAACATAAAGTGTCCCTATCACGGACGGATGTTTGGCCTGGATGGGAAATTTCAATCCATGCCGGAATTCCAGGAGGTGCAAAATTTCCCCACTGAAGCCGATAACCTTCAAAACCTGCCACTGGAGCGCTGGGGTAATATGTTGTTTACTACTATCAAAGTTGGGGTTCCGTTCAGGGCTGTGTTTGGCGACATGATGGCGCGCGTATCCTGGTTCCCAATGGACAAGCTGGTTTATAGGCATGACCTTTCGAAGGAATATCATGTAGATGCTCACTGGGCGCTCTATTGTGAGAATTATCTTGAGGGATTTCATATTCCATTTGTGCATGAGGGGCTGAATAAGGAACTGGACTTTGGATCTTACACTACCGAGCTTTTTCGTTACAGCAATTTGCAACTAGGTATAGGGAAGGCCGGCGAAAACTGTTTTGAATTACCTGAAACATCGGTGGACTACGGCAAGCAAGTGGCCGCCTATTACTTCTGGGTGTTTCCCAATATGATGTTCAACTTTTATCCCTGGGGGTTATCCCTTAATGTGGTTCAACCGCAAGGCATAGGCAAAACCAGGGTCTCGTTCCTGACATATGTATGTGACGAAAGCAAACTGGAGCAGGGCGCGGGAAGTGGCCTGGACAAAGTGGAAATGGAAGATGAGGCCATTGTAGCGCAGGTGCAACGAGGAGTGCGGTCGGTGATTTACAGTAAGGGAAGGTTTTCGCCAAAACGAGAGCAGGGGCCACATCATTTTCATGTACTCCTTGCCGATTTCTTGAATCGATAGTTTTCCGGGAAGGATTTCTTCAGAATCATCGTCTAACCGAATACACTTTTGACCGACTGCGCAATACTGGGAGTAAGATAATAATATGTTTATGGCTTTAACAATCAAATTTGGTTCTCGTGGCAGACTGTTTGTCAATTGTTTATGTCATGTGAAGGCGTTAATAAACTGTAAGCAGTTGCTAATCATTGAAATTTGTTAATAGGAATTAATAGTTTTACTACAATCATCATTTATTTCTAAATCCAATTGTCGGGGTAGCTCCGGCAAAAAAAAGTCGTACTATGAAAAGAAGTTTTCTCTTTTTGTTCCTTGCGTCATTTCTTGGGACTTCAGGCGTTTTTGCACAGCAAAATGGGAAGGTAACATTGTCGCCGGCACCTACGCATCGATACCAGGACGGTATCAACTATGAACAAGACCGTATCACGGTCAAGTTTAGGAGCGGCAACGTTCCGTCATTTTCAACTCAAAATGGCAAGACGGTTTCGAAGTTTCCGAAACTGGACGCCCTTAACCGCCGGTATGGACTGCAGAAGGTGGTGAGGATAGACGGCGGCGGCAAGAGCAATGACCATATTTACTCACTTCGTTTCGGGCACAATGTAGATGTAAAGTCGCTGGTAGCTGAGTACACACAACTGGGGTTGTTTGACTTTGCGGAGCCGGACTATAAGAATGGAATATACACGACAACGCCGAGTGACCCTTACTTCATTTATCAATGGGGCTCTAATAATAACGGCTCTTTTGCGTACGCAGCAGTATCCGCAACATCGGGTGCGGATATGGACATGAAGCATGCCTGGGATATCACCACGGGATCGAGTTCGGTAGTAGTAGCGGTGATAGATGCAGGTGCGCGCATGGGGCACCCCGAATTTTCCGGGAGAATATGGACAAACACCGCCGAGATAGCCGGTAATGGTGTTGATGATGACGCAAACGGGTATGTTGACGATCGGCTTGGATGGAACTTCTCTTACGATACCAACGACCCCACGGACGATCAAGGCCATGGTACGAATGTGGCCGGCATAATTGGGGCTAACGGTAATAACAGTGTGGGGTATGCAGGCATTGACTGGAATTGTAAGCTGATGATGCTGAAAGCACTTGACAGCAATGGAAGTGGTAATACAGGCTTGACATCGGCAGCCATTTACTACGCGACAGATAATGGCGCGAAGGTGATCAACATGTCGCTGGGAGGTTCGGGATATTCTTCCGGCCTGCAGACAGCGATCAACTATGCCTACTCGAATGGCGTGACTTGTGTTGCAGCAATGGGTAACGATAATACGAGTACGCCCTTTTATCCGGCCGCAATGAATCATATTATAGCGGTAGGGGCCAGCAGGTGTGATGACTCCCGCGCTACGTTTTCCAATTACGGCTCGCATATTTCTGTAATCGCTCCGGGCGATGTAATCTTTGGGTTGAGCTACACGTCAGACACCTATTATGGATCGGGTATGAGTGGTACATCGCAGGCTACACCACATGTAGCAGGTCTTTGCGCACTGTTGCTGGCGCAAGACGGGACCCGTACGCATGACGCTATAAAGGGAATCATAGAGGCTACTGCCGAGGATATGGTGGGCCCATCATCTGAAGACGTTTCGGGCTTTGATAACTACTTTGGCCATGGCAGGGTGAATGCCTATGCCGCACTGACCTATGCAGGTTGCAGCACGCCTACGGTAACAGGCACAGCGGCTGTTTGTGCCGGATCTACTACCACGCTAACAGGGTCGCCAACAGGCGGCACATGGTCTAGTGGGTCAACTTCTGTGGCAACCATAGCCTCAACAGGTGTGGTTACCGGTGTTAGCGCCGGCACTGCGGTAATAACCTACCTGATAACAGGCGGCTGCTCCACAACGCGCACTGTGACGGTAAATAGCAATCCAGCAACAATAGGAGGATCGTCAAGCGTATGTGCCGGTTCTACTATTACATTGACAAACGGAACCGGTGGAGGAACCTGGAGCAGCTCGGCAACTGCAGTTGCTACTGTAGGTAGCAGTACAGGAGTAGTGACAGGGGTAAGTTCGGGTACGGTGACAATTACATATTTGTTGTCTACAGGGTGTAAGGCCGTAAAGACAATTACGGTGAACCCGGCTCCCAATGCCGGTACAATAAGTGGCTCCTCATCGGTGTGCGTGGGCAGCACCATAACGCTTTCCACATCTGGCTCGGGCGGCTCCTGGAGCAGTAGTAATACATCGATAGCAACGGTAGGTAGCACAACCGGCGTTGTGACCGGTGCCGGAGGTGGAGTAGTAACTGTCTCTTATTCGGTTACTAATGGCTGCGGCACGGCAACAGCAACAAAGTCCGTTACAGTGACAGCATTACCTTCTGCGGGCACTATTTCCGGCTCCAGTACCGTATGTGTTGGTGCCAACATAACATTGAGTACGAGCGGCTCAGGTGGATCATGGACAAGTAGCAGCACAGGTATTGCAACTGTGGGAAGCGCTACCGGGGTAGTGAATGGCGTAAGTGCGGGCAATGTTACGATCTCTTATAGTGCGACAAACGGATGTGGCACCTCGACCGCAACAAAAGCAATAACTGTAAATGCAACGCCGGGAACTCCAACAGTATCGGGCTCGTCCAGTGTTTGTGTGGGAAGCACAATCTCGCTGACCGGCAGCCCTACCGGCGGCTCATGGAGCAGCACCGCGACCGGTACTGCGACCGTGGGAACGAGCGGTGTAGTGACGGGTGTAGCGGCGGGCGTAGTGACAATTTCCTACCTCGTTTCTAATTCCTGTGGAAGTTCATCTACTACGAAATCGGTAACTGTGAATCCACTTGCAAGTGCAGGAACCATAACGGGATCTTCGGTTGTATGTGCCGGTGCCAGCATAACCCTTAGTGATGCTGTTTCGGGCGGAACATGGACGAGCAGCAATAGCAGTGTTGCAACTGTGGGTTCTACTGGCATTGTAAATGGTGTTGCCGGGGGTACTGTTACTATCTCTTACACAGTTACCAACAGTTGCAGCACGGCCACAACTACCAAGGTGGTGACAGTAAACCCGCTGGCTGACCCAGGTGTTATCTCGGGCTCTTCCAGTGTATGTGTAAGTGGAACCATAACATTGACAAGCAGTGTATCGGGCGGCACGTGGGTGAGTAGTGCAGCAGCAGTTGGTACGATAGCCGGCACCGGTGTCTTCACGGGGCTGTCTGAGGGTACAACTACAATAACCTATACAGTAACAAACGGCTGCGGCAGTCAGTCGACAACGAAATTAATAACAGTGACTTCTGTACTTGACGCAGGTACAATTACCGGTTCAGCTTCGGTGTGCGTGGGTAGTACCACGACTTTGTCGAATGCAGTAACTGGTGGTAGCTGGAGCAGCACAAGTACTTCTGTTGCAACTATTGGCAGCACTGGTATAGTGACCGGCGTAAGCGCGGGTAGTGTCGTAATCTCCTACACCGTCTCGAACGGCTGCGGAAGCGCAAGCGCCACGAAAGCGTTGACAGTGAATCCATTGGCCGATGCCGGAACCATAACAGGCTCTTCAACCGTATGCGCCGGAAGCACAATAACACTCAGTAATGCTGTATCCGGCGGAAGCTGGACCAGCAGCAATGGGGCTACAGCCACAGTTGGTAGTACGGGTATAGTAACAGGTGTGACCACAGGTAGCGTAACAATATCTTACACTGTTACAAATGGTTGCGGTAGTGTGAGTGTGACCAAGTCGATCACAGTGATAACTGTACCAAACGCCGGCACTATCACCGGTGCTTCGTCTGTATGTCCAAGTGGAACTATAACACTGAGTAATGCAGTATCCGGAGGCAGCTGGAGCAGTAGTAACGCTTCGGTAGCGACCGTAATAAGTACCGGTGCTGTTACCGGTGTGGCAACAGGTGTTGCAACAATCTCTTATACTGTGGGCAATAGCTGCGGCAGTCAGAGTGCAACAAAAACAATTACAGTTAACACTGTGCCGGATGCCGGTACCATTACGGGAAGTGATACAGTGGAGGTTGATTCGGTTATCACACTTTCAAATACCGTGCCTTCGGGAACATGGTTGTCATCCGCGACTGCAGTTGCAACTGTGAACAGCTCGGGTATTGTGACCGGCGTTGCTGAAGGGACGACAACAATTTCTTACACTGTAACGACGGGCTGTGGCAGCGCTACGACTACCAAAGTTATTACAGTAGTGACGGTAGCGCCATGCGTAGTGTTATCAGGTACAGCTGCGGTATGTATCGGCAATACGACTACGCTATCTGCGAGTGTGGGTGGCGGAACCTGGGTAAGCGGAAGCACGTCGGTAGCCACGGTGGGCAGCTCATCGGGTATAGTGACAGGCGTGGCTAATGGTACTACTAACATCACCTACTCTCTACCGGGTGGATGCACCGCCATACAGCAGGTAACAGTGGGTCTGCCGCCGATAGAGGGAACAACCAATGTCTGTATCGGGACAACGACGGCTTTGAGTCATCCGATAAGCGGTGGTGTGTGGAGTGTGGCCTCGCCTTACTATGCTACTGTGGACGCGAGTACAGGCGTTGTTACGGGCGTTCATCCCGGCCCAACTACGGTGACCTACACTACGAGCCCCGGATGCTATGTAACAACGAGCATTTACACTTCAAACATTGTATTGAACATAACGGGTGGCCTTAGTACTTGTGAAGGCGCTACAACGACACTTAGCGTTCCGGGCTATCCGGGTGGCACATGGCACATTGCTGATTCTGCAACCGTATTTATTAATATGACCACCGGCGCCATGCTGGGAATTGCAACAGGTACTATGGCCATTACTTACTCTTATGGCTATTGCTACACAAGTGCTGTTGCCACAGTAAACCCTGTTCCGGCATCCATTACCGGTGGCAGCGAAGTTTGTGCAGGTGGCACGCTGGCTCTGGCCTGCAGTACCGGAGGAGGCGCGTGGAGCAGCAGCAATGCAGCAGTTGCTACGGTAGATGGCAGCGGCACCGTTACCGGAGTTACACCTGGAACTGTCGTTATCTACTATACGCTGGGAAGCGGATGTGCTGCGTCTAAGGTGATTACAATCGGCGGCATGCCGGCAGCGATCACTGGTACAACGTCTCTGTGCGAAGGCGCTACAACGACGTTGGCGTGTACTTCTACCGGCGGAACATGGAGCACATCTGATGCCGCAACTGCAGATGTACTATCTACTACAGTAACCGGTTTCGGGACTTATGCCACCATCAGCGGTGTAGCGGCAGGCGGGGCAACAATCAGTTATAACTATACAGGCGGCTGCGTTCAGACGGTGAATGTTACGGTAGCCAGTGCTCCGGCCGCTATTGGCGGAACGCTGGACATTTGCGTAGGCGGCACAAGTACACTGACCGGGAGTGGTGGTGGAACCTGGAGCAGCAGCAATACGGCTGTCGCATCTGTGGGTAGTGCTACAGGGGTAGTATCAGGCGCGGCTGCCGGAACGGCAACTATTACTTACCGCACCGGAGCCACTTGCTATACAACTGCAGAAGTTACTGTTGGCGTGCCATCCGCTATAAGCGGCGCTGCCAGCGTTTGTAAGACGTTTACAACTACGTTTGCACACGCAACAGGTGGTGGCACATGGAGCAGCAGCGACATAACTGTAGCAAGTGTAGACGCTTCGGGTGTTGTGACAGGTGTGAACGCAGGCAGCGCGACCATTACGTACAACATCAGCACAGGCTGTTTCGCGGTGAAGACCATTTATGTATATAACAACCCGGCAGCGATATCCGGAACAGCATCGGTTTGTGCGGGCGCCAATACAACGTTGACAGGCGCAACAGGTACTGCGGCCATTTGGAGCAGCAGCAACGCAGGTGTGGCCACAGTAGGTTCATCTTCGGGAGTAGTGACGGGCGTTGCAGCCGGAAATGCAGACATTACTTTTACAGCAACAGCCACGGGATGTTATTCAACACGGACCGTAACAGTAAACGAAGCTCCGGCACCAATAACGGGTGCATCGACTATTTGTGTGGGAGCAAACGAGACATACATGAGCACACCGACCGGTGGCGCATGGGCGAGCACGGCGCCGGCAGTTGGCTCTATCAATAGTACTACAGGAACAGCAACCGGCCGCGCACCAGGCGGCACGTACATAAAGTACACGCTGAGCACGGGCTGCTATGTGCTGAAAGCAGTTACAGTTACTGCACTACCTGGTGGCATAGCAGGTACTTCGATTGTGTGTGTGGGTAACAGCGTTGTACTATCTGCTGCAACAAGTGGCTCTACCTGGAGCAGCTCTGCTGCCGGCACGGCTTCGATAACTGCCACTACGAGCAGCACAGCTACCGTTGCAGGTATTTCTACAGGTACGGCTATGATCAGCTATTCTAACGCTGCGGGATGTTCCAGGACTTATACAGTGACGGTGAATGCGGCTGTGTCTGATATAGTTGGTGATGATATAATCTGCTCTACCGGAACAATGACGCTGACAAATGCAACAGGCGGTGGCACATGGAGCAGCAATGCAACCACAAAAGTGAGCGTAGCCACCTATACCGGGCTTGCAACAGGTGGAGGCACACTTGGAACAGCTACTATCACTTATAAGGTAGGCGCCGGATGTTATGCGACGAAGTCGATAACGAACAATGCAGCATTACCTAACATTGTGGGGGCCACCTACACATGCTCAGGCGCTGATGCCGCGGTTACATTCACGAATGCTGTGAGTGGTGGTACCTGGAGCAGCTCTAACACGTCGGTAGCTGTTGTTGACGGTTCTACGGGTGTTGTAACCGGTGTGTTGCTGGGCGGGTCAAATACGTATGTCTATATCACTTATGCTACCAGCACAGGCTGTTCTAAATACAAAGCAATACTCATTAAGCCGCAGCCTATCATCACGGGGGCAGACGAAGTGAGCGTAGGCGCCACGACAACTATGACCGGCTCTCCTGCTGGTGGTACGTGGGGCTCAAGCTCTTTGTCCACAGCCTATATAACGGGATACGGTGTTGTATACGGCATTGCTGCAGGTAGCGCAACTATCTCTTACACAACTGCGGGATGCGTGAACACGAAAGAGATTACGGTGACTGGTGGAGAGGCATCGCGCCCTGCAGGTATGACAGAGGAAGCTGAGACACTCTTCAGTGTGTTCCCGAATCCGAGTCATGGCTCACTCTCAGTAAGCACGCGCGTAGCAGGTACATTTACGATTTATGCAGTGGACGGTAAGGTTGCTGCTACAAGTGAGCTGACTGCAGGTGTAAATGCAATCAGCTTACCGATGAACATGGCAGCAGGAACTTATCTTTGCCGGTTCAATGGAGTGGACGGCAGTGTACAAGGTGTAAGGCTTGTATATGAGCAATAAACTCTAAACTAAGTTCGGTAAAAAGCGATCCCGGTACCAAGGTGCCGGGATCGTTTCATTTTATGACATGCAATTGAGCTCCCGGATTCGAATTTTATTCGGGGTTGTTGTCCGTGAAGCGCATACCGGGGCCGATACCGAAATTGGAGAGAACGTATCCCGGAAAGTACCCTTCTTCGGTATAGACGACTTCGAGTTTTAGTGCTAGTCCGTCTTTTGTAAGTACGAGCATTCCATTCTGTAGGTCAGCAACCAATATGTCGCCTGGGGAGTATGAAGACAAATCACCTGTAAGGGAAACAGGGGCGGCGCAACAGACGCCGATAGTCCACCCGTTGATCGTTGCAGGTACTCCTGTTTTTGATGCCGGATTGCAGGCATTTATGAGTGCAAGAAGCTGTGCTGAATCCATAGATTGCCATCGCAGTTGCACTTCCGATGAATTGATCTTTCCGTAGTAGTTGGCCTTGGAGCTATCCTGGGCCACCGCGTCCAGAGCATTGTTAGATTCTATTGCCTGAATGATCTTTTCACATAGCTCAATGGCTTGATAGGCCAGTTGTGCGCTAAGCATTCCATATGTAAAGTGTGGTGGCAGGTTAATTTCTTTGCGCAAGATTATGGGACCAGTATCTAGGTCGCTGTCCATAATGTGGGCCGTTACTCCGGCAGTGCTTTTTTGCAATCTTATGCTTTCGAATATTGGGTCAGCACCGCGCATTTCAGGTAACAAGCCATAATGGATGTTTATGAAGCCGAATTGCGGCAGGGCAAGTGCAGAGGCTGGGATCCGGTATGGGAAGGTAATGACAAACACTGCTGCGGGTGTGAAAGTCCGATACCAGTTTCCCAATTGCTCTGCAAATTCCTTTTTTTTGAATAGGTGCAATGGTATGTTGTGTTGAGTAGCTAACGGCTTGCATACCTGTATCGCCTCTTCTTTTTCGGCAGGTACCCCTATGGCACATACGCGCCCATCTTCGATGAGTTTCTTAAGCGCCGGCATAGCTAAACGACCGCTACATAGAACAGCAATTTTCATTTTTTTTCGTTGATGATATTTCGCACTTTAATTGTGCTTGATCAATAATATTCTGTGGATATCCTGGCTCCAGCATGCGCAGGACCCAAGGTGATTGGTTTTGCACAGACTACTCCAGGCAGCCATATGCATTAAACCAGGACGTGAATGGACCTTCTGCATTTTCTATTTCGTGTTGCAGTTTTTGCCTGTTGTCTGCTACGAGCTTACTGTCTGCTTCGCCCTGCACTTCCAGAACACACATGCCGGAGGTGTCGTTTTCTTTTATCGATGCCAGGTATAATGGCGCGTTACTCTCGTGTGTGTCTGCGTTTATCGTTACCTGTCCGCGAGGACTAACGAATGAGTAATTTTCCAACAGTGCTATACGGTCGGCAATTTCACTAGTTTGTAGTGCTCTGGCGATCATTTGCCCGGCTTCCCAACTCAGGAGAGAGAAGAGGTTTGCTGTTCGGTTCTTTTTCTTCATGGCTGCAATAAAAGCATCGTTACTTTCCGAGTGCAGTGTGCTGCTCCATGGCACCAGTACTGTAATATCTGCGCCTGGATAGGGAGACTTTGACAGCCAAGTCTCTTCTGCTACGAATGGCGCGGCATACGCGGAGACGCCTGCATAAATCGGTTCCGCTTCCATACCTCCAAAGAGGTCTGTAACCATATCGCCACAACTGGCCACCATGAGGGCAGTACCGGGGTGTGCCTTAATATACTCAGTCAGCGGCTCCAGTGTGAAATCTGCTTTTCTGAGCTGGATCGCGTGATTGAATACAGTTTGCGAACCTACATCGGTCAAACCGTTGAAAAAGCTAAAGGGTGCCCTGAAACCCGCATCAAAGAAAGAGCATGTAAATGCGAAGCTGCTGTCGCCATTGTTTGCTGCTATTGCGGGCAATGTTCTGCACGCCAGGATGCCATCGAGAGTGATGGCGAAGTTGTTACGCGGTTTATATCCGGGAGAATGCAATTGGTAGCCTGGTGAGAGTTCCAGAAATAGCGCGTTTGCGTTTTCAAACAATGGCTGCAGCATTTCTGCGGTAGACGGATTAACGTACCCGGCTATCACCTCCACGCCATCAAAGATCATCTTCTCGCACGAGGTATATATTTCTTTGTCGCTTGTGCCCAGCCCGATGCCGGCAGTTTTTATTTCAAAGTCGGTAATGCCAGCGTGGGCAAGGCTGGCTTTCAGCCCGTCAACGAGGTCAAAATTCATGGTTGGGTACATAGCAGAACGCGGTAGAAGTAGGCCTATCTGGGTCATGATAAAGTTGTTTATTGTAATTCTTCTTGTTTGTTGAGGTTTATTAGCTGATGAAATGGGGTCGTAATTACAACGCTGTCCCTGTGTTGGGACAGCGTTGTATGATAATGGATAACGGTATTAGTTCCTGGAAGGGAATACACCATACATGCAAATGTTGTAATAGATGCCGAGGTAGGGATTCTGAACAGAGAACGGGATGTTGCTACCGGTGATACCGGATGTTACACAGGCCGGGTTCATTTGAGTACCATCCTGGGCGTTGTCATACACCTGTGCGCCACCGCCGGCAAAGTAGTTGTTCGTGGGGTCGTTCGTTGTGGCGGCTGAATTTGTTTTTACCATAACCGTGTGCGTGTGTGCCGGCATCTGGTTTACAGTGAGTGTGGCTGAAACTTTGCCGCCTGCTTCGCCCGGCGTTACTGTCGGTAACCCGGGACCTGTACCTTGCCCTACTATCATCCTGCACTGGAGGTTGGGTAGTGCAAAAGTAGTTTGCCCGTTTCCACCATAGGTTGTGCCTAACAGGCTGAAAAGTGCAGTGTTCTGTGCAATAGACAGTATTTGCCCGTTGCAGAAAGCCCAGTATCTTGGTGCGAAATTAAATCCCATAGGAAATATTACACCCATAAATGATTCCATATAGATATGCTTTTGTGTTTTTTGAAAATTGTTTGTTGTTTAATATGGTAATACTTGTGGCTTAACCACGTGGTGGGAAGATACCAAACTGGCATATGACGTAGTAGAGGCCAAGGTATGGATTCTGAATGTCGACAGGCTGGTTGCCGCCTACCGGAGTTGCCATCATGGCACTAGCGTTCATTACCGAATTGTTTGTGGCTGTATTATACATGTCCGGACCTGAACCGCCAAAATAGTTGTTGGCGGGGTCGTTACTTGTTGCAGAAAATGCGTTGGCATGGACAGTAGCAAGGTGATTGTGAGCTGGCATCTGTGAAGCATTCAGTGTTACATTGATTGCGCCGGCCTTTTGTCCGATGTTGTAAAGTGGCAATCCCGGACCTTGTCCTGCTCCTATAATTGCCCGTCCCTGCAGATCAGGGAGCGCAAAAGTTGTTGTGCCGTTTCCGCCATACATGGTTCCCAGCAAGCTGAAGAGTGCTGTATTCTGGGCTATCGGCAGTATTTGTCCCTGGCATGTAAGCCAGTTTTTTGGTGCGAACTGAAATGCAACCGGCATTATTGAGCCTATATATGAGTCTACCATTTTTTTAATTTTTTTAAATTGAAGAATGTTAAAGCCTGTTGTTTCTAGTTTCGAGATGGATAGATGCCTTCTATAGCAATATTGTAGTTCATTGCCACGTAGGGGTTCATTACATCAACAGGTACATTGGCGCCTGATACACCCATTAGAACGGCGCCGGTGTTCATTGCGGAATCCGGTGTAGGTTCGTACGCGTTAGGCCCGGAGCCGCCAAAGTAGTTGTTTACAGATGCATTGGTATTTGCCGAAAACTGATTGGTTACAACAGATATCGGGTGATTGTGCGCAGGCAGATTCACAGACAAAAGGGTGGTGTATGGCGAACCGCCTACTTCTCCCCAGTCCACCGATGGTAGGCCTGCCGCGCTACCGGGGCTTACGATAACCCGGCCGCGAAGATCGGGCAGGGCAAATGTTGTTTGTCCGTCACCGCCATAAGTAGTGCCTAACAGGCTAAATAGTGCCGTGTTTTCTGCAATTGACATGAGTTGTCCCTGGCATGTCATCCATCCAACTGGCGCATAGCTGAACGCCATAGGTTGTATTAAACCTAAAAATGGTTCCATAGAATTTTTGTTTTACTGGTTGAAAAAATGATTTATCAAGACAAACGTAATGATATTATTCGGAGTTTGAATGGGTGAAAACCCCTGATTGTGAAAACAGGTGAAAACACCTGTTTTCGCCTGTCGGATAATTTGTAACATTGTGCGGAAATTGGCTGGAATAGGACTTAATCGAGATTTTTCGAATTCAATATCCATTGTTATTTTATCATTATTTATATTATTTTGGCCTCATCACAGTAAAATTTGAACCCCTTTAGTGTAAAACATAAATGCGAATCACATACAAAACAAACGAAATGAAAAATCAACCAATTACTTTGAGAAAACCTGCCTTGTCAGGAGCACTTGCTTGTTTGCTATTGCTCTCGACCTGGCTACCGGTAAAAGCGCAAACCGCTCTTACGGCAGGCGATGTCGTTGTTACCGGATGGAACAACAATGCGGTGAGCGGTTTCCGCCAGATACAACTATTGTTCCTGAGAGATATTACATCTGGAACGGTTGTCAAATTCACCAACCATAGTTTCAACAGTTCATCGACATCCACCACAAGTGGAAATGCGCGTACTGCTGGTGGTATTGGTAAATGGACAGCTGACGCCGGCTATTCTGCAGGTACGATTGTGAACCTTACGAACAACGGTTCGGCGCTCTCTGCTGATATAGGTACGGGTTCAGCAGTTGGAAGCGGCTGTGGCTGTGGTGGGTCTGGTTCGCCAATTGCTCAAAACTCAAGTGGTGGTAAAATATTTGTCTACTATGGTGGTACGAGTGATGGTACCGGTAGTGATTACTCGGGTTCCGGTACAGCTGTTACGTTTGCGGGTGTGCCCATTTCACTTTTGGCGTTCCAGGGTACCCAGTCGGGCTATACGGCTTTCCTTTCAAGCGGTTCCGCAAGCGGCTTCCTGACTTATCTGCCGTCTGATGTCTCCTATAGTTCATTTTTTGCAAGTAATATAATAGGTGGCTATTATAACGGAACGCGCTCTGGGACTGTCGCGTCACTCAGGACGGCAATACTCAACCCAAGTAACTGGACAACAACTACGGGAACTGGCACGGTTACCATTCCTACTACAGCGTTTACGATCACTGCAACGCCAAGCGCTACTACAAACAGCGCTACCAGTGTTTCAGGTACAGGTGCCACACTCAATGGTACTGTAAACGATAATGGTGCTACAACCTCAGTGAGTTTCGTGTATGGCACATCGTCAACGCTTGCGTCGGGTAACACTACTGTTTCTGCAACACCTTCATCTATTTCGGCGGGTACTGGTTCTACTTCAGTTTCCAAAGCTTTATCTGGTCTCTCCGGTAGCACTACATATTATTACCGCGTCTCTGCTAATAACTCTCAAGGCACAACCAATGGTAGCATCCTGAATTTTACTACTTCTGCGGCATCAAGCCTCACAGTGACCGTTACTTCTCAGACGAATGTAGCATGTAATGGGGGTAACACAGGGTCGCTCACCGTATCAGCCAGCGGGGGTACACCGGGTTATACCTATACGTGGTCAAACGGAGCGACAGGAGCTACAAACACCGGGTTAATAGCCGGTATCTATACTTGTACCGTAGCTGATGCAGCGTCGGGAACAGCAACTGTGTCTGCTACTATTACGCAACCAACGGCCATATCAGTAACCGCAGCTTCTCAGACAAACATAGCATGTAATGGAGGCGCCACAGGTGCTGCAAGCATAAACACACCGACAGGCGGTGCAGGCGGATATACTTATAACTGGACACCTGGTACACCATCAGGAGATGGTACGGTATCAGTTACCGGCCTGACAGCAGGGACCTGGACCTGTACGGTAACGGATGCAAACAGTTGCACTGCTAACCGGACATTTACGATCACGCAGCCGACAGCACTTTCGGCCAGCATTTCAGCACTGACCAATGTTGCATGTAATGGAGGCGCAACAGGCTCGGCTACTACAACTGCCAGCGGCGGTGCGGGAGGCTATACCTATGCCTGGGCACCGGGTGGTGGCACTGCGGCAACTAAGTCAAGCCTGACTGCCGGCAGCTATACCTGCACAGTAACGGATGCGAACGCATGTACAGCAACAGCGGTGGCGACCATCACGCAGCCGACAGCAGTTTCAGCGAGCATTTCAGCACTGACCAACGTAGCATGTAACGGCGGAGCAACCGGCTCGGCTACGACAACAGCGAGCGGTGGCGTAAGCGGTTATACCTATGCGTGGAGCGGTGGCGGTACAGCGGCAACTAAATCCAGCCTTGCAGCCGGCACCTATACCTGTACGGTAACAGATGCGAACGCATGTACGGCAACAGCGGTAGCAACGATTACGCAGCCAACGGCAATATCTGTTACCGCTAATTCACAGACGAACGTGGCCTGTAATGGTGGCGCTACGGGTGCCGCCAGTATAAACACGCCAACTGGTGGAGCAGGCGGATATACTTATAACTGGACACCCGGCACACCAACCGGAGATGGCACAGTTGCTGTGACCGGTCTTACAGCAGGCAGCTGGACCTGTACGGTGACAGACGCTAATAGCTGTACTGCCAGCCAGACTTTTACGATTACGCAGCCAACGGCCATATCGGTAACCGCAGCTTCTCAGACAAACGTAGCATGTAATGGAGGCGCCACAGGTGCTGCAAGCATAAACACACCGACTGGCGGAGCGGGCGGATATACTTATAACTGGACACCTGGTACACCATCAGGAGATGGTACGGTATCAGTTACCGGCCTGACAGCGGGGACCTGGACCTGTACGGTAACGGATGCCAACAGTTGCACTGCTAACCGGACCTTTACGATCACACAGCCACCAGCATTGAGCGCAACGGTATCAGTTGTAGCCAGCATATCATGTAATGGCGGTAGTGATGGATCATTAACGTGCGGTACCAGCGGGGGCACATCGCCAATGACCTATACCTGGTCAAACGGCGGTACTGCGGCTACACAAACAGATCTGTCTGCAGGCACATATACGTGCACGGTAACGGACCAGAACGGATGTACGGCATCGAACACGGGCAGCCTGACGCAGCCGGCAGCAATGACGGTGAACGTATTTGTGGTATCGAATGTGGCCTGTCACGGAGGATCGGACGGTTCGTTGGGAACAGGTGTGTCAGGTGGCACAACTCCTTATACTTACAGCTGGTCGACCGGTGGTACCGCGTCCACAGAAAGCGGCGTGGCAGCAGGCACGTATACGTGTACTGTTACAGACCAAAACGGATGTAATGTATCCAACTCAGCAACGATC
>JAHBTQ010000002.1 GCA_019638495.1 Taibaiella sp.
CAACCCTTCTGTTGCTACGATCGGTTCATCAACTGGGGTCGTTACATCAGTTGGTACAGGTACTACGGTGATAAGTTATAACACAGGTAGTAGTTGCAACAGTGCTGTAATAGTCACAGTAAATGAAGCGCCATCAGCAATTTCGGGTGCTACGGGTATTTGTTCAGGAAGTACAACAACATTAAGTAATTCGATAAGCGGCGGTGCATGGAGTAGTGGGAATACAAGTGTTGCAACGGTCAATTCCTCAACAGGAGTTGTGTCAGGCATTGCGGCCGGTACTGCAACCATCATGTATGCCATAGGGAGCTGTTCTGTAACAACAGTTGTTACGGTAACTGCCGCTCCTTCGGCTATAGCAGGAACACTAAGTGTATGTGAAGGCAGTTCAACTACATTGAGTAATACAACAGGAGGCGGTGTGTGGAGTAGTGGTGATCCATCTGTAGCGAGTATTACCGCATCAACGGGCGTGGCTACGGGTGTGGCAGCAGGTACTGCCGCGATCACCTATACAATCGGCACTTGCTCTGTGACAACGGTGCTTACAGTGAACGCCGCTAGCGCGGCGATATCAGGCGGCACGACGCTATTCCCTTCGCTTACAACAGTGCTTTCTGCGTCCGTTCCGGGTGGTGCATGGAGCAGTAGCAATGTATCTATAGCAACGGTAGGTTCGTCGACCGGTATTGTCACTGCGGTGGCAGCAGGCAGTGCGACGATAACTTATTCCCTGGGAAGTTGTTTGTCAGTTACGACGGAGGTTACCGTCCTGTCCGAACCTGCGCCGATAATCGGAGGCCTGGGCCTGGAGGTAGGTGATGGCGATACGCTTTCAAATGCGGTAGAAGGCGGTATATGGAGCAGCTCTAATACTGCAGTAGCTACTATCGGGTCTGTGAGCGGTATTCTAACTGCTGTTGGAGTGGGTACAACTACGATATCATATATGGTGGGTGGCACCTACCTGGCTACGGTCGTTGTTACGGTTACGTCACTAACTACATCGTCTTCATGCCCGGGCGGCTGGACGACCCTTTCAGGAATACCATTCATAAATCATGTAGGTTACGAACAGGACGCCCAAATGGTCCTGGATGCTTGCGGAACTCCGTATGTGCTTTCTTCGTCATCGTCATCCCGATCATATCTTTCCAAATACAACGGTCGCGAGTTTATTTCAATGGGAGGCGCCGTTGACACCCCCGGAGTAGTGGGAAAGGCTATGAGTGTAAACGCTGATGGTGTAGCATATGTTGTCTATAGTGACGCACTTAACAGTAACAAGGCTACAGTGAAAAGAAACAATGCTGGTATTTGGGAGACGGTAGGTATTGCCGGTTTTTCCTCTGGTGCAATTTACAATCCCGCCATTGGTATTAATGCGGATGGTGAACCATATGTTGCATTCAGCAATTCTCTCGGAGCCAGTTACATAACGGTGATGAAATACAATGGTACAAGTTGGGAAGCAGTGGGGGATATGAGCTACTATTCTGTTTATATAAATAGCATTGATATTCAATTTGATAGTGCCGGCACGCCCTATGTCTATTCACCAGGCTTCATGTCAATCTTGCAATATGATGGTATGTACTGGAATGAAATCTATGACGAAGTCTTTCTTTATGTACCGCCAAGTCAATTTGTAGTTGCTCCTTCGGGTGAGATATTTGTTTCCATACCTCCTCTTGGTGAAGGCAGCGCTACTATCATGCGCTATGATGGTACATCCTGGAGCACACTTAGTTCTTGCCTGCTACCGCCTGCACATACGCTTGCCGGCTGCAAGCTCGCTTTAGATAAAGAAGGGCAGCCATGGCTCGCCAATCTAGTATCTAATACAGGGGGAGAGATGACGTACTCGGTGAGCAGATATTCCGGTGCTGATTGGGTTCCTGTTAATGAAACTCCACTTCCGGTGCATCCTTTGCTCAGTTCCTACCTAAATGACCAGTTAAGAGTGGATACAGGTGGTTTGGCTTATCTGCGTGTGATAAGTGCGGACGGGTTGACAGTGGTAAGGCTTAAAAATGGGCAATGGGATTATTTGAATTCCGGTGTAGACGCAATTGAAGTAGATGGCAATAATCTCGTTATGGCTGTGAATGGTGGGGGAATTCCATATGTGGCATATGTAGATGATTTCTCGTACCTGACAGTAAAGAAGTTTAACGGTAGTCTATGGGAGCCAGTAGGTCCGGTTAGTTCGGACGGGCACATGGAAATCGATTCGATGGTATCTTTTCCATCAATTGCAACTGAAAGTTCGGGGATAATATATGTAGCATATCAGAAGTCGGCTGGCGGACTGGGGGTGAAGAAGTTTGATGGCACTGAATGGACTACTGTAGGGAGTGATTTTTCCGGCTCACGTCCTTGTATTAAGGTCGATTCTCTTGGTGTTCCATATGTTTGCTGCTCCGCTGATACTGCCGGCGTAAAAGTGATGAGATATGATGGTAGCGCATGGGTTCAGATTGGCTCTGTTATGACTGATCTGGTAGCAGTTCGTACTATTAGTGGAGGCTTTGCGATAGCTGGTGCACGTTTCGCTATTTCCGGCACTACGCCATATGTTTTCGCGCAAGATGTTGATTCCTCCTACCGGGGTACAGTTAAAAAATTCGATGGCAGTGACTGGGTTGATGTGGGAAGTCCGGGAATCACAGAAGGGTTTGTTGAGGATTTCGGGATTGCTTCCGCGACGGACGGTACGCCATTTATTGTTTACGCGACGTCTACAACCGGTTATTCTGTTTCTGTCAAGAAGTTCAACGGTACCTCGTGGACAAACGTTGGAGGGTCTGTGGGAGCTTCTTCAGAAAACACCCGCACATCGATAGCAATGTCCGGAAATGTTCCTGTTGTGGTTTTTGCCGACAGTGACCATGGAGACACTCTGACAGCCAGGCGATTTGACGGCGGTTCATGGATAGATGTCGGGGATGTTGGCTTTTCCTCAATGCCACCTAGCTCTGAGGGGACTGAATATGCTCCTTCTGTAAGCGTATACAATGATAACGTGTATGTTTCTTATTTGAACGGCACGCCCTATGACCTTATTGTAATGAAGTATGGTACATCCACTGAGACCAGTTTCGAACATTCCCTATGTGTGGGCAATAGTGTATCACTTATTAGCAACCAAGCAGGGGAGTGGAGTAGCAGCAACCCTTCTGTAGCAAGCATAAACTGCGCAGGGATTCTCACCGGTATTTCGGCAGGTACCGCTACAATTACGTTCACGCATGATAGCTGTTACTCTACATCGGTTGTTACAGTAAACGCGTCGCCTTCGGCGGGAGTCATTACCGGCTCGTCGATTGTGGCTCCATCCTCATCGGTTTCGCTTTCTGCAAGCATTTCAGGCGGTGTATGGAGCAGTTCGGATACTGCAACAGCTACAATTACATCCGGAGGGCTCGCAAGTGGTGTTTTAACGGGCATCGTAACAATCAGCTACACAGTGACTAGCGGCAGCTGCTCTTCGTATGCGTTGCATTCATTGGTTGTGGCATCCGCCCGGCCGGGAAACACTTCGGTTAAGATGCTTGATGAGGCACTTCTTTTCTCCGTTTATCCTAATCCGACTTCCGGAGGCTTTAATATACAATCTGATGCGACCGGTAGATTAACAGTATTTTCCATAGATGGCAGGGTAGTGGTGGAGTCTAAGTTGGACGCCGGGAACACTGCATTGTATATGCCTTTGGGTAGTGCTACCGGTGTATATGTGCTCCGTTTCGCCGGAGATGATGGCACCGTGAAAACTTCGAAACTGATCTATAATCATTAACTGAGAAATAGCTATGACTTGCGCTAAGAAGAATATTACCCAGATTGCAGTATTGCTGTTGTTGATGTTTTCGGGCAGTGCTTATGCGCAGATATCCGGCCACCTTGTTGTGTGCCGCGGCGCATCACGAACCATATTAACCGGTACACCTACCGGTGGTACATGGGCCAGCGGAGACGCTACCCGTGCCACGGTTAACTCCACTACTGGAGAGGTAACGGGTGTTGCGGCCGGAACGGCAACCATCAGCTATACTGATCCATCTTCTACTGTTTACACAGCTGTTGTAACGGTGAACGGCTATGTGATGGGTAACATCGGATTTTCGATGGGTTCGGACATCCGCTGCACAGGTGGGGTACCCGCAACATGCACGGTGAGCCCACTGATAGGTAATAACTGGACGAGCAGCGACGCGTCCATAGCTACAATAAATACCGGAGGGTCTGTTGTGCCGTCGGCAACGAATGCCGGCACGGTTACGATCTCTTACCGGCACAGCTATGGCAACTGCTACGTGACGCGTAGTATGACCGTGAACCCAACACCAACGGTAAGTATGACCAATCCTGTGTGTGCAGGTGTGACGCAGACGGCAACAGGCACACCTGCCGGCGGCACCTGGATGAGCAGCAATGCCAGTGTGGGTACGATCAATACCACTACCGGTGTTTTGAGCGCTTTTATAGGTGGGGGCACCTACATCAGGTACACAGTAGGTTCATGCTACAGTCAGCCATTTCTTACTGTTTCTGCAGGTGTTGCTGCATTCGGAGGCTCTACGACACTCTGCGTAGGTAATACGTCAACATTGACCTGCGCAACGTCAGGCGGAACATGGAGCAGTTCAGATCCTTCAGTAGCCACTATTGGTTCTTCAACAGGAGTAGTAACAGGTGTGAGCCTGGGGACGTCAACGATTAGTTATGTAGTAGGTAGTAGTTGCTTCCGCACGGCGGTGGTAACGGTGAATGCAGGTCCATCTGCTAGTTCTGGACCGGATGAGGTATGTGTAGGACAGACGATAGCACTCACGAACACTACAGGTGGCGGCACCTGGAGTAGCAGCAGCACTGCAAGGGCTACTGTGACTACCTATGGCGGTACGGTAACCGGTATAGGCGCAGGTACAGTGAACATAAGTTACCGTGTAGGCGGCGGCTGTGCCTCAGTGAAGACGATTACAGTAAACGCGGCCATGGCCTCGATAGCGGGAGGTCCTAATGTGTGCGAGGGTAGTTCAGTAACGCTAACCCACGCCATGGGCGCAGGCACATGGACAGCGAGCAACAGCCATGCAACAGTAGACCTTACGACGGGTGTAATGACCGGTGTGACTGCGGGTAGTGTGAACATTACCTACACAGCCAGCCCGGGTTGCAAGAAAGGACAGATGATGATCGTAAAGTCATCACCGGCAGCCATAACCGGAGAGCTGACAGTATGCCCCGGAACAACAACGGCATTGAGCAGTGCAAGTGGAGGTGGCACCTGGAGCAGCAGCAACACATCGGTAGCTACGGTGAATAGCTATGGCGTAGTGAGTGGCGTTTCAGGTGGCACAGCAACGATAACATATACAGTAGCAAGCTGGGGCTGTTCTGCGACTGCTGTTGTTACGGTAAGTTCTACAGGTGGTAGCATCAGCGGCAGCACATCCTTGTGCCTGGGTAGCAGCACTACACTCAGTTCGTCTGCGGGCGGTGGCACATGGAGCAGCAGTAACCCTTCTGTTGCTACGATCGGTTCATCAACCGGAGTCGTTACATCAGTTGGTACAGGTACTACGGTGATAAGTTATAACACAGGTAGTAGTTGCAATAGCGCTGTTGTGGTTACAGTAAGTGAAGCGCCATCAGCAATTTCGGGTGCTACAGGTATTTGTTCAGGAAGTACAACAACATTAAGTAATTCGATAAGCGGCGGTGCATGGAGTAGTGGTAATACAAGTGTTGCAACGGTCAATTCATCAACCGGAGTCGTGTCAGGCGTTGCAGCGGGCACTGCTGCAATTACGTATGCTATTGGGAGCTGCTCTGTAACAACGGTAGTAAGTGTAACTGCCTCACCTTCGGCTATAGCAGGAACGCTAAGTGTATGTGAGGGAGGCTCAACAACATTGAGTAATACAACAGGAGGTGGTGTATGGAGCAGTGGAGATCCATCTGTTGCAAGTATCAGCGCATCAACGGGCGTGGCTACGGGTGTGGCAGCAGGTACTGCCGCGATCACTTATACCGTTGGCACTTGCTCAGTTACAACAGTCATTACAGTCAATGCAGGCAGCGCTGATATTTCGGGGGGCACCACACTTTATCCTTCACTTACCACAGTACTTTCCGCATCAGTATCAGGAGGTGCATGGAGCAGCAGCAATGTATCTATAGCAACGGTGGGTTCGTCGACAGGAATTGTCACTGCGGTGGCAGCAGGCAGTGCGACGATAACTTATTCCCTGGGAAGTTGTTTGTCTGTGACCACGATTGTTACTGTATTGTCGACCCCTGCGCCGATAATCGGAGGCCTGGGCCTGGAGGTAGGTGATGGCGATACGCTTTCAAATGCGGTAGAAGGCGGTATATGGAGCAGCTCTAATACTGCAGTAGCTACTATCGGGTCTGTGAGCGGTATTCTAACTGCTGTTGGAGTGGGTACAACTACGATATCATATATGGTGGGTGGCACCTACCTGGCTACGGTGGTTGTTACGGTTACGTCACTTATTACATCGTCGTCATGCCCGGGTTCGTGGACTGCTTTGACCGGACTTCTTAGGGTGAACCACATATCCTATGGCGGCCGTGATAATATTGCCACTGACCCATGCGGTACGCCTTATGTCATTTATTCTACGCCAGCCCATTCGTCTTTTGTAAGGAAGTTTGACGGCCACGAGTTTGCACTTCAAGGTGGAGCAATTGATTCTGCCGGAGGCGATGGAGATGCCGTTGCTGTGGATTCTGCCGGTAACATTTACGCGGTCTACTCTGATGTGCACAACAGCAACAAGGCCACCGTGAGAAAATTCAATGGAAGCACATGGGAAGTAGTTGGAACTGCTGGATTTACAACCGGGGCTGCGGTTTATTGTGCAATAGGTATAGGTGCAGGCGGACTACCGTATGTTGCCTATGCCAGCAATGCCGGTAGCGCTACGATTAGTGTGATGAAGTTTAACGGTGCTAGTTGGGAATTGGTGGGAGACCCGAATTTTGCTTCGGGTACGGTATATAAATTGATGTTAGATTTTGATAGCACAGGCACACCTTATGTATTCTGCCCTTCCATAGAGGCTGTTATGAAATATAACGGAACAGAGTGGGTTGCAATACCGATTGATGTGCTGGCACCCGCTCTAGAGTTTTATGATCTGTACGAATTCGCAGTTGCACCATCAGGTAATATCTATGTATCATTTGCTTCTTATACGGTAGATTATTCGGCGGTAATTAAATATGATGGTAGCTCATGGAGTGAGTTGAGTCCATGTCCGATTGGAACGGGCAACTATATTTATGATGTGAAGTTGACGACGGGTGTGGACGGACAGCCATATGCCGCATTTTTCATTACGGGCTCAGGCACCGGCTACAGATATCTTATAAGCAGGTACAATGGCACCGAATGGGTGCCGGTTAGTGACACAGCGCTAAATGCATACCCTGGTTGGGGATTTTCAAACTACGATCGTCTAAAAGTAGATCCTTTAGGTACACCGTATCTTAGTTTGCATAACTATGACTACTATGGAGGAACGGTGGTAGTTCGTGTGCGAAATGGACAATGGGAGTATTTGAATGGAGGTACAAAAGGAATTGATCTTTTTGGTTATTACCCTGGTATGGTCCTGGATTCCTCCGGCACCCCATATATCTCTTACGCTGAATATGGATATGTAACCGTTAAGAAATTCAATGGAAGGAAATGGGAACCTGTTGGGCCCGTAGGAGACAACGGGCATATGGCAATTGACTCGAATGCTAGTTATACCGCGATTGTAATGAGTAATTCAGGAGTGCCTTATATTGCTTTTGCCTCTTCTGATGGGGGGATTAAGGTGAAGAAATTTGTCGGTGGTAGCTGGGCTTCCGTTGGTACTGAATATATTAATCCCGGAGGGAATGGCTGGTATCCCCGCATTGCGCTGGATTCTTTAGACTCACCATATGTTTGCTATCACAGTTATACAGACGGCGGATATAGGATAATGAAATTCAATGGTGCCAGTTGGGTGCAGCTTGGCTCGATTCTGTCTAGTTTTGGCCCGAATACACAGCTGGCTACTTCAGGAACAACACCTTACGTTTTTTCCTGGGACAGCGATAATTCCTACTATGGCACTGTAAAGAAATTTGATGGAAGCGATTGGGTAAATGTAGGTGCTCCAGGTTTTGCGGCTGTTTCGCTCGATGGCTTTGGAATTTCATTTGCTGAAGATGGAACTCCATATGTAGTATATGGAACTTCAAGTGGTAGCCATCCGGTTGCTGTTCAGATGTTTGATGGAAGTTCCTGGGTAGCAGTAGGGGGTACGGTTGGTACGGGTTCTAGTGCTTCCTGCGCAGCAATTACGGTGGCAGGTGGCACGCCATATGTGGCATACAGGGATAGCGAACATGGCGATACGCTGTCAGCTAAGAAATTTGATGGTAGCTCCTGGGTCAATGTTGGTGAACCCGGTTTCTTCTTCGGAACAGCCGTTCCTTATTATACAGGGCCGGTTGCTATCGCTGCCTACGGTGATAGTGTTTATGTGAGTTGCCAAAGGGATGCAGAACCTTCGATCGCAGTTATGAAATTCGGGCCGTCGACCGAGACTATTTTCGAGCATACTGTTTGCGTGGGTAGCACTGTAGAGCTTTATAGTCCACAGGGTGGCGATTGGAGCAGTAGCAATCCCGCTGTAGTTGATGTGAATTGCGCTGGCATGCTCAGAGGTATATCTGCAGGTACTGCAATAATTACTTTTACACATGACAGTTGTTACACCACTTCAGTAGTTACTGTTAACGCGTCCCCGACTCCGGGCGCCATTACCGGGCCATCAGTAGTAGCTGTTGGGTCCTCTGTTAGTCTTTCTGTGAGCGGTTCAGGCGGTGTATGGAGTAGTTCTGACAATTTGGTGGCAACTGTTACTTCAGGTGCTTCGGTGAGTGGGGTAAGTGTTGGGCTGGTGACAATCAGTTACACCGAGACCAGTGGGTCCTGTTCTGGATACTCGTATCACTCAATGAGTGTAGCGGCAGCGAAGCCCGCAGCCGTTACTACGACAAGTGTGACGGAGCAACTTATTTCCATTGTACCCAACCCTACAAATGGCAAATTTGTCCTGACATCTTTGATAGCCGGCCAGTTAAGCGTATTCACAATTGACGGTAGGGGATTGTTTGTCACAGAAACAAAGGCCGGGGCAAATACCTTTGAAATGCCTGCGGGTACGACACCGGGAATTTACCTGCTCCGCTTTACCGGTGATGATGGCAGTACACAAACTACACGTCTGATATACCAACCTTAACAAAGAAAATAGTGGTCATGACCGACTTTAAGAAAAGTATCCTCCATTTTTTAGCGATTCTACTGACACTAACTGGTAGCCACAGTTATGCCCAGATCTCCGGCCACCTTGTTGTGTGCCGCGGCGCATCGCGAACGACATTAACCGGCACACCCTCTGGTGGTACATGGGCCAGCGGCGACGCTACCCGTGCTACTATCAATTCCGGTACGGGGGAGGTAACGGGTGTTGCGGCCGGAACGGCAACGATCAGCTACACCGATCCATCTTCCACTGTTTACACGGCTGTTGTGACGGTGAATGGATATGTGATGGGCAACATCGGTTTTTCGATGGGGTCGGATATACGCTGCACAGGTGGTGTGCCGGCAACATGCACGGTGAGCCCACTGATAGGTAATAACTGGACGAGCAGCGACCCGTCTATAGCCACAATAAATACGGGAGGGTCTGTTGTGCCGTCGGCGACCAATGCCGGTACGGTTACGATCTCCTATCGTCACAGCTATGGTAACTGCTACGTGACGCGTAGTATGACCGTGAACCCAACACCAACAGTAAGCATGACCAATCCTGTGTGTGCGGGTGTGACACAGACGGCAACAGGCACGCCATCAGGAGGTACGTGGATGAGCAGCAATGCCAGTGTGGGTACGATAAATACCACTACCGGTGTCTTGAGTGCATTCATAGGTGGTGGTACCTACATCAGGTACACAGTAAGCTCATGTTACAGTCAGCCATTTCTGACAGTATCAGCCGGTGTTGCAGCATTCGGAGGTTCTACGACACTGTGTGTAGGTAATACTTCAACGTTGACATGTGCCACTGGTGGCGGTACATGGAGCAGTTCAGATCCGTCTGTAGCAACGATTGGTTCTTCTACAGGAGTTGTAACGGGTGTGACCATTGGTACATCAACAATTAGCTATGTAGTAGGCAGCAGTTGCTTCCGCACGGCGGTGGTAACGGTGAATGCAGGACCATCGGCAAGTGCAGGGCCTGACGAGGTTTGTATAGGCCAGACAATAGCGCTCACAAATGCTACGGGTGGCGGCACCTGGAGCAGCAGCAGCACGGCAAGGGCAACAGTAACTACTTATGGTGGCACAGTAACGGGTATAGGCGCGGGTACAGTAAATATTAGCTACCGCCTAGGTGGCGGCTGTGCTACAGTAAAGACCATAACTGTAAATGCAGTGATGGCCTCGATAACGGGAGGGCCTAATGTATGCGAGGGTACATCGGTAACACTGACCCACGCTATGGGTGCGGGCACGTGGACAGCTAGTAACAGCCACGCAACGGTAGACCTTACGACCGGTGTAATGACAGGCGTAACTGCAGGCAGTGTGAACATCACGTACACTGCCAGTCCCGGTTGCAAGAAGGCGCAGATGATGATCGTAAAATCGTCACCTGCAGCAATTACGGGAGAGCTAACAGTATGTCCCGGCACAACAACGGCATTGAGCAGTGCAAGCGGTGGCGGCACATGGAGCAGCAGCAACACATCTGTAGCCACAGTAAACAGTACGGGCGTAGTAACGGGAGTCTCAGGTGGCACAGCAACGATCACGTATACAGTTGCAAGCTGGGGATGCTCTGCTACTGCGATTGTCACAGTAAGTTCATCGGGTGGCAGCATCAGCGGCAGCACATCATTGTGCCTGGGCAGCAGCACTACGCTCAGTTCGTCTGCCGGTGGTGGTACATGGAGCAGCAGCAACACTTCTGTTGCTACGATAGGCTCATCTAGCGGCGTGGTTACGTCGGTTAGTACAGGTACTACGGTTATAAGCTACAACACAGGTAGTAGTTGCAATAGTGCTGTAGTGGTCACGGTAAGTGAAGCACCGTCAGCAATTACCGGCGCTACGGGTATCTGTTCAGGAAGTACAACAGCATTAAGTAATTCGATAAGCGGAGGCTCATGGAGTAGTGGTAATACAGGCATTGCAACGATCAATTCATCAACAGGAGTAGTGTCAGGCATTGCGGCCGGTACTGCAACTATCACGTATGCCATAGGGAGCTGTTCTGCAACAACAGTTGTTACTGTAACTACCTCTCCTTCGGCTATAACAGGAACGCTAAGTTTATGTGAAGGAAGTTCAACCACCCTGGGTAATACAGCAGGCGGAGGCATTTGGAGTAGCGGAGATCCATCTGTCGCGACGATTGGTTCATCAACGGGTGTGGCTACGGGTGTGGCAGCAGGTACTGCCACCATCACTTATACAGTTGGCACTTGCTCAGTTACAACAGTCATTACAGTCAATGCAGGCAGCGCTGATATTTCAGGCGGCACAACACTTTATCCTTCACTTACCACAATATTGTCTGCGTCCGTGCTCGGTGGTTCGTGGAGCAGCAGTAACGTTTCTATTGCAACGGTAGGTTCGTCGACTGGTATTGTCACTGCTGTAGCTTCAGGCAGTGCGACAATAACTTATTCCCTGGGAAGTTGTTTGTCTGTTACGACGGAGCTTACCGTCTTGTCCGACCCCGCACCGATAACCGGCGGCCTGGGCCTGGAAGTGGGTGATGGTGATACGCTTGCCAATGCGGTCGAAGGCGGTGTATGGAGCAGTTCTAATACGGCAGTGGCTACTATCGGGTCTGTGAGCGGCATTATTACAGCGGTTGGAGTGGGGACATCTACCATATCTTATACGGTAGGAGCAGCATATACGGCTACAATTGTCATAACTGTTTCTTCGACGATTGCACCGGCGGCGTGCACTACATCATGGAAGTATTTACCGGGCAACTGGGCGTTACCAGCGATGACAGGAGATAAACTTTCAGTAGCCGTGGACAATTGTGGAACCCCATACATAGCCTATACAGACACATTTGATAACTTAATTGTTCAGAAGTATGACGGCGGACAGTTTGTGCCGGTTGGCTCTGGTGGAGTTGTAGGGACAGGGGGCAACCCATGTATTCAGATCGCACACGACAATCGGGTATATGTTGCTTATTATGCTACAAGTGATGGCCTTACTGTGAGACAGTTTGATGGCAGTGCGTGGTCGACAGTAGGTACACCGGGTTTTGCTTCAGTTTCGGAGTTTACCATGACCCTGGATACTGCCGGTCTGCCCTGTGTGGCATTCCAGGATGGTGCACACGAATATAGAGCGACGGTGATGAGGTATAATGGCAGCACATGGGTAACGGTTGGTGCTGCCGGTTTTTCTCCCGTGCGGCCGTTCCACTTAACTCTGGTTATCAGCAATGGGGGAATACCGCATTTGAGTTACACGGATAACATACTTTATTTTGGAGACCCGATTCATGGAGCTGTACATAAGTTCAATGGAAGTAGCTGGGAAATGTTAGGGGACACGACCTTTAGCTTTGACAATGCTTATAAGACCTCAGTGGCAGTAGATGCGTCAGGAACCCCTTATGTCGCTTACATATCAATTTCTCCAGTGGGAACCGGCCCATACGGCGAAGGAATTCGCCAGGATAGCATCCGTTTTGCGAGGTTTAACGGCACCTCATGGGATATTGTAAATTCCCTGGGTTTTGAACTACAGTATGCGGCAGATGCTTCATTAAAAATTGGTTCTGATGACGTGCCTTACCTGGTTTATCTCACAGGTAGCGACACATATACCGAGGGCTCACCGTTACTTTATGAGCAGAACCACTATAGCGCTCTAAAATATGATGGTATGAATTGGGTGAGCTTAGGGTATGCTGGTGGCAACCCACTTGTGCCAAGCCCTGTGTTTGCTAGGTGTTCGTGGGCATTAAATGATCACGGAGTGCCTTACGTGGCATATTTGGAAGATCATATTTACGCGCAAGGCCCGGTACTCATTTATCCGGAGGATAACGAATGGAAACGTGTACAAACAGGACAGACTTTGTCCAGGACAGGTGCCCGCGCTCCTGAAATAGCCTTTGACGGAGATGGAAATTTGTACACAGCCTATATCAGCGCTGAATATAACTTCCGGACTGTAGTAAGAAAATATAATGGCCACTCATGGGATTTCATTGGTGGGCCGGCATTCTATCCCGGCATGTCTAATGAGTCGTGGCCCACAGGCGGCGGCAGTGTAAAACTTGCATTGGGGTCCGGAAATACTCCTTATGTCGCAATGCTATACAGTGAATTAACTGCTGTTGGAGTTACCAGGTTTGATGGTAGCAATTGGGTCGATGTAGGTGGATCCGGAATATTGGCTTCGTCCTTTGTAACTGACCTGGACATGGTTGTAGGATCAGGGGGAGCTCCATTTGTTGTTATGACAACGAACTACTATTATGACACAGCTAAATTTAACTTATGGCGTTTTGATGGCAGTTCATGGGTATATGCGGGAAGTGCGAACGGTACTTATGAATATCCATCGCTGGCTGCAGATGGTAGCGGAAATGTCTACCTGTCTGTTGTTGACGCGGACAATGGCCGCAGGGTGTCTGCCTATAAATATAATGGTAGCACCTTTACCTCCCTGGGCTCACCTTTGTTTACAGCAGATACAAGTAAGTATGCAAAAATTGCCGTTACGCCCGGCGGCACACCATACGTTGTGTTTGCAGATGGTGCGTATGGGTATAAGGCTAGTGTAATGATGTACAATGGCAGCGCATGGGTTTATGTAGGCACTCCGGGTTTCACTTCTGCCGCTGTGCAGTACACATCTATAGCTGTTGATGCTTCAGGCAATCCTTGCATTGCGTTCTACGATGGCGCCGAGGGCTATAAGACCACCGTGATGCGGTACGATGGAAGCACATGGAATACAATTGGCGCTGCGGGTATCTCCCCTACAGCAGGCTCTGGCCCTACCGACATTGCAATAGATGCTAACGGTGATGTTTACACGGCTTATTCAGGTTTGGAACTTGGTACACTTGGATACCCTCCTACGGGTGCAGTGGTAATGAAGTATGGCTCAGATGCTGAAATTAGAGGAGCGAGAGAGGTTTGCCAGGGTAGTTCGTTCGCTATGTCTGTGTATGGTGATGGTACATGGAGCAGCAGTGATCCCTCTGTAGCTAGCGTTAATTGTGCCGGTGTTGTATCCGGTATTGCGCCCGGCACTGCTACAATAATCTATTATTTCGATACTTGCGTTACCACAGCCGTGGTAACGGTAAATCCTGCGCCTTCTGCCGGTACTATTTCCGGTGCGTCTTCGGTTGTAGTGGCAAGCAGCATTACTCTGTCGTCTTCCGTTTCAGGCGGTGTTTGGAGTAGTTCGGCTACTTCTACAGCGACAGTTGGATCGTCTTCCGGTTCGGTAACTGGTGTTGCACCGGGTACAGTAACTATTACTTATGCAGTAACGGGCGCATGCGGCCTTGGGATTGCTACTCATACCGTAAATGTTACAGCGTCACGGCCGGGATACAATAAACTGGAAGACGGGGCGGATTTTACTGTTTATCCGAACCCGACGAACGGCGATATATTTATACAAACAACGACAGCAGGCATAGTTACTGTTTACGGCATAGATGGCAGGGAACTGTCCTCTCAGGATATTGAAAAGGGTTCGACTAAACTGAGCCTGCCTGCCGGCGTGGCAGCGGGAATATATATGCTGCGTTTTGCGGGCGCCGATGGCACCGTGAAAACTACGCGGTTAATATACCAGCCATAGTACTTAATTGCTACTAACATAAAGAGCCGAAGCATCCGGATGCTTCGGCTCTGTGCTTTTACTATTTTGGCTTATTTCTTTTCTGTCCCTCTCACAAAACTCACGATAGCAGGAGAAAGACCCGGGCTCAACGGAAGCTTTGGATTGTTATAAGTGGCTATGTTCTTTTCCCTGTCTGCCGGTGCCTGCTTTAGTATATGGTTCATGCCGTCTATGAATTTTAGCGTGGCGCGCGGATATGCTGCTTTTAGTGCCTCGGCATGGTCTTGCGGCACTTGTATGTCTGTTGTGCCTTGTATGATAAGGACCGGACAGTCGAGTTTAATTATTTCTTCTTTGGGGTCATACTTCAGCCATGACTTAAGGTAGGGCTGCGCGGAGGGTCTGAAAAGCGAGGCGAGGTCGGGGTGGTAGCTGCTTACACTATAACCTTTTGTGAGGCTATCCAGCATATAGGCGGCGTTCAGCGATAGTTCTTCCGACTGTTCTGCAAGTTGCCTTACAATAGTGCCACTTGCCTTTTCGCTTATGCCTGCAATCGATATATAGCCATCTGCATGAGCCTTCTTGGCGGCCATCATACCCACAAGTGAACCTTCGCTGTGCCCGGCAACAACAACAGAGGAAAACCGCTTGTCATTCTTCAGCATTTTTACAAAACCGGCAGCGTCATTTACCATGTCGTCAAATCGCAGGTCCTCTTCGTTTTTCATGGCAGGCGCGCTCTCGCCAATGCCTCGTTTGTCATAGCGCACTGTAGCGATGCCAGCTTTCTTCAGTGAATCTGCCAGCATCTTAAATGCGTTTGTCTGCACGCCGGCCTGATTGCAGTTTCTGTCTGTAGGTCCGCTGCCGGCTATGATCAGTACTACAGGTACTGGCTTATTTCCCTCGGGAAGTTCCAGCGTGCCATAGATGCTACCTGTTTTCGATTCGTAAATGAAGTTCGATTTTTCTGCAGGTTCGTTTTGCGAGCCCTGGTAGGGGAGGAAGCGGAATGCATCCATCTTATTGTCCTTGTCCAGCGAGATCGCCAGCGTCATGGTGGCTTTTTCGAATTCGGTCTTGTAGTAGCTCACACCTTTTTCTTCTTTAGTGAAGAGGTACATCTTCAATTGTCCGGCCTGTTCTGAAAGTTGACTCATGGCCATCTTTGTCTGTTCCGGCGTCATCATGCTCTTTATCCGCTCAGACATGCCATTGAAGATGTCCTGGTATTGCTTGTTATTGTACTGCGACATGAATTTGTTGACAGAGACATCAACGTCTTTACGTGTCTGTGCGATACTTGATACTGCGGCCGCTACGATCATTATGGCCGATAAAAATTTCTTCTTCATACCTGTCAGGCTATTTTATACAATTGTGAAAGTATTAATCTTGAAAAAAGGTCGGCTAACAGTAGTCCAACTATGAATACTGCTACGCCTTTTCCACCTTTAATATTCGCTGAAACCTTGAATGCGTTATAGAACAAGGCTACCATCCACACCACAAATGTTAGTGTGAGCAACAGGGATATTATTGTTAGTGGGGTAAATGCTTCGGCAATGGATTCCGGAGTCAATCCTTTGGGTGCTTTTACAGCCGGCCCCAGCAGTGCTATGAGAATAGCCGGCCAGCGTGCCAGGGCTTGTGTACCCGCAACATCTATTACGCGGATCCGGGATTGAGAAAATAGCATTGCACCGGCTTGAAGTACCGTTGTTACAGATAGCCAGCATATAGCTTGTTCCGCAATGAAAATCCAGAGCGGTGAGGCGCCATAGGGGCTCATGTGCAGTACACCATCGAAATGAGTCGTAGTGAGATACGCTGCCACCGACGATAGTGACATCACCAGGATGCCTAATCCCAGTGCTTTGCCCCCGGCTATATACATGAATGGATTAAACAGCCACTTTTTCATTACTTCTGTGCGTTGATGTTTTTCTCGTTTGTCTTTATCTTGTCTATAATGTCATCCAGCAGATTTCGCACTGTAGGATAGCTCAGTCCCAATTGCTGTGACATGTCTTTGAGGCTTCCGCTACTTTTTACAAAGGCCACAATGAATTCCTGTTCCTGCTGGCTAAGGCTGGCAAGTAGCGGTAGGTTAAAGACGCCCGATACTTCGGTTTGGCAGTTGCCGCATACCAGGCTCTTTACGTTGAGTACCGACGAGCAGCTAGGACAGATGTGAGGTAGATTCTTTTGCATTTACAGTGCAAATGTAATTCTGTTTTTAATAAAATTGATGTTTTGTTTAAGAAAATTGAAAAAATAATTTGATTTGGTTGGTTTAGATTGAATTATGTTTGAGTTAGGTTTGTTTCGTATTGTCGCATTTGTGCCGAAAGGGGGCAAAATGTCCTAATTTTGCAAAGCAATGATCCCATCCGACTTTTTCCCAAAAGGGATAAAGCACTATTTCACTACTGAAAAGCATGGTCCCGATGTCCTTTCCCAGGCCGAGCGAGACCTTTCTTCACGTTTTGGAGCAAGGAGACTTTCTGATTTTTGTACCGGCAGATATTGTCTTCGATATTGCACTACGGCACTGGGCTTCTCCGGCGATATACCTGTAGGCGAGCGTGGAATGCCTCTTCTTCCGTCAGGTATTACGGCCTCGGTCAGTCATTCCAGGGTGCTATGCGGTGCAGTAGCAGCGCCTACCAGCCTTTACAGGTCTATAGGCATCGATGTTGAGACGGTGGGGCGCGTTGGGGGTGATATGTGGCATCTGCTATTTACCGATAGTGAAATGGATTTTCTAAGGTCTATCCCATCTGAGTTGGAGCGGGAGATGATTAGCACTGCATTCTTTTCGCTTAAAGAAGCATTTTATAAAATGCAGTTCCCGTTAACGTCAAAGTATCTCGATTTGCACGACGCAGAAGTCACTCTTTCACCTAATGGATATTTGATCAGGCTCCTGGAAGATGCAGGGGAGATGACCATGGGGCAAATATTCGACGGTAACGTTCATTACAACGGAACCGAGGTGGTCACTTTTTGCGCGCTGCCAGGTCTATAATGTCGTTGCCTTCAATAACCTGCTTCTCAAAGCCGTCGTGGGTTGCTGATATCATGGCGCCGGCAAGTTCTGTCATTGTGCAAAAGCCTTTTGCATAGAGCTTACGCCCGATAGGGAATAACCAGTTGACGAACTTGTAGAAATTATGTGCTTTAGACTGTCCGGGTCGTGGCTTTATGAACCCGGGCCGGAAGGCAAATACTGCACGAAATGGCATCTTCATCATGTCATTCTCTGTTTTCCCTTTTACCCGTGCCCACATGCTGCGTCCGTGTTCTGTGCTGTCAGTGCCTGCGCCGGAGACGTAGCAAAATGCTATGCCCGGTTCTGCGGCTACCATCTCGCGTGCAAACGTTGTGGTGAGTGTATGCGTGGCCTTTACATAGTCCCTTTCACTCATCCCCAGCGACGACACACCGAGGCAGAAATAACAAGCGTTAAAGCCCTTGAAGTGATGGGCAATGCCGGAAATGTTGAAGAAGTTGTTGTGGATTATCTCCCTGAGTTTTGGATGGCTTATTCCCAGGCTTCGCCGTGTCACTACCAGCACAGCCTCAACCCGTGGGTCTTCCAGGCATTCTAAAAGCACACCTTCTCCTACCATGCCGGTAGCTCCGGTTATTACAGCTCTAATGGGAGTCCCGCTCATAGTCGCCGGTATTATTGCTGGTGAATATCGTTATTGCATTATATGCACGTCCTGGAAGCCAAACATCCTTCTGAGGGAGTCCTTGACATGCGCTGTGTCTACGATACGGCAATTGATGGGTTCTATCACCAGGAAGTTTGTAGAATCCTGCATCAGCATCTCGGTCTTATTGCCGTTCAGGTTCAGGTTGTAGACGCGCTTTTCGGCACGCTCCCGTGTGTGGTAGTTGCCTATCACAAACCGGAAGTCATTTGTCAATGTACTGTCTATCACTACAGGAGCAGAGGCGTCAACAGTGTCAATTACTGTTAGTGTTGTGTCCGTTTCTATTGCAGGCACTACTGCTGTTGTGTCCGGAGCCGGAGCTGGAGGTGGTGTTGCCTTCGTCTCGTTCATGTAGCTGTAAACGAAATAGACTGCGCCCGCTACTATAAGCACTAATACCACTACAAGTATTACCATGCTCCAGTTTATTGAATCAGCTTTAGCCGGTGGCGGGTAAGCCGGCTTGTGCGCCAGCTTGCTATTCTGCTCCTCAAGTTGTTTGCTGTTCTTTATGGTAGGGAGTGGTGCCGGTTTGTAAGCAAAGTTGTCGGCTGTAATAAAGCGAATTTTGCCCTCCGATTCTGTAAACCGACCGATGTTTGGGATCTCCACTTCTTTGCCTTCAGCCAGGTCTTTTCTTGCCTGCATGCTGTATTCGCGAAGTGAATTTGCAGCTTTGGAGATGCTTATTTGTTCGTTGGTGGCAATGAAATTAGCCAGGTTGTCGTCAATTGAGCCTCCCGGCGTCACCAATACATCATAAGATGGTGCCTGAAGCTCCTTACCGTCATGTTTGGCCTTCATTTTCCTCAGTTCCATGTTACCAAGGCCGTGCACATAACAATACTGGTTCTTCAGCAGGTACAGTCCTATATACTTAGCTATATCCATCTCAAAATCGCCCTATGAAAGTACTTCTTTTGTTTAGAATTTCAACCTCAGTCCACCATAAATGTTGATACCATATACCTGGTATCCCAGCCAGCGCTGGTATTTATTGTTCAGCAGGTTATTCACCTGAACAAAGGCATTCAGCCTCGATAGAAGGGCATATTCTGCACTGATGCCGATATCAGTGGCAGGCTTTAAGGTGATGTAGGTGCCCAATGCGTCCCTTGCATGTATCCCTGTTATCATCATCGCGTATAGGGAAAGATCCAGTTTGGGCAGTACCGCCGCGCGCACGTCTGCCTTGAATCTTGTGGCAGGCTCGTGCCATACATAGGCATCAGACTTCTGATAGTAGCTATAAAGCTCCCCGGTAATTCCTGCTGAATATTTGCTGCCTGAGTGGTACCGTGCCGATACCTGGAAAGATAGGGCCTGAACGTCCTGGTATCGGATATAGAATGACTTTTGGTCACCGGTATCGTTCAGGAAGGTTGCGAGGTTATTGTAGTTCCACCAGCTAGCTCTTCCGGAGTAGGAAAAATTGTGCCCCGCGCTGCCCTGTACCATGGCATATATTTCGTCCCTCTTTGTCTGCGCTATCGAATAGGAGCTAGCCATGTAAGGGTTTTCTGTAGTTAGCTGTTCATAGGTGTTTTGTAACAGGTCGCCCTTCCAGCCGGCTGCCGCCTTAAAAAGGTAGTCGTGTATGGTGAGCGATATTTCGGCGTCCGGAATGAAGTACAGATTGCCTCCACGTCCATAGGCGATACCGCCCATTACGTGACCACCGTAGTAATCATCTATTCTGAAGTTGACACCCGGCGCAGCAAGAATATAGTTGTTATTAGTCGAGGTGCCGCCAGTGCTGTAACTAGTAAACGCACCTTCCAGTCTCAACCCCAGGCCAATGTGGTCGCTCATCTTGTATGATACCGGAGCGCTTATTGCTAAGCTCATCTCATTCGTATTGTACTTAGCCCCGTAGTAGGAAGCACGCAACGATGGGTGATATGCTACAGTACTCGCAGAGTCGCGCAGGTTTGCCATATCAGCGGCTAATGCTACAGAAGTATAGGCCTGGCTTACAGCATCTTTGGCGTAATTGTGAAAGAAGTGGTCGTAACCATAATAGTAGTAACGGTTGTGAAAGCCGCTTAACACAGCGTTCCACTCGCTGCTTGCTGTTTTTGCCGCAACGCCAGCTTCCATGCCCGTCAGCGATGTTTGCTGATTTTCTATGGTGCCTTTCTGCGACAAGTGCGACAGGTGTATGCCCGTGGCATAATTTTTACCTTTCAGGCTACCAATGCCGGCATCTCCGTAAATCGTTGACAAGTTACCTCCACCCAGCTTTATATAGTTGGCAAAGGGCAGGTCATTGGGATTTTTTCCCAAGGCCAGCGGCCTCAGGGGAGGGGAGTTATAGGTATAGTAGAGCGTCTGCTGGGGCACATCGCTGTTAATGGCGGGGCGCGTTGTGTCCATAGGCGGCAGCTGCGGCTTCCATTCCGGCTTTGGTGACTGTTTCACCTTCGGTTTGTAAGACTGAATTACCTCAATAGTAGAGCCCTTCAGCACTGTGTCAGCGCCACTTTTTGTGGTCTGCGCCTGTGCCTGCAAGCCAGCCAGTAATAAGCCCGTGTATAAGAAAGGTTTTACCCTCATTTGATTTTGTTTAGTCCTCCAGTTTGCTTTGGTTTTTTTCCGCTTTTTTCACTTCCTCCAGCTTCCTGGTTGCTTCTTGCTTCAGCTCAGCCACTTTTGTATTCTTTACTATGCTTTGCAGCAGCGCTTTGGCATTAAAATAGTCCTTCTGTTTCAGCAGCACATCAGATAGCAGAATGTAGGCTTTCCCCACCCAGTTATCATAGCCTGCAGATAACTTGATCGTTTCATTGGCCGCTTCCTCTGCTTCTTTCAGCTTGTCTTGTTTCAACAACATCTCTGCCACGCGATAGCGCGACTCTGCAGCTACGTCGCCGTTCCTGTTGCCCGCCAGAGCAGTATATGCAGCTATTGCTTCTTCATACTTTCCGTTCTGCTGCAGAATGTGCGCTTTGTAAAACTGCGCTTCGTTCATAGCGTCGGGCGACACCGTACTCAGGTTTATTAGTGAGTCGGCAAACTTGCCGGCTTCATCATACTTGCCCGTGTGATATCCCGACTTCATGAGCCCGCGATAAATACCCTCAGTGGAGTGTCCATCGCTGGCATTGTTCAGCAGAATCGTAAAGTAGCGATATGCGTTCTCGTAGTCCTTAGACTCCATCGCAATCGCTGCGGCACGTCTGCCACTACTTTCAGAAAAGTCATTCCATGTTGTAGCCAATACAGCGTTGTATTCTTTCAGGGCATCCGCCGGCCGCTTCAGCCTTTGGTAGCTTTCGCCAAGGTAGTAGTGGGCCTTTACTGCAAAGACGCCATTAGGGTAGCTTGCGAGGTAATTCACAAATGCTTGTCTCGAATCATCCCATTTCTCCGCTTCAAACTGCGCCTCTGCTGCGGCATAGTAGGTAGAGTCCATGGCTCCCTTGTCGTCTGCAGGCAGATTCGATTCTCTGAGCAGTTGAGAATATGCGTCAGGCTTATTCACCTGTATATAAAGACTTTTAAGTGCGTCAAGTGCTGCAAAACGCTCTTCTGCACCCGCATAGTTTATTACCACCTTGCGGTAGGCCTCAATCGCCTTATTGTTGTCGCCCTGTTGCTGGTACACAAATCCTGTCTTCATCCACGCCTTTGCGGCCAATGACATATCCTTGCCATCGTCTGTCAGCGGTTTTAATGCAGCCAGGGCATCTTTGTACCTATCAGTCTCCAGGTAGGTGAGCGCTATTTCATATTGAGCGTTTCCTGCGTATAGGGAGGCCGGTTTTGCCTTCGTAAGTGTCTGCAGCAATGCTATTTTTTCACTGCTCTTGCCTTGCAGACCTAGCAGAATTGCCTTTTGGAATTTGGCATAGTCTGCATCCTGTCCTCCGGCTGCGATTACTTTATCATACAGCGCGATGGCCTTTGCAAAGTTCTTCTGCATGAACACCGCATCAGCTTCAAGTAGCAGTGCCGCTGCTGATGAGCGCTTGTCTGCAGCCTTTGCTAGCTGGGCTTGGTTAAAATAGTCTTGTGCTGCTACATAGTTGCCGGTTTCCATAGCACCATAGCCCATTGTGATGTATGCATGCTGTATAGTGGCCTGTGGGCTAATGTGTTCTACGGTAGCAATGTCGCCCATGCGGCTAATGAAGTTCTGCTGGTAGTTGATGGCGTCTTCATACTTCTTATTATGGAACGCCGATTCGCCGCGCCAGAAGTAGGCCGCCCTTTCATATTCTGAGTTGATGGGGTTATTAACCGACATGCCAAAATACTCATCTGCCTTCCTGTATTCGCCATTGCGGTATAGTTGCACCCCGTATCCATAAGTTGCTTTCTGGTAAACGGCTTTGTAGTTGTTGTCTTTGACCTTTACTTGTTGCAGCCTGTCCAGCGCCTCGTCATACTTGTTGGTCTTCAGCAGCAGGCCCGATATCAGAGTTTGTGCTTCGTCCCGGTATTTAGATGAGGGGAACGTCTCAAGTAGTGCTTTGAGCTGCCTGAGAGCTTCATCATGGTTCCCGGTCTCGTAGCTCAGGCGGGCATACAATATCATTGCTGCTTCCTGCAGACCCTTGTTAAACGACATGTCGGCACAAATACCGAATGCGTTTCTGGCTCCTGACTTGTTGCCGGTTTTTAGATAGCAATCGCCCAGCAAATACATAGAGGTTTGGCCCAGGGAGTCTTTGGTGTCGCTCAGCATTTTGAACTTTTCCATGGCGCTCTTCCACTGGTCTAACCTGTAATCACAGTAGGCTATTTCGTAGAGATCTTCCTTTCTTATCTTATCTGCGTGCTGGTAGTAGTAGTCGAAGTAAGGCTTCGCTTCGGTATACTTCTGTGCCTCAAACAGGCATTGCGCCGCCAGCAGGTGTAACTCCTTGTCGTAATAGCTCTTTTCTTTCTGGTGAATGAGCGTATCGGCCATGGCAAGTGCCTTATCCTTATTCCCTTTGAAGTACCATATCTCAGCGATGTAGTAGGGCACTACAGCACGATATTCCGGGTCGCTCTTTACTATTTCAAAGCTCTTCAGCGCCTCGTCATACTTGTTTTCGTTGTATGCAAGCAGGCCGTAGTAATAATTTCCGGCACGGTAATATTTTTGATCGCTTATATCCTTTATTGCGGAGAATAACGGCTTCGCCTTATCGAACTGCCTGTTATTGAAATAGCTGTAGGCAAGCTCAAACTTTTGATCTGCAACTTCCTCATTATCCAGGTTAAACACGCCGCCATCTTCATAATACTTTATGGCATCGGCAAAGTGGTCGTCTTTGAAGTAGTGGTGCGCCAGGTTAAAAGACATCCTTTCGAAATGGGCAGGATCTGGTGTCTCCACCATTGCCTCCTTCGCATGCTCCTCTGCTTCCGGGGCGTCATTCTTTAACTCAGACACTGCGCGATTGTAGCGTGCCTGGTCTGCGTCTAGTGGATTTGCGAGTGCAGGCCGTTGTTGTTTGCTATCCGCGTGTTCTTTGGCAGACAATGCTGAAACTGCATAATGTCCCTGCACAAATTGCTCTGTAGATAGTGCCGGTCTTCTGTTTTTGGCAATCACCGGCATGTGCACCTGGCCGCTACCATGCACCGGCAATAGCGCCAGTCCGGCAAGTATCAGGTAGTTATATTTCCTTAGCTTCAAATGCATTTACAATCCTTAAAAGCTCCACGTAAGATTTACGCTTGGGAACAATGGCAATTGATATTTCTTTTCGTTGGTAAGGCGGTCTACGTAAAATATGTTTTGACGGTTGTAGGCGTTGGTCAAAGCAGCAGTAGCCTCCAGTTTTGACCGCTCGTTCAGCAGGAAGGTTTTCTTCGCTGAGATATCAAGACGGTGGAAGTAAGACAAGCGGCCACCATTGATGATATCGGAATACAAAACGCCAACAGTCCCATTGGTCAGTGTCGGGTTTGTAGCCAGCCCGTTGGTTGTAGGGTTCACTGTCTCATAATATCCCTGTGTTTGGGTGAATGGAAATGGGGCACGAAGGTTAAACCTCGTAGAAAGTTCCCAATCCTTTTTCTTTCCGGCAGTATAAGACGCAACCAGGTTCGAGTTGAAGCGGGTGTCAAATGGCGGTGGATATGACTGCTTATTTCCTTTAGCGTCAATGCCTGTATAAACGACCTTCTGGTAGCCCATTGCCATCCATAAATAAACGCGGTTGTGGCTGTATTTTGCTGATACGTCTACACCACCTGCTCTGCCTTCTGATGCTGCGAAGTCGGCAGTGTTGCCTATTACAATGTTTTTGTAACGGTTCAGTTCGTTGATCTGGGGGAAATATTTTACCCATGGCTCCAGGTTCAGTTCTACTTTGTTCACGTCTACTTCTATACCTCCCGCCAGGTGATACGCTTTCTGTAGTGTAGACTTCACGAGGTTGCCGTTAGCATCCCTGATCTGCTGATCAGGGCTCATAAGGAAGCCCGTAAACAGGTTTACGATATCAATGTCAGACTTGGTGCTTACAATGTTCTGTGAGTAAACACCGGCAGCGCCTTTTATTCGTATCGATTCTGTAGCGTTGTATTTAATGCCTAAACGCGGCTCAGGAGATAGCTTGCTGATCTCTGAATAGTACTGAACTCGCAGGCTGGGCTCAAAGATGAACTTGCTACCAAAATTGTGCCTGTACATAAAGTGGAGCGCAGCAATAGTGCTCTGGCGATCCTGCGTTGTTGTAGAGTTCTGAGCGTCTTTATAAAGCAGAGATGTATTGATGCCGTTTACCTCCACGCCGTATTTCAGTTGGCTATAGTCGTGCAGGAAGTAGGTAAAGTTGATTGCAGCTTCAAAACCGCCTATCTGGCTAGAGCTCGGCGTGGAGTCTGTTACGCCGGTAGCCGTGCGCTCCAAGTTGATGTCATAGTTCGAGTAAGCGAACTTACCATCTATAAGGGCCGATGTATTTGCCGGCGACACAACGAACGTAGCACCTGCACCTGTAGTATTCCAGCTATATTTTGCAACCCGGTTACCTGTCTTAGGATCCAGCAGATTTGCCTGGTCCATGAAGTTAAAGCCGAAAACATTCAGTTTTGATCCGTTGTCACCATTCACAGTCACCTTGCCATACAGGTCGCGAAACTGGAACGGGAGACCATATTTAAACTGGTCGCTGAGACCGCTGTAAATTGATTTGGTGGTAGCGTCGAGATAGCTCTGCTTTCCTGTTACGAGGAATGTAACGCCTGCGCCATTGTCTTTCTTCGATTTTACGAGTGGTCCTTCCAGCATTACGCGGCTCATGATCGGTGAAACAGATAGCAGGCCGGAGAGATTATTCTTATTTCCGTCTCGCGTGTGTACGTCTACTATCGCCGCAGTACGATTGCCATACTGTGCGTTGAAGCCAGCGGTATACACGTCAACGTTGCGGATAGCTTCCGTTTCAAATACCGAGAACAAACCGATGGAGTGGAACGGGTTATAGATCGTTACGCCATCAAGGTAGATACCTACCTGAGACGGTGCTCCACCACGTATATATAGCTGACCACCCTGGTCGCCGGTAAATACAACGCCCGGTATTACCTGAAGATATTGGGCAACATCCGGCTCACCACCTGCGCTTGGCAGCATTTTTAATTGACGTGGTGTCACAGTTGTAACACCAGTATTGATGTGTGTTATCTTTTCAGTCTTCCGGCCAGATACTTCTACTTCTTTCAGCATTCGCTCGGCCTGGTTCAGCATTATTTTCTTTGTTAGAATAGCGTCGGGAAGCAGATTCACGTCGGTGATGCTACTATCATAGCCTACTGCGGTGATAAGTAGTCGATAGCTTCCGGGTGCAAGAGAAATGGAGAAGTAGCCATTTACGTCGGTCTGAACACCATTTTTAGTGTTCATTACCGCCACCGTGGTGTAGATCATAGGCTCTCCCGTCTTCTTGTCATAGACGAAGCCTTTAATAGTGCCATTGGTTTGCGCACCTGCAAGAAAGGGTAATAGAAAAACAAATGCAGCCAGCAGGCTGTAACACTTCCGCATACTTAGTATTTTAAAAAAGTAAAATATAGGCAATCACATTATGCCCCGCAATCTATGAAACCGCGAACAAAGATAGGTATTGCCCCATCCCCTGCAAATGCTATTGTTTTGTGAAAATTGAGATATGCGCGGAATGTGCAATTGTGAAATAGCGCACTACTTAATAATCCGTCCCAACCTGGAGAAGGGCTATTGCTAAATTCAGGAGCAAGCGAGCCTGTTGTGGACTAATACTTCATCATCCTCATCACTTTTCGATTTTCCTCAATTCCGCTCATTTCGGGCAAAAAATAGTATTTCGGCAAAGCCTCGAAATCCATTTGCCGCCTGACTAGTATAACGTGCTTATTGTTACTGCAGAATGATCTGTTATAACAACTTCCTTTTTGTGCTTATGGAAACCGACTTGAGCAGAATAGGGGAATAAAAGGCTATAGCTTCTGCGCTTCATACCGGTAGTAGAAAAAGTAGAAGACCGTGATTGCCGCTGTCAGCTCCGTAACCACCAGTGGCCATAAGTTGAAAGACGCCAGGAACAACAGAGACGCGAAGAAAAAGGCGAATACGACCATCGTATAGCGCTCGGTGTTCATCTTAGGGATATATTGTAAAGCGGTATAGAGGAGCAGTTGCGACAAGGCTACCGAATATAACGACAGGACTTGGTTTAGCGATATCGCATGTTTGCTGTTTATCAGCAAAAACAAAAGCTCTGGCAGGAAAGTGATGGCATACGTAAGTAGATAGGTAAATAGCACTCGTAAACGAGTGACCGGTAGGTTGCGAACAAAACCTGCCTTGCCTTCCATAAACCCGGTGTAGAATAGGGGTAGGAGCGCATGTGCAGAGACCAGGAACATCATCAATACACTCACCGATTCCCTGTCAACGGTGTATTTGTTAGCCATGACCATCCCTTGCAGCAGAAGTAGCGACAACAGTTTCATCCCAATGAATGTACCCTTGCGCTCTGCAAGTGAAAAGTGTAGCAAGTAGCTGACAAAAGGTTTTCGAATGGCAGGTAGAATTGCCGGTATATTGAGTGCCGATTTTTTCCAGGTACTGTTCAGTGTGTTGAATACGAGAATGGATACTGCCACGAGCGCCAACTGTAGAAAAGCAAACGACAGCAATAGCGCGACACTTCCTTCCATCATGCCTACAACAACAGTTACGGCGCTATATACAAGCAAGGGCATCAACATGGCTGTATAGCATTCTGCGAGCAGTAATTTCTGTTTCCTATCAGGCAAGGTCTGCATGGTCAAAAGAAACGTGTTCGATTGCGACTTTACTGTCCGTAACATAAAACCCAGGCACTTCAATGCGTACAGGCCCCATAATACCAGTGCGCCAAGAAAGAATCCCGGCGAGGTGCAGATCTTATGCATAATGAAGTGGTGCAGGTCTATGGTTGCACGCCCGTTGAGTAGTCCAAACAGCAGGATGAAGCTAACCAGGAAGAAACCTGTATTGATAACATAGAACCGTGCCACGATCGTTTTAAACAGTATCTGCCTCATATCAGCTCCAGCCCCTTATTTATTATTTGAAGTCGTTCAGTCTTTACTCCTTCTATATCAAGCTCCTGGTGCGAGCTTATGAGAAACGATATACCCTCTACGCTTTTTTGTCTTATGATCTCCCGTAGTACTGTCACTGTGTTTGCGTCAAGTGTTATTAGTGGCTCGTCAAGTAGTACCCACTTGGGTTGGCCTATAAAGGCAAGTGCGAGCGATAGCTTCTTTGCCATGCCACTGGAATAGGTGCCCGTTTTTCTGTCGGCAAATGACGTTACGCCAAGAAGTTGTAATGTCTTTGTGTCTGGCGATTTGTTTTGTCCCTTTGTTTGCTGATAAAACGAAATGAGGTCAAGGCCAGTGAGGAAATCGGGGAAGAGTGGCTCGGCCTCTGCGTGGTTAACCGCCAGGGTATAATTCCGCCTGTCTGTTCTTATGTTGCTTCCATTTGCAATAATATCTCCTTCATATGGGATCACTCCGGCAATGGAACGCATTAGTGTTGATTTGCCCGCTCCGTTTTCGCCCTTCAGCCAGTAGACGCCGGCGTTCAGCGTTAGTTGCGGAATGCTGATGATCTCAGTCTTGCCATAGCGTTTCCGGTAATTCTCAAATTGCAGCATAAAGAAGTAGTAGAGACAAATGTATCATCCTATGCCATACTGATTACATAATGATGTGTTATAAAAAAAACAGGCGGGCTTTTGCCCGCCTGTTTTTTATTTAGCTTGTTGTGCTTATTGCTCCATTACAAAGTGGAACACTTTCTGTTCGCCATCTGTGCGCAGAGTGAGCAAATACATGCCGTTCGCCAGGTTGTTTTCCAGTGTTATCCTGCTTTCCAGGTGGCCGTTCTTGACCTTCACCACGCCGCGGAATACCACTTGACCCAACATGTCGGTTACGTCAACATTCACATCTTCGTCCTTACCTGATGCCAGATTGCCGCTTATCGTAAATGTTCCCTTGTTCGGGTTCGGTACCAATCTCAGGTCGCTGATAGTTGCAGCAGTTTGCGTTGTGCTCAGTGGCGCTACACCTATGAAGAACCAATCCACCGTGCCGATGTTGTGACATACGCCGCTACTAATAACCGATACAGAAATTGAATCGTAGTCGTTGAATATAGCAGTGTACGTTGACGATGTTACGCCCGGTACCAATATTCCATTTACTTTCCATTGGAACGTCGGGTCAGGGCCTGCATCAGTAGCCCAGGCATGTAAAGTAGCCGGCTTGCCTGCTGCAACGATAGAGCCTGGCACAGGCGTAATAGTTACTGTTGGTATCTTAATTGAATCCACACTCATCGTTACGTCGCCGCTTAGTACCGTGTTCGTTGTGCGGCAGCGATAGTTACTTGTCATCTGCAGGTTCACAATATCTCCATTCAGTGGCACATATGTAAACGTAGGACCGAATGCTGCAGTTGAACCATTCACCAACCATGTGTAGGATGGGGTAGTGCCACCATATACAGGAGCTGCTGTAAACGTTACAGGGTTGAACTGACACACAGTGTCGCTTGGTGAGCTTATTACACCTGCAATCGGAGTCGCAGAAGGCATTACGGTCAGCAACTGTGTACCTGTTGCTGCTGTTGAAGCGACACAAGTGTAGTTGCTCGTCATGGTAACTGTAACGACGTCACCATTAGCAGGGATGTAGCTATAATTGTTTGCAGTACTTACAAATACACCATTCACCTTCCACGCAAATGTCGGTGCTGTGCCGCCAAATGTAGGCGTCGCTGTCATTGCTACTGTCTCGCCCTCGCATACGCTGTCGTTAGGTGCAGTAGCAATTGTTACAGCCGGCGTTACCAGTGGGTTCACTACAATGGTTGCAGCTCCCGCCATGTTGCGCTTACATCCGCTGGTAATGTTGGTAGCCTGAACAGTATAGGTACCTGCCCCAGTATGCAGACCGAAGTCGAGCGGGAAGCCCGTGCCGCCAAGGAAGCCTGTAGCAGATGTGCCATAGTAAAGCTCATAGCTTACACCCGGCTGCGAGCCGCTCAGGTTCACGTGCACACCTGCAGCTCCGGCGCAGTAGTTGCCACCGCCTGTTACATTAAATACTTGTGGAAGTGGCTGCACAGTAACCACGCGGGTAGCAGTACAACCAGAACCCGGATACGTATAGCTGATGGTTACTACACCCAACGATACGGAAGTTGCATATCCGCTTATTGGGTCTATTGTAGCAATTGCCGGATTGCTGCTGCTCCAGAATCCACCGGTAGATGTTGTGGTGAACGTATTCGAAGCGCCCATGCATATATGCGGGTTGCCGGTTATTGGTGCTGGAGTTGCATCCACCGTCATCACTACTGTCGACTTACAACCTGTAAACAGCATGTATGTTACGGTGGTTGTGCCGGCGCTAACACCTGTAAACGTCGTAGAGCTGAAAGTTGGTCCGATTGGTCCAAATACAGAGCCTACCGCGGTAGCGCTGCTTGACCATACACCACCCGGTGTTGCATTGTTCAGAATTGTAGTAGACTGCTCACAAACATGGAATGTTCCTGTTATCGGTGCAGGCAGTGGGTTCACTGTAATTGTGTGAACATTAAAGCAACCTGTGCCTACCATGTATGTGATCACAGCTGTTCCCGGAGAGATACCGGCTACGGCACCGCTAAGCGGGTCTACAGTTGCACGGGCAGTGTTGCTGCTGCTCCATGTGCCGCCAGCTACAGGGCAGGAGAGTATTGTAGTGTCATTTACACAGACAGTCGGTATGCCGCCTATCACACTCGGAAGCGTTATCACCTCTACAGTGTCCACAGTATTACAGCCAGTACCCAGTGTATACGTCACAGGAATATAACCTGCCATGATACCGCTTACCACACCGGTTATCGGATTGATAGTTCCATACACCATCGAAGTTGGTGTCTGGCTCCATACTCCGCCTGCCGGTCCGCTGTACAAGTTTGTTGCGAAGCCCGCACATACTGTAGTCATACCGGATATCGGTGCCGGGTTGGCATGGTCAGTAATCCCTGATACAGCTACGCAGCCTGTAGGCATAGTATATGAAATGATATTTGTGCCCGGAGTCAGCGCCGTGTATATGCCGGTTGTTGCGCCGATAGTACCTACAGCCGGATTACTTACAGACCAAATGCCGCCAGGCGTTGGGTTCGTAAATGTCGTCTGGTCGTTGACACAGATGTCAGTTATGCCTATGTTGTTTGACGGCACAGGGTTCACCGTTACATCAGTCGACCGCATACACGTCGTAGGAAGCGTGTAGGTGATCTGTGTAACTCCTGCGCTATTACCTGTCACATCTCCTGTCGAAGCATCAACGTAAGCAATGCCTGGTGCGGCGGAACTCCATGCGCCACCCGCAGGGCCACTCGTTAAAGCTGTTGTGAGGCCTTCGCAGACTTGCAATACACCGGTAATAGTATCAGGCAATGGATTCACCGTTACTATGAACTGTGCATTACAGCCTGAGCCTACGAGCACATAGCTCATTACCACTGTGCCCGCAGAGATACCATTTACAATACCCGTTACTGAGCCAATCGTTGCAATAGTATTATTGCCGCTGGTCCAGGTACCGCCAGGTGTGGTGTTCGTAAGCACCATTGTCGATGCTTCACAAACCTGTGGTGTGCCGGTAGTGCTGCTTGGTATGTTGTTCACTGTCATCTGCAGTTCAGATGCACAGCCTGTCGACAGTGTGTATGTTACTTTGCCTGTACCAACCGAAGCGCCGATCACCTTGCCACTATAAGCATCAACCAGTGGCAATACAAACGGATTGCTTGTTGTCCATACACCGCCGGTAATGATGTTACCCAGTGTAACCGTGTCATAGAGACAAATGCTCGAGTCGCCAGTAATTGGGTAAGGTGCGAGAATGATCTGGATATCCTTCGTTACTTCACATCCATAGGTTGCCATGTACGTGAGTGTTGCTGTGCCCACTCCAGTGCCCGTTGCCGTACCCGTTACAGGGTCTACTGTAAAGATCGATGTGTTGCTCGATGTCCACGTGCCACCTCCAGGCGAACTGAAGTAAGTTGTAGACGTCAGGTTACAGAAGCCTGAGCTACCCACGATTGGTGAAGGGAACGCATGTACGGTAGCAGTTACCCCGATTGCGCATCCTGTTGGGAATGTATACGAGATATTTGCAGTGCCAAGGGCCGAGCCGGATACTACACCGGCAGCGCTAATTGGTGCTACTGCTGTGTTGCTGCTGCTCCATGTGCCGCCTGTGCTGGTAGTTGCCAGTGTTTGCGTGCGTCCGATACAGACATCCAGAGACCCGGTAATTGGCGCAGGTATTGCATTCACAGTTACCACTGCCGACCTTGTACAACCAATACCCTGAGTATAAACTACTGTTGCAGTGCCTGCTGTTACGCCCAGCACGTCACCGGTTACCGGGTTCACAGAAACATTTGCAGAACCGCTGCCCCATGTGCCACCGCCCGGTGAGCTGCTCAGTGTTGTAGTGGCGTTTTCACATACTACTGCTGTTCCCGAAATAATGGAAGGCAGTGCATATACGGTTACTACTACGGTAGAAGCGCACAGTGTAGGTAGTGTGTAGCTGATTGTTGCGGTACCAGGAGTTACGCCCGTTACTACACCTCCAGATGTTACCGTTGCAATAGCGGTATTGCTGCTGCTCCATCCACCCGAGCCAGATGCGTTCGAGAGGGTAGTAGTAGCACCCTGGCATACTTGTGCCGTTCCTGTTATTGGCAATGGCAGTGGGTTCACTGAAGCTACTGCGGAAACAAAGCACCCTGTCCCCAGCGTGTAGGTAACAGTTGTAGTGCCGCTGCTTATGCCGCAGAAGATACCGGTTGTTACGTCTATTGTGCCTATCGATGCATTACTACTCATCCATGTTCCACCTGTTGCTGAGTTCGACAGTGCGCTGCACTGTCCGATACATGCATTCAATGCTCCGCCTATAGAACCCGGCAATGCATATACTGTTACCTGCGCAGTTGCACGACATGTCGTAGAAGGATCGGTATAGCTGATAAGCGCTGTGCCTGCGGCGTTGCCGGTCACTTCGCCCATACCAACTCCTATTGAAGTTACTGACGCGATAGTGGATGGGACAGATGTCCATATGCCACCGGCAGTAGTGCTGTTAAGTGTTGTGGTTGACCCAACGCAAGTAGTCAGTGTACCTGTAATAGGGTTAGGTGGTGTGTTCACCGTTACTGTTCGTGTGCTTACGCAACCTGTACCCAGTGTATAGGTTACGCTTACTGTTCCTGCAGATCCACCTGTAATTACTCCCAATGATGATATTGATGCACTACCTGTACCGGCAGTGATAGTCCATGTGCCACCACTTGGTGCGCATGCCACTGTTGTAGTGCCGCCCGGACAAAGGTTAGCTCCACCTGAGATGATACCCGGCAATGCATACACGGTAACAACTGCCGTTCTGCGGCAGCCCGCTGTCGATGTATAGGAAACAATCACTGTGCCGGCAGTTGTTCCTGAAAGGATACCGGTAGAAGATCCTATTGTCGCTGAGCCTGTGCCACCACCTACTGACCATGTGCCACCCGGAGGTGTACATCCTAGTGCAGTAGTCTGACCAACGCAGGTTGTAAGTACACCTGTTATAGCTCCAGGTAGAGGATTTACTGTGGCTGTGGCGTTAATAGCACATCCTGTTGGTAGCGTATAGGTTACATTCACTGTTCCCGGTGTAATACCACCCAGTGTGCCGCCTCCGGTGCTAATAGTACCTACAGTTGTTGGTGCAGACATCCATGTGCCGCCGGCAGGGCTTCCGGTGAGCGAAAGTGTTGAACCTTCGCAAACCTGTAGTGCAGAACCTGATGGCGTAATACCCGTAGGTAGTCCATTTATCAAAAGCGTTACTGTGCGATAGCAACCTGTAGGTAACGTATAAGTCACAGTAGTTGTACCTGCGAAAGCACCGCAAGCAATGCCTGTCGTAGTGCCGATTGTTGCATTGCCGTTACTTGTGCTCCAGGTGCCACCTGCAGGCGTGCTGGTAAGTGTAGTACATGTGCCCACACATACGTTAGCGCCTCCAAGAATGGTTGATGGTGCTGAGTTTACAGTCATTACCACTGTCCTGCGGCAACCACTCGAGAGCGAGTAGCTGATGGTAGCAGTTCCCGCAGTGAGTCCGCCCGTTGCAACTCCACTTGTTGATCCTATTGAAACAACAGACGTAAGGTCGCTCTGCCATGTGCCACCTGCAGGTGAGCTGCCGAGCGTTGTTGTTGCTCCCTGGCATATAGACAGCGTGCCGGTAATACCACCTGGCAGGCTATTTACTGTCGCCACGGCCGTAGTGATACAACCCGTACCAAGAGAGTAGGTTACTATTGTTGTGCCGTTCGTCAATCCACAGAAGGTGCCGGTTGTAACATCTATTGTGCCGATAGCAGGAGCGCTAACGCTCCATGTTCCACCTGCCGATGCATTGGTAAGGGTAGTGCAGTTTCCTGTACATACGCTTAGCGTGCCACCTATTGCTCCTGGCAGCGTGTTTACTGTCACAACTGCTGTCGCCGCACATCCTGAAACTGTGTATGAAACTGTACAAGTGCCCGGTCCTGAACCACCGTAGAAGCCTGGGCTAAGTAGCGTCAGTATACCTCCGCATCCTGTAGACCATGTTCCGCCTGAAGTGATGCTGCTTAGTGCTGTTGTTCCGCCAACGCAGATACCCAGGCTTCCCGTTATTGGCGCTGGTCCTGCATTGACTGTAACTACTTTTCCTACGCCGCAGCCAGATGCCAATGTGTAGGATATTGTCGTTGTTCCTGCTCCAGTACCTGTGACGTTACCTGTGGCGCTCACGGTTGCAACGCCCGTAGCCATGGTGCTCCATACACCACCTGCTGGTGTACTTGTCCATGCAGTCGTCTCGCCAACGCATACTGTTGACGTTCCCACGATTGCTGTAGGAAGCGCTGTAGCAGTCACCACAGTAGTAACGTAACAACCTGACGGTGGCGTATAAGTAATTGTGGCAGTACCAGCAGTTCCCGCGGTCCATGTTCCTGTTGTTGCACCAATACTTGCTGAAGCGCCGCTCGATGACCAGGTTCCACCCGGTGTAGCATTACTCAGTGTTGCTGTACTGCCCGAACATAGTGTCGTTGTGCCGGTTATGGCGGCAGTAGCAGCATTAACTGTAAGTGTCGCTACCGAAATACATCCGCTCGGCAGCGTGTAGGTTACTGTACAAGTTCCGGGAGCCAATGCAGTTACGAGTCCGGTACCCAAACCTACGGAAGCAATTGTTGGGCAAGCAAGGCTCCAGGTTCCGCCCGAGGTCGAGTGATATAACGTATTTGTTTGACCAACGCAAAGTGGCACGTTGCCGGTAATTGCCGGTGGTGCAGGGGTCACGGTTATTACCGCCGTGTCCGTACAGCCTGCACTTACCGCATATGTGATGATACAAGTGCCGGTACCTACGCCTGTCACCACGCCTGTGCTTGCGTTAATTGATAATACGGTTGGGCAGGCAGCTGTCCAGGTGCCACCCGGCGATGCCGTTGACATAGCAATAGTTGAACCCACACATACAGAGCTTGGCCCAACAATTGGTGGTGCTGCAGAAACAACTGTTACAACCAGTTGAGCAGCACAGCCGCCTACTGTGTACTTAATTGTCGTAGTGCCCGGAGTTGAACCCATAACAATACCCGTCAATGCACCGACTGACGCGACAGTAACAGGAGTGCTGGTCCAGAGACCGCCTGGTGTTGTGCTGGACAGTGAAATGGTTGCGCCGACGCATACACTTGTAGGCCCGCTAATTGCTGATGGGAATGGATTCACCGTCATGATCTTTGTTGCATAGCAACCGCCACCCATATCGTAGGTGACCACTCCGGTGCCCACGGCCACACCGGTTACAACGCCGGTGCTGCTGCCCACAGTGATATTGCCTGATGAAGTGTGCCAGCTACCACCCGCTACCGAGTTCGCAAGGCTGGTGCTGGTGCCAATACAGACGGTTGAAAGTCCGGTTATGGATGCTGGTGTAGGTGTCACCGTAACAGTGGAGACGTCAATACACCCAAGTACGTGGTAGGTAATGTTTGCTGTACCCGCCGATCCGCCGGATACGACGCCCGTACTAGATCCCACCGTTGCCACTGATAGGTTACTACTGCTCCACGTACCGCCGGTTGTGGCATTGGATAGCGTCGTAGTGTAACCGGTACAGACGAATAAGCTACCGGTAGTGGGGGTGCCTAGTGAGAAGACAGTTACGGTAATCGGTATCGTATCACTCGGACACCCGGCTACCGATTGCATCACCCAATACGTAGTTGTTCCCACAGCAGTCGTCGATGGGGTAGGAGCTGTTGTTGATCCGGCACTTGGCAAACTCGTAAACCATCTTATAGTTCCGATGCCTGACGCTGTTAGTGGCGTCGCAGTAGCACCCAGGCAATAAGATAGGCTTGTTGTCGTCGTTGGTGGAGGCGTTGTGCCCGGAGGCATCACAGTCAGCAAAAAGGTTTTGCCAGAGCAGCCAGAAAGGGTAGTAGTACCTGTAATAGTATAGGTTATTGGGCTGGTGATTGAACTAACTGATATAGTGTTTGTCAGACCCGTTGTTGCAGCAAGGTAAGTTGACGGCGCCCATGTCCATGTACTACCAAACCAGTCTGCACTTGCGCCGTTCGTAATGCTACATGCGAGTGTACTACCCGAAAATGAACAAGACGTAACTGTGTCCGTAGTATCTCTTGCTATACCATTCACGATCAGTTGTGGGTTGGCAATGGAGCTATCTATACCTGTTAAACCGTTGAAGATGTAGGTGTAGTTGATTTCTGTACTGTCGCCGGCAGCAATGTTGCCGCAATTGAAGATAAGACCTATGGCCACGTCACCGGTCAATGAGCCGGAGAACGTAAAACCACCAAGGCCACTGGAATACAAAGTGGCCAGGTTGTTGGCGGTAGACATTGGCCATCCTGAATGTATATAACATTTCGCGCGGCAGTCTTTAGTTGCCAGCGACAATGTTTGAGTAGTGTAAAGAGTTCCTGTTGCCGTAACCATTACCCTGTGCAGGTAGTCATTCTGGTAGTTAATTACGTTGCTTGTTGTGAATGAGCCGCCCGGAGCCGTTTGGTCATTATCAGGGTCGGTCTCGCGTATATAATACACACCGGTAAGTGTAGACCCGCTCACGTTCTTAAGCTTCACGTTCATGTTTACCCATGAGGCATTCGTGTCCAGAGTGGTGCGCTGTGTGATCTGAAGGGCTCCACTTGCTGCACTACCGCTCCATATGCCTATTGTCTTTCCAGATGGGTTTAGGTAGGCGCTATTAGTACCGGTAAGGCCGGCAGCTCCTGCAAAACCGGACGCACCCGACGTCCAATAGTATTGCATCTGCGCCTCACTGTGCTGTCCATTCACTTGTATGCCCCATCCTTCGTATGGTGTGCCCGGCATCGAGTAGTCGCCGAAAAATGCGGGACTACCAGTAGTCCAGCCGTCATGTCCGGCGTCAAACACCATCATGAGACGTTGGTTTGATGTCGTGGTACTACCGGCTGCCGGATCCCAAAACGTAAACGAAGGAGAATTGCAATGGTACACACCTGTTGGCGGCAACACAGTAGACCCGAGCGCTCCATTAGGCGCGACTCCCACTTCTACCCATTTGCCTTTCAGAAAGATCTGGTCACCCACCATTTGAGCAATAGCAGACTGGTTCATCGACAGGGCCATAAAGGCAACCATGATACTTACGTGTGTAAATATTCTTTTCATCTCTTACAATTAGTATTATAGACGTAACAAAGCTTCGCTTTAAAAATAGTTATTTTTCATCAAAACTTAACTGTATTGTTTGAAGTTATTCCATTTTTTTTTAGCATTTAATCGCTAGTTAATCATTGCGAACTAATGCAAAAGCAGATAGGATAAATAGGTGGAATAGACCTAAACCAGAGTCATGGACCCTCTTATAATTGGCGCGTCTCTTTACCCGAATGTTAGTGACTTGTTCGAATTGTTTTTGGGGTAATATAAAAGGGCTGGTTATTTCTAACCAGCCCTTTGAGCAAAGTACACTAAAAAGGTTATTTAACAAATAAATTAACTATATAAAAGCAGGCAGCGGCTAACAATGCGCTTACAGGGATCGTTAATATCCAGGCCCACAATAAATTGAGCGTAACACCCCACCTTACTGCCGAAAGCCTTTTGGTGGCCCCAACACCAATAATTGAGCCGGTAATTGTATGCGTTGTGCTCACAGGGATCTTCAGATTTTCTGTAAGGAACAATGTTATAGCGCCTGCTGTCTCTGCGGCTACACCTTCAAATGGAGTCACTTTTGTTATCCTGGTCCCCATTGTCTTGATGATCTTCCACCCGCCGCTCATTGTACCCAGCGCAATTGCGGTATAGCAGGCAAGTGGCACCCAGGTTGGCATCTGGTCATAAGAGGAAATTTGACCTTCGCACATCAAAGCGGCGGTGATGATACCCATCACTTTTTGAGCGTCATTTCCTCCATGTCCCACACTGAAAATCGCAGACGAAACAAGCTGAAACCGTTTTAAGTAGAGGGTTGCACGGGCGGTATTTAGCGATCCGAGGATCATCGTAAATGCGCTCATCACAAAGAGAATTAAACCGAGAAGTAGCCACTTAAGGTTCTTACTCTCAAGGAGCACATTTGCAATGTGGCTTTCATGATAGTTTTTCAGTTTTGCGGGGTCCGTCTCGATATTGTGGTAAAGGTAATACCCAACCAAAATCATGACCAGCAAAGAAATGAGCTTAGGTGTCAGACTTTTTCTAAACGAGTAAATGAACCAGAGGGAAATGACGAAGGCCATTATCATACCCACCATAGGTGCCAGTACTATGAAGCTTACTGTCTTAATAATTGGCTCAGAGCTGATGGCACCAAATCCTCCATGTGCAATGGCAGCACCGGCAAACCCACCGATCAATGTGTGTGAAGAGCTTGATGGGATACCAAACCACCATGTTAGCAAGTTCCAGCTTATCGCAGCAATGAGGCCAGAAAGAATCACCGGTAGCGTAATAAACTCTTCGTGAACTGTCTTCGCCACTGTCTTTGCTACACCGTGGTCCTTAAATATGAAGAAAGCGACAAAATTGAATATCGCTGCCCACGCAACGGCCTGTAGTGGGGTGAGGACCTTCGTTGAAACAACTGTGGCAATTGAGTTGGCTGCATCGTGAAATCCGTTGATGTAGTCAAAAAGAAATGCCAGGAAAAGAATTAATAATAATAAAAAGGACATAAATCGAGATTACGCATATTTAATGATGATCGATTCTACTACGTTGGCCGCATCCTCGCATTTGTCAGTTACAACTTCCAGCATCTGGAAGATGTCCTTTTGTTTGATGAGTTCTACCGCGCTTATGTTGGATGAGAACAATTTCATCATTGTACTGTCCAGCAGGTCATCCGCATTATTTTCGAGGCTATTCACAAGGACACAGGCCGTCGTGATTGCTCTCAGATCTTTCATGTCCCTAAGGCCATAAATAGCTGTATTGATGGCATTTATCGATTTTGAAATAATCTCTGCAAAAGCCGGTAGAGTGCCATATTCGTCCTTTACCTGGTAGTTCACTACGCGTTTTGCTGCGCCCCACAGGTAGTCAGCAATGTCATCTAGAGATGTCGCCAGGTAATGTATGTCCTCGCGGTCCAGTGGCGTAATGAAGTTACTGCCAAGTTCTACAAAGATCTTATGAGTAGTCTCGTCATTCTTATGCTCAAATTCTTCAAGGCTGCGGAGCATTTCGTCTCGTTTCGAGAGGTCCTTTTCATGCATTGCTTTCTTGAAAGTCTCCCCCATAGCAATGAGTGTGGTGGATACCTCTTCAAACAGGCTGAAGAAAACCTTGTCTTTAGGAAGAAAAACCTTAAGGATGGAACCGAGTGACATTAGTATTAGTTTTTATATCTTGTTAATTATGATGCAAAGCTACCTGCTTAATATAGATTCGGAAGCGCATAATGTAGGCTTAATAATTTCTTAACATTGGAATTGATGTCCTTTTGCCGTGCAAGTGCAGAATTAATAAAATGTTGTTGAGGATTTTGCCGCTCAGTCTCGTGATATTCGGTTATGTTCTGTAGATTGGTCCACAAAAAGACAGCAACTAACAATTGGAAAATATATTTTTGCGCCTCCACAGCATTATGCAGGTCGCATTTACTGAAACAAAAATAATTTTATATGAACGCACATTACCTGAACACAATATTGGAGTACATTAAGGCCAAGAACCCGATGCACTTCAAAAAACTGAAGAAAAATATTGCTTTTGACAATGAGCAGTATGTAACTCGCGCAGAGGCCTTCTTTGGATCATATGTAGAAAGCCTGGAACGCGATGGCAAGGACCTTCCGTTTGCACTGGATTGCTATCTCAAAGTATGCAATGATGTAATGTTTGAGCAAATGCGATTTGCTGAAACCGGAGCCTATACAAGCACATCGTTTGATGAGGTAAACCAGCGCGTATATAATAACCCGGAAGTAATGAGCTACTACATGCATGGTCTGCTGGTTTCGCAGTATTTGTGGGAGCATCATTACCGTATACTCGAGTTTTTCTTCAATAACATGGGCCGTTTCACGGAACAGATCCGCCACGTGCTTGAGGTAGGCGGTGGCCATGGATTATATACTAATGAGGTAATTGCCCACCTCAATGCTGACTATCACTATACGATGGTGGATATCAGTGAGACATCAATAGAGATGTCAAAAACCTTTGTCAAGAGCGACAAAGTAGACTACATCCTGCAGGACGTTTACCAGTATAGCACTGAGAAGAAGTTTGACTTCATTATTATGGGCGAAGTTCTGGAACACGTTGAGGACCCTCTGGGGCTTATGAAGAAATTACACTCCCTGGGCGCCGAAAATGCGACGGCATTTATAACGGCACCTTGCAATTCGCCTGCCATTGACCACATTTATCTTTTTAGAAATCCAGAAGAATTAAAGGCACTTTACAATGAAGCAGGCTGGGAAGTAGCGCTTGACTTGATAGCTTCGTCGGAAAGTAAAAAGGACGTTGCAATCGACGACCCTCTGGTGCCGGTGATGTATGCAGCCTTCCTTAAAAAGAAATAGCCGAAGGGTAAAGTACTACATTAAAATACATTGAAAAAGCCGCAATTTTTGCGGCTTTTTCAATGTAGCTCAATAACTAGTTCTGTTAGGTACCACGAAAGCTTACGGCTTCCTCTATCTTCAAAAGCTAAACTGGTAAAACGATCTTAGTCGGCAGCGGGTTTTCCACTTTCGATGAGCTCTATCAGGTGCATCTCGTTGTTTAAAAGAAATGCGCAGAAGCGATTTTCGAAGGCTGGGGACCTAAACTGGTTGATCTGCCTGTACCCACCTTCTTCCAGGCGCTTCAACTCACTTTCCATATCGTCAGTGAAGACTCCTATATGATAGAAGGAGCCGTTTTTTTGTAATAGTTTGTAGAGCGATGTTGTGTTGTCGCTGGGAGAAACAAATTCGACGTTCATACCGCAAATTTCATAAAAGCATACGCGCACTTTCTGATCCTCAATTTCAAAAACGGCAGATACGTTACCTCCGGGATGCAACAGACTATAATCGCTGATAGCCTCTTCTATGCTCTGCACCAGGCAGCCTACATGGTGAAATCCGGTAATCATCTTAGTCTTAGCCTTTCAGCTTGGCTTCAAGGTTAGATACAAGGTCGCCAACTGTTTTCCATTGTTGAATCTCGTTGGTCGTAAAACGGATCTTGTATTTTTTTTCTATTGCTACCACCAGTTGAATGTGGCTTAATGAGTCCCATTCGTCAACGTCTGCGGCAGTGGTATTCTCTGCAAGTCTAATCTCTTTGTTGTCCAGTACGTCGATAAAGATATCGTTCACTTGTTTCAGTAGTTCGCTGTGTTCCATTCGTATTTTCGTTTGCCTAAAAGTAGTAGTTTTTTTCTATTTGCCGCGCCTGCACTTAAATCATGCCACGCTCCCTTAGTTGCGCAATTAGCTGTGCTGTGAAAAGTTCTGCGCCGCGCCCGTTCAGGTGGTCGGTATCATAGAATAGTGAGTCGTTGTCAACAGGAAATACTGCTGCGTCATCATAGTTAAGATACAGTACTTCATTGTCAGCAGCAAACTTTCTCATCCAGTTATCAAAGTCTATATACTTTTGTTTGTAGCTCAGGGCCAGCTTATGCTCCGGTATTTGCACCAGGCATAGTTTTGTTCCTTTTTGTTTGCAATATGCAATTAGTGACCGAAGGGACTCAACTGCCTCTTCCTCTGGCTTAAAAACCCACCATGGATATCTGTACGTTTGAACATTGGCATATCCCTTTCCGTTAACCCATCCGGTTCGGCTGATTTCATAACCATTGTACATTGAAAACACTGAAAGATCCGGCGCCCCTTGTTTGCGGAAATAAGGAAGGGTATAGTTTTTGTGAGCAACATCCTTCAGGTAGCGGGGTATAAAATGAGCATACATGTAAGCATTGCTGAACCTGAGGAAATCGGTGCTGAGGTTAGAAATGTTCATTTCATTACTTTCAGTTTTTTCGGCGACACTCTTTGAAGATTTTCCGAAAAAAACTTGTTGAAAGTGGTCAATCTTTTTATTCTTTTCGCTGAATGAGTATACGTCCGTAGGGAAAATGATGAGTTCCGATTTGAGATCAAGTTTCTTAATGAAGTCTACCTGAGCTCCCAGGTTTGAACCGCCACCGTATGCAAAATTTAGACAGCTCTTATGCGTTTGTTCACTAATTATGTCAGATGATATCCCGAATTGAGGGTGCGAAGAACCGTATACTGCTATGTCTACAGATTTGATGTTATTGGCCTTCACATATTGACTTAGCTGCTTCATTTTGTTCTCGGATATCTCGGAGAACACGTTTATTATTTTATACCTGAAAAGTAGAAACGGACGGTCTATTGCTACAATGAACAAGGCAAACAAAACTATTCGAAGGCAGAATTTCCTCATCTGGGCTAAAATTGAAAATATATGAATTCTGTTTCGTGAAAGAGACCAAATGTGATAATGACAAAAATTATAGTGGCATATATAGCCCATCTCACGGGCATACTTTTCATACCCTCTAACTGTAGTCCATGTTGCTTTTCCCTTTGCAACCATTCGGCAATTATCAAAAGTAAAATGAAAAAGAGGGGAGTGCGGGGTAGATATTTAGGCGCTTCAAACATTGTACGCGAAAACATCTTGCGGAGATGCGAAAACGCCATCGACAAGCCGGTAGCCCGAAAGAAAACCAGGCATATCAAAAAGTAGATAAAAGTAAGTAATGTGCTAACCGCGGCCCCTAAAGTAGCAGGTAAGTGGCTGAAGATGCGTTTACGGGTCTTCTTTGTGAAATACTCGTATAATATTGCCGCAGCCTGAAGCAAACCAAATGCGATGAACTTTAATCCGGCACCGTGCCAGAAGCCGCTTAAGCTGAAAGTGAGAATGAGCCCTAAGACCATCGCACGATTACCCCAGTCCCGATATTTCGTCAGAAACGGATAGAATACATAGTCGGTAAACCAGGAGTATAGGGAAATATGCCATTTTCGCCAGAACTCGGTAATGCTCTGCGAGTAATATGGAAAGGCGAAATTTCGTAATAATTCAAAACCAAACAACCGCGCAGTACCTAGGGCAATGTCAGAATATCCTGAAAAGTCACAGTAAACCTGGAATGCAAATAAAAACGTACCAACCAGCACAGTGCTACCACCAAAGTTGCCGGAAGGCGAGTAAATGAGATTCACTACACTCGCGCAATTATCCGCGATAACGATTTTTTTAAAAAGCCCCCACAATATCTGGCGCATCCCATCTACTGCCTTACCATAGTCGAATTTGCGCGGGTTTTCTACTTGTGGCAGCAGGTGCGTTGCTCGCTCGATAGGGCCTGCAACCAATAATGGGAAAAAACTCACAAAGACCGAGTAGTTCACAAAGTTTCTCGTTGGTGTGGCTTTGCCATTATAGATGTCCAGGATATAGGATACACCATGGAACGTGTAGAATGATATTCCCACCGGTAATATCACATTGAGCGTCCACGCACTAATATGTATACCCGCAGCACCTAGTAGATGCTCAAATCCGGAGGCGAAAAAATTGTAATACTTGAATAAGCCGAGAAAGCCCAGGTTGATGCACAAACTTGTCAAAAGCCAGAACTTCTTCATGGCCGGTTTTTCGGCATCATATATTTTCAACCCTGTGAAAAAGTCGAGAGAAATAGAAAAGCAAAGGAGGAAGAGGAAACGATAATCCCACCAGCCGTAGAACACAAAACTCGAAACAAGCAGCAAAATGTTCTGAAGTTTGAGGTTTTTCCGTGCCATCCAATAGAGGCTGAAAACTACTACCAGGAATATTGCAAACTGTATAGAGTTAAATACCATTTTTTACAAGTTGTATTTCCACAACGGGGGCAAAAATAGCAGAAAATGCAGTATTCATGCGGTCGGTGCGAGTTTATTTCATCCTTAGATAATCACGACCTGAACCTTCGGTTGAATTAGCATACACGACTACCCTCCTATGCGATGCACAACGGCATTCTACCCCAAAAAATCTATTTTTGCCGAAACGATCTCTTGCTACCATGCTGACATTTGGTGAACTTAAAAAGAACCTCAAGAAAGACTTCTCCGGATTTAAGGAAATTAAGGTTGCCATACTAGCTGACAATGCCTCGCAATTGCTCCATACTGCGCTGAGAGGAATAGGCTATGAAATGCAGGTTAGTTTTGACATATATGAGGCTGACTATAACCAAATAGATCTGCAGGTATTTGACACTTCCTCCGACTTGTATCAATTCGGCCCGGATTTTGTCTTTATAAATCAATCTTCTGAGAAGTTGCTAACATCCTTTTGTAGGAAGGATTCGCAGGGCCAGGCGGATTTCGCGGCCGGTATAGTTCAGTCTGCTAAAAACCGTTACGATTTCTTAACAGCACGACTTAAAGCCAAGGTCATCATAAACACCTATCCGGAGATACACGACCGTGTGTTCGGAAATTTCGAGACCAAGATATCCTCCTCTTTTATTTACCAGTTGCGGCGTACTAATCTCCAACTGATGGAGTTAAGCCAGCAAATGAGTAATTTGTTCATTTGTGATATTGCGGCCTTGCAGTCTCAGCTAGGGTATGGCTTCGTATTTGACCCTAAGATGTATGTAAACGCGGATATGGTTTACAGCATTGATTTTTTGCCATTCCTTGCCGGTAATCTTGCCGACATTATTCTGAGTGTCACCGGTACCTTCAAGAAATGTGTAATTGTAGACCTCGACAATACCATGTGGGGAGGGATTATCGGCGATGATGGTATGGAAGGTATTCAGATTGGCCACCTTGGATCAGGAAAGATATTTACTGAGCTACAGTTGTGGATACGGCAGTTAAAGCGCAGGGGGATAATAGTAGCAGTGTGCAGTAAGAATACAGAGGATATCGCAAAGGAGCCCTTTATCAGTCACCCTGATATGGTGTTGCGGCTGGAAGACATAGCAGTGTTTGTGGCTAATTGGAATACCAAGGTTGAGAATATCAGGTATATACAATCTGTTCTCAACATTGGCTTTGACTCTATGGTATTCCTTGATGACAATCCATTCGAACGGGAGATGGTGAAATCTGGTATTCCGGGCATCGCTGTGCCAGACCTCCCGGAAGACCCTGCCGAATACCTGGTGTACCTACGTAGTCTGAACCTTTTTGAAACTGCGTCGTTCACAGAAGAAGATGAAGTGCGCACAAAACAATACCAGGAAGAGGCAAACAGGAACATGCTGCAGCAGAGCTTCGAAAATGAGAGCGATTTTCTGGCCAGCCTTGAAATGGTTTCAGAAGTGAAGCCGTTCGATAAATTCAGTATCCCGCGGGTTGCACAACTTACGCAGCGGTCAAACCAGTTCAATTTGAGGACAGTTCGATATACCGAGGAAGATGTGCGGGGTATTAGTTCCGACCCTTCGTTTTACACTCTATCACTGACGCTTGCAGATCGATTTGGAGACCATGGTCTTATCGGGCTTATTATACTGAAACGGCTCAGCGACTCGGAGCTTTTCATTGACTCCTGGATCATGAGTTGCAGAGTTCTAAAGAGGGGAATGGAGTCTTTTACGCTCAACGCAATTGTGGACCTCGCAAAACGACACAATTTCACGACGGTTGTTGGCGAGTACCTGCCCACAAAAAAGAATGGTATAGTGAAGGATCATTTCCTGAATCTTGGCTTCAGCCAGGCTGGCGACAAGTGGGAACTCCGGGTAGCTGAGTTTGAAAATCACGAGACGCACATTTCGCTCAAATCAGTAAACGTATAAATGTATTGCCATTTCCTGTATGGGGTGGAATATGATCGCGGAAAATATAAGCGGCCGCTCCCTAACAGGGGCGGCCGCTTAATTATAGCCTGATACCGGTTAAGAGGCTTGCCGGTTACGGAGTTTTAGGCGTTCTCAAGCACCTTTGGTGCTGCCGAGCGAATTTCTTCGCTTGCTTTGTCAGCGTACTTTGCAAAGTTGTTTACGAAAAGCTTCGCCAGTTCGTTTGCCTTCTTGTCGTATGCTTCCTTGTCTGCCCATGTGTTACGTGGGTTCAGTATTTCTGTAGGTACGTTTGGCACGGATGCAGGCATCAGTACGCCAAAAGTTGGATGAGCGTCATAGGACACTGCATTCAGTTCTCCTTTCATAGCTGCAGTGATCATGGCACGTGTGTAGCTCAGCTTCATGCGGCTACCAACGCCGTATGAGCCACCGCTCCATCCTGTATTGATGAGCCATACATTCACATCGCTGTGGTCTTCCAGTTTCTTACCCAGCAGCTCTGCATATTTTGCAGGGTGCAGCGGCAGGAACACGCGACCAAAGCATGCAGAGAAGGTTGTCTGCGGCTCAGTAACGCCCACTTCTGTACCTGCTACCTTTGCGGTATAGCCGCTGATAAAGTGGTACATTGCCTGCTCCTTGGTAAGTTTTGAGATCGGAGGAAGGATGCCGAACGCATCGCAAGTAAGGAAGAAGATATTCTTTGGCTGACCACCGTATGATGGTTCCTTGGCATTTTCAATGTGGTCAATAGGGTAGGCAGCACGGGTGTTTTCAGTGATGCTTGCGTCTGCATAGTTTACTGTATTTGTGCCTTCTGTGAACTTAATGTTCTCAAGAAGCGCACCTGGCTTGATAGCCCTGAAGATCTGCGGCTCTTTTTCTTCGCTCAGGTCGATGCATTTTGCATAGCATCCGCCTTCGAAGTTGAAGATCGAGCTTTCTGCCCAGCCGTGCTCGTCGTCGCCTATCAGCGCGCGCTCAGGGTCGGCGCTCAATGTAGTTTTACCAGTGCCGCTGAGGCCAAAGAACAGTGCTACGTCGCCATTCTTACCTTCGTTTGCAGAGCAGTGCATGCTCAGTACTTTGTGGTCGTGTGGCAGTATGAAGTTCAGCACGCCAAAGATGCCTTTCTTCATTTCGCCTGTATAGCCAGAACCGCCGATGAGGATCACCCGACGTGTAAAGTTAACTATGGTAAAGTTTGCCTGACGTGTGCTGTCAGTTGCAGGGTCGGCCTGGAAGCCAGGAGCCTGCAAAATCAGCCAGTCGTGATTTTGTGTCTCAATTTCTGCTTCTGTAGGACGCAGGAACAGGTCGTTGCAGAAAAGGTTTGCCCAAGGTGTTTCGTTTACCACCCTGATATTGAGGCGATATTTAGGATCAGCACATGCATATGCATCACGAACCCAAACTTCCTTTCCACCCATGTATGCGCAAACTTTGTCATACAGCTTATCAAATGCCTCAGGAGTCATTGGTATGTTCACGTCGCCCCAATCTACACTATGCTCTGTGAGAGCGTCCTTTACAGTAAATTTATCTTTAGGGGAGCGGCCGGTAAACTTTCCGGTGCTCACACAGAGCGCACCAGTATCGTTCAGCACCCCCTGGCCCAGTTCCAGCGTTTTTTTCGTTAGTTCTTCAGGGGAAAGGTTCCAATGTGCAATGCCTACATTCAATCCCAGTGCGGCCAGGTTTGCCGACGGATTCTTTCTACCAAATTCCTGCATAGATTATTTTTTTATTAAGAATTTTTCAGGCGACAAAAGTAATACATAAACGCGTAATAGTGAGTATTAAATTTTGCTTCGGGCACCTGATTTAACATACGGTCAAACAGGAAAATATAGCTTAAATTCCGCGCCTTCTCCGGGTGTTCCGGTGCCTATTATGTACCCTTCATGATTGGTCATAATTCGCTGGCAGATAGCCAGTCCTATGCCTTTGCCTTCATATTCAGACTGGTCGCTGTGTAGCCTCCTGAAAATCTTAAATATATTATCGATATACTTGTTGTCAAAGCCGATGCCATTATCGGCAACGCTAACGCAGTGAAATTGCTTATTTGCAAGTACAGGGTCTATTTGTTTCAGAGCTCTGCCATTGACCCGGGTGTAGCGAACCTCAATCAAAGGCGCAGTTCCTTCCTTCGAAAATTTCAATGAGTTATCAAGCAAGGCGCCCAATAGTATTCGTAACTGCTTCTCAAAGGCGCTCAGGTCAGGTAGCCGGGCAGTTTCTATGAGTGCATTTTTCTCCTTTATGCGCGGCATTAGGTCTGATACGACATTGTCGAGTATTTTGTTCAGATTTACCTTTTTACGCGGTTCTGAAGAGGATGTGAGCTCGGTAAGGTGCACCAGGTCTTTTATGAGGGTTTGCATAGCCCCCGCCGAGACATTAATCCGTTCTAACGTGGTGACAGTCTCTGCTTCGGTCACAGGTTTCTTTCGCATCAGCAGCATATTGATAAACACCTGTATCTTCCTTAATGGTTCGTGCAGGTCGTGCGAAATGGCGTAGGTTATGTCAGCAAGCTCGCTGTGAGACCGTTTCAGGTCATGTACCTTTACCTGCAATTCTTCCTGATATAGCATGCCCGACCGGATAACCTTCATCAGCAACATGAAAAGCGTTAGCGTGACTACACAGAATATAAAAAGCAAGGATTTCAGCGTGTTCGTTGTTAGCTTTTCATAAAACTCCTGTCGTTTGAAGCGTTCGCGAAGCAGTGCGTTTTCTTTCTCATGCATTTCCCTGATAGTGCGGTTCGCGGCTATCATGTGTTTTCTGCCCTCGCTATATAGGTTCATTGCCTGGCGCTTGCCTGTGGAGTCGATATAAGCAATATCGCGATGGTAGCATTGTACGCGGTTGGTAATGCTGTTTCTAAGGAAAAGTGCATTTTTTACCTGTTCAGGGTTGTCTGTGATGAGCCGCTCCAGTGCCACCAGTGACGGCTCGAGGCTGTCAATGACATTATCCATTACCCGCCTATACCCAGTGTCGCCTGTAATAATGTAGCCACGCTCCCATCGGTCCAGATCTTTCAATTGCACCTCAGTCTTGTACAGTTTACGAATCACGCTATTTGTGTGTGTCACTTCATCGGCATAGTCCATGAAAGTGGAAAACCTGGCAAGTGAGAATAACGACAGGGCCACCATCGTGATGAAGGAGACGGAAAACGCAAAGAATATGAGCAATAATTTTTTTTTCATTGCGATGAACCTAAGCCAGCCTATCAAAACTAATAATTGTTGGCGAGGTTATATTGGTCAATATTAACAACATACGGGGAATGAGGGGTGGTCTTTATAGTTAAATTTGCTGCTAACGCTGTTCGATTTTTATGTTACGTTCGCTGATATTGCTGCCGGTATTGCTGGCGTCTTTGGCTGCTTCTGCGCTCGAAGCGTCGGTGTCGAAGTCACACTTTTTTGAGAAAGATGCTTCCGGATCGGCCAACGAGGCCACGCTGAGCCTGTACTGGCAGGTAAATCCCAGTACTGTACACTTCGGAACGACCCCTGAGAAGACAATCGTGGGCAGGATACGAACGGACATCTCTGTTACAAGGGATGGTGCGCTAATTGCAGAAGACCATTTCATCCTGCAGACGCAACCTGTGTATTCGCCTGACGAACTTGCTGCGATCAATATTATGGATCTGCGTAAATACAAAGTTGCCCAGGGTAAACTTCATATTACTGTGCATATGACAGATGTAAACGATAGTACCAACAGGTATGCTTACACTGATTCACTGACCGTTACCAAGTCAAGCGAAAAGCCGTTTTACAGCGATGTTCAGCTTCTGGATACATTTTACAAGAGCGAGGTAAAATCTATTTTTCTTGCCGAGGGTATGCAGGCTATTCCAATGTGTGCAGATTTTGTAGATGATTTTCGCAGGAGGCTAAATTTTCGCGTTTCTCTTTACAACCTGGAGGCAGTGGCAAAGGACTCCTACCCACTCGTACATAAAGTGCGCCTGGCACGAAAGACCAGTGACGGTTTCCTGGCAGATACTGTTATAGCGGATACGCTAAAGCAACTCCGCTACCCGGCCGCTTTTGGCAGCCTGCCAATAGGTGCGCTGAAGTCGGGTAACTACTACCTTACAGCCACGCTGGAAGACAAGATGGGCAATATCATAGCATCATCGCACAGGTTTTTCCAGCGAATGAACCTGCATCCGGACAAGCAGGTGGTAGCCAGCAAGTCCATAAAGCAAGTGCTCAACGATACCTCTATGGAACAGATCACCGTACTGGACCTGGACAAGAGTTTTCTGTCTAAGTATACCACGTCGCAGGTGAAGGCCATGCTGAAGATGCTATTGCCAATAAGTGACCCAATGCAGGCCAATACAATAAATGGGTTTCTGAAGAAACCGGAGGATATGTACATGCGCTACTTCCTTCATAATTATTTCCAGGATCTGAATCCATCTGACCCGGGAAAGGCGTGGAAAGAATATTCTGATAAAGTACGCGAGGTAAATAAGAAGTTCACTGCTGCCGGCACTGCAGGATATGAGACAGAACGTGGCTTTATATACCTGCGATACGGGCCACCTACAGATATTATCACGGTTACCGGCGAGACCGGTGCTTTGCCCTACGAGATATGGCAGTATAACGTCCTTACCCAGTTTAGCAACAAAAAGGAACTGGCAAATGCTATGTTCCTGTTTTATAAACCGGGCCAGATGGTGAGCGATTACCGGCTGCTGCACAGTACGGTTCCCGGCGAGATCAGGAATGCATCGTGGCGCATGTACCTGTACACGAACACTAATTCGTCTTCCGGTGCCAACAATTCTAACTCTCGTGCCGAGCAGTTTTTTGGCAACTTGTAGTAGCAGTAGTTTTTATGCATTTGCTTTCTTTTTAATGAAAAAGGCGGTACTTTCAGGCCAGTATGAGGCGCTGGATGTTAAGTGGCCTGCTCTTGCTTCCTGCGTTGAGTTTCTGCATCGCAGTAGAGATACATTGTCGCACACGTACGGTGGTGGCAGTAAAAAAGAAGTGGATAGAGCAACATGCCTCCGGGATTACCACTCTTGTACTTGGTGACTCCCAGGCGCAAACTGCTGTAAACCCTTCATTGATTGGCGACAGTTGTGGGTCGCTTGCCCTAAGTGGCCAGCCATTGGTGATGGATTACTTGTTGTTGCAGCGGTACGCACCTTATATGCCACACCTTCGTACGGTATTGCTGGAGGTGTCGCCGCACCGACTGTATCATGATATTGAGCGCGATGCCTGGAATGCCCACCTTTACCAGGTTATTTATAGTTTCAGGCGGACCTCATTTGCAGACTATTCGTTTCTTGCAGCAAGCCCGAGGCATAGTGCGTCGCTTTTTACCAGCTATTACCGGGCGGGAGTCTTCCGACCGGTGGTGGACGAGCGGGGCTATATCATAAACGATTCGGTGGGTCACTTTAATATTCTTCATTATGATACCGCTTCAATCTCCCGGAACATACCAGTTGTGCGCCTGTTTGCCGGTAAGGCGATGTCAGACTCGGCAGTATGCTATCTCGAAAAGATAGCTGCGTTTTGTAGTACACGTAAGATAAATCTTGTTTTCTTCACTACTCCTGTATACACAACTTTTGCACGCCAGGTACCAGGCAGTGCAAAGGCCCGCGCAAGTGAGGTGTTAGAAGGAATAACGCAACACTATCACATTCCCTACCTGCGCCATACGGATGATAGCATATACAATGTCTGGCATTACCGAGATCATAATCACCTCAACCCTCGCGGTGGCGCAGTATTTACCGCTGCGCTCCGCAGACAATTGACATCGATAAATCTGTGACTGCTGCTTAATTGTAGTGCTTAGCGGTGATGTTGAATAAGATCAATAATGAAACGCCTTTTTACGGCCCACTTAGTTTATTATACCCTAGTCCTAATTATAGCAGTAACATAAAATGGTTTGTTGGCTTAGATGAAAAAGTTGACAGTTTTTCTTTTACAACATCGGGTGCCACGGGAAAATGTCGGAATGCAGTAAAGGTCTTATAATGAAAGATAACGTGCAAAGTAAATTTCTATGATAAGACGCATGCGTTCTGTTATAGTGCGAAAATGTGGGTATGATAGAGTCTTTTCGACGCAGTGTAATAAGCACTGCCTTAAGATGTGACTCAAAGCATCACAATTCTTATTGTAGTCACCTTGGATTTTATTGGCGAGTAATCGGCTACGTTGGTTGTGCAAAGTTATTTTTCAACTGAAATAGAAATCGGGACAATTCCGTCTCCCCAAATTTTGAAGATGCCAACAGGCAAATCATCTATCCGGTAGAGGCGTTTACCGGAAACCGTTATCCGCTTTATTGCTTGCCCCATGGTATTGGTGATGACCAGGTGGCGGGAATCTGTACTCTTTATGTAAAAGTACCCGTTGCTGGGGTTAGGGAATACTTCCAAGCCGGCCGCGCTATTGGGCGCAATAGACAGTATTGAGGTGGCTTGTGGCTTTATTTTCAGGAAGAAGGTACTGTTGCTTCCAGAAAGGCCATGTGTTGCGACTCCCTCGTCGAAGTCGTAAAATCCGGTGAAAAGGCCTGACGAAAAAATATTCCCTTCATGGTCTGTTGTAAGGCTCGTTACAAGCGCATTAGGCCAGGTCCACACTAGCGCACCGGAATTCGTCAGCTTTTTTATGCCGTCTCCTCCGGTATAAATATTGCCGTCTTCGTCCACCGCTATCGAACGAAAATCCGACATTGAGGTTGACCAGATATAGTTCCCTTCCTCGTCCAGGGCCAGGAGGAAATGAGAACTTCCCGGGGATGAGGTTATAGAATGTGAGCCTGATCCCGGATCAAGATTGGCCGTACCGGACACGCGTCCGCCGAGAAAAATTTCGCCAGTTTTAATTGTGAACACACAGCCGTTTATGAGCGCCATATCGGTATTGTCCCAGGTCCTGGCCCAGATAAAATTACCGTTGTGGTCAAGTTTTAAAAGGAAATTGCCCGCCCTTGTTGGCGACACAGACGAAAAATTGTGTATTCCCGGGCCGGGGTCCAGATCTGTAGTGCCGAGCAAAAGTCCGCATACCAGAACATTTCCTGCCTTGTCAAAAGTAGCTGAATAACTATGTGAGCCGGTTGTGGTTGACGCGATTTGTTTGGCCCAAATTTTATCGCCCGTATTGTCGAGCTTCCATATGTAGGTGTCTGATATGGGCGCAAAAAGGGTGTCAGAACCGGTGCCGGTATTGAAGTCAGCCGCTCCCGAAAAAACTCCGGTAACAACAAGTTCACCGCTTTCATTTACCGCAATGGAATTTCCACTGTTTTCGCCTGCCCCTGCTAACTGACGCACCCACTGTGTTACACCGGTGGTGTCCAGCTTTAGTACAAACGTATTTTCGGCCCCAACTAACACATGGGCACCCGAACCACTTGCAAAATCCACCGTGTCATTGAAAAAGCCTGTCAGGTACACGTTTCCAACTGAATCGGTGGCAATGCTACTTCCCTGATCATAGGAGGTTCCTCCCATTGTTCTCACCCACAGCAACTTTCCGTCCCCGCTAAGCCTGATTATAAATATGTCTCCGAACCCCGCCTCGGTCCTTGATTCAACACCGGGCCCGGGATCGAAATCGACAGTCCCCGAATAGGTGCCAGTTACATAGAAGTTGCCGCCGACATCAGAACACATCGAAAGCACGAAAATGTCTCCATCGATCTGGTGTGCCCAGTCAAAAATAGGCTGCTGCGCTGTTGCAGTGAATACGGAGCAGAAAATGAGATAGAAGGTTGATAGGAGTTTTGAATTCACTTTGAAGATTTTATCTAAGTTACGACAATCTAATAATGAGAAAACTTAATAATGCTTAATCATCATGAGCTTTTCTCTGCAGATTTTTTTCAGATGAATGTCGTTCACCTATCGCCGACGTGCAAAACGAATTACTTTGAAAAGAAGCAAATGACCTTTGCTAGTGCGGAAATGGGGAATGATAGGTTGTTTACGCCAGACAGAATCCGGCTACCGTTCCGGCCTTAGTGCAACCTGCCCCGAATTGGGAATGATAAAAAGACTTGCGTGGCTAATTCCCACCGCGTGGCTTTGTTTTAAACAGAGGTGTTATTCTATATGTATTCTAATTCCCGGTAAGGCAGAGGAAGGCTTTGTTGTTTACTATTAACGACTTACGGCTCCATTTTCTATCTTACGTCGCTAATTCTCCAATGAAGCTTAAGTCCTGGAACCCGGAAAAGATGGTGCACGCCGTTACGCTCATTACGCTGGGCATAATGGTGGTGTGGGGGCTTGTGTCGGTATTTTGGGAGGTGCGGCCGTTCTGGGTAGATGAGTGGCGCATTATTTACAACCTCAAGTTTAAGACTGTTGATGAGTTGTGGGGGCCGCTAGCTTACATGCAGCAGTTTCCCAGGGCTTACATTTCTCTGCTCAAGGTTTGGACTGAGGGGCAGGGGTATAGCTATTTCTCGTTGCGGCTGCCTTCACTTTTGGTAGCATTCGCGGCTATGGTTGCCGTTTACTCGCTTGCCCGGCGCATTTGGCCTACTGGAAACTATAGACGATACCTACTGGTTCTGATGCTGGTTTCATGCGGAACTTTTACGGAATACTTTGTGCAGATAAAGCAGTACACAATGGATCTGTTCCTTGCTGTGTTAGCGCTGTGGCAGCTTGTGTGGATATTAGACATAGGGGAGAAGGGTCTGCGGAGCATTCTTAGTTACCTATTGTTGTGTGCGGGTATGCTCTTGTCTCCGTTCTTTAGCTATACATATCCCATCGTTATTGCGCCGGTTTTTGTGGTAGTGTTTGTGCAGGATGTGGCATTATGGCGCCAGAAGTCCGGCGCAGAGACGGTGAGGCGTTTTGTGCTGCAGTGGTTGCCGCTATTCCTGTGCACGTTCAGCATCACACTGTTTTACATTGCTGATGTGGCGCAGCTATCTGCCGATGCGCATATGCGGGAGTATTGGAGGGGGCTGGTGAATGAAGGAGGTTTCAGTGTGGTAACATTTGTGGAGCACATCTTTCATATGCTGGCACAGCCAGGGTCGGGTTTGTTATTCTGGTGGTTGTTTGGTCTATTATGCACGGTAGCGCTCGGTTATGGCGGCAATATGTCATGGCGCAATCTGCGGGCCGGCCGCAGGGGAATAAGTGCCATGATGTTACTTTATGCAGTGGTATTGATATTGGCAATGATGTTGCTGAATGTGGCTGGCCGGTTGCCGCTCGGAGAGCCGAGGCTGAATTCCTTCGCAGTTCCCGCCATCGCTATTCTGCTCATAAACCTGCTGGATGCAGTTGCCCGGTGGCCACGCATGCAAAAGGCAGGGGAAGTGGTAAGCTATATACTTATAGCCGGGCTGGCGGGGAATGTGGTGTCTACCGTTATTGCCTCCTTTACTGATGGAAAGTATGAGCGGCGCATGGCCACCTATCGTGCTACAGAGGCAGCCATAAAGCAGGCCAGGGCACAGCATCTGCCCGTTTTGGTGACTCCGGAAGTAGCATGGCCATATGACAAAACGCGCAACCTGCCCGATACGGTAAACAATGTACCCGGAGACTGGGTGTTAATGACATGGCCGGCATTTGATGCGGGTGATGCTGTGCAGGTATATAATATCATGGACACGGGTAATATGGACCAGTACATTGATCAGTTGCCCGGTAACATAACTGAGGTGATGGTTGGTGATGGCCTGCATTACCGCAAGGTAGCAGTAGAGAGAAGGGTAACAGTAAGTAACTTTAGTGACACAACAAGCATAAAATGAGCAACGAAAAGCAGCAGGGCTTCGATACAGTATGTATACGAGGCGGCCACCAGAGCGAAAGTAACCGTGCGCACCTCACACCGGTTTATGCCAGCAGTACTTATACCTTCGACACTGCCGAGCAATCGATAGCTGTGTTCAAAGGCGATGAGAAGGGCTACATTTACGGCCGGTGGGGCAATCCAACTATCACTGAGGCGGAGGAAAAGATCGCTATGCTGGAGGCTTATGGTATTAAAAACTCGCATGGTGCACCATTGCAGCTAAAAGCAATACTTCATGCCTCCGGTATGGCGGCGGTAACTACGATGCTATTGGCTAATGTCAGAGCCGGGCAAAAGATCATCACCCATCGCTCGCTATACGGAGGTACGCACGAGCTTGTAGAAAAGATTTTGCCCGGGCTTGGGATAGAGGCAATAATCATGGATTTCCACGACCCGAATAGGGTAGAGGATGCGTTAAGGGCCGATAGCTCTATTGCACTTATGTACCTGGAAACCCCGGCCAATCCTACTCTGCAATGTGTGGACCTGGACGCGCTTTCTGCACTTGGGAAGAGTTACGGACTCACTGTTTGTGTAGACAATACATTCGCAACACCCTATCTGCAGCAGCCGTTCCGGTATGATGTGGATTACGTGATGCACAGCACCACAAAGTTTCTTAACGGGCATGGCACCGCTATTGGCGGCGTGGTGCTGGGCAAGGATATAGAGAAGATGAATGGCCCGGTGACCAAGATGCACAGACTGCTGGGAGGCAACAGCAATGCATTCGATGCCTTCCTGCTCACAAATGGGCTGCGCACCCTGGGCCTGCGTATGGACAGGCATTGCAGCAACGCGCAGCGGGTAGCTGAATTTCTTGCAAGGCACAACGAAGTGGCGGTGGTGAACTACGCAGGCTTGCCTACTCACCCTGATCATGACCTGGCGATGCGGCAGATGAAGAATGGAGGGGCGCTGATGAGTTTTGAATTGAAAGGTGGCTTTGATGCAGGCGTTGGTTTCATTAACAAGATGAAGCTGTGCACCAATGCAGTATCGCTAGGCACCTGCGACACGCTGGTGTCTCACCCTGCATCTACCACGCATATGGGAGTGAGCCGGGAACAACGGATAGCTTCAGGAATCACAGATGGCCTCATTCGCATGAGTGTGGGTCTGGAGAATGTTGAGGATATAATAGCTGACCTGGAGCAGGCGATTTAATTTGGCAATTTGGCAATTTGACAATTCGACAATTCGGCAATTCGGCAATTTGGCAATTCGACAATTCGGCAATTCGGCAATTCGGCAATTTGGTAATGCGGTAACGTGGTAATGTGGTAATGCGGAGATGTGGTAGTTTGGTAATGTGGTGGTTTGGTAATGTGGTGGTTTGGTAATGTGGTGGTTTGGTAATGTGGTGGTTTGGTAAGGTGGCAATGTGTTGGTTTGGCAAAAAGAAGACGGGCAGCACTCCCTGAATGGAAATACTGCCCGACAAAAGTTGAATTGCTTAATTAGATGCCTACGCGCAGTTTTGCAATTGCGTCAAGCCGTGCCTCGGCCATGCGCATGGCCGCAAGCTGCGTGTGAATGCCCTCTTTTTCTGCGATGTCAAAAATGCTGAGGGTGCGGTCGTAGATCTTGGCTACCGTATTGTAGGCGCGATCTTTGTTGTATCCGTCTATTTCGATGCTGATGTTGATGATGCCGCCTGCGTTAATGAGGAAGTCAGGAACATATATAATGCCTTTTTCCACCAGCATAGGGCCGTGAACATTTTCGTCAGCAAGCTGGTTGTTAGCGCCACCGGCAATTACGGGGCACTTCATTTTGTTGATGCTTTCGGTATTGACCGTTGCACCGAGTGCGCACGGTGCATATATGTCCCACTCCCTATCGAAAATGGTATTGCCATCTACTATTTCAATGGTTGGGTACTTATCGCTAACCTGCTTCAGTTTTGTTTCGTTAATGTCGCATGTGGCCACTTTAGCGCCCTCATCTACAAGATGTCCCATCAGGTACTGGCCTACATTGCCGGCACCTTGTACTATTATACGTTTGCCGCTAAGGTTGTCTGTACCAAACGCCTTCTTTGCAGCAGCTTTCATACCCATGTATACGCCATATGCTGTAACAGGAGAAGGGTCACCGCTGCCACCCATATATTCAGGCTTGCCGGTAACAAACTTTGTTTCCATGCCAATGTACTCCATGTCCAGTTTAGAAGTGTTTACATCTTCTGCTGTGATGTACTTACCATTGAGGCTGTTTACAAACTTGCCATAACGGCGCCAGAAAGCTTCTGATTTCAATTTTGCAGCATCGCCTATCAGCACGGCCTTACCGCCACCCAGGTTCAAACCACTGATTGCCGACTTGTAGGTCATTCCCCGGCTCAGGCGCAGCGCGTCTATCAGCGCCGCTTCGTTTGAAGCATAGTTCCAAAGGCGTGTACCACCCAGTGACGGGCCCAGCGTAGTATTGTGTATTGCTATTATTGCATTAAGACCTGTATGTGGGTCCTGGCAAAAGACCACCTGTTCGTGGCCCATCTGCTGCATGAGTTCTAATGTAGACTGCGACATGTTTTAAAATAAATGAGGTGCAAACCTAATTAAATTGTTCGGAACATGCCATAGGCTTGCCGCTATTCCACAGGTTCTAATGCGTTACTAATGTTGGTGCTATTCCGCTTTTTTATTGAAAACAACCTAAATGACACACCGGCAAAAAGCTGGATTGGCGTAAAAGTTACGTCATACGGCGAGGCTACGGAATACAAAGCCCGCAACCCCTGCTTTAACGATAATATGATGGATGTTCTTTCCGTGGCCGCACACGACGCAGACAACCCAACGCCGTAATACCACACCGGGACGGTTATTATGGGTACACCCCGAGGGTCATGACCGGAGAAACTATTGAGTTTTACACCTGTGCCATAGCCGCCATATGGCCCCCCACTGATCGTAAATGTGCCGCTTCTTTTTGTAGTACCTGAATTGTATCGCAGGTATAACGGCACTTCAATGCTTCGCAGGTGAATGGACTCGTAATAAGCTACCCTATTTTCGGGCAATCGAAAACCGTTCACGGCATAGGTTAGATCCGATTTGATATCAAACCTGCGTGCAACGACATAATTGATACTTATGCCTGGGAAGCCGCCTGCAATGGCACCAGAGGGTTGCCAACGCCCGTGAACTCTAAGAGTTCCTCCCGCGCCACCGGCTCCAAGGAAGATGTCGACAGATAAACGATCTGCTCCGATAGCAGATGTTGCGAATGAAATCAAGAAGAGATGTAGGATATATCTCATGACTGCAGTTGAGAGATGTGGTAACATTGACCTTAGGAAAAGTAGGGTATTAACGGCTGACATTTATGTGCTTTCTACCTTTGGTTAGGTCTATGTTCCGGGTACTGATGAATTATTGTCCGTCTCCGTTTTTCGTTTTTTTGTCGAAAATACCTTGTAAGACAGGCCCACGTAATACTGCCGTGGCACAAAAGTGGCTTTATAGGCTGCTCTTTCTATTGCTAATACCGGGTTTGAGTTTTTGGTGATCGAGTAGGGTGCATCCACGGTGTATAGCGTGCTAAGCCCTTGTTTGAAGGAAAAGAATACGCGCAAACGGTTGCTGGCAGCACATGTCGCTGTTAGACCGGCCCCGCAATACCAGGAAGCACTGCTTATTGTGGGTGTGGTAAAAGGGTCGTGGCCGGATCCTACTTCGTAATCTTTCGCTATGACATATCCCAAATAGAGTCCGCCGCTGATGGTGAAATTGCCGTTCTTTACAGACCTGTAACCATGAAATCGGATATATGCGGGTAACTCAAGCCCGCGCATGCGAACAGCCTCGTAAAAGGCGGTGTGGTCATTTTGCAGGCGAAAGCCATTTAGCGCATAGGTGAGCCCGGAAGAAATGTCCAGCCTTCTTGCTATTGAGCGATTGAACCCCAAGGTGCCGAAAATTCCGCTGACCCCACCTGTGGGTTGTGGCTTACCGTTAACAGTAAGTGTGCCGCTGGAGCCACCAACTCCGGCAAATACTGCAATTGAATATTTGTCTTTGCATAAAGCGCCTAATGGCAACGCACATATCAATGCAAGCAAGTAATTTTTCATAGGTATAAATACGACTTGCAACTACCGTGCCAATATGGTAACCCGCCTGAATAAACTTATATTTACTTCAAACAGGATTAGAATGAAGTATTTGCTCCCGGTCTTTATTGTCAACATTTTGTTTGCAACACGGGTAGAGGCCAAGACGAATCAGGATTCAGTATGGATGGTGCGCAACTACACCAAGCGCGAAGTGTATGTGCCGATGCGCGATGGTGTGAAGCTATACACGGCCATTTATGAACCAAAATCGAATAACGAAAAACATCCCATCCTTATCAACAGGACCCCTTATTCTATTGCGCCATATGGACAGGACAAATACCGGGCTAACTGGAATAACCACTATATGGAGTACTTCAAGAGGGGTTATATAATGGTGTTGCAAGACGTGCGTGGACGTATGATGAGTGAGGGGAAATTTATGGATGTGCGTCCCTTTAATCCTAACAAACATGGAACGCAAACTGACGAGGCGAGTGACACCTATGATCTTGTAGACTGGCTGCTGGCGAACACAAAGGGTAACAATGGCAGGGTAGGGATATATGGTATTTCTTATCCTGGCTACTACGCTACAATGGGGGCTCTGTGCGGTCATCCGGCCATGAAAGCTGCCAGCCCGCAGGCACCGGTTACAGAGTGGTTCATAGGTGATGACTTTCACCACAATGGGGCATTCATGGAGATGGACGCTTTCGGTTTTTACAGCAGCTTCGGAAAGCCGAGGCCAAAGCCAACCACAAAGGGCGCTTCGGGATTTCAGTTTCCGTACGCTGATAAGTACAAATTCTATCTTGAAGCCGGGCCGCTCCGGAATCTTGCAAAGCTGATGGGCGATTCTGTGGAATTCTGGCATGAGCTCTACAATCACCCCAACTACGACGAGTGGTGGCAGAACCGTAATACCCGGAAATTTGTGCAGCACATACCAGATAATACTGCTACCCTAGTAGTAGGTGGTCTGTTCGATGCTGAGGATTGCTTTGGCGCGTGGGAGCTATATAAATCCATAGAAAAGAAGGCGCACAATAACAATAAGCTAGTAATGGGGCCATGGAGTCATGGAGGCTGGGCGCGAGGGGCTGGCGACCATCTAGGTAATGTGCGTTTCGGCTCTGAAACAGCAAAATGGTACCAGCAAAATGTGGAGATACCGTACTTTGAATATCATCTACGCGATCGTGGTCCTGGTACCGGGGACGGACTTGCTGAGGCGACCGTCTTTTTTACGGGATCGAATGAATGGCATCGTTTCAATCAATGGCCGCCGGCAAAGGCACACAAGAAACGGGTATACTTCCATACAGATGGATCGCTGAATGTGTCCTCGCCACAGTGTCACACGGGCTATCGCCAGTATATAAGTGATCCTGCGAAGCCGGTGCCTTTCATAGATGGAGTAATAACACATCGCACGGCAGAGTACATGACCGATGATCAGCGATTTGCATCAACCCGGCCGGATGTGCTTACATTCACATCAAAGCAGCTGAACAGTGATGTGACGGTGACAGGTACAATAACCGCTAACCTGTTTACATCCGTCTCGACTACAGATGCCGACTATGTTGTAAAAGTCATTGATGTTTTCCCGGACGACTTCACTTACGACACAAAAGAGGCAAAAGCATACCCAATGGGCGGTTACCAGATGCTGGTGCGGGGCGAAATAATGAGAGGTCGTTACCGGAACAGTTTTCAGTTTCCGAAACCATTTGTGCCGGGAGAAGTTACAGAGGTGTCTTACAAACTACCGGATGTGGCGCACGTGTTTAAGAAAGGTCACCGCATTATGGTGCAGATACAAAGCAGTTGGTTCCCGCTCGCAGACCGCAATCCACAACAGTTTGTCAATGTTTACAAGGCGAGCGAGAGAGACTTCGTTTCATCAAATGTTCGCATTTACACCAATGCGCACTATCCGTCAAATATCGAGTTGCCGGTATTGCCTGCGCTGAAAGCGATATCAGATGCGGAGGTTGAGTCTCAGCTCGATAACCGAATAAAGTATTTCGTATCGGTATATGGTTCCAAAGCAAAGTTGGAAAAAGCTGCGGGGAAAACTATTTCGAAATTGAGAGAAGATTACCGCGAAATTATAAGAGAGCAAATGCTGGCAGCGCGTGATATGGAAGATTGACTGAGACTACCTAAGTAGTGACTATCAGAAAAAGCGAATGGCCCCGGATGGGGCCATTCGTAGTTATGTACCGAAAGCTTAATTAGCGCAACTTTACATTTACCGCATTCAGACCTTTCTTGCCGTTCTGAACGTCAAATACTACCTGGTCATTTTCGCGGATCTCGTCATACAGACCTGAAACGTGAACGAAGATGTCCTGGCCTCCGTTTGATGGAGTGATGAAACCAAATCCCTTGGTAGTGTTGAAGAATTTTACTGTACCTTCTTGCATTGTTTGTTTGTTATTAATTGTAATCAAAAAAAATTAGCTCTCTTTTTTAACCTTTATGGCATTCATTCCTTTCGGTGTTCTTTCCGTTTCGAATGTCACGCGGTCTCTTTCTTTTACGGGGTGTTGCAGATTGTTGCTATGCACAAAGATGTTTTCCCTCGTTTCACTATCTACTATAAATCCATAGCCTTTTGCATCGTTGAAAAAGGAAACCACTCCTTTTCGCACAGGGTCGGCATTTACTTCGTTTTTTGCCGCCCCCAGCTGAATGCTTTCAAGGTCTATCTCTCTCTTTTTTGAAGGGTCTGGCGGAACTGATGTGATATTGCCATTTTCGTCTATGTAGGCCATCATGTCTTCCAGCGACTTCCCTTTGGCGTTGTTCTCCTTGCGCTCCTTCATCTTCTGCGCCTTGTCTTGCCTTTCTTTCGCTTTTTTCTTTTCCTTTTCTTTTTTGGAAAACGTTTCACTCATTTTTTGTGCTCCTTATTTTTTGTTTTAGATAATTCCTATTTGTGCTTCAGTGTCGCAACGTGTAAAAGCCATCTTATTACTTGCCACAACCGTGGCAAACTCACTATGGCAAACTGGAAAAGCTCTAACTGAAACCGGATAAACCCCCGGCTAGATCAGAAAACGCAAAGGCAGGAAACCATTAACCGTACAAAGGTACGGGTATTACGTCATTTGAAAAAATTTATTATAACATCCTTAACTAGCTACTTCGGGTTTGCGTCCCAGAAACCGCATAAAGCGGTAGTGCGAGCGTATGGCCTGTCCCATGGTAGGAATGGAATTGTACTGAATGCCGTAGTCGCGGCAGTTTCTCGCTACTATTTTGCTTAGGGCCGGATAGTGCACGTGGCTGATCCTGGGAAATAAGTGATGCTCTACCTGGAAATTAAGACCGCCCACCAGCCAGGACACAGATTTGCTGCCCTGGGCAAAATTAGCGGTAGTCTTTACTTGGTGAATTGCCCATTCGTTTTCGAGCTGAGTATGATCATCCGCTGCAAATTCAAATGTGGTCTCTTCAACCACATGCGCCAGTTGGAAAACGACAGATAGGCTCAGCCCCAGAGCAACATGCATACAGAGGAATCCTACTGCCCAGGCACCCCAACCCAGCATGTATACAGGTATCGCGATATAAAAAACAATATAGAGTATTTTGCTCAACCAGAAGATGATATGCTCCTTCTTGTCCATTTTCTGCAGTTCGGTCTTATAGATCCGTTTGGTGGCATATTTGGAAATGTCCATCACGAATATCCAGAGGAATGAACTGAGCGCATAAACGGCCCATAGGTATATATGCTGGAGTCGATGAGCCGGTTTCCATTCCTGTGTGGTACACTGGCGAATGACCGGGCTTTTTGCAATGTCGTCGTCTACGCCGTCTACGTTTGTATAAGTATGGTGAATGACGTTATGTTTTTGTTTCCAGATAAAGGCGTTACCTCCAAGGGCGTTGAGTGTAAGCGCCAGTAGATCGTTGACCCATTTGCGCTGCGAGTAGCTACCATGGCATGCATCGTGCATGATATTGAACCCGATAGTGGAAAGCACCGCACCCAGAAACAGACTTAGCAGAATGCCCGTAACCGGTGGGTAATTCCCAAGCAACAAAAAGGCGTAGGCCGAGACTGCCAGAGGTATAAGAACGATCGTCTTAGTATACAGATGCCAATTGCCTGTTTTTCTTATTTTATTATCAGTGAAGTACTTATCTACATCAGCCTTTAGAGACTGGAAAAAAACTGCCTTCTTATTATTAAAAGTTACTTTAGCCATATTGATGTCTACAATATAGACATCTTTCTATTTAGTTGTCCCTATTTTCGATTAAAATTCAATTAAAAGGAGAAAGGCTTGGAAATTATCGCAGGATTTCTATTTGTTTTTTTCGAATCCCTGCATGGTACTCATTAGCTGCTGCATGGTCCTATTGAAGTTGTCTGTGGACCCGTCGAGGAATATCGTATTGCCTTTTCCATTCTCAGCGAAGTTTTTAAGTGCGTCTGTCCACATGGAAAACAGAATGAAAGATGCGTCCAGGTTTGCACTCTGCATTTCGCGGGCTGCAGCCGTCATGCCGCGTGCCACTTCCTGCCTAAAAAGTGACAGCCCTTGTCCGCGCATCTGAGAAGCCAGCATTTCGGCTTCGGCTGAGATCTTTATGGCATTTCCCTCTGCCTCAGCGGCTTTGGTCTTTGTGATAAGTAAAGCCTGGCCTTCGTTCTCTGCAGCCGCCTTCAGGTTATTTGAAGCGACAACCTGGGCCATAGATTGTACGATCACTTCATCAAAAGTGATGTCATTGATCTGCAGGTCTTGTAGATGGTAGCCCCAGCCTTCGAGCTGGTGATCAAGTTGTTCTTTTACATGCTGAATGATCTCGGTGCGCAGTTGCAGGATCTCTGACTGCTTTTTGGTGGCCACAAATGCGCGTACCGAACCTTCGACACTTCTGATAAGGGCCTGCATGAAGCTGCGGTCGTCCATAAACTTAAACGCCACGTTTTCTATGGTGCCACTTTCCTGATTCAACACGGAATAGAGCAGCATCGCTGTAAAGTAGACATTTGCCTGGTCCAGTGTAATGGCCTGGAACTTCAGCTCCATCGATCGGTTCTGGTAAGAAATCCTCCTGAAGATATGCTCTACGAACGGTACCCTCATGTTGAGGCCGGGGCGCATTATCCTGCGAAACTTGCCGAACACTGTGATGACAGCAACAGTACCCTGCTGCACAGTAACAAAGCTGCCTACCAGGATAAGTAAAGCCAGTACGAGAAATATCAGTCCGATAGCCATCAGGAATTATTTTTAGTTTGGTGGTGTTACCCCCGAATTGGGGAAGTGAAGCTATTTATTTGTAGATCTTTATTTCTCCGACACTTCGTTTCACAGAGTTGACAGAGACTGTTGCCAATGTTCTGAGTGGTGTGCCCTTCCTGAAACCGCATTTGTTGCAATCATAAGAGGCGTAATCGTAGTCTGAGAGGAGGATGGTCGTGTTAGTAGCAGGTATATAAATACGCCACTCATAGGTGTCGGGCAAAGAAGGGTTCCCGGTGGCGGCGTTATAATCGCGTACCTGCAACATCGCTGTTCCGTCGTCGAGCACCTTGTAGGTGTCGGCCTGTCGTTGCCTCGTTTCCTGTGAAAATCCTGACCCAATGGCATATCCCGTCGTGTAAATGGTATCCAGGTCTGCCGCGTCGTACCCGTAAAAGAATACAGGTAAATTGGAAATGGTAGTACATGTCTCCTTCTTGCAACAGGAAGAAAAGAGGATACTTATAACGAGCATTGAAATTACTGTTCGCATAAGGGTAGGTTTGATGCATTGTAAATTTAGGTAGTAAGTGTCATAAGTGCGACAGTCTTTTCAGTAGATTTGGAGTGGAAAACACAAAAGATCATGCTGCAGCCATCTACGCTCAAGTTCATGTCACAATTGGCAAAGAACAATAATAAACCCTGGTTTGACGAGCACAAAGCAGAATACCTGCTAGTGAAGGAAGATTTTGAAGCGCTGGTGACGGGCGTGCTGGCCGGGCTTTCTGAAATTGAACCAACTTTTCGCGATACAAAGGCGAAGGATTGCATTATGCGGATATACCGAGACATACGTTTCTCAAAGGACAAGACGCCTTACAAGGTGAATCTTGGCGCAGGTTTTGGTATGGGCGGCGGGAAGAATGTATATGGGGGTTACTATCTACACATTGAGCCTGGTGGAAAGAGTTTTGCAGGCGGCGGCATGTGGCAGCCGGAAGGTCCTGCACTGAAGTCAATCAGGCAAGAGATCGATTATAATTTCGATGAGTTTCTATCCATCATCGACAATAAGGCGTTCAAAAAGATCTTTAAGAAAATAGACGGTGACAGGTTGGTGAAGGTGCCACAGGGATACACAGAAGATAATCCCGCCATTGAATACCTGAAGCTGAAAAGCTTTACAGTGGGTGGCAACATTGCCGATGACAACCTGACGAAAAAGACCCTTGTAAAAAAAGTGACAGATATTTATGAGACGATGAAGCCGTTTGTCGATTTCCTGAATCGCGCGGTGTAAGCGGATAAGAAAATAAAGAAAGCCGGCCTTATGGGGCCGGCTTTCTTTATGTAAAAAGGTTATTTACTATTGTTTTGACAGGGCGCCTGTCATTACATCATTTCCTGCTACTGCACGGAAGAAGTACATACCCGCAGGCAGATTTGTCGCAGGTATTGCGGTTACAGTTCCTGGAGTGAGTTGGATCGAATAAACAGCCCTGCCGTCTGCAGCATAGAGGCTGAATGTAACCGGAGATGTGCCACCCATCTGCTCTGTAGAAACAAACCAGTCGCCTGATGTAGGGTTGGGGAACACGCGGATAGCGCTGTTTGCGGTGTTTACCTCTCCTACGCCTACAAAACTACTTGGGTAAAAGAGTGTTCCACCTACAGAAATATCAGTAGTGTTGATGCTGGCGAACGTTGCTCCGTTTACTGTGCTAAGTGCCCATGTGGTAGCAGTAGGAGCAGAGCCATTCCAGTATATTGAGACTTCGGATGGCGGCGCGAATTGAACGCTATCTACCATCGGGCTGGGGTTGGTAGGGTTAGCCACTGTATACATACGGTATGCCGTAACCGGGGAAGCACCCGGTGTGCTGCCGTTCACGTCCATTGTATCCTTACCAGTGAAAGGGAACATAACTGTTATGGCCTTTGGGGTAGTAGCTACAGAAGACGATATTTTCCAATAACGACGCATAGCGTAGTTATTTAAGAGAGACGAACCAGTGGTGCCTCCCGGGAACGATACTGTATCTGACGTGCCTGAACCATAGCCCGAGCCTGTACCCGTTTCGACATTGAATCCGGCTGAGTCCAGCGTGCCAATATTCTGTCCGTGTTTTTTTATCATCAGGAGCAGTGTGTCGTCAGAATGGTCTGCCGTGTTCTTGTCCCACCAATAATAGGTGGTAGTGTCGCCGCCGTAAATGTCGGTACACTCACGATTTGCAAGAAGTTTAGTTTTAGCCGTTGCCAGTGGTACATTTGGACGATAGGTAGCGCCACAAGTTGTGGAGAATTTACCCCTGATGTGTGTCCTGATCGTATCGCCGGGTTGTTGTCCGAACCCTTTGCTTAAATTGATTCCCACACTTTGCAGGTGGCAGTAACTCATAACTGTTCCGCCGCCGACAGGGTAGGCGGGGCTGGGTGCTGAGCACGAACCTTCGATGGTGTAGCAAGCATCGATTACAGTTGTTCCTGTTCCCGGAGGGTTCCAGCAGCATTTGTGCGTGTGAGGCGAGCCTACAATGTGACCCATCTCATGGCTCAGAACCATCAGGTTCCAGCTATAAGTAGGGAAGTTGTAAACCGAAGAATTGGAGATGTTTGCATAGCCATAAGGGCCGCTTGAGTCGGGTTTGTAAGTTGTGCACATTGCCTTCAGCCACGCTACGCCACCCAGGCTTCCGAACCTTGTTGAGAGCAGGAGAGCAAGGTCGCAATTATGCATTACGTTCTTTGTGGACCATCCGAATTTCTTCAGGAATCTTATCGACATCGCGCTTGTAATGCTCATGTATACGTCGGTTGCGGTGTTCACCTGGACATATCCGAGCACTATTGGCACACCCTCGTTGCGGTAAACGGTGGCCTGGTTGTTGAAAAGAGCCGTCATGAAGTTTGTAACGTTAGTGACACTGCTTCCTTTCTTTGTATAAGTATCAAAGTCTGCCACTTCGTATACGCGTACCTCAGTACAACTATTATATACTTTGTTATTGAGGAAAGTAGTGGTCTTAGCCGCATTGTTATCGCCATACTGTTCAGGCAGCATATCTGTGGCGCAGCCGGGAGCCTGGTCTTTTATCAGCAGCTTCACATCATTATATAAGATGTAGTGAGGATTGTAATCATATTCCTTTCCCACCATGCTGTTAGGCACAAGTACGTAGTTGCCTTCATTTGGAATGGAGAACACGCCGTATACCTCATTATTAAAGAAAGAGAAAGCCGCTACAGAGCCGGGGATGCCCTTTACCACGCCACGGTAGTAAAGCCCCGGGGTGTAGTCAACTTTCGTGTCGGCACCATTTTCTCCCATTGCATGCACCTCAAAGTTGTTGGCCAGGATGTCATATTGACCAAGCTCTAAGGTGTAATAGCCACCATTCACGCCCGGAAAGGTCAGGTTTATAGCGGAATGCTTCTGATTCATTAGCTCAGCTACATGACTGTAATCAATGAGCATGGGCTGAGATTCTTCAACGCACTTGTCCAGGTCTTTGCGGTCAAAGTTGTTATCAGCCTGCCAGATGTTTGACACAGGTACAAATGCTGTGTTCATCTTCATTCTACTGATAAAGGCGTCCATAGGTGTGTAGTTACCGGCGATTGCACTCATTGAGCTAAGTGCCACGACGACAACTGCAAGTAGCGTTTTAAACATTCCTGTCATTTTGATATGCTTTTAAATATTGATTTGGTTGCTTTGCAATATAATGAATACAGGAGTTCCGCCGCGTGAAAATGGGGCGAAATTGTAGGATTTTAATGTCATTCTTATTGGAAAATGACATTTAAAAGACGTGATTAACTATTTACTACACATTAGGGATAATTCTAGTGGAGCGCCTGTCTTTGGAAATTGTGGAGCGGTGACGTGCCTATTCGTTGATGCGCTTCAGGTGCAGGTCAGGTGTTGCAGAAACAATGATCGGGTACTTTTCGAGGGTCACATCTGACGGGTCAAGGCCAAAACCGCGCTCCTCGGACAGGCTGAATTTCTTGAGGATAAAATATCCACGCATCAGCATACGCTCCCACATAGGCAAAGAGTTGTCGCGTGAAAGGAACTTCTCCATTACTATGAAGCGGAAGTCGCCCATCACCTTATTCTTGCTTAGTGACTCATAGCGGCTCACAACATTTACCTCTTTATTCTTCACCATTTCCTCCACCACCATCTTAAACATGTACTGGATCTTATGTTCCATGCGGAAGCCAAGGCGAAACTCTACCCTTATAATTTCGTTTGGCACCAGGGTTTGCACCACGTATTCTGTTGTGTAGGGATCATCAAGCACGTCTACGTGTACAAACCAATAGATGTCCGCACGCTTAGGTTTGCGGTATAGAATTGAGTATAATATTTTATGTTCTATTTCCTTGGGGTTGTTTGCACTGGTAAGGTATACCAGGTGTGTAGCATACTTCGGAATTGATGCATCATTGCTCAATTCCTGCAGAATGGGGATGTAGTTCTCAAGCCGCACAAATTCAACATACCTGTTTTTGATGCGCCTGGATTTATACCATACAATCATGACACAGAATAGCCCGCCTGCTATAAGTACCGTTACAATGCCGCCCTCTGCAAATTTCTCTACCAGGTTGGCAAACAAGAAAGACGACTCAATAATGAGGTAAGAGCAGAGAAATAATAGAATGAAACCTATGGGCACCCTCTTTATAAACATGTAATAAGAAAAGAGGATGGTGGTCATGATGAAAGTAGTAGTGATAGCCAGGCCATATGCCGCTTCCATGGCTGCTGACCGCTGGAAATAAAGGGTGATAATGACACAGCCAGTGAATAACAGCATGTTGATACCCGGAATGAATATCTGTCCGCGCTCCACAGTGGGATAGTTGATCTTCATTTTGGGCCAAAGATTGAGCTTAATGGCAACGCTGATGAGCGTGAATGAGCCGGATATCATTGCCTGGCTGGCAATAATAGTGGCTGCTGTGGCGATCAGTATGCCCGGTATCACAAACACCTTTGGCATAATCTGGAAAAACGGATTCATCGTGGCAGAGTTCCACTGGTGCCCTGCATGCTGGTTGAGCAGGAAAGCACCCTGGCCCAGGTAGTTGAGTATGAGGCAGAGCTTTACAAATGGCCAGGAGATGCGTATGTTCTTACGGCCGCAATGACCAAGGTCGGAGTAAAGTGCCTCTGCCCCCGTGGTGCAGAGGAAAACAGCGCCGAGTATCCAGAAGCCCTTTGGATATTGTGTGAGTACTTCCCATGCGTAGTAGGGGTTGAAAGCGCGCAGTACCATCCAGTCTCCGGAAACATAGAACTGGCGCAAGCCCAGAAATGCGAGCATGGAAAACCATATGGCCATCATGGGGCCGAATGCTTTGCCAATATAGGAGGTGCCAAACTGCTGAAAGAAGAATAGCAATGCGATGATAGCCAATACAATATACACTATGGACATAGTGCTGATGGAGTGAAAGGCCGGAATGCGCCGTAGCCCTTCGATGGCAGATGTGACCGAAATGGGTGGCGTGATCATGCCATCGGCAAGCAATGCTGCGCCGCCGATCATAGCTGGGAATACCGTCCACCTGCCATGCCGTCGCACAAGTGTGAGCAGGGAAAAAATTCCACCCTCGCCGCGGTTATCTGCACGGAGCGTGAACACAACATATTTTATAGTTGTCTGCAAAGTCAACGTCCAGATGATACAGGACAGGGAGCCGATGATAAGTAATTCTGAAACGTTTTTGCCGTTGCACACGGCGTTCATAACATATAGAGGCGACGTGCCTATATCGCCGTAGATAATACCCAGCGCTATAATGAACCCTGCAAAAGAAGCTTTCTGTAGATTATGTCCCAAACCGTAGTGTTAAGGTGTTTACAGCGATTCAAAGTTAGCCATATTGACACTCATGTGGTAATGCTAATTGCAGTATTCCTGTTAACGGGGATGTTTCATTGCTTCCAATCTTATGCCCTTCCCAGCCATTCAAGTGCGTTTTGTGAAAGAAGTTGCTCCTTCAATTTTGCCGGATAGTCCATGCTCTCAATGAGTTGGCCCGGGTGGTGCTCACCTAGCGGGAACGGATAGTCGCTACCCATACATATCTTGTCGCCGCCCATAATGTCTATTATGAAGTCTAAGGCTTTGGGATCATGAACAAGCGCATCTATCCAGAACTTACCTATATAATCACGTGGGTTTACCGCATTGTCTATCGCACAAAGGTCTGGCCGTACATTGAAGCCATGTTCAATTCTGCCAATGGTGAGTGGAAAACTGCCACCGCCATGCGCAAAGGCGACACGAAGCTTGGGGAAACGCTCAAACACGCCACCGAAAATCATGGAACAGATGGCCCTGCTCGTTTCTGCAGGCATGCCTACCAGCCATGGTAGCCAATATCGTGCCATCTCTTTTTCGCCCATCATCTCCCATGGGTGTACGAAAATGCTGCAACCGAGTTCCTCGGCTGCCTGCCAGAAAGGATCGAATGATGGGTCGCTAAGGTTTTTGGTATTTATATTACTGCCTATTTCCAGTCCGGGCATTTTCAATTCTGTGACGCAGCGCTCCATTTCTTTGATAGCAGTGTCCACATCCTGCATGGGCACGGTACCTATGCCTATGAACCGGTCCGGATGGTCGTGGCAACACTGGGCAATATGGTCATTGAAAAACCGAGAAGTTTCGAGCGCGTGCTCGGGTTTGGCAAAGTAGTTGAACAGTACGGGGATGGTGGAGAGTACCTGCACATCTACCGAGGTCATGTCCATTTCTTTGGTGCGCACATGCGGGTCCCAGCAGTTCTGTTCTATTTCACGAAACACCTTGTCGCCCTTTATCATGCGTGCGCAGCATGGCTTGTGGTGTTCTAACCTTATAAACTCACCATATCCAAACTTCTGAAACCAGTTCGGAATATGCTCCGGCATGATGTGGGTATGGATGTCTATTTTTTTAGCTGTGCTTCGTGATTGGTGCGTCATCTTGAGGAATGTGGATTTTTTAATCGGGAAACAATTGTCGAACAAGCCGGGATATTGGATGCAAATTCACAGATTGTATTCGCGTTCTGTTTCCAAGAGGACAAAAGTAGTTGGTATAAATAAAAAGAGCGCCTTTTGAGCGCTCTCTTTATTTTCTTCCTTGCGGAAATTACTTCTTGCTGCTGATCTTAGTAGCAAATTCTTTACCTGCCTTAAACTTAGGCACCTTACGTGCTTTGATCTTGATAACAGCACCTGTCTGAGGGTTGCGGCCATTACGTGCAGAACGCTCAGATACAGAGAAAGTACCAAAGCCTACCAGTGTAACGCGGTCACCTTTTTTCAGGGCAGTGATCACTGTGTTGGTAAACGAATCAAGAGCATCGTTTGCCTGCACTTTAGTAACGCCTGCGTCTTTCGCAATTTTGTCAATCAATTCAGCTTTGTTCATAACTGCTTGTTTTTGTTGTGAAATGATATTTTTTGAGGATGGAACAAATATACAGACCTTTAAAACACTTCCAAATATTCAGGAAAATATTTTTCCTGTTGAAACCCTTGCCTGACGCGAGTTTCCCACAATTCACCAACAGTCTCACCCCCGTTTTTTGGGTAATACAGAATAATGTTGTAAATGGGTCGCGCGCGTGGTTTTTGTGGCACTATTATACCACTTCCATCACTGATCGGAATGCAATAAACTTGCCGCCGAATCGGCTGAAAGCCTTGTCCCGCATGGTTTGTGCGTGTTTGCTGATGTATGTGTTGTAGTCGTCGAGGTTGTCGCAGGTGTATTGTGCAGAGTAAGTAATGCCCTCAGCTTCGTCCTGCTCCAGTAGGCGGCAAAGCCTGAAACCTGTGAACAGGCCTGTGTTTTCAAGATCGGGCATATGCTCGTGTTTCATCCATTTTACCCACTCTTCGGCTATGTCGCTTTCTACTTTTATCGTGACGTTGTAAATGATCATTGCAGATTGTTTGGACAAAAATAGCACTTAGCACTATGAAATTACTGTGATGTTGCAATGGCAGAGACAGCCTGTGCGGCAACGAAGCTGCTGCTCCATGCATGCTGAAAGTTGTAGCCTCCGGTAATGCCGTCTACATCGAGAATTTCACCGGCAAAGTATAAACCCGGCACCTTTCTACTCTGCATCGTTTGTGCATCTACCTCTGAAGTGCGCACGCCACCGCATGTCACAAACTCCTCTTTAAAAGTTGTCTTGCCCGAAACCTGGTACATATCGCGCAGCAGCGACGCCACGAGTTTGTTCTGGGCGGCTGAAGAAAGCTCGCCCCAGCGGATCGTTTCTGAAATGCCACACCGGGTAGTGAGATACTCCCACAAACGCCGCGGCAGGCCAAACGGATTCTTATTTGTTACCTGCTGTTTGCCCTGCTCGCTTCTCAATTGGGATAGCGTATTGCGTAGCCCTTCTTCAGTTTCATCAGCGAGCCAGTTGACTAATACCTTGAATTGGTAATTGCAGGCAGCGAGCTCGCGGGCGGCGAAGGCGGAGGTTTTGAGAATAGCCGGGCCGCTCATGCCCCAATGGGTTATGAGCAGTGGCCCGCTTTGGGTGAACTTTGTGCCTGCAATTTTTACGGTGGCGTTCGGTACGCTCACGCCCATTAGCTCTGTTACAGGGTTGCCCGGCATATTGAATGTGAATAATGAGGGCGCCGGAGTTTCGATGGTGTGTCCCAGTTCCTCTATCCATTTATATTGTTCCGCTTTTGGAAAACCGCCCGTGGCAATAATAATATTGTCGGCAAGGAATTCTGATGTGTCAGCAAAGATGATCTTTAATAGGCCATTTTCGCCGGCCGGGATGATCTTCTGAACGGATTTGTGGTAGCGCACATCCACTCCTTGCTTCATCATTTCCTGCCAGATGCAATCGATAATTGTTTGCGAGTTGTCGGTGATGGGAAACATACGGCCGTCATCCTCTACTTTTAGTTTCACGCCCCGTTGCTCAAACCAATTGATCGTCTGTTGTGGGCCAAAGACATGCAGTGTGCGTTTTAACAATTGGCGGCCGCGGGGATATCGGTCAACAAGTTCAGAAATATCGAAGCAATGATGGGTCACGTTGCATCGGCCACCACCGGAAGCCTTCACTTTCTGCAACGCTTTGCCCGTCTTTTCGAAGACCACTACTTCGTGGCCCGCAGGACGCGGGATATTGGCCGCCGCAAAGCAGCCGGCTGCACCGGCACCTATTATTGCTGTCTTCACGGTGTAAACTTAACTTATAAGGTTGAGATGTTTTAACCCGACAGGCAAGAGCGCAATTGGGTACCTGGGTGGCGATAGGGGGGTATGCAATCCCGGAAATGGGCCAATACATAATGATGCAATTTTGATACTTTTACCGCCTGTTCAATTAATAGCTATTTATGAAGGTTTTTATATCCGGTGCCTCCGGCCTGGTGGGTGGCAATTGCCTGAAGCATTTTAAGGAAATGGGATGGGAGGTTGTTGGTTCTTATTTTTCCTACGCGGTAGAGGGAACGGTGTACTATGATACGCTGAATCCGGGCCACACTGAGAATTTTGACGTAAAGGGTTTTAATCCAGATGTTATCGTGCATTGCGGTGCACTGACGCACGTGGACTACTGCGAGAGTCACCCGGAGGAAAGCTACGAAAAGACAGTGCAGAGCACCATAAACCTCATGGCCCTGGCAAAGGAGATAGGATGCCGTATGGTGTATATTTCTACGGACTATGTTTTTGATGGTAAGGAGGGACCATATACGGAAGACGCCCCTGTGCACCCCATTAGTATATATGCGGAGCATAAGCTGGAGGCAGAACAGTTGGTGCTGAAAGAAATAAATGATGCTTTGGTATTGCGTGTTACCAATGTTTATGGTGACGAGGTGCGCGGAAAGAACTTTGTGGCACGTATAGTGGAACAGTGTATCAATAAACAGAAGCTGACGCTAAAGCTGCCGTACGATCAGTATGCATCTCCTGCTAATGCGTGGGATATTGCCAGGGCTATGTACCTTTTGCTGCGTGACGGCAAGGGGGGGATATATCATATAGGAAGTACTGATTACCTGAACCGGGTGGAGCTGGCCCTGCGGGTGCTCAGTTATTTCCCGGATGCCGAATATGACCTGATACCTATAAGTACAGAGGATATGAAACAGCCTGCCGCGAGGCCGCTGCTAGGTGGATTTGTTAAGATGAAATTCAGCAACGAGTATCCCGATTTCCTTTTTGGCAACGTAGATAGCTACCTGCGGTCAAAATTTGCCAAATAATCTATCAACTGAAAATAGCCTGGTATGAGCGATCGCCGGAATTTCGTGAAGCGTTCTTTTTTGTCTTCTGCCGCAATGCTCGCGGGTAGTCGCCTCCTGGCAGGTTCCGGAAACGAGCCGCAAGAGAAGAAGTACAATACGGTCAAAGGAAAGCCCATTGTCATATCAACCTGGGACTTTGGCAAGGAGGCAAATGCTGTCGCCTGGGAAGTGCTGGAAAAGTATGGCCGTGCGGTAGATGCGGTGGAGGCGGGTGTGAAAGTACCGGAGGCTGACCCTTTTAACCAGTCGGTGGGTTATGGTGGCCGGCCGGACCGGGACGGCAGGGTGACCCTGGACGCCTGTATCATGGATGAACACGGTGGCTGCGGCTCGGTGATGGCACTGGAGCATATTGTCCATGCTATTTCCGTGGCCCGTATGGTGATGGACAAGACACCGCATGTGGCGCTGGTGGGTGATGGTGCACTGCAGTTTGCGCTTGAAAATGGTTTCCATAAGCAGAATCTGCTGACGAAGAAAAGTGAAGAGGAATGGAAAGACTGGCTAAAGACGCACGAATATAATCCGGTAAAGAACATTGAGAACATAAAGCCGGGTGGCAAACACAATCATGACACAATAGGCATGCTGGCTATGGATGCCCATGGAAACCTGGGTGGCGCCTGCACGACCAGCGGCATGGCATTTAAAATGCACGGTCGGGTGGGCGATTCGCCGATTATTGGGGCCGGGTTATATGTAGATAATGAGGTAGGTGCAGCAACAAGCTCAGGCCTGGGGGAGGAAGTTATACGTACAGTGGGTAGCCACCTGGTCGTAGAGCTGATGCGAATGGGATACTCGCCGGAGGGCGCATGTAAAAAAGCGGTGGAGCGCGTGCTTCGCTATAATCCTGGTAATCCCAGAGACATTCAGGTGGGATTTTTAGCATTGAATAAGCATGGTGAATATGGGGGGTATGCATTGCAAAAGGGATTTTCGTTTGCGGTGCGCGGATTGAGCAGGGAAGAGGTGATAGAAGCAAAGAGCCTTACCTGATGCAAGTATAGAAATTGATATCTTTGTAAAGAGGTTAAAGAAAGTGGTTAGTGAAACGTCAGTTTACTAAAATCATAGGTGCGTTTTTGTTCCTGGTATTCCTTGCGGGGATAATGCCGAAGGAATACATTCACGATGCCATCTTTAGCCACCACGACGACGTACACCCTTTATATAAGAAGGGTGAGATGGTCATCACCAAGCAGCACAATCACTGCTCCTTCCTCAGTTTTGAGTTTGCTCCGTTCTTACTGCCGGGAGTTCACGTTATCAAGGTCAAGGAGCCGGTGGTTTATACCGGTTATGTCTTACCACATTATTTCTCTTCCTATGCCACGCCGTTTTTTGTGGTGGCGCTTCGCGGACCGCCGTCGGATTCGGACTTAAATAGAAAATCCGCTTAGCAGAAAGCGGGTGTGCGGTATGTTCGTCTGTCGACGGACGTTTTTGATAAAATGTATTAAGCAAAGAACAGTGGAACGTATTGTCGTTGCCCTGTGCATTCCTGTGTTGTGCATGTTGATGCCGCTACAGGTTGCGGGGCAAAACTGTAATTATAAAATATCCGGTACTGTTACCGATGCGCAGCGCCATCCGGTGGCGGGGGCTGTGATTCGCATAGAGACAGACTCGACAAAGGGTGACGTGACTGATACGGGCGGTGTATTCACCATACGGGATGTGTGTAATGGGCACAATGTCCTCACCTGTCATGCTGATGGTTTCACAACAGCGGTGGCGCATATTGACGTGTCCAATGACAGCCGTATTGAATTTGCGCTGAGCGCTGACAAAAACCAGCTTCATGAAGTGGTGGTAAATGGAGTGCGCATGCAAGACCTGCACACGGTAGCCCATACCGAGCTGAAGGGGCTGCAACTGCTGCAGTCGCGCGGCAAGTCGCTGGGCGAGGCGCTGAAACAGTTGCCGGGTCTGAATGCCATTCAGAACGGTCCCACTATTGCGAAGCCGGTGATCCATGGGTTGCATAGCAACAGGGTGCTGATCCTCAATAACGGTATCAGGCAGGAAGGGCAGCAGTGGGGTTCTGAGCACGCGCCGGAGATAGACCCATTTGTTGCGAACAGGGTATCTGTGGTGAAGGGTGCAGCAAGTGTGCGCTACGGTGCAGACGCCATTGGCGGTGTTGTGCTTCTGGATCCTGATCCGTTGCCGGCGAAGCGTGGGATTGGTGGCGATGTATATGTCATAGGACAGACAAATGGCCAGATGGGGACTACTTCAGCTACTCTACAGGGTAAACCCGGTAAACAACCGGACGGCCTTGCCTGGCGCGTCCAGGGTACTTTAAAGCGAGCGGGCAATTTTAAAACGCCCGATTACTACCTAAAGAACACTGGGCTGGAGGAAGAGGACGGATCGGCTACTGTGGGTTACAAAAAGAAGGGACTTGAAGTTTCTGCCTATTACAGCGTGTTTCATACGAAGAATGGTATATTCGAAGGTTCTCATGCCGGTAATATAGCGGACCTCAGGGCCGCACTGTCTCGTGACAAACCTGCGACCCAGTCTTACTTCTCGTACGATATTGCCCGTAGTTACCAGGAGATCTACCATGACCTGGCAAAGCTGAGTGCCTCTTACCGTTTTGCCAATGAAGGTAAGCTGGAGTTTACCGGCGCGCGGCAGAAAGATCTGCGCGATGAGTATGACATAAGCCTGCCATACACGTTAAGTGAAGAGCTGAAACGTAAACCCCAGGTGAGTTTTCAACTAATAACACATAGTGGGGAATTGGTCTATACCCAACCGACACGTAACAGATTTTCCGGCAACTTTGGACTTGCGGGCAACACGCAGGGCAATGTGTTCAAGGGTATTCGTTACCTGATACCCAACTTCCGCACCTATACAGGTGGGGCGTTTGGTATAGAGCGCTATAGCCTTGCGAAAGTCACGTTTGAGCTTGGTGCGCGGTATGACTATCGCTGGCAACGCGTTTACCAGCGCGACCCTGTGACCTTACGCACATATAATACCACGCTTACCTTCAGCAATGCAACAGCCACGGGCGGTATCATTTACAGGCCGGTAGAGAAATTGACGCTGACGGGAAATGTAGGTACGGCCTGGCGGGCACCTTCGGTAAATGAGCTGTATATACATGGTGTGCATTTTAGCGATGCGACGTATCAGGATGGTGACTCTTCTCTGAAGTCTGAACGCGCAATAAACTCGGGTATCACAGCGGCCTGGAAGGGTAAAAGATTGAGGGGGGAGATAGATGTCTATTACAACCACATAGGCAACTACATCTATGAAACGCCGCAGGCCCAACCTGTGACGCTGCTTAGTGGCACGTTCCCTGCATTCAAGTTCACGCAGGACAATGTTGGCATACGCGGGCTTGATGCATCAGTGCAATATGACTTACTGAAACATGTGACCCTACAAAGCAGAGTGACATTGGTGCGTGGGTATAATTACACTGCAAAAGACTGGCTGATTTATATGCCTGCAGACAGGTACGAAAATGGTGTAACATTCAATCTGCATGAACTTGGTTTTATGCGTGAGCCATATGTTTCTGTTGAGAACGTGACGGTACTGACCCAAACCCGTGTACCGCCCGGGCTTGACTTTGCGCCCCCACCCAAGGGGTATAGTCTCCTAAATGCGAGCACGGGATTCTCTGCGCAAGCCGGCCGCCACAAGCTGCAGTTTGATATCACCGCTGCAAACACTACTAATACCCGGTATCGCGACTACCTGGATAAGTTCAGGTACTATGCGAATAATATTGGCATAAACTTTATCGTGAAATGTAAGTACTCATTCTAATGGTAACCCATTGGAGATTCTTAAAAAGCTAAAACAATAGAATATGAAACTGAATAGGATTTTAATCGCTGCTACACTGGTTGCCGCAACGGCACTTTTATGGACATCATGTAAAAAGGAAGAACAGAACGTAGCGCCTCCTGACCCGGAAAATGAAGTGATAACCACGGTGAGAATCGTGGCAACAAATAATGCAGATATTACGGACACATGGACAGCCACATGGAAAGACCTGACACCAAGTGACGGAAACCCTGATACGACCAATGCTACGCTGAAGTTGAAAAAGGATGCAGTATATACAGTGTCTGTTCTATTTCTGGATGAGACCAAAACGCCGGCGGGTGACATAACGGCGGAGGTGTCTGAGCGCAGCAATTACCATCTTATATGCTATGAGCCGTCAGCAGGATTGAACTTAACTGTAGTAAGGACCGACAAGGATAATAACTCGCCTGCGCTGGAGCTGGGTCTAAAGTCAAAGTTCACGACCGGGGCGGTGGGTACCGGCAGACTTAATGTGTCACTACACCATCAGCCAAGCGGAAAAAATGGAACCGATTGCAGTATTGGCTCTACCGATGCTGATGTGAACTTCGCAGTGCAAATTGAATAGGGAGAAGTTATGTTTTTATAGGCGGCGCATAGTTGTGCCGCCTTTTTTATGCCGTTTTTCCCAGAAATACCTTTGAGAGCGTTATCAGCCCTGTGATGAGGATCAGGACAAGGACGATATTGCGGAAATATGCCTGGGGGATTCGCTCCAGTAGCTTCTTGCCGGCAAAGGTGCCCAGAATGCTTACAACGATTAATATGGGTATAAGGTAGAGATCGTCCTGGTGCATATATCCATTTGCATAATAGACCACAGTACGCGAGGCGTCAACACCCAAGTCTATGATGGCAGACGTAGCCACAAATGTAGCTGCAGGCAAATTGAACGCGGCGAGCGCAGTTCCTCTTATGGCTCCTCCCGTTCCCAGCATGCCGGCAACAAAACCCGACACGCCACCGCCGGCAACGGCGTTGGTGTTAGTAGCGGGGAGTACCAGATTTCGGAAAACGAGAAAAACAACACTGATAGAAACGAGGAAGAGTGCAAGTGCCAGTTCCAGTGATGGGGTAGGGAGGTAGCGCGTTGCCACACTCCCGCCTATTACGCCAAGTACAGACGGGATGCCCATATAGAGCACTAGTCGCTTATCAAATCCCTGCCTGAAGAGTGCGATCTTTGACAGGTTGCTAAATACGTGATAAACGGCAGTTATCCCGAGCACGGAATGAAAGTCGAGAAAGTAACTGGCGAGGGGAACAAAGAACAACGACGAACCGAATCCGCCCACAGTTCCGAGGATTTCGGAAACAATGGCCGCGAGGATAAAGTAGAAAAGGTTGTCCAGCTCTGAAGGTTTAGTTGCTCATCCCGGTACGGATCATATTCACGAAATCGTCGAAAAGGTAGCGAGAATCATGCGGGCCCGGAGTAGCCTCGGGGTGGTATTGAACCGAGAACGCAGGTTTGTCATTCAACTTTATACCTTCAATCGAGCCGTCGTTAAGATTCACGTGAGTCACTGTGATGTTTGCGCTCTTCTTTACAGCCTCAGGATCTACCCCAAAACCGTGGTTTTGAGTTGTTATCTCAGACCTGTTTGTGATCAGATTTTTTACCGGGTGGTTAAGGCCGCGGTGGCCGTGGTGCATCTTAAAGGTAGGGATACCATTGGCCAGGGCCAGAAGCTGGTGCCCCAGGCAAATGCCAAACAGTGGCTTGCCCGTGTTCAGAAGTTCTTTCACTGTGTTCACCGCATAACCCATTGATGCCGGGTCTCCGGGGCCATTAGAAATGAAATAGCCATCCGGTGAAAATTGGTTCAGTTCCTCGATACCGGTTTTTGCTGGGAATACTTTGAGGTACACACCGCGGGAGGCGAGGCACTTCAAGATATTAACCTTCACGCCAAAGTCGAGCACTGCCACTTTGATAGGAGCAGCAGGGTCTCCAATATTATATGCTTCTTTAGTAGAGATATGTGAAGACAACTCAAGGCCGGCCATATCCGGAACATTGGCAAGAGCCTGGTTCAGTTCTGCTTCAGTGGAGAATTCAGTAGAGATCACACAGTTCATGGCTCCCTTATTGCGAATGTGCTGCACAAGAGCCCGCGTGTCAACGTCATAAATTGCCACGATGTTGTTCTCAACCAGGTAATTTTCAAGGCCGTCATCGGCGGTCATGCGCGAATACCTGTGGGAAATATTCTTGCATATGAGTCCGGCAATTTTTACTGAGTCACTTTCCACGTCCTCCTTCTTTACACCATAGTTACCTACATATGCATTGTTCATTATCAGTACCTGTCCGGTATAAGACGGATCAGTAAATACCTCCTGGTAGCCGGTCATGCCGGTATTAAAACAGATTTCGCCGCCGGCAGTGCCTTTGGCGCCAAATGATTTACCACTGAAACGAGTGCCGTCCTGAAGCAGGAGCCATGCCGGATTATGCTGATGTGAACTGGTCATTGAAAAAACAAATTGCGCAAAGGTAAGCCTTTGAGGGCCAACAGGCAAAAGTAAAAAGCAAAAATGGTGCAAACATTATTAGCTCTTGGTCCACTTTGCACTTATGACCCGGTCCCCTGTTTGTACGCAGACTACATAGAATCCTGCAGGTAATTCGTGAATATCAAGTTGCAGCGCGCTTTGTCCGGATGGCAATTGCCTCACGGCTGGGAACAGCACTCTGCCACTCATATCTGTAACATAGATTTGTGCCATGCATGGTGCGTCGCACGTGATAACAACTCCCAATATGTTTTGCGCGGGATTCGGGAAGACTTTTACTTCCTGAGTGACAGTAAGTGTCTGTGCTGAGACTGTAGGTACAGGGAAATCGACGGTGGCTGAATTTGTGGTTCCCAATCCCAGGTTGTAGTAAGAACCGGCTGGAGTAGCCTGAAGTTTTACCGGGCGAACCATGTAGTATTTCAGCCCGTCTGTGCCTACAGTATCGGAGAATGAGGTGGTTGTAATCATAGGAGAAATACGCTCATAATATCCGAACGCACTATCTGTTCGGTATATATAGTATCCTATTACGGCAGGATCAGAAGATGCCGTCCATACAAGGTTGGCACCATGTCCGGCTATAGGTGTGATAACAAGTGAGGAAGCAGGTTTTACATAATCAGTACGTAGCGTGAGGTCTCCCATTAGTGCAACGTGCACTCCGCCGGCCATATAGTTAGTAGGGGAGTAGAGCGAGCCGAACTCTGACTGTGTTAACCGGGTAGAGTAGCCAATATGTTCGCCAAGCGCCATATGGTGTACAAACCAGTTAGGACGTCCAGCCCAGCAGCTTGTTAGAGCCGGCGTGTCGGCGCACAATGGAGCACGTAAAAAACTGTTTTGGTAGTTCCAGTCGCCAAAATAACTGCCGAACATCATGGTGAAGATGGCATGTGTGGCACCGGCAGCGGCAAAATTGGAAGTGTTGCCTATGCCGCCTGCGCTGGTGTAGGTGCCACCCCCACATCCGTATGCCCATTGGAACGATGAATCGGCAAGGGCATTTATAAACGGCAAATTGAATATACTGTCCCTGCTAACCATTGGCGCGAAATTTCGCCAGGCATTTGCGGCAAACGCTTCGCCGCTGAATGCTCCAAAATTGTCGTTTACAAGCGCGCGTTTGCGCATGGGCAACTGATCGAGTTTGTAAGTATGCGATTTAGCCAGGTAGCGCCGCATCATTTGAATTTCGCTGCTACTGAACGCGGGCATATTATTGAAGTCGATACGGCTCACCTGGAGCTGAGGCTTTTCCGGGACAGTGCTTTGATCCCATTTGCCGTCTCCTGGTATATTGTGATTGGCTGTATTTGATGACACAACATCGTTAACGGAAACGTCCGTCCAGGTAGTAGTGAGGCAACCGTAATACACATCAGATGGCCATGCGCCCAGGTGGTCCGGGTGTGCATCAGGGTTCAGGTCGCCGCTATATGGCACCGCGACGTGGCCAACGAGCAATACCGCATTTACATTGGGGATGCTGGAATGATCAGCCTTTATCAGGGCCTTGATCGCTGTGTCTTTTGCTGTTCGGGAGACGTCGTGACGAATTACCTGCCAGCCATCAGCGTTAATATCCGTTGCGAGCTGCGCCAGTTCAGTAGCGCAGGAGTCTGTGAAAGTACTGTCGACCAGTAGTATCAGCGCCCCACGGTTGTGTATGGCGGGTGCCTTGATGCCGGCGAGTATGTATCCTGTGGACGATGTAGCCAGTCCTGTACCTCCCGTTCTCACGGAGTACTCGTAGACTGAGTCCACTATTACCGAGTTGTCTGTGTAGGTTGTATCCCCGGTGGTAATGGTAGCGATGGCAGCCCCCCAACTCGTAGCCGTTTTTGCTTTTTTGAAAACACTATAGATCGGTGTGCCGTATGATATTTTGCGCCATTGCAGTCTTATTTGGGCCGGGCTTACCTGGGTTGTTGCTGAAAGCTGTATAGCATAGTCCTGTGCTGTTTGGCCGTAACCGTTGGTGATAGCAGCGACAATAAGAAGAATGAGTAGTCTTATCCTCATGAAGTTGATCCTTGTATAAGATACTAAGTTATATAAACTGTTAGCTGTATCCAAATTACATTTCTGCCCAAGGTGCCGGTGGCATATCTCGTCTTACATTTACGGAAGGACAATGAAAAGGTTTCTCTTTGCGCTGTTATTATTGGTGTGGTTGCGACCGGTCTATGGGCAGGAGAAGGTGCGTTTGGTTATCGCAAATGCCGTTGATTCCGGCATTATCGCAAATGCGCAGGTAGTTGTGTTGCCCGAGGGCGGGGTGTATGTCGCAAATGCTGAAGGCAGGTTGACAATACCTCTTGCAAAACACGGGAGCCAGATAAGGTTGGCGGTTAGTTGCATTGGGGTTAGAGACACTGTTTCCATTGTAGTGGCTGGAAACAGATTGAATTGGGTTCTGGTTTCAGTGAGTGCGCAGAGTTTAAGTGACTTTGTTTTACATAGTCTATCCGCAGAGGAGGTAGTGCGGAAAGCAGTCGCGATGATCCCCGAGAATTATGCTAATACGCCCTATTTCTGCTATTCGTCGTACCGGCAATATCAGCGAATGGATAGCACTTATACAAATCTTGTGGAGGGGAAGCCGGTAGTAATGATGAATATCTCCCAGGCTAAAGGGCGGCTGTCGCGCAAAGAGGCATATGCGAACAGGATAGCAAGGAGGACATATTTTGTGAAGCAGCCTGCAAATGCTTATGATGTAAACATTGCTGACCTTTTTCCGGAAGATCCGGTATATAATCTAACCGAAAAGTCTTTAGAACCAGGTCACTTCTCCGGCTACACGTTTTCGTTTGATACGCTCCTAGGAAACGATACCTTCTATGTTATTAAATATCGCAGCCCCGATTTTTGTTCAGACAGGCACGGCATCGGAAATCCCGGCAGCCCGTTTCCCGGCGAGGCATGGGAGGAAGGGCGCGTTATTGTTGACAGGCGTTCATTTGCCATTCGGCGTGTAACGCGAAATGCACACCGATATAAAAGTTATAATTATCCGAGATACAATAACTTTCTACTTCCTGACCGTCTTTATTACATGGAGTTTGTTGAGGGGAGCTTCGTTGCAGAATACAAACAAATGGGGGAGCGCTGGTATACTGATAAACTACTATACAAATTTACAAACGACTATTTTGGTAGCGGTAGGCAAATTTTGCCCGGCGTTCGTATAACCTATTTTTATGAGTGGCAAGCTGATTCCTTCAGTCGGTATACGGGGGATGACTATGCGTCCAGGTTTTACAAGGAGATGTATATGTGGCCTCAGACATATGAACCGTCGGAATGGGTAGTGAACCGACAGCCCTATATACTTACTGACAGTGCAGTCCTTTTTAATGACCTGGCGAAACGAGGAGCACTGGAAGACCAGTTTCGCAGGAACGTGAAACCCGATGCGGCCATGGCAAAAAGCCCCGGTGAACACGTGCCTCAGATGGATAAATAGGCTTCTCCCAGATGTTCAACTATATCACTGGCTATCAATGATTCCTGAGATTTATCAGAAGCAGCAAGATCACCCGCAAGGCCGTGCAAGTACACTCCCATAATTGCAGCGTCCCGGGGTGAGTAGCCCTGTGCTAAGAGTCCCGCAAGTATGCCAGTAAGTACATCGCCTGATCCACCGGTTGCCATGCCTGCATTGCCCGTCATATTGTACCGGCAGTTTCCATCGCTGTCTATCACTGCGGTGTGATGGCCTTTCAATACTATATTGAGACCATAGCGCATAGCCTGTATCCGGGCATTGTCTACCTGCACCATGCTGTTCGTGTTATGCCCGAATAGGCGACTGAACTCTTTGGGGTGTGGGGTGAGAATAGAGCCCTTCGGTATCCTTGCCAGGAATTCAGGTCGTAAAGAGATGATATTCAATGCGTCAGCATCGATAATTACCGGAGTATTGCAAGATTCCAGGAAACTACCTAATGCATCTGTAGTCTCAGAATCGGTGCCCAGGCCAGGCCCGACGGCAATTGCTGAAGCCTGCTGCCAGCCAGAGAAATCGCATATAGCCTGTTCGCCACTTGTCGTACACATGGCCTCCGGAACGGCGGTTTGTAGTATAGTATACCCGCATGATGGGATGTGGGCTGTGACCAGGCCGGCGCCAGCCCTAAGCGCAGCGATGCTTGAGAGCACCATCGCGCCCATCTTGCCATAATGGCCGCCAGCTATCCAGGCGTGGCCATAAGTGCCCTTGTGGGCAAAGCGCTGGCGCGGACGGTAAATTTTGGTGATGTCCTGCCTGGTGATAGTTGTATACTGACTGTGAATCTCGTTAATAAAGGTCTGGCTTAGGCCTATGTCAAGTATATTAACGTTGCCTGTGTAGCTGGCCGACTCGGGATGCAGGAAACTACGTTTGAAAAACTGGAAACTTAAAGTATCTGATACGTTTACAATCGTATCTCCCTCAGCAGGAAGGGTATCCGCAGCGAGCCCACTCGGGATATCGATGGCGATCTTTCTGTTTGGGAGAGCATTTACGTGCTGCACGAATGTCTCCAGCCAGCCAGTAATTGGGCGGCTAAGCCCGGTACCAAGTATGGCGTCTATAATTACAATGTCGCCCGGGATATCTGTTATGTATCGTCCAGGTTCGATGCTGCCAACAAGGTCCGGATTTATATGTAGTAGTTGTTGATAATTATAGTCACAATCTTTTGATAATGAATTGTTTTTAACTAAAAATGCTTTTACTCCAAATCCACGTCTATGGAGTAGTCTGGCAATGGCAAAACCGTCTCCGCCATTATTGCCACCGCCGCAAAGGATGACAAATAGCGTATCTTTACTAAAAGATGAGATAATCCACTCAACACATTTATTAGCAGCACGTTCCATTAGGTCTAATGATCGAATTCTAGTCTCTCTGATCGTGTATTCATCGCAGGCTCTGATCTGGGCAGAAGATAGTATTTTCATTGCTAATACTTAGGTTGCTATACAAATATATTGTTTTTACTGGAGATGTACGGCGTAAAATATGTGATGATATCACCGATAAGAAAAACGCTAATGGGTGGTTAAGTGCATGGATATTCTGTTTGGAAAATATATCTTTGTATACGCACAATGGCTATTTACTCTGATATCGGCAAGTTGCCGGCTTTTCATAATGCAACCATAACTATAGGCACTTTTGATGGGGTGCATAGCGGGCACCGCGCCATTCTGAATGAGGTGGTGAAGCATGCCAGGCAAGCAGGAGGTGAGAGTGTGCTCATTACGTTTGATCCACATCCGCGCAAGGTGCTTTTTCCGGGCCAGCCACTTGGAATTATTACGCCACTAAGGCGAAAACTGGAGCTAATTGAAAGTACCGGAATCGATCATATCGTAGTAGTGCCATTCACACCCGAATTTGCTGCATTAGATGCGGAGTCTTATGTGCGTGATTTTCTTGTTGGTAAATTTCGCCCTGCGAGCCTGGTAATAGGTTATGATCACCATTTTGGTCATGATAGGCGGGGTGATATCGATCTTCTCAGGGAGTTGGCTCCGGCATCCAGCTTTGACGTAGTTGAAATTCCCGCCCAGCTCATTAAAGATGCAGCCGTCAGCTCCACCAAGATCAGAAATGCTATAAGGCAGGGGCATATGGAAGACGCCAGGCTCATGTTGGGTCACGCGTATTCTTTTAGTGGCAAGGTTGTACATGGAAAGAAACTTGGGCGTACTTTAGGCTACCCGACAGCTAATCTTGACCCAACGGAAGAGGACCAGGTATTGCCAGGAAATGGCATATATGCTGTGAATGTGTATTATAATGGTGGGTTATATGGCGGTATGATGAGTATTGGTTATAACCCAACCGTTGATGAAAGCGACGACCTGAAGATAGAGGTAAATATGTTTGATTTTGATGCCGATATTTACGGATGTGTTATTGAAGTTGTTGTTCTGAAAAAACTTCGTGAAGAGTTGAAATTCAAATCGTTGGAAAGGTTGATAGATCAGCTCAAGATTGATCGGGAAAACAGTATCAAGGTACACTACATCGCTAACGACAATTAAAAACGCACGTTAGAAAGCTTCCTTGAAATGCACTATTTCCTTCACGTGTTCTCCTGAAAGGGTAATGCTGATAATGTCGAATCTGAAGTTTGAGTTGCCTGGTTCTGATTCTGCAAAAGCAGTAGCAGCCGTTTGCAGGAATTCCTGTTTTCGCCTATTCACCGTTTCTTCGGGGTAGAGGAGACTTGCCGAAGAGCGGGTCTTAACTTCCACTATCACAAGGATATTTCCGTCTTTAGCAACGATGTCTATTTCCTTCTTTTGGTATCGCCAATTTCTAGCAATTATATTATAACCTTTATTTAGCAAAAAGTCTGCAGCGATTTGTTCGCCTTTTTGGCCAATTTTACTATGTTTGGACATCGAAAAGTAAAGGTACAAATAACGATTATCATCCCTTTTGTTAGATACCAGGTACCGCTGTACGGGTGAAATAAAAGTGGCAACTACCAATAAATGAAAAAGCTCGTAACTGACTTCCCAATACAATTGCAGGAAGCCCTCATAATAGGAAAAAACCACAGGTTTATTGCCCAGCATGCTGATTTCTCAAATGTCGTAGTAACTGGACTAGGTGGCAGCGGTATAGGCGGCTCTATTGTGCAGAACTACGTTTTTGACAAGCTGAAGGTACCTTTTGTAGTCAATAAGGATTATTTCCTTCCGGCTTTTGTGAATAAGCGCTCACTTGTAATCGTTTGTTCTTATTCGGGGAATACAGAGGAGACGGTGATGGCATTGCACGAAGCCAGGAAGCGGAAAGCAACGATCATTTGTGTAACCTCTGGCGGTAAGATCGCTGAATATGCCAGTGCAAAGAAACTCGACTGTATCTTAGTACCTGCAGGTATGCCTCCACGTGCCTGCCTCGGCTATTCGCTGGTACAGTTGCTATACGTGCTTGCGCATTTTGGTCTTATTTCAAATTCTTTTGAAAAAGAGATCAAGGGCTCGATCAAGCAACTGAAGAACAACGAAGAAGATATTCACAAGAAAGCAATGACAGTGGCGAAGAAAGTGGTTGGCAAATTGCCAATCGTTTATTCATCGTCCGCAATTGAGGGTGTTGGTACGCGTTTTCGTCAACAACTCAATGAGAACAGTAAGCTATTGTCGTGGAGCGGCGCTGTGCCAGAGATGAACCACAACGAGTTTGTGGGGTGGAAGGACGATGCCAGCGACAAAGCTGTATTAGTTCTTCGCAATCACGATGATTACAAGCGCGTGCAGGCCAGGATGGATATAGGCAATAAGATATTCAAGAAGTACAAGCCGACAGTAATAGAAATATATTCAGAAGGTAAGAATTACTGGGAAAAGGTGTTCTATCTCATTCATCTCACAGATTGGGTATCTGTTTACCTGGCCGATCTGCGTGGTGTTGATGCTACCGAAGTAAAAGTGATTGACTTTCTGAAGAAGTCACTTTCTGAGATCGAATAGCACAGACTACCAACTACAAAATTGATAGCCGCGCGACAGCCGGCTATTTTTTTGCGATCTTGCTTACCGGAAGGCCTATCCAGCCGCTGCCCGCAGTCTTGTAATAGAGGGTATTCTTTGCGCTTTCGGGTATCTCTGCAGGTATAGGGAAGCGACCGCCGGTAACAGGAGTAAGAAAGAGGTTGGTTCCCTTCTTCACCTTTCCGAGATCAATGTTCTTTCCGGTATAGTTCTTCCCTTTTCTGCACGCTTTTTCAATATTGCAGCTAAGCCAGCCACTTTCGCCGCGCCAAAAGAAAGTTTCGGGCGGGGTAGATTCTTGCCATTTTACCACAAAGAAATAGCCGGCCATTGGCGGATTTGACTGTTTGGCCGCGGGGATTGACTTCGAGTAGGCCGCAATTAGTTTTGGTTTGGAACCGGCAGCGTTTTGTGCAAATGAAAAAAGAGGAAACAGGATGGTGGCAACGATGAATTGTTTAACAGGCAGCTTCATGTAGTAAAGTTACAAAAAGTGGGGGCTCCGAAGGCAAAAAAAAGAGGCTGCCTTTTCGGGGCAGCCTCTAATCCGTTTTTTTTGATACTAGTCGATTTTGCAAGAAACAGAACCGTACGAAGTGCTAACGTTGCCTTTTTCGCAAGCTGCCTTAGCATCTTTCTTAGACATTTTGCCTGTCTTTCCAGACACGGTAGTTGTTGTACCTGCAACAGTAGATGTACATGTGCAAGTGTAATCTTTTTTGCATGATGTAAACATCATTGCGAGGACTGCTACAGCAGCAACGGGGAAGAGTTTTTTCATATCGTTTTAGTTTTGTGATGTAAAGAAATAAACTTAGTCAGAATAATGCAAGCGTTTCGCGCTGTTTTTTCCCTCATTTACACTTGGTTAACAACTTTTTTGTGATTGTCGCGAACCGTTAAGTAAAAACTCAAAAATGCAATACGACTTAAGTAGTATTTTTTTGTCACAGTCGCAATTGGAGTGAATTCGGATCAGACGTTAGTCAAGTTTACAATTGTAAATAACGCCATAGTAATAATAGGCCTTTGCATTGCACTCAGCTGCCGCCAATGTGGTTTTCATCCGGGGAATTGCATAGTACATAGTGTCGGGGTTGTAAATACCTGATGTTTTGACGCAGGTGCAGGTACGCTTCTTATTGCATGAAGTGGCAATCGTTGCGAGGATGACCACTGCGAAGAGTGCAAGTTTTCTCATAGTTAGCTATTTGCGCTATAAAGGTAGCAAATTTGTGTTCTCATTTATGTTAGTCCAGGCTGCAGCTATAGGTTGCTGTGGCTCCCGGGGCGGTGGGAGTGTAGATATACGCTTCACAGTTTCTTTTAGCCGTTTTGCGATCCTTTGCAGTGATGGGGTAGCGCTCAGCGGAAAATATCGTGCCGGAGGAAGAGGTAGTCTTGATGTTGCAGGTGCAGTTGAAATCCTTTTCACATGAGGAGAGGAAAAGCGCAGGAAAGGCTGCTAAGCATTTTAGAATGTTTATGTTTTTCCGCATGATCAAATATAAAAATAAAGCCGCTTTTACGCGGCTATATTTACAACTATTGGGTTTCTGGTGCTGCTACTCCAGTTCACAAGAATATACGAGTGATCCGATCGAAGACTCTTTGTTGTCGCACTCCGCTTTTGCTTCGCTCCGCTTTTTCTTTCCCAGGTCGTAAGTTTGAGAAGTGACTGAAGACGAGCCACTGGTAAGCGTACATTTACATACATAGTCCTTCGTGCACGAGACCAGTGTCACAGTTCCTGCGACTACTGCCGCCAGGCTTACAACGGCGAATTGCTTTCTTAATTTCATGGTTGTTGGTTTTGTCACTGTAAAATTATGCCTAAGGTATTGCCGGCTATTGTATGCATTTAGGCTTTTCGTTTCACCTTTCTCACCACCTTCATATTAAGTAGATTTACATTTAAAATGTTAAAAGTTTCCAAAAATTCAATATTTAACAAAATATTACGTGAAGGTGGAGTTAAAACTATGGCATAAAAATAAAAAATATTTACCTTTACAGGGTTGATTTTCGACGTTTTTTACCCGCCAGCTGAAAAGTTTGGAATATTTTTTGCATTATAGATACGCGTGTGCTATCTTTGCAATCCCTTTTTTTAGGGGACTTTGCGTGCAAGTATCAAAAACTAGTATTTCCTGATATTGTCAAATACCTGAAGTGCAGGCCCGGCCTGTGTTTCGGGCATTTTTTATTTGAAAAAAACGGAGTAACGTTCATTATGGCCAATATGCAAAAGAAAAATGCAGCAGGCAGGATAAATTTCGGTAAGCTGCACGAAGGGGCAGCAACGCCTGACCTCCTTGCCATCCAGCTACAGTCTTTCCAGGACTTTTTCCAGTTGGAAACCACACCTGACAAGCGAAACAACGAAGGTTTGTTCCGTGTGTTCAAGGAAAACTTTCCAATCACCGATACGAGGAACATCTTCGTACTGGAATTCCTGGATTACTTCATCGACCCGCCAAGGTACACCATCGACGAGTGTATGGAGCGCGGTCTTACGTATTCAGTGCCACTGAAGGCTAAGCTGAAACTGAGCTGTAACGATGAGGAGCACGTAGACTTCGAAACTATCGTTCAGGACGTGTTTCTGGGTAACATCCCGTACATGACTCCACGCGGTACTTTCGTGATCAACGGGGCAGAGCGTGTAGTTGTTTCGCAGCTTCACCGTTCACCTGGTGTGTTCTTCGGACAAAGCGTTCATCCGAACGGAACCAAGATATACAGTGCACGTGTAATCCCATTCAAGGGAGCATGGATGGAATTTGCAACTGACATCAACAATGTCATGTATGCATACATCGACCGTAAGAAGAAATTCCCGGTTACTACGCTGCTTCGTGCCATCGGATATGAAACGGACAAGGATATCCTTGACCTGTTTGGTATGGCTGAGGAGGTGAAGGTGGACAAGAAGACGCTGGCTGACCATGTTGGTCGTCGCCTGGCGGCTCGTGTTCTCCGTAGCTGGACAGAGGACTTCGTGGATGAGGATACCGGCGAAGTTGTAACCATTGAGCGTAATGACGTGGTACTGGACCGCGACAGCGTTCTGGATGAAAGCAATGTGGAGCTGATACAGGAAATGGGTATCAAAACCGTCTTCCTGCAGAAGGAAGAGGTTAGCGGTGACTTCTCTATTATATATAATACCCTTAATAAAGATACTTCCAACTCAGAATTGGAAGCGGTTCAGCATATATACCGTCAACTTCGTGGTTCTGACGCGCCGGATGATGAAACGGCTCGTGGCATTATCGAGAAGCTGTTCTTCAGCGATAAGCGTTATGACCTGGGAGAAGTTGGCCGTTATAAGATCAATCGCAAACTGGGACTTGACATTAACCTGAACACTAAGGTGCTTAGCAAGGAAGATATCATCTCCATCATCAAGTACCTGGTGCGCCTCACGAATGGTAAAGCGGAAATCGATGACATAGATCACCTGAGCAACCGTCGTGTACGTACTGTAGGTGAGCAGCTTTTTGCTCAGTTCGGTGTGGGTCTGGCCCGTATGGCAAGGACGATCCGCGAGCGTATGAACGTTCGTGACAATGAGGTGTTTACGCCAATCGACCTGATCAACGCGCGTACGCTTTCTTCGGTTATCAATTCATTCTTTGGTACTTCGCAGCTTTCACAGTTCCTGGACCAGACGAATCCGCTGAGCGAAATAACGCACAAGCGTCGTATCTCCGCGCTCGGACCAGGTGGTCTAAGCCGTGAGCGCGCAGGCTTTGAGGTTCGTGACGTACACTACAGCCACTACGGTCGTCTTTGTACTATCGAAACGCCGGAAGGACCAAACATTGGTCTCATCTCCACGCTTTGCGTACATGCTCAGATCAATGATATGGGCTTCATCGAAACTCCATACCGAAAGGTGAAGGAGGGCAAGGTGGACCTTAAGACATATAAGTTCCTGAGTGCCGAAGAGGAGGACCTGGCAAAAATCGCCCAGGCAAACGTGCCACTTGATGAAAAAGGTAACTTTATAGAAGATAAGATCAAGTCGCGCCAAACGGGAGACTTCCCTATCCTGGAACCAGGTGAGGTGGAGTACATGGACGTGGCTCCTAACCAGATCGTGGGTCTTAGCGCATCACTGATTCCCTTCCTGGAGCATGATGACGCCAACCGCGCGCTGATGGGATCGAACATGCAACGCCAGGCAGTTCCGCTGATCGTGCCTCAGGTTCCGATCGTAGGTACCGGTCTGGAAGCGAAAGCTGCGCGTGACGCACGTATACAGATACATGCTGAGGGTGACGGTGTAATAGAATATGTAGATGCAGATCATATCCACGTTCGTTATGAGCGTGACGAGAAAGCGCGTCTTGTGTCGTTTGAAGATGACCTGAAGGTTTACACCCTTACAAAGTATAAAAAGACCAACCAGAGCACAAGCATGACATTGCGTCCATGCGTGCGCAAAGGCCAGAAAGTGAAGGCGGGCGACTTCCTTACAGAGGGCTATGCAACCCAGGATGGTGAGCTGGCGCTGGGTCGTAACCTAAAGGTGGCATTCATGCCATGGAAGGGTTACAACTTCGAGGATGCGATAGTGATCAATGAAAAAGTGGTTCGCGAAGACTGGTATACTTCAGTACACATTGACGAGTACGAACTTGAAGTTCGTGACACGAAGCTGGGTGAGGAAGAACTGACTCCGGACATACCGAACGTTTCTGAAGAGGCTACAAAAGACCTTGACGAGAATGGTATCATCCGAATCGGCGCTCATGTTAAGGAAGGCGACATCCTGATAGGCAAGATCACTCCAAAGGGTGAGACTGACCCAACTCCGGAAGAAAAACTCCTTCGCGCGATATTTGGTGATAAAGCAGGTGACGCCAAAGATGCTTCACTGAAGGCACCAAGCGGCACAGAGGGTATCGTTATCTCTAAGCAATTGTTCCAACGCGCCAAGAAAGACAAGAATTCCAAAGTGCGTGAAAAGGCACAGCTCGAAAAGATAGACAAGGTACATGAGAAGAACCTTGAAGATCTGAAGACGTTCCTTTTTGAAAAGCTGGGTATCCTGCTTAAGGACAAGAACTCTGCAGGTATCACCAACAACTTTGGTGAGACGGTACTGAGCAAGGGTGGCAAGTTCAACTCAAAAACGCTTGGTTCAATCGACTTCCAGAACGTGAACCCACTGGGCTGGACAGGTGATCAGGAAACTGACGAGCTGATCAACCAACTGTTGCATAACTATAATATCAAGTTCAACGAAGAACTGGGTCGCTACAAGCGTGAGAAGTTTAACCTGAGCATAGGTGACGAACTTCCTGCAGGTGTGTTGAAACTGGCTAAGGTATACCTCGCAAGTAAGCGTAAGCTGAAAGTGGGTGATAAGATGGCCGGACGCCACGGAAACAAGGGTATCGTAGCGAAAATAGTTCGTGAAGAAGATATGCCGTTCCTGGAAGACGGAACACCGGTTGATGTGGTTCTGAACCCACTTGGTGTACCATCGCGTATGAACCTTGGACAGATTTACGAAACTATCCTCGGTTGGGCAGGTGAAAAGCTAGGAGTGAAGTTTGCAACGCCGATCTTCGACGGTGCGTCGGTAGCTGAGATCGATGATCTGATAAACAAAGCAGGCTTGCCTGAATTTGGACACACATACCTGTATGATGGTGAAACAGGGGAGCGCTTCCACCAGAAGGCTACTGTTGGTATCATTTACGTGATCAAGCTGCACCACATGGTTGACGATAAGATGCACGCGCGTTCTATCGGGCCTTACAGTCTCATTACTCAGCAGCCGCTGGGTGGTAAGGCACAGTTTGGTGGTCAGCGTTTCGGTGAAATGGAAGTTTGGGCACTTGAGGCATACGGCGCTTCTAATATCCTGCAGGAACTTCTGACGATCAAGTCGGATGATATCGTGGGACGTGCGAAGACCTATGAAGCAATTGTGAAGGGCGACAACATACCGAAAGCGGGTATACCTGAGTCATTCAACGTATTGGTGAACGAGCTTCGTGGCCTTGGTCTCGAACTTAAGTTCGACTAATAGTGGTGCGTCAGTAATCGAGAATTGTAACTAACAAAAATTTCATAACGCCGGTTCGTGGTGACACGAACCGGTCAAAGAAAATAAAAATGGCAATAAAGAAAGATAGCCGCCCAAGAGCTGGATTTGGTAAAATCACCATCAGCCTGGCATCTCCGGATACTATTCTTGACCGCTCTTACGGAGAGGTGTTGAAGCCGGAAACAATTAACTATCGTACGTACAAGCCTGAGCGTGATGGTTTGTTCTGCGAAAAGATATTCGGACCTGTAAAGGATTACGAATGTTATTGCGGTAAGTACAAACGTATCCGTTATAAGGGTATCGTGTGCGATCGTTGCGGTGTAGAAGTAACTGAAAAGAAAGTACGTCGTGAGCGCCTCGGTCACATTAAGCTGGTGGTGCCTATCGTGCATATCTGGTACTTTAAGAGCCTTCCAAACAAGATCGGCTACCTGCTGGGTGTTAGCTCTAAAAAGATGGAAAGCATTGTTTACTACGAACGCTATGTAGTAGTACAGGCAGGTGAAGCAGAAGAAATGATCCGTACCAAGCTGAACCTTAAGGATAGCGAGTCTACGCATCAGCAATTGCTTACGGAAGACGAATACCTGGAGATACTTGACGGTCTGTCAAAAGAAAACCAATATTTGCCAGACGAAGACGGTAACAAGTTCATAGCTAAGATGGGTGCAGAGGCAGTGCAAATGCTGCTAGCTCGTATTGACCTGGATAAGCTGTCTTATGATCTGCGTAATGCGGCTGCAAATGAAACATCGCAACAGCGTAAGCAAGAAGCCCTGAAGCGCCTGAGCGTAGTTGAAGCATTCCGTGATGCAAATACACGTATCGAAAACCGCCTTGAGTGGATGGTAATGCAGTACATCCCGGTTATTCCACCGGAACTGCGTCCACTCGTTCCGCTTGATGGTGGCCGTTTTGCGTCATCAGACCTGAATGACCTTTACCGTCGCGTAATTATCCGTAACAACCGTCTGAAGCGTCTTATCGAGATCAAGGCACCTGAGGTGATCCTTCGTAACGAGAAGCGTATGCTACAGGAAGCTGTTGACTCTCTGTTTGACAACAGCCGTAAGTCGAATGCGGTGAAGGCAGAAGGTGGACGCGCACTGAAATCACTTTCAGACGTGTTGAAAGGTAAGCAGGGGCGTTTCCGTCAGAACCTCCTGGGTAAGCGTGTTGACTATTCCGGTCGTTCGGTTATCGTGGTGGGGCCTGAAATGAAACTCCACGAATGCGGCCTTCCAAAGGACATGGCTGCGGAGCTTTTCAAACCATTTATTATCCGTAAGCTTATTGAAAGGGGTATAGTAAAGACGGTAAAGAGCGCTAAGAAACTAGTAGAGCGCAAAGAAGCCGTTGTTTGGGACATCCTTGAGAACGTTCTGAAAGGTCACCCGATCCTTCTGAACCGTGCCCCAACGCTCCACAGGCTTTCAATCCAGGCATTCCAGCCGAAGCTAATTGAAGGTAAGGCGATACAACTTCACCCACTTGTATGTTCTGCGTTCAACGCCGACTTCGATGGTGACCAGATGGCCGTTCACGTACCGTTGAGCAACGGAGCGATAGTTGAAGCCCAGATATTGATGCTTGCATCGCACAACATCCTGAACCCTCAGAATGGTACGCCGATCACTCTTCCATCTCAGGACATGGTACTCGGACTTTACTACATCTCTAAGGGTAAGAAATCAACCGATACTGAAAAGGTAAAAGGCGAAAACAAAGCTTATTACAGCACAGAAGAGGTTATTATTGCGCACAACGAAGGCCGTGCAGACCTGCACGCTCATATTAAGGTGCGTGCAAATGTTCGTGAAGCAGACGGCACGATGGTAAATAAGCTGGTAGACACAACAGTTGGTCGTGTTCTTTTCAACCAGTTTGTACCTAAAGAAAATGGTTTTGTGAATGCTCTTCTGACCAAGAAGTCTCTGCGTGAGATCATCGGCCAGATCCTGAAAAACACAAACATTCCGAAAACTGTACAGTTCCTTGATGATATCAAGACCCTCGGTTTCCGTACGGCCTTCCGTGGTGGTCTGTCGTTTAACATTAAGGACCTTACCGTTCCTGATGTGAAGGAGCAACTGGTGCAGAACGCCCAGGTAGAGGTTGACGAAATTTGGGACAACTATAACATGGGTCTCATCACCAACAACGAACGTTACAACCAGGTGATCGACGTATGGTCTCGCGTGGATACGCGTGTAACTGAAACGTTGATCCGCGAGATGGCAGCAGACAAGCAGGGCTTCAACTCTGTGTACATGATGCTTGATTCTGGTGCTCGTGGTAGCAAGCAGCAGGTTAAGCAGCTTGCCGGCCTCAGGGGACTGATGGCGAAACCACGTCGTAGTGGATCTTCAGGTTCAGAAATCATTGAAAACCCGATCCTTTCAAACTTCAAGGTAGGTCTGAACGTATTGGAGTACTTCATCTCTACCCACGGTGCGCGTAAAGGTCTTGCGGATACCGCCCTTAAAACAGCGGATGCGGGTTACCTGACGCGTCGTCTGGTGGATGTGGCACAGGATGTGGTTATCACTACAGAAGATTGCGGAACACTTCGTGGCATCGCAACTTCGGCGCTGAAAGACAATGAAGAAATAGTAGAGCCTCTATACGACCGTATACTTGGCCGTACTTCTCTGCATGATATATATGATCCACTCAATGATGAACTGATTGCGTCTGCAGGTGATGAGATTACGGAAGATGTCGCCCAGCGTATTGAGGAAAGCCCGATAGATGTAGTTGAAATTCGTTCGGTGCTTACTTGCGAAAGCCGTCGTGGTGTGTGTGCTAAGTGTTATGGCAAGAACCTTGCAACAGGCTATATGGCACAGAAGGGTGATGCTGTTGGTATCATCGCTGCACAGTCCATCGGTGAGCCGGGTACACAGCTTACACTTCGTACCTTCCACGTTGGTGGTGTGGCTGGTTCATCAGCTATTGAATCGCAGCTCGTTGCGCGGTTCGATGGAACTATCCAGTTCGACGGTCTGCGTACCACTAAGAACAAGGATGCTGAAGGCGAAGATCAGGTAATCGTTATCGGCCGTACCGGTGAGGTGCGTATCGTAGACGTTGCCAATGATCGCTTGCTTATCACCAACAACATCCCTTATGGTTCGATACTTAAGGTGTCAAACGGTAAGAAGGTGGCGAAGGGTGATGTGATCTGTACATGGGATCCGTTCAACGCCGTTATCATTTCTGAAATACAGGGTAGGGTAAGGTTTGAGAACGTTATCGAGGGTGTTACTTACCGTGAGGAAGCCGATGAGCAGACAGGTCACCGTGAGCGCGTTGTAATTGAAACCAAAGACAAGACCAAGATACCTGCGATACATATCGATGGCAAAGAGCACAAGATGTACAACCTGCCGGTTGGTTCGCACATCATCGTTGAGCCTGACCAGGAAGTAAACAATGGCCAGGTACTCGTTAAGATACCTCGTGTGATGGGTCGTAGCCGAGATATCACCGGTGGTCTTCCACGAGTAACTGAGCTTTTTGAAGCACGTAACCCAAGCAACCCTGCGGTTGTCGCCGAAATAGACGGTGTTGTTACATTCGGTAATGTGAAGCGTGGTAACAGGGAAATAACTGTAGAAAGTCGCGAGGGGCTGGTTAAGAAGTACCTCGTGCCGCTGACGCGCCACATCATGGTGCAGGATGGTGACTTTGTGAAGGCGGGTAACGCACTGTCTGACGGTGCAACTACGCCGAGCGATATCCTTGCTATCAAGGGACCATTTGCGGTGCAGGAATACCTGGTAAATGAAATTCAGGAAGTATATCGCCTACAGGGTGTGAAGATCAATGACAAGCACATTGAGGTGATAGTACGCCAGATGATGCGTAAGGTGAATATCGTGGATCCGGGTGATACAAAGTTCCTTGAAGAAGATACAGTAGATAAGTTTGAGTTTATGGACGAAAACGACTGGATCTATGACAAGAAGGTAGTAGTGGAAGCAGGTGACTCAGAAACACTTCATCCGGGCCAGATCGTTACGATCCGCGAGGTGCGCGAAGAAAACAGTGCGCTGCGTCGTGCCGACAAGAAGCTAGTTGAGTACCGTGATGCTAACCCGGCCACATCATCACCGATGCTGTTGGGTATCACTAAGGCGTCTCTGGGTACACAGAGCTGGATATCTGCTGCTTCGTTCCAGGAAACTACGAAGGTGCTTTCGCAGGCCGCTATCAACGGTAAGATGGATGCACTTATGGGTCTGAAAGAAAACGTTATCACCGGTAACCTGATTCCTGCAGGTACAGGTATGCGCGACTTCGATGACCTGGTAGTTGGTTCTAAAGAAGAGTTTGAACTGCTGATGGCAAATCGTGATGTCCTTCAGTTTGACGACGAAGAATAGTAACGGTTACAATGCTAATAGTATAGAAGAAAAAGGGTCGCTAAATGCGACCCATTTTTTTGTGGATTTGTACTTACCGCCCTCCCTTTTTTTACTTTTAGCTGTCTGTATCTGCTATATTATCTTATACCGAACTATATTTAGCTAAGACAAGGAAATAATTGGAACAAAATTCACTACCGTTATCAAAAAGCATGGCTAAAGGTTATCCCAATTTGCCCGTTTGGGTAGCCACAATATTGGGTTCCATTATGCTGGCATTGGGTGCAGGCTATGCAGTTCAGGTTATCTATGATCCGGATATCCCGGCGCTTTCTGCCAAAGCTACAGAGCTGTTGATCGGGGCAGTTGCCACGCGGCCGGAACCGGTAGAGGCAATGGTAACCAGGGTGTGTATTCTTGTTTTTGGGGTTTCTATACCCTTGCTATTCGTAATGTTTTCACGGGCACGCAACTCATTGCGGGAAATGACGCTTGTACATGTCGCCTGCATAGTCGCGGCGCTGGTTGCTATACTACTTTTGTTTGTAGATTTTGGAGCAGTAAATCCTTTTTCGCAGGGGAGTGGCGAAGCAATACAAAACGAAAGAGATAGGATAGCTGCAAGCAATTTTGATTTCTTTTTCAGCGGTTTCTTTCTGGGCCGTTTCCTGATTTTCTACATCATACTCGTGGTGCCGGCAATCGCAACATTCTTTTTTGTCGGTGTCAGAAATAAAGGGTGGGATAGATCGACGGCTTACAGTCGTTTGGCGAGGAGTATTGGTTATTCTATTACAGGAGTGCTATTGTTGGCCGTGTTCATTATGAACACTTATGTATTCCCCTATACCTACGAGAATGCTTTTGACTTTGACACGGTATATTACTCTATGACACAGGTTTTTGCCGGTACTCCTATGCTGGTAAACGACTTTACAAATACTTACGGATTGTACCCCCATTTCCTGGCTCCGCTTTTTCATCTGATCGGGCTTAGCATACTAAAGTTCTCCGGAGTCATGGCCACGATGGTGGTGGTGTCATTCCTGCTTAACCTGCTTGTACTTCGCCGGCTCGTTGCCGACCCTGTCATTCTTTTTCTTGGTTTCGTTACGCTGCTTTTCTTCCCCTACCTGGATGCGAAAATGGCTATCCCTTTCGATTCCTATTTCGCTATGTACCCCATTCGATATGTGCTGCCAGCCGCGCTACTCTTCCTGGCGCTTCGATATTTTGAACGGGGAGGACAGGCTCTTTATTTCACGATTTTCATGTTCCTTGGTTTTGGAATACTCTGGAACCCGGAAATGGGACTTATTTGTCTGGTAGCGTGGACAGCCACAATTGTATATCGGGATGTATGGACGGAGGACCCGAGAGCGTTTAGGAAAGCCGTTTTGCATCTACTTATGGCGGCGGCTTCTGTTGCCGTTACTTCTTTATTGTATTCGGTAGTTGTTCGCACTGTATATGGTTCGTGGCCCGACCTTGCTTTGCTTTTCCGAACCATGAGGGTTTTCGGAGAGCTGGGGTTCAACATGCTTCCCATGAGGCTTGTCCATCCGTGGAATCTGGTGGCATTACTCCTTGTAGTTGGCTATTTATACAGCGTGTCTGTGCGGCGGGGAGCAGTGACAACGAAAAGCCTTATGGTATTCCTGCTTACGATGATAGGATTGGGCTTTTTTCTTTACTTCCAGGGGCGCAGTCATAACTGGTCATTTTCGTCCTCGTCGGGATATGCCATAATGCTATTGGTGATACTAGGTGACGAATTGTGGAGCCTTACGAAAAAGCAGAGGCACCTGGCACTCGATGTGCTATTTGTGGGCTTTCTCCTGGTCATTTCTTTTTCCTTGCCGGAGGTGATCTATGGCGCGCCCACAATAGCCAGCCTCGCATTCCCGGAAGAGACAAAGACAAAGAGGGCGGAGTACCAACAAATGATAGAAGGCAATCGCCGGTTTATTAATGACAACACCTCGGAACATGAGAAGATGCTCATACTTACCGGTGCGCCAAGACAGGGACTTTACTTTGATGGAGGCAAGCGGGTGTCTGCCTTTAATCCCACAACAATGGAAATGTTTTTCAACAGTTCCATCCCACAGTTAGAGCGGGTGGTAAGGGAGGGCCCCGGAAAAATATTCATTGAAGGAGCAGACTGCAGGTACGGTTACTTACTGAAGCCGTTACTTGTATTGTCGGCAAATTACGAGGCGTTTGCTAAGAATGGAAATATGATGTTGATGCAGAAACGGAGCGAATTGCCTGCAATGTCTTATTTGAACAGGAGTGAGGGGGTAATTTTCCACAGGAAGTACCGGGACGATGCAGCATCGACCGATGCGCGCATACGGGATGCTATGGGCAATGATCCCGTGACACCGGATTCGGCTTTTTCTGTTGAGATACTTTTTAAGGCTTCACAGCAGGTTTGTCCTACGGCAGCTCTTATTTGTAACATTGCCGATAGCAGTGGGTTTCTTGTCGAGTCCAGAACGGATGAAAATCTCTATTACTTTGGGATAAATGGAGACGGTATGGAAGGACGAATAGACAATAACGGCTGGGTTTATTGTGTCATGAATATCTTTCCCAACCGGATGGAGCTCTATATGAATGGGCAAAAGAAAGGCGCACGTATGCTTACCCACAGTTATCGTCAGTCTAAAGAAAAGCTGCGCATAGGTGCTAAAAATCCGAATGCAGTTGCATTCTTTATGGGAACTATTGCCGAGGTGGCAATAGTTAACCGGCCACTTCCTGAAGCTGAGGTTGCAGCCATTTTCTCTATGATGGGAACGATGCAATAATCTCCGGGTAAGGTTTTCGTAACTTAGTTTTCAAAACAGCAGCGAAATGGATTTCTGGCATTATCATGGCATATTTTTCCTACTAGGCGTTACGTTCTTTCCGCGAATAACGACGCTGTTTTTTTCGACCGTTACTTTCGGGCCACTGGCTATCATTGGTTGGATATTTACACCGCATCTACTGGTGGCGGTGTACGCAACTACATACTATTGGCATAGCAACCCGTTGCTGTGTGTTATTTCGTGGTTTGTAGCCATCGGAGGCACTGGCGGTGAAGGGGCCGTGGCTCGAAAGCGGTTCAGAAGAAAGGAAAGTTACTGATCGTTTCGGAACGTGTTTATCGTATTGGCCCGTTCTTTGAATTGATGCAGTGGCTGTAACCCGGCCGAAGCTTAATGCTGAACAGCAATTTTTTTAGTTTGAACTACATTAGCGTCAATGGTTCGTAACGTATAGAATCCTGATTGGTATGAGGACACGTCAATTGACTCGCTAGTCGTTTTGGCAACTTTTCTCAGCAGTTCGCGCCCATCACTGGTCAGCAAGATAATAGTACTTTGGTCGGCAACGTTGACGTATAGAACCTCTGATGCGGGGTTGGGCCAGGCATTTCTTTCTTCTTCTTTTTCCAGTTTAGGAAGCGTTACTGGCGGGTCACATTCCCCGGGTTTGAATTTGAGCGTTGTTGTAGGGTCATTGTAGCACCATAAATTACTCAATGAACGCCATTCCCAGGAAGGCAAAACCGGGCACCATTGACATTCCGGATAAATACCCCTTTCAAAACCGCCAATTTTCTCAATATAGCGCCCATGGTCAGTAGAATCACCTACGCTACCTTGATAAGTAGAATAGGCCATAAAGGTAGGTGGTTCCGGCATGATAGACGTAGTGAAAACCGTTTTTAGCCACGCTGTATCATACAGTACCATTCTTACGGAGTCTACACGGTAAATGAACGTATCATTAGTGTATGTAGAGTCACCGGGCTCGGGAATGCGGATAGTGTCACCGTCATGCACGTTAAAGATAAAAAGTGGCGTAAACGCATTGAATCGGGCATTGAAGAAAAAGACCGTATCGTTATTGTTAGTGACACAAAGAGGAAAATACAATGCGCTGTTACTTTTATCACCGGTAATTGCTTCTCGTCGAATAATCCTACAGTTCTTCCCATTTATTATTGAGTCTCCGTCTGTGTAGCTGTGGTAGTGGTCCTGGCCGTATGCGGCCCAGTTATACCAATGCGCTCCCGGAGGCGCGAAATCCGATTGTGCATATCCTTGCCTAATTGCAGCACAGAGGACACAAAACAGTAGGAAATATCGATTCATAGGTATAATAAATGTAGGATTCCTAAATAAATTTTATGAATTAAATTTTTGGCATGTTATTTGTGATTAAGATAATTATTCGAAAACCTTGTCTAACGCAACACAAATTCATTTATCATGAAGAAACTCCTTACCCTTTTTTCTCTATCTGCCCTCTTTTCGACCGGCACATTTGCCCAGGGTACCTTCCCAACCTCAAACGCTACGTGGACTCTACGTATAGGGCAGGGCGAAGCAGCGCCAAAATATGCAGTAATGGGTCTTAAAAATGAAGATGACACCATTGGAGCGCATATTTATCACAAAGTGTTTGAATCGGAAACAGATGTTACACTTGGCACATCGGCCTATATTGGCGGAATAAGGGAAGATATTGCCGCCCGTCGGATTTACTACTACGATCTCGCTAAGGCAAGTGAACGCCTATTGTACGATTTTTCATTGTCCATCGGCGATACCATACACACTGGGCCTAGTGGCTCGGCAGATGGAATTGTAAATAATGTAGATATTGTTAATATCGGTGGAGTAGATCGTACAAGGATCACCTTCCGTCAGTTGACCTCTACTTTGGCCTGGCCATATGGCGAGTGGGTAGAAGGAATAGGAAATGCGGGTCTTGGCGGGTTGCTGGGCTCGGCGATGATGCAACCTACCTGCGATTGCGGTACACAGACCGTGTGCTTTGCAAATGATGGGGTAACTAAGTATCATAATGCTAACTACGCTTCCATCGACTGTGATAATGTGTTCAGTCTCACATCAGTTGCGGATGTTGCAGAGGCTTCCTTAATTGTTTCTCCTAATCCTGCAAGAGGCATCGTTAATTTCCGGGTGGGTAATGCATCCCAATTTTCAAAGCTAACAATTGCAGATATTACGGGTAAGACGATCCTGACCAAAGATGTAGATGGCTTATCTGCCACAAGTGTAGATACAAGGTTTTTTACTCCGGGTCTATATGTCTACAGGTTATCTGCAAAAGACGGATCAGCAACTAACGGTAAGTTCGTTGTAGCTGACTAGCGTTCAAAATACTTTTTGAACATGGGGGGCGTTGGAAACACGCCCCTTTTTCGTTTGGTACATTCGTCGTTATTAAGTTTTTTTCCACCTTCCGGCGTAGCATCGAGACAGCGGTAACAAAATAGGCTGATAAATTCTACTTTTGCACGCAACTGACGTAGTAATGAATACAGAACAACTGAAGGAAATGGCCACCCAGGTGCGCCGCGACATAGTAAGAATGGTGCACAAAGTTCAGAGTGGTCACCCAGGTGGCTCGCTCGGCTGCACAGACTTCCTCACAGCACTCTACTTCAAGGTAATGGAGCACAAGCCTTCCTTTGACATGAATGGAGTAGGAGAGGACCTGTTTTTCCTTTCGAACGGTCATATTTCTCCGGTTTTCTACAGTGTTCTGGCTCGGTCAGGTTACTTCCCGGTTAGCGAGTTGGCAACCTTCCGTCAGATAAACTCACGTTTACAAGGCCACCCGGCCACGCATGAACATCTGCCTGGCGTTCGGATAGCTTCAGGATCGCTGGGGCAGGGTATGAGTGTGGCTGCAGGCGCCGCAATGGCCAAAAAAATGAATAGTGATAGCCACCTTGTGTATTCACTTCACGGCGATGGTGAACTGCAGGAAGGGCAGAACTGGGAAGCTATTATGTTTGCCGCCCATCACAAAGTGGATAACCTTATTGCCACAATAGATGTAAATGGTCAGCAGATAGATGGCCCCACTGTGTCTGTAATGAGCTTGGGCTCGCTTCGCGAAAAGTTTGAAGCATTTGGCTGGTACGTAATGGACATGGATGGCAATGATATGAATGCTGTGCTGGAAGGACTTGCAGCGGCAAAGGCAGCATGCGGTAAAGGCAAACCGGTTTGCATACTTATGACCACTGTAATGGGCAAAGGAATCAGCTTCATGGAGGGTACCCATGAATGGCATGGCATAGCGCCCAGCGACAAGCAACTTGAAGATGCACTTGCTCAGCTTCCGGTCACCTCATTTGGCGACTATTAGCGAATCACGTTGTACGGATTAGGATTTTTTTGGGTAGATTTGCTAAGCTACCGGTAATTACCGTTTAGCGGCCTGTAAACCTGTCTATTCTATGACTGCCAAATTCTTTATATCCGTTGCTTCAGCCTGTATGTTTACGCTCATGGCTGCGAGTTCCTGTCGCAAGTCAGATAACTCATCATCGTCTGGTTCGAAACTTGTAGGCAAGTGGACCAAAGTGCGATATGCTACTGACGACAATGCTAATGGCAAAATTGACGATTGGGAGCAAAGGGAGGTTATAGGTGGTATTACAAACGTGCTCGAATTCAAGAATGACAATACTGGCGGGGAGTATGCATCCAACACGCAGGATCTCCCGTTTACATGGCAGATAAACGGCGAGCAGTCCCTGATGCTTATCTATTCGACAGGCGACACTATAGTTCATAAAATCGCGCTGGTCAATTCAAAAAATCTCAATCTGACCTACCGTTCAAAAATTGGCCTAGCTGAGTACTACTACACAAAGCAGAAGTAGGCGGTTTAGGTGCTTCTTATTCCATAGAAAACTCAGTACATTTGGACGGGCGAATGCAATGATACTGATTGCATTGCCTTCATAAATCATTCTGTAAAATTTCTGCAAAACACATGGCAAAGATCAAAGTAGCAAACCCGGTCGTGGAACTGGATGGCGACGAAATGACGCGAATCATCTGGAAGTATATCAAGGAGAAACTGATCCTTCCTTACCTGGATATCGATATCAAGTATTATGACCTTGGTCTCGAATACAGGGATGAGACAAATGACCAGGTGACGATCGACGCTGCAAACGCGATAAAGCAATATGGTGTAGGTATCAAATGTGCTACCATCACTCCGGATGAGGCGCGTGTAGAAGAATTTAAGCTGAAGCAAATGTGGAAGAGCCCTAATGGCTCTATCCGTAACATACTGGATGGTACCGTGTTTCGTGAACCGATAGTGATGAGTAACATACCGAGGCTGGTACCAAACTGGACAGCGCCGATTTGTATTGGTCGTCACGCGTTTGGCGACCAATATCGCGCTACTGACTTCGTGGTGAAAGGCAAAGGCAAGCTCACAATAAAGTTTGAAGGTGACGACGGCAACACGATTGAGCACGAAGTGTACAACTTCAAAGGCGATGGTGTAGCACTGGCTATGTACAATACAGACGAGTCTATCATGGGCTTTGCACGCGCATGCTTCAACCTTGCGTTGCAGAAGAAATGGCCGCTTTATCTTTCCACCAAGAATACAATTCTGAAGAAGTATGATGGCCGTTTCAAAGATATTTTCGAGCAGATATACCAGGAAGAGTTTAAGGCGGAATTTGACAAGGCGGGACTCATTTATGAGCATCGACTTATCGACGACATGGTGGCGAGTGCACTGAAGTGGCACGGTAATTTCGTGTGGGCGTGCAAGAATTATGACGGCGATGTACAGAGCGATACCGTTGCCCAGGGCTTTGGGTCGCTTGGCCTCATGACTTCAGTATTGATAACACCAGACGGAAAAACAATGGAGGCTGAAGCAGCTCATGGTACTGTAACGCGCCACTATCGCGAACACCAAAAGGGCAAGCCGACTTCTACCAACCCGATCGCTTCCATTTTTGCATGGACACGTGGACTCGCATTCCGTGGCAAGCTGGACAATAATCAGCAGCTTATTGATTTTGCGGACACACTGGAGCGCGTATGTATTGAAACGGTGGAAAGCGGTAAAATGACGAAAGACCTCGCTGTTTGTATTCATGGTAATAGTGTGAAACATGGTGAGCACTACCTGTATACAGAAGAGTTTCTTGATGCTCTGAACGAAGGGCTGGCGAAAAAACTTGCTTAAGATAACGAGAGCGCCGGCAAAAGCCGGCGTTCTTCTTTTAAACCAACTACTATGGAAGCTACAACAGTACCTGCAGGCTACAATACTGTTATGCCTTATCTCATCATCCCGGATGCGGCAGGATTCATCGATTTTACAACCAAGGTTTTTGAAGCTGCCGAAGTTTCGCGGCACATGCGTGATGAAAACAAGGTGATGCATGCAGAGGTGAGGATAGGCGATAGTGTTGTAATGCTGGCTGACGCCACCGAGCAGTTTCCCTCTTGCCCGGCCGGCTTGTTTGTTTATGTTGCTGACGTTGATGGTACGTTTAGCAAAGCAGTAAATGCAGGCGCCACCGTGGTAATGCCTTTGACAGACCAGCCTTATGGCCGCACCTGTGGCGTCGTGGATCCGCACGGAAATACCTGGTGGATCACGACGGCAGTAAATTCGTGACGCAATAAACACTACAGTTAATGCGTTATCCCCCAATTGATGGGTATGGTAAAGCAAAGTACTTCTCGTAGAGTTGGAATCGGATTGATGCTTCTGGGCATTATTGGGTTTTACGCCGCTATACTCAGCTCCCGGGTTAACTCAAATAAGCGGCGAATAGGATCTGCCGTTGCCGTAACGCATGAGAAGACGCTGTATAAGACAATAAACACGCATGATGCGGATAATTCGTTGCTGGGCTTCGAGTTGCATAGTTCTACTGCACAAATAGCCGGCGAATTGCACAAGCAATGCAGCGTTATTGTGCGCACGATGGACCCCACGGCAGACGACTATAAAACCTATTGCAAGGATATTGTGGATGAACTTATCGGCATGTATGGCGAGGAGAATCTTACCGTAAATATCTACGATAGTTTCGAGGCATATTCCATGGTGATGGATGATAGCAGGCTACCCACTACTAAAGACGAGCAGTTTATCGCGGGACATAAAGTAGCATCTTTCGAGGCTTATTATGAAGACGGTGATCGGCTAGCTTTTCTAACCTACTACCCCGAGGCGGCTAATCGCTATTATGAGCGGATAGGTTATTCGCGCCAAATCTTGTAGTGTAATTTGCTGACTACGGTCATCTGTGCGGGGTTGCAGTTCCGTATCTTTATGGTAGTTAAAATCACCGCCATGAACAACATAATGATGCAACAGGAAATTCCGGCGCGACCAGATATCCCGGAGGTAAAGCCGCACGCACCTGAGCAACCCGTGAGAACGGTGCCGCAGCCGGAGATAAAACCGGGACCGGATCCCAAGCCTTCTACACCGCCGCCGGAAGCGCCACCTTTGCCTAATCAATAGAGTATCGTTGCTCTTGTAATTTGTAATTATGCTAAAATCAATTAATTGAAATTTAGTTTAATAATTAACTCGGGCTTAACGTCATTTTTCGGAAATTTATAGTGAGCGCATTGCGTCTTGTAAAATAAAAACATCGAAAAATGGAAAACGAAAAGAAATTAGACGAGAATTCGGGGAATGAACATAAGGAGCACCACCTCCTTTCTGACATCATCAAGAATGTGGACACTCATTTCCCGCTTTCCGGTGGAGAAACAAATGAGGATCTGGACGAGGCTATTGAAAGCACTACAGAAGAAGACAGCGAAAACGCTGACAGCCCCGACATCACTGAACGCGAACATCTGGACACAAATTTTCCACTATCTGGTGGTACTCAATAACTAGCTCCATATCATCTTAAAAATCGAAAGCGATGAACACAACAATTGGAGTATATGCCGATCACACGGCAGCGGTAGAAGCGGTAAAACAACTCAAGCAACAAGGGTTCCCTCCTGAGCATCTTACCATAATGGGAAAGACCGAGACAGAAGAGGTGGACAAGAAGACAAACGTAACGCCTGAGTACCCAATAAATGTAGCAGGCGTAGGTGTAGGTACGGCTGTTGGCACCGCATTAGGGGTTCTTACGGGCGTAGGGGTTTTGGCCATACCCGGCGTGGGGTTTTTGTACGGTGCCGGTGCACTCATTGGCGCTGTTGCCGGGTTCGATTTTGGCCTTATCGGTGGTGGAATTGCTACCTGGCTCGCTAATATGGGGGTGAAGGATGAAAACGCCCGCAAATACAATGATGCATTAATGGAAGGCAAATTCCTGCTCATTGCTCACGGTGACGAAAAACTTGTTGATGAGGCAAGGCACAAGCTTGCAGCGATAGGGGGGCACGAACAAGTGGCAAAACACTAAGCGATTACTCCTGTTCCGGCCCGCCAAACACTTTCTGCGCCCTGGAATTATAGTCCTCCATCCGGCTCATATCTTTGGTTTGCTGGGCAATCTGCATAGCTAATCTATAGGGCTGCTCATTATATGGGTCTGCCGCGATAGCCAGGTCCAGTTCGTTGTAGGCTGCCTGGGCATTTCCGGTAATGGCATAGCCATAGCCCAAAAGGAAGTGACTGACTGATGGACTGTATTGTTCTACACTTTTGAAAAGAGCCATAGCTTTTTCCGGTGTTCCGGCTTTTACGTATACGCTACCCATTGTCTGCAGCGTGTTGATGTCTGCGGGAGTTTTCTTAAGTACTTGCTGGCCTGCATAAATAGCCGAATCCGCCTTGCCTTCTGCCTCATAGATCCTGGCCAGTTCGGCCCATGCAGCCTCATTACCGGGGTATTCATGGACAGCTCCAAGGAACATGTATTTTGCTTCCTCGTAGCGTTTCTCCTTCATCAGGTTCAGCCCTGCAAGGTCCTTTTTCGTCTTGCGTTTTAATACCGCTGCAATGGGCACTCCGTCAACCTTCACTGTATAGATCGTTTCTTCCGGCGGCCATCCTCCTGCTTTCAGGGTGGCAGCATCCAGGTAGCGAGAGAATCCGATGTAGTAATCCCAGTCTTTTGAATAGCGGTTGTTATAATGCACATAAACAACCCCGGGATCAAATGCGTCTTTGAAATCGGCATTTTGTTTTGCAGTCGCCAGGTAATGATCATTGTGCTCAAATGCCGCATACTCTTCATAAACATCCTGGTATTTCGCAGGAAGGTTCTTCCGGTTGTGCTGGTACATTGCTGCCACCATCGGAAACGTAGTGTTTGTGCCGATCGTCACGCCTTTGCCAGGATGTTCATGTTCCAGCAGCCAGTTAGTAGCTTCCCGCACGCCAAGCATGTAGTAGTCCGTATCAAATTTCCCGTAAACACCCTTTAGTCCGCCAGCCAGTTCGTTGTAGTAGAGCGATTCGTAGGGGTGTTCTGCCGCCATGAACTTTGCCGGCAAAGCCAGTCCGGCTATCAATAATGCCAGTGACAAGTATTTTACGCCCTTATTTGCCGAGCTAATAAAATAGGCCCAGCCCCCAGCCACGATGGCCACCAGAGGAGGGTAAACAAAAAGGAAGTGACGCCAGCCATCGTAAAGTGAAGAGTGCTTGTAGACTGCATAAGCCCATGGGAACAAAATGCTGAAAAGAACGAAGAGGGAAAAGATAAACCGTTGCTTATCCTTTCGAAAATGAAATACAGCAAACAGACCTAAAGCAATCCCCAACATGACGATAAGCGGCATGGTATATGCCATGTAGCGCGGAATGTAGTACCAGGGCACCTGGTTGCTCATCATGCGGTTTCCGTCATAAAGGATTGGGATGTTCACAATGAAGTTGGACATTACCTTAAGCGCCTCCAGGGGCTTAGTGATGATATTCTCGTGCACGTAGGGCCATGGCAGAATGGCTATGATATAGCCGGCAATGGCAACAAGCGCCACTTTTTTTATCACCTTTCCACCCAGTGCTACCTTGGTTTGTTTTGTATATACCGCATATACAATGATGAATAGAACAAGGTAGGCGATGAGCAAAAGACCACCGATACGCACGCCCATGGCCCAGCCGATGCTCGCAATAAGACCAACGATCTGCCTAACGCCCGGCTCAGGTAGCGAGCGCAGAAATAACAGCATGAAATAAATACCGGCAGTATATCCTGCTGAGAATGGAATGTCTTTTGGGTTGGCGAAGTTATGGCCAAACCAACTAGGGGAAAGAACAAGCAACACCATGGCAATGGTGCCCGCGTTCCAGCCAGCCAATACTTTAGCGAGTTTGCCGGCATAGATAATGCCGATTGCACCAACAATTGCATTGATAAAATGCATGGTGGTGTAATGGTCCCATGGATGGAAGACCCTGAAAACGAAGGTTACCAGGAAGTCGAACAAACCGCCGTAAAACTGGATGCCTGAGTCGGCAGTTTGTGCGGAGTTGTCTCCATGGAAAAAGTAGTTATAAATACTGTTTCCATAGTCAAAGTGCCAGTGCTCGTCACCCGATACTCCGAATCCAAAGCTCAACAGAGGCATAGCTATAACGAGCAAAAGCGCCAATATGTTGAACATGCTACGCCCCTTAATGTTTGCCCGTTGTTCCGGCGACATATGGGGCGATATCTTGAATAGAAGGACAAAGCTATTGCGCAGCCATGTACGGAATGAGATTGCCAGCACCCCAAAGAACATTTTGGCAGAATCCTTTACAACATTCACCTTACTTTCTGGTTGGTTCACCCAGTTTACCGGCATTTCTACTATTGCAATCCCATTGAGGTCTGCCTGGTAAAGGAGTTCCACATCATGAGACCAGCCCGTGCTCTGCATCTGCCCAAACAGAAATTTGGCAACATCGCCCGAGTAGAGTTTAAATCCGCATTGGGTGTCCTTTAGTTGCAGCGTTGTGAAGAGTTGCACCACTCCATTAAATATCCCGCCAATGAAACGGCGACTCTTTAGTGCTTCTACCTTTCCATCTTCATGTTTGCGTGAGCCAATATATATTGCCGGGGCACCATTAAACAGAGATTTTTCCCGTTTCTCCCAAAGTATAAGCTCCGCAGGACGCGTAGACATGTCAGCATCCAGCGTAAGAATGTAGTCGCCATTCGCCTTAGCCACACCATGCTTCAGCGCGCTGCCCTTGCCACCGTTAGTGGGCATACGTTCCACCAGTACCTTCGGTGCCAGGAAGGCGTATTTCCCATTTAGCGCAGCTTCTGTCTTTTGAACAGTGTCATCCTTACTCCCGTCATCAACTATTATAACCTCGTATCTTCCTTTCCATCTCTCTTCAAATTCGGCAAGGCCCTGCATCATCAGGTCCACGCGCATAGATTCGTTGTAGCAGGGAATAACTAATGAGAGCAGGATGTCAGGAGTTTGGCCAGACTGCTTTTGGGGTTGCGACGGTTGCGGGCTCTTCATGCTTTACTTGTTCGTTCTGCTTTCACTTGCTGTTTTTCTGCTGTATTATCGAGGGTTCTTACCAATCTTCCCTGTATTACATTGCAGTATCTGCGAAAGTTTCAAAAGTAAATAAACTTTGCAAATAACTGTTTGTGGAGCGGGGCGTCAAAGCAAGCGTGAATGAGATGTACCATCAATTTTCTACAAATAACAAAAGTGAGGAATTTCCTCACTTTTGCCCGGTCCAAGGTGTTAGGTTCGTAGGGGCCGGTTAAATGGAAACAAGGGATTTGCAGTTATTTCTGTACTACGTCCGATTTTGTAGTGTTTACAATTGCGCCTACGCGGCCAATTAGTTGGTCAGAAAGCCCCACTTTTTTTGCGCCTACTACCAGGTCTGCCACAAATTTGTCGAAATCAGCAGCATCTGCCTTGCCATTCATGCGCGGGTTTTGAGCCGGGTCATGTGCCGCTACCATGCTTTTGCCGCTATAAGTAAAGTTCTTGGCGCCTGTAGCTACACAGAAGAAGTCTGTAAGGTTTTTGCTAAGTGCGCTAAACCCGGACAGGTTGCTTGCAGTTACTTCAGACAATAGGGTAGGGAAAAACACGTTTAGTTCAGGGTCTGCAGCTATTACAAAAATTGTGCTGTCAACTACAGAGCGTATTCCAAGGCGGCCTTTTTCTATCATCTGACCACTATTGCTGGGGTCTGATACCATCTCAGTGCCACCGAGTGAATCATATAATGTCATGGTTGCAGGCTGTGCATTGTCTTTCTTTTTGCATGATGGCATGGCACATAGGCCCACCATGGTACCCGTCACTGCTAGGATCAAAATTGTCTTTTTCATGGTCTTGATTTTTAGTGGTTTGTGTTTTATGATTAGCTTCTGTTTTCTGATTATCCTTTGAAGAGGCTTGTTATTTTTGACATTGTCGAACCGTAGTTCATTGGGCAGCCCGACCGCATCTCTTTTTCGCTCGGCAGGTACCTGTCGGCCTTGTACCCAGTTTGGTCTTTGAAGGCGGCAACTATGCTATTTGCATCGTTTTTTGCAGTCGAAAAAGTGAATACAGCAATGTCAGACTTGTCATTGCAAAGCACCTGGTTTACTCCCGGCTGGGCGTATAGCCATTTTACAATTTTTAGCGCGTCATTGGCATCTATGTCCTGGCGAAAGTCTATACGTGCCATCACCATTCTGTCGGTTGGTGGCCCCGGCCGCGTAACCACGTAAATGTGAATACATAACACCGCAGTGAGCAGCAATAAAACTCCTGCAACCGATAGCCAAATGCGATTTTTTGTCTTCTTCTCCATGAGTGATTTGTTTTCTGATACTCATGTTTATACGAGGAATAGACAGAGTTGGTTTTATTTGGTAGAAAATATTTTGCGGGAGGTGTGAAAAATGCAACAGCCGCCTCGGGTGGAGGCGGCTGTTGCATTTTATCTTCGAGATATTGATAGGCTTACTTAATGCCCATCTTTGTCTTTACGAGGTTAGTAATATCATACTCGTCCTTGCTGAAAACGATACCGTTCTGGCTGTTTACATCAAAAATGTAGTCATAGTTTTTTTCCTTTGCTACGTCTTTGATTGCCTTGTCCGCTTTTTCGAGGATCGGAGTATACAGATCCTGTTTTTTCATCTGGATCTTTTCCTGTGCGCTCTGTTGTGTGCTCTCAATACGAGTTTGCAGGTCCTGAAGTTCCTTGGTCTTTACTTCCTTCATTGCTTCAGACATTGTCTTTTCGCTAGACTGGAACGACTGCAGTTTAGTCTGAAACTCTTTAGTCATAATTTCAATCTGCTCCTGGAACGTACGGGTATATTTTGCCAGTGCTGAGTCTGCATTTATCCTTTCAGGCATATTCTGCAACAGAACTGCCGAGTTGATATATGCAATTTTAATCCCTGTATTGCTTTGAGCTATTGCTGCTTTGCCCATCAATAACCCGCAGGCGAGGACCATGATCACTTTTTTCATTGTATGCTTCTGATTGAGATTTTATTGTAATTGTAAGTAGCTTCTTTGCTGTCAGATGTCGTCAAAAATAGCTGAAGACGTGCAAAGTAAAAGCCATTATTTGTTTATTCCAAGAATTTTTAACACGTCGTCGCTCTTATCAAGCTTGGGGTCGGCGTAGAATATTGTGATACCACCCGCTTTGTCAAACACCATATCATAGGCTTTTGAAGAAGCCATTTTCTGCACAGCATTAAACACACGGTCTTGTATCGGCTTCACGAATTCCTGCCTTTTCTTGAAAAGATCGCCCTCATAACCAAAACGTTGTTTCTGCAGGTCTTTTGCCTCTTTCTCTTTCGCTACTATCTCGTCCTGGCGGCGGTTGCGCATTTCATCGCTCAGCATTGGCTTCTCAGCCTGGTAGCTCTTGTACATCTTCTCTACATCCGCCATCTTCGCATCTATCTCGTCCTGCCAGGTTTTTGACAGATTGTCGAGTTTTGTTTGGGCGTCTTTGTAATCTGTTACTTTGTCCAGAATATACTTTGAATCAATGAAGCAATAGTGTTGCTGAGCTATGGCCAGCGAGCCTGACAATACGAGAAGCAGGCTTACGATCACTTTTTTCATATAGTCGATTTTATGTTTAGGTCGTCAAATTTACTGCAAACAACTGCTTATTCAGGCTCAAACCCTAGCATGAACGTGAATTTACCAAGTCCTTTGATACCTGAGTTGCCCTGGGCCGGGTTGTACTTATCGAAGCCCAGGCCATAGTCAAGCCCCAATAATCCAAACATCGGCAGGAACACACGAATACCAATACCCGCATCTCGGTTCAGCCTGGTTGGGTCATAATCCTTAAAGCTGTTCCATGCGTTGGCGGCATCAACAAATGCCAAACCGTATATTGTCGCCGTAGGACTCAGTGAGAACGGATAGCGAATTTCGGTAACATACTTGTTGAATATGGTTGCAGCACTTTGATAAACGTCATAACCACGGTGGCTAATGATTTCGTTACCTATGAAGAAGCTACCCATGGTCATACCGTCGCCACCGAGCTGGTACCTGCCGAATGGTGCATAGCCGATGTCCTTATTATAGTAGCCCATGAAGCCCATCTTAACGGCCAGTTTCAGAACGAGGTTGCCGTATATCTTCTGGTACCATTCAGATTGGAAGCGGTATTTGTGGTATTCAAGCCATTTGTACTTAACCGAATTTTCGGCATTAGAATAGTCGCGTCCGCTGAATAAAGAATAAGGCGGAGTAAACTGGAACGTGAATGACACATTCGAGCCCTCGCGTGGGTATAGCGGTGCCTGCAGCGAGTTGCGCGATAGTATGAGCTTAAAGTTAAGGTCATTACTCTGCCCGTTATTGAAGTTAGGGATAATAGAGAAGTCCTTCAGCTTATAGTTGTTATAGAATACACCATAGTTGAACACAAAGAAGTTATCGGGCCAGTTAAGGCGTTTACCCATCTGCAAGCCACCACCCAGGATTCGGAGATATGCCAGCTTAGGTTTAGTGATGTCGCTGGAGCCAGACCTCCATGTGTAAATTATGTTCGCCGTTAGTGCATTGGGCTTCTTACCTCCCAGCCATGGTTCTGTAAAGGATGTATTCAGAGAGTTAAAGAAGCGTCCGCTGGAAGAATAGTTTACCGAGAACTTTTGTCCATCGCCCACAGGCAGCGGGTCCCACTGACTTGGCCTGAGGATATTCTTTGCAGAAAAGTTGTTGAACGTGATACCAACGTTGCCATAAAAGCCGAGGCCACCACCGAAACCGGCAGAAAGCTGAAGCTGATCGCTCGATTTTTCTACCACGGTATAGTCGATATCCACCGTCCCATTTTCAGGATGTGGTTTTGGTTGTATGCCAATCTTTTCCTGGTCAAAGAACTGAAGGTTCGCTATCTCGCGGTTTGACCTGATGAGGTCGGACCGGCTGAACTTATTGCCGGGAAGCGTGCGTATTTCGCGACGAATTACATGCTCGTTAGTGCGGTCATTGCCTGCAATGTTCACATCTTGAATGGTAGCTTGCGCACCTTCCGTAACGCGCATCTCAAAGTTGATCGTATCAACATCAATTGATGTTTCCACAGGGTCAATATTGAAGAAGAGATAGCCATCATCCATATAAAGGCTATAGACATCCTCACCGCCCTCCGGATTCAGTTGTTTGCCAAGGCGAGTCTCGAGCAATTGCTGGTTATATACATCGCCTTTCTTAATGGCCAGAATACGTGTAAGCGCTTCGTCGGTGTATTTTGTATTGCCCTTCCATACAATGTTCCCAAAGTAGTATTTCTTGCCCTCGTTGATCTTAATATCTACGTTCAGGTTGCCATTCTTCACAGGGTAGATGGTGTCGGCTTCAACCGTTGCGTCACGGTAGCCCAGGGTATTGTAGTAGGCAACCAACGATTGCTTATCTTCCTCATATTTGCTCTCGTTATACTTTGAAGATGCAAAGAGCTTAAACCGGAACCACGGGTCTACCGCGTCAAGTGTCTTGGATAGCGACAGGAAGCCAAACTCGTGTATATACTTCCGGAATGACCTTTCCGGAATCGGGTAGGGGCTTTTTGTGGTATCCGGATGAAGGGTTATGTGCGACATTTCTTTTGTCGACTTAAGTGTACGCTTCAGTCGCGCTTCGCTCGCATTGTGAACACCCGATAAGTTCACCAGGTTAATGTGTGTCTTCTGACCGCGATCAATATAAAAGGTGAGTATAACCTTGTTTACGGCTATTGTATCCTTCGTTTCATATGCCTTCACTGTTACTCTGCCGAACCCTTTGTCGGCATAGTACTTCTTGATGCGCACTATTGCTTCTTTGGTAGTGGCGGCTGTAACCACTTTGTTTGCTACCAGCGAAACTTTGCTTTTCAGGTCTTTTGCCTCGCTTGTTTTTATATTCTTGAAATTATACCTGCTGAGGCGAGGCCGCTCTTCTACGTTTATATTAATAAACAGCTTGTCGTCAATTATCTTAACAGCGGTAATGTCGACATTTGAAAACAGTTCCTGCTTCCAGAGGGCCTGGATAGCCTTGGCTATACCTTCATCATTCGGAAGGTGTACTTTCTGCCCAATGATCAGGTTTGAAACAGAAATCAGGAGGTCCTGGTCCAGGTATTGTGCACCTGTTACGGTAATGCCCGCCAACTCATATTCTTTCGGGCGGTTCAGTTCTGCGCTACGATAGCTGGCGAGGCCACCACTGCGCGCACCGCCGCCTAACTGGGCACTGCTGGTGCCAGCAGTGCCGGCCAGCACCATTAATATGGAACATAATGTACCAACAAGTGAATAAACGCGACCGGAGTTCACGTACGATTTCGTCATGGAGTAAAGTCTGTTTTTCCTTGGCTTGTTCGTCATTTAGTGTACTTGCCCGGGTTTATCTGATTGAATTTGTTCGCTGGTTTTCCCAAAACGGCGCTCCCGCTGCTGGTAGTTCAGCAGTGCGTCATAGAGGTTTTCCTTACGGAAGTCTGGCCAGTGAACATTGGTAAAGTATAGTTCTGCGTATGCCAACTGGAAAAGAAGGAAATTACTGATCCTGTGCTCTCCACTGGTGCGTATCATCAGTTCGGGATCAGGGAAATTTGACGTGTAGAGATGGGAGGCCAGTGTTTTGTCGTTAATGTCTTCGATCTGCATGGAGCCACCTGCTACTTTCTCAGCAATTAGTCGCGTGGCACGCGCCATTTCATCACGAGAGCTATAACTCAATGCCAGAACCAGGTTCAATCCGGTATTCATTGCGGTCATATCAATTGCCTCGTTCAGTTCCGTTTGACAGATATCCGGCAGGCTTTCAAAGTCGCCGATCACATGGAGCCGCACATTATTTTTCTTCAGGTCATCCACCTCTTTCCGAATAGTGTTCACCAGAAGTTCCATCAGGGCGTCCACCTCCGCTTTTGGCCGGTTCCAGTTTTCCGCGGAGAAAGCATAAAGTGTGAGGTACCCTATCCCAAGTTCTCCACAGGCATCTACAATAGACCGAACGCTTACTACACCCTCATAGTGGCCATAAACGCGGTCCTCACCACGTTCTTTGGCCCAGCGTCCGTTACCATCCATTATAATGGCAATGTGCTGTGGCAGTCTACTCCTGTCCAGTGTCCCGGGAATGCTCATCTAATTAATCTGCGAAAAGTGTGCAAAGGTACAAAAATAGGCCACGCCTGTTCCGTTCAAAATATGTAAATACGGTTTAACTCGATTTTAACTGCACATTATCTGGTGTCTAATGGGGTAAATGGTAGCCTAAATAATATACATTATTAATTAGCTTTGCGGAATTGACTATATCAGTAAATATCCCCACACTTAGTGCTATGAATACTCGTTTTGTCCGTTTTGCTCTTCCTTTTTTTGCTCTTGTTCTATCGTTTACTTCCTTTGCGCAGCAAAAAGACAGCATACTTGTCTGGCCCGGATCGGGAAAATTGGCCCTTTCTGATTTCAAGCATCCGATAGATTCGGTATCTATAAAAAATGGTATGCCTTATCCCGCAAGTTCCATGCTTGATATTAAGTGGACAATACCGGAGTTTTTAAAATATGACACGGTGCTTACCTATGAAATAAATGCTGTGTTCTTCAGGTATCTCTCATGGATGTATGATCCTGCAAAGTTGCCTCACGAAAGATTGCATTTTGACATAGCAGAAATTTATGCTCGTAGAATGCGTCGGGCGCTTCATACAATGAAAATTGACTATGAAAGTTACAACATGATGACCCGAAAGCTCAACGAGCTTTACAATGAGCATGGCAAATACCATATCCTTTATGATAAGGAAACCCACCAGGGTAAGCTCAAGAATCTTCAGCTGAGGTGGGAGCGGAATATCGCCACCCAATTAGATACGCTCAGCGCTTATGCGAGTCCGAAAGGGCAGGCGCGTATGGTGAGGATCGTTCGCTAATAGCGATATTTGCCATCTTTCATCTTTAGATTAAATTAGTACCTGCGGAAAACCGGGACGGGGATGTTATTTAAGCGCACAGTTTTATTTGTTTCCATTTTTGCCCTTGCCGGGGCCGTTGCGCATGCGCAAGTTCGCTATAGAATGCGGGCACCCGGTCGCGGCAAGTCGATGCCGGCACATGAAGTGATAGCCCAGGAACAGCAGCGCGCTGCTGAAGCGGTAAGATTTACCATAAAACCGGAGGCTCCGTCTGCTAACAGAAAAGACCTGGACGCCCGGTTTTATGTGCCATGGACAGCAAAACGTAATCTCTACTACACTGATTTCTTAAATAATAAGCAACTCTACAACAAGTTTCTCTCTCCGCATGATTCAGACCTTACGGATATAATCTATCCCGACTATCGGGCGTTCTATACTAAACTCAATGAGCGAATCCTTGCAGATGGGGCATCGGATGCGGACTGGCAATCGAGAATTCAGCTGGCCCTTAATTACAACTATGATTCACTGCAGGGCAATCTTGAGTCAATGGTTTTTGATGATGATGGGACATTGACAGCAATAAGTGTGGACTCTCCCGCCGCTTCGGTTGTAATTCTGAACCCTGTAATTTATCCTGTTGACGATCACACCTGGTATTATAACATCACTGCGCTATTCAGCAAATATGATTCATGGCTAATTATTAAGGCACATGATATTGTGGATCATGAGCAAATTCACTTTGACATTTATGAGCTGTATGCGCGTAAGATGAGGAAGGCTACAGTTGATAATCTGCGTAGAAACTTTGCTATTGACAACCTTGTAAATGCACAGGCGGAGCTGAACCTGGAGTTTGAACAGATCTTTCAGCAGATGTATGATCGTCATCTCGAGTTTGACCGGGAAACGATGACTTTCACCTCCAACAATGCGCCGCTAAACGGGACCAATATCAAATGGAAGAACATGTTGCGACGCGAAATGGGGTTATTAAAGGATTACGAAGTGGCTGAAGGGCATATATTTCTCAGATAGCAGGCATGCAATGTTTACATTTGCCCTCTAAGTCACTATTATGGAGCTTTTTAACAGAATTGAGCAAACCGCTGCTTATATACGAGGTAAGATAGCGGCAGAGCCCCGGGTAGGTATTATTCTGGGAAGTGGTCTCGGAGACCTCACCAACATCATAGAGAAAACAGCTACGTTATCTTATACTGATATCCCTAATTTCCCGGTTTCAACCGTAAAAGGACATGGCGGAGAACTTGTTTTTGGTAAAATAGGCCAAACTGATGTTGTGCTTATGTCCGGCAGGTTTCACTATTATGAGGGATACTCTATGGACAAGATCACTTTTCCTGTTAGGGTAATGAAAGCGCTAGGTGCAGAAATATTGGTACTGTCAAATGCTGCCGGAGGTATGAACCGGGACTTCAAGATCGGGGACCTGATGATCATAACCGATCACATCAACCTTTTTCCGGAACATCCTTTGCGTGGCCCAAATGATGACCGTTTAGGTACGCGATTCCCGGATATGAGCAAGCCATATGATAATGCACTTATTGAAAAAGCCAGGTCTATAGCCCGCGAAAGGGGTGTAGATGTTAAGACAGGCGTATATGTTGGTCTACAAGGCCCAACCTTTGAAACGCCCGCGGAATACAGGTGGCTACACGTGATAGGCGGTGATGCTGTAGGTATGAGCACTGTGCCGGAGGTTATTGTAGCTTGCCACAGTGGTATGAGGGTGTTTGCACTCAGCGTCATTACAGATATTGGCATCAGCGACGTGCCCGTAGTGATTACGCATGAAGAGGTGTTGGAAGCAGCAAATGCCGCGGCACCTGTAATGGCGGGTATTGTTGAAGACCTTGTGCGCTCGTTATAATCTGTCAGATCTTCAGGACCACGAACTCTAGTACCCTGTTCTGGGCATGTTCCTCTTCTGTACAGGAGTAGCAGTCCGGGCAGGGCACGGTAGGCGCGGTTTCGCCAAAGCCCTTGTACTGCAGGCGCTCTTTAGGTATGCCGCGTTTCTTTAGGTAGGCCACCACAGAATAAGCACGGTCTATGGAGAGTTTCATGTTATATTCTTCGGTGCCGCGGCAATCGGAATGCGCCTGTACCTGTATCACCATTGTTGGGTGGCGCATCAATATGTTGTAGAGGGTATCCAATACTACCTTCTTTTCAAAATTGACATCTGACTTGTTTGCCTGGTAGAAGAATTTGTTGAAGTTGAAATCGAAGTAGCCGATCACATACACCTTGTTTACTTCAAACACATTGATGCCCGGCGTATCCATAATGCCCGGGCGAATGGGCAGGCGCGGACTCTCAGAAACGGTAACTGCAAATGTAGAGTCCCACGTATTTATCTTCGGAGTCAGCCTGATGCGCTTGAATATTGTGTCTCTTAGATTTTTTCCGTTGGTGACGGCAGACACAGTAAAAGGGTGTGGCCAGTAGCCGGCTTTGCTCACGTTTACCAGGTAGCGCTCGTTTGGCCACAGGTGCTTTGTATACAGTGTGTCCTGCGGCACCTGTCCTGAACCAGAATCCTTTGTTGAAGTAAGGTCAATATTTGCCGTAATACTTTTGCCTGTCAATGAGTCCGTTACCGACACAGCGAGATAAACATTCATGTGCCGGTAGAAATATATATTGTCCCCCGCCTTTGGCGCGGGCCGGTCGGATGAAAAATATCCACTTCCTTCAGACGGTAGCGATAGGGTCATATCATCATAGGACGAGTTAAGAGGTAGCGGCATGGCTACCGGAGTCCCGAACGTACCTGATTCCCGGTCATAGTTTGCTTTGTATATATCAAGTCCTCCCAGGCCCACGTGCCCGTCTGAGGAGAAGTAAAGCGTAGTACTGTCGGCCCACCATGGGAAAACTTCCTCTCCTTCTGTGTTTATAGTTTTTCCTGCGTTTACGGGCGCATCCCAGGAGTTCGTTCCCAGGCGCTTACATACGTAAATGTCCCGGCCTCCCACACCTCTGGGTTTGTCACTTGAAAATGCCAGCAATTTCCCATCTGGCGAAATAGCCGGATGTGCGGATGAGTAGCTGCTACTGTTGAAAGGAAAGGGCGTAAGTGTTTTGAATCTCCCTGAAGTGGTGTCGTAGTCACTGGCCTGTATTATTTCAAGCGTTACGGTACTATCCTTGCCGCCCACTGCTTTGTTTTGAAGCAGTCCGCTGTTAAATCTGGAACGGGTGAAGTACATTTTTGTTCCGTCGGCTGAAAACGTGCACGGGCCTGTGTGGTACCTTATGTTCATTTCTTTCGGACCGTCTATCGGTCTCACATCCTCACCAAAAACATCTCCACCTTCAAGGGGCACCATATAGATTCCATAGTACGCATTACCACTCCACTTATCGGTTTTCTTCTTTACGCCAAAGAGCGAGTCTGAAGTGAATACCAGGTTGCGTCCCCACATGGTAGGGGCATAATCGGATCCGTCGGAGTTGAAGGGGGCAAATTGCGTTACTCCCGTGGGGAACCCTTCTTTCTTTCCCGGTGCTTCAAGGCAACTCTGTATAAGGTTGGTAAGGCGGTTATCTTCCGGGTGTTGCTTCTTATAGATAGCGAATTGTGTGCCAGCTTCAGCGTATTTGCCCAATCGCATTTGCATGAGGCCGCACTTTAAAACAGACTGGTCGGAATGCCCTTCAATTGAGATTGCCTTTTCATAGGTTGCTGTCGCTTTTTCTGTATTTCCTGTAAGCCGGTAGCAGTCGCCTAGTTTTTCCAGCAGGTCTGGTGATGCCCCGGTATCGGTAAGTTTCTCCAGGTAGGGTATGGCTTCGTTATAAGCATAGTGGTAATAATAGTAGTTGGCCTTCATCAGGTCTTTGTTCTCTTTTGCACCCATCATAAGAGGTAAGTACAATGCAGCCGCTATAAATATGAATATCCTCATGTTTGTTTGTGGGGATGGGTATTTTAAAAGGCTTTATTGAAGCGGGGAGTGGCAAACTTCAATCTTTCTCTAGAGATGTCATATCCTACCACTATTTCATGCGCACCTCTTGCGTATGGAGCAATGTCGGACATCAGGAAATCATATGAATATCCCAGGTTCAAACGGTCTGTCGCCTGTATGTGCACGACACCCGCAAGGGACTTGTCGGTACGGTAGGTGATCCCGGCCATAAATCGGTCATAAGCAATAGCCGAGGCGTTCAGGTCGAAGTTCATGGGCAGTTTCGATTGACCATTCATTGCAAACCTTGCCAGGACTTGCGGCTTCAGTTTTATTGTTTCGTTTAGCGGGTATACATAGCCTGCACTGAGATAGAAGGCTCTTATCTGTTTTGCGATCTGTGTTCCGTTTTTGTCATATTTGTTCTGAAGCATTGATGGGGTGGATAGGCCGATGTAAGCATTGTCTGTGCTCCAGTATACACCGGCACCAACATTTGGCAGAAAGGCGTTACGCACATCTGTTGTCAGGTTCTGGTCGTTTTGCTGATATGCGTTCAGGTTGCTGTATAGGGCCGAGTAGAAACTTCCTCCTGCAGCCAACCCCATAGAAAGGACAGACTTTTCAAACTTAATTCGATAGGCGTAATAGGCTCGTATGTTCGTGTTGTTTTCTATACTTACTTTTTCGTTGCTAAGACTTATACCTAATGCGACCTTGCGAAAAGAGCGCATGTAACTGCCAATGGGCGCCTCGGCCGAAATGCTTAGTGTCTTGGGTGCGCCTGGTATCCCGGACCATTGGTTGCGATACTGGGCATTAAAGGACGTTACATCCCTGCTGCCCGTGTAGCCGGGATTGTAGTACAGTTTATTGTACATGAACATGGTATAGTGCTGGTCGCTCTGGGCTATTGCGCTGAGCGAGCCTAATCCGACCAATGTAATTGCTGCTAAGATTCTTTTCATAGTATCACCTTTGCTCTGTCACGTACTATCTTTTTATCATTACTGTTCCCGCAAATTCTGTTTCACCGCCGGTCTTACTTGGTTCGTTCAGTTTCACGATATAGTAGTACACGCCGTCCGGCAGCTCACCGCCCTTGCTTCCCTGGCCTGTCCACTCTTTTTTGTAGCCATTCTTTTCATACACCAGGTCGCCCCATTTATCAAATATCTGCACCAGGTTTCCCGGATAGTCAGTGATACCGTTGATGACCCAATAGTCATTTACGCCATCTCCATTTGGTGTTATTACATCGTATATCACGATGCCTTTACACGGCCCTTCCGGGATTTCGTAAACGTTGGAATCCACACAACCCAGATCATCGGTTACGGTGAGCGTGTACATACCTTTCGGCTGGAAGACGATTGCTGTGTTCACCGAATCGATCAGGTGCGTAGAATCGCTCCATGCATAGTGATAGACACCACTGCCGCCTGAAACAGTAGTAGTGATCGCACCCAGTTTTAGTTGACAGGTATCTGCTATTATTTCGGCTTCAACGGTTATAGAATCAGGTTGCGATATTGTGTATTGTTCATCCCTGCGGCACTGGGTTGCGGGCTGGGTCACAGTAACCGAATAGGTGCCCGGTGCCAGCGAATCAATAGCATCTGTGGTATCTGCGGTTGACCATCTGTACACGAATGGCGGGGTGCCTGCAATTGCCAGCGTCACGCGACCATTGTCTTTTCCGTAGCAATTCACGTCCACTACCTTCGGCACAATTGAAAACGAAGGTTCAGTAATGGTGATGTCGGCATATGCAGTGTCGCGACAGCCATTGGCGTCGGCAGAAACGATAAAGGAGATCTTCACTGTACCCGTGCCCGTTGCCGTCAGGAATGCTGTAGAAGTGTCAATTGTTGCCAGTGCGCTATTTGATGTCGTCCATGTTCCGGGATTAGCCGGTGTAACAGAAAGGGTAGTAGTAGCTCCTACGCAGAAGGGGCCGGCTGCGTTTATGCTGCCCGGTGCCGGCAGCGTAACGATCTCAATTACTTTTGTTGTTGTTGCACTACAAACACCGTTGGAAACTGTGAAGCTAAGCGTGTCTATGCCCGGACTGGTCGCGGAAATGAGTGTGCCGGATAAAGTGGAGTGGTGCTCAGTGTTGGCCCATGTGCCACCCGAAGCTGCGTTGGTAAAGGTTGCAGAAGCTCCGGTACATATTTTTTCCGGTCCTTCGATCGATCCTGCATCGGGGGCTACCAGTACCGTCATCACCGCGGTGTCAATACACCCCCCGCCCAATGAATAGGTAATGATAACGGAGCCATCGTGTTTGCCAGTAAGCTCTCCGGTGGCTGTGGAAATAACAGCAATGGCCGTGTCGGCGCTCGTCCATGTGCCGCCGGTCGCAGAATTTGTTAGTGTGGTGGTGCTTCCCGGGCAAATCGTAAATGTACCCGCGATTTCAGGTATTGTGTTGTTCACGGTTACTGTGCTTGTAGTAAAGCAACTACCGATGGCGTAAGTAATGGTTGCCGTGCCGGTATTTATGCCGCTGGCAACTCCTGTGCTATTCACTTTTACTATGCTTGTATCGCTGCTGCTCCAAACTCCGCCGCTTACGCCATTGGAGAGGTTCGTAGTTAGCCCGGTGCAAACCGTGCCCACGCCGGTTATTGTTCCGGGCATTACCGCTACTGTAACGATGGCAGTTACGTAGCATTCGCCCACAGTGTAGGTAACGGTACATGTTCCCGCCGAGAGGCCATTCACTATGCCTGAAGTAGTAATTGTGGCAATAGCGGGATTTGAAGATGCCCATGTTCCACCCGTCAGGGAGTTGCTGAGCGGGGTTGTGGATCCTGCGCATACGCTATAGGTACCGGCAATTGCCGGTGGCGTTTGGCTCACCGTACCGATGGCAGTGACATAGCAACCAAGGGCGTGGTAGGTGACGACAACGCTGCCACTCGCTACCCCTGCAAGCACTCCCGTACTACTGCCAATGGTAGCAATCGCGGTGGATGAACTACTCCATGTGCCCCCGGTAGTAAAATCGCTCAGCGTTGTATTTTGGCCGGTGCAAATTGAAGTGTCTCCTGTTATAGGGGCTACATACTTCACAGTTACGGGTGTGCTTATTGTGTCGGTACAACCCCAGCCATTTGTTACCTGGAGACGCACCGGGTAGGTGCCTGCAGTGGTTATTGCATGCCTTGGATTCGATAGGGTACTCGTGTAGCCGTCATAGCTCCAGGAGTAGGTGGTAATGGGCGACCAGTATGTTGTTGATGTGCTGGACATGATAAATGTGTCCCTCGGGCAAACGATAGCCGGATTCAGGGCTATTCCCGCTGTTACTTTGCTGACCTTTATCGTGTCTAAGCCGATGCTGGATGTGACGCAGCCGGCATTATTGCTCATGATCAGTTTGGGCACATAAGCGCCGGGTGTGGTATATGTGTGCGAAATTGTATCTACAGTAGATACGGTGCTTATCACCCCGTCTGCAAAATCCCAGGATATATTGGGGACGTTTGTGAGCGCCGAACTAAAATGTACCGTTAACGGACTGCAGCCAGAAAGAGGCGTATAGGTGAAGGAGCCGGGATAGCCATATACCCTCACATGTCCTGTAGTGGTGTCCGAGCATCCATAGGCACTTGTTGCCGTAAGTGTTACAATGTACACGCCACCCACTGTGTAGTTGTTGGTAGGAGAGGGAACAAGCGCAGTATGGCCGTCCCCGAAGTTCCATTCATAGGTAGCTCCGCCAATGGTATGATTGTAGAATTGTGCCAGGTAAGGAAGGCACACTGACACGGTATCGCTCACAGTGAAAGATGCTATAGGTTTGCCCACAACTATCGTATACATAGCACTTGCTGTGCAGGTATTGGTATCCGTTATTGTGAGTACTACATCGTAGTGCCCGGTATCAGCATAGGCATGTGATGGGCTGGTGACGGTGCTGGTAGCTCCATCGCCGAAGGCCCAGGAAACAGTGACCAGTGCGGGAGAGATATTGTCGAAGTCTACTACAGTGCCTATACATGGGTTTCCGTTGGAGACGAGGAAGGATGGTTCTGCTTTCTTTACGACTATGACCCGTGTAGTAGTATCACTACAATTATTGTTGTTTGTCACAACTTCAGTAACCGTGTAAGTTCCTGCGGCAGTGTAAATATGTGATACACTTGGGCTGGTTGTAGTAATTGTGTCTCCGTCTCCAAATTGCCAGGCATAGGATGTGGTGGTTAACCCTATTACATTTCTCGTTGTGTCGGTAAAATTCATTGTCAGCGGAACGCACCCTACCGGCGCGGCAGGGGCAAATCCCGCAATCGGCTTTCCGAGTGTAACATAGTTCACTCGGGTAGCGGTATCGTGGCAGTCATTGTCATCCCATGTCACAACCTGCACCGTGTATCGCCCCGGATATTTGTAGATGTAGGAGTAGCCTGTTTGGTCGAAGAATGGAGTTACTGTATCTCCGGTTATCCAACTATAGGATAGACGCGCACCTGTGGTGTCATGGACAAGGAAACTTACTGTGTCCTCTTCACAAATCTGTGTGTCGGTGACAGCATTAAAATACGGTTTCGGGTCTGCAACATAAATTGTGTCCCGTCTTCGGTCAACACAGCCCGTCACCTTGCTTATGGCTATCAACTCTATGGGGTAAGTGCCCGCGGAATCGTAGGTATGTGGAGGGTACCTTACGTAAGAAGTATCGCCGTCGCCAAAAGACCAGATGGTTGAGTCGTTGCCCAGCGACGAGTCGAAGAAAAGTACTTGCCGGTCAATGGGGCAGTTAAATTGATAATACATCGTTACTCCCGGGGAATCGATCAGTACGTAATCGCGCCGTATGAATGTATCACTGCAGCATCCATGATAACACGGTGTCAGGGTTACGGTGAAATTTCCCGGCAATGTAAACGCCCGGCGAATGGTATCTTTTTTCGAAAAAGTCTGGAAGTCGCCGAAATCCCATACGAATGAGTCGACAAAGGCCTCAGTTACTGTTGCGATAAATGTGATCGTGTCTTCTCTGCAAGCGTGGAGCGGCGAAGCCGTGAACTCAGCAGCAGAAAACATACCCGCAAATATGAATGTGGAGTCTTCTATCGTGCAGCCGTTATTTGTAGTGGTAGTGATCTTTACGCGGTAAATGCCGGTGTCTACGAACGTGTGGTTTGCGGTAATTCCGGTAGCGCCCAATCCATCACCAAAATCCCAGCTGTTGCTTGTTATGCCATATGGGTATGGAATAATAGTCGATCCGTCGGGCGAAGGCGTGGTCAGAGCCAGCAGGAAGTCAACATTAAAGGGCGCACATCCCCGGCTTGTGTCCGTATAGATATTTGGGATGAGGCTGTACAGTGTGTCCATCGTTTGCACAGTGTCCTTGCAGCCCGTTAAAGGGTCGGTCTTTATCATCCGGATATATACGATGCTGTCAACAGCATAATTGTGTAGGACAGAAGGCCCGGATGCAGGTATTTTCTTTTCAAAGAGCCAGTCGACAATGGTGCCGGGCGGTGCGGTAGAGGTATAAGTGACATTTACAGGGGCAGGGCAAGGCTCCGCCGGAGTTTGGTAATACGAGCCTGATGGTCCTGCCATTATATGTACCACTTTTGTGGCTGTATCTACGCAAGGGCTGTATCCTGCAGCGAGCTTCACCACATAAGTGCCAGCAGCCGTGTAAACGTGGGACGGATTTATGTCTAGCGAGGTTGCGCCGTCGCCGAAAAACCATTTTCGGAAAGTATGGGTTGTGCTCGTATTTGTAAAGTTTACGGTGCCGTATCTGCAGACGGAATCGTTGAAGTTGAAATTTGCCGTGACACCGCCCACTACAATAGGCGGTGTAATTGTTGCACTGTCAGGACAGCCATGAACATCGGTGGCGCGAAGCCAAACGTTATACGTTCCGGTGTTGGAGTAAGTGTGGCTGGGGTTTGTAGTTGTGGAAACTTGCATGTCCCCAAATCGCCACACATAGCTAATGGGGCCATCGCCGGTAGTGGTGTTTGAAAAAGCAACGCTCACGGGTGGGTTGCACAGAATTGACTTACTTGGTGTAAACTGTGTCTTGGGGGGCGTGTATACGTGTATGAGCGTCGTTTTTGTAAGCGTTCTTGCACATCCCTGTGCATTCGTCACAGTTAGCGCTATGTTGTAGTAGCCCGGTACCAGGTAAGTGTGGCTCGTATTTGCTGTGAGCGAGGTATCGCCGTCGCCAAGGCTCCATTTGTAAGTTGCGCTTCCGGGCACGCCGTTAGTGCTAGCGTTGGTTAGGGTAACGCTACCGCCGGGGCAAAATGCGGTGTCACTTGCGGTGAAGTTCACGGTTGGCGACGGATAGACCGTAATAGACCTGGTGCTGCTTATCGTCGTTGCGCCGCTGGTCACTGTCAGTGTCACTACATGTGTTCCGGTTGTCAGGAAACTTGAAGATGCGGTATATCCACCCACAGGAGATCCCGTGCCGAAGTTCCAGGAATAAGTACATCCGCTGCATGGTGGGTCCACCGGGGTAAAATTCACCACCAGAGGTGCGCATCCTGAAACCTTGTCAGCGTTGAAGGTGGCAGTAACTGCTATAGCGGGTTTAACGCAAAAAAGTAATAGGAATAGGGCAATAAGGCGCGCCGCTATCCTCATATTGGAGAAATTGTGTTGTCTTTCGTTGTGCTTATTCATCACCGGTCGGGCATCATTATTCTTTGTCCAACCGGGATAGGTAGGTGAAATATTAATTATCAGCTAATAATATTTAATATTTTCCGGTCGCCAATAAATTTAACAAAAAAGTAGTGAAAAATCCATGTTCCGGCGACAAAAAAGAGCCGGCACAGTTAGAAGAAAGCCGCCATTTCCTGTTGGTATTTCTTAGCCTCAATATTCACCGCTTCAGCGAAGTTTTCTCCCTTGCCGGCATAAATAATTCCGCGGGAAACATTTATCAGCAATCCGGCATCTTTGTTCATTGCGTTGCTGCACACCGTGTTCACGTCGCCTCCCTGGGCGCCTACACCCGGCACCAGGAAAAAGTGCTCAGGCAGCAGTGCACGCACTTCCTGAAGTTGTTCCTTCCGTGTGGCGCCTATCACAAACATTGTATTGCCCGGCGTGCCCCAGGATGCAACCGTCTTCAGCACTTTTTTATACAGAGGTTCCTCACCGCAGGTTTGCAACTGAAAGTCAGCACTACCGGCATTGGATGTTAATCCGAGCACGATGGTCCATTTGTCTTCAAATTGCAGGAATGGCTTTACACTGTCTTCGCCCATATAGGGTGCAACAGTTACGCTGTCGTAAGGGTAGGTGTGAAAGAATGTCCGCGCATATTGCTCTGAAGTGTTGCCAATATCTCCTCGCTTTGCGTCAGCTATTGTGAATATGTCTTTGGGAATGTATTTGAGTGTTCGCTCCATTGTTTGCCAGCCGGCAAGTCCCTGGGCTTCATAAAATGCTGTATTTATCTTGTAGGCAACAGTATATTCCTTCGTAGCGTCTATGATCGCCTTGTTGAATGCAAAAGCCGGATCTTCTTCCTGCAGTAAGTGGGCCGGAATTTTTGCGAGGTCAGTGTCAAGGCCCACACATAGTACTGATTTCTTACGGAAGATGTTTTCTACGAGTTGCGTACGATTCATGGGCGCAAAGGTAATAAAACGCAATTCTGAACGGCTTCCCGTTGCGGTTTGAAAGAGTAGAAAAGAGGGGATTATTTTTTGTCCTGCCTTTTCAGCAGTTCACGGGCGGGTATATGTTTGATCTCGCCGTTTTCGCAGATCACGGCCATTTCGTTATTGGCTGCCATCTGTTCATACAGTCTGCGGATAGCCAGCTTCAGGCCGGCCTCAATCTTGTTCAGCATTTCGGCATTTTCCTGCCTGCTCTTCATGATAGTTCCTTGATTGCTTCCCAAAGGTCGCTGTTTTCAATGATATGGCCAAACTCTGAATCCTTACGGGCTATCGGTTCCAGTATGCCGCGGGAGTTGTCTGCCACGATCCAGGTGTCGCAAATAGGCATGAATAAGTGGAAGAGATTGCTGACGCCTTTCGCATATCTCCGCCTCACCACGTGTTCAGGTATATTGTGGCCGCCTTTTTTTACCCGCACTGCCACACGCTCCAGGGCCAGTTCGGGCGTGGTGAGCCAAATGTAGATAAGGGAAACATTGTATCCGGCATTTTGCGCCCTGCGCACGAGCGATGTATAGCTCCTCGTAGCAAGGGTAGTCTCTATGGCGAAGTCGACACCCTCATTAAGTAATTCATTTATTCGGTGCAGCATTATTCTTCCTGCCTCAACCGCCACTCCTTCCACATTAAATGGCGATATCCCCGCAGCAATATTGTCTGCGTTCACAAACTCGTTACAGCCAAGTATTTCAGGCAAGATCGTGAGGCTTGCGGTAGTCTTGCCCGCGCCATTGCAACCAGCTATGATATACAAATTTGCCACGATGAAATTTATTTGAATACCCTCCACTAACGGTTGGAGGTCAACTTATAATTTCCCGGAATCGAGAACGGATACTCAAGTGCCTTGTCAAATTCGGGATTTGCCAGGTCCATTTCCACGGTATAGGCCTTCACTCCATTTTGAATGTGCACTGTCCTGCTTGTAGAGAGGAGCCTGTTGCTCACCAGTTCGTAAAGGTTATAATTTACAAGTGCTCTTGGCCCATTAGGGTCATGTGTCTCCAATGTGCTCATAGCAAGCGTGCTGTCTTTTTTAGCATAGGTCACGCTCTGAAGAAAGGTGGGGTCTTCTACCTTCAGGGACCATGATGAGTCCTTCGATTCGGCAGCAGTGATGGTTCCATCTGCAAGAGGGTCTCCGGTGAAAAGGCTCTGCAATTGCTGAAACTTCACGGGTACCGGCAGTATTTTCCCTACATCCTTCAGCGCCAGTTTTGTTGCCTCTTTTTGTTGGTAGTTCAGCATGAAAAAACTGTCTGGCGTCACAAATATCCTTGCTACAGACACTATTCCTCCTAGTGCCGTGACGTGTACCCAAATCACGCTGTCTTTAGCTATCCTGTAGTTTGCTGTTAGCTCATGCGAAAGATCAGGACCTTCAAGCCCTATTTTCGCCTTTCCGGAGAGTGTCTTATAATTTAATCTGCGTGTCCACAGAGGAGTTAAGGCTGCGATCGTCGATGCATTTCCGGGTGTGGCTACCGGAATTCCTGTTCCCTCAGCAGCAGGTAGCCCGGGTTGGGGTGCATTCGTTTCCGCCATCCGCGTCGTTGTTGCATCCTTTTTCTTTTTCTTTCCACCCAGCAGCTTTGATGTGCAGGAGCTAAAGAGAGAAAGGGCAAATACAAGTAGAACAACAAGTGCCGGTTTATTCGTACAACTTGCCTTCATTGATTTTTTTGTCCAGGTTCTTGCCGTCACTGCCTTTTTCTTTTGCTTTTTTCCAAGACTCCAGCGCACCGCTCTTGTCATTTAGTTTGTAAAGGATATCTCCCAGGTGTTCCAATAATGTGGCATCGTTATTCCCGTTTGCCAGGCTTATTGCTTTCTGAATGTATGTTTTGGACTTGTTGTAATCCCCCTTTTTGTATAAGATCCAGCCATAGGTGTCGAGAAAATTGATCTCGTCAGGTCGCAATTCCAGAGACTTTTTCGACATTTTCTCTGCGTCATCAAGGCGGATACCACGCTCAGACAGGTAGTAGCTGTAGTTGTTGAGAACCGTAGCGTTTGTAGGGTCCAGTTCGAGCGCTTTGTCAAACGTCTGATCTGAAAGGGTATACTGCTTACTGCTATAATACACATCGGCCAGCGTACTGTATATCTGAGCAGTTGCTTCTTTTTCGGTCTCCGGTTGCAGGTCCAGCGCACGGTTCATCGCCTTTATGGCAGAAGGGTAGTTTCCCTTATTCATATAACCTACGCCATTATAAAAGTGCGCGATCGCCTGGTTTGGAAACAGCCTCATGGCGCGTTCACTGTATTTGATCAGGGAGTCGGCATATTTTTTCTCCTGGTAGTTTCCCATCAGTCTCACCCAAAGACTGAATTCTGACGGCTTCAATGCGAGCGCCTTTTTATAGATCACGGCTGCACTGTCTGGCATGTTATTGCCCTCTAATGCCGCCGCATAATAGTCCAGTATCTGGGCGTCGGGGGTGCCCTGCGATGCCAGTTTTGCCACAAGAGGCAAAGCCTCAGCGAGTGCACTGGCTTCATCGGGCATTGTACTCAGGTAGGCCTTCAGCAGTTCTATCTGCATTTCGGTTTCCATACCCGTATTAGTGATGGCCTTACGTACAAATGTCCGGTATTTGGGAGTATCGCCGGTGGCCAGGTAGTGAGTAGCCTGTCCCAACTGGATGGACGGATCATCCGGCATTTTCTTTGAGATGTCGTCATAAAGCGCTGCGGCTTTGTCCGTCATGTTGTTGTTGTCATACACCTCACCCAACAGCTTATAGTATTTGCCGTTTTTCGGGTCATCAGTGATCATTTGCTTCACCACCGTCACGGCATTCTCCACCTGGTTCATGTTCAGGTAAAGCTGCATTTTGTGTACCTGTATGTCCTCGTCACCTGGGTTGCGCGCCAATGCCATGTCCAGGTAGTTTATGGCATCCTGACGTTTTCCGGCACGCTCGTAAAATTCTGCAGCGAGCACCGGGTATTCATCATCCTGCTTGTCAGCCTTGGCCAACTCGCCATAGATCTCTGCCGCTTCTACGTAGTGGGCGTTAGCTATTAATATGCCCGCTTTTGCCTCTTTATACCATTTGTTTTGAGGGTCCAGCGCAAGCGCTTTTTTTATCGAGGCCATAGCAGGCTCCGTCTTCTTCTGCTCAGAATATATCTTGGCCAGCTCGTAGTGGGCGGCGGCAACTTCGGGTCTTTTTGACAGGAACTGTTTCAGCAGCGTCTCTGCCTGTTCATCGTCAGCGTGTTGTTTCGCTTTCAGTGCTTCAAAAAATAGCTCGTCCGTTTTTGCCCGGCGCCCTTCTTCAGTCTCGGCAATGTCTTCACCTTCTACATTCTCCGGTTTGTCGCCATCCTCCTTTTCTGTCTTTCCTCCGGGGGCAGTAATGGGCGTGATCTTAATGCTCTGAGCAAGGCTCATAGCAGGCATAATTCCCAGGGAAGAAAGCAGGAAAAGTAAACAGGTGCGCCTTATCATATATGAGTTGAAAAATCGCCTATGCTCAGCTCAGACGGTTTCTCCATGTAAGTTACGCTTTTCCCCAACATCGAGTTTTCTATACACGCATTTTTAACAAGGCTATCTGCCTGCACAATGCTATTGCTTATCCTAGAGTCTTCCACCGTTACGCCACTTTCCAGCGACACCATTGGGCCTATGACCGAGTTTTTTACTTTGACACCCTTGCCTATATAACAAGGCTGAATTATCACTGACTGTTCTATTACCGCCGAAGGGTCAATAAGCTGCTCACTGTGTTGCTTAATGCTCAGAACGCGGCCATTCGTGTAAACGGTATTGTCTTTATTGCCGCAATCCAGCCATTCTTCTACCTGTCCGGTATAGAATTTTACACCATTTTTCAGCATATGCTCCATGGCGTCGGTTAGCTGATATTCTCCTTTCAGCTTTATGTCATTGTCTATCAGGCGCTGCATCTCTTTTTTAAGCCGGTCGCCGTCCTTGAAATAGTAAACACCAATAATGGCCAGGTCAGATACAAACTCTTTTGGCTTTTCTACAAATGCCTGTATTTCGCGGGCTTCATTCATCTTCACCACTCCAAAAGCGCTTGGGTCGTCCACACGCTGTGTCCACACTATTGCATCCTTGTTTGTATCAATACTAAAAGTTGCTTTAAATAATGTATCGGCAAATGCGATGAAAACGTTTCCTTTCAATGTGTCACCGGCGCAAAGAATTGCATGGGCAGTGCCAAGTGGCGTTTCCTGGTAGCAGATTTTACCTTTCGCTCCGAGCGTCTCTGCTACGGAGCATAGGTGTGCCTCTACTTCCTTTCCAAAAGCCGGGCTGATGATAAATGCAATCTCGTCTACTTTTTCATTGCACGTAGCAACTATGTCTTCGACCAGTCGTTGCACAATTGGCTTTCCGGCTACAGGCAATAGTGGCTTGGCAGTAGTAAGGGTGTGCGGCCTCATGCGCTTACCCATTCCCGCCATTGGTATGATAATGTTCATTATGTTTTTATTTAATAATAATCTATTGAATACACTTCTTGACTCGTTGTCAAATTGTCAAATCTTCGACTTATCAAATTACTTCGTTCCTGAGTGTCCGAATCCGCCGTCGCCTCGTACCGTATCATCCAGTACTTCCGCACTTTCCCATGCTACTGTGGCGTAGGCACTCACTATCATCTGAGCTATGCGCTCTCCGTCTTCAATCGTTTGCGCCTCATTTGAAAGGTTAACGATACCAACCATTATTTCTCCGCGGTAGTCGCTGTCTATTGTCCCCGGTGAGTTTATTACAGTTAGTCCACGCTTAATTGCCATGCCACTCCTTGGCCGGATCTGTGCCTCGTAGCCTATCGGCAACGACATATACAAGCCTGTTGGAATTACGTGGCGCTCAAGCGGTTGTAAGGTTACCGGCTCTTTAAGCCATGCGCGCAGGTCCATGCCGCTGCTACCTTCAGTCTGGTATGCGGGTAAAGCATGTGGCGACTTATTAATGATTTGTACCTGTATCATATGCGATTGCAAAGGTAATTTCATTACCAGTTATAGGAAACGCCAAAGCGCTCAGTGTGGAAAAATGTAACACAGACGTGCAGAAAGGACTTACCAGTCCCTGTTGCGGTGCTTGTGATAAGAACGATAGTGTTTCTTATGCACATAGTGATGCCTGTTATGGTATCGTTGCCACCTGCCCATGAAACAGCTACTGAGGTTTGTCATCAGGAAGAGTAACACAAGGATGCGGAGAATTCTGTACTTCATAAGCAGGTCTTATACGACTTTCGGTGAAATTGCAGCTAATATCGGAAATTTTCCCGCATTTCCTAAATAATTAGCTTCCTAAGGAGCCTTTTCCCCGTTGAGCGCCTGTGTTTTAAAGAAAATACTTCTCTGCCTCGATAACCTTCCCTGCAATCCTTCTTCGTGCATCCTTTGTATTGTAGCTCGCCGCCTTTGTAAATCGCTTTATGCCCATTAGCATCATTCGTTGAGTATCACCGGTCGCAAAGCTATTCACTGCCGCCTTGCCTGCATGGTTTATCCGGTCGGCTGCGTCGTATATGAAAGTCCTGGCAATGTCGCCCGCAACATCTGCATTAGCGTCGCCTTTGGCAGCCATTTTCATGGCCCTGAGTAGCACGCTTTCTGCCTGGAAGGTATCAATTGCCATGTCGGCAAGGTTCATCAGTATTTCCTGCTCATGTTCCAGTTGCATCATAAGTTGCTGAGCAGCGGCGCCGGCGCACATGAGTATGGCCTTCTTGAAGTTTTCCACCACTTTCATTTCTGCGGCAAATGGAGTTTCATCCTCGCTGAAGTCCGGTATACTCATCAATTCCTGCTGCACAGCCATGGCAGGTTTCATCAAGTCTATACGGCCTTTCATAGCCCGCTTCAGGTACATGTCCAGTACCAGGAGACGATTTATTTCATTGGTTCCTTCAAATATGCGGTTAATGCGGCTGTCCCTGTAAGCGCGAGATATGTTGTACTCGTCTGAGTATCCGTTGCCACCGTGTATCTGCACCCCCTCGTCCACCACATAGTCCAGTGCTTCAGAGCCTAATACTTTGAGCATGGCACACTCAATAGCGTATTCTTCAGCCGCACCTAACAGTGGGTTGTCCTTGCCGCTCTCTTTCAGTTCCTGTTCCTTATCTTCTATCCAGGCGGCGGTGCGGTAAAGCGCAGTATCCGCCGCAAATACCCTTATCATCATTTCGGCCAGTTTGTACTGTATGGCTCCGAATTTGGATATGGGTGTATTGAACTGTTCCCGGGTTTTGGCATACTTCACTGAAGTTGCAATTGCACGTTTTGCACCGCCCATCGCTGCAGCGCACAGCTTCAGCCGGCCTATATTCAGAATGTTGAAAGCAATGATGTGACCCTTGCCAATTTCTCCCAGGAGGTTTCCGGCAGGTACCACGCAGTTTTCAAAGAAAACCTGCCTTGTGCTGCTGCCTTTAATTCCCATTTTATGTTCTTCTTCACCAAGGCTCAGACCGGGAGTGCCTTTTTCTACAATGAACGCGCTGAACTTCTCACCTTCCACTTTTGCAAACACAGTGAAGACGTCGGCAAAGCCGCTGTTGGTAATCCATATTTTCTGGCCGTTCAGCGCATAGGTTTTACCGTCAGCCGATAGGGTAGCAGTGGTCTTTGCAGCCAGCGCGTCCGATCCCGACCCCGGTTCTGTGAGCGCATAGGCGCCCTTCATTTCGCCTGTCGCCAGCTTCGGTATATATTTTTGCTTTTGTTCTTCTGTACCAAAATAGAGGATAGGCAACGAACCTATGCCGTTGTGCGCAGCCATTGCGACAGCAAAGGAGTGTCCACCGCCGAGACATTCATTTACAAGTGTAGCGGTAACGAAGTCTTTACCCAATCCACCATACTGCTCGGGGAAGGCTGCCCCGAGCAACCCTAACTCACCCGCTTTATCAAGCAGGGACACCATGATGTTGTCTTTTTGCAGGTCTATCTCTACCAGGTGCGGAATCACTTCCTTGTCAAGGAATTCATCGCACATCTGTATGATCATTCGTTGCTCGTCATCAAATTCTTCTGGCGTAAAAGTGTTTTCCGGAGAAGAGGGCTGGATGAGAAATGCGCCCCCTGCAATAGCTGTATGTGTTTCCATGAGCTTCGTTTGTATAAAGCTACTCAGAAATCGCATAAAAGGCAAGTTAAGAATTCGCGTTCGCCTGCTCAATTCAGTATAACTTTTACTCATTTCTCAGCGTTGAAATAAATCGTGTTATGTTTTTCTGTATGTTGCGGATGAAATTCAACCTTTATGAAAAAAATACTCTCTTTTCTCGGAGTGTTGGTTATTCTGTTCTCCGTAAGAACGGCCAGTGCTCAGTGTTCTCCGACCTTGCTTCCGGATAGTGCTCAATATGTAACGGATGGTGCTGTCCGTGTCATGGTACAGCGCGGAAATTCGCTCTACATGGGCGGAAATTTCAATTATGTCGGAAGACCAACGGGCAGCTTTATTGGAGTTACGCCCGGTAATGCGCTTGTCAACCAGGCCACATGGCCAAAACTCAACGGTATTGTTTATTGTGCTGTTCCAGACGGTGCCGGTGGATGGATCGTGGGCGGGAATTTCACGCGAGCGGGGGACTCCGTTCGCAGAAACCTTGTACAGATTGGAGCATCTGGCAACGTTACTTCCTGGAACCCGGCGCCAGATTCAACAGTTTTTTGCATGGAGATAAGTGGTGGCAATCTCTACTTTGGAGGGTTGTTTGGAAAAGTTGGTACCCCGGGGGTTACGCGAAATCGCGCGGCAATGGTGTCCCTGGCCTCGGGCACACTTGGCACATGGAACCCCAACGCAAATGATGTCGTAAATGCAATAGCAATTAATGGGTCGCTCGCATATATCGGGGGTGCCTTTACCAACGTTGGAGGAATTGGCCGTAATCGTCTGGCGGCGGTTGACTTGTCGGCTGGCAGCGCGACTAGTTGGAATCCTTCTGCAGATGGGAAGGTAAACAGTCTACTTGTTAAGGGTAGCAAAGTATATGTTGCTGGTGCGTTCACTGCTATCGGTGCTTTAACCCGCAATCGTCTTGCTGCGGTAAGCACTGCGACGGGTCTGGCTACATCCTGGAATCCGAACGTTTCTGCAGAGGTGAAATCGATCGCTATTGCATCTAATCTGTTATATCTTGGAGGAAACTTTTCATCGGTCGGTGGTCTTTCGCGCACAAGAATTGCTGCGGTTGATACAAATACCGGCGTTCCTACGTCGTGGGCCCCTGTTATGGGCGGGCGCATTAACGCAGTCGTTACTGACGGGACCACAGTATATGCCGGAGGAGATTTTAATACAGTGGGGGCTACTCCAGTGTGGCAGTTTGCCCGGCTGAGTGCTACTACCGGAGCTTTGGTAGGCGATGTGCTTGCGATGCCGGATGGCGCCACACAATCGCAGATATATACATTGGTAAGAAGTGGTAGCAACATCTTTATAGGGGGTAACATCTACAGCGCCGGCGGAGTAAGAAAAAAGAACTTTCTTGTGGTTGACTTAATCTCTGATACTATTGTGCCATTCAACCTCAATTCTGACGGACCTATTAACAGTTTCCTTTTTAACGGCAGCAACATTATTCTGGGAGGTGACTTCAACAACGTCAATGGTGTGCTGCGAGATTGTCTGGCATCTGTCGATAGCACCGGTACTGTTCTGAGTTGGAACCCTTTGGCTATTTCAGGTATTGCTATGACAAAGGTTTCTGCTTTAGCGATCAACGGATCCAGTATATACATTGGAGGTGCTTTTACCTTTCCAGGTCATCGCCACCTGGTGAGGGCGGACCTTATTTCCGGAGCAATTGACCCGTGGAGCCCCGACTACAACTATACTGTAAATTGCCTCCTTATCAACTCCGGTAACTTATTTGTGGGGCGTAGTTATGGCGCTTCGTCGACGTTGTCGTACCTTATTACCTACAATGCCTCCACAGATGCATTGCTCACTAATCTCCCGCTAAACAGCAATGTGCTGTCATTTCATGCGGTGCCGGGTTCGGTCTTTGCAGGCGGGGATTTTTATACGTTAAGCTCGGCATCGCAGCGCTATGCTTTGAAGATGAACGCCTCAACCGGAACTACTGTTTCCTGGAGCGCCCCAATAGGAAGTCCACCATCAGTTACTTCGATTTTGGCCATGGCCTCAGCAGGAAGTAATTTGTTTATAGGGGGTAGTTTTAGTACAATTGGTAGCGTTTCTCATAAAGGTATTGCTATGTTGAATACAACGACTGCAGCTGTTTCATCCTGGGATCCTCAAATGCAAGGCGGCGTTTCTGCCATGTATAGCACCAATAACAACCTTTGGGTGAGTGGGTCTTTTGATGGTATTGACGGGGGGCGCCGTTTGAAGGGCTTTGCCAAATTCCGGTTGTCGGCAGCGTCTGTTTCGGTGTCTATTGCTGCCAGTGGCGGCGACACTTCTTGTGCTGGTGCTTCTAAAACACTTACGGCCACCACATCGGGTCCGGTTCTTTCGTACCAGTGGCGCGTGAATGGAATAAATGTAGGCTCCGGGGCTTCTTCTTACGTTTACACACCTGCAAACGGTGATACCATCTCGTGTAAGGTCACCATTTCTGCGTGCGCAGGAGTTGATTCGGTCATAAGCAATACAAGAACAATGACCGTATTACCCAATATTGCTATCCTTACATCTGCAACAAAATCGAGCGATACCGTTTGTGCAGGAGATACGGTTACCTATGTCGCTCACGGTATTCCCGGACTGCACTACCAGTGGAAAAGAAACACAGTAAGTGTTGGTACTGATGACAGTACTTATCGTTATGCTCCGGCTACAGGAGACTCTGTGTATTGTATTGTTACGGCACCTCCGGGAGGGTGTTATATTGCCAATCCAGTCACGTCTATTAAGTTGAGGGTCGTAGCGCTGCCAGACACGATACCCGTTATTACTATAACCGGTGATACCGCAATGTGCGCCGGTGCTGTTTCCCTGTTAACTAGTTCATCTAATGTGCCGGCTGGCACTATTAAGTGGTTGGTAAACGGCGTTATGCCAGCTGGCGCCACATCGTCAACATACACTTTTACGCCGTCAGATGGCGATATGGTTGTAGGAGTGTTGGCGGTCCCTCTGACAGGTTGTTATTCAGCGCCAAATGATACCAGCAATTTTGTAACCATGGACGTTACTCCCAACGTTGTACCTGTCACCACAATTACAGCTGATGCCACAACCGTTTGCGCTGGTGCCGGCATATCTGCAACGCAGTCTACAACGATAGCAGGTGGTACATATGAGTGGCAGGTTAATGGTACTGCAGTTGCTACTTCTGCAGGGTATAGCTACACACCTGCAGATGGCGACATCCTGAGGTGTATTGTTACAGCACCTACAGGTGGGTGCTACACACCCTCGGTAGATACAAGTAACACGCTTTTACTCAATGTTACGCCGCTCACTATGCCTTCTATTAGTTTGTCTGGCCCATCCGACCCGATGGCTGCAGGCGGCTCAGTAACCGTGACCGCCACAGTGTCTGACGCCGGAACGGCACACCAGATCACATGGTATAACAATGGAGCCTTGTTCGCAACAACTACCGTAGATGAAGTTGTCTATACTAAGTCGGCTGGCGCAATTGATACTATAACCGCTCGGGTTACCTCTTTGTCGTCTGGTTGTTATGATACGGCAGTGTCAGTGCCTGTATATGTATATGCTACGACGGCTGTTGGTGATGTGACAGTGGGTAGTTCAATAACATTGTACCCCAATCCGTTTGTAAACCAGGTAACGTTATCCGGAGTTCCGCCAGGTGCCAGGGTAAATGTATTTGATATGGTAGGAAGGGAAGTCCCGGGCAGCGCTCAATTTGTCGGAAGTGATGTCGTGGTTAGTCTGAAAGTAAGTGTGCCAGGATTTTATGTGTTTCGAGTTTACAACGTAGATGGTCTTGTTATTGGAACGTTCCCCATGGTGAAGCAAATGTAACGGCTGGCGTTTTAGACCCAGGTACGATCAGGAGGACATTCCAGAGGCTTGTAGGCGACATATTGTACCATGCGTGGAGTTCTGCCCCGGTTAGGTGTAGCACAATGCGGCAGCGCCTGGTGCCATACTACCAGGTCACCGGCATTTCCGGTCACCGGTATTGGTTTCAGGAGTTGCAGTGCAGCCTCTCGTGGATCTGTGCCTGCGGGCAAGCTGCTAAGCCACGAGTCTACCTCATTGTGAAATCCCGGAACACAATGAAATGCACCATCTTCAGCGTTGGTGTTGGTCAGATAAAGGAACCCTTGCAGCTCAAATGGTATAGGGCATTTAAGGCTCACATCCCAGTGCAGGGGGCTGCCGGCAAATCGGTATTTCGCAGTTTCAGGTGGGTTAAAGCTCACTTTGTCCACAACCAGGAATATCTCTTTTGTCTTATAGAGCTCCTCGTAGACTTTTCTGATCTTTGGCGCATACCGGATCTGGCTTAGTGCTTCATGTTGAAAAAGTCGCAGCATCATGCCTCGTTTTCCGTTTGCCGCGTTGTACCATGATTCAGGCTCGCCGGCGTCTGCCTCCAGGTAATGCCAGATTGCATTTCTGGCCGATTCACATGCCGCAGCGGGTACTACGTTCTTAACCACAATGTATCCGTTTTGCTCCCAGGATATGTAGTCGGCTGCAGTTAGCATGGCTTCATTGTATTCCGGCATATTAGCCGGCAATATCCCTGCTCTAACTATCCAGTTTTTGAACCCAGCGAAGTCAGGAGTATTAGTATATAGGTGATCTAGTACCTCCTCCATGCCCACACCGAAGGACGCTACACAAATCTGTTGCTTATGCCACCGGGAGCCACCGGCCCGCTTACGCTTTCCTATTGTTTCTTCCCACAACGTCCGTAGTATTCGGTCGGATGTGTCCGTGTTAATGTCCATACATTAATTGCTTTCAGTTTAGAAAGACTCTCTAAGGTATAAAGACATCCCAAGAATTCAAACCGCAATTGTCCCTCACATGAGTTGTCGTTGTTGTGTCCTGAATTCCTAAAACACCAGGTCCAGAACTGTATTCGTTCCATATTTTTTGTGCGGACGAGTGGCAACGCCTATTTTCCTGTATTCTGTAAGTAGTATTTCGCGATGCCCCAGGCTTTGTACACCCTCATCAACCAGCAGATCCACTATGATCGCTGCCGCGCCATGGACGCCATAGCTACAGCACTCCCCATTATAACGCTTCACCTGCTCGCATTCTGTGTTTTTTCGTTCATGGCCCGTGCGGCCGGCGTTCCCGGCAATCTCAGCATAGCAGGCCGCGCTGACCCAACATGCTTTATCGGGTTGAAGCAGGCCAAGTGGTTCCATTTCGTTCAGCCGTTTTACAAGAGATAAATAGAAATGCTCTGAGCTCATGTCAATTCCGGCCTGCTCACAATATGGAGTAACTACAGACTTGCAGAATAGCTTTGGATTCATTCGCGCCAGGTTCAGCACATAGATTGTAGTCCGCTCATCTTCCGTCATATACTTTGCCTGCGCTGCAGTAGTGCACACAGCATACTTTGCTGCATTCCATTCGCTGCTATACTTTGCAAGAGGCGACGAAGCGCTTTTTTGACTAAGACCTATAAAGGGCATCAATAGAAACACCATTGCAATTATTCTTCTCATAGTCTTGCATGATTGTGCCGGGAACGCACCAAAACGAAGTTAACCTTTGTAAATAAAAAAGCGCCCATAGAGAGCGCTCAATATTACATGATATCAATTCCTGATCGTTCTCGCACCCAAATAAAATCTCCCTCTCTCTTGGAGAGGGTCGGGGAGAGGTCGAATTAGTCCAGTTTCAGTACCGCCAGGAATGCTTCTTGAGGCACGTCCACGCTACCTATCTGGCGCATACGCTTCTTGCCCTCTTTCTGCTTTTCCAGGAGTTTGCGTTTACGGCTTATGTCACCACCATAGCACTTAGCCGTTACGTCCTTACGCATAGCGCTTATCGTTTCGCGGGCTACTATCTTAGCACCTATTGCGGCCTGTATGGCTATCACGAATTGCTGGCGTGGCAGCAGCTCTTTCAGTTTCACGCACAGCTTACGTCCAAAGTCCTCGGCCCGGCTGCGGTGAATGAGCGCGCTCAATGCATCAACCTGGTCGCCGTTCAGCAGAATGTCCATTTTGCAGATGTCGCTTTCACGATAGTCAAGCGGATTGTAGTCAAATGAGGCATATCCACGTGTGCAGCTCTTCAGTTTGTCGTAAAAGTCAAATACGATCTCAGCCAGCGGCAATTCAAATATCAGCTCCACGCGGGTTGCCGTCAGGTAGTGCTGGTTTATCAGTATGCCGCGCTTGCCAAGGCACAGGCTCATGATGTTGCCTATGTAGTCGGGTAGGGTGATTATTTGTGCGCGGATGAATGGCTCCTCGATACGGTCGATGAAGTTTGGCGGCGGCATCTCGCTAGGATTGTTCACGATCAGCGGCTTAGTTTTTTCGCGCGTAGTGTAGGCTATGAAGCTTACGTTCGGCACGGTCGTTATCACCGTCTGGTTAAACTCCCTCTCCAGTCGCTCCTGGATTATCTCCATGTGCAGCATACCCAGGAATCCGCAACGGAATCCAAAACCCAGCGCCTGCGATGTCTCAGGTTCAAAGGTCAGTGATGCGTCATTCAGCTGCAGCTTTTCCATGCAGTCGCGCAGGTCTTCAAAGTCGTCAGTGCTTACCGGGTATATACCCGCAAATACCATCGGCTTCACCTCCTGGAAACCCTTTACGCTATCCTGCGTCGGTCGTGCCACCGATGTGATCGTATCACCCACCTTAACTTCACGTGCATTCTTGATGCCGGTTATGATATAGCCAACATCACCAGCGCTCACCTCGTTCTTCGGTGTCAGGGAGAGCTTCATGATACCCACTTCGTCCGCATTGTAGGTAGCGTCTGTATGTATGAACTTAATGAGCTCATTTTTTTTGATGGTACCGTTAAATACGCGGAAGTAAGCGATGATGCCACGGAACGAGTTAAACACCGAGTCGAAGATTACCGCTTGCAGTGGAGCGGCAGGGTCTCCTTTAGGAGCCGGTATACGCTCAATTACCGCAGAGAGTATTTCCTCAATACCAATGCCACTTTTGCCACTTGCCAGTACTATATCTTCCGGTTTACAGCCTATCAGGTCCACTATCTGGTCGGTCACCTCAGGTATCATGGCGCCGTCCATATCTATCTTGTTGATGACCGGTATTATCTCCAGGTCATTGTCAAGTGCCAGGTAAAGATTGCTGATGGTCTGTGCCTGTATGCCCTGGCTGGCGTCTACCAGCAGCAGCGCACCCTCGCAGGCCGCCAGCGCACGGCTCACTTCATAGCTGAAGTCAACGTGGCCGGGAGTGTCTATCAGGTTCAGCACATATTTTTCGCCCTTGTACTCATAGTCCATCTGAATGGCATGACTTTTAATAGTGATGCCCTTCTCGCGCTCCAGGTCCATATCGTCCAGCACCTGCGCCTGCATGTCGCGGTGAGATATGGTCTTGGTGTGCTCAAGAAGTCGGTCGGCCAGGGTACTCTTACCATGGTCAATATGGGCTATGATGCAAAAATTGCGAATATGTTTCATTTGATACCTGAAAAGCGGGCAAAGGTACGGATTTTTGGTGGGTATAAGCGTAAGCAAGTATTGGGTGCTATTTCCTTTGTCACATGGTTTCCTGTGGCCAAGTACATCCAATCCGGGGCGTTTAGTTTACTTCTTCACATATACGATCGTGTCGTGCATGGGAGCGTACCCATCAAAGTCGAATATGAAGGATAGCGTGTCACCTGTAAGCGTTGCAGTTGCGCTGTAGTAATATTTACCGATGCACCAGTCGGAATACTGACTCCTCGGGAATATAGCGCTATCATTCTTCACATATCCATATACCTTCCTTTTGCTTTTGCAGACCCCCTCCCCAAATGTCACATTATCTATATATATTCGGGTTTTATTGAATGTTGGTTCCAAAAGCAACTCGCAGGTGCAACTGGCGCAATCAGCAGCATGCCCTTTGTAAACCCCTGCAAACTTCATAATATCCTTTGTGTCTGAAGCGGGAACATCAGGTGGGTAGTTACAAGATGTAAAAAATACCAGGGTAAACGCTATGGCCGGATAAGCCCGCATGGGTTCTCGAGTTTAGCTTGCTAATGTAGCATTCTTCTTTGGAAGAAAATTGGATGTGATCTGCCACATATACCAGCAACGTATCCATGCTTTTCATATTAGCATGAGCTGCATCCGCTTCATTCGTGGGGTGATTATACAGTAGCGTCCCTTCTGGCAAATAAGCAAATAGGGTAAAAGAATAAGGTGCCGTCTGGTAACTACGTCCGCCTCACCCCTCGTCCCCACCGCCTTGGGGTATACGTGCTTAATCCGTTCAATATTTTTTGCTCGTAGATTATAGAACGGTTCTCAAAGTGACCCTTTCCTAGGTTGCTGGTGTAGGGGTCTGAATAACTGGTGTAGTCGAAGCTGTGCTGTGCCGGGTTGTAAGGTATAGCCCCCTTGGCGCATCCTGTACAAATGAGTATCGTGTCGAATCGAAGAAAAGATGCGCCTGCCCGGGTCACAGTTATGGCTATATCGCTGATGGTAGTGTCTGGGCCCCGGCTTGTGAATGTTACTAATGTGTCGATCACATCGTAGATGCCACACAAACTATCAATAGCGTAATGGCATTGAGTGCTATCGGTCTTAGTTGCCCTGGGGTTGTAGTCCAGAGCATCTGCGTCCATGCAACCACATATTTCGGTTATAGTTGTAGGGGCTATTGCATTCCGGGCTGTTCGTCTACAGGATGTCGTTGTTAGGATGGTAACGGCAGTTAGCGCTATTAGAACTTTGTAAGTAGTCATTCCGTTCAATTTGTCGCAACAATATCAATTTTGTTGCCGGGACTTCTTCATTTGGGGCAAGCACGCCATGAAAGGTTTGCGGATGGCGTGGCAATAATTATTGTAAAATGTGCCTAATTCATTTTTTTTTTGAGGTCGCGGCAGTTGCATCTCCGGGTATTTTAATACGAGTAATAAGATGTCTCAGATTCGGCATTAGCCCCCGGTCTATATACATATATTCGTACGGTATTGCTATCTGCATTGTAACTGATATTACTGGTACTGCCGGAATATTGCTTATGCCATATGGGGAACTTGCGGATGCTTCCTGTAGTTTCGGTATACCCATATTTTTCATTGTCAAACAGGATAGTATCTGCTCCTATCACCGAAAGTGCAAAGTTCTGATCTGAGTAGTAGGTCGTGTCAGAATATACCGCAGAATCGGGGGCTATGAAACGGTGCACTTTATATCGACTGGCAACATGCCAGTTTCTTGCGCCGCCTATTCCATCAGTATGTATAGTGGCAGGGCTGGGGCCGCTGCTCTTTCGGCATGCTACAAATAGCAGGCTGGTGAGGAGGAACATATGGCAGGTAACCGATTTCATAAGATCTGGTTTTTCAATCTGTTTATTCAAAAAGTGTGCCAGTTTCTATTTATTTGGCTATCAGTTTAAACCTTAATTCCCAATTCCAGTCATAGACCGATAATATTTTCAAAACAGTGCCGGATGCTTTTATCTAACTTTCGGGCGGTTTAAACATTACATGAATAAATTTACGCGCGCGCTGCTGCTTTGCTGCCTATTTTTCAATCAATTAAGCCTGGCGCAATCATTGTCGCTTACCGGGATGGTCGTGGATAAGAACGACGGGGCCGTTTTGCCCGGCGTTTCAGTTACGGTGGTTAGCAAGTCAGATACCACGATGAAAACTGGAGGCGTTACCAACGCAGAAGGTAATTTCTCTGTTTTGGTCTCAACTTCCGGTTTCTACGAGGTGCGACTGTCTTATCTGGGTTATAAGTCTGGTACGCGTGTTGCAGAGGTCACAGACAAGGAGTTTCCAATGGGTACCATTAAGATGGAGTCAATTGCTAAGCAACTTAAGGAGGTTAAGGTAGCGGGGAAGCAGATAAGGGCAGAACAAAAGGAAGATACAAGTCAGTTTAATGCTGATGCTTATAAGACGAATCCGAACGCATCAGCAGAAGACCTGGTGAAGAAGATGCCGGGCGTTACATCAGACGGTACGGGCGTAAAGGTAAATGGGGAACAAGTGCAACAGGTACTGGTAGATGGGAAACCTTTTTTTGGTACAGACCCTACGCTTGCGCTCAAGAATCTCCCGGCGGAGGTGATAGACAAGATACAGGTATTTGATAAGCTAAGCGACCAATCCATGTTCAGCGGGTTTGACGATGGCAATGCCCAAAAGACATTGAACATCATTACCCGTCGGGGCAAGAGTGAAGGCGTGTTTGGTAAGCTATATGCCGGTTATGGTACAGATGAGCGCTACACAGCCGGTGGTAACATGAACTTTTTTAACGGAGACAGACGCATAACGCTATTGGGGATGAGTAATAACATCAACCAGCAAAACTTCAGTTCAGAGGATGTGCTGGGACTATCCTCCGGTGGTGGTGGTCGTGGTGGGCGCGGACGTGGAGGATTTGGCGGCGGTGCAAATAACTTCATGGTAGGCCAATCGGGTGGCATCAGCGCTACAAATTCAGTTGGTCTGAATTATAGTGACACATGGGGAAAGAAGCTTAAAGTATCTGGCAGCTACTTCTTCAATAATGCCGATAATGCAAATCACTCAGGCATCACCCGCAATTACTTTACCTCACCGGGCGCAGCCACCAACACCATCTATCGCGATACGGGGAATTCGGAAGCCATAAACTCCAATCATCGCTTTAACTTGCGCATGGAGTATTCGATCGACTCTTCTAACAGTATCACGTTCACGCCGTCGCTGAGTCTGCAGGCAAACAACACTATGAGCCATGACAGCGCTAAAACAACCGCTGCGGATGTGATGCAGAGCTATACCGATAATGATACCCGTGCGAACAATACCGGCTATAACGCAAGTGCCAATCTCCTGTATCAACATAAGTTTGGCAAACCAAGAAGAACCATTTCGCTTAACCTCAACGGGGGGCTGAATGAGAAAACTGGTGATGGGAGCTACTATTCATTGAACGATTACTATAAGGCATCTGGTGTTACTACTCAAATACGCGATCAGCACTACGACCTCTACAATAACGGCGCTAATGTGGGCGCCAACCTTACTTATACTGAGCCGGTAGGAAAAAAAGGCCAGTTCCAAATTAGTTACAATCCCACTTATTCAGAGAGTAGAGCCGACAAGGAGACGAAAAACAAGAATACAAATGGCGACTATGTGGATCTGGATCCGCAGTTTAGCAGCAAGTATATCAATACATATAACACACAAAAAGGGGGAGTGAGCTATCGTATTGGTGAGCGCAATATGAAGTTTCACTTCAATGCAGGTGTAGATGTGCAGCAGGCCGTCCTGGATGGCAGGCAGGAATATCCCACCGCTGCAAATATCAACAAGTCATTCACGAATGTGCTGCCCAATGCAATGTTGAATTATCGGTATGAAGACGGGAGGAATCTGCGTGTTATGTATCGCACATCTACTAACGCGCCTTCTATCACACAATTACAGAACGTAATAGATGTCTCAAATCCCTTGCTTATAAAGACGGGAAATGCAGACCTGCGTCAGTCCTACGATCAGCGGTTCATAGTACGCTATGGGCTTACCAAGGCAAAATCCGGTCGTAACTTTTTCCTGAATCTTTTCGTTAACCAGACCCGCGATTATATTGGAACCGCTGTATACCTACCCACTAAGGATTCCCTTTTCAAAGACAATGTTTCCGATGTCTCGATTTTAGTTAATCGAGGTGCGCAGCTCTCACGCCCTGTAAACCTGGACGGCTATTGGAACGGTCGCTTTTTTGCGACATACGGGCTGCCGGTAGGGTCCATCAAGAGCAATTTGAATGTCTTTGGCGGTGTCAATGCAAGCCGAACGCCGGGTCTTATCAACGACCGGCTTAATTATGCAGACAACTATATCCCTACATTTGGCATAGTGCTGGGTAGCAATATCAGTGAGCAGGTAGACTTTACTGTTTCGTACACGGGTAACTATAACGTGGTCCGTAACACCATCCAGTCGCAGAGCAACAACAACTTTTACAATCAGTCAATCACTGCCAGGCTGAACTGGATGTTTCTCGAAAACTTTGTGTTTAATACCGACATCACGCACAATTACTACACGGCCTTCAGCAGCACTGGTAACCAGGACTATTTCCTCTGGAATGCCTACATGGGTTATAAGATGTTCAAGAAGCGACTCGAAGCCCGCGTCAGTGTCTACGACTTGCTGAACCAGAATACAAGCATTACGCGTACTGTTACCGAAACGTACATTGAAAACGCCAACACACAGGTGCTGCGCCAGTACTTCATGTTCCAACTCATCTACACAGTGCGCAAATTCAAAAGTGGCGCAGCCCCAGAGGCCGAGAAACGGGATGTGCCAATGATGCCCTCCCCACCCGGAGGTTTTCACCGTCCCGATGGCAGAGGAGGATGGTAACCGTCGTCTTTGCTAATAGTAGTTAATGCCAATAAGCTTTCTTGCTTCTGCAATGGTGACTGCGCTGCTCGCTCTTGCTTTTTCTGCGCCTTCCTTCAGTATTTTGCGAATGGCCTGTTCATCTCTTTGCAGTTCAGCGGCTTTCTCACGTATTGGACCCACAAACGATACCATGCTTTCGGCTAGCTGTTTCTTCATGTCGCCATAGCGAATGTTGCAATTGTTGAACGCATCTGTGAACGTTTGGGTGACTTCGCTACCGGCACTTACCTGCAGCAGCACAAAAAGGTTCTTGATATAATCAGGCATTTCCGAGTTCGGCTCAGTTGGGCCTGAGTCGGTTTTTGCTTTCATTATCTTCTTGCGTATGGTGTCGTCGTCATCGCTCAGGTAAATGGTGGCATTGGCGTTCTCGCTCTTGCTCATCTTGCCATTGCCATCAAGGCTCATTATTTTAACCGTGTCAGCGTTAGATCTCCAAACTTGAGGCTCAGGGAAGAACTCGGCGCCATAGCGTGTGTTGAAACGGGTTGCAAAATTGCGTGCCATTTCCAGGTGCTGTTCCTGGTCCTTGCCCACGGGTACTTTTACAGCACGGTGAATGAGGATGTCGGCGGCCATGAGCACAGGGTAGGTAAGCAAGCCGGCATTGACGTTGTCTGGCTGCAAACGCACCTTGTCTTTGAATGTAGGCACTTTCTCTAGCTCGCCTTTATATGCCATCATGTTCAGCATCAGGTACAGCTCGGGTATTTCAGGTAGGTCGCTTTGTGCGTATAATGCCACTTTCTCCGGGTCCAAGCCGCTCGCAATATTCTCAGCTACCACGCGAAACACGTTTGGCTTCAGTGCCTTTGGATCAGGGTGTGTGGTGAGTGAGTGATAGTCGGCTACAAAGAAATAGCAGTCGTAGTTATTCTGCATTTCTACATAGTTCTGTATAGCGCCAAGGTAGTTGCCCAGGTGGAGGTATCCGGTAGAACGAATTCCGCTCACCACTATTTCCTTATTCATAATGTCGCAAAGATAATTGTGTAACAGGTTATTTAGATAAAGTGTAATCAGCTGTTGTCCTAAACAGGGGACATCGGTCAACAGAAAAATGAAAAAGGGTAATTGAATCCAACTACCCTTTTAGTCTATTGCCATTTTGAGATATTACCTGTTACCGATCAGCTTTTTCAGGTAGCCGCCATAGCCGCTCTTCATATAAAGGGTAGAGAGCTTTTCCATCTGCGCATCGTCAATCCAGCCGTTACGGTAAGCGATTTCTTCGATGCAGCCTATCTTAAGGCCCTGGCGTTTTTCGATCACTTCAATAAACTCACCTGCTTCTATCAGCGAGTCGAAGGTGCCAGTGTCAAGCCATGCTGTGCCCCGGTCCAGAACGCCCACTTCCAGTTTGCCTTGCTCCAGGTACACTCGGTTCACATCAGTAATTTCCAGTTCACCGCGCGGAGATGGTTTGATTGCTTTTGATATCGCCACTACGTCATTGTCGTAGAAATACAAACCCGGTACTGCGTAGTTCGATTTAGGCTGTGTTGGCTTTTCTTCAATGCTCAATGCCTTGAAATTTTTGTCGAACTCCACAACTCCATAACGCTCAGGGTCGTGCACCTGGTAAGCAAAAACTACAGCTCCGTCTGGTGTTACTTTATTGCGCAGCAAGGTACCCATGCCGGAGCCATAGAAAATGTTATCCCCCAGCACAAGCGCAGCAGGGTCTTTGCCAATGAAGTCTGCACCCAGAATGAACGCCTGAGCCAGACCCTCCGGCTTTGGTTGTACTACATATTCGAAACGGCATCCAATCTGGCTACCATCACCCAATAGCTTTTTAAAGGCCGGTTGGTCTTCAGGTGTAGTAATGATAAGTATCTCATTTATGCCCGCCAGCATTAACGTAGACAGCGGATAATAGATCATCGGCTTGTCGTAAACCGGCATAAGCTGCTTGCTCACGGCAATGGTCAAAGGATACAATCTTGTACCTGACCCGCCAGCCAAAATAATTCCTTTCATTATCTGTGGGTGTATTGAGTATCGTAATATTTTTTATAATCTCCGGACGTTACATGATCCAGCCATTCCTGGTTGTTCATGTACCAATCGATGGTAATCTTCAGACCTTCTTCGAATGTCACTGAAGGGTACCAGCCTAGCTCCTTATTGATCTTGGTAGCGTCAATTGCATATCGGCGGTCGTGTCCCGGGCGGTCCTTGATATAAGTGATCAGTTTTGCCGATTCTCCTTCTGCACGGCCCAAACGTGCGTCCATTTCCTTGCACATCAGCTTCACCAGCTCTATGTTCTGCCACTCGTTAAAGCCGCCTATGTTGTACGTTTCGCCATCGCGACCATTGTGGAAAACCATGTCTATAGCACGAGCATGGTCTACTACATACAGCCAGTCGCGGGTGTACTTTCCGTCGCCGTAAACAGGCAGTGGTTTGTTGTTAACGATGTTGTTGATAAACAGCGGTATCAGCTTTTCAGGGAAGTGGTTAGGACCGTAGTTGTTAGAACAGTTAGTAAGCACAAATGGCATGTGGTAGGTATTGCCGTATGCACGTACCAGGTGGTCTGATGCTGCCTTTGAGGCTGAGTATGGTGACTGAGGATCGTAAGGAGTTGTTTCCAGGAAGAATCCCTCTTCGCCCAGCGAACCATATACCTCATCCGTAGACACATGGTAGAAGCGTTTGCCGTCCATGTTGTCTTTCCATATCGTCCTGGCCGCGTTCAGGAGGTTAGCTGTCCCCATTACGTTTGTTCGAATGAACGCGTTCGGATCAATAATAGATCGGTCCACGTGGCTTTCAGCAGCCAGGTGAATCACGCCGTCAAAATTGTATTTCGCGAAAATTGCGTTGATGTGATTTTCGTCAGTAATATCCGCCTTTTCGAAAATATAATTAGGTGCGTCCTGTATGTCCTTCAGGTTTTCAAGATTACCCGCATAGGTCAGGGCGTCAAGGTTTACTATTTGGTAATCGGGATACTTGGTCACGAAAAGCCTTACCACATGCGAGCCAATAAAGCCCGCGCCACCCGTAATACACAGTGTTTTCTTCATGATACTTAATATCGGAGTTAATTACTTTTAGACCAGTTTAAATGTTTCGATGAATTTAGTTGTGAAGTTGCCCTTGCGGAAATCTTCATTTTTCATGAGCTGCAGGTGGAAAGGGATAGTGGTTTTAATGCCTTCTATCACATATTCGCTCAGGGCACGCTCCATAGTGTCAATTGCTTCTTCGCGTGTTTGCGCCACAGCGATCACCTTTGCTATCATCGAGTCGTAGTAAGGAGGTATGGTGTAGCCGGCATATATGTGCGAGTCTACACGTACTCCATGACCACCCGGTGTGTGCAGGGTAGTGATCTTGCCAGGGCAAGGACGGAAGTCGTTATACGGGTCTTCTGCATTTATCCGGCACTCGATCGCGTGTATCTTTGGCTCATAGTTCTTTCCGCTGATAGCTACGCCCGCTGCGATCTTTATCTGCTCCTTAATGAGGTCATAGCTGATCACTTCTTCAGTCACGCCATGTTCCACCTGTATACGGGTATTCATCTCCATGAAGTAGAAGTTGCGGTGCTTATCTACCAGGAATTCGATTGTGCCTACGCTTTCGTAGTTGATGGCTGCAGCTGCTTTTATAGCAGCTTCACCCATTTTATGGCGCAGTTCCGGCGTCATAAAAGGTGATGGAGATTCTTCCACCAGCTTCTGGTGACGGCGCTGAATAGAGCAGTCACGCTCGCTAAGGTGGCATACATTACCAAACTGATCACCTGCTACCTGTATCTCAATATGGCGAGGTTCTTCTACGAACTTCTCCATATAGATTCCGTCGTTCTTGAACGACGCTTTCGCTTCAATTTTTGCTGTATTGTAGGCGTGCTCCAGGTCGCCTTCTTCCCATATCACCCTCATACCCTTACCGCCACCACCTGCTGTCGCTTTGATAATGACAGGGTAACCCATTTCTTTCGCAAGGCTTTTTGCCTCTTCCACGCTTTCCAGCAGACCCTCAGAACCGGGTATTACCGGCACACCGGCACGAATCATGGTCTCTTTAGCCGTTATCTTGTCGCCCATGGCATTGATCATGGCAGGGGTAGGGCCTATAAACTTGATCTTATACTGGGCACATATTTCTGCAAACGATGCGTTTTCTGCCAGGAACCCATAGCCCGGGTGTATAGCGTCTGCATTCGTTATTTCGGCTGCAGCCATTATGGCCTGTATGTTCAGGTAAGATTCAGAGCTTTGAGGTTTGCCAATACATACTGCCTCGTCTGCGAAGCGCACATGGAGGCTTTCTTTGTCAGCGGTAGAGTATACTGCTACAGTCTTAATACCCATTTCACGACACGTACGTATAATGCGTAACGCTATCTCTCCACGGTTTGCTATAAGTATTTTCTTAAACACTTTCTTGCGATTTAGATAAAGTCAAATAAATAAGCTTTTCACTAAAAATGGCCTCATTGCAAGGCCATTTTCAATATTGGTGCCCACAGGGGCGGTGCTATTACATCGGTTCCACGACGAAGAGCGGCTGATCATACTCAACCGGACTTGAGTCGTCTGCCAGTACTTTAACGATGCGGCAGTCCATTTCGCATTCTATCTCGTTAAAAAGCTTCATTGCTTCAATTATGCAAAGCACCTGGCCTTTCTTTACTTCATCACCTACGTTCACAAACACAGGTTTGTCTGGAGATGGGCTGCGATAGAAAGTTCCGATCATCGGAGACTTAATCGTTGCCTGGTTGCTGCTGGCTGCTGCCGGTGCAGAAGCTGCTGCCGGTGCTGGCGCTGCGGGTGCCGCAGGTGCTGCAACAGGTTGTGGCGCGGGTATATGCACCGGTGCCGGAGCAGACGCTACAACGTATTGTGGTTGAGCAGTCATTTCCTGCTTGATTGTGATTTTAAAATCACCTTGCTCTATACTCAGTTCGCTGATATTCGATTTGTTTATCGTCTTGATCAGCTCTTGTATCTGTTTGTACTCCATGAGTCTAAGATGTTAAGAAGTGGTGCGTTTCGTTAAAGTGTGTGATGCGGTAAATTCTATTAATTGTTGATAGCCAATATATTATTCTTTTACACGCTCTACGTAGCTACCAGTGCGTGTATCGATTTTGATCAGTTCGTCAGTCTCTACGAAAAGGGGAACCATTACAGTTGCTCCTGTTTCTACCGTTGCCGCTTTCATTGCCCTTGTTGCGGTATCACCCTTCACGCCTGGCTCAGAATAAGTGATACGCAGGTTCACCGAAGGTGGGAGTTCTACGCTCATTGGTGTTTCTGTTTCAGTATTCACGATCACAAAACACTCCTGACCGTCTTTATAAAGTTCAGGGCGGTCAATCATGTTTTCGCCAAGCGCTATCTGCTCAAACGTGTTATTGTCCATCAGGTTAAAGCCTGAATCGTCTTTATATAGAAATTGATAGTTGCGGCGTTCTACACGTACCGGGAAAATGTTATCGCCCGAGTTCCATGTGTGCTCAATAGAGCGATTATTATCCACGCCTTTCAGCTTTGCCCAAACCTTTGCTGCAGCACGTGCTGTTTTGTTTTGTCCGAATTCTACTACTGAATATAGGTTGCCATCTAATTTTATGATCAACCCGTTACGCATATCTGCTGTTGTGGCCATGTAAGTGTCAAATTTTAATATGGAGTGCAAATGTAATCATTATAGCCAAAATTAGAAACTGGTGTAAAGGCTAAAAGAGTCTATTTATTTGATTTTTTCTATAGTATTTGCCATTCCCGGGAGCTACATCCTCCCTTCGCCAATCTATGCTCCCACCAGTCGGTTTACCAGCTCGTTCTTTAGTTTCACCTGCCATTCCTCCATTCTCTCCTTCTCATTTACTGATACGGATAGGATTATTTTCAATTTGTCGTTCTTGTCCAGCTTCAGTGTATAATGATAATCGCAGTTGTAAATTGGCTTGTTTGCAGCGTCCAGAAACTGCCAGTTGACCTTTGCAGTCATTATTCGGTCGGTAAGTTCACGTTTACTCCATATTTCGTGGCGCACCTGGGCTATTCCGAATTGTTTATAGAACACTGCTCCCTGGTTGAAGAAACCTTCAAGCCTACCGGCGTCATTAAAGCAAGATGTTGTGTCGTCAGAGAGCATGGTACAGGGAATATTGTAGAAGTAAGCCAGGCTCTTGGTGTCATAGCGCTCCAGTGCGCGCGCATAGGTTTCAAAAAAAGCGTTCAGGTTGTGCATGGATTTTAGCTAAGAAGGGTTATTGCTTTCGCCGCATTTTGCGGCATTACACTGCAAAATTATTGCTTTCACTTATGGGCCGGGGGACCCGACAAACATTTTTTCTTTAAGATTTGAAATGTGTTTGTCTCATCCTCGATGCAACCTTATTGTTGTTCCTTTGTGGTTTACAAGTTCAATGATTATTTTTGAGGGCAAATACACGGCCATTGAAGACCCTGCTTGACAATACACGACTGGAACTTACCCTGCAGCGGTTGGCTCATCAACTTGTTGAGAATCACATAGGCTTCAAGGACTCAGTCATCATCGGTATTCAGCCACGAGGCGTAAACCTGTCTGATAGGGTAGTAAAGCTCGTCAAAGAGATCACTGGAAAAAAAGATATAGCATACGGCAAACTGGATATCACTTTTTACCGGGACGATGTGCACACTTCGAGCGATCTGCAAATACCCTCCGAAACTAACATTCCATTTAGCGTAGAAGGCAAAAGAGTGGTGCTCGTAGATGATGTCCTTTACACCGGGCGAACGATCAGGGCTGCCATGGATGCGCTGCTTGATTTTGGAAGACCTTCTTCTGTAGAATTGTTGGTGCTCATTGACCGCCGATTCAGCCGAGAGGTGCCTATTCACCCCGACTATGCCGGTTACTCCGTAGACACCATTTTGACGCAAAAGGTAAAAGTGAACTGGAAAGAAAACGAAGGGAAAGATGAAGTGTTGCTGCTTACGAAGGCATAGGGAAAATCTGAAGGGATGACTCCGGAAAATGACTCACGAATAACGACTAAACGAATGTTGTCTGTAAAACACCTGCTGGGGATTAAGGAACTGAACGCCGACGATTTAGGGCTGATACTGAAGACTGCCGAAAACTTCAAGCAGGTTCTGCAACGGCCTATAAAGAAGGTCCCATCGCTCCGCGACACTACAGTAGCTAATATCTTTTTTGAAAATTCTACCCGCACACGCCTGTCGTTCGAGCTTGCAGAAAAGAGACTTGGTGCCGACGTGGTTAATTTTTCCGCATCCGGTTCTTCCGTTTCAAAGGGAGAAACATTAATAGATACGGTAAAGAATATCCTCGCAATGAAGGTGGATATGGTGGTGATGCGCCACTCTGCCAGCGGGGCCCCCTGGTTTCTTGCCAATCATATCGGAGCTAGCATTGTAAATGCGGGAGACGGCACTAACGAACATCCCACACAGGCGCTGCTTGATGCCTACTCCATGCGTGAACGTGTCGGCGACCTTAAGGGCAAACACATTGCCATTATCGGTGACATCATGCACTCCCGGGTAGCCTTGAGTAACATTTATTGCCTCACAAAGTTGGGGGCTAAAGTGACCGTTGCCGGGCCGCCAACGCTGATACCCAAACATATTTCCTCATTGGGCGTGCGCGTGGAGCACAACCTTAAGAAGGCGCTTGAGTGGTGTGATGTAGCTAACGTCCTGCGCATACAGCTTGAGCGTCAGCACAAGCCACTGTTCTCTACGCTTCGCGAATACGCGCTTTATTATGGCGTGAACCGCGATATGCTGGATAGCATTGGCAAAGACATTGTGATCATGCATCCCGGCCCAATAAACAGGGGGGTAGAACTAAACTCTGATGTCGCTGACTCAAAGCAGTCCATTATCCTGGACCAGGTGGAAAATGGGGTGGCGGTGCGTATGGCCGTGATTTACCTGCTTTCCGGAAAGCGTGAAATAGAGTAGCAGAATCCTGTAGTGCTATGCTGAAGATTCTCCTCTAAAGCAATACTCGCCAATAACGTTCCACCTGCTTCCGTCGTGTTCCCATAAGAAAATGGAAGACGCTTTGAAAGTACCTTCAAATGGTCTTGTGGCATACTCCTCTCTGATTTGCGGTAGTAGTTCTTCCGGGATGTCCCTGTAGCCAATTGTAAAATGAGGTTTATATTCGTTCATTAACTCCACTTCCGGTAGCATGTTTTTAAGCTGTACTATGAATGCTGCGTGCAGGTCTGCAAGTTCCCTACTGCGCGCCACATAGATGTAAAGTACCGGGCTACGACGATTGTCAAACCAATCAAAGTTTCTCAGCTCAATATCCACTGGTACGCGTGTCTTAGCCCATTCGTGCAAACCCTTAACACGTTCCGGCAGGTCATCGGTATCCCAGAACGGTGGAAAGACAGTAATGTGTACCGGCGGCTTCAGCGCAGCCCGGCTATTATATTTCTCAGCAAAATAATGGCGCTCACAGTCTATCCGCTCCGCCAGGTTAGCAGGCGGCATAATGGCAAACATATAGAGGCGTTTCGTCCGGGCGCTCGGCATAGGCCGAAAGTATCACAGTTTGCTGAATCGAAGTGTTGTTTCTCCATCCTTCATATGGAGCTTTATGAAGTATAGCCCGGCCGGTAGGGTAGAGATATCTACAGTTGAGCACGACGTCTGCGTCAATGCCAGCCTGCCATCTGTCGAATATATAGCAACCCATCCGGTGTTTTTAGGCAAATTCAGTATATCAGTGGCGGGGTTTGGGAATACGGATAGATGAGTTGCTACCGGCTGGGTTTCTGTTATCATATCTGGCAGCGCACACTCGTCATCAGCATATACCGACAACTCGTTGGTTGAAATTGCCGAAGGTGTCATCGTGGTCACGGTGTACGGAAAGGAACTGAAAGAATAGGTGTAAGGCACTGAGGAAAATAGTACCGATGGAGTTGCACCGGGCGTGAAGTCGATCTCGCGGCAGTGGGTTTTCTCAGCGGTGTCGGCCAGCATGATGTGTAGCGAGTCGCTACCATGCCTGAAGCAATGTATCACATTTCCACCCGGTAAGAGCATACTATACACCGATGAGGAGATAGAATAGGTTGGTATTTTATGGAAGTGGTTCGTAGCGATAACGTTAAGGGCTGTGTCAAAGCGGACCGTCCTAAAACCGGGCACTCCATACGTTACATATCCTTGTCCAGACAGCACTATCGTTCCGGCATCGGCTGTCACTGACCGGCCTTGGAGTCCGGAAATTGTTTTAGAAATGATTGTAGTACACAGGGTGTCGATAATACGTACCAACATCGGCCCCCCGTCAGATGGGCCCTGGTAGGTTGGGTAAAGTGTACACAATGCACCATTCACAATTGTAGCATAGCAATCTGCAAAGCGGGGTGCTCCGGAAGGGTTCATAATACTGCCGTGGGCGAGGATATTTCCCGCACTGTCTATGCGCACTGTATTGGCATTGCCATATACCGAACTATACCAGTTTATGTAGCTCAGGTATATTTCCCTTTCACGCACATACGTGATCTGCGGTTTGGAAACAAAATCTGAATTGCCTACCAGGCTTTTACTCCAGTTTACAACTCCATTTGTGTCCACTTTCATCAAAACTACATTCGCAAGGCTTGTCGTATCGAAACTCTCACCAGCAAGGTAAAGTGCTCCTGCTTCGTCGGCTGATGTTGAAGTGAACCTGGCCGGGGAGGTCGGAAAGTTGAATGCTTTGGCCCAAAGGAAGTTGCCGGATGCCAGGTCATATTTAAACAGCCAGGTCGTGTCATACTCCGCTCCTGTGGCACCCGGTGTTCCCGCGAGGAATATTGAACTGCCAACGCGGCATCCTGTGGAGAAATTGGCTGGCTTGCCGTTCGCATTGACCTTTTTTCCGCCACCTACCGTACCGGAATTTAGGTTTACCTCTATTATGCCGGAGTTCGTAAAGAGTGTAGCCGTAGAGTCGACAAAACATCCATAAATGACCGAGTTAAAGCTTCCGGCAGAAATTGAGGGTATTGCCCTGCGCTGAAAAGGTGTCTGTGCAAAGCAGGCCGCCGACATTAGGGTGCCTACCACGAAAGCAAATAGGACCAGGTGCCTTACCCTGGTCGGTGCATTTTGTGTCATTTGCCACATTTTTTAAGTCAATGTAATATATAAGACGTGGTCCGGCCCATAAATCTTTGGCCAAATGGAGTTTTTTCCAAAATCGATTTAGGGTATTTTTAGAGCCGAATGACCTTCAATCGCACGCGCATCGCCCCCACACCCAGCGGCTTCCTTCATGTAGGGAACGTAAGGTCGTTTTTGCTCACGAGGGAAATAGCCACCGCAACCGGGGCAAAAGTGCTGCTCAGAATAGATGACATGGATAGGGCCCGGGCAGAAGACAAGTATGTACAAGACATCTTCGAAACGCTTTCGTATCTCGGTATCGAGTACGACGAAGGTCCTCATGATTTGTCTGAGTTCAAAGCGTGTTGGTCGCAGGAGATTCGTATGCCACTTTATGATGCAGCTCTTAAGGCTTTGCGCGAAAGTGGAAAAGTGTTTGCTTGCTCATGTTCGCGGGCAGATATCGCCAGGGTAAGCGTCGATGGCTCATACCCCGGTACTTGCCGGTACAAAGGCCTCTCTCTTGACACTGAAAGTGTTAATTGGCGTTTGGCAACGGATCGTGGCGCAGCAGTCACCGTCAACCGGCTAAACGATGTTCCCATCAATACTAATCTACCGCAGGATATCACAGATTTTATTGTCCGGAAGAAGGATGGGTTCCCGGCTTATCAACTCACCTCGCTTGTAGACGACGTGCATTTTCAAGTCGATCTCATTGTGCGCGGAGCTGATCTATGGAGTTCAACGGTCGCACAACTTTACTTGGCGCAGGTATTGGGTTATGTATCCTTTCTGAATACCACATTCCACCATCACCCGCTCCTTACCGGAACTGATGGGGCAAAGCTGTCAAAATCAGCCGGTGCTACGTCAATACAGTACTTACGGGCGCGGGGCGCCACTCCGGCTAAAATCCGAAAAATGGCAGGATCCTGATTATCCCAGCTTGGTCACCTTTAGCATGTTTGTAGGTAGGTGGGCCTCTACTGGCATGCTGCCGGTATTCACTACCACGTCGCCCGCCTTCAGCAATCCTTTCTCTATCAGGATGTTATGCTGGTCGGCTATTACTTCATCAATGCTTTCCTCCCGGTCGTAGTAAAAAGCCTGTACGCCCCAGCTAAGGCTAAGCTGGTTAATAAGACTTTCGGTTTTTGTAAAGACGAACAACGGCGAATGTGGACGATAGCTTGAAAGCATGAAGCCCGTATATCCGGATTGTGTCATGCCTATCAGTGCATCGGCCTGTATGTCCCTGGCAATTTCGCACGCATTGTAACAGAGTGCATCGCTTAGGAATGATGGCGAATGTGGCTGCGGCGTAAGGTTGCGGTTGTAAACGGTTTCTTCTTTTTCTACTTCATTGATGATATTTACCATGGTACGCACTACCAGTTCAGGATATTGGCCCATGGCAGTTTCGCCGCTCAGCATCACCGCATCGGCACCCTCCATTACCGCGTTCGCGACATCAGTAATTTCGCTACGGTTAGGGCGCGGACGGTCCATCATGCTTTCCATCATTTGTGTGGCAATAATTACCGGCTTGGCGCGGTGAATACATTTGCGTACGATCGTTTTCTGTATCACCGGAATTTTTTCCAGTGGCAGTTCTACACCCAGGTCGCCACGGGCCACCATCACCGCATCCGAAGCAAGGATTATCTCGCGCAAGTGTTCCAATGCTTCCGGCTTTTCAATTTTGGAGATGATCTTGGCTGAGCTTCCACGCGCCTTTATCTTCTCGCGCAGTTGCTTCACATCGTCCGGTGTACGCACAAACGACAAGGCAACCCAGTCTATTCCTTCGCCGATAATAAAGTCGAGATCATCGAGGTCTTTTTCAGACAGCGACGGCAACGAGATCTTTGTGTCAGGCAGATTGATTCCCTTGTTCGATGACAAAACACCGGGTGTTGTAACCTCTACCAGCACTTTGGCTGCTGCATGGTCTATCTCCTTCACCACCACTTCTATCTTGCCATCATCCAGCAATATTTTTTCACCCTCTTTCACGTCATTATGGAAGTTGGGGTACGAGAGATATATGCGCTCATGGTTGCCCATGCACTCTTCATTAGTAAACCAGAACTTGTCGCCTTTCTTCAGGATCAATGCATTGTCCAATATTTTACCTACCCGCAGTTTAGGTCCTTGCAGGTCGGCAAGTATGGCTATGTTCAGGGGGAAGGAGCTATTGATTTGTCGGATCCTGTCAATCACTTCCTTGTGTTGTGCATGTGTACCGTGCGAAAAGTTCAGTCGAAAGACATTTACGCCTTCGCCTACGAGCGCCAGTAGTTTTTCGTGGGTATTGCATGCGGGGCCTACAGTGGCAATGATTTTGGTTTTGTGAAGCATAGGTTGTTTTTTAGGGGCAAATCTTTGAATTGCCGGCTGAAAGTCAGTAGTCTGCTGCGTTATTTTTTTACTATCAAACGCGCAGGCTATCAGCTTACGCAAAGGTAATGTAATTAAGACGACCTAAGTGGCACAGTCTCACTGTGTTGGGTAGCAATTGTATATCAATTCCCTTTTTGGATATTTTTGCCCCATGGGTGATGAATACATAAGTCTGAATAAGTACATCAGCAGCACAGGCTTTTGTTCGCGCAGGGAGGCCGATAAACTAATAGAACAGGCGAGGGTAACTATTAATGATGAATTGGTACTGCCCGGGGCAAGGGTAGGGCCTGGGGACAAAGTTGCAATAGACGGAGAGCCTATTAAAGGGGCATCTGCCAAACGACCGATCTACATTGCGTTCAATAAGCCGGTGGGTATCACCTCTACCACAGACCTGAAAGACCCGACCAACATCATTTCTTACATCGGGCATCCAAAGCGTATATTTCCTGTAGGCAGGCTAGATAAAGACTCTGATGGCCTTATCTTCCTTACCAATGACGGTGATATTGTAAATAAAATCCTTCGCGCTGCGAACAACCATGAAAAGGAATACATCGTTACGGTAGACAAAGCTATAGATGGCGACTTTGTGGCCAGGATGAGTAACGGGATACCGATGTTGGGCACGCGCACCAGGCAGTGTTTCGTTCGCCAGGAGGGTAGCAGGCGGTTTCGGATCATACTCACGCAGGGGCTTAATCGCCAGATTCGCAGAATGTGCGAATACCTGGGATACAGGGTCCAGACACTTACCCGCGTACGTATTATGAATGTGCAGCTTGGCAACCTGGCTCCCGGAAAGTGGCGCTACCTCACACCCGCCGAAACCGATAAGATCACGGTACTTATCAGTACATCGTCGAAAACCACAGAGCAAGCTCCAAAAAAGAAAAAGCCGCGACCCCAAGGCCGCGGCAATTAACCAATTTACCCCAAAAATTACTTCTTAGATTCTGTTGGTGCCGGAGCTGGTTCGGCTGGCTTTGCTTTTACGTTACCGCGAATGTGCAGTACCATTGGCTGCTGCACAGCGTTTGAGTTGATGGTAACCTCTTTGCTGATCGGCCCCGGACGGTGGTCTGTGTTATAGATTACATGGATCTTACCCTTCTTACCAGGCAGAATTGGCTCTTTAGGCCACTCAGGCACGGTGCAGCCGCATGAGCCGTGTGCTTCCGTTATTACGATTGGCTTCTTACCTACGTTCTTGAATTCGAAGTCGCACTCAGCTTTTGGACCTTCAGGAACTTCACCGTAGTCGTGAGTCTCATCTTTGAATTTGAATTTGCCTGCATCAGGATCTGCCGCTGTTTGCGCCGGAGGCGGTGGTGGCGGAACGGGTTTGTTGTCCTGTGCATGCAGCGCTGCTGTTGTAAGTGTTACACAAAGCAGGGAAAAAAGAACTTTTTTCATGTTCAATCTTTGTTTTTTAGGTTACTAATGTACTATTTATTGTTGTTTTTACTCGTTTTTAATATTTCATTATTCTTAACTGTCTATTCCATAATCAGTGACCCCATGGAGTTGTCAATTTTCAGGCCGTGGGAGCGCTGCTGGTCATTACAGTCCGATTCAAATATCCCGGCAAGTAAGTTGCATTTTTCCTTGCCCGTTATACAGTTGAAAAGTTCCTGTGCGGTGGATGGCTGCGAGTGAGCGTTTAGTACGATCGTTTCACCGGTTGTTACCCGCCTTATTCTTATTTCGTCAACAGTTACCCTGCACTGGCCACCTACAGCTTCCGGGGAGCGGTAATGCAGTTGCCGGGCCTGGTCCGGTTCCAATGTATTGCAAGTAGCGATGGCAGACGGCGCTTTATCCTTGCAGCGTATAGTCTGGATAATACATATTTCCAACGGGCAGGGAGTACCATTACATATGAATTCCTCTGTACGCTTATATCCGGCAGTGCCAGGCATTTTGTTGCGAATGGGAGCTGTATTATTTATTTCGTTAGGGGGCTGTACTGTTCTGATTTCTGTGCCCTTCTTTGTTGCTGTCGGTGTCTCTGCTGAGGCGTAAGTATGCATAGCCGGCAGTTCGGGAGTTACTTCTGAGCTCCAGTTTTTACCCTGGGTTAACTCATTGTTTGCGATTGGGCCCGATTGGCGATCTTTTAGAACGACCAATGCAATTATTGAGGTTGCTGCCATCAGGGCTACCAGAGTAGCAGCAAGTTTCCAGCTCAGTTTCTTCTGCGGCTTTTTAGCCTCCAGTTTACCGGCCAGCTTGTCCCATTCCACATCTTTGTCAAACTCAGGCAACAGCTCGTTGAGCCGTGCTTCGTTCAGTCTGTTCTTCATTGCTCCCTTCATCCCGTTTCACTTTTACTATTGTTCCCTGTGCTCCAGTTTCGTCTTCATCAGTGCACGTGCCCGGTGAAGCTGCGACTTTGAGGTGTTTTCTGATATCCCCAGAAGCTCACCGATCTCTTTGTGGCCCATGTCTTCAAATACATAGAGATTAAACACGGTCCGGTAACCTTCAGGCAGCGATTGCAGTAGCTCTAGTATTTCTTTAGCAGCCATACTGCCAAAGAGTTCGTTGTCTTCAAGAGCAGGCTCGTTAGCGCCCTCCACCAATTCTGAATGATGCTGCACGTTTTTTCGCAGCCGCATCAGGCAGTGGTTTACAGTTATCTTCTTTAGCCACGCCTTTACACTTCCCTCACCTCTATACTCAAACCCGCCAATGTTTTTAAAGAACGACAAAAAGCCATCCATCATCGCCTCTTTCGCATCTTCAGTGTTCGTCAAGTACCTCAGGCATAATATCATTATGTCTTCAACATACCTGTCATAAAGTATACGCTGCGCGGCCGGCTCGTTGTTTTTACAACGTTGCACCAGTTGCGCCTCATCTGTGGTATATGACAGGTTTAGTCTCAAGGTTACTTCGTGGTAGTGGCTGTTACTCCGCTGCCACTAAAATATACCTATTAGCATAACGGCACGTAAGAAATGCTCCTTCGATACTAAAATGCAATCGGGTAGGCGAGGGTTGCGTGCACTTTGGATATTTAATTTACTTATATTGGGTTAGTTTGTCCCAAAAAAAAGGCAGCCCAAACCGGGCTGCCTTTACACTTATTTTGAGCTATTGATTAAATACCTCCTATACGGATACCAACACTTATTGGCCTTTGGTCTATCGCATTCGCATACATAGAGTTGAGCTGGTAGCTGCCAAAGAAGCGGATGATGCCTTCTACGCCAAACTCTGCAGTGACACATGTGTTATAGTCGGCCATATCGAAGTTGCCGTGAACCTTGGTCTTGCCATATTTGTCTGATACCTGCTTGTTCCAGGAGTTCATTCTGTATCCGGCGGTTACTCCGGCGCCATATACCAGCCAGTTTTTCTTAGAAAGGCGTGTCTTGGCAGTGATCATCAGGGGTATGTTAGCATAGTAAACACCCAATTTGTTTTTTGTGTAGCTGGTCACAGAGTCAAGTATGATGCTGGCCGGAGTCTTTACATAGGTAATACCATTTTCGTATTTGAAGTTATAGATCTGAAGCCCTATTCCGGTAGAGATATAAAGGCGCTGGCCATTGGTCTTTACAAGTGGCATCTTCACCATCAATGGGTAGATATTCACGTTGATTGATTTGCCATTGCGCAGGTCAAAAAGATTTGCGTTCCTGTGGCTTGCGGGTACATTCAGGTAGCTGGTTAGGGTAGGGTCGGTATAGTTGGTGTTATCTTTGAAGAAGTTCACCCCCAGGTCCAGCATTGCAAATGTGAGGTGTGGCTTGCCTACCTTTTCTTTGTCTTTCTTAACAGCGGTGCTGCTAGTGTCTGTTTTTGTGCTGTCTGCGCTCTCTATGCTTATCCCTTTATTAGAGATGTACAGCATGTGTCCTTTTTTCTTTTTAGGAGTTTCGTCATTTGTTTCCTGAGCAGTTACGGCATTGGTATAAAGCAGGCCGGTAAGTAGTGCTAATATGATTGTGCGGAGTTTCATAACCTTGTATTTTAGTTGTTGCAATTAAAAGGATACTATCAGTTTTCTTTTTTCTACTTTAAAGGAGACCACTGTCTCTGAGATTCCCTGTTTTATGGCATTGATCCTGTCATATCCGTTGGCCACTGCGGCTACCACGTTTTCCATGCCTTCTTTTTTCAGTTCGTCTATTGGCAGTTTAGCTACAATCGATTGTTTTGTTTCATTCTCCCCTTCATACACATATATCGCAGCAGGGGGAAGATTTGTTACACTTGCTACAGAAATTTCCTGGTTATTTTTTGAAGCGGCGAATGCAGCAGGCTTTACGTCTGTAATAGGGTCGATATTCAGTGCTGCGATCTCATTTGTGTGAGTCGGTGCGGCAGAACCAGTATGTGCTACCGCGCGCTGTGTAGCTTTTAAGTTATTCTCAACAGTGGCTGCGTCCTGGTGTGCAGGTGTCGGCTTTTCATGAAGCTCAATGTCATTTTTTTGCGGTGCTCCTGCTTCTGCTGCTGTGGAAGGAGATTTATCTGAGGCCTCGTTTGCGGCCAGCATCATGCTCTTTTGTTGCACAGGTGCTACGGTAGTAGTGGCTACAGACATTTCACTATTTCTTTCTGCATTGTAGAACATCTGGTACCAGCCCATCATCAACACGGCTGCAACGCCGGCCGCAACTGCATACCGCTTCCAGGGCGCAAATGGTACCACCATTGCCCCGCCTTCCCTTTTTAGCAGGCTCACCTTGCGGGTATATACCAGCTTGTCGTCCGGTATCAGCTTAGTCATGCTGAACGCGGTTAGCTCATGCTGGTATTCAGGGTGCTCATACAGAAATGACATGAGCTCCTGCTCCTCCGCAGGCGAAAGCTCGCCATCGGCGTGCATCATCATATACTCCTCATAGTTCTCTCTCGTGATCATCTTATATAATGTTTTCTACGCTTACCAAATAATCTTTCAGGGTTTTCCTCGCCCTGAATAAATAAACCTTTACCTGCGATTCATTCAGGTCTGTGATCTGTCCTATTTCCTCATAACTATATCCCTCATAGTCCTTCAGCAGCACCAGCGCCCTTGAGCGTTCGTCAAGGCGCGCCAGCGCACGTTCCAGTACCCTCTTCAGATCCGGATTGGTAGGGTTGCTGCTCTCTTCAGGAGCTTCCTTGTAACTTATCTTAGACTTTTTTCTAAACTGGTCTATCGACTGCCTGTAAGCCACCTGGAACAGAAAAGCCTTTGCTTTTTCTGGCATTACGTCGTCTCTTTTTTGCCAAAGCACCTCGAAACTACCCTGCACTACGTCATGAGCATCAGATTGTTGCCCGGTACACTTACACGCAAAACGAAACAGGGGGTCAGCCCAGTCGCGCACACATGTATTGTATTGTTCAGCGGTCATATATAGTAATCGTGCGAAAGGAGAAAAGGTTACAGAATTGAGAAAATTTCTCAAAGGTAGCATTACCTCGTTTGGCAGAGCATCGTCAGGGGCAAAAACAAAAAGGGGATAAGCTTACTGCTATCCCCCACATGAATTCGTATTATTGTTAATTTATACTGTAGCTGACTGCATTTTCCTATTAAAAGCCCACGACACCCAAAGGATAGCCAGGAATATTAATGGCATGGCGAATGGAGTTGATGTAGCGAGATGTGACCATATGGCGCCGATAAATGTAAAGGTGAGCCCTGCATATGTCCATTCGCGAAGTTTGAGCGACCACGGCTGCAACAAGCCGAATACCGAGAGGAGTTTTGCAGTGCCCAAAATGTATAGCATGTATTGGGGATACCCCATAAACTTGAATCCGTCTACCAATTGCTGACTCTTTGATAGGTACATACCTGCACTCATTAGCATCATAGCAGCGATAACACCGCTTGTTGCCCAAAAAATGATCTTGTTCTTTTTCATAACATTTTGTTTTGCACAAAACTCCTTACATTCGCTATACTTTGTATAGTGATATACGACAGTATACCGGTTTCCTATTGTATAGTATCTAATGCCGACGACGAGATATGTGTCCTAAAATGAAGAATGAAGACTGCCTGCCAGAGGAGCACACTCCTTCAGAATGCAGCAAACACTTGTTGCCTGTGCGCGATGCACTGGAGATGCTGAGTGGTAAATGGAAGATACCGATAATTATAGCCCTCTCATTCGGCAATCGCCGATTTAAGGAGCTGCATCGCCAAATTGGCATTACACCCAAGATGCTATCGAAAGAACTGAAAGAACTGGAAATGCACCAATTGGTGAGAAGGACTGTTTATGACAGCACCCCTGTAACGGTGGAGTATGAATTGACACCCTATGCAGAGTCGCTGCACCCCGTAATAGAGGCGCTAAAGGACTGGGGTTCGAAGCATCGTAAACGCCTCATGGGCAAAAACAAAACAGCTGCGTGACCCGGATAGGTTTAATATCAGACACGCACGATTTCCTGGATGATGCTGTGTTTCGCCACTTTGAGCAGTGCGATGAGATATGGCACGCAGGAGATTTTGGCACTTCAGCGATTGCAGATAAGCTAAAAGCCGTCAAACCGCTTCGAGGTGTTTACGGTAACATTGATGGCAATGATATTCGAGCTGAATATCCCGAAAAACTTGTTTTCGAGTGCGAAGGCGTAAGGGTGCTGATGATACATATTGGCGGCTATCCCGGGCGCTATAGTGCCACTGCAAAACAAGCTATTGCAGCATACAAACCGCAACTATTCATTAGTGGCCATTCTCACATTCTGAAGGTCATGTATGACGATAAGTATCAATGCCTGCACATGAATCCCGGTGCAGCTGGCAGGCATGGATGGCATAAGGTGCGGACACTTATCCGTTTTGTTATAGACGGAATAGAGATGAAACATTGTGAAGTCATTGAACTCGGCCCCCGCTCAGCTATGCCCTCACCAGCTTAAAGGCATGATTCCACTTGCCCTGCAGGAAGCCCGGAATGCACCAAAGCATGCACAGCGGCTCTATTGCCCGTGCGGCGGTGTCCTTACCCATGTCTTCTACTTCCCAGCCAAATTGTTTCAGGATGTCGTGCACTTCCTTTTTAGCAGCATCGTTGTTGCCGCACGTAAACATAGTTGGTTGCTCGGTAAATTTTGGTTCTACCATATAGGCATTACCTACGCAGTTAAACGCCTTTACGAAGTGCATCTCCGGAAAGCGCTCCTGCAGTGCTTCCATAAGCGATTCCTGGAAGTCGGTGAAGAATTGCAGCACGCCGTTTTCAGGTGCGGCGTCGGCAATTGGGTTGGTCGTGTCTATGATCGTTTTGCCCTGGAGGTTTTGCGGACCGGCCTGTTCCAGCGCGTCGGCAGCGGCATTTCCTTTTACGGCCAGCACAATGACCTCGCCAAATTTCGCCGTTTCTTCAAAGCTGCCGATTTGGGCGCTGGCGCCACCGTTTTCTTTCCATTCAGCCAGTTTGCCCTTACTGCGCGAGCCCAGCATTACCTCGTACCCATGTTTCAGAAAGCCGTCGCCCAGTGTGCGTGCTACAATGCCGGAACCTATTATACCTACCTTTTTCATAGCGTAAGATTTTGGGCAAATTATAGAGAAAAACTCAATGGCCAAGGAAGGCGGCTATTAATCTTTGTTATAGTTTCATTGCTGCGATTTAAGTACCTGTAACTCAATTGTGAATAACTCTTTCAGGCGAGCTTTGACCTAAAAAATGGTAACTTTGCCTATATGCAGGCACTACATACCATATCAGCAACAACCCGGCAATTCCTTGAAAAAGAAGAACAATACGGAGCGCACAACTATCATCCTTTGCCGGTAGTGCTTTCCCGTGGCGAGGGTGTGTATGTCTGGGATGTAGATGGTCGTCGTTACTATGACTTTCTCTCTGGTTACTCTGCTATAAACCATGGTCATTGCCACCCGCGCGTTATAGAGACCTTTTTGGCGCAGGCACAAAAGTTGACACTTACGTCGCGCGCATTTCACAATGATATACTTGGTGAATATGCTGAGTACATCACCAGGTTCTTCGGCTATGACAAAGTACTGCCAATGAATACAGGTGTGGAAGCGGTAGAGACCGGCCTTAAGTTGGCGCGCAGGTGGGGCTATGAAGTGAAGGGTGTTCCGGCAAATAGGGCCAGGATTATTTGCTGCGACCATAATTTCCATGGTCGTACTATAAATGTGATTTCATTTAGTACAGATGATGATTCGCGTCGCAATTTTGGCCCTTTCAATCCCGGTTATGAGGTGATACCGTACAATGATCTTGTTGCTCTGAAAACTGCACTTCAGGACCCTAATGTAGTTGCATTCATGGTAGAGCCTATTCAAGGTGAAGCTGGGGTAGTTGTGCCCGATGAAGGCTACCTTTCCGGCGCTGCAGCACTTTGTAAGGATGCCAATGTGCTGCTGATAGCAGACGAAATACAAACAGGCCTGGCGCGAACAGGTAAAATGCTTGCTTGCGATCACGAAAACGTTCGTCCTGATATTCTTCTACTTGGAAAGGCACTCTCTGGTGGTACTATGCCGGTATCTGCTGTGCTGGCTGATGATGAAATAATGCTTACCATCAAACCGGGAGAGCATGGCTCTACCTATGGTGGCAACCCGCTGGCCTGCAAGGTGGCTATGACTGCGCTACAGGTTATGGTAGATGAGAAAATGGCGGAGAATTCTGCTATACAGGGTGAGTTTCTGCGCAATGAGCTCATTGCAATGCAGCACCCACATATCTCAATAGTAAGGGGCAAGGGTCTCTTCAATGCCATTGTTATTGAGCACCCTAACAAAGACGCTGCCTGGGAAGTATGCCTGGAGATGGCCGAGAACGGTTTGCTTGCCAAGCCTACTCACGGCGATCGCATCCGTTTTGCGCCACCGCTCGTCATTACCCGCCCGCAAATGGAAGAGTGTGTCGATATTATCCGCCGCAGTATGCAGCGTTTCTGATAAAATGCTGATACCGCAGAAAGTGTAAACTTCTATATTAGTGTGATGTTACGCCTTCTTACCCTCTCGGCGCTTGGCGCCCTTATTGCTTTGTCTTTTCCCGGCTATGGCCAGTCAGATACTCTTCCCGGACTTGTGCGCAATAGTTACGGAACAGACCATTATGCACTTTCAGCAGCTATAAGCTTTGACCAGCATGGCGACCGGGCAAAGGCAAAATCAATATACAATTGGGTAACACACAACATCAAGTACGATGTCACGTTCTTGCAGAAGTTTCCCAAGCCGATTGAAGATAAAGGCATGCAGGCCCTAAAGACAGGACGTGCTGTTTGTGAAGGGTATTCCGAGTTGTTTGTGATGCTTTGTCGCGATGCGGGGCTTCAGGCCATAGCCATTGAAGGATACTCAAAGGACTTTCTGTTCAACAATGGCGACAGATTTTACATGCCCCGGCACGAATGGGCAGCGGTGAAGATAGATGGTAAATGGGAACTGGTAGACGCCACATGGGGCGCTGGTAGTTTATACCAGCACAGAAGCTGGCTGCGCAAGAGCGTTGATAAGGTATTTCACATCCACAAAGTGCGCCCCAGGAGCCTCCGTTTCCGCTACCTCTATGACCCGCAATACTTCGCTCAGGATCCCGAACTGTTTCGTCTCAGGCATCTGCCATCTGATCCGATATGGCAGCTCACAGACACTTTGATGCCGCTTAGCGTGTTCGAAGCGGGTGCAACAGCTATCACAACTTTCAACGGCATCAGCAAACTAAAGCAGACCGGGGCAACACTGGACAGCATTGCAGCGATGACAAAACAAGAGAAGATTTATGACTTTGCCGACAGGGCTTATGCGTTTAATAATCGTTACCCGGTAATACTGGCCATAAAGGACATGTACCATGCTGTAGGTGTTGTAAAGCAGGTTGCTGCTGATAGTGGAGTGTCAAACGTCGATACAATGCTGAAGGTGGCGACAAATGATCTGAAGCGGTCGCTGGAGCGCATAAAGGATCAACGCAAAATGCTACCCGAGCAGTACAATAATCTGAAACGTAGTAATCGTGCCAAAAGCACAGATGCAAAACAACAGGTGCGAACGGTGGTTGCAGACGATAAGCGTCTGATTGGGGTTAGTAGCCGGTATATTCAGGTTGCTGAGTCCCGTAAGAAAAAGGCACTAGGCACATCAAACGACGTTACAGCAGATCGTAAGGCCGTTGCCGCGGCCAATCTTGCCGGGGTTGAAGCAAGTGGGGGGCTAAAGAAGGAAGGGGCAAGAGAACTGGAAGAACTTCGGGATTCTATTCGTGTGCGGAATTTACATGCAGAAACAGATAGTAGGATTGCTGCTGCAAAGAACCTGAAAGCGAAACTACTGATATTGTCCAGCACGTCACTTCTAGACTCGTTAATGAAGTCAATAGTAGGGGAGGACTCGATACTGCGCAACGAAGCCATGGAGCGCATGGGCATGCACGATAGCTATGACGATGAAGTGCAAAAATGGAACACGGTATTCAAGGACCAGAAATACAAGGGAACCGATACACTGATGAAGTATTACCTCCTTGCCTACGACTCCATTCTGCTCGCCTATGACGATCTCTTTGCGGCTCGCCAGCTTGTTATTGGCAGTTACGACAAAAATATAGCAGCATACCAGCAGTATAAGAAGTGGAATGCCGGCTACAGCGGAATAAATGAAGACTTCCTTATTACGCGTGAACATTATTTGGCGGCATGCGATAGTTATGTAGCTGATCTCGCTACCTATACCGAATACCTCGATGGGAATATTGGCCTCTTCAACATGCTAAAAAAGATCAGTGAACGCCAGATCAAGATCGTAGGTTATATGGAAAAAGCGGAGAAGAGCCGTGCCGACATTGAAACAGGGAGCATAGCTCGCAAAAAGGCATTTGATCTAAAGGAGAATGATAAGCTTAAAGCTAACGTGCAAAAGGCGTTGAAGGAATTGAAGAAAGCGTCGAAATACAAACGTAAAGATGACTAGCTGTTCCGCTGGTTTGCAATTCTCTATAGCGCAAGATAGAAGCCACTCAATAGCTCGCAGAACTGCGGCGAATAGTTTCCGTCACTGTCTTTTATCACAAGCGTTTCGGGCGTGCTTACCAGGTCGCTTTTCCCTTTCTGGAATATTCCTACCACCCGCTTTACCTCGGTTATGGGCGTGTGCTTCACATACAGGCAGCCAGTCTCTATCAGGCCCGCAGTAGTGGCATGCTGCTGCCAAAGCCGGTATTCCACATAGGGTAGCAGTACAGAAAAGCGACCCTCCGGCGACAATAGCCTCGCGACTGCCTCAGCTAATTCGTTTTGAGTAAGTGAGATGTCATGCCGTGCACGGTCTTTTGACTTGCTCCCACTAAGCAGGCTATTTACGAAAAACGGTGGATTGCAAATAATTAGATCGTACTGATGTTGCGGATGAAAATCTTTGATGTCCGTGTTCACCACATGCAGTCTATCCTTCCATGGCGATGCTTCAAAATTTTCCCCTGCCTGCCTGGCGGCTTCGTGGTCATATTCCACCGCGTCGATTTGCGCATTTGGGTGGCGCTGTGCCAGCATCAGCGACAATAACCCGGTACCTGCACCAATGTCCAGTATGCTGACTGTCTTAGCCTCAATGGTTGTCCATGCGCCCTGTATACAGGCATCTGTGGTCACCTTCATAGCGCACCTTTCCTGTGCTATGGTAAATTGCTTGAAGCGAAACCAGGAATTGCTCATGACCACGTAGCCCTCGCGCTCGGCGTTGCAGAAAGATCAGTAAATAGCCCCTGCTGGTATTTGTAGTAGGCAGTTATGCCTATCATCGCAGCGTTATCTGTGCAGTACTCAAACTTCGGAATGTATACTTCCCATCCGTTCTTTTTGCCTGCCTCAGCAAGCGCCGTGCGTAGTCCGCTATTTGCAGAAACGCCACCTGCAATGCCCAGGTGCTTTATCCCGTAATCTGCTGCGGCCTTTTCCAGCTTGGTCATCAGCATACATATTATCGAGTACTGAACAGATGCGCAGATGTCCTTAATGTTATGCTCAACGAAGTTGGGGTCCTGCTTTTGCTGTGCCTGTAGAAAGTAGAGCACAGAAGTCTTGATGCCACTGAAGCTGAAGGTGTAATCCTTCATTTCCTTCGTTGGAAACTTAAACTTAAGCGGGTCGCCCTCCTTGGCATATTTGTCTACCAGCGGCCCTCCCGGATAGGGTAGCCCCAGCATTTTGGCTACTTTGTCAAACGCTTCACCTGCCGCATCGTCCATTGTTTCGCCTATCACTTCCATGTCCAGGTGGCTGCGGCATAGTACTATTTGTGTATGGCCACCCGATACGGTAAGGCACATAAAGGGGAATTCCGGCTTACGCTCTTCTATGAAGTGTGCCAGTACATGTGCCTGCATATGGTGCACAGCTATCAGCGGCAGATTCAGCCCCTGCGCCAGTGACTTTGCGAAGCAGGTGCCAACCAGCAGGGATCCGATTAGTCCCGGCGCCTGGGTAAACGCTATTGCAGTAAGTTCACTTTTCTTAACGCCGGAGTCAACTAGTGCAGCGTCCACTACCGGTACTATGTTTTCCATATGCGCGCGCGATGCCATTTCCGGCACCACTCCGCCATAGCGGGCATGCATTTTCTGAGTGGCTATGTGGTTGCTTAATACGTGGCCGTCCTTTATTATAGCAGCACTTGTTTCGTCACACGAAGACTCAATGGCAAGTATATTAATTGATTGTCCCATCAGTAGGCCGCAAAATTACGGACATCGGGTTAATTACCGCTGACACTAAGCTGGCTTAGCGGTTTCCTTCTCCTTTCTTGTAGGTAGCAATATCAGTCGCAGTGTCGTATCGTTGGTGAAGTAGCTGATAGCCCAGTTCAGAAAGATGAAGAACTTGTTACGCACGCTCAGTATCAGCATCAGGTGCAGGAACATCCACGTAAACCATGCCAGTCGCCCCTGGAAGCTGAAGGAGGGTAGGTCCACCACCGCCTTGTGTTTGCCTATAGTTGCCATTGTGCCGGGCGATTTATACTTAAACGGCGTCATGGTTTTTCCGTTCAGCAATTTTTTAAAGTTTTTTGCAAGGTTTTTTGCCTGGTTCACAGCTACATTCGCCAGTTGCGGATGCCCTTTCGGGTATGCTATGGTCTCCATGTAGGCTACATCACCCAGCACAAATATGTTGTTGCTGCCTAACATCAGATTATACTCGTCGGTTTTTATTCTGCCGCCCTTTACTACGGTCTCGTCGGGTATTCCGTCTGGCACATTCCCTTTTATGCCCGCAGCCCAGATGAGGGTTCTTGTTTTTATTTTGGTGCCATTCTTTAGCGTCAGTGTATGCCCATCATAGTCTTCAGCCAGCGTATTCAGCATCAATTCTACACCCAGGTCTTTCAGGTATTGCTGTGATTTGTTTTGAGCCGCGTCACTCATCACCCCGAGAGTGGTAGGTCCACCTTCCACCAGGCATATTTTCAGTCGTGAAAAGTCCATGTCAGGATAATCTCGTGGCAATACGTATTTCTTCATCTCTGCCAATGCTCCTGCCAGTTCCACACCGGTTGGGCCACCACCCGTTATCACAATGGTCATTATTTCCGCTATCTCGTCAGGGCCGGCACTTAGCGCATCTTCGAAGCTTAACAATATCCGGTTGCGAAGGGTTATGGCTTCATTCGTTGACTTCATTGTAAAGGAATACTTCTCGAAGTTCTTATTGCCAAAGAAGTTGTTTGTGCATCCCGTAGCTATTACCAGGTAATCATAAGCAAAGTCACCGTCCGCTGTTCTCACCATATTAGTTAGCCTGTCTATTCTCTCCAATTTCGTTACACGTACATGCACATGTTCGGCTCCCTGGAAGACCTTTCTAAGCGGGAAGGAGACGGAGCTGGGTTCAAGGCGGGCTGTAGCTACCTGGTAAAAAAGTGGCTGAAACTGGTGAAAGTTGAACTGGTCTATGAGTGTAATGTCATAGTCAGTGCCTTTGAGTCTGCGTGCCAATTGCAGACCGGCAAAGCCGGCACCAATGATTACCAGTTTTTTCCGTTTGCTCATGGCGCTGTGTTTAGTTACACAAAGGTACCGCCGATCCCTCTGTCACAATTATAGGTTTCCTCACTGCGCTTATACGAAAAAAGCCCCCGCAATGCGGAGGCTTTTCAGTGTTAGTTTCTTATCGCTTATTCAGCACGGCCCTTTGCAGGTGTTACCTTGTTTACGTCATCAACCGGTGCTGTCCACGCCAGTTTGTTGAAGTATACACGCACACCCAGGGTAAGACCAAAGTTGTTGCTTTTAACGTTCTGTACTTCATTCAGTATAGAGTTATAATTCACGCCTGTCACTCGGCCGTCTGCATTTTCCACTACTTTGTCAGTAAGACGCAGAGCGTTGTTGTTTGACGTATTTGTAAAAGACTGCGCAGTATAATAAGCCCCTAACCTTAAGCAGATGTTGCGAACCACCATGTAGTTGATCGCCACTTCTCCGGTGTAGCCCAGCGAACCTGATTTGTACTTAACGGTACCGGTTTTCTGGTCTGCTTCCAGGTTCAGGCCCACGCTCTTGCCAATGCTGTCGTGGTGAGAGAAAAACGCCCTAACATCACCTGTTGGGAAGTCCTTCAGGTATTCAGCCTTGGTTATCAGCAGCGACTGGTCGCTGGGAGTAGGGGAGTTGTCATAAACTGGCACTGTACCCTCAAACTTGTATATGGCTTCGTAGTCGAAGTTAGCGTTTGTATTATAGGTGTTCTTTGCGTACAGATTGTACATGATACCCGCATCTACTGTCAGCGCCAACCTTTCATTGAAATCTTTCTTGTAGCGCAGCAGCACAGGAATGTTTATGCTTTGGCTGGTCACTGTTTCCTTAATACCACGTGTAGTAGAAATTACCTGGCGGAAAACAGGATACTTCGCGTCAGACGACCTGAATTCAACGTGGAAAGTATCCATGCTCAGGCTGCCTTCCTGCTTATAATAGTCTACTCCCAAACCAACGCCCAGAGAGCGTTTTTGGTTGAAGTAATATCCAAGGCGCAGATTGTAACCCATTGATTTGCCGCTCTTGAACTTGATGTCGCTTTGCTTCTGATTGAGCGCATCCTGGTAGTTGGTAGAAAATGGAATTGCCTTCACATTTTGAGTAAGCATCCCACGGTTCACCTGCAGATCTGCAGACAGGCTCCGGAAGTATTCCGTCCGGACTTGTGCAAAAGAACTCTGAGCGCTCGCGGCTGCTAGTATGGCTACCAAACCTAAAATTCGCTTACTCATGTACGTTATTATTTAAGTTTTACGTTAGTTATGAATCCTGGTGTTATTGTTTGTTTTTTTAACTACCGATAAATACTCGTTAACAAGCTGTGTGTCCAATATGGATAGTTCACGCCAGTTAACGCCTCTTTAACGGCATTAAGCCAAACCGAATATAGTATAGCGCAGCAAATTTAACAAAAATAAATTTAGTTCCAAATCACCATTTTCAGAAGAAAATAAAAAAATAATGCACATTTATTTAAAATAAAATGTGCATTATCAGATTTTTTACCTGCAAAGTCCGGCCTGGCTTCATTCATCGCACCGGTTTATCGTTGCGCTATTACAGTTTTTGGAATGCCATTACTCCCCCCGTCAGGTTCACGAGGTTTGTAAATCCTACTTGTTCCAGTATTAGGCAGGCTTGCATACTGCGGCTTCCCGCTTTACAATGTATTATCAGTTCTTCTTCCTTCATATCCTCTATTTCATCAAACTGCATTCCCGCTATTTTGCCCAACGGGATCAGTTTCCCCCCAATATTGAATTCGGCGTATTCAGACGGTTCGCGAACATCTATAATATTTAGTTTTTCGCCACTATCCATCCTCTCTTTTAGTTCTTGTGCAGATATTTGCTTCATATATAATTGTATAATGTTTTCTAAAATTTGGTGAGTTTCTGTATCGCAACTGTTTCACTGCCATTTGACAGGCGAACAAAATACAGTCCACCTATCAGCCCGGAGATGTCTATTGGTGTTCCTCCTTTCGTCTGTCCTGATGCTACCGTTTTGCCTGCTACATCTATGATTGAATATTTAATAACAGCATCATGTTCAGCATCAATTGTCAGGGTGCTCGTTGCAGGGTTGGGGAATATTTGCCATTTCTGTTTCAGATCAGCTATTTCTGTAATGCCTGTTCCTTTTACAGGCAGTCCCAATAGCGGTCGCATCATTATGGCGCCGCTTATTAGCGACGGAAGCCAGCTTGACAAAACACTGTAATAGGCATGATTTATTCCAATTCGGTTCACATCCAGGCCAAAGTAAAGGCTGTCACTGCCACTTTCCGCTGGTTGAAAGGTGCCCGCAAAGAATGTTCCGGCGGGTAGAAGCACCGGGTTGGTGAATTTGTATACGCAAAACTTATTAATCGTATCCAGGTACGCTGGCTCACAAAATTCTTCTGTGTAGAGGACATTGTCGGTAGAGGCACCATATATGCCTTGTAGTGCGGAGTATACTTTTATGTCAAATATCTTATAGCTGGCAAAGGGTACCTGGCGCCCAAAATAGATTGCCATCCCCTGCATAGTATCGGGCTTATTCAGGTGGTATTCTATGGCTATTTTGCCGGGAAGGGTAGGATAGAGGTCCAGGTAATAACTCTTCTCCGCGGTTCCGTCGTCATATGCCAGGTAATTGTCGAAAACCACATCTCTTACCACTGTGTCATTTTCTTGAGGGTCCGCAGTTGAGATTGATTCTATATAGAATTGATTGCGAAAGGTTACTTTATTATACTGCCCCGTTGTGGTAATGGGGATCACAGAGGTGTAGGTAGGGAAGGTAAGTGTGCTTATTGTGTTTGCCGCAATCGTGCCTGCGGTCACTGTCGGCGACTTCAGCACTGTGCCAAAATTCTGCACCTTCCCTGAGTAGGCATGGTTTGCCGACTGTGGTGCGGTGTAGTTGTTATGCACTTTGGCTGTCATTTGCGCGGTACGTTCAGAAGACGAAAATCCGAAGAACTGTCTGTAAGGCATAGACGTATAGTCATTCAGGAACTGCGACGGAGTGCCTGAAAATGCTATGTCGCTGATTAATGTATCGCTTAGCGTCCGGCCGGCATCCAGTCTTATGTAGTCTACATTCCACACCGCATCTGCCCAGTATAGCGCACCTTTATTTACAAACCGGAACTGGAAAAAACTATCGAAGTAAAGCGTATCGCGGATAGGTATCATCACCTGCTTAAACGGTTGCAGCGATGTGCCCTCCACCGACCATACTTTCACAAACCCGCCAAACTTTGTCCTCAGATACAGCATCAGGGAGTCGCCGGCCAACGGGTAAAACCCATTGCCCTGTGGCTGATAAAAGAAGCTGAGGTAAATGCTGTCTCCCGGCGAGGTAATATTCAGGCTTAGGTTTATTGGCTGAGATGTGAGCGAGTCTGCCGGCCTGAAGGAAGTATTGCTGAAGGAGTCATAGGGTATGCCTCGCCAGTCCAGCGCATCAAATGTGGCAACACCGCGGCTCACCGGGTTCACACACATCGTGTTGTTTACGAATACATGGTAGTCCGTCCAGCGGGTGCTGTCCGGGAAAATGCCGTATCCGGTAAAGTCTTCAAAAAACGGGAGTAACAGCGGTTCGGTAACGGTTGCTGTCGATTTGCTCAGGGGGGCATCTGCCCGGTCATTGAAGAAAAGTGCGCGGTTAAAACGGAGCATGCCTTCCCGCTCCTGTGCGTTTACGCTCAGGAAGCAGGTAGTTGAAAACAACATGAGGAGCAGGAGCCTTAAAATTTTCACCTCTCTTGCGCTTTTCTTGTTTTAGTTCTTACACATAACGCATTATTACTCACCATATTGCCCGGGCGGGCCTTGATGAATGTCTTCGGGAGAGGGGTGCTGCATGATCTGCAGATCCATGAACTCTCCCATTTTTATGCGGTTATGGTCGCCCGTCGGGCTAAAGGCTTTGGGGCTTTGGTTTACAATGATTGCCGAAGGTGTATCCGTAATGTCACCCATTTTGTCTACAGATACGATAAACGGTTGCAGGTTATATTGGTTCAGCATCAATATCGCTTCATCCACAGTCATGCCTGTTACGTCAGGCACGTTCCACTCGGTGTTGCCCAGGCCGTTCCCTATCACCAGGTCCACCATGCTGCCCTGTGCCACCATGCTGCCTGCGCTCACTGTTGTTCCTTTTATGCTGGCTTCAAGTATCGCACCTGAGGCAATGTCGGACCTGTAGGTAGTATCACCCACTATCAGTTTATTATTCCGAAGTATCATTGCAGCGCTTCGGTAGGAGAGATCTTTGATATTTGGCATAGCCACCATAGGAGCCGTTACCCTGTTTACGGTAAGGAAAATGGCCCTGCCACGCTTCACATATGATCCTGTATCCGGTACTTGTTTTAGTACCGAAAGTGGTCGCATGGTTGGTTCATACGTCGAGTCTATCAGTACCTCAAATCCCAGACCCTGCAAGTACTTAACGACGGAGTCCATTTTCTTGCCGCGCACGTCTGGTACCACCACCTCCTGTCCGTGGTGAGTCACGCATCTCAGGGAGGCGAAAAACAAGACGTAGAGTACTGTGCACAGCGCCAACACCAGCGCAATGTTCCAGCCAAAAGATGTCTTAAGTTTTTCCTTGAATGCACTCATGTGTGGGTCTTCTTTCTTTTCTATTTCCAGTTTTTCATACAGTCCTCCAGCACCTCACCATAGAAGTCCTTCAAGGTCTTTCCTGCTGCGCGTACCTGTTGGGGCACTATGCTGTTTTCGCTCTGTCCCGGCATCGTATTTACCTCAAGGAAGAATAGTTTGCCTGACTCCTTCTGCAGAATGAAGTCCATTCTCACCACTCCGCGGCAATTTAGATGCCGGTATATGTGGCAGGCTTTATTTTCAAGTTGCTCTTTCAGGGCATTATCGATACGTGCAGGAGTTATTTCATTGGTCACGCCGGGAGTGTACTTGGCTTCGTAGTCGAAAAACTCATTTTTGCTCACAATTTCCGTCGCCGGCAATGCATATAGACGGCCATTTACCTTATAGATGCCTATTGTCAGCTCCCGGCCTTCTATAAACTCTTCTATCAGCACCTGGTTATCTTCCTTAAATGCCTTTTCTATGGCAGGAAGCAGGTTCACCACGTCCTTTACTTTGCTCACGCCCAGGCTGCTGCCACTTTCATTTGGCTTTACGAACACCGGTAGCCTCAGCTCGTCCAAAATTGCCCCCACCGAGTATGACTCGCCCTTGATCAGGTGCACCGAGTTGGCAATGTTCACCACGTTAAAGGACTTAACCACCTTGTTGCAGTAGCTTTTGTTGAAGGTAAGAGCAGATACAATGGCGTTGCAACTGGTGTAAGGTATGTTCAGCATATCAAGGTAGCCCTGTATGCGGCCATCCTCACCGGGTGTGCCATGTATGGCAATAAAGACACAATCAAATGTTACTTTATTGCCGTCTATTGTAAGGCTGAAGTCGTTTTTGTCTACGTTTACTTGGTTCCCGTTGTGTTCGTGGGTCCATCCATCCTTGGTAACAATGATCTTATATACGTTATACCGTTCCGTATCAAGGTTCTTCTGAATGGTTTCCGCAGTCTGTATGGATATTACGTACTCACCGGAGTAGCCGCCTGCAAGCAAAGCGATATTTTTCCTCATGTTGTGTAGCCCGCATAGGGGTGCAGCCAAAGGTAATTATTTAGGTCGATAGTTTTCCGGGCTGAAAAGAAGCGCCTGTTAATGAAAAAACAATAATGTTTGCGCGTCGGAATTACCGATTTTCCCCCAGCTTATCCATCCAGTGGACTTCAGGTTCTTTCTTATTTGGTTTCTTTTCCAGTATGAAACGGATCAGCAGGTAGCCACCTATGCCAAAAAGAATTACGGTAAGGAAGTGGAGCGGGTTTGCAAAAAAGAGATCCTGAAATTGTTTTACCGCCTCCTCTCTTTCTGTTCCCTGCAGGGTAGAGAGGCGCTGCAGGTTAAAGGACTCACCCAGGAAGTTAGCGGTCACCACACCTACTCCCAGAGCAAATGCAAAAAAGAAAGATAGTACTGTCAGTGCACCCCACAACACCACGTTCAGGCCCTTCTGACGGGCCCGGACACCGTTTCTGAATGCGAGGTATGCTAACAGTACTATCTGGAACATGCTTAGATATTTTTCATGAATTCAGTTACACTTTCCATTACGTGCGCTATCTGTGCATCGTTCAGGCCATGGTGGCACGCCAGCAGCATACCGCCGCGCATTACCTTGTCTGCTTCAGGATAGCCACCTTTCGCTGCCTTGTGAACTACATTTTTAAAGCCCGGCTGGCGCAGGATATTGCCTGTGAATACTGTTCGGGTCTGGATGTTCCTCTTCTCAAGGAATATCTGCAGGTCGCGGCGAATGAATGGTGCTGATTCACGAATGGTTGACGCATATGCAAGCCAGCCCGTACGTGAATTTGGAAGCTGCTTCGGCAGTATGAAGAACTCTTCGTACTGGCTGAAGAACTCGCGCATTTTGTTGTAGTTGGCAGTGCGCGTATCAATGTTGCGGCTCAGTTTGTCCAGTTGCACCAGGCCAAATGCTGCACCAAGTTCTGAAGGCTCAATGTTATATCCCGGCTCCTCAAACACGAACTTAGCATCATAAGGTATGCCGTCTACTTCCACATTAAAGCGGTTCTCTATTTTTTCAGATTCTACAAAGAGAGAAGAGCTGCGGCCCCAACTGCGCAGCAGGCGACCACGATTGTAAAACTCTTCAGTGTTCACACACAGCATACCGCCATTGCCTGCACAGTTGATAATGTGCGAACCGTAGAAGCTTGTAGTGCTCATGTCCGTGAAACGGCCAGATGACGCACCGTCTATCTCTGCACCGATTGTATCTGCTGAGTCTTCCAGTACAAACAGGTTGTGTTTATCAGCAATTTCGCGCAGTCGCTTCCAGTCAGGGAGGTTGCCCATCAGGTTAGGGATGATCATCGCCTTTGTTTTTGGCGTTATCATTTCCTCTACTTTGTTGGCATCCAGGTTATAGGTTCCTTCTTCCACATCTATAAACGCTGGTACCCATCCTTTTTTTACAATAGGTGCTACGGTTGTAGAGAAGGTGAGCGCAGGTGTAATGATCTCTGTGCCCGCTTCATAATTCATAAGGTCAGCAGCAAGGTACAGTGCCGATGAGCCACTGTTTACCCCTATGCCAAACTTTTTGTTGTACAAGTCCGCAACGCGGCTTTCCATTTCGCGCACATTTTTGCCCATTTGGGTGCTGGTGCGCAGCACGTTCACTACTGCCTCTACTTCTTCCTCACCGTGCACTGTTTTGCCATATGGCACGTGGATGTAATCTGTTTGAGTCATTGTTCTGATGAAATTAGCTTGCGAATGTAACGGTTCGCCGGAAATAATAAAGTTAAAACAGGTTAATGCAAGTCACTTGTGCATTACTTTTTTTCAGCCTCTACCACAAAAAGGTCATCCTTAACCGGTTTGTTTATCTCCACAGATTTGTGGTTTTGCTCCATGCCGCCGGGCAGTGTCTCTGTCATAGCCAGTACCACACCTTCCGGCTGCCGCTGAAAGTTGCTGAAGGTCATACCCACTTCCTGTTCTTCGCCATTCACATTAGCACGAGTTTCTACGCGCACCATATAGTAGTTATTGGCGTCAAAATAGCAGGTGTTTGATAGGCCATCCTTGTTCGTGATCTTCACCTTATAGCATGGTGTCTTTTCTAGGGTATCCATGCCTGCATACTCAGCCTTGCCTATCTGCGCACGGTCAGCCAGCACTGTGTTCTTTATGGTAAGCTGCTTCGCCATTTGTTTCACTTGTTCTTCAGGCATCGCTGTGGGCTTGTCCATTCCCTGTATGGGCATGAAAGACCATCCACCATTGGGAGTTACGATCATGTAGTTCGAGCTGCCCATTACGTCAAATTCTATGCGCACGCCTTTTCCGTCCACAACGGTACGTGTCATGGGTATCTCCATACCCTGCATATTCATGGTGCCCGTCAATTTTAGCGACTTCACTTTGTTCCAGTTAGCCTCGCCGCCTATCGCGTCTATGTGTTTTTTTATGATTTCGTCACCGTTTTGTGCAGTTGCGGTGAATGATAGGGCCACCAGGGCAGCTATCGCTATTTTGGTAATTTTCATTTTTAATGTTTAAAAAAGTCGATAACAAAGGTAGGGGATAAAGGGAGTTAAAAGGTTTATAATGTCGTATTGGGAATTTGTATCATAGTATCATTATTATTTTGTACATTCGAATTCTGCCTTATGCGATTTTTGTACTTTCTTATTCTTTTGTTCTGCTATGCATTTTCTGCGCACAGTCAGTACTTCGCCAATGAAAACAAGGTGTGGATATTCGGGTATCATGCGCGGGTAGACTTTACGTCAGGAAGCCCTGTGGCCGGGGGCGTTTCTCCCGCTACTGTTTTCGAAGGTGGCGCGTGTGTTTCAAATTCGGTAGGGGAGTTGCTTTTTTATACCGATGGCGATACGGTTTTCAATAGGTTGGGGCTTCCTATGCCTTCTGCAATGAATATCAGCCCATATTTAACATGGAGTACTTCCCAGTCGGCTTTGATTGTGCCCTTTTTGGACGATACTGACAAGTACTATATTTTCTCACTTGAACAACAAGTGGGCACCGCTCCGGACTACTGTCATCTGTCTTATTCAACTATTGACATGACACTGGACGGTGGGCTCGGCGACGCGCCGCTGGGGAGTGCCCCGGTGATCCTGAATGACAAAATGGGGGAAAAGCTTATAGCTATCGAGGGCAATTACTGTAACATCTGGGTTGTCGCCCATAAAAAAGATACGTCATTGTTTTATGTCTATGAGATTACTCAGGCTGGCGTGTCAGCACCAACCATATACGATGTTGGTCCGGTGATTCCGGAGGTTGGTCCCTCTATGGATTTTGGCCCGTTCTGTAATGGAGTGATGAAGTGTAGCCCGGATCGCACAAAAATCATAATGGCTACATTCCGATCTGGGATGGCGGCAAGAGGGTCGGCGGAACTATTCGACTTCAATCCCGCTACTGGTGCCGTTTCCAACTGTAGGGTGGTAAGTGATGACGGTGTATATGGAGCGGAATTCTCTCCCGACAACACCAAGGTCTATGTCACTTCCACCGATTCTTCATCCATTTATCAATATGATATTTCATTGCCTTCTCTTCCATCTATACAGGCATCTCGTACAAGAGTTTCTACAGGAATTGTAGCAGGTGACTTAAAACTCGCCGCCGATGGTAAAATATATTTTGCCGGTTCAGGTTATTCGGGTCATTCACTCGGCTGCATACCGTATCCTAATAATGCAGGTATTGCATGTGGGTTTAATCCTGCGGCCGTCGATCTTACTCCTTACGCGCCCCAGATGGGAATGCCTAACCTCTTTTGGAGATCACCCAGGCCCTCGTTATTCGGCCCGACGGCAATGTGCGTCGGGGATGCCGTCACATACACTGCTTCAATACCCGGCGGCACATGGACCAGTAGTAACCCCTCATTTTTTAGCATCGATGCAGCCACGGGGATAGGTACAGCACTCTCGGCCGGTATAGACTCCTTGATCTATTCAACGCCGGATGGCTGTGATGTAAACCTGGTGGTCACAGTAAACATCAGCCCCGCTCCGTTTGGCGATGTGGCTACAGTATGCAAGGGAGATACGATTACTCTTGTAAATTCAGTTGCCGGCGGAACGTGGACCAGTTCAGATACTGCTGTTGGCACCGTCTCCACCGGTGGCGGAATATTAAGTGCGCTATCTGCAGGCTCAACCATAATTACTTACGCTATCGGAGCTTGCTATTCCACCGTCATAATCTCAGTCGTGGAATGTCCCGATTTTGTTGCCTCGACCGTCCCGGGAGGCGCGATTGCTGTCTATCCCGTACCGGTTACTGAAAGTTTGCGTGTTCATTTGCCTGCGTCTTACGGGGAAGTGGCGATTTTGAGAATATATGACATGGCGGGCCGTTTATTATTAACAGAGCGCGTTCATCCCGGCGAAAACTCAATTTCAGCAGTGGCCTTGCCACCGGGGGCATTTCACTGCACTGTTTCAGATGCAAGAGGCAACATATTGCTTAGAAAGCAGGTCAATAAGCTGTAGCTCATTTTCCTCTGTTTCACCATTCCCGCGCCATTTTCTTACCTTCGCGGCTCAATAAAACTCCAGATAATGCCTGCAAGAGTATATGACAATATCCTGCAAACCATAGGTAATACACCCCTTATCCGCCTTAACCGCGTTGTGGCCGACCTGCCATGTACCGTTTACGCAAAAGTGGAAACATTCAATCCCGGTAACAGTATCAAAGACCGTATGGCGCTGAAAATGCTGGAAGTGGCAGAAAAAGAAGGGAAGATCAAACCGGGCGGCACCATTATAGAAGGTACAAGCGGCAATACAGGCATGGGCCTGGCGCTTGCTGCCATCATCAAAGGGTACAAATGCATCTTTGCTACTACCGACAAGCAGAGCAAAGAGAAAGTAGATATATTGAAGGCGCACGGTGCGGAGGTAATAGTATGCCCCACAAACGTAGACCCTGAAGACCCACGGAGCTACTACCAGGTAGCGCGTCGCCTGCAAACAGAAATTCCGAATAGCTGGTATGTAAATCAATATGACAACCTCGCAAACCGCCTGGCGCATTATGAGCAGACCGGCCCTGAGATTTGGGAACAGACAGAGGGTAAGGTGACTCACCTGGTGGTAGCATCCGGAACGGGTGGTACTATCGTAGGTACGGGCAAATACCTGAAAGAGCAGAACCCAAACATCAAGGTCTGGGCAATCGATACTTACGGCAGTTTGCTGAAAAAGTGGTTCGACACAGGTGAGCTGGATATGGGTGAAGTGCATCCGTATATATCAGAAGGGTTTGGTGAGGACTTCCTGCCCGAAAACTACGACCGCAATGCGCTGGATCATTTTGAGAAGGTGACCGACAAAGACGGTGCTGTAATGGCACGTCGCATTACGCGTGAAGAAGGCATATTTGTAGGCTACTCTGCGGGTTCTGTGATCGCAGGTTTGCGCCAGATGAAGGATCGCCTTACCAAGGATGACGTGGTAGTGGTGATATTCCACGACCATGGCAGCCGCTATGTTGCCAAGGTTTATAATGATGAGTGGATGCTGGACCGTGGTTTCCTGGAGGTAGATACAGTTGGCGACCTCATAAATGGTCTTGGCCGTCGTCGCCTGGTTACTATAGCGCAGGATGCTAAGGTGATGGATGTGCTGGACCTCATGAAGAAGTATGACATTGAGCACGTGCCGGTAATGAGTGGTATGGACATGGTGGGTAGTGTGTCACAGAGCAGCCTTTTCAAAAAGCTGATAGAGCAGGCCGATGTGCGCGATATGCTTGTGGCAGACGTTATGGACAAACCACTTCCCGTGGTGAGCCGTGACACAGCGCTGGAGCGTCTCACAAGTTTCATCAACAAGGACAATGGGGCAGTGCTGACGCGCGATGACAGCGGCCAATACTCGATCCTTACCAAGTACGACATTCTTAACGCATTTTCCAAAGGGTAGGCACTGTGGCAAGAACGCTGGTGCAATTTGTGCGGGATGTGGCTAAAAAGCCGCCTGTTATGATGCCATTCATTGCGGCGGCACACGTTTTTTGGCTTCTATGGACTGTCTGGATGTGTGCCACGGGGACGTTTCCGCTCCTTTGGTTACAGGCTGCATGGATGCTGGCATATACCGTCTTTTGGGTTGCTGCCTGCGACCTGCGTAGATGGGGTGCCATTGGTTATATACTACTCACGGTACTAAATACCAGCATCTTTCTTGGAGTGAAGAATATTTATACGCGCGATATCTACACGAGCAATCTTTTTATTCTGGACGCATTGTTCAGTTTCTATCTCGTGTTCTTTTACCGCCGCATTACCCGAAAGGCCGCATGATATTATTTTAGCAGGCCCGCATTGCCCATGAATATCTTGACGGCTATAGCGAGGAGAATAACGCCAAAAAACTTGCGGATCACCAGGATGCCGGACGGGCCCAGGAGCCGCTCAATGCGGTTCACAGATCTTAGCGTCAGGTAAATGATGATGAGATTTATGAAGATGGCTATCAGAATGTTATAGTATTGGTAGGCTGCCTTCAGCGACATCACAGTGGTGAGCGTGCCGGAGCCTGCTATCAGCGGGAAAGCTATCGGCACCACGGTGCTGGCTTTTCCGTCCTTTTCGGGCTTAAAGAATTCCAGCCCCAGCACCATCTCCAGCCCAAGGATAAAGATGACTATAGAGCCCGCAATGGCAAACGAGCGGATGTCGAGCCCCATGAACTGCAGCATCTGCTCGCCCACCAGGAAAAATAGCAGCATGAGTCCACCGGATATCAGCGTGGCCTGCATGGCATTAATATTGCCTGCTTTGTTCTTTATGCCTATGATCACCGGCAGCGAACCCAGCATATCGATAACGGCAAAGAGCGTGAACGTCACGGTTACGATCTGAGAAATATCTACCCTTGAGAGAACGAAACCTTCCATACGAAAAACAAGATACTTACTTTTACGCCGCAAAAATAGAACAATGGGAATAGCTAAATATAAACACACGGCCGCAGAGCGCTTTATGAAATATGTAACGGTAGATACACAAAGCGACCCTACGTCGCCTGCACAACCGTCTACTGAAAAGCAAAAAGACCTTAGCCGCATACTGGTAGAAGAACTGAAAGCAATGGGCATAGCTGATGCTGAACTGGACGAGCACGGATACGTCTATGCTACTATTCCGTCGACTACAGACAAGAAGGATATCCCTGTTTTGTGTTTCTGCTCGCATGTGGACACTGCTCCCGATTGCAGCGGCACCAATGTGAAGCCCATTTTGCACAAAAGCTACGATGGCAGCGACATCACGCTGCCGGACGACACAAGCGTTGTAATATCAACAAAAGATCATCCATACCTGAAAGAGCGGATAGGTGACGATATCATTACTGCATCCGGCAACACATTGCTGGGAGCAGATGATAAAGCAGGGGTAGCCATCATTATGGACCTGGCAGCATACCTCATCCAGCATCCCGAAATTAAGCATGGCAAGATCCGTATCCTTTTTACACCCGATGAAGAAATAGGCCGCGGTGTCGCAGCAGTGAACATGGAGAAGCTGGGCGCGGAATTTGGCTATACGCTGGATGGGGGCGAGCGCGGTCACCTGGAGGGTGAGACCTTCTCGGCAGATGCAGCGACTGTAACCTTCAATGGTGTAAGCGCACATCCAGGCTATGCAAAGGGCAAGATGGTACACGCTATTAAGGTAGCTTCGGCTTTTGTAGATATGCTGCCAAAGGACGAGTGGGCACCGGAGGTCACAGAAGGTATGCAGGGCTTCGTTCACCCGGTAGCTATGGAGGGCGGCCTGGAAAAAGCAACTGTTCAGTTCATTGTCCGTGACTTCAATACCGCTATGCTTGCGAAGCATGAAGAACGCCTTAAGGGCATCGCAGAGGCCGCGGTTGCTAAGTTTCCGGGGGCAACAATGACCTTTGCTGTTAAGGAGCAATACCGCAATATGAAAGAGATACTGGATGGTTGCCCGCAGGTGATGGACTATGCTGAGGAGGCATACAAGCGCGCCGGCACTCCTGCACAACGAATGAGTATACGCGGAGGCACAGACGGCTCTCGTCTGTCATTTATGGGTTTGCCGTGTCCCAACATATTCACAGGCGAAATGGGGATCCACTCCCGCCAGGAGTATGTGAGCGTACAGGATATGGAAAAGGCTGTCGAGATCCTCGTGCGTCTGTCAGAGATTTGGGAAGAGAAGGCTTAGGTCGTCTTCCCATCGCTATCGCCTGCCAGGTGCCTAAACAGTTTCACTGTCTCTATGGCTTCCCTAACGTCGTGAACACGCAGTATGTTCGCACCGTTCATCAGTGCGGCCATATTCAGCGCAGTGGTGCCGTTTAGTGCATTAACAGGTGACACTTTCAGGGGTTTACATATCATAGACTTTCGCGATAGCCCGGCCAGAACGGGAACACCCAGTGTACTGAAGGTATTGAGCATTGCCAACAGTTCGTAGTTGTGCTCTACAGTCTTGCCAAACCCGAATCCCGGGTCTGCGATCACCTGCTTTATCCCAGCGTCGTGGCATCGGCTTATGATTTGGCGAAGATGGCGTAGCACATCTTGTACCACGTGGTTATATTGCGGGTCTTGCTGCATGGTGCCGGGAACACCCTGTATATGCATCACTATATACGGCACATCCAATTCAGCCACAGTGTTCAGCATATCCTTGTCAAGGAGCCCGCCGCTTATATCATTTACTATATCCGCGCCGGCATCCACGGCATTCCTGGCCACCTCCGCGTGGTAGGTGTCTATAGATATCCAAACATCGGGAAATTCTTTTCTTAGCGATGTTATCGCCGGCAGCACTCTTTTTGCTTCTTCATCGGGGCTCACGGCTCCTGCTCCCGGGCGGGTGCTTTCTCCACCTACGTCCAGGATAGATGCGCCGTCTTTTAACATTATTTCTGCAAGCCCCAGCAAACCTTTTGCCTCCGATGCGCGTTTTTCATGATAGAAGCTGTCTGGGGTTGCATTGAGTATCCCCATTACGGCAGGGGTGGAAAGGGAGAGGGCTTTGCCCCGGTTGGTTAGAGTATGCAATCCTAAGTAGATTTCAGAAGTGATGTAAATTTATTGTAGTCGCTTTGCAATTATGGCGGTTGGTTGTAAGTTTGACCCCTCTTAACAACTTCATTCGCAATTGCACGTAAACATAATACCTGTATGATAATGCGGGTTAATTTTGGGGTGTTTTTTTGTTTTCGTTAACGCTGCAATAACCGCGTTGACAATCTTTAAATTATTATTTTCGCACGTATAATAATCACACGCAGATGAAAGTCATTTTGTGGATACTTAGGGTGGCAATAGGCCTGTTATTTATTTTTTCCGGAGTGGTAAAGGCCAATGATCCTCTTGGTCTTACCTATAAAATGAACGAGTTTTTCGAGGTGTGGGGCATGTCTTTTATGCTCAACTATAGCCTCTCTCTTTCGGTGCTCATGATTGCTTTTGAGATCACCTGCGGGGTAGCGATGATAGTGGGTAACGTATTCAGGCTCTATGTAACCCTGCTGTTATTGCTCAATATTTTCTTTACGTTCCTTACAGGTTATGCGCTCTATTCCGGAAAGATCAAGGAGTGCGGCTGTTTTGGCGATTGTATTAAGATATCTAATACGGCTACATTCTACAAAGATGTGGCGCTCACAGCAGGTGTGCTATTCCTTTTCATATTCCGTTACCGCGTATTCCCGCTGTTCAATAAATCGGCCATCAACGCCATTATCGTTGGTCTGGCTGCGGCATTTGCATTTGGTGCTCAATGGTGGGTATTACATCACCTTCCGGTGCATGACTGCCTGCCTTACAAGGTAGGAAACAACGTGCTGGAGAAGATGAAGCCTGCTCCGGATGCTAAGGAAGCAGTATTCGCCACAACCTTTGTCTACGAAAAAAATGGCGTGAAGCAGGAATTTACAGCGGAGAATTATCCCTGGAAGGACGAGAGCTGGAAGTTTGTATCCAGCAACTCTGTGGAGATATCACCTGCAACTGGTCAGCCTGAGATACATGACTTTGTACTCACTGACGACAAGGGCGTAGACAGAACGGAAGATATCCTCACTACGAAGGGGCCTGTATATATTTGGTTCCTTCGTGAACCTGAATCTGCTCACAAGGACAACATGGACGTATTGCGCAGCCTGATCGATAAGGCAAAGGAGATGAAAATTCCTTTCTATGTAGCTTGCTCAGCCAGTCGCGATATCTGCAAGACTTACCAGGAGGCGTGGAACATGAAAGACGTTCCGTTCCTGACGCTGGACCTTACCGCAAGTAAAACGGCGATCCGTACGAATCCAGGTCTCATGCAGCTAAAGGATGGAGTAGTGACCGGCAAATGGAGCTACCTCGACTATCCCAAGAGCCTTCAGCTTTGATAGTTTGTGAGTTTTAGAAAATTTCATTTTCTAATTAACATATTCTTTTGAATAGTCCACCTAAGTTTGTGACGATCATTAGATTGTGCGAAGGTTTCTTGTCTATATCGTTCTGCTCATGCATGTGAATACTTACATGTTCTTTCCTATGGTGGATGAGACGGATGTATACGAACAACCAGGCCAACAGAAGGACGATATAAACAGTCTTGCTGAATACATCTACCAGATCCTTTTGGGTCATCGCGACAGCACGCCTGAAGATGAAGATGACGACCAGGCGCATTTTTACCAACTAAAGGCCCCGATTTCTTATAGCATTACGGAACAATGCCAGGTGCCCGTAAAGCCGGAGAGAGGATATGCATGGAGACCCGCCCGGGTCTATGGTGAGGACCGTGAGATGATATTATTCCCGGTCACCCACGAAATAAAGAGTCCGCCTCCCGATAGCTACTGCGTTTAAACAATTTGCACCCGCTGTTGCCGGTGCTAATCTTCCTGTTTATTAACGTAGTTTCTTTTACATGAGAATTCCAAATTTTGCCGTGGGCAAGCTTGCGCTTGTCTGTGTGGCATCGTTACTCACACGCATTGAGTGCGCAGGCCAGGATACGCTCCGCGTTGACCTCGCAACGGCCGATAAATTGTTTGCTGACAGAAACTTGTCGCTCATAGCGGCGCAGCTAAACATAGACGCGAAAAAGGCCGGCGAGATACAGGCGCGATTGTATCCCAACCCTGAGGTAGCGGCAGAAGTGAATGCAATAGACCCGCAAAACCGAAAGTACTTTCACACAGGCACCTCCGGTGAAATTGCGGGTTCCGTTCAGCAACTGATAATACTAGGCGGGAAACGTCGCAAAGAGATAGAAATTGCAAAAGGAAGCACCCGGGTGGCGGAGCTGGAACTTGCTGATCTGCTGAGAACGTTACGTCGTCAGTTGCACACCAGTTTGTATTCAATCTATTTCGATGGGCTCACATTGCATAAATATGATAACCAACTCCACGTTCTGGATACCATTATTGCCGGCTACGAGATACAGGTGCGAAAAGGGAACATGGCACCAAAGGAATTGGTGCGCCTAAAAACTGTTTACCTGGGTCTGAATAATGACAAGTCAGACCTACTGGAGAGTATGAGGAAGGATGAGGAAACGGTAAAGATATTACTTCGGACTGCATCACCTGTGCGGCCATTAGACCTGCTTATAGGTGGAGCTAACGCTGAAAAAGTACCTGGACTGGATTCACTGACAAGGATTGCTGTCGATGCAAGACCTGACCTGAAGATTGCACAGTTAGATCAGGAGATCGCATCGCTAAACTTACGTTACCAAAAAAGCCTTGCGACGCCCGATATGACAGTGGGTAGCAGCTATGACAGGGCAGGGGGAGCTTTTACAAACCAGGTTAACCTGACACTAGGTATGCCCATTCCTCTTTGGCACAGAAACCAGGGAAACATTCGTGCTGCAAAAAATGGCATGGAACAGGCGTCAGTGAACCGGGAACTCGCCATCACACAGGCCGAAGCAGAAGTAGCTACCGCCTGGGGGAATATGACAAGAAGCCTTGCAGAACTGGAGAAGGCCCGGCAGCTTTATGACTCAGATTTTGCCGAGGTGTTGCATGGGATGACCGAAAACTTTCGGAAACACAATATCTCGATAATAGAATTTGTGGACTTTTTTGAAGCCTACAATGAAAGCCTGGCGGCAATGAACCGGATCAGGAAACGCGTAGCCGTATGCGCCGAAGAGATAAACTACGTAACGGCATCTTCCATTTACTAATCGAATTTAAAACATATTTTATGAAAAGGATCGCGATTCTGCTCCTCAGTCTTGCCGCTGTAATGAGCGCATGTCGTCAACACCATGCAGAGCCTGTAGCCGAAAAATTCAGCCTCACAGATACTATGCTTCGTCACGCAGAATTTGCAACTGCTGCAGAGCAACAGGTTACCGGCAATCTTCGACTATTTGGCAAGATTACCGCTGACAACTCGAGGCAAGCACAGGTATACCCTGTAGTAGGGGGTAACGTTGTAAAGGTGAATGTTGAATTAGGTGACTTTGTGAAGCAAGGCCAGGTTCTGGCTGTGATTAGAAGCGGGGAAGTTGCTGATTATGAGAAACAACGTCTTGACGCTATTAACGACGTGGCAATAGCCGAGAAAAACCTGCAGGTAGCCAATGATCTTTATGCGGGCAAGCTCACCTCTGAGAAGGACAAACTTCTTGCAGAAAAGGAACTGCAAAAAGCAAAAGCAGCGCTGCAGCGGATCAACGAGATATTCAGGATATACAGCATCGGTGCCGGCGCTTCTTATAATGTGGTGGCGCCTATCAGCGGTTTCGTGATTGACAAGAATATCACCGAAAATATGCAATTGCGTAGCGACAAGGGCGAGGCTATGTTTTCCATTGCACAGATAGATGAGGTGTGGGTTATGGCAAATGTCAACGAGTCAGATATCTCGCGTATATCGCAAGGGCTTGATGCTGAGGTTTCCACAATTAGTTATCCGGGGAAGATATTCAAAGGTAAAGTGGACAGGATTTTCAATGTGCTGGATGATAACACAAAGGCCATGAAGGTTCGCATTACCATTCCAAACCCGGATTTGCAATTAAAGCCGGAGATGAGTGCTATTATTTCGCTTCATATTGGTCAACAGGATTCCATGATCGCCATCCCGTCATCTGCCGTCATATTCGACAAGAGCCGGTATTGGGTAATGGTCTTTAAAAGTCGGGATAGCATAGAGACCAGGCAGGTATATGTGCACAGTGAGAATGGTGAATTAACCTACATAAAGTCGGGATTGTCACGCGGTGAGAAAGTAATCTCGAAGAATCAGATGCTGATATACGACGCGCTAAACGACTAACCCTTTAAAAAGCTGGCTATGAATAAGTTGATCAGGTCTGTAATAGCATTCTCGCTTAAGAACCGCTTCTTTACCTTTTTCTGGGTAGGGGCATTGGTGCTTGCCGGGATATTTAGCTATATAAATATTCCGCTCGAGGCATTTCCGGATGTCACGAACACACAAATAATCATCGTTACAGAATGGAATGGACGAAGCGCAGAAGAAGTGGAGCGTTTTGTAACTACCCCGGTAGAGATTGCCATGAATGCTGTGCAGCGAAAGACGAACGTGCGCTCTATAACTATGTTTGGCCTTTCTGTCATAAAGGTCATATTTGAAGATGGTGTTGACGATCCATTTGCACGTCAACAGGTCAACAACCAGTTGAGAAACGTTTCGTTGCCGGAGGATGTGAAGCCCGATGTGCAGCCGCCGTACGGACCCACCGGAGAGATTTTTCGCTACACGCTTAGTAGCCCGCGACGGGATACGCGAGAGCTGCTCACGCTACAAAACTGGGTCATAGATAGGCAGTTGCGGGCAGTTCCCGGTGTTGCGGATGTGGTGGCTTTTGGTGGGCAGGAGAAAATTTATGAAGTGCGTGTAGAGCCGGCGCGCCTGCAAAAATACGAGCTCACGCCGCTGGAGGTCTATGATGCTGTGTCGAAGAGTAATCTGAATGTGGGTGGAGATATTATTGAAAAGAACGGCCAGGCTTATGTGGTTCGTGGTATCGGTCTGCTTAATTCCGCAGATGATATCAGAAACACCATCATCAAGAGCTACAACGGTAATCCGGTGCTGGTGAAGAACGTAGGCGACGTTGTGGAGTCCAGCGCGCCTAGGGTGGGGCAGGCGGGCCTGAACAATAACGATGATGTGGTGGAGGGTATAGTAGTGATGCGTAAGGGAGAAAACCCAAGTGAAGTGCTCGCCAGGTTAAAGGAAAAAATTGCAGAGCTAAACGAGCATACCCTGCCGCCCGATGTAAAGATGGTGCCCTTCTATGATCGGGATAACCTTATACACTTCTGCACCAAAACAGTGATCCATAACCTTATTGAGGGAATTCTGCTCGTCACAGTGATCGTACTCATATTTATGGCCGACTGGCGCACCACTATTATTGTGTCAATCATTATTCCGCTTGCATTGCTCTTTGCCTTCTTCTGTTTGCGGTTGATGGGTATGAGTGTCAACCTCCTTTCGCTGGGTGCTGTCGATTTCGGGATCATTATTGACGGTGCAGTAGTAATGGTGGAGGGCTTATTTGTGGCACTTGACCATCTGGCGAATAAGAAAGGTATGGAGCGGTTTAATAAGCTTGCCAAGGCCGGCTTGATAAAGAAAACCGGAACAGAGATGGGCAAGGCTGTATTCTTTTCAAAGCTCATTATTATTACCGCGCTGCTGCCCATATTCTCATTCCAGAAGGTAGAAGGGAAGATGTTTGCTCCACTCGCATTTACGTTAGGTTTTGCACTTCTAGGTGCATTGCTGTTTACGCTCACCCTCGTACCCTTGCTGTGTGCAATTTTGCTAAAAAGGAATGTGCGTGAGCGACATACGAAGTTCGTCGTGTTTATTAATAACGCTGTTACGAGAGGGTTTCGTTTCACATTCGCGCATAAACGTCTCAGCATAGCCACGGCAATCGCCATTCTTGTGGCCACAATGCTCTCAGCAAAGTGGCTTGGCACTGAGTTTTTGCCTCCGCTCAACGAAGGTGCGTTGTGGGTTGAGGCTAAGTTGCCTATGAGTAGCTCACTAACTGAGACTACGAAAATGGTAACTACGCTCAGAAAGGAGTTGATGTCGTTTCCGGAAGTAAATGGTGTGCTTAGTCAGATAGGTAGGTCCAATGACGGCACCGACCCCAGTGGATTTTACTATGTGCAGATGCAGGTGAATCTAAAACCTAAAGAAGAATGGAAACGTAAGATCACAGTTGATCAATTAGTTGAGCAAATGGACAAACGGCTCAAGAACTACCAGGGCATCGTTTACAATTATTCGCAGCCGATTATCGACAATGTGGCAGAGGCTGTAGCCGGTATCAACGCCTCAAATGCGGTGAAGATATATGGGGATGACCTGGAAACGTTGGATAAAGTTGCCAACCAGGTAATACTTGCCATTCAGGATGTGCCCGGTATAAAGGACGTTGGTATTTTGCGCAACATTGGGCAGCCTGAGATAAGCGTACTACTTGATGAGGAGCGAATGGCCATTTACGGAGTGACAAAGGCCGATGCTCAGGCTGTGATAGAAATGGCAATAGGTGGCAAGACGGCCACACAGAAATTTGAAGGAGAAAGGAAGTTTGATGTGCGCATTCGCTACATGAAGGAATACCGCAAGGACGAGCAGGACATTGCGCAGCTAATGGTGCCTACTTTGCGGGGTGGTAAAATTCCCTTGAAAGAGATTGCAACAATTCAAAAAGTGACCGGGCCTGCTTTTATTTACCGCGACAATACAAAGCGGTTCATTGGTGTGAAGTTTTCTATTCGCGAGCGCGACCTCGGCAGTACCATTGCTGATGCCCAGCATAGGGTGAATGCGAAAGTGAAGCTTCCTACGGGTTACAGCATTGGGTGGACGGGCGAGTTTGAGAACCAGGTGAGGGCCACAAAAAGGCTTGCACAGGTAGTGCCTATAAGTCTCGCTCTTATCTTCGTCTTGTTGTTCATTATGTTTGGAGATGTAAAGGATGCAGCGTTGGTACTGGTGAACGTACCCTTTGCCCTAATAGGTGGCATCCTGGCACTTCACATCACGGGTATCAATTTCGGCATTTCCGCCGGAGTGGGTTTTATCGCGCTCTTTGGCATTTGCGTGCAGAATGGGGTGATACTTATCTCGGAATTTTCAAAGGGGTTGAAGCAACGACTTTCTCTTGAGGAAGCGATAGCTGCGGCCGTCAAGGTTCGTACCCGACCAGTGGTAATGACAGCGCTCATGGCTATGCTGGGCCTGTTTCCTGCTGCACTATCATCCGGCATCGGGTCTGAGTCGCAGAAGCCGCTGGCAGTTGTTATCATTGGCGGTTTGGTTACCGCCACCGTCCTGACGTTGCTGATCTTCCCGCTTATCTACTGGGTGTTTAACCGTACGCGTCATGAGCAGATAAACTAGCGGCTACTGCACCAGCGCGTAGATGTTGGTTACAAACTTCCGGCTGTCTTTTTCGTTTGCCGGGTACATGATATACTCCTCAATGGTCAGCCACTTGGTCAGGCCCTTGGACGCTATATGTTTATCCAGTGCTTTATGTATGGCCTCTGAATTTTCGTAGCTGCCCTTGTAGGTCACCTTAAAGGCCTTTGATGCTTGTATCTCAGAGAAGGTGATACCATTGACAGGGATGTCTGTGCCTGATACCGGTATGCCGGCAAAGATGTCTGCCTTGTGGTTCACGGTGTCCCAGTCATAGAAGATGCCTATCGGTGGCCCGGTCATTTTATCTGCGGGCGCGTTAGAAAATAGGCTGTATGTGTCTCCGAAGAAGGTCTGCATTTCGCTCCATTGCATGGTGTCGCGAATTCCGGCTACCAGGCCTCCGGGATATTGCACTTCGCGAATGTCCACGAGCGGTTCTGTGCCGGTTTCTATATATTGTTTCAGCTTGCTGAGGCTGCGCTCCATATCTGTGCCCATGTATTTTTCCAGGTCAAAGACGATCAGGATCGCATTTGCCAGGAAAGGAAAATGCTTGTGGAATGTCCAGGTTACTTTTGCATAGTCGCCGGTATCTGTAACTGAAATTGTGCCGTCTGCTTCCCAGCTTGCCGGTTTAGTTACCGTAAATGAGTAATGCAAGGTGGTGCTATCCACGCCCTCATTCCTGATGGTGCCTGAGCCAATTTTTCCATCGTCGCCCTTCCAGTCCAGTGTGCTGCCTGGCTGCCCCTGCGCGCCGGTGTAGGTGATGCTTGCACTAGAGTCTACACTCAGGAGTGTACTCCAGTTGTTCCAGTTGGGAAATTGTACGAGCTGTTCAAAAAGCGGCCTTTTGGGTGCGTTTATTACCACAGTACGCGTCACATACGCATCTTTCGGTTCTATGAAGGCCAGCGCCAGTATGAGTGCAGAAATGATGAATATTAACCAAAAGGAAAACCGAATGAACTTGTTCATGGCATAAAATTAGAAAATTCTCTTGCTCCGTTTTGTTCTCGGTATCGTTGCAAGGCGCATTTTGCCCTACAACGCTCTATTTTTGCATAGATATGTGGAGAATAGTATTGGCCATTGCCTTCGTTTCTACCCTGGTGGCAGGTTGTAACAGAAATGCGGATGAAGAGGATAAGTACACAGTAGATATGCTCACATTTGGCACATACTACACCAATTGTGACTCCGCATGCATCACCATGTATGAGGTTACACCATCTACGGTGTGCAGGGATGATAGTGCTACGCTGGCTGATATGACTGCCTGGAAATACAAGTTCACCAATGTGCGTCTGCTGGATGTAAATAGACAGGCGATCGCAAAACCGTTACTTTCCCAGGTCCCACATGAACTGTTTGCTAATAGCACTACAGTGCTGGGTGATCCGGGGCCGGAGGGGGGTATGTACCTTAGGATTCAGACAATTCCCGGAATTTACCTGTTTAAGATCGATCTCAGGAATTCCGCCGATCAGTCTCAGGCTGTCGTTGCGTTTAAGAAACAGGTACTTGATGTAATGACCCGGATCAAATAGGGCTTAATGTTGTCGCCGGAATTCGGCGTGGTTCTTTTTGCCTATGAAATGACTTGTGCAATTGGTCGATGCGAATATTTATTTACCTTGCTTCTAAATCAATTTCCTTGAGGATTAGCATCCTATTGTTTATAGCAGCATTGCTTCTTAGCGTCGTTTCTGACGCTCAGAAGGTGGTACTAGACAGACTTGTTTTTGGTACCTACTATGGTATGTGCCGCTCAGATTGCATCAATATCTACGCTGTTGAAAGCAATCAGCTACTGAGAGATGATAGTGCCACTTATGGCAAACTGGATTGGTTCTTTTATTTCACGCCTACCCGGAAAATGGATCCTGCAAAGCACAAGCTCGCAAAAGGGTTGCTGAGCCAGGTGCCGGTGGAGCTGCTTTCTAAAAACCGCACTACAATAGGTTGCCCTGACTGCGCCGACCAGGGTGGAATATTTATACAGGCAATGAGCGGCCCCGTAAGCGCCACATTAAAGCTGGATATCGATGATACTGAGGAGCAGTCGCCCGAAGTGATAGCCTTTAAGAAGAAGATATTGGAAGTAGTGGGCTATTTGAAGCAATAGCTGCGTCGACCACTAATCGCCTTCTTCCAATTCGAATATTTCATCCGGTCTTTTTCCGAAAACGCGCGCGATTTTAAAGGCCAGTACTGCAGAGGGTACATACTTGGCAGACTCAATTGCATTTATCGTTTGTCGGGTCACATCCACTTTGTCGGCAAGGTCTGCCTGGGTCATATCGTGCCGCGCTCTTTCCACTTTTATCAGGTTCTTCATTAGCTGTTGTTTGCGAGGCGTGGCCTTAGGTGAAGTTGATAATAGTAGATGATGATAAAGATGATGAGCATGGAGAAAAGTGCCGCATACATCACCCACATAAAGCTGAGGCCATAGATGAAGATGCTCGCCAGCGCTACTACACCATAATTGATATACATACTCACCTGCAGTGCGCGCAGGCGTACAGTTTTCACATATTCGTCCTCCTTCTTTTCACGCGCAAAGGCAATCATGAAAAGGCAGGCCCACGTAAGCAATAATGATATTTCACCATTGAAATCGGTAGTGAATCCGCGCTCGAAGATGAAGTCCGAATCAAAAAAATCCTTCTTTCCTGCAGCGTCAGTGTTAAACTGGAGGAAGGGAAACGGCGGGTGGTTGAATACGTAGCTGGCCAGTAGCCAGGCGATAGACGGAAACAACATCGCAAATCCCACTTTGCGATAAATGTGCGGTAGCAAAAGCCGGTCTTTCATGTCTTGAAAATTTTACCAAAAGTATTGTTTGTTTGATAAAATGTCAAGTAAACATTACATAAGTTATTGTTAATGTTAATTTGATTGTCCGACGTAGCGTATTAATCTATCGAAGGGTAATAATAGCACAGATCGCTGACTGGTGCGTTAGTGTTGGTGGCCAATGCCTAGACCAATTGAACGGAAGATTTCCGAAATGGTAGATGAGGTTGCCTGTTACGGCGCCGCAACATTAAATGAACCGGTAACGGTACTGCCATCAGTGGCGCTATAGTTGAAGGTGCCGATAATATCAGGGTATGTGGCAGAAAGGGTAATAGTACCAGATACTGAACTAACGGGGCTGGAAGGGCTGGTGTTGTATATGCATCCGGTTTCACCCGCTATGGAAAATGTGCCGGTGGTGCCGGTATAAGGGTTGATATGTATGTTGACTGTGTTGCCGGATGCTGCCTCACCGGTGATAGAAATTTTGGCGCCCGCTGCACCTGCCGCACTTACGGCCGCACCGGTTACCGAGAATGTGCCCATCGTAGGAGAGGCGGCAGCGAGGTAATGTCCCATGGAAGGCGGTGGCGGAGGCGGCGGTGGGGTGCAGGAACTATAAATTACGGTTGCAGCCAACGACATAAACAGAAAGTTGCGGTATAGTTTCATATAGTAGCAGTTTGGTTACAGTATTTATAGACATGGCATTCCGGCAAATAGTTGGGCATCTCAGATATCTGTAGCAGGTCAATAATCAATAGCAGCCGGAACATTTAATATGCTTCCGGCTGCGGTCTCTATCTGTATACAATGAAACACCAGAGGTGTTTACGCGTCGGGAATAACAGGCTCCACAAGTTTTGCGAGTTTCTCCAGCGATTCCTGCCACCCGAGATAGCACATCTCCGCTGGAATGAGCGCGGGGATATTTTCCTGCACCACCTTCAGACTGGTGCCGGCAATGTTTTTCTCCAGCCACACAGATGTGGTCATTTCTCCGGGCAGGTTCGGGTCGTCGAACTTGTCAGAATACTTCAGGAATTCGTTTGGTTTCAGCTCCAGGTATTCGCCGCCAAAGGAATGCCCGTTGCCGGTAGAGAAGTTTTGAAACGACATTTTGAAAGTGCCTCCTGCTCGTACATCCATGTGGTGTACCGTACAGGTGAAACCATATGGCGGTAGCCACGACGCCATAGCTGCCGGTTCTGTAAATGCTCGGTAAAGTTTTTCCGGGGAGGTTTTTAGTACCCTGTGTAGTGAAACGCTGTTTGACATAAGAAAGATTTTTGTGGTGGCCCTACTCGTTTGGCTTTTCGGTTACGCCCGTTTATTTAGGTGGTAGCTGCTCCACCGGATTGCACTACAAAGGTGGGACGAAAGCGGGAAAGGGAAGTTGTATGTATGCGACAATACACGGAGTGATTTGCGACTCCTATATGGACATATGATTTGTTGAGCGCCGGTGCGTCTTTTTATGCGGTTACTCTATAGTGATCCTGGTAGTGGAGGTGCCGCTGCTGCTAATTACCCGAACGCAGTAAATGCCGGGCGATTCTTTGAGATTCAATAACACATCACTGTTGCTTTGTGCATGTTGTAACCAAACAATACGCCCGGTTGCATCTGCCACAATGATATCAATGGGCTCTTTTACAGGTGTTCCCAACCTTAACTCAAAGTTCTCGTGGGCAGGGTTAGGCCATGCAGCTAATGCACCTGACGTTTCAATGTTTTTGAATCCCGGTGCGATCGCATAAGATAGCTGGTCTACATATGCTCTGCCATTGAGCGGCATTATGTCCAATGAATAAGTTGCATACAGGAAGCCTACTTCGTCAAGTGTTATCTGCGGATGCAGTGCCGGTGCGCCGGTAAATGTCCGTGAACCTGCGTAAGACCAACTGGTGCCGTTGAATTTTCGGACACTCATGGCTGAAGGATGTGCGGCGGATCCATCATCCCGATAGGCCACATACGGCATGCCTATGCTGTCTACTACCATAGATATTTCGCTTGCCGCACCCTCGCTTGCCTCGGTGCCGCCAACAAGGCTCCAGTTTGTGCCGTCGAAACTGGCCACAACGACCTTGTATCCATTGCTGACGTCTGCGAAGGCGACAATGGGTGTTCCAGTTCGGCTTATTGCAAGCGCAATGAACCTGGCCGTGTCCAGCGAGAAGCCGGGTGGGCCCACATAGCTCCATCCGGTGTCAGTAAACGTTCTGACGGAAATACTGCCGCCGTTTGTGAGATCGCTGTAGGCGATATATACATGGCCACTGGTATCTACTGCAAGTTGGGTGTTCGTCTGTTCACCGGGTGATGCCGCCACAGCGCCGAGCGTGACCCAGGATGTTCCGTCAAATTTCTTAACTACCGCCACGTTGCCGGCCCCTAAGTCGGTGTATGCCAGGTAAGGTGTTCCGTGGTTGTCAATGGCAAGTGAAAGATTACTTGCTGCAGAATCGGACACGAACGGTGATGCTCCCAGCGTATCCCAGGATATCCCATTGTACTGTAAATGGCATGCCCGGTTTCCGTTTGCGGAATCCTGGAAAGCTGCGTGTAAATACCAGGGAGAACCTACCGGAGGAATTTTAAAACATAGGTCTGCGGCGCCGGCTACAGTTAGTGGTGAGTCAATTAATAACCACCCCATAGAAAAAAACGAGCCAAAACCTTTCACCTTGGCGCGATTATTGTCGTTTCGATCCTGATAGAGAACATAGGGCAACCCGGTAATTGCCGCGACCGTTGTCAGGTAGGCTCCTGAATCTGCATACTGATTGAAATAATGGTACCACACCTGCCCTCTTGCAAACGTGCTTAGAGTGGAGATAAGAATAGCCAAAAGGAACTTCTTCATGGGTTTACTTTTCTGTGTATTAAAAGTACTGCTTTTGTAATATTCCTTGCACACGACTTCTATCAGTCATGCGATTTTGAATTCTGAAAACAGGTCCGGTATAGCAGTGTTTCATTTGTCTGCTTATCTTGTACATGAATCAGAGCATATGAACAGGAGAAATTTTATCACAACTACCTCTATGGCGGGCGCAGCACTACTTGCTTCGCAATATGGTTTCGCAGCAGGTCGCGCAGTCACTTATCCTACGGTACGTGTGCCAAAGGAAAAAAGGAAGTTCACAAGTGAGGCTGTGGAAAATGTGATAGAGGAAGTGCAGAAGGGAATTGGCAACCGGGAACTGGCATGGATGTTTGGCAACTGCTTCCCCAATACGCTGGACACTACTGTTGACTTTGAAATGATAGATGGTAAGCCGGATACTTATGTGATAACCGGCGACATTGACGCTATGTGGCTGCGCGATTCCAGCGCCCAGGTGTGGCCCTATCTGCCACTATGTAAGGCAGATGATAAATTGAAGTTGCTGATAGCGGGTGTCATCTACCGGCAGGCAAAGTGCATACTCAAGGATCCGTATGCCAACGCATTTTACAAAGACGAAACACGGGTGGGGGAGTGGAAGAAGGACAACACCTCTATGCTGCCCGGTATACATGAGCGTAAGTGGGAGGTAGATAGTCTTTGCTACCCCATTCGGCTGGCATATGGCTACTGGAAGCAGACCGGTGATGCGAGCCCGTTTGATGAAAGATGGCAAAAAGCAATGCAGGCAGTGATACGAACCTTCCGCGAGCAGCAGCGTATGAAAGATCACGGACCGTACCGGTTTATGCGGTTGACAGAGTATGCTACAGACAGCCTGCCGCTGGGTGGCTGGGGCTATCCTGCAAAGCCAAACGGTCTTCTCTGTTCCATGTTCCGCCCTAGTGACGATGCTACCGTCTTCCCTTATCTCATACCGTCAAACCTCTTTGCTGTAGAGAGCCTGAGGCAGCTACAAGAAATGTTTAAGGTACTGCGATATGAGGGAGTGCAGGACATAGCAATTCTTATTGACGAGATCATAAAAGGGCTAAATGAATGCGCCACAACACACCACCCGCGCCTTGGTGAGATATATGTTTACGAGACCAATGGCTATGGCAGCCAGAATCTGATGGATGATGCCAATGTTCCTTCTTTGTTGTCGTTGCCCTACCTGGTGCCCACAATGAAGGACAATATCATTTACAAGAATACCCGCAATTTTGTGCTGAGTAACGAGAATCCTTTCTTTTTTAAAGGCTCAGCAGCCGAAGGCGTGGGTGGCCCGCACGTAGGGATGGGGCAGATATGGCCTATGAGTATCATAATGCGCGGCATAACAAGTAGCGACGACAAAGAAATAAGCGCCTGCCTGCGTATGCTGCAAAACACCCATGCTGCTACAGGCTTTATGCATGAGTCGTTTGATAAGAACGACTCGTCAAAATTCAGCCGCGCCTGGTTTGCGTGGGCCAATACGCTCTTCGGAGAGTTTATCTGGAAAGTTTACCGCGAAAATCCCAAGCTTTTGGCGTAGAGGACCGTCTAAATAGGCACAGCCGGTCCTGTTCACGTTTAGTTGGGCGGGCATTGTCGTACTGTTATATGTCTGATATTCGTTACTTTTATAAAAACATCAATAATATATGGCCATCATTAAACCCTTATTTTCTTCGGCACTGCTGTGCCTTGCCCTTACCATAAATGTAAACGCGCAGGAACAGAAGAGCTACAATTATTCAGTATTCAGTGGCTACGGCTCCCTGCCTGCAAATGCTGACGCGGTGCGTAACACCCGCACCCAGATCGCGTCATTGTTCCCGGGCTGGCACGCCAGCGTAGATAAGCTCAATGGCCACTTTACAGATATCTATGGCAAGACCATGAACGTGCCCGGCAAAGACAATCTGGAAAAAGCCCATGGTTTGATGAATGGTTACCTGGCTCAGTTGGGTGTCAATGCTGCTGACTGGAAGCTCGTTGCCACACCTAAGGCTCGTAATGCAGACTATGTAAATTTTGTACAGTCCATAAAGGGTCGCAAAGTGATGCAGGCAAGGCTTAGCTTTCGTTTTACAAAGGAGGGCAAACTGGCGCGTATACTTATGAAAAGCTATGGGGCGCCGGTTGTTACCGCACCGTCTATTGCCGGAAATGATGCCATAGTTGCTGCGCGCACCGGTATGGAGTCGGTACATATCGCTGAGGCCAAAACTGATGAGTGGGTTTGGTTTCCTGTGCCGGCTAAAACCGGATACGAGGTACGTCCGGTATGGAAGGTGGTAATTAATGGTGATGAACAGGGTAGTATCCCGCTAACAATGGTGGCTTACGTTGATGGCGTAACAGGTAAACTGCTTTATCGTACAAACCATACAAGAGACATAGGGCTGGACGGCACGGTTAAGGGGACTGTATATAAAGACAATACAACATTGCCGGCTACTGATGAACCATTGGTGGACCTGGAGGTTCAGCTCGGCACATTGTCCGTGTTTACCGATACTGGTGGTCATTATTCTGATCCCTCCGTTACGCTTCCTTTCTCTACTACGTTCCCGCTTACGGGGCGTTATTCACGGGTTAGAGATTATCCAACCACCACGCTGCCGGTATTTTCAACATTGGTAAGCTCATCGCCATTTCTGTATTCATATCCCGCTACTTCGCCGGCAAGCTCCCGGCACGTAAATGCCTACTACCACACAACTCGTGTGCACAACTTCATGAAGCTCTTCTTCCCGACCTTCACAGATCTGGACGCGCCATTGCCTACTGTGGTAGATCGTACTACAGGCACTTGCAACGCGTTTGCGAATGACACGTCTATCAATTTCTTTGCTGCAAGCACCGGTTGTAATTCATTTGCAGAAATTGGTGACATAGTATACCATGAATACGGGCATATCATCAACAGGTATTTTTATCAGTCTGTTTCCGGGGCGGAGATGGACAATGGTGCCATGAACGAAGGATATGCTGACGTATGGGCTATGTGCATCACACATGATCCTATCCTTGGCAGAAACGCATTTACAACCGGAGGATTTATAAGGCGATATAATGCCACACCACAAGTGTACCCAATAGATGCAGACATCTTGACAGCCTGGCCCGACCCGCACAAAGTGGGCATGATCATAGCCGGTGCATGGTGGGATCTCGGGATCGCACTGGGTAATGTTGATACAATGGCCAGGATATATACTGATGTGTTTTGGGATGCTCCTGACAACTTTGATGGTGCCGAGGGCGCATTGTATCACGAGATTCTGATAGACGCGCTTACTGCAGATGATAATGACGGTGACCTTAGCAACGGTACCCCGCATTATGCCAAGATTGTTGCATCGTTTGCGCGGCATGGCATTTACCTTGAGGGAGAATCAACACTCACCCACACTGAGCTGGGTATGCAAGGTCCTGGGGTGCCCATCACGGTAAATACCTTCCTGTTCCTGGAGGATATTTCTTACCTGCATGATTTTACGCTTTATTATAGGCTGAATAATGCCGGCTCATGGACTTCATTGCCCATGACAGCAGTTTCTACTACAAACTATAAAGCAGACATACCTGCGCAGCCGGTTGGCACTACTGTGGAGTACTATTTTGTGGTACATGATGGACTGTCTGAACCGAACGTATATTTTCCGATCACGTGCAACAGCAGCATGCCATCAGATATGGTTACTCTTCCCTTCCAGTTTGGTGTGGGTGTTGTAGCCATGGACTCCACTAAGTTCGAAACGCCGGTCACAGGATTTGGAATTGGCGGAAACCTGGGCGATGATGCGCTTAGCGGTGTGTGGGTAAATAGCACGCCAGCATCTATGATAGGAGGCGATCACACAACCGGCAGCGGCAAATGCCTTAGTGCCGGAAATCCGGTATCCTCGGTTACAATGCGTGGCACATCTACGGTAACGACTCCTGTTTTTGACCTGGCGGGATATACAAATCCGATAGTAATGTACTATCGTTGGTTTTCTAACGAGACGGGAAACTCGAACTTCAAGAACGATCCATGGATAGTAAAGGTGAACGATGGTGCCGGCGGTGCATGGCAAACTGTAGAAAATACCTATCAGTGTGAACCTGAGTGGCGTCGCAGGATTTTCCCGGTGGCGGCTTATCTTCCCGGTGCCAGCAAGGTGCAGTTGAAATTCTATGCTTCTGACTCTGTACTTTCCGACTGGCGTAGCAATGGCCAGGGCAAGATGGTTGTTGCAGTGGATGATATCTATGTGATGGAGCGGGGCGTTGAGAATGCTGTTGTAAGTCAGCAACTTTCGGCAATTAAGATGTATCCAAATCCTGCGAACGACGTGATTACTTTTGAATTACCTACCGGCTTGTCGGCAACTATTAGCGTGTGGGATGCCACAGGTAGGGAAGTGATAGCTCCCGTTTCTGCACAGGCAGGTACATCAGTCATCAGTATTGCGAAACTGGCACCCGGTACATACAGTGCTATGGTGAAGACAAAGGTGGGAACGACAGTTAAAAAAGTTGTTGTTCTGCACGACTAACGGCGGAAAAACCAGATATTGTCGCCAGCTGTTTCCGCGGGCCTGTTAGACGAGAAGTAGCCGCCTGATAGGTCCGGGAAAATCGCCATGGACATATCATCGTAGGATGAGTTAAAAGGAGCCCCCAGGTTTTGTGGCTTCTGAAATGTACTCGTTTCCTTGTCCAAGTGAGAGATGTAGATATCTAATCCTCCCAGGCCTTCGTGCCCGTCTGATGCAAAAAGCAGTGTGCTGTCATTAATGAAGTGTGGGAAAACCTCTTCGCCTTCGGTGTTTACGTTTTTGCCGAGGTTTTGTGGTTTTAGCCACTTTCCCAGTTTGTTTCGGCGACACAGATATAGGTCGGACCCGGAGCCGCGCATGGTCGAAGTAAATACCAGGGTGTTGCCGTCGGGGCTTATGGTAGGGTGCGCCACAGAGAAATTCCTGTTGTTAAAACGAAAAGGCCTTACGCGGTGAAATTTGTTGTCTGACTCAAGGTCCGTGGCCATCATCATTTCCAGCACTACGGTTGAATCTTTGTTGGGCAGCGAGCCCCGGTCGAAGAATTTTGAGCTGTAGCGTGTGCGGGTAAAGTACATGGTGTCGCCAGCAGCATTGAATGAGGCAGGCCCGTCGTGCCAACGGATGTTCATGTCTTTCGACGTGCCCAGCGTATTAAATTCATCGCCACAATTGCCGTTTGCATCACACGATACTGAGTAGATGTTATAATATGCACCACCCAGCCAATCGCTTTTCTTTTTGTTGATGTTAATTGCCGTGTCGGCACAAAAAACCAGTTGACCGTTCCATAGCGTAGGGCCAAATTCGGACCGGTCTGTGTTGAACGGCAGTAGCTGCGGAGTGCCTTTAGCAGTCTTTATTCTTTCCGGTGCAGATTTGCAAGCTGCTATCAGGTTGGCGACGCGAACCTCGGTTGGGTTTGTCTCCTGGTATTGTCTTAGCCACTTTGCTGCGCTATCGTATTGTTGCAGTTGCATCAGCATTTGCCCGTAGCGTAGCAATATTATCTCGCCATATTTTGCATAGCTCAGGGCTTTCTTATACCATTCTGCTGCCTGTTGCGCATTGCCCGTTAATCGGTAACAATCTCCCAGACGTGAAAAAGTCTGTACGTTTCCTGAGTCGGCAGCCAGCTTTTCGTAATAGGGTATGGCTTTGCTGAATGCCATATGCGTAAAGTAGTAGTCTGCACGGATCTGATCCATGTTAGCCTTCTCGCGTGCATATGCGCCGGCGAATGCAAATATTAATAAAGCTATGGAGAATACCTTTTTCAAGATCAGAAAGCACGTATGAAGCGGGGGGTGATGTATTTCGCATCATCGCGAATGAAGTCGTATCCAATAACAATTTCGTGGGCGCCATGGTCATAGCCACGCAGTTCGCTCACCAGGTAGTCATATGCGTAGCCTATGTTCAGGTAGCGCGTTGCCTGTATATGAATAATGCCTTCAAATGAGCGGTCAGTTCGGTAGGTGAGGCCTGCCATGAGCCGGTCATAAAAAATGCAGGACACGTTAAAATCTACATTTAGCGGCAGCCGATACAAGCTGTTGCCGGCATACCGAGTCAATACCTGTGGCTCTATTTTAATAAAGTCGTTTGCAGTGAAGACGTAGCCTCCGCTTGCATAATAGCCACGAACTTCCTTAGCTTTAGAGTCAGTGCTTTGATTCCGGTCATAATAGTTCTGCAGCAGGTTGGGCACTGAAAAGCCGGCATAGTGGTTTGCTCCGTACCAATACACCCCGGCACCCGCATTAGGCAGTAGCGCGTTTCTGACGTCCTTTACCAGCGTATTGTCTGCCTGGTTGGTTAGTGTTAGTTGGCTATAGGCGGCGCTATACATTTTCACTCCTGCACGCAGACCGAAAGAAAGGACATTGTTGCGTTGTTTTATCCGGTAGGCATAGTAGCCCATGGCGTTCGTGTTGCTTTCTACTCCAATTCGCTCACCTGCAACGCTTATTCCTACAGCTACGGGCCTGAAGGGTCGCATATACGTACCGACCGGCGCATCAAAAGATGTGTTGAAGGTTTTGGGCGCACCTTGTATGCCCGACCATTGGTCGCGGTAAGTGCCGTTTATGGACGCTAAGTCCCTGCTACCTGCATAGCCGGGGTTGTACAGGAGTTTGTTATAGAGAAACATAGTGTAGTGTTGGTCGCTTTGTGCATGGCAATTTATTGGCAGCCACAAGCAAACCAGGAAAACCATCCTTCTAACACCGATCCATAGGTTTATCATCTCTTTATCAGCATTGATCCTGTCAGCACATTTTTGCCACCCGCTCCGTTTCGTGCATTCAGCTTTATTATGTAGAAGTAAGTGCCGTCTGGCAGGTACGCCCCGTTGCGTCCTCGCCCGTCCCAGGCGCCATCATAGCCCTTCTGTTCAAACACTTTGTCGCCCCATTTGTCAAATAGCTGTACCAGGTTGTCGGGATAGTTTTGCAGGCCGGTTATTTTCCAAACATCGTTTGCACCGTCGCCATTAGGTGTAAGGCCTGTTTGCACTACAACTTCGTCACATGGGCCTTCAATGACGTCGGCAGACAGTTTTGCCTGGCAGCTATTAGCGTCCGTTATCTCCACAGCATAGCTGCCTGGCGTCAATCCTGTTATTTCGCTTCCCGTACCGTTGGTGCTCCATTTGTATAGAAAGGGCTCGCTGCCTCCTGTCACAGTCAGGGTAATGGAACCGTTCCCCATCTTGCATTCCTCGTTTTTTACTTCCGGCACTACTTGTAAGGGGGCAGGCTCCCTGATTACAAAGTCTTTTGCTCCGGTGCATCCTGTGCCTTTGTCTGTGATATCTACATGGTAGGTTCCCAGGGGTAAATCTTCAATCGACGCAGTAGTCTTGTTGGTATTCCACAGGTACTGCCATGGCCCGGTGCCTCCGCCCGGATAGGCAACAATTCTGCCATCCGCGCTTCCGGCACATTTGGCATCCTTCACATCTCCTCCTATTGTAACAGGCGATGTGGTCAATATTTCAATATAGAACGTAGCCCTGCCCGTGCACCCAAAAGAATTTGGTGCAGAAGTATAGGTCACATATGCTGTGCCGGCTCCTACGCCATGTGCTGCGCCTGTTGTTGCGTCAATAGTTACCACGGAGTTGTTTCCACTGCTCCATGTGCCTCCGGGGTTGGTAGTGTGAATGATAATATCCCCGTCTACACAGGCGTGAGGAGGTCCTGAGATGGTTCCCGGATCCGGCGCTTCGCCAACATTTATCAGATGTGAACTGTAACCGGTGCAACCATCGCTGTTGGTGATACTATAAGATATTATCGCCGTGCCGACCGATACTGGAGTCACCATTCCCAATCCATTTACTGTGGCTGCAGATGTATTGGTGCTGCTCCAGCTTCCCGGAGTGGCTGATGCACTAAATAAAATTGGGTAGCCTATGCACATCAACGCTGGGCCTTCTATGCTCACTGTAGGTGTAGGGTTTATTACGATCACTTTTGTAGTAGACGCAGAACCGCATGAGTTGGTAACTGTATAACTCACATTGGCCACACCGGCACTGAGGCCTGTTAAAACGCCGGTGGCAGATATAGTCGCACTGCCGCCGGCTATAGACCATGAGCCACCGGCTACAGACGACGTCAGCATGATACTATCTCCTTCACAAACTTTGGGGCCGCCGCTTATTACTCCCGGGTTGGGCAGTGGGTCTACAATTACCGGCTTTATCACAAATGAACTACAGACGGACGTGCTACGAGTATAAGTGATGATTGCAGTACCGGGCGATAGGCCGCCAACGGTGCCACCTGTAGTTACAGAGGCAACGCCGGGTGCACTGCTGCTCCAGGTTCCACCCGTGAGGCTGGGGGTAATGGTGATGAATGTGCCGACACAAAGATTACCAGGGCCCGAAAGTGTGCCCGGTGGTGGTGTCAGGTTCACGGTTACGACCTTGGTAGTAAAGTCTGTCCCGCATCCGTTTGTGAGACGATAGGTCACAATGGCAGTGCCGGGGGTAAGCCCTGTAAGCACTCCTGTAGTTGAGTCGATCGAAGCGTTTGCTGTACAGCTCCATGTGCCCCCTGGTACAGCATCGGTCATTAAAATGGTATTCGAGGTGCACACCATTGGCCCACCGGAAATGGGACCCACGTGCGGTAGCGGATCTACCGTTACCATGTAGGTAGTAAAGTCAGCGCATGGACCAAGTGTGACAGTATACGTAACCGTGGCCGTACCAGGCGCGATGCCGGTTACGCTACCCGAGCTGTTGATACTTGCAGTACCTGCAATAGTCCAGGAGCCACCGGGTACTGACGCTGTAAGCACTATTGTGTCCCCCTCGCACACGTTTGTAGGTCCGCTTATTGTTCCCGGATCAGGAGTGGGGTTTATGGTAATGATGTATGTTACTGTTGCGGGCCCGCAACCATTAATAACGGTATAACTGATGGTGGCTGTTCCCGGCGAGATGCCGGTAACAACTCCTGTAGGGGACACAGAGGCATTGGGTGCGCCTCCGGACCAAGTACCGCCGGCTACGGTGTCGGTAAGCGTTATCGTCTGCCCTACACATACTTCCGTAGGTCCTGCGATTGTACCTGCATCGGGAAATAGATTCACTGTCACAGGCTTAGTTGCCGTGATGCTTCCACAAGAGTTTGTAATAGTGTAAGATATCGTAGCAGTGCCGCCCGACACACCGGTAACCACGCCGGTAGGGCTTACAGTTGCTGTGCCCACACTGCTCCATACTCCGCCTGCCGGTGTGCACGTGAGCGTAATAGTGAGGCCCACGCAAACACTTGAAGAGCCCACGATCACAGAGACGGTAGGTAGAGGATTAACTGTTATGACTGATGATGAGGCAACGGTGCCGCAACTATTGGTTATTGTGTAGCTTATAGTAGTTGTTCCAGCCGCGACTCCGGTTGCCACGCCTCCGGCTGACACCGTAGCGACACCCGTGGCAGTGCTGCTCCACACCCCACCTGCAGGGGTTGCTGAAAGCGCTATTGTGCTGCCTGCACACACGCTGTCCGGGCCGGTAATGGCTCCCATAATAGGCAATGTGTCAACGGAAATTACCTTCGTTGCTACAACGGTGCCACACATGTTGGTGACAGAATAGCTTACAGTCGCCGTGCCATAAGCCAGTCCTGTTACATCACCTGTCGTGCTCACGCTCACGGCCGAGCCGGGGGTGCTCCACGTGCCACCGGTGGGCGAGCATGTAAGTGTAATGACAGAGGCCACACATACTGAGGAAAGCCCGACAATCGCCGATACTGTGGGTAGCGGGTTTACGGTTATCACTTTTGTTGCTGCAATAGTCCCGCAACTATTTGTCACCGTATAGCTGATGGTGGTAGTGCCCGGTGTCACCCCCGTCACTTTTCCCGATGTGCCGATCGTAGCTATTCCTGTCGCCGTGCTGCTCCAGGTTCCACCGGTGGCTGAGATGCTCAATGTCATAGTGTCGCCCACGCAAACTGATGATGGGCCAGTGATAATGCTGACGGCAGGTGCCGGGTTTATGGTTATTACTTTGGTTGTGGTTACAGTTCCACACATATTCGTGACGGAATACGAAATCGTGGCTGTTCCGGCGGTAACGCCTGTCACTATACCTGCGCTGCTTACAGTTGCATTGGCGCTTCCGGATGTCCAGGTGCCACCCGGTGTTGTGCAGCTCAGTGCTATAGTCGCTGTTTCGCAAACAGTAGAGGGACCCGTAATTGGAGCCACAGTAGGCAGTGTGTTTACGGTTATTGTCCAGCCCGCCCCTGCAACCCCGCAGCTATTTGTAACGGTGTAGCTAACGGTTGCTGTGCCGCCACCCACGCCGGTTACTCGCCCGGTAGGAGAAATGGTAGCAACCGTGATTGGTGTCACCGTCCAAATACCGCCTGTACCTGTGGTGGTAAGCATCATAGTGTCGCCTGCGCAAAGAACAGTTGGTCCTGAAATCGTCCCTGCCACAGGTAGCGGGTTAATAGTGATGATCTTTGTTGCTGATACGGGACCGCACACATTGCTCACCGTGTAGCTGATGAGAGCTGTACCTGAGGAGATACCGGTGACTACTCCGATGCTGCTTACAGATGCTGTGGAGCTTGTGGTACTCCATGTGCCGCCCGGCGTCGCATCTGCCAGGGCGATTGTGGATGTTTCGCATACGGTAGACGGGCCCGTGATCGGAGCAACTGTTAACGGAGCACTTACCGTGACTATCAGCGATGTGGTGCCCGTTAAGCACGTACCGGTAGACGTATAGCTGATTGTAGCCGTCCCTGGTGAAACTCCGGTTACTACTCCGGTAGCTGAGACGGTAGCTGCGCTTCCGGTTGCACTCCATGTGCCGCCTGGAATAGGATGCGTAAAAGTTGCCGTGCTGCCCACACAAATATTGGTGGTACCGGTGATAGGCGACGCCGACGTTGGCAGCACCGTAACAACCGCAGTAGTATAACAGCCGTTCGGCATCACGTAGCTGATCGTGGACGTGCCGGCAGCAACACCGGATACTGCCCCGGACGAGCTCACAGTAGCAACTCCCGTCAGCGAGCTGGACCATGTGCCTCCCGCCGGTGCTGAGGATAGCGCGCTTGTTGCTCCTATACAAATGGAGAGTGTGCCGGCGATGGGTGTAGGTGCCGGCTTTATTGTTACGGTGAAGGCACGCGTAAGCGTTCCGTTTTCCGGACAGTTATCATCCTTGAACGTGAGGTAAAATACATGGGATCCAACCGGTGTGCCTGTAGTAGTCCAGGAGAACGTGCTATGTGGCGCTGTGGTGCCATTCCCGGTTGTGGTGAAGGTGGAGCCGGTGGGAAGTCCGGAAGACGTCACAAATATGTTTTGTCCCTCCGGGTCTGTAGGGTTAATATTGATAGAGAATGCACCCGCATCAGAGCAGATTTCAAAATGGGTGCTGTCAGTTATTGTGCCTGCGGTGGCGGTGTTATATATTCCCGAAGGTGGTAGGTTAGTGCAAGTCCTTACAAGGAATGTCATCTCTCTTTGGCAGCTACCCACAAATACACCACCTCTGAACTCACGAATGTTGTAGACGACAACAGCGCGTTGCAGAAAATTTGGGAAGAAGGAAATTTGCCCGGTTAGCGGATCAAATATGAATGAACCCGCGGTGCAGCGCAGTGGCGTGGCAGCAGTCACCGGTTGCCCCGGCCAGGCTATTCCTGTGTAGGTGACACTGGTCCCTACAGAACAGACAGTTGTGCCGTCTACGGCAGGTACGAGTGTGAAGTTTAGAAAGTCGCCATTGGGATCTACCGCGCCGGGATTATAGCTGTTGGGCTGATTAAGACAAAAGAACGGTGTTGGTACCGTTGTCATCGTGGGATTCGAGTTGTTCGCCACGCTGAGGTTATTAAGCGTATCTATAAGTTGGATTGTGGAAGTGCCGGTGATATTGGTAATCGCAGCAGCTCTTCCTGCGGTTGAGCCTCCATATTGACCGTTAAAAACAAACCTCCATACAACCGATGTGGTGGGTAAAGTATAGGTAGCGGAATAGACAAATCTCTTGATGCCGGGAATCGTGTACGTTGGGTTCGTACATTGCGTATAGGGGAGTGAGTCCGGACAGATGGGAGTTATTTCTACACCAGGGCTTGGTGGCTCAATGGTTAGGTTTAGTGGCATACCCGGCTCCAGAGTACCGCCATTATAAACGCATACTTTCGGCGATCCGGCCGGCAGAGATGCAAAGGCGGCCGCACTTGCCGGCCCGCAGTCGCCATACAGCACCACAGTTATTTTATAGGTCAGCCCTGTTACATGGGTATAATACATGTCAGCGCCTACTATATGCGATGCGTAAGTCCTGCCGCTGAGTAAGATCAACAGTAAAATAAGAGCACGTTGCAAAAGGAGGGGTAGTGTTGACTTTCGCATTCCATAAGATTATATCCGCTATAAAGATACAAATATATCTATAGCGAAAAATGAAAATGCGTTGTTTGCTGATCGGCTTTAACCTCCGGTTAATGCCTTCTTCTCCAGCATCTCTATTAGCCCGGCAATATTGCTATGGTCTAGTCGCTTACCGCGAATGATCTTGCGCTCATCCATCAGGTATATCGTTGGTGTGCTATATACGTCGTAGGTTGTTCTTGCGTTGCTTTTGTACTCCGGGTCCCAGGTGTTGGTCCACTTCTTGTCTATCTTATGTTTTGCGAGAAAGTCAGTAATCTGTTTTTCCTCGCCTTCGGTGGCTACAGTGAAAACCCTTACTCCTTTTGATTTTAGTACTGCGTCGTAAAGCGAATCTAGTATCGGCATTTCATGCTCACAGTGGCCGCAGGTAGGGGAGTAGAAGACAAGCAGCGTGTAGGGCGCCTTGATGTCGTTCATCGTTTCCGGCTTTTTGGTGTAGACGTTTTCAGTCTTCACCACCGGTGCCACATTGCCTATCACATTAGGTGCTATCTTTCGAGCCCTGTCTATGTATTTCTGCAATTCATCGTCCTTTAGCCAGAAGGCGTCACCCTTCATGTAGTACTTCTCTACTAGGTACACAAATGCTTCATCCATACCCATCACCTTGCTGTTCTCCACGTATTTTGTAAGCCACCAGAGTGTATAGTGAAACAGGTCTTTCGTGCCCTGCATTTTGCTCAGCAACATGTCTGCTTCGTACTTTACGCTGTCTGGCCAGGCAAAGGTTAGCTTGCTGATGTACTCATCAATTTTGGCATCGTAGAGCGGTGTGAAGATGAGACGGTCGTCGCGGAAGTCGAATTTGTCCCAGTAATGTGCTTTGTAGTAGTGATATGCAAACGTGGAGTCTTCGGTTTTTCCATCAGCCAGGAAGTGAGGCCCTTCCGGAACTTCTGGCACCTCAATTGCATTAAAGATATTGGCCAGCAGGCTGCCGGGATACTTCGCCGAATAGCTGCGCATATAGGCATTTCGCTCTTTTGCTATTGCTCTTCCTTTCACCCTGATTGCTTCAGTATCCTTCGCACTGGTTGCTGCCTTTAGTTGTTTGGTTAGCTCTTCCTGCTCGTCGCCGAATTTCTTCATGTATTCCAGGTACTGGAGAAATCTATCGTTTTCTGCCGAGCCTTTGAACTTAATACCTCCCGGTAACTTGCTTCGCAGAGCGGTAACGGTATATTCGTCACCCTTATTCAACAACACTTCAAAGTTGGTTTGCGATGAGTCTTTTAACAGGATGGTGTAAACACCGCCGACAAAGTCGGCATCTTTGCTTGTAAATATGGCCCGGCCCTGGCCATCCAGCATTGCCGAGTCCGACATGTATATTTTGGGGCGCGGCAAGCCGTAGTAGTGAACGAGGTATGCCCGTGTATCGGGTGCATCGGGTATATGCACTGTAATACGATATCCTTCGCCGGCAAGCGCAAGGCTCCCCGTCAGCGCCATCAGCGCTGCAAATAATACTTGTTTCATACTTTGGTTTTTGTGGAGTTATTCTAAGGTTATTCGCCCCCGACTGTTGTCCAGCTCCAGGCTTAGTTTTCTTTCGCGCTTACGACAGTCGTGGTCAAAGGCACCTGCAAGTATTTTTCCTTCGCTTTCTCGTGTCATTATCCTGAATGCTTCCTGTACAGTGGCCGGTGTGGAGTTTGCGTTCAGTAATATCACGTCACCGGTAGCAATACTCTTTATTTCTATTTCCTTTACGGCTACAGAGCACTCTGCAGCCACAGTTTGGTGGTCTTCATACGTTATCTGGGCGGTGCCTGCAGGTTGCAATGTGCTGCTGCTGCTTATCGGTTCTGGTTTCACGTTCGGGCAGCTCTTTACCTGGTTTATGCGCACCGCAATGGGGCAGGGGGTGCCATTGTATATTTCTTTGGCTACAGGTCCCGTCTGGCGATGTTTCGGGTTCTTGGCAGCTACTTCGGTTTCGGTTTGTTTAGCAATCTGCGTCGCTTCGGGTACGGCATTTGCCGGCATTTCCAGCCATGCTGGTTTTGATGACGTTATGCGCTGCTCCGTCTGTGTCCTGTCTATTGTCAGCCAATAAGTGGCGAAGCCAATAGCAGCTATTCCCGCAGCAGCAACCCATGCCCTCAGGGGTATGCTGCGTTTGCGTGGCAAACGTTTACTTAGCTGCATCCATTCATCCTCGTTATTATAGCCCGGCCACACGTCTACTGCATGTGCCTTCTCCAGCTCATCCTTCATCTGTGCTTCAGTTCCCGGTTTCATACAGTTGTTTTTCAGTTTTTACGATCTTTTCCTTCAGCAATGTCCGCGCCCTATGCAGCTGCGATTTTGATGTATTCTCCGATATTCCCAGTACTTCACCTATTTCGGCATGCCCCATTTCCTCAAATACGTACAGGTTAAAGACGGTCTTGCATCCGTCTGGTAGGGTATGTATCATGGCTAAGATTTCCTTTGCATTCATCTTGGCTACTATCTCGTCACCTCCGCCCCGGTCATATTGTTCTACCGGTAATTCACTGTATTCAAACGATAATTTTCGTGTTCTCAGTCTACTCAGGCATTGGTTCACCATTACCCGGCTTAGCCATGCTTTCAGGCTCCCCGGTCCCCGCCACTCAAATCGGGTCATGTTTTTAAATGCCGCCAGAAAGCCGTCCATCATTGCCTCTCTCGCGTCTTCTCTGTTGGCCACATAGCGCATGCATAGTATCAGCATGCTGTCGTTGAAACGTAAGAATAGCTCACGCTGTGCGTTACCATTTCCTGCTGCGCTCAGCCTGGCAAGTGTTCCCTCGTCTGTGCTATGTTGTCTCTGCGGGTTCAAAGGCGATTACGGTGGTGTTCCTACAAGATAAATGCAGGAATAACGCGAAAGGTTGGAATCACCCCGGAAAATTCTTGAAAAGTGACGAAGGATCAGTTTTTGGCGTCGGAAGGTTGCAGAGGCTAAGTGCAATTACTATTGGCTTCGCTGAGCTTGATTTGCCAGACATTCATATTTTCCTATACAAAGGTTAGGGTAGGTCAGGTAGGAGGTCATCCAGCTCAGGTCAGGTGATAAAAAAAAGCGCCGCTTCTGCGACGCTTTTGTGACCTTGTCAGGATTCAAACCTGAAACCTTTTGATCCGTAGTCAAATGCTCTATTCAGTTGAGCTACAAGGCCATCCCGTTTTTGGGACTGCAAAGATACTATGTCAGCATTATTTTTGCAAAATATTTTTTGCTTTTCTTTGACCTCGGGTTGAATATAAAATCGTGGCATGCAAATAGAAATTTGGTCTATAGGTAAGGAAAATGAATCATTCATAGAGGAGGGTGTCGCCCACTATCTGAAGAAGACACAGCCCTGGATATCTGTGGAACTTGTGATATTGCAGCTCCCTAAGAAAGCTGCCACCGCCGATGTGGCCCGTGCCAAACAGCAGGAGGAGGAACTCATACTAAAGCGACTTCAACCCCATCACTACCTCGTACTGCTGGATGAACGAGGTAAAATGCTGAGTTCGGTTGACTGGAGCAAGCAAATGCAGAACTGTATGAACCAGGGTGTAAAAACAATGGTAATTCTCATAGGTGGCGCATTTGGCGTGTCTGATGCGGTAAAAGCACGGGCAAAGCAAACCTGGTCGCTGTCGGCCCTGGTTTTTCCCCATCAGCTGGTGCGCCTAATGGTCGCAGAGCAGGTCTACAGGGCATTCAGCATACTGAATAATTCACCCTACCATCACGTTTAGCTTTACCCTTCAACCCGGCAGTCACAACTCATAGCTCAAACTTCGTATCACGTTCCTACCTTTAGTGTATGAAGACAAAAGAGGAGATCGTCACCAATTGGTTGCCTCGCTACACAGGTAAGGCGCCGGAGGAGTTCGGGAAATATATACTGCTGTGTAATTTCAGTAACTATGTAAAGCTCTTCGCAGAAACCTTCAACGTTCCTATAAGCGGACTGGACAAGCCGATGCAGTGTGCAACCGTCGACGATATTACTATACTGAACTTTGGCATGGGTAGCCCATCTGCGGCTACCATTATGGATCTCTTATCAGCGGTAGACCCTAAGGCCGTTCTGTTCCTTGGTAAGTGTGGCGGCCTGAAAAAGAACAATGTTGGCGACCTCATTCTCCCCATAGCCGCCATCAGGGGTGATGGTACAAGTAATGACTACTTCCCGCCTGAGGTGCCGGCGCTGCCGTCATTTGCATTACAAAAAGCGATCTCTACGACTATACGCGATTATTCGCTCGACTATTGGACGGGTACTGTCTTTACGACAAACAGGCGTGTGTGGGAGCACGATGAAGAGTTCAAAGACTATTTACGAAAGATACGTGCCATGGCAATAGACATGGAAACGGCAACCATTTTCACCACAGGGTTCTACAATAAGATACCTACCGGCGCGCTGTTGCTCGTTTCAGACCAGCCCATGACACCGGAAGGGGTAAAGACCGCTGAAAGTGACTCATCGGTAACAAAGGACTTTGTGCTTACCCATTTGCAGATTGGCATTGACTCGCTGAAGCAGATGATCAATAACGGACAAACCGTTCGTCACCTTCGTTTCTAAGCAAATGTGTCGGGTAATTTGCGGGTCAGATCCGGGAGTTTAAAAAATGGCCATAGCGGCTATATCACTTCGCCCTCCAGGTCGTAGTCGAAAGCTTTGGTGATGCGCACATTTACAAAGTCGCCGATCGGTAGTGGCTTTTTGCTGTGTATCACCACCTCATTGTCCACTTCAACGCTGTCAAACTCTGTACGTGCCAGGTATCGGCCGGCCTCTTTCTTGTCTACAATTACCTTGTAGGTGTTGCCTATCTTCTCCTGGTTTATCTCGTAAGATATTTCCTGCTGATGCTCCATTACCTCCTGCGCACGTGCCTCTTTTTCTTCCTGGCTCAGTGTGTCTTCAAGGTCGTATGCACTTGTATTCTCTTCGTGCGAGTAGGTAAAGATGCCCACTCTGTCCAATCGGGAATCGGTTAGGAATTGTTTCAGGTCCTCCACATCATCGCGTGTTTCGCCAGGGAAGCCTGCAATAAGGGTAGTACGTATGGCAATGCCCGGCACACGCTCGCGGATGCTGCCGATGAGTTCTGTGATCTCGTTGCGTGTTATCTGGCGCTTCATGGCTTTCAGCATATTGTCAGAGATGTGCTGCAGGGGCATGTCCAGGTAGTTGCAGATGTTCTCACGTTCGCGCATTACGTCCAGTATATCCATAGGGAATTTAGACGGGTAGGCATAATGCAGCCTTATCCAATGCAGCCCCTCAATATCAGAAAGGTGTTTCAGCAGGTCGCTGAGGGCGCGCTTTTTGTAGATGTCCAGGCCGTAGTAGGTAAGCTCCTGGGCTATGAGCATTATCTCTTTCACCCCCATGCTCACCAGGCGTTTAGCCTCTGCTACTACTTCTTCTATTGTTTTGGATACATGGCCACCGCGCATCAGTGGTATAGCGCAGAACGAGCATGTGCGATTGCAACCTTCAGATATCTTCAGGTACGCATAGTGTTTTGGAGTGGCCAACAGGCGTTCTCCTACCAATTCAGACTTATAGTCAGCGTTAATCTGTTTTAAGATCAGGGGCAGCTCCATAGTTCCAAACCATGCATCCACTTCAGGTATCTCGTCGTTTAGATTATCGCGGTAGCGCTCGCTGAGGCAGCCTGTCACATATACTTTGTCCAGCTTGCCGCGGCGTTTCAGTTCCACCTGTTCCAGTATTGTATTAACACTCTCTTCCTTAGCCTTGTCTATGAAGCCGCAGGTGTTTACTACTACTATGTTGTGATCCAGCTTGCGGTTTTCATGAATCACGTCTATTCCATTGGCTGAGAGTTGCCCGCCCAGCGCCTCACTGTCCACCATATTCTTGGAGCACCCAAGCGTTATGATGTTCACCTTATCGTTCTTCAGTGTACGTGATTTCATGTTTTTAGTGGTAAGTATAAAGTATTAATTATAACGTCAGTTTGCGCGATTATCGAATTGCCGAATTGTCAAATTGCCTCATTGTCAAATTACTTCTTTCTCACAAAAATCCTGATCGGCACACCCGAAAAATCGAAGTGGCTGCGGATCTTATTTTCAAGGAAGTTTTTGTACGCTTCTTTAATGTTGTCGGGATGGTTTGAATAGAATGCAAATGATGGCACTGCTGTTGGCACCTGCTGCACGAATTTGATCTTCACATGGTAGCCACGCGCCATTGGTGGCGGATAGCGCTCTATCTCCGGTAGAATAATATCATTAAGCTGCGATGTAGGTATGCGCTTGTTGCGATTCTCGTATACATCCAGCGCTTTCTCCATAGCCTGGAATATGCGCGTTTTATCCTTAGCTGACACAAATATTACCGGTACATCTGTGAACGGCTCAAGGCGCTTCTTTATTTCTGCTTCAAAGTCACGCGCTGTGTTGGTCTCTTTCTCTACAAGGTCCCATTTGTTCACCAGTATCAAGATGCCCTTTCCTTTGCGTGTAGCCAGGCTGAAGATACTCACATCCTGCGCAGTAAGCCCGTTCTCAGCATCTATGAGCAGCATGCACACGTCAGATTCGTCCATGGCCTTTATGGCGCGTATCACTGAGTAAAACTCGAGGTCCTCGTGTACGTTTTTCTTCTTGCGGATACCTGCAGTGTCTATAAGGATAAACTCCTTGCCAAACAGCTTGTAGTGTGTATGTATCGTGTCACGTGTAGTGCCTGCAATGTCTGATACAATGGTGCGTTCCTGGTTTACCAGGGCATTAAGTAGGGTAGACTTACCGGCATTTGGCTGGCCTATAATTGCAAATTTTGCAAGCGGGTTGCCTTCTTTGTCTGTGGGCACAACATCAGTGTCGTCTGTGATATGCATCACCACCTCGTCCAGCACTTCGCCTGATCCGCTGCCGGATATTGACGACATAAAAAAGGTCTTTTCAAACCCCATAGAGTAGAACTCAGTCGCATAGAGTGCACGCTCGGCATTGTCTACCTTGTTCACAACCAGTAATACGGGCTTCGTGCTGCGGCGCAGCACATCGGCCATATCTTCATCCTGACCGGTTATGCCCGTGGTTGTGTCGCAGACAAAAAGAATTAGGTCTGCCTCGTCAACGGCAATATGTACCTGCTTGCGAATTTCACGTTCAAAAACATCCTCCGACCCTGATACAAAACCGCCGGTGTCAATAACGTTGAATACCTTCCCATTCCAGTCGGCTATGCCATACTGGCGGTCGCGGGTCACACCGCTTTGGTCGTCAACAATAGCCTTCCGTTGTTCAAGCAATCTGTTGAACAACGTAGACTTGCCCACATTTGGGCGTCCTACAATGGCTACTGTAAAACCAGGCATGAGATAAATTTTTATTTTGAGTGTGCAAAGGTACTTCTAAATATCCTCTTATCGTGGATTTTGGAGATATTGTACTTGTTAAATGCGCAGAGGCTGGCCCGGCACATTGTAAGACCAAAGTCACAAGGTAATTAACGTTAAATTATTACAAACTCAGTGGTTATCTTTGATTCGACAATCAGAATAATATGATGAGAAAATATCTACTTGCGGCCGCTAGCCTGTTTGCAGCGATAACATCCCGTGGCGCTGCCGGGGATACCACCTGGGTGCAGGCTAACGTTGACACCCTTTCGTGGTACGGCAACTATGACTCAACGGTTAGCTTTCCTGCAACCGGTACCTACAGGAACGTATATATGATCTTTACGCTGGGTAAATATGTTTGCCCCGGCTCACCTACATATTGCGGCGACTGGGACTACACAGTTACAAATTTCCTCATGACTCCGGGTGGCGATACGCTGGAACTGTCCAGGCTCATTACTCCATATGCAAACGCCGGAGCACCACGTACCCCCTGGGCGTGGAAACAACGTTATGTGTTTGATGTCACGGATTATGCCGCCAAATTGCAGGGGCCGGCTACCATACGCCTTGCATATTCGGGCTATTCCGGCGGCTTCACGGGCGATATAAAGTTTGCTTTTGTTGAGGGCACTCCCGATAGGACTGTTACTGGCATCAGGCGTCTTTGGCACGGTGGGTATGGCTATGGCGGTGCCACTAGCATTAATACCCGTTTCCAGCCCATAAGTGTTGCGATTCCTTCTGCTACGGCCTTTACGGATTTGAAGGTAAATATTACAGGACATGGAAGTGACGATAGCGGTTGCTGCGAGTTCTTTCGCAAGGGGTATACTGTAATGATGAACGGGAATCCGGTTGATTACAAATCTATCTGGCGCGACGATTGTGGCCTTAATGAGCTCTACCCACAGTCCGGTACCTGGGTGTATGACCGTGCGAACTGGTGCCCCGGTGCACTTGTAAAGCCTGCTTACCACCATATTCCCGGTGCGGCCGGAGGCACGTCATTTGACCTTTCTATGTATTTCGACCCATATACAAGCACAGGTGGTGGCCTGGGTAGCTACTCTACTGAGGCGCACCTGATCTCGTACGGCAGTTTCAATAAAACAAAGGACGCATCTATTGAGGATGTAATAGCACCTACCAATAATGCAGACCACTTCCGTGAGAATCCAATTTGTATGGCTCCTACCATCACAGTTAAGAATCGTGGTGCAGCACACATAAGCACGGTAACCATTGAGTATGGCGTAGATGGCAGCCCTACGCAGACCTATACATGGGGCGGCTCACTTCCTTCTCTTGAAATGACCGACATTGTACTGCCAGACCTTCCTGAGCTTTACTCGCTCGCCGGTACGACAACAACCAAGACATTCACCGCTAAGATCAAGGCTGTAAACGGCACCGCCGACAAGGATGCTACAAATGATATCATGAAGACTGAATTCGTTCCGTCTGTGAAGTGGGATAGTCTGTTTCGCATCACTTTCCGCACTAATTCTGCTGCAGTTAGCGGCGTGAGTGAGTCTAGCTGGCGTATATATGATCAGAATGGTGCTGTGGTTAGGAGCCGCACTAATCTGCAGGTAAGCAAACAATACCTGGATACGATTTCACTTACTCCAGGTTGTTATCGTCTTGTGGTATCAGATCTTGGCTGCGACGGCCTTAACTGGTGGGCAAGTGTAGGTGGTGGCTATATGCTGCTGAAAAAGTATGGTTCTGAGGCTGCGCTGCCTACAAGCGGCTATGTCTCCTCCGGCACTTATGGTCATGATTTCGGATGCCAGTTTATCCAGAGTTTTTATGTTGGCACACCACCGCCTCCATCAGCTGTTACAGAGGTGGCATTCGGCGGTACCTCAATGGATATTTATCCTAACCCTGCTGCTGATGTAGTTGCGGTAAACCTGAATGGCATGAGCCGTGTGAATGGTACTATTACGATTTTTGATGCCATGGGTAGGGTAGTTGCCTCACAACCTACGACATCTACCCAGTCGCAGGTTTCTACGGCAAATCTTGCGGTTGGTGCGTACATGGTCATCTTTACATCGCAGGATGGTAATAAACTACAATCAAAACTTCTTATCGCCCGCTAGTTATATTATTAATTCTGAAAGTGAAAGGGTGCCTGCATTCGCAGGCACCCTTTCTTATTTAGATTATTCTAGCCCATCTATTGACGGGCGACTACAATCGCATTTTATACATTATCAGGCTTTCCCGAGATTCTTTTCCAGTTCCTTGTCATACCAGTCTTTATTGTCTTTCTCTTTTTCTTTGAGATCCTTCAACGTTTGCGCACGGACTTTCTTGAGGTCTTCAGTTTCATTATTTACGGTGAATTTTACACCCGTAACGCGGCCGTTTGTTGGTTTCCTTGTTCTCATAGGATAAAGGTAGGACAAAGGGAGAATTCGATAAAAGGCTAAATGGTTAAAAAAGTTACATAGTTTTTTGGGATGACCTGTTGTTAGCGGTGTTGGTCAATTAGAATGATGTTGCCGTCGGGGTCGGCGGTCATTACACTCGCGGGGCCTGTAGTGCTTTCATCCGCTTCTGCTGTCAGGGCTACACCTGCAGCTTTCAGCATGCGTTGTATTTCGCGTACATCATCAAATGCCTCTATATTTTGTGCATTTTCATCCCAGCCGGGATTGAAGGTTAGTATGTTTCCCTGGAACATTCCCTGGAAAAGCCCCACAAGTGCATTGCCGTTTTTCATGATAAGGTAGTTGTGGGCCATGCTGCCTGCGAAGGATGTGAATCCGAGCTTTTCATAGAATGCCTTTGAGACGGCGAGGTCTTTTACACTTAAGCTAATTGAGAATGCTCCGAGCTGCATGATGTTTCTATTTGTAGTTCCAAAGGTAAGATTTGAGTTATATCAATAGTGCTAAACGTGGCACCTGCAGAATCACTCTTTAACTCTCAGCACCGCGAAGCTATACCCATATGGATGGCGGGCAATAGGAATATGCATAAATGTTCGTACATCGTCTATTCGCCAGTCTTTGAGTGCTTCTCATCGTGCTCGGAGATAGGGTTGTCGGCCCAATAGTCGATCTCGTGTATTTGCGGTGGCAACCGAAACGGGTAGCCCAAACCGCCTTTTTGCAGGGATTTAGTTCTTCCTTGAAATATTGAGTATTGCCAATTGCGTCGCCTTGTAAATGTCATGGATTATGGGCCGGGTTCCCCGGCATGTTTTTGGTGCTAAAGTCGACTGGTAAAGGATAGATTTGAACACGTAGATTTGTTTTTAGAAAAATGATACAATACTATGAGTGTGAGAATAAATTGGTTTAAAAAGCACAGCGATTCCATGACATTTGGAGAGAAGCTTGCAGACTCTGTTGCCAGTGGCATGGGGTCATGGCGATTTATTATCATCCAGACGATAATCGTTATTACTTGGATGGCGTTGAATGTTGTTGCGCTCGTTTATCATTGGGATCCTTATCCCTATATCCTGCTCAACCTGCTTTTTTCTACACAGGCGGCCTATGCAGCGCCTATAATTATGATGGCGCAAAACCGACAGAGCGATAGAGATCGTGTAAAGGCCGATGAGGACTACAAAACGAACGTGGAAGCAAAGAAAGAGATTGAATCTCTCCAGATCCGCCTGAACAATATCGATGTCGAAAAGCTGGATAAGATCATCGCCATCCTAGAGCGAATGGAATCGAAATGATCGATTTCAACTAAGTTTAGCGTCAAGTAAATTTGGCTGCATTGTCGCTGTTTTGAGCGAACAGGCCCTATGAATGTACAAGTTCAGGGACACGGCTACAACGCATATGCCGGGGTACGATCAGGAAACAAAATACATTTTCATCACGCCCTTGCCTTTCGCTTCTACTTCACCCCTGTACTCGCAGTTGAATTTATTCTTAACTAAGTTATAGGTTGTCTCCGATAAATTCACCATCCCCACACTGCCGCTGCTTTCCATGCGGGCTGCAGTGTTCACTGTATCGCCCCATATATCGTAGGCAAATTTCTTTATACCCACTATTCCTGCTACTACCGGCCCTGTATGTATGCCTATCCTTACTTCGAAGTATGGTTCGCCTAGTGCGTCTTTCGTAGTCTTATGTTGTTGCATGAAGGTTTGTATCTCTATCGCAGCTCTTACAACGTCCTCAGCATGGGTCTTGTTGGGCGTTGGCAGCCCGCCGGCTGCCATATAGGCGTCGCCTATGGTTTTTATTTTTTCTACACCATGCTTTTGCATGATCTTGTCGAAGGCAGAGAAGCAGATATTTATCTCATTTACCAGTTCCTTTGGTGATAGCTTTTCTGATAGCTGCGTGAAACCCTTGAAGTCGGTGAAGAGCACAGTTACCTCACTGATCAATTTGGCTTCTGCATTACCCTTTTCTTTGAGTTCTTCCGCCACTTCGGCTGGCAAAATGTTGAGAAGCAATTCGTCGCTTCTGGCTTTTTCTTTCTTTACCTTGTTGCGCTGTCGCATTACTACCACTCCGAAAATAACTGCACCTGCAAGCCCGGCGAGTGTATAGTTTCGGATAATCGCCTGCCGAAGATCTTTCTTGTCTTGTTCAGCCCTCGCTATTGCTTCTTTCTTGTTATACTCATAAGTCATTGCCAGTTGCGCAATTTTCTCATTGTTCTTTACAGAAAAGATAGAATCTCTAATAGCTGAATAGTTCCGGTAGTTGTCTATTGCCCGCTTATAGTCGCCGGCCTCATAATAGGCATTCGCTAGCTTTTCCAGAGTTATCTGCGTTAACGACGGAATGCCCACTAATATGGCAGCGTCACGAGCATTTTCCATGTAGTCGATGGCAAGGCGCAACTGTTCGGCTCTTCCGGCAGGTACTTGCTCCACCGGTCTATCCGCGTCAAATGTTCCTTCAGTCGGCATAGGTATTCTCTTATTACCTGCATTACGCTTCGCAATGGCAAGATATACGTCACCAATGCTACAATAAGCGTATACTTTATTGGCTCTGTGGTTCATTTCAATTACCAGGGCTAATGCCTTTTTCATGTAACTAAGTGCTGCCTCGTAATCACCCATTGCTGCATAGGCATTCCCCATATTTCCGATGGCATAGGAGAGTGTGTTCTTGTTGCCGATTGTTTCTGCTACCTTCAATCCCTCTTTGAAATATGCCATAGCTGTGGGATAGTCTTTCTTTACGTCCGAGTAAATGATTCCCATCCTTACATTGGCTCTGGCATATGCAGGCATATTCCCCGTTTCTTTATGTAACGACAATGCTTTTGACAAGTATGGAATTGCATTGGCATAGTCATGCTGTTCTGCATAGTCGATACCCATGCCGGAGTATATATTGGCGATGCCTTTTTTGTCGCCGCTGCGTTCGTATATATCCAGAGCATTAAAAAAGCAAGTGAGTGACTTGGGGTAATCAGATTTGCAATAGTAGGCCGCACCCAAGGCTGCATTTGCATCTGCTATGCCCCGTTCCCATTTCAATTTGTTGGCCAATTTTAATGCCTGTATGCTATAGCTAAACGCCTCATCACATACCGCGTCGGCATAATATGCTGTGGACAGGCGATTAAATATTTTTACCTTGTTTGTATCCTCCTTTTGCTGCGGCAGTGTCCTGATCAGTGAATCTACCATTGCTTGCCCCTGGATCTGCGCAAATAAATGCCCACCACACAATGAAACCAATAGAAGCAGTAGAGCTTTATTTGAGACCATATCTATCGTTTTGTCAAGACACAAAATACATCTTCTTTACCCCCTTGCCCTTCGCTTCCACCTCGCCGCGATATTCGCAATTGAATTTATCTTTTACCAGTTCATAAGTCGTTTCTGATATGTTTACCTTGCCCACGGTGCCGCTGCTTTCCATGCGGCTGGCTGTGTTTACTGTATCACCCCATATATCGTACGCAAACTTCTTGATGCCCACTATGCCGGCTACTACAGGCCCTGTATGTATTCCTATGCGTACCTCGAAGAATAGTCTGCCAGTTGCTTGCCGCTCTCGCCGGTGTTCCGCCATAAATTGCTGTATTTCCAACGCGGCACTTACCACATCCTCAGCATGTGTGTTATTTATTATTGGTAGTCCACCTGCGGCCATGTATGCGTCGCCAATAGTTTTTATTTTTTCCACACCATGCTTTTCCATAATGATGTCGAAAGCAGAGAAACAAGTGTTTATCTCATCGACAAGTTCTGTTGCTGTCAGCTTTTCTGATAGCTGGGTGAAGTCTTTGATGTCGGCGAATAGCACGGTCGCGCTCTTAAATTGTCTAGCCTCCGCACTCCCTTTCTCTTTCAGTTCTTCGGCTACCTCGGCTGGGAGGATGTTGAGCAAAAGAGATTCTGTCTTTTTTCGTTCCTTCTGAACGAAGAATAAGAAAATCAATAGAAGCGCTAACCCTGCTACTACTGAATAGATGATGGTCGTCTGTTTCTTTTCCTTCGCCTGTTGTTTCGCTTCAATTTGCGCAAGCACCATTTTCGTCGAGTCCTGTTTCTTGTCGTATATGAGCTGCATTGTGAGCTCGTTGAATTTCTTGTAGTTTTCTGCAGAAAACAGTGAGTCCTTAAGCTTCGTATAACGCTTGTGGAAATCAAGTGCAACTTTATAGTTGCCCATCTCTGCGTATAATTCGCTATAATCTTTATAGATGGGAGCCGGGTTTTCGCCTACTTCCACACTTATAGCTAAAGCTGAATCGAGATAGTCTTTAGATCTCATCAACGCATCGGTTCTTGAACATTTAAGTACTGCGTTTAACCCGTTTGTAGCTCCGTCGGTGGCTACTGATCGGTAAAACCTGGAAACGTTTGCATAAGCGTAGGCGAGATTGTCTGATTTGTTATTTACCAATTTATACATGCGTAGCGATGTGCTGTATTGATCTAGCGCCTTCTTGTAATCACCGACTTTTGTGTAGTAGTCACCAAGCGAGATTCGAACCATTGCCGATCCGTTGATTCGGCCCGATTCGTCAAATAGCCTTGCGGCCTTTGCGTAATACTCGTATGCCCGTGTATAATTTTTTCTCTCCCAGTTCACGTTAGCAATATCATTCAGTGTTCCTGCAATACTGTATTTGTCGCCCACTTCTTCGAATATTTTCAGGCACTTCAGAAAATAGTCTTGCGCACTTGTAAAATCAGCCTGGTCGAAGTAGGTTTTCCCTATATAATTTAATGTCCACCCTTCCTTTAGTTTGTCTCCCAATGCGTGGAACATCGGCAGAGCCAGTAACAAGTTTTCCAGTGCCTTTGGGTAGTTTGTTTGCCTGCGATATAGCCCTCCAAAATTGAAATAGGATAGTGCGATTCCTCGCTCCCAGTTTAGCTGTTTCGCTAATGCAAGTGCATCATTAGCGTCAGTCAGAGCCCCTTCATATCCGTATGTCTTACTCAATTCCAGTAAAAGCATCACCTTGTTGGTGTCTTCTTGCTGGTGCGACATTTCTTTCAACAGCGAGTCTATTTTTTCGCGTCCCTGAAGTTCTGCATAGCCTGCACTACACGTAAAAGCAATGTAGAGTAGCGTCAATAAAACCTTCGATCGCATGCTTACGTAGTTTTTTTAGGATACAAAATACATCTTAATAGTCCCCTTAACCTGTAACTAGCCTCCATACTCACCTCGAAATTTTTCTTGCATTGCTCATACGTGGTCTCTGAAATATTGATTTTTTCCTACCTCGCCATGATGCTCCATGCGCGCTGTTATGTTTATTGCCGCGCCCTCTTTGTCGAAATCGGAATGTACCTAAAATAAATCCCGAACCATATGTGGTAGGTTTGATAACAAAATACAATTTATATTTATCTCTACTCCCTTTTTTTGGAAGATATATGTCCTGTGGGAAGCTGGCTGTCAGAAAATAAAACTAACAGCGGCGGATTTGGGTTTTTCCTCCGTTAATCTGGAGAATGATTGCCGCTTTGCTGTAGCCATGGTGACCAAGGCAAACTTCTTTAAAAAGACTACGACGAGCGGGTAGGGTAGGCCCATCTCATAAAATGTATTCAGACACACATTGGCCGGTTAGTCATCATTTTTTTGAAGTGCTGCATTTGTAGGATCTTGTGGTATGTCCACAATTTTGAAACTCAAGCATCTACTTGCTTTCCCACTGCTATCAATGGAATAGCCAATGGCCCAAAATGTTAAGGGGTTAAAACCGACAAGATTCTTTTCGAGATTTTTTCCGTCAAATTGTTTGACTACAGGTTTAGTATATGTTTTGCGAAATGTCCATTCGTTCAAATAGCCAATCCCGTTGGTGTCGATAGTTAAGATGTTGTCATTGACGTTAGATAATAGCAGCTTCACTTCTCCAGTGTAGCCGTTGGGCACTACGATATGCAATGTAGGCGAGTAGAGTTGATAGTGAAATGCTGAGAAAGCTATGGTCGTGGTGACGGATAGGATATTAAGAAAAGAAAACCGCTTAGAGAAAATCCTGAATATCGCTGTCAATATTAAACAGCCGATAATTATCCCAAGGAGCATAATCGCCCCTAAAATACACCCGGGCAAAATGATCCCACCCGGCAGTTTTGTTATTTTCACAAGAAGGGAAAATAGAAGCACTACAGATAGAATCCGAAACGTTATTTCCAGTTTGCGCGATTTTGTCATAGGCATCTATAGTTTGCGACGTTGTGAGGGAGATTAGCGCAATAAAACAAAAAAAGCGGAGAAAAGGCTCGTCGCTATGTTTCTCCGCTCTCATTTTTTGTGCCCGGAACAGGAATCGAACCTGCACTACCTTGCGATAAAAATCAGAAAATTTAGTGTTAAGTAATGAAAAAATCCACCCGATCAGAGTGGATTTTCAAAGTGCCCGGAACAGGAATCGAACCTGCACTACCTTGCGATAACCAGATTTTGAGTCTAGCGCGTCTACCAATTCCGCCATCCGGGCGATGATGCAGATGTCTGCATGGAATTGGGCAGCAAATGTATTGATTCTCTGCAGAAACTGCAACATCATTTTATAGTCCAAAACAAAAAAGCCCCATCACTGGGGCTTTCGTAGTTCGACTAGGATTCGAACCTAGACAAACAGAGTCAGAGTCTGTTGTGCTACCGTTACACAATCGAACTATTTTGTGTTACGAGGGTGCAAATTTACGAATGATTTCAACACAGTCAAAATCAAAAGAGAACAAATTGCCGGCAATTCCCTGCAATTTGAGGGCATTGTCGAATCGTCACATTGCCCCAATTGATTAAAACGCCCTGTTTATACCTACAACATAGCGCAGGGTAGCATACTGGCTGTTGCCATATGGTGGCCGGTTCAGGAACAGAGGGAAATCTACTCGAATTGTAAGTGGCTTAGCCTTCTCAAATACGCCCCATTTCTTGATGGTAAATGCACAACCCGCACCCGCATCCATATGCACCGTGCCCCAGGTAGTTGTGGGAGCAATGGTGTGGAAGTTATTGAACGAGTACTGGCTAAGCTCCATAATACCGGCATCGGCAAAACCATATATGTCCGTGTGCAGCCAGTTGCGGGTTAGCTTCGGCCGCCACTGCAGGTAGTTGTCAATGTCTACTTCCACGTTCACTGCTGCGCCGCTACGGCCTTTGTAGCCCAGCAGCAGGCCGTTGTTGTGCTCGTCAGGCGCATAGTAGCCGGCATAGCCGCGAAGGTTAAGCCCGCCGCCCTGCTGCAGGTGGTTCACGTCATACAGAGATGTGCCATACCAGTCTGTAGGGGCAAAGCCTATACTGCGTGTATACTTGTTCTCCATCTGCTCCTCCGGGTTAGCGCCTGACATGTATAGCATGCTTTCGTAAGGCATTTGCCTGCCCAGGCCAAAGCGCGCAAACACACGTGTACGAATCTCCAAAAGGTGCAGGAAGCCGTAGTTTACCGACTCAAGCTGTGCATAAGAGTAGCTGAAGGGTAGTGCATCCTTTGCCAGGAATGGCGCGCGTGCGCTGATGGTGTAGTGTCCATTGCCGTTAAAGTATAGGTAGTTGTGTGTCCATGACAGGTTTAGTGAGTTGTTTTTGCGTCCTGCCGTGCTGCTCCAGTCTCCCGGATCCGCCAGGTAGTCGAAGTCGTTTTTCGTTGGCCTCCAGAGCATTTGCCCGTATACCTGGAAGATGTTCTTGTCATTCATCAGCCAGCTAAGGCCTCCCCGGTTAGTCCACAGGCCATCCAGGTAGCGGCTGTTCACCATCATTTGTAGCTTGGGCCATTTGCGGCTTATGGGGGAGTAGTAATTCACAGAATAGTTTACCGGTTTGTAGCGGGCATAGTACCCTTCACCTTTGTAAGACTTATAGGGTGTCTCTTGCAGTACGTGCGTGTTCCACCACACTGTCGCATCCAGCTTGTACATGGTAGCCAGGTAGTCGCCCTCTATGTGTGCACCTGCTTTTATGCCATCTATCGGGTTCCACCATGCATCAGGGCGTGCGCTGAGGCGATAGTGTTTGCGGTCAGTCTGGTGGTTCAGTCCTCCGTCAAATTGCATTTTCACTGCCAGTGGGCTCACAGGCAGGCCACGTGTCTTGTAGTTGTCCACCATGTTCCTATCGGCCAGGCGATAGGTGGTATCTATCTCCACGCTGCGTATACCATGCGGGGCATACACACGCGCCTGGTATGTTTCATGCAGGTTGCCCCATCCGGTCCATTTAGGCAGGGTAGTGGCAGTGGTGCTCTTCTCAAACCAGGTGTTGGGTATGTAGAAGTTTTGCTTGCTGCCGTCCTTGCCAGTTACGGTAAAGTCTATCGGCATTTGCATATCGCCCGCACGGTGAAAGCCTATGGAAAAGCTGTCCGTGCCACGGATCTTCCTGATGCCACATACGCCATAGTCCAACGGTTTTGTCGTCTCAAACCACTGGTCGAAGAACCAGGAGAGGTCCACCTTTGTAAAATTGATGATAGATGCGCGGAAGTCCTCATAGTAGGGGTGTGCAAACTTCCACTGGCTGAAGTAGTGCTTCATTGCCGCGTCGAAGAGTGAGTCGCCCAGCACATACTCCAGGTTATAGAGCATGGTTGCAGTTTTGTAGTATACAGTGCCATAGCCACCTCCATGACCCAGGCTGCTGTGAAAGTCGTCTGAGTGTGTGTTGAGCGGCAGCTCGTCCTGGCGCAGTGCATTTATAGTGTAGCTGTTCATTACCCGCAGGTCCAGTACGTTTATTGGCTCGGCAAATTTGCCTCGGTATCCCTTCGGCTTTGCGCTTACCAGGTTTTCGCCATCTATTTTGCGCAGCCCGTAAGCAGTGAGGAACTGTGTAAAACCCTCATCCATCGCCGCACGATAAGTTTCATTGCTGCCCACCTGGCCATAAAACCAGTTGTGCGCTATCTCGTGCACCAGCAGGCCGCGGTAGCCGGGATCTGTGCCACCGTCCAGCGTCAGCATGGGGTATTCCATGCCGTCGGCGGCGTCTGCAGCCACTATCTTGGGGTAGCCATACATGCCTATGCCTTCGGAGAAAGTCTTAATTATTTTGGTGATGTACTCAGGCGCATTCTGCCAGCCCGCCGCATGTGGCTCCTGTGCAATGGCCACACATTCCACACCATTCCAGTAGGCAGTGCCTATGCGGTAAGATGGGTCTGCGGTGAAGGCAAAGTCGTGTACGTTGTTTGCCACAAAGTGCCATTCCTTCCGCTGCCCCTTTACGTAAGGGATTATGGTTGATGGCGCTTCATTCATTTTCTTATTGGCAAAGTTCTTTATGTCCAGCTTTGCGCGCAGGTCGTCCGGCAGCACTTCTTTCCTGTTTTCCAGTTCTCCCGTAGCCTCGACTATATAGTTGCTCGGGAAGTCAAGTGTCACATCATACAGGCCAAAATCTCCGTAGAACTCACGATTCAGGTGCTGGTAGGTGTCCCAGCCGTGCATGCGGTCATATACTGCCAGCTTGGGAAACCATTGGCAGCCGTTGTAGTGCATAAATCCCCATGCGGGGTACATCTTCATCCTGCGGCGGGTAGCGCCATCGTCATAGTAGCTGGTGAAGCCTATCTTCACTACCACCTTCTGGCCCGGGGCCAGCGGTTGCTGCAGGTTCACCTTCATTATAGTATTGTCCAGTTGAGTAGTGGCGTCTTTGCCTTCTATCTTCACTTCGTTTATGACGGTGCCCAGTCCTTGAGCTTCTTTGTTTCCCAGGGACGGTTTCACCTTGTTGGCCAGCTCCAGGTCGTGCAGGTAAGAGCCTTTGATAAAGGCATTCTGGTACAGGTGAAAGTAAACATAACGCAGTGTGTCGGGCGAGTTGTTCCAGTAGGTGAGCTCTTCCGCACCCTCTATCGAATTATTGGTCTCATCTATTTTGGCATATATCTTATACTGCACATCCTGCTGCCAGTAGGCGCCATCAGGTTTGCGGTTTTGCCAGTAATATTTGTTACTTGTGTTGCGATATGCATTGTCATTCAGTTGGGCAGTAGCGCTGGCCGATATAGCCAAAGCCGCTACAAGAGCAAGTTGCCTGAAATTCTTCATCCTCATTTGACCGTAAAAATAGAATTTAATATTCATTGGGTTCTCACCCCCTTGGGGAATGGGAATTAGGAAATGGTCCCGATAGCTATCGGGATGGAATTGGGATTGTCTTTTTCATGTAATTAGGAATTGGTCCCGATCGCTATCGGGAAGGAATTAGGATTGTTTTGTTCGTCATTGCGAGGAGCACTGCCGAGCATGTGCCGGGCGCGATGAAGCAATCTCGAGGTAACAGGGGTAAAGCACAAGTAGTTGATGTGGTAGTGGCAGAAAAATTTTGAAAAAATGCCGTTGGTTGGAAATCAACTACTTGACCCGGCAAAATGTGCCAAAAGCCCGCCAAAAATGTGCCATTGCAAAAAATCAAATTCCAATGACAAGTCCGCGGATGAAAACATCGATTTGTGAATGTGTACGTGCACCAGGCGGTGATTTGAAGAACTGCATAAAAAGAGGGTTTAAGATGGCACAAAGGTAGGGTGGGAGTTGATGGGATGCAAAAGAAGATATGCACATTTTTGGATGGGTTTGCGCCGGACGGATTCCGGCAGCCGCTGAGGCCGTAGATGGATTCTACGGCCAACTGGGTGTTGATTTTGACACGAAGTCAAAAAGACTTGCGCAAAAGTCTACCTTTCAATTTACATCACTAATTTTATATGTATGAATTACGATACAATAAAACTATCATTGGATTTTATAAATAAACACTTCAAGAAACAAATAAGCGTTCAGAGCATTCCACTAATGGTGCCAGTTGAAGGCACCATAATGCATACGCGAAGCGGAGATTTTCGGCAAGAGTATCAACTGTATGATTTTTTTATCGCTACAAAGCTAAATTTGTTTGAGTCACATTCACTTGTAAGTGAAATCTCTAAAGGTCTTACCGAATCACCTAATGTTGACGAAGTGAAAAGGATATTGCTAAGCTTTATCAGAACTGCGGACGAGAATGTCAATCTGTATCACGAAATATGTAAGATCAGGTACGGAGAAGGCACATTTAATGACTTTCACGAGTGCATCCCGATTATAAATAAGAAGATGTTTTTTGTTATAGAAGAAGACAAAAGAGAATGCACCACGCATGGGGACCTATTTGAAACTGAACTTTATGCCTCGTACAATAGGAAGCGTTTTGACATCAGCGATTTCTATATATACTCTATTACAATCCGTGACTTTGTTCAAAAAGCAATCGGAGATTGGATTGAAGAAAAGGAGCGTTCAAATAAATTATCAACACTAGAATTAAAAAAGCTGACTAGAGACGTCTATTTCTATAAAGATCTTAGATGGTGGATGGGAGTTTTAGCTGGCGCGATAACAACGAGTATTACATTGCTTTCAATTTATTTGAGCCATATCAAAGACAAATAAGGAAATTTAACAGTCTTCGACGTATAGTTTTTTATAAGCTAGGTCAGTATACAAATAAAATGCCAAATATACAATAGTGACTGAAGGTAAAATAGAACAAATACTTATAGGGTTCGAAGATGACATTTGCAAAGAAGTTGAAAGAATTTTCTCGGTAAATTGCATAAAGCATAAACCAGGAAGTTATGGAGAAGCATTGCTGGACTTCTTAACGATTAACAGGAAATATATTAAGCAACAAGCGCGAGAGATATTGCTCTCTAAGGAGATAAACCAAAATCGGTTGCAAAATTTAGACAGGTGGAATCAATTACAGAATATAGTCAAGAAAGCAGGTTCTGGTGAAAATCTAAATCCATTTCAAAGCCGTAAACTTTATGAGCCAAATTCACATGATGCTCTACTATATAATTGGCATATCCACCATCTTCATTTGTCACCTAATACCCATAATAGAGATCAACGGTTTAATGAAAGGACGGAATATTTAGTATTTGCTGTTATCCATCCTACAACAATCTATTTTCTTGATTTTGATAGTCACCATACTGATTACGTCTTTGCGGAAGAAAACTGGCTAAGAATAATTGTAAATAATTGGCCTAGTTTACTTACACCCTACGATGGAGATCCTGTCTTCAGTAACGGGCAAGCTATAACGAACGAACTGAGAAATAAACTGTGGAAGAATTATTCTTTAGGATTTGCAAAGGTTGATGGTAAAGCCTATGTCCACCCGGGGATTGGAGTAACATTATCAGGACATAGCTTAATGGTCGTAAACCAGCGTAATCTAATTATACGATGGATTTATGAACACAGTAAATTCCTTGCAGAAAACAAAACGCAATTTGAGGATGCTTTCTTGAAACTGTTTAATATTTCATCGGATGAAATAGTTTACAAACTGAGACTTGTTCCGACGATTCAGATTTATGAGCAAACAACACAAGATATCCTTTTCGAATATCCAAACTATGTGACCAAAAGAGCTAATTTCCGGAAATGAAAATTGAATGAAATCTTCTCTATCTCTAAGATGTTTCTCTAAGTAGGTTTGGGCCAACGAACAAAATGTCCCTGGCTTCTCGAAGTCCCGAACGTATAAGGAGCGAGGCGACAGCCAATGTCCAGTTGGCCTTAGTTTGGTTTCGCGAAATGGGTTGATTTACTGCTATATTCGATTTCCACGCTGTAGTAACTCACTCGTCCTCGTTTGCAACGAGCATGCAACGGCCAGGCGTTTGTAACGCCCATAACTCAACTTGCCGCCACGTCCACTAATCTTTTCCGGTCCCTTTTTGATGCAGGTAATACCTATGGCAGAATAGGGTGCCGGTTTCCGACCGGCGATTATTGCTCGGGTTTTTCGGTACTCACAAACCCAAACTTACATGAATTTCGCCGGATGCCACTCCTTCAGGGCTGGTTAGGTCTGTGCTGCTTTGGTTGTAGGGCTAAACGCACTACGCTGGGATATTTCGCCCCGGCGGGACTTGCTATGATGTTTATGGGTAATGGTGCCGGGCGAGCAGAAGAGGCACTGGCGATTTGGTGTGCTTTGCCTGCCCATACAGGCGGGTGTTTAGTTTTGTCGCGTGGACGATTACTGTGATGGGGCTTGGTGCAAATTCTCAGGAGATTTCTCCCGTCGCTTGCTATCGCAGAGCTCAGTGCGAAATGACGGAATTCTATTGGGCGGACCCTTGTGGTCTTAGGAACGAAATATGAACATTTGTGACCTTTGTGTCAGCCGTTAGTGTCCTTTGCCTGCCCATACAGGCGGGTGTTGAGCCCCCCACAACCTAATCCGAATTCCGAATTCCTAATTCCTAATTCCTAATTCCTACAGCGTATGTATAAACAGCGTATTAGGGTCATAAAAGAGGGTAGAGTCTTGCTTGCCGGCTACGCTATCGTGGTCGGCGTAATAGGTAAGCCTCAAGTCTACAAGGTAGGCGGTGGTGCGTGGCAGCCGTTTGTTGCTCAGGTACACGATTTTTTTGTCCTTGGTAAAGGAGTCAACTCGTACCGGATTGCCGCGAAAGGAAACTGTGGAGTCATCGACGTAGCTGATGTTGAAGACAGGGCGTGTGGTGTCACTATAGATGAGGGCAATGTAGCGGTTCTCCTCATCGTCAATATCGGTAATGTAGCCCTCCGATACTATTTCCCACATCTTGCTAAGGCTCATCTTTTTCAGCTCTGCACCTGCATTATCGGGCTGTTCGTTCTTCGTCTTATTACAAGAACCGGACGAAAGACCAATAGCAGCAAGAAATACGCAGAGTACTGAAAACCTCATAGGCGTGTTGATGGGTTGTTGTGTGCAACGTGTTTCAGGTCGCAATAATTATGCCAAAATAGGGTGTGGCACCAGTTTCGTAAAAGAAAAAGCCCCGAAGTATGCTTCGGGGATTTTATGTAATTCAGTAATTATATGAGCTATTGTCCCAGTTTTTTCAACATCTTGGCGTGCAGGCCCAGCGCATTCACGAAGGATGGCATCACCTTGTAGGGCACACCATACTGCTCGGCCGTGCGCTTCACTATCTTGGATATCTGCGGGTAGTGCACGTGCGAAATGTGGGGGAACAGGTGATGCTCTACCTGGTAGTTGAGCCCGCCTACGAACCAGAAAACCCAGTAGCTCTTCGGTGAAAAGTTAGCAGTGTTCAGCATCTGGTGAATAGCCCAGCTATTTTCCATCTTCCTGTCATCGGGAGGCAAGGGGAATTCTGATGACTCAAGCACGTGTGCCAACTGGAAAATACAGGAAAGACCGAGGCCCGCAATGAAGTGCAGCAGGAAGAAGCCCGCCACCACTGCCTGCCAGGAGAAGCCGGAGAACATGATAGGCAGCACTAGTATGTAGGTGAAGTAGATCACCTTATAGATGCTCAGCTCCAGCAGTGCCTTGCGCAGGGATATCTTTTCCTTCTTCAGCAGGCCCTTCTTTTCGTACAGGAACAGCAAGCGATAGTCCTTATACGTAACCCACTGCACCGTAAGCAGGCAGTATAGAAACCATGCATAAATGTGCTGAAAACGGTGCATAAAGTGTTTTTCGGCATGAGGCGAAAAGCGCAGCAGGCCACCCGCATCAATATCTTCATCCAGTCCTTCAATGTTCGTATACGTATGGTGCAGGATATTGTGCTGTATGCGCCAGGTAACGTCATAGCCACCCACCACATTCACAATGTCGCCCACTACCTTGTTTACCTGCTTGTTGTCGCTATAGGAGCCATGGTTTGAGTCGTGGTGCACGCCGCAGCCCACACCTATCATACCAAAGCCTATCAGCGCCCACATACCATAGAATAGTATCGGGTGGCCGGCCGTGAGGCCAGATACCATAACCGCATAGGGCACAAAGAACAGCGACAACATAGCCACCGTTTTCCAGCGGAGCTCTGTATTTCCTGTTGGTGCAATATTGTTTTGCTTGAAAAATTCGTCTATGTTCTTTTTTAACGAGTCATAAAACCCTTCCCCGTTTTTAGGCGCAAAGCGCACTATATTTACTTTACTCACTCTTCTTATTTAAATGATTGTCTTAATTGGCAAATATAGCACTATTTGCCTGTTGGGGCACTGACGGTGGTTATTAACAATGTAAAGTTTTTACACATACTGTTAGTATTGGTATGTGTAACTCCCTCTGAACGTCTGCAAAAAAGAGAAACCGCCCGTTTCCGGGCGGCTCTTATTATTCAACTTAAAATGCCGTAATTAATTTGCGCTTACCGCCTTCTGCACCAGCTCTGCAGCCTCGCTCAGCAGTATTGCACTCTGCACTTTCAGACCTGAATTTTCTATCAGTTCTTTTGCAGCCTCAGCATTGGTGCCCTGCAGGCGCACAATGATGGGGATATTGATGTTGCCCAGCTTGTTATATGCCTCGATAACACCTGCAGCCACGCGGTCGCAACGAACAATGCCACCAAATATATTGATGAGGATTGCCTTTACGTTCGGGTCCTTCATAATGATGCGGAAACCGGCTTCAACCGTCTGTGCGTTGGCAGTACCGCCCACGTCCAGGAAGTTTGCAGGCTCACCACCCGCCAGCTTGATCATGTCCATGGTAGCCATGGCCAGGCCCGCGCCGTTTACCATACAGCCCACGTTGCCGTCCAGCTTCACATAGTTCAGGTTAAACTCACCTGCTTCTACTTCAGTAGGGTCTTCTTCGCTCTTATCACGCATGTCTGCGAGGTCTGGGTGGCGCATCAGGGCGTTGTCGTCAAGGCTCATTTTGCAGTCTACCGCCAGTACCTTGTCGTCTGCGCTCTTGAACAGCGGGTTGATCTCCAGCATGGCGCAATCCAGGCCAACGTATGCATCATAAAGGCTGGTTACGAATTTCACCATGTTCTTATGGGCAGCGCCGCTAAGACCCAGGTTGAAGGCGATATTACGCGCCTGGAAGCCCTGAAGCGGGAAGCCGGGCTTCACCCACTCGCGGTAGATCTTCTCAGGAGTGTCATGTGCCACAGTTTCAATGTCCATGCCGCCTTCAGTGCTATACATGATAACGTTTTGCTTGGTAGCGCGGTCCAGCAGAATGCTCAGGTAAAACTCCTTACGCTCGCTGGGGCCATCATAATACATGTCCTGTGCTATCAGGATCTTATTTACTTTTTTACCCGCCTCACCTGTCTGAATGGTAACCAGTGTGTTACCCAGGATGTTGCGTGCCACTTTTTCCACATCTTCAGCACTCTTCACTACCTGCACACCGCTCTGGTCAGGCGCTTCCTTCATACGGCCCTTTCCACGGCCACCGGCATGTATCTGTGCCTTCACTACAGCAAATTTTGTTCCGTTCTCAACGGCTATTTGCTTGTAAGCGTTCATGGCTTCATCAACATTGGATACGGCTATGCCTTCCTGTGTAGGTACCTTATAGCGTTTCAGCAGCTCTTTGGCCTGGTATTCGTGCAGATTCATTTTTTGGAAAAATTTTCGCGAAGATAATCGTTTATCGGCAAACTGCTAGGAGGCATCTTGTAGGTTGGTATTAATACTATGTTTCCAAAAGAATGCGTACCTTGGTAGCCGATTGCGCATATTTGTATATGTGCAACGTAGAAAAAATAGCGAAGTACCATGAATTTATTTGTAGCTAATCTTAGCCCCGAAACCAATGCCGACGGTCTCAAGACCCTGTTTTCTGAGTTTGGCCCGGTAGTTTCCTCTAAAGTTATTTATGACCCCACCACGGGCGCTTCACGTGGTTTCGGGTTTGTGGAAATAGAAGACAAATTTCAAAGCTATGCAGCCATTGATAACCTGGACTGCAGCTTTTTTGAAGGAAACATCATTTCTGTAAAGGAAGCGAAGCAAAACAACACCAAAGGCGGCGGCGGCGGTGGTGGCAATCGTCCTTTCAACCGCGGTGGCGGTGGTGGCGGCAATCGCCCACAGCGCCCCGGTGGCAACCCACGCTTTGCGAATAACGCTCCACGCCCGGGTGGTTTCCGCAGTAATAACAACTATGGCAACAGCGGCGGTGGCTATAACCGTGACAACCGCGACAGCAGTGGCGGTGGTTATAATCGTGACAACCGCGACAGCAACTCAGGTGGCTATAATCGTGACAGGAACAGTAACTACAATTCCGGAAGCGGCGGCTACAATAGCGGCAATAACTACAATTCCAACAACAACAACAAGGACGACGACAAGGACTTTAACAGGTTCTAATTTGTCCCAATGATATTAAATGGCAACAGCCTCCGTGTTTTGCGGAGGCTGTTACTTTTTTAGCGATAGTCGCCGGCATTGCCGACTGTACAAACGATAAGACAAGTCTTCATAGTGGTAGTAGCTTATCGTTGTATGCGATACAATATTACTATCGTCGTAGAGCCTATTCCAAATCTAGTTTACTAACGGTCGAAAAAGTTTATTAACGGTCAGATAATGAGGTAATTGGCAATGTGTATGCGTTCAAAGTGGATGTGGCCCCGCTGTTTTCCCCGCTCAGCTGAATACAAACTTGCCCGATAGCCAGAAGTAAGCCATTGCAGATAGGGCGCATACTGCTGCCACAAGAGCAATTCCCCATTTCAGCATCTCCAGCAGCCGCATAAGCCGGAAGGAGAGTGGCACAGGAGGCGGGTTCAGCGGGTTGGGTTTTGGGATAGGTATATCCCGCTCTCCACTCAGTATCCAGAAGTACGTGTTCTCTATGTAGTCCAGCACAAAAGGAATGGCCTGGGCCCATGCAAGTACTGTAAACGAGGCTGCCCCCACGCCCGTAGCTGTGTGGCCCGCCACATACATGCACAGCAAAAAGATGCAGCCATAGGCAGCGGGTATGAACAGCAGGAAGTCGAGCAACAGTTGCATGCGCAATGCTTTTATGGTGCGCGCGGCCAGGTCGGGTAGGGCATAGATGCCGTTTATCAGCCGCTCCAGCTCGTAGCTCTTTGCGGGGAATTCCATCTCCATAATGGAGAACTTCCTTTTCAGCGGGTCTTTTGTGAAGAAGAACCTGCTTTGTCTGCCCATCAGCCAGCTCGACAGAAGGACCATTGCAAATCCTATCCCGAACCACATGCCTGTGTTTGGTATCGTTATCATAGTGTATTGCTTTTGCGTTCTTCGAAATAGCCTGCACGCTCGCGTTTATATTCTTCCCAGTCAAAGCCCTCCAGGAAGGTCTTTGCAGCCTCAGCACCCTTAGCAAAGAGGTCCAGCTTTTGTTCGTTGGTCAGGAAAAAGTTCAGCCAGTTATAGTCGGCCACTCCCACCTTGCCTACGCCCTTGTACATCACACGGTTCTTCAGGCTAAAAGCCTTGTCGTAGTAAAATCGAACTGTGTTGAACATGCGACCCAGGTAGCCGCCCAGGCTCCAGTTTTCGGGCACATCCTGCTTGTCCTCCGGCGTGCTGTCATCCAGGTCTATGCCAAACGTGGGCAGGCGTGGCTCACGCACATTTTTGTTGAAAAACAGGTTGATGGGGAAGTTGGAAAGTATGCCACCATCTACGAACCGCAAAGTCTCCGGCGGATTGCTTACCTCAAAGGTGGAGGCCCAAAGTTGCTTCACCCCCGCATCATTCACCGGAATGTCCTTAACGTAGTAAGACTCGTAGAATAGCGGTATGGACATAGATGCCCGCACAAAGCCTGCCGGGTGCAGCTCGTGCATTTTATCAGGTGTTCTGAAGAGGCGGGCCATAGATGGCAGCTCAAATTTGTTTTGGGTCACCAGTTCTGAGGCTATGAATACCACATCGCCTTTTATGCCATCTACAGTGTCTGTGCGCGGTGTGCGTATATGCAGGTTCGGCACTTCTTTGGCGCGATCCTCCAGGTCTGCCACGGTCTTTATATCGTGCTGCAGCATCTGCATCTTCACCCAGTCATAAAAAAAGTCGCCAGGGTTTATACCAAAGCCGGCCTCCTTCAGCCTTTTTAGCACAGAGGCGATGTACACGCCCACCACGCCTGCGCAGAGGAAGTAGAGCCCTATTAGCACAAATACCGCAAAGGCTGCAATGCCCAGTTTGGGGTAGCTATGCTGCAGGCCCAGCAGCACAAAAGCAGCCACCAGCAGCACTGCTATCGTCACTGCCGCCCTGCGCAATAACTTGCTCACGCGGCTCATGAAGTCGGGTTCCTTCACCAGGCTCTTTATCAGGAAACGGGCAAACGGGCTGCCATCTACCAGGCGAAACATATCAAGCTCTGAGAGGGCTTTTATCAGGTAGTCCGACTTTTCTTTCGATTTATCCTTTTGTATGGCAATTAGTGATGTGTTGATGGCACCCGCACTGGTACCGGCCATTTTCATAAATCGTATGCCTGCCTGCTCCAGCACATATACATAGCCCACCAGGGCCACACCCAGCACGCCGCCGCCCTTCTGCACCAGGTCCACATATTGGTGGCCCTCCTCATCCAGCACGTCCGATACTACTTTTGGGTGTTGCTGCACATAAGCCACGCTGGCAGCCACCCTAGGGTAGTTCTTAAAGTCGTCTACCGTTAGCTGCCGCTTATTTACGTCCTGGTTGGGGTTTTGTGCCATTGGTTTTTCTGTGTGGTGATGGCATACAAAATAGAAATTTTATTGAGATAACAAAACGGTGAAATTCTGGTAAAATGAGATAGTGTTTCTCCTCGCTTCCTCTCTGTTTTCCGCTCTCATTCCCTCGCTCTCAATCATCGTGTTATCTTTATCAGCAGTAACAAAAACTGCTTCCGATAAAGCTCGCTTATGAAATATACGCGGTATGGTACAGGAATATTACTATTAACCATAGCTGTGGTGTACCTGTTTTATGCCCTAAATGTATTCCCGATACCCGGGACAGATTCATCGTCGTTTCTGCCGCCGGCGCTTACATTCGGGCAGGGTAAGGGCCTGGTTAATCCCTTTTTCTTCGCAAGCGAAATTACCGACCTCACAGGCAACCGGCTTTATAATTATTATGTACCTTTTTATACATGGTTCCTCGGTTTTTGGGTGGCCATCATACCGGGCATAAAGACCATATTTGTTGTGGGGGCCTTGCTTACTACGCTGGCACTGCTCTTGTACAGGCGGATTATTATTAACGGGACTCCTGCTTCTGCCGGCAAGCTTTTTACTGCCACAATATTGCTTTCCATTCCCTACCTGGCCACCTACTCGCTACCCACCATCGGCAGGCCCGAGCAGCTTACTGCTCTTTTGCTGCTGGTGTTGTTCGTGCTATACCGCAACAGGGCACGTATTGGCTTCTGGCTATACAACCCATTACTGGTCGCAATATTTGCGGTGCTGCTGGCCACGCAGATCATTGGTTTTTATTTCGCGTTCCTTGTGTTTCTCATCATCGAATTCGTGCAGCAAGGCGATGCCGGGCGGGTTTTGGTAGTGAATGTAGTACGTGCAATTGGCGTGCTACTTCTGTTCTACCTTATCCTGGAGGCCAGCCCCAATGGTTTCAGAGTCACTATTGAAGGCATTTTAAGTGTATCCCCGATGATCTTCATGAGAACCGATACCGGTATCCGCTCATTTGTGTTCTTTTGGCTATTGAGCCCGTTCAATATTGGTTTCGCAGTAGTATTCCTGGCTTGCATTCGTTATTGGCTCCTCTACATGCGCCAGTCTCTTCCGGCTGTGGCCCCTATAAATAAGTTCTTCATAATATGCCTGCATATAGCCCTGGTCGCCGGCATTTTTGCATTTCTCCTTCATAGGCCTCCTACCGTGTACAATGCTACACAGTACATTTACGTTTTTGTGCTTTTCCTGCTGCTGAACTATGATAAATACCGTGGCAGTAAGTATCATTTCTTTATTCTGCCTTCATTGATGTTTTGTTTCCTGGCAGGCAGCCTGCTGTTTTTACGTACCCTCGTATTGTTTATCGACACAAAGGCCGATGGCAAGGATTACGCTGCGGCGAGGAATAAACTGGCGGAAGTAGAAAGGAAATATGGCAGGTGCTATACACAGCTCAACTTATGGCCTTTATACGACGACCCATACAACGTGTTGACCCTGGAAAAGAGATACATGCGCCCGCCAACCCCTACTGCGCACCCCGGCGAAATAATTGTGATGCCGAAAACCAATGAAGGTACCCCGCAAGATGTGCCCGCCAGCCCGGAGTTGGCTGAAGCGCTTGACGTTTATGACACGCGCAACTTCTTCTATATAGTACATTCCGGCGATATCATAGTAATGCCGCAGGCAAATAAGGATATCCCCAGGAGTTTGCTGGACAGGAGCGAAATACTGGAAGACTGGCGCACCACCAACGTACGCACCTTTATGCATATACCCATAGCACGCCACCCATTCGGATATAGCTTTGTAGTGCTGAGGGTGAAATAGCGAATTGGGAGTAAGCCCTGCCTGCTAGTGTTCTTCACCAACGCAAAATGTATGATTAGAAGCAATCGCTCTATACTAGTGCGAAAATGAAGGTTACAAAGATTTTTTGCTCGTAGGCTTTGATGGTTTTTTGCGGTTCATGCCCGAAGGGCATACCTGTTAATAGCCCCCGGTGTAACCGGGGGTAGGTAACAACCTCAACACACGCACCCCGTAGGTGGTGCACCCGTCGAGGTACATGATACCTGAACATCGATTTTGCGCGACCGGATCATTTATGGGTGGGCTGAAATGCTTGCCTGTATTGGTTATGGTGTTTTTCTTTAACTTCTACGCGGTGCTAAACGCTTCTAAAAGTTGCTAAAAGTTGCGCAGGAACTGCTGCCAATTGCTAAGGATTGCTAAAAACTGCTACCAACTGCTGAAACCCTACCGGGGAGAGCTTACTTCGTAGGGACAACCAAAATTCCTTCCCGATAGCTATCGGGACGATTACCGAATTCCCCAAAGTCACCATAAAGGTGCGCCAACAATGTCAAAACGACAAAACAATAATCTATGACAAGACGCAAGCGTTCTGTGATAGGGTGGAAATGAGGGTTTCATTGATTTTTTTGGCGGACGGCTTCGGAGGCTTTTTTTGACAATAAATGCCCGAAGGGCATACCTGTTAATAGCCCCCGGTGCAACCGGGGGGCGGTAACAACCTCAACACACGCACCCCGTAGGTGGTGCAACTGTCGCCGAGCAAACTATGTGGTATTGATTCAGTAGGTGATGAGTTGAGATTGTGCATTAAGATAAAGATGTTCGGAGTTCCGATGGTTATCTGAAGGGATTTATTCCGCGCTCCGGTTCACACCCTCTGGAAGAAGCGGAACAACGGGGGCGACTCCAATATGGAGATTGATTACCGCCGGGACGTAGTCGGGAGACTACGCCCAACGGGGGCTTTATATATCTTTTTTCGCCGGATGGACCTGGCTATCTTTGACCGGAGACGAATTGTATCGTCTATTGGCTGTAATTACATTTTTCAAAAATGAAATAAGCTATGGCGTTTCAGTTTACCTTTGAAGTGGAATTTTTGAATGTCTTTTTTAATTGGCGCGAATTCCTACTTGCAACGGCTAATAGCTCCTAGAAATGATAACGAGAGACCAAGCAATAGCTCTTATGAGCGATATGGAAAGTGATTGGATTGAGAGGACCGTCTCAATTCGTGAAGATAAATTGGGGCCTGCTGTATGCGCATATTCAAATGACTTTCCTAATCACAAACAACCTGGGTATATCCTTTTGGGTGTTAACGACGATGGAAAGATCGCGGGAATGACTTGGACGGATGATCAATTGCAGGCAATTGGCAATATTAAAAGTAATGGAAAGATTCTACCTCAACCTTCTCTGGTGGTGAGTCAAGTGTTTAAGTTTCCTGCAGGTGAGATAGTCGTTGTTGAGGTTCTACCCTCGCCATATCCTCCAGTTCGATTCGACGGAAGATGTTGGATACGGGTGGGTCCCCGCAGGGACAGAGCAAACCTTGAAGAAGAGAGAATTCTAATTGAGAGACGGGCAGGTCACGCAAAAACCTATGATCTTGTTCCTTCGTTTGGGGCGACCGTTGAGGATTTAAGTGTTGAACTTTTTAGAATGAGTTATCTTCCAAATGCGATTGACAAAGCAACGCTAATCGAAAATGGCAGGACCGTAGAACAACAACTTGCTTCATTGCGTTTCTTCGACACAAGAGAAAATTGTCCTACCGTAGCGGGTATATTATTGTTTGGTCTGAATCCTGAGTTCTATATCCCTGGCTCTTATATTCAATTCGTCAAATTCGTCGGAGAAGAAATGACCTCTGATGTAGAGTATCAAAAGAAATTTTCAGGTGCATTGATTACCGAGTTAGGATTATTGGATGAGTTTATAAAGACAAATATTATAAAAGACAGACCGACGAAAAAGGATGCATTTATTGAAGAGATTATTCGTAACTATTCATATTGGGCATTGAGGGAACTTTTGATGAATGCAGTTATGCATAGAAATTATGAGTCGAACGCGCCGATATATATATATGAGTTTTCAAATCGGATTGAAATCATAAATCCAGGTGGCTTATATGGAGAAGCAACTCCACAAAATTTTCCCAATGCCAGTGATTACCGTAACGTGGTTTTAGCGGAGGCTATGAAGGTGTTAGGTTACGTGAACCGCTTCAATTATGGGGTGAAACGAGCCATTGACGAGCTTCAACGAAACGGCAATGGTAAACCGGAATTTGACCTTTCTTTAACGACAAAATTTAAAGTTACAATATTGATTAATTCACAATGGCAACGAGGGTAATTACTTTTTTCAATAATAAAGGAGGAGTTGGTAAAACAACTACCGTCTATCATGTTGCATGGATGCTATCGCAACTAGGAGTAAGAACACTTGCATTCGATTTAGATCCGCAATCGAATCTCACTTCCATGTTTTTAACAAACGAAAGGCTTGAAGATATTTATGAATCAAATGCGCCAATAACAATACTCGATGCAATAACTCCAATCGTAAATGGAGATCAGGCTGTGCCAGTACATATAGAACGGATCACTGATAATCTTGGATTAATATTGGGTAACCTGGCATTGTCAACTTTTGAGGATACTCTGAGTGATGCATGGTTAAAGTGCTTGAATGGCGAAATCTATTCCTTTAGAATTACCAGCATTTTCAAGACGATTATCGACGAGTCGGTAATTAGGTTCGATGCCGACGTGGTATTGGTTGACGTTGGACCAAATCTGGGTGCAATAAACAGGGCAATTACAATCAGTTCCGATTATATTATCATGCCAGTAGCTTCTGACCTATTTTCGATTCAAGGCATAAAGAACCTAGGAACAACACTGAATTTGTGGAAAAAACAATGGCAACAAAGAAAGGATTTAAAACCGCAGCAGCTAACTGTCCGAATACCCGAAAATTACTCGAATCCTATAGGGTATATTGTAATGCAATACTCCGCAAAGGAGAGCAGACCGGTTAAGTCCTATTTGAAATGGGCAGAACGGATACCTAGAATATTTGCTCAATATGTATTGAATCTTGATGTACTTAATGTTAACTCAACCGAGGCTGATCCTAATTGTATAGCATTATTGAAGCACTATAGAAGTTTAGCGCCGATGTCTATGGAAGTACACAAACCAATATTTCTATTAAAACCAGGAGATGGCGCTATAGGGGCACACGTATATGCGGTACAGAAAAGCTATGACGATTTCAAGCTCCTTGCAACAAAGATATTAGAACGGTGTCTTTAAGCCCATCCCACCTAGTTGAATGCCTAGCTTCCGAAACTAAAAATGTGAATATCTCTTTTCACCCGCCCACCAATCACTCCTGCCTTTGTGCCTTTCCAAACCCTTTCTGTAGGCTCATTTCATCTTTGCGTTCATAGACGCATTTTATGAAAAGAATTTCTCTGCCTTATAGTTGTCTATCTTTACGAAAAGTAGAGAAATGTTCAGATGGCCGCTGGCTGTGCTATTCATGATTTTGCCATTTGGGATTCAAGCGCAGCCCATTGAAAACACAAGAACTCCATATACACTCAAACTTGTTGTTGACGAAGAAAATTTCTTTGAGAGTGAAATAGCAGCAGGTAAATATGTCAACGGGCAAAATGCAGTCCAGGTTTATCCCGGAGAAAGTATTTTATTGGAGGCAGATTTGAAAGACGGCAAAATCGGTACGCTTTCTTGCGTTAAAGAGAACTTACATCCCGAACGAACAATAACGGTAAGTTTTATGCAGCATACGACTGGGAAAAAGCATGAATTGATGATGTTAGAGGTAACCAATCCCTTTAGTGAACGTCTTTCTTATCAGGCAGGTATCTACCTTATGAAGTCCGAGAAGTGGGTAAAAACTTCAGTTCTTCCAATATTACCAAAATTGAAGGTGTATGAGACTTGGCCAGATATGATTGTTTCTATCGCGTTGACAGATTGGGCACTCGGTGACAAGTAAAATGTGGTCAGTAGTTGTTCTAATTCGTCCGCCTGGTCGAAGCGTCGGCTTCGTCCTAACCTATGCAAGCGTCTCACTTCGGAAACTAAAAATGTGAATATCTCTTTTTCGCCCGCCAACCAATCAATCCTACCTTTGTGGCATCCTAAAACCCTTTCTGTATGTTCTGCAATTTAATGTCGCGTTCACTTACGCATTTAATGAATTTTGCTGCTTCCGTCCGGCCAAAAGTTATTCACAAATTCGTGGAACATTTTTGTATACTTTTTGGTAACTTTTGCAGGGTCAAAGCCAATGCCGGCACGGATTATACTTTTTCAAAAATATTTGTGCCGAGGTGCGCATTTTTCGTGTATGACGCGTTGTGTGATGTATAAGCGCTGTCATTAGTTGCACCCGCTACGGGGTGCGTAGGGTGGCGGGTGGTGTCTTCGTGCTACAAAGCTTATATCCCTAACGGGGTAGGAAACGAATAGTGCTTATTCGGTTGCACTACGCCCGGCATGGCTACCTGCCAACTACCATCACGGATTCACAACCCGCAACCCACGACTCACAACCCACGACTAATGACTCTCGACTTACTACTCATGACTTACGACTTACGACTTACGACTCAATAGCGCAATTCACATCCTGTTATTATTCTATTGCGTTTACTAATTGGGTTTTAAAACGTGGCGCGTTATCTTTGTGACCTCATAAGCACATACATATTAAACTTCGGCTGATAACATGAATTGGAATAACTATTTCAGCACTTCGATAGGCAAAAAAATCATAGTAGGCGCTACAGGTCTTTTCCTGGTGCTTTTCCTGGTGGTGCATGCCTATGTAAATGCAATGATCTTCTGGATGGACGGTGGAAAGCACTTTACGGAGGCTGCCGGGTTTATGGGCGGCAACGTTGCCGTGCGTATCCTGGAAATAGGCCTTTTTGCGTTTCTGATCCTGCACATGGTGCAGGGGCTTATGCTGGCATCGCAGAATGCCAAGCGCCGTACACAGCGCTACCAGGTAAGTGCCGGCAATGCTACCAGCAAGTGGTATAGCCGCTCCATGGGCCTGCTGGGCACGCTTATCCTGTTGTTCCTTATCCTTCACCTTTTCCACTTCTGGGCGCCAAACCGTTATGGCCAGGCTTTTGACCCTCAATGGACAGAGGAAACACTCTACAACAAGATGCTGGAAGTATTCAGTCATCTATGGGTAGTGGTAGTGTATGTGCTGGGCTGCATATCGCTGGCATGGCACCTGATGCATGGCTTTTATAGCGGCTTCCAGACGTTTGGCCTGGCTACGCACAAGTACAAAGGTATTATCCGCTCCATAGGCGTGGCATTCGCAATTATCGTTCCGGCGATATTTGCCAGCATGCCGGTGTACCTGCACATGATAAGCAACCACTAATAATGGGCGAGGGGAGGAAGCAGTGCTGCAGTTGCAGATGACAAACAATAACAACCTGATTATTTTATAGAATTGATATGGCGTTGAATTCTAAAATACCGGCAGGTCCTCTGGACCAGAAATGGGAAAAGTATAAATCTACCTGTAAGCTGGTGAATCCTGCCAACAAACGGCAGATAGAGATAATAGTAGTGGGTACCGGCCTGGCCGGCGCTTCGGCTGCTGCATCTCTGGGTGAGATGGGGTATAAGGTAAAGGCGTTCTGTTTTCAGGATAGCCCGCGCCGCGCTCACTCCATTGCCGCGCAGGGTGGCATCAATGCTGCCAAGAACTATCAGAACGATGGTGACAGCACTTACCGCCTGTTTTACGATACTATTAAAGGTGGCGACTACCGTGCGCGCGAAGGCAATGTGCATCGCCTGGCAGAGGTAAGCGCAAATATCATTGACCAGTGTGTGGCACAGGGTGTTCCGTTTGCCCGCGAATATGGCGGCCTGCTGAGCAACCGTTCGTTCGGTGGCACGCAGGTGCAGCGTACCTTCTACGCTGCCGGCCAGACCGGCCAGCAGCTGCTGATAGGTGCCTACCAGGGGCTGGAGCGCCAGGTGGCATTGGGCACTGTAACACAGTATAGTCGCCACGAAATGCTGGAAGTAGTGACCATAGACGGCAAGGCGCGTGGCATCATAGCCCGCAACCTGGTAACAGGTGAGCTGGAGCGTCACTTTGGCCATGCTGTGCTGCTGTGCACAGGTGGTTATGGCAACGTTTTCTACCTGTCTACAAACGCCATGGGCAGCAACGTTACTGCAGCATGGAAGGCACATAAGAAAGGAGCATTCTTCGGCAACCCTTGCTTCACACAGATACACCCTACCTGTATACCGGTAAGTGGCGATCACCAGTCTAAGCTGACGCTGATGTCTGAGTCGCTACGTAATGACGGCCGCATCTGGGTGCCTAAAAAGCAGGGTGACAACCGCAAGCCTACTGAAATACCTGAAGAAGAAAGGGATTACTACCTGGAGCGCAGGTATCCTGCCTTTGGTAACCTGGTGCCTCGCGACGTGGCCAGCCGTGCTGCCAAGGAGCGTTGCGATGCGGGCTACGGTGTGGGCTCGTCTAAGATGGCCGTGTACCTGGACTTTGCATCTGCAATAGAGCGCTATGGCAAGGTCGAGGCCAACAAGCAGGGCAAGCACGATGCCAGCAAGGCAGAGATAATAAAGATGGGTAAGGAAGTGGTGAAAGAAAAATATGGCAACCTGTTTGACATGTATGCCAAGATCACCGGTGAGAACCCATATGAAGTGCCAATGCGTATATATCCTGCGGTACACTACACAATGGGTGGCCTTTGGGTAGACTATGAATTGATGACGACGGTACCAAACCTGTATGCACTGGGCGAGGCCAACTTCAGTGACCACGGTGCAAACCGCCTGGGTGCCTCTGCATTGATGCAGGGCCTGGCTGATGGCTACTTCGTAATACCGTATACATTAGGTAACTCAATGGCTGACGAGATCCGTACAAAGGCAATACCAACGGATCACCCTGCATTTGTGGCGGCTGAGAAAGAGGTGGCAGACCGTATAAACCGTCTCATGAGTATCAAGGGAACAGAAAGCGTAGAAAGTTTCCACAAGCGCCTCGGCAAGATAATGTGGGACAAGTGCGGTATGGGTCGTAATGCTGAGGGTCTGCGCCAGGCTATCACAGAGATACAGCAACTGCGCAAAGAGTTCTGGAGCAATGTGCGTATACCCGGTGAGATCACTGGCTACAACCCTGAACTGGACAAAGCGGGCCGCGTGGCCGACTTCCTGGAGCTGGGTGAGCTGATGTGTATAGACGCGCTGGATCGCAACGAAAGCTGTGGTGGTCACTTCCGCGAGGAGTCACAAACTGAGGACGGCGAAGCGCTGCGCGACGACGAAAAGTACATGTACGTAGCAGCGTGGGAATACAAAGGCGAAAGCCAGTTTGAACTGCACAAAGAGGAGCTGAAGTATGAAGTAGTTCATCCGAGTGCGCGTAGCTATAAGTAATTCGACAATTTGACAATGAGACAATTCGACAATAGTTGAATTTGGCAATTTGTGAATGAAGGAATGATAATATGGAGAATGTTATTCTTAAGAAGACGATAGAGTTTTCGCTGGAGGTGATAAGGTATGTGGAGTTGTTGGAGAGTAACAGGAAGTTTGTAATCGCGAATCAGTTGATGAAAAGCGGTACGTCGATTGGAGCAAACGTTCATGAGGCACAGAATGCAGAGAGTAAGGGAGATTTTATACACAAGTTTAAGATCGCAGCGAAGGAGATAGAAGAAACGAAGTATTGGTTAGTTCTTTGTAAAAACTCAAACAGTTATCCGGATTGTGCTCATTTGGAGCAACGGCTTTCTGAAATTGATAAAATAGTAACTAAAATAATTTCAACGAGCAAGATGACAGCAGCTTAATTGCCGAATTGTCAAATTGCCGAATTGGCTAATTCTAGAATTATGCAACATTATTCAATGAACCTTAACCTTAAGGTTTGGCGTCAGAAAAACAATAAGTCACAAGGTCATTTTGAAACTTTCAAAGTGAAGGACATTTCGTCCGAAATGTCTTTCCTGGAAATGTTCGATGTGCTGAACGAGCAACTCGTGTCTGAAGGCAAGGAGCCAATCGCATTCGATCATGACTGCCGCGAGGGTATCTGCGGTATGTGTAGCATGCACATCAACGGTCGCGCGCATGGTCCGTGGAATGAGACGACCACTTGCCAGCTCCACATGAGGGAGTATAAGGATGGTGATACTATCGTGGTAGAGCCATGGCGTGCAGAAGCCTTCCCTGTTATCAAAGACCTGGTGGTAGACCGTACTTCGTTTGACCGTATTATAGCAGCAGGTGGCTATGTATCCGTAAACACCGGTAACGCGGTAGACGCAAACGCCCTGCCTATTGAAAAGCAACGCGCTGATGAGTCTTTTGCAGCAGCGTCTTGCATTGGTTGCGGTGCGTGCGTGGCGGCTTGTCCTAATGCATCGGCTATGCTCTTCGTATCGGCTAAGGTGTCTCACCTGGCACTACTGCCACAGGGCGAGCCCGAGCGTAAGGTACGTGCCGTGAATATGGTGCGCCAGATGGATACAGAGGGCTTCGGTAGCTGTACTAATATCGGCGCATGCGAAGCTGAATGTCCTAAAGGTATCTCACTCGAGAACATTGCCCGCCTGAACCGCGAGTATATCGGCGCGGTATTCTCAGGTAGTGCACAAGGCTAATTTATCAAGTCATCAAAATAAAGAGAGGCTACCTTATGGGTAGCCTCTCTTTGGTTATAGCGATAAATTTTTTGTTTGTTGCTTTGCCCGGGGTTTGGAAATGCTACTCTTCGAACATCTGTAACTTATTCATACTACGGTATAGCCCATCCTCTATTGAGATAAGCTCCTGGTGTGTGCCACTTTCCTTGATGTATCCGTCTTCCAGCACCAGTATCTGGTCGGCACTGCGAATAGTGGACAGGCGGTGAGCTATGACAAATGAGGTGCGGTTCTTCATTAGGTTCTGCAGTGCATCCTGCACCAGCGCTTCCGATTCGGAGTCGAGAGAGCTGGTAGCCTCATCCAGTAGCAATATCACAGGGTCTTTGAGTATGGCACGTGCTATCGCGATGCGCTGCCTTTGTCCGCCGGATAGTTTCACGCCGCGCTCACCTACAACAGTTTTGTAACCCTCAGGGAAGCGGTTAATAAATTCGTGTGCGTTTGCCTTTTTTGCGGCATCAATTACTTGCGCTTCAGTTGCATCCGGCTGGCCATAGGCTATGTTCTCAAAGATAGTGCCGCCGAAAAGAAGGATGTCCTGTGGAACGAGGGCCATTTGTTTGCGCAACTGTGAAAGCGGAATATTGCTCGCGTCCTTACCGTCAAATAGTATCTTTCCTTTGTCAGGCTCATAGTAGCGCAGCAAAAGCGACACTATGGTACTCTTACCAGCGCCACTTGGCCCTACAATGGCAATCTGTTGTCCTGATCTGGCATTTAGCGTCAGGTCCTTGATCACGTTTATCTCCTTACGCGATGGATAGCTAAAGCCTACGTGTTGTAGGCTCACGTTGCCCTGCAGCTTAAATTCAGGTAGTAGTTCAGACTTTTCGATAGTCACATCTTCCACGTCTTCCCGCAGCAGTTCTCGCACGCGCTGTGTGGCGCCGATGGTCTTTTGCAATTGGCTGAATGTCTCTGCAAAGCCCGCCATGGTGCCACCTACAAATACCGTGTAAACAACAAACGCTATAAGGTCTCCGTAGGAAAGCAGGTTCTGCTGCATCAATCCAACGCCATACCATGCAACGAGTACGATGGCGCCGAAAACGCTGGCTATCATGAATGATACGAACAGTCCACGGAACCGACCATTGCGAATGGAAAGGTCGACAAGAGACCTGACATTCAGGTGGTAACGGGATACTTCATACCATTCGTTGGAGAAAGCCTTTACGTTACTAATCCCTTGAAGTGTTTCCTGCACCACGGTGTTCGATTCAGCCAGTTGGTCTTGAGCCTTGCGCGACATCTTCCGGATAAACTTACCAAATACGAGTGCAACAATCACAATTACCGGCACGACAGCCAGCATCATCGCTGTCATCTTTATGCTTATCCATGCAATAAAGCCTATCCCGATTACCAACGTTAATATGCCCCTAAGAAACTCAGCCAGCATTCCGGTTATAGCGTCCTGTATCTGGCTCACATCGGCTGTGATGCGGCTGGATAGCTCGCCTACACGGCGCTGGGCAAAAAAGTTCATAGGCATGGTTATCATGCGCTTGTAAATATCCTCGCGCATATCAGCGACCGCATTTTCGCCAACATAGGTAAACAAGTATATACGCAGGAAAGAAAATACCATTTGCACAGCCAACACACCCAGCAGCATCAGGGCAATTGTATCCGGGCTAAAAGCAAACGGCTCTTTTGCTGTGCCATGTGCACTATCTACCAACAGCTTCATGAGGTAGGGGTAAGCCATGATAGTGCCGCTGGATAGCGTAATGAAAACGAGTCCGGCAACGAAAGTGCCACGGTAAGGGCGCAGATACTTAAATATTATCAGCGCCTCTTTAAGGGACTCTTTTGTGATTTTTGCCTTAGGTATGTCTTCTCCGCCTATGTCTCTGCGCCTTGCCATAATATAGAAAAATGCAAAGGTAAGCCCCCGGAATAGGTGGGAACATGATTTTCGGCAAACGTTTGTCTTTTGTCGGTAAAAAGACCGGCAAAGACGTTAGTCAATCGTGTGTTTTTGCTTTTTAGTATAGCAGCAGAGGGTTGGACGGCTATAGAGGAAATACTCTATACTGTCAGCGTCGTGATAATAGGTCGCTGTAGTCGAGTCAAAGGCCGTGATTCCTTTGAACGAGAGTGAATGGGTTACAAATGAATAACCCTGGAGGTATAAGGTGTCGGTCTCTATCTTAATGGCACTATCGCTTATTACGACAATGGTATAGTCTGAGGTGTCCGCGTTGCCGGCTAAAGGAAAAAAGCCGGTGCTATCCGTCCCGGCAAACTTTCTCGTTCCAGCCATTCGCCAGGCATAAAGTTGTGGGTTTGTGGCAGTATCTATTACCGCTACTGTGTCCGTAATGTGAACCGGCGGCTGGGGTGTGTCATAACACACTCGTTTTTTACAACTTGATGCAGAAACGGCGGTGATTGCAGCCAGGAAGATTGAAAAGGGTCTTAAGCAGCGCATATAGGCGGGATTTGTTTTGCAAACTTAGCGAAAAGAGCCGGACGCAAGACGACATCTGCAATTGAAAGTTGAGAACAAAACGACAACTTTGCATAATGGAAACGAATGCAACGGAGAAAATAGCACAGCTATACCAGGCGCTTCTGCAACAGTGGAATAAACGGAGTGCAGAAGGAATGACAGGTTTGTTCGCAAAGAATGGTACGCTTATAGGATTTGACGGCAGCCAACTAAACGGACAGGCTGAAATCTATTCGGTGCTGGATGAGATCTTTTCCAATTTTCCCACCGCTGCATACGTATCTATCATAAAGGATGTCAGGATGTTGGGTGAGGGTGCAGCATTGTTGCTGGGAGTTGCTGGGATGGTGGCACAAGGACAGTCTGATATAAGCCCGGAGGTAAACGTGATTCACAGCCTAACCGCGGTGTTAGAGGACGGTAACTGGCGCGTTGCCTTGTTTCAGAATACGCCCGCAGCATTTCATGGTCGCCCGGAACTGGCGGAAAAGCTTTCTGCAGATCTGCGTCAGGTATTGAGTGCAGCCGTGTCGCAGAACTAGCTAGCTCTTGAGGCAAAGGGATAGGATAATGGCGTGCATTTTTACGGAATTAATGCCGTAAATGTTCTGCATGTTAGTTATACCATGGGAATAGCGTATCTCCGGTGCCAATGTAAAATGCCTGTAGTGTTTTTCGATACCCAATCCCACGTCTGCTGCCAGAGTTCCGTGTGCCATTTGTATAACAGTTGCAGAGGCATCACCTATTGGTTGCCTGTAAGACATACCTCCCAGAATGAAAGGCAGTGATTTGCCCCAGAACCATTTATATACACCTCGGGCTGCACATTCCAACATCAGTGATTGTCCATATGCCTCCTGGCTTAAGTTGTTGCGGGTGATACCAAGTTTACTGTCATTAAAGGCCAGAGAAGGGTTCAGCTCAATAGCAAAACGCCTTGACATCTGCCACCCTCCAAGTAAACCGAGCCTGTACCCAAGTCCATTTACGACGGTTACTTCTTTCACATCACCCCCGTTGGTGGTTTCGGCTGCTAGTCTTGTGCTGTTTATGCCTATTGTAATACCGGGGTATAGCTCACCTGCCCGCCTCGCAGATTGCGCATTCGCGACAATTGAGGTCAGGATCAAGAGCAACAAGGCCGGTGCATTTTTCATCCTTTGGTAAAGTTTGGAGAGATTACAACTATGGAAGAATCGGTAAGGAATAGTTTATAAACGCGGGTTTGACCGAGTTTATTGCCTTGCCTCTTGCCTGAACATCCGCGCGCCTTGCCGGTGAAAGTCGAGGCTTTCATCAAAATCGATCGAGCAATTCGGGCAGTTTCCCGCATGGCCAAAGAGGTAGGGGATACCATTGTCGCCATATGACCATACGTGCCGGCCCCTGGAGTCCAGGCCAGCAATGAAAATAGTCGTTTCATAAGCGAGGGGCTTATAGCCGAGGTAAAACTGGAGATATTGCACGTGTGGATTACGGCGCAGGTAGTCGTGGATGTCGTCTGCATTCATTATAAAAGACTCCGTTTCAAGCGACCCCGGCTTTTTGCCGACGCCGTTGCAATCATTAACCTGGAATGCCTTTATAGCTGCCGAAGCCTCGGCACGTGATACAACACCGGCGCCAATATGCTCCAGGTCGGGCTGATCGCCATCATATTCATCATACAAGTCGAAGTCGCTATCGAACGGAATACAGCCGGCTGGTTCGTTTGCCTGTGTTATCCATACGGGGCTGTGCTGCCAGTCGTTTGAAAGGTGTTTTCGTCCTGTATTATAGTTTGTAGTATAGCCTGCACCTGTGATCACTAATACTTGTTGGTTCTCGTTATTGCCCAGTTCTTTCTCTCCGATATAGATATGGAGAAAACGATTTCCGGGTGTGCAATAGGTATGGGTCAGGTAGTCGCCTATGCCGGTTCCATCCGCGCTATGCGCTCTGATTACAAAAGAGCTGGGATGTATTTGACAGCAATCCTGTAGGTGATGCACCTGGGGGCGGGCGTGTGCAACCGGTACAGCCGCATGTTTTGAGGGGATCTGTGCAAAGGAGTAAGAGGTAAAAGTTGCCAGAATGGCTGCGAAAACGAGCAGTTTTTTCATGTTGGTTAGGTTTTGATGAGTTAAAATTAGGAAGCCATTATAGTAAGTAGGTGGTCACCTGTGAAACTTATAATAGACGGGCTTCTCTATGTAATGCGAGCCTGTGTGATGCTCTTGAACTTTGTAAGGAGTAAAAAAAGTCAAAAGCTATGAAAGAGACAAAGCGCAAGTATGCAGAATTGCCGCGCTCTGAACGCGAGGCTGACAAAGGACGGGTTGCAATGGCAATCGGTATGGATGACGCAAACAAGAAACATGAATTGGTAGTTACGTTGTTGAGTATGCTGCAAGCCCCCGCAGCGTCGGTTGTACTACCGTCATTTGGAGATCGAAACCTTTAAAAAAATGAGACAGAAAGTGATAGTAGTGGTTATGATCTCCTGCACATTGCTGGCGATTGCTTTGTCTGAGCATATCCCTCAGAGAATTGCCCGGTCGGCAGGTGTGGGTGAGATTCTAAATAAGAAATGAAATGCTTTACTATATAGTATCTGCCTTGTCATTGGCAGTGATCCTTGCGTTTTCATTTGTATCATTTGTATTGCGCGCTCACCAGCCGAACATAGTTGTGACGCTTCTACACGGTTTGCTTATGTCTGGCGCAACCGTATTGTTATGGCTGTTCCTGGTACGAAACAGGCCAGGGGCAACAGAGGCGGTGGTTCTTTTAATGGTAGCGTGCGGAAGTGCCCTTATTTTATTTGCAAGGGAATTTGGACTGTTCCGGGTGCCTCGTTGGCTGGTGGTTACCCATAGTGTTTTTTCAATAATCGGGCTGATGTTGCTCCTTGTTGTTGAGTGTAGCAGACACCTTAATATGTGAAACCTACAAGCCATTGGCAAACACGTGTAATAGTATAGGGGGCAAATAGTCTGACCTTTACAGTAGCCTATCTGAAAAACACTTTAAATCTTTAGTTATGGAAAGCCAAGCCCTAAATAACGTATCATTCAAAGGTGAAACCCGTTTGATCACAGGCCTTTTTGCCAACCATGATGTAGCAGAAGCGGCCTATACGGCTTTAATGGAAAAAGGATATTCAAGGGAGGAGATAAGCCTGGTGATGTCTGATGATACCCGGGAGAAGTATTTTCCTTCAGATACTGTTTTGAAGGATCCGGCCATAGCAGTGAAAGATTCTGCAAGCATCGTGCTGGAGGATGCCGCTGTTGGCACTGCGATTGGCAGCTCTATTGGTGCAATAATCGCGGCAATTGCTGCAATCGGTACCAGTGTTGTCATTCCTGGTTTTGGGGTGGTGATAGCAGGACCAATTGCGGCCGGGCTAGCGGGTGCCGGTGCGGGCGGTATTGCCGGGAGCATTCTAGGTGCGCTTGAAGGTGCAGGCATAGCTGAGAACAGAGCAAAACTTGAGAAGAAATTGGAGAAGGGGTATATAATTATCGGATTTCACCCCCATAATGAGGAAGATGCCCGACATTTTGAGCAGGCCTGGCGGGAGTTCAGGTAATGTATAAAAAGAGTCCACAAACAGTTCGCCGACCTGGCTGTATTCATTTCATGGGCGTGTGCCGGCAGTAGCCTACCAAAACGCATGGTGCGTGCCTCACAGGATCGGGCGAACCGTACAGGAGTACCGGGTCATCACCTGGTACTCTTTTTTATTTCTGAAAAAGAAAAAGGGTTGCAACAGATGTGCAACCCTTTTTTAAGTAATGTGATATTATTACGCTTTCTTCTCGTAGCGCTTTTTGAACTTTTCGATACGGCCTGCTGTATCCACGAACACAGATTTACCAGTATAGAATGGGTGTGAAGTGTTTGAAATTTCCACTTTTACCACAGGGTATTCTTTGCCATCTTCCCAAACAATGGTTTCCTTGCTAGGCGCTGCAGAGCGTGTGAGGAAAGTGGTTTCGTTTGATGTGTCTTTGAACACTACGAGACGATACGCTTCAGGATGAATTCCTTTTTTCATTTTATTAGTTTTTACGCATGGATTTTGCCATGCCTGTTATTGAAGGGTGCAAAGATAGCGTTTTTTACTATCAAAAGCATATTTTAGCCTACTTCTGTACAAATTTGTCAAGGTCTGCCCGAGCTTCTTCACTGCGGGAATACTTGCCAATGATCTTGCCGTCAGGGCCGATAAGCACAGCCTGAGGGATGAACTCGACACCATATACGCTCACCGCCTTGGAATTCCATCCGGCCAGGTCGCTCATGTGATATGGCCAATCCAGTCCATCTTTGGCTATTGCGCCAGTCCAGGCATCTTTTTTCTGGTCTAATGAAACGTTTACAACGGCAAAACCTTTTTTAGCGCCTTTGTATTTCTTAGCCGAATATTCCTTTTGCATTGCAACCAGGCCGGGGTTTGACATGCGACAGGGCCCGCACCATGATGCCCAGAAGTCCACAAGGATATATCTACCTTTATTTAATTCGGATAGTTTCATGGCCTTACCTGCGGGGTCTTCCATAGCCAGGTCAGGTGCCTGCTGGCCAACCTTGATGTGGGTATTTTCGTATTGTGCGCTTGCAGAGAAAATTACGCCCGCTGCCAGCGACAGTGTTGCAATCAGTTTCTTCATTTTTTATTGCTATTGTGCATGTAAAAATAAGGGAACTATATCAAAACAAATTCATAAGGTTGGCCGGAATTGCATTCGCTTTTGTGGTGCGGTTTGCAGTTTGTGTATCTTTGCGCTGTGAAAAGGATAATAGCCACGATAGTATTGGTTGCATATACTGCAGCTGCTATCAGTTTTTCCTTTTCTGTCCACTATTGTGGTGGCAGTCTTCAGGGCGTTTATCTGACTGCAGGTCATGAAGCAGGCTGCTGTGACGACGAGGAAGAGGCTGATGGCTGCTGCGAGGATAGGGTGGTGAGTGCCAAGACAAATGCCGACCATAACTTTCAGACGCACGATTTTGTACTTAAGCCTGTTGTTAGCGCAGCTCCTTTGCCACTTTCGTGGATATCGCATATACCACTTCTACCCAGGGCCTACGCAAATATCGTATCTGTAATACATGGCCCTGCGCCTCCGCTCATTTGCGGAGTTCCTCTATTTGTTCTACATAGGAATTTCAGGATATGATACCTTCTTTTTTTAAAGGAGGCGATTTGTAATGCCGGGTGTTAATATTCCGGTTCTTTATTTTATTCAATCATAATATCAATTCGAAATGAAAAGCATTAAAAAAATAGTGCTGGTAGCTATGATGCTGCCGGCTTTTGGAGTAGCGATGGCGCAAACAGTTGCGGAGAAAATAACGGTGTCCGGAAACTGCGGCATGTGTAAAAAGAAAATAGAATCGGCTGCCAAAGAGGCTGGAGCAAAAAAAGCTGAATGGGATGCAGATTCAAAGGTGCTTACCGTAAAGTATAACCAGAAAGAGACTAGCAATGACGCCATCCAAAAAAAGGTGGCAGAGACCGGCTACGATACGGAAAAGTACACGGCAACTATGGATGCATATAATAGGTTGCACTCCTGCTGCCAGTATGATAACAAGCGCAAGCCTGTGGGCGATAAGTAAACTAAAATCATATAATAAAATGAGGAAACTAATTGCAATAATCACACTTGCACTTGCGGCAGTGTGCCCGGCTGTGGCCCAACCGCAGTCTGCTAAGCTTGTGGCCAGTGGGCTCACATGCAGCATGTGTAGCAAGGCCATTTACAAGGCGCTTGAAAAGGTGTCGTATATATCGGCAATCGATGTTGACATCGAAAAATCGAGCTACGAGATCAGGTTTAAACCGGGAGTGGATATAGAACCGGACGAAATGAAGAAGGCGGTGGAAGATGCGGGATTTTTTGTGGCATCGCTGCAGCTAGAAGTAAAGATGGACGGGGTGCCGGTAAAGAACGACGCACATGTGACCATGGGGGGGGCCACCTATCATTTTGTGAAGGTGCCGGAGAAAACCCTGAATGGCGACGTGAAGTTGACCCTGATAGACAAAAACTATATGCCGGCAAAGGCAAGGAAGAAGTTTGATAAGTACACGAACATGAAATGCTACGAAACGGGCGTAGCAGAGGCATGTTGCGTGCACAGTGGAAAAACCAATAGGATTTACCATGTTACGATGTAAATGGATCGTGGCTGCGTCATTAGTACTTGGGTTAGGACGTGCAACGGCGCAGGAGTTGTTTGTATATTCCGAACCGGCCAGTAACATGCCGGCGGGGTCTACCGGTTTGCGCCTGTCTAACTGGATAATGGACGAACCGGCCGCCAACCGTATCAATTACCACCTCATACCCGAAATAATGTGGGGTGTAAACCGTGACCTGATGGTTCATGCCGAGGGCTTTTTCAGCAATCGTAACGGGCAGCTTGTAGCCGAAGGAGCAGGTGTCTATGCCAAATACCGATTCTTCAGCCGGGATGAAGTGTTTCATCACTTCCGTATGGCGGCGTTTGGCAGGGTAGCAAGTAACAATGCCGATATACACCAGGAAGCGATAATGACCAATGGTCATAATACAGGTTACCAGGTGGGGCTGGTGGCTACGCAGTTGCTGCATAAGCTGGCGTTGTCGGCCACCGGGTACTATGAGTATGCGGCTGACAACTTTGGCAAGCACGAGATACCGGTAGGACAACCGCGACAGGCGCTGAACTACATACTCTCTGCCGGAAAGCTGATGCTGCCTAAACACTACAAGAGCTATAACCAGACAAACCTGAACTTGATGCTGGAGGTGATAGGGCAGGAACTGCCTGAAACCGGGCAGCGGACACTGGATATAGCGCCGTCAATTCAGCTGATATTTCATAGCCAGGCCCGGCTTGATATTGGCTACAGACAGGAATTATATAGCAATGCCCTGCGAACTGCGCCCAATGGAATGCTGGTGAGGTTTGAATATTTGTTATTCAAATCGCCATTTACAAGAAAGGGTGATGCCTAGTAATGAACCGCCACGGTTTTTAAAGACCGTGGCGGATTCTCACTGATATGGGGTCTAACGTCTGACTATTAACTGCGGCTTTAACCAATTCAATTCCAGCGGAAATGTGCTAACTTGCCGCCTTTCTTATGAATCGTAAGTATACGAATATTATTCGTTATGTGATGGACGAATGGTTGCCGCCGAGTATCCGCGACGCCCGTTGGTTCATGTATCCGTTTTTCTGGTATTGGTTTAAGGGCAAGAACATTGAGCTCTATATGGAACTGAAGAAGAAGATCGTGAACATGACGGACGATGATGTGAGTAACATGTATCGCGAGCTGGACTGCAGGGCAGGAGACAGGCCTACGGACTCCAGCGAGGAGAGCCTGGACTACTGTATCGCCAACTTTGCACCGGGCGCAAAGACGCTGCTTGACGTGGGTTGTGGTCGCGGCTACTTCATAAAGAAGGTGGCAAAAGATGCTCCGGGGCTGGCTCTTACTGGTTGTGACGTGAAGGAACATGTGGACCTGGGCAGCGCTGCTTATACAAAAGGGTCTATATTTAAGCTACCCTTTGAAGATGGTGCCTTTGATATTGTTACTTGCCAGCACACGATAGAACACCTTGTGGACGTGCAGTCTGCAATGAATGAACTCAAGCGTGTATGCAAAAAGCAGCTCATTATCATCACTCCCCGTCAGCGCTATTATTACTATACGCTGGACCTGCATCTGAATTTTTATCCTGAAGCCTATTATTTACTAAAAGAGGTGAACATGCCCGGTGCTGACTGCAAAGAGATAAGCGGCGACTGGGTGTGTTTTGCAAATAAGAACTAATGAAGCCAGCCAAGACCGAGATACACGGGATACCATGCTATGCACCCGACCTGGCCATTGAAAATGATGGGTATCCTTCTACAGGATTTGAAAACTACTTTAAGTATGAGGAAGGCAGCTTTTGGTTTCGCACGCGTAACCAACTGATAGAGTACCTTTTCAAAAAGTATACCGACCAGTCGGTGAAGCAGACCTTTATGGAGATAGGCTGCGGAACCGGTTATGTACTGAAGGGTCTGTCAAAGCTGCCCAATGCTGAGCTGATAGGTTCTGAGATATACGTGAACGGATTAACGTTTGCACAGAAGCGCCTGCCAAATGTAAAGTTTGTGCAGCTTGATGCGCGTGATATGCCGTTTGAGAATGAGATAGACAACATAGGTGCATTTGATGTGCTGGAGCACATAGAGGAAGATGAGGCTGTGATGAAGTCGGTATTTACAGCATTAAAGCCCGGCGGTAAATTCTATATCTCTGTTCCCCAGCACCAGTTCCTTTGGAGTAATATTGACGAATATCTATGCCACAAGCGCAGGTACTCGCGTAGCGAGATGGTGGGCAAGCTCAAAGCGGCCGGGTTTGAGATCAAGTGGGTTTCATCATACGTGTTTACTCTTTTCCCTGCAATGGCCATATCGCGCCTGCTAAAGAAAAAGGCTCCGGAAACCAATACCTATAACAAGACAGTGCAAACAGAAATCGTGTTGCCAAAATTCCTGGACTCGATAATGGATGGGCTCATGGGAATAGACAAGCTGCTGATAAAGATGGGGGTTTCATTGCCCGTTGGCGGCAGTTTGTATGTGGTAGCGGTTAAGAAGTAGTAGGTATCAGAACTTTATGAGCATTCTGCACTGATAGGTGCCCCAGAATATCATGTGGTTATATTCTCTAGGTTGTGGTATGAGCCATTGGCTGGCCGGAATTTCAGAAACAAGTCTTACTGCTTCTGCATCCAGCATCGGATTGAGAGAATGTATGATGCGGAGATTCTTTGCCGTTTCACCCGATTTAATGGTAAACCCAACTGTAACGTAACCATGTATTCTCTTACTTAAGTTTTCTGGATATTTCAGGTTGTGCTTGATGTAGTTGTATGGCTCCTTTATCATCGCTAGTACTATACGGGCGTAGGCCTCAGTTCCAAGGACTTCACATTTCTCTGCGGCATAGTAAATAAGCGTATCATACGCTACAACTTCACTGTCCGGTATTGTGGAATTGTATGGAGCATAAACGCCTTCTGGTAATCTTGTTTGAGGAATGCGATACACAGCCCCCACACTATATGGGTTAAAGAGAAAGACCGTGTCGCGGGTGCCATTGTTCTCTTTGCAATTGAGAATATGAATGTATTGTGCTGAAGTTCTTGCCGGAATGAATAACGACATTATGAGACCTATGACGAACGACATCTGCGATTTTGTTTTAAGCCTGTACGGATTCAACTTTTGGTCGCTTGTCTTATTCATGATCCAATTAAGCGTGTTTAGCAAATATATTTCGATATTGGATTGCATGCATTATGCTGGTAATTAGTGTGTAGATGGTAGCGATACTATTTCTCTATTGCCACTTAAGAATTAATGTACGTACATGCAAAATTTGACTGCCTAATTTTGCGTGCTCAAGATCTACTGAAATTATAAAAACAATAAGAACGATGCAGACAAACGAGATTCTTTTCAGCGAATACAAATTAGGTCCTATTAATCTGAAGAATAGGGTCGTGATGGCCCCAATGACTCGCAGCAGAGCAATTGGAAATGTACCCAACGAGTTAATGGCGCAATATTATTCCGACAGGGCAGAAGCAGGGTTGATAATTACCGAAGGTGTTTCTCCCTCGCCAAATGGATTGGGATACTCACGTATACCGGGGGCGTTTAATGATGCACAAGTGGCAGGCTGGAAGGCAATAACAGAGGCAGTGCATGCTAAGGGTGGCAAGATATTCATGCAATTGATGCATACCGGCAGGGTAGCGCATGCAGCAAACATGCCGGAGGGTGCTAAAGTAGTAGGGCCCTCACCTATAGCCGCTGCAGGTGATATGTGGACGGATGCACAGGGCATGCAGCCGATGCCGGTACCCGAGGAAATCCCAACCGCTGAAATACCTGCACTGATACAAGAATACGTTGATGCTGCTAAGAATGCGATGGCAGCGGGATTTGACGGAGTGGAGATACATGCTGCTAACGGTTATCTTCCCATGCAGTTTTTGAACATAGCATCAAATCAGCGTACTGACGAATATGGTGGTAGCTACGAGAATCGCAATCGATTTGTGATAGAACTTGCTAAGGCTATGGTAGCAGCAGTAGGGAAAGAACATGTGGGCATTCGCCTTTCTCCATTTAATCCATTCAACAGCATGACGCCTGATCCGCAGCATGAAGAGGCGCAGTTTACGGCACTTGCAAAAGGATTGAATGAGGCAGGAGTGTGTTACATACATATGCTTGGTTTTGCCCTGCCCGATTCACTCTTGCAGTCAATGAAGAAGGAATATAGCGGCCCAATTATGCTGAATGGCGGCTACACTGCAGACCGTGCCGCCGCTGATATAACAGCAGGCAAAGCCGATCTTATTTCATTTGGCAATACATTCCTCAGCAATCCGGACCTTGTGACACGCATGAAACAGGGAGCTGCGCTGACACCTGCTGATCAGAATACATTTTATACACCGGGTGCCGTGGGGTACAATGACTATCCGACGCTTTAGGTGACTATTAGTTGAACGATAAAGGGCTGTCTTAGGATAAATAAGACAGCCCTTTTTTTGAGATTTTCTGAGATTGAAATTGCATCAGGATGCTTGCAACCACTCAAGCATTTTGGTCACCCCGGCTTCCTTGCTTACTTGCGGCTTCCAGCCAGCCATCTTGCTTATCTTGTCAATGTTGGCCACAAAAACTTTCTGATCGCTTTCTCGCGGTGGCAATTGCGTGTAGTTCATTTTGATGCCCAGGAAAGATTCAAGCATATGAAACAGCTCCAGCAACGAGAGACTGTTCTCCATACTGCCGCCTACGTTGTATGCTTGTCCTTTCAGCGTGTCTGCGAGTTCTATGCAGGATGCATAGAGCCTCACAGCATCATCTACATGCAGCACATCACGCACCTGCTTGCCGTTGCCTGAGATAGTGAATGCTTCTCTACCAGGGTTAGCCTTGATCTCCAAAGCTTGCTGGCAAAACCAACCGATCCAGCCCTGGTCGTAAGTTGCAAATTGGCGACCACCATAGATGGTCGAATGGCGGAACACAATACCCTTGATTCCGAAGAGCCTGGAAAAATCGAGGATATATTGGTCAGCGCTTCCTTTTGAGCAACCGTAGGGGGAATGAAAGTTCAATCGTTCGTTCTCGTCAAATCCCCTTGGCATGTCAGGTACCTGGTAGCGGGTAGTCGTTTCTTCAAAGTGGTATTGCTCCAGGTCGCCATATACCTTGTTAGTTGATGAATAGACGATGGTGCAGTCCTTGTTATATTTTCTGATAGCCTCGAGCATATTGAGCGTGCCCAGTGCATTTATCTCAAAGTCAAGACGGGGGTTTGCTATGGAGGTTGTCATAGCCACCTGGCCCGCAAGGTGGAAAACAGCGTCGGGCATCACCTGCTGGAACACCGATTCTACATCATTCTGGATTCGGACATCGCCCTTGAAGAACTCAACCGGGAATATGGACTGCAGCCAAGCCAGGTTCTTTTCGCTACCTACACGGCTCAGGTTGTCCATGACGCAAATTCTATATCCTTTGTCGCGAAGGTGATAAGCTATGTTGCTGCCGAGGAAGCCACAGCCCCCGGATATCAGTACTGTCTTCATAAATTCTCTGTCAGTCTCTTTTTTTCAATGTTAATTGTATATCGAAGCCCTTCTTCGAGATCTGTGCGCGGTAGCCAACCGAGTGCCTTCATGGCAGAGATGTCTACGCTGGACTCCATGATCTCATTTGGACGGAAGGGCAGCGCCCCGAAATTGAGTTTAGTGACTTCATTTCCACACCACTCTTTCAGTTTAAATACCAGTTCCTTTATAGACAGCGTCTGCTGAGAGGCGATAAAGAATTCGTAAAAGCCGGATTGGGACTCGAAGTTGTGCTGCAATACTGTGTTGAATGCTTCTACAACATCGTCAATGAAAATGAAGTTGCGTTTTTGAGTGCCCGGAGTAAATTGGATCTCAGGTTTATTGTTGAGCAGTTCGTTGATCACAAACGAGACAAATTTTGTTTTGTCGTCAAACGGACCATAGAAATGTTCAAGCACCATGTTGACGCAGATCGTTTCAGCACTAAAAGTTCTGAACCATTCTTTGAATTGCTTCTTTGAAAGGCTATAGTGATTGATGCCTTTATCCAGAAAAGTATCTGTATTGATAAACATCTTAAGCCCGTGGTGGCTTGCTGCCTGCATGAGCTTGAGGGGTAGAATCAGGTTGGCCTCTATAACCTGTATGGGAGGCACAGACTTGCGTCCGTAGTCAGTGGCACAGTGAATGATTATTTCAGGTTTGAAACGTTCGATGATGTCATTCACATTATCGCCTTCCAAAACGAAGTTGGTAAACTGCGCACTAAGTGCGGTTATTTTGGAGAGGTTTGACGATGGTCTGGTGAGTATAGCAACATCGTTTTCCGAGACAATTCGGCTAAGAATATTACTGCCCAGGAATCCTGTAGCGCCGGTAACCAATATTTTATGCCGAGTACTCATCACTTCATGAAAAGGCTGCACATAAATAAGAAATCTGTTCTAATGTGGCGCATATCGGCAAGCATATTTTTGAAAACGCCCTTGTAGCGGTAGTTACGTATCCAGGTTATAGCCTTTAGTTTAGGTAAATAGCCGGGGAGATAGTTTTTTACAAAGTGGTATTTTGCCCAGTCATAGTGAAGTTTTAGCCCCGCTGATTTGTTCTCCATAACGGTAATGGACGATGGGTGGCTCCTGAAGAGGGCCAGGTGGTCGGGCAACACCTTAATGTATGGATATTTGGCAGAGGTGATCAGGAAGGTGAGCACATCTGGCCCGGCGCCTGTACGGTTGAAGTCTATACCATCAGCATTGGGAATAACATCCAGGATGCAGCCACGAAGATCCTCAGTGCGGAACAAAGCGCAGGAAGGAGATACAGGCAGGCCATTCTTGTTTTTGAATAGAATCTGATCGTAATACCTTTCTTTCTGAACTTTTCCTTGCATACCAAAGTTGCTGGAGTAGTAGACGCCCTGGTCTGAAAACTCCTCTACACCACACATTACAAAGGCAACATCGTCCTCAAATGCAGCGACACACTTTTCTACAAAGGTATCTTTCACCAGGTCGTCAGACCATAAGATCAATGCATACTTTCCCGTGGCGTGTGCCATTACTCTTTGCCAGTTCCTTACTGCGCCAAGGTTTGAGTCATTGCGGAATATCTTTAAGCGGACATCCTTTGCTGCAAGGCTTTCTAAAAGCGGCCAACTGTCGTCGGTGCTGCAGTTGTCGTTCACAATCACTTCCACATTGTGGTATGATTGCGCCAATGCGCTACTGATGGTTTCCTCAATAAGGTCGGCACGGTTGTATGAAGGGATACAAATGCTGACTAAAGGTTGGCTCATGATACTTTTAGGTCATGCCCGATTTGTTTCTATTTGCCGGGCAATGACAGGCGATTCCCACATGGGCGGGACGCCTCCAAAGGTAAATTAATGAGTCGATTTTTGTAGCTGATCGCAGGCTAATGTGCTGTATCTCTTTCTTTTTTCAATTTGTGCTTTTGAATGAGCAGGCCTGCACCGGCCCCTAATGCGGCCCCCACGCCTGCTCCTATGGCCGCGTTTTCGCGTTTGAAATGGGGGTCCTTGTTAGAGAGCGCGCCTCCTATAGCCCCTACGCCCGCTCCTACACCTGCCCCTATTGCTGCGCTTTTCGCTTTCTTTCGATTGTCAGCTTTTCTTTGGGCCTCATAGTCTGCGTAAGTAGGGCCAGAAGGGGCTGCTGCCGGAGTTGCTGCTGGTTCGGAGGTATTGCCGGTGTAGGTGTTGGCGTGTTCATGCTCGTATGACGCGCCATTTGAGCCTCCCGATTGCCTCCCCGACCCTGAAGAGACTGCGTTCATAGAGTCTACTATATGCTGTCTCAAAAGTGCTTGCGATATAGAGTCTATAGCTCTTTGTTTGTCTGCGTCTGCAGTGCGGTTGCCACATGAGGCACAAAAGAGTGCAATTGCGGCGAAAATCATTCTCTTTTTCATGTGTAGTAGTTTTTGGGGTAACTATCTACATCAAAATTAGATCAGGGTAAACTGCAGACTGATGTACATATGTAGGTGATATTTGTAACAATCGCAGGTGTTATGCCCGGCGCCAACTTCGTGCATAGCATAATATTTTCATTGAAGTAACATCTTCTTTTATCAACGAAGAAGACAATACTAGTGAATCAGATGTAATGCAAAGTTCAACACAGTGTCTTTTCCTTTCACAATGTCATCAACTCCGGGTGTAATAATATAGTCGGGAACTATGCCATTGCCGCGCTTAATGCCGGTAGTGGCGACTGTATAGGTAGATCCGGGGCACTGAAAAATCAGCCTGGTATTGGGGAGTGTGTATGGCCGCCCGTTATCGTTGCAGGAGAACGATCCGCAGGATTCTTCACCAATCATAGTGCCTATCTTATGATACCTGGCCATTGCGAGGAAGTGGCCGGTTGATGATCTGCAACCTCCATCCACAAGAAAATACACTCGTCCATCAAACCGATTTTGTGCTATGTCTGTGGGCTTTTTATAATCATCATATCCATTTCCCTCCCTGAAGTAAATAAACGGACTTTTCAGAAGATGTGCCAATAGCTCTACAGTTTCTTCGGGGATGCCTCCCAGGTTGCCTCTCAAGTCGATAACCAGGTTGGCGATCTTTTGTGTTTTTAGCGTTGCAAAGACACTATCAATAAAATTGTGAAATTCAGGATAAGGCACAGAAAAGGAAGCTATTGTCATAATGCCCGTTTTGTCGGCAATACGAAAATCGATTTTCTTCTTCCTGGCACTTTCCAAAACAGGCGGGTAGTCATCGTAGCGCATTGCGGCCAGCCTCGTGGTGGCAACCGTTTTACTGCCCGGGTTTATATACGATACTGTGTAAGAATCAATGGTAGGGTAGTCGCCGATGCCCGGAAAGAAGCCATACAGGCCATTCTTAGGCCACACTGCTGCATTCATCCTATTGTAGATAAAGGTTGTATTGCGGCCTTCCTGCGTCATTCTTGCCATGAAATTCTTTGTGATCTCAGTAGTCGCGATGCCGTTTACCGATACCAATTCTGCACCGGGCTTAATGGTGGTATCGGCCGTGAAGTTATCAGTTATATATGCTTTCCTGGCTGTGAAATATGCCCTTACGGGAGGCGCGGTGCAGTATTCATTTATGTGGTCCAGCAGGTATTGTGACGGCAAGAGCTTGGTATGGGAACAGTGAACCATGCCAATGACAGGCAGTAGAAAGAATTGAAACTCCCTTTCGGTCATTTCACGATCTATTAGCAAGTATAGGCTATCCAGAAACTTATTAAATCGAATTTTTGAGGTGTATTCATATAGCCTGGGATGCTTATGCGCTAGTGTGTCACGCAGAAATCGAAAGTCAGTTCTTAACTGCGCTACTGTGTACTTTCTATCAAAGTTGTACTGCGAAACTTCATTTGTTTTTTCTGCGATTTGTGGTTTTGCGGTATTGCAGAGGAGTAGGAAAAGGAAAGCACACGTATATCTCATTAACTTGTTTTTGTTGATCAGGCGGTTATTGCTTTTGATAGGACGGGTATTCAGGCAAAGGTGTTAGAATTTTGCCGTTCGTGAATTTCCATGCTGCTAAATATTAGAGCGAGGAACAGAGCGAGAAAGAGGTAAAATAAGAGCGGGAGGGCATCGCTCTTCGCTCGCCGCTCCCGCTCTTATTTTTTGTGCCCCTAACTGACAAAACTTCGAACCAAATCAGACAATTTTTTCAGGAAATTTATCATCTCAGAAAATATACAGCTAAGACAACATGACAAATTATAAGTGGACAATTGGACATTCAGTAGAATAAATAGCATTTATTTAAACGCCATTCGTTGGATGCGTATTGCATTTAGAATGGCGAGAAACGCCACTCCAACATCTGCAAAAACCGCCTCCCACATAGTCGCTATTCCCCATGCTCCAAGTATCATAACGATTGCTTTAACTCCAAAAGCTAAAGCGATGTTTTGCCAAACTACTTTTTTTGTCGCCTTTCCAATTTTGATAGCTGTAGCTATTTTTGAGGGCTGATCCGTTTGTATAATAACATCTGCCGTCTCAATTGCGGCATCGCTGCCAAGTCCCCCCATTGCAATCCCTACATGACTTAATGCGAGTACGGGAGCATCATTAATACCATCGCCTACAAATGCAACCTTTCGTCCTTTTTCCCTTATTATTTCTTCTACCTTTTCTACTTTCTGTTCAGGTAATAAATCTCCAAATGCATGTGCGATACCTATATCCTTTGCTACCTTTTCAGCAACCGCAGATTTGTCACCCGATAACATGATTGTATATTCTATGCCTAAATTACGTAATGAGCTTATTGCTTCTTTGGCATCATCCTTTATCTCATCTGCAATGGTAAAAAAGCCAGCATATTTTTTATCTATTGACACTAACACTACAGTTTCCGTAATATCTTCAACAGACTTGTCAAATTCGATATTGAATTTTTTCAGCAGTTTCAGATTTCCAACTAATACGTCTCTGCCGTCCACTACGCCTTTTAATCCATGCCCGGCAATTTCCTCCACATGCGTTACATTCCGGCTTTTATATGATACATTTTTGCTGTCTGCGTAGTCTCTGACGGCTGTAGCAGTTGGGTGTGTACTTTTCGTTTCTATTGCAGCGGCAACACCTGTAAGCTCATCTTCCCCAATAATGTTCGTTGTAATACTCTGCACTTTGAATACCCCCTTTGTCAGCGTACCCGTTTTATCCATTACTACGGTATTTATCTCTGTCATTAAATCAAGATAACTTGATCCTTTGAACAAAATCCCGTTTCGTGAAGCTGCTCCAATGCCTCCAAAATATCCAAGAGGTATAGAAACAACCAATGCACAAGGACATGATATGACGAGGAAAATAAGTGCTCGATATAACCATTCGCTAAAAACATAGTTTTCTTTAAAAAAGTATGGTAAAAATGTGAGAAACAGCGCAAGTAATACTACAATTGGAGTGTAGAAACGTGCAAATTTTCGAATGAACAGTTCTGTAGGTGCTTTACGTCCTGATGCATGTTCAACCAAATATAGGATGCGGGAAATAGAACTGTCAGAGAACTTTTTACTCACCTCAATATCGACGACCTTATCTATGTTGATCATTCCTGCCAAAACTGTTTCTCCTTTCCTGTATGTTTTAGGTCGGCTTTCTCCAGTTAGCGCCGAAGTATTAAAGGAGCTTGCTTCGCTGACAAGCATTCCATCAAGAGGTACTTTTTCTCCTGGCTTAACCTGTATTTTCTCTCCTATTTGTACCGTATCTGGAGAAATTTGCGCAAAAGTGCCGTTACGCGATACTGTCGCTGTATCAGGGCGAACGTCAAGCAACGCTTTAATATTTCGTTTTGCTCTGTTTACTGCCATTTCTTGAAATAATTCGCCAACCGAGTAGAACAACATAACAGCCACGCCCTCCGGAAATTCTTTGATAGCGAATGCGCCCAACGTTGCAATACTCATTAAAAGAAATTCTGTAAATATTTCGCCTTTTCCTATCAGTTTTAAAGCTTTGCTTAAAACTGGCAACCCAACAGGTATGTATGCGACTATATACCAAATTGCTCGCAACCATTCGGTAAAAAAAACTGGTTTGGAAAAAAAGTCGAACAAAAGTCCGGTCATTAGTAAAAGGAAGCTAACGCTTGCCGGACCGTATCTGCTAAAGAAACCGGATTTCGGCTTGTCTTTCACGGTTTTATCAGTTTGTGCAATATGAGTGCTACAGCACTCGTTCGCTGCCGTATCGCTGTCATTCTTTATTTCACTCATGGGTTACATTATTTAATTATAGAAAAATGAGAGTATGCCGGTTCCCACCAATATACTTCCCGTTATTATGCCTGAATTATGTTCAAGTCTATGCCAATTAAGTTTCATCATACCCATATACCCAAGCCTTACCCAAATAGCAATGCCACTAATTGTTGTAATGGCATAAACCAAAATAAGTAACATTACCAATGGCCAACCGTAGCTTCCTGCCATAAAAAAATACGCTTCGATTTCAAGACATGGTGATAGGAACATAATTATGACCAGAGCTGCTATTATTTTACTGCGAGACTGATGTGTATCTACCTGCCCATGCAAATGGAAATGCTTATGTATATAGTGCCTGTAAATCAAAACGCTTCCCAAAATTACCATCAATACTGCCGACACAACATGAAAGTATGTTTCCCATTGTTCGTGTGTTTTAAGTCCGATGACTGCCAACAATAAGCCTATTACTATGGTGCTCATCGCGTGTGCAGCTCCACACCATACGGCTACTTTAGTTACCTGCGCTATATTCCATTGTTCCTTTCGACCAATGGCAATTATTGGAAGCCAATGATTAGGGATTAGACCATGTAACAAACTCAATAATATTGTCGCAGTAATGATAACTTCTCGTGTCATGGTTAGCGTTGCTTGAATTATTAAATCCGAATTTTCAACCCGCCATTTATTACGAAGCCGTCCAATGGAGCATAAATCTCTCTAAATTGAGGGTTGTTCAATGCTCCTGTATAAATAGTATCGAAACGTGTTTGCCGTGCGTCCAAGAAGTTTTCGAAATTGATATATAGAGAGAATTTTTTCCATGATTTCTCAGCCATAAATCCCATAATCCAATAGTCCTTGCCTGTCGTCCCATCGCTAAGGCGTTGCGGGGAAAAATAGTATGCCTCTAACCCCACCTTCCATTTGTCTTCTACCTCATACATGACCACAGAGTTTATCCTGTGCTTTGGTGTCAATGGATTTTCTGTTTTCAGCCCGTTTAGATGTAAGTATGCGTCAGTATAAGTGTACCCGATAAACACGTGAAAATCCTTGTAACCAAGCTTTATATTAGTTTCCGTTCCCTTGCTATCCATGTGACCATTGATATTGCTGAATCGGTATTTACCTGCTGTTGGTATGAGTGTAAGGGGATTGTTTAAATGCGTATAGTAAAATAGATGGTTAATACTAAAGGTAATGCTATGGTCCGCAAAGCTTGTTCGGTAGTTTATATCCCAATTTGCACCGTAGCTTTTTTCTAACTTGTTACTGTCGGCACTAATAGCAAGCACATTTTGGTATTGAATACGCTCACTTTCTTCTGTAAAAATTGTCGGTGCCTTATAGCCTAATCCGCCACCCAGCCGAGAGCTTATTTTCAAATTTGGCTTATAAAGAACCGAGACACGCGGTAAAAATGCAAACCCGTAGTTTATTACATAATCCTCCCTTATACCGCTTTCAACTATTAGTTTTTCATGAACCTTCCACGTATTTTGTATGAATGCACCAAATGTTGTTTGCACATAATTGCGCACAGGTACATTCGTAACTTTAAGTTCTTTAAATCCATCAGTCCATAAATTTAACCCACCAATCCACTCCAATTTTTCATTGCCAGTTGCGTAATTGAGTTCTGTAAATGTACTATGCTGTATTCCGTCAAATTTATAACCTGGAATAGTGATTCCTCTGTCAAAGTAGCTATAACTGTTTTTTAGCGTTAACTTACTATGCTCTGTCACTGTATGACTTAGTGATAGTTGTGTGCTAAACCGTTTCGTCACATTTTGTTCATAATAACTGTTTGAAGTGTCATAGTTGCCTTTGATATAAGGCATACTGCCCCCGATCCTATTCTCCCATGTAGTATTAATTCCTAAAATGACAGTTGTTTTCTGTGTAGGGTATAAGAAAAGCTTCGGATTAAATGTATAGCGTTCAAATTTTGGAATAGCAGAAAGCCCGATATTGGCAGGGTCATAAGCAAAGTTGCTATTTCTTGAAGCGAAAAGAGTAGTTCCAATTTTACCAAAACGTTGCCCATAATAACCGTTTATATCCAGTCCTCCGGCACTGGTACCATTAACGTGAAAACGAATTTCCCTTATTGTAGAAGGTGTCTTAGATATGAGATTTACCAGGCCTGCTATCGCCCCGCCACCAAAAAGTGTGGAAGAAGAGCCTTTAATTACCTCAACCTGCTTTAAATCTAATGGTGGTGTTTGCAATAGCCCTAAACCGCTTGCTGCCCCTGAATAGAGGGGGAAACCATCTTTTAATATCTGTGTATAACGCCCGTCCATACCTTGAATACGAATAGAGGCGTTTGCCGAGGTGGCAGAAGTCTGTTGTGTCTGAATACCTGTGCTTTCTGCAAGCAACATCCGTATATCACCCGGCTTCATATTTCCTTTTTCCTCCAGTTCTTCCCCTGAAATTAGCTCTATTCGTGTCGGAACGTCACTTATTGTGCGGGTGCTGCGAGTGGAATTTACGGTTATAGCCTCCAACTCTTCGCCTTCAGAACGTTCCATATACACAACAATAGAATCTCTGCTATTCAAAGGAAAAGTAAGTGAATCTATGTGTTCATTATAACCTAAATATTTGCAGGAGACTATTTGTTGCCCAGTCGGAATGTTAGAAAGTATTACGATGCCATCTGCATCGGAACTGCCTCCAAAAGACGTCCCTTCGACATGAACTATTGCACCAATTATTGGTTCTTTATTATTCTTGTCCTTAACTACTATTACTGTAGTAGTTTGGCTATATGCATTACATGATATAGCTATTAAAGCCAGCAATAAATACTTCATATTTACCTGTTTAACTGTAAAAAATAAATGAAAAAATGTGTAGCGAAAAAGCTAAACAGGTTTTGGAGGCTGGAATATATCAATAGCTATTCCCTTGACTAAGGAAGATTGATATGTAGGTTTCGGCTTACAAAGAACCGTAATAATACAGCCTCGTTCCGGTAACGAAATTCTGGAGATAGAAATATTATTATGACAACATGAGCAAATACAAAAAGGAGTGCATTTCTTCTTATTATGTTCATGAAGCGGCGTTTCGTTCTTTACAAGCTCTTTCAATTCATCGCAATCTCCGGCATCAGCACATGGCATTATGCTAAGGAGTAATATGTAGATACTTAATATGAGTGTTAGAATTTTCAACGCTGCAAAGATAGTGATTAGTAACTGGCAATAAAAAAAGCCAGCCTGAAAACAGACCAGCCCCTATAAACCCTATCACCATGAAAACAATATAAATGTACCTAAAATATCCGCATTTCACCTCCAGCATTAAATCTGCCGTATTGAACCGCTTTTCCCTTTTCCGGCAGTTCAACCACGCTATCTACATCATGCTGGAATGTATTTGCCCCTCTGAATTTACCCTCCTTTGTGGTCTGGAAGATGAAAACAAATGACTTATCCGGGTACATAGCCTTTAGCTTGTTCAAATCCTCCGGTTTCAATCCCAAGCGGTTAACACTATCCAGAAAGATGAAATCATAAAAGGTCAGGCTTGCAGGTATGTTTGCGGCAACGTACAAGTTTGGATGTTTGACCTCCTTATCGTTCAACTTATCCTGTAGCGTTTTGTCCAGCCCTTCTTCCCTTGCAACGTATAATACCTTTCCGTGGTTACGAGCCAGGTAGCCAGCGAAATCAACGCACAAGTATCACTTACTCCAACATTCTTTTTAGAGCGAGGAACAGAGCGAGAAAGCGGTAAAATAAGAGCGGGAGGGCATCGTTCTTCGCTCGCCGCTCCCGCTCTCATTTTTGTGCCCCAGACGGGAATCGAACCCGTACTCGCCTTGCGGCAAACAGGATTTTAAGTCCTGCGCGTCTACCTATTCCGCCACCAGGGCCGGTGGTGTGGCAAAGATAAGGTTGCCACAAACAAAAAATTCCAAACCTTAAGGCCTGGAATTTTTCAATGAGCAGAAGACGAGACTCGAACCCGCGACCCCAACCTTGGCAAGGTTGTGCTCTACCAACTGAGCTACTTCTGCATGTGTTTTTAAGAACTATCCCGCTGCTCTGTCGCGCTTTGGGATTGCAAATATAGAAGCAGGAAAATAAAAAAACAAAATCCTGAACAAAAAAAAGTTATCGTTATGTCATGCTAATGCTTTGGCGCACAAGATGAAAGCGTACAGTAGTGGCCAGACGGTTATCTTTGCGCACACAAAAGCTCAGATAGGGGACTAAATGTCGTTTGCAACACTGGTAAAAAAAGACCTGGTAATGGAGTGGCGCCAAAAACATGCTTTGTTTGGCGTGTTCGTATACGTTGGGGCTACTGTCTTCGTGGTGTATATGATGAACGGGCAGCCGGATGCGCGGGTTTGGAATGCCCTTTTCTGGCTTACACAGCTGTTTGTCTCTGTAAATACCATGGCGAAGAGCTTTTTACAGGAGCACCCCAATCGTTTCCGGTATTACTATACAATCACGCGGCCTTCCACATTTTTGCTGGCGAAACTGGTATATAGCCTGGTGCTGATGGTGGTGATGTGTACCATTAGCTTACTCCTATATGGGCTCATGCTGGGGTGGCCACCGGTACAGGCGGGCTTGTACATTGCCATTGCCTTTACCGGAAGCCTGAGCCTCTCAGTGGTCTTCACTTTCCTCTCGGCCATAGCGGCAAGGGCTCAGCAGAATGCGTCCCTGATGGCGATACTGGGTTTTCCGCTGGTGACACCTGTGCTGATGATGCTGAGCAAGCTGGCTCAGTCTGGCCTTAGTCCTGTGTACATGCCGGGATGGTGGGGGCTGGCGCTGGTGTTGCTGGCTCTCGATGCTGTAATAGTAGGCCTTGGACTTATTTTGTTCCCTTTTCTGTGGAAGGAATAAAATCACTGCATTTTGGACTGTATTGGAAGGTTTTCCTTATATTTGTTATCTAAATTGATCGTGTTATGAAAAAGGTGATTTTCCTTTCAACCCTTGCGCTGGCAGCGGTAACAACGTTTGCACAAAGCCAGAATACTACTACAAAGAGCACCTCACAGACGAATGCTGCGCCGGTGCAGAACATCAGTGCCACTATGCATGACCTAAAGAAGAACGAGGCAGCGCAGAATGCACAAAAGCAGCCTGCAAAGAAAACAGATGCAAAGAAGGCAGATGCAAACAAAACATCTAATGCTGCTGCTGCAACTAAGACCAGTACAAACGCTACTAAATAGTTATTAGCGCCTACAGATATTTATCGGCTGCCTCTTATCGGGGCAGCTTTTTTATGATATATCGTGTTTGCCAGTATCTTTGCGCACGGTGAATAAACGTAAGTAACAGCCCGGTATGAGAAAATTTGTGTTTATGGTATTGCTGGCCTCCATGGCATTTGCATCTGAGGGGCAAATGGTGTGTAAGGTGTACCAGCAATTTGAGGGAATGGAAAGCAGGCGTTGTGTACTCACCCGAAAATTTGATGATGCCGGCAGGCTCATACAGGAAAAGGTAAACGGATATGCCGTATGCCTTACGGACCCCAACACTATGTATTGTTGTAAGGAGGATGGCTTGTATGATTACCTCTATGACGATACCGTACTCTATAAGATGGTGATGACAGAGTTTGACGATGTGACGAAGCGCCCATTCGATTCCAGCAAGATATTTTACCATTATGACAGCCAATCAGGGGTGTTGTCAGATGAGTTGGCTGTGAAGCATCTGAACATAAGGCTGCCGGGGATGAAGCCTGGCGGGTATCGGAACGTGGTACGGTATGCGTACAACGAAGACGGGGGCATAGCGCGCAAGGACGACGCTTGTGGTAAGAACACCGGTGAGTACATTAAATATGATGATGAAGGCAGGGTAGTGAGCGATAGTATCAGCTACTTTGCGGATGGCTTTTGTATGGTGAGTCGCTATGAATATACAGACGATGGCTATCGTAAATATTCATGGACTAATGAACGCAGGTATCCGGAGGTTACCGTGTATAAGACGGATAATGAGGGGAGGATCATAGCCAAAGAAAATTGGTACCATAAGAATGAGGAGGTAGATGGCGAGCACAGAACCCGCGTTTTCAAATGGTCGACTTATATGGGGAAGGGTTTGAAGGACTTTAAGCAGTTCGACAAGACAACAACCACTTATGACGAGAGTGGGAGGGTGCTGGAGACAAAATATTTTTACGAGGGCAAGCACACCACTACGCATCGCTATGAATATGAGCGCGGCGTGGCTAAGGGCTGAGGCCGTTTACCATAGTTTCCACCAGGGTTTCTTTCTTCTTATCTGTTCGCGCTTCACAGGCGCCACGCCTGCACGGCGCAGATATACCAATAAACTATCAAAGTCGGCTAGCGACGGGTCGTAGACGTAGCCTGTTTGCGGGTCATAAACAAAGTAGCCTGCTACCCGGCGAATAACCTTGGTATAGGCATCCACATTTTTAAATACTGCCTCGGCCTCCTCATCCTTATACCATAGCGGCACAGTAATGATAACTATGTTGTCGAAAATGGTGATTTGCGTAGATAGCTCGCCTTCGGGGGTGTGAAGCTCAACCTGGTTAAATTCCCGTTCCGCCTCCTCTATTGATATGCCCTGCATTTCTGCCAGCTCTTCAATGTCAATTTCCGGGCTCTCCAGGGTAGGATTATTCTGCATGAGTGCGTTGGCTATTGTACGCTTTATCTTGTCATTTGCCACGCGCTGCTGGTCGCCCTCCTTTACATCCACCACCTTTTTGGCTTCTTTGAGGTCGGGCCAGCCCAGTTCGGACTTGTAGCAGTAAAGGAAGTAACTCATGTTATATGCGAAGGTACAATAAGGAAATTACCGAAGTATTATACTGGTTCCCAGGAGTTAAGGTTTGGGGGCAATTTGTTTTTTCAGAAAAACTGTAACAAAACTTGTACTTTAACGATACACTACATACAAATACATCGGCATGTTACAGATTTCTAATTTATCAAAGACCTATCCTAACGGCGTGCAGGCGCTGAAGGATGTGAATCTCAATATTTCAAACGGCATGTTTGGCCTGCTTGGGCCTAATGGTGCGGGGAAATCTTCGCTGATGCGAACTATTGCAACCCTGCAGGATGCGGATAGTGGTAGTATTATGTTCAATGGCATAGATGTCTTTGCCCAAAAACAGGAATTGAGGAAAACGCTGGGCTATCTGCCCCAGGAGTTTGGCGTGTATCCAAAGGTTTCGGCAGAGGAAATGCTGCATTACATTGCCCGGCTAAAGGGCATACACAATGACAAAGAGCGCTCAGAACTCGTAAAGGCATTGCTGGAGCAGGTGAACCTTTACAATCACCGTACCAAATACCTGGGTGGCTATTCCGGTGGTATGAAACAGCGCTTTGGCATTGCCCAGGCACTGATAGGCAACCCCAAACTTATAATAGTGGACGAGCCGACGGCGGGACTTGACCCTGCAGAGCGACTACGTTTCAATAACCTGCTTAGCGAAATAGGGGAAAACATTGTTGTGATCCTATCTACACACATTGTAGATGACGTGAGTGAACTGTGTAACGACATGGCCATCATTGCTGCCGGCAGGGTAGTGCAGCGCGGCAACCCCGAGGAAATGCTAAATAGCTACAGGGGGAAGATATGGAGCAAACGAGTGGCTAAGGAAGATGTGGCGCGCTACCAGGAGGAAAAAAAGCTTGTGCTGTCAAAGCTATCCGGTGGCAAAATGGTAGTGCACATATACAGCGATGACGATCCGGGCGATGGATTTGAACAGGAGCGCGCTACGCTTGAGGATATCTATTTTGCCAATATCGGGTAGGTTTTCTGCCGCCCGAATTGTCAACTGGTTTTCTGACCATTTAAATCTTTCAAAATGTTTGCTTCTATATTTTCTTTCGAGGTGAGGCGCCTTGTACGCACACTTTCTACATATGTTTATTTCCTGGTGCTGGTCCTGGTGACTTTTTTCGTTGCCCTGCTGGCAGGTGGCGCCATACCCGAGGCCAAGTTCGATACGGCCGGTGAAAAAATATTTGCCAATTCGCCGCTGGTCATTGATGCTTTCTTTGGGCAGATCAATAACTACATCGGCCTCATAATACTCGTGGCAATGGTGGGTAATGCGGTATTGAAAGATTTCAAGTTCAATACCTACACGATGATCTTTACCACGCCGGTGTCCCGGTTCAACTATTTGCTGGGGCGTTTCAGTGGGTCTATGCTCATTGCCATATTGGTTCTTTCCGGTCCCGCTTTCGGATTGATGCTGGGTTATGCATCTCCATGGGTGCGGCCGGAAAGGGTAGAGGCCTTTATGCTGGCGCCCTACATTTACACGTACCTGCATACAGTAATCCCGAATGCTATCGTTTTTGGAACGATCTTCTTTTCGGTAAGCCTCATTTCTCGAGACATTTTCGTTATCTGGCTATCGCTCATAGTTTTCTTCGTGGCCAACGGTGTTGCAAGTTCTATGTTTGGCAAGCTGGAACACCAGTCCATCGCTGCTCTTGCTGACCCAATGGGCAACTTTGCAAAGCGGGCACTGACGAAGTACTGGAGCACTTTTGATAAGAATGCGCGCGTCATTCCATTATCAGGATACTTTCTTACAAATCGCCTGTTGTGGCTGGGTATAGCAGCAGGTATATGGGCACTAGGGTACTCATTGTTTTCCTTTTCAGCTGCCCCTCGCAGAATTTCGTTTAAGAAAGTGCAGCCGATAGTTGCAGGAAAGCTATCGTTTATCCCCTCATTTTTCAGGAGGAGTGCATTGCCTGATGTGCACCCCGTCTATACCGGTAAGGCAATGTTTGCGGGTCTGTGGAACCTGGCTGTAAGCGAGTGCCGTACGTTGCTCAGGAATGTTTATTTCCGCATCATTATCCTGTTTGGTATGTTGTTGTTGTTTGTTGCCTCGCTACAGTTAGGCCAGCTTTATGAAACAACAACCTTCCCTGTTACATACATCGTGGCAGAGCAGTTTGGGGGCACGTTCACATTGTTTATTGTCATTCTCACCATACTGTTTGGCGGTGAGTTGGTTTGGCGAGACAGGGAGATGCGCATGAGTAATATCATAGATGCACTGCCCGTGCCAAACTGGGTGTTCTTCTTAAGCAAGCTTATTGGTCTCATGTTTATGCAGGTATTACTGGTAACAGTGATAATAGTATGTGGCATTCTTGTGCAGCTTAGCAAGGGCTATACGCACCTGGAGCTGGGTGTTTACGCCAAGTATCTATATGGATTTACATTGCCCGATATGCTGATGCTTGCGGTGATGTCGGTCTTTGTACAGACGCTGGTTCGCAATAAATTCCTGGGCTACTTTATCGTTTCGCTTTTCTACTTCTGGAATTCCACATTTGCGATTCTCGTGCTAAAGCATTCGTTGTTCGTATTTGGCTCTAATCCCACTGTTATCTACTCTGAAATGAACCATTTCGGACATCTCACATGGCCATTCTTTGTGTTCAAGCTTTATTGGGGCGCTTTCTGCATAATGCTTGCGGCCTTGTCTAGTCTTTTGTGGGCACGTGGCACAGAGCGCAGCCTGAAGCAAAGATTGGCGGATGCCATGCTGAAAGCAAACAGGAGATCCTGGATGTTGACTGCTGGGTCGCTTGTTGTCTTTATTGTCTGCGGCGGGTTCATCTATTACAACACCAATACCCTGAATCACTTCCGCACGAGTTACCAGGACGAAGAACTGCAGGTGCAGTATGAAAAGCAATATGGCAAGTTCAAGGATATACCACAGCCGCGTATTACTGGTGTGAAGCTGGATGTTGACATCTTTCCTGAGCGACGTGCTCTGTATGCTTCCGGTACATATATGCTTCAGAATAAAACGGGGGTTGCAATTGACTCGATTCACGTAATGGTGCCTGAGAATATATTGGTAAGTAAAATGGCGCTGGACAAGCCCGGGAAATTAGTGCTCAATGATAGCAGTGTAGCCTATCGTATTTATAAGCTGGAGCAACCTTTGCAGCCGGGGGATAGTACAATATTATCGTTTAATGTAAGGCTCATTACTAAGGGATTCACCCACAACTTTATGGGGCTCGGGGAGCCGCTGGAGAATGGAACCTTCGTGAATAACACAGTTTTCCTGCCGTCTATCGGTTACAATTCCCAGTTTGAGTTGTCCGGAAACAATGACAGGAAGAAACATGGCCTTGGCTACAGGGCTACCGCTAATGCTATCACTGATACGGCAGCACTGCAGCGAAATCTCTTTACGCATGATGCCGACTTCATAACATTTGAAGCCACAGTGAGCACATCTGCAGACCAGGTAGCAGTAGCTCCGGGATACCTGCAACGCGAGTGGACAGACAAAGGGCGTAGGTACTTTCACTACAAAATGGATAGCAAGATCATGAATTTCTTCTCGTTCCTGTCTGCGCGGTATAAAGTGAAGAAGGACAAGTGGAACGATGTGAACATTGAGATCTACTACCAGCAGGGGCATGAGTACAACCTGGATAGAATGATACATGGTATTAAGCAGTCGCTGGCTTACTACACGCCTTCGTTCTCAAACTATCAGCATAAGCAGGTACGCATACTTGAGTTCCCAAGGTATTCTTCTTTTGCTCAGTCCTTCCCCAATACAATACCGTTCTCCGAAGGTATTGGCTTCATTGCAGACATATCTGATACGAGTGAGAATAAGGTTGACTATCCGTTCTATGTGACGGCGCATGAGGTGGCGCACCAGTGGTTTGCTCACCAGGTTGTGGGTGGCGACGTTGAGGGCTCTAATGTATTGTCAGAGTCGCTGGCGCAATATGGTGCCATATCTGTGCTGGAGCGCGAATACGGTGAAGAGAAACTGCGTAAGTTCCTGAAGATAGAAATGGATAACTATCTGCGCTCTCGATCAAGTGAATCGGAGAAAGAAAAACCATGGGCTTTTGCCGATGCCGGCCAGGGATATATCCTGTACCAGAAAGGCGGAATACAGATGCACGCGCTTGGCAAGTACCTGGGCGAGGATAGCCTGAACCTTGCGCTTAAGAGGTTTATTCAGAAGTATGGCTTCCAGGGTCCTCCATATCCTTCCACGTTAGATCTCATCTCTTCAATAAGGGCGGTGACACCGGATTCGATGCAATATTTTGTTACGGATGCCTTCGAGAAGATCACTATTTATGATAACAAACTCACGGGCGCAAAAGTGCGCAAGGACGGCGCTCAGACATTTGTAGATCTGACAGTGAACATGGTGAAGAACTATGCGGATAGTACTGGTAAGGAGACGCGGGCAACGGGCGATAGCTACGTGGAAATAGCTATGTATAGGGATAGGAAGACGATGGACGCCCCACATATGTATATATTGCATCCGGGTGAAAATAAGCTGTCTATACCGGTAGAGAAGGAGCCTTATAAGGTAGTGCTGGACCCGCGTGTTTTGCTCATCGATAGGAAGCTGGACGACAATGAGCAGAAGATTGGCAAGGATTCTCCGGTGGCCTCGGCTACCCGCAAGTCTGCGGTAAAGGTTAAGAAGGGTTAGTCACGCTCATATATCAGCGTAAAGTGGAAAGCATATTGGGTTAAAAGGCTTATTTTTAGCCCATCTATACTTCTATAACTTACTCTGTATGAAACTATCGAGGCTCTGCGCCGGACTGGCGTGGTCATTGATTGCTATGTCTTTGCCTGCTCATGCCCAGGTTGCCAACGCCGGGACCGTGCTCTCCCGGGAACGTAATGTTGCTGATAACACGCCGAAGTTTATCTCCTTTTTGCCGTCTGCTGACGTGCGGATGGATAACCCTGACGGGATTTTTAATGAATATCTTGGTTTGACAGCAGGCAGCAATGTAGAAATGCGCCATCGCCACACAACTACCTCAAAGGCCGGTGTTACTACCCAGAGGTTTGACGAGTATTACAAGGGCATTAAGGTAGCCTATGCTTCTTTTACCATAACCGGGAAGGAGGGGAAAGCCACTTTTATGAATGGTAACTTCTTCAATCCTGCTGCAGACCTTTCCACAACACATGCGCTAAGTGAGGAAGACGGGCTTACAGCGGCCCTGGGATTTGTAGGCGCTGAAAAATACAAATGGCAGGACGCGAATGCAGAGAAGTTTATCAGGAAATTCTACAACAAGCCGGATACGTCTTACCTACCGCACGGAGAGCTAACGTGGATAGAAAACAGGAGGGATGCCAATAATGACCGTGTATTGCATCTTGCATACCGGTACGATATTTATGCGGAGAAGCCACTTACCCGAAAAGAAGTGTATGTCGATGCCAATACCGGTACTATCCTTTTTGCAAACGAACTTATTCATAATACGGTGGCAACTGGAGCCTCAAGGTACAGTGGTGTAGTACCGTTTCAGACGGCTAATACCGGTGGAACCTATGTTCTGTTTGATTCAACAAGGGGAGATGGTGTGTACACCATGAACCTTGGAAACGGCACCGATTATTTTGCCGCCACTGATTTTGCGAGCCCCACGAATACCTGGCCTACAGCACCGGCTGATAATATTGCCCTGGATGCCCAGTGGGGTGGTGAAATGGTTTACGACTATTTCCTTTCTCAGCATGGTCGCCATAGTTGGGACGACCTTGATGGGATTCTCACCCAGTTCGTTCACTATGATGTGAATTACAATAACGCATTCTGGGATGGTAGCGTAATGACCTATGGCGACGGCACCGGCCTGGCTGCGGGTGGTTTTACTCCGCTTACCAGTCTCGATGTCACTGCTCACGAGATAGGACATGGCATATGCCAGGCGACTGCTGGACTAATTTATGAAAAGGAATCGGGAGCAATGAACGAGGCGTTCAGCGATTGCTGGGGAGCTACTGTAGAACATTGGGCAGATCCTCATGAGGTAGACGCAATGCCAAAAAGCGCGTGGGAAATGGGCGAAGAGATATCTACAGAACCACTACGCAGCATGAGTACGCCACTGCTCCAGGGGCAGCCGGACACTTATGGCGGCACCAACTGGTTTAATGTAGTAGCTTGTACTCCCACAAGTGGGAATGACCAATGTGGTGTTCATCGCAATAGCGGCCTGATGAACTATTGGTATTACCTGCTGGTAAATGGAGGTAGCGGAACAAATGACCTAAGTAACGCATATGTGGTCAATGGTATCGGCTGGACAAAGGCCGCAAATATTCTTTATCAGACAGAGGTGTCGCTTTTTAGCACAGCTGAATACGCTGATATGCGTGCAGCGTCCATCTCCGTAGCATCTACTATTTATGGTCCTTGTTCGCCTGAAGTACAGAGCGTAACGAGCGCCTGGTATGCCGTTGGCGTGGGCTCTAATTATGTGCCTTGCGTTACGCAGTTAGCATTTACTGCAACAGTGATTCGCACAACAGAAAAAGCGCCGTCCACTGCATGTGGTGCAAGCCACACCGTGACGATAACAGTGAAGCCCAACGGGCCACTTATAGCTGGTGGCAGCCCATTGGTGAGTATCGTTCCGGCAGCCACATCCACTGCGGTGCTAGGTGTGGACTATACTTTGAGTGCGCCCAGCATTTTGTTCCCGGTCGGCGACCCTTCGGCACGATCAATTACCATGACGGTGTTTGATAACGGCAATGTAAACGATAATAAGCATGTAGACTTTGGTCTTAGCATTCTGCCGCTGGGCAGCTCAGCGGAGATAGCACCCTACAATGACTCACTGACAGTGTATATCGACAATGATGACAGCGTGCCGCATTTGGGAGCGACCATCTTCCCAATGCTGGACCAGGGCATTCCGGTAGTGGCAGACTTCACATCACCGTTCTATGGTAAGCGCAGGCGCGCCAAGTCGCAATTCCTGCTTTATGCGTCAGAACTTGCTGCGGCAGGGGTGGTGCCGGGCGTGCCGATAGACCAGATTGCATTTAATGTACTTACAAAGAGTTCTACGGCGCCGTTTATTGGTTATACCATTAGCATGCGCAATACCACAACGCCTGACCTGTATTCTGCTTTTGTAACAGGTATGACACAGGTGTACACCGGTGACTATACAACTACTACCGGAATGAATGCAATTGACTTCAATACCGGTACTTTCACCTGGGATGGTACAAGTAATGTGGCGGTGCAAATATGTTTCGGTATGACACCAGCGGCATTTAGTAACAATGATAAGGTAGCCGGCGTGCAGCAGGGCTCATTCATCATAGGTGACTATGATGCAACGAATGGAGGATCTGGTTCCGGGTGTTCTATAGGGTTCAATAATGGTAACAGAGTGGTAGTAAGGCCTGTAATGCGGTTCCGCCAGGTGGTGCCACCGGCGGCAATAGAAACAGCGACGGCGAGTACCCGCAATTGGAATATAAAAACCGGAGAGGAAGTTTACTTCTACAGCACGGCTGATAATGAGGTAATAGCAGGCGTAAAGAACCCGGATGCTGACCTGGGTTGTGTTACCGCTACTGTGACGCAATCGGGTACTGGTATGACCCCTGCAATCTTCTCTGCAATAAATAGGTCACGTAAAGAAATTTCTATTACACCTACTATAGGCGCAACGGGAACGAACTATGACGTTACGTTTTACATGACCACCGCCGAGCTGGCAGGGGTTGACCCGGCCACGCTCTTTATACTCAAGACAGATGCGCCAACCGATGCAACTGTAAGCACAGCCAACTCACAGGTACTTACGCCTACGCTCATAACAGCCGGTAACTACACTGGGTTCCGCGCAAGCTGCACCGGTTTCTCCCGCTTTATGCTGGTAGATGGTCCACTTTGTAACACGCCTGTTTCACACATTACCGCTGGCGGGCCTACTTCGTTCTGCCTGGGTAGTTCGGTTACGTTTAATACACCGGCAGCTTCTGCCTATAGTTATCAGTGGCAACTCGATGGGCTTGATATTCCCGGTGCCACCTCCTCAAGCTATGTTGCCACACTAGGCGGCAACTATACTGTGCTGGTAAATGAAAGTGTGTGCGACAGCACCTCTGATCCGGTGACTGTTATACTAGACAGCGCTTATGCTGCACCAATAACCGGATTTGCGAGTATGTGTATAGGGCAGACAACTACGCTGAGCGATGCCACGCCGGGTGGAGTATGGTCTAGCGGGTCTGCGTCCGTTGCTACGGTGAGTGCTGCAGGTGTAGTGCTTGGTGTTGCTGCCGGAACGGCAACTATCTCTTATGCAGTAACTAACCCATGCGGCACTGCTACGTCTACGTATGTAGTTAACGTAAACGCACCTTCAGCAGTAGCGCCAATAACCGGAACATTAAATGTATGCGAAGGGCAGACGACGGCACTTGCAAATGCAACGCCGGCTGGCACCTGGAGTAGCGCCAGTCCTGCTATTGCCACCATAAGTGGCGCTGGGGTAGTGTCGGGTTTATCAGCGGGTACTGCCATAATCAGTTATGCCTCTGCAAATGCGTTTGGCTGTATTGCTTATGCTACCGCAGTCACTACAGTAAATCCTACCCCGGTTGCAACAACAACTCCTTCTGGTGCATACGCAGTTTGTACAGGTGTGATGGGCACAATGAATGCGCTCCCCGCAACAGGCGGCCTTGGCTACCAATGGCAAAGCAGCGGGGCTGACATTCCTGGTGCCACAACCAATGTCTTTGTTTCTGGTACGCCCGGCACCTACAGAGTCGTAGTAAGTAACAGTTTCGGTTGCTCGTCTATTTCTGCAGACGTTGTGCTCACGGTTAGCGCTTCGGCGACAGTTGTGCCCACGGTAGTACTCAGCTCCGGCGCAGGCTTTAATATCTGTGCGTCGGCATCGGCTTCGCTGTTTACGGCCACGCCTACCAGCGGGGGAGTAACACCGTCGTATGCCTGGACAGTAAATGGATCACCTGTGGGTGGGACAGGAGATACCTATTCATATGTTCCTGCAAATGGAGATATCATTGCTGTGCAGTTGACAAGTAGCTACCCATGTGCAGTGCCATCAATAGCTACCACATCTCAGGTGATGACCGTTAACCCTCTGGTTGTGCCATCTGTGACTATAGCAGCTAGCCCTAACGACACTGTTTGTATTGGCACTAGCGTCACTTATATGTCAGTTCCGGTAAACGGCGGCACAGCGCCAACTTACAGTTGGTCGGTTAACGGTATTGCGACCGGCACCGGGCCCACTTATTCCTATGTTCCTTCAAATGGAGACCTGGTTGTGTGCCAGATGAATAGTACTGCAGCATGTGTAACGACAAGTACAGTGGCAAGTAGCCCGCTCGTAATGAGTGTGCAGGCACCTGTTACTAATGCAGTTTCAATATCTGCAAGCTCCCCTGCGGTGATACCGGGCATGCCTATCACGTTTGCAGCTATAGCGACAAACCCTGGTCCGTCACCTGTTTACCAATGGTTTATTAATACAACGCCGGTTACCGGCGCCACAACTGCTACTTTCACTACATCGGCTCTTACAGAGGGTCAATGGGTGTTCTGTAAGGTGACAACAAGTCATCCATGTGCTTTCCCATCGATAGTGATGAGCGACGGATGGAAAGTGAAGATGGCCGGTGGCGGCACTTTGGTGAATGGTGTCGAAAAGGCAGGTCTTAGCCTAACGCCGAATCCTACCAACGGTAAGTTTGTACTTGCCGGAGCAATTGCGGCAACAAGTGAATTGACAGTAACAGTTACAAATATGCTGGGCCAGGAGGTAAGCCGTGTGGTTGTAGATGCCGCAAGTGGAGTGGTAAATAAGGAAGTAGTGATGCCGGCAAATCTTGCAGATGGCATGTACATCGTATCGGCTAACGGTGGTGAAACACGGGCCGTTTTCCACGTAGTACTGAAGAGATAAATTTTAGACTGGAGAGTTTTTTAAGCGGGGTGTATGCCCCGCTTTTTTAATTTACCATAGCCCATGTAAACCCGAACCGAATAACGAAATTCGGTGCTGCATAAACAGGAAGTATGGGTGATCCGTTGCGAATCGGTAATGGCATGCCGGTATAGAGAATGGCGTTGCGTGCAAACGTTTGCTGCAGGTTGTCTGCAACTACAAATGCACGGAAACGTTTGATCCGGAAATTGAAGAAAGCACGCAACTCGGGTACATTGGTTATTGTAACGGAGTCCTGGTAGTAGAATCGATTGAATAATGCGTTGTAGCCTGCCGGTGTGTATGGTGTGTTGTAGCGTGCTTCAATGCCAGTGGCTACTATCAGGGCATTCTTAAAGATGCCGTGCTCATAGCTCAATTGATGACGCCCCATTACAAGTGGCACATTCACCGGCGTATTACCCGTTGTTACCTGGTACACCAATTCGTTGTCCAGGTAAAAGCTGCCCAACCTGAATACTTTTCGCAGCCATGCCTGTGGTAGCGTAAACGGAACAGTGTATTGGGAGGGTTGACCATTATCGGTAAGGTATATGAAGTTGGCTATCGTGTACACGCGGGCTCCCGCATATAGCTTCACTTTGGGCAGTTCTATATTTCCATGCACCTCGGTAATGCTCTCTTTGTCAAAGCTCCACGTTTTGTAGGCAAACATGTTTTTGTAGTTGGTAAGCGAGTAGGGTGCTGTTCCCAACTGCTGGCTGAAGCCGGCTTGTATTGCATTGCCGCCTTCGCCCAATTTCTTTTTGAGTGTTCCCGAAAGATTGAAGTTGCCGGCCCAGTCGCCCGATGTATAAAGGCGTGTAGCGGCGTTGAATTCCCAGCTACCTTTTGTCAATGCTTCTTTGCTTATCTGTCCTTCTATGTAGGTGCTGGCACGGCTATGGCGTTCATACCCCTTGTAAAAGAATGGGCTGTCAGGCATTGGGTAGCTGAGGGGCTTAAAGACAAATTGGTCATACCGCGCACCCGCACCCGCACTGAATTTTAGTTGTTGCCCTTCCTTGCCGAGAAATCCGTTGAAAAGTACCTTATTATCTGCCCACACCCATTCCTGCTGCATAAATACAGAATCGTTTCCCGCAGCATAGTATCCGCTACCATTGTTTGCAAATGCATGGTCAAAGAGTGTAACGTATCGTACCGAGTCCGGTGCAAAGTCGGTGAAGGTATGTTTCTCTGTGCTTACGGTAGTGTTGTGCGTAATGCTGAAGCGCGGCGTAAGTGTGTAGCTATATGCAGCGGTGTCATCATCGTCAAAGGTTGTGTCAGTTTGTCCCCAGGTATAGGCGTGTTGCAGCATGAGTGTGAAGTCTCTTTGCACATTGCTCATAGAAGACCTGGTGGTGCTGTAATTGCTTTCATAGGCGGTATTGATAGTTTTTCTGTCTATGAAGCGGTCGCTTGAGAGAAAGCTGTCACTGATGATACCACCACTTTCGTCGTGCTGTTGCTTATTGTACACCAAGCCTGCACGGAGGTTGTAGTGCTTGTTTAGGCTACTATAGTTGGTAGAGAATGCGGCATTGTCATGATTGTTGCGTTGCAGTTTGAAGTAGCCGGGCGAGTTTAGCTTACGATACTGGATAGCGAAGTTCCAGTTTGGGCGCACGTTCTGCGTATGCATTATCTGCGCCAGGTTCTCCTGCCTGCCGGCAGACTGATAGCTAAAGAGAGAGTATGGACGGTCCGTGTTATAGTAATACAGGCTATCTACATTGAACCGAAATGGGTCGTATACATGGTAGCCGAGTGATGGACCCACACGATATTCCGGGGTGAACAGCAGGTTGTAAATGGGACTACCCGGATTGCCCATGTCGCGCGCCCATGGTTGTATGAAGGGGCGACGATGGAACGTGTGTACCGTGGTGTCCGGGCTATAGATCCTGTCTGAATTGAGCTTAACGAACCGAACAGTTGCCTCCTGGTTTTTCCACCTGGTGTTGTTGGTCTTGTCCAGCGTGGTGTCTCTTGCCGGTTTATTGGAAAGATTGGAGAACTGTGCTCTCGCCGGTGTGGCCGGTAATAACGCCACTACCGCACAGCAGCAGGTAACGAGTATATGGGAAAAGTGCTTTAAGTGTAGCAATATGGTATTCTTACGGCCCGCGCAAAATTAACTACTGACGCCCGATTTATGCGGAATAAAGAATGTAATTTATCATTTTTGCAGGCTTTAGCCGATGTCTCGTTTCCCACATATTGTTATTGCCTGTCTTTTGTGCTGCATGGCCAATCGGTCTTTTGCGCAGCCACAACTGCCCAATTTGGCCGGGGCAAGCGAAAAGGGTATCGTACTCCTGTCATGGGTGTGCCAGTATGATCATGTTAAGACAATTGCCGTAAAACGTTCGAGGGAGGCTGGTTACAATTACAAGATCATTGGGTACGTAAAGAAACTGGATAGGGGCCAACAGGCATTTGCGGACGGGCACCCGGAGCCCGGGAAGAACTTCTATAAACTAAATATTGTTTTCGGATCAGGTCTTGAATGGAGCAGTAATTATTGCGAGGTGGATGTAGATACAGCGGTGCTCGAATCTCGATCGATTACGATGCCGTCAAACGATACACTCCAGAAATACCTTGATATTACCGGCGCACCTGTGCGGCCGCTGCATGGCTTTAGTCATGACAGTGCCCGCATGCCGACGGGCAACGTAGTCTCGGTCTCTTTTGATACTAAGGGTGTCGTGCCCCGTGAACTTGCGGGTGAAGTGGAAGCTGAAATTCGGCGCAGCCAGATAAGACTCATTTTGCCAAAGGAGGAGATGAGCGAACCAACTTTTATCCGTTCCAGGTTTGTGTCATTGCTTGGCGCAACTGGTCATGTAGAAGTGAAGCTGCCATCTGACTATAAAGGGCACAATTTTTCGCTGAAATTCTACAATGAGCGGGGCAGGGTGCGGGTTGATATTCCTGATCTGAAAGAACCTATCGTTATCATTGATAAACGTAACTTTCAGAAGAGAGGCACTTACCATTTTGTGCTGAAGCGTGATGGTGTGGAATTTGAATCGGGCTATGTGAATGTAGCTCCCTGATCTTAGTTGCCGTTCGGGTCGTCTGTCTCTTGTTCCTGTAGCATTTCTTTCCACTCGGGGCCCAACTTTAATGATGAGCCCGTGTATAGGGTCATCATCTGCACCATGCGCTCCGCATCCCAGGAATAAACACCCGGCGCAAAATAGAAACGGCTACCATCCATCGTGTCGAAATATAAGTTGCCGTCGTGATGAAGGCTTTGGATGAGGTTTTCGTGCGTTTCAAATCCGAAGTAGTCGAAACTTTTTCCTTTAAGTGGATGATCTGTCTTTGTCCCCTTTCCCTCGTAATGGAGTTCACCAATGTGGCGCCAATTAAAACGCGAAACCTTCCGGGACAGAAGCGTTTTGCGAACAATGGTAATGTGGTTTGAATCCAGTATCAACTGCTCGCTGAAGAATATGCGCGCAAGGAATCGGTGGGCAGCAAGAATGTAGAGTAGGGAAGCGCCCACGGTGGCTACCCAGCTTACTATACCCTGCCTGAAAGGTACGGACTGTACCAGGAAGATGGTGGCCATAGCAGCGGTGAATACCAACTCGGCAATGTATAGTGCACGAATCCTTTTGTTCACGCGGTTGCCTAGCGTGATGAGTAGCGTCTTGTCGCCCCAGTGATATGTTATGTTACGCTTTGACAACTTCTTGAATTATCTCTGCCTCAAACACTGCTTCGAAATGTTCTACCAGCAGATTTTTTACCTCAGCCTCATCCACTGCATAGCCAAGTTCTTTTGCAATAGAGGTGACGCTTTTATCAGTAATACCGCATGGCACTATGTAGTCGAAGTATTTAAGGTCCGTATTCACATTCAGCGCAAAGCCGTGCATAGTGACCCAGCGACTGCAACGCACGCCCATGGCGCATATCTTCCTTGCTCGTCCTTTTACCTCAGGGTCTAGCCACACGCCGGTAGAGCCCTGCAGCCTGCCTGCCTCAATACCGTAATGCGCCACGGTTCTGATGATCACTTCTTCCAGGTTGCGCATGTATTTACCCAGGTCGGTCGCAAAATATTCCAGGTCAAGAATGGGGTAGCCAACTACCTGCCCCGGACCATGATAGGTAATATCGCCTCCACGGTTTGTCTTGTAAAAAGCAACATTCAATTCTTTTAGCCTGTTGTCATTGACCAGCAGGTTTTCCATGTGGCCGCTCTTGCCCAGCGTATAGACGTGGGGATGCGTACAAAAGAGCAGATGATGTTGTGTAGCTACGTTATAGGGTGCATTATTTCCTTGCGCACTATACCATTCAGATTTGAGGTCCAGGTTAGCCTTTAGCAAGCGTTCCTGGTAATCCCATGCGGCATCATATGCAGTCTCTCCAAGATCTTCAAATAAGATGGTCTTCATAAAACGGATATGCAATTTACGAATAATCGAGTAAGAAATGTTAAGCGAACATTATGAATTTTGAGCGGGTGTATCCCTGTAGGTGGTTCCTGGTTTGTCAATTAAAATAATGTAAAGGCATAATGTTTCGTCGCCTTTAACATATGTATTACGGCGATGCATGTATTACCTAAAGTTAAAAAGTCTATTTTTAAGGGGGTTTTATAGAATTATTTGTTAAAAAATGCGGTGTGATTGGGCTTCCAACACAGAGGAATCCTGTATGCATCAGACTATTTTGGTTTTCTAGAGTAAAATGTTCCGTATGAAAAGATTTTTAGCCGTTTTGTTTCTTACTGCAATTGGTGCGGTTTCTGCAATGAGCCAGACGATTAGCTCGACAAAATATCCTCTCACCACGACTACCGGAGTTAGCCTTGAAAATATGTCTTCGGGTACCACATCATTGGTCGGGTCAGGTTCTGATGATGGTACATCTGGTGTTAAGACGATAGGATTCGATTTCTGGTATGTTGGCACCAGGTATACCCAATTTTCGGTTAACGCAAACGGCCTTGTTCGTTTGGGCGCTAGTGCTGCAACTAGTTCCTGGACAAACAGTTTTACGGAAACCACTAACAATCCAAAGATCATGCCCTATTGGGATGATATAGCAACCGGGACAAACGGTGGAGTCCGCTACAAAGTTATTGGCTCTGCACCGAACCGGAAGCTTGTAATTGACTGGTATAATATGACGATACCGCGGTCGGTGGGTAGCACAGGTGCGGGTAATTTCCAATGCTGGCTTAATGAATCTACCGGTGTAATAGAATTTGTATATGGATCTGGGGTTGTGACTAATACTTCAAATAGTGGGGCCTCGATTGGTCTGGCTACAGGCACTACAGTGTATGCTTCAATAAATGCCAGTACCGACGCTGTTACTTATGGCACCGGTGCGTTGAATACAAATACAGTTGCCATATCAAGTGGTAAAAAATACGCATTCACACCTATAATACCTGCTGCGCCTACTGCAGTGACTTTTGGCACGGTTACTAACACCTCAATGTTTGTTAACTGGACACCTGCCAGTCCAACAACTAATATCTACGGCTATGTCCTATACCGCTCTACAGATGGCGGCGCAACCTACACTTATGTAGGCTCATATACCGGAGCTTCTACCAGTACTGCGGGTAACCAAACCGGTTTGACCACTGGAGTTACCTACACTTGGAAAGTAATGGCATATACCGAAGGTGGTCTTAGTAGCCCCGCGGTGGGCAGCCAGGTGGCGAGCTCAACAACATGCTCGGGAACACCAACCGCCGGCACTGTTACGGCCAGCACCACATCGGCTTGCGCAGACTTCACATCAAACCTCGGGCTTTCGGGTACTACTAGCGACGCTGGGATCCAATATCAATGGCAATCGTCACCAGATAACGCTACATGGAGTAACGTTACAGGCGCAACAAATAGTACCTATTCAGCTTCAGTTACAGCAACCGTATATTACCGTGCCAATATTACATGTTCTGTTAGTAGTTTAAGTGCTGCCACCAGTGGCCAGCTCTTAGCGCGAAATTCGAACCCTGCAGCAATAACAGGTACTGCAAGCATATGCCCCGGCGCCACGGCAACACTGTCCTGCGCTACTTCAGGTGGTACCTGGAGTAGTAGCAACACCGCGGTGGGCACTGTGAACTCAAGCACTGGTGTAGTTGGCGGCGTTTCTTCCGGAACAACTACGATCTCTTACATAATTACAGCAACCGGATGCTATGCTGTAACTACAGCAACGATAAATGCCGGTCCTTCCACTGTATCGATTACTCCATCTTCCTCAGCTACTATTTGCCAGGGTGAGACTGCCGGCTTCACTGCTTCGTCTACCGCCGGCACCGTTGTGTTGCTAGATCAGAACTGGAATAGTGGTATGACTGGCGCTATAGGTGGTACATGGACCATCACGAATACTTCCGGCGTATCAACCAGTTATTTCCAGTTGCGTACGTCTCCGGGATACAATTCAGTAGTGGCGGGAGACGGTTCTCAATATATTGAAGCAGCACCAGATGCTACGACCTCTACGACGAGTACGCTGTTTACCTCGCCAGCATTTTCATTGTCTGGGTATGCATCAGCAACACTTACCTTAAATCAATATTACCTTTCATATAGCGCCGATGCTACGGTGGCAATAGAATATTCTACCAACGGCGGTTCCACATGGTCCACACTTCAGAGTTTCCTGGGTACTACCACCGGTTCTACCACATGGACGACTTCCACACCCACAACTACTATTTCACTTGCTTCCCTTGTAGGACAATCCAGCGTTATGCTCAGGTGGAACTACATCAGTACATGGGGTTTTTATTGGGCAGTTGATAATATTAAGGTCGTCGGTACCCCCAATGTCAGCTACGCCTGGACTGGTGTTTCCGGAGCTACAGGCCTCTCTTGCAGCACCTGCGCAAATCCGACTATAGCGACGACGGTGACCGGTACCAATATATATAGTGTCAGTGCTACTGCTTCTGGCTGCGCAAACGGAACAACGGTTACAGTAAACGTAAACCCCTCTCCAACGGCACTGGCAGGGACCTTGAGTGCTTGTGCGGGAGCGACCAGCGTCCTGATAAGTACACCTGGTGGCGGTGCCTGGAGTACAAGCTCGGGAACAGCGAGTGTCACCGGAGGTACTGTTACTGCCGGAGGCTCGGCCGGCACAACCATTGTCAGCTATACAGTGGCCGGTTGTTCTGCTACTGCAGAATTTACGGTTAATGCAAACCCGGGGTCCACTTCGGGAACACTTACTGTGTGCAGCGGTCAGACAACAGCGCTCTCGAATCCCGGCGGTTTCGGTACGTGGACGAGCAGTAATACCGGAGTTGCAACCGTTGGGTCCAATTCCGGTGTTGTGACCGGCGTAGCGGCAGGCACTGCAGCTATTTCGTATGCTAATGGATGTGGGTCGCCGGTGGGAGTAGTTGTGACAGTTAGTCAGACTCCGGGAGCAATAACGGGCTCTACAATTGTTTGCGAAGGTTCTACGACTACGCTGGGGAATGCAAATGGCGGAGGAACATGGACCAGTAGCAGTACATCAAATGCTACAGTCGGTGCATCTACAGGTGTTGTTACCGGTGTTTCGGCCGGCACAACTATAATATCTTATGACCTTGGCAACGGCTGCCCGGCTGCCACGCGGACTCAAACCGTGAATATTGCACCTCCTGCAATATCCATAAGTCCTTCAACGGCTACTACAATTTGTCTCACGGCAAACAGTGCATTCACAGCATCAACGGTTCCGACGGTAGCTATTGTGGACCAGGATTGGAACTCCGGAATGACTGGCGCAACGGGCGGCACATGGACTATAACGAATACTGCCGGTACATCTACCAGTTATTTCCAGATTCGTACGTCTCCGGGATATACAGGTTTCGTAACGGGTGACGGCTCGGCTTATATGGAGGCGGCTCCTGACGCTACAACCGGGCTCACCAGCACAATATTTACTTCACCTGTATTTTCATTGGCGGGTTATGCTTCGGCCTCTCTTACACTGAATCAATACTACCAGTCATACAGTGCAGATGCAACGGTAGCCGTTGAATATTCTACAGATGGCGGCAGTACGTGGGCCACATTATCCAGTATTTTGGGCTCAAGCATTACTGCTTCTAGCTCCTGGACGGCGGCGTCGCCTACATCCACTATTTCACTTGCTGCTTTAGTCGGTCAGTCAAATGTAAGGTTGAGGTGGAACTATATCAGTACCTGGGGCTATTACTGGATTATAGATAATATTAAGGTAGTTGCAACTTATGCTACACCGACATTTGCCTGGTCTGGTATCTCGGGTGCTACAGGGCTATCTTGTTCTGCATGTGCGGCAACTACAATCACGCCGACAGCACTCGGAGACAACGTTTATAGTGTATCTGCTACTGCCAATGGTTGCTCTTCAACAAATGGTGTTACCGTCACAACCGAAGAGGCCGGCTTGGTTACAGTAACCGGCGGCGGCACAGCATGTGGCTCGGCTACCCTGGCAGCATCAGGCGGCTCCGGCGGTACTATATATTATCAGGGTACTACATCAAATGGTACTTCCATCGCAACTCCGTCTTCTTCGGAGGTTGTGACATCTTCAGGTACCTACTACTTCCGTGCACGCACTGCTACCGCCATGTGTTGGGGAACGCAGGGTAGCGCAACGGTTACTATTAATACAGTGCCAACTGCGGCGCCAACAAACGATGGCCCTATTTGTAATGGTGGCACGGTGAACCTGGATGCGCATGGCGCAAACGGTGCTTCCGTTTATAGCTGGAGTGGTCCGGGCTTGTCTGCATCTACCGGTGCTACGCCAACTGCTACGCCAACTGTTACCACTGTGTATTCTGTGACTGTTTCTGATGGCAGTGGCAACCCCGGTTGCAGTCCATCGACAGTTTATACAACACAGGTTACGGTTAACAGTACGCCAACAGCTTCCCCTTCAAATAGCGGGCCGATCTGTAATGGTGGTACGGTGACACTTACTGCCAACCCTGCAGGAGGAGCAACAACTTTTACTTGGAGTGGACCGGGTTTATCGTCGACATCGGTGGCAAACCCTACTGCCACTCCTACCGCCACAACCACATATTCTCTCACAGTTGGCAATGGTACTTCGGCTTCAGGTTGTAACCCGTCTACTGTATACACTACAACGGTCACCGTTCGTCCAACACCAGGTGCCGCACCAACTAACGACGGCCACATATGCATAGGCGGAACTGTGAATCTTGCAGCTAATCCTGTGAACAGTGCAAGCGTATTCACCTGGAGCGGTGCATCACTCGGTGCCACTACCGGCGCTACGCCAACCGCCACACCTACATCTACTTCAGTTTATTCACTGACGGTGAGCGATGGAACAGGCCAGAGTGGCTGTAGCCCTTCTACTGTGTACACGACTTCGGTTACAGTAAATGCAGTGCCTACCGCAGCGCCTACCAATAGCGGTCCGATTTGTAATGGCGGAACGGTAACACTTACCGGCAATGGAGCAAATGGTGCGAGCGCTTACAACTGGAGCGGTTCAAATCTCGTGGCCACTACTGGTTCACCCACCACTGCTACGCCTGCATCTACTGCAGTCTATTCTTTAACTGTAACCGACGGTAGCGGTCACTCCGGCTGCAGTCCGTCAACAGTATATACAACATCTGTTACAGTAAATCCAACGCCTACTGCAGCGCCCACTAACAACGGACCAATGTGTAACGGTGGCACTGTAACACTGACGGCAAACCCATCAGGTGGCGCCTCTGTTTATAACTGGAGCGGTTCGAACTTGTCTTCTTCTACTTTGGCCAACCCAACTGCAACCCCTACAACCACAACCACATATTCACTCACAGTTAGTGATGGTAGTGGATTCAGCGGTTGTAGCCCATCTACGGTATATACTACCCAGGTAACAGTTAGGCCAACACCATCAGCGGCACCTACTAACAATGGACATGTCTGTCTTGGAGGCACTGTTACATTAGCTGCTAATCCTGCGAACGCTGCTAGCGTGTTTACATGGAGTGGCCCGGTATTATCGGCGACTACTGCGCAGAATCCGACAGCTGTCCCAACGACTACAAGTACTTATTCACTCGTAGTATCCGACGGTACAGGTCAGAGCGGATGTAGTCCTTCAACAGTCTATACAACAAGTGTTACCGTAAATTCTGTTCCTACTGCGGCGCCTACCAACAGTGGCCCGATCTGTAACGGCGGTACAGTAACACTTACGGCAAATGGTGCAAACGGCGCTGCTACGTATTCATGGAGCGGTCCGGGGCTTGTTGCGTCAACAGGTGCAGTTACGACAGCCACACCAACCGTTACGAGCGTCTACTCACTAACTGTAACAGACGGAAGCGGTAAGCCGGGCTGCTCGCCGGCTACGGTTTATACTACTTCAGTTACGGTTAACAGTACGCCAATAGCCTCACCCTCAAATAATGGTCACATATGCGTGGGTGGTACAGTGAATCTTGCTGCTAATCCATCGGGTGGTGCAACTGTGTTTAACTGGAGCGGACCATCGCTTTCCTCATCTACTGTGGCCAACCCAACTGCAACGCCAACTGTTACCAGTGTATACTCACTTACAGTGAGCGATGGTAGTGGGTTGTCTGGCTGTAGTCCGTCCACGGTGTACACCACATCAGTTACAGTAAACAATGCGCCAACGGCATCGCCATCAAACAACGGTTACATTTGTAATGGCGGTACTGTAGCGCTTACAGCTAACGGTGCGAATGGCGCCAGCACATATGCATGGAGTGGATCTTCGCTTTCTGCTACTACAGGGTCAAGCACAACTGCAACACCAACGTCGACCAGTGTGTATTCATTGACGGTAACGGATGGCTCAGGTCATTCAGGTTGTAGCCCATCAACAGTTTACACTACTTCTGTAACAGTTAATCCTAAGCCTACGGCTGCACCAACCAACAGTAGCCCTATCTGTAACGGTGGCACGGTGACGCTCACGGCTAATCCTGCAGGTGGAGCCTCTACCTATGCATGGAGCGGACCGTCACTTTCTTCGTCTACCGCTGCTAACCCAACTGCTACTCCTACCGTAACAGTATCTTATTCTCTTACGGTAACGGATGGCAGCAGCCAGCCTGGTTGTACTCCGTCAACAGTTTACACAACAACAGTTAGTGTGAACCCAACGCCGGCGGCTGCCCCTACCAATAACGGTTATATATGTAATGGTGGCACGGTTACACTTTCTGCAAATCCTTCAGGCGGAGCTACGGTGTTTACATGGAGTGGTTCTTCTCTCGCCTCTACAACGGCGCAGAACCCTACTGCGACACCAACAAGTACAAATGTGTACTCGCTTACGGTAAGCGACGGTACAGGAAACTCAGGTTGTAGCCCGGCTACTATCTATACAACATCGGTTACCGTTAATAGTGCTCCTACGGCAGCACCGACTAATACCGGAATTATTTGTGTTGGTGGAACTGTAACGCTTAATGCGAATCCGGCGAATGGTGCTAACACATACACATGGAGCGGATCTTCTTTGTCTGCATCTACAGCACAGAATCCTACAGCTACACCAACGGTGACATCGGTGTACTCGCTAACAGTGAGCGATGGTAGTGGAAAGCCTGGTTGTAGCCCGGCTACTGTTTACACTACCTCGGCATCTGTGAAGAACGCTCCGTCTGTTACCAGCGCATCTAATAATGGTCCGGCTTGCGAGGGCGCTACTTTAACGCTTACAGCAAATAGTCCGGCAGATGTTACCGACTATGCATGGACGGGTCCTGTGAGTATTACCGGTGCAGCTACTGCCTCTGCAAGCGTTCCGGGAGCGACAACGGCTGCAACCGGAGTGTACACGCTTACTATCAACAATGGAACAGAATCCGGCTGTACAAAGGTTTACACTACATCAGCTACTGTGAATACAATACCAACCGTGGCTAGTATCACACCGTCTTCTACCTTGCTTTGTAGTGGCGCTACACTTGGTCTGAACGCTGGTTCAGTTTCAGGTTCCGGTTCGCTGGTTTCATACAACTGGAGCGGTCCTAACGGATTTAGCACGACAACCAGTGGCACTTCAACTAACCTTACGGTGTCAACGGCTTCTTCCGGTATTTACACACTTTCAGTCACTTATACAGGTGTTGGTTGTAACAGCAATCCGGTGACATCGTCTGATGTTACAGTAAATGCGTTGCCTACTATGGTAAGCCTGGGTGCTACGCCAACTGTGCTTTGTGCTGGTGCTTCTCTGTCGCTTAGCGGCAATGGCGCAACCGGTACCGGTTCTCTTGTTTCTTATAACTGGAGTGGACCAGGTGGTTATTCAAGTACCACAGCAACCTCTACGCAGGTATATGCAACTCCAAATTCTGGTGCATCTGGTGTTTACAGCGTGACAGCGACTTATCCTGGCACGGGTTGTACCAGTACGCCAGTGGTTTCCACTGCTGTGACTGTAAATCCAATACCGGTACAATTTAACATTACTGGTGGTGGCTTCTATTGTTCCGGTGGTACAGGTGTATCAATGGGACTTGATAATTCTGAAGTCGGCGTAAACTACCAATTGTATCAGGGTAGCTCGGCAGTGGGCAGTCCACTTGCGGGCACTGGTGCTGCTCTTGACTTTGGTATGCAAACTGCGGCCGGTACCTACTCCGTGGGTGCTACTAATGCTACTACTTCTTGCACCAACAGCATGTTGGGTACCACAACAGTTACTATTGGGGCAGTTCCAATTGCTTACAACGTTACAGGTGGTGGTAGCTTCTGTGCCGGTGGCACAGGAGTGTCAGTAGGTATCTCAAACTCACAGTCGAGCGTGAGCTACCAACTGCGCAGGGATGGTGTTGATGTTGGTTCGTTGGTAACTGGTACCGGGGCTGCATTTAGCTTTGGCCTGGTAACTGATCCTGGTGTATATACTGTAATGGCAAACCCTAGCGCAACCTGCGCACAGGCCATGACGGGATCTGCCACAGTTTATGTCAATCCGCTGCCTAGTGCTTACACAGTTTCAGGCGGTGGCACATACTGTGCAGGTGGTACAGGATTCCATATTACGCAAGACTTCTCCATTACGGGTATCAATTACCAGCTCTATAACGGTGCTTCTACAGTGGGTAGTCCTGCTCCTGGGTCTAACTCAGGTATTGATTACGGATTGCAGACTGCAGCAGGTACTTATAGCGTTCTGGCTACAAACGCGACAACAGGCTGTACAAATGTGATGTCCGGAATGCCAACCATTACCGTGAATTCTCTGCCTACAGTTTATACTGTGACCGGTGGTGGTAATTTCTGCGCAGGTGGAGCCGGTGTAGGAATAGGTTTAAGTAACTCATCTACCGGTATCAACTACCAGGTTTATAATGGCAGCTCTGCAGTAGGTAGCCCTGTAGCTGGTACAGGTAGTGCGCTGAGTCTCGGCACATTCACTGCTGCGGGAACATACACAGTTCGTGCTACTAACACGAGTACATCTTGTTCTGCCGGTATGAGTGGAAGCGCGGCGGTTGTTGTGAACGCACTTCCGGCGGCTTATTCTGTAACAGGCGGCGGAAACTACTGTACGGGTGGCTCAGGTGTGCATGTTGGTTTAGGTAGCTCTGAAACTGGCGTAAATTACCAGTTATATAATGGCTCTACCGCGGTGGGCTCACCTGTATCCGGTTCGGGCGCCGGTCTTGACTTTGGTCTTATTACATCAGCAGGTACCTATACAGTGCGTGGTACCAACTTTACTACGGGTTGTGTAAATAATATGAGTGGTAGTGCTACAGTAGGTACGAATCCGCTTCCTACCGCACAGACTGTAACAGGTGGTGGCACGATATGTGGTGGAAGTTCTACACCTGTTGGTCTTAACGGATCACAAACCGGTGTTAACTATCAATTGTATAATGGCTCGTCAGTTGTTGGTAGTGCCGTTGCCGGTACTGGTTCAGCACTTAGCTTTGGCTCGATGACAGCAGCCGGTACTTATACAGTTAGGGCTACGAATACTTCTACTAGCTGTATCAATGGCATGACCGGCAGCGCTGTGATAAGCATAAACGCAGCTCCAACAGCCTACACAGTTACCGGTGGCGGCGCCTACTGCAGCGGCTCGTCGGGTAGCACTGTGGGACTCAACGGTTCTGAAAGCGGCGTGAATTACCAACTCTACAATGGTGGATCTGCTGTGGGAAGTGTTGTTTCTGGCACGGGTAGCGCTATCAGCTTTGGTTCATACACAGCGGCTGGTACTTATTCAGTGCTCGCTACAAACACTACCACTACATGTACAAATGCCATGACCGGTTCGGTAGCTATTTCTATTAATAGCCTGCCGACTGCATACACGGTTACAGGCGGTGGCGGATACTGCAGCGATGGATCAGGCGTGCATGTAGGCCTCAGTAACTCAAATACAGGTATTAGCTATCAGCTATACAATGGCGGCAGCGCTGTTGGTAGCCCAATGGCTGGTACCGGATACTCACTCGATTTCGGCTATCAGACTGCAGCAGGTACATACACAGTTCTCGCTACAAATTCATCCACAGCGTGTCCAAATGCTATGAGTGGTTCTGCAACTGTTACCGTAAACACTGCTCCATCTGTATACAACGTTACCGGTGGTGGTAACTATTGCTCTGGCACTGGTGGCTTACCGGTTGGCCTGGACAACTCGGCTTCCGGCATCAACTACCAGTTGTTCCGTGGTTCTACACCAATAGGTAGCCCGGTTGCAGGTACAGGGTCTTCAATTTCATTTGGCAATCAGACTACAGCTGGTACTTATTCTGTGGTCGCTACAAATGGTAGTACGTCTTGCACGTCAAACATGGCAGGCACTGCAGTAATTGGTATTTACTCGGTTCCTTCTGCATACGCAGTTACAGGCGGTGGCAACTATTGCGCCGGCGGTTCCGGTATGGCTGTAGGTTTGTTTAGTTCGCAGACAGGCGTTAACTATCAACTCTATAATGACGCGACAGCAGTTGGTAGCGTTGTAGCAGGTACCGGTTCATCGCTTTCATTTGGCACATACACAGCAGCAGGTACCTATACGGTGCTCGCTACTGATGCCACCAACGCTTGTACTAAACCAATGACCGGAAATGCTGTAATCGGTATTAATCCGTTACCTACAGCATATAACGTGTCTGGTGGTGGTGCGTACTGCGCGGGTGGTACAGGTGTTCATGTTGGTATGGGCTTCACTAATGCTGGTATCAACTACCAGCTTTACAGGGATGGCTCCGCCGTAGGTAGCCCAATGGCGGGTACTGCGGCCAGCATCGACTTCGGTCTGCAGACTGTAGCTGGTACCTATACAGTACAGGCAACCAATGCAACTACATCATGTGTGAATGATATGACAGGAAGCGCTGTAGTGGTGATCAACCCACTACCGGTTACTTACTCAATGACAGGTGGCGGCAACTATTGTGCAGGTGGCAGCGGAGTGGCTGTTGGCTTGTCAGGTTCCGAAACAGGTATAAGCTACCAGTTGTATAATGGCTCCACACTTATTGGCAGTGCCACTACTTCGGGCACAGGTTCAGCCATCTCATTTGGTACGTTTACTGCGGCTGGTACGTATTCTGTATTTGCTACGAATACTACTACTACATGTACTCAAAACATGAGCGGTACTTCAACTGTTGTGATCGATCCTCTGCCAACAGTATACAGTGTAACCGGAGGTGGTACACTTTGTGTGGGTCAGACAGGTTACCATGTTGGGCTTGCAAACTCACAGTCTGGAGTTAACTATCAGCTTTACAACGGATCTGCTACAGTAGGTAGCGCAGTTGCGGGCACGGGTTCGGCCATCGACTTTGGTGTGTTCACAGTTGCAGGTACCTACACCGTACATGCAGTAAATGCCTCTACGGGTTGTCAGAATAATATGTCGGGCAATGCAATAGTAGTGGTGAATCCACTGCCAGCCGTACAGACTATGACAGGTGGTGGTGCATACTGCGCGGGAGGTAGTGGTGTTGCAATAGGTCTTGCAAGTTCTGTAACTGGTATCGACTACCAGCTTTACCGCGGCACAACTCCATACGGAACTGCATTGGCCGGCACAGGCTCTGCAGTGAGCTATGGAATGATAACAGATGCCGGTACCTATACTGTACTTGCTACAAATGCGACAACAGGCTGCCATGAGAATATGAGTGGTGCCAAGACGATAGTGATCAATCCGCTCCCAACTGTATACACAGTTAGCGGTGGTGGTAGCTACTGCTCTGGTGGCGCAGGTGTCAATGCATACCTGTCAGGTAGCCAGTTCGGTGTCTTCTATCAGCTTTATCTCGGTTCATCAACATACGGCACATTGCTTAGCGGTGCAGGAATCGCGATTGACTTTGGTGCCCTTGCTACCGCGGGTACATATACAGTTAGAGCAACTAATGGCTCTACCGGTTGTGTAAGCGATATGTCAGGTGCAGCATATATATCCATCAACCCACTTCCGAATTCATACACTGTTACCGGTGGTGGTTCGTTCTGCGCGGGTACAGGTGGAGTTAACGTTTCATTGAGCGGTTCGCAAACTGGTATTAACTATGTACTCTACAGTGGAACAACTGCTGCGGGTAGTGCTGTGTCTGGTACCGGTGGCGGCATCAGTTTCGGTTCCATCTCTACTGGTGGTACATATACAGTTCTTGCTACAAACACATCTACTTCGTGTACTAAAGCGATGACAGGAAGCGCTACAGTGACTGTCCTTTCATTGCCTACTGTTTACACAGTAGAAGGTGGCGGTACTTACTGCGCAGGTGGTGCCGGCGTTAACGTGGGTCTTTCTGCATCTAATACAGGAATCAACTACCAGCTTTACAATGGCAGCTCAGTAATGGGTAGCCCGCTCTCTGGTACTGGCATGACATTATCATACGGTATGCAGACAGTGACAGGTACTTATACAGTACGTGCAACGGATATGTTCACGGGTTGCGTTTCAAACATGGCAGGCAGCGCAACAGTGGGTATGAACGCACTGCCTGTTGCCCAGTCTATGACGGGCGGCGGCGCTTATTGCTCAGGTGGTACGGGTGTAGCGGTTGGATTAGCAAGCTCTGAATCCGGAATTACTTATCAGCTTTATCGCGGTGCTACCGCAGTAGGCAGTGCCCTGAGCGGCACCGGAAGTGCACTGAACTTCGGCTTGATGACGGTGGCCGGCAGCTACTCTGTTCGCGGAACAAATACTACAACGGGTTGCTCAAACGATATGGCTGGCTCTGTCGCTGTGGTCGTTAATCCACTTCCGGCTGCGTTCAACGTAACGGGTGGTGGTAGCTATTGTAACGGTGGTACCGGTGTATCAATTGGATTGAGCGGCTCAGCTACTGGTATCAGTTACCAGGCTTACCTTGGCTCAGTGGCCATGGGCAGCGCTGCTACAGGTACCGGTTCGGCGATCGGTTTCGGTTCTATGACTGCCGCTGGTGCTTACACAGTTCGTGCAACTGATATTGCTACTGGTTGCTCCGGTAACATGACAGGTAGTGCCACCGTAGTGGTAAATCCATTGCCTACAGTTTACACTGTGACTGGTGGTGGTTCTTATTGCACTGGCGGCACGGGCGTTGCTGTTGGCCTGAGCGGTTCTACGATCGGCGTTTCCTATGCATTGTATAACGGTGGCACATTGGCAGCAACGGCAGCCGGCACCGGCACTTCAATGTCGTTCGGCAACCAGGTTGCGGCGGGCAGCTATACAGTTCGCGCTACCAATTCAGCAACAGGTTGTGTTAACAACATGGCCGGCGGTGCATCTGTGGGTATCAACCCGCTGCCGGTTGCGCAGATAGTTTCCGGTGGTGGCAACTACTGTAGCGGTGGCATCGGTGTGAATGTGACACTTGCTAACTCTGAGAGCGGCGTGAACTACCAGCTTTATCGTGGTGGCACCAGCATCGGATCTGCGGTTGCAGGCACCGGCAGTGCAATGACCTTCGGTCTGCAGACTACGGCGGGCTCATATAGCGTATCTGCGATGAACTCGTCTACAGGTTGTATGAACAATATGATCGGTAGCGCCGTGGTAGTAGTAAATCCATTGCCAACTGCTTACACAGTTACAGGTGGTGGTAACGTATGTTCAGGTACTTCAGGCACAGCTATCGGCTTGTCGGGTTCTGAGGTTGGTGTTTCCTACAGGTTGTATTTCGGCACTTCAGTTTCTGGTTCTGTAGTTGCGGGTACAGGTTCAGCCATCAGCTTCGGTAACAGAACTGCGGCAGGTACTTATACAGTGTTGGCTACTAATACACTTACATCTTGTACATCTGGTATGACAGGGTCTGCTTCAATATCAGTGAATGCATCACCATTCGTATACAACGTAACAGGTGGTGGAACATACTGCGAGGGTGGCTCCGGCTTTGCCGTAAGCCTCAGTGGCTCACAGGTAGGTGTTAGCTATCAGCTATACAACGGTACAGATGCAACCGGTGCGCCGGTATCTGGTTCAGGTAGCGCTATCAGCTTCGGAACACAGACCGCGTCAGGTACGTATTCTGTATTTGCTACTAACGCAATTACATCATGTACAAGTAATATGAGTGGTGCAGTGAGCGTGAATGTGAATCCTCGTCCTGCTGCGTTTGCAGTAACAGGCGGCGGCGCTTATTGCTCTGGTGGTGCAGGTGTGGCTGTTGGTCTTGCAGGTTCGCAGACAGGTATCAGCTACCAATTATATTACAATGGCACGGCTACAGGAAGTAGTATCGCTGGCACCGGTGCCACGTTGAGCTTCGGCATGAAGATGGCTGCAGGTTCTTACTCAGTAGCTGCAACAAATATTTCTACAGGTTGTGCTGCAAATATGACGGGCAGCGCTGTGGTAATTGTGAATCCATTGCCTAATGCACAGACTGTGATGGGCGGTGGCGCTTATTGTGCCGGTGGTTCAGGTGTGTTTATTACACTTTCGGGTTCTCAGACAGGTGTTAGCTACCAGCTCTATCGTGGCACAGTTGCTGCTTCCAGCGCTATGAATGGTACTGGTGGTGCGCTTTCATTCGGACTGCAGACAATAGCCGGTTCTTACAGCGTTCTGGCTACACAGGTTGGCACAGGTTGCACGCAGGCCATGACAGGCTCTGCAATTGTTAGTGTTAACGCGCTTCCTGTCGCTTATAATGTTACCGGTGGTGGCAACTATTGCGCTGGCGGCACAGGTGTTGCTGTCGGTTTGAGCAACTCTTCAGCAGGTGTGGCTTACCAGCTTTATAGCGGTGGTTCTCCTGTAGGTAGCTCAGTTGTAGGTACAGGTTCAGCGATCAGCTTCGGGTTGAAGACTGCGGCTGGTAACTATATGGTTACAGCTACTGATGGTAGTACAGGATGTACGAACGATATGTCCGGCATTGCTACAGTAGGTATTAACGCAGTTCCGGTTGTTTATTCAGTAATGGGTGGTGGTAGCTATTGTGCCGGCGGATCTGGTGTACATGTTACACTTTCCGGTTCGTCTACAAGTTCTACTTACCAATTGTATAATGGTTCTTCAGTTGCTGGTGCCGCAATAGCAGGTACTGGTGCTGAGCTCGACTTCGGTGCTATCACCACAGCAGGTACTTACTCTGTTCGTGCTACAAATGTTGCAAACACTTGTAGCCGTGGTATGAACGAAACTGCAGATGTAACTATCAATCCATTGCCAAGCGCATTCAGCGTTACGGGTGGTGGTTCATACTGCAATGGTGGTTCTGGTGTAGCAATTGGTCTATCCGGTTCGCAGTTTGGAGTTAACTACACGCTGAATCTGGGAAGCACACCTACAGGCACTACAGTTGCTGGTACAGGCGGTGCCCTTAACTTCGGCATCATAGCAGCTTCCGGCTCTTACAATGTACTGGCAGTTAACTCGGCTACAGGTTGTAGCAGGAGCATGACTGGTGCGGCTAACGTTACGATCAATTCAGCTCCGCAGGTTTATGACCTGGCGGGTGGCGGCAGTTTCTGCGCGGGTGGTACCAGCGATGCGATCACACTTAGCGGTTCTCAGACAGGTGTAAGCTATCGCCTCTACAACGGCGCATCAGCAGTTGGTGCTCCGGTTAGCGGCACTGGCCTTGCGCTTAGCTTCGGTACTACTACTGCTACAGGCACTTATTCGGTTCTGGCTACCAATACATCCACTTCTTGTGCGGTAGCTATGAACGGCAACGTTTCTGTTGTGTCTAATGCACTGCCACTTGCTTACACTATATCAGGTGGTGGTAGCTATTGTTCTGGTGGCGCAGGCGTTGCAGTAGGTCTCAGCGGCTCTCAGGCGGGTGTTACATACCAGCTATTTGCAGGTACTACTGCAGTTGGTAGTGCAGTTGCCGGCACGGGCGGTACCATTTCCTTCGGCAACCAGACAGGTGCAGGCAACTACACTGTCGTTGCTGAGAATGCTACTACTCATTGCGTACGCAACATGACAGGCACTGTTACTGTAGCGGTTGCTCCTTCTCCTGTTACTTACAATGTAACGGGTGGTGGCACATACTGCCAGGGTGCAGGTGGCGTACATGTCGGAATTTCCGGTTCGCAAACAGGGGCTACTTACAGGTTGTATAACGGCGCTACTGCAGTTGGAACAGTTATGACAGGCACCGGTGCATCGCTTGATTTTGGTATTGTTTCAGCTTCTGGTACTTATACAGTGCTTGCTACCAATACTACAATGGGTTGCACAGCAGCTATGACTGGTTCTGCTAATGTGGTTGTGAATCCACTTCCTGCGGTTCAGTCGGTTACCGGTGGTGGCAGCTTCTGCGAAGGCAGTGCTACAGGTGTTTCGGTTTCACTTGATGGGTCTGAGAGCGGCATTGTCTATACGCTATACAATGGTACATCCGTAAGCGGAACAGCTATCGCTGGTACTGGTGGTGCCGTATCATTCGGTCCACAGTCTGTTGCCGGTACTTACTCGGTGTCAGCAGCTAATGCTACTACAGGTTGTACAAGTGATATGTCGGGTGCGGTTGCAATATCTGTGAACGCTCTGCCTGTTGCTTACAATGTGTCCGGTAGCGCATCCAGCTATTGTGCAGGTGGCGCCGGCGTTGTTATCGCTATAGACGGTTCACAGAGCGGTGCTTCTTACCAGCTCTATAACGGTGCTACTGCAGTAGGTACTGCAGTGGTTGGCACAGGCGCAGCAATGAGCTTCGGATCGCAACTGGCAGCCGGTATGTACTCAGTGGTTGCTACATCGGCTCAGGGTTGCACACGCGCCATGACAGGTGTGGCTCCGGTAGCTATCAATCAGCTCCCTGCGGCATACCTGGTTACAGGTGGCGGCACAATGTGTCCTGGTGGTGTTGGTCCTGTAGTAGGTCTCAGCAGTTCTGAAACTGGTGTTGCATACAAACTGTACCGTGGCGCAGCAGAGGTTGCTACTGTTAGCGGCACTGGCACTGCAATTACGTTCGGTGCTCAGCCAAACAATGGTACTTATACTGTTATGGCTGTGAATAGCGGCACGGGTTGCTCTCGTGCAATGCCGGGTAGTGCATCTGTGTCTACCAATCCGGCCCCTACGGTATATACTGTTGCTGGTGGTGGTTCATTCTGCGAGGGTGCTACCGGCCAGCATGTTGGTCTCAGCAACTCATCTACTTCGGCCCGCTACCAGCTCTATAGAGATGGTTCGGCAGTAGGTCTGCCGGTTACAGGTACAGGTTCAGCGATTGACTTCGGTGTGTTTGTTACACCGGGCTTATATACTGTTTCTGCGATCACTCCGGTTACAGGCTGCACTAACAACATGGCGGGTTCTGCTACTATATCTGTGAACACGTTGCCTGAGCTGCAAAGCGTTACTGGTGGCGGCGGATATTGCCCTGGCACTTCCGGAGTAGCAGTTGATGTTTCTGGTTCTGCGCTGGGTACTACATATCGCCTGTACAAGGGTAGCGCTATGGTGGCTACAATGCCGGGTACAGGTGGTCCTCTGTCATTTGGCTCACAGACCGCAGGTACCTATACCGTTTCGGCTATCAGTACTTCTACCGGTTGTGTACGTAACATGAGCGGTTCAGTGGTGGCTTCTGTTAATCCTGTTCCTGCTCCTCAGGTAGTAACCGGCGGCGGAGCATATTGTGAGGGTGGTTCCGGTACGGCTGTTGGCCTGGTTGCTACAGAGTCTGGTGTTCAGTATCGCTTGTATATGGGTGCTGCAGCAATGGGTGCACCGGTTACAGGTACTGGCGCTTCACTCAGCTTCGGTAGTCAAACGTCGGCTGGTACGTACACAGTAATGGCAACAAACGCACTGTCTTGCTCGGTGGCGATGACAGGTTCTGCAACTGTTTCGATTACTCCAACGGTTGCACCTGCAGTTACCATGACTATGAGCGCTACTACGGTTTGTGCCGGCAACAGTGTAATGTACATGGCTACTCCGGTTAACGGCGGCAGTGCTCCTGCATACCAGTGGAAGGTAAATGGAACTGCAATGGGCACCGGTGCTACTTATACCTACGTGCCTGCTAACAGTGACCTGGTAGAGGTGGTAATGACCAGCAATGCTGCATGTCCTTTGCCAGCCACTGCTACGGCATCAACTGTTATGACAGTTGCTCCTACCTACACTCCGGTGGTGAATGTAGAGGCCAGCCATACAGGCGCTATCTGTAAGGGTGCTTCGCTCACTTACACAGCTACGCCTGAGTATGGTGGCACAGCGCCTGTGTACTCGTGGATGAGGAACGGTAGCCTTGCCGGTGTAGGTGCGTCTTACACAGTTGCTCCTGAAAATGGTGATGTGGTTTACTGTATGATGACCAGCAACTACACTTGTCGCTCGGCTTCTACAGTTGTAAGTGCATATGATACACTTGAAGTTGTTGAGCCTACGCTGCCTACAGTGCTGGTAACTACAGATGCTGGTGTAAACATTGCTCCTGGTCAGTACGTTAAGTTCTCGGCAACGCTGATCAATGCAGGTCCTACTCCAGAGATCAGCTGGAGCATCAACGGTATCGATGTAGACAATGCAACCGGTACAGAGTTCATCACGAACTTGCTGAAGAACCATGACACAGTAGCTTGTAAGGTGCTTAGCAGCGGACCATGTGGTGGCGTTTACTCTTACGGCTCGCTCGTAATAGATATTACAGGAGTTGGCGTAGCAAATGCACCGGTTAGGGAAATGGACATCCGCGTGATTCCAAACCCAAGCAACGGTACATTCAGCGTGAAGGGACTGCTGGGTACAGACGTGAATGGCCTGGTAGATATGAATGTGACAAACATGCTGGGCCAGGTAGTTTACAAGACTACCGTGAAGTCGCAGCGTGGTTCTATCGATGAGCAGGTGATGCTCGATAATTCACTGAGCAACGGCATCTATTTGTTGAACATCGTTTCCGGCGACAGCAATAAGGTGATACCGGTTACTATCAGCCGATAGAATTGAATTTGGAAATTTGGTCGAAGGCCGGCAACAGCAATGTTGCCGGCTTTTTTTGTGTCCGTTCTTTTGGTCTATTTTTGGTCCCGATGATAACGCCGGATTGGAAAAGGGTGACTTTGCGCACGAAGCAGGAAGAGGGTAGGGCAATGGTGTTCGACCCTATAAGGCGTGGCTGGTTTGTGCTTACGCCGGAGGAGCATGTTCGTCAATACCTTGTTCGGTATTTGCTGGATGTGTTGCAATATCCGTCGGCACTCATTGCGGTTGAGAAGTTGGTCAAAGTCGGTAATCTGAACAGGAGATATGATGTCGTTGTCTTTGGTCGCGACCACAAGCCGTGGTTGCTGGCCGAATGCAAAAGCCCCGATGTGCCGGTCTCGGAAGCTACGCTGCATCAGCTTTTGGCCTATCACTCGGCGATGCCGGCTCGTTATTGGTTACTTACTAATGGAGCGCAAACTTTCTGTGCAGATGCTGGGAGCGTAGCCGATATTCAGTGGCTTAGCGCTTTGCCTGCTTACGGGGGGTAGTCTCTTTTTGCTGCGGCTGCAATATCTGGCCATAACGTTCGCTGTTCAGTACCGCCAGCGCTTTGTTCACCACATTATCGTCCTTCAGCTTCACCGAGTAATATCCGTTGTCCTTAAAAAGGTACTTTGCCAGTTCCGCTTTTACTTGCGTATGCAGATAATGCTCGTGCTCCGGTACATGCAGGTGTTTTTGAACTGTTTTCTGCTCGTTGGGGTCCAGTAGCGCCAGGTAATCATTTACTACCTGCCGGGTATTGTTAAACTGTTTCTGGAAATCTGTGATACTTCCGAATTTCAGGTTGCGCCGGTTGTGGATGAAGTAGTCCCATATGGCCGTGCGCATTTCCTCGCTGTAGGCGATCTTTGATAGTGGGGTAGACCAGCGCGACGTATCATAAGGCACGTAAACATCTGGCCTTATACCGCCGCCGCCGTATACAGGTCGTTTTGCCGCCGTAAGGAAGGTTGTTGTGTCCGCCGGGGTAAAAGATTCGTTGCCCGTAAGTTCGCCGCTTTCCAGTCGCTTCTCAAAATCTTCGTGGTAGGCGTCTTTTCCTTCCGCAAATGAACGTTGTATGCTCCTGCCTGAAGGCGTATAGTAGCGTGCAGTGGTAAGGCGAAGAGCCGATCCGTCCGGCATTTCATACTGTTCCTGCACCAGTCCCTTTCCATAAGTGCGGCGGCCAATAATTACGCCCCTGTCCCAGTCTTGTATGGACCCCGCAAATACCTCACTGGCCGATGCAGAGCTTTCATCTACCAACACAGCCAGTTTCCCAGCCTCAAATGCTCCTTTTCCGGTGGATTTGTATTCAAATCGGGGCGAATTCTTGCCCTTTGTGTACACGATCAGCTTGTCATCGTCAAGAAAGTCGTCCGACATGTTTGTGGCAGCGTCCAGGTAACCACCCGGATTGTCCCGCAGGTCTATGATCATCTGGCTTGCGCCCTGGCGCTTTAACTGTGCCAGTGCCTTTGTAAACTCGTTATAGGTCGTTGCGCTAAACCGGTTTATCTTAATGTAGCCTGTTTTGTCGTCCAGCATAATGTTGGCATCTACGCTATATAGGGGCACCTGGTCGCGCGTAATGGTCACCTTTGTCAGGCGGCCATCGTTTATCTCCTTAATGGTCACGGTCACATTGCTGTTCCTATTGCCCTTCAGCAGGCTCACAATACCCTCAGATGTAATGCCGGTACCGGCAACAAGGCTGTCTTCCACCTTTATGATCTGGTCGCCTGTTACCAGGCCTGCCGCCGCCGCCGGGCCTTTCTCTACCACAGAAGTTACCTCTACGGTGTCACGGAGTATCGAAAACTCAACGCCAATGCCTGAAAAACCACCTTCCAGGCCCTCGTTTACATTCTGCAACTCTTCAGATGGGATATAGATGGTATGGGGGTCAAGCGGTTCCAGCAATCCTGTTACTGCATCTTTATAGAGTGTATTGGTGTTTACCGTATCTACATATTTTTCATTTATGAGGCCTATCAGCTCTTCCAGGCGGTCGTTTCGTTGTATTACGGTGGTAATGTCCCGCTTATTGCGCAGGGAATCGCGTAGGTTAAAACCTATCACCATGCCAAAAATCAGAACCAGGGAGAATAAAAGAGGTGTCCAGACTTTGTTGCCGTCGCGTCTATTTGTTTCCATCTATATGACATTGCAAAATTAGGGGAAATACCAGTGCGCAAAAAAGTTAATATTAAATCAGCTATTCAAGGTGCGGCCCAGAAATTATATTCCTGTTCTATGCTTTGGCGGAAACGCCATTTTTATACAAGATGAAGGCCGTCCGAGACGGAGTTTTATTTGGCGTTCTTGATTGCCACCTCGAGAACATCAGAAACTACTGAGGAAGACAGAAATGTCCAAATTAACTTCTCAATTCTTTCTAAGTGAATTGTTTTCAGGGGACTTACCAATGAATATTTTTCGACGGAAGGAACTCGCAGATTATTATTTCCTCACGGGTTTCCAGAAATACAATTGTGTACTTGTTTCTATATGAAATGCATTTGTAACCAAGTAGAGCTCTTTCAGGCTCCCGACAAACTGCGTGAGTTCTCCTTGAGTCGGAAAGTTTTTTGGAAATAGTCATAAACTGAATCGGAAAATTTTTCTGCAGTTGCAACCAGACCTTTAGATTCTATATACCAGGCGATCGCAGCAATGCTATCAGCTACAGATTCCTTTACGTTTACTTTCCGCCTGCCCACTTTCTTATCGCTTTTTTGCTGTGCGCCCGTGCTTCGTCAATTGTCAACAGCTTTTCAGGCCTTGTTTTCAAAGCCGCTTTTTTTTGCAGCGCCTCGTAGCTTTCTACCGGAACCACCACATATGATTTGTTGTCAATCACCAGCGTATTCATAACTTCCATTTCTACGAAAATACGAAAATTCATAGGTCTGAAAAAGTAGGGGGAGTCTCAAGATTATCTGCGACAAGCAGAAACAGTCATTCCCGCCGCTGCTGGTGTTCTTCACCAGCAGCCATGAGCAATCAGATAATTACTCTAACCTAAGATATATCGAATGCTAATCAAGGTTAACAGGCAAAAACGGGAAACGGAGAGTCCAACGAAGAGCCCTACCTCATCCTCGGCATAGCGCCATCTGGCTTTGCATTGCCACCTATGATCTTGCCATTGCTATCCATCTTTACATGAATAATGTTCCCATCAGGTGCATTGTAGCTATTCTTGCTTACAGAACCCATTCGCTGCTCCAAAAACGGGCTGCGCGTGTCAATGGTCAGCGTAGCTTTCTTGTTCGCACTCAGTTTGAAATTGTAATATTTGCCCTTTGTTGTCGATTCTGAAAGCGACACATCGTCTGATGTATAAACCTGCTTGTCTACCACCACCTTTATCTTGTATTTGCCATCGGGCATCGGCTGTGTGGAGTATAGTCCCAGGCTGTCTGATATGGCCACTCCCTTTCCGGAGTCACCTTTCAGGAAGATGCCGGCCTCTTTGATGGGTTTGTTGTTTGCGTCTGTTACGCGTCCCATAAGCATAGCCTGCTGGGCGGAAGCCAGTAATGAAATAGACGTAAATGCAATTGCAAGTGCTGAAATGCGGGCGGGGATCCTCATTTTGTTGCGCTTTTGTTTGTTCTATGATTCGTTTATCGCTGCAAAGTTAGAAATGGGTTAAAACAATGTCTACGTGACTTTACACACTAATATACTGTGTTTTTACCAGTCTGTATAGCGTGCATGCGCATTTTATTATCTTCGTTTTCCACATGGCTCACCATCACGAAATGTTGCGAAAAGTAGTCTCTTCTTTCGGCGAGGTAGACGATGCTGCACTGGCCGCATTTGCCGCACCGTGGACTGAAGTTACGTTCAAGCGCCGGGAGTTGATGACACGCGAAGGGGAGACGGAAAAGTACCTATACCTGGTGCTGGATGGGGTGCAGCGCGCCTGCCGCTCGCACAACGAAAAGGAAGTGACACTGGTGTTTTCCTTCACTGGCTCTTTCTCTGGTGTCATCGATAGTTTCTTTCTGCAGCGGCCATCTGCATTCGACCTTGAGGTGCTCACAGCAACGCGGTGTCTACGCATTCACTACAATGACATGACGGCCCTAATGGAACAACATAGGTCTATAGAGACATGGGTGCGCCTGGCTATTACGCGTGTGCTGGCAGATACGTTGCAGCGGCACATCGAGATACTGTCTTACAGCGCCGAGGAGAAATTTACCGCACTGCTGCGGCGCAGCCCGCATGTGCTGAACCTTGTGCCACATAAATACCTTGCCTCCTATATAGGTGTTGATCCCACCAACTTCAGCAAATTGCTGGGCAAGGTGAAGTTGTAGCAAATCTTGGTCTATACCAATATTTAATCTTGTTCACCGCGATAGTTTTGCCCTAAATTATTACAATGGCCAGTAAACTTGAACAGCAACAACTGTTGGCAGAGCTAGCGGGCGAGGTGCGCCAGGTGACCAAAGTATTGGCAAATGCAGAACGACTAGGCAATGAGATGCTTAACCGGCAACCACAGCCGGGCAAGTGGAGTGTGGCCCAGGTGGTAGAACATCTGAATACTTACAATCGCTACTACATTCCCTATATGCAAAAGGCGGTTGCCACTGCCGGTAGCGGAAATGGTACATTCAAGCCGGGATGGCTTGGTGAATACTTCACAAAGTCCATGTACTCGGAGGTCAGGACCTCAAATACTGTTGCCAACAAGATGAGCGCAATGAAAGGCCACATTCCGGCTGATTTGCATGACGGCCCTGCCGTAATTGCTGAATTTCTCAAGGCGCAAAACGAGTTACTTCAGTTGCTGGAAGTCATGGCCGGTAAAGACCTGGCCGGCACTAAGATTCCCATCACCATTTCCCGATTCATCAGGATTCGCCTTGGCGATGCCGCTCGTTTCCTGGTGGCGCACCAGGTGAGGCACCTGTTGCAGGTTAACAATACGCTGAAGGCTATAGGAGCCTAAATGCTATTTTTTGATTTTCTGTAAAACCGGTTTCATGGTTGTGCCGTATGTGTATGCAAACGGTTTATAAACACACAAAAAACAAAAACCATGAAACAGATCATCTTGATGGCAGCAATGGCTGCAGCAACACTTACAGGTACCACGGTGAGTACCTATGCACAGAAAACGGTAATGGTAGGCGGCGCTGCCATGTACCCATCAAAGAACATCGTGGAGAACGCGGTGAACTCTAAAGACCACACAACTCTTGTAGCTGCCGTAAAAGCTGCCGGCCTCGTGGAAACCTTGCAGAGCCCCGGCCCGTTCACAGTATTTGCCCCAACCAATGCGGCTTTTGACATGTTGCCAAAAGGAACTGTAGAGATGCTGCTGAAGCCCGAATCAAAAGCAAAGCTCACTGGGGTGCTGACCTATCATGTAGTTCCCGGCAACTGGGACTCCAAATCGCTGATGAAGATGGTAAAGAAAGGTAACGGAATGGCGAAAGTGAAGACGGTACAGGGTGAAGAACTGACGCTTATGATGAAAGATAAAAAACTTTGGCTGAAGGATATGCAAGGTGGCATGGCCATGGTCACTATTGCCGACGTGCACCAAAGCAACGGTGTAATACACGTAATAGACAAAGTATTATTGCCCTAATGTGAATTGTGCATTTTTTCACTTTGCGCCATCCTATATTTGCGTGGAAATTTTTTCCACGCATTTTTTTTAAGTCGTCGTCTTGAGCAAGGAAAGTATATCGGTTTTCGATATTTTTAAGATTGGAGTAGGTCCCAGTAGTTCGCATACCCTCGGCCCCTGGCGGGCGGCGCTTCGTTTCGTTGAAACGGTAAAGGCAAAAGGAATAGATAAAGTGAAGCATGTTCGTGTGCTGCTTTATGGTTCATTGGCCAAGACCGGTCAGGGCCACGGCACAGATGTTGCTGTTATTCTGGGCCTCTGCGGCGAGGATCCCGTGACATTTGATGTTAACGAAATAACACCTCGCATAAAGCAGATTGGCGTAGAGAAGTTAATGAACCTCAACGGTGAGAAACAGATCAGCTTCGACCCGGCACATGATGTGGTTTTCCTGATGAATGAAAGTCTGCAATACCATCCCAATGCGCTCACTTTTCTTTGTGCGTTTGAAGGTGGCGAGGAGATAGCCGAAACCTACTTTTCCATTGGTGGTGGTTTTGTAGTAAAAGAGGGCGAAGAAGGCGGCAGCGGCGACTTTGTGCATCTGCCTTATCCTATTGAGAAGTCTGAGGCACTGGAGGCGGCTTGCAAAGAAACAGGCATGTCGATCTCAGACGTGGTGATGGAGAACGAAAAGACCTGGCGCACCGAGGAGGAAACAAAGGCGGGAGTGCTGAAGATATGGCATGTAATGCGCGACTGTATCTATCGCGGGTGCCACATAGGCGGCGAGCTGCCCGGTGGTCTTAAAGTAGTGCGCAGGGCATTCGGGCTCAATAAAAAACTCGCATCCGAAAAACCATACAGCAATTTTGATGAATGGCTGCAGGTGATACAAAGCGGGAAGCAGACCTTTCAATACACTCTTGACTGGGTAAGTTGTTTTGCCCTTGCGGTTAACGAGGAGAATGCCTCATTCAGCAGGGTAGTGACAGCACCTACTAACGGGGCTGCTGGCGTTGTGCCGGCTGTGCTAATGTATTTCATAGCCTTCTGCGATGGTAACGACGACGAAAAGATCGTTCGGTTTCTGCTCACAGCCTCCGAGATTGGCAGCATCTTTAAGAAGGGTGCCACGCTCTCAGCTGCCATGGGTGGCTGCCAGGCCGAAATTGGCGTATCCTCATCAATGGCCGCCGCAGCGCTTACCGAAGCATTGGGTGGGAATGTAAAGCAATGTCTGATGGCCGCTGAGATAGCCATGGAGCACCACCTGGGCCTTACCTGCGATCCCGTGGGTGGCCTCGTTCAGGTGCCGTGCATAGAACGTAATACAATGGGGGCCATAAAGGCAATAACGGCTTCTCAACTCGCCCTGCAAAGCAATCCCGAAACAGCCAGGATCACGCTCGACGATGTGGTAAATACCATGTACGAGACTGCCCTGGACATGAACCATAAGTACAAGGAAACAGCCGAGGGGGGGCTCGCCGTGCAGGTGCCACTTGGGCTTAGTGAGTGTTGATCAGCTATTTGCTCGTGGGAAAAAATTAAATTTGCACCATGGAGCACAATGATAAACGCCCGGGCATGCTGGCAGCGCTCTTTACAATGAAGTGCCCGAGTTGTCGGAAAGAAAGCGTTTTTGTAAACAAAAGTGTTTTCCCCCTGGGGCAGTTGGTGGAGCTAAAAGACGAATGCAGCGTATGCGGCCAGCGCTTCAAGTCTGAGCGGAATAATGGTGGCGGAATCAACTACGCACTTACGGTGCTTCTCTTTTTCCTTAATCTTTGCTGGTACTGGCCGGTGTTTGGTCTCTCTTACGAGGATAATAGTGTTTGGCAATATCTTATTGTTAGCACCATTATTGTTCTCATTGCTCAACCTTACCTCATGCGCCTTTCCCGTATGATATACCTTTATCTATACGTTGGCTTTGGCAATTCGCGTAGGGTAGTCGTGGACGATGAGCCTGCCGCTAAGAACGGGTAAAGTAAACCTTAGCTCCGTTTATCATAGCATACGGTGGTTCAAAGCCGGGCATAGACATAGCTCTTACGTACCGGTCAATCTTTTCCTTGTCCCACGTAGGGTCTATTTCTTTCAGTTTTGCTGCCTCCTTGCGGTAATGCAGGCTCGTGCCATACTTTGCTTCCAGCAGTTGCTGCGGTAGTAGTTGGTAGTTCCCGCTCACTATGTGCTTCAGTGTTTGGGAAAATAGCCTTACCGAAGCATCAAAGGTTAGTTTATATAGGTCTTCTACCCAGCAGTTTTCCGGTATCGGAAAACGTTTCTGAAATAGTATTTCCCCATGGTCTATGCGTGTATCTATCCTGTGTATGGTAGTGCCAAATTCCGTTTTCCCTTCTATGATGGCAAATGAGAACTGGTTGCTTCCCCGGTACTCTGGCAGCGGCGCCATGTGTAGGTTCACAGCTATTTGCTTCGCCTTCTCTATGTGTTGTTGCTTCAGTATTTCGTGATATTGTACCGAATAGATGATGTCACATTCCGGTAGTTCGTCCAGGTGGTTATAGAGCGATAAGTTGTTTTCTACAGCCAGCGTGCCGGGGTCTTCCATACTGTCAAATTCCTTCCGCTTGTGAGAGATTACCCCCACTATTTCGACGTCAAGCGCCTCGCGTTCCTGTATTAAATACTTTAAACATTGATAGCCGATAGGTTTTGACCCAAGGAAAATGACACGCTTCGCCATTTGCCAAAAATAGCTCTAAAAACTTATTTACCTTAGCTATGTCATTATGGCCGGACGGAAAATACTGGTGCTTACCAATCGCGTACCTTACCCCTTGCGCGACGGTGGAAACCTTGCAATGAATACGATGATCGAGGGTTATCGCAAGGCAGGATGGCAGGTCTATTTGCTGGCTATGAACACCTCCCGTCACCGCATTGCGAGTGACACAATCAGTAAAATATACAGTGACATTTACGCATTTGAAACCGTTGATGTAGATAATGGCCTTGACTGGAAGGCGATCTTAAAGAACTTCTTCTTTGAGCGCGAGGCAGAACATGTGAAAAGGTATTATAGCGAAGATTTTCGTAAAAAGTTGAAGGATGTTCTTGTTGCGTTTGAGCCGGATGTGGTACAGGTAGAAAGTGTCTTCCTCTCTACTTATCTGCCGGTTATCCGTAAGTATGCCAATGCGATCACAGTACTGCGCCTGCATAACGTGGAGTACCAGATATGGCAGGGGCTGGCATCTAAGACAAAGAATATCCTGAAACGGATTTACCTGGATAGCCTGGCCGAGCGCATACGCAATTATGAGCGAAAGGCCTGGAGCCAATACGATCTGCTCTTGGCCATCACAGAAAAGGATGCGCACCTCGTTCAGCGTCTGGAAACCGTTAACGATATATTGGTGGCTCCGTTTGCAATAGATGTTTCAGCAGTTCCCGCACAAAGCAGTGGCGAATGGGTGGGCTATCACATAGGCGCTATGGACTGGCGACCCAATGAAGATGCCATGAGGTGGTTTCTACACAAGGCATGGCCAGTGGTAAAGAAGGCCGCTCCCGGATTCAGATTTTATTTCGCAGGCCGCAATATGAGCGCCGAAATGAAGGAGGTTCAGATGGATGGTGTCTACAGTATGGGTGAGGTAGAGGATGCAAACGCCTTTATAGCAGACAAGCGAATCCTCATTGTGCCGCTTTGGTCTGGTGGTGGCATCCGGGTCAAGATCCTTGAGGCAATGGCCGCCGGTAAGATCGTTATCACCACATCAAAAGGCATAAAGGGAATAGAAGCGCAGCCAAATGAACACTACCTGCGAGCACATTCTCCCCAGGATTTTGCCAAGGCGATAAAATGGTGCCTCGAGCATAAGTCCGAAGCCGAAAATATAGCAGCAAATGCCCGTGCACTTGTCGTAGAAAAGTACAACCAGGCAAAGGTTGCCGACACCATTGCTAATGAGGTGGAAAAGCTACTTGCCACCCGGCGCGCTTAGTTATTTTACGTACACAGTCTTAATATTCACAAATTCGCGAATGCCGAACGAACCTAGTTCTCGGCCGTAGCCGCTCTGCTTTACGCCGCCAAATGGCAGGTGAGGGTCAGAATGCACAAAGTCATTTACAAAACAGTTGCCGGCTTGCAGTTCCTGCGCTGCTAGCTTTTCTGCCTTGTTCCGGTTCCTGGATATGATGCCGCCACCTAGTCCGTAGATGGTGTCATTTGCCAGTTTCAGCGCGTCTTTTTCGTCCTTTGCCGCTATGATGGCTGCCACCGGTCCAAACAGTTCGTCATCATAGGCCGGCATGCCTTTCTTCACATTGGTCAATACAGTTGGTGGGTAGTAAGCGCCTGCCAGGTCAGGTACAAAGCCACCACACAATACCTTGGCACCTTTGGCCACGCTATCTGTTACCTGCTCATGTAGCTGGTCGCGCAGGTCATGACGTGCCATGGGGCCTATTCGATTACTGGTGTCGGTTGGTACCCCATATGTGGCCTTCTTCATCTCCTCTGTAAATCGTTGTTCGAATTCCTTCTTACGTGATTGTACGACTATAAACCTCTTTGCAGCTATGCAGCTCTGCCCGCTGTTCACCAGGCGGCCACGCACCGCTATTTCCACCGCAATGTCCATATCTGCATCGTCCAGTATCACGTAGGGGTCGCTGCCGCCCAATTCCAGCACGGCTTTTTTCAGGCTGCCACCTGCTGCCGCTGCCACTTTTCGCCCTGCCTCGGTGCTTCCTGTTAGTGTCACTGCTGCAATTCTTGCGTCGGCTATTATCGGTTCCACTCGCGATGACGGGATCAGTAGTGTCTGCATCAGCCCTTCCGGTGCGCCTGCAGTTCTTACTATGTCTTCAATCGCCTTTGCGCAGCCGCTTACGTTCGATGCGTGTTTCAGCACCATCACATTCCCCGCCATGGCAGCAGGTGCAAATGCCCTGAACACTTGCCAGTAAGGAAAGTTCCACGGCATTATGGCTAGAATTGCTCCTAGCGGTTGAAAGCTGACATAGCTCTTTATAGCATCTGTGGCTACAAGCTCATCTGCCAGGAACTGTGGCGCTTTCTCTGCATAGAACTCCAGAGTTTTGGCACATTTCTCCACCTCGTAGTGGCCTTGCTGCAATGGTTTGCCCATTTCTGTAGCTGCCAGCAACACCAGCTCGTCTTTCCGTTTCCGTATTTCCTTTGCTATACGTTTCATCAGCGCCGCCCGCTTGCTGAAGGAAAGCAGTCGCCATTCCGAATAGGTCGACTCGGCCTTTTGTAGCGCTCGCTCTACTTGTTTTGCTGTATGTACCTTGTGGGAGGCGATTCTCTTGCCCGTAGCGGGATTCACGGATATGAGATGGTCACTCATGGGTGGTTGTTTGAGTCGATAAAATTAGATACAAAACGTTTCATACTTTTGCCCCTCACTATATTTAACGTTCTCTTTCTAATATATTATGACTACTGAGAAGATAAAGTTCGGCACGGATGGCTGGCGTGCAATAATCGCCAAAGATTTTACTGTGTATAATGTGTCGCGCGTTAGCAAGGGCCTGGCCGATTGGTTGCTGGCTCGTCATGAAAAGCCGGTTGTCGTAATAGGGCACGATTGCAGGTTCGGTGGTGCCCTGTTCGTTGAGGCGGCAACAAAGGTGCTCTGTGCCAATGGTGTTAAAGTGCTGATTGCCGATACCTTTATAAGCACCCCAATGATCTCAATGGGTGTGCTGAAGCTAAACGCTCACCAGGGCGTTGTTATCACCGCTTCACATAATCCACCTTCTTACAACGGTTATAAATTGAAAGGTCCGCATGGTGGCCCTTCAAGCCCCAGGGATATTGCCGCCGTTGAAGCGCTGATCCCTGATGAAGTTGATGTGCCGGCTCAGTCGCTTGAATATTGGCGTGAAAAAGGACTGCTGGAAACGGTAGCTCTTGAGGATATGTACGTCGACTACCTCAGGCAGCAGTTCGATTTTGAAGCTTTGGCCCGCTCTCCATTTAAGATAGCGTACGATGCCATGTATGGCGCAGGTCAGAGTGTTATTCGCAGGGTGCTTCCGGGCGCTGTGCTCATTCATTGCGAGAACAATCCTGGCTTTATGGGCCAGGCACCGGAGCCGCTTGATAAGAACCTGCAGGAACTTTCGAAAACCATCGCAACCACTCCAGAACTTAAGATAGGCCTGGCTACAGATGGTGATGCTGATCGTATTGGTCTTTATGACGAGGATGGAAATTTTGTTGACGCTCACAATATCATACTGCTCCTTATTCATTACCTGCACAAGTATAAGGGAATGAACGGCAAGGTAGTTATTGCGTTTTCGGTGACAGATCGCGTCAAGAAGCTCTGTGCGCACTACGGATTGCCGGTAGAGGTTACACAGATCGGTTTCAAATACATCAGCGAGATAATGGTGCATGACGATGTGCTGGTAGGTGGTGAGGAGAGTGGGGGAATTGCCGTGAAGGGTCATATTCCTGAGCGTGATGGTATCTACGACGGTTTGCTTCTGTACCAGTTCATGAATGACACCGGCAAAACGCTGAAGGAACTCTGCGAAGAGGTTTACGGAATCATTGGCCGTTTCGTTTACGACCGCCACGATCTCACTATCGACAATGACAAGAAAAACGCAATCATAAAAAAAGCAGCTGACGGCGGCTATACAAAATTTGGAAAGTATGCCTTCACTCATACCGAGAACATCGACGGTGTGAAATATCACCTGGAAAACGGTGGCTGGATTATGCTTCGCGCTTCCGGTACAGAGCCGCTGCTGCGTGTATATGCAGAGGGCAACAGCAAAGAGGAAACGCTGGATATCCTTACTGATGTGAAGGCGACTATCCTCTGATTGAAAATTGACTTGTGACAAAACAGGGGCCGGATGGCCCCTGTTTTATTATGTACAAAATGTGGTGCCGTGGCACCACATTAAAGAAGCGTAATCAGCTTTGTTACGCTAGGAATGCGATATCTGGTGATTTTTTCTTTTTTCTGTTACCGATCAGATGTTGCAGCATCTCTCGGTTCATAGCTAAAGATGTGTTTTTTAGAGGTTAGACAATTGCGGAAGGCTTATCTTCCGTTTTTTGATTGTTACGCCATAATCTTTGTCTCTGTTTTTTACTTTGGTTGAAAATTGGTTTGGTTAGTAAGTAGTAGTTGTGTGGGTTGTAATGTTAGTAATTGATTCCATGGTGATAGGGGTTTATAGAGATCGTATACCCAAATGATTTTTGTTCTGGTAAGATCTTGTTTCATGGTTGAAAAGCATTTATAGCTTTCCGTCTTGTTTAGTTTGCATAGTGATAGGCGCCTATAGCTTGTCCGTACTTGTTTTCTTTTGCTGTCGGGCACATCGCTGTGCCTTTCAGCCACACTCTTTAGTGACAGCAGTTGTCAAGGGGCCTTTCATTGTTCGGTTGTTCCATGGTGACGGAATTCTCCTCTCGCTGTCCGGGTCCATATTATCTGCTGTGCTCTATCCATTATTCCAGTTGAAATAACGGACTCACCGCAGGCTCGCTGCGAATTCGTCGCTGTGCCTTTCGTGCAACAGTTCCATACTGCCGCTTGATAAACAGGATCGTCATTAATAGTACCATAGGCTGGGTCTTTATTGTGAGGAAAAATAAAAAGGTGGCATGCGAAAGCCGGATCCAGGTAATGGCAAACGAACTTTACCACTCTGGGTAGCAGACTGCGGATGGCTTTGCCAGGCCAGGAATTTCCACCAACAGTTTATGAGCGCCGGCTGTCGCACGCAATATCTTATCCGTCTGGAATGTTGATTCGCATTTTGGTTGGTTTTGGATGTGAGCTAATGAGTTGTTGTGCCTGGGTTAGCAAGCTTTTTTTGAGTTAGTAAGTTGTATGCTTTTGGTTAGTCAAAATCTTCTTATTTCCGGCAACTCCCTTTCGGGCAGTTTGCCGTTGCTCCGTTGAGTTCTCGCATGGTGTGTACCCTGGCGAATTCTCTCGGTTACGAATAAATAAGAATCCAACATTGTGCCAAAAAGTTTAAATCATTGTAAATCAATGATTTAGAATTTTGACTTGCACTGATTATTTCTAATGATTGGAATGTTTTTCCGAGGTGCGGAAATATTAAGGGTCTTATTCCTTTGTGGCCTTCTTCCTTACTACCACCCAATCGGCTATGTCTACGTTGAATGGAAGCTTGCCTATACGCACTATGGCGCGTTTGTCCCTGATCTCTTCCAGGGTGCCCACCTGGTGATTGGTTTTGTTACGTACCAGGTCGCCTTTTGCCGGGGTACCACCCACGGTATCATAGGCTTTGTCAGCCTTTTTTGCCGCGGCAGCGTTAGACGCTATTTGTTTCTTGCGAAAAAGAACATTCTCTGCGGCTTGTAATACTTCTTGCTTGTTTTCTGTCTTCTTCCAGTCGTGAATCACCTGTTTGAACTTGCGCTCCATGTCCCGCAAGTAGTCCAGTTCTTCCTTCTTGATCTTGTTTTGCAGCTTCAGGGTCTCATATTGCTGTTTCTGCTTCTCTTTGTTTGTTACTTCTTCATAGTGTTTACGCAGTCGCTCGTTCTCTTTTACCAATTTATCCAGCTCCTTTTCCTTGTCCGTAAGTTTCACGGTCTGCTGTTCTGCCTGGTGCAGCATCTTGTCCAGCTTAAAGTGCTCTCGCTGGGTCAGCTGGCGCGCGCGCTCTATCACGTGCTTGGGCAGGCCACTGCGTTGCGCTATGGCAAAGGTGTAGGAACTGCCCGGTTTGCCTGTCGTAAGGCGATATAAAGGTTCAAGGCGCTCTTCGTCAAAGGCCATGGCGCCATTAATAATGCCGCGCACTTTGCCCGCCATTACCTTCAGGTTCAGGTAGTGCGTGGTAATGATGCCGGTAGCATGTTTTGCGGCCAGTTCCTCCACTATAGCCTCCGCAAATGCGCCTCCCAGGTTTGGATCTGAGCCGCTGCCCAACTCATCTATGAAGAATAGTGTTTTACCATCGGCATTGTCCATGAAGTATTTCATGTGCTGCAGGTGTGCGCTATAGGTGCTCAGCTCATGCTCTATCGACTGTGTATCGCCTATTTGCACCATCACCTGCCTAAAGATACCGATCTCGGAGTTGGGGCTGGCAGGTATCAGCAGCCCGGCCTGGGCCATTAGCTGCAGCAGGCCCACTGTTTTCATGGATACGGTCTTGCCGCCTGCGTTAGGACCACTAATTATCAGTATCCGTTCCTTGCGGTCCAGCGTCAGACTCAGCGGAATGGTCGGCTTTCCTGCCTGTTTGTTATGTAGGTACAGCAGCGGGTGACAAGCTTTCTCCAGGTGTATTCCCGGGTGTTGGCTTATCCTCGGCATATCTGCATTCATATCTATCGCCAGCAGTGCTTTCGCACGGATGAAGTCATAAACACCGGCTATCTGATAATATTGCGCTAAAAGCGGCGCAAATACCGATAGATCTTTTGTGAGCTGAACTAGGATGCGATGTATTTCTCGCCCCTCAGCCCGCTCCAGCATAAATATCTCATTATTCAGCTCTGTCGTCTCTTCGGGTTCAATGAAGACTGTTTTCTGGCTGTCACTTTCACCATGCATTATGCCCTTTACTATGCGCTTGTATTCCGCCAGTACCGCCGCAGTACGGCGCCCATTCAGGAAGCTCTCAGAAATGTCAGCCAGGTAGCCCGCCTTGTTCAGCTTTCGCAATACCGCTTCAAAAACTCGGCGCGACTCACTACGCACGCGCGAAAGGTCGGCGCGAATGCTCATGAGCTCCCGGGACGCGTTATCCCTTACAATGCCCATTTCGTCAACTACCGCGGTTATCGATTCTGTGATCTTCTTCTCATATACCACCGTCTCGCTCTGCGCGCGTAGCGTATGGAACAACTCGGCATTTTTCTTAAACCAGAGTAAGATGTCCCGTGTATTCAGCGCCAGTTGCTGAATCGACAATAACTCCTCACCGTTTAGTACGCCGCCGGGTATGGCCAAAAGGCGCAGTTCCCTGTGCAGGTTCCTGGTAAAGTCGTTTGGGAAATGATCGCCACTTTCCAGAATGCTTTTATACTCCCACGTGTGGGTCAGCTCACGGCTGGCATGGTCTTTATGAGTATGGAAGCGCAGGTCAGCAACACGTTCGCGCGCCAGCTCTGTGCGGCATTTTTGCAGCAGCAGGTCTCTTACCTTGTTAAACTCCAGCGCTTCTACGGCATTAGCCGGGTATAATTGCATCATCTTCTATCACTCGCCCAGTGGGCCGCAAAATTAGGGGAGATTCACCTAAATGGCAGTGCAACCTTCTGGGTTCGTTCATTAATATTTATTGTACCATTTTTGCCAAACTTTCCTATTTTGTTGCAGTATCTGACTTTGTTGAATGAATATATCTCGCATTTATTCCCGTCTGCTTCTTATTTTCCTATTTGCACTTTCTGCCGTGCAGGTATGGGCGCAACAGGATACGCTCCTTATTATAGGCGAGGTAAGACGGCACGACACTACCGATGAACTTCGCATTTTCAGGGGCTTTCATTGGAATGCCCGAATCCACCATCCGGACGGGAAAGTAACCCATTATAACGGTGCCCGGCTCGATACCGTACTTGGAGATGCTACCGTCGACACTGTCAGCCTTCATACAACCATCGCCGTTGCAGACTCAAACCAGGCTAAGCTGCTATATATGCGCTATGCCATCAGTGGGTCGTTGCTGGGGACGATTGATGGAAAAGTATTTGCAAACACCGGGTGGTTTGGTAGATCTCGCGAGGAGCGCCATCTTAACCAAAAGGGCTACGCTGCCCTTTTGTTCACCCGGCCTACTGCCGATATCGATATCGAGTTTGTTGCAGATGGTTCTCACGAATTCGAGATCGCACTTGCCCTCGTTGGAAAAGATGAAGGAGAAATTGCATTAAAGCAGCTCAATGAAGATGAACAAAGCTCTTATGCACGTGGCTTCTATTATCTGGCTTTCGGTATTGTTTTCATCTCATTGTTTGGTTACCGGCGCGAAAGGCGCGAACATCTCTACTTCGCGCTGTTCTGTATTTTCGCTGCTCTAGCCTATCTATGGGAGTACCTCCATTGCGACTCCTTTACTGAAATACGCAGATTCTTCGGTTTACTGTGTTTCGAGTTCCTGGCTATTTTTTTTAGCAAGCTATTACTGAATAAGGAACGGTCAAAGGTGCCACTTTATCTTATTCTTATCCTGCTGCTTATCGGCCTTATTCCGCAGGTGCGCGGAAGCATGGTCAATACAAGTTCCGGTCGATATACATTGTATGTGCTGCTTGTCACTACCATTTTTTACCCATATTCTCTGTTCTCATCCCTGGTATTTCTCATCAAGGGGTTGAGTCAGAAGACCTGGGAGGCCAGGGCGATAATATTCACTTGTTTTGTTCCGCTCGTTATTTATGTTCTGCTTTCTCTTAGTGTATTCGTTTTTTTTGCGGCAGATACACAGTCGGCAGTGCTGGAGAAAGACTTTTATTTTCAACTCATCAACGGCTTTCTTACCGCCATCATTTACATCTATCCATTGGGTCCGGTATTTATCCTTGCACGAAGAAACGCGTTGAACCAGAAGCAACTCGCAGAGCAACTGGATTCGATACAACACTTGTCTGAAGAAAACGTTGCAAAGGAGAAAGAAAAAAAGGAGATACTGGAACGCCAGAATGAACGCCTGGAGCGCGAAGTGATGGAACGTACTGCGGAGATCACAGACCAGAAAGCAAAAATAGAACGCCAGCACGACGAGTTGAAAATAGAAAAGGAGAAGGCCGATGACCTGCTCAGGAATATACTACCCGCCGAGGTGGCAGAAGAGCTGAAAGAAACGGGCATATCAGCGGCCAGGCACTTTGAGAATGTGACCGTGCTTTTTGCCGATTTTGTCAACTTTACCACTACCGGCTCAGAGCTAACGCCCCAGGCATTGGTCCAGGAGCTGGATGAGTGTTTCCGGGCCTTTGACCAGATAATGGTGGAGCGCGGAATAGAAAAAATAAAGACCATAGGCGATGCCTACCTGGCGGTTTGCGGGCTGCCCGTAGCTGACGATAACCACGCGCTGAAAGCGATAGATGCTGCGAAAGCGATACTCCAATTTATGGAGGAGAGGAGAAAGAATCCTGTAAACAGGATGGTACGCGTGCGTATTGGCGTTCATACAGGTAGTGTAGTGGCGGGCATTGTGGGCGTCAAGAAGTTTGCATACGACATATGGGGCGATACAGTTAATACCGCCGCCCGTATGCAGCAGGCCAGCGATCCCGGAAAGATAAATATTTCAAAAGCGACCTTTGAAAAGGTGAGCGACAAATACAATTGCACCCCGCGGGGCCTCATCGAAGTAAAGGGAAAAGGAGCGCTTGAAATGTACTTTGTTAACTAATGCTCCTCCTCTTGGGAAATTACCTGAACGTTCGTCCCGTCAGCTAATACTACACTCTTTGCGCCCTCTGGGAAAGAGTGCATTACCTCTTCCTTGTTAGGGTTTTTACCGGTTGCCACGATTGTGATTCCGTCTTTCTCGTGATAGTCCGGATAAGTTTTGAGTATCCCCGCAGCGTCCGGCATTGATAGGTAGGGCACAGGTACAGTTATATCATCAGGCAGTCCGATGGCAGGTGTCACCACGATAGGTATATGGTCCTTCTTTGCCAGCTCTATCGCGCGCACATTTGCATGGTAGGTCTTCAGCTTCAAACGGTAATCGTCCGACGTGAAGATCTGGAGGAAGGCAGTAAGAATGTTGCCTGCCATCGCCGCAAAAAGTATTCCGGTTATTATTCCCGGAGCACGTTTTTTACTAGTTCCGGTCCAGTGTTTTAGGCCATGTGCTAAGATCAGGCTAAGGGCGGGCGCAGCGAATATGGTGAATTTTGCCTGCCCCAGGGGTATCTTGTCGAGCATGTAAAGGCCTATTAGCGCACCCACCAAAAGCAGTGCATATTGTAGCATGTATCGCGTGGGTGCTGGCAAGCTTTTGCGTTTCAGTGTCACTCTCAGCGCGGCTGAGATAGTTGCTGCCAGGCAGGCAATGCCAAAAACTACTTCAAATAAGGCGCCGGCTCCCGTCTTGGCAAAAAACTTCCAGGTATTTATTGAGCGTTTTTGGATGCCGCCGTTTATATAATCAACGCGCTCAAACCAGAAATTGTGCATGTTAGTGTCCTTTAACACCTCGGCGGCGTCGAAGTAATAAAACGCGGCGCAGGATACTACGCTCACTGCAATAAATAACATCGCCTCGCCTCGCCTTTGGCGTAGCAAGCCGTTCTTTTGCATGGCGGCAAGTGTTATTAGTAGTAGCGCAGGTGCAATGGCGATGGGGTACGTGTAGCTAAAAAAAGGCGCCGCAACGAGCGATAGATACAAGGCCCCCTTGCGCACTTTGTTTGAAGGTGCCGCTGGTTGAAGTATTTCTACATACTGCCATAAGGCCACCAGGCCCATCAGCATCTCCATCTCATAATGTTTCACTTGTCCCAGGTAGTCTATGAACATTGGGTTGCCGGCAATCACGAGGATGAATAAATATCGCTCTGGTTTGTCGGTAAATAGTCGCCTTGCAAGGCGCCATGTTAGTCCTAATGCTGCTGCCCCCACCAGGAAAGACTGCAGCCGTAACGACTGGTAAGAGTAATCAAATGCTGATGTAAAAGCCTTTACGATTTGCAGGTACACACGCGGGAATTGCTGTGTAAAGTCGAGTTTGCCCCACAACTGATCTGCATCCTTAAATTTTATGTTGTATAGCATGCACCACTCATCGCGCCAGAATGGTTTTAGTGGAAAAATAGAAATAATGAGCCCCCAACTCACCATGTAAAGCAGTGCTGCTATTGTGGCCTTCCGGTATATTTCAGGCGTCGATTTCACGTCGCGCTAAAATAGTCTATTCGGTTGAAGCTCATTCATTTTCCGGGAAGTTGTGTGCTCAGAAGATTGTTTATACATGCTTTCCGCACTCGATTCGGCAGTTTCAGCCAGATGGATTGTCCTATTAAAATAAATTACCCAAAGTTGGATATTTATAAAAAATGTTGTTAATTTTAAGTTGTTAAGTTTTTGTTCACGTCTCAATCGCATTCTTTATGAGGTTTTTTACACCATTGATTGCGGCAGCGTTCACTTGCTGCACTGTGTTTTCAGCCTTCGGGCAGGATCAGAAGATCACACTCACCATTGCCGGCAACGGTACGCCAGCGTTTAGCGGTGACGGCGGGCTTGCAAAAAAAGCGGTTATCAGCGGTCCTAAGGACGTTTGTCTGGACGCTGACGAGAATCTCTACTTTACCGACAAAGGAAATGGAAGGGTGCGGAAGATCACGGCAAATGGCGGCATCATTAGCACCATTGCCGGTGGTGGTACCTCTACTGCAGATGGTGTCCCCGCGCTCACGGCAGCTATTTCACCTAACTATTTATGTGCGAATACTGCTGGTGACATTTTTATTACTACCGGCAACCAGGTACGTAAGATCGAAGCAAGTTCGGGGCTTATCTACACTGTGGCCGGTACCGGCACTGCCGGTTTCAGCGGCGATGGGGGTTTAGCAGTTTCTGCCGAGCTCAATAACCCACAGGGCATAGCAATAGATGCTGCGGGCAATCTCTACATCGTAGATAGGGGCAATAATAGAGTTCGGAAAATAACGTTCTCTACTGGAATGATCTCTACCATTGCAGGTACAGGCATTGCTGGTTACAGTGGCGATGGTGGACCGGCTGTGTCAGCCCAGCTAAAAGGGCCTGTTTGCGTATGCGTTAACCCTGCAGGAGACGTATTCTTCTCTGATCAGAATCCTAATTATCCCGCCTATAATAATTCCATCATCAGGAAGATAGATGCTGCTACAGGAATTGTAACGCACATTGCAGGCGCGCTTTCCGGTGGAATAGGTGTTTGTAGCACACCCGCCCTCAGCACCACGCTTGGAACCACTACTGGCATGTGCATAGGACCAAACGGTAACCTCTATTGCAACGAGATGAGTTGCTCTTGCCGCGAACTGGACTTTGCTTCAGATACCATGTGGGTATTAGGCGGCAATTTCTATATCCAGAGCTATACCGATGATTTGTATGGTCCAAATGCGAACATGAATATTCCCTACGGCCTTTGTGTAGACCACCTCAATAATGTCTATATCGCTGACAGCAACAACCAGCGTATCCGCAAACTGAATCATCTTACACATACGCCAACTTTTGCATTTGGTCGCACGCAGTTCTTTAATCCATATGCATCTGCTCCATTCAATATCGATACACTCCTATGGATCACAGATATAGATGAGGGAGAAACAGAAATGTGGACTGTGCTTACCCCTCCGGTAAATGGTGTTCTTACCGGATTCCCCGCTATTAAGGAGTCTATGGGTAAGGTAAGGTCTACAAAGCCTACCGGCCTGGCTTACACGCCGCTTTCTACCTATACTGGTTCTGATATGTTCCGCGTTTTGGTTTCTGATGGTACACACTCAGATACCGTCCTGGTATTTGTCGGTGAGATTGTGCCACTTCCTCCGCCGGTAGATGATGACGGTCACGGACAGCCTACGACTGTTGTTGGCAATTCAACATCTTCAGCTCCTAGCTTGGTAGTGTTCCCAAATCCGGCTTCTTCTACAGTAACAATTGGCTGGAAAAATCTGAAAGCTAAGACAGGAAACCTTGTGATCTCCGACATAGCAGACCGTGTTTTCTACACTGCTACACTCGACGGCTCGGCTCCTGGCTCCGCCAGCGTTGACGTTTCTTCGTTCGCTGCGGGTGTATATATGATACGGATTAACGGCATAGAAGTGCAGAAATTTGTAAAACAATAATAGTTGTCCAATGTTTTTTAAAAGGCGCTCCCCTGGGAGCGCCTTTTTGCTTATGGGCACTTAGTTATTCGCTATACCCTGGATGACCGGCATTAGCGGGTATTTGCTTGTTGCGGCGTACCTTTGTACCCAATTTTGAAAGGGAAACTGAAGATGGAATTATTGAGCTCATTTAGAAATACGGTGAAGGACAGTACACTATTGCGCATTAGCGAAAAGGTGAACGAAGGCGAGAGAATAACAGAAGAGGAGGGCCTTGTCCTGTTCGAAAAGGGCGACCTCGGTTTTGTAGGTGCACTTGCAAATCACATCTCCACCAGGCTTCATGGCGGTAAGGTTTACTTTAACCGCAACTTTCATATTGAGCCTACGAACGTATGTATGTTCACATGCAATTTCTGTTCTTATTCCCGACAGTACAAGCACAGGGACGAAGGCTGGGAGCTAAGTATAGAGCAAATGATGGACATCGTGCGCAAATATGATGGTCAGCCTGTTACCGAGGTACACATCGTAGGTGGCGTGCACCCGAAGATGAACCTTGAGTTTTTCTGCGAGCTACTGACCCGCATTCATGAGCACCGCCCTGATCTTCATTTGAAAGGTTTCACTGCTGTTGAACTTGATTACATGTTCCGTAAGGCAAAGCTCACTACAGAAGAGGGTCTGATAAAACTGCGTGATGCAGGTCTTCAATCCCTGCCGGGCGGAGGTGCAGAGATATTTCATCCGGAAGTGCGGGAAGTTATTTGCGCCGACAAGGTAGATGGCGCCGGTTGGCTGGATATACATGGCACTGCACACAAGTTGGGTATGCATTCCAATGCTACCATGCTCTATGGTCACATTGAGCGTTTTGAGCACAGAGTAGACCACATGAGCCGTCTGCGCAACCTCCAGGATGAAACCGGCGGATTCAATTGCTTCATACCACTTAAGTTCCGGAACAAGAACAACGACATGTCGCATGTAAAGGAGTCTTCTATCATCGAAGACCTTCGTATGTATGCTATCGCCCGCATTTTCATGGACAACTTCAGGAACCTGAAGGCTTACTGGCCTATGCTGGGCAGGCAAACGGCGCAATTGTCGCTAGCCTATGGTGTAAATGATCTTGACGGCACCATTGACGATACTACCAAGATTTACTCCATGGCCGGTTCTGAAGAGCAGTCACCATCGCTTACTACAGAGGAGCTTTGTGACATGATAGAAGCAGTAGGCAAGATACCTGTGGAGAGAGATACGCTTTACAACGAAATTCAGGTGTTTGCTTAAAATTCTAATTGGCTATCGTTATGCGCATTGCTATCATCAACGGACCAAATCTTAACCTGCTGGGCACACGCGAGCCGGAGGTATATGGTAACGAAAATTTCCGGGATTTTTTGGCTACGCTTGATGCACGATTTCCCTCTGTTGAGATAGCTTACCACCAGAGCAATATAGAAGGGGAATTGATAAACTTTCTGCACGCCTGCATTGATAGTGTGGATGGCGTAGTGCTCAATGCCGGCGGCTACACCCATACCAGCATTGCCATTGCTGATGCTGTTGCGGCAATTCGCATCCCCGTTATAGAGGTGCATATATCCAATGTACTTGCGCGGGAAGATTACCGGAAAACATCTTTCATAGCGGCAAAATGCAAGGGTAGCATTAGTGGCCTTGGCCTGGACGGCTATGCGCTTGCCATCCAGTATTTCCAGTCTTATAGTTTACCTTGATCAGGCTTCTAAGCCCGCGACCCCACTAGGCTTCCGTGTTGTTGTCCTTTGTCTTCGGCTTCCTCATGATGGCATATGCTTCTACAGCAAAACCGGCCATCAATACTATAGGCGCCAGTGTAATGCGACGGAAACTATAGATCTCATCATAATGAAACTCGTTCGGGTTGGCAGATTTGCCACCGGACATAAGGAAGAATGCAAGGAAAATAAGTCCAAGCCCAATGAACATCCACTTATAGTTCTCCTTGTCAAAAAGGAAAGTTACCTCTTGCTTGTTCGCCGCCGATGCCGGTTTGTTAGTAATAGTGGCATGCGTAGCTGTAAGCGAAGGGCGTGGAGTTTGTTTATTAGGAGTAGACATATTGAGTACTGTTAGAGTGCAAATATAGATTTTTTAGCCTTTGTGCCGTTAATACAGGTCATCTATGTGCATTTTCAGGTATTTCACCACTGAGCGGTGTGTACTGATGGTAGAGATAAGCACCCCAAGCACCAGCATGCTGAAAATAAGAAGACCTGTTAGCAACGGGTCCGTGAGCATAGTTAGTACAGGTAACTGTGCCTTCGCAAATGACATTACGAGCCACAGGCCCAGGACCGCAATTATGCCGCTTGTGAGGCCATTGATCACTGCACGGCTGTCAAATGGGCGGGTAATAAACGACTGAGTGGCCCCCACCATCTGCATGGTTTTGATAATAAACCGGTTACTGAACATGGCAAGTCGCACGGTATTGTCTATGAGGAAGATTACCGCGATCAGCAATATGGCAGACAACACAGCCAGCACAATGCCTATCTTATTAAAGTTGTTATGCATCTGGTCCACTACCATTGTGGGCCAGGTTACATCGCGCACCACATTGCTCTGCATTATGAACTGGCGCACACGCATCAGGCTGTCCTGGTTCACATAGCCCTCCCTCAGTTTCATGGAGATGGAGGTGAATAGGGGATTGTATCCCAGGAATTCCACTATGTTGCTTCCCTCCACCTGGCTTTCCATGGCGGCGGCCTCTTCCTTGGTTATAATGCGCGATTTGCGCACAAACGGCTGCTTATCCAGGATCGCCTTCATCTTATGAACGTTTTCTTCGCTCACATTGTCGTGAAAATCAACATTCACTTCCAGGTCTTCCTTAAAGGCACGGCTCAGCGCCCTGCCATTTATCACCAGCCAGCCAAGTATGCCCAGCAGGAACAGCACCAGCGCCACACCCATTATGGCGTTGATATACGTAGGTTTCGCTTTTTTGCTGTTTGCCATATCGGCTCAAAAGTAAATAATAATAGGAGGATTTAAGGTGCGCAATTCCGGTTTCTCACTGGTTTTTAACAATGCCTTCTTTTCGGTTGCAATACCTGCCTTGTAACCGATAACCGCAGTGTCACCGCGTGCCCGCTCTGTTACACGACCGCGCCGGAAAATTATGTACATTTAAGCGCTTAAATTCACAATTAATGAACGACCTCAATATCTTCCTCGAAGAGCAGCATTTTATAGACACAAAACCGGAAGGCAGTTACGAACCCATGCAGATGGGGGCAAAGATCATGTGCTTTGGTAAGCCCGATTTTAATGCCGAAGAAGCCGATATTTTCCTGTTGGGCTGTGCCGAGTGGAGTGGGGTAGAAAAAGGCAGGCCATACGGAAAGGGGCCTGAACGCGTGCGCGAGGAGCTATACAGGATGTATTACTGGCATAGCGATATCCGTATTGCAGACCTTGGCAACATCAGGCAGGGGGCATCTCCTGCAGATACGCGCTCTGCACTGCTTGAAGTGCTCCACGAGATAAAACTGGCGGGCAAGATAGCCCTGGTTATTGGCGGCGGGCACGACCTTATGCTGCAGCAATATGAGGCATTCAAGAAGTCTGAGCAGATGGTGGTGGCCTCTGTTGCAGATATGCTCATAGATCTTGACGAGACCGAGGAGGTGAACGCTTCGGGCTTCCTGCTGGATATGCTCACCCGCTCACCCAATTTTGTATCTCACTACAGTCATATTGGTTTCCAGAGCTACTATGCACACCCGCAAATGCTGGAAACCCTTGATAAGTTGCGTTTTGATTTTTACCGCCTGGGCAAGGTGCGGGAGCATATCGAGGACATAGAGCCGGTACTGCGCATTAGTGACATTTTTGGGCTGGATATGTCCGTTGTGCGGTATAGTGATGCCCCGGCAAACGTAAACGGCTCGCCAAACGGGCTTTCCGGTGAGGAGGTCTGCACGCTGACACGTTACGCCGGTATGAGCGATGCGCTTACTTCTTTTGGTATATATGGCTATGACGAAAACAATGATGTCCACAATATGACCGCTCGCCAGATGGCGCAGATGGTATGGTATTTTATTGACGGCTGCCTCGTGCGCCGCCAGGAGGCACGCCTCACCGACCGCGACGAGTTTGTGGTTTTTAATGTTGTGTTCTCAGATATGGACACCACCTTCCTGCGCAGCAAGCGCACCAACCGTTGGTGGATGAGGTTGCCCGAAGGCACCTTCGTTCCTTGCTCCCGGAAGGACTATGATATAGCATGTGCTGGCGACATTCCTGAGCGCTGGCTGAGGGAACAGGAAAGGCTGGCGTAATGAAATATCCCGATCGTGGCAAGAATTAGATCAGTTGCGGGAACCAGAGTTCTACTCCGGGTCATTTTCATATTCACGACTGTGCTTTCGAGCGAACTGGTACATGCCCGCAGGTGGCGATGGCGCCGGACTGTAGGATTGGGTCATTCACGCCACGTCGGTTCAGACCCGGTGCAGCTATTTTTTGCGGTGCTTGTTATCTTAGGTGCTATCGCATTTGCCATCGTTGTGGCCTACCGTCGGGTAAAGGCTTCAGCTAATTTAAAAGCGTCTGCAAAGCAAGACCCTATCTGGGATAAGACACAACTTGAACAAATTGCATTTAATGCGTTCTGCGCTATTCAAAATGCGTGGGTAGCACGCGACATGAGCAGTGTAAGAGAGATGGTGACCAACGAGTTCTACGAGAGGTACACCTCGCACTTTGATATGAACCGAAAGGATGGTATCCATAATATTGTAGAAGACGCGGAAGTAAATAAAGTAATAATACTGCGTACGGAAGACTTTAAAGACGATAGCAGGGATGGCTATTCAGCCTATATTGCCGGCTTTCTGCGGGACTATACGGTGTCGGACATTACAGGTAAAGTAATCAGGAATGTAGACAAACAATTATCAGAGTTTGCGGACATTTATTACTTCATCCGTAGCGGCGACAAGTGGCTACTGCGCGAAATAGATACTGAGGCTGATGACCTGGATATGGCTGTATCCCGCAACTACAGGGAGAAATGATTTGGCTACTCTGTTGCACCTGTGCCTCGCCCGTATTTATTGTGCCTTTACCTGGTAGAAATTCATGACCGTTGTGGGGGATGCAGAGCCATGCCTTACGTTGTAGGTGTAACCTATCCCGGAAATGAGCGACTGCTGGTCCATGGTAGTTACCCTGTGAAAAATGGTCTCGCCAGGCGCTGACTTGAAGACAGATGAAAAGCTGTAGCTGCCAGGCCAGTTTTTGGGAGACACGGGAATATCCGTATACAGAGTTGTGAAATCCAGTAGTTCCTTAGATCGCACATCGAATGTTACCACCTTGAAGCCCGGGTTGTTTTTATGTAGAATGCTGATGCCGGGGCAGCTCACCGCCACTTCCGCTACTGTATCTGTGCCCGGTGCGTAAAGCAACCTCATTTCGTCTTCGTGCGTGTGACCATATAGCACACCTGAGATAGATGCCCTGTATTGCGCAGCCAGCGCCAGGAAGGTATCTGCCCAGTTGCCACCGTTCGTGTTCCACATTGGGTTGCCATGATAGTCGCCGCCTGGCGGTATGTGCATGGCTATATAGCATTGCTCATTCTTCTGTTCCGCATCAGATAGTTGTTGCCTTAGCCACAGCATCTCATCTGAACAAGCTTTTTCCTGTCCGGGATAGGGACTGCAGGAAGTGTTGTAGACCACAGTATTAAGCGCTATGATGCGCAGGCCACGCATGGCATAGGCCGAATAGTAACCCTTACCCGGCTGATAGCTTATCATGGCCGCTGCCGTGCTGTCGGTGGGGAATAGACCGGATGCGGAGTCAACCAGGGACAGTGTGGTATAGCCAGCAGCATCGGCAAACGGCAGGTAGTCGCCGTTAAGCGCATCGTTGTTGCCGGGTAGGTAGAATGTTCGCACGCCGTATTTGACGGAAAGGTCCCTGAGTTCGTTCAGCACCATAGCCATAGCTGTGTCGTGTGCATTTGTTTCAGCGCTACCCAGTGGACTGCATGCGTAAGATACATGTACGGGCAGATCGCCGGTATAGATAATAAAGGACGGGGCATCCGGCGACTGCATCACCTGGTCCAGCTTCCAGGTAAAGGCCGACCATACGTCCATACCTGCATCCTGGTGGCCATAGGAGTTGGTAACAGTCAGTTGCGGGTCCAGGTGCACATCTGATATGAAGAGGAATTTTCCGGTGGTGCCGCTTACGGCTGGCGCGTCCCCAACTGTTGACGTTTCCGGTTTGCGCAATTGCGTAATGCCGATGATGGCGCAGGTCACTACTACCAGTAGCGCAGGAAGCTGAAGCTTTTTCATGGTTTGTGTTTTAATCTGTAAATACCCCGTGTATTTCAGAGATTATGATAGCTGGCTACGCAGCATATTTTGCAATATACAATTTTATTCAAAAGTGAGATGTTTTTCTTTCAATGAGAAAGTGGAAAAACTATTTTTGCGCTGTCCAATTCTTATGAGAAAAATATACACCGTCGCTGCATTGTGGTTTTGCGCATTTCCGTCCTATGCTCAGTCAGCACCGCCACCGTCTTATGAAAAAACGGCAACCGACTCGGCTGCACCCGCCAAAAGCAATCTGCACGAAACGGCCAGAATTACGGAAATAGTGGCAGGCCGGTTCATGAGTGGCGGCAAAGCGCCGTTTTCCTCATCCATCGGGTTCAACTTTTCTTTTGCCATTCCCAATGAAAAGCGGCACAGGGTCACCGAAATTGCAATTGGATATGATGTGCTGCTGGACCCATCCAGTACATGGTATAGCCGCATGGTCTCTACGCCGTATGGCCACCGCCTGAATCCTAAAAACGGGAGAGCATTAACCGCGGGAGTAGCCGTGTCCGGTATTTTGGTGAACCGGCCAGGGGCAGCGCTAACACTCGGGCCTGAGCTTATGTTTCGATATTTTGCCATCCCGTCTGTTAGTAATAGTGCTTATGGTTCTGATATCTACTTTTTGTCACTTATAGAGCCAGCCGCAGGCATCAAAGCACGTCTTTTTGTGAGAGGCCATTTTACTGCAAAAGCAGAGTACATAGTTGGCCTCGTGCGCAAAATGAAGTGCGAAAGTAATCCTGCCTTAGCAGTGCAGCCAAGGTTGCCAATTAACGTTAGCGGAGTGAAGGTGGCGATCGGGTTCCGGCTATAGGTGGCGGGGAGTGCGAGGGCGGATCAGTAGTGTTCGACAGCATTGTTAATATTCAAAGGTTCTTTATTTAGAGCCAAGAATCAATTGCTTTCAGTTCGTTTTAGCCGGACGGAATATTTCCTCGTTTACATCTGTTTGTTCAACTGGCGGATATAGAGATGTGCGGAGAGTGGGTTTGTTTTGATTCCGGTTCATTTTTACGGGACGAACTTTAAAGTTGGAATTGGGAAGGAGCTGGCCTATTATTTATTGGTAATAATTGCTACTTTTATTGAAATCTCGCAATTTTCATGGAGAAACCGCGTTCGATTGAAGAGTATAAACGTTGGCTTGCAAAAAGCAAAATCGCGGAAATAGACCGGCGTACTGAAGGGTATTACAACTCAGTAGTCAATAAGATTCAGATTGATTTCCAAAAATCTAGTATCTGGCAAAACATACTAGATAAGATGGCAAGTTTTAATGCCGAATATTTAGATAACACTGGATATCACTTGTTTTTGACCGAATTTAAGCCCGAGCTGGTTACGAAACATTTTGATTCTTTTCTTCTCAAAAATTACAGGAAAAACGTTCTGCAGAATTGGAAATGGCCAGGTTCACCTAAGAATGGATGGTTTACTCCAGAAAACTGGTTTGATACTACGAATGATATTTTGAGGACACGTTTCATAGTGAAATATCTCGACGGAGTTGAATTTCTCTTGGCAAAAATAGAGAGAGAACTTCGTGACGTTGGGTTAGATTGCGATATTTCGTTCGAAGCCCGAGATGAAGGCTATTACGCACTTCACATGTACACAAATTATTCGTTTGAAATCCCAAAGATTGATTGGGACACAGAACAAAAGAAAATCACAATTGAGATTCAAATTACTACTCAATTACAAGATGTGATAAGCAAACTCACACACAAAGTGTATGAAGAGCGTCGAATTAACCCGTTACCGTTTGATAGGAAATGGCAATGGAACTATCAAAGTGATGAGTTTACAACCAATTATTTAGGGCACATCCTTCATTACGTAGAAGGGATGATAATGGAAGTTAGAAACAAGCAAAAAGCAAATATATGAAGATTGAATTTGTTGCATATCTAGAAAAAGTTGGAATTATTGACGGGCTACTAGAAAAGGCCAAAGAAGTGCTAGACTTTTACGAGGGTTACCTAAAGGTTGATGTCACCGACGTGTTTGTAAGCGAGTATTTGAGTTCTGACGGAAGTAGGAACTATGAAAGCCTGTGGATATTCAGCAAACAGTATTGTGGTGAAGCAAAGTTCTTTCTAAAAGAAAAAGATTGGGATCTAGATACAATAGCAAATAATGTATCTTATTTTTCTGTTAAATGTGTTGACTTTTCGTTTGGAAAAGACGCGTTATCGAGTTCACGAGTAACACTTGAGTTTGGATTTGTTCCCTCGAATAGAAATGCTACTTTGAAGGCCTCAAAAGAAAATTGCGAACAAATCGCGAATATCCTTGCAAAATATGTGTCCGCCAATGTATATAGGCCAAATTAGAATCAACCGCAATACAGAATAGTCGTTTGCCTTTTAAGCCGCCCTTATCTTTTGTTCAAATTTCGCAGATACACTCTACAATTTTGTTGAGAAAAAAAGTTCCTATTTCCTACTGTTGTCAGTGCTCCCCACCGAAAACTATAATGCGGTCTGTCCCATAGAACCCGCGATCTAAAACCGCGCGAACCGTCGCTCCACGAGGCATCCATCCAAAAAGATATGCACAATTTCCGTCTGCCTACTCGCCATATCATAAACCGGTTTTACCTTTACGCAACGAATACACCTTTCTCGTCAAAGGGTCATCAGAATTGACATTTTGCATTTCATACGATCCTAATTCCCAATTCCAAATTACTAATTCCTGTTTTTTAGAAATCGTTAGCAGTTTTTAGAAGAATAAGTGCAGTTTTCGAGCAACTTTTAGAAGTTTTTAGAAGTAGATAGAAATAACGGAAAATTCGCATAACCAATACGGGCAAGTATCACAGCCAATAGGGTAACGCTTAGACTACAGAAAAACCTTCTTTACGTATAATATACCCTCCCGGAGATTAAAGCAACACATAACACATAGCATGATTCTGTTACTATAGTTATCATCCTTCAACCCGAGATATCCTGGTTCAGATACACACAACGGGAATGCGAGCATAAACACACCCGGAAGTCGGAAATTGCGAGTTGTGTCTAATTGATAATCAGTTGATTGTGTAAAAGTTGGTTCATCTCCAGTCGGCAATAGTCGGAAGTAAACCGGAAGTTGGCCGACTAAAAACAGACTCATGACCCTTTAGCCATACAGGATAAGCGACTATCGACTTACGTCTTGATACTTACGACTCCACTTTTCCATTATTTCCATTAAATTTGCGGCTCTTAAAACTCATATAATGGCTGTTTTAGTAAACAAAGGCTCAAAAGTTATCGTGCAAGGCTTCACCGGTACAGAAGGTACCTTCCATGCCGGTCAAATGATAGAATACGGAACCAACGTGGTAGGTGGTGTTACACCGGGCAAGGGTGGCACTACACACCTGGAGCGTCCTGTATTTAATACTGTAAAGGATGCAGTAGTAAAGGCAGGTGCTGATGTATCTATCATTTTTGTGCCACCTGCATTTGCTGCTGACGCTATTATGGAGGCTGCTGACGCAGGCATTAAGGTTATTATTTGCATCACAGAGGGCATCCCTGTACAGGATATGGTGAAGGCTCGTGAGTATATAAAAGGCCGCGATTGCCGCCTGATAGGCCCTAACTGTCCGGGTGTTATCACTGCGGGCGAGGCTAAGGTGGGCATCATGCCGGGCTTCGTGTTTAAGCCGGGCCGCATCGGTATCGTGTCTAAATCAGGCACGCTTACTTATGAGGCTGCTGACCAGGCTGTAAAGGCAGGTATGGGTATCTCTACTGCTATTGGCATAGGTGGTGACCCGATCATTGGTACTACTACACGCGAGGCTGTGGAACTGCTGATGAACGACCCTGAAACAGACGGTATCATCATGATAGGTGAGATAGGTGGTAACATGGAAGCTGAGGCTGCCAACTGGCTGAAGGACAACATGCGCAAGCCTGTGGTAGGTTTCATCGCCGGCCAAACAGCGCCTGCAGGCCGCCGTATGGGGCACGCAGGTGCCATCATTGGTGGTGCTGACGATACTGCTGCTGCAAAAATGAAGATCATGCGCGAGTGTGGTATTCACGTAGTAGATAGTCCTGCTAACATTGGTGTTACCATGGCACAGGCACTGTCTGTATCTGCATAATGAAGTTTTCGCCGCATGGCGATCAACGATAAAATACCACCTAATCCCCGCCCATGGCGGGGATTAGTCATTTTAGAGACTTATTTGTGCTGAGACTAAGTATGTAATTCTATTATGCGGCAATGCCATGTCGGGTCTAAAACAATTTGTTTTTGCGCTCCGGCGAAGAGGATTACAAAAGCTTCATTAGCGCCCCCACGTATTGGGGCACGTGCTAAATAGTATTCCCCCACAATTTCAGCGTAGAGCTATCTTTTTTGCTGCGGAGCGTTTGCAAAAAAGTCGCCTTTTTTCTTTGCTACTTTCTTTTTTGGCGAAGCAAAAAAGAAAGTCGGAGCGGATGGGGCATGCTCAGTTTAACTAAGTTGGAGGTTGGATGTTAACTGAATTTCGTTACTGCTGTCGCAGCATTTTTTTGGTATCTTGCGTGTACCGGCGCAGGTGCTTTCGCTCCCTTCAGCACATGCCATTTGGCAGATTAACAGAGTGTTGGCAGTTTTTGGAGCCAATATTGAATATCCCATAGAGTAGCCGCTCACAACCGGCTGAAAAACAGAAAATATGAAAAAGCACATCAGTCAGATTTTTAGTGTTGTATTTCTTGCCCTGGCGCTAACTGCAGGCAGCAAGCGTGCTGCAGCACAGGACATACAGGTGTCATTCCAGATGTTTTATGACAACCTTTCACCCTACGGCCAGTGGGTATATGATCCCGATTTTGGTAATGTGTGGGTGCCTAATGAGGGCGGAGATTTTCGCCCTTACGGTAGCCGCGGCCAATGGGTAATGACAGAATATGGTAATACCTGGGTAAGCGAAGACCCATGGGGATGGGCCGTGTATCACTATGGCCGCTGGACCTATAATCCATATTATGGCTGGATATGGGTGCCCGGTTACGAGTGGGCTCCTGCCTGGGTAAGCTGGAGGTATGGCGGTGGCTATGCCGGCTGGGCGCCGCTGGCTCCCGGTATCAATGTTGGGGTTACTTATTATGCACCTGATAGCTGGTGGATATTTATGGGGCCACAGTATATGTATCAGCCAAACTGTATGCGCTACTGGTATGGTCCGTCTTACAACAGGAACTATATGTACCATACTACCGTTATCAACAACTACTACATAGATAATACCACCCGCGTGCGCTATAACTACGGTCCCCGTGCCGAGGTGATACAGCAGACAACCGGTCACCCGGTGCGTGTGTACCAGGTAACGCATAGGAACAGGCCCGGAGCAGCAAGCGTAGGCAGGAACTCAGTAAGCATCTACAGGCCAACTGTAAACCAAGGTACAGTTCGTGACGCAAGACCAGCGCGCGTTGTGCAGGCGCCACGTAGCATCGGTCGTGGTGTGCAGCAGGTGCAGCCAGGTAATGGCCAGCCAACATTCAGGCAGGAATTGCCACGTCTGCAGCAACAGGAAGGTGGCCGAGGACGAATGGACGATGACCGCGGTGGTCGTCTGCAACAAGAAGACAGATCTCAGCGGGGCAGGTTTGACAATCAGCCTACCCGCCAACCACAGCAGGAGCAGCAAGACAGGCCGCAGCGTGGTGGGTTTGACAACCAACCAACCCAGCAGCCACAGCAGCCGGATCGTCCACAGCGCGGCAGGTTTGACAATCAACCCGCACAGCAGCCACAAGATCGTCCGCAGCGTGGAAGGTTTGATGACCAACCCGCCCAGCAGCCACAGCAACCCCAGGACAGGCCGCAACGCGGAAGGTTTGATAATCAACCCGCGCAACAGCCACAGCAACCGCAGGACCGCCCGCAGCGTGGAAGGTTTGATAATCAACCCGCGCAACAGCCACTGCAACCGCAGGACCGCCCGCAACCGGGTCGTGGTGAAGACAGGCAACCTCAACGCCAGCCACAGCAACGCCAGTTTGATCAGCGCCCAAGCCCAAGGCCGGAAGCGCCTCAGCGTCAGCCACAACCTCAGCAGCGTGAGCCACAACAGGGCGGAAGGCCGCAAGGTGGTGGAAGAAGGTAGTGTGCAGATGAGTGTGGAAAGGAAAAGGTTCGAGTAACAACAATAAGGGAGCGCCCCGTCGGGGCGCTCCCTGTTTATGAGCATGCTCGTGATGATGTCTTACCTTCGGGCAACAAAGACGAGACAATGAAGTATGCGGTTATTACGGGTGCCTCGCAGGGTATAGGATATGCTATAACGGAGAAGTTGCTTTCGGAAGGATATTCCGTTGCCATATGCGCACGCACCGAGGCAAAACTATTGGCGGTTGCAGAGGATTGGCGCAGTAAATACCCACCATCGAAAGTGATTGCAATTGCGGCCGACCTGAGTAGCCGGGATGGAGTGAATAGCTTTGCAGCAGAAGTACTGCATAGCTTTCCGCACATTGATGTCCTGGTAAACAACACCGGTACCTTTAAGCCCGGTACGATAGCCTCCGAGCCGGAAGGGCAACTGGAAAACATGATAAGCACCAACCTCTACAGTGCATACAATCTTACGCGCAGGTTGCTGCCAACTATGCAGGACCGTGGGGGGCACATATTCAACATGTGTTCTGTTGCCAGCCTGAAAGCATATCCGAATGGCGGTGCATACAGCATCTCGAAATATGCGTTGCTCGGCTTCTCTGACAACCTTAGAGAAGAGCTGCGTGAGCACAGCATAAAGGTGACTTCGGTATGCCCGGGCGCTGTATGGTCGCCATCGTGGGAGGGAAGCGGTGTGGCACCTGAGCGTATAATGGAGGCTACTGATGTGGCAGCTGTATTGTGGAACGCACTGTCGCTATCGGCACAGGCAGTTACTGAAACCATTATTATGAGGCCCATAAAAGGAGATCTGTAGGTGGAGCGCACGGTTACTGATATGATGGGCAGACGTGTGTTGCTAAACGGTGAGCCGAAGCGCATTGTATCACTTGTGCCAAGCCAGACAGAACTTTTGCACGACCTGGGCCTGGAGGAAGAGGTAGTGGGTATCACCAAGTTTTGCATTCACCCTGAAAGCTGGTTTCGAAGCAAGCGAAGGGTAGGGGGTACAAAGTCTGTGCACCTGGAAATAATTGATGAGCTGAAGCCGGACCTCGTAATCGCCAACAAGGAGGAAAACACACAAGAGCAGGTAGAGGCACTGGCAGAAAAATACCCGGTATGGATAAGTGATATCAGAACGCTGGACGAAGCGCTGCAGATGATACTGTCCGTAGGAGAATTGACGGGTAGGGAAGGGAAAGCAGCGGATATAGTAAGTAATATCAGATCAGGTATGGCATCATTGCAAACCGCGCAGCCACTACGCGTAGCCTACTACATCTGGCGGAATCCGTGGATGTCGGTAGGCGGTGATACATTCATTAGCGACATGATATCCCGGATAGGCTGGACAAACGTACTTGAAAACGAGAGCCGATACCCTGTGGTGAACCCCGAATCGCTTCGGGGCACAGGTGTGCAACGGGTGCTGCTGTCTTCTGAGCCTTACCCCTTTAAAGAGCAGCACATTGGCGAGATAAAGCAGGCACTGCCTAATGTGGAAGTGACGCTTGTAGACGGTGAGATGTTTAGCTGGTACGGTAGCAGGCTTATGCATGCGCCCGGCTATTTTTCGGGAATAGTGTAATACATTAATCTTATCGATTGCTATTTGTTGTTTGGCTAACCCATTGGTTGGTAATGCTCTGTATTTGAGTAGTGTGACATATGTTACATTAGAGGTGGTAGGGTCGTTTTACTTTTGGATCAGCAAAAAGAACAGATCATGTTTAAACACATACTACTAGTGCTGGCGACGATAATTGGGGCTACCGGCGTAAATGGTCAGTGGCCAGGTGTGGTGCTTAAGCCCATTTCCGTAACCGGGCTACCAGGACTACAATCATATGTATATGGCACCCACGACGGCAAATGGGTGATAATAGGTGGTCGCACAGATGGGCTGCACCGCCGGCAGCCATCCGTATCATTTGCAGATGCGGGTAATAATAAGTTTGTCTATGTTGTTGATCCGGCAACCGGTACAAGCTGGAGTGCTTCTCTAACTTCTCTTCCGGTATCTATTCAAGAGCAGCTGAGCACAACGAACATGGAATTTCACCAGCGCGATACTATACTGTATTGTATAGGTGGCTATGGATACAGTGCTACCGCAGGCGACCACATTACACATGATAAGCTAACAGCCATAAACGTGCCATGCCTGATAGAAGCTGTTGTGTCGGGCGGCCCTATCGCGGGATGCTTCAGGCAGATATCTGATCCTGCTTTCGCCGTTACCGGTGGACACCTGGATCGCATATATGACGTGTTTTACCTGGTGGGTGGTAATAAGTTCACAGGCCGCTACAACCCAATGGGAGGCGCATCTTACACCCAGGAGTATACGAACCAGGTAAGGAAGCTGATGATACATGACGACGGAACGACGCTCTCAGTTACACAACTGCCATCTTATACCGATGCGACCAACCTGCACAGAAGGGATTATAACCTGGTGGCTCAGATAATGCCGGATGGTAAAGAAGGGCTCACCATGTTTTCTGGTGTGTTTCAGCCAACCGCTGATTTGCCATTCCTAAGTTGCGTCAATATCGATAGCGCCGGTTATGTTGTGAATCCTTCATTTTCTCAATATTATAATCATTACCACTGTGCCAACCTGGTCGGATATTCTGTAACCGGAAATGAGATGCACTCCATGTTCTTCGGGGGCATTGCAAGATATTATGATAGCGCAGGTGTGCTGGTGCAGGACGATAATGTGCCGTTTGTGAAGACGATAGCAAGAGTAGTGCGGGATGGGGCCGGGGCAATGACAGAATATAAGCTGCCGGTGGAGATGCCGGGGTATCTTGGGGCAAGTGCAGAATTGATTCCTGCACCGGGAGTGCCGCGTTATGAGAATGGTGTAATAAAGCTGGATGACCTGACGAGCGACACTACACTGGTGGGATATGTAGTAGGAGGGATCAATAGCTCTGCGGCAAACATCTTCTTTGTCAATACCGGCACAGAGAGTGTCGCAAGCACTGCTGTTTATGAGGTATACCTTGTAAAATCCGGAACGAGTGGCATAGATAGAAAAAACGAGCAAAGTAAGGACGGACTTGACCTGGCAGTATACCCTAATCCGGGCGACGGTGCTATAACAGTGATGTATAACCTGAGGAAAGGCGGAGATGTGACTATTGCTATTGCTGATGTAACGGGGCGTGAATTGTGGCGAAAATCGGTAGCTGGAATGGAGGCTGGGGTGCATAAGGTGAGGTTATCAATTAGCGATCAGGCAAATGGTGGAACCTACTTCCTCACCGTTACGTCGGGCGGGCAAAAGAGTGTGCAGAAGCTGGTTCTGGAAAGCCATTAATAGAAGGGAATTGTTGGTGCGTAGGGGACTCAGATAAGGAAAACTTTTTCGCGGAGCACAGAGTCTCATAAAATCAACCTCGTCTAAAAGCCGGAAGCTGAAGTTGAAAGTGGGGAGAAAATAAGAAGGGGCTTTCGCCCCTTCTGTCAATTAGTTTTTCAGGAACACCATTTGCCCAAGGTGATTGGTCATATGCATGGCACGGTTCACCAATACATTCAGCTTGTTGCGATGCGGCTCTTTTGCAAAGTCTTCTTCAGAAACTGAGTTGTGGCGCTGCATCCATTGTTCAGGAGTCAGTGAACTGAAGTGGCTATTGAGTGCTTCGTTAGTACGTTTCCAGTAGTCGCGAATCCACTGCAGAGATGGCATTTCTTTTCCTGATTTATCCGGGCTGGTAAGAAATACCTCATTCATTTCCGGGTGCATCTGCTCGCCAAAGCCAAGCAGCGGTAACATGCGGTCGTTAACTGCTGCAAGGTGGCCCAGCAGGTAGGTGCCGCTGTTGCGGCCGGGTGCTACATCGGCCTGTAGCTGCTCGTCTGTAAGGCTGTCAAAAAGTTTGTTGGCATTAGCCACTGTGCCGTGCCAGTTGTCCAGCACTATTTTTACGGGAACGCTCATTTGTAAGTTTGGTTTTGATGTGAGACACGAATGTAGATGGCCTATCAGTAATGTGCCTGATACCAGCATAACAAACAATTATCAACTGGGCTGGGAGTGACATCGTATATCTCTACCTGAAACTGTTAAACTCAAACTTCTTACGAAAATGAAGTTGCTTGCCATAGAACCCGGGCTTCTTCATGTTGTTGGCTACGTACTCGCGGAGTTCATGCGAGTCCTTCATCTTGTAAAGGTTATTGTCGGTAACCAGTGTAAATACCACATTCCAGCTCCGTGGTGTGCTCACACTGTCGAGGCGAAGCAGCACATTGCCATGAAAGGAAGGCTCGTCGAAAAAGCTGGAGTACGGTGCATTAAGAAAAGTGACGTCATTTACTTTACTGAAGTGCATCTCCGCATGTTCCAGGCCACGGTTGTCGCCGCTTCTGTTCATGTAGGTGATGCTGAACCGGTAGTTGCCATCGCGCTCCACTACAAAATAATTATGGCTGTCTGTGTCTTCCCTGAGTTTCCAGATGCCCTGCATGTGCGGGTCTGATTCGATAGAAGGATATTCATCAAGATTGTGTTGGCACAGATATTTTACCGGTGGTACATCTTTGTGAGGCATCATGAAGCCCAGTAGGAGGAGAAAGATGAGTGGCATAAAAGTGTGGTTTTTATAAAAATAGCAAAAAAAGCTTGTATGTTTCGTGCGATAGAGACATACGCTTTTTTGAACGTCAGGAATTGTTTTTGTGGGAATTTTAGTCAATTCTGGAGAGTCGAATTACGGGTTTTAGAAAGAGAATTATTGAGGGTGTACCCGAAATTTTAAACTGTCGAGGTGTGGAGCTAAATCGTGCAGATAATATGCATTACTTGGTTCGGGTAACAGTTGATGTATTGCAGAAGTAATTAATTCTACTGTTTTGTTGCAGAAAATGATGCTCCCGAAGAAACTTTTTATTTACTGAATATCAATGAAATACAGTCTAGTAGCGGGTTTTAGACTTGCTGCTTAAAAATATGTGGTGCCCGGTCTGATTTTTTTTTGAAAATCGGTGCGCTTATATAATTTTGCGCCCGGAGAGATGGCAGAGCGGTCGATTGCGGCAGTCTTGAAAACTGTTGACTGTAATAGGTCCGGGGGTTCGAATCCCTCTCTCTCCGCAGAAACAAAGAAACCCACGCTAAGCGTGGGTTTCTTTGTTTCTATGTGTGTTCGTCTATTTGGTTACTTATACGTTCGTGCGTTGTTTGTTGGTGAAGAATACCAACAAAGGCGAAAAGTCAAAAAAAGAGTCCACCTACGAGTCTTTATTCAAATTATAATGATATATTTGTTGTAGGTACAACATATCATGACACTTGTAAGTCGTTTTGTGTTCTTTCAGCGAAAGAACACCCCGAAAGGGAAAACGTCGAACAGGATTACAACGATGGAAATCTCGATCGTTATTCCTGTTAGAGACAATCAAAGGGGAGTCGACAACTATTTGGATGAGTTTTTTAAAACGCATCCTGCTGAATATTTTCCCAAAGAAATTATTGTCGTTGACAATAATTCCTCTCCCGCAATTACTCTTAAGGATAGGCATTTGTTGCATGCGCTTCCTATAAAGCTTATAGTATGTAACAAAGAAGGCCCTGCTGCCGCAAGAAATTTCGGTGTGCTAAATGCACAAGGAGAATGGATACTATTTAACGACAGTGACTGTCTGCCCACACGTAGTTTATTGACAGGATACCTGAATGCGGATAACGGTTCGTTTGCTTATGCGGGTAATATAAAATCATTGAGAAAGGACTGGCTTTCGAAATATTATGATAGTCAAGAAATCCTTTTACCACTTAAAACGATAAACTATGCCGGTGAAAGTGTACCGCAGTACTTGATTACTGCAAATTCGCTCGTATGGAAAAGAGCGTTTATTGGGATAGGAGGATTTAATGAGGAAATAAAAATTGCAGGAGGAGAAGATATTGACTTAGGTCTACGGCTATCCGTAGAAGGGCATCTCGCATACGCCTTTGATAGTATTGCTCTACATGATTTTAACGATGGTTTAATAGGGTTTTTCCGGCGTTTTAGGCGTTATGGAAGAGGAAACCGGCTGATAGAGGAGATTTGGCGGACAAATATGACACCCCATCTATTTTTGCCCAATAAGAAAACGGTTTCTAACGTATTAATGGCGTTATTACAATATCTGTTTTTACTTGGGGGATATATAGCAGCAGATAGAGAAATAAGACGCGATTCAGCGCGGAAAAGCAAATAGTATTCTACAAACCAACTAAAAAAATAAGCAATGAAACAAAAAATAAAAACCTTGTCAGCAAATGACAAACGGTCAATTGTCAAAAATCCAAATAGCGAAGAGTATCTACTTGATATTGCCAACAGGATTAAGCTTGGACATATCAAGCCAGAAGAAGTTAAGATTGAAATATCGAAAAAGAAATCGTAAAATCAAGTCAACCAGTGGGTGCGAAGTTCGAGAGTTGCTGCTCCTACTAATAACTAAAACCCGCGCTTGCCGCGGGTTTTGTCGTTCAAAAAAATCACTTTGAACTCTTTCGGTTAGTATGAAGTATTTTAGAGGACTTGATGATACTCAAACAACGGTGATTTATGACAAAGCCTCTTGAGAAAATAACAAAAGAATATCCAGTTAGAGGACCTTTGAAACAATTCCGATTTGAAAAATCGATATCGTTTAGTTGTTTTAGGTGCGCTCAAACGAAGGTGTCAAAACTAATTACGATTAATAATTCCGACTGGAATCAAATGCTGTGCAATGGATGCTATGGGAGGTTACTTTCGATATATGAAATCAAAAGTGGCAGTAGAACATTTGAGGAGAAATCTGATGAATTGTCACAACTTCTTTTAAAACTCGCAGATGAACATTCGGTCAAGCAGCAGTCTAATAAAATTGCAATTAAGCAAAATCAAGCTAAATTCCTTTCGCCGTCATCAATGCGTTTTTTTGCAACTGCTGAGGTTGTCGCGAATACACTTACCAAAGAAACGGATCTGGATTGGTCGCCTGCAGTTATTGGTATCTGCAAAGCTTTTGAATTTGAAATTGTTGAGAAATTTTTAGACAAATTAAGGGAAGCATGCAGTGTGTTGCCAATGGAAGAAAGTGATATCAAAGACAAAGATTTTGGTCGGGTAGCATCTTATTGTTTTCGAAAAATGGCGAAGTCGCCAGAACTTGGTTCAATTAGTCATTTCTTAATCACTGCTATGAATAGTAAAGAACGATTGGATAAAAGTGAATTTCTGAAGAACGGCCTAAAGCCATTCATTGCAAAACGTCCCAATGCAAATTGGCTAATTGATAAGAATGGACTGGCTTCATCTATTGAAATGCTAACCAAAAGCTTCAGAAATAAAGCAGCTCACACAGACGAACTCAATGCTAACGACTATGAAAGCTGCAAAGAACTTGTTTTCGGCGAAAAAGGAGTCATGTGGGAACTACTCGTAGCCACCAAATAACTTTAAAACCCAGTTATTGATTTCAAATCCTTCATAAAATAGTTCGAAATTTGACAACGTCTCTCCGCTACCTAAAGCAAAAGCGTCCTGTTCGGGCGCTTTTTTCGTGTGTGGGAATGGAGCGATCAGAACTGACGGTAAGGATACCGTATGAGAATAAGTTTGCTTCCTGAAATTCAGACGTTTTTGGGGTCGTATCCGTGAACTCATGAGTGGCCACTCTCGTGGATAGGCTATGAGCCCTACCTGAAATTTCGGCCTTTGTAAAAGACATCGCTGTTTGGTGTTTTGGTTACTGTTCTTGGGTCGGGTTTGTCGCTCTTTTCATCGGCGCGGGACATGGCAATGGAGGGTAGTCCCTTTCTGACCTGTGTATACATCAGTTTATTCAGGTTAAAGCACCGCTTTACCACCACATGTATCACTTTAGTCTCATTCTCTTTACCTTCTACCTGCAGTTTCCCTTCCACCATCAGCAGTCTCGATTGCAGAATTTCTTTGCGGTATGCATCAAACAGCTTTTCAAACACTACCAGGTTGGCTATGCCGCCTTCATCTTCCAGGGTTATAAAGCATATACCCTTTGCGGTACCGGGTCGTTGCCTCACCAATACCAGGCCTGCTACCTTTATAGGGTCGCCATCTTTCATAAGCGCTATGTCTTTTGTTGGGGTCACTCCGAGCATACTTAGTTTCTCCCTCACAAAGCTGAGCGGGTGTGCTTTTAGCGATAATGACAAGGTGTTGTAGTCATGCACTACATGCTCTGACAGTGCCATGAGTGGTAATTGTATCCCCTGTTCGCATACTGCCTCAGGCTGCTGACCTGTGTATATGCCCGTGGGGCGGTCGCCCAGTGCAGATACTTCCCATAGTGCCTGCCGTCTGTCCAGTCCTATAGACCTGAAAGCGTCTGCATTTGCCAGCTTTTCTAAGGCTCCTATTGTTACTCCGGCATCACGTAGCTGTGGAATGCTGGTAAAGGGTGAACTGCGTGCTGAAAGCAGCAATTTTACATCCTCTTCGTTCATCCCCTTCACCTGCCTGAAGCCGAGGCGAAGCGGGCAGTATTTTCCCGTTCTTTCCTCCAGTATATTGTCCCATTGAGAGTGATTGATGTCCACAGGCAGACATTCTACTCCATGGTTCCGGGCATCTGTTACTATCTGTGCCGGCTGGTAAAATCCCATTGGCTGGCTATTTAGCAAGGCTGCGGCAAATATATCGGGGTAGTAACACTTTAGCCACGACGATACGTATACCAGCAGTGCAAAGCTTGCTGCATGGCTTTCAGGGAAGCCATAGCTGCCAAAGCCTTCCAGTTGCTTAAACACCCTGTTGGCAAACTCTTCTGTATAGCCTCTTTCCACCATTCCGCCTACCAGTTTCCTGTGCCATTCGCTCACCTTGCCTTTTGCCTTAAATGTGGCCATGCTCCTGCGCAGCCCATCTGCCTCGGTGTCGGTAAAGCCTGCAGCATCTATGGCTATCTGCATAGCCTGCTCCTGGAAGAGAGGCACACCCAGGGTCCGTTCCAGTATTTTCTTCAGTTCTTCTTTAGGATATTCTACAGGGTCTTTTCCTTCGCGCCGCCTTAGGTAGGGGTGCACCATATCGCCCTGTATAGGCCCCGGCCTCACAATAGCCACCTCTATTACCAGGTCATAGAATTTCCTTGGCTTTAGCCTGGGCAGCATAGACATCTGTGCGCGGCTCTCTATCTGGAAGACGCCTATTGTGTCGCCCCTGCATATCATGTCATACACATTGGGGTCATCTTTCTCATTTATTTTGGCCAGGGTCAGGTCCAGGTCATAGTGCTGTTTGACCAGGTCAAAAGCTTTGCGAATGCAGGTGAGCATGCCCAGGGCCAGCACATCTACTTTCAGAAAGCCCAGCGCCTCAATATCATCCTTGTTCCACTCTATGCAGGTGCGGCCCTCCATACGTGCATTCAGTATGGGGCACAGGTCTGATAGCTTTCCGCGGGTCATTACAAAGCCACCGGTATGCTGTCCCAGTTGGCGGGGAAAGCCTATATACTGGCTGGTAAGGTCCAATACTTTTTTCAGGTGAGGGTCGCTTGCATCAAATCCGTCACCCGATACATGTCTGCCATTGTGCCACTCATCCGTAAACTCCCAACTGGCATTGGCCAGCAGGTTTATGGTATCTACCGAAAGACCCATTGCTTTGGCCACATCGCGTACTGCACCTTTGTAGTGCACTTCTGTTACCGTAGCTACTATGGCGGCACGGTCGCGTCCATATTTTTCGTAGATATATTGTATCACTTCTTCTCTGCGCTCATGCTCAAAGTCTACGTCTATATCAGGTGGCTCATTGCGTGCGTCAGACATGAAGCGGGCAAAGAGCACGGAGAACTTCGATGGGTCTACAGAGGTAATGCCCAGGCAATAGCATACAACTGAGTTGGCTGCAGAGCCTCGCCCCTGGCACAGAATTTGTTTTTCCCTGGCATACCTTACAAAGTCATACACTGTAAGGAAATAGGCAGCATAGTTCTTACGTTCAATGAAGTCCAGCTCAAACTGAATTGTTTCTTTCAGTTTCAGGTTCATTCTCTCTCCCAGTTTCTCTTTTGCTCCTTTCCATGTCAGGTATATCAGCTCCTCCTGTGGCGTTCTTTCTCCAGTGGTTATCTCTTCCGGGTAGACATACTCTAGCTCGTCCAGCGAAAACCGGCATGCATTTGCAATTTCTTTTGTTCTTTCCAGTGCATCGGGATATTGCCTGAAAAGGCGTTTCATTTCAGGTATCGGTTTCAGGTATCTTTCTGCGTTCTGGTGCAGCTTGTAGCCTGCATTGTAGATCGTGCACTTCTCTCGCACGCAGGTAAGAACGTCTTGCAACTCCCTTCGCTCTCGGCTATGGTAGTGCACATCATTTGTGGCTACCATTGGTATACTCAATTCGTGTGATAGTTCTTGCAGTCTGTGCAGCACCTTGCCGTCGTATGCCTGGTAATAGCGAATAGCTCCCAGGTACAGATTATCGCCTATCGCTTCCTTGTATTGGTGAAGGTCTGCAATGAATTGCTCATCAAAAGAGTAGTTGGCATCGAGCGCGACAGGAGGAATAACGATGAACTTTATCCCCGGGGCATGCTCAAATACGTCTTTCTTTGTTAGCTCACATTTTCCCTTCTCGGTACGCCAGTTTCCTTTTGTGAGCAATGCAGATAGTCTTGCATAGGCTGCTTTGTCAGTAGGGTAGGCAAGCAGGCTGGTGCCGTCTGCCAGGTCTAGCCGGCATGCGGGTATGATGCGTATGTCTTTATCTCTTGCAGCAATGTGCGCACGTACAATGCCGGCCAGTGTATTGCGGTCTGTTATGGCTATTTCTTTGTAGCCCAGTGCCAGTGCCCGTTCCACAATTTCCTGTGGATGGGAGCCGCCGCGTAAAAAGCTAAAGTTCGTAGTGATCTGCAATTCTGTATAGCTCATATCCTCTAAGCAAAAAATCCGTGTATAAACCATTGCGCATTGCCGTGCTCATAGCTTCCTGACCTGAACAGCCAGTAGCGTGCACCTTGATCGTCTTCTACACAATAGTAGTCGCGATAGAGGCCCTGCTGCAGCCACCATTCCTGCTCTATGCGTTCAGGACCATCGGCTTTGCTTATGTTGTGCAGCTCACCTTTGTAAATGAATAGCATGGGTGGATAATCGGGCATAGGCACACTCACTTCTATGGCCTCCGGTTGCGGCAACAGGTGTATGGGCCGAGGAAAATCTACTTTCCATCCTGTTTGTGGCTTTTCGGAGAGGGATGCTGCCAGTTTCATTGAGCGTTCGGGCCAGTAGTGTTCATCGGGCAGGTAACGATGTGTGCTGTGTGCGCCCAGTTTGCCTGCTATCCTGTCCAGCAACTCTCCTATAGCTGCGCCGTTGCTGCCTTCGGTGAAATTCCACAGAGCATCCTGCGTGGGGGAGATGTCTTCAATAATTGAGGCCTCAAGGGTAAATACCTCAATACCCAATGCCGGGGCAATATTGACAATCTTCAGTTCGAACAGTTTAAACAGGTGCATCACATTACGTGACGGGCTGCTGGTGCCTATTTCTATTTGCTGCACAAGTCCATCTATCCGGTAGCATTTGAATATACTTCTGCGCAGTCCTTTCTCTTCTTTTGCCAGTCGCCTGCAGAGTGTTTCCAGCAGTCGTTTCAGTGCTATTTCTATTCCCGATGCTGTTCTTATCGGCTCCAGGCTGGGCAGTCGCTCCATGTATGGCTCTGCGGGTTGTATAGGGTTCAGTGCTTCAAATTCATGACCCAATGCCTGGTTCAGCCGGGTAAGTAGGTTCTCGCCAAACCGTCTGCGGAGCGCCTTGCGGGGCATGGTTATAAAGTCGGCTATCCTGTACAGGCCCAGTTTGTCCAGCCGCTCCAGTGTGGTAGCTTCCAGCCGCAATGCTGCAGGTGGCAGGGGTAGTATAGCTTCCTCTTGTTGGTCATGTGCTACTATTGGCGATACGGTGCCATAGTGGCATACAGCCCAGGCAGCACCTATAGTATCGGCTATTGCAGCCCGTGCATCATAGCCAAAGCCACGCAGTTTTGTGACAATGTCCCTGAGGTAGGCCTTTTCACCGCCCCACAGGTGTGCACAGCCACTTATATCCAGCAGCAGACTGTCTGGCATGTGAGTGGCTACAACAGGTGTGTAGCGCAGGCACCATTCTGCCAGGTTGTTCAGTAGCTTTTCTGCCAGTCCCGGTTTGTCGTCAAGTACCTGCAGCGATGGCAGCACGGCCCGGCAGTCGGCCACAACCATATCTACGTCTATGCCTTTTTCCTGTGCAGCTACATTTGCTGCTTTTATCACCATCCTTCCGTGTTCCGGTGCCGCCATTACAAATGGCACATCCTTCAGTTCTGGCTTGCATCGTGTCATCCAGTCTGTCTTCAGGTGTCGGAACCATATAGCCAGGTACCTGCGCATTATCCTGCTCTTCGTTTATAGGTTTCAGAAATAGTGAATGTTTGCCGGGTTATGTGTCTGAACTGTCCTGCTGTCCATTCTACCTGCCACGTTCCGGGTCTGCCATTTCTTACTTTTACCAATTGCACATTCCAGCGTGAGAAACCCACGCCCGGCAATGATCCGTTCATAATGCTCGGTTGCGGACTTATCTTCCACCTGCTTACGCAGGCTGTCACGTTCTCAGATCTGGGATCGTAGCGGTGAATAAAACCTGTTACCTTGCTCTGCTCCACTGCCAGTTGCAGCCTTCTCGATTCTGTAAAGGATAGTTCGCTCAGCTCGCCAATTACTGCACTTACTGCATCACATTTTAGCGCCTCTTCTACGGCCCATAGCACATCCTTTTGTTTCCATAGGTCTATGAAAATGATGCGCTCAGGGTCAATGCCGTAATTTCTCAATGCAGGTGGAAATATGGTTCGTTTATTGCTCACCCATACTGCTGTTCCCTTATTTATTAACTGGCCCAGCAGGCCGGCCATAAAGCCATTTGTTGCTGCTGCATTCTCCTTACTGTCACTGATAAATTCATGCACGGCGCTTAATGGGAATGTGTTTTCCGGAAATGCTTTCTCCACTTCCCACAGGCCGGTTTCCAGGCATTGCCCTGTAGCCTTTATGGGTTTTTGCATAGAAAGCACCTCCCTTTGCAGTTGCTGAATAATATCTTGTCTGTCCGCTTGCATTATCAATTATATCATGTACATTTGTTGCTATTAGAAACAATGTTGTGTTTCCAATAATAACATTATAAAGTTATGCTGCAAAAGATTTTTTTCCACAATAACATTCGCTTTTTGCGTGAGCGCAGGAGAATGAGCCAGGAGGAGCTATCGGCTGAGCTGGATGTGTCAAGGAATAAACTGCAAGCCCTGGAATCAGGCAAAACTGTAAATCCGTCTGCTATAGACTTTATAAAGTTTTCGGAATTCTTTAAGGTGAGTATAGACAGCCTTATGAAGGTGGACCTGACAAAACTGGGCGAGCTGAAGCTTAAAGAACTGATGGCAGGTAATGATGTGTATATGACCGGTAGTAAGATAAGGGTGCTGGCAATATCTGTAGACAAGGACAACAGGGAAAATGCAGAGTATGTGCCGGTAAGGGCAAAAGCAGGCTACATGGCGGGCTATAATGACCCTGAGTTTATTGCCGGGTTACCCAGGTTTAGTTTGCCCAATCTGCCCAAAGCGGGCACTTTCAGGATGTTTCCCACCACAGGCGATTCTATGCTGCCTATACCTGAGAACAGTGATGTCATTGCTCAGTATGTAGAGGACTGGAAAAACCTGAAGCCTGATACCGCTTGCATCATTATTCTGAAAGGCCAGCAGGATTTTGTATTTAAGCTGGTGACGGTGCAGGAAGATGGGAATGTCCGATTGAGATCCCTAAACAGGAATTATGCACCGTATACTGTGAAAAGTGAGGATGTGTTGGAGATATGGAAGTATTATAAGCACCAGACGGGTACACTACCAGAGCCAGAAACCGATCTGCAAGAGTTAAAGTCCCTGATCCTTGAGTTGCATAAAGGCAGGAAATGAACAGTGCAACTTAACGATTGTCAATTCCTCGCCCCAGAATCAATCATTTGCAGAGAGTAAAGAGGCCTGAATTCTTAAAATTTTGAAAAAAAGGCCGCACAATATTTTTTTTAATCAGAAAAGTGCTACGTTTGTGATGGGTATATTTTTCATAAGGTGTAGCGGAGCTCCGGTGTCTACCGGAGCTCCGCGATTTTTAAGCGGTTCCTCTATTCTTTTTTCGCTACACATAGGTTCGCATTTCCGCACAGTTAGTTCAGTTATCTTGCAGCAATAACTAATTCTATGGCCCTCCATATTGACCATTTTCCCGGATTTACCAATTGGGATATCTCATACATAACACTGGAAACCCCGCGCCTGAAGCTAGTGGAGATAACAGATGAGATGATGCAGAAAGTAATGACCACACTGCAGCAGGAGGAAATAAAGCGCTTTCTTGGTTTGGCAACAGACACAGAACTGGACAAGGAGAAATCGAATTTTGAAAAGGGATATTCCTGGTATCGGTCTGGTGCACGGAATTTTGTTATACTAGACGCGAACTCACGCATGACGCTAGGCAGGGTAGGGTTCCATACATGGTACCAGGCGCACAGCAGGGCAGAGGTCGGGTATCATATTACCCGGGATGAGGACAAGCAAAAGGGTATAATGAGCGAGGCCCTGCACAGAATGCTGCAGCACGGGTTTGACGAAATGAAATTGAATCGTGTTGAAGCTTTTGTGGGGCCGGGAAATGCAGCGTCGCAGCGCTTGCTTTTGAAGATGGGCTTTAAGGAAGAGGGTAGACTACGAGAACACTATTACAAAAATGGTGTTGCTGAGGATTCGCTTTGTTTCGGTCTATTAAGGAGCGAATGGCAGGGATAGGACGCTACTTTGGTACTTCGCTCTTGTCAACCTGCACAGATCCTTTAGGGTTCAAAATGCGGTACCAGGTAAAATCCCGGTTTGCTTCCATGCCTGTGCCAAACAGAATTTCATTCGCGGTAGTTATCTGCACGTCTTTTTCTGTAAAGAACTTTTCGGCTTCTTCATTCCATACCAGTTCCTGGGTACGCAGTTCTTCGCCCTTTGCACTCACTATGTGCACACTATCCCATACAATGAAGTCGCGCTGTGTTTCGTAATAGCGGGAGGAGTCGGCAGTAAGTACATCGGTGATATTGCCTGAGCTGTCGAAGAACTCCATGCGCAGGCCGTTATTCATATCCACATAGGGGCGCCTTGCAGAGCTGTTTCGCAAGAAGTCACGGGCAGAGATCCGCATCTTTACTTCCCCATCCTGGCTGTAAATAAAAGTAACTCCTTTTGCATGGTCGACCTGGCGATTGTTCTTAGCCGTAAGCGCACGTATTTGTTCGGGATCGTTTGTGCAGCCTGTGAGCAGCAAAATGAAGCAAGCAAGGCCTGCGAAGCCGGTAGCATTTACCCTGGATTGTGGCTTGCGGCTCAAGGTGCAATACGTTTTTAGTTGTACTTAGGACGGATGAACCAAAGATCGTTTAGCGAGAGCCCAACGGTGATACGCACAAAGTTCTGTTTAACCAGGCCGTTGTCTTTGGTGCCAAGGGCTCCGACCTCAACTGCGGTGTGCAACTGGGAAAGTGAGCGCCTGAATGGCAGGCTGAACCCTGCTGTAACATTGTAGAAGGGGAGTTGCAAGCCAGACAACTGCAGGTAATCATTACCAAGAGACGCGCCAAGCCGGTATGTGGCCCTGGAAAGGTATCGACGGGAGTTTTCGGCGCCTGGCGTGTATTCGCCGCCTATACCCATCTTGTAGGATGTGGATGCGATACCAATATTCATTGTGCCCGAAGACTGGCTGCCAAAGCTGCTCCAATCTGTGGCGGAATAGTCGATACCTACACTCCACCTGCCGGGACGCATAAACATAATGCCTCCGCTATATGACAAAGGGAGGGTTAGCTTACCCTTCAACTCACCACTATTGAACGAAGTGTCACGAATCACAGTGTCTCCAAAGCTGTAAGCTGCAAGGTGTTGTTCCTCGTAGTGTTCTGTCATTTGCTGACCCAGTGATATGGTTCCGCCTATGCGCAACGTATGCAGTGAGTCCACTTTGAATTCGTATTGCGCACCAGCTTTCCAGAGAATACCTCCAATTCGGTTGTTTGAAACGAATTGGGAGTAGAAAGCGTTATTGATCGAATAGTAACTGGCAGGGATCAGAACGTTCGAATTATTGAACTTGCCAAAAAGATACCCGAAATTCACTCCTAAACTAAGCCCCTTGTATTTGGCACTGCCACCTATGAAAGCATAGTTGAGCCCTCCGTTGGCCAGATAAGACCTTATGACAGTGTCAATAGGGCTGGGAGGATTGCTGGATGCAGAAAGTGTGTCCTCGAGCCGGGAATAGGCGGTGGAATAGGGGCGAAAGCCAAAGCAAAGACCTGCATTCTTACCCACCGGTAACCCCAGGTTCATATAGGCTACAGATACGCTGCCTGTGCGGTAGCTGGCATCTGATCCGTTTATGGTACCGTGTACGTTTCGGTTTGTGCCGGTTGCACCTACTTCAAATGTTGTGCGTTTCAGTGACGAATAAGAGGCAGGATTGTCGGTATTTACTTCAAACGGATTGGCGAATGCACTGGTAATGCTCCCCATTCCTCTTAGCACGGTGTTATTTCCATTGCGCAATTCACCTATTCCATACCTGGAGTAGGGGTTGTTTTCGCGTCCGTTGAGAGGATTGCTGCCTGAGGTTGTTGTCTGCCCGAAAACCCGGAAACAGGATAAAGCGAGCAGAAAAGTAATTACCTGTTTAGGCCGGCAATGGTACATTATGGTCAAGAATTATGTTTAGTCCCTTCAATGCAAGATCGGGGTCGGCAAATATCTTACTTTTCAGTTTGCTTGCAAAGTAGGGAGCATCACCGCCAGTTAAGACCGCGTTAAAATCAGGATACCGGCCCGCGTAGTCTGCGATAATGCCATCTATCTCTGCCACCATTCCGTTTACCACTCCGCTTTGCAGACATGTGTCTGTATCGTACCCCAGCATCAGTGGCTCTTCGTCTATCTTCGAAATTTGGGGCAACATACCTGTGTATTCGTGCATTGCCCTGAATCGCATGTGCATGCCCGGAGAGATAGCTCCGCCGCGGAATGTCTTTGTCTTCTGAACGAAGTTGTAGGTAATACAAGTGCCAATACTAATAACGAGGTTGTTCTTATCGGCATAGTGAAAATGAGCGCCGGTCACAAGCGCCAGCCTGTCAGGCCCAAGGGTTTCCGGAGATAAATAGGCATTATTAATCGGGACAGGTGTGCTGCCCGTAACCACTACGGTAGTAACAATTTTGGAACGTAACAGGTCTACCACATTTGCCGTGTCCGGCACCACAGCACTAATTATTGCTTTTTCGGGTTTGTGGGTTTCCAGAAGGCTGGCAATATGTTCGCCAGCCACGTCAGCGGCAAATGAGAATTGCTTCTGCATTTTCTTATCGGCAAATATGGCTGCCTTTACATTAGTGTTGCCCCAGTCGATACAGATGTTTACAGACATTGTTCAATGATTTTTTGGAAAGATTGCCAAAATAGTAAAAAACTGTCGCAATGCGTCAAAATGCTTTGTCAGGGCCCTGGTTTTCGGACCTGCTCAGCCACGAAGCCATTTTAGCATATGTGGATATGGCTTTGTGCTATTCTTAGAGGCATTATTCTGATCATAGCAAAAACCTGCCCACTGTAACAATGGAACGTAAAGCATATTGCCACTATTATATTGCTCTACGTACCATTCAGCGGCGCCTTTATATCCGGCCGGGTGAAAGACGACGGCCGGATCGATACCCAGGTGGATGCACGCGGCATAGCTCCAGGCTATGGCCATCATTTCTTCTCCATTTGCCTGGTCTTTCGGCACTACTGCTCCTACGTTGTCGCTCATTTTTCCGCGGTCTTCAGGGCTGGCAACGGCAATATGGCCCGCCTCATGCAGTAAATCGCCTGGGTACAAGAGTTTCTCACTGTCTATTGTCAAACTACCATGGGCGATGCGGATGCCGGGAAGAAACGTTTCCCCATCAATTGGCTCAAACGTGACCGGAATGCCTGTAGAACGTATGAATTCGATGATGACCTGCGCGGTAGTGTCTGATAATTTCTTCATTTGGTAGGTGATAGTGTGTACAAAATACCTCTTTTTCCCAGATGTTCGCCGATGAGCCGAACAATCAGAAGGCGCTAATGGGTACAGGTGGTCTATGGCCAATAGTCTTTCGATTATTTTGGTATATTTGACCGTGCTTTTACGGCCGTGCAATTGTAGATATGCAAGCACAGGAGGTCGTTACGTTTAATTCAATACTGCTATGAGAAAGATTTTTCCATTACTTCTAATTGTCGCATTCGGTGGCTGCAAGAAGTTTAAGTGCCGTGAATGTACACTGATTCTCCATGATACCAGGTCGAAAGTGTATTATCCGGCCTCGAAAGTGAGTATGTGCGGTAAAAGCAAGAGCGAAGTGTCGCAATTTGAAAATGCGAACAATTTTTCCAGTGATACTTTGGAATCGAAGGCTATATGTGATAAATAATTTCACATGCCTGGTAGTTTGCAGCGCTAACGCTGCGCAATTCGATTTTTTTATGGAATAGCATTTATCTAAATTCATCTTTAACTATTGCATCGGGTTGAAGAAATGGTTATATTTATGTCGCATTTCTATAGCCATCTCTGTACCTAACCCCTTGTTCTGTAAAGGACCATCCGATTGCCAGGAATATGTTGCTAGTTCATCGTTCGTCGTGTTGTTCGACGACTTTTTTTTCTTTTACCTCTTTAAACAAGTTCTATGTCCGCTACTTACCTGAGAAAACTCGCGTTTTTGATCCTCTTCATTACCGGTATAACTCATTCCGGGGTCTTTAGCCAAACTATATCGGGGCATCTTGTCGTGTGCCGTGGGGCTTCGCGTACTACTCTTTCCATTGATACATCAGGCGGGGCCTGGAGCAGTGGCGATGTGACGAAAGCGACGATAGATGCGGGAACCGGTGAGGTGACAGGTGTGGCGGCAGGTACTGCCACCATATCTTATACGATAGCACCCAGCAGTGTTTTTACTGCGGTAGTAACAGTAAATGCCTATATCATGAACTCAATCGGGTTTTCGATGGGAGATGCAAACAGGTGTACAGGCGGATTGCCTGCGACCTGCACTGTGAGCCCAATGATAGGTAATGCCTGGACCAGTAGTGATCCCTCGATAGCAACTGTTACTGCGAGCGGGCAGGTGACTCCATCGGCATCTACTGCCGGAACTGTGACTATATCCTATCGTCACGGATATGGTAACTGTTACGTAACAACCGGGGTGACTGTGAGTCCAACGCCTACCATCACAGCAACAACGCCGGTATGTAATTTAATAACGCAGACTTTGACTGCGACTCCTGCAGGTGGCACATGGATGAGTACCAATCCTTCGGTGGGTACAATTCACAGCACCACAGGCGTGTTTACGAGCCTCACAGGTGGTTACACCCGTGCATTTTACACTGCTCCGAACGGCTGTAAATATTCGGCTTATATGCTGGTGGCTGCAACCCCGGTAGCGATCCTGGGAACACCATCGGTATGCCTGGGAAATACGAGGTCTCTTTATTGCGCATCGACGGGCGGTACCTGGAGCAGCTCTAATACCTCTGTTGCAACAATTTCGCCTACAACGGGCGTTGTGACGCCCGTATCGACCGGCACTTCAACTATTAGCTATACGAATGGCGGAGGATGTGCAAGCACGGTGGTACTGACAGTTTATCCGGCTGTCGCTCCGATAGTGGGCCCCAATACTGTTTGCCTGGGGCAAATGATGACACTCACCAATGCCTCATCCGGCGGCTACTGGACCAGCAGCGCACCATCGAGAGCAACAATCACTACCTACACGGGAATCGTTACAGGTATAGCTACCGGTACGGTGACCATGTACTTTGTGGCGGGTAGCGGATGCTCAACAAACAAGATAATTACGGTAAACCCTGTGCCAGTGGCAATAAGCGGACCTGCTAACGTGTGCATGGCGGATACTGCCACGCTCTCGCATCCTGATGGGGGTGGTACATGGGCAAGCAGCAACGCAAATGCAACGGTAGATATTTCCTCCGGATTAGTGACAGGTGTGACTGCCGGTAGCTCGACTATTACTTATACCATTAGCCCGGGTTGCGTGAAAACGCACTACCTGATCATTAAATCTACACCGGGCGCTACTACGGCATTGTCTCCGCTATGCCCCGGCGCAAATACCACGTTTGTAAATGCAACGTCCGGTGGTACCTGGACTAGTTCTGATCCCTCTGTTCTAACGATAGTGTCAGGTACGGGTGTGGCAACCGGTGTTGCAGCAGGTACAACCACTCTGTCATATGTACTCACTGCTACGGGTTGCAGTATGAGCTCGGTGGAGACAGTGAATCCGCTGCCCGATGTTATTACAGGGACATTGAATGTCTGTGCGGGTTCGGCGACATCACTTAGCTCTGCTACGACCGGAGGTGCCTGGACGAGCAGCAATACAGGTGTTGCGACAATCGGATCTTCTACCGGATATGTATCGGCTATACTGGCAGGTACAGCAACAATGAGTTACACCATTGCAACTGGATGCCGGCGCACAAGCGTTGTGACGGTAGATCCGTTGCCGGGAGTAATAACCGGAACTATGTCTGTATGTGAGGAGGACACTACGTTACTCTCTAGTTCGTCGGCTGGTGGCTCATGGAGCAGCAGCAATACATCCATAGCAGCGGTAACGAGTACAGGTGGGGTAATAGGTGTGTCGGCAGGTACCACTACAATCAGTTACGTGCTACCAACGGGATGTATTCGCACCACAATCGTTACTGTAAATCCGCTGCCCCGGGCAGGGAATATAAGCGGACCTTCCGTTCTGTGTCTTGGCAGTACCATCACGCTTTCGGATACAGTATCGGGAGGAACCTGGTCGTCCTCAAGCACGGCAATAGCGACGGTAAATAGTGCAGGCGTTGTAAGCCCGGTAGCACTAGGGTCTGTTTTGATATCTTATTCGGTGACGAACGGATGCGGAACGGCCGTAGCAACGGCGGGCATAACTGTAGGAACTACGCCGCCAATGCCAACTATCACAGGCGGCACAAGTGTGTGCGCGGGCAGTTCGCTAGCACTTACGGTTTCGGCTTCCGGTGGAACCTGGGTGTCATCCATGCCTAGTGTGGCGTCGGTGAGTGGTACAGGTCTTGTTACCGGCGGCATTGCTGGTACAGTGTTGATATCATACACCGCGACCAATGCATGTGGAAGCGCGACTGCAACAACAACGATCACTGTTTTGCCGCTTCCCGATGCAGGAACTATCACGGGGCCTTCGGTGGTATGTACCGGAATTGCTATATCGCTCTCCGGTACTGCGACAGGCGGATCATGGTCGTCGTCAGATGCCGCAGTCGCTACTGTTGACACGACTGGTACGGTAGCGGGAGTAGGTGTAGGCTCGGCTGTTATTTCGTACACAGTTACCAATTCTTGTGGCAGCGCATCCGCTACTGTAAATGTTGCTGTTGGTATGCCGGCATCTGTTTCGACAATTACAGGGCCATCGTCAGTGTGTAGCGGTAGTGATATTTCTCTTTTCGATACCGTATCAGGTGGCTCGTGGTCATCGTCAGATACTTCGATTGCTACTGTTAGCGCAGATGGAGTAGTTCATGGCTCCTCTTTGGGAATCGTTACGATCTCATATTCTATAAGTACTGTTTGTGCAAGTGCTTTTGCGACAAAGGATGTTACTGTAAACGCTCTTCCGACCGTTTATGATGTTACGGGCGGTGGCGATCATTGTGGAGCGGGAGTCGCCATTGGATTAAGTAATTCTGATACCGGCGTGTTGTATTTGCTATATAAAGGGGCATCCCTGGTAGGAACGGCTACGGGTACCGGAAGTACACTTAGCTTTGGGACATTTACGATGACCGGCTCCTATATTGCTATCGGACAAACTGCGTGTACCTCCGTCATGAACGACACAGCAGTTGTGACCGAAATTGGTATGCCATCGGCTGGGACAATATCCGGTCCTACTACCGTAACTGCGGGCTCAAGTATATCTCTCTCAAGTACGGTGAGTGGAGGGACATGGTCATCGTCAAACACTGAAATTGCAAGTGTGACAGGCACTTCCGGAATCGTTACCGGTGTAAGCGGAGGGTCAGTGACAATTTCTTACACATTTACAAATGCCTGTGGCACGGATGTGGCAACTTACTTTGTTGCCGTTATTGTTACAAAACCTGGTCTTGAGACTTCGACTGTTCAGCAGAGTTCATTGCTCTATCCGAACCCGACAGCCGGCAGTGTGACAATACGTAGTTATATCAGTGGTAGAGCTACAATAAGTACTACAGATGGCAGAGAAGTGGGTAGTTATGTGCTTTCAGCAGGAGAGAATGGCATCCATTTGCCTGCATCATTAGCAGCGGGGGTATACTCGGTGAAGATAGTGGGCGACGATGGTAGCAGGCAGGTGGTAAAGTTGGTATACCAGCCATAAGGTAATGCATAAGAAACCGGAACGATATCTTTCGCTGATAAAGTTCCAAAGCAATAAGGGGTGCAGTTCTATAAACAACTGCACCCCTTATTAATTAATACGAATTCTGTTTATTGAATTGTAACCTTTGTGCGGTATTGCGTGGTTTGTGTTTTTACCTCCACGAGATAGATGCCAGCCGGAGCATTAAGCTTTACAGCTACAGTAGATTTGCCGGATTGTATGGTTTCGTATACCTTTTCGCCAACCATATTTGTAACAACAATGTTGATGTTGCCGTTTGCAGTTTCCGGTAGTTCTATAGAAAATTGCTTGTTTTCTGCAGGATTAGGGAACACGCGGAGTGCACGGGTATTGTCAGCTTCGCCTACAGCCGTAGTTGTGAGAACATAATCTGCTGACGTGGCGCTGCAACCCGATCCGTCAGTAACCTCTACAGCATATGTGCCGGACGTGGTTGCAGTATAGCTTTCACTTGTGGCGCCAGCTATCGCGGTGCCTCCAAGTGTCCATTGGTAGCTGGCATAACCTGTCGGAACAGAAAGGGTAGTGCCGCTTGCACTGATAACCGGTGTGGTGGGGGCGTTAACTGTAACTACGGTGCTGCCAAAAAGCAGGCCGGCAACATAAGTAATAGTAGTAGTGCCGGCAGCAACACCCGTTACAACTCCTGTAGAAGAAACTGTGGCTATTGCAGCATCAGCAGATTTCCAGATGGCACCGGGGATAGACGCGGTAAGTGGTGTAGTAGACCCTGCGCAGACGGTGCCTGTGCCTGTTATAGCAACGGTTTGTGCCATTACAACGCGAATGCGGTGGTTCCAGTTTGTTGATATCAAGAGATTGCCACCCGGTGTTACGGATACGCCCATTGGCCTGCCAAGACCTGCAGAAGTAGCCGGGCCGGCGTCGCCTGACGGGGTAGACGTTCCGTTTCCTGCAACAGTGTCCACTACACCCGATGTTTTCACCCTTAATACCCTGCCTGAGCTATTGAATGAACCTACGAACAGGTTGCCGGCCTGGTCAAAATCGAGCAATGCCGGTTGGTCGAAGCCAGTTGCGTAAGTTGAGATATTTCCTGTAGCAGCAGAGATCTTTCTGATTTTGTTGGAAGAATACTCGCTGAAAAAGATGTCTCCATCGGCATTGACTGCGATACCTTCGGGATATTCAACCTGTGCTGCAGTTGCTGCCGCTCCATCGCCAGTGCTGGCGCCAGTGCCGTCGCCGGCAATCGTCGATATGTTTCCTGTGGATATATTGACCTTGCGAATACGGTGACCATTTTCTTCTGCAAAATAAAGATTGCCTGAGGCGTCGAAAGCGAGACCCATGGGACGACTTATCGATGCGTCCGTGGCAGGGCCGCCATCACCCGGACTTGTGGCGCCGCCACCTGCAATAGTAGTAATGATCCCTCCGGTATCTACCATTCGTACCCGGTTGTTATAGATGTCTGAGAAGTACAGGTTTCCAATGGCATCAAAAGCGATATCGCCTCCTGTGCCGCCGAGGTGAATTTCTGCCAAAAGAGCATCAGAGCCGTCACCCGAAAATCCATACAGACCCACACCAGCGACTGAGTACAATGCACCTGCCGAAACTTTCTTGACTATTTCGTTACCGGCATCGCCGAAGAATACGTCACCGCTGTGGTAGCGGACACCTGTAGGTCGGGTGATCTTGGCGACGCCGACCGGTGTTCCATGCGGTGAGGAGCCCAGGGTAGAGCCAATGTAGTTGTAAATAGTTTGTGCGGAGGCGTCACCGGCCAGCGCTGCGGTGCTGGCAATGCCAGCGATCAAGGAGTAAAATTTTCGGTTTGCCATTATAGTTGAATTTTGTTCACCGCAAAAGTCCTGACTATGAAAGGGCCTTGATGTGCATACTTTATGAAATGGCGGTCCGGCTTTCCGAAAACACAATTTCACTTATTATCCGTCTTCAAATGGTATGGCAAGTTGAATATTGGGAATCGGTAACCTTATATTTCAGAATATGTCTATGAAAACGCGCTATGCCCTCTCCTGGTTTGCTCTTTCAGTGCTTATTATTTGGCAGCGGAGTAGTTATCTTTGAATAATGGACGACATATCACTAGTGGAGAGTTTTGGAACGCTTTCTGAGACAATAAATGGTTTGAAGAAAGTGGGTTATACTCATGACCTTAACGTTAAAGAGGACTGTCTTGTATGTTATCAAACGAGTACTAGTTTATCGCCCGACGATTTCAGCATAGACAAAGTGTACCGTTTTGAAGGAGCTTCTGATCTGGAAGACGAAGCTGTAGTGTATGCTATTTCCTCTTCAAAATTTGGCATCAGGGGCACTCTGGTAAACGGTTATGGTGTTTCGTTCGACGAAGTGACGTCAAAACTCATCGAAAAACTAAAGACACATAAAGATGCATCAGTAAGGATAAGAGCGAATGAGGCAACAGCACAGCGACCAGGTGGCGAACGATTGTTAAGCGCCACATTGGTAGAGATGGATTTGAATAAATTCATTGAACAGGTAAAAAATGAAAAACCCTGGATGGAAGGCGACCGTAATGCCGTTACGGTCTTTAAATCTGATAGTATGCGGATAGTGCTAATGGGGTTGCACGAGAATGCAGAGTTGAAGGCACACAAAGCAAAAGGTGTAATTAGTGTTCAGCTTCTGGAGGGTAAAATTGAATTTGTGACCGCTGACCACAAATCTGTACTCGTAAAAGGTCAGATGATAGCACTACAGAAGAACATTATTCACAGTGTCACTGCTTTGTCCGACAGTTTTTTCCTGCTTACACTCGCTTTGGAGGGAAACTCATAAAAGCGACATGATCGTTTCGCACGCCAGTCTTATTTCCTGCTCCGTTATTGTTAGCGGTGGCGCAATGCGTATACAGTCGGCAGCAAACAAAAACCAATCTGAGAATAGTCCTTTTGATAGGCACTTTTGCAATACCTCCATTACTTTTTCGGGGGATGAGAGGCGCACCGCCATCAGGAGACCTTTGCTGCGCACTTCCAATATCTCAGGGTGTGCAAGCAGGTCGCGGAATAGTTCTTCTTTTGCTGCCACACCTTCAATGAGGTTATCGGTCAGCAGTGCTTTCATCCCCGCCATGCCTGCAGCGCAGCTTACCGGATGGCCTCCGAAAGTGGTGATGTGGCCGAGTACCGGAGCGTCCGTAAGTTTCATCATCATCTCGCGGGAGGAAACGAATGCGCCTAGCGGCATGCCTGCACCCAGTGCCTTTCCCAATAGCATTATATCCGGAACAATGCCGAAATGTTCATAGCCCCATAGCTTGCCGGTGCGGCCAAACCCACATTGTATCTCGTCGAACACCAGTAGCGTGCCGGTATCATTGCATTTCTTCCGCAGGGCAGATAGCCATACCTGGTCGGGCGCTACAATGCCGGCTTCAGCCTGTATTGTTTCTATCAGTACGCAAGCGGTCTGTTCGTTGATGGCGTCGATAAGCTCCCGGCTGTTGTATGTGTGGTGCCAAATACCCGGCATCAGTGGCCGGAATGCATTTCGCCAGTATTCATCTCCAATAAGAGCTAGAGCGCCAGTGGTGCTGCCATGGTAACTTTTGTGGCAGCAGATGATGTCGGTGCGGCCGGTAGCGCGGCGCGCAAGTTTTATGGCGCCTTCAGTAGCTTCCGCACCTGAATTGGTAAAGTAAACACAGTTAAGTGTCTCAGGCAGGTGCTCTGTCAGCAGCTTCGCATATAGCACTTGCGGGCTTTGCACCAGCTCGCCATAGACCATCACATGCAGGTAGCTGTCCGCCTGCTTTTTTATTGCCTCAACCACGGCCGGATGGCGGTGCCCGATATTGCAGACACTTATGCCGCCTATCAGGTCTATGTATTGTTTGCCCTCTGCATCATACAGGTAGTTGCCCTCTGCACGCACTATTTCTATTCCCACCGGTGCGGGTGAGGTCTGGGCCACATGTTGCAGGAAGAGTTGGCGGTTGTTCATGTTTTAGTCGTGAGTCTTAAGTAAAAGGTCGTCAGTCCGCGAGTAGGTAATTTTCGTTTTTTGTTAGCAGGTGCAATACAGCAATTGCTGGTAAAGGAAGTAGTTGTCGTCTCCAAAACAAACAAAAATTATTTCATCGTAGGCATCCGGTTGCTTTCTTACAAAGTCCTGAACAGCACCTATAGCTGTTTGCGCCGCAAGGTCCTTAGGGTAGCCATATACCCCGGTGCTGATATTGGGAATTGCTATTGTTCGGAGACCATTTTCCATGCCCAGCATGAGACTGTTGGTGTATGCGTCTCGCAATAGTTGAGGTTCGCCACTCTTGCCACCGTTCCAAATGGGGCCTACAGTGTGGATGACGTGCCTCGCCTTCAGGTTATAGCCTTTCGTGATTTTGGCCTGCCCCGTTGCGCAGCCGTTTAGTGCCCGACACTCTTCGAGGAGTTGTGGGCCGGCAGCACGGTGAATGGCGCCATCTACACCTCCACCGCCTAGCAGGGATGTATTGGCCGCATTGACTATTGCGTCCACATCCATCGTGGTTATGTCGCCTCTCTGAACAGATATCTTAGTCATTTCGCACGGGTTTCAGATTTAGTTCGCCGGCCTTCTCCAGGAGCAGGTTATACGCCGCTTCGCGTTCGTTGGGTATCACCCCATCTAATATCGCTTCTCGTATCGTCGTTTTCAGAATTCCTACTTCGCGGGAAGGCGAAAGGCCAAATATTGCCATGATGTCGTCGCCGCTGATGGGAGGCTGCCAGTTGCGTATTTTGTCGCTCTCTTCTACTTCCTTCAGCCGTTGTTTTACTATTTCAAAGTTCTCCAGGTAGCGACGCACCTTCACCTTGTTCTTAGAGGTAATGTCACTTTCGCAGAGTATCATCAGATCCTCAAGGTCGTCGCCTGCATCAAAGAGCAAGCGCCGCATGGCCGAGTCTGTAATGTCCTCTTTGGTGAGGCTTATGGGGCGCAGGTGAAGCGATACAAGCTTGGCCACATACTTCATATGCTCATTCTGCGGCAGCTTCAGCTGCCGAAATATTTTTGGTGTCATTCGTTCGCCCACTACCTCATGGCCGTGAAATGTCCAGCCGTGCCCTTCCTCAAATTTCTTGGTGGCCGGCTTGCCTATGTCATGTAGCAGGGCTGCCCAACGCAGCCACAGGTTATAACTCTTTTCAGCAGTATTGTCTATCACCTTGAGGGTGTGGTAGAAGTTGTCCTTGTGTCCTTTACCCTCTACGATTTCCACTCCCGCAAGGTCTGTCATCTGGGGGAAGAACTCTTTAAGTACACCACTGCGATACAGGAGGTCCAGACCCACTGAGGGCTTTGGGGCAGCCATTATCTTGTTCAGTTCGTCTGTTATTCGTTCCTGTGACACAATTTTGATTCGCTCAGCATTGCGCCCAATGGAGTCGAATACTTCAGGCGTGATGGTGAAACCTAGTTGCGTCGCAAAACGGGTGGCACGCATCATGCGCAGCGGGTCGTCGCTGAATGTAGTGTCCGGGTCGAGTGGGGTTCGTATTATTCCGGCCTCCAGGTCCGCAACACCGTCGAAAGGGTCCACCAGCTTGCCATAGTCGCCCTGGTTCAGGCTTATGGCAAGTGCGTTTATGGTGAAGTCGCGGCGGCGCTGGTCGTCTTCAATTGTTCCTTCTTCAACTTGTGGCTTGCGGGAGGTGGATACATAGGATTCCTTACGTGCGCCTACAAACTCCACATCCAGCTCACCCAGGCGAAAATGTGCCGTACCGAAATTCTTGAAAAAACTAACGGTCGGCTTATGTGGGAAAGTGTCTGCAACGGCATGTGCCAGCGCTATACCGTCGCCGGTACAGACAATGTCGACGTCTTTTGTAGGACGCCCAAGTAGCTTATCGCGCACAAAACCACCGATCAGGTAACAATGCAGGCCGAGTTCGGTCGCAGCGTCACTGATCGTCTTAAACAGCTTCAATTCTTCCTTTGAGCAATTAATATCCATTCAGGCGGCAAATCTAATAATAATCGCTCTCAGCTCGCCGTAACCTATGGCTATGGCCACCAAATAGCGTAACAGAACAAGGCCTTTTTACGGGCGGATTACCTCCATTTCGCCACTGTCGTGCAGACGAATGAGGCGAGAAGGTGGTTTTGTGCCGGTGTCATCCTGCCGGTATCGTACAATGTAATCTGCTCCCGACTTAATTTCTTCTGAAATTTCGGCAAAAGTGGGCGGAGTGGGCTGGCCACTTACATTGGCAGAGGTTGATACCAGCGGCACGCGCAGTCGCTTTATCAGCGCCTTGCAGAAAGGGTCGGTGGTGACGCGTATGGCTATGGACCCGTCGGCATTCACAACATTTTCCGGAAAACCGAGCGCATTTTCGTAGATCACCGTTGTCGGCTTGTCGAAATGCTCAATGATAGAAATAATGTCGGGGTGGGGGGAAGCCACGTATTGAATAACGTCGCGGGCATCAGCAAGGAGAATTATCAGGCTTTTTTCTTTAGGTCGTTGTTTTAATGAGAAGACCTTGTCTACTGCCGCTTCGTTCAGCGCGTTGCAGCCGAGTCCCCACACAGTTTCTGTGGGATACAAGATTACGCCACCGTCGTTAATGGTAGTTAAGCAGTTCTTTATGTCTTGTTCGAAGTCCACCATAGTAGTTGTTCTGTTTCGATGCCAAATGCACACCTGAAATGACCTTGAGGGCATACCCGGCGCCCATGCAGCCCGCAAGGGCGGCAGTAAAGTTTGCCTGTTATTTCCACAACCCGGCCGTTCGGGCGCAGCGGGCCGAAGCCAAATCCGGGAATTGTAGAACAGAATACGGCAGTCACGGGTGCATTGACCGCAGACGCAAAATGCAGCGGTGCCGAATCGTTCACGTAATTCATAACCGCATCGCGCATCAACGACGCAGACTGCAGGAATGACAGGTGGCCACATAAGTTCTGGACCTTTGGAGAACCTGCCCTATTCGCGATATCCTGGGCCAGTACCGTGTCGCCGGGTGCGCCAAGCAGGTATATGGCGTAAGAGTCGGGCAATGCCTTTATCAGCTCTATCCATTTTTCTGCCGGAAACTGTTTGGTAAACCAGACCGATGAAGGCGCTATGCAAATGAACGGCTTCCCTTTGTACTTAGCCGCCGCGGCTTCATCCTCAGCTGAAGGGTATAAGGCAGGCAGAGAAGCTTTTTCGTTTGTAATGTCGGCAATGAGTAGCTGGTTCCTTTCCACTTCGTGCGTGCGCACCGGGGCGTCGGGACCAGATATAATATGCTCTACTTTTCGTGTATATGCGAAGGCAAACGGATTCTTTGTAAAACCTGCCCGGTAAGGTGCACCTGACATCATAGTAATGAACCCGGATGAGCCAAATCTATGGGGATTGATCACATGGGTATACCGACGACTTCTTATCTTCAGCGCCAGCTTCACCAGGTTCCTGTTCTTATTACTTCGTTTGTCCCAAACCAGTGTTTCCCTGACATAAGGATGGTTTTTAAGTAGCCCTTCGTTTCCCTTTCTAACAAGAAAATCAATATCGGCGTCAGGATAGAACTCGTGCAGCTTTTCAGCCAATGCCGTAGCAAGCACTACATCGCCCGTGAAGGCCGTCTGGATAATGAGAAATGAGGGCATCTGCCGCAAAAGTAAACACTGATTGCTTTTGAATTGTTTTAACAATAAAAAGATGTGTTATTAAGGCAATTGGCCCTAAATTTGTTTCTCTTGTAAACAATAATTCTAAAAGTGCTGAAAATGAGAAAGATATTCCTCTTATCGTGCTTGGTGCTGCTTTCGGGCGGCGTGGTGATGGCTCAAAGCCGTAAAGAACGGAAAAAGAACAAGGAGAAGAGCGAAACAACACAAGCGCCCCTTGTGATAGAATCTGCCGCAAACGCAACCCCTGCAACAACAGGAGAAGTTCCGGCAACACCTGCAACCACATTAAAGGTAGATGACCTGGAATTCACAGAAGTTGTTCATGACTTTGGAACCGTGATAGAAGGGCCTGACGCTAAATGCGTTTTCACCTTTGTAAACAAGGGTACCGAACCAATTGTCATTCAGAAGGCACAGCCTTCATGCGGCTGCACTGTACCTTCTTTCTCAAGCGATCCGGTAGCCCCGGGTGCTACCGGAAAGATAGACGTAGCCTATCATACACAGGGAAAGCCTAATGCATTTTCTAAATCAATTACAGTGGTATCAAATGCCGGGACTAAAATGCTTACAATAAAGGGCACTGTTGAAAAGGCGCCTACAAGCTCAGTTCCTGAGAATACCTCAATGATGAAAACCAATTAATTCCGAAACTTAAAACAGAAGAGTCTGGTATGAAGAAGTTTTTTCTTGTTTTTGCAGTTGCATCTTTTGCAGCAGTTGTTACAAAGGCGCAGGCGCTTAAAGCAAATCCTACTCCGCCTCCGGCACAGTCAATGCTGAAGCCTCCTACACCTCCGCCGCCACCGCCGGTGCCGGTAAACAATCCTAATGCAGGAAAGTTCCAGTTTAAGGAGGAAACCCATGACTTCGGTACCGTTCCGGAAGGCCCATTGGCAGAATACGACTTCGAGTTTGAAAATACAGGCAAGGAGCCGATCGTAATCCAGGAGGCTCACGGATCCTGCGGATGCACCGTCCCGAAATGGCCCACGGAACCTATTCTGCCCGGCAAGAAAGGAGTCATTCACGTGGCATATAACAGCGCGGGACGTCCCGGACCAATAAGCAAGGAAGTGACGATAAACTCAAATGCACAGCAGTCACCTATGGTGCTTCATATTCGTGGAAACGTTACTCCGAAGCCAAGCGAGCCTACACCGGCACCTGCTGCTCCGGCGCACAATTAAATCGTCTTTAAATATGTTAAAAGAGTTGGCCCGTGCCAACTCTTTTTTTAGAAATGGCATTTCAATAGACAAAATCTAACTAATGAAGAAATTACTGATAGCACTTTTGACACTGGGAACTATTTCCTCTGTTCCCGTTATCGCACAGACTAAGCAGGAAGCTGCACAGGGACCGCTGTTCAAATTCCTTGATGGTGAGACACACGATTTCGGAACCATTAAACGTGGCCCGGCTGCGCCACATACATTCAAATTCAAAAATGTAGGGACCGAGCCAATTATCGTTATGAACGTTACGCCGTCATGCGGTTGCACCAATGTAGACTGGAGTAAGAACCCGGTTCTGCCAGGTCAGGAAGGTTATATTCACCTGGAGCTGAAGACTGAGGAACAGCACGGCACTTTCCATAAGGAAGTCTACATTCAGTCTAACGCCAAGACACCTCATGGCGAGAAGCGATATACGCTTTACATAAAGGGTGTGGCGAAGGATGAGCTAACGCCTGATGACATTAAGAATAATGAAAAGAAAAAATAGTATCAAATAACAAAGGCTGCGTATTGCAGCCTTTGTTATTTACGGGTTGATCAGTTTCGTGCTCAACTTCTCTAAAATCCTGGAAGATGTAATGTCGGCCGTCGCGCCATAACCTGTAACAAGTATACCCTTGAGGCCGCTTCCGGATTCAATGGCGTATACTACTGCCTCATCCGCCGGATCAGAGTCGCCCTCGTATCGGTATACATGCACAATGTCAAAATCTTCAGCGCCCAACATGGTGTCTGTATTATTGATATTGCAGATCAGATGCTCTCCTACAAGATTGAAATCGACATTATAGCCTCTGTGCCTCAGTTTGTCGATAGCTTCAGTTACCGTGGCATAGTGATAATTTTCTTCCATTGCTTTTCGTTTTATGGTGAATCAATGTGGTTTCCTAATAGTAAAGTTACTTCAGCACAATAGCTGAAACGTTACATAAACCACATGTTCGCAGAAAATTAACGGAGCAATTTTCTACGCAGATCAGTACTGCTCTTTCTCGCTTGGGAAGTCTTTTGACTTCACATCGCCAATGTATTGCTTTGTTGCATTCGATATTTCCTCGTACAAATTCAGGTAGCGGCGCAGGAAGCGAGGCGAAAAATCTTTTGTTATTCCCAGCATGTCATGCATTACCAGCACCTGCCCATCTACGCCGCCGCCGGCTCCTATACCTATAACAGGAATCCGGAGTTCACTGGCTACCCGCGCACCTAATGCAGCCGGTATCTTCTCCAGAACCAGGCAGAAAATGCCTGCTTCTTCGAGCGCATGCGCATTCTTTATCAGGCGTTCTGCTTCTTCCTCTTCTTTTGCTCTTACAGTGTAAGTTCCGAATTTATATATCGATTGGGGGGTGAGCCCCAGGTGACCCATCACGGGCACACCGGCGCCTACAATACGTTTAATTGATTCGCATACTTCGTCGCCTCCCTCTAGTTTTATGCCATGTGCTCCCGCCTCTTTCATTATGCGGATGGAGGAATTGAGCGCCTCCTTGCTATTGCCCTGGTATGACCCAAACGGCAGATCTACGATCACAAGGCAGCGAAGACAGGCGCGCACCACGCTCTGGGCATGGTAGATCATCTGGTCGAGTGTAATGGGTAGGGTAGTCTCGTGGCCGGCCATCACATTGGATGCGGAGTCGCCAACTAGTATCACATCTATGCCTGCGTCGTCAAATATGCGGGCCATGGAAAAGTCATATGCCGTAAGCATGCTTATCTTTTCGCCACGCATTTTCATTGACTGCAGGGTATTGGTCGTAACCCGTTTTACTTCTCCGTGAACTGACATAACTCCTTATTTGAGGTTAACAGGCCTTGGCCGGACTGTAAATGTAAGACGGGCATTCGGTTTTTTTAGTAAGTGCTACTGTGCGAGCCAGTACTTGCGTAGCAGCCATTCGGCCACTGCAAAGGCAAGAATGATAAAAAAGTACCACTTGCGGTCTACCAGGGGCACGTTTTCTGTTTCAGTGCGAATTACCGGTTTGATCTTTTGATTGTTACTTATAGAGTCAAAAAGCGCAGGAATACCCTGTAGCGTGAAGAATGCGCCGTTATTACGCTTTGCAAGGCCATAGAGCAGTGAATAATCGGCACCGGTTTCCATTTGCTCAATGGGCGTGCTCTCCACAACGAACGAACCATCTGCAGACATTTCTTTGCCATTAAATGCCGTATGAGCGCTGTAGGTATAACGGCCCGGTGCATGAATTCCCAGGTTTAATGAGTAGCCGCTGCCTGATCGCTCAAAAGAATAATCTTGCTTTTTGCCGGAGCTATCCTTGATGGTGATACTTACGTCCGATGTGTTTACTTGTTCATTGTTCGCGTTCAGAACATATGCGCTGAGCGAGACCGGTTCCTGGTCGCTCCATATGTGGCGAGCCATCTGAACGTAAAATGGCTTTTCAGTATTGTTGGTACACAGGAAGGCCACTGTTTGGCGAATGCACTCATCTATCACATCGTGTTCGTCAAAATTCTTGTATTCATACATGCGCCAGCGCCAAAGACCTTCACCTGCCAGGATAGCTGTTGGCACGCGGCCCTGTTGCATACACCATGCGGGCATAGTGCCTGCCGGGGTTCTTTGCGTGAAAAGTACATTGGTGCCGGGTGCCGCAATTATGTTGCCGGTGTAAGATGTGAGTGGTGGCATCTTATCAGTAACTACCTGTATGCGCGGGGGAACAGTAAAGGCGTTAAATGCGGAATGGTAAGTTGCCTGGGCATCATGTATCGGCTGGGCAGCCAACCCGGTATGAGTGAATTCTCTTAGCGCATTTAGCGCAAGGATATCTGTTTGTCCGGATACAACAAACCACATGGGCTTTCGCGCTGTTTCCAATATCGGCGATATTCTGAACCGTGCAGATGGCAGCCCATGTAGTATTACGGCATCATAGTCGGCCAGCGATTGAGGGAAGTTTTCGCCTTGTCGAACAACGACTTCGTAAGTTTCCAGGGAACTAAGTGCCTCTTTAAGGGCATTAATATCAGGGTGAGGAGCAGCGCTCGCAATGAGTATCTTTTTCTTTTCGTCTACTACCTCCACAAAGATATCACGCCTGTTGTTACCTAAATTCTTTTCGTTTCCGGCATCGGGCAGGGTTATGACGTAATGGTGCAGCCCTGCCTTAGTTGCCTTCACCGTAAATGACAGCGACCGGTCAAACTTGTCGCCGGAGATCGACACCGGGCTGGTTGCTACATCTTCATTTTCCTCGCGTAAGATGGCCGGGCTGTTATAACCTTTGCAGAGTTCGGCCACCACATCCGCTCTTATTTCAAAGGTGCTGTTGAGCGCTACGGTCTTGTTGGAATACGTACGTGCCAGGCGCAGGTCCTTTTCGCGTGTACTATCACCCAATGCAATTGTGAACAAAGAGCCATTGAAAGTGTACTCACCATATGCCGGGTTCATGCCACGGTTAAACCTTCCATCTGAGGCAAGAACAATCGCGCCAAGATTTTGTAGTCCAAAATACTCACCGGCCTGGGCCAGGGCATTGGATATGTCTGTTGATTGTCGGTCGTATGTAAAAAGGCTGTCTTTCTGAACATCCGCGCCGAACCCCCATGCTACAACGCGGTATTTACCGGACAATTTATCCGCCAGTGCCTCTAATTCGGTACGGTAGGTTGTAGTGTCCTTTCCCAGTGCAGTGCCGGCCGAGGTTGAATTGTCATGTAGAAAAAGTACGATCGGCTGTTCTGTAGTATGCTTGGTTATGACAATATCAGGCATTAGCGCCAGCAGGGCGGCTGCTAATACCACGATGCCCCGAAGAGACGATGTGAGCCAGGGGTAGGGTACTGCCCGCTTCTTATCCGCACGATAAACAAAAAGGGCTGCAATAAGGGCAATAACGATGGCAATGAGCCAGTACATCCATTGCATAAGGGCGGCAAGCTAACTAAATTTTTGCGAGTTTGAAGTAGGTGCCAATACCTTCACCCTTTTTTAGCTTTTTAAGGGATAACTTTACCACTCAAAGACTTAGATGAAGACAATGAGAGCGGTAATTGCAGCCTCGCTGCTGCTGATCAGCAGTAACTGTTTTGCCCAGGCCGATCTTTTTGGCCCCACCGAAAATAAATCAGCCCGAAGCGGTTTTATTCTTAACGGCAATGTAGGGCTTGACTTTCCCGGCGCCGATATGGCAAAGCGTTTTAAGCAGTCATTTCGCGTTGGGCCGGCACTCATGTACAAGACTAAGTCAAATTGGCTATTTGGTGCAAAGTTCGACTTCATTGTTGGGAAGAATGTGACCGAAGACTCCCTTATGTACAACATCAGGGACAAGTACACTACCTATAGTCAGAATCTATTTGAATTCATCAACAATGACGGACAGCGTATTGGCGTTCCGGTATATGAGCGGGGCTATGCGGTGGGGCTATCTGCGGGTAAGATCTTTTCGAAGTCGGTGGACCACCCGGATAACGGGTTGACAGTCCTGACAACTGCAGGGTTCATGCAACACCGTATAAACATTTTCGACAAGGATAAGTCGGTTATGGCACTTCGGGGTAATTATCTTAAGGGCTACGATCGCCTTTCCAATGGACTCTTTGTGGAGCAGTATGTTGGCTACTCTTATTTTGCTGCAAATAAGCTTGTGAACTTCACCGTTGGGCTTGACTTCCTTGCAGGTTTTACACAGGGTCGTCGTGACTACTTATATGATGTTATGCGTCCGGATCATGAAAAGCGATTAGACTTGCTTTACGGCTTGCGTGCCGGCTGGTTCATCCCTATGTTCCGCAAAAAGTCAGAAGAGATGATGTTTGAGTAGCTATGGTTGCGTCATTTTTGCGCTGATTACCTTCTGTTGTACCAGTGCCTTCAGCACCTCATCAACTTCTGAAGTCTTACATGTGCCTATGAGCACTCGTTTGCCGTCCTTAAGTTCCACCTGTATTCCCTTATTGCCACTGATATTGTAGGCTTTTCCGGTTTTGCCAAACCCTTTGCGGATACCCCAGCCACCATATTCCTTTAATGGGCTATAAGTGCGTGTGTATACTTTTTCTACCTCATTCCATTGTATATGTTGCTCTTTTCCGTGCACTGGTATAAATCGGTAACGTATACCTGTTTCGTTAATTTGAGTGCGGAGGTGCATGATAAGGAAGAATACGAGTATCAATAATGGGAACAGGCTGCCAATGGCAATGTCGGTGCCGGTAATGCCGGAGTCTGCAGCTCGAGATTGTATCAGTGTGGCCGAAAGAGGGATGACAAGTGCCGCTATCAACAGCGCCCATAGCCACCACTGCGTGAATCGTTGTTTTTCTGTAAATGAGGTCATTCGGTATCTTTAGACGAGCAAAATTAAGGAAACCCTTGTTGCGCTATTCAGCATGTAATAATCAGAAAAGAGATTTACCCACAATAACATCGAAACCCAGCAGACCTTCCCGGGTCTGTATCATTATGTCAGTGTGACCTTTGATAATTGTGTCGCAAGGAAATAGCAGTGATTTTTCGATCCCGTATATATTTACTACCGCATATGGTAGCCTGCATCGAGAGCCGCGGCCTGCGGCCTGGTGACCAGTTTCAATGATTGGCAATTTATATGTTGTCATCTCACTGTCTTGCCAGCTGTTATTGAGAACCATAAGGGAAGTGACCAACAGGCCGCCATAGCCCATAATGCAGTAGAACAGCCGAATAATAAACCTATTTCCTTTTATACTGGCGGGAGTTAGAGGCAGGGAAATAATACCGGTAAGTAGCCATAAGCCGAAGGGTAACCCAAACGGTATTATTGTCTTTCGATATATCTCAATTTCGAATAGCAGTGCAATGGTGCCTGAAAAGATGAGCAGTATTGCACTTGTGGGGTTTGGTTTTTCTGCTTTTTCAGTCTGTTGGGGAATTGTTCCTCGTCTCCTCTTTGACATTTCCTTGTAGCTGCGCATGGTGTTAAAGCAAGGCAAGCTCTGTATTTTGTCTATGTAATTTAAGAAAATACCCAAGATGTCACATGTAATCGCCGTCTATATAGTAAATCCACTGCATGAGGAAACTAATACTAATTCTGGCGGGCAGTGCCTTCGTTTCATTGTGTGCCTGCCATAAGAAGGCTAACGACCATGTTAGGGAGAACCTTGTTGGGAGATGGCGGGCAATCGAGAATGCGCGTGACGATAACGGAAACGGAAAGCTTGATGAGGGCGAGTCTTTTCCGGATAGGTTATATGCCGAGAATAATCTTGTGTTTGCAAGCGATGGCGAAGTCAACCTGATCAACAATAACATGATCAACGGGCGCAAACAATGGGAACTTATGTTTGACAATACCTACCTGCGTATAATTGAGCCGGCTTATGCAACCGACTACCATATTGACAAAATAACGTCTTCTAAACTTGTACTTAAAGACACATCAGGGCGTCATACTTCATGGTATATTTTCGAAAAGTTGAAATAAGGGACAGCTTGCCTGAGATATGTAGATATTGAATTCTACTTCCTTTCCAGAATGATATTTACATCTTTTCCTATAATAGTGCTTGCGTCAATATAGTATGATTTGTCGCGCGAGGCGATCTTTATGCGTGCAGTATTTACAGGCAGGCTACCCTCTGTATCTGCCACCAGCCTGAGCCGGACCGATTTTTCATCTCCCATTTGCACCTGAAGTCGCTTGTGCTCATTGGTAATCATGTAGCCCGACAATAACTTATTTTCTCCGCTAAAAAGGGTAACCCGGTCGCCGTCAAGAGTTTTGGCATCCCATATTTCTACCGTTACATCCTTGTCGGGGCATTTAAGTATGATAGTCTCTCCCGGCTCGATCTTGCGTACCGAGCTTTCCGGCACGTCGTTGTCTGCATCCATTGACGGTAATGCTGATTCTGTAGTGTCGCCGGGACGCGCCATTCCCTCTTTTTCTGCAATCTTCATCAGGCGGGCCAAGGCGTCCTGCGCACAAACCAGAATGATCTTTCCCTTGCCACACTCTGTTTTTCCATCTGGCTTGTAGCCGGTGAAGTTGCCTTTAAGGGTAGTGGCTCCTTGCATAGAGCCTGTTTTTAACCGGGCATGAATAAAACAGAAGTCACCAACCGGTATTTTTGACTTCGTTTGCTGGATGTGGGTCTCTTTGAACGTAAGTTGTTTACTCTTTCGATCTATTTTGCCCCGGATGTATGTCTTTGTTTCGTCCGCACCGAGTATATCGGTTACTGAGTAACCGGTGACAATGTCTTCCGAGTCTGTTACATACAGCTTGTAAGGGTAGTTTCGCCCGTCGTTAACACTGACACTACCAATAAAAACAAGGTTTGCGACTTGTGCTGTGGATATCGTGTGGATTAAAATGAAGGTTAGAAAAAAATAAAGTGGCCGCATTTGCGATAATTAATTGATTTGCCTATCCTTGTGTAAAATTAAAGCAAACGCAATGAAAAAAAACCTGACAGCACTTTTTGTAACCCTCATTATGATGGTTACCGGCGCATGCCTTAGCTATGCAGCCTTCCCAGCAGCAACTTCAGCAAGTTCTGCTGCATCGACAACAACCTCTGCTCCTGCAGTGGTGACAATGGCAGAGGAAGCGTTTCACGCTCCTAAAACTTTAGTAGCAAAAACAGCAACAAAACCGGCAAACGGAAAAAGCCAGATCGTTGCAGCAGTTCTTTGTTTCTTCCTGGGTGGTTTGGGTATTCATCGTTTTTATCTTGGATACACATGGCAGGGCGTGGTTCAGTTGCTTACAGGCGGTGGCTGCGGCATCTGGGCTTTGATCGATTTTATCCGTATCCTGATTGGTGACCTCGGGCCGAAAACCGGAAACTATGCCAAGACGTTCTAAACGTATTTTCAGTAAAAAATTTTACATAGCCAAAGCAATCGCTTTGGCTATGTTTCCTTTAGTATTACTCCTTCTCCCGGCAAATGCCTTTGATAGCGGGCCCGAGATGTGTTTGTTTACCATAGCAACCGGCATCCACTGTCCGGGTTGCGGTATGACTCGCGCTTGCATGCACCTCATACACCTGGATACAGTGCCCGCGCTGGAGTACAATAAGGTGGCGTTTGTGGTATTGCCCATCTTGTGTATACTCCTGGCAAAAGACTTCCTTCAAACCATCCGTCGCATAAGGAAATACGACGAGTACGTTGCCTGGGCTCAGAAGATGCGCGAGGAGCAAGGTTCCTGATGGCTCGGTTTTAGTTCCCGTCCGCAGATGGACCATAGGAGCCCGGGAGTGGAATATCCAACATGCGTAGGTAAACACCTAGTTGTGCACGGTGGTGTACTATCTGGCAGTAACAAACCCTCAGGAATTCGAGCCGCGTTCCGCTCGAAAATATCACATCTCCACTGCGTAGTGCCCAGGGCTCAAGAAGCTGAGGCTCGGTCGCTATTGCCATTTGATCATGGCCCGCAGCACAGTTTTTTTCGAAGAACTCCATCAATTCCTCGTTTTTACTGAAAGTGAACGGTTTGTACTCGTTTTTCTGAAAGTCCAGTTCGGGTGTGGTAAGTGTCATTGCTACCCAGCCGCCCAGCTCGGCGATGTGGGAAGCAAGCTGTCCCAGTTTCAAGCTTTTGACATGTGGTTGCCAGTCGAGTTTGTCATCGGGAACGAGCGCCATGAATTTCCTTGTTGTGTTTGCTTCCTGCTCCATTTCTTTAAGCAGTACCGGTAAAATGTCCATAATTGTTGCTTTTTTGTTTTGTAGTGCAAAGCAACTTTGAGTGGGTGACAACCCTATGGCAGCCTGTTTTTACCGAATCAAATATTTGTTTTAGTAATTCACAGGAAGCTCTTGTATAAAGGCGTCCAGAGAGATGTGGTCTGTTTTGCTGAAAGGTACTTGGCTGTTAGAAAGTTTAAGAATGCGCGACACGCGGAAATCACGGTAGTCTTGACGCGAATGGCACCAGCCGATAATATGCCAGTTGAGTGCATAGAACACCAGCCCTACAGGCTCAACACGGCGCCTGCTTACTTCTTCCTTTTTGTTCACATAGTCTATCTCCAGGATGGTTTTTGCCGATATGGCATCCTGCAGCGCAGAAAGGTAGGCATGATTATAGATGAAGCACTGCGGCACCTGCATGTGAATGTTCTTGTTGAGCTGTTCCAGTCGCTCCTGTTCACGGCCGTCAAGAACTGCCTTTACCTTGTCCATTGCGGTTGCGTAATGGGCCTGGATAGACTGGTCTGTAAAGCCTTTTACAATGCTCTGAACCAGCAGCATCGCGTTGGCTTCATCTTTCGTAAATGACACGGGTGGGAGGAAGAATCCCTGCACTATAAAATAGCCCCTGGCAGGCTCAAAGCTCACAGGAATGCCCTGCTCGCAAAGTGCCTTAATGTCGCGATATACGGTACGGACGCTGATGCCGAACCGCTGCGAGATTTTTTCAGCAGACACATACTTTTTTGATTGCAGGAGTGTAAGGATGCCAAATAGACGGTCAATGCGGTTCATGTTTCAAAGTTAGGGGCAATGACCAGATCCATTAGCCATGGTAAACGCGTGACGCAACTATTTTGCCGTCCTTAATATCTAATACTTCTGCAACGAGCATGTCGTTCTCGCCCGCTACGTGTCGAACGTACTCCATAAACACGCGATCGTCGTTTGCGGTGAGCGTTGTATATGTATAAGCGAGGGTAGGCAATCGGTCAAACGCGTCTTGCCACCACGCATGCAAAGCTTCCCTGCCACGCACCTCTCCATTGGTTTCCGGCTGGCGCAGCTTCAGTTTGGGGCTGTAGTGTCGAGCGTCACTGTGATACAGGTTTAGCAGGTCTCCAAGGTTATGCTGGTTAAAGGCGTTGAACCATTTCTTTGCTATCTCAATGTTCGTTTGTGCACTCATACTCGTTGTTGTCGTGTAAATATCGGGCTATTTGCGGACGCGAAAAACCCAATACGAAAACTCGGGAGGCATGTACAACCGCAGAGGCGACATGTGCTGCACAAATTTGTGCCACATGTCGCCTCTGCTATTCTAAGTTTGTTCTAGTCCTTCTTCGAAAGCTTGATGATCGTTTCCTTTTCTCCGGCATTTACTCTCGCCATGTATAAGCCGGGTACGAGCCCGGATAAATCGAGCGTAGTTTTGGTGCGTACTCCGGAATTCTGAATTTGGTGTTTAATCAATTCTCTTCCTGCGAGATCGCATATGGAAATGCTGATAATCTCAGTCTTTGCATAACCGATCTCTACTTCCACAAGGTCAGATGCAGGATTGGGAAATAGGGAGACGGTAGGGTTTGCCCGTACAGTTTCGGGTACCCCATTGCTACAGCCGGCGAGTGCAAGCGCCTGCTCCAATACATAGTCTCGGTTGTGCCTTACTCCCTCTTTTGTGGGGTAAGCATAAACGTCAGGTACTATTCCGATACGCTGGGTGGAGTCGCCATTAGGATAGAACACGCCGAGGCTGGTCCAGCCAAAACGTATGTCCTCGGCGGGTTGCAGGTAGGTGATGTTGCCATCGGCTCCTGCTGTGTGGCTACCAATTACCTTACATCCCGGGTAGCCGCGAAGCATCATGGTGGTGTATTCTGCCGCACTTTGGGTCTCCTGGTCAACAATTACTACCACATTGCCGAAGTAGGGCGTGGGGTTGCCCAGCACACCCATTGACACTACATACCACATATACGTTCCCGGATAGGTGACATCCGGAATGGTCAGTTTCGTGACGTCAGTTGGTCCTTCCAGAATCCTGTCAGACAAGGCCCAGGCATTACCACTAATAGGGTAGTTACGTATATCTATCACTATCCCGGGCAGATCATGCATAGCCGCATATGCTGCGTCTGTACCCGCATCAGTGAGATTGCCAAAGTTCATATAGCCCACATTACAGTCAAATATGCTCCATTCTACTCCATCCAGTGTGTCAGCAGGATAATAGTAGGTGTAGAAGAAGTCCCTGAAAACAGTAGAGGAGCTATTGACGGTGTTGATAGTTGTGGTTTGTGTGGTGCCGGTGCTGTCTGCAAATTCGATGGCAATGGGAGTTCCTACCGACATCCGTCGCAAGATATTGTCGGCAATAGAGCGGCGCTTTATTTCTATGCTGCCAGCGGAGTAAAATTTTTGCAGGCTATCTTCCCACTCAGCTATTGTAAGCCCGTCTACCTTCAGAAGGGCATCACCGGGTTTCAGTGATGGTTCCAGTGAGCGAACCACCACATATTGACCCTCTATATGGCGCAGCAATATCCGTGGGCGATAAATGCCCGGAGGTGAGGGCTCATAATACAGGTAGGACAGGCCCTCTACGTGAGCATCGTCTAATTGTGTCACGAAACGCAGGTAGGTATTGTTGAGCGATTCCACGGTTGTCAGTGTGTCAAACTGTGGCGCAAAATTCAGGAGTGTAGTGTCTATGGACGTAGTAAGCACATAGTTGTAAGGGTTAAAGTACCGCGTAATGTTCCATGTTTTGAAGAACATTAGCATCAGGTGGTCGGCATCCGGGAAGGCAGAATGTACATTGGCATGCAGCATTATGGTGTCTTGCGGAAATTTCAGGTAACCGTTCCACACATAGCCGGTGGATCCGCCCATGTTATAGTCCACCTGGCAAGTGGCATGTGGCCTGTAGTTGTTCTTAATAGTGTCCAGCAATACCTGCACATCTGCTCTGAGTACAGGGCTACCTGTCCAGGACCAATCGCGGTTATGAAGCAATTCGGGGTCCGTTATTACGGGCGGAGCTGTAGTGGCAAGTGCCATAGGGCCTGCAGCAAGCAGCATCGTGTCCAGTGCATCGTTAAACTCGTCGGTGGTGCTTGCGCCGCGCACCATCGGCAATACGTGCAGCAATACACTGTCCCAGTTTACATGACAGTTAGAGACCTCAGAGTGGTAGTATTTAGCAAAGCCCCAGACCTTGCAGGTATAGTACAGCTTTTCGTTTAGCGGTTGGCCAAAAAGGTTACCGGCTATGCCACCGAGCAAAACAATGAGTATTAGTTTCTTCATTTTCCTAAGGTTGTTTTACAAATATAATATTATAATTTGTCTTTTTGTTTACTTCTTGCTGGCCTGTACTTGGGTAGTGATATTGCTTATATTAACAAAGACGAATATTGGTCGTAGATTCTTTGGCCTATATCGGTAATTCTTAATAGTAGACAATCCTGTTGCAGGAAATGCTATAGTTTTGAGGCATGTTATTAAGGCCAGGAAAAGGTTTAGGAGACCTCACATTCGGTATGCTGCCAGCAGAGGTGGAGCAGAAATTGGGAAAACCGGACAGGATATTCGTAGCTGAAGACGAGGAAGATGAGTTCATCTGGCAATACAACGCGCATCGCATGATGCTTACTTTTTACAGGCATGAAGAAGATAAGCTTGGCTACATACGGTCTTCAAATCCTGCTATTACCTTCTTTGGCGCACCCATGATAGACCAACCCGTAAAGGAGCTGTTGGATGGGCCCATGAAGTCGATAAAAAAGTGGCAGACAGAAAAGTATGACTTCTTTGATACCTACCTCAACGAAAAGAGCTGGATAGTGCTCAATGTGGAGTATGAGCTTATAACAGATGTAGAGATAGGCGTGCCCATGGGTGAGGATGATGTGTATATCTGGATGTAGGTAAACCTCGCCCCGGGTCTCTTCGAAGGAAGGGGTGGAGTAGAGCAAAATCCTGTTTCGTTTCCTTGGGGATGGTATGAGATCTTTACTCAACTCCATCAGGGGTTAAGGCTCTGTGGTTTAAGGTGCTTAGTTTTTCACGCACTCCGTTAGGAGTGCAACATTAGCGTTCATCACAAATTTGATCTCTGTCCTGTGCTGTCGGGGACTATGAACGTATTGTCCATATTGTTGTAATACGCTCTATACTTGGGATGTGCGACAATGAAAGCTTTACACTCTTTTAGAAAGCGCTTGTTTTGCCGGCCCATAAAACGGGAGTAGTTCACCACCATAATGTGGGTGTTATTGCCGGGATCTATTTTCTGCGCGCGCAAGAGACGGGTATAGAAATCCGGCCCGGTATTCTTTGCGTTGATGGTTTTGCCGACGAAGTTCTTCTCTATCGGCCATTTGAGGTTGGGGAAGCCACCTGCATCACAGTTTACCATATTGCTAATTAGCTCACCATTGTCAAATATCCAGTATTGCAATGGCTGCCGTAGGTCTTTCTTTAATCCCTTATCGCTTATGTTTTCCGCCAGGCGTTGCTTATAGTCGTGGTTGAATACTGCATTGCCAGAAATACCATGTACTGTGTTCCATTGTTCTATCTGCGCAGGTGTATAAGCACGCACCCGTTTTAGTCCGTAGATCTTCATGCAGGATGCCATACTTAAAGTAATCATCGCCAGTAAAATTTTTTCTACCAGGTTCCGTATCGATCTCATTGTCCGTAACATGTTCTGCAGCGCGGCTCATAAAGGTCGCGCTCGCCCAGGAGAAAGAGTTCCTGCTCCTGCGATTTTCGATACGAGTAGTTGGCAAGGCTGCCGCATTTTGCACAGATGGCGTGCAGCTTGGTTACATATTCAGCCCGTGCCATAAGCGCGGGTACCGGGCCAAAAGGTTTGCCGGTAAAGTCCATATCCAGTCCCGCTACTATTACACGCACACCAGCCTGGGCCAGATGGTCGGCAATATCACAGATGCTGTCGTCGAAGAACTGCGCCTCATCTATGCCCACAACATCTACACCCACCGCCAGTGCGGGAATGGATTCTGGGCTTGCTACAGGCAGACAGGGAATTCGTGATGCGTCATGAGAAACTATATGTTCTTTATCATAGCGGGTGTCTGTCTCCGGTTTAAAGATACGCGCCTGCTTACCCGCTATCTCCACCCGCTTCAGCCTGCGTATTAGCTCTTCGCTTTTGCCGGAGAACATACTGCCGCAGATCACCTCTATCCATCCGGTTTTTTGTGCGTTTTGTGGCTCCGTAAACATTATTCTATTTGGCCGATTTTACTTGCAAGATATTGAGAATTTTGAAGCGCAGAGTTGATGCGCTATTTGCTCATGCCTCGCTTTTGACAAGTCCTGCGTAAGCCGATACTGCTATATAATATTCATTATTAGTGGGTTGCGACCATGGTCTTTACTCATCGGCAAAGGTTGTATCTTTAAATAGACCATGCCCTATAATATTGGTTCGGAGCCGAAGCCGGCAGCCCGAATATTTTTTTCAGAATAAGCCAACCATGAACACCAATGGAAAACAAGTATGTGCTCATTTCAGGAGCAGGTATTGCCGGGACAGCTCTGGCATATTGGGTGAAGAGATTCGGCTTTAACCCTACCATCGTAGAGGTAGCGCCTGCTCTAAGGCAGGGTGGTTATGCAATAGACTTCTGGGGGTCAGGTTTTGAGGTGTCTGATCGAATGGGAATAGTGCCGGCCCTTTCCAGGGCAGACCTGGGCATTTCAGAAGTGTCTTTCGTCGACGCTGATAACAGGCGTAAGGCCGCGATGAACTACGCGAAGTTGAAGCAGATGATGAATGGGCGTGCTTTTACTCTACTGAGAAGCGACCTTGCCCGCATTATCTACGAGCACCTTGACGACGATATTGATATCATTTTCGGAGATACTGTTACGGGAATTGTCCAGCACTCAGATAGGGTTGCGGTGCAATTTAGAAATAGCAAAACGCGTGACTTCGATCTGGTCATTGGTGCAGACGGACTACACTCTGTGGTGCGTAACCTGGTGTTTGGCGACGAAGCGCGGTATGAAAAATTTTACGGTTTCTACACAGCGTCGTTTACCGTCAAACATAATTTTTCCAATGGAAAGGAATTTCTGATCTACAATGTGCCGGGGAAGCAAGCTGCAATTTATTCGATAGATGAAAATACGTCTGCGGCCTTTTTCATTTTTGCTGTTGAGGGAAAGTTGGCATATGACCACCATGACTTAGCTGCGCAAAAACAACTGCTGCGTGATGAGTTTGCCGGTGTTGGCTGGAAGTGTGCCGACATACTCGCCCGGATGGATGACGCACCGGACTTTTACTTTGACGTTGTGAGCCAGGTGCAGATGGATAATTGGTCTCAGGATCGCGTGAGCCTGGTAGGCGATGCGTGCGACTGTCCCTCGCTGCTTTCTGGCCAGGGCTCCACGCTGGCCATTGTAGGGGCTTACATACTGGCCGGTGAGCTAAAGAATGCCAACGGCAACTACAGGCAAGCGTTCGCGGAATACCAGAGAATCTTCAAGCCTTTCCTCGATGAGAAGCAACGGCTGGCCCGCAACTTTGCAGCATCCCTGGTCCCCAAAAGTAGTTTTGGGATATGGCTGCGCAACAAAACAGTTAATCTCATGTTCCTACCCTTCGTTTCAAAGCTGTTTATCAAACAGTTTCTGGATCATAAGTTAGAACTCAAGAAATATTAGGTGCTGTTTTGACAGGCTCCCACGAACTACCTCAATCCACCCGGTTTTATGTGCGAGATATGGTTCTGTGAACATGTGATTTGTGAAATTTCAAGTCGAAGATAATGCGGGAAACCGCTTTAAGAATTACTCAGCAAGCTTCTTTAGCACCGAACAGTACTTTGACTTTATAGCATCGTAGTGTTGCGACAGGTTAACTGCATTGTCGTCATTGGTCTTAATACCCTTTAAAAAGTCGAGAATCATTTCCAGCACATTCTCGTTGTCGGTTGATTCAACTCTTAGAGCAAATTGCCTGATGGCTTCTTTTTTAAGTTCGGCCACGCTCATTTGATTGCTTTAGTTTAAAAATACGGACAATTTCGGTTGCAAGGTTAAGCTAGCTGCTGCCACGTGGAAATCGTTCATCCTTTCTATAAGTTTAATATTTTTATCGGATGAAAATAGGCCTGGTTTTTCGAATTGTGCTAATTAGTTTATTTGTGGCAGGCTGCAATGAAACTGCTAGCGAAAAAGTGACCTATATTAAGGATAAGGCGACTGTTGATGCTAGTTCAATAGTTCCTTTCGCAGGCACTTGGGTAAAAAGGGCTTATGTCGATACGCTGTTGCTAACACATTCGCCAATGGCATCGCAGTCAGTTGAGTGGTTCTATTATATACCATTGTCAGATACTGAAATTGGATATTCATTTACGATTCATGAAGGGGCAGACCAGTACCGGGTACTTAAGCGTGATGGGCGGTACCTATTACAGTTTATTCAAGGAAAAACATCAGGTATTGAAGTTCTCAGTCAGAATGTAATAAAAATTGGCGGCGAAGAGTATCTCAAAGTTGCAGACTCAGTTTGTGACCGTGTTTCTGAGCGATTCCTTTTCCCTGGTCAATTCGCTAAAGGAGATACGGTCGTCGAATTTACGTCTGATGGAAAAATTATCGGCCTCGATACATTTTCCTTCTATCACGTTCAAAATGACTACTATGGCGCGGGTCTTGATCGGGACTTGATGTATATGGGGGCAACTGTTGGCGATGTCTCTAACGTTACTTTTAGTTTTCGCAATGATACGCTTATTATTTGCACCATCAAATGCGCTCTCAAAGATGAGAATGACGATTGCGTGGAAATCGAAAATGATAAAGTGTGTTATAGATTAGTGAAACAAAGATGATGTTACTTCAGCTGATTAAGCTGTGGCGTTTAATTTATGAACAATTGCCTTCGGATATCGATTTGTCAACTTTCCGAAAAGTTGACAAATCTTGAGAACTATGTTTGACCCCCTAATTCTGACTCCTGTAAGGATTATTCTTCTTCCTGTAATCCCCGCGTTTCCATGACTGGATGAATTCGCCCCATGCTATCGGGTTAAAGATGTTCATAGGCGGGCGCTGCATGTAATATACCGCTTCGTTTGCTTGTTTGGCCAGTTGGCGGGCCTGGGCTTCCCGGCCATCTATAGGCATAGTATATGCTAGCATGCGCAGCAGGTAGGCGTCTGTGTTGCGGCGCGCCAGCTCATACTGGTCGTTAGGTATGTTCCAGTATTTAAAGGCATAGTCAAATGCCTCCTTCGATGGCAATGGGCGAATAATGGTCTCCGGCAGGTAAAAGGTATCCTGCACCATTAGCTGAATGAGGGAGTAATATTGCCCTTCTATATTACGCGGCACCACAAATTCCTTTGAGCGATAGCCGATACTGCTGAATTCAAGCGTATCACCTTTGTAACAAACGATGGAGAATACTCCGGTGTATTCGGCTTCCACGCCACGGTTCTGGTTCTTTACCAGTACAGTAGCTCCCGGCACAGCGCGCAGGCTGTCGGCAGTCATCACCACGCCATTTATCTGTATGATGTTTTCCATGCCTTGCTGTGCCATGGAAGCGCCGGCAGCAAACAGGGCAGACAGCAGCAGGAAAAAGCGGGTTAGTGCGCGTGTGCGAATCATACTATAAAGTTACTCTTTTAGGGCCATTGAAGCAAGGATGGGAAGCCATCTTCAGCCGGGCGTGTAACACGGCCAAAATACGCGTGTTTTCATGTACTTTTGCGTGTCTTAAGACGTACTTTAACAAAGGTTTATATGATAACAAAAGAGGCTGTAATAGCGGCGCTAAGCCAGGTAGAGGAGCCGGATCTGGGTAAGGATCTGGTGACGCTGAACATGGTGAAGGATGTGGAGATAGATGGTAAGAAAGTGTCCTTTACTGTGGTGCTCACCACACCGGCATGTCCGCTGAAGGAGATGATCGAGAGAGCGTGCGTTACTGCCATAAAGCACCTGGTAGATAAGGAAGCCGAGGTTACGGTTAACATGACATCTAACGTAAACAGCAATCGTAAGGATGCCAAGTCCGTGCTGCCTGGAGTGAAGAACATCATCATGGTTGCATCCGGCAAGGGCGGGGTAGGTAAGTCTACGGTATCGGTAAACCTTGCTATTGGTCTGGCCAGGGAAGGTGCCAGTGTCGGACTCCTGGATGCAGATATCTATGGTCCGTCTATTCCCATAATGATGGGCCTGCGCGATGAGCGGCCTAAAATGATGGATGTAGACGGCAAAGGCATGATAGTGCCTATGGAGCGCTACGGTGTAAAAACCATGTCTATCGGAGTACTTATCGATGAGAAGCAGGCGGTGATCTGGCGTGGCCCTATGGCCAGTTCTGCGTTGAAACAATTTATCTCTGACGTTTACTGGGGCGAGCTGGACTATCTGGTCATAGACCTGCCACCGGGCACGGGCGATGTGCACTTGACCATGGTGCAGACTGTACCGGTAACAGGTGCCCTTATAGTGTCTACACCACAGGCGGTGGCCGCGGCCGACGCACGCAAAGCAATAATGATGTTTAAGCAGCCGCAAATCAACGTGCCGATACTCGGAATTGTTGAAAATATGGCTTATTTTACACCGCAAGAGCTGCCGGAGAACAAGTATTACATCTTCGGGCAGGGTGGTGCGCGCAAGATGGCAGAGCAGTTTGAACTGCCATTCCTTGGCGAAATACCTATAGTACAGGGTATTCGTGAAGGGGGCGATAGGGGCATACCCGCCGTGGTGGACGATGAGCCGGTAGCAAAAGCAGCCTTTACGGAGCTGGCGCAAAGCGTGGCGCGCAACGTAGCGATACGCAATGCTAACCTGGAGCCGACCAAGGTGGTGCAAATGAGTAACTAACAGAACTAACTAAAAGCAACTATATGAAGTTTGGTTTGTCGTCCCTGCTGTTGTGCCTGCTGGTGCAGCCGGCGGTCGCTCAAAGGAAATACAACAAGACGATTTTCGGGCCGCTGAAGATAGAGACCGTAAACGTGAACGGTGGCACATTTGACATGGGTGACGATGGTGGTGCGCAGGACCGCAAGCCTGCCCATACAGTGGTGCTCGACAACTTCATGATGGGTAAGTACGAGATAAAGCAACAGCAATGGGTAGCGCTTATGGACGAAAACCCATCGCTTTATAAGTGCGACGAATGCCCTGTTACGAACGTGACTTATGACGAGGTGCAGGAGTTCATCAAGAGGCTGAATGAAGGTACCGGCAAGAAATACCGTCTGCCTACGGAGGCTGAATGGGAGTATGCTGCGCGTGGCGGCAGTCATGAGGATCTCATAAAGGAAAAGCATGTGCGCGGAGGTGTCAATGAGCTGCTGGTAGCTGACGAGAAGAAAGGCATGATGGCTCCGGAAAAGCACAAGAAGGGCGATAAGTATTCCGGACGCAATGGTGGACCGCAATCTATAGCCTGGTATAAGAATAATGCTGATGGACACGTGCACCGTGTAGGTATGAAGCAGCCCAATGACCTGGGCATATATGATATGACCGGAAATGCAGAAGAGTGGGTGAGCGACTGGTACTATTCAAAAGGATACGGTAGCAAGGACACGGTGAGCAACCCTACAGGACCTGTAGGTGGCAAGTCGAAAGTGGTAAGGGGTGGCTCTATAGAGAATGAGGGCTCTGAGTTGGTGGTGACGCGCCGTGCGGGTTATTTGCCTGATACAAAGGCTCGTTCACTTGGTTTCCGCCTCGTAGAGGAGAAGTAGAGACCTCTCCCCGGCCGGAAGTGAGCTTGCCTGCCGGTAGGCAGGGTCGAATGAGCGTTGAAAATATTAATAGCTCATCCCAACGGGATGGGCTTTTTTCTTAACTGAATTTAGCGGTGAAACCGCATTTGATGAATCGTTATCTACTAATTATTGTCGTAGCTGCGTTGCTCTTTATTCCATTCCTGGGAGGGGTGCACCTGTTCGACTGGGATGAAATAAACTTTGCGGAGTGTGCCCGGGAAATGATTGTCTCCGGCGACTACCTCCGTCCGCAGATAGACTTTATGCCTTTCTGGGAGAAGCCTCCTTTCTTTATCTGGCTGCAGGTATTAGCCATGAAGCTGTTTGGCGTGGGCGACTATGCGGCCCGGTTTCCCAATGCTGTAGTAGGAATTGTGACACTTTGCGCCGTTTATTATGCGGGCAAGCGTGCGGTAAGCGAGAAGGTGGGGCTATTCTGGTCGGCACTGTTTGCGGCCTCATGGCTTCCGCACCTTTACTTTAAGTCGGGTATTATAGACCCGACGTTCAATCTGTTCATTTTCCTCGCTTTCTTCCAGGTCTATCTATTGGGGCAGGTTCCTCCGCCGGGGCGCACTGGTAGACCCTGGCTCCATGCTATGCTCGCAGGTCTGCTACTAGGCATGGCTGCAATAACAAAGGGGCCGGTTGCTATACTTGTAGCATTGCTTTCGCTTGGTGTATATCTAGTGGTGAGCAAGGGGCTCAGGAATTATAAGATACAGCACCTGCTGGCAATTGCCGTTTTTGCCGCTGTGCCATTTGCCATCTGGATGGCCGCGGCTGCTGCAATTAATGGGGTGGAGTATGGTAAGTGGTACCTGAACGAGTTCTTTCAGTACCAGGTGCGCCTCTTCAGCACCGAGGATTCTGACCATGGCGGGCCATTCATCTATCATTTTGTGGTGCTGCTGGCAGGGTGCTTTCCCGCGTCTATCCTGTTGTTCCAGTACATAGGCAAGGGTAACGAGCAGGCAGAAGAAAACCGGGAATTGAAAAAGTGGATGTGGATAATGTTTTGGGTGGTCCTGATCCTGTTCTCTATCGTAAAGACCAAGATCGTCCACTATTCATCGCTTTGTTACTTCCCGCTTACTTTCCTTGCAGCAGAGAGGCTGGCTGCCATTGCCGATGGTCGCGAGCAAATGAAGAGTTGGGTAAGGGCTGGATTGTTATTCATGGGCACTATTTGGGCGATCATACTCATAGCACTTCCGGTCGTTGGTCTCAATAAGGAGCAGATTATACCCTTCATAGCCGATAAATTTGCAGTGGCCAATCTCCGGGCAAATATCTCCTGGAGCTATGCCGAATGTGCATGGGGCCTGGGCTACCTGGTTGCGCTTTGGCTGTCTGTGCGCATGTTCCGGTCAAATGCTGCGCGGGCTACGTTGGTGCTACTGGCAACTCAGGTCGTAGCTATCCAGGTGACGATTTTGCATTTTACGCCCAAGGTGGAGGGCTACACACAGCATGCTGCGATTCAGTACTTCGAGAGTTTCGCAGGTAAAGATGTGTATGTTCAGCCCCTCGGTTATAAGAGCTATGCAAACCTGTTTTACACCCGCAAGGGTCCATATACTAACAAAGAGTATGTATGGATGCGCACAGATGACAAGGGCCGCCAAACGCCGGAAGCCAACAGCCACTGGCTGATCTATGGGGTTACAGACAAGCCTGCCTACTTTATTTGTAAGGTCAATGACAGTGCTGAATATGCATCAAAGCCGCAACTGCACCTTACAGGGAGCAGAAACGGCTTTGTCTTTTTCGAAAAGAAGTCAGCCCGATAACCTTTATAGTAGTAGTAGGATAAGGATCAGAATTAATATTAGTGTGCCGCCGCCTATGTATACATAGGTATTGGGGTGCATAGCCTGTAGTTCTTTTTTCAGTTCTTTTACCTCGGCACGCACTTCCTTCTTTTCTTTTCTGCTCATATGGCCATAGTCCATGGCCTTTAGCTCATAAACACGCTCCTTTATCGCCATTGCCCTTATTTCGGCCGATGCTGCGTTGTCCGCCGCCATTGTAAAGCCCGCTGTGCTGACAAGCGTTATAAATGCGAGCAATATTGCTTTGATACTTACACGTAGGTTCTTCATAGCTTGGTTTATTTTAGGTTAATAATTAATGTAAAGTTACTCTCCCATTTCCCCGTTCTTGTTGCATGTTGCACCTGGCGAGATTATAGAATTGCTAGATATGCGTCCAGCCAAGTCCTAATTGTTAAATACAATCAAAGAAACATGATATTTCCGCACGTTGTGCGTACCTTTGCAGCCCCAATTTCAGCCTCAAATGGTGTTTAAGAATTGGTAAGCGGGAATTTACACCCAGCATACAGGATTGGAATTTGTGATTTGGATTTTGGAATTTTTCAGCGTTTAGATTTGTCTTATGATATCAGTTAATAATTTGTCGTTGCGCTATGGTAAGCGCGTTTTGTTTGAAGATGTAAATATCAGGTTTACCGAGGGTAACTGTTATGGCGTTATTGGTGCCAACGGTGCGGGTAAATCTACATTTATGAAAATACTCTCCGGAGAGATAGACCCTACCACTGGCAAGGTGGAAATAACCAAGGGCATGCGTATGAGCGTGCTCAAACAGAACCACTACGAATTTGATGAAGTACCTGTATTAGAGACTGTAATTCGCGGTAATTCAGTGCTTTATAATGTGATGAAGGAGAAAGATGCTCTCTATGCCAAAGAAGATTTCACCGAGGAAGATGGCATCAAAGCCGGCGAATTGGAGGGTCTGTTTGCAGAGATGGATGGCTGGAACGCAGAAAGTGATGCGGCAACCTTGCTGAGCAACCTCGGCATCAAAGAAGAGTTTCACTATAAGCTGGTAAAAGAACTGGATGGTAACCAGAAGGTGCGTGTGCTCCTGGCGCAGGCGCTCTTCGGCCACCCGGATATTCTGCTACTTGACGAACCTACCAACGACCTGGACCTCGAAACCATCAACTGGCTCGAGGACTTCCTGGCGGGTTATGACAAAATTGTATTGGTAGTTTCGCACGACCGTCACTTCCTGGATACTGTTTGTACGCACGTTGCCGATATTGATTTCGGAAAGATTAATGTGTTTACCGGTAACTATACTTTCTGGTACGAATCAAGCCAGTTGATACTGAAGCAGCGGGCTGACCAGAATAAGAAAGCAGAAGATAAGATCGCAGAGTTGAAAGAGTTCATTGCTCGATTCTCTGCAAACGCATCTAAGTCTAAGCAGGCGACCAGCCGTAAGAAAGCGCTGGATAAGATAAAGCTGGACGAGATGAAACCATCTAACCGTAAGTATCCTGCTATCCTGTTTAACAACCAGGTGCGCGAGGCGGGCGACCAGATTTTGGAAGTAAAAGGTCTGGGCAAGACGCAGCATGGTGAGGTACTGTTCAAAGACATTAGTTTCGATTTGAAGCGTGGCCAGAAAATTGCAGTTCTTTCGGCTAACTCATTGGCTACAAAAGCATTCTACGAAATACTTGCAGGAGAAGATAAGGATTTTGATGGCATGTTTAAGTGGGGTGTAACAGTTACGCCTACCTATCTGCCGGGAGATAATACCAAGTATTTTGAAAACAATGACGACAACCTGATCGACTGGTTGCGTCAATATTCTGAAGAAAAGGACGAAACCTTTATTCGTGGTTTCCTCGGTAGGATGCTCTTCAGCGGTGAGGAAACCCTGAAGAAAAGCAGCGTATTGAGCGGAGGTGAAAAAATGAGGTGTATGCTGAGCCGCATGATGATGCTCAAGGGTAACGTGCTGATGATGGACGAGCCTACGAACCACCTTGACTTGGAAAGCATCACCGCGCTGAACAATGGTATGAAGGACTTTAAGGGTACCATCCTGTTCACCACGCGCGACCATGAGCTGGCTAATACCGTGGCCGATCGTATTCTGGAGATCACACCTTCGGGCCTGATAGACCGTGAAATGAGCTTCGACGAGTACATTACCAACGACAGGGTAAAAGCACAAAGGGCTGAAATGTATGGCGGTGTACCTGCATAAATAGTTTAAAGGAAAGAAAGAGGGGCGTTGATCGCCCCTCTTTCTTTTTGCCAGGAACAAATCATAAAGCATTAATACCCATATATCAAAAGATGCCCACAACTGCTAGCGGAAAAAGAATACGACCCAAAGCATAGTCAATCGCCTATATCGTCTCAACAATCCCAATTCCTAATACCCTAATTCCCAATTCCCAAATCACATCATCCCCTTCACCAGATCGCCCAGCTTCTTCAGCGCCCTGTCCACCTCCGGGGTCCATTGCATACCATAGCTTATGCGGATGCAGTTTTGATACCTGTCCTGCAAGGAGAACATCATGCCCGGTGCTATGCTGATTTTATGGAACATGGCCTCCTGGTATAGCTGGTAGGCATCTATTTTCTTATCCAGTTCCAGCCACAGGATAAAGCCGCCCTTAGGGTTGCTCATTTTTATACCTGCAGGAAAGTACTCACCTATGGCACGCGTAAAGCGCAGGCTGTTGGCATGCAGGGTCTGGCGCAGCTTGCGCAGGTGGTGCTCGTATCTGCCTGTGGCCAGGAAGCTGCCAATAGCCGCCTGCTGCGCAGTAGGGGAGGTGATGCTGTGGTAGAGTTTGAGCCGGCGAATGTCATCAAGGTACTTACCCGGGGCTACCCAGCCCACGCGATAACCCGGTGCCAGTGTCTTAGAGATGGAGCTGCACCACAGCACATTGCCTTCTTCGTCAAAGCTCTTACAAGACTTGGGCCGCGTTTTTCCGAAGTACACGTCGCCATACAGGTCATCTTCTATCAGCGGCACACCGCGCTGTGCCAATAGCTGCACCAGCGCTTTCTTCTGCTCGTCGGGCATGCAATAGCCCAATGGGTTGCTGAAATTGGTAACGAAGAAACAAGCCTTGATGTCGTGTTTGTCCAGAGCCTTTCTTACGTCATCCGGGTCCACGCCGGTATCCGGGTCTGTGGGCAGTTCCAATACCTTAAGCCCGATACTATGTGCAAAACGCAATGTGCCAAAATAAACGGGACTTTCCACCGCTATAGTGTCACCCGGCTTCGTCACGGCCATCAGGCAGTAGGCTATAGCGTTCATGCATCCTGCAGTGGTAACAATGTCGTCCGGTTTCAGCCCGCCGTCCCAGTGCATAGACCAGCGCGCTACCTGCCTTCTCAGTAGCTCGTTGCCCAGCACATGCTCATATTGTGTGCCGTTTGAGGGTAGGTCGCGCAGCGCCTGGGTCATAGACTTATTAAGACGGGCCAGCGGCAGAATTTCCGGTGCCGGCACGCTCAGCGAAAAACGGATAATACCCTCCTGCGAAAAGCTGTCATACACCTCGCCAATGATGGATTCTACATTTTGCGTGCGCACCACTTGTGCAGGATTGCTCTTTTCTATCTTTTGTGGAAATCGGGACGGATTGAAGCTAACATAATAGCCTGATTGGGGGCGCGACTCAATGAGTCCCTTAGCCTCCAGGTGATAATAGGCCTGCAGCACTGTGCTAACGCTGATGTCATGCTTTTTACTCAGCATCCGCACAGAGGGTAGCTTGTCGCCTATCTTCAATACCTGCGACATTATTTGCTGCTCTATGCCATCTGCTGTGCGCAGATATATATGTTCATTTCTAGCCTTAGAGGTACTTTTCATTGCCTAACTGTTATGCACAAAAATAGGAATCGTGGAACTGTTTTGCTGGTTCCGGTAATATCACGCTGAATTAAAGGTTTTATTAACAAACGGTTTGCAAACGGGCGACGCCATACTAATGATTCGTACACTCATTTTTCACCGCAAAACCAATTACCATGAAAACCACAGCATTTATCTCAGCCTTACTTTTTCTCTTTTGCCTTCCTGGCCTTGCCGCATCTGGCAAGCTTATCACCAAAAAGAAAACCATCTCGCGACAAAAGGGACTTCGATACAACGATACGCTTGCAATACGTAATATGTTTGGCGATGTGCATCTGAGTACCTGGGGCAGGAGTTATGCGGGCATTGAGATCGTTATCACCGGCAAGGCAAGAAACGATTCGGATGCGCAGAAACTTGTGGACAACGTAACTATTGTGGAGAGCAAAGCGGTGGCTGGGCACAGAGCCACGTCCTATCGAACACATATTGCAGTCTTGCCGGCAATTGATGCCGGCGTGTTGCGACTATCCGACTCCCTCAATTTTGAAACCAAGGTTGACTACTACATTCATATGCCCCGAAATGCAGCTATAGAGGTGAAGAATACATATGGAAACGTAGAAGTAGGTGAGTTTGCCGGTACATTGAAAGTAGATCTGGCATACGGGGCTTTTCATGCACGCAGACTACTGAGCGCAAATGTGATGCTGAATAATGCCGGCACCATTGGTGCAAACAAGGTAGCATACGCGGAAAGATGCACGTTTAGCGGTGTGGTAAAAGGCGGCTTGCGTATTGACAAAGCAGTGGCTTCCCGACTAGAGGAGATGAACGGGTGCAGCATAGGTTACGGTCGCGATATAGTAATGAGCAAAACCAGTGGCAGCATAAGTATAGACACAGTTTCGGGCATAAAGGGTGCTGTGTCTTACACAAACCTCACACTGGGTTGCGTGGTACGCAACGCTGACCTGAGGTTAAAGTACTGCAACAAGGTTTACATGAACAGTATCTGTGGCTCAGGCCCGTGCCGGGTAAAAGTGAGTGCAGAGAACACATCTGTAAAAGCGCATTTACGCGATGAAGACCACACCAGCCTCGACATCAGGGCAGAAGATACGCGGGTAGAATCGCATGGTGTGGCCCTGAAAGTAGAACAAATGAATAAAACAGGGCGCAAAGCAAAAAGCCCGGGTTCCGTTTCTTTTGATATGAAGGGTGGTAGCCTGGCCTTTGATTAGCAATAGCAGATTACCGCTAACTTTAGCAGCAAAAAAACACCGGCCATGGCAAAATTTTCGGACGAGTTACTGGATCACCATAAAGAGTTCATAGCCCATCAGAAGATGTTCTTTGTAGCTACATCGCCCTTAAGCGCAGATGCCCGTATCAATCTGTCGCCAAAAGGACTCGATAGTTTCCGGGTGTTATCGCCCAACAAAGTTTGCTACATGGATATTACAGGCAGTGGCAATGAGACGTCGGCCCATCTCCTGGAAAATGGTCGGATCACTATCATGTTCTGTGCGTTTGACGGTCCACCCAATATTCTGAGAATTTATGGAACGGGATATACTGTGTTGCCCTCACATGCCGATTGGCCTGAGGTGTCTGGCACTTTTGGTGAATTGCCGGGTGTGAGACAGATCATAGTCGTGGACGTTGCACAGGTGCAAACTTCTTGCGGTTACACCGTTCCGCTATATGAATACGCTGGCGAACGCGACCATATGTGGAAATGGGTAGAAAAGAAAGGTGCAGACGGGTTGGAGACCTACCGGAAAGACAATAATCTGGCAAGCATTGACGGCCTGCCAACGGCATTGTCACATGCGCAAAACGAGTAGAGGGATTTCCTGTTATTAGGGACCTGGCTATATCTTTCGGCACGTGCAAACGAACGCTGAAACTAAAGCCAACACATGCTTGCAGTTTATGCTAATCCTTCGCAGATATTCTTTGATATAGCCGGCCCTTCATAGATGAAACCAGTATAAACCTGCACCAGGGATGCACCGGCATCCAGTTTTTCCTGTGCATCTGCAGCCGTAAATATGCCCCCGGAAGCAATGATGGGAATGGAACCGTTACTCTTGGAGTGTAGGTACTTCACCACTTCTGTAGCCCGGTTCTTTAGTGGGGCACCGCTGAGCCCGCCCGCACCGATGCCTTCAATTTCAGAAGTCGGGGTTTGAAGACCCTCGCGGCTAATGGTGGTGTTCGAAGATACAATGCCGTCAAGCTTCGTATCCCTCACTATTGTTACAATGTCGTCAAGTTGCTCATTTGTTAGGTCAGGTGCTATCTTCAGCAATATTGGTTTCTTCCCTCCTTTTTCGCGGTTCAGGTCCTGCAGGCGCGATAGTAGTTTTGTTAGCGGCTCTTTGTCCTGTAGTGCACGTAAGCCCGGGGTGTTAGGGCTGCTCACATTTACTACAAAGTAGTCTACTACTTCATAGAGTCGCAGGAAGCAAGCTTCGTAGTCCTCAGTCGCCTTATCGTTATCCGTGTCTTTATTCTTGCCAATATTCCCGCCTATTATCACACGTTCTTTTCGCCTTTTCAGACGCTCCACGGCCGCATCAACGCCTCCATTGTTGAATCCCATCCTGTTTATCAAGGCCTTGTCTGCAGGCAGTCGAAACAAACGAGGTTTCGGATTGCCCGGCTGAGGGCGGGGTGTAAGCGTGCCTATCTCGATAAAGCCAAAGCCCAGGCATGCAAGCGAATCTGTGAATTTTGCGTCCTTATCAAAGCCTGCTGCCAGCCCTACAGGGTTGGAGAATTTTATACCCCAAATTGTCCTTTCCAGTTTCCCGGATGCCTTTGGCACAAAAAGCGACTTTAAGATTCCTCTCAGAGGTGCAATAGAATATGCCTTGGTCATCCAGTTCATTACCATGTAGTGAACCCGCTCGGCATCCATACTGAAGAGTATGCGACGTATTAAATTATACATTACCCGGAAGTGTGGCTGCAAAGATAACATCGACGGGTGGACCATTTTTAACAATTTTCCACTCCCGACCTTTCGGGTATCTATTAACTTAGCAGTAGATATGCTTCGAACCGCCGTATTTTGCCTTTCATTTTGCCTTGTGAGTGGAGCCACAATAGCCCAGATCATTCATGGCGAGGTGCTTGATATAGACAACATGAAGCCGGTTGAGGGTGTTTCCATTGAGAATATCTACACCAACGTCGCTATTAATTCTACTGCAGATGGTGCTTTTGTGATTGCAGCTACTTCAGACCAGCTTCTAGAGTTTAAGAAACCCGGATACAGGGTAACACGTGTTCGTATACCGAAGGGCCAGGTGCCGTCTTACTTCCGGATCATCATTGAGCACGGTATCAACAAACCATCCGGCGAGTACCAGCAGAAGGGCGACCGGTATGACTACAAGCGGGATAGTATTCGCTTTCACGACATTTATGCTCATGAGCTGGACTTCCCACGCATGTCTACGATCGATAAGATCAAGAGCCCCTTTTCTGCCATGAGTAAACGGAATAGAATGATATGGCAGTTTCAGGACGACTATGCCAATTTTGAGCGGGAAAAGTATGTTGACCGCACCTTCAATCCAGCCCTTGTACAGAAAATTACCGGCCTTACAGGCGATAGCTTGTCGAACTATATGATACGTTTCCGCCCGTCTTATGACCAGGCGCGTGGTATGACTGATTACGCGTTCTATAACTACATTAAGACTACAGGTACACGGTTCCGCACGCCCAATCGACCAATTTTCGGTCAGTAAGGTTACTTCACTCTGAGGATGGAAAACCCATATCCTTGCGGGCGCGATGCTACTTTCAGGCCCAATACCCTCACAGGTTCGGCGGCTCTCCAATCGAAGATGACTTCTGACCGATTCTTCAACTCTTCCGGAATGTCGAGGTAGGCCTGTTGTAACACAATTGTATCGCCTGAACTGAACTGATCGCCTATGTGCACCGCAGGCGCGTAGATGTCCGGATAAAGTGGCCAGACACCGTTAGAAACATAGACGTTTTGGTTCTTGCCGGTTTTTTCGAGCACGATGGCGCGGGCAGCACTGAACGTTTTGCCTGAGGCCAGCATATTCCCAAACAACAGTATGTGCCTGCTCATGGCAAATGTCCCGGCTACGCAGAGCAAGCCGAAGGCTATCGTCATTATTTTGTTTCGGGTCTTTGCAAGCGACACAATAATAAACGACATAAAGGGCAACACAAATTGTGTAACGTTATAAACAGTTGGTGCGCCATATAGCACGTATCTGAACAATGCCCAAATAAGTATGAATGCCAGGAAAGCTGCAAACAGGATGGTTAGCGGCTTTGCTTGCCGCAGACGTGCAAAAGCGCTCCTGATAAAGAACCCGGCGGCAAGCAGAAAAATGCCGATGAACCCAAAAGACAATGGCGCCAGGGCCCAATAGTAGAATAGAAGCGAAAGGCTGTTATCATTTCTTTTTACTACGGCTGACACATGCCACCAGACAGCATCGAGAGTCTCACGGAAACCTATTGGTCCGGCGGCAATGATGAGACAGGCAAAGCCAATCGAGAGAATAAATACGGCTAACGATTCTAATGCAGAGCGAATGGGCTTATCAGTCTCGATCACATCGCACAACGCATAGAATACAAAACAAAAGAAAAAGCAGAGGATCTGTGATGCAAGTAGCGATGCGAATAGCAGGGCTATTGCAATGTGATATGCAACTGGCGGTATCCGCTTTTTTGCTCCATAAATAAGGTAAATGATGAAGCTTACAAAAAATGTCAGGTTTTCCGGCCTGGATACGGTGGGCAAAAAGAAGATAGGAAGGTAAAAGCAACTGAAGATAAACCCAAGGCGCAGGTGGCGTGATGCATCGCTTGCCATGGTTACGAACTTCCTTGTATATAACATTAGTCCACCAGTACCTAGCATAGCACAGAATAGGAATATTGTACGTACATCGCTATAGGCACGACCCACAGCCCCCACCAACCAGGGGAAGAGCGGAACGTAGTAGTTGAACCTATGGGTGTGTGTAGGGTCTGTGAATTTGTCTACGTAATACAGCGGATTCGTGAACCCTTGACCGTGAGCGTATGAAATTGCAGGTGGCAGAAAGACCAATGAATCGGTACCCGGTATCGGAAATACGCAAACGGCAAAGACAATAAGCAATAAGCTGCTCAGTATTGCTGGGACGTACAGATTTGCCTGTTTCTTTTGCATTGAGACGACTGTAGCAAAAGTAGTCGTAATTAGCTTATCCCACCTATTTCATTCCCGGTTTAGAAACTTCCCCCCACAAATAATCTGAAAACACTTATTTATTGTGGGCCGTTTGGGAATGTGGCAATGCAAACCGCCCGGTAATGTTCCAGGCGGCAAACAACTATCTCCATTTTGGATCTATCGGGTAATGATATTCATGCTGCCGATCACCAGGTCAGCATTTTTTTTGTGTGCATCCGCAGTATTAATATAATTGCGTGCATAATCTTTCAATTCCTCGTCGTTTCCGTTGGCCATTTCATCTTGCATTATACCCACCATCTCTATATGGTCTTCCTGAATGATGTTCATGTACGAAGAGTCGAAGTTTCGTCCCGACTTAGTTTCGAGCGACACTTTGTAGCCAAAGTGTTCAACGTTCATTTTTGAGGGTATCTTGTAGTTGCGGGCGTCAGCAAGCTTATGCAGCGCGTCCAGGTCTGCATTGTGCGAGCTCACCTCCATTTGTGCATAGTCAGTTACCAGGCTGTTTTCTCCACGGCTCATTGCCATTATCCCAAATTCGATTGCTCCGTTATGTGCATATGCCGTCTGGTCCAGGAACTGGCGGTCCGTATTATTCATATTCTTGGTGCCGGTCTTATGGCAGGCGATGGTTGCAGACACAAGCAGCAAAGCGATAGCTAATTTTAGTGATCTGGTTTTCATGTTTGGTGGTTTATGAGACAATACAAAGTTAGGGCTGGAACCTATGGAATAGTTGTCTTCATAGTCGGGGCGTTTATATAGTTCTCACAAATCGCTATCTAGATAAGGTGGAGTCATATATTGCCGGTATTTTATACTTTTATCTCTATGAAGAAGGTGCTACTCTCAATTCTGGGGACTGTTGTTTTTATGGGTCAGATCAATGCGCAATCGGACGCGTCAAAATCAGCTCATTTGTCCGTGCGAACCCGCCAGTTTTTACATGATGCTTCGAAGGCTGGTAACAAATCTACCCGTATTCCCGGCTACATCTACAAAGAGATTGGTGGACAGGTTTACATGAGTGCATTCATCAAGGTCAATTCGCTCTTCAATGAATCGGCGCTTTCGGCATTAGACGTTCATACCGGCACCCACGCGGGCAATATATATACCGTACAGTTGCCACCGGATAAACTGTCCGCGCTGTCGGCTGTTGCCGGTATCACCCATATCGACCTCGATATGCCGGTCGTCCCGCAAAACGATCAGGCAAGGAAATGGACAAAGGCAGACTCAGCACAACGTGGCATTGGTATGTCTTACCCCGCTACCGGCAGGGGAGTACTCACCGGAATCATTGATGCGGGTTTTGACTTCAATCATCCCACTTTCTATGATACACTTCATGGTGCCTATCGCGTCAAGAAGGTTTGGCGTCAAAAGGTTAATGGTACACCACCGCCCGGTTACTTCTATGGCAACGATATGACTGACCCATATGTGATCCGTGGCAATGGTACAGACACGTCAATAACAACACACGGCACCCATGTGGCAGGCATAACTTCCGGCTCAGGATATGGTAGCCCCGGTAATAACCGTTACCGCGGTTTCGCTTACGAAAGCGATATGGCTTTCGTTTGCATCATGCCCGCGCCTTATCAGTGGGCTATGCCGGGTACTTCCGACATCATTGATGGTGTAAACTATTTATTCAACTACGCTCAGTCCATCTCCCGGCCTTGCGTGGCCAACCTGAGCTGGGGTAGTAGCATTGGTCCGCACGACGGTCATTCATTCTTTAGCGAGGCTCTGGATGCGCTTACCGGTCCTGGCAAAATATTTGTGTGCTCCGCAGGTAACAACGGACAGGATACCATTCACCTCTCTAAAACCTTCTCTGCCGCAAACAATACGGTGTCCACTTTCGTGACATTCTCTCAATACCTGCCGGCTGACATTAAGCGCACCTGGCTGGACGTGTGGGGCGACTCGTCTAAATCGTTCTGCCTTAACTTTAAGCTGTTCGATGGACCCGGTGCCATAGATTCGTCGGCAACCATTTGTGTTTCCGATACAATTCAGGATTACGCCTTGGTTGGCTCCAACGGCGACACCTGCTTCATTACAGTTAATATGCTGGCATCTGAATATAATGGACGCCCGCATGCGTTCCTTACATTCTATAGCAGAACGCCTGATAATATTTGTCTTACCGTAAAGGGAACAAGTGGCACAGTGAATATGTGGGAGGGATATGTGTTTCCGCCCACAGGCTATTATGGAGAGCTTAAAAAGTTGGGATACTCCTTTGCTGTCGATGGCGATACTAAATACACCACTTCAGATTACAGCAGCAGCTATTCTGCCATCTCTGTTGGTGCCTACACCAGCAAAAGCGTATTCACAAACATCAGTGGTGCTACGCTTGGCTATGCCGCCACCGTAAATGGTATTGCACCTTTTTCCAGCATTGGTCCCACATTCGATGGACGCATAAAGCCCGACATTACAGGGCCAGGTCTTGCACTTGCATCTTCCATTAGCTCTTTCGATACCAGTTATCTGCCCACAGGTGGCAACTATAATTCGGTCATTTGCACCAGCAATGTTGGCGGCAAAGATTATTCTTATGCAATGGCAGCAGGTACTTCTATGTCGTCGCCCGCGGTTTCTGGTGTCATAGCTATGATGCTGCAAATGAACCCCACGCTTACCCCCGACTCAGCAAAGGCTATAATAGCAAAAACGGCGATTAAAGACGGCTATACTGGAGTAATACCTGCTGCAGGCACTAACACCTGGGGTCATGGAAAGATCAATGCCTACGCCGCCCTTAAGTATATGGATCAGCTGACAATGGTTGAAAATACCCTTGAGAACAGTCTTGCCTGCATTGCATATCCCAATCCGGCCGGTAATGAGTTTAGTGTGAATTTTGAATCAAAGGAAAAAAAGAGCCTGGATGTTTCACTTTTCGACCTTACCGGAAGACTTATGAATTCCGAAAAATGGCAGGTGTCTTCAGGGGGAAATACCCGCACATTTTCTCTGGCACGTATTCCGGCGGGTTTGTATTTACTCAAAGTGACGGAGCCGGGAGGAAATTTTAAGACGATTCGCATTGAACACAGATAAATATAAGATTATCAATTCATTAGTCTGGGTGTCATATATTGTTTCATTGCTTTTGTTTCTGAGGCGATGATTTTTCTATCTTCATTTTGCTGGTAGACGATGCTATGAATGGGTTAAAAAAAGCTCATTTTTATAACAAAACACTTGCAAATACCGGTCATATGGTTTAACTTAACAGTCGTAAATTCGCAGTCCTTTAAAATCGTTCCCCCTCTTTTTCCTGGATTGCCGGATGATTTTAATAACTTTTAGTTAAATCGTGTATGGGAGCTGTTAGTAGTAGCACAAAACTTAATCTGAAGAAAGAACTACAAAAATATTTCGGGTTCGACACCTTTAAAGGGGAACAAGAAAAAATAATAAAGAGCGTCCTGTCCGGTAACGATACTTTCGTTATTATGCCCACAGGTGGCGGTAAATCACTTTGCTATCAGCTTCCTGCATTGCTTAGCGAGGGGGTTGCAATTATAGTTTCACCACTGATTGCGCTTATGAAGAACCAGGTAGACCTCATCCGAGGCTACAGCTCCAGTGATAACATTGCACATTTTCTCAACTCCACACTTAGCAAGGCGCAGCAAAAGAAAGTGAAGACCGACCTTACGGAAGGACGCACGAAAATGCTATATGTGGCCCCGGAAACACTTACAAAGCAGGAAAATATTTCGTTCTTTTCTGATTTGAAGATATCCTTTGTAGCGGTCGATGAAGCTCACTGTATCTCGGAATGGGGACATGACTTCAGGCCTGAATACCGCAAACTAAGGGACATGATCGATATGATCGACCCGGAGTTGCCAATTATTGCACTTACGGCAACAGCTACACCCAAGGTTCAGGATGATATCGTGAAGAACCTAAGTCTCCGGACCCCTGAAATTTTCGTAGACTCTTTTAATCGTGCTAACCTATACTACGAGATCGTTCCTAAAACAAGCAAGGAACAGACCCTGAAGAGTATAGTGAAGTTCATAAATACGATGAAAGGTAAGAGCGGTATCATTTATACGCTGAACCGCAAAACCACAGAGGAGCTTGCTCAGACGCTTCAGGCAAACGGTATAAGCGCAGTTGCTTACCACGCTGGCCTGGAAGCGGCCATCAGGTCTCAGCGCCAGGACCAGTTCTTATTGGAAAAAGTTGATGTGATTGTCGCTACCATAGCGTTTGGAATGGGTATAGACAAGCCGGACGTTCGTTTTGTGATCCATTACAACATACCGAAGTCACTGGAAAATTATTACCAGGAAACCGGCCGTGCCGGCCGCGATGGCATGGAGGGCAAGTGCCTGCTCTATTACTCGCACAAAGATGTGCAGAAGCTGGAGCACCTCATGCGCGACAAGCCACTGAGCGAGCGCGAAATGGGTGCACAGCTCATCTCTGAAACGTTGGCTTATGTCGAAAGCGGCGTGTGTCGCAGGAGATTATTACTACATTATTTCGGTGAGGAATATAAGAAGGACAATTGCGGCAATTGCGATAACTGCAAGAACCCGAAAGAGAAGCTGGAGGTAAAAGACAGTATTAAGATTACCCTGGACGCTATTAAAGAACTTGATGAGCGCTTTGGGATAGAATATGTAGTTAACGTAATACTCGGAAAGGCCACTCCACAAATTCATACTTTCCGTCACGATAAGTTGAAATCCTTCGGTGCGGGGCTGGTGATGGAGATGGATGCCAATTTCTGGAATTCGCTCATCCGCCAGATGATGCTGGAAGGCATGATTCGGAAGGACATTGAGGAGTATGGCCTGCTGAAGATCACTGAGAAGGGGGCAAAATTCCATAAGAAGCCTTACTCAATTATGGTTGCTTTGAACCATAAGTATGAAGACGCCAACTTCGATGACGAGGAGACAGTGTCGGGTGGTGGCGGCCCTGCAGCGACCGACCCGGTCCTTTTCGATATGCTGAAGGATCTGCGCAAGCAGGTTGCCCGCGAAAAGAACCTGCCGCCGTTTGTTATCTTCCTGGAGAATTCGCTGGAAGACATGGCCACTAACTATCCTACAACCATGGATGAGCTGGAGCGAATACAGGGTGTAAGTAAGGGTAAGGCAATACGATATGGCAAGAAGTTCGTTGACCTGATAGCCAAATACGTTGAAGAGAATGATATCACAAAGCCGGACGATTTTGTGATGAAAAGTGTGGTGAATAAGAGTGGTATGAAGGTGTTTATCATTCAGAACATCGACAAGAAGATACCGCTGGAGACTATTGCCAGGAATAAAGGACTTTCTTTGCCAGACCTGCTTGTTGAGATGGAAACGATCGTTGCAAGTGGCACCCGCCTGAACCTGGATTATTGCCTGGAGCAGGAACTGGACGAGAATGAGCAGGAGGATATATTCGACTACTTCCGCAACAGTCATGATGACGACATGGACAGTGCTTACGAAGAATTTAAGGATCGCGACGTAAGCATTGAGCACCTGAAAATGATGCGTATCAAATTCATGAGCGAATACGCTAACTAAATTTTTAAAATGGTTAATAAATCCCTTTGGGAGAAATTAAGTAAAGAACTGACGGCCATGGGTGTAACACTCGTGGCCGTTTCTAAAACAAAACCTGTTGAGGACATTCAGGAATTGTATGACCTGGGGCAGAGGCACTTTGGCGAGAATTATGTGCAGGAGCTAGTGTCAAAACAAGAAACACTTCCGGCTGACATCCATTGGCACTACATAGGGCACCTTCAGTCTAATAAGGTAAAATACATCGCTCCATTCGTACATCTCATTCATGCTGTAGACAGTTTCAAGCTACTGCTGGAAATAGACAAACAAGCGGCAAAATTCAAACGCACAATTGATGTGCTCCTGCAGTTGCATATCGCCGACGAGGATACCAAATTCGGAATGGATGAGAAGGAGATATTCTCCTTCATGGACTATTATACGGCACAGCGTGCCTCGTTGCAACATGTGCGCATTTGTGGACTCATGGGTATGGCATCAAACGTTGAAAATGAAACCAAGCTGCGTGCTGAGTTTTCAAGGCTGAAGAATGTCTTTATTCATCTTAAAGAGACTTCTTTCTTGGGAAAGGAGCATTTCAACACCTGCTCCATGGGAATGAGCAGCGATTATAAGATCGCAATTGAAGAAGGTAGCAACATGGTCAGGATTGGCAGCATGCTTTTTGGCAGTCGCTGACGACCAACTTATTTATGCCTCCAGCATTCTGCCCACCATTTCTTTTAGTAGTTCCTTGTCGCTTGCGTCACTTCGTATACCTACCGCCATTGTATTGTATTTGGCCAGTAACATGATGCAACGTTCCACACGGTGCAATGGCCAGTTTGGTAGTATAGCCATTATGTCCTTTACATAGAAGGGTGCCATTCCCATAGCTGCAGCTGCTTCTTTGTCAGATCTCCCTACCATAAAGTGCCCAACGTACATCTTGTTGAAATGGCTATAGAAAGACCCAATAAGTAGAGGTATCGGGGCAGCTTTGCTGTTAGCAAGGAAATAATTCAGCATGCTGTAAAACCGCTCCCTGTTGTTTCCTGTCAATGCAGTTGGGAAGTCGAAAATATTATACTCCTTGCTTACCCCGATGTATTTCGTGATGAGCTGCATTGTAAGTTGACTCTCGCCTGGTACATTGATACGGATCTTGTCTATTTCATTTGCGATCTTTTGCAGGTCACTACCCAGGTAAGATGCTAATATCTCCGCCTCTTTTCGATCTACCCTGAAGCCAATTTCCCTGCCGTGTTCTTCTATCCAGTCCGGTAGCTTATCCTCTTTTATCTTGTCTGAAGTAAAATGGACTCCTTTCTCTTTTACGCGTTTTACGAATCGGGTTTTTGAATCAGCTTTCTTAAAGGAATGTTCAATAAGAAAAACCGTAGAAGGTGATGGCTTCTCCACATAACTCAGAAGCGAATTCAATCCTTTCATATCGTTTTCACCACCTCGGAATTGTGCAGCATCGCGCAATATCACCACCTGCCTTTCGGCAAACATCGGGAAGCGTTGGCATGCATTTAGAACATCATTCCATTGCGCTTCCTTTCCATAAAGAATAGTAAGGTTGAAGTCTCGCTCGGCAGGCGAGAGTATCTCAGTTTCAAAAAGCTCTGTGATCTTGTCGAGGTAGTAGGGTTCCTCACCGTCTATCAGGTAAACCGGCGCAAATTGCTTCATGCGCAACGCCTGGATAATTTTCTTGTATTCTGCCGTCATGGAGGACTGTGAAATTAGCAAAAAGACCAGAAACATCGGGAATGATGAACTCTGGTCTCCCGAATTGTGCATTCGATGTACATAAGTTCAATGCCAATCAGGCCTCTGATAAAGCGCAGCTTACTATTTTTGGATTTTAAAATTGGCATCAGAATGATTTATCATATTGTTGTGGGCGATATGGCCGCAGTTCCGCTGCAGGAGGCTATACAGGATAATGAGGAATTAGCGGGCGAGGTAGTTGTTATTAAGGACCTGCTGAATGTAGGACCGTTGCAGAAGACTGAAGAAGGGCAGAAATTTTCGGAATTGCGTAGCGCCTTTTGGCAGCAAGTGGTCGTGAATGATAAGACGCCTGTCGAAGTAGATGACACCGAGCGTATTCTTGCCGTTAGCGCGGCAATGGCTGCAAACGAAGAACATAAGGTTTGGCTGTGGGTGGCACCCTGGCCGGCAGACATCTGCACATGGCTTTGGCTCACAAAATATTTTGGCAAGTATCCCGGTCGCTTCTTTGTGGTGAACATTGCCGGTCTGCCATTCCTCGATGCAAATGGAAAGGTGTTCTATCCTAAAAACATAAGCGAGCTATCTCCAAGGGAGATCATAAAAGCTCGTCGTCTTGCGCGTCAGGTAAGCTATGCCGAGATTGAAACAGATGGAGAGGACTGGAGAAAGCTTGTCGACGGTAACTCAGGTATTAGAACGCTGGACGGTGCAAAAAGAATAACCGGCCGCGCCGACGATTATTATGATGCGCAGCTCATAAGTTTCTGCTCTCAACAGTTTCAAAAGGCTTCGAAAATCGTAAATCAGGCACTAAGTAAGTTCAATATACCCACCGGCGATTTTTACCTCGGTTGGCGCCTTCGCACTTTAGTCGCGCAGGACCGTCTGCATGGTCAGGGTGATACAGCCAAAGGTCTTAAGGATTTTGATGTGAAATTGCCGAGTGCTACATTGGATTTCGGAGAGGCGCCACAGCCTGTTTCTTCGGCCGAGGCGTAATCGTCAGAATTTTTCCCTCAGTCTGAATTTTACAGTTTTGAGCCCGGCCTTCGCAGCAGGTGTTACTGTTATTGTGCAATCCACGTTGTTGGTAAATGTGTACTCGTAATCTTTACACTCAGCATCGGCCATAATTGCCGCATTCTTTACAAGTACCCTTTTGGTATAGAGCACACGTTTTGCCAGCGCTACTTTTTCCAGCGTCCCCGCAGGTAGCATCGAGAAGCACTTTTTGGGAAGTTCGCCCGCAAGTTCCTGGTGCTTCTTGGTTACCCTGAATTCGGGGAAGAAAACAGACCGCTCTTTCACCTTGCCGTTCTCGCCGTAGGTGAAGCTTTCTACATGGATCACGTCTTTATTGTTATCATTGAGGCGCACTTCCTTTTGCAGCACGTTGTGTTTGTCATAGTATAGCTTGGTGTAGAATTCGATCTTGTTGTTCACAAAAGAGCTTTCCGTTGCCACCATCTCGCCTGTTTTCTTATCCAGGCTATAGCTATAATTCTTAAGGTACCTGGTGTTGGTCACCTTGTTTTCTCTATAATGGGTGGCCTTCCGGTTTTTATCATCGTAGGTCCAGTCGTTTACTTCCTGTAAGTTGTCGTTTTTGTAGTCCTCCTTTTTTACGAGCTGTCTTTTGCTGTTGTAATAGTGGATGGTTTTGTAATTGGCTTTGTCGCGTTGGTTATAGGTTTCCAGCATTGTTGCGGCGCTGTCCGCGGCTATCAGCGTTTTAGCGCTATCTACTGGTGTCAGCCTCGCGCTATCGGCGGCATTAAATGTATAGGTATATTCGTGAATCACTGAGCCGACGACAAAAGTTTTGAAACCAGCCTTGAATGTTGCCTGTGATGGCGCATCACCAGATGTGAGCAATACCAGTAAAAGGAATAGCAGCGATTTCCCTGTTCTCATTTGTTCCCGGGAGGTTGATGTGCCACTAAGGTAGGAGTGATATCCTTCGAATTAGATTTTTTTAATTAACAGCATGTGGATAGGGGCGAATAAGGAATCCTGCCCCAGGGTACAAATTGCTTACTTCAACTCATAAAAAAGCGGTCGTCTTAATTTCGAGACGACCGCTTTAGGGGGATTTGTATTGAGTTACTCTACGGTTACCTTAGCATCAAATGTGCCATTGTTCGTGTTCACCTTCACGAGGTAAATACCGGGAGCAAGTGCAGACACATTCAGCGAAGATTGACCGATGCTTGTCATGTCAACTGAAGACGACAATACTTCGCGGCCGATTGCATCATACATTTTCACCTTTGCTACGCCCAGGTTGCCGGCATTCCACTTGATATTCAGTTTGTCATTTGCTGGGTTAGGGTACAGGTCCACCCTCACGGCGCCCATGCCTGTATTGTCAATAACAGAAGTAGCGATTGGTTCTATCTTCATCGATACTGTGCGCTGGATGAAGTTAGCGACAGTCATAGAAGGTGTGCCGGATGTAAGTGTGATGGACGTATATGGAACAGTTGCGTAGTTGATGAGTTCAGGATATACATTCAGCGGCTCGCCAACAGGCAGATTGCTGAAAGAATAATGACCGGCAGCGTCTGTGTAGGTTTGCTGTAGTATGTTGCCTGTCGCAGCCTGCACGCAATATACCAGCAGGTTTACAGCAGGTGCGCTGGATGTGCCTTTGTTGGCTCCTGTAGTAACGTCCCCGGCTACAAAACCCGGGCCGGATGTGCCGGTGCCATATCCCATGATGATGTCTTTGTGGCTGTCATAAGTGCCAGATACATGGTAGATCACCGATGCCGAGCTCCAGTATGCGCTCGATGTATGGTAGGTAGGTAGATAACCTGCTCCTCCTATTGCAGGTGAGTCGCAATGCGCCTTTACACGGAACGAGTCTGTAGAAAGACCGCAGAACGAGTACTGAACTGAGTCGCCCGAGCAATAAACATAGTTTGAGTCAGCCGCTGAAAGCATGTGCGTTGCAGGGTCATACTTTATCAGCCATACTTTCACAGGGCCATAATAAGGTACTGTTGTGAAGCGCACGGTTCCTGCGATGCAATTTGGAGTCGTAACAGTTACCACTGCAGTTACGTAAGACGTGGTGCTGCAGCTTGTTACTGAATACGTGATCGTGGCAGTACCGGCACTAACGCCGCTCACTACGCCGCTGCCGCTCACTGTTGCTACAGATGGTGTGCTGCTGCTCCAGGTGCCGCCGGGTACACTGTTTGATAGCGTGGTTGTTGATCCTATTGCCACGCTGGTGCTGCCTGTAATGGCGCCTGGTGTAAGCCCGGTTGTAACCACAATGCTTTTTACAGCATATGACGGACATGGACCTGACATCCAATAGGTGATCCAGGCTGTACCAGACGATACGCCTGTTACCACGCCCGTCGAGCTAACGGTTGCTATTAGCGTAGAACTGCTGGTCCATGTTCCACCTGATGTGGTAGTGCTCAAAGTCGCCGTGCTGCCTACACAAACACTGTAAGGCCCTGTTACAGAATCGATGGGTGTAGCCAGAACTGTTACGATAGTGGACACCATACAGCTTCCTACATGGTAGGCTATGCTGGCAGTGCCCGCATGCGACCCTGTTACAATTCCGGATGACGAGCCCACAGTCGCAACATAAGGAGAACTGCTGCTCCATGTGCCGCCTGCAGGGCTTGACGAAAGCGTAGTAGTAGAACTTATACAAATTGGAGATGTGCCACCAGAGATAGATACCGGTGTTGCGGTTACGGTCACTATCGCCGTTTCAAGGCCCAGCGACCCGTTCCATGAGATCATTGCAGTTCCGGCCGATACACCAGATACAATACCGCTGGCAGAGCCAATTGTCGCCACTGCCAGGTTGCTGCTGCTCCAGTAGCCGGTGGATGTTGAGTCGTGGCTAAGGTAGGTCGTGCCACCGCTGCAGGTGGTTAATACGCCGGTTATGGCAGCATTGGCGCCTTTGGCGAATAATAGGGATGTGCAGATAACTGCTAAGGTTAGAATCTTCCTCATGATTTTCAATTTTTGAGTTCTAATTTGTTTTGTATCATGATTGACGCAGGCAACATAGAAAATGTGAGTGCAAAGCTAAACATTTAATTCAGTGTAAAGTATAATGCGCAGATTCTCGCCTGTAAAGAGAAGGGCGCCCTGCAAATGCAAGCCGCCCTAGCATGTTCACTGCTTTTATCTCAATTTTAGCCTCAGTAAGTATAGGTGCACACTCGGGTAGAAATGTTAGTATATTAATCAGAGATTTATTTTCCTGATTTATAATTTGGCGGCAAACTAATCAGATAGTCGCCCACTTCACATTCGACGCTGACAACGCAGCTTCAATAATTCGCTCCCTTTTCTGTACCTGGAATCGGAATGGAGAGATAGCCCAACTTGAACGAAGTCTGGATAACCTATCGGCCGGGGGCTGCAGTATAAGCCTCGATAGCCAGGTGAGCGGTGCCAAAGACCGCATTATGCCGGATAGCTTCACAAAATATATTACTGTGGTTGCGTCGCAATTTTCAAGTAGTTCGGATAGTTGCGCGGGATCGGTGAAAGAGGAAATGCAAAGCACCGCTCCCGTTTTGGGGTTAAAATACGTGTTGACGGTCTTGTCGCGATGCCAGCTGCTACCGGTTAGTACTTTTGCTACCCGTTCTGCCTCCGGCAGTTGTTCCGGCATGGTTATCGATTGGTCCGGTACAAATTTCACTTCCCATTCTTTTTTTGAAAGGGTATCATATACGGTCCATACGCAGTTCTTGTAATAGTTAAGCATTTCAGCAGCATAGGCGTTTCCGGTGCCCTTTATGCCTCCCGAATAGAAGGATGCATACATATACAGATGGGAGGCGTAGGGCTCAAATAGCTCCGGCACCCTCACTACCAGGTCACGGTTTTTGGCATATACCTTCCATACTATACGCCGAACGTCATCGCCGCTTTCAAAATCTTTATAATTAAGGTATTCGCCATCTACCCTGCGAAGCTGGTCAATCCGTACGTCCAGGTTCTCGGTCTTTTTAGGCGACACTTCGTCTTCAGGCCCTTTTGACAATACAGGCGGCTGGTAAAAGTGACCTGATATAGGTTGCGACACAGCCAGTGAAAAAATGTGAAGCATGTCCTGGAAATACACAAAACCACCCTTCAACTCATATTCTTTGATGTCGGGGAGGTAGAGTCGGCTCTTACCCGCTATGGCAGTACGCCTGAAGCTTCGCGGCAGTCGTTTATTGGTGAGCAGCGCAAAGGTCTCCGTCATCACGTTGTCGTCATAGTACAGGCGTCCTTTCACAAATCCCAGGATTGGCCTGAATGCTCCATTAAGACTAGCCGTGAGGTATAATCTACGCTTGCCGCTTTTTCCCGATTCCGTTTCAAATGTCACATCCAGATCGTTCTCGCCACTCGCCTTGAGCCAGGTATAATAGAAGTATGCAGCAAGCGTACTAAACATGGAAACCAGCACCAGTGCAACAACAAACCAGAATGCCAGCTTGCCCATTAATATCACAAATGGTATAAATGGGGACGCATATTCTCCCTTTACAGGTGGTTTGTATAGCAGCCGGAATGATAGCCACGCAGCTACCGCGCAGAGCACTGTATTAAATGTGAAGGGGAAATATTGCCAGTAATACCTGGCCCACCATTTTAGCTGTTTGGTATTCATATGCCCGGCTTTCGCCACGTGTGAAAGTAGGAAATGCCGTTTGTAAAAGTTGTTAATTCTGTACTGTATTCCGGCTATTACCTCCGATAGCTGTCCGGCGACTTATTTACCTTGGGCAATTGCTTGCGTGGAAGCTTTTCGCTACGCATAGCAGTATGGTACACGAAGGAAGCCATGATCACCGAGGCCTGCATCAGGTCGTTCGCACTTGCCCGGTCATAAGAGTCCATATTGGTATGGTGCGTGCGCGTGCCATACTCCAGCGGGTCTTGTATGAACTGAAAGCCGGGAATGCCAACTTCATCAAATGATATATGGTCGGTAGATCCGGTATTGCGAATGGTAAGTGTGCTTGCGCCCAGGTCTTTAAAAGGCGCCATCCATGCCTCGAATATCGGTCTTACAGCATCATTCTCCTGCATATAGATGCCACGTATTTTACCACCGCCATTGTCCAGGTTGTAGTAGGCCGATACCTTGCTGTGGTCGTCCTTCAGTTTCATGGTCAGGCGGTCGCCAAAATGTTTCTTTACATATGCGCGCGAGCCTAGTAGTCCCTGCTCTTCGCCGCTCCATAGCGCCACCCGTATTGTGCGGCGTGGCCTTATGCCAATGGCTTTCAGAATGCGCACAGCTTCCATCGCTACCACGGTGCCGGTGCCGTTATCCGTTGCGCCGGTAGAGGCGTGCCAGCTATCCATGTGTGCACCCAGCATCACAAGCTCCGGTGCCAGGTTAGGGTCCGTGCCGGGTATGTCTGCTACCACATTATACTCAGTGCTATCTTCCGTGTGGAAGGTGGTACGAGTGTCCATCTCTATTGTTACGCGTTTGCCAGCGTCCAGCAGGCGGCCTAATACTCCCAGGTGCTCGCTCCCCATCTCTATGTCAGGAAGCACAGCAGGTGCGTCCCATTTACGTGAGGCGCCGTTAGATGTAAATACAGTGCCCATCGTGCCGCGTCCACCACTCACCACGGCTATTGCGTCTTCCTCTACGAGGAAGGAATCGATCATCGGTCTCAGGTTCACCCTTGGCTTGGCGGTTGCCTTCTTCTGGCTCAGCGAGGTTACACCATCACCAGCATGCGGGTCGGCATCCATTTTCGCCAGTTCCTCATCAGTGAGCCTGCGTGCATCAGGTGTGAAGTTTGGCTTGGTCTCATTATTCAGTGTAGAGAGTACCACCACTTTGCCCGATAGTTTCCCCCTGTATTTAGCCATGTCCTCACGACCCTCTATGCGCACCAGCACCGCATCACCCTTTATAAGTCCGTTGGTGCCCGGTGTCCATGCGCGCGGCACGCCTATCAGCGGCTGGTAGTATGGTGCTGTCATGGCTACATAGCTCTTATTGATCTCCCATCCCTTGCCAAAGCCTCCCCATCGTTCTATCCGCACATTCTTCAGCCCCCAGCTTTTCAGCTTTTTGGCGGCCCACTCCTCGGCCTGCTTCATACCCGGCGACCCCGTGAGGCGCGGGCCATTTACGTCCGTCAGCTCAAATAGGGAACGCATTACCTGCGAGTTGGCAAATCCTTCATGCTTTATCTGCATCACAGTACGCATGTTCACACTTTCGGTATTGTCTCCGCGAAACGACAATAATAAGGCGGTGAGTGAGGTCAGAACCAGGAGGTTATGTTTTTTCATTGCAGATTTGCTTATTTCCTTGTCAAAATATGTAAAAGCGCGTACACGTCATAGCCCTGGCAGTTTCCGCACGCCACAACAGCCCCGATATGCTCAAAAATGTAGGTTTTCCGCTATTGCGAAAAAGGAAATTTTATATCTTCGCTTTGACAAATTCTTCAAAAAAGATATTATGACGAAATTTTTTGTACCATTTTTTGCTGCTGCAATGCTGGTTGCCGGCGCAGCAAATGCCCAGAAACCTGCTCCTGCAGTAAAAAAGGTTGCACCCCCGGTTAACAAAATGCCGGTTCCTGTAGCCCGCCCGGTAGTTCCGGTTACAAAACCTGCACCTCCGGTTACCAAACCTGCGGCAGCGCCGGTTGTGGCTAAGCCTACGCCTCCACCACCAGCTCCCAAGCCGGTTCCTGTGGCTGCTCCGGCTCCGGCACCAAAACCAGCGGTAGCTGCTAAGCCGGTACCTGCACCAAAGCCTGCTGTTGCAGCAAAACCTGCGCCTGCGCCAAAGCCTGCAGCCGTGAAAAAAGCTCCCGTAGCGAAGAAAGCAGTTGCTAAGAAGAAAGCCAAAGTTGCTAAGCCAGCGCCGGTAACAGAAGAAGTAATAGCACCAAAGCCGGTGATTCGTGAAGAAGAGCCTGTGCGCGTTGTTATCCGCGAGGTAGAAGAGATGGATACAGAAAAGGAGAGCGATGCTCCTTGCTCTGGCAAGTATCACAGCATCAACAACTGCACTTGCTACAAGGGCGGCCCCGATGACTGCATTCCATGGAAGTTCCGTAACAGGCGCTACTATCGCTACAACTATACGTTGGAGCACTACCGCAACCACAAGCATGACAATTGCTGCGAGGGCAACAACTCTTGCGGTCATAGCTACAAAAAGCATAGCCGTAAGTGCTGCCACTAATTTGCAGAAAAATTATACTAATTCTATGGCCCCCGGATTCCGGGGGCTTTTTTATACTTGTTAATTCGTATCGCTTACGGATGATAATACCGTTGGCACGATTTACATTTGAAGCCTGATAATTTGCAAATGACGATCACACTCTTCATAGTAATCATTACCGTTGGCATTTCTATTGCCGCTTTTAATAATTCCACACTGCTCAACAAGCTGATTCTCTGGCCCGGTTACATGACCAGCCCGAACGAATACTATCGTTTCCTCACGTCCGGCTTCATCCATGCCGATTGGAACCACCTTATCTTCAACATGGTTTCATTATGGTTCCTGGGTGGGGCGGCTGAGTCTATATTGGGGAGCGGCGTCATTACGCTCTATCTCACAGGTATCATACTGTCTTCATTACCCACATTCCTCAAGTATAGAAATAATACCCACTATCGCGCGCTGGGTGCTTCCGGTGGCGTTTCGTCACTCACTTTCCTGTTTATTTATTATGCGCCCTGGGCCAAGCTTTACCTCTTCTTTATCCCGATAGGTATTCCGGCATTGCTTTTTGGTGTGCTCTATCTCACTTATGAGGCATATATGGCAAAGAAGGGCGGCACAACGATGAATCATGATGCTCACTTCTGGGGCGCAGTTTACGGTATTGTTTATGCTTTGATTACAGACCCCACACACGGTGCCATGTTCTTCAACTCGCTCATGCACCCGTCATTCTAGTTGGTAATTGGCTCCATGGTAATGGTGATGACGTTTTTGGTCGCATCGCTTACCTTGAACCGTTCATCCAGCCGCATACCCACCAGCCAGGCTATACGCTTATTGCTTTCCACAACCCACACGTTTTCCTTTTCGTGCAGGGCCACCTTGGCATCTACCAGCATGCGGCTCACCTTTTTTTTCTTCATGCCCATTCCCAGTGGGTACATATAGTCGCCGGTACGTTTTTTACGAAGTATAAGTGGTAACGAAGACTTCGTTGCATCCAGGCAAGCTATGTTGCTTTCTGTCGGCAGTTGACCAGGTGCCGCACCCAGGGAAAAAGTAAACTTATGTGTGCCGGTAACAATGGTGGCCGGCAATTCATCTATCGTTATTAAGTCTGTATCTGTAGTGGCCTTTGCCGTTATCACCAGGAAGTTGCGGTTGCGGATGATCCTGTGTGTGGCAGATTGCACCAAGCGACCTGTTTCGGAACCTAAAAGCGACCTTATCGCGGGCACCTGCGCCGGAACAAAGCCAAACTGGGTAGTGATCTCGAATAGTAAGGTGTCGATAGCCTGCTCTTTCTGCAGCTTTAAGATGGGAATGTATAAGTCTTTGCCGCGTCGTTCCACCAGTTTGCTGCAAGCCCTTTCTACTGCACTGCGATAAAGTAATTCGGCCTCTGCGACACGAATTATTGTTTCATTCATGTTGGCAACGGCATTAGGAAACATCTTTTCCGCAGCGGGTATTACCTGGTGCCTTATCGCGTTCCTCGTATAGTCGTCACTGGCATTGGATGCATCCTCGCGATAGGCGATTCCGGTCTGTAGTACATATTCTGCTATCTCTGCGCGTGTCGCAAAAAGCAAGGGTCTTATCGTTGTGCCGTTGTCCGGGAGAATTCCGTGTAGGCCGCGTATGCCCGTACCTCGGAATAGGTTTAGCAGCACCGTCTCGGCATTGTCGTTGGCGTGGTGGGCAGTGGCGGTTCTGGTATAGCCATGCTCTGCCATCAGTTTGGAGAACCACTCGTAGCGCAGTATACGTGCCGTTTCTTGCGTGCCGGCCTTTAGTTCCTCTGCGCGCTTCTTTGTTTCAAACCGAATGCCATGAAACTGTATTGAGTGGGCAGTGCACCAGTCGCGCACCAACTGCTCATCCGCATCAGCCTCTGCACCCCGCAGACCAAAGTTGCAATGCGCTATTGCAAAACTTGCACCCACATGTTGCAGCAGGTGTGCCAGTGCCATGGAGTCCATGCCGCCACTCACTGCCAGCAGCAGTCGGCCAGCTACGTGATAAGCAAAGTTCTTTTGCCAGTGGTCCGCAAATTTATTTGGTAGGTCGTTCAATCCTGTTGACGTAGGTTTAGTATGCAAGGTCTTCATATGCCCCCTGCAGCTCGTTATAGCTGTGCATGTCTTTTGCCGCCTTTGCCGCCTCCATACCCTTTTCATAGGTGCTTATGGCGTCCTGTGTCTGCCCGGTGCGTTCCAGCAGCTTGCCCAGGTGATAGTAGGTAGCCACATAGGTGGCGTCATTGGCCAGGTTCTTTTCAAAGTAGGTCTTTGCCGCAGCCTCGTCGCCCGCCTTCACATATTCCAGCGCCAGGGCATGGTTCAGAAAACAGTCTTTAGGACTAGCCTCCAGGAATTTCAATAGTTTCTCTATCCGTTCTGTCATGAGTGGTTGTAAAATTAGCAAAGCCATGCTGAATTATCTTCTATAAGCTGCGTCACTGCAAGAAGCAGCAGGGCAAGGTAGCGTATGCTCGACGAAGTGGTCGTGCGAAATGCCGGTCAGACACGTATATAGTATGAATCCGCCTGGGGGTGGAGTGGTAAACGGCCGGAATTTAGGGATTAGCAGAATTAAGAAGCGGAGATTATGGGCAGTGATAGTAGTATGTCATGGTGAGCCCCGTCGAACCAGGACTGCCCAAATTTTGCAGTCCGTAAAATCGATTACCGCGTTTATAACATACAAACACATCCTCTGAATAATTTGTATTAATCCCATCACTATGCATCTAAAATTTCCGCTACTTCCGGTTTCTTCCGGTTCTCCGGAAAACCGGAAACGGCTGTGATGCAATACAGGCAACATTTACAAGCGATCATTTCCGGTTTTCTGCTTCCGCTATTTACTTCCGGTTTTGTTAATGCAAAAATGTGTTTTTGTGGTAATTTGTCTGTACCGCACTAAAGACCCCCATCCTGGTCCAAGGGTCTCCCTTGGTCCTCAAAATTGCAAGCATCGCGCTTGCGAGCATATGGTCGCCTTTTTTAATTATTGATACTGTCGATGAAGAAAGTAGAGGTGAAGACGTTGTCTGTCTGCGTTTGTTACCTTTTCTGATTTTCCGTTTTGTGGCCCCGCTACAAGCTTTGGCTCGAAATTTGTATAATTGTGCATATGCGGAATTTACGCTTAGTCTTGGTGGTTCTGGCATTTTTCTCATGCCACAAGAAAGAGAAAGAAGCCTTCCCGGGACTTACGGGCACGTGGATGGGAATAGGTCACACACAGGCTTCCGGAAGCATTACTCCGCCCGATGCATTTTGGCCTGTCGCGGTTCATGTTATAGACAATAATACAATAGCTGTATTTCGTGATACGCTGCCGTATAACTCAGGCATATCAAATGATGACAGCGCAGTGTTTAAGATAGTCTCAAATTACAATCCGGCCTTAAATTTTACCAGCCTTGTGTACAATAAAAGGAGGCGTGAAGTGCTATATATTTCGTCGGGCGGCTCGTCATCGGGATCTGGTAGCACCTACCTCTCGTCTGCAAAATATCATCCAAACCCGTTCGTAAAAAATATTCTAAAAAAGCTGTCCGGAACCCGGGCCTTTTCAGGAACGATACACGACTTAACTTTCTGGCCGCGACGTGACACAACATACGAAACGTCAGTAGACGTGACTTTCACCATAGTAAATGATAGTGTACTGGCATTTAATAGGTCGATATTGATACCTGGCGGGGACACGTTGCATTATAAGGCAACAGATAATTCTGCTAATACAGTAACATTCGAGACATTTCATCTGTCCGATGATGATATCACCACGGTGATGTATAATACGACTACTGATGCAGTGACCATTAAAGAATGGCGTGGTCGTTTTCCTGGTAGAGTGGATGTGGACCTGAAGTAGGTGGTTGCAATTTCTTATCAGAATCGTTTTTCATTATTTATTTGAAGTGAGTCCCATCCAGGTCCAAGGGTCTCCCTTGGGCCTTAAATTAGCAAGCCTCACGCTTGCGAACACTTACCGTTGTGAGGTCCACTAATCATGAATAGCTTTCCAACCCGTTTGCTGTCTCTATCCCAAAAGATATCAACAAATTCCCTCCACCTGCGCTCCCAATAATTAACTCGTCCTACCTTTGTGCCGCAAAGAGCCCATTCCTTTTCGATATAATCTTAAATGTGGCCGCCCTCGTTAGAAGTCTTTAGCAACAAGCGTAGCAATTTTAGAAGCGATATAGCAACCTTCACGCAACTTTTAGCAATTTTTAGAAGCTCGTAGTAGCGTTTAGAAATTAAATAAAAATTGCATAATCAATACTGGCTTGCATTTCAGTCGATCGAAACTTGCCCGCACCCCGAAAAAACGAGTTTAGGGTATCGTTTAGCATCGCTTCACAACGAATTGGATTTTGTTCCCCCGCGTTGGATCTGATTTGCCATTTGGAATTTGGAATTTGGAATTTGGAATTTGGTCGGCCTCGGCCGATGGAATTTTTCAATCGTGGCTTTTATCTTTCCACGATCAGGCGTTTCGTCACCGGTGCACTACCGTCCCTCAGTGTGATCGTCAGGATGTACAGGCCCGGGCTCAGCGATTCGGTATGAAGCTTTTCGGTTTGACCGTTTGCTGCCTGTCGCAGCACTATGCGGCCTTGCAGGTCTGCTACCTCCAGCATGCTCATATCGGCTGTGGTAGTTATGGTTACGTCGCCCAAAGTAGGGTTAGGGTAGAGCGAGGCAGTTGCCGCTGCAAGGGTCTGCACCGACGATGTGCCGGAGCATACAAAGGTGTACAGGAATTCGGTAATCGTCGAGTCCACAGTCTTGAACATTACCGGGTCAGAATCCCATGGCACATGGCCGGCCCCGGGGAAAACAGTAGTTGAATGGAAGATGCCGGCAGCAGTCAGCGCCGGTTCCAAGGGCCCCATGCCACAAAGGCTAATGCTGCTGAGGCCACCCAGCGCCTTTGCGCACGTGTAGGGAACCACATTATCCAGGTCGCCCTGGAAGTTCACAGATGGCACATCACCTGTATTGATGAAGCTGGTCTTGTTAAGCGCACCGGCCATATCTATTATGGCGCGGTAATGTATGCCATAGGTAGCAGTGACCGGGTCGCTACTGTTGCCATCAATGCCGCCATTGGCAGCGAATGCACTTGCCACATAGGGAGGGCATTCGGCCGAAGAGGTTATATAACCGAGGTGCATGTTCAGCACGGCGCCGGCAGAGTTGCCACCGGTATAAATGTTGTTGGTGTCTATCTTCCATGTATCGGTAGTGACAGCATCGCGCACAAAATACCTGATGGCAGCTTTTGCATCGCTCACAGCCTTTATCACCGCATTGATAGAAAGTGACGAGTCAGGCGAAAGCATGGCGAGCATTGTAGTGAGGCGATAATCTATGGATGCAGTCACATATCCCCTGCGTGCGAAACGCATACATAGCGAGTCTACCGTAGCATCATCACTACGGTTGCCCGATATAAAAGCCCCCTCATGTGCCAGGATTATCAGTGGCCTGTGCGCCATGGCATCGCCCACGGGTTGGTATATGTCCATCTTCAGGCTATAGGGAGAAGAATAGGTGACCGAGTCAACCGAAACAGATGCGAAAATTTCATCGCGAAACCGTCCGCCGTCGCATTGTGCATGTGTGGTAAAGGTCTGCAAGGCAAGAGCGCAGTAACCTACGATACGTAAAACTTCTCTCATTGATAAGTGGGTTTGATTTGTCCCTTTAAGCAATTGCAATCAATAGCTAAAACTGAAATATACAATTATGCGCCGGACAAAGCAAGTAGTTCGTCCGTTGCGGCCCTTTTCGGTGTTTGTGTTTATAGACTCTCGATATAAAATCGAGATGCTCCGTTCTTCATTAGATCAATGGTACATTGCGTTTACGAATCGGGAAAGCAGTCCACCGGGGATAGTTGATAATTGGCGTTTACCACGTGCCAATAGGTTTTATCCTATTTTTGTCCTGTGAGGCTACTCTGCACATTATTGGCATTCCTGGTACTGACACTGTCAGTTCAGCCTGTGTGCGCCGCAGAGGCAGGGCGTTCCTGCTGCACCGAAGAGTCCTGCTGTGTAGACGAGGAAGCAGGTAGCGACCATCAACAGCACAGCTGCAGCAGCGGGTGCAATCCATTCCAGGTATGTGCGTGCTGCCCGGCCGGTGTGGTGCTCCCGGGTATCATTTATGTTGTTGCAGCTCCCTTGCTGCAACCGGTAGCAGTTGCCTGGGGCATCTTTAGTCCGCAGTCCCCCGTTTGGCCGGCATATGCCATTTGGCAGCCGCCTAAGATCCTGACCGCTTAGCCATAAGTGGTCTGCCGCAGCACTTGTTGCGGCAAGGTAGGTGCATGTAGCTGCACCAGTTTTTCAAACTTCTAAAAACAAAATCAATGAAAATAATGCTTGGCGGCATTTTATGCCTGCTGCTTTCATGTGTCACTGACGCTGCCTTTGCCCAGGCCGATACGGCAAAGACTATAACCGTAAAGGTTACTAACCTGCATTGCAACAATGATATGCCCACCATTAAGAAACGGCTGCTGAATTCCGAAGGAATAGACGAGGTTTCATTTACCGGCATCTCTGGGCAAATGTCCACATTCACAATTGTGTATCACACCTCTGCCACCGGCAGGCAGGAGATAGAGAAGACAATAGAAGCAACACCCGGCTGCGACAATAAGGAGGAGACGCCCTACAGGGTAAAGCAGGATAAGAACCGTAAAAAAGAGCGCCCATGAAGCGGGCCATAGCAATGCTGCTGTTGGCGCAAACTACTTTGTGCCACGGGCAAACGATAAAGGGGAAGCTATTTGGTGAGCAGGGAGGCAACCGTGAGATATTACCCGGCGGTGTAGTGCACTGGTTAGGCACCACACGTGCCGCCATAGCCAATGGCAATGGAGTCTTTGAGCTGAAAGATGACGGCATTACAGATCGCAGGCTGGTAGCAGAGATGATGGGGTATGAAACAGACACTATCTCCCCGGGTGCAAAAACCTACCTATCCATAGTGCTGCAGGCAAATAGCAAAACCCTGGATGGAGTGGTCATACGTGACAAGAGCGGCGCCTACATATCGTCGCTTAGTGTAAACAAGACCGAGGTTATAAACCAACACGAGTTGTCAAAGGCCGCCTGTTGCGATTTGGCGGGTTGCTTTGGTACCCAGGCTTCTGTGCAGCCACAGACCACCAATGTCATTACCAACGCCCAGGAGCTGCGCATTCTAGGGTTGTCGGGCGTGTATAATCAACTACTGTTCGATGGTCTGCCCATGTTGCAGGGTGTTACTTATACTTATGGTGTCAGCACCTACCCGGGTACCATAGTAGATAAGATATACGTGTCAAAGGGTACTGCCTCAGTGCTGCAGGGCTATGAGAGCATCAGCGGGCAAGTGAACCTGATAAGTATGCAGCCATCCCGTGCCGACAAACTCTACCTGAATGGATATATGAACAGCTTTGGTGAGCGGCACCTGAACGCAAACCTGGCGCTTCCGGTAGGTAAAGCGGCCAAGTGGCACACGCTGCTGGCCGGGCACATGGTGCAGCCGGCTGGCCGCATAGATCGCAACAACGATAATTTTATGGACCTGCCCATGCTAACCCGCTATATGGGTTATAACAAGTGGACATACGGCAACGATGCAGAAAAGGGATTTGCCTTCCAGGGAGGTATACGTTTGGTTAGTGAGAAGCGGGTAGGGGGGCAGATGCCTTACGATCCCTCACGTGATCAGGGCAGTAATACCATTTATGGACAGGTGGTAAGCTACACTCAGCCGGAGGCATATGCAAAGACGAGCTATCGTTTTTCTGAAGCCCATGCTTTGGCTTTGTCCATAGCAGCCACGGGACATGAGCAGCGCTCGTGGTTTGGTGTTACCTCTTACAATGCCAGCCAGCAGACTGCCTATGCCAACTTGCAGGGCGAAATGCGCTGGCACAAGGAACATGACCTCAAGTACGGGCTCAGTTACCGGTATCAACAACTTAAAGAAGACATCAGTTTTGCAGATACGCTCTTTGCAAGAACATTTGCAGGCTTGTATACTACATCATTGTCTGTACCCGGTTTGTTCGCAGAGAATACCTTTCGCTGGTTCGATGACAAAATTGTTTTGATAACCGGCGCCCGGCTCGACCGTCACCAGGAGTGGGGGCTGTACCTAACACCACGAGCTCTTATAAAATATGCACCTGATGAAAAGAACACTACACGGGCATCTGCGGGCAGGGGGTGGCGACAGGTAAACCTCTTCAGCGAGCAGATGAACCTGCTTATAAGCTCACGAAACATTGTAATAATGGAAAAGCTGAAGCCGGAAGACGCGTTTAACTGGGGAGTAAGTCATACGTACCGCTTTTCGCTCAGCAACGTTACCGGCACGCTTAGCGGAGACTTTTACAACACCCGCTTTTTTAATCAGGTATTCCCCGACTACGACTCAGATCCTACTAAGGCGCTGATAAGCAACTTTGGTGGGATTTCGGTTTCAAATGGGTTGCAGGCAGAGGCATCCTTTACGTTTTATAAACGCCTCGATGCGAGGGTTGCTTACAATTATCTCGATGTGTACAGGGTAGAGCAGGGAAGTAAGAAACGGTTACCCTTCAATCCGCGACATCGCCTGATGGGGGCACTGTCTTACCGCACAGAGAATAAAAAGTGGCAGGCCGATGCAAATGTCCACTGGTTTGATGCTATGCGGCTGCCCGATACGCGCAGCAATCCCGCGGAGTATGTGCGGCCTCTTTACTCAGTACCTTATTATACCCTCAATGTTCAGGGTACATTCCGTTGGCGTGCGATGGAGGTATATGCGGGTTGTGAAAATGTATTCAACTACACACAGCCCAACCCTATTATCAGTGCGGCAAACCCATTCGGGCCGTACTTCGACATTTCGTCGGTTTGGGGGCCAACAAGAGGTCGGGAGTTCTATGTAGGTGTGCGCTATAAGCTAAAGTGACGGGTGCGGTCATAGCAGGTTCTTTTCCTTTACCGGGAAGAACAGCAGACCCAGCATCATAATGAGGCTGGTGACCACCACCACAAAAAAGAGTATTCCGGAATTGAAACCACTCATCAGCATGTGAGCCGGGATGCTATAGAAAAGTAGGATGGTTACGAGACCACGCGGCATAAGGAATAGCTCGGGCAGAAGGTTAGATTTCAGAATTAGCCGCAGGTAGAGAAACCGCGCCAGGAAAAGGATGCCTACAATGAGCGAACCAGTCAGGAGCACTTCGGGTTTTGCCAGTGTGGCTACGTCCATGGAGTACCCGAAAAGTATGAAGAAGAAAGTGCGGAGAAGAAAGGAAGTCTCCGCCGTAATGGAGCGCATCAGGTTGAGAATGGTGTTCATGTGCTCTACTGTGGCGAGCTGCTTCAGTGGGCCACGCATTACGAGTTGGCTGTTGTTTAGAACGAGTCCAAAGACAAGCACGATGAGCAATGCCGGTATATGTGCCATTTCGCCGGCACTATACACCAAAGCAAGTATCGCAAACATGAGAAAGAATTTTATGCTCACCTCAATTTTTGCAAGTATGTAAAGGAGTATTACTGACGCCAGTATCGAAATGATTACAGCACCCACTGTGCCTATAGCGAACAGCCCAGCGGACCGAAGGCTGGCCGCGTTGTCGAGAAGCAGGTAATTAAAAACCATGATACCCACAATGTCGGAGAAAGAGGATTCGTATATGATGAATTCCTTCTTGATTTCCGGCAAGTGGGTGGTGCTGGGTATCACAATGGCGCTGCTGATAATGCTCATAGGTACTGCATATATCAGGGACACGTGTAGCGACTGATGCATGGTGTATGATAGTAGCCAGGCAATGCCCGCTGCACTTATGGCAAAGATCATTACAGAGGCCAGGAACGAGTTGGTGATGAGACCCAGCTTGCTGCGATTGATCTGCAGGTCCATGGCTGCCTCTAATACGATCATTATTAAACCGATGGCGCCAAGTATTTTTACGAGTTTCTGCACATCAAAAACAGGAAACCCATAATACGAAAGTCCGTAGTTGATGCTGATACCCGTAGCAATAAGGAGTAGCACCGAGGGTATACGTGTCTTGCGGCTCAGCACACTAAACAGGTAACTGAGTATCACCATTAAGCTCAAAACGATAATTACTTCGTGGCTATGCAAGTGCATATTGTTGAGTGTGTTAGCTATCAAAGATAGGGGCAATTGTTATCCGGTAGTCCGTCGTGTTGTCAGAAGCATGTAAGACCTTGATCCTTTTAACATCTTCGGTTAGGGGCAAAAAAAAACTGCTCCCCGCAACCCGGGGAGCAGTTTATATCTGATTTTGAGTATTAGTTGCTCTTTGAAGACATTGTATTCTTGGCCTCAATGCTCAATGTAGCATGTGGTACTGCACGCAGGCGAGCCTTGTCTATGAGTTTGCCGGTAACGCGGCATACGCCATATGTTTTGTTCTCAATGCGCACGAGTGCCTTCTCCAGGTGATTCATAAACTGGATCTGGCGGCTGGCGAGCTGTGCAAGCTGTTCGCGCTCCATAGCGCCGCTACCGTCTTCCATATTCATAAACCTGTTCTCTGTATCTTCAGTACCCGCTTCATCCTTACGTGTGATAAGACCCTGCAGATAGTGCAGTTCCTTACGTGCGGCCTCAAGACGAGTCAGGATTATTTGTTTGAACTCGTTCAGCTCTTCATCGCTATAACGATAAACAGTCACCTGGGGAGCTATTTCAGGCTCATCAAGTATAGAACGATAGGTGTCTGCCTGGTACCCGCCGGCTGCAGTGCTGCTCTTAGACACTTTTGATTTGTTTTCGAGCTTCCTGTGTGCTATCACTACCTGTGGCTTTTTCTCCATAGGGCGAGCCGCAGGCGTTGCCATTGGTCGTGGCGCAGGACTAGGTTCTGGTTTTGCAGGTAATGTCTTTACTGCTATCTTTTTTACCGGTTGCGCTTTCGCCGGAGCTTTTGCTACAGGCTTTGCAGGCGCTGCTTTTTTAGCGGCAGGCGCTGGTGCAGGTGCAGGTTTTGCTGGTGCTTTTGCTACAGGTTTTGCCACCGGCTTTGCGGCTGGTTTTGCTATTGCTTTCGTTGGAGCGGGAGCTGCTTTTTTAGCAGGAGCAGCTTTCTTTGCCGGAGCTGCTTTAGTAGGAGCCGGTGCCGCTTTTTTGGCTGGCGCTGCTTTTTTTGCAGGGGCTGCCTTCGGTGCTGGCTTGCTTGTCTTTTTGTTCACAGTCTTTTGGTTATTTGTTTTTGCTGATCTTGTCGCTGGTACAGTCTTTTTGGCCGGTGCTGCTTTTTTAGGAGCAGCAGATTTTGTACTGGTTGTTTTCTTGGCTATCGGTTTAGCAGGTGCCTTTTTGGCCGCCTTTGCCGGAGCTGCTTTTGCAGGCGCTGCTTTCGCAGGTGCCTTCTTTGCAGCAGGTTTGCTCTTAGAGAGGGCTACCTTTTTTGCCGGTGCTGCTTTTGCGGCAACTTTCTTTAGGGGGCTTTTAGCAACCGGAGCTGCTTTCTTTTTACTGATAGCCATAACGTTAAGTGGTTTTTGATATGAGTATTTTGAGTGTTACTTCATTTATCTCTATTTCATTCCCTTCGTCTAATGCCGGTACTATCTCTATCGAATCTGCCAAAATTTCCGCGCAAATATAATTACTATAACTAATTATAGCATCTCTTAGTTCTGCACGTTCCTGTATAACTAATTTAATCTTATCTGTTACGTCTAAACCTGTGTCTTTCCGCACTTTTTGTACCCGGTTCACGAGTTCCCTCGCTATTCCCTCTGCCAAAAGTTCAGGTGTGACATTGATGTCAAGGGCCACCGTTAGCAGGTCTTTATTGGCAACTGACCAGCCCGGTATGTCCTCTGCTATTATTTCTACATCTGCAGTTGTAATGGTAACCGCCACATTGTCCACACTCAGGCCAAACTTGCCTTCTCGCTCCAGAGCGCTGATGTCAGTCTGGCTCATTGCTCCTATCGCTGCAGCTACTGCCTTCATCTTTGCGCCCATGCGTGTGCCCAAAGCTTTGAAGTTCGCCTTGATCTTCTTCTTTATGAACCCTTCCGTTTCTGTAAGGAAGTCGATCTCTTTAATGTTAACCTCGTTCTTCACAAGCGCAGCCACCTTCGTGATCTGTTCCTTCATATCGGCACTGCTCACCGGAACAAGTATCTTACTCAACGGCTGGCGCACCTTTATATTTACTTTCTTCCTTATCGAAAGTACCAGTGAGGAAATATCTTGCGCCAGTTGCATTCTCTCCTCGAGGCCATTGTCTATAAGAGAGTCGTCTACGTCCGGGAAGTCAGCATGGTGTACGCATTGTACCGGCTGACGTTTGGTCACGTCATTCAGGTTACGGAAAAGCCAGTCTGCAAAGAATGGTGCTATCGGTGCAATGAGCAGCGACAACGTTTCCATACATTCATAAAGTGTCTGGTATGCACATATTTTGTCATGCTCATATTCGCCCTTCCAGAAACGGCGACGGCACAGGCGAACGTACCAATTGCTGAGGTGTTCATCCAGGAAGTATTCCATTGCACGGCCTGCCTGTGTAGGCTCATAGTCATCCATGTAGCGCGTCACATCTTTCACGAGGCTATGTAGTGATGAGATGATCCATTGGTCTATTTCAGGGCGCTCCTTTACAGGAATATAATGTTCGCTAAAGTTGAATCCATCAACATTTGCATAGAGCGCAAAGAACTGGTAGGTGTTATATAGCGTTCCGAAGAACTTCCTCTGTACTTCCTTAATACCTTCTATATCAAACTTCAGACTGTCCCATGGAGACGCGTTTGTGATGAGATACCATCGGGTAGCATCTGCACTATTTTGTTCTATCGTCTGGAATGGATCTACCACATTACCCAGGCGCTTACTCATCTTGTTGCCATTCTTGTCCAGCACCAGTCCATTGCTCACCACGGTCTTGTAAGCCACGCTGTCGAATAGCATCACTCCCAGCGCATGCAGGGTATAAAACCATCCACGTGTCTGGTCTACACCTTCGGCAATGAAGTCTGCGGGGAAGTTGTTTTTGAGTGCGTGTGCTGCATCGCTTGCAAAAGGGTAGTGCTGCTGTGCGTAAGGCATCGCTCCACTGTCAAACCAGACGTCTACCAGGTCCGGCTCGCGATTCATTGCTTTGCCCGAATCGGAGACCAGGATCAACTGGTCTACAAATGGCTTGTGCAGATCCAGGTTATCGGCATTGATAAACTGGTTGAGGTTGAGCTTCTTGTTGGCTTTCTCTACTTCTTCTTTAAGTTCAGCAATGCTTCCTATGCACTTGAGTTCTGTTCCGTCTTCTGTGGCCCATACCGGAAGGGGAGTGCCCCAGAAGCGACTACGACTCAGGTTCCAGTCTACCATGTTCTCCAGCCAGTTGCCAAAGCGACCTTCACCTGTAGCTTTTGGCTTCCAGTTGATGGTTTTGTTAAGCTCTATCATCCGGTCTTTCACTGCCGTGGTGCGTATGAACCATGCATCAAGAGGGTAGTAGATAATAGGTTTGTCTGTGCGCCAGCAATGCGGATAGGTGTGCTCGTATTTTTCCACCTTAAATGCATTGCCAGACAGCTTCAGCTTCACGGCAATATCTACGTCAACATCTTTGTATTCGGGATCGTTTTTGTAGTTCTTTACATACCTGCCACTGAATTCGCCGGTGTAGTCGTTGAACTTGCCTTCCTTGTCTACCATGGTGAGGATGCCTATGTCGTGTTTCTTACCTACACGATAGTCATCAGCACCAAATGCGGGTGCGGTATGCACTATACCCGTTCCGTCTTCTGTAGTTACAAAGTCGCCGGTGATTACGCGCCATGGATCGCCGCCTGCTATCTCGCGCGTGTTGCCATCAAATGGCAGCAGTTGATCGTATCGCAAACCCTCCAGTTCACTTCCCTTATACTCACCGATGATCTTCCACGGCAATATTTTGGACTCCCCGGTGTAGATAGTGAAGTCGCTTTCCTGGCCTTCTGGTTTGAAGTATTTGCCCACAAGCGCTTTTGCCAGTATTACGTTAGTAGGCTTGTGTGTGTAGGGGTTGAAAGTCTGCACAAGCACGTAGTCGATATTAGGGCCAACGGTGAGTCCGCAGTTACTTGGAAGTGTCCAGGGTGTTGTAGTCCAAGCCATGAAATAAACATGAGCTGCATGCTCTGCGTTTTCAAGTCCGCCGCCCACCGGCATTTTTACGAATGGTTCCCATGCCCCAAGTGCAGTATCGTGCAATCGCTTCTGCATTGTACGCATCTCTTCGCGCTGCGCACCATCAAATGCGGACAGTCGAAACATTGCTACTACCGTAGTATCCTTTACATCCTTATAAGTACCGGGCTGGTTCAGCTCATGGCTACTGAGGCCTGTGCCTGCAGCAGGGGAATAGGGTTGTATGCTTACACTCTTATACAGCAAACCTTTGCTATAAAGCTGCTTCAGCGCCCACCAAAGGGTTTCAATATATTCATTTTCAAAGGTGACGTAGGGCTTACCCATGTCTACCCAATAGCCCATTTTTTCGGTGATGTCTTCCCACTTATCTTTATATCGCATCACCACCTCGCGGCATTTCTTGTTGTAGTCTTCTACACTGATCTTAACCCCTATATCTTCCTTAGTTATCCCCAGTTCTTTTTCTACACCTAGTTCCACCGGCAGGCCATGGGTATCCCATCCGGCCTTACGCGGCACCTGGAAACCCTGCATGGTTTTGTAGCGGCACACCAGGTCTTTTAAGGTTCGCGATATTACATGGTGAATGCCCGGCATGCCGTTGGCACTTGGCGGACCTTCATAAAAGACAAATGTATCAGCATCGTTACGTTGCTCTATGCTCTTTTCAAAACTGCGCTCTCCCTTCCATTTAGCAAGTATTTCCTGCTCTATAGAAGGCATATTTAATCCCTTGTTCTCTTTATACTTGTTCATTCTTTTGGTCCCGTAGGTAGAAGGTTAATGGCAAAGCGGAATAGCCTGAAATGTCGGGTCCGCTATCGAAAAATAAGGCGCAAAGGTACATATGTTTCATGGAAAGACATATTGCACGACATCGAGACATAAGCTGAGGTTTCCATTTTGAATGTATTTACCCCGAGTTAATATTATTCGATGCCGACGAATTATTTCAACCTCCCTGCCGAGAAATTTTCAATTTGACGTTGTCATTATAGGGTGTTGAAAATCACTAAATTAAAACGGAGTACATGCCGGAATAGGTGTTTTATTAGGTAGATCGAATGTCCTTATAGCATGACAAAGCGGAAAACTTGTCGTAAATTTCCGCGTATTTACCTCCCGGTGAGGTGCCCATGTGCACTTCGGCTGTGGCTGTTGATTGTTGAAAAGTTTTAAATTGTTCGTACCACAAAATGTTAATTGAAATGAAGAAAATCTACCTTTCTCTTCTCGTCTGCCTCCTGGGGTTAGCTGTCAAGGCGCAGACTGCCGCGTCTTACTTCTTCTTAAGAACCACGGGGACGTTTACCAGTATTTCGGGTACGGGTACTGCGTTTTCCGGTATCAATTCTGATGACGTTGGATCTGCGGGAATACCGATTGGATTCACCTTTGGCTATTTTGGCGGTGCAACAACCACGCAGGTCGCAGTCTGTTCAAACGGATGGCTGTCGTTATCAAACAACGCAACTGTAGGGGGACTCACGGCGACAACGAGTTCTATGACCGCCGGGAAACTGGCTCCGTTTTGGAGGGATGGACACGGTGGTTATGGCGGATCAATGTGTTATTACCAGACGACCGGATCTCCAGGCAGCAGGGTCTTCACTTTCGAGTGGAATAACTGGGACGCGTTTTCTGGCAGCGGCCAGGATATAGATTGCCAGATCAAGCTTTATGAAGGTTCGAACATCATTGAGTTTATCTATGGTCCTTCTGTGTTGGCGGCCTCTATAACCAACTATTTCATTGGTATTTGTAATAGTTCTACAGATTTTCAGTGTCTGCCTAGTACAGCTTCGACTACTACGAGTACTAGTTTCTCGAACACTTGCACTGTACTTAGTAATGGTACTCTGCTCCGTTGGTACCTTTGTTCAGACCCTCCGGCCAGCACCGGTACAATGTCGATGTGTGTAGGCGGGAACACTACGCTTTCCAATACTGCACCATCTGGAACATGGGCTAGCAGCAATACAGGAGTTGCAAGTGTTGTTTCCGGTACGGGTGTAGTAACCGGTGTTGCCGCTGGTACTGCACGCATATCTTATATAGTACCTGGTGGCTGCCAGTCTAACGTTGTAGTGACAGTGAATGCAAAGCCAACTGTAGCAAGTATTACACCTTCTATGACTACTGCATGTATTGGTGATGCGGTTTCGTTTACTGCAGGCAGCGTTTCAGGTCTTGGTGCGTTGACGTCTTATAACTGGTCCGGTCCCGCAGGGTTTTCTACGACAAGTGCCGTTAATAATACTACATTAGTTACGAGCTCCCTTACGCAGGCAGGTTCTTATAGTGTTTCTGTGACCTACCCGGGGTCTGGTTGTACCAGCAATGCGGTCGGTAGTTCATCTATAGTTATTAATACACCGCCGGAAGCAATAGGTGGGGCCACAGCCGTTTGTGAAACTACCACCGGTACACTCACGAACGCCACTCTAGGCGGCACATGGACATCAGCAACTCCTTCTGTTGCTTCTATTGATCTGACATCTGGGTTGATGAGTGGTAACACCGGAGGCTCTGCAGTTATCACTTACACGCTTCCAAACAACTGCTATAGTACTGTAATTGCCAGTGTAAATCCACTGCCGGTTGTAACTGTGACACCTCCTGGCCCAACTACAATATGTATGGGAGAGTCTACGTCATTCACGGCAAATTCACCTAACCCACTCTTCGCCCTACTTTCACAGGATTTTGAAAGTGGACTGGGTGGTTGGACAGTAAGTGGTCCTGCAGGCCCTGCCAACATGTGGCAGATCGTTACTTCAGGTACTTCTTCTGCTGGCATACCTGGTGACGCATCGAGCATGTTGCAGGCATCGGCTCTGGGTTCTATCACCAATTCAATTATTACTTCGCCTTCGTTCTCTACATTGGGGTATGGCAGTGCGACACTCACTTTTAATGAATATCTGCTTTTTGCTACTCCTGACGTTAGCGCCAGGATTGAATACTCAGTTAACGGCGGTGCATGGACACTGCTTGAGGAGCATGGCGTTTCTCCGTTCTCAAGTGTAGGAGGTGGTTCATGGGTTTCTACATCTCCTGAAACTACAATCTCTCTTCCGGCTGGCGCACTTGGTCAGTCAGACGTTAGGCTTCGTTGGTACTATGACGCTTCTCAGTATTATTGGTATCTAGACAATATAGTGGTAAACGCGCAGTTGCCGGCTTCTACCTATTCATGGACCGGTGCTCTTGGTCTTTCATGTACTACTTGTACTAACCCTACGATTACACCAACCTCTACCGGCGCTAATAACTACAGCATTACCGTTACTACAAGTGCAGGTTGCACAACTACACAGGGCGTAACCGTAAGTGTGAATCCGTTACCTGCTGCTATCAGCGGCAACCTGAATGTGTGTGTGGGTACAACTTTTACTCTCACTAATGCTACTCCTGGCGGCACATGGACTGCGAGCAATGGGAATGTGACCATTGGCGCTTCTACAGGCCAGATGACCGGCGTCGCAGTTGGTAACTCTACAATTACATACACGCTTCCTACCAACTGTTACATCACTGCAGTTGCTACGGTAGCACCAGCTCCGTCAGCCATAACCGGACCAACTGAAGTATGTGAAGGCCTTACAGTGGGGCTGTCACATGCAGTCGGTGGTGGTACATGGATAAGCTCAAATACTGCTGCTGCAACGATCAACCCATATGGTGTTGTAACAGGTGTTGCTGCAGGAAATACTGATATAACGTACACTCTTCCATCGGGCTGTATTACTTCTCGTAACGAGATCGTGAATGCTACTCCTGGTGCTATTTCAGGAACGGCAGTGCTTTGTAAAGGTGCAACTACTACTTTGTCAAGTGTTACACCAGGAGGCAACTGGATTAGCAGTGACCCATCTGTGGCAACCATTACCGGCGGTGGGCTGGTAACAGGTGTTGACGCAGGAAATGCGCTGATCACCTATCAGCTTCCTACTACTTGTATGACCACAAAGCTTGTTACTGTTAATCCGCTTCCTGCGCCTATCACAGGTACAACAAGTGTGTGCCAGGGTGCTCAGACAGTACTCAGCAATGCAACTGCCGGTGGTACATGGACCAGCTCAAGCCCTGTGAATGCCAGCGTTGGCGCTTCAACCGGCGTGGTGACAGGCGGATCTACTGGTTTCGCTACAGTATATTATACTTTGACAGCTACAGGCTGTGCGGTTTCTACACCGATCATAGTAAATGCACTGCCAACTACGCCATCAGGTACAATGGAGATCTGCCAGGATGATATGTCAGGTCTTTCTGCATCACCTGCAGGCGGTAACTGGACCAGCAGCAATTCGTCAGTAATTTCTATTGATCCTTCTTCAGGCGTTGCCACAGGTGCTGGTGCTGGTGTGGCAACGGTGACTTACACATTGCCGATTACCAACTGTAAGTCGACATCAGCGATGACCGTTAACGCGCTGCCGGGTCTCATTTCAGGTACTGCGGTTGTTTGCGTTAATTCTACAACTACACTTTACAACTTTACTCCGGGCGGTGTTTGGAGCTCAGGAAACTCTTCGATAGCAACTATTTCTCCCACCGGTGTTGTTACTGGTGTGAATCCGGGAATGGTGCAAATAGATTATACAAATGCTACAACAGGATGTATGCGCTCTATCGTTGTTACAGTAAATGCGCAGCCTTCAGTTATTACCGGTACGCCACAGGTATGTACAGGTTCAGTAACGGCCTTGGGTAATGCCGACGGTGGCGGTACCTGGAGCAGCAGCAACAGCGTTATTGCGTCAGTTGACGTGAGTACCGGTGTTGTGACTGGTGGCGTAGCAGGTGTTGCAATGATCACTTATACACTTCCTACTACCTGCGCACGTACGCAGTCAGTGAGTGTTAACCCGCTTCCGGGCAATATCTCTGGTACTCAGACAGTTTGCGAAGGTGCAACTGTTAACTGGAGCAGCCCTACACCGGGTGTTAACTGGAGCTCAGATAACTCTGGAATTGCTACTGTAAGTTCTACAGGGGTTGTAGGTGGTGTTAGCGCCGGTGTAACAACAATTACTACTACTACGGGCAACGGCTGCTACAAGACGCGTGCGGTAACTGTAAATGTTACGCCTGTTTCTGATCCGGCATCTCCGGTTGAGGTTTGTCTGGGTCAGACAGCAACATTGTCTGCACTTACTTCAGGTGGTACATGGAGTTCTGCATCTCCTGTTATAGCTCCGGTGAATATGACAACAAGTGTTGTAACCGGTGGTACAGCCGGCACTACTACATTGACCTATGCACTGTCAACCGGCTGCAAGTTCACTACTCCGTTTACTGTAAAGGCTCTGCCATCATCAATAACAGGTACAATGAATGTGTGTGTGAATTCTACCACTACACTTTCCAGCTCGCCTGCAGGTGGAGTATGGACTGTAGCTTCAGGTGTGAATGCATCAGTTGATGGTATGACAGGAGAGGTGCTCGGGATCAATGAAGGAAACGAAACCGTGATCTACACAGGTGCGAACGGTTGCTCTCGTTCGGCTTCAGTACATGTTAACCCACTTCCTGCTCCGATCTTTGGTACACTTAACGTATGCCAGGGCAGCAACACATCACTCACAAATGCTACTGCGGGTGGTGCGTGGAGCAGCAGTGCACCTGCACTTGCTACGATCACTTCCGGTGGTGTGGCTACAGGTCTGATGGTAGGAACGCCTACGATCACGTACAAGCTTCCTACAGGATGTATGTCGATCGCGTCACTGGTGGTGAATGCGCTTCCTGCGGACGTTACGGGTGCAGATAATGTTTGTGTGGGACAGTCGATCACTTTGTCAAATGCATCTTCAGGTATCACCTGGACTTGCCTTGATCCGATGTATGCGACAGTGAGTGGCACTGGCGTTGTGACTGGGCTTATGGCAGGTCCTGCTACGATTACTGCTGCATTTTCTACCGGCTGCTCTAAGTCAAAGACAATCGTAGTTAATCCGCTGCCTGCAGCTATTGCCGGTAATACGAACATTTGCCAGGGCACTACTACTATACTCGCTAGTGCGTCACCTGGTGGAACATGGAGCAGCAGCGATCCGTCAGTTGCCTCCATTAACACTGTTACAGGAGCTGCAATGGGTTCTGATGTTGGCTTCAGTATTATCACTTATACATTGCCAACCGGCTGTTATAATACTACATCGCTTATTGTGAATGGTGTTCCTGAGGTTATTACCGGTACACCGGTTGTTTGCGCGGGAAGCACAACGCAGCTAGACAATATGACACCAGGCGGTACATGGAGTGCATCTTCTACTACTGTATCAATCAATGCTACAGGTCTTGTAACAGGTGTTGCTGCAGGTACTTCTATTGTAACATACAAAACAGGCAACAACTGCCGCAGGATCCAGGTAGTTACTGTTAATCCGCTTCCTGCTCTGATCGCAGGTACAGGAAACGTTTGTCAGGGTCAGACCATGATCTACAGTAATGCTAATCCGGGTGGTACGTGGTCCAGCGACAACGCTGTTGTTGCCGATGTAAATGCCACTTCAGGTGTTATCGCCGGTGGTGATGTTGGTTCTGCAAATATCACATACACACTGCCTACGGGTTGTATGCGTGCACGTATGGTTTCAGTTCATGCATCAGTTGAGCCAATCGTTGGATTGGATCCGGTTTGCGCTGGTACAACATCTATGCTGAGCACAGCTACAACAGGTGGTATCTGGATCAGCAGTAACTCTACTGTTGCCACTATCGATGCGACAACCGGTGAGGTTTCTGCTATTGCTGCTGGTACTTCAGTTATTACTTATGCGATGCCTTCAGGCTGTACTGCAACAGGTACAGTGCTCGTTCGTCCTTTGCCTGGTAACATTACCGGTGCGGGTGTTGTTTGTGAGGGTTCAAACATTACACTTATGAGTGCCACTTCCGGTGGTACATGGACAGGAAGCAACGATGCCATTGCGACGGTTGGCGCAGCGGGTGTTGTAACTGGTGTTGCTGCCGGTTCGGTTACTATTTCTTACACACTCTCTACGGGTTGTATGAAAACGCGCGATATCGTCGTGAATCCACTTCCAATGGTATATAATGTAACCGGTGGTGGAAGCTACTGCGCTGGCGGTGCTGGTGTTGCTATCGGTCTTGATGGTTCTGACATAGGTGTAAACTATACACTCACAAACGGCACTACAAGCTTCGGTACACTGGCCGGCTCAGGTATGGTACTTGATTTTGGATTGCGTACTGCAGCTGGTACTTATATGGTAATGGGTACTACAGATCAGGGCTGCTCTGCAAATATGAGCGGTGATGCCGGTGTAACGATCAATTCGTTGGTTATGCCGTCTGTTGTGCTTTCAGCCAGCACTGGCGATTCGGTTTGTGCGGCGACCAGCGTGGCCTACACAGCTACTCCTGCAAATGGAGGTACTGCTCCAACTTATGTGTGGAGTGTAGCGGGTTCGCCGGTTGCTACGGGCGCTACGTATACCTATACACCGGCAAACGGTGATGTGGTGACTGTAGAAATGACCAGCAATGTTGCTTGTCCTTCTGTAGCTACTGTATCAGACAGCAAGTCAATGACTGTCATTCCTAACCTGGCTCCGTCTGTATCTATCTCGGTTGGCCCTGATGATACACTGTGTTCCGGCTCTCTCGCTTCTTTTGTGGCTGTGGGCTTGAATGGTGGCACTGACCCTGTTTATACATGGATCGTTGGTGGTACCATAGTACCAGGTGTTACCGGTCCTACATACACATACATGCCGGCAAACAATCAGTCGGTTGTTGTGAAACTGAACAGCAGTTACCGTTGTCCTTCTGTGAACAACGTATCGAGCAACACGATCACAATGCACATCGATCAGCAGTACATCCCTGCTGTTAGCATCATTGCTGATCCGGGTACTGTTATCAATGCAGGCCAGACTGTTACATTTACAACAATCGTAAATGGAGCAGGTCCTTCGCCTCGTTACCAGTGGCTTATAAGGGGCGGTATAATTCCTGGCGCTACTCAGGCTACATTCACAAGCAACGACCTGAATGATGGCGACTCTGTGACCTGTGTGGTATGGGGAACAGGAAGGTGCGGAATGGAAACGATCAACTCTGTTGTAATGACGGTGAATGGCCAGACTTCCGTTGCTACCACAGGGCTTGCAAATAGCGAGCTTAAATTGATGCCAAACCCAACAAGCGGTGCATTCGTAGTGAGCGGAACGGTAGGCAGCAAAGCTGACCAGGCTGTTACTTTCGAAGTGACAGATATGCTGGGCCAGGTGGTTTATCGTGGTAACACTGTTGCTCGTGGTGGTGCACTTAATGAGCGTATTGAGCTCACCGGTACTCTTGCAAACGGTATGTACATGCTGAATGTGAGCAACGGTACTGACCGCAAGGTGTTCCATTTTGTATTGAAGCAGTAAGCATACTTTCAATATTGATCAGAGGGGCGCCGTTGGTGCCCCTCTTTTTTTATATACAGCTTACCCGGTCTAGCCATCCGGGCATGAGTATGAATAGCCGATTTCGTTAAATCTATTGCGAGTTGTCTCAATTTTAAAATGGCTATTTTTGATTGATGAAACGACCTCTGTTTCTTCTCTATAGCTTTGTTTTGATATTGGCTTTATCGCTCAAGGCAACGGCTGGTGAGAGTCATTATCGGATCAGTATACTCACTGGTGGACCGGGGGAGGAGTTATGGGAGACATTTGGTCACGCATGTATTCGTGTGATAGACAGTAATGTCAGCGGACCGCGTCATGATCTGGTTTATAACTACGGCTTTTTTGATGCAGCAAACGGAAGTATCGGTCACCAGTTTGTAACGGGTCGGGTAAAGGTATTTCTTGATACAATCACCTTCGGAGAGTTAATTGTAGAATATACGGATAAGCGGCGCGCTCTGACGGAACAAGAGTTGATACTTTCGCAATCTCAAAAGGAATCGATTGTTTCCTATCTCGAAAACAATCTGCGACCTCAGAATCGCTACTATGAATATGACGCTTTTTTTGACAACTGCACTACTCGCATCCGGGATATGCTCTATGCTACCCTGGGAAAATCATTGATAATGGGGACGGTTAGTCCTGGTAAGAAGCATGCTACTGTAAGAGATGTCTCGATAGATCCCTATTGTAATGCTCAGCACAAGCCATGGTTTGCATTGGCATTACATCTGGTGTATGGCTCACCTATTGATAGAAAAATGTCAAATGATGATGCGTTGTTTTTGCCCATTCTGCTATCTCAGTCACTTCGGGGCGCAACTATAGATGGGCATCCCCTGGCGAAGGATAGTCTTCAGTTGATGCAAGAGAAGATTAATTGGAGAAGTAGTTCCGCTCCGCCAGTTGCTCTTTTTTGGCTATTCCCTTTTCTATCCGCGGTGGGCTTAGTTGCCAGGCGCTTCAGTAGTTTTAGTCGTTACTTTTCCCTTTTTGTATGTACGATCTCGGGTGTTATTGGCTGTTGTCTGCTTTACTTATGGCTGATAGACGCTGAACCCGGATGGAATAATAATCTCAATATTTTGTGGGCATTCCCATTGAATGCTTTAGTATTGCTAATTCCCAAGCGACTTTTTGCGACCTATTCCTGCATTGCGCTTTGTGCACTTGGGCTTGTTTTTGTGGTGCAGTTATCGGGATTTCAGGTGTTCCCGCTGTTGAGCATTTCGCCGCTACTCTTGTCTTCTGTCTTCTTATTTGCCCCTAATCTGCGCAAGAGCTAAGTTTCTTATAGATTTCTCATATTTTTTTTGAAATTGTTAATGTTGTTTCTATTTATTGATGTAATTGGAATAGGCTTTAAGATATGATAAAAAGAAACAAATAGATATAATAATGCAATACATGAGATAATTAGTTCACTCTTTGCAAAAGTAGTCAAAACATAATGTTAAATTCAGTAAATGGATAGGGGTTGCGGTCTTATTCTGCGTTTTTGTACTGTATAGCAACAGTACATTGCTAAATATGACTAATGGGTACATGTGTGTAAATGTTTTATAACTATTTGACTATTAAACATTTCGATTATTCATGTAGGGGTTAAAGGGAAGTAATTAAAAAGGTCTTTGTGGAATGAGTTCAACAAGTAGGTTGGGCAGAGAATGGGTTACTTTTTCAAGTGACAAATTCATTGGTAAGTTGACTGGTGGCAACATTATTTGAAAAGTTGATTATGTGAATGGAATTTTTGCCAATGGTGGGTTTTCCTTTAATGGCGGCAAGCAGATCTAATGTTTTCATGATCATTTCCTTACAACCCGAAAATTTGACTGAATTGATAATAATTAAAATATATGCTATGGCCATGAGATTTTCTTTATTTATGCAGGAGAGTACCGTTGTGAAAGTTCCAACCGTTGGTATGCGTGTTTGTAGCTGGCTCATCGTTCTGGTGGCACTTTTGTCACCCGCTACCAGTTACGGGATTGCAACACGCTACCAGGTGACGGCGCCGAACGCACCCACGGGTTCGGCAACAGTTTGCCAGGGAGGGGCTGTTGGGTCATATTCTGACCAGCCGGGGAAAACGAGTTGCTCGATCATAGGAAGTTCAAATACCAATACGATTACCTACCAGTGGGTATATGATGGCACAACACCTATAGCCGGAGCGAGTGGCACATTTGTGGTAAATAGTTCGACTCCTGCTCCAGTTACGCTCAGTCCCACTTACGCTTCGGTACTGGCTACATTGAGTCCCGGGGCGCATACGCTGGCATGTAAGTTTACGCCAAATCAAAGTAACTGTTCCGGAACAGCGGGAGTTGCTGTCGTCAGTCCGTCGAAAACGATTACTGTTCTTGCTGCGCCGTCTGCGGTCACGGGGGCAGATGTCGTCTGTGTCGGGTCTACATCCACATTGGCAAGTTCGCCTGCCGGTGGTACATGGTCAAGTAGTAACATCGGTAATGCCACCGTCAATAGTGGGGGTGTTGTTACCGGGATGGCAGTAGGAACGGCAAGAATTACTTATACGGGTTCATCAGGGTGCTATTCTACAAAATTGCTAACGATCAATGCGGCTATTGCTGGCATTACGGGACCGACCGATGTCTGTCAGTACACTGACGTCGAATACACGCACCCCACCTCCGGCGGTACCTGGAGTATTTCAGATCCTGCTGTAGCGACCATTTCAGGAGGAATTCTTAACGCGCTTGTGCCCGGTACTGCTACCATTACGTATACTGTGCCCTCAGGATGTTTTGTAACGATTGCGGTTACAGTAAATGCAGCGCCACTACCTATAACCGGAACAAATGAGATATGCCAGGACGCAACAAGCACACTTTCGAGCGCCACACCGGGAGGAACCTGGAGTTCAGGTGCGAGCGATGTTGCTACAGTTGATGCAGCATCGGGTGTTGTTACGGGCGTGGCAAATGGTACCGCTACGGTCAGCTATACTCTTTCTTCCGGTTGTTCAGCAACGAATATTTTTTCGGTTGATCCGCTACCTGATGTGTCAATAACACCAGTTTCGGCGACTCTATGCATGGGGGAGACATCAACGCTCAACGCGGCATCTGCGCCACTTGTGTTTACTCTGTTGCAACAGAATTTCAATTCGGGACTCGGGAATTGGGTAGTATCCGGCACAGCCTCTCCTGCCAATCGCTGGCAAATAGTTTCTCCGGCGACAGCCGCGGATGGCACGCCGGGAGATGGGACAGATATGTTGCAGGCAGCTGCACTAAGTACACTTACCACAACTATCGTCAAGTCGCCCTCATTCTCGACAGTTGGTTTCACTTCTGTGAATCTTTCGTTCGACCAGTACTTGCTATCGATCATACCAGACGTTTCGGCGCGTATTGATTATTCAATAGATGGCGGTGCATCCTGGACCACAATTGTGGAACAAGGTGCTACATTGATGGGTGCAAGTGCCTGGGGTGGCATGCCGAACACGACCCTGGCATTACCTGCGGGAGCGCTTGGCCAGGCTGATGTGACGCTCCGTTGGTATTATGATGCATCACAGTATTACTGGTTCCTGGACAATATCAAGGTAAATGCAGATCTGCCTGCACCCACCTATACATGGTCGGGGGGGCTTGGCCTATCATGCACGGGCTGCGCTTCGCCGGCTGCCACGCCGACATCAATCGGTGAAAATGTCTATTCCGTGACAGCGACCTCCAGCACAGGGTGTATTGGTACAGCAACAGCAAGCGTAAGTGTAAACCCCTTACCCGGTGCAATCACAGGTAATCTTTCGATATGCGCAGGGTCAACCTCCACCCTGGCCAACACGACTACCGGAGGCACGTGGACAGTGTCAAATGCCAAAGCGAGTATAGTGCCCGCAACGGGATTATTGACTGGAATCTCTGCCGGGACAGTGGACATCACATATACGCTTCCCTCGGGCTGCTTCGTAACAGAAGTGGCGACAGTAGCGCCGGCACCTGCTACCATATCAGGTGACGGAGCAGTGTGCGAGGGTAACGCTGTTTCTCTGACACATGTTGTGACAGCGGGAACGTGGATCAGCAGTGATCCGGGGGTGGCAACAGTAAATTCTTTTGGGGTCGTATCGGCTATTGCTTCAGGAACGACAACAATCACCTATACGTTGCCCTCGGGCTGCATTACTACCCGCATAGAGACCGTAAATGAAATGCCGGGAGCCATTACCGGGATGGTGCCATTATGTGTAGGAAACAACGTGCTTCTTTCTTCTTCCACGGGCGGTGGTGCCTGGATAGCAGGTGATGCAGCAACCGCTGGTGTAAGTGGTGGCGGCCTTGTTTCAGGTGTTAGTGAGGGTATTGCGCCCGTGACATACCAGTTGCCCTCGGGCTGCCAGGTTACTGCTTTGGCTACCATCAATCCTCTTCCCGCACCAATTACGGGAAGCACTAACATTTGCCAGGGCGCCTCGTCAACGCTTTCAAATACAACAGCCGGCGGTACCTGGGCAAGCACAAATCCTGGCGTTGCAACCATCAACGCTTCAGGCACATTGACCGGCGTGACGCCCGGATTCGCATCTGTGTCCTATACACTTTCTGGCACGGGTTGCTCAGTTTCAGTACCGATAATTGTCAATACATTACCGGCGTCGATCACCGGCATAACGGAAGTATGTAAAGACGACAATACGGCATTAGGCAGCAGCCCCTCCGGTGGTGCCTGGACAAGCTCCAACGCTTCAAAAGCAGTTGTCGATCCTTCATCGGGCATTGTTACCGGCGTTGCTGCCGGGGTCGCTATTGTGACTTATACCTTGCCTGTTACGGGCTGTAGTACGTCAGTTTCGGTTACTGTGAATTCACTGCCAACGGACATTCTCGGTACCGCGACAACTTGCGTTGGTAGCTCGACAAACCTGTTCAATTTTACCTCCGGTGGGGTGTGGAGTTCAGACAATACTCTTATTGCAGACATTTCAGCCGCTGGTGTGACAACCGGTGTTTCTTCGGGCGTTACGCAGGTGCGATACACCAATGCCGTGACAGGCTGCTACCGTGCTTTAACAGTAACGGTAAATGCTACGCCTTCTTCGATTACAGGGCCATCAGGCTTATGTATCGGACAGTCAGCTAATCTGGGTAATTCCGATGGCGGAGGAACCTGGAGTAGTAGCAATGTCGGAATAGCGTCCATCGGCGCTTCCACAGGGGTTGTGACAGGAAATATTGCCGGAAGTGCCGTGATTTCCTATACGTTGCCAACGGGTTGTGTACGCACAATGCCTGTGGTAGTGTATAGCTTGCCGGGTACGATTGTTGGGCCGGCCAGCGTCTGTGAACAACAAACTATTACTTTGAGCAACGGTGCCCCGGGCGGCTCGTGGCTGTCAGATAATCCTGCTATTGCCTCGGTTGACGTCGTTGGAAATGTGACAGGGAATCTGGCTGGTGTAACCACAATTTCCTATACGTCGGCTGCTGGCTGTTCCACCGTTCGGGCACTCACGGTCAACGCGAAACCAGCTGCTATTTCGGGATTTATGAACGTATGTACCGGATCAGTAACCACAATTTCAAATGCCACTTTGGGCGGTATCTGGAGTTCGGGTTCTCCCATGATACTGTCAGTGGGTGCTACAACGGGAGTCGTTAGTGGTGTAGCGGCAGGTGTGGCAGAAGTGACCTATTCATTGCCTACCGGTTGCCGCACTACGGGCGCGGTTACGGTAAATCCCGTTCCGGCTCCTATAACAGGTACATTTCAAGTTTGTCAGAATGCATCTACGACGTTATCCAATGCCAGCGTTGGCGGCTCGTGGTCAACGGTATCGTCAAATGCCAGTGTGGATGGCGTGAGCGGGCTGGCGACCGGTCTGAATGCAGGCACAGCGTCAGTAGTTTATACGCTGGCTACGGGATGCTCTCGCAGCGTTACCGTTACTGTGAACCCACTGCCAGCGCCGATAACGGGCGCGCTAAATGTGTGTGTGGGCGCTAACACCGCTTTGACTAATTCGACATCCTTCGGTAACTGGAGCAGTAGTAACTTGTCCATAGCCTACATTTCGGCTTCGGGCGTCGCTACCGGTGTCTCAAATGGTGTTGCCGTTATAACCTACACGCTTCCGGCAACCGGATGTTCGTCGGTGGCCTCACTTGTTGTCAATCCGCTCCCGGCTGCTATTGCCGGCGCAGATGCGGTTTGTATGGGGCAGTCTGAATCTATGGCAAACGCGACTCCATCGGGCGTATGGTCTGCTTCATCGGCAAATGTTGGTGTCGACGGTTCGGGATCAGTGACGGGCATTTCGGCGGGGTCGGCGGAAGTGTCTTATACATTATTTTCGGGCTGTTTCAGTACAAAGACGATCACTGTAAATCCGCTTCCGGCTGCTATTGTAGCCCCGGCTTCCATGTGTAAAGGCTCCATATACATGCTCGCCAGCGCAACTCCGGGAGGCACATGGAGTGTTGGTGATGCCTCCATTGCATTTGTCAATCCTTCAACCGGTGCGACGCTGGCAGCAAATGTCGGAACAACAAATGTTGCTTACACATTGCCAACTGGCTGTGCGTCTGCAACTGTCATTACCGTATCTGATGTTCCGGGAGCTATAACAGGGACAGCATCTGTCTGCGCAGGTAGCACCGCAACATTGTCTACAACTTCTGCAGGTGGAACATGGTCTACTTCAAGCGGGCTTGCAACTGTCAATTCTGGCGGAGATGTAACTGGTATTGCCGCCGGGATATCTACTATTACCTACACTGGCCTTAATGGATGTCGCCGTTTGCGCCAGTTTACAGTAAATGCGCTTCCTGCCCTTATAGCCGGCCCAGGTTCAGTATGCGACGGCCTCACAGCGGTATATTCAAATGCAAGCCTTGGTGGCATGTGGACAAGTAGCGACGAGACCGTAGCACAAGTTGGCTCACTGACGGGAATTGTAACTGCCGCAGCCCCTGGGTCTGCGTCTATATCGTATACACTACCAAACGGATGTTATCGTCAGAAGTCGATCACTGTACATCCTTCGGTTGAGGCTATAACCGGTGACCTGTCAGTTTGCGTTGGTAATAATGCCAGCCTTACCAGTTTGTCTGCCGGGGGGGTGTGGATAAGCAACAACACCTCGAGACTTAGCGTTGACCCGGCTACGGGAGTTGCAACGGGCATTAGTTCAGGTACAGTTATTGTGAGCTATACGTTGTTGACGGGTTGCAGTGCAGCAGAGACGATAACAGTGAACGCATTACCACTGCCCATCAGTGGTATGATGCCGCTATGCGTTGGTAGTACGCTTTCGCTCTCCAGCGCATCGGCAGGCGGTAGCTGGTCTGGTGCTGATCCGCTTGTTGCAACTGTTGACGCCTCTGGTTTGGTATCTGGTATTGGTGCCGGGCTTACTTCGGTTAGTTACACCTTACCTACCGGTTGCTTGCGGGTGGCAAATGTGAATGTAAACGCTGTGCCTGCAGTTACTAATGTCACTGGTGGCGGTGCATACTGCGCGGGTGGCACCGGCGTATCTGTTGGAGTAGATAACTCGGAGTCCGGAACAATATACAGGCTAATGCTTGCTGGGACTCTCATTGCAACAACATCTGGTACAGGCGCCGCTCTGGACTTTGGGTTGAAGACCGCGGCTGGCACGTACACGGTAATAGGTAAGAACGGTGCCGGCTGCTCTGCTACCATGGCAGGAGATGCGACTATCGTTATCACTCCATTAGTGACACCGTCTGTCTCTGTTTCAGTTTCGGCCGACACAGTATGTGCGGGTACCTCAGTTGACTTTATTGCCACCGGTTTAGATGGCGGCTCTGCGCCAGCTTACGTGTGGAGCGTAGCGGGTGTTCCAGCCGGTACAGGAAGCAGCTTCTCACATGTTCCCGTTTTGGGCGAGCCCGTAAGCGTTACGCTCACAAGCAGTCATGATTGTCCGTCTGTTTCCGAGGTGAGCGCGACCGCAGTTGTTGGAGTGATCCCGCAGCTTACGCCAGCAGTTTCTATTGCGACTGATGCTGAAACGCGAATTTGCCAGGGTACGCCGGTTACTTTTAGTGCAACAGAAGTGAATGGCGGAACATCGCCTGTCTATACCTGGTTGGTGAATGGAAGCATAGTGCCCGGTGCACTTTCATCGACATATTCGTACATACCGGCAAAAGGTCAATCGGTAGTTTGTAAAATGATAAGTAGCTATCGCTGTCCTTCGGTAAATAATGTGTCAAGCAATGTTATATCGCTCATTGTGGACTCTGTGTATATCCCGGCTGTGACTATTGTCGCGGAGCCGGGTACTAATGTCAAACAGGGTGTGTCAGTCACTTTTATGGCCCATGTTTCCGGTGCCGGTCCCTCACCGAAATACCAGTGGCTCGTTTCCGGCGCTGAAGTGCCAGGGGCCACAACAGCAACATTTGTATCCGGCAACTTAGAAAATGGTGATTCTGTTACCTGCACTGTAACTGGATCAGGCGCGTGCGGAAAGGCATCTTTGAATTCAGTGATAATGAGCATCGAACCAACCGGAATAACCCCACTGGTAATATCCGGTGCAGATCTTAAGCTTATGCCAAACCCAACAAACGGTTCATTTGTTATAAGCGGAACGGTAGGTAGCAAGGTAGACGAAGCTATTACTTTTGAGGTGACAGATATGTTGGGCCAGGTAGTTTGTCGTGGCAACACTATTGCTCGTGCTGGTTCACTTAACGAACGCATTGAACTAAAGGGTACATTAGCAAACGGCATGTACATGCTGAGTGTGAGCAATGGTAATGACCGAAAATTGTTCCATTTTGTGTTGAAACAGTAACCTTACAATCTACTTGTAGAGAACAGGCTTCCAAATTGGGGGCCTGTCCTTTTTTGAGGCGATTTGAGTTTATGTGTATTGTAATCAGCGATAGCATTTTGAGTAGGCCCAATCCAGATACATGCGAGTTTGAGTTTGATGGTGAGGCAACGGGTGAGGTTGTTTCAGCAATAGCGAATGCTGTAGGTGACGTTGTTTAGAGTTCCACGATTCATCTCAATAAGATAAATGGCATGTATCCCTGCCACCGGTATTGCCCGCTGGTTTATATCTTTTTGACTTGAGCAGTTGTGCGGACAGGGAGGCCATTCAGTTCATACTATGCAGGTAGTAAACCATACCTCTAAAAGTTCCGGGTTACTAATACCGGTAACTTTTTTATGTGGCTAAGTCGGGCATTTATTAACTTTACTTAATGGGTATCCGCAAATACATACTTCCGGTTGTAGCTGGTGTAATGGCCGGCATGATGGTGCAGGCATTTATAGAGAAGGCCATACATGCGTCCTATCCACCGCCACCTGGCCTTGACTTTCGGGACAAAGTAGCTATAGCAAATTATATGGCGCAGGTGCCCATTGCTGCCATGATGATGCAACTGGTTAATTATTTTGCATGCTCTTTACTGGCTGGCGCTGTGGCAACGCTGCTATCGGGTAGGGTCATTAGCCGGCCGGCATTAGTGGTGGGGGGCATCATTACACTTGCTTCGGTGGCAAACATGGTAATGTTGCCGGGACAGCCATTATGGTTTCTGGTCACTACACTATTGCTGCATATTCCCGCAGCCTTGTTGGGTTATGCACTGGCCAGGTCCAGGTCGCTGAATGCGCATGAGGTAGGCGCTGATGTCAAAAGTTGATGCGGGTTATTCCCATTCCCACTTTATCTGCCCGTGGTGAAAAAACTGAACCTGGTCGGTGCCGTCCTGCTTCACTTCCAGCGATCCGTCGGTTCTCGTGTGTAGGATGGTGGCCATCCAGCTACCATTGAAGTCGCTGAATTTTTGAAGTTCGCCCCGTTTGTAAAGCAGGTTGTTGTAGGCTTGCATTATCCTTGCGGTGGAGATGGGGTAGAGCACAGCCGATAAGATATGCTCCCTGATTCTATCACGTAATTGCGCCATGTCAAACTGCTGTCCGGTTGCATGCGTTAGCGATGTGGCGTGAGGCAGCAAGTTTGGGATCTGTTTCTGATGTACATTCAATCCGAGGCCAATAATGCTATGTGTCCAGTGACTGCCACGCAGCACATTTTCAATGAGTATGCCCCCTGCCTTTTTGTCATGGATGATTATGTCATTGGGCCACTTGATGCGTACCGGATGGCCGGGAAGGAAGTTTTGCAAAACATTTGCAATTGACACGACCACAGACGCACTAAAGACGAATTGTTCCCATATAGCTTGCTTTGGCGTGACAATTATACTCATTAGCAGGCTTTCACCAGGCTCGTCCATCCACATCCGGCCTCTTTGCCCACGTCCGTTACTTTGACTCTTTGCCACTATTGTCAGCCCTGCCTGCGCCTTATCGTCATTTATGAGCTGCATGGCATAGTTATTGGTACTATCAATGCTATCGAGTTCGATTAGTGCTAAATCCTGATTACCCATGTGGTTAAGTGGGAAAAGATTTTTAATTTTGATAAATAATTGCCCGAAAATTACCAAACAAAACTAATATTCAAATTTGGAGAAAGTAATCAGTGCCCTGCAGGAACGAAAGAAGAGTCCGGCCCGCCTCACTAAAAGCAGTAAGCTTTTCAAAACGATAATTAACGCTGTAAAGGAAAAAAAGGCTGATGAAGTTATTTCGCTTGATCTGAAGAAAATAGATGAAGCAGTGGCAGATTACTTCGTTCTTTGTGAAGCAAAGTCGCATATCCAGGTTAAGGCGATCGCTGATTATGTGGTGGAGCAAGTGGAAAAAGAATGTGGAGAAAGACCATTCCACCGCGAGCTCGGAGATACATGGACACTTGTTGACTATGTGAACATAGTAGTACACGTTTTTCAGCATGAGCAAAGGCTGTTTTACAACCTGGAGTCGCTATGGGAAGATGCACCGCGAACAGAACACTAACTCCGTCTAGTACAATAATCAGAGGTAATTAAAGGCACGACTTAAGACAAATGGAAGAAAACAAACAGAATCCCGGTTCGGGAGATATGAGGCCCGGTGGTGGTGATAACCTAAACAATCAGCGAAAAGGGCCGAGGTTCAATATCTATTGGGTTTATGGACTTATCCTGGTGGCCATTCTTGGCGCACAGATATATGGTAGCAATTTTGGTGTTTCGGTTGAGGAAAAAAGCTTCAAGGATTTTCGCTACTACCTTGCTAAGAACTGGGTCTCTAAAGCGGTAGTCGTAAACAACGACCATGTAGAAGTGTACCTTAAGGGCGATTCATTAGCTACAGCAAATCCTGGTAAGCCCAGGTCTGCATCGTCTGACAGGGTGCCGGTATTTACCTTTAAGATCGGAACTGTAGACCAGTTCAATAAAGACCTGGCTGACGCGCAGAAGTTCCTTCCCGAGGCAGACAGGGTATCGGTACTGTACGATCAGCAAGGAGATTTGCTCAACAAATTCCTGCAGACATTCCTGCTGCCAATTATCTTCTTTGTAGCCATGTATTTCCTCGTGTTCAGGAAAATGGGCTCTGGCGGCGGCGGTGGCGGTGCCGGTGGTATTTTCAACATCGGTAAGTCGAAAGCACAACTTTTTGAGAAAGGTACACGTGTGAACATTACGTTCAACGATGTGGCTGGCCTGGACGAAGCAAAGGTGGAGGTGATGGAGATCGTTGACTTCCTGAAGAATCCTAAGAAGTATACCGCTCTTGGCGGTAAGATACCAAAGGGTGCTCTGCTTGTGGGCCCTCCCGGTACCGGCAAGACTTTGCTGGCCAAGGCAATGGCAGGTGAAGCGCAGGTGCCTTTCTTCTCTATGTCCGGTTCTGATTTCGTGGAGCTTTTCGTGGGTGTAGGTGCAAGTCGTGTTCGCGACCTGTTTAAGCAAGCACGTGAAAAAGCGCCTTGTATCGTGTTTATAGACGAGATTGATGCCATTGGCCGTGCACGTGGTAAGAATATGGTAATGAGCAATGATGAGCGTGAAAACACGCTTAACCAGATGCTCGTGGAGATGGATGGTTTCAGCGGCGATAGTGGCATCATTGTGTTGGCGGCAACTAACCGGCCAGATGTGCTGGATACAGCGTTGCTTCGCCCGGGCCGGTTCGACCGCCAGATTTCAATAGACATTCCGGATGTAAAGGGTAGGGAGAAGATATTTGATGTGCACCTGAAGCCGATAAAGCGCTCAAAGGATCTGAACATTAAGAAACTCGCTATTCAGACTCCAGGTTTTGCGGGTGCCGACATAGCGAATATCTGTAACGAGGCAGCACTCATTGCCGCTCGTAAAGGGAAGAGTGAAGTAGATATGAGCGACTTCAACGATGCCATAGATCGTGTGATTGGTGGCCTTGAGAAGAAGAATAAGATCATCCTGCCAGAAGAAAAGAGGATTATTGCTTACCACGAGGCCGGTCACGCAGTGTCAGGATGGTTCCTGGAGCACGCACATCCGCTGGTAAAGGTTACGATAGTGCCACGCGGCGTTGCTGCACTTGGCTATGCGCAGTACCTGCCCAAGGAGATGTACATACGCACTACAGATCATCTGATGGACGATATGTGTATGTCGCTTGGTGGCCGTGCTGTGGAAGAGCTGGTATTTGGTAAGATATCTACCGGTGCGCTCAGCGACCTACAGCATGTGACAAGGATGGCTTATGCAATGGTGTCAATGTATGGTATGAACCCCGCTGTAGGTAATATCTCATTTTATGACCCTCAAAACGAAAATAGCTTCTCGAAGCCGTATTCTGAAGAGACAGGAAAGCTGATCGACGAGGAAGTGAGGAAGCTGGTAGATGTGGCTTACAATAAAGTGAAGCAATTGCTGAACGACAAAATTGAAGCGGTACGCGTGATAGCAGAAGAGCTGCTGAAGCGTGAGGTGCTCTTCAAAGACGATATGGAACGCCTGCTAGGCCGACGCCAGTATGAAGACCAGATCGCTTCCGACGAGGATCCACTTGTGCCGGAAAGCGCTTTAAATCCGAATTCATAGAATTATGAGTTATGAGTTATGAGTTATAAATGGCACAAAGCAAAATACAATTTATTCTAAGAGTTTTGCTTTTGCTGTTAGAATCATAAAACTCTATAAGTTGTGCACGGACGAGAGGCGGGAATTTGTACTTTCAAGGCAACTGCTTCGTTCAGGAACTTCAATAGGTGCCAACGTGCGGGAGGCAAAGAATGCTGAAAGTAAGCTGGATTTTATTCACAAGCTGGCGTTTGCACAGAAGGAATGTGATGAGACCATCTACTGGCTTGAATTATTAAAAGAGACTGACTTTATAAGTTTGAGTGAATTCGAGAGCATTGTGCAAGATGCGAACGAATTGTTGAAGATTCTTCGTAGTATTATTCTCACTACAAAGGGTAAACAGAAGGACTATTCTTGAAGCATAGTTTGTACACATATCCTTTTGATGTGTTGCTAGTGGAAGGCAACTCATAATTCATAATTCATAACTCATAATTCATAACTCATTTGCAAACTTTCAAAACTTCTAAGGCGCGCGAAAACATACTTGGCCGGATCAGGAAAAGCCTTGGGTCGGATAAACTTCCAATGCCATTTCCGGAGGCAGATAAAGTAGCTGGTCAATTTTATCCTGACCCGGATGTTTCCCCTGAAGAGATGTTCGCAGAGATTTTTATAAGCCTTGGCGGCAAGTTTATTTTTGTAGAGAATGAGCAGGAGTTGATGGCGACGCTAGCGACAATGTATGAGAACCTTGCCTGGAAGCAACTTCTGTGCGCAGACCAGCGACTATTGAAGTTGTTCAAGAACAGCAAGGTCGACTTCATTGAGCCTGCGGATCCCGCTGCAGAAAGTGCAGACGCCTGTGTTACAGGTTGCGAAGCTTTGGTGGGGCGTACAGGGTCTATATTGCTTTCCAGCGCTCAAAATATGGGGCGTACAGCTCCAGTGTACTACCCCGTGCACATTGTTTTTGCCTATATGGACCAGGTGGTTTTTGACATTACTGATGCACTGAAGCTGATCCGTAAGCGCTACAACAATGTTTTGCCTTCAATGGTGTATCTTGCCACCGGCCCTAGTCGTACCGCAGATATTGAAAAGACACTCGTGGTGGGCGTTCATGGCCCGGCGGAGGTGTATTGTATTCTTGTGAATGCGGAGATGTGATCCCAGTCAATCACTGCTGCGCGTTCCCGCCCACAGACGTCTTCCTTGCAGTATCAATAATAGGCCGATGGCGTAGGGAACACCGATAAGTACCATCCATATAAAAATGTTAAGCGGTACGCTCAGCATCATCTGGTCTAATTCGTAATGGCGTGGCTTGTAGAAAAATAAGTACGCGGTCATCGCTGAGGCGAGTATTAGCAATGTCAGGATGTGTGTGCGTATTCTCATTACCGGATTTGATAGGCTAAAGTTAGATAATTGGATAATGTCGATAAATAAGAAAGCCACCCTTTCGGATGGCTTCTTAATAATTTGGCTTCGTACGAAACGGGCTTATTCAGCGCTGTTGTCGTCTTCTGCTTTTTTCAGCTTGTCTTTCAGAGCTGCAAGTGCGCCGAGGTCACCAAGCGTTGGTTTTTCAACCTTGCTCTGGATGTTCTTTACAGCAGCCTTGGTCTTTTCACCTTCAGCTACTGCGTCTTTACGCATTGCTTCTTTCTCTTCGTTCTTCACCTGCTCCCACACGCGTGTGTGAGATACCATGATGCGCTTGTCGTTGCGATCGAACTCGATGATCATGAATGGCAGTGTTTCTTCTGCTTCTACATTACCACCGTCTTCTTTGCGCAGGTGACGGCTAGGTGCGTATGCCTCAAGACCGTACTGGAGCTGCACTGTAGCGCCCTTGTCGTCCTTGCGCGTTACGCTGCCTTCGTGGATAGAACCGATCGGGAATACTGTTTCAAACGTGTTCCATGGATCTTCTTCCAACTGCTTGTGGCCAAGCGCCAGTTTGCGGTTTTCCTTATCTATGCTCAGGATTACAACGTCGATCTTGTCGCCGGTCTTTACAAACTCACTTGGGTGGTTGTAACGCTTGATCCAGCTAAGGTCGCTGATGTGGATCATGCCGCCGATGCCTGTTTCCAGCTCTACGAACACGCCATATGGAGTGATGTTCTTAACCACGCCAGAGTGACGGCTGTCGACAGGGAATTTCTCTTCGATGCTATCCCATGGGTCGGCAGTGAGCTGCTTGATAGACAGGCTCATCTTGCGCTCTTCCTTATCCAGTGTTACCACTACTGCTTCGTGCTCTTCGCCGATCTTGAAGAACTCCTTAGCGTTGATAGGCTGAGATGACCATGTGATCTCTGAAACGTGCACGAGGCCTTCTACGCCCGGCATGATCTCGAGGAATGCACCATAATCTTCGATGTTCACTACTTTTCCTTTCACCTTGCTGCCTTCTGAAATTTCTGCAGGCAGGTTGTCCCAAGGATGTGGAGTCAGTTGCTTCAGACCCAGGCTGATACGCTTCTTCTCGTCGTCGAAGTCCAGTACCACCACGTTCAGCTTCTGGCCGTTGTGCAGTACTTCGCTTGGGTGAGTTACGCGGCCCCAACTGATATCTGTGATATAGAGGAGACCATCTACGCCGCCCAGGTCGATGAACGCACCGAAATCGGTAACATTCTTAACAGTACCCTCAAGTACCTGACCTTTTTCCAGCTGACCGATGATGACGCTACGCTGCTGCTCGATATCGCTTTCGATAAGCGCTTTGTGCGATACCACCGCGTTGCGGATAGTTTCGTTGATCTTTACCACCTTGAAGTCCATGGTCTTGCCCACGTACTGGTCGTAGTCTGTTACAGGCTTCACATCGATCTGTGAGCCAGGCAGGAAGGTTTCCAGGCCGTGAACGTCTACTATCAGGCCGCCCTTGGTCTTAGAGGTAATAGTACCTGTAACCACTTCGCCTGTTTTGTAGAAGTCAACGATCTGCTGCCATGAGCGGGCTGCGCGGGCGAGCTTGCGGCTCAGCTGCAGGTGACCGTTCTTGTCTTCCTTCTGCACTACCATTACTTCTATCTCGTCGCCGATCTTCACTTCCGGCATGTCGCGGAATTCGTTCAGCGATATCATACCATCGGACTTGAAGCCGATGTTTACGATCACATCTGTCTTGGTAACGCCTTCTATCGTGCCTTTCAGCAGTTCAGATTCTGCGATTGTTTTGAACGTGCCGGTGTAGATCGAATCATACTTTACGCGGTCGTCTTCTTTGTAAGAGGCTACATTGCGCTTGTCTACGCTCCAATCGAAGTCGTCGTGTGCTGTTGTAGATGCCTCTTCGTAGTAGCGGCGCGGTGCGCGGGTAGCGGCTGGTGCCTCAACTACTACTGTTTCTGTTGCAGTTTCCTGTGTGGTCTCTGCTGCCGGAGTAGCTTCCGTGCTCTGCACGTTTTCCTCCTGGTTTGTTACCTGATCTTCCAAAATATTTACTCAGTTTGTACGGGCTTGCTCTTTTGGCGAAGCGTCCCGGTTGTTAAAAAATAAAAATTCCCACTAATTTTTGGGAGTGCAAAGATAGGGTTTTAATTCGGCAATTTGATAATTTGACAATTCGGCAATGTGGGTAGTGTGCTGACTTTTGCACGCTGGCAAGGTAAATTATACCCTAATATCAAATATAGGGGGGTGTGGTAAATTTTTATCGGCTGAAATGCGCTACTGTATTGATTATGTGTTTTATTCTTAATTTCTAAACGTTGCTATGGGCTTCTGAAAATTGCTAAGATTTGCTAAAAGTTGCGTAAAAACTGCTGAGAGCTTCCACCACGGCGGACATGTCTAAGAATTGCTAAAGAGTTGAACCATGATTTATAGGACCCTCCGCGGCGGGCAAGTTTAAGGATTTAAGGATTTGTACAGCTACAGATAGCATATAAGTATTGTGCTTGCTGTTGTCCTTAAGACCGGAAGGGTTCTTAAACTGGAAAACCGGGCTTCACGGTACAAAGGTAAAGCGGGTGTTCCTAATTTGGTGATGAGGGAGGGAAATTGTGCATATCTTTTTGCGGTTCGTTTGCATCACTTAGAATCATCAGGCGGGCGGCATTGCTCTGCTGCACATGCAACGATGCCGCCGGGTCCTTGCTACGCGCTGGATATGCTGAAGAGACGCGGCGCAGATGGAATGTACGAATTGCCCGTGTGCCGCAGTTGGTGATGAACACGATTTGCATTGGCTACCGTCAAAACTGAAAAATATCGCTTGTCGCGAATCGGTTCCTAGTGACTTACGAGTTAAATACTTATATTAGCAGCTAATTTTCGGGATTCACAACTTAACAGATAAGATAAATTTTCTATTTATGTATTGCAACTTACGCCTGGGTAAACTTTCTGTATTGCTGGCAGCAGCGCTGATAACGGTGGCATCGTGCCGCCGCGGCACCACAGACGATAACTACCTGGCCAATGATGATGACAGGGAAGGGTATGCTACTGAGGGCTCGCGCATAGGCTGGGCCAATGAAGACATCATATCGCTGGCAGACCAGGCGGGTACGCTCTACAATGCAGAGTATATCCGCAAGGCGGGCGATAAGAGCGTGAGTGTAGCAGTGGACACAATGAACACACCGCACACACTAATAGTGCGCTTTGGCAATAAGGATGTGGAGTGTGCAGACGGCCGCACACGCCGTGGATCGATCGTTATCTCTTACAACGGTCATTATAGCGACACAAGCGATCTGCATACGATCACTTTTAATGATTATTACATCAACGGCAACCGTATGAGCGGTTACATGAAAGTGACCCGCCGCGACACTACAGTTACGGGCGACTGGTTTTACAATGTGCAGGTTAATGACTCTATGCACGTGAATCCGGAAGATAAGATCAACAACAAATTTGTGTTGTGGAACGGCAACCTGGTGCGTCGCTGGGTAGGTGGGCAGAAGACCAATGACCGAAGTGATGACTACTTTACTACTTCCGGTACGGCAACCCTGACACGCCCTAGTGGACACACGTTCAACTTCAATATTGCTACACCGCTGCAGTTTGCAACGGCTTGCGATTTCGCAGAGTCGGGCGTGGTGAACGTGACGGGCTATACCGGCAACCGCGTACTGAACTATGGTAGCGGCAACTGCGACAATGCTGCGCAACTGAACATTGATGTGCATGTGTATCAGCTGACGCTGGTTAAATAATTCGGCAATTCGACAATTTGACAATGTGGTGAATGTGATTGCTCAACACAAAGGTCACTAAAGGTTTGCACGAGGGACACAAAGGTTTTGTTTCAAACATCGAGTATAAGGACACAAAGGTGTTTTTTTGAAGAAATAAGGTTTAAAAAAGTTAAGGCCCGCACGATGCGGGCCTTAACTTTTTATAGTCTTTGTTGTTAGAACGGAGCGTCTTCCTCGGGCGGGGCAGGGCGCTTGGGTAGGCCGCCACCCATCATGTCGTCTTCGTCCCAGCTCATGTCATTTGCTTTTGATTGTTTTGTCTGGAAGCCATCGGCCTGGAGGAAAATCTTGGAGCCTCCAAAGTCGCTGGTGTCGCGGCGAATACCTGCGGAAGGATTGTCGCGTGGCGCGTTGAAGTTGCCTCCGCCACCGGATCCGCCAAAGTTGCCACCGCCGCTGCGGTTGAAGTCTCCGCCGCCATTACCAAATGATGGTCCGTTGCCAGGCGCAGGGGCAAAGCTATCGAATCCATCTTCTTCCATGTCCACAAACTTCTGGTATTCCTTTATGAAGCGCACCTTTACCTCGCCGGTGCTACCGTTACGGTGCTTGGCTATGTGTATGTGTGTTTGCCCTTCTATGGTCTGGCCCATTTCATCGTTGTTGATGCCATAATATTCAGGCCTGTAGAGGAACATAACAAGGTCGGCATCCTGCTCGATGGCTCCTGATTCACGGAGGTCACTAAGCTGCGGTACTTTCGATTCTTTACGTGTTTCCACTGAGCGGTTGAGCTGAGAGAGCGCTATGATGGGCACTTCCAGTTCCTTGGCCAGCGCCTTGAGGTCGCGGGATATTTTACTGATCTCCTGCTCGCGGTTGCCACCCTTATCTACACTAGCCTGCATGAGCTGCAGGTAGTCGATAAGTATCATCTGTATGTCGTGCTTCTGTTTCAGTCGGCGTGCTTTGGCGCGCAGCTCAAATATGTTGAGCGCGGCCTGGTCATCTATAAATATCTTCGCCTTGGCCAGCTTGGTCATGCGCTGCGACATCTGTATGAACTCATGCTCTGCCATCTTACCCTTGGTAATGGCATCCATGGTGACCTCTGTAACAGCGGCGAGCATCCTTTTTACGATCTGCCCGGCACCCATTTCAAGCGAGAAGAGCGCAACCGGAAACTCCTTGCCGGCGTTCATGGCGGCATTCATAGCGAGGTTCAGCGTAAAGGCTGTCTTACCCACGGCAGGACGTGCTGCGAGGATAATAAGGTCCGTCTTTTGCCAGCCGCCGGTGATCCTGTCGAGCGCAGCAAAGCCCGACGGTACACCATTTACCTCATCGGTTTTCTTACGGCTCTCATCTATCTCTGTAATGGTGCGTGCCAGTACTTCCTGCAGGCTTTTAAAGTTTTTGCGCAGGTGTTTATCTGTTATCTCATACAGGCCAGATTCGGCCTTGTCCAGCAGGTCAAAGACGTCGGTGCTATCCTCGTAGGCGTCACTTATCACAGAGCCACTGATTCGAATCAGCTCGCGCTGGATGAATTTCTCCATTACCAGGCGTGCGTGTGCCTCTACGTGTGCACTGGATAGTACGCTCATGGTGAGGCGGGTGAGGAAGTATGCACCGCCTACTATCTCCAGCTCATTGCTGCGGCGGAGCTCCTCGGTAATGGTAAGCAGGTCTACGGGCGTGCCTTTGTCGAACAGGCGACGCATGGCTGCATATATCTTCTGGTGGGCATCTACGTAAAAGCATTCCTCGCTCTGGATGATCTCCAGTACCTGTGCGAAGGTGTCTTTTTCGAGCATGGCGGCACCCAGCACGGCCTCCTCCAGCTCAGGCGCCTGTGGCGGCACCTTGCCATAAACGAGGGTTGTGAGGTCGGGCTTTCGGCCAGCGCGGGAACCAGTCCCAAATTCTTTTTTTATATTCAAAGCCATTGTGCTATGAGCGGTAATATTATCTTGTTGTGAACAGTGGTTCGTTGAGAATAAGGGAGTCGATTTTATGCCCGGGAATCAACACATTTGTGGCAATTTCCAGTGTTAAAACAATCTTTACTAATTGTTACGCCAGCATTAAGCGGCCCTTAAAAACAACGGTAAGGAACGAATGTAAATTCGAAAATGAGAACCTCAAAAGAATTGAGGCGGTATAATTTTAAGCATCATTCACACTTCCAATGCACAGGTTCCTGACATAAAGTTCGGAAAAGTGCAGGGTTTTCCACAAATAGATTTAGTTGTCAACAGTATTCCACAACAATTACACATTAGAGTGGGGGTAAATGGTATTGTTAAAGGTTTTTTTTGCAACATGGTTTTTGCTATGATGAAGGGCTATCTTTGCCTAAACTGACTGATAATAATGACAATTTCGTACCGGTGGCTGCTTGACTATTTGCCGGGCCCGGAAGCGGGTTTCGCAGAGCCGATATCGCCTGCCGAACTGAGTAAAATACTAACATCTATTGGCCTGGAAGTAGAGGCGCTGGAGACCGTAGAAACGGTGAAAGGTGGCCTGGAGGGGCTGATAATAGGCGAGGTGCTGAGCTGTACCCGCCACCCGAATGCTGACAAACTGAGTGTGACAACTGTGGCCCACGGAGGTGGTGAACCATGGCAGATAGTGTGCGGTGCACCCAACGTGGCCGCCGGCCAGAAAGTGGTGGTAGCCCCGGTGGGCGCTACGGTGCATCCACTGGAAGGTGAGCCCTTCCTGATAAAGAAAGCCAAGATACGCGGCGAGGAAAGTGCCGGCATGATATGTGCCGAGGATGAGATTGGCCTGGGTAAAAGCCATGCGGGTATAATGGTGTTGCCGGCAGACGCTCCGGTGGGCATGAGCGCACGTGCCTACTTTAAACTTCCGGAGGCTGATATTGCAGTGCATATTGGTCTTACACCTAATCGCTCAGATGCTAACAGCCACATAGGTGTGGCGCGTGATGTATGTGCATACCTGTCGCATCACAAAGGAGGAACCTACAGACCGGTGATGCCAAAGGTAGAGGCGGTAAAAAGCACGGGAACGCCTACTAGCGTAGCGGTAGAGGCTGCCGAAGCATGCCCACGATATACAGGACTAAACATCAGCGGTATTAAAGTGGGGCCATCGCCGGAGTGGTTGCAGCTGAAGCTGCAGACGATAGGTGTGCGCAGCATAAACAATGTGGTAGACATTACTAACTATGTGCTACATGAATACGGACAGCCATTGCACGCGTTTGATGCGGACAAGCTGAAGGGTGGTATCGTAGTGAAGCATCTACCGGAGGGGACTGTGTTTACCGGACTGGATGATAAGGAAAGAAAACTGCGTGCAGAAGACCTGATGATATGTGATGCCGATGGCCCTGTGGCCATAGGTGGCGTATTTGGTGGTAATCATAGCGGCATTACGGAGGCTACAACAAACGTATTCCTCGAGAGCGCTTACTTTGATCCTATGTCAGTGAGGCGCACGTCAATGCATCACGGATTGCGCACAGATGCTGCTACTCATTTTGAGAAAGGAGTGGACATCAATAATGTGCTACCTGCATTGCAGCGTGCTGCTGTGATGATCACTGAAATAGCCGGTGGCGACGTGTCTTCATCTATAGTAGATGTGTACCCGCAGCCGCTGGAAGATAAGATGGTGCGTGTGAGTTGTGACTATGTGCGCGGCCTGGCAGGTAAGGAATATTCCAACGAATCTGTTACCAACATATTACTGGCACTGGGTTTTGAAATACGAGAAGACAATGGCGGGGCGCTGTTGCTGAAAGTGCCGACGAACAAAGCCGATGTGAGCCAGCCTGCTGACATAGTAGAAGAAGTGCTGCGCATAGATGGGCTGGACAATGTGGTGATACCTTCGCGACTGAATATCTCGCTGATAGGCAAGAAGCAGGACGACCGCGGAATGCGTGAGCGTATGGCAGAGCTACTTTGTGGTATGGGTGTGCAGGAGATAGTAACGAACTCTATAGTAAACAGCAAGTACTACCCGGGTAATGAAAGCCTGGTGAAAATGATAAACAGCCTGAGCAGCGAGCTGGATACAATGCGCCCTTCAATGCTGGAGAGTGGGCTGGAGGTAGTGCAGTATAATGTGAATAGGAAGAATCAAAACCTGGCGCTGTTTGAGTTTGGCAATGTATATGCATCAGCAGATGGAAAGTATGTGCAGGAGCCGTGCCTGGCCATATGGCTCACCGGTGAGACGCGCCCGGCACAGTGGCAGCAGAAGGCACAGGCTGCTGATATTTATTACATCAAGGGGCTGATAGAGAACCTGGTTGGATATTGCACCATACCTGGTGTGGCTGTTGCCTACACCGAGCAAGGTGGCGAGATACAGTGGAAGCGTAAGGGCAATGTGCTCTGCCGTGCGTGGCGTGTGGGTAAAGAGCGCCTGAACCTGTTTGATATAAAGCAGGAAGTGTTCTATGCTGAGATAGACTGGCATGCATGGGTAGAAGCCGCGGCGGCAGCCAAGATGCGCTATACAGAGATACCGAAATTCCCTTCTGTGCAGCGTGATCTGGCCCTGGTGCTGGACAAGGCTGTGACCTACGAGCAGGTGCGTGAAGTGACAGCGAAACTTAATATAGGTGAGTTGCAATCGTTCGGTTTGTTTGACGTGTTTGAGAGTGAGAAGCTGGGTGCAGGAAAGAAATCGTACGCGATGAACTATACATTCCTGCTAAAGGATAGAACGCTGACAGATGGCGATACAGAACAGCTGATGAAAAAGCTGACCGAGGCATACAAGAAACAACTGAACGCTCAAATACGTGAATAATGCAAGCGCTCGACGAACTGAACAGCAAATTGAATCTACTCCTGCGCAGGTATGCTGCACTGGAGCAAGAGAACAAACGACTGAAGGAAACAGTAGCCAAACAAATAGCTACTGAAGCCAGCCTGAAACAACGCATCACCACGCTGGAACAGGACATGGTGAGCGTGAACCTGAACGACGCTGTGCGGGACGAGAGCGAGAAAGAAAATATGCGTAAACAGTTAGACGGGTTGATAGCCGAGATTGATGGATTGCTTAATACGCTCAATGATTAGATACGTATGTATGGCAGCGCTGGTGCTGCTTTTCACAGCGCTGGGCAGTGCCTGCAAACGAGACCGCCAACCGTGCCTTACACCGCGTATAGCCACGGTGAAGACACGCATGGTACGCGTAGGAGCCGACAATAAGGTGGTAGACTCACCGCTACGGGCAGCAATATTTCTCCCGGACTCTGATGTAGATAGTGTGGCCAGGCTTTATGCCAAGTCCTCGACATTCACACTTACACTTTCGCAGTTGGCAGATACATGTCGCTGGTACATAGCTGCTGATAGTGCTGTGGGCAGTGCCATTGACACGGTCGATTTCAGGTATAGCCGCAAACTGAACTTTATTTCCAATGCATGTGGTTACAACTATTTGTTCACGTTGCTGTCCGTAACATCAACGCATAATTTCATTGACTCCATAAAAACCGAAGACGCTAACGTATCGAATGACGCGAGCAAGAACAACATACAGGTATTTATTCATCCTGCTCCTTAATGTGTGTGTCCTGCTGCCTGCCAAGACGATGCTGGCACAGGAAGACACTACAGTGACGGCAGCGGAAGATGACGAAGAGGAGGCGCCGGCGCGTAAAAAGTATACGGGCGGCCATCAGCTTACGTTTGGCGTGGACATGTTTCATCCCGTTATGGCGCAGTGGGCCACAGACAGGAAGACCTATGAAGGGGAAGTAACCTTGTACCTGAAGAATGAATACTATGCTGTAGCAGAAGGTGGGTGGGGTAGCGGCACAGTTAACTATCCTGATCTCAAATACAACACTAACAACTACTTTGCCCGCGTTGGTTTCAACAAGAGTGTTCTTTATCGCGAGAGTGAAAAGGATTGGGACCTGATGTTCATTGGTTTGCGGGCAGCAGGTGGAAGCCTAAGCCGCAGCGCAGCCTCCTATATGATAGTGGATACCGTATGGGGTAACACAACCGGATATGCTTCTCCAAAATCGTTTCCCGTTTTCTGGGTAGAGATCACCACGGGTATGCGTGTGGAACTGCTTCCTCGCATAATGGCTGGGTGGAATATACGCGGTAAGTTCCTGATGAATGGTAGATCATTTGCCGACCTGGCTCCGCTGCATATTGCAGGTTTTGGGCGTGGTGATAAAAACTCCAGCTTTGACTTTAACCTATACCTGGTGTATGCGCTGCGATGGGACAGGAGGGCGAGCGGAAGTAAACAGGGGTAGTATGCAGGGGCAGTAGGCAGATGCAGTAGGCAGTGTGCAGGGGCAGTAGGCAGATGCAGTAGGCAGTGTGCAGGGGCAGTAGGCAGAAGCAGTAAGCAGTGTACAGGGGCAGGAGGTAAACGGCAGACGGCAGTAGCAGTAGACAGGGGTAGCTTGCAGTATATACCAACAGGTGGCAGGGGTAGTGAGTAGTAACAGCGTGAGCGAAGTAGATGCGTATTAACCATTGGTATATAGGGGTGCCGGCTCATTAGTTCTTGTTGCGAAATTGTTTTATTAGGCCTATTTTTCCTGAAATTTTTGTCAATGACTCGTCGATTGAGATCGTATTTAATGGCGCCGGCTTTTGCTTTGTTTGCTATGTCTTGTGGTGGCGGTAAAAGTGAGAAGACCGCGGCTGGTGGTGCCCGGTCGGAACACTACCACAAAGGCAATGAATATGTGCTGATGGACCAGCTGGATAGTGCGGAGACCGAATATATGCGGTGCATAAAGGCAGATACAAACGATTGGCGTGCATACTATCAATTAGGTGGTGTATTGCAACTGAAGGGTGATTTTCGTGGCGCTGTGTTTGCCTATAGCCGCTCGGTACAGATCAGGCCCGAGTTTACGCTTGGTTACTACAACAAGGCAAATATTGAGGATCTGGTAGGTGACGAGAGAGGAAGCAAGAGAGACCTCCTAAAGACAATTGATCTGAAACACGATTTCTTTATGGCCCTGCTGGCCATGGCGAGGAAGGAGGCTAACAATGGTAACTACAAAAGTGCACTAGCGTATTTTGATTCTGCGATCAATGCACGCCCTGACTTCTATCTTGCTTATAGCATGCGAGGCTCATTGAAGTTCAAGCTTAACGACTTTGAGGGGGCTGTTGCTGACTTCACTAAGGAGATCGATATGTTTCCGCAGCACATAATGGGATATGTGAACAGGGGTGTAGCCTATGGCGAAATGAAAAAGTACCGGGAAGCGATAACAGATTTTTCCGCTGCCATCAATGCTGACCCTACCTGGACACAGTCGTATATATACCGTGGAGTGCTCTACCACAAGATCGGCGTAAAAGACAGTGGTTGCGGCGACTTCAGAATTGCGTACAAGCTAAAGAACCCACAAGCTGAAGCTTATTCGAAGCAGTATTGTAAGTAATTGAAAAAGAAATAGTTTCAAATACTTATTGGCTATTTGTTTATTGTGTTTTTCTTCTGTAATTTTAGAAAAACGCTAATATATGAATAGACTCCTTACCTTGCTTTTTACAGGTTTTCTGTGTGCTGGTGGTGCAGCACATTCCCAAGTGTTTTGGACGGAAAACTTTGAAACAGGCGCTGCAACAGGATTGCAGGTGTCTTCTTACTCCAGCGCTAACGGTGCATGGAGCCTCTCCGTAACCGGCACCGAAGGGGCAGACCCCAATATGTGGTATGTGAGTTGCCAGGAGGCCGGGCAACTGGCAGGTGCTTGTGGCGCTACATGCAGTGGTTCACCAGGTCTGGGCGCGTCTTTACATGTCGGAGGAAATTCAAGTTGGACTGGGGATGGAGGTGCGAGTTACGATGCAGGTGGGCTGTGTCCAATAATCTGTCCGCAAACAGACAGGCGCGCGACCTCACCTACTATCAATTGCACAGGTAAGTCGAACATACGTTTAAAGTTCTATTACATACTGAATGGGCAGGGTAGTTCGGATGATGGTAGCGTCTACTACTCGCCCGATAATGGTGTGACATGGAGCTTGCTGGTGACTCCGCCAAAGACGACGCTGTGCCCAAGTACACAAGGTAAGTGGGATACATTAGGGATATTGCTTCCCTCGTCTGCCAACAACAATGCTACCGTTAAGATCGGCTTTCGCTGGGTGAATAATGACGATGGTGTAGGATCCGATCCGTCTTTCGCAGTGGATAGTGTGTCGCTGCGCACGCCAGGCACTGCGGGGCCAGTGTCAGCTTCTATGACCTCGAGCGGTACAACAATATGCGAGGATAGTTGCCTGACCTTTACCAATACAAGCACCGGCACCGTGGATAGTGCACGATGGAGCAGCCCCGGGAATACTATTACAACCACATCATCAAGCCTAGCAACAATCTGCTTTCTTAATTCAGGCACGCAGGTTGTGAAGCTTTATCTATATAACGGGGGGACACGCGTAGACTCTGCCAGTACTACAATAACGGTAAATCCGGCGCCCAGCCCGGTAGTAATCAAAACGGGAACTACCTATTCTGTGCCGGCCGTTTATTCTTCATATCAATGGTACACAGTAGCTTTTCCTCCGGTGGCCATATCGGGTGCAACCAATGCTACCTACACCACTACTGTTACCGGTACGTATGCTGTAAAGGTAGACTCAGCCGGTTGTTCCAATTTCGCCATTTATTCGGCTCCGGGCGGTGTTTCGGAAGCCGGTGCACAAGCTAATTTCTTCCGTGTTTCCTCCGGTACCGTAGCTACACTTCATTCTGCGTTGCCACTTTCTGAGCCTTTGAACGTAAGTGTCTATGATGTCACAGGCAGGCGGGTATATAGCACCGAGTGGCAGGCAGGAACCAACACCATGTCGCTGTCGTCAATGCCTGATGTCCGGGGACTCTTCCTCATTAGGTTAAGTGGTGCAAACTCTTCAGTGGTCTTGCGCTGGCAGCACGAATAGCAGGAAGTCAAAACAATAGAAAGCAAAGAGCGCAACCGGTAACGATTGCGCTCTTTGTTTATGATGTTATCTGGTATTTATCGGCCACTTCCGTTTTCCATCAGCTTCATCAGCTCATCCAGCCTTGGCTCCAGGATTATCTCTGTGCGCCTGTTCTGGCCACGACCTTCAGGCGTGGTGTTGGGGGCGAGTGGGTCATACTGGCTGCGACCGCTGGCTACAAGTTTGGCTGGTGTTACCTTGTATTCATCTATCAGCACATGTGCTATAGATGTGGCGCGCGCCGTACTCAGCTCCCAGTTGTCGGCAAACTTAGCCGTGTGTATCGGGATACTGTCGGTGTGGCCTTCGATATTGATATTGATATCTTCGCTGGTATTCAATACGCCTGCCACTTTAGACAATGCTTCTTTACCCTTGGGATTTACCACGGCACTGCCTGAAGGGAAAAGCAGGCTTTCCTGCATGCTGATGTAAACTTTTCCGTTCTTCATTTTCACCGTAAGCTCGTTGCTGTTAAAGCCTTTCAATGCATCAGCAATTTTGCGGCGTAGCGCCTCTACCGCTTCTTTCTGCTGGTCTAGCAGAGATTGCAGTTGCTCGAGGCGGGCACGCTGTGCAGCGATTTGGTCGCTTGTTGTTTTTAGCTGGCGCTTTGTATTTTCTTTTTCGTCGCCCAGCACATTTATCTTGTTAGTCAGTTCCTTTACTACACCTTCCAGGTTGTCTACGCTGTCGCGCAGGCGTGCGATGCGGCCGTTCAGTGACGCAATGGTATTGCGAAGTTCATTGTTGTTTGCATTGAGCTTGCGGTTTGCCTCCTGCTGTTCAGACAGTTGCTTTGCCAGGGCGTTCTTTTCCGCCTTTTCCTTATCTGCCCGTGCAGTTTCGGCATCATACTTCTTCTTAGAGACGATGCAGGAAGTATTGGTTGCAGACATAATGCCTACACCGGCCAGTAATATTAGCGCGTTTTTCATGAGTTGTGAATTTTAGTGTGGTTAATACAAAAACCATACCATGGCAAAATTATCGCTATAAGTCCCTAATCAGCCAAGAAGATACTAACACCTTTGTGGAAAACCTGCATAAAAGCCTGATTCAGACTTTCTTTACTTCAGATGCGCATCAAAGTAATCGGAGATCTTTTGCATCAGGTGCACGCGGTCTTTGCCCCGCACATTATGCTCATGGCCGGGATAGACGAAGTAGTCGACCTGCACACCCTCATCAACGCAATTCTTTATGAAGTTGAGGCTATGCTGCCATACTACCACATCGTCGCTGGTGCCATGTATGAGTAAAAGCTTTCCTTTCAGGTTCTTAACCTTGTCCAGTAGATTGGCATTCTCGTAACCCTTTGGGTTGTCCTGTGGCGAATCCATGTAGCGCTCGGTATACATTACTTCATACATCTTCCAGTCCATTACAGGTCCTCCGGCTACAGCTGCCTTAAATACGTTTGGATACTTCAGCATTAGTGAGGTGGTCATGAATCCGCCAAAACTCCAGCCGTGTACGCCCATGTTTTTGCTATCTACATAAGGCAACGACTTCAGGTATTTTACGCCTTCCATCTGGTCTGCCATTTCCACATCGCCGAGGTGGCGGAAGGTGGCCTGTTCAAACTTCAACCCTCGGTTCCAGCTTCCACGGCCATCCATCGTAAATACGATATAGCCGTGCTGTGCCATATACTCATACCAGAGGTTACCACTTTCCGGGAATGAGTTGTGCAGTAGCTGTACGTTGGGCCCGTTGTAGAGATAAACAATTGTGGGGTATTTCTTTGTCTTGTCAAAGTTTACCGGCAATATGAGCTTGCCGTAAAGTTTGGTTTGCCCGTCCGCCGCAGTGAGTGTCACATTCTTTATCTCCGGCCTATTATACTCTGCAAGCGGGTTGGGCGAGTGCATCAGTTCTTTGGAGAACGAGCCATCGGTGGCATGTACAAATGTATTTTTGGGTACACCTGCAGCAGAGTACACATCCAGCACATAGTCACCGTCACTGCTCACGAGTGCGCTGTGCATGCCTGCAGCTTTGTCTATACGGCTAATTGTGCCATCGAGCGTTACGGAGTAGATATTCTTGTCCAGCGGCGACTCTTTTGATGCTGTGAATATCACCGATTGCTCCTCTTTGTTGTATCCGGCAAGGTCATTTACTACCCATGCGCCTTTGGTGAGTTGCCTCAGCAGTCTGCCCTGCGTGTTGTAGAGGTACATATGGTTATAACCATCGCGCTCGCTCTGCCATATGAATTTGTCGCTTTGGCCGGGGATAAAGAAAAGGTTATGTGTAGGGTGCACATATTTGGAATTGGCTTCCTCAAAAAGGGTTGCTTCTTTTTCACCGGTGCCAGCGTCGTACCTGTTCAGCCAAAGGTGGTTTTGATCGCGATTAAGAATTGCAATGTATATGTCGTGCTCGTCAGGGCTCCAGGTTACAGCGGTTAGGTAGTGGTCGCGGTTTTTGTCGCCGGTATTCATCACCACGGTTTTGCCGGTCGCTATGTTATATACGCAAAGGGTGACCTCGTGGGATGTGCCGCCAGCCATTGGGTACTTTATTATATCTGCATAGCATGGGGTAGTGCTCCACTTAACTACGGGATAGTCCTTTACCATGCGCTGGTCCATGCGGTAATAGGCGATATAGTTGCCCTTGGGCGAAAAGAAGATGCCCCTGTCTATGCCAAACTCATCCCTGTGCACCGCCTTGCCATTTACGATGTTGACGTCCATGTCTTTGGTGATCGCAACCTTTCTGCGGCTGAGGTGCTCCTGAAGATTGAGGTTGTTGCGGGTGGTATAGGCGATGTTCAGGCTCTTGTCTACGGTTATGTTCTCAGCATCAGAAGCTAGCTCTGCAGCCAGAGTCCATTTCCATTTTCCGTCAGCAAGGGAGCCGGTAACCACGGTTGTGCCTGAGATGAAATAGGCACTGTTCTCATCGAGCCACCTGAGTGACGGAATCGATGTGTTCTTTACAGGGAATGTGCCGGGGGTGATATTCTCAGAGCGCCCTCCATTTCCGAAATCAGTCACTTTCCATAGATCAGTGTTGCCGCTCTTCGACGCTTCCCACAGTTTGCTTGTTCCGGGTTGCCAGCATGGGCTTTTGAGACCTTTAGTGGCCAGTGTGGTTGCCATGCCATTTGTGGCCTCGGCCATGGTGTAGTTCTTCGATTGGGCGCCTGCAAAACTTGAAAACGCAAGTAGTCCTGCAGCCAGGAGGAAGCCCTTTGTATAGTTCATATTGCCAGATTGATGGCAACAAACATAATGAAATGAAGCAGAAGTAGGAATGGTGGGCTAGTCAATAAGCCCATTACGGACGGCATATAACACCAGGCCGGATTTTGACTTTACATTGGCCTTTTCGAAGATATTCTGCCTGTGGTCGTCTACAGTGCGGGGGTGTACTGACAGCTTTTCAGCAATTTCCTTGTAGGTATATTCTTCCTCGGCACATATGAGTTTGATGAGTTGCAGTTCGCGCTCGGTAAAAAGTGCTGCCGGGTCAAATTTGCCTTTGGGGCCTGTTGCAGAGGAGTCTGCAGTCAGTGCCTGTATCATGTGTTCATTATGAAAGTAGCCGCGCTCAAAAATATCGGAAAGTGCCTGCTTTAATACAGCTGCGGTGCAGTTTTTCTGCAGGTAGCCTCTTACACCATTTCTGAAAAGGCGTACTAGCTTTTCGTCGTCGGTATTGAGCGTGAGGATGAGTGTGGGAACAGTGACGCCATGGGCTTTCATGTGCTCCACTACCTCATCTCCATCCATGCGGGGCATGGAGATATCAAGGACGAGGAGATCGATATTGGCAGCTAACGGAAAGCTATCTACAAAATCGCGTCCATTGTCATACTCTGAAACTACCTTGTACGGGCCGATCTTTTCAATCAGCTCCTTCAGGCCATTCCTGATGATTACATGGTCATCTACGAGTACAATATTTTTCATGACACATGAAGATAGTAAAAATTGCTAGGTCTGCTCCTGGATTTGCCTGAACTCGTAGCTGCAACCCGCACCCGGAGTTGAATAGATGGTGCATGTGAAACCTGCGAGTTCAGCTCGTTTAATAATATTTCGCAGTCCGGATGCCTTGCCGGAGTTAAGTATCGTTTGATGCTCAAATCCCCGACCATCATCTTCCATGCGCAGGTATACACCCTCGGGCTGCCCCCATTGCACACGAACATTTCGCGCCTGCGAATGTTTTAGTGCATTGGTCATTATTTCCTGGAAAATTCTGAATAGCAATAGTTGTTTGTTCTTGTCGGGCTTTTGCGGAGGGCGTTCGCCCGACACGCTAATGTTGAGTCTGCCCAACTTATTAAGTCGCTCAATCTCCTGGTTAATAGCGCCATACAATCCCTGTGCGCCTATGAAGTCGCGGTTGAGGGAGCGGCTCAGCAGGCGCACCTGTTCATGTGCATCTGTCAGGTATTGCTCTATGGGGTCATAAGCTGCTTTAGCTACCTCATTATCGTAGGCATTGTTTTCCATGGTGACGCGAATGCAGGTGAGCAAGTGCCCGATGTTGTCGTGCAGCTCATGGCCTACCTGCTGCATAGTGTGCTCCCCAATTTCAGTCTCGGCCTTGCGCATTTCCTGCTCAAACTGCAGGGCCATCTGGGTGAGTTCAATTTGTTGCTTCATTTTTTGCCGACCAGCAATATAGATCGCAATAAATATACCGGCCACTAACAGCAGCAACAAAAGAGTAGTAAAGACAACACCTAATATGACTTGCTGTTCATTCATGTTTCGGTTTCGCCTGGATAGATTTTTTCCTAAATAAATAAAATGCTACAGCGATAAGCAGGTATTTCAAAGAGTCGAGGGTGGTATTGATGTCAACGATGTAATTATAGATAGTGCTTGACATAAAAAAATCGAAACCGCAAAATACAATGAACGTGCCGCAATGATATAATATTAGGGCTATGCAAAATATCCGAGTTGGGAGACTCGCTTTGGGTTTAATGTTTAACTCGTTGTTGTAGGCTGCAATCATGTATGTGACCACTATTAATAATGATGAAGTGACCAATGCATAGTTTGCGAAATGTTCAAAGCCATCCTTTTTAATTAATGCGATAAAACAGAAAAGGAACAGGGTAAAAGCAAAAGCTGGCACTTTTACTTTAGCCCATATCGGCAAAATGGAAACGCTTGCTAGAAACAATAAGATGGTGTCGCAAAGCAAGAAAATGTTGTGTATTGGGTCTTCATATTTTGATGCCAAATAACAGGAAAAATCTGAGGTTATGGATAGAATGGCCTCAAAAATAATAAGCCGTAAGGTTAGCGGTAAATGACGCAATGATACTAGTCCAATTACGCAGCACAAAAATGCGAATATGGAAGGAATGATTAAGTAATATGGCATCGTTAGGATTTTGTCAATATGACAAGCGTCGAAAGACGCTTGTCTGTTAACTGGCGTCGATTATGCAGGCCTTGGAATATCTGAATTCCACAAAAAAACCGCGCATCGCTTTGGACACCCTGTATTATAGTCTGCAGCCTTATTCATAAACTTACCCAAGGTTATAAACCCGTTGTCCAGGCAGTTTATTCCATCATATTTCATGTACGCTACTACACAATGCGGGTATTCAACATCAGTCTCTGGTGAAGGTAGAGTTGCTTTGTAGGCTGAAGATGAAAATACAATGCTGAAAAGTTGATCGTTTGGGCGTAGCTGGTCACTGTTGTCTGTCCTCAGCTTCTGCAATGCAAACCATGAGTAGGTGACGCTCTGCACATTACTTCCCTGCACTACTTTGTTATTGCCGTAATAGACATTGTTGAAGTACTCAGGGCACCAGCGCTGGCTGACAGTTCCACTGAGTCCGGTAGAACCGTTCCAAGCAATGACACCGCCGTCCATAATGTCGAAGTAGTTGTCGAAGCAAACGAGCTGGTAGCTTTCATAGCGCCTGTTTGGATCTGGATCGGGGAGTGGCGAGCCACTTATAAAACAAAGCTGAACTGTAACGTACCAGCAATTTGTGGTTGTGTTATAACGGTGGATGAATCGAAGGCCTAACCGATCTTCCGGTATGGTCGGTTCATTTGCGCTCAAAGTCGCTACCGCCGCCGCAAAATCGGTCCAGTTTACAACAAGGTCGTTGAGAAATGATGGATTGGAGCCGCTGTCGCGGTAGTTCTGGGTGAAGTAACTTCTTCCTTCGTTTACCATGTCCTGGTTCATTACCAGGGCGCGTGGTGAGTCTGCAATCGCTGCCATTGTTTCTGTTGTGGTTTTTTATGGTTAAGTGTATCGGATTTCATTTCATGCTGATTTCCGCATAAAAGGCGCTAAATCAGCAAGTTTGTCCTACAAAGTTGTAAATAATTTCTGCCGCATCAAATAGCGGTAATGTTATGCCTGTGTTTTGCGTCTGCATTATCTCCTGATAGCGTTGCCAGCCTTGGCTTTCCCAAGAAGAGCAAAAAGAAAGGACTGGTGTTTTCACAGTATAGCCCACTGGTATTTTCACAGTCAGTTGATTCGGATAAACACGTTGTGGGTGAATCTGGGTGGTTGCACCTTTGTATTGTCAACGAAACAGGTAACCAATAGCAAAAACATGACTTCGATTCATCTTCTCTGCATAATGGGGTGTCTTCTCGCCGCAGCACATGCAGTGCTTAGCTTACCCGTAATCGTAAAGATTGCAAACAGCCAGGTGCCGGCCATGTCAGTGCGCAATTTGCACTTATGGTCGGGCCTGCTTATGTATGCATGCTGGTGCACATATGGATACCTTGAAAATAACTACCTGCTGGCTTTTGCGCTGGTTTTGGGTATACTAAAATATGTAGTGGTCCTTATCCAACTTTCGATAGGATTTACGCGATAACTTACCAATTACTATGTAACAAACTGCCCTGTCACCATGAAAAATTCTTTATATGTTGTTTCTCTTTTTGCTGTTGTTCTCTAAAATTCTTTACCGGCAGTGGAGGGCATATGGGGCGAAGCGGTCCACACTTCACCAGAGTTTCTAAGCTTTCCCATATGTTCTTCTCTGCTTGTATTGACACAGCGCCGCACTCTTGTTGAAAATTCCTATCTTTGAACTATGCGCTTGAGATTCGGAATAACCCTGCTTTTTTCTATGGCCGCTTTGGGCGGTCTTTTCAACCGGGCTACTGGCCAGACAACTGCAACTGACTTCACACTGTCAGACTGTACAGGCACCAATTATCATTTGTTTGGAGAACTGGATGGTGGCAAGGTAGTCGTGGCTGTATTTGTGATGCCCTGTGTGGGCTGCATTAGCCCTGCTACTGATGTACAGAATATCGTAGAAAGCTATGCGTCGTCTCATCCCGGAAAGGTAGAAATGTTCCTGATCGACGACGATGGACTCACCACCTGCACAGAGCTGATGTCCTGGAGGAATGCGAACGGGATACATCTTATGCCGACGTTCTCGGACCCGGCTGTTGTACAAGATCAATATGGGACGCCCGGTATGCCAAAAATAGTGGTGCTCGGTGGTACAGACCATAAGGTGTGGGGTAACCAAAACAATACAGTGGACATTGGTAGTCTTTATAATTCGATCGATGCCGCCCTGGGGCTCACAACTTCCGTAGCAGATACCAGAACACAGCACGCAAACGTGAACCTGTATCCGAACCCTGCCTCTGGCAGTACCTCTGTATCATTCAGTACAGAGCAGGGAGGAAATGCAATGATCAGGCTGCTGGATATACACGGACGCACGCTCCGCTCTGTTTCTCTAAAAGCGGTGGCCGGGGCGAATGAGATGAAACTTGATCTTTCCGGCATTGCCGAAGGATATTACTCAGTGCTGGTAACCTGTGGTAATCAGACCAGTGAGTCAAAGATTCGTGTAAAGTAGTCTCCCAGATGGTTTTAGCGGCAGATAACCTCTGCATAAGGAATGCATATTACCTGGATGTAGCATGCCCGGGGTTTGCTTCCCATAATGGTTCTGACGGGCCATACTTTTAATTGACAACCGGGCAATATGGGGAATCATCAAGATTTTTCTCTGGCAGCTTCCATATCTGCATATTTTCCCATAAAATTCCCATACCTTTGCACCTCCAAAATCAGGAAATCTAAAAATTTTAATAAAACACAACAATGGCAGATCTTCGCTTTCAGCGCAACTTCGGCATCGCGGCTCACATTGACGCCGGAAAGACGACCACTACGGAGCGTATTCTTTATTACACAGGTGTAAACCACAAGATTGGTGAAGTGCACGAAGGTGCGGCTACCATGGACTGGATGGCACAGGAGCAGGAGCGTGGTATCACCATCACTTCGGCTGCTACTACCTGTTTCTGGAACTTCCCTACCGTACAGGGCAAGTCTGGTCCGGACACTAAGAAATATAAGTTCAACATCATCGATACTCCGGGTCACGTTGACTTTACTATCGAGGTGGAGCGTTCTATGCGCGTTCTTGATGGTCTTATGGCCCTGTTCAGCGCAGTGGACGGTGTGGAGCCACAGTCTGAAACTGTATGGCGCCAGGCTAACCGTTACAAGGTTCCACGTATCGGTTTCGTAAACAAAATGGACCGTATCGGTGCTGACTTCCTGATGGTAGTTCAGCAGATCAAGGACATGCTGGGTGCAAAATCAGTGCCACTGCAGCTGCCTATCGGTGCAGAAGATCATTTCAAGGGTGTGGTTGACCTCATCCAGATGAAGGGTATCATTTGGGACGATGCTACACAGGGTATGACTTACAAAGAAGTAGCTATACCTGAAGATATGGTGGAAGAAGTGAACCACTGGCGCCAGTACCTCATCGAGGCAGTAGCTGAGTATGATGACAAGCTGATGGAGAAGTTCTTCGAAGATCCGAACAGCATCAGCGAAGATGAAATTCACGAGGCTATCCGTAAGGCAACAATCGACCTGAGCATCATTCCAATGCTTTGTGGCTCAGCATATAAGAACAAGGGCGTACAGACGGCGTTGGATGCTATCATCCGCTACCTGCCTGCTCCTATCGACGTTGAGTCTATCAAGGGTACACACCCTGACACAGGCGAAGAGATCGAGCGTAAGCCAGATGCGAAGGAACCATTCGCGGCACTTGCCTTTAAGATCATGACCGATCCATTCGTAGGTCGCCTGGCGTTCTTCCGGTGCTATTCAGGTCACCTGGATGCAGGTTCTTACGTTCTTAACATGCGTTCCGGCAAGAATGAGCGTATCAGCCGTATCATGCAGATGCACGCTAACAAACAGAACCCGATCGACTTCATCGAAGCTGGTGATATCGGTGCAGCGGTAGGCTTCAAGGAAATCAAGACAGGTGACACCCTGTGTGATGAGAAGCACCCGATAGTTCTGGAGAACATGTTTATCCCTGAGCCGGTAATCTCTATCGCGGTAGAGCCTAAAACACAGGCAGACGTTGATAAGATGGGTATGGCTATCGCTAAGCTGGTAGAAGAAGATCCTACGCTGCGCGTAAAAACTGATGAAGATACCGGCCAGACAGTACTGAGCGGTATGGGTGAGCTTCACCTGGAGATCATCGTTGACCGTATGCGTCGCGAGTTCAAGGTTGAGATCAACCAGGGTGCTCCTCAGGTTGCGTACAAAGAAGCGTTTACCATGAAGGTAGAACACCGCGAAGTATATAAGAAGCAGACGGGTGGTCGTGGTAAGTTCGCGGACATTCAGTTCGAGATCGGACCTGCTGACGAAGAGTTCCTGAAAGAAGGTAAGGGTACTTACCAGTTCATCAACGACATCTTCGGTGGTGCTATCCCTCGCGAATTCATCGCGCCTATACAGAAAGGCTTCGAAGCTTCTATGACCAATGGTCCTCTGGCTGGCTTCCCGGTTGAGAACATGCGTATCCGCATTTTCGATGGTTCTTTCCACCAGGTTGACTCCGATGGTATGTCATTCGAACTTTGTGCTAAGTCTGGTTTTCGTGAGGCAGGTCGCAAGGCTAAGCCGGTGATACTGGAGCCTATCATGAAGATTGAAGTTATCACTCCGGATCAGTACATGGGTGATGTGACTGGTGACCTTAACCGTCGCCGCGCTATGCTGGAAGGTATGGACAGCCGTAACAACCTGCAGGTGATCAAGGCTAAAGTGCCACTGAGCGAAATGTTTGGTTATGTAACTCAGCTTCGTTCTCTGTCTTCAGGCCGTGCAACTTCTACCATGGAGTTCAGCCACTACTCACCAGCTCCACGCAACATTGAGGAGGAAGTAGTAGCAAAAGCTAAAGGAAAAGTAAACGCTTAATTCTTAAGCAAATGATAGTAAACGTCCCGGCCGCAAGCCGGGACGTTTCTTTTTGTGGATAAGTTGCACCATTCTTCACTTTCGCTTTGCCTGTGCGTGACGTAACTTTGTAAGTATGTTACAGAGTGTACCCAAGGAGGATAGCTATAAACAGAAAGGTATGCGTAGACAGCTCGTACAGCATCTACGCGAAAAGGGTATCACTGATGAACGTGTGTTAGCGGCGATAGAGGCGGTGCCACGCCATTTCTTCCTCGATCCGGCTTTTGAGAACCAGGCATACGAAGACCGGGCGTTTCCCATCACTGCTGGGCAAACGATCTCTCAGCCCTATACGGTTGCATTCCAAACGCAGCAACTGGAACTAAAGAAGTTTGATAAAGTGCTGGAAATAGGTACGGGCAGTGCGTACCAGGCATGTGTGCTGGGCGAGCTAGGTGTGACGCTGTACACCATTGAGCGCCAGCGCGCCTTGTATGACTATGTAGGCAAGTTCTTTTTCCTGAACCGTTATCCCAACATCAAGCGATTTTATGGCGATGGTTTTGAGGGGCTACCGACATATGCTCCATTCGATAAGATTCTCATCACCTGTGGTGCTCCCTTCATGCCACCCAAGCTCATACAGCAGCTAAAGCCAGGCGGCATAATGGTAGTGCCGGTAGGGGAAGATGGCAAGCAGAAAATGATACGCGTGCGCAAAGACGCAGCGGGCAATGTAACACAGGAAGAAATGGGAGATTTCTCGTTCGTGCCTATGCTTACAGGTAAGAACAACTAGTCGTTTGTCTTAATTGCCCTTATATTCCTTTGTATTCCACGCCACTTTGTGCGCTTGAGTGGTGAGTTTTTGAAGACTTTATTGAACACATCTTCTGACATCGCTTCCCATTCACCGAGGGAAAGGTTCAATATTTCCGGGATGGGCGTGAATGCCGGTTCTGTATTAGGCTTTGAAAATCTGTTCCATGGGCACTCCTCCTGGCACACATCGCATCCGAACATCCAGCCGTCCATTTTTTTCTCAAAACCGGTTGGCATAAGTGCATCTTTGAGCTCTATGGTAAGATAGGAAATGCACTTGCTGCCGTCCACCTCAGTGGGGGAAATTATAGCTTGTGTGGGGCAGGCATCTATGCAACGGGTGCATGTGCCGCAATGGTCCGTAGCAAACTGTGCGTCCGGCACAAGGTCAAGATCAGTAATGAGTGTGGCGATAAAGAAGTAAGAGCCGGAGTGCTTCGTCAGAAGGTTGCCGTTTTTACCCACCCAGCCCAGGCCGCTTCGCATGGCCCAGCTTCGCTCCAGCACGGGTGCACTGTCCACAAAGCCACGTCCCTCCACTGCGCCCATTTCTCCGCGAAGATCTTCTAATAGCTTGTTCAGCTTTTCTCTTATTACGTAGTGATAGTCTGTGCCCCAGGCATACCGTGCTATCTTGGGCGCGTTATCCGCCTGCTGCTCAGAAGGGTAGTAATTCATGAGCAGCGTTATTACAGATTTTGCTCCGGGTACGAGTTTTCGTGGGTCGGTACGTAGGTCAAAATGTCCCTCCATATAGCTCATGGAGCCGTGGTAGCCGTTTTTCAACCACTGTTCCAGTCGGCGGGCGTCATCGTCGAGATGAGTAGCCACAGCGATGCCGCAGCTAAAGAAGCCAAGTTCGGCAGCTTTACGCTTAATAAATACGGTATTGTTTTCCCGGTTTGCCAACAGGCAAAACTAACTTAAAATTGGAGGAGAGATCAGATTAGTAGTTGCTCCAATGGTGGTTCTTCTGCTGAAGCGTGCGATATACAGAGATACAACGACTTTTTACTGTTACTTCATCTCCTTCATTCACTTCTACTTCTCCGCATTCGGTCACAATTCGGCAAGCGTTGTTACCTCCTTTTACTGTTATTGTACCGGATGAGCCATTCTCGATCTTTATCTGTTTTTCTTCACCGTCGATTTTTACGGTCATGTAGTAGCCCTTGTCGTCCTGGTTGTTATAGCGGAAGGTAACCGAGCAGAAAGCGCTGGCCGATACGAAGAGAGCAAAAGTTGCAAAGACGAGTTTTTTCATACTCCCGGGTGTGTTTAGTAAGTCATAACAAATGTAGTAAAAAGGGTGAATGTTTGTGCAATTTTGGACACAATCGATTGCAGGCTAAGAAACTTACAAATTTCTCACCCCTCTCTGTAAGACCATACAAAGCCTTCCGGCGGAACTTTGTAGGAATAATACTATCCATTTAAAACAATCGTAAAGATATGAAACCATCGATCGGAATTACAGAAAAGAACCTGCAGGAGGTAATCAAACTGCTGTCAGCGGTACTGGCTGACGAAATGACCCTTTATGTAAAAACACGCAACTTTCACTGGAATGTAGCGGGCGACAGCTTCATGGAGGTTCATCGCCTGTTTGAGGAGCATTACAAGCAGCTTGAATTGACCATTGACGAGGTGGCTGAGCGTATTGGCAAGCTGGGTGGTAAGGCCATAGGCACAATGGCAGAATTCCTGGAGCATACGCGGCTTAAAGAAGAACCCGCCAGCTATCCAGGACGCAAGGAAATGGTAGGGCAGTTGCTGAAAGACCATGAAACGGTGATTAAAGAACTGCGTGAGGACGTGGCCAAATGCGAAAAGCTGGGCGACGCCGGCACTACAGACTTCCTCACCGGCATTATGGAGCAGCATGAGACGATTGCGTGGGTGCTGCGTCGCTATCTGGATTAACAAAATACATAGATCAACCCGCGGACACGGGCCGACTCACAACGAGCCACTTACTGCTGGACAGGTTCCATGCTTATTTTCTGGGTTAATCCCTTGGCCCAGTCAATAAGCATTTTTTTTTCTTGTGCATTAAGTCGCGCTTCGCTATGCATCCATGTATAGCTGTTCAGCGGCATATCGCCTTCTTCTACCTCGTGCACTATTTCTTTTAGCTTTTTCAGCTTGCGCTTTGTTTTGAAAGTGCCAAACTCGGAGAAGTTCAGCTCATCTTTACCCTCGTCTACGTGGTCTGCCAGCCAAAGTGCTACAGGCTGAATGTTGTTGTACCAGGGATATTCGGTATGATTGCTGTGGCAGTCGTAGCAGGCTTTATGCAGCACATTCATCACGTCGGCAGGTACGCCGTATGCAACGGAGATGTCCGAAGGACCGTCAATTGGGCCGCTATTCTTTGCCGGTCTGTAAAATTGCATCAGAACGAGGGCAACAAGTAATATCACCAACGTTGTTTTTACTGCCTTTTTCATTTTGCCTTTTTCAGGCAGGAAAGTTACAAACTGTTTATTAAGCAATGGTTTATGAGCCCAAGTTTTAACGGATAACGTAGCGAGCGGTAACAAAGTATGCTGTATTTTAGAGCCTGGCAAGTTGTGTGCATGAACCTGAAAATAGTTTTACTGGTTGGATTCTTGGTGGTTTGCGCTCCGATGGTGCATGCGCAGAACACCTTTCAGCAGACTGAAAAACTAGCTGAATCAGGTGATGCAGATGCCCAGCTGGAAATGGGCAACATTTATCTCAAGACCGTAGCCACTGCCGAAGGTAACATTATAGCTGCCGAGTGGTTTCGAAAGTCAGCAGAGCAAGGAAATACAGAAGCTCAATGCAACATTGGTTACCTATATGAAAATGGAATAGGTGTGTCTCGCAATTATGATGAGGCAAAGAAATGGTACCAAAAAAGTGCCAAACAGGGTCACGCCCGTGCTGCGTGCAACCTTGGTAGTCTTTATGAGAATGGCCTGGGGGTAGATAAGAGCTATCATGAAGCGCTGAAATGGTATCGTAAGGCAGCAGATGGTAAGTATAGTTTTGGCTATCTGAATGTGGGGCGGATGTATGAGAAGGGAATGGCCGTAGCGCAGAGTGATGCGGAGGCCGCGAGGTGGTATACAATGGCTGCAGAAGCTGACAACCCGGTTGCCCAGGGTATGCTGGGATGGATGTATGAGCATGGTACCGGAGTAAAGGCAGATACTGCCGAAGCGCTGAAATGGTACCGGAAATCTTCTTTTAACGACGACCCCACGGGACAGTGCAATATGGCTCGTTACTATTATTTCGGTATTGGGGGCGTGAAGAAAGACATAAGATCGGCCGCTGAGCTTTTTCATAAGTCGGCGCATGGGGGCAATGTACTTGCTATGTTTATACTTGGCCAGATGCATGAGACAGGTATGGGGGCCGATGTAGAGCAGGATTATCACGAAGCTGCCGAGTTGTACCTGAAGGCAGCGGCCAAGGGGCACAGGGGGGCACAGTTCAGGCTGGGAAGGCTCTACTACAACGGGCAGGGGGTAGACAAGAACCCCGTTCTTGCAGCATATTATTATGGTCTTGCAGAAGAGCAGGGTGATCTTTATGCGGCCGCCAGCCTGGGTATTTTACTCTACGAAGGGAAAGGTGTAGACCCCGACCCCGAGCGAGGTAAAGAACTGATGCGGAAAGCGGCGATGGGTGGCGTAAAGGAGGTTGTAAATTACATGAACGAGCACCACATCAAATAGCCGGAGGATTTGTATGCTTATCCATAACCGTTTGTAACAGGATATCCGGAACGTATAAGGAATATCGCCGGTGGTAGTTGTATCTTTACCCTGTCGATGGAACCCATATACATCATATTAATTGTCTTGCAGCTCGGAATCATCGTGTATTTCCGTCTTCGTGCGAAGAAGTCTGAGAATAAGAAGAAGAATAACGCTGCAACTGCACCATCTAAATTGCACGACTATGCGAGCGCCCGGTCGACATCATTAGCCGTTACCAAAGAACAATTAGGTTTAAATATACCTGATTCAGTAACACGCGTTTACGGGGTGGTGATGGACTGGGATATGAATGGAACCATACTTACTGTAAGTGCCTACATCACCGGCGCGGCAAATGCTTTTTTGAGTTCAGGGGCGCTGGCTACGGGTAGTGGTGGAAGCCCTTCGGTGGCGGAGCAGGCATCGGAATTTGTTCTGGTGGCCCAGGATTTTCTTAACAGGGCTATGCCTGTTGCCGATCTGGGGTATGCGCCCCCCGGCACCGTACGTTTCTTCCTTCTTACTAACAGGGGCATATACGCCATCCAGGAGATGCTGTCGCTGATAGATGATAACAGCTCTCCCATGCTTGGGCTTTTCTTCAGGGGGCATATGCTGCTGGAGGAGATAAAGGCCAGCCAGGCACTTCAGAATTAAAATTCCAATCGGGAAATTCCAAGTGGGAGATCCCAAATTCCAAGCGGGAAATTCTAAAGTTCAGGACATTAGTGCTCGAGTAGCTTCTCCCATAAACGAAAAACCTGCTGCCTTTCAGCAGCAGGTTTTCGCACTCTCTCAACACACATTCACTATTTCTTAGATCATAATCCTCTCACTCGACCCTAATTCCGAATCCCTAATTACCAATTCCCCAAAAGAAGCTACTCCATTCCATCATTATTGTTGAGGCCGTAGTAGTACATGCCTTGTGTTCCGGGATAGAATCCGGCTATCTGGTAACTGCCTGTGCCTGACAGTATTTGCTGCAATTCTGCAACTGAAGCCACGGGCAGGTTGTTGATGTTTGTAATTACAAAACCCTTCTTCATCTTAGTCTTTGCGGCAAACGAACCTGTGCCCGGGTCCGTAACCACGACGCCCCGGTCTACCTGGTATTGGCTGCGCTCTGATGCGTTTAATGGCCTGAACGTGGCACCAAACAAATGTGCAGGGGCACCGTTTTTTAGTATCTCAGTAGTCCCGCTTACGTTGGTAAGTACCAGGTTTGTGGTCATGTTTTTGCCGCCACGGCTATATGATACATTTATGTTGTCGCCAGGGCGAAAGCGTGCTATCTGTCCTTGTATATCTGCCTGGTTGTTTACAGGAATCCCGTTGATGTGCGTAATAAAGTCTCCGGTTTTCAGGCCGGCCTTTTCAGCTCCGCTCTTTGTGCGTATGCCGGTTATATATACACCTTCCTGCTTGTCGAGGCCCACTTTTGCAAGCGCCTCAGGCGAAGCCGACCGGCTATCGAGGTACTCTACTCCCATGTAGGCCCGCTGCACAGCGCCATACTTCACAAGGTCGTTAACTGCCTTGCGAACAATGTTAGCCGGAATGGCGTAGGAGTAGCCCGCATAAGATCCCGTAGGCGAGGCAATGGCTGAGTTGATACCGATCAACTGGCCTGATGTATTAACCAGGGCACCGCCACTGTTACCGGGGTTTACTGCCGCATCCGTTTGTATAAACGATTCCACTGCGGTAGCACCTGATCGCTGTTTGTTCACGCCCAGTGAGCGGCCTTTTGCACTTACTATGCCGGCTGTTACCGTGGCGTCAAGATTCAGCGGAAATCCCACTGCCAGTACCCACTGGCCAAGGCGCACATCGTCTGAGTTGGCGAATTCCATAAATGGCATAGCTTCATCGCCATCTACTTTCAGAACGGCGATGTCGGTAGACGGGTCAGTGCCCACCACTTTTGCTTTTGCTGTATATCGGTCGTTAAAAGTTACTGTTACTTCGCTCGCATCTGCCACGACGTGGTTATTGGTGACTATGTAGCCATCGGGCGATACTACGACTCCTGAGCCCGATCCTTGCTGAGACGGTATGTAATACTGGCGCTGTCCGAACATCTGGCTGAATACGTCGTTGGCGCTGTTGTCAGTAATAATTCTTGCCGGAGTTGCCGTTTTGATGTGTACCACCGCCTTCACAGAATTCTCCGCGGCCATTTCAAAACTAGCAGGCGGTGCGGCTGCCGCACCTGCATAAGTTACATAGCTTGTGGGCGCGGCACTTTGCGTATGTTCGTTTACTACATAGCTATCATGCTTCATCAATTGCGAAGCCATAAATAAGGTTACAACTGAAGTCAGTGCAGCCGTTGCAATTACCGGGATTAGTTTCAATTTCATAGCTGTGTTACTGATTTTAATTTGTACTTTCTCTATCAAAATTATTGCCCATCTGCATTATAAAACTGTTAAAACCTACTATGTTGTGACGCTACAACCTATCTCCCCATCACTCTTAACAGAGCTTTATTCCTTTGGGTGACAAGATTTCCCGCCCCCAGGCGTCATTTTTTCACTGTTATGCACAATGCCTGTCATTTTGTGTCTGTTTTGCCGCCGCTTAGCCTGCTATATTTGCCTATTAAACTGCAGCGATGAAAATAACCATGTTCCAGATCGACGCCTTTACACAGACCCTATTTGGAGGTAACCCGGCGGCCATTTGTATACTCAGGGAACGGCTTCCTGAGACGACGATGCAGGCTATTGCTGCAGAAAACAATCTTGCCGAGACAGCATTTATTGTAGAGGGTGAGCGTGGCTTTGAGATACGCTGGTTTACGCCGGTGGTAGAGGTGGATCTATGTGGCCATGCCACCCTGGCTGCTGCTCATGTTTTTTTCAACGAGCTTAATTTCAAAGGTGATGAGATTTCGTTTTGGTCGCACAGGAGTGGCGCGCTAAATGTGCGTCGCAAGGAAGGTTTACTTACGCTCGATTTTCCCATGGATGTTTATGAGAAGGTGGGTACTCCCGCCGTTCTCTTAGAGGCGCTTGGTATAGAGCCTATGGAAACATTTCGTGGCAAAACTGACTATATGGTGGTGCTGCCAAACGAAGAGGATGTACTAAGGATAGCCCCCGACTTTGAGTTGTTGTCTACTATTGACGGGCGCGGAGTAATAGCAACCGCTGAGGGAACGGACGTTGATTTTGTGTCGCGCTTTTTTGGCCCGGAGAGTGGCATCAACGAAGATCCGGTGACAGGCTCGGCCCATACCACGCTAACGCCTTACTGGGCCGGTGAGCTTGGCAAAAACGAACTTACCGCAATACAGGTATCGACTCGTCGCGGGCATCTATGGTGCAGACTGAAAGGGGACAGGGTAGAGATCGCCGGGTATGCGGTGACCTATCTGAGGGGGGAGATAGAGGTTTGATCGTACGATGACGAATGGCCTACCTTATTAGTGTCAGGTCGCCTTTTATCATTTTCTTTTTGCCTTTAAGTGTGAAGTTGATCATGTAGAAGTAGGTGCCGAGGTCAGAGGGTACTCCGTTGAATAACCCGTCCCATCCGGCGTAAATGTCCTCGGTGTAAAACACGCGCTGCCCGAACCTGTTATAGATAGCAAGCTTGTAGTTTCTAAATGCGCTTAAGAACCCCATTGCCCTGGCAATGTCGTTCCTGCCGTCGCCATTGGGCGTGAAGGCGCTTGGAAAATCAATATCGCATGGTTCAAAGCTTACGTTGATCTCGCCTATTGATCTGCCACATTCGTTGGTTATGCTGGCTGTGTAGGTTCCTGCATCTTTCACCGTAATGCTCCGTGCAGTTACGCCTGTACTCCAGAATGCCTCTTGCCCATTGCAGCTTAATTCCAGTATGTCGCCATTGCAAAGCACTGTATCGGGTCCCAGTACCAGTGGTGGTGGTGCTGGCAGTACATTTACGTTGATAGTGTCAGTATTTGTGCATTCGCCGAGCGTTACTGTAAGGTGATATCTACCACCAGACTGGACTGTGATGCTGGCGGCGGTGCTGCCGGTGCTCCAAAGGAATGTGCCTATTGACCCTGCTGAAGTAAGTAAAAGAGAAATGCCCGGGCAAATAGATGTGTCACGCCCAATGTCTACGATAGGTGAAGGTTTCACGGATGCATAGAACGTATCGGACTTTACTGTGCATGCTACCAGGTCTATATCGTTGACCCAGTATGTCCCGGCATCGGCAATAGATATTGCGCTGGTTCCGGCCCCCGTACTCCAACGGGGCGATGTGTATCCTGATGGCGCAGAAAGCATTTTTGTCTTGCCGCTACAGAAGGTTACATTTTCCGATGTGTCCGTCATAGAGGGGGCCGTAGTGGTAACATCAAAAGTATCGGAACGGATGGTACATGCAGTAAGATCGGTATCAGATACCCAATAATTTCCGCCTGCGACTACAGTTATAGATGGAGCCGTTGCGCCGGTATTCCATGTGGGACTGGAAAAGCCGGCTGGTGCGGTAAGCGTTGCCGGCATGGCTGTGCAAAAATGTACAGGTGTTACATCTGCAAGCATTGTTGGTAGCTTCGGCGAAATGAGGAAATTGTGAATCTGTACCGTACACGCCACCAGGTTAGTGTCTGCCACCCAATAAACACCGGATGTACCAACGGTAATGGATGGTGTCGATGCTCCCGTATTCCAGTCGTGCGTAACAAAGCCCGCTGGGGCGGTGAGTGTCATGCTTGTACCGGAGCAAAGGCTGTCGGCGGTCATTCCCGGCAATGGAGCAAGTAGATTTATGGCAACATGGAATGTGTCAACATTCAGCGTGCACGAGCTAAAAACGGTATCCGAGACCCAGAACGTTCCACCGCTTAAGACAATAATTGACGAGGTTGTAGCTCCGGTGTTCCAAACGTGTGTTGCAAAGGCGGCTGGTGCCGCCAGCGTTGCCGACGAGCCTATACAGAAACTTGTTGGGGTCACTGTGGGGATAAGGACGGGTAGGATGCTGGTAACATGAAACGTGTCCACTGAGACAATACAGGTCGTGAGGTTAGTATCGGAAACCCAATATACTCCGGGACTTGTGACTGTTATTGATGAAGTGGTAGCGCCAACACTCCATCGTGGAGCTGTATAGCTAGCCGGAGCAAGCAATGTAGCCGCCGATCCGGAGCAATAGCTTGTCGTGGTTACGCTGGGTGAGGCTGTAGGATTTGGAGTATTTACATGAAACGTATCGACGGAGACTACGCAGCTAACCAGGCTTGTGTCTGTAACCCAATAGGTGCCGGCAGAAGTCACGGATATGCTTGCAGTTGTTGCACCTGTGCTCCATTTTGGTGTTACAAAGGTTGCTGGGGCACTAAGCGTGCCGGTAGCGCCCAGGCACACGCTGTAAGTACTGGCAACAGTTGAAACGGATAGTGGAGTCGCAGTGACGTGAAAAGTGTCGGTATAGAGTGTGCATGTGCTGGAAACTGTATCCGATACCCAATACATGCCCGGCGACGATACTGATATTGCAGGAGTAGTGGCGCCCGTGCTCCAGAAATGTGACGCGAAGCTACCGGGGGCAGCCAGGGAGGCTGAAGAGCCGGTGCAAAACGTGGCGGGGGTGGAAATCGATACAAGAGTGTGCGATATGGCTGAAACGTGAAAGGTATCGGTATTCAAGATACAAGTGCTGAAGACCGTGTCTACTACCCAATAGCTACCTGCTGACGAAACCGACACTATAGGTGTGGTAGCCCCGGTGCTCCAATGATAGGAAGTGAAACCGGCAGGAGCTGAAAGCGTGGTTGAAGTTCCCCAGCAATAGCCTGCAGTTGTTGTCGTAGACACAAGTGATGGGGCGACTGCGGTAACATGAAAAGTGTCCGTTTGGAGTGTACACATTGCCAGGTCGGTGTCTGCCACGATGTAGGTGCCCCCAGAGCTAACAGAGATAGCAGAGGTTGATACGCCTGTACTCCAGACATGGGATACAAATCCCGGAGGAGCGGTTAGGGTTAGCGATGATCCCGAACAAAAACTGTCACGCTCACTTGTCGCCGTGAACGTTGCCGCAAAAGTATTCACGGCAAAAGTATCAATGCGCAAATAGCACCCGTCAGCACTCTTAACCCAGTAGATGCCGGTGTCTGTAATTGATATAGAACGGGTGGTGGCACCGGTATTCCAGATGTACCAGGAAGATGCAACCGGGGCGGTAATTGGACCACCCAGAGAACAAACGGTAGTGTCAGTGCGGGATTTAATGGTGTCTGTTAACTCGCCTACAATCTGTTGATTGGGCATGCCAAGATTATCGGGAGACGAAGCCCCAATATGGAACACGTGAAGGGCATAGTCGCACAAAGAACCCGGGAGATTTGGCGAATTGATACAGTTAATGTAGGAGGATGCTGTTTGGATATAGATTTTTCCGTCAGGCCCCAATTTCATTTGTCCGCCCCGATCGGGAGAGGTATATACCAGGTATTCCGATGCTATTACACTGGAAATACTCGGAAGAAGGCTCAGATCATATTGATATATACGGCTCCCTATCAGGTGTGTATAGAGTTTTGAGTTGTCAGGAGAAAATTCTGCATCGTATTGATTTCCGTAATTATTTAGCACCTGGCAGCCGGTAACAATTCCCGTAGCGGGATTGAAATTTAGTAGTTCAAGGCGGTCCATACCTCCGGTGTAGCCCCCGTTCATAACGCAATTCACAACTTTTGTTCTGTCAGGACTTACCTTTATTGTACCTACCTTATAAGCGCTGGGCCCTGATGGAATTTCTCCTGTGGCAGTAGAAATAACCGGTGCACTTATTCCCGACGATGAAATATTAAATGCCTTAAACTGTGGCAAGTGCCTATCGTGCGTTAACAACCAGATGTCGCAATTGTCGCCCGCAACTACTGTCATTTTCTCTGATAGGTTACTATCCAGCGGCGTGGCAATAGTCGATGCAATGACGTCTCCCAAACCTCCGTTCAACGTCATGTCTACAATACAATAATAAAGGCGGCTTCGTGGTGCTGTATAGAACCAGCCAATCTCTCCACCGTGTTCAAGCGAGAACACATAAAACTTGTTTGGGTTGCCAATCATGGGTACAATGGCTGCCGCTTGTGTGCAGCTAAAAGTCTTGAAAGGCGCTACACGGATTCCATTCGGCATGGTTACATGAGTCCTTGTATAGACGTTTGGTCCGAGGGAGCCAGCACCAACATAGAAGAGAAGGTTTCCGTTATCGTCTGCAACCGAAGCATTTCCCTCGTTTATCAGGCATGCTGAATACATAGTGGTTGCGCCCGGGCCCGGTGTAAAGTTTAGGCCTGCGTGTCCGGTAAACGCCCATCCTTTATTTTGCGGCTTGTCCCACTGCGCAAAAAGTTGTGACTGAATTGAGCCAAATATGATCGATAGGATGAAAAAGAATATGCTTCTTGGCAAGTAGCGTGCAGTACGGGTAGGGGGTATGATCAGTTTCATAGAATAGTGAAAAATAGTCGGGTGATTAAAAATAGTAATTTTTTAATTAAATATTATGGTTTTATACAGTGTTTCTTTAATTGGGGTCAATTCTATGTTATCACTGCTACTCTGGTAACAATTTTTCTCAATTAAAAAAGCAGATTTTCCCGGTAATCTTTTCGTCCCTGGCTGATAGATTTATGTCCAACCAACAATCATCACCCAGACAAACGAAAGTCTATGCAACACAAACCGTTCTTTTTGCCCCAGGCGGAGGTGACCCCTGCCAACCTGGGCGAAGCAATTCAGCAGGCCATCGAGATAGAGATAGCCACGATCCCTGTGTACCTCTACACCTATTACACCATCAATCGCACGCCCGACCAGGACAAGATAAGCGGCGACCTGGCACAAGCCCTCGTGAAGAGTGGCGTGGCCGACGATGAGGCGCGTAAGATCGCGCTCGATCTATCAGCTGAGATAATGGTATTTGCCAACAAGGCCGGCGCGCTCATAATGAGTGTGGCAATTGAGGAAATGCTGCACATGGCGCTATCCTCAAACCTGAAGCAGGCACTTGCTGGTCTGCCGCAGCTGGTAGGCAAGAGTCCATCTACCTGGCCTGCTGTGCTCCCCGGGCATGAACCGGAGTTTCCCATCAATCGGGCGCCTTTGTCACTGGCCCAGTTGATGACCTTCCTGAAGATAGAAAGCCCAGATCCGCTGCCGGAGATGGCTATGCTGGCAGCACCCATACCGTACAAGACCATTGGCTTGTTCTATGCTATGATCCGTGAGTGTATCAACACAAACGATCTGCCGTATAACACCCACTCGCCACAGCTGGTACCTGGCAAGGGATACTATGCGAATAACAATATTGATACCGTCTACTACAACAAAGAGCATAAGCCACGTTTTGTAAACGCTAACGATAGCGGTGACCTGGTGTATGTTACAGACAAAGAGTCTGCCACCAAAGCGATTGACACAATCGTGGAGCAGGGCGAGGGCAACCCGAATGCTCCGGGGCTGATGCCTGATGGTAGCGTAGACTGCAAGCTGGTACCTGCAGACTATGATGATCCTTCACAAAAGGAATTGTCTCATTTTGAAAAGTTCTCACGCATCTATTGCCGCTACCAGCAGTTGACGCAACGGTTTAATTCGCTGGGAATAGGTACCGTTGATATCAGCAAGTACTTTGTTATCAATGCACCTACCAACCCATCTACCAGCGATTACCCGGCCAACATTCAGCCGGTGTCTACGCTTATCAATGCGGTGTATACCTACATTTTTGTGATGACGGAAGGCTGCTACAAAGCGGGTGGCAATACACAGTATGAGATATTCATGTTCGGCATTCACAAGTCCATGATCTTTATCCTCAACTCGCTTTGCGGCGATATACAAGGCCTCAGCTACACCGGCGCTGATGGCAAGAACTATACCGCCTGCGCTACCTTTGAGGATTATCCTTTCGGGCTGGTGTCATCGCCTAAGCAGCAGCTGATAGACCTGTATAACGAGGCCCTGGCAGTATATCCGACGATCAGCTATCTCGCTCAGCGCTTCCAGGATCTTCCTGATGTAGCATTATAAAATCTTCCATCATCATTAAAATAAACAACAACCATGGCATACATAAATTATTCCCCCAACTTATCGCTTTGCGGTGGCAGCGCTCCCGCTCCTTCTACGCCACCGGCAGGCCCTTCCGTTACCACGCCCATAGAGCTACATGCTTGCATGGGGCTAAACGCGTGCAAGGGCCACGACCGCTTTGGCACCAACAACTGTGCCGGCACCGGCTACTGTGCCACTGCACAGGCCCACACGTGCCACACGCTTAATAACTGCCGCGGGCAGGGTGGCTGCGGCCTCTATGGCAGCGCCGAGGAGCAGGAGAAACCATGCGAGAACGAATGTGCCTGGCAGGGTAGCTGTGCCGTTCCCATACAGGCAGAGCGATATAGCACACAAGGCAGCAATGCCGGTAAAAGTACGTGGCTGCTGGCCCGCCAGCTTTTTGAGCAGCGCATGATGAAGGCACAGCGCAGCGTGGGCCCGGCACCGTATGAGTGCGGTCCGCCACAGGCATGGCTCACATCTATACTGGGCCAGTATGACTCTTGCGGCAACTCAGGTAACAAGGTTTGTTCCTTTGGCTTCAACGACCCGAAGGTGAACGGTAAAGAGCTTTGCGAAGGCAAGGACATTTCTAACGAATAATATTATTGTCACGGCGGATGAACAGTGCAACCTGTAGCGAAATAGTAAAGTCAATGCCCAATCCCGGCCTGGGCCTGGGGTTGCGCAGTAAACACTTCAACTACATACTGGAGCATCTTCCACAGGTGGACTGGTTTGAGATCATCTCTGAAAATTTCATGGACTCGGGTGGTCGCCCGCGCCATGTACTGCGGCAGGTGGCAGAGCGATATCCCATAGCCATGCATGGGGTGTCGCTCTCCATAGGCAGCACCGACCCGCTGGACAGGGAATATCTGCGCCGGCTGAAGGCACTGGCGGCAGAGGTAAAGCCCCTTTGGGTGAGCGACCACCTGTGCTGGACGGGTGTGAACGGACTGAACACACACGACCTGCTGCCCATGGTGCTCAACGAGGAATCGCTGAAGCATGTGTGCAGCCGCATAAACCAGGTGCAGGACTATATGGAGCGGCCCCTGGTGTTTGAAAATCCCAGTACCTACCTCTCGTTTCAGCAGTCATCTATTGCAGAGTATGACTTTCTGCGCTACATGACGGAAGAGACCGGATGCGGCCTGCTGCTGGACGTAAACAATGTGTACGTATCTGCCTTCAACAATGACTTTGATGCGGAGCATTATATAATTAGCCTGCCACATGACCACATAGTGCAGATGCACCTGGCGGGCCATAAAAACTGTGGCGACTACATCATAGACACGCACGACGACAAGGTGCTGCATGATGTGTGGCGCCTGTTTCACCTGGCGTGGCAGCGCACCGGTGGGGTAGCCACCATGCTGGAGTGGGACAACCACATACCGGAGTTTGAAGACTACCATGCCGAACTGCTGAAGGCACGCAGATACATGGCCGAAATAGCTGCACCCGAAACGGGCGCACAAGCCACAACAACCGCCCGCGAGGTCATATCCACTCCAGTGAACTTCCTTGTTAACGAAATTATCTCGTAGTATGGAAGCACTCTCACTGGAGCAACTACAAAAGTGGATGCAGGGCAACCTGATGTATACCGACCCGGGTGTGCAGGCCGGCGTGGCCGATGTGGTGAAACCTTCTGCAAGGCTTAGTGCACAGGCACATCTGGACATTTACAAAAGCAGCTACATAGCGCGGCTGCGCGAGTGTTTGCGCACCCAGTTTGGCGCGCTGGCACATGCGCTGGGCCCGCAACTGTTTGAGGCGTTTACAGATCAGTACCTGGAAGGTAACCCCTCGGAGAGTTACACGCTCAATGATCTTGGGAAAAAGTTCCCCGATTTTCTGCAGGCCACGCGCCCCGATGCCGACCAACCGGAAAAAGAAACCTGGCCCGACTTTATGATAGAGCTTGCCCGCTTTGAGTATGCACTATCTGCGATATTTGATGAGCATGTGGCTGATGAAGAGTACGCTACTGCTGCCGGAGCGCTACGCCCGGCACGTGTGCTGCACCTGTTTCACCACAGCCACCCCGTGGCCGACTATTACCTGGCCTATACCCGCAAGGAAACGCCCGAGCTGCCCTGGCCCGCAGATAGCTATTGTGCCGTGACCCGCCGCGACTACAGGCTGGGCATATTTGCCATACGCCCGGCGCAGTATCATCTGCTATCCTACATCAAAGCCGGCCACGACATAACCACCGCCAAACAAATGCTGGCCCAAAATTTCAACTTCACCAGCGAGCAGGTAGAGGCGGTATGGCCTGAGTGGGAGCGGTTTTTTGTGGGGGCGGGGGTGATGGGGTAATGACTGTTTATGTATAAACAGTTTGTTCATTTGATGAAAATGCGCATTTTGGAGAAAAAATTTCTGAAAAATGCATAACCGCTACAGTAAAGGGTTTGACCCTGAAAAAGTTACCAAAAAGTATACAAAAATGTGCCACGAATTTGTGTATAAGTTTTGGGTGGATAATAAAAAATGAAAATGAACTATGTGTAATTGAGCGGAACGGTGACTTGATGAACTGCATATAGAAAGGGTTTAAGATGGCACAAAGGTAGAGTGGGATGGGGTGATGGGCAAAAGAAGATATGCACAAATTTTTACGGAAGCGGGACGCTTCCAAGTGTAAGGACGAAGCGCGACGCTTCGACCAGAGGGTGTAGAAAACGGGCGTTGCAAACGCCCTGCCGTATCATCCCCGTTGCAAACGAGGACGAGTGGGGGAACAAGTCAAAAAGACTTGCGCCAACTGGGCCGGTATCAGTGGACAATTTTATCTTTGACTTGCAATATGAAAAACTCAGAAAATGAAAATAAAAGAAAAAGTACAATCAATTGAACCCAACATTGCTGACCTTGCAAATAGTTGGCTTAAATTATATAAGCTTGATTACAAACTTGAACAAGAATCATTAAATGCAGAAATAGACAAAGCATTATCAGACTATTTTTCAAAAAATGGCGGGACAGGTGCAAACAGGCCAGATGCAAAGCTCTTGTTACAAGATAAAAATTTAAGTTTCTTTCCAGTTCTAATTGAGTATAAAGGCTATAAAGACAAATTAGTTAAACTTAATGCTGACGGACAAGTTGAAAATAGAACTTCTAAAAACGAGGCGAATTTTCAGAATATCAATTCTTACGCTGTAAACGGTGCGGTTCACTATGCAAACGCTTTGCTACATCATACAAGCTATACTGACATCATAGCTATCGGTATGACAGGACACAAAAACGAAACCGGAATTATCCATCATAAAATTGGAGTTTATTATGTTTCCAAAGATAATCTTGGTGCAGGTCAAAAAGTTGGTGAATACACAGACTTTTCATTTTTAGCCCCTGAAAATTTTGACAGTTTTATATACAATGTAAAAACACTGCAACTGACACCGGAAGAACTTGACAAACTAAAAGAACAAAGAGAAAAAGAAATTGACCAGAGCCTTGCAAAACTCAACAACGACATTTACCAAAATGAAAAAGGCTTGGGAGAAAACGACCGTGTTTATCTCGTTGCAGCTTCAATCATTGCAACCCTTGGAATACCAGGAAAAGTTGCACCACTCGAAAAATCAGATTTAAAATCTTCAACTGAAATTGGCAACAAAGATGGCGACATAATTGTAAGAAAAATCAAGGCCTTTCTAGACAACAAACAAATTCCAGATGAAAAAAAGAATTTAATCGTTAGAACATTAGAAAATACGCTGACAACAGAAAACATTAACAAAGTTGAAAACGGAGAAAGTCAACTTAAAAGAGTTTTCTCTAAAATTGTTGACGACTTAGGGATTTATTATAAAATTGGCTTGACTACAGACTTTACTGGGAAGTTATTTAATGAAATGTATGGTTGGCTTGGATTTTCTCAAGACAAATTAAATGATGTAGTATTAACACCATCATACATTGCAAATTTGTTAGTAAAACTAGCAAGAGTAAATAAAGATTCTTTCGTATGGGATTTTGCAACGGGTTCAGCAGGTTTGTTGGTCGCTGCAATGAATGAAATGCTCAATGATGCAAAAGAAAATATTAAGTCACCCCAAGTATTAGCACAAAAAGAAATCACAATTAAAACCGAACAATTGCTCGGGTTGGAGTTGCTTTCAAGTGTATATATGTTGGCTATTTTGAACATGATTTTAATGGGTGATGGTAGTTCTAACATTTTGAACATTGACTCAATCAAAGACTTTGATGGCAAATACGGTTTTGGTAAAAAGGACAGCAAATTTCCTGCGGATGCATTTGTTCTAAATCCACCTTATTCCGCATTCGGAAATGGGATGAACTTTGTCGAGAAAGCAATGGGAATGATGAATAAAGGTTATGCGGCTATTATCATTCAAAGTTCGTCAGGTTCAGGTAAGGCTATTGAATACAATAAGAGAATTCTAACTAAACATACCTTATTGGCAAGTATCAAAATGCCTATTGATATATTCATTGGTAAATCAAGCGTTCAAACCAATATTTTTGTTTTTAAGGTTAATGAAAAGCACCATAAAGATGATGTGGTGAAATTCATTGATTTTTCTAATGATGGATACGCAAGATCTAACCGTAAAAAATCCAGCAACAATTTAAAAGATGTTGACCGTGCGAAACAACGCTACCAAGAAGTTGTTGACTTAGTTCGTTTTGGCAGAAGTAAACTAAATATTTTAACAGAAAAAGAATACTATGAAGGTCATATTGACCCGAATAATGGAGCAGATTGGAATCAGTCTGTATCAATTGATACCAAACCAACAATTCAAGATTTAAAAAAAACAGTCAGTGATTACTTATCCTGGAATATTAGCACCTTACTAAGTCAAAATACAGTTAATGAAAATTTGGGAAAGTAGAATCCCCACTTAACGAAAAAATGAAAAATGTTAAGTGGGGGGAATTCAAAATTGGTGACTTGTTTGAAGTTAACTCCTACAAAAAAAGATTTGATGCAAATAAAGTAGAGGTTTTAAAAGTTGGGAAATATCCCTATGTGGCTAGAATGAGTTCCAACAATGGGCAAAAAGGTTTCATTAATGAAGATGTAAAATTCTTAAATGAAGGCAATACGATCTCTTTTGGGCAAGATACAGCGACAATGTATTATCAGGAGAAAGAATATTTCACGGCTGATAAAATAAAAATTCTAAAGCCCAAGGAACGAAGGTTTAATAAACAGAATGCTCAATTTTTCATCTCTACAATGATGAAAGCATTTAGTACTTTCTCTTGGGGTAGTTCAAGTTTCAATGTCGATATAATTAAGAATCAAAAAATTTCTTTGCCAATCACTAAGGAAAAGCAAATTGACTTTGATTTCATTGAAAGCTTATTGGCAGAGTTGGAAACAGAAAGAATTGACAAACTTGAAAAACACCTTTCTGCACATAACTTAATCAATTTTGTGTTATCAGAAAAAGAAAAGAAAGCATTAGAAAACTTTGAAAATATCGAGTGGGGGAAGTTTAAACTCGGGGTTTTATTTGAAAAAATAGATACAAAAAAAATACCTTTCAAAGCGGATGAACTACCAAAACAGATAACGGGCAACTATACACTTCCGTGTCTCACATCTAGTTTCAAAAATCAAGGATTAAATTATTTTGTTCCCAAAGATGTAGCTACCGTTTTAAAGAATGTAATTTCAATTCCTTCAAACAGTGATGTTTATCGCGCTTACTATCAATCTAATGAATTTACGGTCTTATCCGATGCTTATGCAGTTCGATGGATTCTTGATGACGTTAAATTATCTTCGAGCCAATATTTATTTGCCGTTCAGTGTATTAACAAAGTAACTGATTTGCCACTATATTCATACAAAAATAAATTAGGCGGTTGGAATGTAGTTAAAAATAAATATATTCAATTGCCTATCAAAAATAATAAACCTGATTATGAGACAATGGAATATATAATATCTGCAATTAATAAAATGACTATTAGAGACGTTGTATTATTTGTTCAACAAAAGCAAAGTAGACTATAATACTGACTACTTAAGGGAAGTCAAGCCCAGTTTGCCGTAGGTTGCACCTACGGCAGAAACGGGTGCCGGTTTCAGACCGGCGATTATGAATTTCCCGTTGTTCCGGGTCTTCCGAAGGGTGACCAGGAACTCCCAATAAAACTCCGTCTATGACGGCCTTCATAACGACGGTTCCTAAACAGCTTGGTCCACCGCAAAAGATATCGACAAATTGCCGCCATCTGACCTTCATATCCCCAATGATGTTACATTAGCATATGCGCTTTTCAGTCTGCTTCTTATTTTTTATGTGTATTGGTTTGGCGGGTTTTTGCCAGGCTAATCGCAATTGTTATGTCTCTGAGGCCGTTTACCAGAGAAATCTCAGTTACCAGGTAGAGGCCAATAAGCCACTATTGAAGCAGTTGCGATCACATGGTGTTACGGAAGCGAATCAATGTAAACTGGAATATTTTTTCTACACAGATATCCCGGCGAAAGCAGCGGGCTTGCATAATGCGTTAGTTGATTTGGGGTATAAAGGAGAGCATAGGGCGAGTGAAGACAATCCCCGGATATATGTTGTAACCGGATGGACCACCAAAATACTAATGACTGAGGCTGTATTAGGGGAATGGTCGAAACAAATGTGTACGCTCGGTTATCATTATGATTGCGATTTTGATGGATGGGGTACAAATGATTTTATCCCTGTAAAAGTTGGGAAATAGTACGTTACCAGTCGCGGGCGGGTCTTCACTGCGTGGCCCTGTAGCGGGGGTCGAGACCCGCACTGCACACCGCAGGGTTTGTTGCATAGCTGGAAAGAAAGATTGGGCTTAGTGCATTACTCACGCCTGGTCCCTGCTGCCCACGAGGGGATGCTTCAGGAGACCCGGCTAAGACTGAAATAGCTTTCCGATTCGCACTTAGAAGAACAGGAACAAAGGGTTGGGTTACAACTTACGAGCTGTGACAACTCTTACCTTGTAGTCGTTTCCCTTCAAAAAATCTGAGTCATCACTGACAATAGTCCACCTCTTTCTTTCAGCAAGAGACAAATAGTAATTGTCGTTGAAGTCGCGTCTAGTCATACCTGCCAAAACAGAGTCCAAATTCATGGAGTTAAAGTCGTCGTTCCCAGCTTGCGATATTTTACGTATTTGCGCAACACTAGATAAAATGCTGCTTACCGCTTTCTTATAGTCATCACAACCGACAAAATGCTCTTTAAATATTAGTTGTTTACCCTGATTCTTGTCTTGTCTACACCACTCATTAAACTCGATTCGAAGACAAGAATTGATAAACTCAGACAGCAAAAGAGCATTAATAAATATGTTACAACGCATAAGAATCAAGGTTTCCAATAACCTTGAGTATGCTTTTTGCTTTTCACTCGCGTAGTTGCCAATTGGATAGTGAATAAACATCCAGACATTATTGTCGAAAAAGAAACTCTCACTTGAACTTGGCCGGAAATCTTTGATGGATAAAAGCTCACTCATCTATAATGTCCTTAAGATCGTTACGAGAAAGGTCTTCATTTTTAAAAAAGTGGCGTGCTCGGTCAGTAACTTTCTTAAAAATTTTCAAGTCGTTTTCACTTAAGTTCAAAACATGGAGATGTGTATTCAGTTCTTCTCGTGAATACTCAGAATATAGCTGGCCGATTGCAGAATTTAAAAATGCGGATGTGAGGTAGTCTATGTTAGAGAAATCAATGTATGTTTCGATGTCCTCTTTCAAGTTCTTTCTAAGAACTGCATACAGTTCTTCACCAGCATCCGGTGTTACTGCAACAGTACTCTTGATGACTTCTTTTACATTAACTGTATTGGTGTTCGTCATGATGCAGCGCAAAGTTAGAATATTTCAGAAACACTTGGGAGTTCCATCAAGTCTAAATAATGTCGTTTGGTGTCATTTAAGTTAAAGATAATGTTAACAATGGTGCCAGGAAACGAACCGTCTAGATTTATTACGTTGGTAGCAAATTTTGAGTATTCCCAAAAACCTTCTGCGGACACGATTTGTATTTTCCCTTCGTTATTTTTCAAAAACTGCTGTATTAGTTTTAACCCCAAACCTCCTGTTTTACCTATTTTGGTTGTATTAAAGTCAGCCGTTGCCCATTGAATCGTTCTTCCTCCCGTGTACTCGCATTGAAGATAGTTATTAACATTCTTCTTGATAGTCTCTCCTATGTCCACCAATGTAAAATGTAATTCCGCTTTAGATGAGCGTTTATTAATATATCCGCAACTATATACGTAACTACAATTTCCATGAGTAATTGCGTTTATGTATATCTCGAGAATATTGCGTGCTATCTCTTTTTTTAGATCCGGGGTAATTAAAGGTAAATCAGGTTTGCCAAGAAGTTCTTTTTCTAGGTATGATATGACAGCGTCAGCATCATTGTTCCGAAATCTGGAGTAAATTACTTGATTAGAATCAACCTCGTCTGATGTCCCAACGTCTTTTGAAAGAAATCCGATGCGCTGTAAAACACCTTTCAAAGCAATTTCGACATTAGTCATATGGAAGGATTTCCCTGAGTCCATACCTGGTTGACAAGCACTTCCTAAGATGCAACATAGATTTGGCTCGAAATATTTGCATGTTGCTAGATCAAAAAATATCGTATTTTCTGTTATAGATATCAGGTCATTTGAGACTTTCGCAAGATACTCGAAACCCGCTCGATCACTTACGAGTATGTCGGGAAATGTTAGTATTCGAATTGTGCTCAAAACGTAACAAGATTTGTTGGTAAAATTAGTCGTAATAATGATGCCAGAGTAAGTTTATTATTCTTCTTATCATTTATTCATTTTCCGTCGCGGGCGGGTCTTCACTGCGTGGCCCTGTAGTGGGGGGCGAGACCCGCACGGCACGAGGCAGGGTTTGTTGCATTGCTGGAAAGAAAGATTGGGCTTAGTGCATTACTCACGCCGGGTCCCAGCTGCTCACGGTGCCATGCTTCTGGAGACCCGGCTAAGACGGATTCTGGGAATATTCAGGAAGGTGCAAATAGCTGCCGGTTTTGCCGCAGCACTGGGCACCCTGTATAGCTACATTTTCATCCTCATTCAGTTGCAGGACTATGCACTGCTTTTTGGCAGCATAGGGTTGTTTGTGATACTGGCGGTGATCATGTACTTCTCTAGAAAAATAGACTGGTATAATACCGGAAGTACTGCAGCGGAAAGGGCGTAGCGGGTTTTTACAAACGGGGCCACATAGGAGCTGTGTGGCTCCGTTTGTTCCAAGATTTTTTGAAGGGGGTAGCTTGCCTTGGTTCTGCGTTGTACTAAATTTCAGAAGATGTCGAGTAATTATCGCTATCAGCCTGCCATACCCCAAATACTCTTGCCACTTCCCAAAGCGGACGAAAATTCCATTTGCAGCAATCTCCCAATATCCTATCGGTAAGGCGTCACTTTTTTCTGAATAATTTTCTCAAAATGCGCGTGCAGATAACAATAATTGCTATCCACTGCACAAGTAATGCCAGGCTTAACCGGTCGCCCTGAAGCCGTTCTTTGTAGAAGCTCAAAAGCTCGTGATCGCGAGGGACAGATTTGTCAAGGTAATATAAGTGGAAGGCAACAAAAGAGCAGATTAAGCCCCATGCCAGTACCTTCAGTAATTTGGCGTTTTTTTCGCCAGGATCATGCGACGAGCAGACCCCTAGATACAGTACGGCAAAAATGCTACCAACACCAAGAAGCCCAAGCGCCATCATTGCCTCTCCAAGGTGTTCTAATCCTTTGGGTTGCGCCCCTACAGGCGAGGGAAGCATCAGCAGCATAAATGTGATGACAAAAAGCCGATTCATCTTGATACTAAATCTCAGGAGATTTCTCCCGTCGCTTGCTGTGCCGCGCTTTGGTCGAAATGACGAATATCTATTGGGGTTTGCTGGCTATTACTGGCTCACTTGCAGGTTGGTGAGTACTTCGTAGAAGCGGTAGCAGTCTTCGTAGGTATTGTACATAGGTACGGGCGCTATCCTTATTACGTTTGGTTCGCGCCAGTCGGCCACAATGCCTGCTTCCGTTAAAGCATCAAATACCAGTCGACCTTCAGGGCCGAACAGCATGGATAGCTGGCAGCCGCGTTTTGTGGTGTCGGTTGGGGTAATGATCTCGAAAGAGAGGTTAGATACCTGCCTTAGCAGGTACTCCATATAGCCGGTTAGGGAAAGGCTCTTTTTGCGCAGCTCGGTCATGCCGGCTTTGTCAAACAGGTCGAGCGATGCATTGTGGGCCACCATGTTAAAGACAGGGGCATTACTCATTTGCCAGCTAGCCGCTCCATCCTGCGGAATGAAGCCCTTCTGCATTTTAAAGCGGGTCTTCTCATCATTGCCCCACCAGCCGCCGAGGCGGAAGATGGTTTTGTCGTTGCCCAGGCGTTCGTGCACGAATGCGCCGCCCACACCGCCGGGGCCTGAGTTGAGATACTTATAAGAGCACCAGCAAGCGAAGTCTACGTTCCAATCGTGCAGATTCAGGGGTATATTACCCACGGCATGGGCGAGATCGAACCCGCAATAAGCACCCACGCTGTGTGCTGCCTTTGTGATGCCCTCCAGGTCGAAGAACTGACCGGTATAGTAGTTTACGCCACCTATCATTACCAGGGCCAACGAGTCGCCGGCTTCCTTTATGGCGTTAATGATGTCAATATCTTCAATTGTATGCGCTCCCACTGATGGGGTAATTTCGATAATAGCATCCTCCGGATCGTAGCCGTGCATGCGCACCTGTGTCTCCACCGCATACTGGTCTGACGGGAACGCGCCAGCCTCCATCAGCATTTTATAGCGTTTCTCCGTGGGGCGGTAAAACGACAGCATGAGGAAGTGCAGGTTCACCGTGAGGGTATTCATAGCTACCACTTCGTCTTTCTTAGCACCTACAATCTTTGCCAGGCGCTCACTGAAGATGTGGTGGTAGGAAAACCATGGATTGGCCGCGCGGAAGTGGCCCTCCACGCCGTGGCGTGCCCAGTCGCGCAGTTCACGGTTCATCAGGTACTCCACGCTTTTGGGCTGAAGGCCCAGGGAGTTGCCGCAGAAGTATACCACATCTTCGCCATTATGCTGAGGAAAGAGAAATCGTTCACGGAAAGGGAACAAGGTGTCTACCTGGTCCATAGACCGTGCGTATTCCAGAGATGCTTCGTAAGCTGCAGCCATTGCGTGTGTTTTGCGCTGCAAAAGTAGTTAACAAGACCAGAAAGGAAGGGTTTTGATAGGGATTACATTCGGTTTTTTGGTTTTTGATAACAGTTTTGATGGTGCACCTCTTATTTGCGAGGCTATGCCGGGTAGCAGAATAGTGGGATTGTTGTAAATCAGCAGCTAACAGATTAAGCCGGACTCCGCCCCGGCTTTTTGTATTTTTGTGTAAACCTAATTGCTAAACGAAAATAAATTATGAAAATCACGTCAGTTTTACTTTTTATAGTTCTGTTTGGTGCGTTTACAGTCCGCAGCCAGGAATATCACACCATTCCTCCGTTTGCTGCGGGTGTGCGCGGGTCTATAGACGGGGTAGGGGCAAACTTTCGCTATTATCCCCGCGACCTTTTCTCTATAGAGGCGCAACTCAACGTTTCTGGTGGCAAGCCCAATGGCCTGCCTACCAACACGGGCAAGTCTGTTATGGGTGTGGCGCTGGCAGAGTTGAATGTGCCGCTATACACGACGCAGTTTCGAATGTTCCTGGGTATTGGCATGCACTATGGTAGCTGGGAGCGTTATAAGGATCTGAGCCCGGCCGAAGGCACCTTTGGGTATGATGGTATATTGGGTTTTGAATACACCTTCAGGGATTTGCCGGTGAGTGTTTCCCTGGATTATAAGCCGGCAGTTACTTATCTGAATGGTGCAAATGTGCTCCCGAACAATGCAACCGGTCTTGCATTACGTTATTACTTTGGCAAGTGGCACCCTTCGGGCCGGAACTCCGAAGAGCGTCGCAAGTGGAAGGAAGCACACAGGCGGTAAGGAAATACAACCGCTAATTTCTTTGCATCAACCGTATCCGGGGGATGATTACCGATAATTTAACCGTATCTGCCGACGAGCTATTCGTCGGTTACACTAGCTAATAGTACTTTTGACTAAAATTTACATTCAAATGAAACAAGGACTTTTCATTACACTGGGCGTTATTGTAATGCTCGTATTGATGGGTGGTTGCAGCTATAATGGCATGAACCGCAGCCACAAAGATGCACAACAGAAATGGGCAGACGTGCAAAGCAGCTACCAGCGCCGCGCAGACCTGATACCAAACCTGGTAGCAACCGTAAAGGGCGTTGCCAACTTTGAGCAGACGACGCTGACCCAGGTGATACAGGCACGTGCAAATGCCACATCAATAAAGGTGGATGCAAGCAGCCTCACTCCTGATAAGCTGAAGGAATTCCAGCAGTCACAGGGACAACTGAGCCAGGCGCTGGGTAGGCTGATGGTGGTATCAGAACGCTATCCTGAGCTGAAAGCCAACGAAAACTTCAAGGATCTGCAGAGCCAGCTTGAGGGCACTGAAAACCGCATAAAGGTGAGTCGCGACGACTATAACCAGGCAGTGAAGGAGTATAATGTGAAGATCACGAACTTCCCTGCAAACCTGCTGGCCGGTATGTTTGGCTTCAAGGAAATGACGATGTTCCAGGCAGATGCCGGTGCTCAGAATGCGCCTAAGGTTGAATTTTAGTGAATAGCGCAATGCGCAAAAACAGATAACCGGATATGTTCTCTCTATTTGAAAAAAAGCAGTTCCTGGATAAGGGACAGCAACAACAGGTGGTGGCAGCCATTAGCGAAGCGGAGGCCATGACCAGTGGCGAAATTCGCGTGTTCATGGAGCCGCATTGCGCCTATGTCGACACCATGGAGCGTGCACGCGAGGTGTTTGCCAGCCTGCAAATGGAGAAGACGGTAGAGCGCAATGCGGTGCTTGTCTACATAGCATTTCGCGACAGGGAGTTTGCCCTGTTTGGTGACAGCGCAATATATGAAAAGGCCGGCGGACCGGAATTCTGGAAGAAGGCTGCGGCGGGGCTCTCCGGCCGCATGCGCGAGGGGCAGTATGTAGAGGGCTTGCGGAACTGTATAGGTGAGCTGGGCAAGGCGCTGGCAGCACACTTTCCACCGGACCCGAACATCAATAAAAATGAATTACCTGACGAAATAGTATTTGGCAAATGATGCGTTCCGTAAACAGATATGTAGGTGCACTGCTGCGATGCTTTGCTGTCGTGATGCTTCTTGCAGGCGGAACAGTTATCGCCAAGGACATCTATCCGGATGTGCCTAATCCTCCACGACTCGTTAACGACTTTGGTCATATGCTTAATTCCGGCGAGGAAGATCGGCTGGAGCATAAACTGGATGGCTTTGCGCGCACTACCTCTACGCAGATAACCATCGTAACGGTGGAGGACCTGCAGGGACATGAAGTAGCAGACTACACAGTACACGTCTTTAATAAGTGGGGCATAGGGCAGAAAGGCAAGAACAATGGTGTGCTGGTGCTGGTATCGAAGAATGACCGCAAGGCGTGGATCACTACCGGTAAGGGGCTGGAAGGCGTGCTGACGGATGCGAAGACATCGAGAATCTTCCGCAACGAACTGAGGCCTGCGTTTAAAGCCGGCAACTACTATGAGGGGCTGGATAGAACAGCAGATGCCATCATTGCCGTAACTAAGGGAGAATACAAGGCAGATGAAGTGGTGGACACTGACGGTGGAGCTGCCGGTGGCATAGTACTGCTGGTAATATTTATTATTATCATAATTATTGTGAAGGGTCGCGGAGGTGGCCGCGGAGGTGGCGGGTATATAAGCAAACGTGGAGCAGGCGATATCATCACCGGCATGCTGCTTAACGAAATGCTGCGCGGTGGTCGCCATCGTGGCGGCAACTGGGGCGGCGGCGGCTGGGGAGGTGGCAGCAGCGGTGGCTGGGGCGGCGGTGGTTTCGGCGGCTTTGGCGGTGGCAGCAGTGGTGGCGGCGGAGCCGGCGGTAGCTGGTAAATCATATTAACAAGCGGGTGCAGAGCGATAAGCACCCGCTTTCTTATTTTTGCGCTCTAATCCACACGCGCATGCTGAAAAAAAATGCCCTTACGATAATTGCCTTCTCTCTCTTTAGCCTGTTCATAGCTTCCTGTGGTGGTGGCACTAGTCGTCCGGATACGTCTGGCATAAAGGTGGAGCTGAAAAGCTACCGGTTTGATAAAGACCTTTATGCCCTGGACACCAACAGCATTGGGCCCGGGCTGGTGAAGCTGAAAGAGAAATATCCTGGGTTCCTGGATTACTTCCTGGATACGCTGATGGCGTATGAGATATATGGAAATTATAGCGACACGGTGCCCGGCATAAGGGAAGGCCTGAAACCCTTCCTGGTGTTTAAGGACTATGCCGATCTGCAGGACTCTATAGAAGCCCACTACCCGGACACGAAAGACGTGGACGCGCAACTTTCTGATGGGTTCAAATTGCTGAAACATTACTTTCCCGCTGCGCCGGTTCCGGAGATATACTACCTGAACCTGGGACTCAGCAAGTGGCCCACCTTTCCGCTGGACAGCAACACACAATGTATAGCGCTGGACATGTTCCTGGGCGATAACTTCTCTCCTTATCAGGCGGTAGGAGTTCCGCAATATATGATGTCTCACCTGAGGAAGAACTATATACCCGTGTCGGTGTTCAGTTCTATTTACCGTGCTAAACACGAATGGAATCCTCAGGAAAAGAACCTGCTGGAGTTGATAGTAGATAAGGGACGCGAGCAATACTACCTGCATCAACTGCTGCCTGAGCTGCCTGATACTGTTCTGTTTGGTTTCACCGGAAATCAGATGGCATGGTGCGAAGGTAATGAAGCGCTGATCTACAACTTTTTCGTGCAGAACAAGCTCCTTTATAGCAAGGTGGCTATGGATATTATGCCCTATGTGGTGGAAGGGCCCTTTGCCCGCGGCCTTGAGCCGGTAACAGAGCCCGTGAAGAAAACACCGGGCAGCATTGGGATATGGATGGGCTACAAGATAGTAGACGCGTACATGCGCGAGCATAAAGATGTGAGCCTCGCACAACTCGTAGATGGAAAGACCGATGCGGCACAAATACTTCGCGAGGCACGGTATAAGCCAAGGTAAAATGAACAGAATTTTGAATAGTTAAACATAAAACACACGTGATGAAGAAAACGCTACTTTCCGTCCTGCTGGGCGCAACCGCAACAGGCGCCATGGCGCAAGTATCAAAGACAGATGAGGTGAAAAAGCAACTACAGACAGCAAATCAGGATACCGTAGCCTGGATCTATAACGGTATACTTACTGTAGGTACCAATGGCGCTTTCCTGCACAACTGGGCTGCAGGTGGCGAACTCGGGTCTATGCTCATAAATGGCATCTTCAGTGGCAGGCTGGACAGGCTGAACCACCAGGATATCTGGAGCAACACACTGGATATGACCTATGGTCTCACGTATAACTATTCTACCGGTTTTGTGCCAAAGAAGACAGATGACCGTATCGACTTTACCTCAAAGTATGGTATCAAGCTCGACTCGGCTCGCGACTTCTTTATCACCGGCCTGGCAAACTTCCGTACTCAGTTTACAAAAGGCTACGACTATTCTGCACCGAATTGGGATAGTGTTTCAACATCAGACTTCATGTCTCCGGCTTATCTTACACAAGCAATAGGCCTTGAGTACAGGAAGGGCAGTGATATCAGTATATTTCTTTCGCCTGTAGCAGCGCGCGAGGTGCTGGCAAAGAGTTTCTATACTTCTATGTTCCCTGAGGGTGCGTTTGGTGTGCCTTATGGAAAAACCTCCGTGTTCCAGCTTGGTGCTTATTTCTCGGGTAGGTATGTAATCAATATCAATAAGAACATGATATTCAAGACACGCCTTGATCTGTATTCAAACTACCTGGCAAAGGACACAAAGGACAGCACAGGTGCAATTGTAGCGCGCGACAATCCGGGTAATATCAATGTATTGTTTGACAACCTGTTCTCATGGAAAATTTCAAAGTTCTTCAACACCACGTTGGGAGTTACGATGATCTATGATAACAACTTCCCTTACAAGTCTACTACAGTTGATCCCACAACCGGCGTTGCAACACCAAAGAACGAGCCAGGCTCAGGATTGGGTTGGGTGCAGATGAAAAGTGTGTTTACCTTTGGTATCGGCTACAAATTCTAAAGCACGTTATTTTTTCGATATATAAGGGCGGAATTTTCCGCCCTTTCTTTTTACATAAAAGCCTATTTTTGACGCCTGCTTTGATCTGAACGAATGTCCGTAAGCTACCAGATAAAACTGCCTCAGTTTGAGGGACCTTTTGATCTCCTCTTGTTCTTCATAGAGCGGGACGAGCTGGACATCTATAATATCCCGATAGCCAAGCTTACCAATGATTTTCTTGGGTATATACACAGCCCGGAGAATCTGAACATAGAACTTGCCAGCGAATTCATCCTGTTTGTATCTACCCTCATGCGCATAAAGGCGCGTATGTTGCTGCCACGCCGCGAGGTGGATGCACAAGGCAATGAAATAGACCCAAGGCAGGAACTGGTAGATAAGATACTGGAATACAAGCGATTCAAAGAGGCATCAGAAGTGATGCAGCTTATGGAAGCTGAGCGCCAGATGCAGCAGAAACGCGGTAATATCAAGGCGGAGATGGAGAACATCTCAGACGTGGCATCTGAAGGCACTGAAATACAAACAGTGACTATGTACAAGCTGCTTCAGGCTTATGAAAAGGTTATAAAGCGCTTCAACGAACGTCATGCCAAGCCTCAGCACGTGGTAGTAAAATATGCATATAGCCTGGAGGGGCAGCGTACCTTCCTGGTGGCACATATGCAGGAAAAACGCAGGCTGCCTTTCGAAATGTTGTTTGCTCAATGTGAGAGCCGCATACATGCCATATTTACATTCCTTGCCATGTTGGAACTCATCCAGCAGAAGTTCCTGGGAATATTGATAGGGACTGGCCGCAACAACTTCATTGTGGAGTGGAATGCGGAAGGTGATCAGGCGCAGCAACCAGCCGTTGAAGAACTTGCAGAAGGAGACAATGCAGGTGTTAACGAAACTGAAAATCCGGAGTCTGAAGAGGCTTCAGAAGGCGATCTGGCACAGTAATTGTACTATATTATCTGCAGCGGAGCTGCTAAAAAGACTTCCCCAACGGCGCTGTCGGACAGTGAGACCCGAGGGGTTTTCTGTTTTTTGCGCATTACTTACATCGCTTGACTTACAATTATCAAAGTTTAGCTTGCATCTTTTGGGTCCTCATCCTTTATTCCGCTCCTGATTTGATAACTTAGTAATTCTTGTCTGCACCGCAATAGTCAAGCACGGAATTGACAGACGGTTTACATCAAATTCTGCGCGTTCGGATCTTTTATCCCGGCTTTCTCCGATTGAATATGCCTGGTTCGTGCCCCGGGCCGAACGCCTCTAAATGGAAGAATCTATGATGAAAATAGTGGAACAATATCTATTTGATCCTACGATCGGGAAGATCGTCGTTGTTTGTATTGGGTTGGCAATAATATACAGTCTCGTTAGGTTTGCAAAGGCGAAAATTTCTCCCAGGATTAAAGATAATGCCAGCCGTTACCGGACCAACAAGTTCATATCATTTGCGGGTTATTTACTTGGCATTGTGCTGCTGGGGGTAGTGTACAGCAAAAAGCTGGGCGGCTTTACAGTGGCGTTTGGTATAGCAGGTGCGGGTATAGCCTTTGCGCTTCAAGAGGTGATCGCGTCCTTTGCCGGGTGGCTGGCAATACTTTTTGGTGGATTTTACAAGACAGGCGACAGAGTGCAGCTTGGCGGCATAAAAGGCGACGTTATGGACATTGGCGTGCTAAGAACCACGATAATGGAAACCGGTCAATGGGTGGATGGAGACCTTTACAACGGCAGGATAGTTCTAATAGCGAACAGCTTTGTGTTTAAGGAGCCGGTATTCAACTATTCGGGTAATTTCCCGTTTTTATGGGACGAAATTAAGGTGCCCATTCAGTATGGGAGCAATTACGAACGCACCCAGGAAATCTTATTGGCTGCTGGAAAAAAGGTAACGGGCAATTTACCGCAAGGGGCTCACGAACAGTGGGCCGATCTGCAGATACGCTATAGACTAGAAGATGCAATAACTGAGCCACAGGTATCCTTAATAGCCAATGATAACTGGGTGGAATTTACACTGCGATATGTAGTGGACTACAAACTGAGACGCTCTACAAAAACCGCGTTATTCCTTGAGATATTAAAGGAAGTGGATGCCACGGGCGGAGAGATAAAGTTCGCGTCAGCTACCTTTCAACTTGTGGAGTCTCCTGATTTTGGGGTGAAAGTGAACGCAAAATGATGGAGTGTGCAGCGCGTCAGTTTTCCCTGTCGCTGGGCTTCTAGCATTCGCGTACAAATCTGCATCGAGCGTTATTTTGCCGCCTTAGATGCTCGTGTTTCCAGTAATTTGCGCAGCAGAGATGATGCTCAGGAGGTTTGTAATGGTGTCGACGCTAATATTTGTAGCGAAATGTGGTTTCGCTGCTGCCAGCATCGCTGATGTAGCGGGAGAAGATCCTGGGTTATTCATTATTATGATGGCGCTCCTTGCGGGAGTGGTGATAACCATGCTTTTTCTTCTATTATTTTTGGGGGCGGTTCTTGGTTGCTTTATCTTGTTTCTCACTCTTGGGATTGTTTCACTTTCAGCGCTCACCGGTTTGTATTATCGTTCGATAATCGAAGGAGTTGCGACATTCATTACATGTAGCTTAGCTGTTGCGGGTGGCTTAATGGGAGGACTCTTGCTAAGCCTGCTTAAAATACTTGGAGCGACCGTGTCGGTGGACATTTCAGTACTCGTAGTTGCCGCAGGTGTCTTTTCGGGACTACTCTTCTCATTTACTTTGAAATATATTGTGAGATATTTGATTGGCAAGCTGAATATAGTAGTCTAAACATAGCAATGAAATTTTTGAAGCTAAACTGGGCAAAGGTCATAATTCGGTTGCTAATTGTATTTGCAGTCTGGGCGGTTCTGAATTTAGTTGGCTGGTTTGGTTCACAGAATCAACTAACGGCTACCTTATGGTTGCATGAGCGTAGTGAAATGATGGTCACATCGGCCGCCGTTGCGATTCTGTTTTTGACCCTTCATATTTGGGGGTACTTGAATCATTTTGATAGTAACCAAAGCCATCTAATCGAGTTAGTAAACAGAGGGATTTTCGATAGCAACCTTTACAAGATCGGCAAATTGCACGCATCAACGTGGTTGTTGTTTACAAGGGAATGTGCTTACGGAGATTTAGGAGGGTATCCTGCGGTAGTGAGTATAAGTACATTCATTTCTCAACGCACGGAAACGACGCTGGAAATTCACTTCTTCATAGAGCAGATGAACAAGACACAGAAGAAAACACTCTCGATTCCAATCATAAATTCCCGTTTATCCGACAATATTGAACGGGAGATATTTGCTTTTGCAAATACTCTAAAAAACAAAGGATACCTTCCCGGAAATGTGACTGACGAATTACATGCTGCATCACTGGTGAGATGGTGGGTCTAATGAAAGCATCGTCTATTCTCAATACCATACTCAAGTTAGGCTATGACTTTTGAGCCGTGGAGGTCGATGGGGCTTGCAATTTACATGTCGCTGCGATGGCGACCAAGAGGCGAGCATTGACGATAGAGGTGTGTCTGAACATCATGCCGGAGGGTGGTTTTCCTTGTCTGGGGGCAAAAACAAAGGTCTACATTCAGTAGTATGCCAATTGAAAATGCCAGCCCGATAGCGGAAAATATGAATGCAAAGATGGTATAATACTTTTTCTTTTGCCTCTTACTTGCCAATACAAATATTCCAAGACAGATTGCTATAACTGCGTATGCAAGGCAGAAATAAGCAATGCCTCGCAAGTTACTTCCGCATACCAAAAAACTGATAAGTGCAGACATTGTTGCTAATGCCAGGCTCCACGTGGCGGCTTCTTCTCCCTTTTTTATTCGTCGACTGTAGGCAGATTCGATCATTACTTGACCCTATTACAATTTCATTCGGATAAAGGTTGTTTACTCACACTCCATAGCAAAAAACTCACCTAACTCTACCAGCTTCAAGCGTGGGGAGAAGGTGTTATCGCCCTGTAGCCTTTGGCGGAAGACGCAGTGAGACATGCCGCACTTGCCATCGCGCGTTTCACCGTAGAGTTCCATGTGCAAGTGGCGGCCTGTGATGCGGCCCTGCATGTCGTAGTCCATGCCCCAATCTTCAGACGTGATCTTTGCGTCGATGAATTCTTCATCGCACTTGATGGTGCCAGCTTTCCTGTTGGCGAGCCAGATGGCTTCGTTTTCGAGGCGCTCATTGCGCATGCCTGGTTTTATGGCGCTGAAGCGGGCGTTATTTTGCGCTATAGCTGAGGGGCAGAACGCAGTAAGCACGAGCAGTGTACAGAATGCGCTGCTTACTAACCACCCGCCTAGCGGACGGGCAGGCAAAGAATACAAAGATTTAGCACTAAGGGCACAAGGATTGTGTTTTGTTTTAAAGGGCAAAAGGATCATGTATTTCTGTGGAGAGATGGTGTACTCCTGGCTTTTCCGCGTACGCATGTCTGGGCGTTGAGAAGCCTAAGTTACTGTTTTATGCGGGATAGCATACGTTCCAGGTCTTCGGGAGTGTCTATGCAGTGGCTTTCATACTTTGTGGGTACACATTTGATACGGAAGCCATGTTCCAGCCACCGCAGCTGCTCCAGGCTCTCTGTTCTTTCCAGTGAGGAAACGGGTAGGGCAGTGATACGCTCCAGTATGTCCCTGCGATAGGCATACATGCCCACATGCCGGTAGTAAGTATGATGTTTGTGCCAATCGGCCTCCTCCGCGCCTTTAATGAAGGGAATGACCATACGGCTGAAGTAAAGCGCCTCTTGCCGGTCGTTCAACACAATTTTCACCTCTCCTTTGTCAAATAGCTCTTCGTGCGCGGAAACCGGGATCATTTGCGTAGCCAGCTCAGTGGTGCCATCCTGCAGAACGGCCGCAAGTTCATTTACCTGTTCCGGGTCAATGAAGGGTTCATCGCCCTGGATATTGATGACATATTGTATGGCTGGGTCTAGTTGCAACAGGGCATCGTAGCAACGGTCGGTGCCGCTTGGGTGGTGGGCTGCTGTCATCACTACTTTTCCCCCAAATGCAGTGACATGGTCAAAGATCCTCTGATCGTCAGTGGCAACCACAACGATATGAAGAGCCGGGCTTTTTGCTGCCTGCTCATACACACGCTGAATCATGCTTTTGCCATTAATGTCGGCGAGAGCCTTGCCCGGGAACCGGGTTGAAGCGTAACGTGCGGGTATAATGCCTGCTATCATGGATGTGTCTGTTCTGATATCCTGGAATCTGAAACGGAGTAAAATGCCGGTGATGGCACGTTGCGACTATTGAGGTAGTCGCGGTAGTTGTCGGTAAACTGCGCACGCTGCAGAATGGTGTCTTCGTAACGGCCGCTGAGTGTTTTCATCAGCTCGGTGGCCTCCCTCAGCGCGTTATTACCTCCGTCATTTGCGGTGATATAGTCGGCAAAATTGTGCTCCATGGCTGTTCGCAGTAACATCGGATTGCTGTTTCTTCCTACCATTATCCGTACGCCACAGGCTGCAGCCACAGCAAGGTCGGTAATGTCGTCAAAGAAATAAGCTACTTCAGACGGATGCAGGTCGTGCGCAGCGCACAGGTGCAGTAATGCGTCTGTCTTTTTCTTGATGCCGTAGTACACTGCATGGAAATGCTCCCTGCGAGCGAACGTAAAGGCCGTAGGGTTCGTTTCGCCTGTTATAATTCCCACAATAGGGTTGGCACCACGGCGAATGAAATGATTGTAGCGGAGCATATTTATGCCCATAGAGTCGACCTCGTTAAATGGACTTGATCCATCTTCGCCCTTAGACCCGTCATTGAACACACCATCCCAATCGAAGATGTAGGCATTAACGCCGTTCAGCTTTTCGGCAAGGGTTGCGGCTTCCGTAACAAAGGTGCCGCGGAATATGGATGTGACGAGGTCGTGCATGGAAGTATTGACTACTAGTAAGCTTTGAGGTCCTGTATATCGAGCATGCCCACCGGCCTACCGTTTTCAGTAGCCAATATAGTGTCCACCTTCATTTTGTTGAAGATACCGGCAGCGTCATTCAGCAGGGCATTTACGTCAATACTTATCGGAGTTTTAAATGCAAGGCTGCCGATAGTTTTGTCAAGGATGTGCTCGCCTTCGCTCTGCAACAGTCGACGCAGGTCGCCATCTGTGAAAATGCCAACAAGTGCGCCGGCATCATCTACCACGGTAACGCAGCCAAAACCATAATTGGTCATCTGCACAATAGCGTCCTTCAATGAGCTGGAAGCGTTTACGGTCGGGTTCACGCCATTCAGTGCTTCCTTCACACGTACCGTCATCAGGCGCGTGTCTGAAAGGAACTGCTCCGTGCCCACGGTAGTGAAGTTGTTCTCGGTAAGAGATTTGAGTATTTTCAGTGGAACAGTAATAGTGTGCGCACCTGCTGAAAGCGCATTACGCACATGCTCTACGTTGCGCACAGAGCTAAACATGATCTTGGTGTCGTATTTGTAGCGCTCCACCGCTTTTACGCACTGCTCCACAAGAGCAACTGCGTCGTGGCCCTGATCCTGCAGCCTGCCCACCAGCGGACAAACATAGGTAGCGCCGGCCTGCATAGCCATATAGGCCTGTTGCAGGGTGTACACAAGGTGCACGTTTACCAGCAAACCCTTGTTGCGCAGCATGCGGCAGGCACGAAGGCCTTCCAGCGATACCGGTATCTTGAATACTGTCGTCTTAGGGTCGAGGCCCAGTGCGAGCTGGCGCTCAGCTTCTTTTACCACGTCTTCGGCCGTGTTTCCCAGTGCTTCGATCTGGAGCACGGGAACCATTTTAGACAGCTTTACGATAGTGCCGTCTATGTCGGTAATACCCTCGCGCTGCATAAAAGTAGGCGTAGTGGTAAGGCCGGTAAGAAAGCCGAGTTTAAATCCTTCTTCTATTTCGCGGAGATTGGCTGAGTCAAGATACAGTTCCATGTTATTTTGTTTCTGTGTTGTGTTTTTATTGAGCTATAAAGCGTGGCAAAGCTATAAAAATGCCGCCGAATGGTTGCTTTTAGTTGGTACGGTATTTTACTTCCACTGCGTGCAGCTCCAGTAGTGGCTTCAGGTATTCTTCAAGGTCGTTTACATTCATCTGGCTGGCAGCGTCGCAAAGAGCCTTTTCAGGGTCGGTATGGGTTTCAATGAATATTCCATCTACACCGGCAGCTACGCCTGCGCGGCCCAGAACCGGCAGGAACTCACGAGCACCACCCTTGGCGTCTGCACTTGGAATGCCGTATTTGCGGATAGCATGGGTAATGTCGAACACTACAGGATAGCCGAGGTTGCGCATATGGTAGAACGCTCGTGGGTCTACCACCAGGTCATTGTAGCCCATGGTGTAGCCGCGCTCTGTAAGGATGATCTGGTCGTTGCCTGCAGCCACGCATTTACCCACAGGGTGCTTCATGTTGTCGGGCGCCAGGAATTGGCCATGCTTAATGTTCACAACCTTGCCAGTTTTGGCAGCAGCCACCATAAGCCCTGATTGCATACACAGGTATGCCGGTATCTGCAGCACATCGCACACCTCGCCAACAGGCGCTGCCTGGTCGGGATAGTGAATGTCTGTGAGCAGGGTGAAGCCAAACTGTTCCTTCACTTTGGCCAGGATCTTCATTCCTTTGTCCAGACCAGGACCATCGTAGTAGCTGAGGCTGCTGCGATTATCCTTCAGGAAGGACGACTTATAAATAATTGGTATGTTGAGGCGCTCACTTACTTCTTTCAGCTTTTCAGCGGTCTTCATCATCACCATTTCATCTTCAATAACACATGGGCCGGAAATGAGGAACAGCTCATCAGAGCCACACTCAATATTACCAACCATTACTTTTTTATTGCTCATAACTAATTTTTAGATCTTAACACAAGGGGCACTAAGGTTTTCACAAGGATCACAAAGGTAGCTTTGTGGTTGGTAAAGTTCCGTTAAGAACCACTGGAAAGGCGACAGCGGCTCAAACTGTTACATTCTCCTGTACAGGTCCTTGATCGTATCCAGTGTCACCTTTTCCTTCCAATCAGCGCCGACTGCATGGTTCCACATGTGGTGGAGGTTATATGCTACATGGGCCATCGCAGTTATGGTTTCGTCGCTCCACATTGCAGCCAGCCCGGTAGGGAGATTTACATTGTGTTTCGTTAGCATTGACTTGAATTCCGTTACGGCGTCACCATAATAGTCCTCAAGATGCTGGAACGCGACGCAATTCGCATAACAGTGTTTTTCTCCTAATATTTTAGATAGGCCATAGGAGAGTGCGTGGCAAACACCAACTTCAGAATAAGTTAAGCTGAGGCCACCCATCATACTGGCAACCATTAGTTTATCATCATTTTCAGGTGTTTGGCCCGCGTCCGGCCCAAGGTAAATTTCGCGACACAGTTTCAGTGATTGCTCGGCATAGGCATGGCTATATGCATTGTTTAGTGTACCTGTTTCAGATTCTATGCAATGTATATATGTGTCCATTCCGGTGTAGAACCATTTATCTACGGGAACAGTGGCCGTAAGCTCACTATCCAGGATTACCTGGTTAAAAATGGTCCAGTCACATTTCAGGCCCAGTTTCTTTTCAGGCCCGGTTAGCACAGCTGTCATGGAAACTTCCGCCCCTGTACCCGAAATAGTCGGTATGCCCAGGTGATAAATGCCTGGTTTTTTGATGAGATTTAGTCCCTGGTAGAGCGTAGAAGAGCCCTCGTTGGTGAACATCAATGACACAGCCTTTGCAATATCCATAATGCTGCCACCGCCAATGCCAATAACGCCGGCAGGCAAACCGTGCCCGGCAAGTATCTCATCACGAAGATTATCGATTTGTTCTGTCGTAGGCTCGTTGGGGTCAACATCTATGAAGCGAACAACGTCTTTATCCGTCAGTGGCAGTTTGTCTGCAAGGGACTTGCCGTTGAAAAAATTATCAACCACATACAGGAAGAAGCCATCGTTCTCGTGCCTTTTTGTGGCAAGTATGTCGCCCAGCATGGAAAAGCTACCACGACCGAAAACTACTTTATCGATATTTTTGAAATTCTTGAATGTCAACTTGTTGTGAGTTTTATTGTAAGTTATTATGCAACTTGAGGTGCCATTGCGCGTTTTGCACATTCAGCAATTTTGCCTGCCAGGGAGCGAACTTCATCCTCTGTCCAGGTGACCCGAATGCCAAATGATATGAGCCTGCCAATAACCTCTTGTGACTTCGGCAAATCCAGTTCCGCATAATTCTGTGGAGCGCCCAGGAGTTGAACTGGCAGCTTAGACGTAGTTCGCAGTTCTTTAATGTGATCCCATTGATTGATGAAGTGATACATGTTTACATACCAGTAATTGAAACCACCTACACCGGCTTTGTTCAATTCATCTACCGTGCGCTTTGCTGCCTCTGTGTCTGGCAGGAACATATTGAGGAAAGTAGCAGAGTCGCCGGATGGATCAGCAAGGCGTGCAAATGAAATACCTTCCGTCTGCGAAAGTATTTCAGTAAGCAGGTTTTTGTTCTTGCGGTTCATCTCCACGATGTGCGGTACGCGGCGTGTCTGTGCCAGACCCACAGCCGCGTGCAGTTCGCTGATGCGGTAGTTGAAACCCAGGATAGGGTGCTGCTCCATGCCGCGGTTACTACCTATGTGGTCGTGACCATGGTCTGAATAGGAATCTGCATTCCTGTAAACGGCCTCATCATTCGTAACGAGTACGCCACCTTCGCCCGCTGTGGCGATTTTAAAGAAGTCGAACGAGTAGCTTCCGGCTTTGCCAAAAAGACCTGTATATGTGCCCTTATAAGAAGCCGCGAACGCCTGGCCGGCATCTTCCACCAGTACAAGGTTGTGCTCATTAATTACTGCAATTAGTGCATCCATATCAGCCATGCCACCGCACATATGCACCAGGCAAACTGCCTTTGTTCTTGGCGTTACCACTGCTTTAATGCCCTCTGCGCTTAGGCAAAGCGTTTCATCTATCTCAGCAAATACGGGAATAGCTCCGACAAAAAGAACAGCCTCTATGGTAGCGATGTAGGTGAAAGGCGGGACAATGACCTCGTCGCCTGTACCAATGCCCGATGCTGCAAGTGCTGTAGCAATAGCCGTGCTGCCGCTGGACATTGCATGCGCATACTTAGCGCCGGTTATCTTAGCCACTTCGGCCTCAAACTCGCGGGCCTTCCAGATGCCATTGCGCTGCTGGTCGTGGTTGTAGCGGAACAGGATACCTGTCTCCAGTACGTCATTTATCTCTTTACGCTCTTCGTTGCCAAATAGTTCTGTTCCGGGCATGAATTGGATGTTTTTTGGTTTGCAAAGATACTAACGGTGCTTCATAAACAATTGTTGTAATCCAGAGGACCGCCAGGCTGGTCTAAACTACATTTCTTTTGTCATTACTTTTGCGGGCATGAGAACAGAAATAGCCTCCCTTGGTGAATTTGGCCTTATCAGGCATCTGACTGAAGAGAATGAGACGCGAAATGCAGGCACGCTATTGAGCGTGGGTGATGATGCTGCAGTAATAGACCAGTTTGGCCGCCAGTCAGTAATATCCACTGATATGCTGGTAGAGGGGGTGCACTTTGATCTCATGTATACTCCGCTGAAGCACCTGGGCTACAAAGCTGTGGTGGTGAACCTGTCTGACATTTATGCCATGATGGCCACGCCAACTCAGATAACGCTGAGCATTGCCGTGTCCAATAAGGTTTCGGTAGAGGCGCTGGAAGAGTTTTATGAGGGGGTTTATGCAGCCTGCGAGAAATACAATGTAGACCTGATAGGCGGAGATACCACAACATCACGTTCGGGCCTGATAATCAGTGTCACGGCGATAGGGGAGGTAGCACCAGACAAATTTGTTACCCGTTCAGGTGCAAAACCGGGCGATCTTGTCTGTGTTTCGGGCGACCTCGGTTCGGCGTACCTGGGACTGCAATTGCTGGAGCGCGAGAAGAAGATATTCCTGGAGAATCCGGGTGTTCAGCCCGATCTGCAACAGCAATCGTACCTGGTGGGCAGAATACTGAAGCCGGAGGCACAAATGGATATCGTGGAGTGGCTGCAGGAGAAGGGTATCATGCCAACGTCAATGATCGATATCAGCGACGGGTTAAGTTCGGAGTTGCTGCACATTTGTCGCGCCAGCGAGGTGGGCTGCGTATTGTATGAAGACAAGATCCCGGTGTCAGACGAGGCGCGGCCAATGGCTATGCAGTTCAATGTTTCGGTAACCACATGCGCCCTGAATGGGGGAGAGGACTATGAATTGCTGTTCACTGTGACGCAGGAAGACTATGAAAAGGTGTCAAAAAATGGCCTGATAAGCGTAATTGGTTACATAACCGAGGCGGCCGAGGGCGCCCACCTTATTACTAAGGGCGGCAACAAGCACCCGCTTACAGCGCAGGGATGGAATTCGTTTGGGTAGGTCTATTCGTAGAGGTAGATTTGAATTGTTGAGACGGTGTATCCCGACACATCATCGACATATTCTGATACGTTAGTGGTAACACCATTTATCGTGTAACTACCACCGCAAGAGGTAACTGCATCGGCGCCGCGGGAGACCTTCTCGTGGTCAATGGTAATATTTGTGATACGCTTTTCAATCCCCGAGGGGCGGAATATGATCTTGTAGTCGTACTCTGGAGTTAAGCCACTGGCAACAACTGCCCAGAACGGTGCGTCGGGACGGGGTTGGTACTGCAACTCGTTCATTGAAGAATCTAACATCATCTGAAAATTGCTGCCTTTCTGGTACTTTATCAGGGTGGCTGTGCTGTCGATAAATGATTTCCAGTCGCGACTTGCGTATGCGGTTATCGAGTCCTGAGCATGGCAATAGTAACGTATACAACCGGTAAGGGATAGCAGTGTAGCCAGAAGTAGCGGGTATTTCATAAAGGAGTTTACCATTGCGCATGACAAAAATCGTGCCCGGATATAATTGCTTACATCAATAATACGCTGAAAACTTACAAATCAACACTAGCGTTTAGTAAATCAACGAGTTCCTTTGGGTTTACCTTTGCGTCATATTTCTGAGATGCCCGATAGTCTGCGCTTAGCTAACCTAATAAAAACACGTCACTATGATAGTACAATTCAATACATCGAGCAATGTAAATGGCAGGGAGCGCGTAATTAACCCGTTTATTGACCTGATTACAGAAGAGTTGGGCAGGTATAAAGAGCACATCAGCCGTATTGAGGCACATCTTACTGACGAAGACGGTCGAAAAAACGGAGGTGACGACAAAAGATGTGTTCTTGAGGCGCGAATAGAGGGAAGGTCTCCGGTAGCAGTTCATGGTCACGGCGATACTTATCAGCAGGCGGTTGACAGCGGGATAGATAAGCTGAAAGCTGCCCTTGATACTATTTTCGGCAAGGCTTTGAGGCATCATTAGATTGCACGAGGGGGCAATTGCGATTTTGATAGGCTGAGTAGCTATCTAAGAACGGGAATTCGGGTGCCCAAAATAAGCCGCCAACCATTTTCCTGTCTTTTTGTGTCTTATTTCATTGAGTCATAATCGCTTGCTTTTTTTGGGCTTGTCGATAATATTTGTATCTTGGTACCAAATATCTAACCTTCATGAAATTAGGAAAGCTGGCGTTGGTAACTGTATCCCTGCTTGCTGCGGTTATAGGCACTACATTTATTACATCTTGTGAGCCCAATGCGTGTGATGGCATCAACTGCCAGAATGGTGGATCGTGCGGGCATGGCGAGTGTAATTGCCCCACCGGCTGGGAGGGATCCCTGTGCGAAACCAAGAAAAGGGATAGGTATATAGGGGTTTATGCCGGGTATATGTATTGCGATAATGGCGCTCCTACTATCGATACGGTAAGTATTGCCGCAGCCAATCGGGGCATTCTTAGCGTGGACGTGTATGTGAAAAGCTTGTTTGAGTCTGAAAAAAAGGTATTACAGGGATATGTAGTCAGCAACGAAGCTGCATATAGCGTAGAGGTGACAAATAACGACAGCGCAAAGGCCGGTTCAGACTATTACCTAAGGAATTTCGATGTTACACTTCAGTCCGATAAGAGCCTGAAACTCCACATTTACGAGCACAATTACACTGCTAAAGAAGATACGATACAGCACAGCTGCCAATTTGTGGGTACGGTAATACCTACCACCAAGGTGAAATAGTAGTTAAAAAATATTCATTGTGAAAAGAGCCCTGTATGGGCTCTTTTTTCTGTCCTATCTTAGCGGTTCTTATCCTGGTATCATGTCTATAAAAGTAGAAGGCCTTACAAAACTCTATGACGAGCAACGCGCTGTTGACAATATTTCCTTTGAAATAAAGAAAGGTGAGATCTGTGGTTTCCTGGGCCCGAATGGAGCCGGAAAGTCTACGACAATGAAGATGATAACAGGTTTTCTGCCTCCTTCAGACGGCAAGGTGACCGTCTGCGGGTTTGACGTTGCCGAAAAGCCCGGAGAAGTCCGTAAAAGGATTGGATATCTGCCCGAGGCTAATCCTTTGTACTTTGAAATGTACGTGCGCGAATACCTGGAGTTTAGTGCCGGGTTGCATGGCCTGGGTGCGGACAGCAAGGCTGCAATTGAGCGGATGATACAAATGACAGGGCTGGAGAAAGAAGCGCACAAGAAGATCGGGGCTCTCTCAAAGGGTTATAAACAGCGTGTGAGCCTGGCCCAGGCTATGCTGCACGACCCGGAGGTCCTGATTCTTGATGAACCAACATCAGGCCTTGACCCCAACCAGATCATTGAAATAAGGGATCTAATCAGGACCATTGGCGCTAACAAAACAGTTCTGCTTTCCACGCACATCATGCAGGAGGTGCAAGCCATGTGCAGCAGGGTAATCATCATCAACAATGGCAAGATCGTTGCAGACGACTCGATAGAACACCTTCAAAAGGCTAATACCCGACAAGACGTGTTGCTCGTTGAATTTGAGAAGGAAGTAAAGGAGGCAGCGCTTACTTCCCTGGCAAATGTGCAGCGGGCCGAGAATCATGGGGGTAACAAATGGAAATTGGTTACTTCAGAGCCAGATGCACTGCGTCGTGAGGTAATGCAATGGGCACTGGACAGCAACATCAATATAAGCTCCATGCAGGTGCAGACAGAGTCGCTGGAGGACGTGTTCCGGACGCTTACAAAGAAGTAGGTCTATTTTGCGATTCCCTGGATGTACCCGAGATATTTCTTAGCCAGTACTTCCCGGTCAAAGTTCTCGCGTGCGTACTTGTAGCCACTTTCACCCTCCCGCTCTATGCGCGATGGCTCAGCAAGATATTCCCGGATGATGCGGTCATACTCACTTATATTTTCAGGCTCTACGTAGGTTCCTGCTTGCGCGTCTTCGAGCAACTCTCGCGACACACCGTCTATTGCCATAAGGATTGGCCGCTTGCAGGACATGTAGTCAAATGTCTTATTAGAATAGACTGTTTTGAATGTGTCTACGCGTTTCAATACCGATGCGCCCATCTCAGACGCCAGAATGAAGCGAAATACATCCGCTTTCGGCACAGCATCAAGGAAGCGCACATTCGTAATGTTTCTTTCCTTACCTAACTTCACCAGTCGCTCTTTTTCCATACCCTGACCTATGAGCAGGAAAAGTACATTGGTATCTGCCAGGGCTTGCCCGGCGTCCAGCACCTGCTCCAGGTGGTTGGCAACGCCGTGAGCACCTACATAGGTAATGACGAAATGACCTTCCAGGTTGTGCTCGCGACGGAATGACGGTCGGTCAAAATCCTTCAACAATCGCTCAGATAGGCTGAAGTCTGCTGCGTTTGAGATCTGAATGAGTTTGTTTTCGGGTATGCCTTTTTTGTCACGCAAGGTTTTGTAGAAAGCCGGGGTGAGTACGTTGATGAGTTTTGCCCGCTTGTATATAAAAGCCTCAACCCAATAAGCCAGTTTGATGATGAGCTTGTTTGTGAGTATACCGGTATCAATGGCAGATTCCGGCCACAGGTCACGTACCTCAAAAACAAATGGCATGCGGCGAAGCCTTGAAACCAGGTAACCGGTGATGCCTACAAATAATGGGGGAGAAGTAACGATCACCACGTCAAACTTGCCCTTGGCTTTGAACAGGCCGGCATAAAGAGCCGAGAACATAAAAGAAAAATAACCCCAAAGGCGGCCCAGGAAGCTCCTGTTGTATGACTCGGAAACATGACACCGCCACACATTGACAGCACCCTGTTGTTTGTTTACGAAGTATTTCCCCTTGTATTCTGCACGTTTTTCATTTCCGTTGTAGTGCATCATACCAGCAAGTACCGTTACGGAGTGGCCCGCGTCTGTCCATATACGTGTAAACTCATTCCAGCGGGAACCACCGGGATCGTCTTCTTCCAGGAAATATTGGTGAATCAGGAGGATATTCATTCGGGCCGTAAAATTAGCAGAATTCAGCAAACGCTGTTATGCTCCTTTGATTGAAAAGGTTGTTGTGATCTCTGATCCAGCGACAGAAAACGCCATTTCTATGTTTTCTTCTTTAGCGCCATAAAGCGAAGAGTACCAACCCGCCTTTTCAGCAACAATAACCGCACCATCGCTGTTCTTAGAAGGGATCAGTTCAATATTCTGAACCTCCTCCTTAGCTACATGCCATAATTGCGTTAGCTGCGTGCCATGTGGCGCTCCGGACACAACATCATGTACCACCCATGTCGGTTCGCCTTTTCTTTTGGTAATGGTCCTGGTGTGTGTTATGCCTGGTGATAAATGTGCAAATGCATGTATGGATCCCTTGAAGCGGAATAAAGTTTCTTCTTCTCTTATCGACGCGTCGATGCGTTTGGTCCAGTTATACCATATAAAGCGCCCGCCTTTCTGCATCTGGTCCAGGTCATTCAGCATAACTGTGTTGTGCGAACGCGTGCCGCTGAAATAGCGTATAGTTTCAGAGTCTGTGTTGTATTTGTAACTGCCGGCATCCATCAGGACATTTCTTCCCTTGTACCACACATCTAAGTGCAGGTTGTCTGCCTGGGAAGGGCGGTCCTTGTAGCTGCCGCATCTGATGAAGGTAAGCGTCTCCGGTTCCCGTATGATATAATAACCTCCAATATCAAACGAATGAATTCCGGGCTTTGGGGACCATCTTTGTTTCATAGCCACTTGGCTCCCGTACCATAGTTCGTCCTCAAAGGCTGTGGTAATATCTATATCCATTCCCAGGCAAGCCGATAGAGCCTGTAACTGGGGTCTATAGTCGCGATAATGAGTGTCTGAGAGCCGAAAGAAAAGTGCTCCGTCATTAGCACCATAGTTAGGCAACCAACCATTTTCCTCAACCATGCAGGTGCGCAGGAATTGAACAGATTTACGTGCACGGTCATAAACAACCTCAGAAAATACCTCACCATTCTTTTCTGACAGTGTTATGGCCCAGGTAAGTAGTTGAATAACTACACGGTGATAATTCATTGAGAACTGCAGGAAGGTACCGTCTTCATAGACCTGGTAGGCGATCTCCTCCTCAAACCACTTCTTACCGTACTCCTTCCATTTTTGCACACCTGGCAGCGTAGGGTAGAAGATGCCTGCAAGGTAGAGCATAAGTGTTTCCGTTATGGCGTGGTTGTTGCGGACCGCAATACGGGAAAAGTTGATGTTGTTGTAGATATGGTGCAGGTGCCAGTAGATGGCATACTGCATTTTTGAAAAGACCGCTTCCGACAGTGCCGGAGAATCTCGGTAAAAGTGAAGCGCAAACGTCCAGTTTAGAATGCGCAACGACATTTCCTGGCTACATCTATAGTTGGGCCCGCAATTCACCGGGTTCTTGTCTATCCACGAAATTATGTCACGGAATACCAGTTCGGCATTATCCTGCGAAAAGTGGTGATCGTAGCGTATGATATCATAGAGGTCGGAGAAACGCGATTTCTCCCAGACATATTTGATATCACCAGCCTGCGGCGAGTAGTCGGGTATCTCTGTCCAGTGCTTTGTTATATCATATACATACCCTGCATCCGGGTTCGTTATCCAGTCGTAATTGGTACCCAGGTCGGTAAGCAGGCTGTTAAACATCAGTAGCTTGCCTTCTTTGATCCATTGAAATCTCTGTGCAAGCTCATCCGACGGTTTTTTGGCCAACATCAGCTCACTACGATTTTGAAAGAAGAACTTTGCCGGCAGTTCTTTCCACTGTCCTAGTGTTATATAAGTCCTGGTAGCTGGCGCCTTGGGAAACCTGCCTTTCAGCAAACCTGTCCGTCTTAATACTTCATGCTTTACCCTATAGGAGACATAACGTGCGCCCATATTCCGGGCAAGGTTCAGCATATTCTTGAGTCTGGCTATCATTGGCAGGCTACAAAGTTACGACGAACTCACAACCCTCATTGGGCTTGCTCTTCAACTCTATGCTTCCACCGTAAGATTCAACTTGCGTTTTGGTCAGGTACAATCCCACTCCCTTACTATCAAATCCTGAATGGAAGACTTCGTTGAGTTTGAAGACCCGGTGACCGTAACGTTCCATATCAATTCCGAGGCCATTGTCTTTTATGGTAAGTTTTGTGCGCCCGTCGTGGTGTTGTGTGAGTACCAGAATTTCAGGTCTTACGCCTGGTCTGGTATACTTGAGAGAATTACTTAGTAGGTTGTAGAGCACGTTTTCAAGGTACATGCGGGGATAGTGAATGTAAGGCACGTCCAGATCTCGTAAGATCAATGCCTTCTTTTCGAAAATCACGCCCTGCAGTTGGTTACAGATATCATTGATCATAGCGTTTATGTCGCAGTGGTCACGTGGTATCTCTTTATTGAGTTTAATTTCGGTGATCCGCATCAACGTAGCCAGGCTTTCCATAAGGGCTGAAGATCCCTCATGAATTAGTAACATCGCTTCTTCTTGGGTAAAAGACGGCGCCTCATCCGTTGGGCTACCAGCGTCTTCACCTGCTCCCAACATAGCCTCTGCTATTACTTTTATGTTACCGGCCGGACCACGAAGATTGTGTGCTACAATGTGACTGAGATCCTCCAGTTGGTGAATTTTTGCCAGGAGATTTTCTCGTGTTACTTCAAGGTCTGCAATTTTTTTATGTAGTGTCCACTCCAGCTCTTTCTTCTCTGTTATGTCCACCACCTGGGCAATATAAAACCGTGGATTGCCATCGGAGTCACGTACAAGTGACACAGTCAGCAATACCTGAATTATCTTATTAAAGCGGGAAATGTAACGCTTTTCAACGCTATAGGATGGTATTAACCCTTTCCACAACTGTTTCATTTCATGCGCGTCCAGGTCCAGGTCATCGGGGTGAGTGATATCTCTGAAAGGCACGCGATGCAACTCTTCTTTGGAATAGCCGGTCATTGTACACAGCACCCGGTTCATGTCTATCCACTTTCCGTTTGTATCCAGCAATGCCATTCCAATGCCCGATTCATTGAAAGCGCTTGCGAACGTACCCATGCTTGTCTTGAGTTCTTGTTGCGCCTTAACCCGGTCAGTAATATTGAACCCATACCCGACGCCAAACTGGTGATTCCCTGCCTCGTCAAACACCGGATACATGTACCGGATGTGGTACTCAGTTCCGCCGTCCGGGGTTGCGACTGTTTCTTCCCATTCTATTTCTTTACGCTCTTCACGTGCGCGTTGAAGAATAGCCTGTCTTTGCTCAACGAATTCGTAAGATTTATTTCTGAGCCTGGCGTAATCGGCGTCGGTCTTACCCAGGAGCCACTGTCTTATCTCAGCGTTCTTTACTGCTGTGGGGTTGATGAATACATAGCGGTTCTTCGAGTCATAAACGACGATGTCGGCCGCAATACTGTTAAGTATCCGTTCATAAAAATTCCGGAGATCTGCCAGTTGTTTCTCTACAGTCTTCTGGTCGGTAATGTCCCGGAATTTCCAAATCCCACCTTTGCTGTTATTCCCGAATGTCAATGGTATAAAATCCCGGTTCAGCGTTTTCCCTCCCAGCATTTTCCATTCTTCGTTGAGCACAGGCTCTCGATTTTCCAGGATTTCTACAGTGCGATTAAAGAAGTATTCCGGGTCTGCGTAGTACGATTTCCTTGACGCAATACTCTTGTATGCGTCCAGTCCCACGAGAGCCTCAGGCGCCTCCCCTATATCGTAGAGCTCACAGAACATCTCGTTGGCGTAGACTATCTTTTTGTGTTCGTCCGTTACTAAAATGCCCTCATGCAGGTTATTTATCAGCTTTGCTAATAGCTGGGCTGTGGAGGCATAACGCTCCTCCGTTAATTTTCGCTCGTGAATGTCTGTGTGTGTACCTGTGAATCGTAACGGTTTTCCGTCGGAGTCACGTTTCACTATTACGCCTCTGCTCAGTACCCAGCGATATTCTCCACCTTCGCACAGCAAGCGGAATTCGTTATTGTAAATTCGGGTCCTTCCTTCAAAATAGTCAAGTCGCGCTTTTTGTACGGCGTCAACATCATGAGGATGAATCAGACCCACCCACTGGTCGATCGTCGTTAACGATTGGGGCGAATATCCAAAATGGGAATGCCATTTTCGTGAAAAGCCGATCCGTAGATCGGGTATGAAAACATCCCATCGTCCGTCACCGGAAGCATCCAGCGCGTCTTCCCAGAACTCATCATCACGTACTTCTTCATGCTTACTGGCTATTTCCGCAGTTGCTACCAGCCTGCCCGGACCCGGTGTAGAAGGCAGGAATTTTATCTCAAAGGATAACTTTTGTCCGTCGATTTCGGCCGTAAGTTGGCCGCTCCGGTATGTCCCATCATCAAAGCATGCACTGATCTCTGTACGGAATTGTCGAGCTATTTCTTCTATATCCAGTTTCCCGACTAAACTGTTTTGCTCGCTGTTATACCAGGTTGACAACACAGAGCCATCTTTTCCGAACTCGGCAACGAGAGCGGAAAACCGAAGTAATGTCGTTATGACTATTTCTGTGTCAACCAATTGCATAATCAGGCAATGCCAAAAATATCAATAATATTTGCAATTATGCGCTCGGAAGTGTGTCCGTCCCATAATGGCGGTATGCCACCCTTTTTCCAATTGCCCGAAAAAAGCGTTTCAAAAGCTGGTGGAATATTTGCAGGATCGGTGCCAATAAGCTCATTGGTTCCTATTGTGCACGTTTCCGGACGCTCTGTATTGTCTCTAAGTGTCATGCAAGGCACACCCATAACAGTCGCCTCTTCAGTGATGCCTCCGGAATCGGTAACAACCGCTTTTGCATTCTTCACCAGGAAATTGAACTCCAGGTAGCTCATTGGTTCAGAAAGATGCACGGTGGAGAGATCTACCCCAGTTTCGGACAGTACCTTAGATGTGCGGGGGTGTACAGGGAAAACTATCGGTAGCCCATTTGAGGAGTCTATGATAGCATGCAGCAGGGCTGCCAGTTTTGATTTATCGTCTACGTTGGCCGGTCTGTGCAATGTGAGAACCAGGTAGGCCCCGGTAGACAAGTTTGCAGATTTCCAAACCGGAGGCGCCATCAGACGAGGCATCTGTTTCTGCAGGGTATCTATCATCGTGTTCCCAACAAAGAAAATGCGGCTATCAGGGACGCCTGCAGCCTTAAGGTTCTCATTAGCAGTTGCAGACGTTGTAAAGAAGTAGTCAGTAATCGCATCAGTGACCATGCGGTTGATCTCTTCAGGCATGGTAAGGTCGCGACTACGAATGCCGCCCTCCACGTGCGCTACTTTTATGTTGCCAGCCTTTTTAGCAACTATCGAGCACGCCATGGTAGAGGTAACATCGCCCACAACTATGCAAAGGTCGCAGGCTTTTTCGGTGAGCAGTTTCTCGTATCCCATCATGATCTTTCCTGTTTGCTCAGCCTGTGTCCCCGATCCGGCCTCCAGGTTGTGATGCGGCTCGGGTATGCCAAGTTGCTCAAAGAAATCATGACTCATCTTTTTGTCATAATGCTGACCTGTATGTACCAGGCGGTAATTAATGTCGATACCGCGATCTTTCGCTTTTGTTATGGCCTCTACGATCGGCGCTATTTTTATGAAGTTTGGTCTTGCTCCGGCAATAATGTCTATCAGCATTCGTTGGTATTAAAAATTTATTTATGTTTAAAGTACGTTTACCCAGGCCCCATTCTGAAGACTTTCAATAGCAGCAAAGCTGGCGAGTGTTGTGTTCACAATTTCGTCAAACGGAATAAGCGGAGCACCGCCGGTCTTCACTCTGTCAACCAATAGTTTAAATTGGCTGGCGTGGCCTTTATCTATGCTTGTTTTAAGTTTTGAGAAGCCCTTTGTGCCATAGCCGGTGGTAACCTGGAAGTTCTCCGTTATGAGCGTTCGTTCCTGCGAAAACACCTCAATTCGTTCCTTTGAATATTCCTTGGACCCATTTGCAAAATAATTGATAACTCCCGTGCTGCCATTTTCACAGCGCACCAAAATGCTTGCATTGTCCGTATTTGATTGCGGATTCACGCCAAGCGCGTTCATACAAACGGCCTTTATCTTGCTTCCTGTCAAGTAGATGATAAGATCCATGTAGTGGCAAGCCTCGCCGATTATCCTGCCACCACCTACATTCATGTCATGGACCCATACATTCGGCGGAATTGCGCCGGCATTCATGGTGGCTATGATATTCATCGGAGCGTCTCCGACTACCTTCTTAACCTGGACCATGTGCGGCGAAAACCTTCGGTTAAAGCCCACGGTAAGTGTCTTCTTACCATCATAGGCTTCAAGAACGTCGTCCAGTCCTTTTCGGTCTATGGAGAGTGGCTTTTCGACAAACACATGTTTACCTGCTTTCAATCCTTCAACTACTATTCCTGCATGAGAATTACTGCGGGTAGTTATCATCACCAGGTCCACAGCCGGCTCAGCAAGTATGGTTTTATAATCAGTTGTACTATTGCCTATCTTATATTTCCTGGCGAGCGCAGTGCCCGTAACTCCGGAGGCGCTGGCAATGCTGTGCAGCGAAGCGCCAGACGTAGCCAATGCCGGTAACAGTGTCATGTTTGTGTAGTTGCCTGCACCTATTATTCCCACTGTACCAGTGCCGGCGGTGAATGTTGCATCAGTAACCTTTACCGTAGATGAGTCACTACTATTTTCAGGGTATTGCAGCAAGGATGCAATAGAGTCCTTGGTGCCAATATTGTGGTAGATTTTACCGTATTCCTCCAGCGGAATACGCTCGGTGATGAGTGATGATACGTTGATGCGCCCCATCGATATCATGTCCAGTACCGCTCGGAAGTTCCGCTGTTCAGTCCACCTCACAAATGGTAGCGGATAATCTTTACCATCTTTTTCGTAGCTGTCGTCATAGCGGCCCGGGCCATAGGAGCATGATACCTGGAAAGTGAGCTCCTTTTCGTAAAAGTCGGCCCTGCTTATGTTTAGTCCAACAACGCCCACCAATATCACACGGCCGCGTTTCCTGCTCATTTTTGCAGCCTGGGCAATGATTTCATCAGTTTTTGCAGAGGCAGTAATAATTACACCATCACAACCGATCCCATCGGTCAACTCGGTGACTGCTTTTACCGGGTCGGTACCTTCTCCCGGATTGATGGCAATTACCCCTTTTTCCCTTGCAAGGGCAACTTTATTTGCATCAAGGTCGATGCCTATTACCCGGCAACCATTTGCCAGCAGAAGTTCTGCGGTGATTAATCCTATCAACCCCAGGCCCACTACCACAATTGTCTCGCCAAGCGTAGGTGCGCAGAGTCTTATTCCCTGGAGGCCTATTGAGCCAATAACCGTGAATGTCGCCTCTTCATCAGAGACATTGTTCGGGATCTGCGCTACCAGGTTCTTTGGCACACATACATATTCTGCATGAGGTCCGTTAGACGCTACGCGGTCGCCAATCGCGAACTCATGAACACCGGCCCCTACGGCTACAACTTTTCCTGCGTTGCAATAACCCAGGGGTAGTGGCTGGCCCAACTTGTTAAAGACTGCCTGCATGGTGGGTTTCAGACCTTCAGTCTTCACCTTGTCCAGCACCTGTTTTACCCTGTCAGGCTGTTGCATAGCTTTTTGGAGCAGGCTGGCCTTTCCAAATTCAACGAGCATTCGCTCGGTGCCAAGGGAAACGAGGCTAAAAGTTGTTTTTATGAGCACCTGGCCGGCCTTTACTTTGGGTGCGGGAACATCCTCCAGGATTGTTTCGCCGGTCTTAAATGATTGTATTATTTGTTTCAATATACGAAATTATGGTGAAGCTGCCTTTAATGCTATAAAAACACATGGCTCTCCTGCAAAAATAATATTTATTAGCTGGCAATGGCTTTCCCGCAGGTAATTGCAGCGAATGTGATAGTTCCTTAACTTTCGAGTGTGATTCCTATTCGCAAGCATTTTGCCTTAGCCCTGTTTCTGGCAATCTTGACCTCAGTAGCAAGAAGTCAAACTAAAAGCTATCTGCACCTTACCCAGGACAATGGCCTGCCATCAGATCATGTATATGGAATGATTACTGACCGCCTGGGCTACCTGTGGATATGCACCGATAAGGGTGTAACGAAATATAACGGGTATGAATTCCGAAATTTCGACGTTACGTCCGGGTTGGTGAGCGACGATACCTGGGAGATGCTGGAAGACAGTAAGGGGCGCATATGGCTGGCTTCTTTTGCAGATAAGATCGGATATATTTATAACGACGAATATTACAGGGCAAAATCAGATGCTGGTGTTGGATCTGTTTTTCCAACCGATATGAAGTCATACGGTCCCGGAATAGTCTTTAGCACTCCCTCTTACAGGGCTGGAAGCAAGCATGATAAGCTTTGCATCACCGAGAAAGATTCCCTGTTCTGTGCAGAGCTTGACAAGTCCGCATTCCAGGATTCTCGTTTGCCTGACGATATTTCATTTTTTGGGTCACTCGGGAATTGGGATGAAGGGGGGAGGTATCATTACTACATTTACGGCGTATACATACATAAAGTTGAGTTTGCGAAAAATGAAAATGGTGAATACTACGTCAAATACCTTTCGCGAATACCACTACGCGACACAACAATGCGGATGTATGCCGAGGCAAAAACCCACCTGTTCGGAGGCCGCCTTTTGACATTTTTCGGGCCCAGAGTGGCTGTAACCGATCCGGAAAACGGCGGCATTACTTTTTACAACCTGGATTCTGCAACGAATCGCGATATCCTATATGTTCATTTTGAGAAGAATCGACACGGCGATAATTATTTCCATTGCGTAAGAAGAAACGACATTTTGCGTTGCAGGATGCGTAATGCACGTCCGGAATGCACAGAGCGAATTGATATATTACCATTGCTTGCAGCCGGCGTGAAACCTGAAAATATCACGACTGTACATCGCGTTGGCGAGTGGGATTTGCTTGGGACTACTACATCCGGGGCATGGAAGAATAATACTCAGAAATTTGTTACATATAATCGCCCGGCGAACCTGGATGGCTACCGCCTGATAGGCACACTCGATGATTCTGCTTTAGTATGGTATAGCAAGTCAAATAACACTGTTGCCGTTTGTGATACCGGCTTTCGACTGAAAACATTTCACTACAATGAAAAACTGAATCCGAATCTTGCATTAAAGTACTCGGGCGACACAGTTCTCCTGTTGGGAAACCTGATGTATGCTTTGCGCGCGCGGGATGGGGCAATCATTAAAGTCAACAAAAGGGTAGGGGGAATATTTGGTGGAGTAACCAATAATAAGAAAGATCTACGCATGGTGACTCGTGCGGGATACCTTGTATTGAACTATGGAGACGTGTCCTCGGCAGAAACGATTCTGGATGGCAATCGATTCAACGGTTGTTCATTGGATACTGTCAATGGCCTGCTTTATTTGTATAATCATGTAAAGATCCTTGCGGCAGATGACAATGAGAGAATAAGAACGTTTAAGAATGGCGAAGAACTTGCGGGTGTCAGTGTCGGCGAGGTGCAGAAAATTACTGTAGATCCTAAATATGGCAATGTCTTTATCCTCGCAAAGGAAAAACTTTTTCTATTTGACCCCGTGCGCAACTCCTGCAAAGAACTTTTTGACAATGTTGTATTTAAAGATGTCTTTAATGTGCTTGTCTATCGCGATATGCTTTGCGTTGTGTCAAAGTATGGGATTGTCTTAAGCAGGATTTCAGGTAGAGGGCTACTTGGGAAACCAATTGTTTCCGGTAGTGCAAAAGACTACAAGGATGCCGTTGATGTATTTGCTTGTAGTGGAGCTCTATACCTGGCGCAGGCATCACAAGTTTTGAAGGTCGAATTTCCTGATAGCTTAGCGCTAAACACCCTGGCTTCTGAAAACAGTAAACCTTTCAGATTTGTGTTGAAGCACGGAGACACAGCGACTAATATCGCTACCGGTGACACTGTATTACTTAGCCAGGCTGAAGATAGATTTGTGCTTGATGTTATCAATCAAAACGGACTGGGAAGGTTAAAGTTATTTGCTTCTTTTTCTGACGCTGGTAGCCTGGAAGAACTAAATGCAAATGAAATCGTTGTGCCACGCAACTTCGTTCCCGGTAATTATTATCAGCTCTATGTTCGGGCCAATGACGCGTTGAATCGTAGTGATTTGGTGGCGATCACAATTTACATACAACCTCACTGGTATCAGACTTCTATCGGAAAGTGGACAATAAGGGTGATTGCAGCGGGGATTGTGGTCATTTTGATTTTATTGGTTATTGTCTTTACCAAAAAGGTGGTGCTGCGACGCAATGAGCAAAAACAGGCGCGAATGGAACTGGAATTGCGCTCTATTTATGCACAGATCAACCCGCATTTCATATTCAACACGCTCAATTCGGCTCTCTTATTGATCAGCAAGAATCGAATGGATGAAGCATATACACACATCTCTAAGTTTTCGAGGCTGCTGCGCAGCTATTTAAGGTCTTCCAGAAACAAGTTTATTGCTGTAGGCGAGGAAGCAGCGAATCTGCGCAATTACATTGAACTGCAGCAGGCACGCTTTAAAAATCGTTTCATATACGAGGTGAATCTTGAAGGGGACGGGATCGTAGAAAAATACAGCATCCCATCTCTACTAATTCAGCCATTTGTAGAGAACGCGATCAATCATGGTTTATTGCCACTAGAAACTTCAGGGCGATTAATTGTGACATTTTCGCATCGTAGCCAGGACGGGGCTATTGTTTGCGTTATAGACGATAACGGTATAGGGCGCGAACAATCGAAAAATGATAAGGTCGGTCGGGAGGAAGTCAAAGACTCCTATGGCGACCTGATAATAAATGACCTGGTGAACGCGTTCAACAAATATGAAAAGATGAATGTACATGTCGCTTACTTTGATAAGCAAGCGCCTGCAACCGGAACCATCGTTACCATCACTATTAAGAATCCCCATTATGAACAGTAATTACACATGCGCTATTGTTGACGATGAACCTGATGCAATAGAGCTGCTCAAACAGCGAATAGGCTTGCTGTATCCCAACATACAGGTGAAGGGAACATTTCTGCACTGGCAGGAAGCGGTTGGTGCACTCCAAACGCACAAGTATGATATATTGTTTTCTGACATTTCAATGCCCGGGAAAAATGGCCTGGACATTTTGAAGATGTTACCGGACCTGGATTGTGAGATAATTTTTGTTACTGCCCATGAAGATTATGCGCTGAAAGCGTTTTCGTTTGCCGCCTCTGGATACGTACTGAAACCAATAGACGACGGTGAGCTCCAGGCTGCGATTGCCCGTTCGATCGAGCGAGTGATGAATAAGTCGCTTGCGCGTGAAAGCCAGAAAATGAGCACCGTGGCGCAGGAAAAACTAAAGATTCCCGGTAGGAATTCAATTGACTATGTGAATGTTGCTGATATTCTGTACCTGGAGAGTGTAAATAAGTGTACACAGATAATCGGGGCCGGTTTCAAATACCTTTCTTCTGCTAACCTGGGAAACTATAAGTATCTTACAGAGTCTAAGATGTTCTTCCAGGTACACAGGTCTTTCATCGTGAATCTCAATGCTGTTACCCGTTACTCAAATGATGGTGCGGTAATTATGACTGACGGAAAAGAAATTCCTGTGGCTAGGAGTAGCCGCCAGGACTTCTTAAGCGCATTTGAAAAAAACGCATAGGTGCATTTTTATATTGCGATTGGTTAATATTTTGACCCTGATTTTACCGTTCGTCGGCTCAAAACGACCATTCGTCGGATAACTCACTACTCATTCAATATCAGGGCATATCTTGCGTCTATAATTTGAATGTCAGTATTCAGTAATTACAAAATATGCTTGGTTGCAGCCCCGATTAAACGCACCCACAGAAAAATGTGCCCCTTGTAACGCGAGCATTTAGAATATTGTCCTTTGAAATTATACCCATCCGGCCGTCTCATGAAGACGGCCGTTCTTTTTTAAAGTCTTTGCTTTAACGTCGGGATCATTGATGCTTTCCAGGTCGCGAAATCGCCGGCTATTATGTGTTTACGTGCTTCTGCTACAAGGTGCAGGTAAAAGGCAAGGTTGTGGATGCTGGCGATAGTAAGCCCAAGTATCTCTGATGAGATGAATAGGTGCCGCAGATATGCTTTAGTGTAGAAACGGCTGGTCTCGCAGTCAATTCCCTCATCCAATGGCGTGAAGTCGTTTTCCCACTTCTTGTTCCTGATGTTAATTATGCCCTGTGTGGTAAACAACATGCCGTTCCTGCCATTGCGTGTGGGCATCACACAGTCGAACATGTCTACCCCAAGAGCAATGTTCTCCAGTATGTTCCAAGGCGTGCCCACTCCCATCAGGTAGCGTGGTTTGTCAGCCGGCAGAATTTCACAGCACAGCCCACACATATCGTACATCTCCTGCTCCGGTTCGCCTACAGACAGGCCACCAATTGCGTTGCCATCGCATTCCATACCTGCTACATATTCCGAAGATATTTTGCGCAGGTCTTTAAAGGTGCTACCCTGAACTATCGGGAACAGCGACTGGCTGTACCCATATTTTGGTTCTGTTTCAGCCATGCGCTGCACGCAGCGTGCCAGCCAGCGGTGCGTCAGCTCCATGGACTTTTGGGCATAGCTGTATTCAGACGGGTAAGGTGGACATTCGTCAAATGCCATAATAATGTCAGCGCCTATACTGCGCTGCGTGTCCATTACATTTTCAGGCGTGAACAGGTGTTTTGAGCCGTCAATGTGTGACTGGAACAAAACGCCTTCCTCCTTTATCTTTCGGTTTGCAGCCAGCGAAAACACCTGGTAACCACCACTATCGGTGAGTATGGGCCTGTCCCAGCCATTGAATTTGTGCAGGCCTCCCGCTTGCTCCAATATTTTGGTGCCCGGCCTCAGGTATAAATGGTAGGTATTACCCAGTATTATCTGCGCATTTACCTGCTCCTTTAGTTGCTGTTGTGTCACAGCCTTTACGCTGCCTACAGTGCCAACGGGCATGAAAATAGGGGTCTGTATCTCACCATGGTCGGTAGTTATAGTTCCCGCGCGTGCTGATGAGCCGGGGTCGGTTGACTGGATGCTGAATTCCATCGGGTGGCGAAATTAGGTAAAATTGCTGCGCCGTTGAATTTGACTTGCTTCTAGTGTGTCATTATAACCTCGTAGTGCAAACAGAACTTCTTTCACTGCTGTCATTTTGTCAATTTTCAGCGATTGGAATGCATATTGATAAGCGTTTTTATAGAAATTAAAACATCCTATACATATGCAAGAAAAAGGTAGTATTTCGATACACACGGAGAATATTTTCCCGATAATTAAGAAATTCCTTTATTCAGATAATGAGATCTTCCTGCGCGAGCTGGTCTCTAATGCAGTAGATGCGGTGCAGAAAATAAAGCGCCTCGCCTCACTTGGGCAATACCAGGGCGAGATAGGCAGCCCGCTTGTTGAGGTAGCTTTCGACAAAGACGCAAAAACCATCACCATTTCAGACAATGGTATCGGTATGACGGCGGATGAGATCAAGAAATACATCAACCAGATCGCATTCTCCGGCGCAGAGGAGTTTGTAGAGAAATTCAAAGATGCCAAGGATGCGAATGAACTCATAGGCAAATTTGGCCTTGGTTTCTATTCTGCCTTTATGGTCGCCGACCAGGTGGAGATACAGACGCTGAGCTACCAGGATGGTGCAGAGGCTGCAAGGTGGATTTGCGATGGAAGCACAGAATTTGAGATCACATCCGGTACGCGCACAACGCGCGGAACGGACATCATTCTTCACGTCAACGCTGATTCAGAAGAGTTCCTGGACAAATATAAACTGCAGGGTATACTGGATAAATACTGCAAGTTCCTGCCTGTGCCTATCAAGTTTGGCACCAAGACAGAGTATGATTACGACACGCAAGAGGTAGAGGGCGAAGAGGAAGCGGACAAGAAGCCAAAAGAGAAAGAGGTTGATAATATCATCAATGATACCAACCCCATCTGGACAAAAGCCCCGGCTGATCTGAAGGACGAGGACTACCTGAAGTTTTACCGCGAGCTGTATCCAATGAGCGAGGAACCCTTATTCTGGATACACCTGAATGTTGATTATCCATTCACACTTACGGGCGTGCTTTACTTCCCGAAAGTGAAGAATGACTTTGAGCTGCAACGCAATAAGATCAAGTTGTTTAGCCGCCAGGTGTTCATAACCGACGAAGTGAAGGATATTGTTCCGGACTTCCTTATGTTGCTGCATGGCGTTATCGACTCACCGGACATTCCGCTGAACGTATCCCGCAGCTTCCTGCAGGCAGATGGTAATGTAAAGAAGATAAACAGCCACATAAGCAAGAAGGTTGCTGACAAGCTGGCAGAACTGTTTAAGAACGATCGTAAGAGCTATGAGGCAAAATGGCCTGATATCAGCCTGTTTGTGAAATACGGTATGATAAGCGAGGAAAAGTTCTACGACCGTGCAAAGGATTTTGTACTGTTTACCAATACGAAAGATGAGCATTACACCTTCAGCGAGTACAAAGAGAAGGTAGAGCCGATACAGAAAGACAAAAGCGACACACTTGTGTATTTGTACACAAACGACCCTGCAAAGCAGGATTCGTTTATACAAAGCGCTAACAGGAAGGGCTATGATGTATTGCTGATGAACTCGCCAATAGATAGCCACTTCATAAACACGCTGGAGCGCAAACTGGAGAAGACCAGCATGAAGCGCGTAGATGCGGATGTAGTGGACAAGCTGATAGAGAAAGAAGAGAAGATTGAATCTGTCCTGAACGACGAGCAACAGAATAGTGTAAAAGAAATTTTCGAAACGGCCATCGCCAAGCCGAACATGACAGTAAAGGTAGAAGCGCTTGGGCCTGACGAGCTCCCGGTTACAGTGACTATGGACGAGTTTATGCGCCGTATGAAAGACATGGCAGCATTGGGTGGCGGCATGAGTTTCTACGGTTCCATCCCTGATAGCTACAATGTGAGCATCAACAGCAATCATAAGCTGGTGAGCCGCATACTGGCTGCAGGTGCCGACGAGCAAACGAAACTGGCAAAGCAAGCGTTTGACCTCGCCATGTTATCTCAGGGTATGCTCACAGGTGCTGATCTTACCGAGTTTGTGAACAGGAGCGTGAGCCTGATCTAAGCCGTTTCGATAGATAATTCTTATAGGCCGGTACCCGATTGGGTGCCGGCTTTTTTATTGTAAATCGGCTGTTAGCCGTATCTTGGCAGCATGAAGATCGTTCCCGGAGAGGTGAAAACAGCACAACTACATGCGCTGTTGCTGGGTGCCGTAGCCCCGCGGCCTATTTGTTTTGCAAGCACAGTGGACAGGGAGGGTAATCCCAATTTGTCTCCCTTCAGCTTTTTTAATGTTTTTGGTGCCAAGCCGCCAATACTGATTTTCTCGCCCGCACGCAGGGTGCGCGACAATACTATTAAGCACACCCTGGAGAATGTTTACGCTACCAACGAAGTGGTGATAAACGTTGTGTCTTACAACATGGTGCAGCAGACCAGCCTGGCAAGTTGCGAATATCCGAAGGGTGTAAACGAGTTTGAGAAGGCAGGATTCACTCCTGTGAAATCTGAAATGGTCAATCCTTTCAGGGTTAAGGAGTCGCCTGTGCAACTGGAATGCAAGGTGCTGAAAGTGGTGGAAACAGGAATGGAAGGCGGTGCAGGTAACCTGGTTATCTGCGAGGTGGTATGTATGCACGTGGACGACGCCGTACTGGATGCCGAGGGTAAAATTGATCCGAACAAGATTGACCTGGTAGCGCGCATGGGCGGCGATTATTATTGCCGTGCCTCCGGCGACGCCGTGTTTACGGTACCTAAACCGAATGCTTCGATCGGAATTGGCATTGATGCATTACCTGAAAGCGTCCGTAAAAGCACCATTCTTACCGGTAACCACCTTGGCATACTCGGTAATGTTACCCAGATACCGGCAAAAGATGAAACCCCTGATAAGCGGGTGGCTGGCATAAAGGACATGTATAAGAATGACCCGGTAGCAATGATTGAGGCGTTGCACCGATATGCCAAGCAATCGGTAGAAGCGGGAGATGTAGAAAAAGCATGGCAGGCGCTGCTGGCAAGTATTTAGTAGAAATTTAGAATCACAGAAATGTACAGAATAGGGCAGGGTATAGACTTTCATAAACTGGTAGAGGGTCGTGAGTTTTGGCTGGGTGGCGTATTGATACCGCATACAAAAGGAGCGCTGGGACATTCCGATGCCGATGTGTTGCTGCATGCCATCTGCGATGCCATGCTGGGCGCACTGTCCATGGGCGACATAGGTCAGCATTTCCCCGATACCGACCCGGCATACAAGGGAATAGATAGCAAGAAACTACTGAAGCGGACTACTGAGCTCATAGCCGATAGAGGCTACACTGTAGTGAATGTTGATAGTACGGTATTACTACAGGCTCCCAAAATAAGGAAGTATGTAGATGAAATGCGGGCAACCATAGCAGGGGTGATGGGAGTGACGATAGATGATGTCTCGATCAAAGCAACCACCACCGAGCAGCTTAGTTTCATAGGCAGAGAAGAGGGTATAGTGGCAACGGCAAATGTGTTGCTCATGAGAACCCAAAACACGACCCCAAACCCCTAAAGGGGCTTTTTCATGTTCTGTGGTCCCCTGCGAGTTAAAGTGCAAAAAATACATGACTAAAAGATATAATGCCGCTCCTCGGAGCGGCATTATATTCGAAAGAATTTTCCAATTGAGGGAAAGCCCCTTTAGGGCCTGCCTGCCGGTAGGCAGGGTTTGGGGTTACATATTCATACCTCCGCACACACTCAATACCTGCCCCGTTATATACTTGCTCATGTCTGATGCAAGGAACAGTGCCGCATCGGCGATGTCTTCTGTTTTTCCAAAACGGCCCAGCGGAATCTTCTCAAACCATTTTTCTGCGCCACCATCTTTCAGGTAGTGGGTCATGTCGGTTTCCACAAATCCCGGAGCTATTACGTTGCAGCGAATGTTGCGGCTGCCTATCTCGGCAGCTACACTCTTGCTAAAGCCAATGATGCCTGCCTTTGACGCAGCATAAGCGCTCTGGCCGGCATTTCCCTTCATACCTACTATAGAGCTCATGTTGATGATGCTGCCTGAGCGCGCCTTCATCATCGGGCGCATTACCTGCTTGGTAAGGTTATAAATGCTCTTCAGGTTAGCCTGCATTACCTCGTCCCACTGTTCTGGTGTGAGGCGCAGCAGCAAGTTGTCACGGCTAATGCCTGCATTGTTTACACATATGTCCACAGTGCCAAACTCTTTTAGCACGTCGTTTGCCAGTTGCTCCGCGGCCTTAAAGTCACCAGCATCGCTCTTATATCCTTTGGCTTTCACGCCCAGTCCTGCCAGGCGCTCTTCCAGGGCCTTTGCCTTTTCTTCTGACGATAAATAGGTAAATGCAATATTGGCGCCGTGTTCGGCAAATTTTACAGCTATAGCCTCGCCAATACCACGGCTGGCTCCGGTAATAAGGGCCACCTTGTTCTCAAGCATTTTCATGTTGTTCCGCTTTTTTTGCGGGTAAAAGTAACAAAGGAATGTGAGTAAGCGAAGCTATAGTGCCTAAGCATGCCTGCCGGTGACTATGCCGGGTAAAACGCGGGTAAAAACCATCTTGTCATGGATGTCCAGGAATCCCGGGCTCGCTATGTTGGCTGATAGATAGTTTCGCAGTTCCTCGCTTGTGGAGCACTGAACATCGTTTAGTGCAGAGACAGAGGTGAGCAGCACCTGGTCACGGTCCTGTACCTCCAGGTTATAAAGCATATACTCCGGTTGTTTCTCGCCGTCCTGCACATTAAGTACCAAAGACCCATTTATGTCGGTAGTCCAGGCTTTGTAAACGTAATTTCCTGTTCCTGAGCGTGTTGTGCGGGTTATCGCAAAATGGTTGCCCTCCGGCTCTACATAGAAGTTGATGTGACTGAATCCCCGCAACGTCCATAGACCACAAAGGAGTGTAGACTGCCTCCCGGATGGTGCCCCGGCAGGGACCAGGGACGTGTAGGGGCTGCCAAATACAAAAGCCGACGAGCATACCAGCGCACTCATGTAGGTACAAGTTCTCATTACGTCAAATATACTTTTCTGGCTGGCGCGCCACAATACGACGAAAGTAGTATTGTGCAGTCTGAGGAACAAACAGTTAAAATTGTTTCACCCTCATGGTCGCCCACCTGTAAAGGACTATTTCTATTACATTTGCATTGATTGAAACCTATAGATAAAAATACGCAGGCTAAGGCCGCAAAGACCCGGCGCAGGATACGGACGCTGTGGATATCCTTCATCTTTCTTCTGGTTGCCTTTATAGTGCTGGTCATCGGCATCGAGAATGGCCTGGTAGGCTATATGCCGTCACTTGCCGAGCTTGAGAACCCCCAAAGCGCAGTTTCGTCTGAGGTGCTTGCATCTGACGGCACGGTAATAGGGCGCTACTATGTCCAGGACAGGTCTAATAGTAAATTCAACGAAATATCACCCAATATCGTAAACGCGCTGCTGGCTACAGAAGATGCCCGCTTTTATGATCATGCAGGTATAGACCCTGTGGCCACGGTTGCCATTCCGTTTTACGTGTTGCTGCACAAGAAGCGCGGTTCTTCTACCATCACGCAGCAGCTGGCTAAAAACCTTTTTCCGCGCCGCAGCCAGAGTGTATTGACGCTGCCATTTATGAAGCTGAAGGAGTGGGTGCTGGCGGTGAAGCTGGAACGCAACCTCACTAAGCGCGAGATTATTACGCTTTACCTTAATACCGTTCCTTTTAGTGATAACGTTTACGGCATCAAAAATGCCTCCATGACCTTCTATAACAAGACGCCCGACAAGGTGTCGATAGATGAAGCTGCGGTGTTGGTGGGTATGCTAAAGGGTAATACTATCTTCAATCCCCGCACACGCCCCAAGCGTGCTCGTGAACGTCGTAATATAGTACTCGAGCAAATGCTCAAATATGGTGCTATCAACGACAAGCAATTTGCTGAGTTGACGGCGAAAGAGACTCCGCTTGACTATCATAAGATCGACTACCATGATGGCCTTGCACCTTACTTCCGCCAGGTAGTGGAGCAGTACGTGAAGAGTGCTATCAAGAACATGACCAAGCCCGATGGTAGTCCATGGGATATCTATAAGGATGGTTTGAAGATCTACACCACCATAGACATGACCATGCAGCGCTATGGTGAAGAGGCGGTGCAGGAGCACCTTACCTCCCTGCAAAAGCAGTTTGTGGCTCAGCCGGGATATGTCGATGGCTCTATCTGGAAGCGTAAGGGGAATGTGCAGAATATTTTGTCCCAAGCCATCAAAGGGTCTGACAGGTACCAGATGCTTCGTGGCCAGGATATGACCGAGGAGCAGATAATGAAGGAGATGGCCAAGCCCATAAAGATGAAAGTCTTCGCGTGGAACAAGGCCCGTAGCATAGATACTTTCATGAGTCCCCTGGATTCCATCAAGTACATGAAGCTGTTCCTTCAGGCTGGGTTTATGGCTATGGACCCCTTTACCGGCGAGGTAAAAGCATGGGTTGGAGGTATAGATCACAACTTCTTCATGTATGACCACGTCAACATCAATACCAAGCGGCAGGTCGGCTCTACCATCAAGCCACTGTTGTATTGTTTTGCGGTGGACAATGGTTTCTCACCTTGCGGTGTGGTGTCTACAGCCCCGCAGGAGTTCCCTTCACTCGCCGAGCCTTATGACGCAGGTGGCTCAGATCGCGGCGACATTACCATGATGGAGGCGCTTGCCAAATCGGTAAATAATGCTGCGTTGTACATACTGAAGCAAGTAGGCATAGAGCCATTCGTAGATTTTGCGCATAAGTGCGGTATACAAAGCAGGCTTGATGCAGTTCCATCAGTAGCACTGGGTGTTTCTGATATTTCGCTTTATGAAATGCTGGGTGCATACAGTATGTTCCCGGGCGGCGGCATGCATACAGATCCGTATTTCCTGGTGAAGATCGAGGATAAGAACGGCACGCTGGTACGCAACTTTGCTGCAAAACAGAAGGAACTGATAAGCCCGAAGACGGCTTACAAAGTAGTGAGGATGATGCGTGGCGTGGTAAATGCCGGTACAGGCGGCCGCCTGCGCTATCGCTACCAGATATTTAATGATGTGGCAGGCAAGACCGGTACTACCAACAACCAGGCAGACGCATGGTTCATTGGCTATACGCCGCAACTGTTGGCCGGTGCATGGGTGGGCTGCGATGACCGTGAATTCCGGTTCCGTAGCGAGCGCCTGGGCCAGGGTGCTGCAGCTGCTCTGCCTATCTGGGCATACTTTATGAAGCGCGTTTATGCAGACCCTAAGACAGGTATAGATCCGAAAAAGATGTTCACGCCACCACAGGGATTTGTAGACTGTGTGGCTGAGGGCATGATGCCTGATACTACCACTTCAACCGATATTGACGAAACGGTGAAGCAGCCGGTTGATGATATATACAGGTAGACGACATGTCTATAATATCACATGGTTTTCCGCCGTGTCAGAAATGGTGTAACTTCCGTGCTATATATTATATGCCTTATGCGGAAATTCATCGTTTTTATCGCGTTGTTGTCTCTTGTTGCTTGTAAGAAAAGGAAGGAAAACCAATGCAGCGGAGAGTTAGTATTTCAATTCCAAAGAGACCCTCGAACGTCAGTTGGGTCTGTTTTTTCATATGACGAAGTTAAGGGGACTCCTAAAGTGCAGTATTATGGTGGAGGAGACTGGCAACCAAGGACATGTGCCTATAACCACTATAAGAAGTTATACTATGGTATTACAGATGACGATGGTGTTGTGAAGATCAGCAAGGTGGCGTTCTCTACCGAAGAAGTTACATATGTGGCTTATAGAGGCACTCTAGATTCACCGGGCTGGAAGGGACAGGCCGTTGATTTGTTTTGTGATAGTAAGCGAGACAGACTCTATTACGTAGGTAAGGCATGCCCATTCATTGAAAGCGCAGATCGCATTTACGAGTTGGTGATAAATGGCGATAGTTGCCGTGAGCGTTTTTTGTACAGGGCTACTCCCGGCGACACGATAAACAGCCCGGTGATAGACGAAGCGTCTGGCGATATCTTCTTTCAGAGCGGGAAAAATATGGTGAGGCTCGATGCCGGTGGCGGGACCATCAAACAATCATGGGACTATGGCTCGGTTCAAGTAAAAGGGTTGCAATACGCCAATGGTAGTTTTTATGGTGTTGACAAGAGCACCAGTCCGGTATGGTACTTGAAAGTTGATCCTTCTAATGGACACATAGATCGTTTGCGCGAGCTGCCCTATTACGCCCCTGGCATTGCAACAACTTTTGATCATTGTAGCAATCAATTTATTATTGTCACATCTGCAGTTTACTTTCTTGAAGCTGCAACAGGCAAAAAAATAAAAGAGTACAGGGAATCATCTGTACCTCTTGATGCCCCGGCGTACGTAAATAAATAGGAAAGTTTAGTATTTATAATGATTTTTTATGAAAATAGGGTCATTGAAGTCAGGAACCGATAGGGCGGAGCAGCTACCTGCAGCCACTGCTACAGTATATGAGTTTAGCCCCGCAATAATAGCCCCGCCAATGCCAGGAGCTACCCCACAGGAGCGTGTTGCAGGGGCTGTGCAGGGTTTGTCTTACGACAAGCTCGTGGAGCGCGAAACAGGTGGAACGCGTTCCACTTCCGGATATCGCAAAGATGAATACACTTCTGCTGCCAAAACATGCAGCACTTGTGGGTGGTAGCAGTCCGGTAAAGTGAAAAACCGCCTCTTGGAAAAAAGGCGGTGTGGAAACTAAACTACAACAAGGGTTTTGTTAGTGGGTTATCGTAACCTTTCGGGTCACGCTCATATCTTCATTGTAAACCTTTACAAAATAATCACCGTTATAGAGCAGGCGTGCGTCTATGTAGGCAATGGTGCTGCCCTGCGCTATCTCTGCTGTTTGCACCTGTTTGCCTGAAATGTCAAATACAGCAATTTTGAAGCCCTTAGTCACCAGGTTGCCCGCTTGTATAGCTATGAAGTCGCTGGTGGGATTAGGGAACGCTGTGATTTCAGGTTGTGTACCTGCATCGGCAACCGCCGAAGATGATGGGTCATAAACCGTGGTTGGTTCCGTAATGGAGGTGACCTTTGATGCGGTCACATTGCCATAGAATGTCGGCCCAACAGCATAGGGATAAGTCGAGTTGTGATTGGCGTCCACGGTGCAGAAGTAGGCATAGGTACCGGATGGATATTCAGGGGTAACACAGAAGCGGCCGTTGTGCTCATCAAGATAGTCTGGCTGCGATGCTGTGGGTGCGGTATACTGATAGTCTTCGCGAAACAGCCCAAGGGGGTAGGTAGCATTTACCGGTGGCCCGGGTGTAACCGTAGAGCCGTCGGCGTAGGTGGTGCGCGTGGTAATGGAGCGCAGGCTGTAACTTGACTTTATGCGTACGATACCGCCTGTGCCATCGGCATTCTTGTATCCATATGCACCATAGATAGGGTAGCCGTCATATGCAAAGCCGATAAGCGGTGAGTGCTGTGTGGCGTCTATTACATAAAGCCCGTCTGCATCATAAAGTGTACAAACTGTAGAAAGCACCGTTATGTCCAGCTTAAAGGCGCTGGGGTTCTGGTGGTGGTGATAGTTGCCCATGGCAGGGTGCCCTTTGGCACAGTCAAAACCATTACGCTCTGCCACCACCGCATCCCTGTTCCATACGCCATCGCCGGGGCCGCCGGGTATCGGTCCGCCGGCAAGCGAGCTGGTGCTGTTCTTCCAGGAAACACCATCGCGATAGTCGAAAAGGGCCACTCCGTTGATGAACACACCAATGTTGCCCATTGTGGTTGGTGTGGGTGTGCCAGTCTTTGGCGTTGGGGTAAGCGGGAATTTGAAGATAGCATTCTGGTTGGTTGTTATCGACGGGTTGCCATCAAGGAAGGGACCGGTAATGTAGCCCGGCACTCCCTTTGTGCGCACATACACATTATTAGTTGAGTACAGCACGGTTTGCACATTGGCAGAGTCGGCATCGGTAATGGGGGTGGAGCTGCCACTGGTGTAGTGACGGCCCATAAGTCCCGTAGTGTTTCTCATCCACTTGGTTATTGCCGGGTTGGTCTGTGCAGTTGCTGCCAGGCCATAAAGCGCAAGCGATGAAACTAGAAGTGCTTTTCTCATAAAATTCATTTGTTCATTGGTTTGACGACATTAACACAGCTAATCCTTCGCCTGCCCGAAGAAAACAAAACGAGGAAAGCTATAGGAAGTATCGTAAAGGAATTCTCTGTCGGTAAGTGTCAGTAGAAAGGCCAGCAGATCCACTTTGTCATTAGCAGAGAGGCTTATCTTTTTTTGCAATTCTGGCGACAATGTAGGCCCGTGAACAATTCCCGTGGTATAATGCTCTATCACCTCCTGCAGCCTCTCAAACCGTCCATCGTGCATGTATGGGTAAGAGTACTCCACATTTCGTAGAGTTGGCACCTTGAAGAGCAGCGAATCTTCACCCCTGCCGGTTATCTTCATTCTACCTGTGTCCCTGAGTACGCTATCCATGGTGAGGCCATTGTTGGCAAGTGTGTTGTTTGTAAATAATGGCTCTGTGTGGCAGGCGGCGCAGTGCTGTTTGAATATCCGGTATCCCTTTTGTTCCTGCTCGCTGAACGTTGCTTTCCCTGCTTGCACTTCATCATATTTGCTGCCGGCACTCACAATAGAGACCATGAACTGTGACATAGCTTTCAGGAAGCGCTCGCCGGTAATGCCGGTATCGCCATAGGCATCGCGAAATAGTTGCGGATAATGCTGTGAGCGTCGCAGTTTCATCAGCACTACAGATATATCCGACGCCATCTCTGCCGGGTGTGCAATAGGCGCCAGAGGTTGCATATCCAGGTGATTCACTGCGCCATCCCACATAAATGTGGTAGACCATGCAAGGTTGGCAAGCGTGGGGGAGTTGCGCGTGCCTATGCTATCATTTATGCCATGGCTCAGGGCGTGGTCTACGTGCGAGAAGGCAGTGTACTGCAGGTGGCAACTGGTGCAGGATATAGTGCTGTCTTCTGATAATATCGGGTCATGAAACAGTGCACGACCCAAGAGAATTGTTTCCTTCTTAAGTGGGTTGTTTTGCAGATTATATACGGGGCGGGGCCAGCCATCGGGAACTTTGAACTGAAGCGAGGCCTTCTCCTTTTTCATGGATAACAGCATGGCCGCTACACAACTCACAAGTACAGCCCACTTCCTCATAGCGCCGAAAAACATTTTGCCGCCTTTGCTGATAGGGTCACGGCCTCGGCGCATGGCGACATAATATGGTAAACTTTGTCCATTTCTATTGATGCCAGGAATGTGGCGACATCCAAACCTATAACAATGTCCTTGCCCTCGCGTACAGCAATGTCAACCGTTTGTAGTGTGGCATTAGGTGCGGCATAGCCGCCAAGGTGAAAAGTGAATTCGTGTTTTGCAGAAGGTACATCAGGGGATGTGCCCTCTATCTTAAAGTTTATATAGCCGCTCTGCCATGCCCAGTACATTCCTTTTGCCGGATCCAGGTCACCACCCATGGCGCCGGAAACATTGGTGGCGCTGTCAATGCCAAGGTGAAACCGAATGCGATCAAAATGAATATGCTCCGGTGTCTTCATTTTGTATGCCAGAGTTCCGCTATCGGTAAAGTCCACCAGGTGGTAGCTCCCCGGCTCTTTCCACACCGGCTTGCCGCCGCGCATCAGTTCCACTGACGATACATAGAACCGGACGAGATCAATACGTTTATTGCCTATGCGAGTGGGTAGTACAAATTGCTCATTACCTCCACCAAGCACATAAGTAACTCGAACGGGTCTTGACTGAGCAGCGCATCCCAAAGAGACACATGCTGCCAATAGCACCATTAGCATGCGCATCATGGCTGCGGACGCTTATGAGGTGGCCGGCCAAAGAGCGCCGCAATTTCATTGGTCAATTCATGGAACGCCGGCTTCTGATCCTCGGTGCACAGGTCCCTGATATCTTCAAAGTGCTTGTAATGGATGTGCTCTATCTCCCTCTGCGTAGCTACTATTTGCTCTATCAGCGAGTCGCGCTTTTCCGCGTTAGGCGGCTCGTTGAGGGTAGCATAGAGTTCGTTCTTCAGATTCCTTATCCGGTCATCATTACGGTCTATTTCTGCTCTATGCCAGGTTATCAGCTTGTCATAGGCCTCAACCTGTGCTCCGCTAAACCCTAATCGTTTTATGATGAGGTCGCGTGGCCCGTGTTGTGGCGGCGGCGGCCCTTCAGGACGCTCCATTTCTACTGTGCTTTTCCTGCCTGCTAATATGTAGCCCGCGAGCAGTAGGTTTGAGGCAAGCAAACCCACGATCACTATTATTAAAAGACGTGACTTTTGCATGCTCTATTCGTATAATGAGTTTTGGGGTAGCAGGTTCATGGCCTGCGCCAGTTCATGGCTTGTTTCTGTCCTGCTATTGTTCCGCTGGCCAGCCACAAGGTATATGTTCATTGCAATAATCAGGATCATAGACAGCGCCGTAGCCACCACCCATTTGCCCGAAACGCGTTGCTGCACATTCGCCACCCGCTGCCTGATGCGGGTAAGCAGGAAGGGTGGGGCATCTACCCGCGCTACCTCTCCCAGCATTTTCAATGCATCCAAACCATCTTTTTGCCTGTTCACATTCATTTAGACGACGATTTTATCGTTTTCCTTCGTTTTGTTTCAATTTATCTGCCAGGTTGGTCTTTGCACGTTGCACCAGCGATTCCACCGCCTTCACAGATAGCCCCATAATGGCTGCGATCTCTGCCTGGCTTTTATGCTCGGTCTTACTAAGTAGCAGGGCCGTTTTCTGATTATAAGGTAATTCGTTAATGCATTGAAATATTCGCTCCATCTCCTGCTTCTGTTCCAGCTTCACTCCCGGATGGTCGAAAACCGGCTGTTCAGGTGGTGCCCCATCGCCAAAGATGGAATAGATCACCGCAAACCGCTTCTTTCGTTTGCGGGATTTGATATGGTCCAGGCAGCGATTGATGGTTATTCGGTATATCCAGGTGGTCGGGGAGGCATCATGCCGGAATTTGTCCAGCGACTGGTATATGGCTACAAAGGCATCCTGGGCTATCTCCTGTGCATCCTCATGGTTTTGCACATAGTTTAGGGCCAGGTTATACACCATGTCCTTATGCTGCTCGTATAGTTCTTCGAAAGTCAATGAGTGTCCGGCGCCCTAGCGGAGGACATAAAAATACAGACTTGTACTAAAATTGTGCTACTCGCAGGAAATGCTTGGATTGTCGTAGTTGTCCGACTGGTCCTCGTTGGTGTCAGAGTCTATGCACTTAAAGTCCTTTTCAATAAGCAGTGAAAGGACACTGCCCGACGGTAGGTTCAGCGAATGATTGAACCCTACTGTTTCGTCCTTATTCCAATTCGCCGCCCAGGTTTTGGGCACATGCACAGTTATTGTGTTCTCGCTGTAGTCAGCTTTGAGGTTTTCGATCTCCTCTTTTGCCTGCAGCGCATAGATGAGTGCGCTGTTAAAAAATTCCGTGCGTTCTTCCACATAGCCGGTTGCGGCTAGTGTGTCTACCTCGCTGCGTGTCAGTCTCAGTCTTATCGAGTTGCCCTTTATCCTTATTTTCATTGCCTCACGGATTATTGTACAAAGTTACTTCCTGTGCGCATTGATTCAATCTGGTTAGTTTGTAATTATCCTTTCGGGTGCGCTGTATATATTAAATCGTTGATCGCGCAGAAACCCTACGAGCGTTATCCCCCAGTCGTTCGCCATTTGCACGGCCAGGCTCGATGGTGCGCCGACGGCCGCAATGATCTTTACACCCGCCATCGCTGCTTTCTGCACCAGTTCAAAACTGGACCGGCCACTAAGCAATAGAATATGGTTGTCAAGAGGCAACGTGCCCGCCATTAGTGCAGCCCCTATCAGTTTGTCAGCAGCATTGTGGCGTCCTGCGTCCTCTCGCAGTATCAGCAACTGTCCCTGCAGGTCAAATAAGGCAACAGCGTGCAGCCCACCGGTTTGCTCAAACACATCTTGTTGTTGCCTCAGTTTCCCCGGCAGGTTATAGAGTAATTCCGGAGCGATCCTAATGTTGTCTTTTCTGTCTATGATGTCGCATGCCACGCGCACCGCTTCTATCGACGACTTGCCACACACACCACAGCTTGATGTTGTGTAGAAGTTACGTTCCAGTTTGCCTATATCAGGTATCACACCGTCTGCAAGGCTTACTTTCACAACATTGCCGTTCCTGGCGTCAATGTTCTCTATTTGTAAAACATCCGCGGCAGCAGTGATTATTCCTTCAGTATAAAGAAAACCAGTCGCCAGCTCACTGTCGTTGCCGGGTGTGCGCATAGTCACTGACAGGCTCTTTGTGGTTCTTCCCTTTGAGGCTAAATAGTTGAGCCTTATTTCCAGTGGCTCTTCAGTAGCAACGCGATCCTGCTCCCTACTTGATTTGTCTCCGGTTACCTTGACTATTTGTGTAACTGCCGATGATAGCATACTCAAATGTACAGATTATGGCAAAAGCCGGGCGATGTGTAGTTTTACGGTTTTTCGACCGATATGTATACTTGGAACCAGATAAACGCCCTTGTGAAGGAATACCTCTTACAATTTCCGGATGAAGATATGCGTCAGCAGAATATCGAAGGTTGGCTGGAAAGAAACACTGCCAATGATTTGTTTGCCCGTTCCAACTTTGACGGGCACATCACAACCAGTGCTTTTGTTGTAGACGTTGAGAACCGGGAAATGCTCTTGTTAAAACATAAGACCCTCGGCAAGTGGTTTCAGCCCGGTGGGCACACGGAGGCAGATGCTACGCTCGTGAATTCTGCGCTGAGAGAGGCTATTGAAGAAACGGGTATACATATTGGAGAATTAGAGTACGTGCCTGTATCGCAAACCCCGGACATGCCCGTTGACATAGACTCTCATTACATACCCGCAAACGAGCGCAGGCAGGAGCCGGGACACTACCACCACGACTTCCGCTATCTTTTTCTCTATTCCGGCGCGCGGGACAATGCATTTAACACAGACGAGTCAACCGGAATGAAATGGGTTTCCTTTGATGAGCTAAGAAGTGATCCGTCCTTTGGCGGAGTCATAACGAAAGTGTCGTCACTTCTTTTACCTACTTCGTAGCGGTATACAGTGTCGTTACGCCAAGCGTTAGCGGCCGGGCCTTTGCGTCTTTGAAGCCACATTTTGTAAGTATGTCACAAAAGTTCTTCCCGTCCGGGAATGCATTTACAGATTCGGGCAAGTAAGTATATGCCGTTTTGTGTTTAGATAACATGCCGCCGATCACGGGCAATATCCTGCGAAAGTAAAAAGTATATAACTGCCTGAATGGAAATGCCGCCGGACGTGAAAACTCCAATATGGCCAGCTTGCCACCGGCCCTCATCACCCGTTGCATTTCGCTGAGCCCATTCTCCAGGTTTTCAAAATTCCGAACCCCATAGGCACACATCACGGCATCGAAACTACCAGCAGGGAAGGGTAGCGATTCGCTATCGCCTAATTCAAGGGAAATACTTTTAGTGAGTTCTTTTACAACAAGTTTCTTTCGTCCTTCTTCCAGCATTTGTGCAGCAATATCCACCCCGGTCACCGTTACCCCCGGTATGGCAGCATGGGCGGCTATCGCCATGTCGCCGGTTCCGGTTGCAACATCCAGTATCTTCTTTGGTGTCACAGTTGCTACCTCTCGTATGGCTTTCTTTCTCCATGTTTTGTCTATGCCAAGCGATAGGAAGTGGTTGAGGAAGTCATACTTGCCTGCGATGTTATTAAACATCTCGGCTACCTGTTCCTTCTTGCCAGATTGGGATGTCTGATCGGGAACTACTTGCGGGAATTGGTTACTCATTAGATTTTATATCTCTAATTGCATTATAACTAAGACATGCGTGATGTATATAAGGTCGGATTATTACCTGGTCATGACCGCACGTAGTTTGTTAAAATGATACAATTTGTTTAATTTTATTTAACGATGAGCAAAGTCGATTGTACCTTTGGACAGCATAACTAAGCTCTTCGAAATTCCAGCAAAATTACCTCGATAATTGAATCGCTGCGAAGACTTTTAAAGAATTTAACCAGGATTGAACGAATAAATTTAAAGAAGCTAAAATGTGTATCATATGAGAAAACTCTACTTATTGGCATTTCTGTGTTTGGCGGCGATTGCAGGACGCGCGCAAACAGCGACACAATACGTGTTTGACAGATCGACCGGAACCGTCACAGATATTTCCGGACTGCCTGGTACCACCTCCACCACCGGTATCAGTGACGATGATTTGACGCAAACCGGCATCAGCATCGGATTTACCTTTAACTATTGTGGAGTAGACTATACACAACTATCGGCATGTTCAAACGGTTTTATCTCTCTTGCCAATTCGACGGCAACGCCTTTTACGAATAGTACCGGCAATTTGGCAAGTGTCGGTTCCGGCCAAGGCTTTCTGGCACCTTGGTGGGATGATTTGGATGGATTTGGTCGTACGGCATACTTTAGAACCGAAGGAACCGCACCTACCCGTGTTTTTATTTTTCAGTGGGGCAGTAATGCCACCCCCTGGTCGCGTTTAGGTGGAGGCAGACTTCTGATGTTCCAGGTAAAACTCTACGAATCGTCGAATGTGGTGCAATATTGTTACGGGAACCAGTCCGGCACAGGTACGGCAAGCGTTACTATTGGTATAGCGAGTTCAACTTCAAATTATCAGACTTTACCGACCCTGACATCCACTACAACTACAACTGGTTTTACGACTACCCTAAACGGAATGCCGGCCGCAAACACAATAATGTCTTGGACTCCACCACCTGCAATTGCAGTTACTCCGGCATCGATGTCATTTGCAACTTCGGTCAGCACAAGTTCTGCATCACAGAATGCGACTTTGCGTGCATGGGGTCTTACTTCGGGCATCGTTGCGGTAACAGCTCCGGCTAACTACCAGGTATTTGATGGCTCCTCCTGGGTGTCATCAATGAATGTGGCAGTATCTTCTGCAGCAGTCGGCACTTACATCAATGCAACGGTACCTGTTCGCTTCAACGCTCCCGGAACCCCTGGCCCATACAACGGCAATCTTGATTTTACCAGTGCCGGCGCTACTACAAGGACTATTACGCTTAGCGGCACTGCCCAACCTGTTTGTGCTTCTACCCCAACTCCGGGAACGGTTAGTGCTACGGCCACTACAGGCAACTGTACACCATATAGTTCAAACTTATCATTGAGCGGAGCTACTACTGGCCTCGGCGGACTTAACTACCAATGGCAGACTTCTCCAGACGGAATAGCCGGCTATACTGATGTGCCTGGAGCAACGAATCCTACCTATTCGGCAACAGTTGGTAGCAGCATCTATTATCGCGCAAGGGTAGGCTGTTCTAATACCGGTACAAGCGACTTTACTCCGGGGCAGTCATTTGTTTACAATGCACCACCTGCTGCTATTTCTGCTTCGGCAGCTGCTGTCTGCATAGCGGGTACGTCTACAATGACAAATACCACTCCGGGTGGTACATGGTCTAGCAGTAACAACGGAGTCGCTACTATTGGCTCTTCGTCCGGTGTCGCAATGGGCGTCGCCCAAGGTACTACAACGATAACCTACCTGGTAACAGCTACCGGCTGTCTGGCAACCACTGTACTTACTGTAAATCTCAGCCCCTCGATACCAACTGTAACACCGTCTGCCACGACTATATGTCACGGCAGCGCGGCAACAGTAAACGCTTCTTCTACCTATCCTCAAGTGGGAACGGTATCTTCTGGCGCTATCTCCGTTTCTGTTCCCGATGCGAATTCTACAGGTACCACAGCAGCGCTTAATGTCTCTCTGCCAAGCGGCGCGGTAATCACCGGCATGTCTGTAAACTTCAACCTTACCCATACCTGGGTTAGTGACATGTCTATTAATCTTGTGGCTCCCAATGGTAACAGACTAAACCTTGTGAATTCCCAGGGAGGTAGCGGTGACAACTTTGTAAACACTACGTTCTCATCTACATCAGCTACATCTGTTGTGGGCGCGTCTGCACCATTTACTAACACGTACGCTCCACAGGGCGCTACGGGTGTCGGTTCCATCGCATACCCTTCAAACGTTACCAGCTTCTCAGGTCTGTACAGCGTGCCTAACGGTACATGGCTGCTAAGTATGCGAGATCAGGCGGGTGGCGACCTTGGTACGCTCACATCATGGAGCCTTACCATTAACTATACGATACCTGCCAACATTACGTGGTCACCTAATACCGGTCTTTACACAGACGCAGGTATGACAACACTATATGCAGGTACACCAACAAGTACAATATATGCTTCACCTGCTGCTGCGGGCACAGTTTCTACGGTTACAACATACACTGTAACTGCTTCAGGTGGTGGTTGTGATGTGCTTTCTTCTCTTACTGTCACTGCTAATCCGCTTCCTGCTACTATTGGTGGTTCACTTCAGGTTTGTGAGGGGCTATCTACTACGCTCACAAATACCGACGGCGGTGCTACATGGTCTAGTACCAATACCGGTGTGGCGACGATCGGAAGCGCTAGCGGTGTAGCAAGTGGCGTTGCTGCTGGTACTTCTACTATCTCCTATACGTTTAATAGCACGGGTTGTGCTCGCACATCTGTGCTCACCGTTAACCCGCTGCCTGCAGCCATTGGCGGAGGCGTTAACGTTTGCGTTGGGTCTACCAGCACGCTCACAGATGCCAGTGCAGGTGGTACCTGGACTAGTGCGAATAGCTCAGTAGCATCGGTAGGCCTCACTGACGGGGTTCTTACTGGTAATGCGTCTGGTACTACAAGGGTTACCTATACATTACCTACCACTTGCCTTATCTCTACAGTTGTTACGTCAAACCCTGTACCGACCCTCACATTGACACCAACTACAGCTGTACAGATTTGCCCTGGTGAAAGCACTTCGGCGTTTTCAGCAAGTTCCACAGGTGGTAACCTGGTACTTCTGAACCAGGACTTCAATGGTACACTTGGTGACTGGACCGTAGAAACAACGCTTCCTACTGCTGACCAGTGGCAGATAGTTCCTGTTGGTTTTGACGGTACTTCAGGCGACGGATCATCATTGCTGCAGGCGGCGCCACTTAACGTGGGTGGTTCCCTGGTGCAGACAAGGTTGGTTTCTCCTTCATTCTCAACAGTTGGTTTCTCTAACGTTACATTGACGTTCAACCAGTATGTCATAGCAGATGCCGGTGAGACAATAGCAGTTGAGTATTCTACAAATGGTGGTTCATCCTGGCTTCCTCTGGCCGATTACTCTACTGGTGGTATCTCTGGTAACACTACCTGGAGTGCTTCGGTACCTGATGCTACCCTGGCATTACCGGTTGACGCAACTAACCAACCTGACGTTCGTTTGCGTTGGTATTATGTGTCTTCGTTCTATGGTTGGTTCCTTGATAACATCAAGGTTTCCGCCACAATGCCTGCACCTACATACAGCTGGACAGGTGGTACTGAACTTTCTTGTACTACTTGTGCTAACCCAACGATCACGCCTGCTTCTGTGGGCATGAACACATATACTGTTACTGCTACTGGCCTTGGCAACTGTACTGCCTCTGCAATTGCTTCTGTTAGCGTAAACCCGCTGCCGGCAGTTATAGGTGGTACTCTTGAAGTGTGCGAAGGACTTACTACTACGCTCACAAATGTTGATGCAGGCGGAACATGGGCAAGTGCAAACGCCACCGTAGCAACTATCGATGGCACCACAGGCGTAGCTACCGGGCACGTTGCCGGTACTGCGGAGATCACATACACATTGCCTACCGGCTGTATCAGAACAACAATTCTGACGGTAAATCCATTGCCGGATGCGATAGGAGGCACACTGCAGGTTTGCGAAGGCCTAACCACGACTTTAACTGATGCAACAACAGGCGGCACATGGACAAGCAGCAATACAACTGTTGCAGACATCGACCTGAATACCGGTCTTGTTTCAGGGTACGTTGCTGGTACAAGTACCATGACCTACACCAACAGTACTACAGGTTGTATCAATACTGCGATACTCACGGTGAATCCGCTACCTGCAACAATAGGTGGCACGCTTGCAGTGTGTGAAGGGCTGAATACAACTTTGACTAATGCTGACGCGGGTGGTACCTGGATGAGTGCTAACACTACAACTGCAACTATAGGCAGCTCTTCTGGCGTTGCTACCGGTGGCACAGCAGGTATGGTTATGATCACTTATACACTTCCTACTGGTTGTATCACTTCTTCAGAGCTGACGGTAAATGCGCTTCCTGATGCAATTGCCGGTACGTTACAGGCTTGTGAGGGTCTTACAAGCACTCTGTCCGATGCGACTTCAGGTGGTACGTGGACAAGCGGAAGCACTTCGGTTGCTACTATCGACGGCGCAGGAGTAGTTACTGCAAATGCTGCAGGCTCTTCAATAATAACTTATACCGTTACAGCAACTGGTTGTATCGCGACGGCAGAATTTACAGTGAACCCGCTGCCAGCTACGATCGGTGGTACGCAGGATGTATGTGAAGGTCTTACAACAACTCTCACCAGTGCAACAAGTGGTGGCCTTTGGACCAGTGCAAGCACGGGTACTGCTACAGTAGATGCAGGTACCGGCGTTGTAACCGGTGTTGCTGCTGGCAACGTGGACATCACTTATACAATACCAACTAGCTGTTACAGGGTTGCGAACGTGACTGTTAACCCGCTTCCTGCTACTATCGGCGGTGCCACACAGGTGTGCGAGGCATCTACTGTTACACTTACAAACGCTGATGCGGGTGGAACCTGGGCAAGTAGCGATGTTGCTATTGCAACCGCAGGTAGCTCCACAGGTGATGTGACCGGTGTGCTGGCTGGAAACGTAATGGTTACTTATACATTGCCTACTGGTTGTATAACAACGCACAACATGACTGTTAATCCGCTGCCAGTTGTCTACAACGTTACAGGTGGTGGTAGCTACTGCTTCGGTGGCTCTGGTGTGGTGATCGGCGTAAGCAATACCGAAGCAGGTACTGCTTACAATCTGTACCGCGGTGGTACCCTGATGGGCAGTCTGACTGGTTCTGGCTCGGCAGCTGACTTTAGCTCTATGACCGCTGCAGGTACGTATACAGTTCTTGCGGTTAGCCCTGCATCTTGCTCCCGTGCTATGAGCGGCGATGCTACCGTGGTGATATTGCCATTGGTGACACCGTCTGTTACGCTTGGCAGCTCACCTGACGATACGGTATGTGCCGGCACATCAACTACGTTTACTGCAACTGCATCGAATGCAGGTAGCACTCCTACTTATTCGTGGGAAGTAAATGGAGGTTCCGTTACAACTACCGGTTCGGCACACACTTACACACCGGCCGACGGCGACGTGATCACTGTAACAGTGACAAGTAGCGAAACGTGTCCTTCACCTGCTTCAGTAAGTGCAAGCCAGACAATGGTTGTTGTTTCAAACGAAACTCCGGTTGCTACTATTGCGGCGCAGATGGGTACTATGGTGCTGACATCAGCCGACACTATTTGCCAGGGTTCAATGGTTACCTACACAGCATCTGCATTGTTCGGCGGCACCAGCCCATCATATACATGGTATCGCAATGGTATTGCTACAACTGCAGCCGGCGACACCTACATTTATGCGCCTGCAAAAGGAGATCGTATCACTGCTAAGCTGAACAGCAACTATCGTTGCCCTGTAGTCAACAATGTTACCAGCAATGAGATCGCGATAAAGGTAGATTCAGTTTACATCCCTGTAGTTAATATCAGTATCAATACCGGACTTACTGTTAAGGTTGGTACACCGGTTACATTTACTGCTACAGTAATCGAGGGTGGTTCTAAACCTACTTTCCAGTGGTACAGGAATTCAACGCTGATCAATGGCGCTACTTCAAACGTTTTCACAACTGCTAATATCACAAACAATGATTCATTCTCAGTGGTGGTATATGGTACAGGTGACTGCTCATTCTACACGTATAACTCCATCCGCATGAGGGTGGCGAACGATATAGAAGAGCTTACGGCAGGCAGCGACATCCGCATGGTGCCAAACCCTACCAGCGGTGAATTTGTGATAAGCGGCACTTTCGCTTCTACTGGCAACAAGGATGTGTCTATCGAAGTTATAGACATGCTGGGTCAGGTTGTGTACAAGGGCGCGGCTATCGCTAAGATGGGCCAGCTCAACGAACGCGTGCAACTGAGCAATAATCTGGCAAACGGCATGTATATGCTAAACGTTCGTACCAGCGAAGAGTCGAAGGTGTTCCACTTTGTACTTAAGCAATAATAATTGACTATTACTCAATAGGCGGCCCCGGCATTACCGGGGCCGTTTCTTTTTTCAGCATTATCACATTTTACCGTTATTTGCACCCTGATGGATCAAGGCAACGTTCTTTATTACATTTTCTCCGTGGTGAGACTGGTGTTATACCCGTTTGCCTTGCTATATGGCGCCCTTATGTGGTGGCGAAACCGCATGTACGATAGCGGCTTTTTCTCGTCTGTTCGTTTCAGCGTGCCCGTTATCAGCATCGGTAACCTCTCAACCGGTGGCACCGGAAAAACTCCCCATGTAGAATACCTGGTTCGCCTGCTGCAATACAGGTATCGTGTGGCCACCATGAGCCGCGGATATAAACGCAGGACTCAAGGCTTCATCCTGGCTGGCGACGATGCAAACGCGCTGCGTATTGGCGATGAGCCTATGCAATACAAATTGAAATTCCCGGAGCTTGCCGTGAGTGTTGCCGAGGAGCGTATGACCGGAATACCTGCATTGCTTCAGCGGCGTCCTGATATTGATGTGATCCTGCTTGATGATGCCTACCAGCACCGGTCAGTAAAGGCTGGTCTGAATATCCTCATCACAGATTTCTCCCGCCCGTATTACAAAGACCACATACTTCCGTTTGGTAGCCTTCGAGAGGGCAGAGGCGCGTCCCGTCGTGCGGACATTATTATTGTCTCTAAGTGCCCTGCCGGCCTTTCTGCAACCGAAGCGGGGGAAATTAGAAACTTAATAAAACCCGCTCCGAACCAACATGTCTTCTTTTCCGGGTTGCAGTATATGTCTCCGTACAATTTCTTTACAGGTGCTCCGCTCGATATCTTGAAGAGCAATGTATTGCTCGTCTGCGGCATAGCACGGCCTGAGCCATTACAGAATTTCCTGGCACAATTGGCAACGGATGTGCACACGCTTAGTTATAAAGATCACCATTATTTTGTTACTGCCGACCTGGAGGAGATAAAGAAAACATGGGACAACTGGGCTGTAGAAAACAAAGTGCTGGTCACCACCGAAAAGGATGCTGCCCGACTGCGCCTGCTTGCAGATAAGCTGGCCGCCTGGGGAATCACAATTGCTGTAATGCCCATACAAGTAGTGATACTATTAGGTGGGGCAGACTTACTTGATAGTGTTGTAATGTCCTATGTAGAACGCACAATTGCTGAAAATAATTCAGACTTCGATCTCGACACGCCGGTCAACTAGATGATAGTTACCGAGAGAGAATTCGATTGATCTCAGAATCCCCCTTATGTTCCTTAGATTGAATATTGAATATGGTACCGGCAAACAGTGCCAGTCCTATGAGGAGTATGCAGGCTGCAGAGAATCGCTGCACGTATATAACTTTTCGCACCGTAAGCATCCTCTTGATCCGGTCGGCCAGGAATACCTTTGAGAAATCGATACTAAGAATCACGGCGAGCGCTACGCCGAAAAGCAGGAACCTATAAAACCCGGTAGTGTTGGCAGTAATGGTTACAGCGCCCAGCCAGGTGATAAGCACCCCGGGGTTAAGCGTATTAACAAGGAAACCGCTAAGCCATATTTTGAAAAGGTCGCCGTTTGAAATAACGAGTTGCACAGACGACGGGCGCTTTGGCTTCAGCTTTTTAAGTAGTCCAAAAAGTCCGATGGCCATAAGTGCTACTGCCCCGCCAAATGCTATATGACGCTCATAAGGCTCAAGGTAGCGAAGCCAGGATGCAGCCATATTGGCAATAAGTACATATAATATATCGCTTACGGAAACACCTAATACAAAAGCTAAACCGGCCTTGTAACTAAAATTCAGACTGTACTTAATAATCGCGAAAAGAGTTGGCCCGACAGAAATTGCCATAAACAGGCCCACGAGAAACCCCTTCAATATTGCATCGAGAACGAGCATTTCAAAAGCAAGATAGCAAAAAAAAGCCGACATGCAGATACGCGCTTCTCGTATCGATATTCAACTATCTTTGCAGTCCCAAAATTGAAAATTTTATAAATACAATAGCTATGATGCAGCTAGCCGGCCAGACGAATTTCTATAAGGGAAAAGTGCGCGATGTTTACACCATAAACGATAAATACCTGGTAATGGTAGTTAGCGATAGGATATCCGCATTTGATGTCGTGTTGCCCAAACCAATACCATATAAAGGCCATGTACTTAACCAGATCGCTGCCATTTTCCTGGAGGCAACAAGGGATATCGTTCCTAACTGGCTTATCAGCACCCCATTGCCCAATGCTGCAATAGGATATAAATGCCAAACCTATCCGGTGGAAATGGTCGTTCGCGGAAACCTGACAGGGCATGCCTGGCGCACATACAAGAGCGGTGCCCGTAAGCTGTGTGGCGTGGTGCTGCCGGAGGGTATGAAGGAGAACGATTTCTTTCCTACTCCCATTATTACACCTACTACCAAGGCACATGAGGGCCATGACGAAGATATTTCCCGTGAAGAGATTATAAGTTCCGGCCTCATTCCGGAGGCGGAATATGTGCAGCTTGAAAAGTATGCACTGGCTTTGTTTCAACGCGGCTGCGACATGGCTAAGGACCGTGGTCTGATCCTCGTAGACACTAAATATGAATTCGGTAAGCTCAATGATACGATCCACCTGATAGACGAGATACATACCCCTGACTCCTCACGATATTTCTATGCCGAAGGCTATGAAGAGCGCCAAAGAAAAGGTGAACCGCAAAAGCAGTTGTCCAAGGAGTTTGTGCGTGAATGGCTCATGGAAAATGGATTCCAGGGCAAGGAAGGTCAGCAGATACCGGAAATGACTGAAGAGGTGGTAGGCAGAATATCTGAAAGATATATAGAGCTTTTTGAAGTAGTGGCTGGCAGAACCTTTCAGAAACACGACGTAAACTATGCCGACCAACAACGAAAAATTGAGGAAGCACTGGCACAGTTGTAGTTTGTGCGAGATAGGATATTAAAAAAGGAGTTGGTTTTTTGCCAACTCCTTTTTGTTTGCGGCATACGCTCGTCTATACCGGTGCACTTTCGCTGTTCCTTGCCTTGCGTTTCAGAATGGCGGCGGAGATAAGTGACACCAGGATACCCACCGGTAATATCTCCATATAAGTATACGCTGCGAAGTACACCGGGTTGTGATAGTTTATTTTCGCTTCCTCAAGCTCTGCAATCTCATGGGCAATCGCCTTCTCCTCCTTCCCTGAAGACTTTGATTTCTCTATGGCGGTCGCCACATACTTGTCCATAAAGTCGGGCATGGTAGTTTTATACAACACAGCCCAAGAGCATACGTACATCGTAGAAGTGATTAGTGAAATATAAAGACCGATCAGAAATGCCTTGCCAAAACTCACGATACCATTGTTGTGTTTATCCCTGAATGTTCTAACCGCCACAAAGATCAGCGAAAATGCCAGGAGCATGGATGCAAAGCCTATGACCATTCCATAATCGCTGCAGCCCTCTTTAGAGCTATAAGCCAGCATACCAATGGTCATCAGCGTAGAGCTGATAATTCCTGAAATAAGGCCAAATACAAGTACTACTTTCTTCATCTTTTATAGTTTTTGGTTTGTGCCGCAAAAGTGCGGTCGCAGGACAAACTTCCGTTCATACTAAAGGGTGATTTTGGTGCGCGACACCACTCGATACAGTGTTTTCAGGCAGAATTCAGACTTTCAGGCGATAACGTCTAGGGTATGATACCCAGTTGTCGCCCCTTATCAACAGTCTGGGTTCGCCTCTTTACATCCATCTTCAGAAAAATATTTGATGAATGGGTCTTTATTGTATTGAGGGATACAAACATTTGGTCGGCAATTTCCTGGTTACTCATTCCTTTAGCCATCCACTGCAGCACTTCAAATTCCCGGTTGCTTAGCTCAAGCTTATCAAAGGCCTTTTGGTTCAATACAAATCCACCCGGAGGTGCTCCAGGTACAAGCACTTCTTTCTCTATTATTACAGTCTCTACTTTGGGTTTTGCTAGTTTGGTTGCCAGCCATATCCCCAGGCCGGTAAACACAAGTGCAATTGCCCCAATATAGATATCCTGCGCATGTGTCAATACCATGTACTTATACTCAAGCCACTTCAGCAGAAACAGGAGCAAAGCCAGTGCGATTCCATAGAGTATCGCATGTCGGTTAAAGAGCAGGAATTTTGAGGTCATAGTATTATTTGCAATATTACAAATCTTTGCATTTTCGTAGAACTTAAAAGCTACCTGAAATACTGATGCATCAAAAAGAAAGAGAGGTTCATATGAACCTCTCCTAAACTTTGACTGCGTTATTACTGTCTACAAATTTCCCCTCTTCGCTTGCTCGCGCTCTATTGATTCGAACAATGCCTTGAAGTTGCCCGCACCAAAGCTCTGCGCTCCCTTCCTCTGAATGATCTCAAAGAAAAGGGTAGGGCGGTCCTCAACCGGCTTCGTGAATAGCTGCAGCAGATAACCCTCCTCGTCACAGTCTACCAGTATTCCCAGTTCTTGCAGTGGCTTTATCTCTTCATCTATCTTTCCTACACGGTTTGGAAGATCTTCATAATATGCGTTCGGCGGCGCATCAAGAAATTCTACGCCACGTGCTTTCAGTGCGCGCACCGTTGCAACGATATCGTTTGTAGCGATTGCTACGTGCTGCACACCTTCACCCTCGTAGAAGTCCAGGTATTCTTCTATCTGCGACTTTTTCTTGCCTTCTGCCGGTTCGTTTATCGGGAACTTCACATAGCCGTTTCCGTTACTCATTACCTTGCTCATAAGGGCCGAGTATTCAGTATTGATCTGCTTGTCGTCGAAAGACAGGATGTTCACAAAGCCCATTACATCCTCATACCACTGTATTGTTGGGTTCATCCTGTTCCAGCCCACATTGCCCACGCAATGGTCTACGTAAAGCAGGCCTGTTCCTTCCGGGTTGTAGTCACTCTTCCACTCTTTGTAGCCCGGCATGAATATGCCGTTGTAGTTTTTGCGCTCTACAAACAGGTGCACTGTTTCGCCATAAGTATAGATGCCGCTCATGCGCACTTCTCCGTGTTCATCTTTCAGCGTCACAGGTTCCATGTAGCTTTTGCCACCACGTTTCACTGTTTCTTCATAAGATTTGTAGGCGTCGTCCACCCAAAGTGCCAGTATTTTCACACCGTCGCCATGCTTCTTCACGTGCTCGGCCACCGGGTGATCCGATTTTAGAGCAGTGGTCAACACCAGCCTTATTTTGCCTTGTTGCAAAACATAGGAGGCGCGATCGCGTACGCCCGTCTCAGGGCCAGCATATGCCAGCGACTGAAAGCCAAAGGCTGTCTTATAGTAGTGTGCAGCCTGCTTGGCATTGCCAACATAAAACTCTACGTGGTCTGTGCCATTGATGGGCAGGAAATCCTGCGCCTGCTTCATTTTCTGGCTCGTTGTTAGTGTTTCCATTTTCTATTAGTATAAAGTCAAAAGTATAAAGTATCAAGTAACATGGCTGCGATATCGACTGCTTAAACAGTAGTACGTAACACCTCCTTCTCCTTTGTCATCCTGAGCTTGTCGAAGGAGGGTCGGGGAGAGGTCCTTACTCTACCCAGCTATATACGTAAGTGTCGTCCTCAATGCTTATCGCATCCTGCGTCAGCTTAAGCGGATGGAAGGTGTCCACCATCACAGCCAGCTCCTTTGTTTCCTTAGCACCAATGCTCTTTTCCACCGCTCCCGGGTGCGGGCCATGTGGTATGCCGGCCGGATGCAGCGTTATCATACCACGCTCCACATGCTTACGGCTCATAAAGTCGCCATCTACATAATAGAGCACCTCGTCACTATCAATATTGCTGTGGTTATACGGTGCCGGTATAGCCTTCGGATGGTAATCGTACAGCCTTGGTACAAATGAGCAGATCACAAAGTTGTGCGCGTCAAAAGTCTGGTGCACTGGCGGTGGCTGGTGCACACGGCCCGTTATAGGCTCAAAGTCATGAATGCTCAGCGCATATGGATACTCACAACCATCCCAGCCTATCACGTCAAACGGATGATGACCATACCATATAGGGTAGAGGAGCCCCTTTTTCTTTACCTGGATCAGGAACTCACCTTTCTGATCGAATGTCTCAAGGTCCTGTGGTTGGCGCAGATCGCGCTCGCAGAACGGTGAATGCTCCAACAACTGGCCATATTTGCTCAGGTAGCGTTTAGGGAAGGTTATCGGGCTAAAGGATTCAATAATGAACAAGCGATTATTCTCGTTCTCAAACTCTACCTGGTAAATGGTACCCCTGGGCACTACCACATAGTCGCCATAGCCAAAGGGTATCCGGCCATATTGTGTTTTCAATACCCCGGTACCTTCATGGATGAATAGTACTTCGTCCGAATCGGCATTTTTATAAAAAACGTTGTCGGCCATACCCTTGGTAGGAGCCGCAAGCGTCAATTGCACATCATTATTAAATAGTACCGTTTTGCGACTCTTCAGGTAATCTGCGTTCGGCGCTACCTTAAAACCCTGGAAGCTCCTATGTTTCAGAATATTACTGGTAGCAGCTACCGGCGATACATCGATCGGCTCTTCAGCCTTTACGATCTTGGTAGGCGCATGCAGGTGGTATAGCAAAGAGTAATTAGATGAAAACCCTTCTGTGCTGAACAATTGCTCGGCATACAGTCCGCCATCTGGTTTTGTGAATTGTGTATGCCTTTTAGCAGGTATTTGCCCTAAGGAATGATAATGAGGCATTGATTGTTATTTGCGGCAAATTTAGTCATTTCCCCGTTGAATGTACCGTTAAAAACTACACTGCCGTGGCACGCTTTTTTGGCATTCTTAGTGCTCGGTTGGCTATTTTTGTGCCTCGCCTTCGCGCCTTTGCAGGGCATTATTTGAAATGTACGAATACGTAAAAGCACTACATATCATTTTTGTCGTTACCTGGTTTGCAGGGATGTTCTACATCGTTCGCCTGTTTATATATAATACAGAAGCAAACGACAAGCCGGAACCGGCCCGAACTATCCTCACATCCCAATTCGGCATCATGAGCAAGCGATTGTGGTATGGCATCACCTGGCCATCTGCCATTCTCACGCTTATTTTCGGGCCGTGGATGTGGTATATGCGCAATCACCTGGAGCCGTGGCTGGCCATAAAACTCTGTTTTGTTGTTGGCCTGTATGTTTACCATCACACATTGCATGCAATCTATAAGCAACAGGCAAAAGGGATATTTAAATACTCGTCACAGCAATTGAGGATTTGGAATGAAGTGGCCACGATCTTCCTGGTGGCTATTGTTATGTTGGCCACGGTAAAGCAAGGGCTGAGTGTAGTGTGGGGGTTAGGTGGGCTTGTTGCGTTTGTAATAGTACTTATGAGTGCTATCAAAATGTACAAAGCCATACGCCAAAAGAAAGGAAGCAATGAATAAGCATCTCCATAAATTTTTGTGTGGGCTGTGCTTCCTGCTTCTGTCTGCTGCCTCTTTCGCGCAGAAACAGCACCTGGAGATGACGGGGACCATGAACGCTACTGGCGATATTGGCGGCACTCTCTTTTACAAATTGTCCGTTGATATAAATGGAGTAAAGGTCACCGGCACCTCTGTGACAACACAGAACGGAAATGAACTTCGGGCTTCTGTGTCAGGAGTTATAAACCCGGATAAGCACCTGCTCATATTTACCGAGACAAAGTCGTTGGGTGGTTCACTCGCAGACTCGTTAGAGATGTGCCTTTTTAATGTGATGGTGAAATGGAAAGAGAAACGTGGAAGGTTCGTCGCTACCGGTGCTTTTATTGGAAAAAACGCGCAGGGAGCTGTGTGTAGCAGTGGAAGTGCGGAACTGGAGACGCCCGCTACCGACGATAGTCCACTGGCACCAAAGCGGAAGGAGCGGAAGACTAATGATGCTCCGCAGCCTTCAGATACAGTCGTAGAAACAAGTGGCAACCGGATTACAGAAGGCATAGAAAAGCGACTGGACTGGAAAGGAGAAACTTGTGTAATGGCTATTTGGGACGATGGTATTGAAGACGGCGATGCCGTAACAGTGCTTGTAGACGGCCATGAAATGTTGAAGAACTACGTGCTCACAAAAGAAAAGAAGATATTCAACATCTCAATTCCTCAGGGCCGCCATACCATCACGTTGCTTGCTGAAAACGAGGGAGTAAACCCACCTTGCACTGCAGAGATCACGCTGTCTGATGGCGACGTGATCCACAAATTGACGGCTTATAATAAGAAAGGAAAAACAGCTAGTGTAGCTATTACAAAAAAGTAAACCGCCATTTGCATGGTTCGCTTTTTTTGCTACCTTTGCGCTCCCTCAAATGCGGCGGTGGCGAAATTGGTAGACGCACTACTTTGAGGTGGTAGCGCCTGTAACGGGCGTGGGAGTTCGAATCTCCTCTGCCGCACTTATCGAAAAAGGATAGACGACAAGTCTATCCTTTTCGTTTTTACACTACTTTGAGGTGGTAGTCCCAACGACTGTCGGGATAACGGGCGTGGGAGTTCTCCCGATAGCCATCGGGACTCTGCCGCACTTATCGAAAAAGGATAGACGACAAGTCTATCCTTTTCGTTGTTACACTACTTTGAGGTGGTAGTCCCAACGAATGTCGGGATAACTGGCGTGGGAGTTCTCCCGATAGCTATCGGGACTCTGCCGCACTGAAAAGAGAACGGAGAGCGCACAGCGAAGAGCGATGGCCTCTCCATTTTCTTTTTCCCTCCGCTCTCGCTCTGTTTCTTCGCTCTAGACTTTTTAGTCCCAACGAGTTTTTGAATAACAGTCTTTGAAGGACTCTGCCCAAATTTCACTTTTCTCCCTCCCAAAAACTACAAGAGGCAGCCTTTCAGCCGCCTCTTGTTCATCACAAACACAAAACCCAATCTTCGCTATCCTTAGTTCACCGTAATTTCATGTGTTGTTGGTTCGCTCTGCTCTTTTTTGGGCAGGCTCACCGTCAGTATACCATCAGCATACTTAGCTGATATTTTTGTTGCGTCCACTTTCTCGTTCATGGTGAAGTTCCTCTTAAAGGATTTCATCTTGAATTCGCTGCGCAGCCACTTGCCGTCTTCGCCCTCTGTTTTGTTCTCTTCTTTGTGCTCAAAGGAGATCGTCAGCATATCCTTTTCTACGCTCAGGCGAAAATCTTCTTTCTTCAGGCCCGGTGCTACTACATGCAGCTCATAGGCGCCATCCATTTCTTTGATATTCACCGGTACCTGGTACAGTGCGTTGCGCTCGGCTGGCTTATTAAAGCCATTAAAGAAAATGTCTTCCATCAGTCCGTTCATCGTGTGTGGCATCATGCCGTAAGCTCTTTTTGCGTACATAACTTATAGTTTTTAGTTGTTTTGATTGTTTGGCATAACCTAAACAAACCCTGTACCACTTGATTTTAAGTGCCATAATGGCGCTAATATTAAAATAGTAGTGCCAAAATGGCCGTTTCGCGTTTCTGCAACTGTAACAATGGCAACTTCAGCTATCACATAACCCGCCTGTCAGAACACACGTAAATCACCTTACAATATTGAATGCTTTGTTTTAACTTCGCACACCGCTGCCGGTATCCTCCGTGCAGCAGGAAATTCACTGATTTTTCTGGATTTTAGGTCTGAAACATGTTTGAGAATCTGAGCGAACGCCTCGAGTCGGCGTTTAAACAACTGAAAGGCGAAGGCCGCATAAATGAGATAAACATCGCATCTACCGTTAAGGAGATTCGTCGTGCCCTGGTAGATGCTGACGTGAACTATAAAATAGCCAAGGAGTTTACCGACAAGGTAAAGGAGAAGGCGGTAGGGGAGAAGGTCATTACCTCCGTAAGTCCCGGCCAGCTCATGGTCAAGATCGTGAAAGACGAGCTCGCTGAACTCATGGGAGGCCGTGAGGAAGAGCTGGATCTGATGGGAAAACCAACTGTTATTCTCATCGCCGGCTTGCAGGGTTCTGGTAAAACTACTTTTTCAGGTAAGCTTGCTAACTTCTTGAAAACCAAGAAGAACAAAAAGCCACTTCTTGTTGCTGCTGACATATATCGCCCAGCGGCAATGGAGCAGTTGCGCGTGTTGTCAGAGCAGGTTGGCGTTCCGGTTCACCTGGAGCTGGAGAACAAAGATGCCGTTTCCATTGCCCGCAATGCAGTAGAGTTTGCAAAGCAGAATGGTAACAACGTAGTAATCATAGATACTGCCGGTCGCCTGGCTATAGACGAGGCCATGATGGCTGAGGTGGCCAATGTTAAGGCTGCCGTAAATCCGAACGAGATACTTTTTGTGGTCGACTCTATGACCGGCCAGGATGCGGTAAATACTGCCAAAGCGTTCAATGATCGCCTCGACTTCACGGGAGTGGTACTCACAAAGCTGGATGGTGACACCCGTGGTGGTGCTGCGCTTTCCATCAGGTACACGGTCGATAAGCCCATCAAGTTTGTGAGCATGGGCGAAAAGATGGAAGCGCTCGATATCTTCTATCCTGAGCGTATGGCCCAGCGTATCCTGGGCATGGGTGATATTACCTCCCTTGTAGAACGTGCACAGGCCCAGTTCGATGAGGTGCAGGCTAAAAAACTGGAAAAGAAGATTCGTGCCAATAAATTTGACTTCGAAGACTTCAAAGACCAGCTCAACCAGATTAAGAAGATGGGCAACATCAAGGATCTCCTTGCTATGATACCCGGGGTTGGTAAGGCTATTAAGGATATCGACATATCTGACGACGCATTTAAGGGCATCGAGGCCATCATCAATTCTATGACTCCGTTTGAGCGCAAGAATCCTGAAGTGATAGACGGAAGCCGTCGCAAACGAATAGCGAAGGGTAGTGGTAAGGACATAAATGAAGTAAACGCATTTATGAAACAGTTTGAGCAGATGAAGCAGATGATGGGCATGATGAATAAGATGAAAGGCGGCGGAATGGGAATGGGTATGCCGGGCATGATGCCTGGTAGGAGATAATTTGGTCCCGATAGCTATCGGGATGGAGTTTGGAATTTGGAATTTGAACTGACTTACGCCTTCAAAAAATGCACATCGGTCTCTATTTTGGTAGTTTCAATCCGGTTCACACCGGCCATCTCATCGTGGCCAATCATGTTGTGAACCACACTGATGTGGATAAGGTTTGGTTTGTCGTTTCCCCGCACAATCCCCTTAAAGATTCGCATACACTACTTAATGAATATGATAGGCTGCATCTTGTTAATATTGCCATAGAAGACAACCCAAAGTTCAGGGCCAGCAATGTAGAGTTTACACTCCCAAAGCCTTCATATACAATAGATACCCTCACTTACCTCACGGAAAAGTTCCCATTCGAACAGTTCTCCGTTATCATGGGGGCAGACAGTTTTCAGAACATTCATCGGTGGAAGAATTATGAGCACCTGGTAGCCAATTATTCCTTCATTGTCTACAATCGTCCCGGCTTCGAAATTGAGGACACCTTGGGCGCAAAGGTCACTATGCTTGATGCGCCGCTTCTTCATATCTCATCTACTTATATCCGCAAGCTCATAAAAGACAAGAAGTCGATAAAGTATATCGTCCCGTCAGCAGTCGAGAAGTATATAATCGACAATCGCTACTATGTGAAATAGGGTGGTGAGTTTTCGGCCTGCGCTTACATCTTTCTTTCTCTTTATTGCATTTTGCTATTCGGGTATCTTATTTCTATTTGCTTACCAGGCGTTCTATTCGCCTCATATTTTACTTTATTAGTGGCTTACTTTTAATTTAAAATCAAGTATTTAGCTATTCATTTTTTGATTTCGTTTCCAGTTTTTCGATCTGCACTTACGCATGTAAAAAGATTCTTAATTTTCTAAAATACTGATATTGCTCATGTGTCACCATGTTCATTGTTCGTATATTTGTATAGTTCGTTTGAACACCGAAACAAAACCAAATTCACTTATTTTATGGCAAAGTTATCAAACACCATCGCGACACTTCTCGCCGGCGCTGCAGTTGGCGTGGCAGTAGGTTACCTCCTTGCAACTGACAAGGAAAAGCGCCAGGAAGATTTGGGCAAGATCAAAGATCGCCTTAGCGACCTGAAGCAGAAATATGCTAAAAACGGCGCTACGGTTACCGACAATGTAGAAGACATTTTTCATACATAAGCGCAAGCTAGCCCATGTTCAGCAACCTTAAGGAAAAGATCAGCCGGCATATTCAGGTCCGGATAGACCTTGTGCGTCTCGAAGTTGTCGAGCGGTCATCGGCGCTTATGAGTCATCTCCTGTTTGCGCTTATATGTCTGTTCGTCTTCTTTGCAATACTGTTATTTGTCGGTTTTGGCCTTGCTGAGGTGCTTTACGACATCGGTCTATCTCGTGGGATTTCATTTCTCATCACTACAGGTATCTACATACTCCTTTTTGTTCTCGTTGTCCTGCTGCGAAGAAACATCATCGGCTTTTTCTCAGATACATTCATTCGGGTAATGACCGAAGGTAATGACGAAGATGAGCAGGACGCTGAAAATGGAAAAAAGTAAACATCGCGGCTTATGAAACTCTACGAAAAGAAACTAAGTGGCCGCGCCGACCTAAGGAAGGAAAAGCGACGACTAAATGCAGAGCTTAAAGCACTGGAACAGGAGCCATTGCTAAGCCTGGACGATGTGGTAGGCGAGGCCCAGGGCCTGGGCGCAGGTTTGCTGCAAAATATAATGCCACTGGCGGGCTCGTTTTCAGGCCCGGTCATTGGTATTGTGTCAAACCTGGCCGGCCGATTCCTGAACCGGAAACGCTCTGATAAACGCCATAGGGACGAGGAAGAAGAAGAAGGGGAAACACATCCCAATGTGCTGACTTCAGTCGCTAAAGAAGTCCTCGGCAATTACCTTAAATGGAAGGCGCTGGAACTCTCCTATAAGGGCATATCGCTGGTAGTAAAGAAGCGCAAGAAAGAGAAAGCTGAACGAAAGGCAATGGAAAACGCCGTAGCAGAGGCAATGGAGCGTAGGGGTTTTTAAGACGCAGTGCGTTTATTGACAGTACAGTATTGGACATTAAGTTCTACTGTGAATTTGTCTTATTAACGAAAACCGCCTTCTATGCGCTACTTGATTGCCAGCTTACTTGCATTTTCTCTTTTCTTATGCCTGCCTGCAGCTACCATACATGCTGCTATGTCTACCCGCAAGGCGGCTACAGTTACGTCTGCCGTATCCGCACATCCTCGCGTATCACCCGGTCAGCATAAAGATCACCATTCTTTTTTTCACCGGATAATTGATAATCAGCACAAAGGGCAGCCAAAAACACCGTCGAAAAGCGGATGGGAGGGAATTGCTTCTCTCGTCTGCTCATTATGCGGTTTCCCGGTCCTGGGTATCGTTTTTGGCGCATTAGGTATGGGAAAAGGCCACAAGCATCGCAATCTTGCGATTGCCGGTTTTATCCTTGGCATCGCAGAGATAGTTCTGGCGTTCCTGGTAATATTGCTGTTTTTCGCGCTAATGGTGTAAAATAATCTCCGATTTAGCACGGGCCTGGTACCTGGCCAGTATTCGAATTAACCGGTATTGCGTACACGGAAATTTGGTGTTAATTTGTGATTATTAAATTGATTATAAGTTAATTAAGGTTTTATTCCTTATCTTTTACTTTATGAATGGGCGCTTTTCTTTGCTGTTGTTTTCGTTGCTTATAGCGCACAGATTGATCTATCAGGGATAGTATCCCGGCAAGGATAAAGGCGCCACCTACCACCAGCATTATTGTTCCCAGGGTCAGTATTATAGAGACAGTCGAGTAAAAACACACGCCGGCCAGGGCCGCAGTAATGATGCCCCTTACTATTCGAATTTTACCTTTCTTATAGTTGGGTTTTTCTACGGTTTGTATTGCGGTTGAGTCGGCCACATTTGCCACAACAGGATGAAGGTGATGCACAGTTACAGCCGCGCCATTGGCAGCCAGCGAAAAGAAAAAACAGAGAACAACGAGAACGGCATATTTCATATTCGAAAGATAAGAAACAGTTTCTAAGGAGCAAAAGCTCATGTAGAATCCACCTTTAATAATGGCGAGGCTCCATAGATGCTAAAGGTCTGTAGCGAAATGCCGTGGATCTGGTGCAGGGCTCCACAGGAGTGCAATGTGTGATATATAGGAGAAGCTGTCTGTGACTTATTAATCTGAGAGTAATCGCGGTCGTTCTACAATATTCGTCAGTTTAGGTGTCCTATAATTCAGCATTATGTTACCGAAGGCTTGAGTACGGAGGGAGGGACATTTTTCTGTCCTCCCGTAGTACTTAACGATAATGCGATTATAGGACGTACTGCGGACGATGAGGGTTGCACGGCTGCAAAAAACAAAATAACGCGGGGAGCGTTATCTAAATAAAGTAGTATTTTTGTAAAATAAAATACCGCATGTTGACGCATGCGGCTAAATCCTTTCTGAATGGACATAACAAAAATACAAAAGTTATGTCTAAATCTACTATTTCTTTTTTGTCGTGTCTGAGGTATGCGTTGTTTGATAAAAACTGTCCATCCGCTTATAGATTTCACTTTTGGTCGCTTCTAATTTCGATTGCAAGCTTTCTATTTGTTGTTGCTGTTCATGTTTGGCATTTCTTTCATAAATGAAAGTCAATATTGTCCATATGGCAGTTGCGGTAGATACCACAAAAGGCATCCATTTTGTGCGAATTAACCATTTGCCAATAACTATATCTTGTTTGGTTTTTTCAATTTCTATTTTTTCATTTTCTTGTTTTTCTATTTCTTTTTGGTAAGAAATCAGGAATGATTGTGTTTGTACGAAATGTCTACCGTCATCATTTAATCCAATCCATTTGCATTCGCTTATCATCCCGTTTTTGGCTAACGGTTCTTTTCTTGGGTACAATTCTATTAATCTATATTCTTGAAAAATTTTTACGATTGGCTTAACATATTCCACTGGAATATTCAATTCAACAAACACGTCTCTGTCAACTATATCTCTATATTCTCCAATTGCATAACACACATTTCGCTTTGAATATGTATCAACATATTTATTCAATTCTGAAAGCACCTCATCACAATATTTGCAGATTATTTCGTTATCAAGCATCCCTCAAAAATAACAAAGCCCACCAATTACGGTGGGCTTTTTCTTACATTTGTTTTGCGAACTAAAATGTAAATAATATGGAAGTGGCACCCGAATTTGCCCAAATGGGCGACAAGGCTTTATTGTTGAATATTGCAGGGAAGCAAGATGCGATAATGATGATGCTTGCAAAAATCATCGCAGCTGGAAGCGAATGTTCAGAGGAAGAAGTTTTGACAGTTTACCAAGAGATTGCTTCAAAAGCTTCAAGTACATATCAAGATGTTCTGACGAAGGGTCGATTGCAGGGATAGATTTGTTCTGATTCACGTCTGTGTTATTTTGAAATTAAAGCATATTTAAAACATTGTTAGCCAAATAGTTGCAAAAGCAGTTGTCCTATAATTTTGTGTTATGTTACCGTAGGCAAGAGTACGGTGAGGGGTACATTTTTTCTGTACCTCTCACCGTACTTAACGATAACACGATTATAGGACAATGTTCCGCTGGTGGCAGCGTTGGCCGCCTGTTTCCGCGTGGAGCGGAAAACAAAGGGAGTGGTCGTGCGGAGTGCATTCGAGGTATTGGGTAACAGACAGCGGAATATAGTCCCACAATCAAATCATGAAGTGGAAGACAATAAATGACGTTCAGGCTCAGGATGAGTTGGCGCTACGTGTAGTGGAGGATGTGTTAAAATCTGAAATGTCGGCGCAAGACAAGCTAGCTGCCATTAAGATGGCGGCACATAAAGCTCTCTCGTATAGAGAGAATGTTATAACGGAAGCAATTCGCGCAGAACTTTCTAGTGCTGCCCATGTTCCTTCAAGCTAACTATTTTCGATAGCTGAGCATTAATACGTTCAAGCTTTTGGATTTCTACCCATTTGAGGTAAAGTTCAAAATCTTTGTTATCGCCTTTTGCAGCTTTAAAGCTAGCCATGTCGGAATAGAAAGCGCTTACTAAAGAGTCGCCTAATAGTTCGTAGTCTTTGATGCTGGTCATAGTCTTTACATTTAGTTTTGTGCAACACAAATGTAAGGTGTAACGGCCGCGCTGCAAGGTGCGGCTTTACTTTTGCGTGTATAATTCCTCTATGTTTTTAGAGTATGAGGAGAGGGTAGTGCGAAGCGCACTTACGCAGTATGCGTAATGCTCTGCTTCCGACACGCCATCGGTGGGAGGGGTGTGTATAAGGTCGCGTAATTCTTTGAAGCGGCTATCGAAGATGCGCCAGTTTTCGGGCGGCATGGATACTTCCAATGCCCACAGTATGAGCCGTGAGATCAGCTTTGCCAGTTCGTCGCTGCTGGTAGCGTCAACGTAGTTGGCGTATCGTGGTTCTTCGAGCCACCGCATGAAGGTGGCGGCACGCCGCAGGTGTGCTTCTTTCTTTTCCTGGTTATGGAGCAGTTCGGGATTGAAGTCCATGGTAACAAAAGTAGTCAACCAATTTATATCTTTATGAAACATGAACGAAAACCTGATAGCAGCTAACATTCATCTTATCTATCGAATTTGGGGTTTCGAATCAAAATTCCCTCCCATTTTGGTGGAATATTATCGGCCCCTCTTCGATTCCATTCTGCACATTTCTCAAGCGATGTTTGACATCAACATGAGCATTAAGGAGTACGATAGAATGGTAGAACAGAATAAGGCATTTGAGGCCAATTACTATGCAAGGATTGCGGCAATGACGTGTTATGAATTGATGAAGGATAACGCAAATTTGTGTAGAAAAGTGATAAGAGGATACAGAAGTGTTAATGGGATAGCGGATTTAATTCAGGATGTCGAAGCAGAGATAAAAGAGACTGGTAAGCATTATCATCAAAATGCTGCCGTGTTGATGGATATACGTCATAACTTAATAGCTCACCGACTGGGTACAGGAACAGAACAACTGAACAAGACTATGCAGTTGGATATGGATAAAATAATGGAGATTAGCGATATAACAGTTAGGCGGGAGGGAGACGTAGTTGAGGCATTAATGAGATTGCTGAACTTTTTGCTGGTCAAAGCGTCTTGACATTTTCTCAATGGTTTTTATGGCCCTTTCCATCCATAAGAGGTTTTGATACCTGATTTTATTGAAGCCGCTTTTTGTTTTTTTAGCTTTTGACATTGCGCTGGTCGGATCCAGTGTTATCGCACTGCCGTACCCTATGATAACATAATGTGAAGCCGGTAGGCTTTTGGGAGTTTGAATAGTCTTTTCGGGTTGAATAGGCCCTTCGCTGTGAAAGTCGATCAACCTGACGTAGAGCGTAATGTATCCGGTTTTAATTTCCCAGCAATCTTCTATGTTTATTTTGCCGGTGTCGGCGTATGTTCCTTTATTTTCTTCATGAGACCGGTTCCAGTCTTCAATATCTTTTTCGGTAAGGACTTGTGGTATGCATTGTCCTTCGGGTGTAAGTCCGTGGAATGCGTCGAAGGCTGCCTTTACGCCTTCAATGGCGGGCAGTAGTTTTTCAACAATGTTTGCGGCTCGTGGGCTGTACATATCACGGGGTGCGCGGGCCGGTCAGAGAGAAAAGTGTCCTATAATTTACGTTATGTTAAGTAAAGAAGAAGCAAAATGCCACACATAATTAGCATAGTCACAGCTACTTCCTGAAGCTATATTATCTACAGAGCTTTTATGCCCCACCCGGTACTCCGTCTCTTGTTGGAATACAGTTCCGGATTGTATATGCCCGGCGAACGCCGGTTATTCAAGTAGCTATTTGCCGCAGCGGCGAACCTCGTACAGTCCTTTCGCATTCTGCCCATATATCACTACATTTGGCAACCATGGATTTCGGGACCGCATGCTCATGCAGTCAGCCCGGCAACCATTCAACTTATTTACGAAACAACCGCCCCTGAACGGCATGATGACACCCGAACAGTTCTTCGAACTGCTGCTGAAAGAGCTTGAAGTACATACCGAGATGCAACCCTATTACAAGTTCCTCGGGGATCAGTCATCGTTGCATTTCCGCCGCAATTATTTCCTGCAGCGCCTGCGTTACATCAGCAATTGTTTGGTCGATGGTTATAAAGGCAAGCCTGCTCCCGCCATCTGGGACTGCGGCAGCGGCTACGGCACCACCTGCCTTTACCTGGCCATGAACGGCATTGCCACCCATGGCACTACACTTGAGTTTTACTTTGAGACGGTAGAAAAGCGCAAAAAGTGGTGGAGCCAGTATGGTGATACTACCCTTTTTACATGTACATATGAAAATCTTTTCGATAGTCCGCCTGCACCCGCTACTTACGATTGGATAATAGTTCAGGACACCCTTCACCACCTGGAGCCCATAAACGATGCCCTGAAGATTTTTAATAGCGCCCTCCGCCCCGGCGGCCGCGTGCTAAGTATCGAGGAGAACGGAAACAACATCATCCAGCGGCTAAAACTCTATAAATACAGGGGAAACAAGCGCATCATAACCATCTGGGACGAGAAACTGCAAAAAGACATTCTTATAGGTAACGAGAATATTCGCAGCCTTGCAAAATGGGATAAGCTATTCCTCGACAACGGATTTGCGATAAACCAGGATAGCATACAATACGTTCGCTACTACCTGCCTATGCAATACAAAAATGCAGACCCCGAAAAGCTGCTGCAGCAGGAACAGAAAATACAATCAACACCCGGCTTCCGAAGAGAATACCTCTTCTTCGGCCTCAACTTTGTAGCACAAAAGAGAGGATAAAGCGCATCCCGATAGCTATCTGGACCAGATTACAATGCCCTACAGCGTCAGTGGGCCAGAAGAACGACTAGTTTGTGCCCCAGCACAATCCCAATTCTCAATTACGAATTCCTGAGAAAAAAGCAATCCCAATTCCCAATTACGAATTCCTAATTCCTAAGAAAAAAGCAATCCTAATTCCCAATTACGAATTCATACTTCCTAAGAAAAAAACAAACCCAATTCCCAATTACGAATTCCCAATTCCTAAGAAAAAAGCAATCCCCAATTCCCAATTCCTCAAAAAATCAGACGAGTTCCTTCAGCTTTTCCAGTACAGCATCTACCTCTGCCTTTGTGTTGTGACGGCTAAAGGAGAACCTGATAGGCACAACCTCGGTTGAGTGTCCATTGTTGATGGCTTTAATTACGTGGCTCACGGAGTTAGCGCCGCTGGTACAGGCACTACCCCCGCTCACGCATATGCCCGCCATGTCCAGGTTAAAGAGCAACATGTCCGATTTTTCATTCATCGGAAAGGATACGTTCAGCACCGTATACAGACTACTGCCAAATGTGTCTCCGTTAAACTCCACAGCCGGAAAAGCAGCTTTCAGTTGCTCGGCCATGTACATTTTCAGTCCGTTCACGTATTCACTGTCTTGCTCATAGCGCTCGGTGGCTTTTTCCAGCGCCTTTGCAAATCCTACTATACCATAAAGATTCTCCGTGCCAGCGCGCATATTGCGCTCCTGCGATCCGCCATTGATGTAGGGCTTTATCGTGATATTTTCATTCACATACAATATGCCCACCCCCTTAGGTCCGTGAAACTTATGTCCCGCACCATTCAGAAAGTGTATATAAAGGTTCTTTAGGTCAAACGGATAGTGCCCTACTGTTTGTACAGTGTCACTATGAAAGATCGCATCATACTTACGGCACAGTTCACCTACAGCCTTTATCTTCAGCAGGTTTCCTATTTCATTGTTGGCATGCATCAGCGTCACCACCGTGCGGTCAGGGCTGCCGGCAAGCAGTTCTTCAAGGTGCACCAGGTCTATGTGTCCTTTATCAGTAAGCTTCACATAGCTCAGCTTCGCCATGCCAAAGTGCTCCATATGTTCCACAGTGTGCAGTGTAGCATGGTGCTCCAGCGGAGAGGTGATGATATGCTTACAACCCAGGTCGCGGATGGCTGCAGTGATGGCCGTATTGGTACTTTCCGTGCCGCCCGACGTAAAGAAGATCTCGCCCGGGCTGGCGTTTAATATTTTGGCTACTGTTTTGCGCGCATTCTCTATAGCCAGCTTGGTTTCACGGCCATAAGAATATACCGATGAAGGGTTACCAAACTTCTCAGTAAGAAATGGCATCATTGATTCCAGCACCTCCGGATCCAATGACGTTGTAGCAGCATTATCAAAATATATACGGTTCATTCCCAATATTTAGGACGCAAATTTAATCAATTATTGCTGTAGAGCGAATCGACAGTTTGTATGTATAGATTACAAAATGTCTCACAGCAGTTCACAGTTACGGTCCAAACAGTAGATAATACCAACTCTTGCCTTTAACGCTATATTCTGATATATTCATCGAAATCATGGCATTGCCCCTTAGGGGCTACCTGATTGTGGAAACAAATTGACAAGAGTTTCATTGCCTCGTAGCAGGCTAACCGATCGCGTTCACAAAACGCGCCTGTAATCCCCGTATCGAAAGGGAAATGTGTAATTGAGAAATTGAAAGAACAGGAGATGTTGAGATCTCTAAAACTTCCGCATTTTCCAGACGCCATACATGGCCTCCTTTATGATGTTGCCCGACATTTTAGATACACCTTCCTTACGGTCCTGGAACGTAATAGGCACCTCCCCTATCTTAAAGCCCAGCTTCCAGGCGCGGTACTTCATTTCTATCTGGAAGGCATATCCTACAAAATGCACCTCGTCCAGCGGAATAGTGCTCAGCACCTTCCGGCGATAGCAGATAAAGCCCGCAGTTGGGTCATGTACCGGCATCCATGTTATCATGCGTGTATACATGGCGCCGCCTTTTGAGATGAATATCCTGTCCCATGGCCAGTTTACTACCCTACCACCCTTCGTGTACCGGGAGCCCACTACCACATCAGCAGTAGTAGTGCAGGCCTCGTATAGCCTGTTCAGGTCGTCCGGATTGTGAGAAAAGTCTGCGTCCATCTCAAAGATGTACTCATACGAGCGAGCTAATGCCCACTTGAAACCCGCTATGTAGGCCGTTCCCAGTCCCAGCTTCCCCTGGCGTTCCATTATGTGCAGCGAATCTGAAAACTCCTTCTGAAGCGTTTTCACAATAGTAGCTGTACCATCCGGAGATCCGTCGTCCACAATAAGAATATGATACGCACCCGGCAATGAAAAGACCTTTCGGATTATCTTTTCAATATTCTCCTTTTCATTATACGTCGGTATGATAACAAGCTTATCCAATGCAGCGGGGCGAATGAGGTGCCAAAATAAGAATTAAGTGATGAATGAAGGTCAAAATAATGCTAAACTTTGAAGCCGGAGTTCTTAAGCTTCATTCGGTTAAGTATCTCAGATATCTTTTGTTTGGTGTGCAGCGCAAAGTCTGCCTGCATCATCCAGTCATAATATTGTGGCTCCGCAGTAAACACTTCCTCTACCTTTCGCCCCTTGTATTTTCCGAAGTTGAACACCGGGTGGCCGTCTCGCATTACTATACGCCGTGCGTAGTCCACGTATTCATCGGTATTCGTGAATTTGTGTAGCGCCGGCACATCTGCTACCAGGTTATCATAGCGCTCCAGTTGCGCTTCCAGTACATCGATCGTTGCCTCTATATCCGCTTCCGCACTGTGCGCATTACCCAGTTCCTTGTTGCAATAAAAAGCTACGGCAGCTGAGAGCGTTCGCGCTTCCATTTTAAAGAATATCTGCTGCACATCTACCATGTGCCGCTCTGTAAAGTCTACGTCTATACCCACCCGCAAAAACTCCTCTGCCAGCAGCGGCAGATCAAATTTGCTGGAGTTATATCCGCCCATGTCACAGCCCTTGATCCAGTCATATAGCTGGTGGGCTATCTGCTTAAATAAAGGCGCGTCTTTCACATCCTCGTCAGAGATGCCGTGGATCTTTGTAGAGTCAGGCGGAATAGGCATACCCGGGTTCACGCGTTTCACGTATTTGTTACGTGTGCCATCCGGCATCAGCTTCACAAAAGCAAGCTCCACTATCCGGTCGCGGGCATGGTCAGTGCCCGTAGTTTCCAGGTCAAAGAAAACGATAGGTCTTTTCAGTGCTAGTTTGGGCATAACTTTATTTCTGCTGCGAACTTACACCATTCCAGTCAATTCCATCGAAAGTTCCCGAACTCATCAGCAGCAGAAACACCGGCTTGCTTGTGCCGCCTATGCGCGCTTGTATATCTTTAAGTAATTCGGGTGCCGAGTCCACCACATCAAGGTCTGCACGGCCAAAAGCTGCTCTCACAGTGTCTTTTTCCAGGTTAGGCAGTTTCTTTAGCTCCAGCGCATGATGGCTGAAGAATACTATTGCCTCATCCGAACCATCCATAGTGTTTTTGTATTCGTCAAGGAAAGCGGCATTAAGGCTGCTGAAAGTGTGCAACTCAAAACATGCTATGAGATGGTGGGTAGGATACGCCTCACGCACTGCATTCAACGTCGCTTTCAGTTTGCTTGGGGCATGCGCAAAATCTCTGTACACCAGTAGTCCCGGTTCTTCCTTTACTTTCTCCAGCCTTCTTGCAGCGCCGGTAAATGACGATATTGCTTCAAAGCATTGCTCCTCGCTCATGCCCAGTTCCATACATACGTCTATGGCAGCCTGCATATTCAGTAGATTATGCCTGCCGAAGACTGACACACGCACCTGGCCACGGGCAGTATCTATCAGCGGGTAGCCATTTTCATAGTGAAATGAAGGCGTAGCGTAGGCGCGAGCATTGATTTTTCCCCCGTCCCGGCTCATCAGTCTTATCACTTCTTCATCCTCACCATTATAAAAGACCTTCGTGCCCTCCTCCATGTTCAGCAGGTACTGCTCAAACTGGTTGAAATATATCTCGTAGGTCGGGAATACATTTATATGGTCCCATGCAATGCCGCTTATTACACTTATGTGGGGATGGTAGAAGAATATCTTCGGCCGCTTCTCCTCTGCCGATGCCGGATATTCGTCACCTTCCAGCACTATGATGGGAGCATCTGTCAGCTTCACCGAGCTGTCAAACCCAGCAACTTTAGCTCCTACCAGGTAGTCAAAATCTACACCTGCATGCTTCAGCATGTGCATGATCATAGACGTGATAGTGGTCTTACCATGACTTCCTGCTACCACTACCCTTTTCTTATCCTTGCTTACTTCATATACATATTGCGGGAATGAGTATACCGGTATTCCGGCAGCCTTGGCCGCCAGCAGTTCAGGATTATCGCCCTTTGCGTGCATTCCTAATACCACCGCATCGAGGTCCTTAGTTATTTTACCCGGAAACCACCCGAATTCGGCGGGCAACAGACCGGCTGCTGCCAGGTTGCTCTTTGCCGGGTCAGTTATTTCGTCATCACTTCCTGTTATGGTGTAGCCTTTTCTATGTAGTGCCAATGCCAGTTGGTGCATGATGGCTCCGCCTATCGCTATGAAATGTATCTTTTGCATTTTATCTTCTCTTTTCCCTAACTTCGTACAAAGTTAAACGAGCTTTTTACTATCCATAATCATTTAGGTATGCAATTGGTAATCAACCTGAAACGTGTTCTGCCCCTTCTAGCAATTGTTACATTGGTACTCGTATCATCTTGTGGCACTAAGAAGTATGGCTGTCCGGGACACATGTTCACTCCTCCTACGCTCGTTCCTTAGTTTCGCCCACCTTCGGCTTTTTATTGATCCTTGTACCGGTAAATATAGCAGGCATAGCCATCGCTGATCTTGTACGGCAATTTCTGTAATACAGCACTGAATGGACCTGTACGATAAGAATCTTCTATCGTTGCTATCAGCTCATAGTGTTCGTTCAGGAAGTGGATACCCCACGATTCCCTCCATATGTTATCCTTTTTCAGGATCACATACCGTGTTTTATGTGCCAGCACATAGTCCCGCACCTGCTGCGGCATGCCGTTCATTTCTGTCGTCAGGTAGGTGCAGTTCTTGTTCCGCGCTATGTAGTAATACTCAAAATCGCCGAATACAGATGTGTTCGGTTCAATGTACTTGGTAATGACACGTTCATTGGCATACGGGTCATGTTGAGGAATGGTTGCAATGATATAAGCCGCCTTAAACACAAATAATGCTCCAAACCCCGCCAGCAGGAGATAGTTTCCCGCGGCGATCCATTTTGAACCTTTGATGCGGCTGGCCCCCACGATAATAATAGCCACAAACGGAGTCACAAGCGCGAAGTACCTTCCCTCCAGCCCACCTGTTACAATAAATGAGAAAGAGACGATTGCAGGCACACTCATCAAAAGTATGTCGGCGTATTCCCTTCCCTTCTTTTGTGCGACTACAAATGCGGCACACGCAAGTGCAAAAAGCAGTACGAAGAGGTTATACCTCAGCACAAAGTTCTTTTCCAGGCCCATATGGTCTGTGAGATAGGTAGCATTCCTTGTATACGTAATGTATTCTGAAACGCCACCAAATGTCGTATACACCCAAACCAGGTAAAGGAATGCAAATGCGCCACCAATGTATACATATCGCATAAAGGCTTTGAGCCGCTCGCTCTTCTCACTCGCAAGGATATCGTAAACAAAAAACGCGATGTAAACAGGGAAAGCGAATACAAAACGGGGATTTGTAAGTGCCGAACAGCAAATAAGAAGACCGGTGAGAACAAGGTACCCTACCGACACCGGTCCCACCCTTTTGCGCCCTGCCAGGAAGGTGATACAAGACAGCAGAAAGAATGAAAGCCCGATATTGTCCATCCTGCCGCTGTGCAGAAACTGGTTAAAGTTAGGCTCCAGTGCTACTATAGCCACCGTAATTAGTGTCGCCTTTGTTCCCAACTTCAGAGCCCGGCATAATACCGATACCAGTAACAGCACGACAAATCCAAAGACCATGTTGGTAATACGTACCGTAAAAATGCCAAGGCCAAATGTTTTGATCATGAACGCCTGCCACACAAAGTAGATGGGGCCGTAATTCAGCTTTTCGGCAGGCTCACCCAGTATGCGCACTTGCTCAAAGAGTGTACCGTCTTTCATGTACGACTCCGTCATGCTCAGAAACGAGATCTCATCAAACCACGGAAGCGGAGAATAGACCAGTGTGCACAGGTGATAGATAACATAAACCGCAAATGCGGCAATTAGTAACGCTCGGTTCCTTTTACTCATGATTTCTGTTCCACTATTTCAGACTCTACTATTTCCTTCCGCACAATGAACAATGGTCTGCCTTTGACCTGGAAAAAGATTCTCAGCACATACTCCCCTATCACCCCCAGGGAAATAAGTTGCACTCCGCTAAAGAGCACAATAGCTATGATGAGTGTAGTGAAGCCCTGGGGCACGTTATGGTAAAAGAACTTTTGTATCAGTGTATACACCAGGTATAAGAGCGACATCAATATCGAGAACACCCCCATATTGGTAATGAACTTTACCGGGAATTCGCTGAAGTTGAAAATACCGTTATAGGCAAGTTTGAATAATTTTTTAATGGAGTACTTAGAGTCACCCGCAGCACGTCCTGCCCGCTCATATTCAAGTCCTATCTGTTTAAACCCTATCCACGTGCGCATGCCCCTGATATATCGGCTCTCTTCCGGCATCTTGTTCAGCACATCTACCACACGTCGGCTTATCAGCGAGAAGTCACCGCTATCCAGCGGTATGTCTATGTAAGAGATGGAGCGCAATATCCGGTAAAACACGTGATAGGCCATCTTCTTAAAGAATCCCTCCTTCCTCTTTTTTCTCACTGCATACACCACATCGTAGCCCTCTTTGTACTTCGCGTAGAAGTCTGGCAGCAACTCCGGAGGGTCCTGCAGGTCGCCGTCCAGTACCATAATGGCTTCTGTTCCCCTGGCTACAGCAAGCCCTGCGGTCAGCGCCATCTGGTGACCATAGTTCCGGGCCAGCAGCACTCCGTGATAACGTTTGTCGGTCAGCGAAAGTTGCTGAATGAGTTCGGCCGTGTTGTCCCTGCTGCCATCATCTATCAGCACCACCTCTATGGGCATCGGCTGGCTGTCTATCAGCTTGTTCAGCCGCTCCACCAGTTGTGGCAATACTTCACTTTCATTATACAACGGGATAACAAAAGATATCTGCGGCAGCATGTGCGGTATAATTGTTATTTGTTTTATGAACGTAGTCTGATGCCGTTCAAGTGGTAAAGAGGGTGATTATCGCTGCCAAAAGTAGTCGAAAAACTTTATTCTTTCCAGCAACTCCCACCACCTTCCTCAACACTACTTTAAGATAATATTTGGGATAGAACAGGTACATTTGCCCACACTTCATTTTTTCTCGCAATGTTTTCGCGCGTTCTGTTCATTTGTCTCGTTTTTGCAAGCTTTGCAACTAACGTATTGGCACAGGACGGCAACCGTGCCTTCAGCGATTACCAGTTCTCATCAGAGCGTGTCGCGGCCGCTTCAAAAAAATATGATGATACCCTTCGTAATGCCTTCAGGAAAAAAGGGCTTGCCTGGCCTCCTGTGGAGATTTACTTGCGTGCTTTTAAGTCCCAGAACGAAATGGAACTATGGGCGCGCAATGAGGAGGATGCCGAGTTTCAAAAAGTGAAGACTTACCGCGTTTGTGCCATCTCTGGTACGCTGGGGCCAAAGCGTAGACAGGGCGATAAGCAGGTGCCTGAAGGGTTTTACTTCATAGACGATTTCAACCCCCGCAGCGACTACCACCTATCCATGCTGCTCAACTACCCTAACTATGCCGACCAGATGCAGGGCCACGACAAGCTCGGCGGCGACATCTATATTCACGGTGGCTGCCTCACCGTTGGCTGCCTGCCTATGAACAATGATGGCATTTGCGAAATATACATGGCATGCCTTCATGCAAAGATCAACGGGCAGGAGTACATACCCGTTCACATCTACCCCACCCGTCTCACAGCCAGGGGAGTTAATTACCTGGCTAGCGAATATCACGGGCAGGAGCGGCAACAGCAGTTCTGGGCTTCGCTGCGAAACGAATACGAATACTTCGAAAAGAATCATAAACTATTACCCGTCATGTACTCACGTGAGGGTACCTATATAAACTGATATCTCCTTTTATGCAAAAACACGCACGCACGCTGCTGATCATGCTGACATCATTCACTACATTGATGATCTCCTGCGAGAAAGAAGTGCACATTAATCTTAAAAGCTCTGACCCCCAGGTGGTAGTTCAGGGCCAGATAGAGACGGGTGCCCCACCCTATGTGATCCTCACCTCCACCATTGGCTTTTTCTCCAAGGTAGACCTAAGCACCTATGAAAAGAGTTTCATTCACGATGCTGTTGTTACCGTTTCAGATGGCACTAAAACAGTCACCTTAAAGGAATATACTTTCGATACCGGTGCTTCTTTCAGGTTTTCCCTTTATACACTGGACACCACAAATTTCAACCCTGCCAACTTCCTGTTTGGCGAGAACAACAAGACCTATACACTCAGCATTACTCATGGCGGCAGGACATATACCGGTGTTACAAAAATACCTACGCCACAGGGCATCGATTCCATGTGGTTCGATGAACCGCTGTTTGCTGGCAACAAAACACCCGACAGCGCCCTCCAGCTTTTTGTAAACTATAAAGACCCCGATACTCCCGGCGATAATGTGCGTTACTTCACACAGAGAGGTAATGATATCTTTTACCCTTCAGAGATTTTCAATGACGAGGTGGTCAATGGTAAGCAGGTAAACAAAATTGGTCTTGTAGCCGGCTATGAAGAAACTTCCGACAAGGCCGACCGCAATCGGGATTCTCTGATCTATTTCTTCCCCGGTGAATCGGTAACGCTCAAGTGGTGCGCTGTTGATAAAGGTGTTTACACATTTTTTAATACCCTTCAGTTTGCACGCAACTCTGTGGGCAATCCATTTGCATCACCAATTAATCCGACTACCAATATGAGGAACGGGGCGCTCGGCGTCTGGGCCGGCTATGGCGTCTACGAGCGCACAGCAGTGGTACCACACAAATAGCTTATGTCCCGAATTTTTCGCAACTTTAACGCCCATTTGCCGTTTAGGCGGCCTATTATCAATTGACTACGTATGAACGAAACAGAAAAAGTACACTGCCTTATTATAGGCTCCGGCCCTGCGGGTTATACCGCTGCTATCTATGCCTCTCGTGCCAACCTGAAACCGGTACTTTACCAGGGTATGCAACCCGGTGGGCAGCTTACGATCACAACAGAAGTTGAGAACTACCCAGGTTACCCCAACGGTATCATGGGCCCGCAGATGATGGTCGATTTCGAACAGCAGGCGCAGCGCATGGGTGCAGATATCCGCTGGGGCATGGCTACTAAAGTAGATTTTTCGTCACGCCCACTTAAGGTGGAAATAGACGAGGAAAAGTGGATAGAAGCAGACTCAGTTATCATAGCTACAGGTGCATCTGCAAAGTGGCTGGGCCTGGAATCTGAGCAGCGCCTGAATGGTCATGGTGTTTCAGCTTGTGCAGTTTGCGATGGCTTCTTCTTCAAAGGACAGGAAGTTGCAATTGTAGGTGCTGGTGACACTGCTTGCGAAGAGGCTCTTTACCTTTCTAAGCTTTGCAGCAACGTACATATGATAGTGCGTCGTGGTGAAATGCGCGCAAGCAAGGTGATGCAGGAGCGTGTGCTCAAAACATCAAACATCAAGGTTTACTGGAATTCCGAAACACTGGAAGTGATGGGCGATGCCAAGGTAGACAGCATCCGTTTGCTTAATAGCGTCACAAAACAAGAAACAATTGTACCCGTTAAGGCGTTTTTCGTAGCCATCGGCCACCAGCCAAATTCTTCCATCTTCAACGGCATATTGGACATGGACGATCAGGGCTATCTCATCACCGCGCCCGGCACTTCCCGCACAAACATTGAAGGCGTCTTCGCTTGCGGTGATGTACAGGATAAGATATACCGCCAGGCAGTTACTGCCGCCGGTTCAGGCTGCATGGCCGCGCTCGATGCAGAGCGTTACCTCGGTGCTATGGGTTTGCATTAATAACAACAACAAGTACAAAGCATAATCAAAGCCGGGCCGCACAGCCCGGCTTTGTACTTTTCAAACTTAAGCCCGATAGTTCTTGAGGTAACACCCCTGCGACTTAACTGGCGCAGGTTTGGCGCGTAGCCCGGAGTCCAGCCAACCTGTTCCCCACATAAGATGGCGGTCGCGGACCGCCTATTATGGTTCCGTCGGCGCGCACTCAACCTCTCCGTTTGTCATGGTAAGAGGAGAATAGTTTGCCCTTCCACCATAATGCCATTGACGAAATAATCTTAGCCCTCAAGCTAAATCAAGGCAAGCTGTCCTCCTGGCAAGGAGGACAGGTTTTCAAAAAGCGAAGTCTTTTTGAAAACCAGGTGGTCTAAGCGCTCATTCGACCCTGCCTACCGGACAGGCAGGCCCACCCTCTCCTTCGGAGAGGGCCGGGGAGAGGTCTCTCTCCTACCTTCCTCCCACCTTAGCTATCAGCGCTATAATGCCCACTATGATAGCTACAACAATGAAGATGCCCACACCCATACCAGCTTTAAAAATCCCCGCTGCCAACTCGCAGCTTGTAAGCGTTACGGACAAAAACACCAGCAATAGGGCCGCCACAGTGAATGATGTTTTCATAAGAATGAGTTTTTAAGTGATACCGGTTCCCCGGTTACTACAAAGGTCATTCTTAGTGAGGGTGTGGGTGTTATATGTTATGGCTTCAGCCTTACATAGTTTAGGGTTCTCTCCCTTATCTTCAAATCTCAACGCCACGTACGAACCGCCTGCTTTCAATTTCTATGACCCGTACCACGCTCTATACAGTTAAAATATTTTTTTGCAGAGCTGGTAGTTATAACTTTACGTTGAATGAAGATAGAATTCTCACGACATGCATTAGAGCAAATGGAGTTAAGAGACATTTCTATGGAGATGGTCAGGTTCGTTCTCAACAAACCGGCACAAGTAATTCGCGAAGACAATAATGTAATTTATCAATCGGTGGTAGAGCAGGACAATCATAAGTACCTGGTTCGTATCTTTGTAAATGACCATAAAAAGCCCAACGTGGTGATAACCGCATATAAAACTTCGAAAATCAGTAAGTACTATGAAGGTGAAATATGACAAAGAAGTAGATGTTCTTTACCTCGTTTTCAGCGAAAATAAGATAGTGGAAAGTGACGAAGAGAAACCAGGGCTTATCTTTGACTATGACAATTCCGGAGCGGTTGTGAGCATTGAGATTCTTGAAGCTTCGAAAAAGATGGAGAATCCATCGCAGGTCGAATACCAGGCGGCTTAGTACATAACTGGTCGGCTATAGGGTTTTACTACCTAACTCCTGGTAGATCGCAACTTTTCATAAGCTGGCAGGCAAGGTAAAAAGAAAACCCTCGGCTTTTGAAGCGGGTGACCTTTCAATGTAGGTAGATATCCGTTGTTCCGTTTCTTCCCGAAGGGTGAACCGGGAACAATAAATAAAACCCGTTCTGAAAACGTTTTCATCTTGATGTTGCATTGTTGTCTTGAATTACCTCTCCCTCTCGCATAGTCGAAGGACTCGCTTCGTCTCGGTCAGCACAAGCATCGTGTTAGTCCAACGTTCACATCTTCGAACGTCACTTTTTTGCCAGATTCCTGACAATCGTAATGGTCGCGCCACATACGTCTTCTAGATCGTCATATTCTTTTGAGTTCTTAGAGAAATCCGTTTTCGAGGTGTAGTCTCCGAGCCGCCCTTTCTTTAATTCCTGAATATCTTTGTACGTGTCTGGGAACTGTCTCTTGTATTTTTCTAGAAAAGTTTGTCCCGCCATAATTATGCCGAGCCTCTCTCCTTTAGAAATAAACTTAATGCCATCTAAAGAAGGCCAATTCTTGGAAATTGCCGCAGCTTCGTTTTCGATTTTCGTCATTTCGTCAATAAGTTGATACTGCCTTATTGCTACAACCGAAAGAATAACAAAAATTGCCGGATAGAGTATCCGATAGTATTTTTTCGCCTCTCTAATAATCCTCCACTCGTCCCTTAGCCAAAATACTACGGAAAGCAAAGAACCAAATCCTGAGACGTAGAACCAAAATGTTGCCATTGAAAAGAATTTTTAAGTCCACTAGCGCTTCACCCAAAATGTCATTATTGCTCTTTACCATTTTTCCTAGCATAGACTAAATTAACCCCTCTCAACCAATTTAAAAACCATGATTTCCCGCTTTTATTATTCGAAAATTCTGATAGTGTCAACCTAAGCCGTTTGGAGACTCAACACCTCACCGTTTTCCGGCTTGGACAAGTGGCCGATTCCCTCAATCAAGTATTCATAGATATTTTGTTCCTCCCTTTTTAATATTGCTTCAGCAGAATGTTCCATTTGGGTAAAACTGCTAAAAGCAGGCCACATATAATTGGTACTTTCACCGGGGAACTTTTTTTGCCGCTCTCCTGTATGATTGTGCAGTATTCTATACTTAACGCACCATTCCTTGCCTGATTCCGGAGAGCGCAGCACCACACCGTCCGCAAGTCCGCTCAACTGGTGCCTCAACTCAGCTATCACCCCCACATTCGTTATCAGCCAACAGTCAATAACCTCAATGTCATTACCTTGATACATAAAATTGTGCTTTTCATTATTCGGAGGTATCCTTTGCGTAGCCGAGCGCCGGAACAAAATATCCCTGTGCTCCCTCCCCTAGTCGAAGCGTCTCGCTTCGTCTGATCCACTGCAAGCGTCTCGCTTGCGTGATTAACTAAACAAGATATCCACAACTTACGAAAAAACTTGTTTTGTCTAAAAACCCGTCTCACCTTTGTGCCGCCGGAGGTCATATTACGTTGCAACACACTACTACAGCCCGCGGTCTTTTTACTTTTTACTTTCTACTTTTTTCAAAAACCTATCACTATGAGCGCACAGCAAAACAGCGGCGACAAGCAAAACCAGGCCCGCAACCTTTATTTCCAGACCACCCTCACTCAGGCACAGATCGCAGAACTTATCGGCGTTTCCCAGAGAACGGTCTCCAACTACATCAACGACAATAAGTGGAAACTGCTGAAGCAACGCGCAGAGCAGGCGCCCGCCCTCATGCTGGAGCAGATGCATAGCGAACTGCAGGAGCTTAACGAAGCAATTGCCTCGCGCCCCTTCGGCCAGCGTTTCCCATCTAAGGAGGAAGCCGAGATTCGCCGCAAGACTTTGACCTCCATCAACCTTATTAATGCCCGCCAGTCTGCCGGCTACTATTCGCAGGTGTTTATGAATTTCATAAACTGGGTTTACAAGCAAAACATTAAGGATGCACAGTTCATCACCCGCTATGCCGATAAGTTCCTAAAGGGCCAGATGAATGCCGACGAATCACCCCGCTACGGAAACTATGCGCTACCCTCCACCCCCGCCATGCCTACCCCACCGTCATCAGATAGCGCTTCTTCTCCTGGCACCACTAGTTCCGATCAGGATAACAACCAATCAGAAACCGACGATCTAAACAAAGCAGCCTAAGGCGATGTGCATTACAATTTGCCGAGGCGCTCAGCAATTTTTAGCAAATCTTAGAAACTGATAGCAAGTAACACGCAGTTTTTAGCAATTTTCAGCAAATTTCAGAAACGTTTAGAAGCTGGTAGAAGTTGCAGAAAATTACCATAATTAATCCAGGCAAGCATTTCAGGGCACAGAAAGTGAAGGCAGTCCCCCAAAAAAGCTGATTCCAGGTATAATACGCAAAACCGTTCCTCTTGTTGCCACATCAATGCCTATATCATCTGGCTGTACTAACCTGCCGTTAATTTTCTACCCAATCCAACGTTTTCAAACGCTTTAATGTCTATTTATTCATCGAAGCTTAAACCACCTTATTATGAAGAAGTTCATAGGCCCCATTCTTTTGGCATCGCTGGCTGTTGTTAATATCGTCGGCTGCAAGAAAGACGAAAATAAAACTACCTCTGCCCGCTATGTTAATGCTACAGCCAGCAATGGCACGTCGGTATCTTTTTCAGAAAGTGCCGCCGGTACAACGAAAAATAATGCCTCTCCCCATCCGTACATTGAGGTAAACGGCTACATCGCTTCTTATTCTACCAGTCCGCGCACAGGCTTTTGGATCTATTCTTATACTTCCACTCCCGGCACCTATTCCATCGACGGGGTTAATATTGGCGCCTACTACAATCGCACGTCTGTGGTAGCGGCCGATACCATTCATAATTCGGCATATGGCACATTGGTTATTTCCTCTGTTACCCCTAACCTTACGGGCACCATCAGCTTCACCTGCAGAGACTCTGTAGCTGTTACCGGCAGTTTCAGCGTACCCGCTCCGTAAACTGCCCGGCCACCATATTCATTCACCGCATGCGCAAAGTAAATTGCGGCAATAAAAAAGCCGGGCTATCTATCCGGCTTCGATATGCTTCCGCCGTTGTCCGTGTTCTTCACCGACAACCAAATTGAGTACGTTGAGCCTAAGTTAGTTAGTTGAGTTTACGCATCGGCAACGCTTGGACATGAACATTCACGGAATGGCATCATTTTACTTTCTGCCTTGTGCGTCATATTCCACCATCCACTCTATGCCATACTTATCTCTGAACATACCGAAGTAGCTACCCCATGGACTGTCAGCGATAGGCATCTCTACCTCACCACCTTCAGATAGACCATTGTAAACTCTATCTGCCTCATCCTTGCTATCAGCATGTACACATATCTTACTCCTGTTTTCACGTTCATTCACCGTGCCAAGTATCGAGGGCACGTCATTACCCATCAGCGTATTTGTTGCACCTATTGGCAATGCAATGTGCATGATCTTTTCGTGTTCGCTCTCCGGCATAGGAAATTCGGCGCTGGCCATGTCTTTGAATCGGACGATCCTTGAGAACTCGCCTCCGAATACCGATTTGTAAAAGGTAAATGCTTCTTCAGCATTGCCATTAAAGTTGATGTGTAGATTGATGTGTGCCATTGTATAAGTTTTGTTTATTCAAAGGTACCCATAGCTAGCTTCATCAAAGGGCGCGATTGCGCCAGAAAAGAGGTATTCCGCGACAAATGTCTGATGTGCTCAATGCACTTTCTCAAAGTATACCCCACCTGTCGCCAACGACCTCACTCCGTACCTTTACAACCCAAACGGCTGGCACATGAAGAAGCGAACGGACATATCAATACTGGAACTGGGCCCTGTAAAGGAAGGACAAACACTGGAAGATGCCATGGAAGACATTGTCGGCAACGCACAATTTGTGGAACCCCTTGGCTACAAGCGCATCTGGGTAGCAGAGCACCACAACATGCCCACCATATCCACTGCTGCTAATGTGCTTGTTATTGGCCATATTGCACAGCACACCAAGACAATTCGGGTTGGTTCCGGCGGCATTATGTTGCCCAACCATACTCCCCTGGCTATCGCTGAGCAGTTTGGCACACTAGATGTGCTTTACCCAGGCCGTATAGATCTTGGCCTGGGCCGTGCACCCGGCACTGACCAGCTAACTGCAGCAGCGCTGCGTCGCGGGACCAATGCATTTGCATACGATTTCAAAACCGATATCGAGGAGTTGCAGCGCTACTTCAGCAGTGCCAATGCAGATGCCCGTGTCCGTGCCATACCGGGCGAGGGTCGCGATGTACCACTGTGGATTCTGGGCTCCAGCACCGATAGTGCTTTCCTTGCAGCAGAGATGGGGCTGCCCTATGCATTCGCATCGCACTTTGCACCACATCAGCTACTCACTGCGCTGAACATTTATCGGAACAATTTCAAGCCGTCTCCCACTCTGGCAAAACCCTACACCATGGTGGCAGCAAATGTGTTTGTCGCAGACGCTACCGATGAGGCTCGCTACCTGCAGTCCAGTTTCACGCAATTGGTCTATGGTATACTTTCCCAGCAGCGCCGCAAGATGCCACCACCCACGCACAAGTTACCTGATATTTTGTTGCAGCCTGAAACACAAGCCGCCTTGCGCAACATGATGTACTACACATTTTCAGGCGATAAGGAGAAGGTGCGCACAGAACTGGATATCTTTTTGCAGGAAACACAAGCCGACGAGCTGATCATCACCAACTACATCTACGACCGCGATGCCCGCCACCACTCATTCAGGTTGCTTGCAGAAGTGATGGGGCTCGGGTAGAATCGAGGACAACATTAGTTAAGCTCTTCCGTCCTTTTTGAACTTTGGGGTCTGGGTTCTAATTGAGATTGAACATGTCGCTGAATTGCTCGTCAGTAGACTCTGTGAATTGTATTTGTATCGTCTGGCCCGGCTTAATTTTGCTATCGGTTTTACTCGCGAATATCCGCTCATTCTTAACCATAAATGCAATTAGTCTAACATCGGCACCAACCGGGATATTCTCAAAACCTGGGTACGTCCCACTCGGGTTCATTGTGAAATAAAAATTCTGCATTAAACTATTTATGTCTTTGAAAACCAGGTAGATGGTTACACTTCTAACGCTATCTACATCTCTGAAGGAGTATTTTAGATTTGTCTTATTGCTTACTTCCAGAAATCTGTCACAATTGATCCAGCCGAATTGCTTCAATTCAACCCGTTGATACAATTCACGTTCAATGGATACATTTCGCACTTCTAATTCCATCGCCTCTAATTGCTCTTTATTCAGGGGCTGCCCATCATCACTGTCGGCGTATTCCATTATCGCATCAATGTCACTCACAGCCTTGTCACGATCTATTTTGTCAGCCTTTTGCTTGGTGGGTTTGCTTGTGAATTCTTGCTGCGTCGGCGCCCAATTCAGGGTCCCCAACGAATCCCTATTTCCATAAAAAAGGGACATACTCATGTTCGTTAGCCTCGGAAATTCAACTGCCATGCTCCTGCCTTCTTTTAACTTCAATTGCTTGCCGCCCGATTTTAGATTTAGAAAATAGGCTCCGCCCGAAATCAACATTTTACCATTCGAAACGGTCGGCGCGCTATTTTTCAAAAGCTGATTTTGGTTTGTGAGCTCTTTCAGCTCCATCGAGATACTCGCTTTCACCGCCTCACCGTCCTCAGTCACTAGGTCATCGGGAACAACATATATTGTGGTGCCCTGATTACCTATTAGCTTTTGAGGCTTGGCTGGGGATACTTCAAATATTTGTGGAGGATCCTCAAACTTTCTGAGATAATCGGTCATGGGTCTGAGTTCAGAATTGAAATCCGGGGTAGATGCTTCAGTGTTAGTAGCTGCACCGTTATTGCAACTTGTAAGGACAAGTATGAGAAGAATGAGTAATTGAATTTGGGTTTTCATTTGGCTCAGTTAGTTATAAGTAAAACGCACGGCAAATATCTCACAAATGAGCGTTGTTAGTTCCTGCTAAACGGCCTTCACCTCCACGTTTCTCCCCAGGGTCTTAAACCGCTCACCATTTGCCTGTACCACAGTAATGGTAATGTGCCCGGTCTTGCTGGTGTTAATATCTCGTACGGTACCGCTCTTGCCCTTGTGGGTGCCACCAACCACTGTGCATTGGTCGCCATCTTTGAGTTTATTCGGGTCGCTCATAAATATGAAGTTAGGAATTTTATTAAGTGATCATCGTCGCATTTACAGTGAGTAGGCCACCCTGAATCCCACTGCTCCATTGCCCTCCACCGGCAGTTCTACACATAGGTTCTTGTAGCTGCAGTACCTTGGCCAGAGGAAATAGGCACCCCCGCGAATTGCCAGCTGGCGCTTTGCCGTGTCAGATGATTCCTTACACCATTGCCACACATTTCCTGACATGTCATAAAGGCCAAGCTCATTCGGTTTTTTTTGCCCAACGGGGTGTGTTCTACTGTCGCTGTTTCCTGCATACCATGCCACCTCATTTATGTCTTTACTACCTGCAAAGAGATAGTTATGTCCCTTGCTACCTCCGCTGGCGGCATATGTCCACTCAGCATTTGTAGGCAGTCGATATTCAATGCCGGTGAGGCTATCCAGTTTTTTCAGAAATTCATAGATCTTGTGGATACTCACACGCTCTATCGGGCAGCTATCGCACCCCTTAAATTCGGCAGGGTTATTGCCCATTACAGCCACCCATTGAGCTTGTGTTATATGATATTTGCCAATAGCGTAGTTCATCCCTTTTCCATGCACCTTCACCATCTCAATCTCCATTTTGAATCGTGATGCCTTTGGCTGCTCCGTTACTCCGGTCACTATCTGCACCTTCCTGTCCGCTCTGTATCCGGTAGTGCCAGCAGGCTCACGAGACACACTACCCTTGCCCACACACAGTGATATATCCTCTTCCCTGAAGCCTTTGCTCAGCAACGTCCTTCGCACATTTTCAGCTCTTTTTAATGACAGCGAATCGTTATGTCCGGCGGATCCCAGGTAGTCAGCATAACCCCTCAGCATCAATCTCTGCCCGGGCTTTATTGAATTAGCGGATAGCAGACTATTGATTGTCGCGCGCGCAGCGGCATTTACTGCAGCATCATTCCGCTCAAAATAGACATCGAAGGTGTCGGTCCGTTGCGCAGACGAGTCAAGGAAGATGAGCATTGTAATAAGTACCAGCAGTATTCTCATCCAAAGTATGATTTAACGAAAAAATGCCACAGTGAAATCCTATTTCCTCAATATCTTATCCATTGTCTTGCCCTTTGCCAGTTCATCTATCAGCTTATCCAGCCACCGCACTTTTTGGATCACAGGGTCCTTTATTTCCTCTACCCTATCGCCGCATATCACTCCGGTTATCTTTGACGCATTTGCATTCATCGTAGGTGCCTCTGCAAAGAAGGTCTCGAAGTCCACCTTCCTATCCATCTGCTGCTTCAGGGTTTTCTCGTTATATCCCGTCAGCCAGTAAATGATCTCGTCCAGTTCTTGTTTGGTGCGCCCCTTTGTCTCAGTCTTTTTCAGGTACATTGGATACACACTGGCAAACGACATTTTATAAACACGCGGAATATTCTTTTCGTGCATGGCAATTGTTTTATCTGGAAATATAAGATTATTGTTTCAGATTATTCTGGCCTGCCAGCCAGTCATTATAAGATATCCAGCTTTGGCTGTCAGTGATGAACACTTCCGTGAAGGCCGGGTAGATCTTGTAATCAAAGTTTGGATAACCGGGAGCAATGTAGCCCGGATAAAACCAGCGCAGCCCCTCTGATAGGCAATAGCGAATTTCGCACATTAGCAAATAGATGCCGAGCCCCTCTGATGCATACGCTGGATCATAGATGTTTTTTATGCCGGCGATTGAATCTTTACCCAAGTCTGAGATACCTGCGGCTACAAGTTTTTCATCTTTCCGCACAGTCGTTACAAATGTTTCGAAAAACGGAGAATAGCCGCCAAGGGTATCTGCAAGGTCTGTTGCCTGTTCAAACTTGGTGTGCAGTCTGTAGCGTGCAAAGAGTTCCTCCAATTCGTCTATGTCCATCTCATGCAACGGCACGTAGTCGATATGGTACTTCTTATCCAGTTTCTTAAAGTTCCGACTTTTATAAAAAGACAATGGCACCTTCTCTACATCATACCTCAGCCAGTGAACGTCAAAATCATCTCCGGTTTCACGGGTTATGACATCAGTGGTAAACATTAGATGCATCATCCTGTACCATCCTGCTTCAAGCATCTGGTCAAGTAACTCTCCCTTAAAGGCATGGTGTTTACAATAGACTTCGGGCATACTGGCACACAAAAATAACAGATTGTCGCCTGTTTACCCTAGAAAAACGATTCTGCTTTGCTTACTGTTCTATTTGAAAAGTAGCCGATTGGACAGCCCTTTCATTCAGAAACTTTGCAATGTAGATGCCCGCGGGCAGCATAGATGTGTTTACCTCCAGCACGTTTAGTTCAGGTATTATTGTCTCACGTTTTATCATCCGGCCATAAGTATCGAATATTTCCAATATGCCCCCATTCGACGATGCTCCCAGGTTCACATACACTCTATTTCTGGCCGGATTCGGCACCACATTCAGAATATTCGATTTCAACGGATCTGATATGCTTACAGAAGGCGCTGAGCAATCGGTAACCACCACATTGTAGGCTATCGTCTGCACTCCCGAGAACGGACACGCGCCATCAGTATACTTCAGGAAGAAAGTGTAAAGTCCGGCTGGTACCGAAGTTGTGTTCCAGGAGAAAGTGCTCACAGGAGTGCTCGTGCCATTCCCCGATACGGTGAGCGTTGCGCCTACCGGTAGGCCCATTGGCGTTACGTTTATGGTGTCAGCAGCATCAGCGTCAATACCTGGTATAGTTGCAGAAAAAGCGCCGACAGTGTCACAGGCGAGAATAGAAGTCGTATCAACAATTGTACAACCTGTAGAAGAGGTGAAGATGCCGCCCGGTAATGCATTCGTGCTGGAGTTCACCAGTACTGTTATCTCGCGTTGCAATGAGCCTACCAGCACACCACTTCTGTATTCTTTTATGGTGTACACCACCACGCCACGCTGAACTACATTTGGAGTAAACGACATTTGTCCGGTAATAGTACTCATGGAGAAGCTGCCTGTTGCTGTTTGCAGGGGATTGGTGCCACTCAAGCCGGAAATGTATGTAGCGGGACCACCTGCAACGCAATCCAGTGTAGTTGTTGGCTGAGTGTTTGCATCTACAAGGCTATATACTAGGCTATCCCCGTCCGCATCGATTGCTACCGGATTGTAGGTTTGAGGCAGATTGATGGCATAATATGGCAGCGGGATGATATGGAGAATAGGATTGGAATTGTTTCCCCCTGTATTATTAAGCGTAGCTTCTAGCTCTATGGTAGTGGTTCCGGCAGCATTTAGATTGGTAATGGCCGCCGCTCTACCTGCAGTCCCCGCCGTTCCCAGGTTTGCGTTGAACTGGAATCGCCAATTAGCAGAAGTAGACGGAAGCGTGTAATCTGCACTATAGCGAAATAGTTTTATTCCCGGCATCGTTGAGGTGGTGCTGGTACATTGAGAGACAACACCGGGACACAGGGGTGGAGTCACATCTGTCCCTGTAGTTGGTATTTCTACCGGCAATGAAATGGTATCGAGATAAGTGCTACCATTATAAATGCAAATTACCGGTCTTGCAGTGGGTAATGCAGCAGCTGCACCTGCACTCGCGGGTCCACAATCTGTATAAAGCCACAGGGTTACTTTATAGGTATTGCCTGATACCCATGAATAAGTCAGATCTGAGCCTACAATGTGGGAGCCGCTTGCCTGAGACGAGGCGCCTAAAAATGAAAGGAAAATAATAGACGCGAAGAATGTCTGGAGTTTTTTCATAAAAGGTGTGTTTAGTAAACTGGTATATGTGAAATTACTAGCAGCAATTTCTGTGCCATATTATTTAAACTTGCTTGTTCACCGGCCAAATTCATTACAACAGAGTATATTTTGCTGTATTTTGCAGTAGTTGCCTATGACTCAGAAAGAACAAAAGAACGCAATTCGAAAGGAATTGCTTCAACTCCGCGATTCACTTGATCTAAATCAAAAAGCCCGGCTGGACCTTGAGATTTGTGATCGCCTTTTCTCTGTTATCCGGCGTCGAAATGCTGGCGTCATACACAGCTACCTACCCTTTGGCAGCGAGCCGGACATAAATCCTCTATTGCAGCAATTGCTGGATGCGGGCCTAACCGTAGTTTGCCCAAAATCCCTCGCAAAACGTACCATTCAAAACCTGGTACTCTCTTCCCTGGACGAACTTGAGGAAGGCAGATTTGGAACAAAACACCCCGCAGGCGGCAATGAGTATACAGGATCTATTGACCTTTACATCGTTCCGGGTATCGCTTTCGACGATGGTTGCTATCGTCTTGGGTATGGGTCTGGCTACTATGACGCCTGGTTTTCTGCCAATCCCGAGGGATACAAGGTAGGAATATGCTACCCGTTTCAACGCATCTTAGCGTTACCAAATGAAGAGCACGATATCCCTCTAAATGAAATAATATCGTAACCGAATTCTCAGTTAGTCACCCGTCGCTTCTGTAAAACAGGCTATTTTGGCGCCATTCATGCAGGTATTCTCAAGGCAGATTCTGCACCAAAATGGTCAATAAATGCTTCCGGTATTCAATACTCGCCAGGCATTAGACATAAGCGATTATCTTTTATGCCTAATTTGCATGCGATTGTACATTTATAAAAACCGTTTCAAGTGCTTGCCCAAACGAGCATCTTGACGTATCTTGTTTCCGATAAATTAACTAAACAAATTACCCATGATCATTAAGAACTACCTGCACATACTGCGGTCGATGTTTGTATTGGCAATTGCCGCAGGAGCAGCAAATTCTCAGACTATCACCGGTCACATGACTGTATGCCTCGGTGCATCGCGTACAACATTGTCTATTAGCACAACCGGCGGCGCGTGGAGCAGTGGTGATGTTACGAAAGCCACTATCGATGCAACCACGGGCGTTGTGACAGGCGTTGCCGCCGGAACAGCCACCATAAGCTACACCATTGCGCCATCTACGGTATACACTGCTGTTGTAACGGTGAACGGTTACCCGATGTCGGCAATAGGGTTTTCGAGTGGCTCGGCTATGCGCTGTACAGGCGGAGTACCGGCCACGTGTACCATCAGCCCCATGAGCGGAAATAACTGGACCAGCAGCGACCCATCGATCGCAACAATTAACACAGGTGGGTCTGTATTACCTAACGCCACGACGGCCGGAACAACTACTATCTCTTATAAGCATCTGGCTGGCAACTGCTATGTATCAACAGTTGTTACAGTTAGCGCAACGCCAACTTTATCTGTAACTACACCAGTCTGTAACCTCACAACGCAGACTGTAACTGCTACTCCGTCCGGTGGGACATGGACGAGCAGTAACACCTCGGTGGGTACTGTTGGTATCACGTCCGGTGTCTTTTCTGCATTCGCCAGCGGAGGAACAACCCTCATGAATACTTCTCCTGACGGCTGCAGAAGGGGTATCTCGGTACTGGTAACTCCAACGCCAACTCCCATAGCCGGCAGCTTATCTACTTGTGAGGGTAATATCTCTACACTCAGTTCCTTCCCCACAGGCGGTACATGGTCGAGCTCAGCATTATCGACTGCAACAGTTGGTAGTTCCACCGGCTTGCTCACTGGCATCGCTGCAGGTACTGCGAATGTCACTTACGCACTTTCTACCGGGTGTCAACGATCTGCGACCGTAACGGTAAATAGTGCGCTGCCAGCTAGTACGGGACCTGACAACGTATGTGTAGGACAGACCATTTCTTTGTCTAATGCAGTTTCGGGAGGAACCTGGAGCAGCAGTGCCCCCACAAAAGCAACGGTCACCACCGCTACAGGCATCATAACAGGTATTGCGGCAGGCACAGCTAACATCAGCTACCGCACGCCTACCGGCTGCTATACTGTGACGACGATTACCGTAAATGCTGCACTTGCCGCTATATCGGGTCCAGCTGCCGTTTGCGTTGGTAACAACATAACGCTTACTCACGCAATGGCAGGAGGTACATGGTCTACATCAAGCGCGCTGGCAATCGTGGGGAGCTCATCTGGCATCGTTACCGGTATTACGCCCGGTGCTGCCATTATAACGTATACACTCGGGACTGGCTGTTTCAAAACTTTTACAGTTCAGGTTAGAGCTAATCCAACTCCTATTACGGGTGTAACTGCTCTTTGTGCAGGTGGACATGTCACTTTGGTCACCAGTCCTGTAGGTGGTACATGGGTTAGCGGCACTACTGGTGTAGGCACCATTGGTGCTTCTTCCGGGATATTCACGGGGATCAGCGCAGGAACTACCAGTATTACATACACGGCCACTACAGGTTGTAAAGTCACCACGGATGTAACGGTGAATTCAGGCCCTGGTAGTATTTCAGGTACACCGATAGTGTGCGCGGGAAGTTCTACAACACTCACACCCCCATCAGCGGGCGGCATTTGGTCTACAAGCTCAGCTGCAGTAGCAGGTATTACCACGCTTGGCTCACTAAATGGCATCAACGCGGGTACGGCAACTATAAGCTATACTATTCCCGGAAGCTGCATCAGTACAATAGTTGCGACGGTTCTCCCATTGCCGGCTTCGATCGTTGGAGCGCCGGTCGTTTGTGCAGGTATGTCTACAACGATGACTAACACAACAAGTGGCGGCACCTGGGCATCGAGCAACACATCGGTAGCTACAATTAATGCATCTACCGGATTTGTCAATGCCATTGCACCGGGCAATGCTATAATAACATACACGGGTTCAAACGGCTGTTTTGTGGTGCGACCAGTGTCTGTGTCTGTTGCCTCGGGTACCCTCTCAGGTGGCACGTCTTATTGTGTGGGTAGCACGGGCTCTTTGAGTTCCTCTGTCAGTGGAGGAACATGGATGAGTGGCGCTTTAACGGTAGCAGGTATTGACACATTCTCTGGTGCGTTAACTGCACTTGGAGCAGGCACTGCCATTATTACCTATATCGCACCCGGCGGCTGCCCCAGCACACTCACGGTTACTGTGATCAGCAATCCCTCGGCCATTACAGGTGCTGCAGCGATTTGTCCGGGCGGCACCACAACGCTGTCATCGGGCCCAGCAGGTGGAACATGGACCTCGTCAAACACGTCGGTAGCAACAATAGGAACCGATGGTGTGGTGACCGGCGCGGCATCAGGAACATCCGATATTACTTATACACTACCCGGTGGTTGCTTCGCCAGCCGGCAAGTCACTGTAAACACGACAGCCGGAACGCTCGGCGGAACGCTGACCGTATGCGAGGGATATACAACGACCTTAGGCAGCACACTCTCCGGCGGAGTCTGGACCAGTTCTAACTCCTCAATCGCTTCCGTAGGTTCGTCAACCGGCGTTGTTTCCGGTGTTTCAACTGGCTCTGCGACAATGACGTATACCATTAGCGGTGGTTGCTCCAGCACAATCGACGTTACTGTCGTTGCTACGCCGGCTGCTATAGCAGGTGCGTCAAGCGTATGTGTAGGAACGTCAACGACACTTACGAATTCGGTAAGCGGTGGAGTATGGTCAAGCGCGAATTCTTCTATAGCGAGTGTAGGGTCTTCGTCTGGTGATGTTACAGGCATTGCAAACGGAGTAACTACCATTTCCTATACAATGGCCGCGGGCTGTTATGCAGTCAAGACTGTATCAGTCACGGCTGCGCCAGGTGCCATTACCGGCTCAGTATATCTTTGCGGTGGCTCCACACTCACGCTGAGTGTCAGCGGCGCCGGCGGAACATGGACTACCGGAGATGCTGCTGTTGCAGTTGTTGGTTCAACAGGCGTAGTAACGGGTGTTAGTGGAGGAACAGCAGTTATTTCATACGGCTCCGGTCCGGGATGCACATCTACAACCGTCGTAACAGTATTGACAACGCCATCAGGTATCACTGGAACAACTGCATTTTGCGTAGGCGGCACAAGTACTTTGACCGGAACTTCCGGTTCTTACTGGTCTAGCAGCAACAGCGGCATAGCATCGGTTGGATCATCTACAGGCGTGGTTACCGGCGTTACTTCGGGCACGGCTAGAATTACCCTCACAAATTCGTCTACAGGTTGTTTTGCCATACAGGTAGTAACAGTAAACCCCACACCAAGTACGATAACAGGCGGTTTGAGCATTTGCGCATCAGCGACCAGCACTTTGACCTCTGCTCCCGGCGGTGGCACATGGGTCAGCAGCAACACTTCTATTGCAGACATTGGTTCATCAAGTGGCGTTCTTACCGGAGTTGCATCCGGTACTGCAACAATTACCTACACTTCTGGTGCCGGTTGCGTGCGTACAGGTACAGCAACGGTAAATGGCGCTCCGGCAGCGGGCAGCATCGGTGGACCTTCAACAGTTATCATCGGGCACACAATCGCTCTTGGCGGCACTGTAAGTGGCGGCACATGGTCTTCTTCTAACACCTCAGTAGCTACCGTGGGTAGTAGTTCTGCTGTGGTGCTTGGCGTTTCGGCCGGTACAGTTGACATTACTCATACGCTGACGAATAGTTGCGGCTCATCGTTTGCAACTTATGCCGTTACTGTAAATGCTGCAACCCCGATTACCGGAGTTCTTTCCATATGTCCGGGTGGTACTACCACCCTGGCAAATGCTACCTCTGGCGGTACCTGGAGTTCCGGCTCAACGGCAATCGCTACAGTTAACAGCTCCGGGCTAGTCGCTGGATTGGCGCCAGGTACAGCCGTTATATCTTACACAGTTGGCGCAGGTTCAGTCACTGCTATAGTGACCGTTAATGCTGCTCCAACAATATCTGGCCTCACTGCTTCCACAACAAACCTTTGTGCTGGTACATCTACACCAGTGACTCTTACCGCCGGCTCCACGTCGGGAGCAGGTACGTTGGTTGCCTACACATGGAGTGGCCCTGGTATGACGACCACGACAAATACTACCGGTACGATCACTGTAACCCCATCTGTAACGGGCACTTACAGCGTAAGTGTATCTTACAGTGGTTCCGGCTGCACCAGCAGTGCAGCGACCAGCTCTATCACGGTACACCCTGTACCCGCAATTTTTGCGGTTACAGGCGGCGGTAGCTTTTGTTCAGGCGGTGCCGGAATTGGGCTCGGTATTTCAGGCTCCGTACCAGGAGTTACTTACGTACTTTATCTGGGCACTACTACGGTGACTACTGTTAGTGGAACTGGATCACCAATTAGCTTTGGCTCATTTACTACTGTGGGCACATATAGTGTTATTGCGACAAACGCTGCAGCATGCTACAGTATTATGACAGGCACGGCTACAATAACCTCCATCAGCTCAGTGGCTCCTATTTCCGGCTCATCAGTTATTTGCCCCGGCAGCACAACTGCATTGTCATCGACAACAACTGGCGGCACATGGTCATCGTCTGACCCATCGATTGCTACAGTAGGAAGCACCGGTGTTGCAACCGGTATTGCCCTTGGTGTTGCGACGATTTCTTATTCTGTTCCCGGCTGTTTTGCTATAAAGAGTGTAACAGTTTCTCCGGCACCTGCATCTATAGCTGGTTCGCTGTCTATATGCGCCGGCGCCACTACTACCCTTTTCTCTGCAACTACCGGTGGCACATGGACTTCATCTTCACCGTTCATCGCCAATGTAGGATACTATACAGGCGTTGCAAGTGCTACTACTGTGGGTACTACTACAATTACCTATGCTTTAGGTAGTGGATGTATTACTACTGCAGTGATGACGGTAAACACGCTACCTTCAAGTATCACCGGTGCAACGTCGGTATGCGCAGGTTCGTCGGTGACGCTCAGCTCTGCAACAAGTGGCGGGGTATGGACAAGTTCTGATGCGGCAATTGCTACCGCTGCAACCGGAGGTGTAGTTTCCGGCGTGTCTGGTGGTGTTGCTACAATTTCCTATACATTGAGCTCTACAGGTTGCGCTACTACGCGTGCCATTTCAGTTGACGCTGCCCCTGCTGCAGGTACCATATCGGGCCCAACAACGATAACAGTCGGCGGTTCTACAACGCTGACATCATCACTGGCGGGCGGCACCTGGAGTTCAAGCACCCCGTCTGTCGCAAACATTGTGTACGTGACAGGCTATCTCACTGGCTCTTCGGCAGGGACATCAGTTATCTCTTACACACGTACCAACAGTTGTGGCACCGCGATAGCTACACATACGGTAAGTGTAACTGCACCTCGCCCGGCTATCGAATCGGCCACGGAAATCGACCTGACTATGACGGTGTATCCAAATCCATCGAGCGGAGCCTTTACTATAAACGTTGGGTCTGCGGGTGTAATGTCTATTTACAGTTTCGATGGCCGTATGATTCTTCAGCAGCCGATATCCGCGGGTGACAACCATGTGGAGTTGCCGGCAGGTCTTGCGGCAGGCAGTTACCAGTTGCGTTTCGAGACCGGAGCTAACACTATGTATTCAACCAAGCTGATTTACAAACCATAAGCAAGCTAAAATGTACTAGAAAGGTGCCGCAAAACTGCGGCACCTTTCTTTTTTGGCTAGTCTCATTTGCCCCGGTTTTTGACGCAATCGTGCAATAGCAGGAAATAATATCAGGGGTAAATTTGAGCTTTACCAAAACATGAACAGCTATGGAAAGGAAAAAATTTGAAGTATCGATAAATGCTACGCCGGAACGTGTATGGCATATATTGTGGACTGACGAAACCTATCGCAAATGGACGGCGGTTTTTCATGAGGGATCGCGTGCCATTTCAGATTGGAAGGTGGGGAGCAAGGTGCTCTTTGTAGATGGAGATGGAAATGGGATGGTGTCGCGCATAGCTGAAATGGATGAAAACCGCTACATGTCATTTGAGCACCTCGGAGAGGTAAAAGGTGGCGTGGAAGATACCCAGAGCGAAAAAGTGAAAAAATGGGCAGGCGCGCATGAGAACTACACACTTACTCTCCAAAACGGCGGCACTCACCTTGTAACCGACATAGATCTGGACGGTGAATTTATGCAGATGTTTGAAGACATCTTCCCTAAGGCACTGGCAATAGTTAAAGAACTATCTGAAGCGTAACTACTCGTACTTATAGCAACCCATATCTGCGTTGCCGTCCCGGGTTTTCCCGGTAATATCGATAAGTGGCGTGAAGTCCGGGTTACCCTTGCCGATAGCAGGTGAGCCTTCTTTGAGGCGGTAATCGCCTGTTTGGGTGTCCTTGAAAAGTGGGTCCTCATTAAAGATGCAATCAGTGAAGTGTACGAACGGTTCGCGAACCTCGCCCATACGCAGCAGGCAGTGATCCATCTGAAGATCAGCGGCGGCATCCGGTACCGAGCTGCAAACTATCTCAGAATCGAGCGAGCCGTAAACAATGCAGTTGCGCATTGCTGCTGCGAGGTCGCCGTAATAGATTGTGGTCTGGTCGGGCTTGTAATAGTTTAGGATAGCAACAGTGCCTTGCTGGCTGTGGCTAAGTGAAGTGCCCCCATAGTTAGCAAATGTGCAGTTAATGAATGTATCCTTCCCACCCTGCACTACAGCCAGCGCGTATCCCCCGGTGGTATGAAAAAGGCAATTTGTGGCTGAAATGGAGCCCTGACGGCTATAGATGCCCGAGCCTATAGAGTTCTTAACTATACAGTTTTCCATACGGAGCTGGGGTAGCGACCCCGCACCGTTGGAGTCAATGTTCACCCACAGCGCAGCCGGGTTGCCCAGGGCGCCGTTCCCACAATTTTCGATGCGCGTGTAGCGAAGCCTGCTGCCGCTGCTGTACGAGTGGAAATAAATTCCACCCCATTCGCCGGGATACCCTTCGTAATCGAAATAGCGACGGTCGAGGCGATCGCCCTGGAAAATGACGCTGTCCCGTGCAGTGCCGTTTGCCAGAAGCTTTCCGAATACTACCAGGCCGGAATTCTGGTGCATATATATGCGGCAGCCGGCATTGAGCGTAAGGGTAACGCCTGGCGCTACCGCAGCGCTGTTAATAATAACATAGGGCAAGGTGGTATCCCAAACTGAGTTAACCGTGATGACGCTGTCCTGGATATACCGGGCATTCTGGCCATAAGCCATAAACGGTACAAAGAATTCTTTGCCGTTTAGCGTAGCTACCAAAGAGTCTGTAACCACAAATGGGGTCCGGGTATTGTTGGGGTCTATGTTCACAGTTGCAAACACGTAAATGCTATCATGCGGGCCTATCTTCAGATTGCTGATATTGTTTCCCTGGAAACCATCTACATTAAGGTGAAAGTAGGAAGAGGTATTGAGCATTCGTACTGAGCTAAGTACTACTTCCTGGTTTTGCGGATTAAAGATGAGGATGCCTGTGGTGAAGCTGCCAGCCGCAGTGAACACGGTATCAAATTTGAGCGTGTCGTCTGAAAACCTGAGATCACCACCCACAGTCAATCGCTGCTTCTCCTTCCGGCATGAGTGGGTCATGACCGAACTAAACGCAAGGGCTACAAATGCAACAATAATTGATAGGCTGACACGCATGCACTAATGATAAGCTGTAAAAATAAAGAAGTGCACTGATAACGGAGGAACGCAATCCAATATTATCTGCCCAGGGCAGGAAAGTGCTGACAGAACAATAAGACGTGACTAGTACAACTTACAAACCTCGGAGAGCTTCACGCCATTGGCCTCTTTTTCATAAGACCGGTCTTTGCAGAGTGATTCAGCCTTCTTCTTGCTGTCTACTATCTCGTATTCGTTAACTGTACTATCAGGCAGGCCGGGTGCTCCCGAATATTTTACCTGGCACTGGCAGGTGAATGATTTGACGCAGGAACTGGCTACAATCATTGTACCAAGGACGAATACCAGTATAGTGAAGCCACGTAATTTCATGCAGGCGTAAGTTAATTGGGCATGAAGTTAGCAAGACGGTGTTATAATTCAAAATTGGAACCTGAAAAGTGCAATGCAAATTCACGGAGACCAATGAATTATGCTACAATCCCAAATACCTTACGTTTCGGGTAACCAGCGAAATGTCGGTACCGGCGCTGTACTGGCGGGCATACTCTGCGTTGATGTTGTCCTTTACTCCGGCTGCCGGTTCGTAACCGGGAAGGATGTTACATGGCGGCATCACCCCCTTTCTGATAGCCGGCAAGTGGGTAACAGAAACACCGGAGGCGTAGCCCACCCATGTGAGCCGGCCAAAAAGAACGCTGAAACAGCGACCGAAAAATGTGCCGGGCCGCTTCACCAAAAACAAAAGCACAGGCGAAAACAGCAAAAACGCCAGCGACAGGAAGATATCTGCCATGCGTTTGTTGCGCAGTTGTGCGAAATCGGCAAGGTTGTAGCGGCGGTCTATAGTATAAAGGTCGCCGGAAGTGGCGCTGGAGTTGCTGCCCACGAAACTCTGCCCGCCGGGTAGATGAATCTTGTATTCATAGTCTGCGCCACATTCCTGCATACGCTCAAAAACCTGGCTGTAGGTGAGCCCGTTGATACAGAATATTACCTCGTTTACGCCTGTGACATATAAGAGTCGCTTCATATCCTGCAGGCCGGCAAGCGCGGCATCTGTGTTGCCACCGGGTGCTACCCTACCCATGAGCTCTGGCGCATAGTTGACCCGACGAAGCACATTGGCAGTGTCGGTATAGGCTTTTTCATCGGCCACTATGACGGCTTTGCGGGGAAGCGTATCGTAGGGGATAAAGCGCAGAACACCCATACGGTAGAGCAACTCATGCAGGCCCAGTAGTATGGCTGTGCCAGCCACGCCGGTAAAGATGATAATGGCCCGCGAATAGCGATATTCGGGAGGAAGCAGGCCATAATATGCCAATATGATGATGGTGCCGAAGAGCATGCCGCGCATCACCTTAAGCGGCCTGTATGGCTGGTCGTATGCCCCATTGAAATAGAGCGATAGCAGCCACAGCGAGATATAGGCAGGGAAGGTGGCATAGACCACGGGCAGCGCAATGGGCGCTATGTTCTTCACCTCCCGCACCCAGAATTCCTTGATGCCATATAATGCCACCAGAAGGATAAGCGCATCGAACAGCGGCATGTGCAGCACCTTGAGCAACCTCTTGACCGTGCCAAGAATGGCCCGCAGCACTATGCCGGCATTGATGAAAAGGATGAACAGCCGCGCCTGGCCACTGGTGTAGTGCTTCTTTACAAAGGTGACAAGCGCCTCGTTGAATATGCGCACATAAGAGAGGGTCATTTTCCGGGTGCTCTCTCCCTTGTAGTGAATCAGATCTACCTGAGGGTAGTAAATGTTTTTGTACCCGGCTTTCTGTATGCGGTAGGAAAGATCCACATCTTCGCAATACATGAAATAGTCCTCATCAAACGGGCCACCGGCCTGGTCCATGGCTTTTCTGCGCACCAGCATGCAGCAGCCTGAGAGCACATCTACTTCCGCCGTCTGCCGCTCATCGATGTGAACTGCATAATACTTATTTATATAGGCCGACTTGCTGAATATCTTGTTGATACCCGTGGTCTTGAAGATGGCAACTGAAAGCGACGGAAACGACTTCTTAGAGTCAGGGGCAAACTGGCCCTTTCCATCTATGAGGCGCGGCCCCAGCCCACCCGCCTCAGGGTGCGCGTCCATGTAGGCGATGGTATCGCGCAGAAAGTTTTCGGGCATTACGGTGTCCGGATTCAGGAACAGGATATACTCCCCTTTTGCCACAGCCACAGCCTGGTTGTTGGCCTTGGAGAATCCCTTATTGTCCTTATTTTCTATAAGGGTAACTGTGGGAAAGCGCTGCCTGATGAACCCGCAACTGCCATCTGTGGAGTTATTGTCTACCACTATTACCTCTGCGGCAATACCCTCTGCTGCCCGCAACACGGAATGCAGGCATACCTCTATGAAGTACTTGACGTTATAGTTGACAATGATTACTGATACCTTCATGCAAATGAAGCCGGGGCAGGCCACAAAACGCTAAACAACAGCAATTTCTGCGCCAAAGTAATAAACCCTGTTGCAAATAACGGAAAACCCTTTGATAGATTGCACGGGAGCCCCTATATAATAACGGCCCCGGGAGGACGATCCCAGGGCCGCAGAAAAAGCTAATGTGTAAATCTTAGAAATAGAAATGCAGGTTGAGACCGGCATTTACATTGTCCAGCCCTGCGCCAAATGAACGGAGGCCACGATTGGCATAGGTGTCTCTTGTAACGTTTGCAACGGTGTTTGTACCTGAGTACCACTCTTCTGTGCTTACATATCCTTTGCCATTAGTGGAGAAACCGAGGGTGTACCCGATCTCGCCACCCAGGGAAATCTTAGGAGCTATGAAATACTCAACACCTGCAAAAGCGCGTGCACCAAACAGCATAGATGTGCCGCTGGCGTTCTCGCGCTGCCTTACTGCCATGTTTGTAGTAGTGCCGTTTGCGAAATCGCTGGTAGACACAGGCGCTGTAAAATCAAGCGACATTGCATTGCCGTAGTTATAAACGGTTCTGCTGCCGCTGAAGCCAGCCAGCAACTCAGCACCATAGATGCCCTGCAGGCGGCTACTGCCACGGCGCTTCTCAAAGCCCGCTCCCAGCAATACAACATGTGCATCGGTGGTCATTTCGTCCTGTACATACTGTGGATTCAACGGATCGGGCGTGAGTGAGCTCTTCAGCACGTTGTTACGAAGCGTAGTGCTACCGGCATTGGCCTGGAAACGTACGCGATATGCCATAGTAGCCGACTTCATATACTTGCCGGTAACTGCCATGCCACCAAGGTTGCCAATGGCAAAAGCATTGGGGCCGGTAGTGACGCTAAAGCCCGGAGCATTGTTGAAAGTGCTGCTATTCATCATGTTGCCCAGGTAGCCGAGGAAGCCTGTGGCAGAGATGCCGATGGCCCACTCGCCTTTCTGAGGCAGCACTTCGTGGCCGCGCACTGACTTGAAAGAAAGCTCTTTCTCTGCGCCAGCCTTATTTTCGCTATCCTGTGCAAATGCCGTGCCGCCAGCCAGCAGCAAAGCAGCACATATGGAAAGTGTATTTTTCATTAATATAGTTTTAAGGTTTTCGATTAGTTGTAGTTGATATCGATGATGCGCGATTGACCTTTGTTAAGACTAATGCCGCCGATAGTCTCAGGTTTGAACACATGCCTCATATTATAGGTTGTGCCTATTTCCGTGCCGCTTGTATATACCTTCAGGACATTCGCCTCAAAATCAGATGGCTCCAGGTGCACGGTAGCTGCCTTGTAAGGAGAAACATCGATGGCAAAGTTGTAATAGCCGTTAGCGTCAGTAGTAGCCGTGTAATACTTGCGCGCATATGGCTTATTTGTGTCTGCATTAAGCACATAGTCGCGGGTATCTACCCACGCGTTTACTACTACGCCGCCTGACACATATTGTGTTGCTGCTGCGCCCGCAGTATCTACCAGACGGGCAGAAACCTTGCCTGTGATAGTGGCGGTGGTTAGGGAAGCAGTCTGGTCGACCGTATTGTCTTTGCGCTTGGCACATGAGGCCAGCAGAGCGGCGCATGCGAGCACTGCGAGGGATTTGGTAACTGTGGTTTTACTTTTCATTTGTTTTTGGAAATTTGGCTGCAAATGTACCTTGTTTAAACACAGAATGACTTTTGTATTAAGTTTTCAATAATTTACTGTGTTAAAGTTGGTGTTAAATAGCAGGAAAGGAGCTGTGGCCCCGGGGTAAAGCCGATGGTGCAAATTGACAACTCGCGTTCTACATTGGATACATAGAGGGAAGAACGACGGTAACACAGACGGACAAATTGCTAAGACTTCGAATTTTCTGATTTTCTACTTTGCTTCGCGGCCTGTAATGCTTGCCTGTATTTATTATGCTATTATTCTGTAATTTCTAAACGTTGCTACGAGCTTCTAAAAATTGCTGAGAATTGCTAAAAGTTGCGTAAACACTGCTGAGAGTTGCTAAAAGGTTCTACCGCGATTCATAGGACCCTCCGCGGCGGGCAAGTTTAAGGATTTAAGGATTGTGCTTGCTGTTGTTTTTGAAACCGGAAGGTTTTTTAAACCCGAAAAACTGAACTTGACGGCACAAAGGTAAAACGGGTGGTAGTAATTTGGTGCAGAGAGAGGGAAAATGTGTATATCTTTTTGCGAGGGTATGTGTCTTTCAAACTGTCTACATACAAGCGAACCAGGAATTCCGTTCACAGAACGGCTCTTTATTTACGGTTCCTAGTGCACTGCGGAACATCAGGAACAAAATTAAATACTGCATTTCATTTCGCCGGACGGAATCCGGCTACCATACCCGACGTAGGTACAACCTACGGCGAACTGGAAGTTTTATCCTACGTTCCTGATGACCCCTGCGGGAACATCAGGAACAACGGGGAACACCAACAACGGCGGAATCACGAACAACGGGCAGCGTCTCATCTGCAAGCCTCGACGAACTCGTAATCAAGATTTGATATTCTATATTTGCGATGGTTTTTCAAAGTATCAATAAAAAGGTAGTAAACGTGTTCATAATGTATAGACTCGTAAAAATGCAAGCCAATGTTTCCAGAACTAGTAATGAATAAACCATCTCCATTAACCCTATAAAATGAGTCAATTTGATTATCGGTCCAATCATGGAAATGTGGAATTTGACGAATAGTGTCCGTCACGTTTCCTACTGAATCTACATAAACAAACATGACATCGGATTCAATATCTGGTATGCGGTAGAAGACTTCACCTGGGTATCTGAAACGCGTACGTAAAACACCACATGGAGGTATTCTGTAAACCCGGTAGCCGTTTGCATACTCCTTCTCCCGGCCCTCCGCTTGATCTAACAAAACCACTGCGGCACCGATATAACCTTTAGGTAAGTAGGTTACTTCCTTAGGGCCATACCTCCCCATACATGCAAGCAAACCACATGACAGAGTGAGCAAAAAGAATGCGTGTCTCATGATACAAATATATTTAACGGCACTCATCTTCCGCCGCTGTTGGTGTTCCTCACCAACAGCCACGAGCAGGTCAAAGATAAATCGGTGTGACGAAGCCGAAAATATCTTCCCCACTATTGTAAATGGCAGCAGTGCTATACTTGTACTCTTGAGCATTTGCACATAGACCGGCCCGCACCGGATTGTTGTGCAGGTAATCCAGCTTTTGCTTCAGTACTGCTTCACTCCAAATAAATACACTCAGTGGATCGCGCTCCCATATCTGATACTTCCTATCCCTGGCACCCACATAATAGTCTGGTAGTAGCTCAGAATAATTATTCCTCATTTGCTTCAGCATCATTTGCGAGGTGAACTTCTGCATATCTCGCTGCACATCGTCTCGCTGGTGCGGATGAAGTATGTGCCAGATAACATGCATATGGTTGTTCATTATCACAAACGCATGTATCATCACTCTCTTTTCCCTTACCAGGAAGCGGAAGCTATCTATGATGATATCTTTAAAAAGGTCGTTGGAAAGCAGATGCTTCCATTCCAGTATGGTTGCCGTGAAGTAATCACATTCGTAGCGCCGGGATGATGCCATAAGCTAATGTACGAATTGCCCGCGTGCTGGTTGTTGGTGAGGAACACCAACAACGGCGGAATGAATGTTTAGATGGACGTTTTGATGCTTTGACATTAGATTTGGTTATTTGCCCAACCGTCAGGGAACTGATACCGACAACTACAAGCAGTGTTACAGAAATGGCTTTGTTGAATTCTATCATAAAATAGGATTGCCTTTCTAGTGATGGTCCAACACTGACAGCGAAAAAATCATTTTCTCACGCGTGGCTCTTCGTTGTAGCAGTCATTAACAGCTTTTTTAGCAGATATTGCACTGTCAATCCAACTTGGTCGATACTTCAGGCTATCGAATAATCCACGACGATGGGCTTCGGAAAGAAACCAAGGGTTCAAAATCGCCTCGTTCTCTCGTACAAACTTTAGCACCTCGGGTTGAATTGGATTGAACGCTATTTCCATCAAGCGTTTCAAGCGACATTCGTCAAAGAATTTCTCCGGAATCAGTTGGTAGATCGCCCCATCCAAAAACATATGTGAAGGGGTGTTACCCACCATCTTAGAATAACCAAATCTCGGGATAATCATTGATTTGTTTGGCCTACATCTAAGTATCAAATCATTGGATGATAAATTCTGACCCGGAACGGAAACGCATAACCGTGGGGCACCATCTAACGTTACAAGGCGGTCACCATAATAGTACGATATTTCCGCCATCTTGCGCTTGTTGGTTACTTCATCGGGATTACACCGATCCAACGAAAGTTCGCAAAAAAGGAAGTATTTGCGGCCCAAACGTTTTTGTGCCGTATCGGCAACAAACACAGTGTCTATACAGCACGCTGCATATGTGCGCCATCTCGCGTCGCCGAAGAAAAAGCTATCCTCCTTCACGATTTTTCTCGTCAAATATTGCGCGCCACATTTATGTTTCACCGCCATAACGAATGTAAACAACATTGTTCCAACGGTCAGCCCATTTAGTTTCATTTCTTTTCCGCCGCTGTTGGTGTTCCTCACCAACAGCCTCGAGCGGGTCAAAGATAAATCGGAGTGACGAAGCCGAAAATATCTTCCCCACTATTGTAAATGGCGGCAGTGCTATACTTGTACTCTTGAGCATTTGCACATAACCCGGCCCGCACCGGATTGTTGTGCAGGTAATCCAGCTTTTGCTTCAGCAAAGTTTCGCTCCACAGCGGCACACTCAGTGGATTACGCTCCCATATCTGATACTTCCTATCCCTGGCACCCACATAAAAATCTGGCAGTAGCTCCGGATAATTATTCCTCATCTGCTTCAGCATCATTTGCGAGGTGAACTTCTGCATATCACGCTGCACATCGTCTCGCTGGTGCGGATGAAGTATGTGCCAGATTACATGCATGTGATTATTCATTATCACAAACGCATGTATCATCACTCTCTTTTCCCTTACCAGGAAGCGGAAGCTATCAATAATGATATCTTTAAAAAGGTCGTTGGAAAGCAGATGCTTCCACTCAAGTATGGTTGCTGTGAAGTAGTCACACTCATAGCGGCGGGATGATGCCATATAGCTAATTTACTAATTGTCCATGTGTTGGTTGTTGGTGAGGAACACCAACAACGGCGGGAAAATGCTACCATTCTAGTATGGTTGCCGTGAAGTAGTCACACTCATAGCCGCGGGATGATGCCATAAGCTAATGTACGAATTGCCCGTGTGTCGGTTGTTGGTGAGGAACACCAACAATGGCGGAAGTATCAAGCTTCCTGCATCTCGCGGGAGTAGTGCTCTTCTACCTCATCCAGGATACCCTTGATGGTGGCGAGGTCGTCTGTGCTTACCAGGCGGGTGCGGTATTCCTTTACATGCGATAAGCCTTTGAGGTAGCTGGCGTAGTGGCGGCGCATTTCGAGTATGCCCAGTTTGGTTCCCTTCCAGCTTATAGAGCCTTCCAGGTGTTTTCTGCAGGCGTCAAGGCGCTCAGCGACTGTGGGCGGTGGTAATATTTCGCCGGTGGCCATGTAGTGCTTTATCTCGCGGAATATCCACGGATAGCCAATTGCGGCCCGGCCTATCATGATACCATCTACTCCATAGCGGTTGCGGTATTCCAGCGCTTTTTGCGGGCTGTCTATGTCTCCATTGCCAAAGATGGGAATGGTGATGCGGGGATTATTTTTGATCTTACCTATGAGGGTCCAGTCTGCATCGCCTTTGTAGAGTTGCATCCTGGTGCGGCCGTGGATGGATACTGCCTGCACGCCTATGTCTTGCATGCGCTCCACCACATCTTCAATATTCTTTGTGTTATTGTCCCAGCCGAGGCGGGTTTTGATGGTCACTGGGAGCTTGGTTTCCCGTATGCAGGCCTTGGTGAGGCGCACCATCAGGTCCAGGTCTTTGAGCACTGCGGCGCCGGCTCCCTTACACACTACCTTTTTCACAGGGCAGCCGAAATTGATATCGAGCAGGTCGGGATTGGTAGCGTCAACGATCTTTGCCGACATGGCCATGGCATCCTCGTCGCCGCCAAATATCTGGATGCCTATGGGTTTTTCGTAGTCGAATACGTCGAGCTTCTGGCGGCTTTTGATGGCGTCACGAATGAGCCCCTCAGACGATATGAACTCCGTGTACATAAGGTCTGCCCCATGCTGTTTGCAGACCGCACGGAAGGGCGGGTCGCTCACATCTTCCATAGGGGCAAGCAAAAGTGGGAATTCCCCTATCTCAATATTTCCAATCTTCACCATGATCGCGGGCGCAAAGATACAAGAAAAGACCTCTCCCCGACCCTCTCCAACAGGAGAGGGAGGTGAAATGGGTGTAATGTTTGGAATGAGTGCTATGCTGCCCAAACTGGGGCGGGAACTACATTCACCTCGCGGACCTGGGAAAAGAGTAGTCCTCCGTTTACCAATTCTATTGGTTGCAGGTCTTTTACGGCCAGCATGCGCCAGAAGATGGCGCGACCGTGCCGGTCTATGAATGTTGTTTCTTCTGCCTGGCCTGCCAGTTTAGCCTGTACAAGGGCAGCCTCGGCATCTTCGGCAAAGACCAGGCGCCATTGTTCTTCGTACTGATCGGTATGCTGGCCGTCGCATTCGATACGGTAAACGATCTGTGCAGTATATGAACCCATATATGTGTTGTTGGTGATGATTTAATACGATTTGATCTCAATGCTACCGAAACTGCAATTTCCTTGTAACACCAGTTTTTTGCGCACCTCGCCCGGGCTTGAAGCATGTATTACACGGTCGTCTTCCACACTTCCCATGGTTGGCCTTATTTCATTGATAATCTCCCAGTTAGAAGGAACAATTAACTCTACGCTTCCGAATGAAACATTGAAATTCAGCACCGCACTCTCCTCTGCGAGGTCGGCCTGGGTGAGGTTTATTTCGCTTCCGCCAAACGACACGGACACGTCCCCACCCTTGAAATCCTTAGCAGTAATGATCTCTTTTCGCCCTCCGAAAGTGACATCGATAATGAGGCGGCTATCGTCTGTAACATGCGCAATATTGTTAGGACGGTGAGGGCGACAACGGACCCTGCGCGGCCTGAATGCGATCATGAGGCCGAAAATGACAAGACCCAGGGGCCATACCAGGTGGCGTGAGGATCTCCCCATAACATGAAATGCGGGGATGAGATGGGCGGTGCCCACAAGCATTAGTATCCACCAGGCATTGCCGCGGAAGGAATTCTTTATCCCTATGAGGCCACCAATTACTAATAATACCAGCGGCCATGAAAACCGGACAAACGGAGGAAGAATACCTAATGCCTTAAGCAGTAGCAGCACACCCACCACTGCCACCCCGAGGCCAAAAAAGAGCCTGCTGGCCGGGTTGTGTTCCCCGAACCGATGACGATCATTCATATCAAACCTGTGCCTATTCATTCCTAGTTCTTTTACCGATACAAAAGTACCTGTAGACAAGCCCTATGGAAAGTGGTATTAGGTGAGAGAATGATGGAAAGCGGTAAATGAGCCTAAATTGTCGGTGAACGACTATAGCTCCAGTATCTTATTTACGGTAGCCCAGTTTCGGGTGGTAGCGGGTAGCCCAAGTTTCTTCTCGATGAAGGTATTAGAGAAGCAGGTCTTACCATAGTTTGGGCTCACGATATAGACCTCCTTATTCACTACCCGGGCATATTCAGCATCGTTTGAGTAGACGCCCAGCGAGCCGCGCACGTCGAACGGGGGAATATCGGCAAGAAATGTGACGTAGAGTTTTGACTTTTCCTCGGTTTTTATGGTGTCAAAAGGCATGTTCTTTACTACCTTTTTGAGGTCGAACATAGAGCGGAGGATGACTGTGACACGATAGCCGAGCTTCTTTTCGAGCTGAACGCTGATCTTATCGGTGAGCTTTCGCTCATCTGTCTCTTCAGATTCAAAAAGAACATTGCCACTCTGGATGTAAGTAGAAATATTCTCAATACCCGGCATTTCGAAATAACCGCGCAGGTCTTCCATCTTTACCGGGTTATGGCCGGCAACATTAATACTCCTTAGAAATGCTATATACCTGATCATTTATTGGGTATTTTCCCTTGCGGGTGAAAAAATGAGAATCGCGAATTTAAAAGAAAATGCACGCGCAGAATGTTACTGCATTGTCAATACTCTAACTTTTTGTGCCGGTAAACTTCTCCATGGTGGCGGAGGTGGCAGAGTTTATTCCTTCGGACTTAACAACATTGCGAACGGTGAGCAGCAGGATACGGAAGTCGAGCTGGAAGCTCATGTTATCGACATACCAAACATCGTAGGAGAACTTCTGTTCCCAGCTTATGGCGTTGCGACCGTTAACCTGGGCCCAACCGGTGATGCCGGGTTTCACAGTATGTCGCCTTGCCTGCTCCTTATTGTATAGTGGCAGATACTCCACGAGCAAGGGGCGCGGACCTACAATGCTCATATCTCCTTTTATTACATTTAGGAGTTGGGGTATCTCGTCGAGAGACGTTTTGCGAACGAAACGACCTATGGGAGTAAGGCGGACAGCGTCGGGCAAAAGGTTGCCATTGGAATCCTTTCGGTCGTTCATGGTCTTGAACTTTATGACTTTAAAGATTCGGTTGTTCTTGCCCGGGCGGGGTTGAAGAAAGAATGGTTTGCCCGAATTTGCAATGGCCAAAAGTAAAATAACAACTATAAATACCGGTGATAACACTATGAAAACCAATAGTGAAACAAAAAAATCAAGAAATGGTTTTACAATTCCCTGGTACACCCAAATCCTTATTTAGAAGCGAAAGATATAAATATTCACCGACTGCAAAGGTAGCTGTATATTTGAGCATAGGATAAGCAATGAGAAAAGTAATACTAGGACTGGCCGTGAGCCTGGACGGATTCATAGAGGGGCCAAATGGAGAATATGACTGGTGCTACACGGACCAGGATTATGGTATGACAGATTTCCTGAATAGTGTGGATACCATATTATTTGGCAGGAAGAGTTATGAGGTGGCGATAGCTGCAGGCGATAATTATGGTATGCCTGATCTGCCCAAGATGAAAGAATACGTTTTTTCAACAACTCTCAGGTCGGTGAAGCCGGGAGCAGTGCTGGTGAAAGAGGACACAGTAGGTGCGGTGAAACAGATAAAAGCGGACCCCGGCAAGGACATCTGGCTATTTGGCGGAGCAGCGCTTACCAGCTCATTAATAAAAGATGGACTGGTAGACGAGCTGTGGCTCTCTGTGCACCCTATCCTGCTTGGCAAGGGACGGCCATTGTTCGACGGGCTGCAAAGGAGATATGAGCTGGAACTTTTAGATACCAAGGTATATGACACTGGGTTGGTTTCGATGAGATACCGTTTTAAGAACGAGCGTTAAAAAACATCGATAAAAAATTTTGTTGGTATTGAAGGTTCACTTACCTTTGCGAACCAAATTCACAAAAAAGGGGATATTACAATTATGCTTATCATTGATTCAAAAGACTGCGAAAACATAGACAAGGCGCTGAAGAAGTACAAGAAGAAGTACGAAAAGTCACGCGTTCTGAACCAGCTTCGCGAGCGCCAGTCGTTCACAAAGCCGTCGATCAGGCGTCGCACTGAGATTCTGAAAGCGGTTTACCGCCAGCAGATGGAAACAGGCGCTCTTGACGCATAATGCTTTAGCTGAGGCTGAAGCGGCATGTTGCCGTCTTTAACAAAATATATTTGCACCCGCAATTGTAAAGTAGTAAATTTACAATTGCGGGTTTTGCTATGTTTGACGACCGTCTGAACGATTTTATCCACTATTTACGGTTCGAGAAGAGATATTCTCCTCATACCCTTTTGTCGTATGAAAATGACTTGCGCTCCTTCCGCGATTTTCTTGCTACTACATACAACATCGAGGCAATAGAAATAGTTACGCATTTTCATATACGTGGCTGGCTTGCCGAGATGAAAGACCAAAAATTTGCTGCCCGTACGCTGAACCGGAAGCTATCAAGTCTAAGCGCCTTCTACAGGTACATGCGGAAGAACGGACTGGTAGAAAATAACCCGGTGCGTAAACTCCACTCCCAGAAATTGCCGGAGCGACTGCCCGTATCGCTCAAAACATCAGAAACAGATACATTGCTGGAGGAAATCCAGTTTGAGTCCGGTTTTGGTGGCCATACTGATCGTGTGATATGCGAACTGCTATATTCTACCGGTATGCGCCGTAATGAATTGCAGCAACTGAAAGAAAACGACGTTGAATGGAGCATGGGACAGGTAAGGGTGATGGGAAAAGGAGGTAAAGAGCGACTGGTGCCCATGAGCGCGGCAACGGCTGATATGCTTCGTGAATACATTGCAGAAAAGCGCCGCCTGCATGGCCGCGAAAATAATTGGCTGTTGGTATTGCCCAGTGGAGAACAGCTCTATGCCAACTATATATACAGGTGTGTGAAGAAGTACCTGGGTGAAGCGACTACTATGAAGAAGAAGAGCCCGCACGTACTAAGGCATACATTTGCTACGCACCTGCTGAACAACGGGGCCAACATACAGGCTATTAAAGACCTATTGGGTCATAGCAGCCTAGCGGCAACACAGATATATACCCACAATAACATTGACAAATTAAAAGAAATTCACAAACTAAATCATCCGAGAGGGTGATTATCGTTAACCATTAAAAATGTAATAACATGACTGTACAAATTCAGACAGTGCATTTTGATGCCGACCAGAAACTGATAGATCACGTAAATGCGAAGATCGAAAAGTTGAAAACGTTTCATGATAAGATAATCGGGGCCGAAGTGTACCTGAAGCTAGACAATCTCTCGCAGCAAGTGCGTGACAAAGTGGCGGAAATAAAAGTATATGTACCCAAGCACTCCTATTTTGTAAAACATCAGAGCAAGACCTTCGAGCAGTCTTTTGACCTTGCGTTTGACTCACTGGTAAACCAGGTGAAGCGTAAAAAGGAGAAGGCAATGGCGCAACATTAATCACAAACGAACCAGATAATATTCGATGGGCGGGGTAATTACCCCGCTCATTTTTTTGCTTTATAAAGAAATTGCGTCACTTACCTAACCATTACAGGCATGGCTACGCCATAATGATATGCTTTTTCATGCTTTTGTTTTTCGCATTATGAATTTACCTCCTAAGTAAACGCGTTTATTAACAATCAATTAGAATGCAAGGGTGTGCAAAATTTGTGGAAGATTAAATTATTCAATTAACTATCTTTGAAGGAATTCTGAACTAAGTCCATTTTACTGTTGAGCGATGAAGAAATACTTACTTTCCGTACTTACCCTCTTAATAGTTTTTGCGGGATATGCCCAAACCACCGTTTCATTTGCTACGGGAGGAACACCAGTATATGCTGCACCCTGGACATTGGGTGGATCAGCTGCAGTTTCGGGTGCCAATATACAGCTTACTCCCCCCTCCGGTAGCCAGTCGGGGCGGATATATACCAGTACACCAATTACGCTTACAGGCTGCGGGTCTTTTACCGCAGAGTTCGAATTCCAGGTAATTCCCAGTTCCAGTGCATTTGCTGTGGCTGATGGCATTGCATTCTGGATTCTCAGCCCCCTTTCCGGATTTGTAGGTGGAGGAGGAATTGGATTGCCCACGAACCCCAATGGCCTGGTACTTATCCTGGACAACTACAATAATGATGGTGTTGCGAACGATCCGCTGATATCGCTATATGGTTACCCCACAGGATTCACCGGCACCTATGTGGAAGGTGTAGCTACCAACAGACTGGGTGCATTGAGTAATCAGTACTTTGTTTGGGATGGCGGCTGGCACCATGTAAAGGTGACCTATGCGGGTGGACAGGTGAAATTGTATCTAAATCACAGTGCAACACCATCCATTACCGGAACCTTTGCGATCACTTCTACGTCACTTTACTTTGGATTCTGCGCATCAACCGGAGGCGCATGGAGCACACAGAGCATTCGTAACTGCATAATCACATACGACAATGCAAGCCCGATAACGGGACCCGATGTAGTTTGTACTTCTACAACGGGCGTTTATACTGATTCCACAGCAGGTGGAACCTGGAGCAGTTCAAACACTGCAGTCGGTACTATAAGCAGTACAGGTGTGCTCACACCGTTGACCGCAGGCACTACCACGATCTCTTACGCCTATGGCTCAGGACCATGTTACGCGACGAAGGTGGTTACCGTAAATACAACGACGCTACCTTCTATTGGCGGTCCGAATCCGTTATGTGCAAGCACTATGGGTACTTATACGAATAGCGTTACGGGTGGAACATGGAGCAGCAGCAATCCCCTCATCGGGACTATTAACGCGAGTACCGGTGAGCTATCTCCCACACGGGCGGGCAGTACAACCATAACCTACACAGCACCGATGGGCTGCTACCGAACGATAGATGTTACATTAGACCCGGCACCTCCTGCGCTCACAATAACGCCGGACCCGGCATCCGTGTGTGACGGCGCCTCGCTGGCGCTCACTGCGACAGGGGCATCGGCCTACCACATGTTTCCTCCGCAAAGTTTTGAAAACGGCTGCCCAACGACCCCGGGGGTACCGGTGGATGGCTGGAATTATGCCGGCGCTGCCGGTGTAACGGCAACGTGGTATCACGAACTTGGCTCAACGGCGGTGAACCCTACCATTGGCTCGGCGGTATCGGGTAACAATGTAGCGAACTTCCACGCAAGAAGCCTTACGGCAGGGAGCTATGGATACCTCTACTCCCCTACTTTCAGCATGACGGGTGTTTCATCTGCGCAATTTTCTATTTGGGTCTACCGCGACGCAACCACTGCATACAACACTGCCACCTACAACACTGAGTATCTCTACGTGTATCTATATGGCTCCTCCGGCGGATCTACCTGGGTAGGAACTATTCCGCGAAGAACAGGCCTCGGGATAACGGGTTCTTTTTCCGGCACATCAACACCAGCCAGTTCCGGTTGGTACCAATATACCTACACATTGCCCAGTGGCTTCGGAGGCACCGCAAACTACTTCTATATCTATGGCTTCAGCCAAAACGGGAACAACATCTACGTAGACAGTATAACACTGACTGGAACATTGGCGGCCCCTACATGGACGCCAAGTACCTATCTATTCACTGATGCCACACTATCTACGGCCTATACGGGAACAGCTTTGAACCCCGTTTACGTTCATCCAACGGGAATCACTACCCCAACCAACATCACGTACACAGCTACTATTAGTAACGGGCCATGCTCTTCGAGCGGAACTAGGGTTGTGACAATGAATCCGAATCCGGGCGCGATAACCGGTACGACCACGATTTGTACGAGCTCAACTGTCACCTTAAGCAGTTCAACCAGCGGCGGTAGCTGGAGCAGTAGCAATACTACCGTTGCGACTATTGGCTCATCTACCGGAATCCTAAGTGGTAGCACACCAGGGACAACCTCCATTACATATTCGTTCGGGTCTTGTTATGTGACGACGACCGTAACGGTTGTGTCGTCGCCGGGTGCCATCACTGGTATTCCCACCGCCTGTCTCGGAGCGACGACGACACTTTCCAATGCTACTGCCGGTGGATCATGGAGTAGTAGTAATACGACGGTGGGTACGGTTGACCCATCAACAGGTGTTGTTACCGGGTTATCGTTGGGAACCACGACAATTACTTATGGTATTGCCACTTGTTACTCTACACTCACCGTCACGGTGAATCCTTACCCAACAGCCATTACAGGAACCTTCGGGGTTTGTATTGGCGCAACCACGACACTAAGCAGCACGCCGGGTGGCGGCTTCTGGTTTACCAGTGCACCTGCTGTTGCATCCGTAGGTGTGACCACCGGTATTGTGACGGGAACCGGCGTGGGAACTGCCACAATCACTTATCGTGTGGGCGGATGTGCCGTGACGACAACGGTAAATGTGGTTAGCACTCCGGGACCAATCGCAGGAACACTAACAACGTGTGTTGGTTCTACCACTACGCTGACACATGCGGTTAGTGGTGGTACATGGACCAGCAGTGATATTACCAAAGCGACCGTGGGCTCTTCGTCGGGCATTGTTACGGGTACGGGTGTTGGCACAGCGCGTATCACCTATACCGTCGGAACCGGTTGCTATGCAACGGCAGTAGTGACCGTGGGAGCTACACCCACGGCTCCAACGGGGACATTGGCCATTTGTGAGGGCGGCACCACTACTCTTTCCCATAGCACACCGGGAGGCACATGGAGCTGCAGTTGCGGTGGTTCAATATCTGTTGGCCTCGGTACCGGCGTTGTCACGACTACAACAGGGTCCGGAGGTAGCACATGTACTATTACTTATACATTGCCAACCGGTTGCCTTGCAACTGCGGTACTAACTGTGAATAGCAATCCCGGCGCAATAAGTGGCACACTGTCCTTGTGTTCAGGACAGTCGGCGACACTCACTAGCGCAACGCCGGGAGTAACATGGAGTTCATCTACACCCGCTGTAGCTACAATTAGCTCCTCCGGTACGTGGACCGGTGTGGCTGCAGGTACAGCAACAATTATTTGCGGTGCCAGCGGCTGTACTACTTCAACTGTGGTGACTGTAAATGCAGCTCCGAGTGCTATTACCGGCACACTTACTATTTGCGAAGGCAGCTCCAGCGTGTTGTCGAGCTCTCCCGCAGGTGGTGTATGGACCTGTTGTGCAGGCAATACTATTAGCGGAACAGGTCTATTTACGGGCCTCGTGGCGGGCACCTGCGGTGTGACTTATACTTCGGCTGCCGGATGTTCACGCACAACGGTTGCAACCGTTAATCCAAATCCAACTGCAATATTGGGACCTACCGGCATGTGTGTCGGTGCAACAGGAGTATATACATGCTCCACTACGGGCATTGTATGGTCTGTAACGCCGCCTTCTGTTCTTACTTTGCTTAGTCCGGGATTTGTAGCGGGAGCAAGCGCAGGTGTGGGAACAGTAGTGGCAACTGTGACCGCAACGGGGTGTTCTGCATCGATAGCGGTAACGGTAAATGCTGCCCCGGGAGCTATAGGTGGTGTGCTGAACGTATGTGCCGGTGGCACAACTACCCTGACAAACTCTGCATCGGGCGGTACCTGGTCATATGTGGCCGGGACCGGAACTGCTACTATAGACCCGGTAACGGGTGTGTTGTCGGCCGGTACACCGGGCACGGGAACCGTGACCTACTCGCTGGGTTCTAGCTGCGTAACTTCAACTACAGTAACTATTAACGCACTGCCGGGAATTATTACCGGTCCTGCGACAGTGTGTGCAGGTGTAACTACGAACTATACATGCACGCCTGCCGGAGGCACGTGGTCGGTAGGTGCACCTGCTACTATCTCGAGTGCTGGCGCATTCAGTTCAGCTACAGCCGGAACCTACACCATAGTTTATACATTACCTACAGGCTGCTCTCGCAGCACGACCGTAACAGTAAACGCACTGCCGGGAGTAATATCGGGTGCGACGAGCGTATGTGTAGGAAGCTGCACAACATTGACGAGTACTCCTGCCGGTGGCACATGGAGCGCCAGCAATGGTAACGTTACAGTCACTGCAGGAACGGGAAATGTTTGTGGTGCATTTGCAGGCACGAGCGTTGTCTCTTATACACTTTTGGGATGCTCGCGTACGCAGACGATGCTGATAAATTCATTACCAACAGGCATGTCGCCATCGTCAGTACAAGTTTGCGAGGGCTCTACGCTATCACTTACCGGATCGCCGGCAGGCGGGACCTGGAGCAGTAGCAACACTGCGGTTGGCACAATAAGCACGGGCGGTGGATTGTTGGGTGGTATAAGCCCGGGAACAACCAGCATTACTTACACGCTACCATCGGGATGCGCAATGAGTGCCGTAGCTACAGTTAACGGATTGCCGGGAACTATTGGTGGTGTGTTGAGCGCTTGTGTTGGTCAGTGCACCACACTCAACAGCACACCTGCTACCGGCACCTGGTCGGTATCTGCAGGAACAGGTACTGCGACAATTGGATCTTCATCAGGTGTGCTATGTGGTAGCACTGCAGGGACAGTTTCGGTATCTTATACATTCGCTACAGGCTGTCGCAGAATAGCGGTCGCAACCGTGAATGGCCTGCCGGGCGCTATAACCGGTGCCACGAATGTGTGCGTCAGCAGTACTACAACGCTTAGCTGCGCGCCGGCAGGTGGCACATGGTCAATGGCATGTGCTACGGGAACAATTGGAGCGACGTCCGGTGTTGTGACAGGTCTTTCTCCGGGCACATGCACGGTTACCTATACAGCAGGCGCTGGCTGTTACAGCACACAAGTAGTAACTACCAACCCACTTCCTGCACCGATTACAGGCACAGCGACCACATGCGTTGGTCAATGTACTACGCTGTCTACTACCTCAATAGGCGGGGTATGGTCGAGCAGTACAACTGCGGTAGGGACAATTGGTGCCTCAACCGGTACATTCTGCGGTATTGCCGCAGGAACTAGTATAGTATCTTATACACTTCCAACAGGATGCCGTACCACGCAGATAGCAACTGTGTATGCATTGCCATCCGCGATTGGCGGTTCTCTGCAGGTTTGTGCGGGATCTACAGGAATGCTGACAACGTCAACACCCGGTGGAACCTGGGGCATGAGTTGCGCAACGATAGCTACTGTAGATGCAAGTACCGGTGCTGTAACTGGCGTAGCCGCCGGCACATGTGAAGTAACATATACGCTGGGTACCGGCTGCAGCGTGACAGCGATCGTAACTGTAAATTCAATACCTGCACCAATATCGGGCACATTACAGATCTGCCAGGGACAAACAACTACATTGACTGATGCGACAATACCGGGTACCTGGAGCAGCGCTGCAGTTGGTGTTGCGACAGTTAGTGCGACGGGTGGTGTTGTCTATGGTGTAACACCGGGGACAGCAACTATAAGTTATACCGGCGCAAACACTTGTAGCAATTCTGCCATTGTGACTGTATACGCATTACCGTCTGCAATTACGGGACCTTCTCCAATGTGGGTATGCGAAAACGCAAATATCACTTTGGCGAGCTCGCCTTCCGGTGGCGTATGGAGCAGTCCGGATGCCAATGTAAGTGTTAGCAGCATCAGCGGTGCCGTGACAGGTCTTACGGCCGGAACAGCAACCATAAGCTATACGCAGGGAATAGGTTGTGTACAAACAACTGTGGTAACGGTACAGGCGCAGCCTGCTGCTATTACCGGTAACCTGAATGTCTGCATCGGATTCACCCAACTCTTGTCAACGACCAGCACCACCGGAACATGGAGCAGCAGCAATACTGCTGTAGCTCCGGTAGACCCAACCGGCCTGGTTTCCGGCCTGGTCCTTGGTACGGCAAATATCCGCTACACATTACCTGTGACCGGATGTTACCGCGAAGTGCAGGCCACGGTGCAGCCACTTCCTTCTACTATCATAGGACCTTCGGGTTTCTGTAACCTGAGCACTGCTATGTATACTAGTTCACCATCCGGAGGAACATGGTCCAGTGCTGATACCTCAATCCTCACTACGGATTCAGTTTCAGGCGCTGCTACTGGTGTGAACGTAGATACTACTGATATTATATATACCCTACCTACAGGCTGCTCAACGTCAAAGAGTGTATTCCTGATATTGGCACCTTATCCGATCACCGGTCCACACGATATGTGTCTCGGCCAGTCTAGAACACTTACCAACGTGATATCCGGCGGTACATGGACGAGCAGTAACCCGCTAATATGTTCTGTGAACCCGGCAACTGGCGATGTGACCGGCAACTCACTGGGTGTGGCTACTATTACGTACGTTCTTTCTACGGGTTGTGCATCTACTTATGATGTTACCGTAAATCCAATTCCAACGGGTATAGTCGGTCCGCTACAAGTATGTGAAAGCTATTCTGTAACGATGAGTAACACTACTCCGGGTGGGTCATGGACTAGCAGTAATCCGCTGCTGGCAGATATCGGATCATCTTCCGGTATCGTTACTGCCACTGGCACAAGCGGTGTAGTAACACTTACCTATACGTTGGGTACGGGTTGTAATGCATCGCGAGATTTGACCGTCAATCCGTTGCCATTACCAATATCGGGACCGACCCAGGTCTGCGAGGGTGTGACGGTAAGTGAAATGAGTGGACCTGCAGGAGGACTGTGGTCATCATCTGCGGGTAACATTTACATCGATGCGCTAAGCGGCGATGCGACCGGAGTGTTTGTAGGAACATCTACCATTTCCTATACACTTGCTACTGGATGTTACCGCACACAAGATATGACTGTGAATCCGTTGCCTTCAGGTATAAGCGGGGCCACTGACATATGCTTGTTAGACCAAACCACGCTCTATTGTCCTACTCCGGGTGGCACCTGGATATCAAGTGACATAACAATTGCTACAGTAACGCCAACGCCGCCTACGAGCTGCATTGTAACTGGAGTAGGCGCTGGAACTGTTGTCATCTCGTACGTGCTGCCTACCGGCTGCATCGCAACATACCCGATGACGATCAACAATAATCCGGCACCGATCTCGGGCTCCACAACAGTTTGTGCCGGCTTTGCTACAAACTTATATAGTGGTCCATCGGGAGGTGTATGGAGCCAGGAACCTTCATCTATGCCTTATGGTACGATCAACGCCACTACCGGCGTGGTAAGCGGTATCATGGCGGGCTACATACCTGTTACGTACACACTTGGCACCGGTTGTCGTGCGGTAGATACTGTGGAAGTAATTACGCTTCCAGCTGTTATCGGTGGCATCCCTAGCGTGTGTGTTAATGACTCTACTATCCTTTCCTGCCCTGTGGCCGGTGGCACCTGGAGCAGCAGCAATACTGCACGGGCTACGGTGAACCCACTGACCGGCGCTGTAACTGGTGTGTCTCCCGGAACAGCAGTAATTACTTACCAGGTAGGTACAGGTTGCTTTAATGTGCATACAGTTACCGTTAACCCACTCCCCGCGCCTATTACGGGAACATTTGTGGTGTGCGAACAATCGTCAACTATACTCAGCAGCGCTGCACCGGGTGGTGCATGGATAAGCGGCAACACTGCGGTGGGCACTGTCTTCGGACCTGTGGGGCCAACCTTTGGCTCTACAACCTTTACAGGTGTAAGTGCAGGTACTACTACCATAACTTATATGCTGTTTACCGGCTGTAAGACCACTGTAGAGATGACGGTTAACTCAACACCGGCACCCATAACGGGTAACCCACACATTTGTATGGGCGCATCCAATGTGTTCTCATCAACATCTACCGGTGGCATATGGAGCAGCAGCAATCCTGCTATCGCAACCATTGGTGCAACCAGCGGAATTGCAACATCTGTTTCCCTGGGTGTTGTGACGATCAGCTACACTTATCCCGGAACAGGATGTACCTCTACTCGTGTAGTGACTGTGCAGCCATTGCCAGCAGTATTTAACGTAACCGGTGGCGGTAACTTCTGTGCCGGCGGCAGCGGTGTACATGTTAACCTTTCAGGTTCTCAGCCGGGTGTCAGCTACCAACTGTACTATGGCACTTCGGCAACAGGCTTCCTGGCAGGTAGCGGTTTTGCGCTCGACTTTGGTTTGCACACGGCTGCAGGTACCTACACCGTGCAGGCTACCAACGTTACCAGTGGTTGCCAGCGCAATATGTCAGGCGCAGCTACTATCGTAGTGAACCCACTTGTAACTCCTTTAGTAAACATTGCCACTACACCAACCGACAGTGTGTGCGAAGGCGAGACTGTAGCCATGACGGCAATGCCAACATTTGGCGGTACTGCTCCGGCATATACATGGAAAGTGAATGGCGTATTTGTGAGCACAGCCGACAACTATAGCTACATACCGGCCAATGGTGATGTGGTGACGGTGACCATGACCAGCAACTACACTTGTGTGGCCACAACGGCAGCCACCGGCACCCAGTTGCTTACGGTAATGCCATCGGCAACTCCTGTGGCGGGTGTAATTACTACGCCGGGTGATACTGTTTGCCAGTACAACCCGGTAACGTTCAACGCTGCGCCTGTGTATGGTGGCACAGCGCCAACCTACACATGGCTGGTGAATGGCACAACAGCCGCATTCGGGACATCCTTCACTTATGTACCTACTGACGGTGACATTGTGAACTTGCAAATGACCAGCAACTACCGCTGCAGGGCAGCAAATACGGTACTGAGCGGAGACGTGACCATGAGCGTAGACTCGATGAGGCTGCCAACAGTAACGGTTACGCCTGAGCCGGGCTCCATAGTTGCAGCGGGCAAACCTGTGACCATGCACGCATGGCCCAGCGATGCCGGGCCTAATCCAAGCTTCCAGTGGAAAGTGAATGGCATATTGGTGCCGGGAGCCACATCGGACACTTATACTGCCGTATTCCACGACTACGATTCCATATCAGTAACAGTGATCAGCAGTGGCGTTTGTCATAACATTGGAACATCTGACTGGTTCAGGATAGATATGGCACCACTGGGAACCCACCAGACAGCAGTTGCTGCCAGCCAGTTGAGGCTGGTGCCTAACCCGAACAAGGGTACATTTACCATCAGCGGCAACCTGGCCTCGGGTGTGAACGAAGATGTACATATTGAGATCACAGACATGCTGGGTCAAGTGGTGTTCAGGGGCAACCTGGTTGCAAAGCACGGACGAGTAAATAACAGGATAACCCTGGAGAACAACCTTGCAAACGGTATGTACATGCTAACGCTGAGGACAGACACCGAGCAGAAAGTATTCCACTTTGTGCTGGAACAATAACGAGATTAACCAACAGAAAATAACGGGTTGCTCAATTTGAGTAACCCGTTATTTTTTTTGTCAATAGATAAGTGGCGCTAATAAATATACATATTTGTTACCAACGTTTTATTAGGCACAACTGCCTATAGAAAGGGGGATGGCGTCTTTAAGATACCGTAGTTTGCAGCGTATGTGGATATGTTGAATAAAAGTGGCACGGAAACACAGTAAGGTCCGCGATATATCTTAAATTTGATAGATAGTAGATGTAAAAATTAGTATACCCTAATTCCCGATTGACTTACCAACCGGCAAAATTTTGCTTATGAATCGCACCACCATTACAGGAAAGCTACATTACGGAGCTGCATTAGTTCTGTTCACAGTTATCTCAATTTGCGCCCGTGCACAACAGTCTACAGCTTTGGCTGGCAGCCCTTCTGCTCGAAGCTGGAGCCCCATAGTAGGAGTTGAAGATGGCGCTTTAGTGAAGGGCAGAACCGCCAGTGAGAATCAGTCGCCGGTTGCACACGGCAAGGAAAGAACCAATTTTACGTCTTTTAGCACCTGGCACCGGAACTCAAATAGCGAGGTGCAAAAATACAATCGGGGAAATGAGAATCACCCCGAACTGGGGCTACTGTACCCGGATGCGCCCTGCTCAGATTGTTACGAGATCATTGAAAAACGTACTGAAACAGAAAAATACTTTGTAAAAGAGGGAACAGAGGCCCGACAGTTTGCAGTGCAGGGATGCCTCTATCCATTACACTATAAAGATGAGAACGGGAGGTGGATGACAATCAACAGCCATCTGCAGAAGGGGCCTAACGACGGAACGTTTGTAACAATTGGCCGGCCGGTAGAAGTGACGATCGATACGCGAAATAAACGGAGCACGCTCACAGGCAAACAAGGTGCAATTACCTATAACAATGATCTTGAGTTGATTTTTGTGGCGCCCGGTGGCGTAGAGACCTCGCTGGGCAAAGCAAATTGGTCGCACTTTACTGCCGGTGATGACGGGGTGCGTGTATCGGACGCGTGGCCGGGTATCGACATTGAGATGGCTGTACTCGTGAACAGCCTTAAGACAAACTTTATTGTGAAAAGCGCGCTACCGGCATATGCAGCTGGCCGGCTCGTAATTCGCGACCATATCTCGCTACCTAACAACCTAAGCCTGAATGCAGATAAGGGACAAACCATTAAAGATGCACTGACGATAACCAATGCAGAGGGTCAGATAGCGTACACAATGCACAAGGCTGTTGCCTATGAACAGGCAACAGGTCCGGACGCGGTAACGGAACTGGCATACAAGAAGTCTGGTGGAAATGTACTTGATATAGAAGTGCCGGGCAGCCTCCTGTCCAGGCCGGCTTCCTCATATCCATTAGTGGTAGACCCGCTGGTGTCGGGCACGCTATCTTCTGGCTTCACATATACTTCAGGTTCATTCCCGCCTGCTCTTACCAGTACCAGTGAATATTGCACGAACACGAACAACATTTCTATCCCTGCTGCAGCAACGCTCACTGATATACAGGTGACATTCAACTACTATGGTCCACCATCAGTTTCCTGGGCACAATCGCGCCTGGCATTCCAGGTAGGCGGTGGCTGCACATATGGCTGGCTTTCCTGCTCAGCAGCGGCTTTTAGTAGCGGCATTCCCGGTAACACCTGTGGACTGCTGAACAGTAGCTTCTGGGGCGGCACACCTGCGTGGGGTTCTACATCAGGTTGTCTGCCGGCATATAGTTGCACGTCGTACACACTTCCGTTTCAATTATTGCTGACGCAGGCGCAAACATCTACTGCAGCATGCGCGCAGACTGTATATGCAACCGCCAGCGGATTTACGGTAACCGTCTTTGGAACGACAGCGATGTTGCCCTCCATCACACCATCTACCAGTACAGTGATGTGTATGCCTGACACACTTATATTGGCAGGGTCGCCTGTGACCGGTACCTGGTCCTCTTCTGTGCCGGCAGTAGGAACTGTATCTACAACGGGGGTTGTCACCGGTCTAACGAATGGTACTACGAACATTACATACACAGCCAGCGGATGCACCTCAGCGATTACGGTTACTGTGGGCACAACACCTACTGTTTCTGGAACGCCTGCTATTTGCTTTCCCGGATCCGCAACACTCACCGGCTCACCAACAGGTGGCACATGGACATCGTCAGCCACCTCAATTGCAACTATAACTTCTGGTGGTTTGGTGACCGGGGTTTCAATCGGTACTACCATTATCAACTACAATACCGGCACCTGCTCGCGCAATGTGCCATTCGATGTCAACAATCCGGCTGCAGTGACTCCAACCACACAACCGACAGGCCTCTCCGTTACGGCGACTACACATAATGGTGGGACGATAACCTTCACGCCCAACTCATCAACGGGCTACCTCGTGATTGCAAGTACCAGCCCTACCCTTTCGGCAACTCCGGCTACTTACTCCACTTACGCCACAGGGTCCACATTTGGTGGTGGCATTGTAATACAAGGATCCACTTCAGGCAGTGCGCCGGCGTATACCACAACACTACTTAACTCCAACACGCATTACTACCTGTTCGTTTTCGCGTTCAATAACAATTGCTCCGGCCCGCAATACAACACGACTGCACCGTTGACAGGGACTATGAACACGTGCATTGCCCCTACCAGTGTACCTACAATTGTCAGCTCGGGTGTAAACGTAATAAACCTGAGCTGGACAGCCTCGCCAACCGGCGGTGGATACATAAGTCCGATCAACTACACTGTTTATGCCTACTCAGATGCGGCATGTACTTCACTTGTACCCGGGTATCCCGTACCTGCCGGCACAGGCACAACTTATGCGGCAGGCGGTCTCGCAACGGGCACTCAATATTGGTTCAGGATAGCGCCGGCCGATGCATGTGCGATTCTAAGTCCCATCAACTCAGGCCTGACCTCTTGTTCCGCTGCCGGGTCGCTGCCCTACCTCCAAACATTTGAAGTAAACACAACACTTGGTGATCGCAGTCCGAACTGTATGACGAGCAATGTGCAGAACTGCGTGTTCTCCGGAGTGCAGACCAGCGTTACCTATATAGGCACAATTAATACAAACCACACTGCAGGTGGTACAAAGTTTTATAATTTCTTCCGCGGTGGCGCATGCTCAGCAGGCTGGGCAAACCAATGGCTACTACTCCCCGGCCTTGCTTTGACAGCCGGTTCCACTTATACCCTTAGCTTCTGGTATCGCACCGATGGTGCGGCCTGGTCAAGTTTAACTTCACAATATAGCACTGTGAGTACCGTGCCTGCCGTAACTTCAACAACCATGGGCGGCACACCCGGCACCATCGGGTCCGGCGTCTCAGGGTTTAGTAATACTACCTACACCCAATACATTCAGACATTTACCGTACCGGCATCGGGCACCTATTACATTGGCCTTGATGCGCAAAGTGGCGGGTCGGCGGGATTGCTGGCGATTGATGACATAGAAGTATGTGAAATGCCGGCGCTTACCGTCTCTGCAGGCCCTACTCCATTCTGCGACCCGGACACTGTATTGATCTCGACCACAGGTACTACCGGGGCGGTGCACTATAGCTGGAGCGGGCCATCAGGATTCACTTCGACAGTAACAACACTTCCTCCTTTTACGTCGCTCGGTCCCGGTACTTACACCTATACACTTACGGGTACCAATGACCCGATATCTGCGGGATATGGTGGATATTGTACGGCAAGTGTAACAACAACATTTACCATCAACACACCGCCCGACACTATTGCGGGGCTAACTGAAGTCTGCACGGGGGCAAACATCACATTGACAAACGCCACCGCAGGTGGGTCATGGAGCAGCAGCACGACGGCAGTAGGCACTGTATCGTCCACGGGCGTCGTAACGGGTATAGCGGCAGGCACTACCACTATTACTTATGACATAGGCGGCTGTTACGTCACTAAAGTTGTTACCGTGTACCCCATGCCGACAACCATCACCGGTCTAACCATTATGTGTGTGGGAAGTAACAGCACCTTTACTAGCACTCCTTCGGGTGGCACGTGGTCTGCAAGTAATTCGAATATCAGCTATGTTTCTCCGGGTGTGTTTCTGGGGGTCTCCGCAGGCACATCCATTATCACATATAGCACAGGTGGTAGTTGCTATGTAACACATACAGTAACCGTTAATAACCCACCCTCTGCCATAACCGGGTCATTCAGTATTTGTATAGGAACATCTTCTACACTGTCCAGCTCTACCAGCGGTGGCATCTGGACGAGTAGTACATTAAGTGTTGCAACTGTAGGCCCAACAACCGGCATTGTAAACGGGGTGGGTCTCGGCACGTCTAATATTACTTACACTGTTGCCGGTTGCCGCGCCATTCAAAATGTGACTGTTGTTGCTGCGCCTGCTCCCATTGTCGGGCCTTCGACTGTCTGTCTGTATTTCCCAACTATAACGCTAACGAACATATCAGGAGGCGGTACGTGGAGCAGCAGTAACACGAACGCCAGCGTAGGTGCAACTACAGGCGTAGTTACCGGAAACGTGACGGGTACAAGCACAATTACGTACGCGCTCAGCGCCGGATGTGTGGCTACAAAAGTGGTGACTGTACTTCCAGCACCAGCAGCCATATCCGGAACTATGACCATGTGCGAAGGCGGGGGCACCACTACACTAAGCCATAGCGTAACCGGTGGAACATGGGTGACCGCAGCTACAAACATAACGGTAGGATTTGGCACTGGATTAGTGACCGGTATCACCGCCGGAACAGCCGATGTGACCTATACACTGCCCACAGGTTGTGTGGCGATTGCAACGGTGACGGTGAATCCGAACCCTGCAGCGATAAGTGGCGTAATGGCTGTGTGTGTAACGCAAACAACGACGCTCTCATGTGCAACCCCGGGAGTGACATGGAGCAGCCTCGCACCAGGCATCGCAACTGTCGGTGGCTCAACGGGCGTAGTTACAGGCATTGCTGCAGGAACGGCAACGATTGTTGCGAGCACTGCAGGCGGCTGCCAGACAACAGCGGTGGTGACTGTCAATACTAATCCTTCTTCTATTACGGGAACACCTTCTGTATGCGTAGGACAAACTACTGCACTGGCCAGCGCGACACCTGGTGGAGCATGGAGTAGTTCTAATACAGCAGTAGGCACAGTATCAGGAACTGGGTCGGTATATGGCGTTTCGGGAGGGACGACGACGATCACGTATGCATTGGCGGGTGGATGTTACACTACCACAACGGTGACTGTAAACCCCGGCCCTGCACCAATCACCGGCACGCCAATAGCCTGTGTTGGTTATGCCTGCACGTTGAATTGCATAACTTCCGGAGGTACGTGGTCTACTGGATGCGGAGGCATAACAACGCTACTTAGCCCGGGTTTATACGGCGGGTCGGGTGCCGGAACATGTGTTATTTCTTACACTATAGGGGCAACCGGATGTTCTTCCAGCGTTGTCGTGACTATCAACCCTGCACCGAGCATCATCGGCGGAACATTGAGCGTATGCCAGGGCCAGACTACAACATTGTCCAATACGGTGTCCGGAGGTACCTGGTCAAGTACTAATCCTGCGGTTGGAACAATTGACCCCATAACGGGAGTTTTGACGGGTATTACCCCTGGTACAACTACTATTTCTTACTCGCTTGGGTCCGGTTGTGATGTTTCGGCAGTTGCGACTGTGAATCCTTTACCTGCGGCCATTACCGGCCCAACGAATGTCTGCGCCGGCGGCACTGTTTCATACAGTAGTACACCAGGCGGCGGCACATGGTCTGCAGCATGCCCGGGCGTGGCGACGATATCGTCAGGTGGCTCGCTTACTGCGAGTGGTGCAGGTACATGTACTGTCGTCTATTCGCTGGCGACAGGTTGTTCAAGAAGTTTGGGCATTACCGTCAACTCGCTGCCATCTGTGATTACCGGCATCACCAATGTATGCGTGGGCGCTACTACAACGCTTACGTCTACCCCAGCAGGAGGCACATGGACAGCGAGCAACGGCAATGTTTCTGTGGACCCGGTAACAGGCGTAGTAACCGGCGTCTTTGCCGGGACATCTACGGTTAGCTACACAACAACGTCCGGCTGCTACAGGACAACGACTATCCTTATCAATGGATTACCTACGGGTATCGCGCCGTCATCAATTCAAGTATGTGAAGGTTCAACCCTTGTTCTTACCGGATCTCCCGCAGGCGGCACCTGGCAGAGCAGTACAACAGCAGTTGGCACCATCAGTACGGGCGGTGGCACACTTGGTGGTATCACTGCGGGCACAACGAATATTACCTATACACTAGCAACGGGCTGTAGTATTAGCGCAATAGCGACTGTGAATTCATTGCCGGGCTCTGTTACCGGTGTGCTGACAACGTGTATTGGACAATCTACGACCCTGAACTGTACACCAGCAGGTGGTACATGGACAATGACGTCTGGATCCGGATCGGGATCAATCGGTTCTTCATCGGGCATTCTGCTCGGGTCAGGCGCCGGCACGGTGACTGTGTCTTACACTATAAGCACAGGATGTCGCCGAACAGCCGTTGCAACCGTTTACGCGCTTCCGGGAACTATCACCGGTGGTGTAAACGTTTGCGCGTCATCTACCTCTACACTTAACTGTACGCCCACAGGTGGCACGTGGTCCATGGCTTGCGCATATGCGACTGTCGGCCTCACAACAGGCATCGTAAATGGGCTATCTACCGGTACCTGCGACGTTACCTATACACTTGGAACGGGTTGTACTCGCACCGGCACAGTGAATGTCTTGCCTTTACCAGCACCAATTTCCGGTCCGTTGACGACGTGTGTGGGTCAGACGACAACTCTTAGCAGTAGTCCTGCCGGCACATGGAGCATAAGTCCAACATCGGTGGCAACCGTCATATCCGGAAGCGGTTTGGTTACCGGTATAAGTGGTGGCTCGGGATCGGCAACTGCAACGGTTACTTATACTATCCCAACTGGCTGCAGGGTTACGGATGTAGTATCGGTATATGCACTTCCATCCCCTATTACCGGTACATTGCAAGTTTGCGCAGGTAGCACGACAACATTGTCAACATCAAGCCCCGGTGGCACATGGGTAACAAGTAATGCCGCAGTAGGAACTATTGACGCCTCAAGCGGAATTCTGACAGGCCTTGGTGCCGGCACAACCATCTGCACTTACTCACTTGGTACCGGCTGCTATGTTACGGCAGTAGCGACCGTACATCCTTTGCCGGCGAGCATTTCAGGCTCACAGCAAGTGTGCCAGTTTGGCACCACAACACTAACCAGTTCTTCGCCAGGTGGTACCTGGACCAGCTCGGCACCGGGCATAGCCAGTGTGTCTGGCGGAGTAGTGAATGGGGTAACGCCCGGCACCGCCACGATTAGCTATTCGCTTGGAACCGGATGTGCCGCAACTGTAGTTGTAACTGTAAACTCGCTTCCGGGCACAATTACAGGGCCATCGCCAATGTGGGTATGCGAAAATTCAACCATAACACTTAGTTGCACGCCGACGGGTGGCGTATGGAGCAGCGGCAGTGCTAATGTTGCGGTAAACCCTGTGACGGGCGATGTGACCGGAGTATCTGCGGGCACGGCGAATGTTACCTATACCGTTGGTACAGGCTGTATAAGAACGACGACTGTTACGGTCAATGCTCAACCTGCTGCATTCACAGGCAATCCGGCGGTTTGCTTTGGCGCTACGACCACGCTTGCTACGACCAGCACCGGAGGCACATGGACCAGCTCAATACCCGCAGTTGCAACCATTGACCCCACAGGTCTTGTAACAAGTATTTCCGTTGGAACTACTGTAGTGTCTTACACGCTCCCAGTTACAACCTGCAGCAGGTCTGTTGTTGTTACGGTGAATTCACTGCCTACTCCGATTGTCGGTCCTGCGGGCTTCTGTAACCTGAGCTCTGCAACCTACATGAGCAGTAGTGTAAACGGCGTTCGCTGGAGCACGGCAGATACTTCTATACTGGTTGTTGACTCCACGACAGGAGTCGCTACAGGCGTATCAGTTGATACAACTGACCTTATTGTGTACGATCCATTGACGAGATGTGCTGTATCTAAACGCGTATTCCTGATTCTGGCTCCATACCCTATTACCGGCCCGCATGACATGTGCCTGGGACAAACGAGAACGCTTAACAATGTGATCTCAGGTGGCACATGGATGAGCAGCGCTCCGGGAATTTGCTCGGTGAATTCCTCAACCGGTGATGTGACAGGGGTAACACTTGGAACAGCGACCATAACCTATGTTCTCTCTACAGGTTGCGCTTCGACCTATGATGTCACGGTGAACCCAATACCAACAGGTATCGTTGGCCCTTCCCAGATATGCGAAGCAGACTCACGACTGTACACGAATGCAACACCGGGAGGAACATGGATGAGTAGCAATCCTCCGCTTGCAGACATTGATACGTCATCGGGTGTTCTTACGGCAGTTGGGCCAACCGGCACCGTTATCATAACCTATGCACTCGGTACCGGTTGTAATTCAACAAAGATCGTAACAGTGAATCCCCTGCCTTCGCTTATAGGAGGTCCGAACCAGGTGTGTGAGGGAAGTAACATAACGCCAACAGTAGCGCCGCCAGGTGGCGTTTGGGGTGCATCTTGTGGGAACTTGTCAATTGATCCATCTACCGGAGTGATTACCGGGTATTTTGCCGGAACGTGCACGATCGTCTACACATTACCTACAGGATGTTTCCGAAACTTAACGGTTACGGTTAACCCGCTTCCATCACCGATAGTTGGTGTTACAGACATTTGTGTGGGTGAACAAACAACAATGACAAATGCAACCGCGGGTGGCATGTGGGTTAGCAGCAACCCAGCAGTTGGGTCCATTGATGCCGGAGGCGTATTTACTGCCATCACCGGCGGGGCTGTTACTATTTCCTACGTATTGCCGACTGCATGTATTGCTACGCATAACATAACAGTACACGACAATCCGTCACCGATTTCGGGCTCCACAACAGTTTGTGCCGGCTTCTCAACAAACCTTTCGAGTAGTCCCTCGACCGGTGTATGGAGCCAGTCGCCTACATCATTGATATATGGCAGCATTAATCCGCTTACGGGTGTAGTAAGCGGTATTATGGCGGGGTTCATCCCGGTGACATATACACTCGGCACTGGTTGCCGTGCAGTAGATACGGTAGAGGTCATTACATTACCTGCTGTTATTGGCGGTATCCCTAATGTGTGTGTCAACGACTCTACTATCCTCTCCTGTCCTGTGGCCGGTGGCACCTGGAGCAGCAGCAATACCGCACGGGCGACAGTGAACCCGCTTACCGGTGCTGTCACCGGCATTTCTCCGGGCACAGCAGTAATTACCTACCAGGTAAGTACAGGTTGCTTTAATGTTCATACGGTTACTGTCAATCCGCTCCCGGCACCAATCACCGGCACCTTCCAGGTGTGTGAACAGTCTACTACTGTGCTTAGCAGTGCAACAGCAGGCGGTGCATGGATGAGTAGTGCAACAGCGGTGGGTAGTGTGTTTGGTCCTATCGGTCCAACATTTGCATCTACAACGTTCACGGGTGTAAGTGCGGGCACTACTACAGTGACCTATATGCTGTTTACCGGTTGTAAGGCTACTGTTGAGGTGACCGTTAACGCAACACCAGCACCAATTACAGGTAACCCACACATTTGTATGGGCGCATCTAATGTGTTCTCATCAACATCGACCGGTGGTATATGGAGCAGCAGCAATCCTGCCATTGCCACAATAGGCGCTACAAGCGGCATAGCAACTTCTGTTTCACTCGGAGTAGTGACAATCAGCTACACTTATCCCGGAACAGGATGTACCTCTACCCGTGTAGTGACGGTGCAGCCATTGCCTGCCGTGTTCAATGTAACAGGCGGCGGCAATTTCTGTGCCGGCGGCAGCGGTGTACATGTTAACCTTTCAGGTTCTCAGCCGGGAGTCAGCTACCAATTGTACTATGGCTCTTCGGCTACAGGCTTCCTGGCAGGGACCGGCTTTGCGCTCGACTTTGGTCTGCACACGGCTGCAGGCACCTACACCGTGCAGGCTACCAACGTTACCAGTGGTTGCCAGCGCAATATGTCGGGCGCGGCTACTATCGTAGTGAACCCACTTGTAACTCCAATAGTCAACATTGCTACCACACCAACCGACAGTGTGTGCGAAGGCGAGACTGTAGCCATGACGGCAATGCCAACATTTGGCGGCACTGCACCGGCATATACATGGAAAGTGAATGGTGTATTTGTGAGCACAGCTGACAACTATAGCTACATACCGGCTAATGGTGATGTAGTAACAGTGACCATGACCAGCAACTACACCTGCGTAGCCACAACGGCAGCCACCGGTACGCAGTTGCTCACAGTAATGCCATTGGCAACTCCTGTGGCAGGCGTTATCACTACGCCTGGTGATACTGTGTGCCAGTACAACCCGGTAACGTTCAGCGCTGCGCCTGTGTATGGTGGTTCTACACCAACCTACACATGGCTGGTGAATGGTACAACTGCCGCATTCGGGCCATCTTTCACGTACGTGCCAACTGACGGCGACATTGTGAACCTGCAAATGACCAGCAACTACCGCTGCAGGGCGGTAAATACAGTGCTGAGCGGAGACGTGACCATGAATGTAGACTCGATGAGGCTGCCAACGGTAACGGTAACGCCAGAGCCGGGCTCCATAGTAGCAGCAGGTAAACCGGTGACCATGCACGCATGGCCCAGCGATGCCGGTCCTAACCCTAGCTTCCAGTGGAAAGTGAATGGCATATTGGTGCCGGGAGCCACTTCGGACACTTATACAGCCGTGTTCCACGACTACGATTCCATCTCGGTAACGGTGATCAGCAGTGGTGTTTGTCATAACATTGGAACATCTGACTGGTTCAGGATAGATATGGCACCGCTGGGAACGCATCAAACTTCCGCTGGTGCGAGCCAGTTGAGGCTGGTGCCCAACCCGAACAAGGGTACATTTACCATCAGCGGCAACCTGGCCTCGGGTGTGAACGAAGATGTACATATTGAGATCACAGACATGCTGGGTCAAGTGGTGTTCAGGGGCAACCTGGTTGCAAAGAACGGACGAGTAGATAACAGGATAACCCTGGAGAACAACCTTGCAAACGGTATGTACATGCTAACGCTGAGGACCGACACCGAGCAGAAAGTATTCCACTTTGTGCTGGAACAATAGCAATTTATTTACCATTCAAAACCGGGGCCGTTCAAGTCCCGGTTTTTTATTATTGTAACTGGGGTAGAGGACAGAAATTCTCAATAAAAAAATGTTATTTTTACTGCTAATTATTTTCCCGCATAGTGTAATGATCGTGCGGGAGTAATAAGCATTTAAAAAGTGTAATCTAAATTCACAAATATGAAGAAACTGTACACGACCCTATTAAGTGTTCTTGCCGGGTTCGTAGGCTTTTCACAAACAAGCGTTATTACAGGAAATGCCAGTGGGGGGTTTGAAAATGGACCTCCGTTCAACTTTGCGAGTAATTTTTGGGGCTCAGCAAATGGTGCGTTCAATCAATGGGCAATGGGGACAGGTAGCGTCGGCGCAGGGACCCGAGGTGCATACATAGGCAATGGAACTACGTTTGCGGGTACTAATGATCCTGCTATTTCACATATTTACCGGAGCACTGCAGCGGCGATCCCTGCCGGTGTAAATCGAATAGCGGTGGTGTTCAAATATCGCCAACCGGTCGTGGATCCGGGAGGTGACTCACTAATAATGTCGGTTGCTGTCAATGCTGTGCCAAATCCTACTGCCGGCAATACGGTGAATCCTGCGTATACTAGGCTGTACTCAAACACAGCAACAGCATATCCAGGGTATGTGGTTATCGGCCCTGTAGATATTCCGCTCGCTTATGCCGGACAAAGCATTAAGCTTGCTTTTACGCACGTTAACAACGGCACCGGTGCCATTGGTGTACCGGCCATAGACAGCGTGGTGATGTACCACTGCAACCTGGCAGCAAACACAGGAACGGCAACTCTGTGTCCTGGCACAACAACTACACTCAGCAATGCCACCGGCGTAGGCACATGGAGTAGCAGCAACCCAGCTGTGGCTACCACGCTTGCCGGTCCGGCTGCATCAACGACAGTAACGGGTATTACTGCCGGCACTGCAACTATCACATATAGTAACGGTCTTTGTTACCAAACTACTGTGGTTACAGTTAATCCTTTGCCAGCAGCCATTGGTGGGGTGATGACAGTATGTCCTGGCAATACTACCCTTCTTAGCGATACTGACCCCGGCGGTGCATGGAGCAACTCTCCTACGTCTACAGCCACTATCTCTGCAGGTGGTTTGGTTACAGCAATTGCAACAGGCACATCGACCGTAACGTACACGTTGCCTACAGGATGTCGTACCACTTCTGTAGTAACTGTTCACCCTTTACCGGTAGCATCTAATGTCACCGGTGGTGGCAGCAGGTGTGCTACAGGTCCGGGCGTAAGCATTGGGCTGGATAATACAGTGCCCGGCGTAACTTACTTCTTGTTTAATGGTGCTTCATTGGTTTCTTCAATGGCCGGAACAGGCGCTGCAGCCAATTTCCCTACACTGTTTACAGCAGCAGGCACGTACACTGCTACGGCAACGAGCACCATCACCGGTTGTTCTAATAACATGTCAGGGAGCGCAACGGTGTCCATTGCTACTCCGGTGGTGCCATCAGTTACTATTACACTTCCCACGCTCATTTGCTCCGGCGACCTGGTTACGTTTACCCCTGTGCCGGTAAATGGCGGTGTATCGCCAACATACCAATGGTGGGTAAACGGTGTTGCCACAACAATGGGCAGCACTTATACCTATTCACCCGTAAACGGTGATATACTAGCTGTTACACTTCATACCGGCGGCATCTGTGCTATTCCGGATACTGCAATTGCCAGTGAGACCCTTGCGGTATCAACACTTGTAACCCCTGCGGTGACAATAGCTGTAGGCCCATCAAACCCGTCGTGCGAGGGAAGCCCGGTTACCTTTTCGGCAACACCTACATTTGGCGGACCAACACCAAGCTTCCGCTGGACAAGGGCGGGAGTTAACGTTGCAACTGGACCTACTTATTCCTGTGTACCAACCAATGGTGACCCCGTGTACTGTCGCATGACAAGTAGCTATACGTGCCGCACGGCTGACACTGTGTTAAGTAGCGTTATTACAATGACAACAGTGCCATCGGCTGCAGTTCCAGTTGTAAATATTCTTGCATCACCGGGCACAAATGTACCTGACGGAACAACAGTGACGCTTACTGCGATGGTGAGCGGAACTACTGTACCTGTAGCATATCAGTGGCATCTGAACGGTACACCGATTCCTGGCGCAACTGATGTTTCCTATACAAGCAACTCGTTTGTGGCGGGGGACATTATTACCTGCAAGGTCACTAATGTTGACCCGTGTGCAAAATCGTCCCTGAAGTCAGTATCATTTGGGCCCACCAGCGCTGTAGGCGGCATAGACATCGTTGATAATGCATTCTCCTTATCACCTAATCCGAACAAGGGAACGTTCCATCTAACGGGGCTTTTACAGGAAGCAGGCACAATGGACCTTACTGTAGTGAATATGCTGGGCCAGGTGATATATAGTCAGAGTGTAGTAACCCCTTCTGCGGAGGTGTCACAACAGATAAATATTGGCAATGTACCGGCAGGTGTATACCTTCTGAACGTTCGTACCGGTGCCGCATCGGGGCTGGTAAGGTTTACTGTTTCAGAATAAGATCAATTGGTATTTCTCAAAACAGGGTGCGCTACGTCGCACCCTGTTTTCTTTTAGTTATCAGCCTATAGCACCGATAGCAAAAGAAGTTGCCCACGAAACCTTAACTTTGCGCCTGCATTTAACAGACTGCGACTTACATGTATACAATAAAATTCACTTTTGAGCAGAAGGGACTTGAACCCGTGACGCTTGAAAATGTGGCACCCGACCAGAGCATCCTTGAGGTTGCACTGGAAAACAACATAGAACTTCATCACAATTGCGGTATGGTATGCGCTTGCAGCACCTGCCACATATACCTGCAAAAGGGAGACGAATTCGTACCGGAGATCACAGACAGGGAGGAAGATTTCATCGACAGAGCTAAGAATCCGCGACTCACATCACGCCTGGGATGCCAATGTGTCCTCGTAAACGGGTCCGGAATGCTGGAAGTATGTATACCTGACCAATCATTGATACACGGAGAATAGAAGTTAGAAAAACGAAACGAGATGGCACATTACGAACCACCCATAAAGTGGAATGATTATGAAGACGTTGCACTGAAACTATACGAGAAATTCGGTGACGAGTTCGGTGAAAACAAAATTTACAGGATCAGGTTTACAGATCTGCTGGAGTGGGTATTAGAGCTCCCCAACTTTGAGGGCAAGCGTGAAGAATGTAATGAGGGGCATCTTGAAATGATCCAGTCTTCCTGGGTATATGAGTGGCGCGACAACCAGAAGTAGCTGACAAACTGGCTGAGAAATTCTAAATACATAATGCCGGTATTCCGGTAGCAATCAATAGAAATGAGCTTTCGTAAAATTTTAGTTTTTTATCGTATTCCGATCGCGGTCGGAATGTTCGCTTTGGGATTTCTGATAGGCTTCAAAGTTACCTGGTGGATAGCCTGGATACCTTTCCTGGTATCGCTGGTAATGGTAGCTGCCTACTTTCTTATAGGCCCAATGACCCTGATACAGGGGTATATGGAGTCAGGCGATATGGAGGGAGCACAGAAGCTGCTGAAGCTCGTGAAATACCCCCAATACCTTTACAAGCCGATACGCTCTACCTTTTATATGCTACAGGCCAACTTCTCCACCATGGGCGAAGACCTGGACCAGGCAGAGGCTCAATTGAGAAAGGGACTGGAAGCCGGCATGCCTGAAAAGGAACTGGAAGGCACTGCCTATCTGCAACTGGGCGGAATAGCAATGCGCAAAGGCAATTCGAAAGAAGCATATGAACATTTCCGGAAATCCGTGCAGTTAGGTCTGCCAGATAAGGACAACGAGGCCACAGCCTACCTTCAGCTATCTGCTATATGCATACAGAGGCGCGATTTCCGCAACGGTAAGATCTACTTTAACAAGGCAAAGGCGTGCAAGCCAACTAATGCTCAGGTTGTGGAGCAGATAAAGGAAATGTCGAAGTATATAGCCAGGATACCGGGCTAGTTTTACCCGGCTGCAAGCTTCGTACCGGTCTGCGTAAATTCGATGAGACGTTTTTTGTACAACGCACCAAGCGTCATCTTGAAGGTCTTTTTACTCATGCCAAAGCGTGCATAAATTTCCTCCGGATCAGATTTGTCGTTGAATGGTAGATAGCCGTCGTTGTTTCGGAGCATATCAAGCACCCTATCTTCTTCTGATTTCACGCGCTCGTACCCTTTCACGCCCGGAGAAACATCTATTTTATTGCCCGGACGAATGGCCTTGATGAAACCCTTTAGCTTATCACCCGGCTCCAGGTCACGGAAAATCTCATTGTAGTGCAGCACGCCCATGTGCTTGCTATTGATGATAACCTTGTAGCCAATATCAGTCTGCTGAAAGACCACTAAGTCAACTTCGTCGTTTTCTTTGACCGTAAGCTCATAGTTGCTGAGAAACTGGTCTATTTTCTCTGTTGCTGTTACTCGTCCCGTCTGTGCATCCACTACCAGCATCACAAGGCGCCTGTCTCCCGACCTCATTCGTCGTTCCATGTAAGAGAGTGGAATGAACACGTCTTTCATGATTCCCCACTTCAGAAAGGCTCCATGTGGTGTCACATCTGCCACTTCCATCATCGCTATTTCACCCACGGTGGCGACGGGTTTGTCTGTAGTAGCTATGAGGCGCCCCTCATTATCATGATAAACGAATACCTCAATTTCGTCTCCATCTTTCAAATCGGCGGGAACATACCTTTTGGGCAAAAGAATCTCGTCGCCGTTCCCGTCCAGGTAAACACCGAAATCAACCGTCTTTGCAACCTTTAACTTATTGTATTCTCCTATGTGAACCATACAGCCATTCAATTTTGCTAAGGTATAGCTATTTAGTGTTCTTTATAGACTCTGTGATGGCTGTGTATATGTTTTGCCAGTAAGGATGCCCTTGCAGTAACGCTACCTGCTCGTTTATGGTATCCACATCCCCCCTTGCCGCAGGCCCTGTTTGCAAAGTCCTTGCAGAGGAAGCCTTGATCCGCGAGAATGTCTGATCTATGATCGGTTCCAAGGTGGAAAATGGCAACTTATTCTCTTTGCAAATTCGCTCGCAAATGCCAATAAGGTGATTGGTAAAATTATTAGCGATCACAGCAGAAACATGCAACCATTTTCTTTGTTCAAATTTCGCTTCGAACAGTACATCCGTTATGATGTGCGCCATAGCGAGTGTAAATCGCTCCGCCTTTGGACTGGAAGCTTCCCAGGCGGTAGGAATATTCCGGTGAGTTGGCTGGTTTGTCCGTAATATCGAATATACCGGCCACAACACCGCCGTATCCGGTGCTGCCTTTGCAATAGCTTCCAGCGGCACTGCGCCCGCTGTATGCACCAGTACAGTTTTTTTATACGCCAGTTGTGCAGCGACAACGGGCACAGCGCTATCCGTTACGGCAAGAAAGCAAACGTCTGCCTCTGTTTCCCTGGCTGCCTTAAGGTCACCAAATTTCTCGCAAAGCAAGGCTTCGGCAAGTTGCTGAACAGAATCAGGATTGCGACCAAAAACACCTTTACATAGATGGCGTGCAGCTACCAGCCGGTTCCCGATGAACCATGCAATATTTCCGGTGCCGATGATTGTAAAAGTCATGTGGGACTATTTTTTATTGGCGATATAGTAAGACTCCATTAAAGTACGCACTTTTTCCTTTAGCATACCTACATCATCTATAGATAATCCTTCTGTTGGTATCGCTTCCAGGAAATGAATGCGAACACGTTTGGGCAATGCCCAAAACTTCTTGTCTACAGGAAGCACCTTTCCTGTATTAAATATCAGCCCGGGGAGCACGGGCCGCTGTGTGCGGATAGCGGTGATAAATGCGCCATCATAAAACGGCTGCATGGGTTCTGAGGTCTTGTTGCGAGTTCCTTCCGGGTACAGACAAAGGTGAATACCCATATCAAGCGTCTCCTGCATACGCGCAAAACTCTCCCGCCTGCTGCTTTCCTTTTTTCTGTCCACCAGTATAGAACCGGCTTTGTAGATCACGCCGAAAAGTGGTGTACGAGCCATCTCTGCTTTTGCCAGAGTTTTATTTGGCCCGGGTATCCAGGGGGTAGAAATGGGAATATCCAGCAGGGAGTTGTGGTTGATCACCACTACATATCGCTCGCCTTTCTTAAAATGCTCTTTACCCCTTCGCGATACCGGGCAAAAGATCAAAGGCATATAAACGCTCATCCAGCCGCGAAACACCTTGTGCAAAAGTTTTGCCCTCAGCGGCTCTTTACACAATGAGATGAGCCAGATAGGAAACCAAACTACCAGCATGGTTGCTACAAAAATCAGTAAGGCGTAAACCGCGAATAGGTGCCCTGCGATATTCCTTATTGTCTTCATTCGGTCCGGCAAATATACGGCCCGGCGCGTTTAAGCAGCGATAAGAGAGGCATCATTTAGCGTGGTCGGCACGGCGCCAATACTCGATTGTTGCAAAGTAGCCCACTACTCCGCAAGCGAGAACAGACAAATAACTGGCGGGCGAGAGACTCAAAGAACCTCCTGCTCCACTGAAAATACCCGGGATCGCCCAGGGAAACCAGGCACCAAAGCCGGCAGCCGCAACTATCTGTGCAAACACAAGCGCTAAAGCTACGAATCCAAGTGGGCTGAGATATCCCCTGCCCTTTAGCGCGAAAAACGCCACAGGTATACCGGCACAAATAGTGAGTAAAGTGGTGCCAAAATATCTGATCAACAATGGGGCTAGCTCACCCTCAACCAGTGGTGCGATATGCAAAACACCGCCAATCCCGAGAGCAACCAGCAAATTGGCAACTGCAAGCGCCGCACACCAGGAAAAGTAAACGACGAATTTAGCGTTGAGTATCGTGCGCCGTGATGTGGGCATAGCCAGCAGGTCCTTGGCTGTGCCATCGGTATACTCACGGCCGAATAACCAACTTGCAACAAAGCCAAAGATCAGTACCCCTCCCACTCCCACTGCCTGTGAAAGTAGCCCGAGGTAGGATGCCCAGTCGGCAGAAAAGTGCATTGCCTGGGCTTTTGCGGCCAGGCCGCCATCCTGTGGCAACCCTTCCGGGCGACGCACGAGCCACATGAACATGCCGCCCATAACCGGCGCAAGTCCGAATGCTATAAACGTAGCCGGAAGAAAACCGGACCGCTTTGTCTTTATAAGTTCGGCCTTTATGATGGGTGAAAACGATGTCATTGTCTATGTTTGATGGTACGTAAGAAAAAGTGCTCGAGGTCTTCTGTATATGGGTGGATAAGTAGAGGTGGCGTGCCGGTCCCGGACAATTCAGCACTTACGCGCTCAGGCGCTGCAAGAGCAGTGACATCTGATAGTGCCAGCGTGCCATCGCCCTGAAGAACGGGATGGAACCCCAAAGCAATCAGTGTTTGTCTGGCGCGTACATTGTCTTTTGTGCTTACCATTAGTTTGCGCTCCAGTCGTTCAGACAGTTCGTGCGCTGTTAGCTCTCCTACCAGCTTGCCCTGGTGCACAATTGCTATCACGTCGGCGATCTTTGATATCTCCTCCAGTATATGACTGGATACAAAGATCGTAGTGCCGTTTGCTGCAAGTTCTTTCATCAGTTCGCGTACCTCTACTATGCCCTCAGGGTCAAGACCATTGATGGGCTCGTCGAGTATCAGTAAACGAGGTTTATGCATCATTGCCCTTGCAAGTCCCATTCGCTGCTGGTTTCCCAGCGAAAGACCTGCCGCACGTTTATTGGCATATTGTGTAAGTTTCAACCGCTCCATGATCTCGTCTACCAGGCCCGGCTTTTGAAGTCCACGTAATGCATAATGCACCTTCAAGTTTTCCCGTACTGTGAGATTTGGATAGGAATATGGAGTCTCAACAAGGTATCCTATATCATTCCAACGCCTGAACCGGCTGTTCAATTCCTCACCAAACAACTCCACCCTACCCTCGTCAGGTCGGATCATGCCGAGCAGCATACGGATAAGTGTAGTTTTGCCTGCTCCATTCAATCCGAGGAAGCCGTAGATCTTCCCTGTTTCCACCGCCAGCGATATGTCGTTTACGGCTGTAGTGGTACCGAAACGTTTCTTGATTCCAAAAGTTTGTATTGCGTTCATTTCGTTTCTATTTCGCTATCCCATTTTTGAGAAGGTCTACAAACTGACGGCAGACGTTCATTAGCACATCTTCGGGGATATCGTGCAGGACTCTCCTTTCGCGTATGTTCTTTCGGATGTCAATTCCGTAGGTAATAGTGATATAATCGAATATGGAGAATTGTGTGTTCAGAACAATAAATGCCATTGTATCGATGTCAACATCAGTTCTTAATTCGCCTCTTTTCTTCCATTCAGCCACCATTCCTTTTATCACGTTCAGTACCTTTCTTCTGCTATCAGACTGTATATTGCCTAACTCATCATTGTTCTTCTCGTTCATTACATTGAACAGGAATGCACTCTGTAAGGGAAACTTCTTGTCATACGAGATCTTGGCAGCAAAATGTTGCACCATCAGTTCAAAGAAGTCCTGTTCTCCCCTGTCAATGATGTGCGCGTCGTGTTGTATCCGTGTATCTATGCAGTGATTCAGCAGGAATAGATATAGCGACTTTTTGCTATCAAAATAGCGATAAAAGCTCCCCTTGGCCAGTCCCAGCCGAGCTACAATGTTGGAGAGTGATGCCACGTCATAGTCATGCAAAGCAAACTCCTCCAGGCATGCATTAATGATCTCGACCTTCCTTTCAATCGGTAAATTCTCAAATGTTTTTAAAGCGACCATGCGTTAGCGACTATTCGGTCGCAAAAGTAAAAACAATTTTAGAAATACCAAAAAAGACAAGATTTTAAAGCTGAAAACTACCAGGCAAGTGCGCTGGCCCCCAAGATAGCTGCGTCGGCATCAGGCAATGCAGACTGTAATAACTTCACCTTGCCCTGGTATATACGGAGCATATTCTCTTCCATATGTTTGTGAACATGCGATAAGAGGATGTTCCCCGCACGGGCTAGTCCACCAAAAAAAACAAAAGCTTCAGGCGAACAAATTGCCATAATATCCGCAAGTGTTAGCCCCAGGATCCGACCAGTAAATGCGAACAACTCAAGGGCGAAAGGATCTCCTGCATCAGCAGCCTCGTGAATCAAACGGGCAGTGATTTTTCCGGTGTGCTCCCTTAAAGATGTCTCGTCTCTCCGCTCAGCAAGCCACTCTTCAGCCGTTATCACAATACCCGTGGCAGAGCAATATATCTCCACGCATCCTTTACGACCACAACCACACGTCCGCCCATCTCTGATGGCTGTTATGTGGCCTAGTTCGCCGGCAAAACCGTCATGGCCATAAATAAGTTTCCCATTTGAAACAAAGCCTCCGCCAACCCCGGTTCCCAGGGTTACCATCACAAAGTCATTCATTCCCTTTGCAACCCCATATTTCATCTCTCCTATGGCGGCTGCGTTTGCGTCATTTGTAAGTGTGCAGTTCAATCCCAGTGCATCACCAATAAGTTTAGACATGGGAATGACTCCCTTCCATGGTAAGTTTGGGGCAAAAGCAATTTCACCGGTGTAAAAGTTCCCATTCGGGGCGCCTACTCCTACTCCCACCATGTTTTCGATGCCGGCGGAGTCTATAAGCGGTCGCACTTTCGACGCAAGGCCTTCAACATATGCATTCACATCCGCATATTCTGTGGTTGACATTTTGCCTTTCGCCAGAATATTACCTTCCCTGTCAATTATTCCGTAAGAAGTGTTGGTGCCGCCAATATCAATGCCCACCGCCAATCGTTGCGTCATAGTCAATTCCTTGTTTCTGAAGAATGCGCCTGACTGCAAATGCAAACCAGGCCAGATAACCAAAGCCAAGTGCCGGTACCCAGTAAGAGGTGTGAATGCCTATAGAAGGTATGTCGGCCAACTTACCCTGAATAGGCGGGATGATGGCGCCACCTAAGATCATCATGATAAGGAAGGCAGAACCTTGCGCCATATATTTCCCCAGGCCTGCAATGGATAATGCAAAGATGCAGGGCCACATAATAGAACAAAACAAACCGCCGCTCAAGAATGAGTAGATGGCGAGTTTGCCCGTAGTGAATATACCCAGGAGCATAAAGACCATTCCGAGAAGCGAAAAAACAAGCAGCGTTTTTGCAGGCTTATCCTGTGTGGCATAGAACGCAATAGCCTGGATCAGGATAGCCGCTCCATACCCATAGAATGGAGTAATGTCATTCTGCGCCAGCGAGTTAACACCAAGCACTACAAGAAAAGCTACAATGGGCACTACGAATATGAGGATAGTCCTTAACTGGTTAGATGGTTCAAAAATCTTGATAGATCCTGTCCAGCGGCCCACCATGAGACTACCCCAGTAAACGGAAATAAATGGGGCAACCTGCGAAGACGCATAAGCACCAAAATCCGGCTGCTTAAGTAGCTCGCCCAAGTTGCTCTGAATAGTCACTTCCACGCCCACGTAGGTGAAAATGGCCAGCATGCCCAGTACAAGTTGCGGGTACTGCATCGCTCCCCAACCTTCCGGTTTGCGGCGGGCACTTACCAGGCTGTAAAGCAATGTGCCAGGTATTAGAATGAGACCGGCAATGAGCCATAAGAACCGCTGCGTCTGTAGATTCGCAAGGGCAGCAGGATCGGAAGTTTCGTTCATATAGCTCCTGAAAACCGGAACAAACACACACACTAGTAAAATGGTCATGCCCAGGAGCGCCCCCAGTGCTTTAGGTGACTTTTCCGCGTCGGCCTCATACTTACCATGTGGCAGCCTTTTGGAGAAGAAGAACAATGCTGCGGCCAGCAGGAACAATGCGCCTACACATGAATAAAGGATGGTGACCTTGTCCAGACCAAGCGAATTGATCTGCTCATCGCTTGCTATGGTAGTGCCAAAAAGTGCGAGCGCCACTACAATTGGCCCTATGGCTGTACCGAACGAGTTGATTCCCCCACCCAGTGTGATGCGGTGAGAACCTGTTTCTGGTGGCCCCAGCAAAGCAGCAAAAGGATTTGCCGCAGTTTGTTGCAGCGAAAAGCCAAGCGCTACTGCAAAGAGGCCGGCAAGCATGCCGGGGAAGGTATTTGCGTTTACCGCGGCTATCATTACCACGGCACCAAGAGCTGAAAACAACAGCCCATAAACAATACTATTCTTATATCCCCAGCGGGCTATGATATCCCTGCCAAACACAGACGCGATGAAGTAGATGGCAAGAGCACCCAGGTAATATGCCAGGTAGAATGCAAAATCTATGAGCTGAGACTGGAACTGATCGAGCTGAAAATAGTGTTTGCAAAAAGGTATAAAAACCCCATTTCCGGCAGCGATGAAACCCCAGAAAAAGAAAACTGTCACAAGGACAGACAAGGCACCGGAACCACTTTTTGGCGCGTTTTGGGACTCGGACATAGGTTTACCCGTTTTCAGGGTAAGATAAAACAAATGATTGAAAACGCGGGTTGTAAAATCAGAATCCGGACTCTTCACCCACCGGTAAAGTGACAGAATGTGATTGCTGTGCCTTTACTGTAAATGGCAAACCTCCGCGTACACGCTGAGCCACATTGTAGTCGTAGCCCCTTGCAAACAAATAGTAGTCCCCGTTCCAAAGGCCTGTGAACGTGCCGTTTGGCACGGTACCACCTGAGCCTGGCACCCAACTTACGGAGTCATCATATTTTCCATCTGCCGGTGCATCCAGCGCGTCGTATTTTATATACATCGTTACGCTGTCCAGCGCTGTGGGGTCTCCGTGATGCTGCGGATAGACCATTATAGAGGCGCTACCACCCTTGCCCCCAACGGGCCTGAATTTGTCGTGGTCGCAGGATGTGAGCAGCGCAATTGATAGTGGGAATATAAGTGTGAGTCTTTTCATGACCATTTATTTAGGTTCTGCAAAAAGCTGGTTATGAATAAAGGTACTATCTGTAAGTGTCTTTAGGAAACTGACTACATCATCTTTTTCCAGATCGCTCATAACAACACCACCCGAGATCAGGACATCGGTGGTAGGAGATGCATGCACGCCTGAGCGATAGTGTTCTACACAGGCTTCCAATGTTTGGATACGGCCGTCATGCATATAGGGAGCCGACACGGCCACATTGCGAAGTGATGGCACCTTAAACTTATATAGATCTGCCGCGTCGCGCGTGATGTGTGCCCTGCCGCTATCATTCACAGCAGACGGTATCAGCCCGTTGTTGCGAAAAGAAAAATCAGAGAACAATGGCTCTTTGTGGCAGGAAGCGCAGTGCTGCCTGAAGACCTGCAAACCGTGTTTTTCCGATTCTGACAAATAGTTACCTGAGGGATTCGCTACATACCTGTCGTAGCGGGAGTCGGCCGACACCATTGCACCCATAAACTGGGCCATGGCACGGAAAATGCGCTGAGAATTGACCGTTTCATCGCCAAATGCCTTCTTGAACCTTGCCCTATAGTCGGCATCCCCGCTAACACGAGTTACCACATCTGTGATCTTCAAGTCCATCTCCACCGGGTTTTGGATGGGGTTGATAGGCTGATTTTCAAGGTGATTTACGCCGCCATCCCAGAAGAATGACGTAGACCAGGCCATATTGGCTAGTCCGGGTGAGTTACGTGTACCAAGCAGGTCATCTACTCCATGGCTCACATCGTGCCCTGCCTGGGCAAAAGATGCAAATTGCTGGTGACAGGTACCACAGGAGATAGTGCTGTCGCGCGACAGGCGAACATCGTAGAATAGTTTTCGGCCCAGGGCAAAGCCATCGAATGTGAGTGAATTGTTCTCAAAATTATAGAACGGTTGAGGCCAGCCCGGAGGCACCGAAAAACCAACCGGCTGCCACTCGCCCGGATCTATAGTATCCTTCTTGCAAGCGGAGGTCCAGGCAATAACGAGTAGAACAACAAAAAATGAAACCGGCACAAACTTCCTCATACCCGCAAATTACAAAAATTGATTTTTTACATCTCGATGGACATCTATAGCCCTGCATAGGTTGCAGACAACATTTTCGCGTAGTTGTCTGCCAGCTTTTTAGCGTTTGCCCCTGCAGTCGTCATCACAGGCGTAATAGAGAAGTCAAATGTATTTGTGCCGGAGAGCACCTTTAAAACGTCAGCTTCTATATGGATATGGTTTTCGCCATTTTTAGCTACAGTTATCTCTGATGGCAGCGTTAGCGTTACCGTCCGTTGGGTAGAATTAGGTTCTTTGAATCCACCTGCATGGTAGGTGATCACATTGCCTGTTGCTGTTGACTTTGGCGATGTGCCTTCCAGTTTCAGCATAATGTAGCCTGTGCTCCAGGTCCAGAACATGTCATTTGCCGGGTCAAGTGCTCCGGTTTGGGCTCCTGAAGTGTTCCGGGCACTATCCACACCAATCGTAAGAGTTATTGTATTGTATTTGCCATAAGGCACATCAGCCAGGGCAAAATTGTGGGACGAACTCGTACCCTGCTGCACCAGGTGATAGCTTTCTGACTCCGTATAGGAGGCTGCGCCACCTAATTTCACGTTCGATATATAATAGTTGAATTTCGACACCTTAAAAGAATCGCCAGTGGCGGTTTGATACCACTGGTCGTTGAGCACCAGGTTATTGGCACCCACCTTGTTCGAGAATTCTACAAGCACCTTTGAAGTCCCGTTTGGGTCGGTAGGTGTTGTCGGGTTCTCAGGATCTTTCTTGGTACAGGACACTACAGATACTACTGCGGCCAGCGCAAGTACGCGAAGTATATTGATTCTCATATTATTCGTTATGCTTTACAGGGTTTCCTTTGTCGGAAACGGAGTTGGAAGCTTGTTCTCCGCACATGCCTACTATTTCGTGGAAGATATCGTGCACTTCCTTCAGTTGCTTCATTATTACTGAATTTTGTTCCTGCCTCACACAAAAAGCATTCAGTTTGTCCGACTCCTTCTCCAATCGCTTAAGTGCACCGCGCATTTTTTCGTTGTCATACTGAACAGGAATCGGTGACGCATTCACTTTCTTACAATCTGCAAGCAGCTCATGAGAGCGTTTGCGAATGGGTGCCAGGTCTCCTTCTTCGGCAGGGTGAAACGTATGCGCAAGCACCTCGTGAAACGCCTGCATCTCAGGCCAGTTAGCCAACTTTCCTTCTCCAAAAGAGAGGTTACAAGCGAAGATAAGTGCAACACCTAAAAGCAAAATTCTTTTCATACACATATGATTATCAATCGTTCAATTGTAATGATAAAGCCGCCAAATATACCGGAACGATAAAATTAACGACAAAAATCGGCCCGGCGAACCTTTAAGTGTTAAAATTGGGGTTTATCGCTACCATTAAGTCTGAAACAGACGTGCGCTAATAGTCTTTATCTTTGCTGCCTTTTGGTATCCCAAAAAGATACCCGTTACAACCTATGGAATACAATTTTACAGATATTGAAAAACGTTGGAAAGCAAATTGGAACGAGAAAGAAGTGTATAAAGTTCCAAACTTCAGCGAAAAACCAAAGTGCTATATATTAGATATGTTCCCGTACCCTAGTGGAGCAGGGCTCCACGTGGGACATCCGTTAGGATACATAGCTTCAGACATATATGCACGGTATAAGCGCCTGAAAGGTTTTAATGTACTGCATCCAATGGGTTTTGATGCTTTTGGATTGCCGGCAGAGCAATATGCATTAGAGACCGGTCAGCACCCGGCTGACACTACTGAAAAGAATATCGCGCGCTATCGCGAACAGTTAGATAACATCGGATTCTGCTATGACTGGAGCCGGGAGGTACGCACCAGCGACCCCAAATATTACAAATGGACTCAATGGATATTCCTTCAGCTTTTTCATAGCTGGTACGATAGGGAACAGCATCGGGCAAGACCAATAACGGAACTCGTAGAAATATTCGATATAAGTGGCAACACAGCACATGTATGTCCTGGCGACGACACTATATCCTTTTCAGCTGACGAGTGGAAGACCTATTCAGAGATTCAGCAACGCGAAGTACTGATGCAATACCGCCTTGCATACCAGGACTTTGCCCAGGTATGGTGGTGCGAAGCGCTTGGCACTGTACTGGCAAACGACGAAGTAGTGAATGGGGTATCAGAGCGCGGTGGGCACCCGGTGGAGCGTAAACGCATGCGCCAGTGGTTCCTGCGTATCACGGAATATGCCGACCGCCTGCTTACCAGCCTCGACAACCTGGAATGGAGTGAAGCGATGAAAGAAATGCAGCGCAACTGGATAGGAAAAAGTAGCGGAGCAGAGGTAAAGTTCTACCTCTCCCCGACCCTCCCCAAAAGGGAGGGAGGTGTTTCGCAACCACGAGAAGTGGAGGGCTGGCAGACCGCCGAAAACAGAAGCTACGGCGACCTAAAACAATTCAAACAGGAGTTAACCCGAAATCCTACAGCGACAGAAGAACATTTGTGGAATTTCTTGCGACGTGACCAATTGGGAGCTAAGTTCCGCAGGCAGCACATCATTGGATCATTTATCGTTGATTTCGTTTCCTTGAGCCATAATTTGATTATAGAGGTGGACGGCGAAATCCATAAAGGTCAAGTGGTTGAAGATAATGCGCGGACAGAAAACCTTGAGGAACGCGGTTTTAATGTCATGCGTTTTTCTAATCACGAGGTCTTACATGACACTGAAAAAGTCATCAAAAAAATAAAACAGCAGTTGGGGCTACAGCCCACCTCCTCCCCTTCGGGGAGGTCGGGAGGGGCTGCGCACATCACAGTCTTCACCACACGCCCAGATACCATTTTCGGTGTGGACTTCCTGGTACTTGCGCCGGAACATGAGCTTGTCGACGCCATTACCACGCCCGAACAAAAGAACGCAATAGACGAATACCGCACATACGTAAAAAGCCGGTCTGAACGTGAACGTATGAGCGAGGTGAAGCAGGTTACCGGTTGCTTCACTGGTGCGTACGCTATTCATCCATTTACGCACAATCCCGTGCCCGTTTGGATAGCTGAGTATGTCCTGGCTGGCTACGGTACAGGAGCCATCATGGCTGTACCAAGCGGCGATGAGCGAGACCATGCTTTTGCAAAACACTTCAATATACCTATTACCAACATCTTTGGCGAGCAGTATACTGGCAACGAGGCATATAGCAGCAAAACGGGCAAAATCCACAATAGCGGCTTCCTTACCGGCATGTCTGTGGCCGATGCGACAGAGGCTGCAATAGGTGCGTTGGAGAAAATTGAAGCCGGTAAGCGCCGCACCAATTACCGATTGCGCGATGCAGGCTTCAGCCGTCAGCGTTATTGGGGAGAGCCATTCCCGATAGTGTATGTAGATGATGTACCATACGGAACAGATGAGGACCTCTCCCCGACCCTCTCCAAGGGAGAGGGAGGTGTTTCGTCACTCCCGGTAGAGTTGCCTTACGTGAAAAGCTACAAACCTGGGCCTGAAGGTCAGGGACCTTTGGCAAACCTTACCGATTGGGTGAACATACGTACAACGGACGACAGCGCTCACAGCGCTTCACCCTCTCCTTCGGAGAGGGCCGGGGAGAGGTTGTCCATCAAGCGCGAAACCAATACCATGCCGGGATATGCGGGCAGCAGCTGGTACTTCCTGCGGTATATGGACCCGCACAATGACAGCGAGTTTGCAAGTAAAGCAGCAACAGACTACTGGAACCAGGTGGACCTGTATATAGGTGGCACAGAGCATGCAGTGGGCCACTTGCTTTATAGCCGCATGTGGACAAAAGCATTATTTGACCTTGGCCACATTGGCTTTGACGAGCCCTTCCGTAAGCTTCTGAACCAGGGCATGATACAGGGCAGTTCGAGGTTTGCATACAGGATTAATGGGACTAATACCTTTATATCCTTCGGCAAGCGAAAAGAACAGCCGGTAACAGAAGTACGCGTGGATGTAAATATTGTAGACGGACAGGAACTTGATATCGAGGCGTTCAGGAAATGGAGGCCGGAATATGCCAATGCTGAATTCATACTTGAAGACGGCAAATACATTTGTGGGGCCGAAGTAGAAAAAATGTCTAAGTCAAAGTACAACGTGGTTAACCCAGACGACATTGTAAAAGAATATGGCGCAGACACTTTCCGCATGTACGAGATGTTCCTTGGGCCAATAGACGTAAGCAAGCCGTGGGACACAAAAGGAATTGAAGGTGTGCACAGATTCCTGAAGAAATGCTGGCGACTATTTGCAGACGAAAAGACAGGATGGCTAGTCACTGACGAGGCCGCAACAGAGGCCGAATTGCGCATACTGCACAAAACACTGAAGAAAATTGGGGACGACATAGAGCGCTTCTCTTTCAACACCTGCGTGAGTCAGTTTATGATTTGTGTGAATGAGCTTACCGGGCTCAACTGCCACAAGCGTGCAATACTGGAACCACTGATTATTGCGTTGACTCCATTTGCTCCACACATGGCTGAAGAGATCTGGCAGAATGGACTTAAGAATAGCAGCACAGTGCTCGATGCTGCGTTCCCTGTTTATGAAGATATATTCATTGCAGAGAACAGTGTAAAATACCCTGTGGCGGTGAATGGAAAAACGAGGGCTGAGATGGAATTCCCGATCGATGCTGCCCAGGCAGATGTAGAACAAGCAGTGCTGGGTGATGCAGCAGTTCAAAAATGGATGGAAGGTAAGACACCAAAGAAGTTCATTTTCGTGAAGGGTAAAATGATAAATGTGGTAGTGTAACTAAGATGTCCCACACCTCCAAGGTGTGGGACATCTACGAACCTTAAAAATAATGGGACATAAAAAACTAGTAAAATTCCAGGCGATAGAGACGTATAAAAACGTCCTGCAATACCCGGAAGGAATGAAGGGCAACTGGAATAAATTCTTTGGCAACGACAACCCGATAACTCTGGAACTGGCTTGCGGCAAGGGCGAGTACAGCACCGGCCTTGGCCGGGAGCATCGCAACCGTAACTTCATTGGTGTGGACATAAAGGGCAACCGCATATACCGCGGTGCCACAACGGCCCTCAAGGAAGGTCTGGATAATGTTGCATTCCTACGCATACACATCGGCAACATCGATACTCATTTTGCGACTAATGAGGTTGAGGAGATATGGATCATATTCCCGGACCCGTTCCTCAAGAAAGAATCAAACAGGCTCACCCACCCCCGGTACCTGTATCTGTACAAGCAATTACTGAAACCCGGCGGGCGCATTAACCTCAAGACAGATTCTAAAGAGCTGTATGACTTTACCGTGGAGACAGTCAACGAACAGGGCTGTCCAGTGCATGAGAACATCATTGATGTTTATGGCCAGGGTAAAAACACCGGTGCCTTAGGCATACAAACATTCTACGAAAAGATGCACCTTGCAGACGGACGTACCATCTACTTCATTTCATTCTCACTACCGCCGGATGGAGTGAAACTAACAGGTCGCTTTTCCAAACTGGCTGAAGGACTTGAGGCAGACGAAGTTGAAGGGGTTGATGAGTAAACTGCCAAACAGAAGGACTAACGACTAATATGCAGTCAGGTATAGATTATTATATCACTGAGGAAGGCCTTCTGGTTTTCACCGCCCATTACCTAAGAGAGCGCGGTTATTGCTGTGGCAACGGCTGCCTCAACTGCCCATATGATTATGAGCGCGTGCCTGAACCTAAACGTTCGCTACTTTTACAAAAACGGGTAGACGATGCCAAAGGAAAAGCCAGCTAAGGACAGTCTTTATGATGCCATTTATGATGTGGTGCGTGCTGTGCCCAAAGGGCGGGTAACAAGCTATGGCGCTGTTGCGGCTGCAATAGGTGCCGCATCGGGTGCGCGCGTAGTCGGTTATGCCATGAACAATTGTCACTCCGTAAAACCCAAAGTGCCGGCACACCGCGTGGTGAACAGAAATGGCATGCTTACCGGAAAACACCATTTTGGCGAGGGCGTGATGCAAAAGCTTCTGGAAAAAGAAGGGATTAAGGTAGAAGATGATATGGTTGTAGACTTCACAAACCTCTTTTGGGACCCTATGATCGAACTTAGCCTTTAGCACAGACTCAATCATACACCATGAAGCCACAACAACGAGACTATAGCACAGTGAGCCCATCAGCAAAATCATTGCTGATGATGAAGGCATACACCACCATTCCCTATGCAAAGCAAGCGGCCGACCTCGTTCAGGGACCGGAGGTATTTGACCTGAATTTCGAGGAAAAGGATTTCTGGTTCTGGATCAGGGTCATGCATTTTGAGAACAGGTATGCGAGCATAAACCAACTATTGGGACACACCCACTCCCGCAACGTCCTGGAGCTCTCCTCGGGCTATTCGTTTCGCGGTATTGACTACTGCAAACAACATGCTGACGCTCATTATATAGACACCGACTTACCAGAAGTGGTTGCTATTAAGCAAAATATGATCGAGCAACTTACTTTGGAAAAAGAGGCAAAAGGGAATTTCGAGTTGTTGCCACTTAACGCGCTTGATCCCATTGCATTTCGGGCTACAATCGCGAGATTCAATGAGGGTCCTATAAGCATCATAAATGAAGGTTTGCTCATGTACCTGGACATGGTCGAAAAGAAGCAGCTCTGTAACCTGATACACACAGCGCTGAAAGCACGGGGCGGATGCTGGATAACTGCTGATGTATATGTGCAGCGTTCCGCTGAGATGCAAGCCTCGCTGCCACAAAGCAAAAGTGAAGCCGCTTTCATGGAGCAGCACAATATTGAACAAAACAAATTTGCAAGCTATGACGCAGCAAGGCTGTTTTTCGAAGAGCAGGGGTTTGAAGTGGTAGAAGAGGCAATACCCGACTACGCCTCGCTTAGTGTAATGCCACACCTCAAGAAAGTGCTGCCGGAAGCTGTAAGGAATAGCAAGGAGCCGCCGCCGAAAGTACAAGCCACCTGGCTGCTAAGGGCAAAATAAGGCGGGAGCTCTCATGTATTTGTGCGCTTCCACCCGTATTAAACATTACTATTTAGAATAGCATGTAGGGACTGCGCTGCCCCGGAAAAATCACGCTTCAAAACATGAAACCGTTGGGTTTCACAAAATCGAACTAAATAATGCCCTATTCACGGCCTTGAAACGAACAGAACTTATTTTCCGGTATGTTTGCCAGCTAAAGCGCGACCTATGCTGCTAGAACTCTGTGCTTATAACATACAGTCCTGCCTTATTGCCGAGGGTGCCGGCGCCGGCCGGATAGAGTTGTGTGCTGACCCTGCTGCGGGAGGTACTTCACCAAGTTTCGGCCTTGTAGAATACTGCCTGGAACGATTGTCGATACCGGTTTTTCCAATGGTTCGTCCGCGGGGCGGGAATTTTCTATATGACTCGGATGAGATCGAAATAATGAAGCGCGATATCCACCGCTTTCGGGAGATGGGTTGCAAAGGAATAGCAACGGGATGCCACGGCAGCGACAGAAGAATAGATGTGGAACTATTGAAACGTCTTGTAGACTGGGCTGGCCCCATGGAGGTAACATGCCACAAAGTATTTGATCGCGTGCCGGATGCAAACGAGGCATTGGAGGCAGTTATAAGCACCGGGTGCAGCAGAATACTTACCTCAGGCCTTGCGGCTACATCAACTGAGGGTGCAGAAACCCTCGCAATGCTTCGCGTGAGTGCTCAAGGACGGATCATCATTATGCCGGGAGGCGGGGTCAGGTCCGGGAACCTCCGCGAATTAGTGAAATCAACCGGATGTACAGAATTCCACTCGTCAGGCATCATCGTAAATGATGGCAGTTTTAAGGCCAATAAGAATGAAGTCATGGAGATGGTTAGCACACTACAATCAATGGCTTAATAAAAACCCGTGAAGTCTTTGTACATTTAGCGCCATCTTTTGGCATTCAAATAGTTATATGAAAAAGCTTCTACTTTCATTATTGGTTGCTCCTGTTTTAGCCACAGCGCAGCCCAAACTTTCCGACGCGAACTACCGCATATACTCTGTAAAACAGGGCCGCGAAGTGTCGCTGCGCGAAATAGCCGCCGACATGGACAACTATGACGTGCTGATGTTTGGCGAGGAGCACAATGATAGCGTAACGCATTTCCTGGAGGCTTCCATGCTGGAACTTATGTACCTCAAATTCGGAGACAATCTTGCATTGTCCATGGAAATGTTTGACCGCGATGTGCAGCCGGTAATGGACGAATACCTTCAGGGTTTTATCCAGGAGCGCCATTTCATCAAGGACTCCAGGGCATGGAGTAATTACAATGACTACAAACCAATGGTTACCTATGCGAAGAGCAAGAAAATGGACGTTGTCTGTGCCAATGCTCCGATGCGCTACACCAACCTGGCAGGACGCAGAGGACAAGCCGCACTACTGGAATTGCCAGAGTGGGCCAGGGACTTTATGGCACCACTTCCCTACGACACTGCGTCCGGAGACTACTACCTAAAACTTTTAGGAATGATGGGTGGTGGCGGAAGCGACACGGGAAAAAGCAGTCATATGAGGCATAATAGCTTTAACCTTGTCGTTGCTCAGTCTCTCTGGGATGCCACTATGGCCTACTCCATTACCCGCTACATAAAGAAGAATAAGGATAAGAAAGTAATGCACGTAAATGGCAAGTTCCACAGCGACGAGGGCTTCGCCGTGGTGAGCCAACTTTATAATTACAACTCCAGGATCAAGCCATTGATCATCTCTACTGCGTCTGATGAGGATTTCCCGAAGATCAAGTGGGAAAACTACCGCAAGAACGGTGATTACATTATTATCACAGACCCCAATGTACCAAGGACTTACAAGGACTAGCTGATAATCAATAAGTTAATATTAAAGTAAACGGGGGCTGAAACTGGCCCCCGTTTGTTATTTTTGCTCACAAATTTCCGAGCTTGAGGATACACACACAGGGACTGGTGAAACAATATGGCAAACGCATCGTTGTCAACAATGTTTCATTTGAGGTTAGCCAGGGGGAAATTGTAGGTCTTTTGGGACCGAATGGTGCCGGAAAGACTACTTCATTCTACCAGGTAGTGGGCCTGGTAAAGCCAGATAAAGGCCATGTGTTTCTGGATGATACCGAGATCACAAAGCTGCCCATGTACAAGAGGGCACAAATGGGAATAGGCTACCTGCCACAGGAGGCATCCATCTTCCGTAAACTATCTGTTGCCGATAATATTTCAGCAGTGCTGGAAATGACGAAGCTTACGAAGGGCGAACAGCAACAAAAGCTGGAGTCGCTGCTGGATGAGTTTCGCCTTCAGCATGTGCGTAAGAGTCCCGGTGATGTATTGAGCGGTGGTGAGCGCAGGCGAACCGAAATAGCCCGTGCATTGGCTGTGAATCCACATTTCATATTACTCGACGAGCCATTTGCCGGAATTGACCCAATAGCCGTGGAAGACATCCAGAGCATTGTGGCTACGCTTAAGTACAAGAATATCGGCATCCTTATTACCGACCACAACGTACAGGAAACGCTGTCAATCACAGACAGGGCATACCTCCTTTTCGAAGGTCGAATACTAAAGGCAGGAACTGCAGAAGACCTGGCAGGAGACGAAATGGTAAGGAAAGTATACCTTGGTGAGAACTTCGAGCTAAGAAGAAAAGACTACCTGAAAGAACGCGCCCAAAAAGAACAAAACGAAAGATAATTGAAAAGCCCCGCCTGGGGTTTGGAATATATGAGCATATTTATCAGTCCTGCATTCAGAGGTTATATAAAGTTGCGCCAGAGCGCTATAGACAACTTTATGCACAACCCGATCGATACCCAGCAACAGGTTTTCAATCACCTGGTAGGGTCTGCGCAGTTTACTGAATATGGCAAGAAGTACGGATTTGAGCACATTGACAATATTGCCGACTTCAAGAAGAAGGTACCGATCAATGATTATGAAACCCTGAAGCCATACATACAGCGAATACTTGAAGGCAACCAGAATGTATTGTGGCCATCCCCTATTACCTGGTTTGCAAAATCCAGTGGCACTACCAGCGACAAGAGTAAGTTCATACCGGTAAGCAAGGAATCAATGGACGACACCCATTTCCGCGCCAGCAAAGATATCCTTGCACTTTATCTCCGGGAAAACCCCTCGTCAAATCTTACTGATGGCAAATGCCTCATATTGGGCGGTAGCCACCAGGTAAACCAGCTTAATGCGGCGTCATTCTTCGGAGACCTGTCTGCGGTTATGCTTCAGAACATGCCGTTTGCCGGCCAGCTTTTCCGGCTTCCCGAGCTTTCTATTGCGCTCATGACGGAATGGGAAGAGAAGATCGAGCGCATGGCGCACAGTACCATCAACGAAAATGTGACGTACATCGCCGGTGTTCCTACCTGGACAATCGTGCTCATAAAGCGCATCTTTGAAATAACTGGCAAGAATAACCTGATGGATATATGGCCCAACCTGGAGCTATATATTCACGGAGGCGTAAACTTCACGCCATATCGCCGGCAGTTTGAGCAGTTCATTCCATCGCCACGGATGCGCTACCGCGAAACATACAATGCATCCGAAGGCTTTTTTGCCGCCCAGGACCGGGAAGACGAGGAAGGCATGTTGCTGTTCCTGAACCATGGAATCTTCTATGAGTTTATGCCGCCTGAAGAGCGCGACAAGGAAAATCCACGCACCCTGGGCCTAAAGGAAGTGGAGCTACACAAAAATTACGCGCTAGTCATCAGCACCAATGGCGGTCTTTGGCGCTATGTGGTAGGCGACACAGTACAGTTCACCTCACTGGACCCGTTCCGTATAAAGGTTACAGGCAGGTTAAAGCACTTCATAAATGCCTTTGGAGAGGAGCTTATTGTAGACAATGCAGATAATGCAATTGCGATTGCCTGTGCGGAAACAGGAGCTATAGTTTCCGACTACTCAGCCGCACCTGTATATATGACCGGCAATGAATCAGGTGCCCATGAATGGATCATCGAGTTTGACTACCTGCCCGTACCTCTCGAGCAATTTACAACCTTACTCGACAGTTCGCTCCAGGCGATCAATTCTGACTACGAAGCCAAACGCCATAAAGATATGGCACTGCGCATGCCCATTGTGCACCAGATGCCGAAAGACGGCTTTAAGCGATGGCTGAAAGACAAAGGTAAACTGGGAGGACAGCACAAGGTGCCCCGTCTCAGCAACGAGCGCAAGTACATAGAGGAGATGATGCCCTACGTGTATCCAAATGGCTAATGTTGTTTCCGTTTACTGACGGACATACTATAGCACCAATTGCCATAGAAAGGGAGCAATGGCACTCTCTCAGCTAATACTCACCAGCATTTGAATAGACCAAAAGAAACAGGGCAATCCTCATCAGATTGCCCTGCAATATTTCCAATTAAAATATCCTATTAACGCACTTCGAAATTCGCCAGCGCAACAAATTCGTCTACGCGGGCACTGATGTCGTCAGCAGTTATTTCCTTAAGGCGGGTAGGGCCAAACTTCTCAACGCAATAAGAGGCCATAGATGAACCCACAATAATACCGGCCTTCATAGACTCGAAAGAGATATCGTCGATACGGGTAAGATAGCCAATGAAGCCACCTGCAAACGTATCGCCTGCGCCTGTCGGGTCAAATACGTCCTCAAGCGGCAATGCTGGCGCAGAGAATATTTTGTCACCGTGGAAGAGCAATGCTCCATGCTCGCCCTTCTTGATAATGATGTATTTAGGGCCCATTGCCTGTATCTTCTTGGCAGCCTTTACCAGCGAATATTCACCGCTCAGTTGACGCGCCTCACTATCGTTCACCATCAGCAGGTCCACCATAGACAATGCAGTGCGCAGGTCATCCATTGCCACATCCATCCAGAAATTCATGGTATCCATGATAACAAGCTTCGGACGCGACTTCAACTGTTTCAGTACACTTATTTGCACTGCAGGAGACAGGTTGCCGAGCATTACATACTTGGCGTCCTGGTAACTGTCAGGTATCTTAGGGTCAAAACGGGCCAGCACATTCAGGTCTGTAACAAGCGTATCACGCGTGTTCATATCCATATGGTACTTGCCGCTCCAGAAAAAGCTCTTTTCGTCAGGCACTATTTCCAGGCCATCGAACGATACACCCCTCGCTTCCAGCGCTGCGATCTCCTCTTTTGGGAAGTCGCCGCCAACAATCGAAACCATTTTGGTATTAGAAGTGTAGTTTGAAGCCGCCCAGGCAGCATACGTTCCGGAACCGCCAATGATACGGTCTACCTTGCCAAACGGAGTTTCCAGCGCGTCAAACGCCATTGTACCTACTATAAGAAGAGACATAAATAAGTTGAATTTGGGTGCAAATGTAGCAGATAGGAGGGAATTTGTTCCCCCTATTATTGCATATAGCTACAGAAAGCCCTTACAGTTGTCGCTTCCACACTTGCAGGGCAGCTTGCCGTCATGATGTGTTGCTCCATAATTGCAGGAAAGTTCTTCACCTTCCGCAATGTCCCTAAGTGCATAAAACTCAACCTGGTAGCCACACACACGCATAAATGTATTGGGGTCACAGGAATGATTTATAAAGCGCATGTCATTGGGATTTACAGAAGCGTCCAGTGCCTTACCGTTCCACAGTTCCACCATATTCACCGGGGCTCCATTCAGGGCTTTGACTCTACGGCGAGCTTCGCGCAGAGAGATGACCTCACCGGCCAGCGACCCGATCTTCCTACGCGACGGGATGTAGGAACAAGCATACGCTCCCCTCCCTTGTATCTTACTCTTAGCTACACGGACCGGATAATAAATCCGAAAATTCGGCTGGATCTTCAATGCTATACAGATACGTTGAATTCACGCAAAGCGTCATTCAGGCTTGTCTTAAGGTCGGTCGATGCTTTACGTGTCCCGATTATCAGTGCACAGTTTACATGGTACTCACCGGCCGGGAATTGCTTCGCATATGATCCCGGGATCACTACGCTTCTTGCCGGCACCCTGCCTTTATATTCCACCGGTTCGGCACCGCTCACATCTATGATCTTGGTCGACTGCGTTAGGACCACATTGGCACCCAATACCGCCTCGCGCTCCACCACTACTCCCTCTACCACTATGCATCGTGAGCCTATAAAACATCCATCCTCCACAATCACGGGAGTTGCCTGCAATGGTTCCAGTACACCACCTATCCCTACACCACCACTCAAATGCACCCCCTTACCTATCTGTGCACAGGAGCCTACAGTTGCCCATGTGTCTACCATAGTACCCTCATCTACAAAAGCACCTATGTTTACATAAGACGGCATCAGCACCACGTTTCGCCCAATATAAGAACCATACCTGGCCACGGCATGTGGCACAGCACGTACTCCCAGCGACGCATAGTCCTTTTTCAGCGCCATCTTGTCGTAAAACTCGAATGGTGGTAATTCCCAGGTCTGCATTTGCTGAATACCGAAATACAGTAGTATGGCTTTCTTCACCCACTCATTCACCTCCCATCCACCGTCTACCGGCGATGCTACCCTTAGCCTGCCTTTGTCTACCTCTTCTATCACTGCTCGTACCGCATCAGCGTATGCCACATCTTTCAATAATTCCCTATCTGAAAATGCTGCCTCTATCGCAGTCTGCCATTGTTTTACCATAGTATTCAATTTGATTTTCGCCCCGCTTAGTCGTGGCGCATTTTACTACCCTGCCATGGCCATATCATTTGCTCCGTGACCAGGCCGCGTGCAAATCTACGTTCTACCACTTGGAATAACACCATCCCTACAAGCATTGTGAAAACGTATCCCAACAAGCGTGAAAGCAGTCCATACTCTATGCCCCTGCTTGCCGTAAAGTGTGCAGTGATATTCCCACTCAGGTAGAACACCGAAAGATGCACCAGGAAAAAGGAATAAGACCGCTCACCAAACCATACAAAAAATGGCCTGGAGAGGAACTTCTGTATGGCTACCGACTCAAACGAAACCATAAGCAGGCCACCATAAATAGCCCCCCAACCTGCATGCCTCAGTGGCCAGTAATACCAGTGGGACAGGAACATTACTGCACCAAGGATCATGAAACCATAACCCCACTTCTTGCTAAAATCCCTTGTTGCCATCATCATTCCCAAAAGGAAACAAAGTGGGTAATCAAGTATGCGCGAGAGGTTTAGGGTCATGAACCGGTAAGAGTAGATCCACGGATAATAGTTGTCGAAAAACAACTGCAGAACCGCGCTTACCACCAATGTACCTACCACCAGTGAGATCACTTTCTTGTTACCTATGTTGCCTGCATGTGGGAACCTGTAAACAAGGACAGGCACCAGTATGTAGAATAGCGCCTCCACCTGTACGCTCCACCAGGCCAGATTATAATATTTCCCGTCAAGGTTCAATAACGGCAACTCACGAATTGTCTCCTCAAGGCTTAGCTTTATGCTAACACCTTTCTCATTATACCATGTAGGATAGGCGTTTATGTACCAGATCACTGCAGCACCAAACAGAAGCGCTGCAAAATAGGTGGGATAAATTCTCGTCAGCCTTCTTTTGAAGTAAAGCGGGGTATCAAATTTACGCTCATTGCGTAGGTAGGGTCGCAACAGCACCAGGCCGCTTATCACAAAAAAGAGATCAACGCCAGACCCTGTGAAACTCTCGATAGCATCACCGAGCCGCGGCCAGCCATGTGCAATAAAGTATTGCTCAGTATTTGACGCAACGGAGTGACAAAGCATGGTAAGAATCACCGCAAAAGCCCTGTACCCGTCAATAAAATGATATCGCTGTTGCCTTTGCCCCGGTAAGCTCATTTACACTAAAATATAAATCTCTGTTTCTATAAAAAGACGCAGCAAAGATAATAATCGATAATGGTCAAGCTATTTAAACATACTGTCAAGCACACGGTAAATCCTGTCGAGATCAGCATCAGACATATTTGACCCTGATGGCAGGCACAGGCCGTTTGCAAACAGCTTGTCACTTACACCATTTCCGTAATAAGGACTACTACTAAATACCGGTTGCAGGTGCATCGGCTTCCAGAGTGGGCGAGATTCTATATTCTCTGCCTCCAGGGCAAGTCGAAGATCTTCGCGTGTCCTGCCGGCCACATGCGGGTCAATAAGAATTGTCGTAAGCCAGCGATTGCTGAAATATCCCGCCGGTTCGTCACAAAAACTAATACCAGCCTTTCCCGATAGCCTTGTATGGTATTGCTTATATACTTCTCTCCGTTTGGCTACCCTATCGGCAAGCACTTCCATTTGCCCGCGTCCCACTCCTGCACATAAGTTGCTCATTCGATAGTTGAAACCTATTCGCGAATGCTGATAATGAGGTGCCTCGTCCCGCGCCTGTGTAGCCAGGAAGCGCGCGTCTTTTACCAGTGCATCGTTTTTCGAGACAAGGGCACCACCACCGGAGGTAGTAATGATCTTATTTCCATTGAAAGACAAAACAGAAACATCTGCCAGAGTACCACATCGGTGGCCATTGATAGATGAACCGAGGGCTTCTGCAGCATCCTCAATTACAGGAATCCCATATCTATGTGCAATTGCAGTTATCTCAGGCATCTTTGCAGGCATACCATACAGGTGCACTGGTATTATAGCAGCCGGCTTCTTTCCCTTTGCTATCCTGTCCTTAATAGCTTCTTCCAGCAATTCGGGCGACATATTCCAGGTATCTGACTCGCTGTCTACGAAAACAGGAGTAGCCCCAACATAAGTTATTGGGTTGGCAGTAGCCGAGAATGTCATGCTTTGGCATATGACCTCATCACCCGGCTTTACGCCCAGTAAAACAAGCGCCAGGTGCAGACCGGCAGTACCTGAGCTAAGCGCGGCAGCATGGCAGCCACCACCCAGGAACAGCTCAATATCTTTTTCAAATCCGTTGACATTTGGGCCAAGGGGGGCTATCCAATTGGTATCAAACGCTTCCTGAACATATTTTGACTCTGTGCCACCCATGTGAGGCGACGACAACCAAACCTTTTGACTCATTGTTTTTCGTTGATCTTAATTATCCTGCCGGGATTGCCCACTACGGTTGCAAAATCCGGCACGTCTTTGATAATGACGGCACCTGCTCCAATGGTGCACCACTTTCCTATCCTGATACCTTGTATGGCCACAGCACCGGCCCCAAAATGCGTACCTTCTCCAATATGTACATCACCACTCAGCGTAGCATTCGGAGACACGTGAGAGAAGTCGCCCAAAACACAGTCATGATCTATAGAAGCTGAGGTGTTTACGATACAGTGTCTACCTATCCTGCTTTCAGCATTGATCATCACGCCGGCCATTACCACGGTACCCTCTCCTATTGTTGCGCGCGATGAAATATGAGCTGTAGGATGAATTGCAATACCAAATGATAGCTGCGCTTCAAGTTTGGCAGCCACTTTTTGCCTGGTTGCATTTACACCTATGGCTATAACACATTTTTTGTCGTTATGTGGTTTTGCAAATGGCTTTATTACAGGATATTGCCAGACAGGCGGCTTCACTGCATCGTCCCATATTTCGATGCCATCGACCCCCATACTTTCAAGTATCTCGATAATGACTTTTCCGTGTCCGCTGGCGCCGTAAACGATCATAACTGTATGATGAGCCCGGCAAATATAGCTATCGATTCTGAGGAAACCTTGGGAGTCTCAGGCAGTGGACTGCACTGCCGCCGAGATTGCGTGAACGAAATGAGACTTCAATGCAAAAATTGAATTAATTTCAATGCTACATTATTAATGTCGGCATGGCAAAACAGTTCTCTTTTCTTATACCGATCTCCTGTTTACTAGCAGCATCGCAGCAGCCTACCCTGCCACCGGGCAACTGGGCTCAATTGAAGGGAATAGGTATAGAAGGAAAAGTCCAAACGCTTAGGGAAGTGACATTGCAAAAGATGACTGTTCCCCACGGTGCCGAATATGAATACAAATGGGATACCGTCTCACTCAGCCAATACACCTTTGATAACCGTGGCAATCTTTTGTCGTGGTCGCTAAAAAAGCGCCGCTCAAGAGAACGACTTAACCCGCACACCGATCACTATTCACACCTGGTAACCTATGTGGACGACTCAAGTACGTTTGACAAATTCAATCGGTTGATAGGTTCGCGAAGATGGGTTGAAGAAGGATATGCTACTGCAAACTGGATCTACGGCGAATCAACAGGCATCCATACCACCGGATACAACGGCAAAAACAGCGACACGGAGCGAATTTCACTGATAACGGATGGCACCTTGCAACTGGCAGAGTATCGCGATATAAGCGGGTGCCTTACGAAAAGGATTTTCACAGACACAGATTTCGATTCAACAGTATTATACAAGGATTGCGGCAAAGGAACACGGGCAATCACTACTTATCAGAAGTCGATGACAGATAGCATTGTTGGAATAAGACGAATGGACTATAGTAATGGCATGTCTTCAGGCAGCACTGTAAGAACCTATAAAGACCGAAAGCTGGAAGAAACGATCATCGACCACACCGGTAATGTATCTGAGCGCACCATCTATACTTATGACAAACAGGGCTACCTCTCCGAGGAAGCAATATTTGACCGGCGCGACAAGCAACTTAAGAAAGTTACATATGCCTATGATAGCAGGGGCCATAGAATTTCAGAATGCCTCTATGGCACTGACCCCAAAATGTATGAGTGGAAGAAAGACTATCATTACGATTTTGACGAACTATTACGGGTTACAAAACAGGTGATTGGCACCTCATATCCCCGCACACACTATGACACACCGCCATACGTTACGAAACTATTCCGTAACCGAGATGGGCACAACAACGTACTGGAAGAGCTTACCATTATTGGCCCGGAAAATGAAGCCGATACTGCCATAATAACAAGGCAAATCACCTATTTCGAGAAGTAACGGGCCTAGCGGGTGAGTGCAAACTTCATGCCTTTGCCCATAATAACCGTGCCACCCGGTTCGCCCGGCCGCACTCGCAACACCTCAACCCTGTTGAAGTAGGCAGTATCTCCGGCTTTCAGCCTGCTATACAAGCTCATGGCAACTCCCGGACTCAATGTATCCCCGGGACAGTACTCTGATAGATAGTCGAACATCACCATCGGCCGACCAACAGAATCTTCATACATCTGCCTTTCTCCGTACATGAATTCAAACCCGGTAACCCGATATCTATTCCCCGCAGAGTCGCGGGCCTGCAGACCCTGCTTAACGAGTTTTGTAAACTCGTCCCTGCTTATCATTCCACCTTTCTTATCTGAATTGCCCAGGAAAGCCTGTGGCATCAGCACTTTATGCGGTTTTGACCCGGTAGGCGCAGCTTTTTTCTGCGCATTAGCGGGCATTGAAGCAACCAATGAAACACCACAAACCAGCAGTACCGACAATAAACGCATGATTCTCAAAAATAGCCATTTTCAGTTGTCAATCATCATGCTCCGTTATTTTTTTGAGGTGCCCCCATCCACATGATTGATACTACTCAAAGCAAAAGCCCCGGCGCGAAAACCAGGGCCTTTTTTCATTAAAACAACACACATTCTGCGCGCCCAATGGACGCGATTACCTATTTACCGGCAAATACCTTGTTTATTGCGTCTGTTCTTGAGTTCACCTGCAGTTTCTCGTAGATATTGTGAATATGCTTCCTTACTGTTTCCACGCTTACGTACAGTGCACCAGCAATCTCTTTATATCGAAACCCTTTCGATAGATACTCCAGTATCTCCTGCTCGCGTGCAGATAACTTTTCCAGTTCTGCATTCCTTTGCGGTTTATCACGTTCCGCAAAGTAGCGGGCAACCTTTCTGGCTATCTGGCTGCTCATTGGAGCACCGCCCATGTGAGCATCCTTTATTGCCTCAATGATCTTTTCAGGCGCGGTGGACTTAGTGATATAGCCGGTAGCGCCGGCCTGGAGAGCACTAAATATAGAATCACTGTCCTCCAACGACGTGCACATCACAAACTCCGTATCGGGGCATGACTCCCGGAGCATGCCTACACAGCCAATACCGGATACACCACCCGGCAAATGAATGTCGACAAGAGCCACATCCACACATAGCCCGGGTATCCCCTTGATCGCTGTTTCAGAATCGTGGTAGACGCCAACACAAGTCAGCTCAGCATCGCCGTCAACCAGCATCGACAGCATCTCACGGGTTTGCTGCTGATCTTCTACAACCACTACTCTTATTACGGATTTTTCCATTACAACTACGTAAAAGTAGGTACGCCAACCCCGGAATGCAATTACACAAAAGTAGTATTTTCAGACCATCACATATAGTCTTTCTATATGCTTACTCCACCTACCCTAAAGGTATCAGATCTGCAAACCAAAATGCACTCTTTTCACCCGCATTATCATATTCCCTGCAAACAATTTCGCCCATCTTAAATGCAATTTCCTCACTAAAGAAAGGTGCAGCATAGCAGAACGTATGGAACTCACCGTTTTCACCGCAGGGGTCCACACCTGCAGGCAAATCGCTGAAAAAAGAAGCATCCAGGTGCCGGCCTGCAAATGACTTATCCAGGAAAGCGTCATTAACACAAACCACCACCGCACGAAACCCCGACTCAACGAAGTAAGAAAGCAGATCACGCGTATCCTCGCCCCAAAGCGGGAAAACTGCAGACAAGCCCACCCTTTCGAGTTGTTGTTCCCGGTAGCGCCTTAGGTCTTCAAGGTAAATATCACCAAAGGCAGCGTGGGTAAATCCATCACCCTTCAATCGCCCCACCTCTCCCATCATCAGTTGCTCATACTCCTCGTTGGTCGGTGATTGTGGCAGTGAAATTTCCGTGTGCGGAAGCCCGATTGCTTTGATCTGGGCATGAAGAAGCTCTGTGCGTACCCCATGCATGCTTACCCGGTTGTGAAAACCATTTACCGTCGTTAGCAAATGACGAACATCATACCGCACATCACTAAACAGGCGATGCAGGGCCATTGCAGAGTCTTTTCCGATGCTCCAGTTGAAAAAGGTCTTATTGGGTATGTTCACCATTTTTTCCGCCTTAACTATACGCCGACAACTTCGGCAATTCAAAGATATACAGGCATAGTCATACTGACATCTTCTTCCGCACTATGGCACTACAATACCTGCGAAACAGACCGGCCATTTTCCATGCCAATCCTCAAATCCGGACCATTCCGGTTAGGACAAAAAAGGGAGCGGAAAACCGCCCCCATGTTTATCAAGCAAACAAAAATCCTTTATCATATGTCGTCCGACTAATCCCAATGCGCTTCCTCTACATCAACATCAATGTCTTCGTCATCCTCGTCTTCATTATCAATTTTGCGATGACGGCGTTTCCTTTCAGCTTTTTGCTCGCCACCCACACGCTCCAGGCCAGAGGGGGTCATAATATATTCGCTGCCCGCGTCATAGCTGCGCTGTTTGTTCCAGTGACGGTAGTGTACACCGTGTCTGCCTGTGTTAATGGTATACCAGCTATAATTGTCCACTGCGTCACTCACCGACACCGACTTACCTATGGGGACATCAATAGTCAGCAACACCTGTTGGTTACGGAATTTATCCTGGCGGCTTATCACAAATCCCTTTGCAAGTGTAAGTACACTATCCTGTTGCACAATATCGAATGCAATATGACCGGCCATATTCCTTGCATCAGCACTATTTCCGGCTCGGCTGGCACGCGCCAGGTATACATGGAACAGTGAATCTGAACTTTGGGTGATATTCACCCTTACATTATTAAGCCAAAGCGAGTCTGAGCCAACCAGGCGGAATTCATCATTCTCCTCATCCCATTCGCCCCACCAACGGCTGTGACGTGCCGTGGTGTGGGGTGCATACTCACTTACGTTTACATATAGCTTACCGTTAGACGGCTGCACTACCTGCATTTCATCTTCCAGCACAGCGCGGGTTTTAAAATTATTGACCACAGCACCGATCGTGGCAAGTGCGCAAACCACGCCAACGATCCACAGAGCGGTAAAAACATAACCCAATACATGCCTGCGGCTACGAACACCCATAATGCGGCGAATAAGCCAAACAGCAAGTGCCAGCAAGGGGATGCCCAGAGTAAGGCTTATGCCCGTCCATACCATAGCGTGCTCTTGCCAGCTACTAAGGAAGAAGCCGGTAAACGGCGTAATGGCAGCACCCGCAAATGAAATCCCGATAAGTGCACTAAACAGACCTAATGCCACACATCCCGCCACAAAGAGGAAGAATGCTTTGAACAGCACAGCCAATACGCGACCCAGGCTATGTCCCAGCGATTGGCGTGACTGCGGTGACGCAGGGGATGTAGCCTTTGCCTGGTTTGCTGCCTTTATAGAATTAATATCTATCTTTTCTCCACGCATTTCCATACGCTCAGTCGATGAGTTTGCATAAGGCAATGCTATCCACAGGATGAGATAGAGTATAAAGAATGCACTGCCAAATGACCCGAAGAAGAAGCCAGGCGCCAGGCCCATGTGCCATGTGAAGATATCCATGCTCCGGAAGATCATGCTGATGATGATAGGCGCAAGGAACACCAGGCGCACTTTCCACACCTCCATGCGGAAGTAGACAGCCAGTCCGCCGCATACCCCGGCAATAACCTTATCGTCGGGATTGCGGAAGAGACGATGAGTGACCTGGGTAGCAGGGCTGCGCAATGGCACTATTAGCCACAGCAGTATGTATATCCAGAAAAGTGCTCCGAAAAGCAGCACGAAAAGGACGCGCATGATCACCGGGTCTATGTTCATTCGTGCCGCAAGGCCGCTGCACACCCCGGCTATCATCTTATCATCTGCGTTGCGGAATAGTCCGCCCGGGCCTGCCGGGGCCGCATTATAACTGGTGCTGCCTGCTTGCTGCTGACGCTCTTGTTTTTCCTCGTCACCATCAGCAGCAGAGATATCCTCTACCCTGCCTATGCTGTCTATAACAGCATTAAGATCGTTGATGTTAATGCAAGAGGCTCCCTGCTTCAACCTTGCCGCAAGTAGCTCGGCTATCCTGCTCTCAATGTCAGCTATTATTTCATCACCACTTTCCTCATTTGCAAAATAGCGGCTCAATGCATCTGAATATTTTTTCAGTGCCTCGTAAGCAGATTCCTCTATCGGGATTACCCTGCCGCGAAAATTGATATTTATTACCTTTTCCATTTTAGATGTGTGTTTTGATGTATTGTCCGCTATTGATTGTCTGTGAGGGGTGGCAATGATTCCTGTTTATCCTTTAATGTATTTACAGCATTCGCCAGTTCGTCCCAGGTCCCTTCAAGTTTCCGGTAAAACTCGATACCACTTTCAGTCAGTGAAAAATACTTTCGCGGCGGCCCCGAACTGCTTTCTACCCACCGGTAAGTTAGCAGTCCGGCATTCTTTAGGCGCGTCAGCAATGGGTACAGTGTACCCTCCAGCACCTGGAGCTTTGCCTCGCGCATTTCCTCAACTATATCACTGGGATATGCCTCTCCTCTCCTTATCACAGAGAGGATGCAGAACTCCAGTATGCCTCGCCGCATCTGGCTCTGCGTATTCTCTATATTGAACTTAGTCTCCATGTACAGAACTATTTACCACACAAATGTATGCACTGTTTGGTACTTTGCGCCACATAGTACTATATATTTTACATACTTATACACATATCATTGTTTATCAGCACACATAATAGTTTGTTGACTACATTTTAACTAAGAAGATGCTGCTTTACGTGCTAAAATTGTTCAGAATAGAACATTACAAACTGGTCAAAGGCGCAGAAAACGCTACATAAGACATTAAGAAAGCACAAGCGATTGAAGTGCTACAATGATAAGGGAACCGACTCAAAGACTTTAGGAACCAGATTACATGACCTGGGAGTATCCGGTTTTGACTACTTCTTCTTTTTGTACGCAGTGGGGTCAGGCAAGGGAGGTAGAATAAAGTGAAGAGCAAACTCAACCGCGCCACGCCCGGTAGAAGTCGTAACGTTTCCGAATGCATTGTCATAAGCAATCGAAAAACTGTAACGGGAATATTGTACACCGACTGTCACCGACCCCACATTGCCCGATCGATACCAGGCACCAATAGAAAGTGTAACGCTGGTATCTTTTACAGGCACGCGCAGGCACAGATCGGCACCTCCGAAGAACACGTTGAATGCCGGAGCTGATAGAAAATAGGCATTGGGTCGCACGGAAAAATACTCATCCAGCAGGATATTGGCAGAAGCCATCACGCTTATTCGCTTATCCATTCCCAATGTAGACGAAAGCTGCCTGCTGGCGTCGTCACGCGGCTGGGTAAGGTTATCAATGCCAAGCCCGGCGGTATAGGTATAGCGTCGGTTACGGTGCGTAAAAGTAAAACCTGTATTTACTATATAGCGCGAATACTGGTTCCCGATTCCTAATTGATACAAGCCGGGTGATCCGCCGGGAATAAAGGACGTAGTGTTTGTGCTGCCAAAATAAACGCGAGACAAATCGATGGATGCCTGTCTATAGCCGCCCTGTACACCCATTGACAGATCGTTCTCTGCTACCATCTTATCATCTATTTCTGTGAGCGGAGCAATGTGGTAAGCCAATGAAAGATCTGCAGCAAAATTCTGAAGGCTGCCGGCACCGGCATTACCGCCATTTATCATGGCACCGGCAGCAAAGTACCCGTAATTATCAACTTGTTTCACAGGTGCATCTGCTGAAAAATAGTAAGACGAAAAGGGAATAATAGGACTTGAATAATTGTTCCTGTAGCCGGCTGCCGCACGCAGCCGACCGTCTAACTGGCCCGTAAGCGCAGGGTTGATGGCCTGCGGATTGTAGGATATCAACGTGTAATGATTGTCCTGTGCCTGCAACTGCATTGACAACGCAGACAAAACAAGAAATAGGAATGTTCTTTTCATTAACGTGGATAAAATTCGTCTTAAAACCTGGTACAAACAAGATGCAACGGCTTCATCTACAAATATTACAGCAAAAACAACCTATAAGTATTGAATATCCGCCCGATTCCATCCCGACCAATCAGAAAACGAAAAGAAAGCCGACATTATTTTCTATCGACCAAACTTATTCTTCAGGGCGCTCAGCGCATCATTCATACTCAGCGGTGCGTCCTTGGCTGCTGGCCTGTTGTCGTGACGCGGTTCATTGCGTGCTCCTTTTGGCCGTTGTGCCGGCGGGTCCTGTGTCTGTTTTATGGATAGTGCTATCCGCTTGCGCGCCGTATCCACCTCCAGCACCTTCACCATTACTTCCTGGTTTAGCTTCAGGGCCTCGCCGGGATCAGTTATATATTTGTGTGCTATCTCAGACACGTGTACCAGTCCGTCCTGCTTCACACCAATGTCTACGAAGGCACCAAAGCGGGTGAGGTTAGTGACTATACCGGGCACTATCATGCCTACGTGTACGTCGTCAATACTGTAGATGTTGGCAAATTCAAACTGCCGCACCTCGCTACGTGGGTCAAGACCCGGCTTCTTTAGTTCTGCAAGAATGTCCTGTAACGTATGCATACCAGTTGCCTCAGACACATATTTCTTCAGGTCTATCCCTGCTACCAGCTTATCATTTCCTATCAGCTCGGCAACCTTCACACCCATATCGGCCGCCATTTTACTCACAATTGGGTACGCTTCAGGGTGCACAGCGCTGGCGTCCAGGGGGTCGTCGCCTTCCTTGATCCTCAAAAATCCGGCACACTGCTCATATGCTTTGGCGCCAAGTCGCGGCACCTTCATTAGCTGGCTACGGGAGGTGAACTTGCCAAGTTCAGAACGATAGGCCACAATATTGCCTGCTATGGTTGGCCCTATTCCACTCACATATGCCAGCAAGTGCTTGCTTGCTGTGTTCAGGTTCACACCTACCGCATTCACGCAGCTCACCACAGTTTGGTCCAGTCGCTCCTTCAGTCGCACCTGGTTTACATCGTGCTGATACTGTCCCACTCCGATGCTCTTGGGGTCAATCTTTACGAGCTCCGCAAGCGGGTCCATGAGTCGGCGGCCAATGCTGGCAGCGCCACGCACTGTGATGTCCTGGTCGGGAAACTCCTCGCGGGCTATCTCAGATGCAGAATAGATAGACGCGCCATCCTCGTTGACAAGAAAAACGGGCAATCCCAGGTTCAGTTTCTTGATGAACTGTTCTGTCTCCCGTCCTGCAGTGCCGTCACCTATGGCTATAGACTGAGATGCATATTGGTGCACAAGACTGCGAATCTTGTGTTCGGCATCTATGAGCCTGCCGGGTTCATGTAAGTAAATGAGGTCGGTTTTCAGCAAGGTGCCGTTCTCATCCAGGCACACGATCTTGCAACCTGTACGGTAGCCCGGGTCAATTGCCAGCAAACGTTTGCTACCCAATGGTGCACTCAGCAACAACTGGCGTAGGTTTTCCGCAAATACATTGATCGCCTCTTCATCAGCCTTATTCTTTAGTGCAGTCCTGAACTCACTTTCAAGGCTCACTTGCAGCAGTCTACGGTAAGCATCGCGCACAGCGCGCTTCACCTGCTCCCCGGCGGGGTTGCTGTTCTTCACGAAATGCTCTTCTGCGAGTGCAAGGGCTTCTTCCTCATTGGGGGCAATAGTAAGGCGTAATACACCTTCCATAAATCCACGCATTATGGCGAGCATCCTGTGCGAAGGAATCTTAGAAACCGGTTCTGAAAACTCGTAATAATCTTTGTACTTCACTCCTTCCGCTTCCTTGTCTGCGAGCACCTTACTCTGCACAGCAGCCTTGTCTTCAAACAGCTTTCTCATTCCGGCACGTACACGGGCATCCTCATTCACCATCTCGGCTATGATGTCGCGCGCGCCCTGCAGCGCTTCGTCAGCCGATTTCACATTGTCATTCAGGTATTTACCCGCCTCATCTACAGGTGCAATGTTTCCCTGCTCCAGCAACAGCATTGCCAGGGGCTCCAGTCCATTCTCACGCGCCGTCTGCGCTTTGGTTTTGCGCTTAGGTTTGTAGGGCAGGTATAGATCCTCCAGCTCGGCTATCGTTGCGGCTGCGTTTATTCTGGCCTGCAACTCTTCCGTCATCTTACCTTGCTCGGTGATGGTCTTCTCTATAAAAGCTTTCCTGTCGGCATACTCCTGCTGCCGGGTTGCCTCATCCTGCACCTGCTGTATCTGCACCTCGTCAAGCGCACCGGTCCTGTCTTTTCGATAGCGAGCTATAAAGGGAATTGTGGCTCCTTCTGAAAGCAGCTCCAGCACTGCTGATACGTCATTTGTGCGTAGACCTAATACGGCCGCCACACTCTGTGCATAATTCGTCATGGTTGGCAATTATTGAGCCTGCGAAAGTAAGTGCCGGGTTGGAAACAGAAAAAGAAAACTTTTGGCTATTGGTAATTGAAAATTATTAGTGAAATCACACAATCAAGCCGCTGTGCATTTAATCAAAACTGCGAGGAAACTATTCAAAAGAATAGCTAAGTGTTGACGATACACATATAGTTGCATAATTGCGCAACTATTGCCAGCACGAGGGTCATCGGCGCACCTGTATGCCGCTTGTTGTTATCTTTACGGCAATGAAGAAACTGATTTTATCATTCTTTATTGCTTCCTGTGCTATGACATCACAGGCGGGCAAGATCGACTCTACCTACATTACCCCATTTGAAAAATCAGGGGGTAAACAGACTGCTACATACGACGAAGTAGTGGCTTTCTATAAGTTGCTACTCGAAAACTTTTCGAACATAGCCAGCGGCGAAATGGGACCGGCAGACAACGGATATCCACTACGCTACTATGCCTACACCAATGATGGCAAGCTGGAACCAGAGGACATAAAGAGCGGTAGCAAACTGGTAATACTAATAAATAACGGCATTCATGCAGGCGAACCGGACGGCATTGACGCCAGCATGATGCTGATGCGCGATGCAGCCACCGGCAAGATCAAGATTCCGGACAATATACTGCTGGTTGTAGTGCCCGCATATAATATCGGCGGCATGCTGAATCGGAACAGCCATAGCCGCGCCAACCAGAATGGACCGGAAAGTTATGGTTTCCGCGGAAACGCGCGGAACCTGGACCTGAATCGCGACTTCATCAAATGCGATGCTGCCGAGACTCTGGGTCTTGAAGACCTCATAGCACGTATGAACCCCGACATCTTTGTGGATAATCACGTGAGTGATGGCGCCGACTATCAGCATATAATGACGTTAATAGAAACGCAGCACAATAAGCTGGGCGGAAAAACAGGTGCTTACATGCACGACACACTCACTCCGCGCCTATACGCCGAAATGAAAAAGAAGGGCTATGATATGGTGCCTTACGTCAACGATTTCAGCAATACCCCGGATAATGGCTGGCGCGAATTTTATGAGTCACCACGTTATTCCACCGGCTACACAGCTTTGTTTCAGACCATTGGCTATGTGCCGGAAACCCACATGCTTAAGCCTTTTGATGAGCGCGTAAAGGCTACATATGCATTGATGCAGTGCATCATAAAAGCAGGCAGCGAAAATGCACAGGCAATTCGTAAGGCCCGAGTTGACGACCGCCAGGCCCTGATGTCTCAAAGAGAATTCGCTCTTGACTGGAGAGTGGATACCACCAGGGCCGATACTGTTACGTTCAAAGGCTACACTGCAGGTTACAAGCCCAGTGAGGTCAGCGGACTGCCACGCCTGTATTACGATCACAAAAAGCCCTTTACAAAAAGGGTCCCCTTCTACGATCAATTCGTACCGGAAAAGATCGTTACCGCTCCACGTGCCTATATCATACCAAAAGCCTGGACGCCGATAATAATTCTGTTCCGCAACAGCGGTGTAAAGATGCAGCGGGTAAACTATGACAGCACAATGGAGGTCACGGCCTACCACATTGACGACTATCAAACCACATCAAAACCATACGAAAAACACTACCTGCATTACAATATCAAAGCCACGCCGTACAAGACCAGCGTACATGTGTCACAAGGCGACTATATTATCTGGCTCGCCCAGCCCGCAAAACGATATATTATCGAAACGCTGGAGCCAACTGCTCCCGACTGTTTCCTGGCATGGAATTTCTTTGATGGCATCCTGCAGCAAAAAGAAGGCTACAGCGGATATGTGTTTGAAGATGTGGCGGCTGAAATTCTGAAGAAAAACCCCGAGTTGAAAATAGAACTTGCCGAAAAACGGGAGGCAGATCCCGAATTTGCGAAGAATGCCGATGCTCAGCTTTACTATATCTACAAGCATTCCCCATACTTCGAGGACGCGTATATGAGATACCCGGTATATCGGCTGGAATAAGATTAGGGTGCCAGGCGGCTTTTTGCCCAGCCGGCTCCAGTTCTTGTAAAGAGTATCCGGTCGTGCATGCGGCTGGCTCTACCCTGCCAAAACTCCATTCTGTCCGGCACTACTATATAGCCACCCCAGTGTGGCGGCCGCGGAGTTTCAATTCCGGAAAACTCGTTTTCGTAGTGGGCGTAGTTAAGATCCAGGATATTGCGATGTGGAATCTCCCGGCTCTGAGGCGATGCCCAGGCACCCAGGCGGCTGCCGGCGGGGCGGGACCGGAAGTAAATATCGCTCTCCTCGGCAGGAACCTTTTCTATGCGGCCTTCTATCCGCACCTGGCGCTCCAGTTCCTTCCAGAAGAAAAGCAGGGCCACCTTATCGTTTTCTGCGATTTCTTTCCCTTTGTCGCTGTCGTAATTTGTAAAAAAAACAAAGCCCCGATCATCGAGGCCTTTTAATAATACGATCCTTGCATGCGGCACACCATTCCTTCCGGAGGTGGCCAATGTCATAGCATTGATCTCTGTTATTTCAGCACGCTCCGCTTCCTTAAACCACTGACTGAAGAAAGTTACCGGATCGTCACCGGCGGTTTGTTCATCTAATTCAGCTAATATGTAGTCTTTCCGGATGTCGGCAATGCTCATAAACAGAAATTACGATTTTTCCTTGTCATCAAATGGGCTCGTGTACTTGAAGCTCACATACAACAGCTCAATAAGCATAAGGAAGAAGAAAGTATAAGTAAGGGTGGGTCCTACGCTCAGGTTCACCGAATCATAAAACGCTCCGAGAAAAAGTTGGCTCATGTTGTTAATAATTTGCGGTGCAAGTTAGTGTATATTCATTTGTTTTAAAAGCCCTGTTAGTGCTTATCAGAATTAACTTTATCCACGGGCGTGAATAACGGGTTGTTTTTACCGCGTGGTATGATAACCCCGGCGCTCAAAATAAGCTCATAGCAGCCAAATGACTGTTTCGCCCTGCCTTCATACACCCGCAAATTGCTGTAACGGGCATAGTCAAATTTCTGCGAGAACTCCAGGTACGCATACTTCATCACCGTTGCGCGTAGTGCTGTCTCAACCCCTGTGTTCCATCCCCCTATCTGGAAGCCGGGATTGTTGGCTTTTCCATACAGCATGTTTTGAACATGCGGTATTACCGGCCCTATCCCTGCTTTGCCGGTAAAATCGAGGTAGAAGTTGCGGTCATGCGTATGGTACAGGCCCACCCGCTTCACAATATTAAAAAGCAGAAAGTTGGCGCCATTGTTCAGGAAGTAGTAGAACCCGTTTGCTTGATTGAAGTTCACATAATCGTTCACAGGAGCGTTCCCCATCGTGCCCTGCACATTTACCACCTGGTCGCTGATGATATATTTGGTATGGTCGAAATTGATTTCAAAAGCCAGGTCCTGCTTTTCATTGAAGTAATAACCAAGCCTGTAATTGTACTGAGGTATCGTCAACGCCATATTAAAAATACCCTCATCCCAACCCCTATGGTCCTGCGCCTTTACATTCACCATTTTGTAATCATTACCCAGAGACGACTGCTTGATTTTAACCGTAGACGGCGTATACCATTCCGTATTATATCCCCAGCTAAAGTAAAATGCGCCATTTCTATGAGGGCGCTTAGTTTCCTGTCCATCTGCCTTTATCGCAAAAGGAAGTACAAGCATCGCCCCTGCAATTACACGCTTTAATACCACTCCAAAATCCATAATAACAATTGAGGGCGCAAAGATACGGTCGCCCGGCGAATAGCTAAACTGACAATAATCATCAACAGCCGGGTCGTTTGGAACTGTGTTTGAGGCAATTAAGCTAAATTAGCGGCATGTCCCGATCGAAGAAAAAGAAACCTTCACGTATACTTATTGGATTAGTTTTTGGCCTCATCGCAGGCCTTCTTGCCTGCATTTATTTTCTATTAGCCCCCAATGTTGGCTCGCTCGAATCAGGCGAATACTTGTACATCCGCACTGGATCAACCTATAGCGATGTGACGACAGAACTACACGAAAAGCACTTTGTCAGGGACATAAGCAGCTTTAAACTTGTGGCGGGTTTTATGCGGTACGAGGGCCACATCCGCGCCGGACGTTATAAATTAAAGAAGGGAATGAGCAATTATTCGCTTGTTCGTATGCTGCGTTCCGGCAACCAGTCGCCCGTGAGACTGGTCATTAAGAAAGTCCGTACAAGAAACGATCTTGCACATCTGATTGGCAATTCGCTTGAGGCCGATTCTAACCAGGTGCTGGCCTTGCTCAATGACTCCTCCTTCCTTTCAGAATTCGGCATAACACCTGCACAGTCGCTCGCACTTATCATACCTGATACCTACGAGTTTTTCTGGAACACATCTGCTGAGAAGACCCTTAGGAAATTGGGGAAACAATGGCAAAAATTCTGGAATGACGACAGGCGCAAAAAGGTTGCCGCAAAGGGAATAACGCCGGTTCAGGCCATGATCATAGCCTCTGTAGTAGAAGAAGAAACAAACATAGCTGCTGATAAGCCCAAAATCGCAAGTGTATACCTGAACCGCGTGAGAATAGGTATGCCTTTACAGGCTGACCCGACAGTAAAGTTTGCTATAGGTGATTTTGCTATCAAGCGCATTACGGGTGCCATGTTGCAGTTCAACTCCCCGTACAACACATATATGTATCCCGGACTACCTCCCGGACCTATTTGCACACCGTCCACCGTATCCATTAATGCGGTAATCGATGCACCGCAGACGACATATGTGTATTTCTGCGCCAAACCTGATTTCAGCGGGTACTCAGTATTTGCAAGCACCTATAACGAGCAAATAAACAATGCCAACGCTTATCGCCGCGCGCTTGACAAGCGAGGAATACACTAATCTCGGGTGCGGTTATTGCTGAATCCTCCATGGTTTACTTGGTTCTCTTTGAGGATCATGTCTTTCACCACTTCGTCAAGTTTCCGTGCCGACTCCGCCACGCCATCCAGCACTACTTTATTATCGGGATCGGCAAAATTCTCTTCATTGAAGACGGCAACAAGTCCCAGGATGGTAGCTACGTGCGCACTCACTTCATGTGAATGTGTATGGGCAATATCACCCATCACCATTTTCTGCTCTTGTATTCGCTGCAAATGACTATTCTTTTCATGGGCTAATTGTCTGTTTCGAGCAAGTTGCTCCCTGAATTTCTGGACGATTATTATAATGACAAGTACAGACAAGGCAAGCGCCGCAAAAAGTATGATACGTTCATTCCTCTTTTGTGCCACCTTTAGCCGTTCTATTTCTATCTGCTTGTCTTTCAACATTGCCTCACGCTGCGTTTCCAGCTGCACGATCTTCATTCTGTTTTCCTGCGAGTAAACAGAATCCTGGTATTCAATGTGCTCACGAAAAGCGCTGAGTGCCCCCTTATAATTACCGGAAAGTACATACGCCTCATGCAGGCCACCGGCAAACTCTATAATATTATCAAGCTGTCCTATTCCACGACTTATATCCAGCGATTCATTGAGGTGGGAGATCGCCTTGTTCAGCAACTGCGACCGTGTCCCTTCGGTTTGTGCGTGTTTGTTGCCGGACACTCCTGAATCGATTGTCCTCACCATTGCTATATACACACCGCCAATATTACCCAGGTTCAGTGCAACACCACCATTGTCGCCCAGTTCACGAAAAAGTGCAAGTGCTTTGTTGTCATATTCAAGCGCCTTTGTGTAGTCGCCCATTTCTTTATATAGGTTACCTATGTTGCCCAGGTTATGGGCAATCCCGTCCTTGTCACCCAAAACCGTAAAGATTTCCATCGATTTCAGATCATACTCCAGGGCTTTATCAAAGTTCTTCTGAAGCAGGTAGATAATACCGATGTTGCCGAAATCGCCGGCAATGTTTACGGAATCGCCGAGTTTTTTATCAAGCTCCAGCGCCTTCAGGTTATATTCCAGCGCCTTTTCCAGGTTACCCATTTCCTGGTACAAAACGCCGATATGGCTAATCAAAGACCCGTACGCTCCTGTGGTAGGATAGTCGGCAAATATCTGCAGAGCCTTTGTGTAGTAATCCAGCGCCCTCGTATAGTCCGACTTATATTGGTAGTTGATACCGATCACGTTATAGGCCGCACCGATCCCCCTCTTGCTGTGATCTAATCTTGTCGCCAGATCCAGCGACTCTTTTCCATAGAAAATACCCTTATCCGGATTTATCGTCTTGTAAGCGTCAGAAAGTCTCGTAAGTATCTTTACTTTGAATGTGTCTTCGCCGGCTACGTCAAGCTTTTCCAAAAGCGAATCGACAAGCTGCTGCCCCTGCAGTTGCGCATAAGCTGCAGACGGAAGAATGAAGAATAATATTATCAGAAGAAGCTTCCGCATTTCAAAAGGGGGTCGCCCAAAGGTAAAGATTGATACAATATCTGCTAACTGTGAAAATACCACAGCGAGGCAATAACACCTCTAATTGCGGAAGTCTATATCTGTGGCTACAATAACTCAAGTCTCTTCCCGGATCATTCGCAAAGTTGTCATTTTACCATGGTCAGCATTCATGGCGTTCAATATCCGTAACGTAAACAGGTCCATTGTGCACAAAAATGCCACGCACAATGGCGTGGCATTGAAAAATCTCAAAATCTATAACTTATCCCTTATAGCCCAGTCCCATGTTCCACAGCAGGAATGACCACTTGTCCGCCTGCTCCGCAATGATCATGTCTGTTGGCTTACCGGCGCCATGTCCCGCTTTTGTTTCTATACGTATCAGCACCGGCGCCTTACCTGTCTGATTAGCTTGAAGTGCTGCAGCAAACTTAAAGGAGTGTGCCGGCACTACCCTGTCGTCATGATCTCCGGTAGTTACCATTGTGGCAGGATAAGCCTGCTTGCGCACATTATGCACAGGAGAGTACTTGTACAGGTAGTCAAACATATCTTTGTTGTCCTCAGCCGTGCCGTAGTCATAACTCCAGCCCGCTCCGGCAGTAAACTTGTTGTAGCGCAGCATGTCCATAACGCCTACTGCCGGGAAACACACTTTGTACAGGTCGGGGCGCTGCGTCATGCAGGCGCCTACCAGCAGGCCACCGTTCGACCCACCTGCAATTGCCAGGTAGTCCTTTGATGTGTATTTCTCTTTGATGAGGTATTCAGCGGCTGCAATGAAGTCATTGAACACGTTTTGCTTATTCATCTTTGTGCCCGCATTGTGCCATTTGTCGCCATACTCTCCACCTCCGCGCAGGTTGGCTACTGCATAAACACCACCATTCTCCATAAATACCAGGTTGCTCACGCTGAATGATGGTGAAAGGCTCACATTGAAACCACCATAGCCATACAGCAGAGTAGGATTCTTGCCGGTTAATGCCATACCCTTTTTGTAAGTAATGATCATCGGAATCTTCTCTCCATCCTTGGAGTTGTAAAATACTTGTTTGCTCTCATATAGCTTAGGATCAAACTTCACACCAGACTCCTTATACACTTCTGATGCTCCTGAGTTAACGTTGTACCGGAATATTGTTGGCGGAAACACATAGGAAGTGTAAGTATAGTATGTCTCCTGCTCGCTTTCCTTACCCCCAAAACCGCTGGCTGTGCCCAGGCCCGGCAATACTATTTCTCTCTCCCGCGTGCCATCAAGACTGTGCTGATAGACCTTTGTTACTGCATCCTCAAGGTAGTGAGCAAATATTTTACGACCACATGTAGAAACACTCAAAGGGAACCGACCTTCAGAAATTATCGTTTTCCAGTTCGACGGTACGGGGTTGGATGCTTCAGTAACGATAAGTTTGCGATTGGGCGCTCCCTGGTTGGTCACAATGTAAAGCATACCGGCTTCGGCATAAACCACATCCTGTTCGTAATCAAATCCCGTCACTATCGGCACTATTGGTGCGTTCTTAACTCTCAGGTCCTGAATATATAGCTCATTGCCGTAGGTAGCGTTAGCAGCAGATATTACCAGGAAGTTCTCATCTTCGGTAACACCCCCACCGATATACCTGCGTGGTGTAGCATCTCCACCAAAAACTAGCTTATCGTCCTTCTGGGCAGTTCCCAACTTATGATAGTATAGCTTGTGTATTTGTGTCTTTTCAGATAGCTGGCTTCCTTTAGGTTTATCATAGCTGCTATAGTAGAAGCCCTCATTCTTATACCAGGAAGTGCCGCTAAACTTTACGTCCATCAGGGTGTCGTCCACTTTACGGCCGGTTTTAGTGTCAATAACAATTACCTTCCTCCAGTCCGATCCACCCTCACTTACCTGGTAAGCCGCCAGGCTGCCATCCTTCGTGAAGCTTATACCCTGCAAAGAACTGGTACCGTCTTCAGAGAACTTATTAGGATCAAGAAACACCTCCGGAGCGGCATCGCCTTTTTGGCGGTAAAGCACGCTTTGATTCTGCAGACCATTATTCTTGTAGAAGTAGGTGTATTCACCTTCCTTAAATGGTGCGCTATACTTCTCATAGTTCCATAGCTCAGTAAGACGCCTTTTTATCGCATCGCGAAATGGGATCTTCGAAAGGTAGTCGTTGGTTACCTTATTCTCCTCCACCACCCACTGCTTCGTATCACTGGCCATGTCGTTTTCCAGCCAGCGGTATGGGTCCTGCACCGTCGTGCCAAAATATGTATCTGTCTGCGTTACCTTTTTGGTTGCAGGATACTTACCTGTAAATGCTGCTTGTTGCGCATTTGCCATAAATCCTGTCATGAGAATTGAAGTGCAAATAGTAGTTAATTTCATAATTCAATAGTAAGAATTCAGCCAAAGTTAACTGCTTTACGATAGATGAACTATCCGCAACAAGGAATTGCCACCAATGGGGTGAAAGTAGCCAAATGGCTTACGGATAATACTGGATCAATGTCCAGTATAATGGCAGACCCATAGTAATATTGAACGGGAACGTAATACCAAGAGCCATTGGCACATACAGCCCGGGATCAGCACCGGGCACAGCCTGTTTCATGGCAGCGGGCACAGCAATGTAGGATGCACTGGCGCAAAGGATGGCAACCAACAAGCGATCGCCGGCAGCCAGGCCAAGCAGGTGGGTGACAAAAATACTAGCGATAGCGTTCACCAGCGGGACCGCAACTGCAAATGCGGTCATGCTAAGTCCATATCGTGAAAAGGACTTGAACCGTCTTGCAGCCACCATGCCCATTTCAAGTAAGAAAATCGACAAGAATCCTTTAAAAATGTCTGTAGTAAACGGTCTGATTCCTTCTGCTCCTTTAGAGTTGGCAAGCAATCCTATCACAAGGCTGCCGGAAATAATAAACACCGAACCATTAGTTACAGACTCGTGTAGTAGTTTCCCGAATTTGGTATTTGATGTGCCATCTCCGAAGTGTCTTATCAGCACCACTCCAATTATGATGGCTGGCGCCTCCATCAAAGCCATGGCAGCAACCATATGCCCGCCGTAAGCAGCACCTGCAGTATCCAGAAACAGTGTTGCGGTTACAAAGGTAACAGCACTAACAGAGCCATAAGTAGCGGCTATAGCACCTGCATTCTCTACTCCTACTTTCCGCTTCAGTATAAAGAAAGCATATAGTGGCACCAATGCAGCAAAGGAAATACAAACCAGAAGCGTACTAACGATCTCAGTGGTAAATCCACTGCACCGTAGCTCCTGTCCGCCTTTAAAACCAATGGCAAAAAGCAGGTAAAGGGAAATGAATTTGGACGTAGTCGGAGGAATTTCGAGGTCACTTTTCACCAATGTCGCCACCACACCCAATACAAAAAACAAGAGCGTAGGATTGGTTGCATTCTCAACCAGCAGATTATTTACTGTCATTATGAGTGTTGTTTCTTTTTAGGAAGTTGTCGTATTTGTGCCCGTATGCCGCACGCTCCAATCTATCGTTTAATGCTACCCCTACTCCTTTATCCGGAAATAGCTTTACAATTATCAATTCATACCCGCGCACATCCATGTCGTGCATGGCTGCATAAAGGTGCTTTGCAGCCGTCTCATCATCTCCGGTAGCGCTGAGAACTATCTGCTGTTCGCGTGGCAACGTTCCACAATAACCATCAAAGGTTATTATACCGACACGCACCGGGAGCAGGGCTGCCATTTCCTGGTCGGGATCATCAACAAGTTTAAGAGGCGTGCGCGGGCTATAATGACTTAATGCCATGCCCGGTGCCAATATCTTGGTGCCGGAGTGGATCCTAACATTGCCGGCAACCTGCAATATCTGCTCACGGGTAACAACTCCATGTCTCAGTATTACCGGTACTTCACCATCAAACCCCACGATTGTGGACTCTATCCCTGCGCTACACGGACCACCATCCAGTATATAGCTTACCTTATTGCCAAGTGTCTCCCAGACATGTGCTGCAGTAGTTGGGCTAATATACCCCGACGGATTGGCGCTCGGTGCGGCGAGCGGTAATCCCGCTTCCTGAAGCAACTGCCGCGCCATGGAATGTGCCGGCACCCTTATAGCTACTGTATCTCTGCCTGCGGTTACAACGTCAGGTACCCCAACAGCCCTGGGTAAAACAACCGTAAGAGGCCCGGGACAAAATGCAGCTATAAGTCGTTCGGCCGTCAGTGGCATTTCAGCAACATACCGCCCTATTTGCTCTGTATCTGCTACGTGTACAATAAGCGGATTATTAGAGGGCCTGCCTTTTACCTCGTAGATACGCCGCACCGCACCGGCATCAAGTGCATTTGCTGCTAGTCCATAAACCGTTTCTGTGGGCATTGCCACGAGTTTCCCTTCTTGCAACAGTCTGGCAGCAATACTCACATCTGCCCCAATTCTATCATTCATTTCCAAACCGCTTTTTAATTCAGGGATTGCACCTGTCACAATACATTGCCGATTCTACAGTCTTATGGTGAGGGAAGTACTCTTCTTCTTCATATCCGCATTCCATACAGCCCCACAGATACGAGAGGGTACTCCTTGTCGGTGCTTTACACAGTTCGCAGGGAAGTCCGGGTTTGGCCTCTTTCACTTCATAGCCCGGCGCTGCGCACATTGGGCATAGTTGGTTCATAGTAATAGTGAGACGCTCCGTAGCAGAAGCGATCGCCGCCATCCTGGTCGGATTATACATTGCCCTCATATCCGTCTCTACAAATACCTGCCCGTACCGGCTCAGAAGATTTTTTGCAGCGAGTGCCAGCTGCGACCAGTCACAAATACCCTTTACCATTTCATCGTTTGCGCCAGCCGCCTTTCTTACGATCAATGCATGAGACGGGAATAGCGCTTGGGCTGCAAAATCTTGTACCTCCTCCCAGGTATGCAACAATGTACCTCTGAAATTTGTTTTTGTAGTAAGCTCTCTTGCTTTGTACTCACGTCCTCGCTCAAAGTCTATCAACACTACCAGCTCATCATCGGACGGGATAAAGAAAACCCCGGGATGTGGTCCGAAGGAACCTTCGCTCGCTACGATCAGAGAACAACCTGTATGTTCGGCTGCTGCACTGCATTTCATTCTCGCAGTTTCCAAAGGGTCCTTCGGACGTAACACCTCCCCGCTAAATGTTCCAAACCTATCCGTATCAAATCCCGCGGGCAGAATGATACGCACGCCTAGTTCACGCTCCAGAACGGGGGCCATAACCGTTTCTTTTCCGTGCATGGTGGCGATAACGAGATCGCGGCCTGCAAATATGGATGGATTCACAAAGAGTCTTTCCTGCTAATTGTGGTCCTGCGGTTCGCAATATTCCAGAGAGAGGCTGGCCACCAGCTTTACCCTCCCATTGCCTCCCCGCCTCAGTAACTGACTCATGCCTCGTAGCTGCCCACTGATATCAGAAAGCGTTCTCTCAGATTGTTCTATGTCTTCTTCCGAATCGCTGGCCTTGTCGATCTTGCCTATCTGAAACTCAGTTGGCACATCAAAAAGTCTTGAAAGTAGTTGCTCAGCTTCTGTAACAGAGTACTGTCCGCTTAATAGTGTAGATTCCATGATTGCTTTTTTTTGGTTATTGACCCTGGCCCGCGCTGAATGTCTGTTTACCATCCATCAGGTAGAGATTCTCTGTTTTTATCACTTCCAGCGACCGGTTGTGAATGCGCTGCAGCAGGTCCACAACAGCCTGGTAGCTTACTCCTTGCTGAGGATCGTTCGTAAAGCGGCAGCGCCAGTGATCTGTGCAGAAAGTCTCTGGGAACCCGTTTGGCCACACTTTTGTCCCCCGGTTTGTGATCATCTTCAGGCGCATCCCGGCCGATTCTATTCCGGCTAGCTTAGCGGCCAGTTGTTCCGGGTCACGCTCGCTGAAGTGCAGGAAAACATCTACACCAACCAGTTCCTTGACCGCTTGCTTTGTCGGTGTGATTGTTACATTAATACTCTTGTTGCCTTTGGAATAGTCCACTGCTGGAAGATTTTCCGGTTTCAACCCCAGGCGATCAATCACAGAGTCTGCAAATTCTTGCGTACCAACACGCGCTTTCGATACTCCTGCATCATAGATGTCTGCAGTATGGATTCCATCCTCCATCGTGCGCAACCATGCGTTGTGTATCTTCTCGGCAATGTCTGCCTGCTTTATATGAACCAGCATCTGCACAGCCGCAAGCAGTAGACCTGAGGGGTTAGCTTTTCCCTTACCTGCCAGGTCAGGTGCAGAGCCATGAATTGCCTCAAACATCGCAAAACCATCTCCTATGTTCGCACTTCCACCAAGGCCCACCGACCCTGTGATCTGCGCAGCTACATCGCTTAGGATATCACCATACAGGTTGGGCATTACTATTACATCAAACGCCTCGGGAGTCTCCGCCAGGCGGGCAGCACCTATATCTACTATGCAGTGTTCCTTTTCTATCTCCGGGTACTCAGTTCCTACCTCGTCAAACACTTTGTGAAAAAGACCATCGGTCATCTTCATGATGTTGTCCTTTGTAAAGCATGTTACCTTCTTTCGGCCATATACCTTTGCATATTCAAAGGCATACCTGATTATCCGCTCTGTGCCGGGTCTGGATATCAGCTTCAGGCATTGAATTACTTCGTCAGTTTGCTGATGTTCTATCCCCGCATACAGGTCTTCCTCATTTTCCCTCACTATTACCACATCCATCACCGGGTGTTTTGTAGATACGTATGGATAATAGGATACGCAAGGCCTTACATTGGCAAAAAGACCAAGCACTTTGCGCGTAGTTACATTCAGACTCTTGTAACCACCACCTTGCGGCGTAGTGATAGGTGCTTTCAGGAACACGCGGGTCCTCCTTAATGAATCCCACGCTTCCTGGCCAATACCCGACGTGTTGCCCGACAGGTAAACAGACTCTCCGATACTGATCTCCTCAATATCCAGGCGCGCCCCGGCCGCTTCCAGCACCTTCAATGTTGCTTTCATTATTTCCGGACCTATCCCATCACCATAGGCCACCGTAATTGCTGTCGACGCCGACTGCCTGATCTTTACTTCGGGCTCTTGCCCGTAACTTACAATTGTGTTTGTCATATTTATTTGGTTTTATTTTATTATACGTTACTTGATCTTTCAGTGCACTCTTGTCGCCATTTGTCCCGCTAGAGTGCTAATCGTGACCTAAAAGGTATTTTATCACTACTGTCTTCGAAACGTGCTCCTCTATCTCCAGTTCAGTTGCTGGGAATGGCGGATTCCTCCGGCCTGATTTCGCCACTCCGCCCGGACTGAAACCACTTGTACAAAGCAATTCCTTCAAGGCCTCATTTACCACATACTTTTTGTGCGCCATCAATTCCGGAATGTCCAATACAGCCTGCTGCCTGTTTTGCTGCTCATTCATTTTGTCAATCCCCAACACGTTACGAAGCTGTCGTTCCAGCCTGGTGTTCGTGCCTTCGTTTTGTGTGGGTAGGCTGAGCTGGTTAGCGCGCAAGCCTATCTCGTTCACATACAGCTTTTCATTACCGGCAACTATCACTTCAACGCATATCGTACCCACCAGTCTTAATGCTCCTGCAACCCTCGAGGCCAGCATCATTGCGCTCATAGCTACTTCCCGGGCTATCCGTCCGGGGCACAACCGGAAGTCTGTCAACATCCTGTCTCTCTGTGCTATCAGCAGCCCGGGTCCATAGCATTCCACAAAGCCGGATTCGTTCCTTGATACCGTGATAAGCAACTCCTTTTTCATTTCCAGCGTTGCTTCCTGTTGCAGAAAATTTCCTCCCTCCGTTCCTATCGCCTCAACTGTGTGAAGCTTGAGGCAACCATTTTTGCTATCCATTGTATCGACACGACTACGTGCATCATCATGTTCCTCATCAAGAGCGGTCAGTTCCTGGGGATTTGTAACAACCAATCCTTTTACCACGGGTAACCTCAAGGCCTCCATCTGATCTTTCTGAAGAAATTTATCTTGAATGAGTGCAACCGTTTCGGGGTCCGGGTATGTCTTTACACCCATTTCACAAAGCCTATTCAAGCCCTCCAAGTTCGTCGCTTCCTCTGCTATGGCTACAACGTCCATCTGCCTTCCGAACGCCACAACATCATCAAAACTTGATGGATCCCCCTTAACGTACTGTTCTCTGCCTGCGGCTATTCCTGCAGGTTCTTGAACACCCATCACAGTGACGTCTAGTCCCGCCTCAACAGACATTTTCATCAAACGGCATACAACCTCACTACTGCCTATTATTCCGATTCTGAGATTGTCAAGCATGTGATCGCCTTTGTTTTACGGTGCAAATATGAGTCGCTAAATACATAATCTAACATTTAACTTTGCAATGTTTTCCATAAACATAGTTTATGTATTTTAGCGAATCTATCACCAGTAAAGGGTTTCACTTACAGCGCGCAACTGAAAAAATTTGTCAAAAAGCTGTCTTGAGAACGCCAAGATCGAGAAACATCAGCTTAACTTTATGCCTGACAGCATATTCATAACCCTTTTTTATGAATTACACACTCAATCAACTCAAGGTATTTTTAAAGGTTACACAGCTCGGCAGTGTCACCAAAGCGGCAGACGAACTGCACCTTACGCAGCCCGCAGTGTCAATTCAACTTCGGAATTTTCAGGAGCAATTCGATATACCATTAACAGAGGTAGTAGGTCGGCAGCTTTTCGTTACTGACTTTGGCAGAGAAGTTGCAACTGCTGCCGAGCAAATACTGGAAGGAGTGAACGCGCTCAACTTTAAGACACACGCTCATAAAGGCCAGCTCACAGGCCGGCTTAAGATCTCAATTGTTTCTACCGGGAAATATGTGATGCCTCACTTCCTCACAGACTTCATGCGCGAGAACCCGGGCGTTGAACTTTCGATGGATGTAACAAACAAGGCCAAGGTGCTCGAAAGCCTGGAAAATAATGAAGTAGACTTCTCACTTGTGTCTCTGCTGCCCGACGCCATGGCACTGGAACACGTAAAACTGATGCAAAACAAGCTTTTTCTGGTTGCAAGCCGCGACTTTGAGTTGACAAAACCCGCCTATAACATATCCATATTAGAGAAGCTGCCGGTCATATTCCGGGAGCAGGGTTCCGGCACCAGGGTCGTTATGGAGCATTTCCTCAGGGAGCATAAAATTGCCGTCCAGAAAAAGCTGGAGCTAACGTCTAATGAAGCTGTGAAACAAGCTGTGGTAGCCGGGCTCGGCGTGTCCATCATGCCGTTGATAGGCATAAAAAATGAGCTCGGCAACGGCGAGCTCCAAATAATCCCTGTTAAGAAATTACCGCTAAAAACAAATTGGCACCTTATATGGCAAAAAGGCAAAAAGTTCTCCGCCGCCGCCGCTACATACCTCGCCTTCATCAGGAAAGAGAAGGATAATATTATCCACAACCGCTTCCAGTGGTTCGAGGGGTATTAGGCAGCAATACAGCCCTTATCAGGAGATCTACATATCCTTCAGCAGTCCTTCATTCTGCTTGTTCACCTTCTCCCTGTTGGCAGCCTTGAGCGCTTTCAGCTTTTCGCGGAGGCTTTCGTCACCCACAGATAATATCTGGGCAGCCAGTACACCGGCATTGTGAGCGCCGTCTATAGCCACCGTAGCCACAGGCACATCAGACGGCATCTGCACTATAGACAGGAGCGAATCAAGCCCGTTCATAGAGTGTGTAGACTTAATAGGCACACCTATCACAGGCACCTCACTCAGTGCTGCCATCATGCCCGGCAAGTGTGCAGCCCCACCGGCACCGGCTATTACCACCGCTATCTGGCGCTCAGCCAGAGACGCCGCATATTCATACATCCATTGCGGACTGCGATGTGCAGACACTACCATAAACTCATAAGGTATGCCAAACGACGCCAGCACCTTTGCTGCCGCCTGCATGGTGGGCGCGTCAGATGAGCTACCCATTATTATTCCTACTTTCTTCATTAGTGTTCGTTTAATGCCTTCTTGATAATTAATGACCTTGCAATGGCATCTTCGCGCCGGGCATCAGTCACCGTTATATGGCCCATCTTCCTGCCCGGCTTGCCTCCTTGCTTGCCATACCAGTGCATGTGCACATCGCCCGCCCGCACCATTTCCTTAAGCGCGTGCGTATATGCGGCTTTGTGTTGCGCAGCAGGCTCTATCAGGTTCAGCATCACCGATGCGCGCGTTGTTTGTGCGCTGCCCGGTGGCAGCCCTAGTATCAGGCGCGCCTGCTGCTCAAATTGGGAGGTAGCCGCCGCTTCTATAGTGTGGTGGCCGCTATTATGGGCACGTGGCGCCAGCTCGTTCACATATATTTTTCCGGCCTGGTCTATAAACATCTCCACAGCCATTATACCGGTAAGGTTCATTGCAGTGGCCACCTTCCTGGCCAGGTCACTTGCCTCCGCTACCGCCGCATCATTCAGTCCCGCAGGACATACCTGGAAGTCGAGCAGGTTCAGGGCCGGGTCAAACTCCATCAGCACAGGATCATACACTTCCATATTTCCTGCAGCATCGCGCGCTACTATCACAGATATTTCCTTTTCCAGTTTTATCTTCTCCTCCAGCACACTGGGCTCGTCAAATGCTGTTTCCATATCAGCTACGCTATTCAGCATCTGCACGCCCTTGCCATCATATCCGGCTCTGCACTTCTTCAGGCACGCAGGCAGCCTGTCTGCATATTGTCTCAGTTCGGCACGGTTGTTTACCAGCACACCACTTACCACCGGTATGCCGTGCGCCTGCATAAACTGCTTCTGCACATATTTGTCCTGTATTGTCTCTATCGTGTGTGGCGAGGGATATACCTTCTTCCCCATTTCGGCCAGCGCCTTCAGGGCATCGGTATTTACAGCTTCCATTTCTATGGTCACCACATCCAGTTCCTTGCCAAAGGCCATAACATCATCATAGCTCATGGGGTCGCCCACCTTAAATGACGCAGTATAGCGTGCGCAGGGGGCATTCTTGTCCTTGTCCAGCACCGCCACATCCAGGCCATAGTCTATCGCATACCGCAGCAGCATGGCGCCAAGCTGGCCGCCGCCCAGTATCCCTATTTTCACGTTATCAAACATTTGCAACTATTGTTTTGCGCCACAAAATTGCCAAAATAACCCCACAACAGCAATTTACGTTACCCACGCCTGCCAATATCATGCAACAGTGAGCCATTTCAGCGCTAAATCCTAACTTCATACCATGCACCCTTTCTCACCATTGTCCACCAAGCGCCTCCATCTTCGTGAGCTTACCGATCACGACCTCCATACCATTTACGCGCTACGGACGAACGACGAAGTGCGGCGCTACATTGGCCGGCCGCCGCTGAAAGACGTGAGCGAAGCGCAAGCCTTTATTGACCGGATCAAAGCAGGCTACGCCGGCAAGAACACCTGTTACTGGGTAATTACCCTAAAGGACACGGGCGAACTCATTGGCACAATCTGCCTCTGGAACATATCTGCTGACGAAACTACTGCCGAGATAGGATATGAAATGTTGCCACAGCATCATGGAAACGGCTATATGCACGAAGCCATGTCTGCAGTTTTAGCTTTCAGCTTCGGCACATTACACCTGCAAGCCATTGAGGCATTCACCCACAGCAGCAACGCCCGCTCCCGACACTTGTTGCAAAAGCATGGCTTCACATTGTGTGAAGGCCGCAAGGACCCCGATGTCCCCACAAATGTGGTGTACCGGAAGGAAATGCTCGCGGCCTCCTGACGAGCTGAAACACAAGGTAAAACACCTCTCAAATGAACATTTATTTATCTTTATAGTATGAAAAAGCTCTCCCTTGTCCTTTTATTTGCACCAATCGTTGCCTTCTGTCAATCTCAGAAAGATTATGAACGTACTTTCACCAGGTTTGTAGAATTCTATAATAAGAAGCAAGCTGACAGCATTGCTCATATGTGGTTTGGTGAGGACGGAATAGAAAGCATGTGGAATTCAGAACTGGTAGCAAAACTACACACCGACTACGGAAAGCTACAGTCCTACTCATACCTGGGTATTGACAAGGAAGACCCCAATTCGGGATTGGCCGTTTTCAAAACCAAATTCTCCAAAGCTGGCTGGAAGACAACAAGCTTCACTATTGAGTCCAACGGGTCCCTCGGCACATTCAGGTTTATAACTTCTTCTGATGGCATCGACAAACTGCTAAAGGAAGAAAAACAGAAGGGAAAGAAGTAACTGACGTACACGTACAGGTCGTGCAATAGTACCAGGTCACATCGCCCGCATGGATCATTAAACCATAGCAGCCTCTAATCGTGCCGCAAACACATCGGTACTATCAGCGATTTTGAACATTAACTGAGTGCCGTCAAAATCATTGGCATTTACGACTACAAAGGTTTTGGGGAACCTATTTTCATCGTTCCCATTTTCTGCTTCCGCTACAATATCCATTTCAATTGCGTAGAAGTATACAATTGCCGACGTGTTTACATAATAAGTATTGGTGTCCGCCTCTGCTTGTGCATTCTTTATCTCAATAAAACCTTTCATCGTTTATTCTTTTCGGCCTTTCTAACAGTCCTTTTTGTAAAGGGGAGCTGCTAAGACTAGCAGACTCCCCACTCTACATCCCCTATCCTCAATTTATTGTTAGCGACTTTTTAGTCGACGTGTGAGCGCTGAAATATCCAAGCGCACCGCCTCGCATATTCGTTTCCGGGTTGGCGGGGGTGGCACTTTGCACTCCTCCGGGAGTATTGGTACTCAGTCCGTATAGATATTTGTACATCTCTGCGCTTATACACTGCATGTCCACCGTCACGTTATCTCCCACTTGCAGCTGTTCTTCATCGCCTGCCATATATCGCAAGGGCAGCGTGATCTTGTTGCCATTTGTTCGTTCGTCGTTTCTGGTAAATATGTCATCTATTCTCTCGCCATTTCTGTATTGAACAAAACGATACTGGTTTTTTTCAGTCGCCGGATCTTGAAACACTATGTTCACCAGCCTCCGTTCCTCACCAAAGGTGTTATCGATCCTTGCAAACAGGCTGTCAGGCTCTACCTCTGATGGCATGGTTGACACCGCTGTAAACTCTTGCCCATTTACCGACACACTAAGGGTATATGTATGTCCGGGTATGCCCTGCAACATTGGCGACTCAAAATAGCCGGTACTGGTTTCACCAAACATTGTGATGTTTCCTTCATCGTCGGTTATCGATACTACGGCACCGCTTATGCCCTCAAAGTCATTTGTTTGCTCAAAAGTGCGGGTATTACTTACGACTACAAGAGCCTCGCCCGCATGATTGGTTATTATGGCCTCTACAACAGGTTGTGTGGGTGCCGCGTCTGGTTTTATTGTCAGTACCTTTTCACATGAGGTCATTAGGCACGGTATGGCTATTAAAGCTATGGCACGAAGAGTACGGTACATGAGTTAGAATTTGAAATTGTAGGTTATAGATGGGATGTACTTAAATAGTGCCGTCTGCACCACTTCAGTCTGTCCTGGTTGTGTCTCGCTATCCCTGAAGTCTATTACATAGGCGTTCTCTCTGCCATATAAGTTATACACGCCCATCATCAGTTCGTGCAGTTTTCTTTCTCCCCGGGCCATAGTCCAGGTAGCACCTATGTCCAGCCTGTGATAATTGGGCATGCGATATCCATTCCTGTCTGTGTAGTAATAAACAGTTCGTCCGTCTACCCTATACTTGCCCGTTGGGAAGGTTATGGCATCACCGGTATAGTATATCCAGTTAGCCGAGAAACTCCATTTTTTATTCAGTTCATACATACCCACTACGGCAATGTCGTGTGTACGATCCTGGCGGGCATTGTACCATTTGTTGTCGTTAATACCATTTATCTTCCGCTCGGTCTTCGAGAGGGTGTAGCCTACCCACCCGGTAAATGCACCTACCTTTTTCTTTATAAGGAATTCTATACCATACGCGCGCCCTACACCATACAATAGTTGCGCATCGATCGGCACACTACTGCTGAACACGTTGGCACCGTTTCTGTAGTCTATCTGGTTTTGCATCGCTTTGTAGTAAGACTCAATTGTCAGTTCATATGCGCCTTCTTTCAGGTCCTTATACCAGCCCAGTGACACCTGGTCGGAAATTTCAGGCTTTATATTATTGGTGCTAGCCACCCACTTATCAGTTGGGTTAGATGAGGTCGAGTTCGATATAAGGTGCAGATTCTGTATGTTTCTTGCATACGAGGTTTTTATCGATGAATTCTCGGTGATGGAATAGCTCAGCGCCACTCGCGGCTCCGGATTGATATAGGTCTTCACCGCTTGCCCACTTTGGTAACTCAGCGTGTCTGCTACCTGGCCGGCATTGTCTATCTCATAGAAATCTCCGGCTCCCAGTACGGTAAATGCCGTCAGCCTCACGCCATAGGTCACAGATATTCTTGGTGAAGCCTTCCATGTGTTGGTCGCAAAGATTGCGTTCTCCAGCGAATGTCTCTTTTGCTGAATGAGGTCATTTATTGCAGATTCGTCTGAGGCGGTTATCTCCCCCGGCCTTATGGTGTGGTAAATACTACTGAACCCCACCTTTACGCTATTGGCATTGTTGGGATACCAGCTTAGGTCCTCTTTTATATTGTAGTCGCGTATCTGGGAGAATATGTTGAAATTATTTCCACCGTTCTGAATAGATATTGTGTAGTCGTAATTGCTGTAGATGAGCGACGTGTTAGAGAACAGCTTGTTGTTAAATATGTGATTCCACCTTGCTGTTCCGGTGCTGTTTCCCCAGGCCAGTCCAAATGTCTCACCTACCCCCAGCTTATCTTTGCCAAAGTAGCCGGAGAGGTATATCCTGTCCTTCGCACCCAGCGAATAGTTCATTTTGGCGTTCAGATCATAGAAATACAGGGTATTATTGTTTAACCTCGGATCGTCCGATAGTGCAAGGAACATGTCCGCATAGGTTCGCCTTCCACTTACCAGGAAAGATGATTTGTCCTTTTGTATAGGTCCTTCTATGTTCAGCCTGGACGATATCAGGCCAATGCCTCCACTTACGTTGTAGTCCTTATTATTACCGTCATTCATACGCACATCCATTACAGACGACAACCGCCCTCCATATTGTGCCGGCATGCCCGACTTGTAAATTGTCACATCCTTGATAGCATCAGAGTTGAAGGTGGAGAAAAAACCCAGCAGATGCGACGCATTATATACCGTTGCTTCATCTAGCTGAATGAGGTTCTGGTCACCTGAGCCGCCACGCACGTAAAATCCGCTATTGCCGTCGCCCGCCGATTTTATGCCCGGCAGCAACTGTGCTACCTTTATTACGTCCTTCTCTCCCAGCAACACCGGTATTGTCTTAATGTCGTTGACCGATAGCTTTTCTACACCCGTTTGCGGCATCGCCAGGTCCCGCCCTTTCGATTTGCTTGTTATCACCACTTCCTTCAGGTCCTTTGGCTGTCTGCCCAGCTCCACATTTATAGTAGTGTCATGAGATAAGTTGATGGAAAACGATACAGGCTGTAAGCCTATTGCACTCACATCTATGTTGCGCGGACCGGCTTTCAGCGTTAGCGAGTAAAAGCCATACTCATTACTTACGGTCCCCACGCTCCCATCAGCGAGTTTCACTACAGTGCCCGGTAGCGTCTCCCCTGTTGTTGCGGAAGATATACGTCCGCTAATAGTATATTGCTGTGCCTGCGCCATGATGGGGAGCAGAAAGGCCAGGAGGCCAAATAGTCTGATCATTTTATGTGTTTATGGTTGGGCTTCTTATTGCATACGCTGCTGCCTCATCCTGGCGGCATTTTGTTCCTGTAGCTCCAGGTACTTTTCATACTGGTCAGGAGTTAGTACCTCTTTCATCTCTCCGTTCTTCCGGTTTCTATTGGCCTTGACAGCATTCATTTTCGCCATGCGGCCACCACCATTGTTAGCAACGCCTTCGTTTTTGCGTGCATATCTCAGGTTGATCTCAGCAACCTTTTGCTCCTGTTCATCGGTCAGCACAAGAACCTCGCGCATTGTTGTCGTTTGCTTTCGGGCGCGTTCTTCCGGCGTTGCACGCGATGTGTTTTGCGCATAGGTTACAGTCTTCATCCCAAAGCATAGTACCAAAAGACCCACACGATGGAATTGCATTCTTTTTGCCATTTTATTCTTAGTAGTTGAGATGGCAAATTTGCAACCTTGTTTTCGCCTTCTTTCGTTCTTGCATGCAAGATGGACATCTTCGTTACTGGAATGGACAAACAACGGAAGGAAACGACGCTGGTCAACTGTTTTCCCACCATTTCAGGAAGTCGCCCGTGCGGATCTTGCTTATCACCACATGCTCGGGAGTTTCCCTTGACAGCTTTACCAGTAGCCGGCGATTGAAGTAGTGCTCCGCCTCCTTTATGGCTTTCCTGCCTATTATAAACTGCCTGTTTGCCCGGAAGAACATATTACTGTCCAGTTGCTTTTCCGTGTCGTCCAGCGTACCGTTCATACGATAAACCGCTCCGCTATCGCTATATATCTTCAAGCCATCTGGCGAAAGGTAGATGAACGAAATGTCCCGCAGGTTCACCGGTATTATCTTATCACCCTCATACACCAGCAGTACACTTTTTGTAGGCCGGTCCATTGTGGCCAGAAGTGCGTTTATTTTGTCGGAAAAGCCAGGTGTCTCCGGCGCTACATGCGCCTTTATCTTCAGGTACTTATCTACCGCTTGCTTTAGTCTCGCCTCGTCAACCGGTTTCAATATATAGTCTATGCCGTTTGTTTCAAACGCTCTGATAGCATATTCATCAAACGCCGTGCAGAAGATGATCGGCGAGTTCACCTGCACACCGGAGAAAATATCAAAACAGATGCCGTCCGCAAGCTGAATGTCAGACACAATAAGGTCAGGAGCATCATTTTCCTGAAGCCATTTTATGCTGCGCTTCACCGTTGGCAGAATATCAAGCACATCCATATCTGCGGCTGTGTTCTCCAGCAACCGTTGTAGCTCCCTGCCCGTTTTTACTTCGTCTTCTATTATCAGTACTCTCATGGTTCTATTAGTGGTAGTCGAACAATGAAATTGCTGCTACTGATGTGTGTTTCCGGCGTTTCACGGCTCAATAGTCGGTAACGTTCCATAATATTCTGCAGCCCGGTCCCCGTTTGCTCAGATACAGATATCCTTCTATTCAGGTTATTGGCCACTTCCAGTTTATTGCCGTTGTAAGTTATGTTAATTGTCAGTGGTTCTTCCTCAGAAACTACATTGTGCTTTATCGCATTCTCTATTAGTATTTGCAGCGCCAGGGGAGGCAACTGTGCAGAGAGCGCATGTTCCGGAATGGTCGTATTCACAATAAGCGCAGCCTCAAAGCGCTCTTTTAGGATGGCAAGGTAAGAGTCGGTAAATTCTATTTCATCCTTTAGCGATGCCAGGCTGTTGTCATTATGATTTAAAAGGTACCGGTACACGTGAGACAACTGTACTATGTATTGTCTCGCGTCAGTTTCAGCTACCATAGTCTTTAGTGTGTTCAGCGAGTTGAAAAGAAAATGTGGACTTAGCTGTTGTTTCAGCAGGTGCAAACGGGTTTCAAGATGTTCCTTTTTCAGTTGTTCTATTTCAATTTTTGCCTTTTGCACGCGTTGCGTCATAGCCAGGTAGTAGATAACGAAATACTGAAAAATACCCGTTGCCATCCCCTTTACTGCAGGCAGGAGCATCACTCGCTTCCTCGCCAATTCCAGGTCTTCTGCTATATAGGAATGTGGGGCTATGATTTGGTACAAGTCCTCACGCGCATACGAAAGCAAAATCGCGCCCACTATCCCCACCAGCCCACGCCACCACTGGCGCACCAGGCTTTCCTTCCCATGATTCCAGGCATGAAACACCGCCTGCAGAAATATCCAGGACAGAACAAGGTGAGTGAACATGACGCCGGCAAAAAGGAATAATTCACTGGCTGGCTGGTCTCCCAGCCGCACCAGCCTGCCAATGGATAACAGTAGCGTGATGAGGCCCGACAAAAGAAGCCCCTGTAGAATATAATATTTTTTCATCTGAATGACATCGTAAAATTAGGTCTGTTCTTAATAGGACAGACAAGCGTACCTACGGAATGGACAAAAATGCCCGCGAAAAGGAAAATAGCGATGTTGAGATACGCCACCTGGACCCGGTGAAAGCTATTCAGTTACAGAAAACGCAAAATATATGCCTCATCGGACGACCGTTTTGGCAGTAGGTTATACCTACGGCGGGTATGGTAGCCGGATTCCGTCCGGCGATAAAGTTTTATGAAACCCCATTTTCGTTCTATCACAGATCGCCAGTGTTCTATTATAGAAATCGGTTTTGCTGCTTTGCGATGATTGATCCACCTTTATGCTGAATAGCACCAGTAGTGATATTGTCTGCTGCACCACATTGGAATTTGGTTTTGGGTCCCAATAGCAATCGGGATGTATTTTTATACCTCTTTAGCAATTCTTAGAAGCTCGTAGCAGGTTTTACGCAACATTTAGCAAATCTTAGCAATTTTCAGAAGCCGATAGAAGCGTTTAGAAATTAAAATTAAAACGCATAATCAATACAGGAGCGCATTTCAGCCATACATGTTATCTCACCGCCACAAAAAAATCGCTTTCAAGTATAAATACCCTGCAACCCATAATTCATAGCTCAAAAAAAACGGGAGCACGATGTAAACACCGCACCCCCGCTACCGGATAACACACACGCACTAAAATGTGTACCTTATTGTTGGAATCGGGAAGAAGCTCTGTTGGTAAACGATCACTTCCTTGTCGTTTCTTGAGTCGTAAAACTTCTCAAATGTGTTCTGGTGATTGGTAATGTTTTGTAGATCTACAGCCAGTTCCAGTGTGCTCTTTTTGTACTCCTTGCGGTAGGCGATTTTTACATCCGTGCGGAAGTAGTCCGGCTGGCGCTCAGAATAGGCCAGGTTGTCTTTATACACACTGTGGCCAGCTGCACGAGAAGCCGCCAGGTCCAGCGGTGTCATGTAGCGGCCTCCCACACTGCTCATCTTCACATTCACGGCCAGCACGCTACCCTTGTGCCCCACACGAAATTCTTTGCCTGCAAGCACATTCAGCACGCGGCCGGTATTGAAGGTTGTATTGCGTTCTATACCATCACTCCCGCTGTACCGGGAATTGAACACCGATGCCGTTACGAGAAAGTAATAGTCTTTGTCGAAAAAACGCTCCACTGTTAGCTCAGCGCCATAGTTGTGCCCCTTTCCCTTGTTCACCAGGCTGTCCACATCCACCACACCAAAGTCGGCACCCATGTTCAGTACAGAAAAGGATGTAGCGCGCTGTTCCACAGGCACATTACCCAGTAACTGGTAGTAGGTTTCCGCCTTCATGCGCAGGTGCTCTGTTACGTTCCAGTCATAGGTTAGCACCATATGATGGGCGCGGGTAAAGTCCAGGTTCTTGTTGGTTAGTGCGGGGCCGGTTGGCGTATTGGTCTGTGAAAAGTAGGTATATACGTTCTGTGCCTGGTGGTGCATGCCATAGCCTACACTCACTGCCTGGCGGGTGCCCAGTGCATAGCGCAGGCTGGCACGTGGTTCTACAGCCATACGTTCATTCAGCGTTATGTATTGGCCATGTGCCCCCACTACAGACGACAGCTTTTCGCTATAGCGATGCTTCCACTGTGCATATGCCTGGGCCAGGCCAAAGGAGCCCGTCTTGTTGATGTATACGAACTCGGCACCGGTAGGCTCTATGTCCTTATTCAGCAGGTTAAAGGTGGTATTGTCATAAGTCACCCCGGCCTGTATATTGTTCCGGGCGTTCATCTTGTGGGTCATGCTCCACATGCCGGTTATCTTGCCATTGGTCAGTTTGCCGTAGGCATCAGGCACCGGGTGACGGTCAATATGGCTCAGGGAGTCAGCTTTATATTCCTGCATTATTCCGCTATAGCCGGCGGTAAAGCGCATGGATGTTTTATCACTCAACTGGTATTCATAGTACGCACCTGTAACCGTTGTGCCAAATTTGTTGCGCTCATCGGCATATGGATCTGCACTGTAGAGTTCCACCTTTGAGGTGTCTACCTCGTTCCCGAGAAAGTCGATCTTGCTTTTGCCACTCACGCCAAAGAGGCACAGCTTCGACTTCTTACTCACCTGCGAGCTCAGCTTAAAGTTCAGGTCCTGGTATAGCGGCGTAGCAGAGCCAGATCCGAAGTCGATACCCATCTTCTGAAACACACCCAATGTAGAGTAGCGATAGTTGATAACGTAAGATGTGCGCTTGTTTTTACCTAGCGGCCCCTCTGCGCCCAGCTCAAAACCATTGAAGCCCACCTGTGCCAGAAATTCGCTTTTATTGCGGTTGCCATCACGCAGGCGAATATCGAATACACCGGACAGTGCATTACCATACTGTGCCGGAAAGGCGCTGGTAAAGAAGTCCGACTTGTCAATGTTGTTATTATTCAGCATACTAATCGGGCCACCTGTTGTCACCAGGGAACCGTAGTGGTTGGGATTAGGGATGTTCAGGCCCTCCAGTTGCCACAGCATACCTGTGGGTGAGTTACCGCGCACTACTATGTCGTTGCGCGAGTCGTTGCCGGAAATAACACCTGCAAAGTTGGCAGCCATGCGAGATGGGTCGCCCAGCGCACCGGCGTAGCGCTTGGTCTCGTCTACGTTGAAGGAGCGGGCACTTACCTGTGCCATCTCATTATTGGTGCGGGTCTTATCTTTAGACCTGCTATAGCTTACCGTTACTTCGTCCAGCTTATGCAGTCTTTCCTGCATGCTCACACCAATGTGCACTTCCTTGCCTGCGGTAACGAGTATGTCATTCATCAGGCGGTCTTCATAGCCGGTGTAGGATACCTTTACCGACTGCCGGCCTATCGGCACCCCGGAAAGGGAAAAGTTGCCGTCGATGTCTGTAACAGTTCCGGTAGAGGCAGCGCCGGTAAGTACTATAACTGCGCCGGTAAGCGGTGCGCGAGATGCCTCGTCAAAGACCTTGCCACTGATGGTTTGTGTGCTTTGCGCCACTGCCGTGGTGGTGGCCAGCGTAAGCAAAAGGATGAAAATGTGTTTTAGAAGATTCATGATTTGGTGTGTTTGGAGATGAGGTTCCCCTGTACGGAGCCGCCAGTTTGTTCTGACAGCTCCGCGCGAAGAGGATTTGACAATAAATAAGAGTTGGTGTGGTGCGCTTGAGTGTAGAGAATTTTTCTGCACCTATAGAGAGGAGGTCAGCTTAGTTGTGACGAACCTTGCCTGAACCTGAAATGCTTGTGGTAACAACCGGGTTACCACTGTAGTAAACATCGCCGCTGCCGCTGATGCGTACGTCGAGTGTATTGGTAGCCCAGATGCGCACGTTGCCGGAGCCACTTGTATTCACGGTAGCGTTTTCAGCCTGCATACCTGCTATATCGACATCTCCGCTACCACTTATCCGGGTGCTTGCTGTCTGCACCTTGCCACCATTCACGGTTATGCGACCGGAACCACTTATCTGTGAGGTAAAGTCGCTGCCCGTGTAGCTCGACATAGTAACATTACCGGAGCCGTTAACCTTTACATTCATATTCGCTGAGTTTACTGGCTGGTTAGCATAGAGGTTTCCGGAGCCGTTCACGCCCAGGCCGGTCATTGCTGGCGCAGAGATGCGAACGATGACCTTATTATGCCAGCCAATACGCTCAAACTTGCGGAACTGCAGGCGAAGCTCACCGTTCTCGATCGGTGTTTCGATCTTATCCAGAATGTTCGACTGACCATATATCTCCACATGATAGGTGCTGTCCTGTGTGTAGTAAACGTCACCGTCTATGCCAGAGTTAATGGAAGAGAATCCGCTGAGGCTGTAGGTTTTCGTGATAGATGGGCCGTCGCCGACAATACGCCTGCAAGATGATGTAGAAAGGGCGGCTGTTGCCAGAAGTGCGATTGCTGTGATACTGTGTTTCATAAACTAATTCTTTGTGTATGTTATTAATGGTTATTTAGAAAGAAGACAATTCAGTGGTATTAAACCCCTATTCTGCCGAAATATTTTTTTGTGTTGTGAGGCTATTCAGTATGCGCTTGCTATTAAAATGATATTGAATACCGACTACACCCCCAATTGCAAAATTGTGCGTGTATCCCCAGGACTGGTAATCCCATAAAGTATAGCCAACTCTACCTACACCCTGTATGTCGTTGGTACCGGTATAGCTGAAAGTAGGTCCTGCGAATATCTCAACATTACCCAGTCTTACAGCCGGCATAAACCGCAGGTCGGTACGTATGTCGGTATTCATCCACAGATCTGAGAGAGAGGTAACAGAGACTTCTGTATTGAATCTAAAGTGTGGTGCTACTGGTATGTGCATACCCAGGCCAGCCTCCAGGCCAAAGGCCCTGTAGCCGTCAACATAATTGCCACCTATACCAATAATGCCGTAAAGTTTCCTGCCGCCCGAGCGTAGGGTGAGCATAGTTGTTCCTATCTCGTTAACAGTCAGGCCCAGCGCCTGCTCTCCATTGCCTATTATATTGATGATACCGATAGGGCAATCACTGCTATCCGCAATATTTATGAACCCTGCTATTTGCGCGCCTTTTACTTTGCGGGCCACATTTATGAATCCTGCTATCTGCGTACCGTCTACGTCGTCGGCCACATTCACGAAGCCCGCTACCTGCGCCTTGGAGCGGCGCGCTACGTTTATAAAACCGGCAACCTGGCCCGTTGCGGTATCTGCTGTATTGATAAAACCTGCTATCTGCGCCCCCTTTACTTCATGCATTGCCACGTTGGCAAACCCACCCAATTGTGCGCCATTTACACTGCCAGAAAGATTAATGAACCCACCAAGTTGTGTCCCACGGGTGTGGCCGCCAGTCAGGTTGATAAAGCCAGCCGCCTGGCAACCATCTGCGTTGCCACCTATGATGTTTGCAGTGCCTGCAGCAATAAAACCATGCACGCTGTCTTTGACTACGTTTGCCACACCGGCGGCACAGAATGCCTCCTCTGCCCTGGAAACGCCCGCAAGCGCGTGAATTGAGAATCGGTTGCTATACTCCAGCGCTTTTACGCCGTTTGTACTTAAAGGATAAACAAAGCCAATATGAGCATTACTCCTTAATTGTTCCTGCGCTGTCGCCGCCCCTGTAACAGATAATAGAAGTGCTGTCGCGACCTTTTTGATTGTTGTCATTTTCTCTGGTATTTGAGAAGATGACAACGAAGCAAGTACTTACCCCTATCGTGTCGATCAAAAAATCTTTAGTCTAACCAGTCACAAATAAAAACATTGGTGTCATGAGTGCCACCATTATTGCGGTTAGAGCTGAAAATGAGCTTCTTTCCGTCTGGTGAGAACATGGGGAACGCATCAAATCCATTATCATGCGAAATGCGTTCAAGACCTGTACCGTCAAAGTTTACCAGATAGAGATTAAAAGGGAATCCACGCTCATGCTCATGGTTCGAAGCAAATATCAGGCGCTTGCTGTCGGGGGTAAATGCCGGTGCCCAGTTGGCACGACCCAGCTTTGTTACCTGGCGTGCGTTGCTACCATCGGCATTAGCTACGAATAGCTCCATGCGCGTAGGCATCACAAGTCCCTGTGCCAGCAGGTCTTTATATTCCTTGATCTCTTCGTCTGTTTGCGGACGGGAAGCACGCCAGGTGATCATCTTACCATCAGGGGAAAAGCACGCCCCCCCATCATACCCCAGGGTATTGGTGATCTGCTTTACGTCGGTCCCGTCAATATTCATTGTATACAGGTCTATATCGCCATTGCGGGAACTCGTAAATATTATCTTCTTTCCGTCAGGAGAAATAGTGCCTTCCGCATCATAGCCCGGACTTTTTGTAAGCTGCTTGGTAATATGCCCTTTGAAATCCGCAACAAATATATCATAGCCATCATAGATAGGCCATACGTACTTCTTTATCTTACTGCGATCAGGTACAGGCGGGCAGGTATCAGCAGCAAGGTGGGTAGACGCATACAGAAAGTGTTTCTTATCGGGCATCAGGTAGGCGCAGGTAGTGCGTCCTTTGCCGGTGCTTACCAGCTTGTAGTCAAACTTCTTCTTGTCTGACGACGGCAGTGTACCATAGAATATTTGGTCACAGTCCACACCTTCTTTAGGATTCGTACGCTGAAAGGTAACATGCTCGTTGTCAAAGCCAAAATAGGCTTCTGCGTTGTCTCCTCCAAAGGTTAGCTGACGCATATTGGTAAAATGCTTCTCTTCAGGATATGAGAGAGAAGAATTCTTCTTCTCTCCTTCACCTGTAGGGGCCGACTGCTGACCCAAACAATCTCCGGAAAATACCAATGCTGCAGCGAGTGCGATTATACTGACATTGCTCAAAATCGTCATAGCCGGCAAATCTACAATGCAGCGGAAATAAGACACATGACCACATCGCTAAAATTGTCAGATGTTTGTAAAAATGACCATAAAGTAAAAGGCCCTGCATATGCAGGGCCTTTTCTATTTCTCGCAAACAATTCTATTATTGCTTCACTACGAAGTGCAGTGCTGCGTGGCTGGTAGCCGTGTGCAGGTTCAGCATATACATGCCGTTAGCAAGGTTGCTGCCAAGGCTGATGCCTGCGTTCAGCTTGCCACCCTGTACCTGTGCTGTACCACGGTATACTACCTGGCCCAACATGTCCGTTACCTCAAGGCTCACTTCTTCGCTACCCTCACCTATTGTGCCACTTACTGTGAACACACCATTGTTCGGGTTTGGTATCAGTTTCACCTCGGCAGCTATATTCGCTGTCTGCGCTACGCCTGTAGATGGTACTACTGTCAGCATCACTGAGTTGATCGTCTCTTCGCCGCATGCGCCGCTTCCCTTCACTACACAGGTTACTGAGTCTCCATTCACAAAGTTGCTGCCTACATAAGTTGCTCCGTTCGCGCCGGCTATTGCCTGGCCATTCTTCAACCAGCGATACTGTGGTGTAGGCCCTGCATTGATAACGTTCGTAGTAAACGTAACCTGGTCGCCCTCCTGTATCGTTGTGCCCGGTGTAGCTATAACCTGTACCTCAGGTATGTATACCTTGTCTACATTCATCGTGATGTTGTTGCTCATCACGTTGTTCACAGATACGCAACGGTAGCTGCTGTTCAGCCTTACGCTGATCACGTCATTGTCTGCCGGTGTGTAAGTCAGGGTTGCACCACCGCCCATCGGGATAGTACCATTCTTCATCCATGTGTACGTAGGTGTGCTGCCACCATTCACTGCTGTAGCTGTGAACATCACTACTGTACCCTCGCATACGCTTGCTGATGGTGACACACCAATATTCGCTGATGGTGTTTCTACACTCATTACCATCGGTGCATTAACCGCTGTTGCTGTTCCAGGTACTGCGCACTCTGCATTGCTCGTCATCTTCACAGAGATGACATCTCCCATTGCGGGGCTGTGTGTGAAGCTGCTGCCTGTGCCGCTCATCGTCACGCCGTTCACCTTCCACTCATAAGTCGGAGCTGTACCGCCATTGCTGATCATTGTACCGAACGTTACGGCCTGGCCTGCACATACTGTATCGCCAAGGTCTGAGCTGATGCTCACCATCGGTACTACCACCGGTGTGATAGCTACGGTAGCGCTGCCCGCCATTGCTGATGAACAGCCTGATGCGTTCGTTGCCATTACTGTATACATACCCGCTGTTGTCATCATACCGAAGAACATTGGGGTGCCTGTACCACTATAGCTGCCTGCAAGGCCTGTGCCTGCGCGGTATAGCTTGTACGTAGTCGATGTCTGTGATGCATCAAGTCCGATGCTAACACCTGAGCCACCTGCGCAGTAGCTGCCGCCGCCTGTTACATTCTTCATGTCAGGAAGTGCATTTACTGCTACTGATGCTGTGCGGTAGCAAGTTGTACCCAGCATATACGTTACTGTTGTGTTGCCTGCTGCAACTCCGGTCAGTACGCCTGCGCCGCTTACCGTTGCTACTGCATCGTCTGCTGAGCTCCATACACCACCAAGTGTTGCATTTGTCAGCACGCTGCTGCTGCCTGCGCAGATGTTCGTTGCGCCGCTGATCGAAGCCGGGTTGTTGCGGACAGTTACCGTTGTGCTTGTCTTACAACCTGTAGAAAGTACGTAGTTGATCGTAGTTGAACCCGGCATCATGCCTGTGATGATACCACCTGCTATATCTGCCAGCGCTACTGATGTGTTGTCGCTTGTCCAGATACCACCCGGCGTTGTGTTGTTCAGAACCGTTGTTGTGCCTTCGCACAGTTCAGTCATGCCGCCTATAGCTGCAGGTGTTGTATTTACAGTCATATTCTTAACTGTCTGGCAGCCGGTTGGCAATACGTAGCTCATCAGTACGATACCGCCTGATACGCCCGTTACCATACCGCTCATGTTATCAACTGTTGCATGCGCAGGGCTGTTGCTCAGCCATGTTCCGCCTGCACTGCTGTTTGTCAACGTCGTCATGCTGCCTACGCATACTGCATTGTCGCCTGCGCTTACCGCAGGTAGCGGGTTCACTGTCATTGTCTTCATACGTGCACAGCCTGAACCGTACATGTAGGTAACTACTACTGTGCCTGCTGCATGGCCGCTTACTTCTCCAAGGAAGCTCACTGATGCATTTGGTGATGCGCTGCTCCAGAAGCCTCCGCTGCTCAGCGTGCTCTGCATTGCGCTGCCACCCACACATACTGTGTTTGGTCCTTCGATCGGCAGTGGCAGACCGTCGATGTTGATCGTCATTGTCTGTGCGCAGCCTGTATTCAGGGTATAGCTTACTGCTGCTACACCCGGTGCAATACCCGTTGCTGTACCTGTGCCGCTTACCGTCAGGATCGCTGGGTTGCTGCTGCTCCATGAGCCGCCGCCTGTTGTATTGTTCAATGTAATTGTATTACCCTGGCATACACTGCTTGTGCCTGTGATAGCACCCGGAAGTGCATTCACTGTCATCAGCTGTGTGCTGTAGCAACCTGTAGGAAGCGTGTACGTGATGCGAGCAGTGCCTGCATTCATACCCGTTACTACGCCGCTGCCGTCTACCATCGCTACGCCTGTAGAACTGCTGCTCCATGAGCCGCCAGGTGTGCTGTTGCTCACGCTGATGCTGCTGTTCTTACATACTGCAGTTGCTCCTGCTATTGCTGCAGGGTTGCTGTTCACCACTACTGATGATACCGTGCGGCATGATGTAGGAAGTGTGTACGTAATGTTTGTGCTGCCTGCGCTCACACCTGTCACAACACCGCTTGTCGGGTTGATAGTGGCTACGCCCGGTGTGCTGCTTGTCCAGATACCACCTGGTGTATTGTTGCCCAGTGCTGTTGTCATACCTACACATACGTTCAGGTTGCCGGTAGCCGGGTTTGGAAGTGCGTTTACTGTTACTGTAGAAAGACGCATACAGCCCGTAGGAAGTGTGTAGGTAATGCGGGATGTACCTGCACCCATGCCTGTTACCACACCACCTGATGTGATAGACGCTACTGAGGTGTTACCGCTTTCCCATGTACCACCTGCGCTGCTGTTGCTCAGTGTTACTGTGTTGCCCTGGCATACTACCAATGGTCCTGCAGTATTGTTTGGTAGTGGGTTCACTACCACTGTCGCGCTGCGGCGGCAGCCTGTAGATATGGTATACGTAATGTCTGCATTACCTGCTGACAAACCGCTCACTTCGCCTGTTGCGTTCACACCTGCTGTGCCCGGCGCTCCGCTGCTCCATACACCTCCCGGTGTTGCGCTCTCCAGTTGTGTAGTACCGTTAACACATACCTGGGTGCTGCCGCTGATAGATGCCGGTAGTGGGTTCACCACGATCGACTTCGTGCGGTAACAACCGGTACCCAGTGTGTAGCTGATGTTTACATTTCCTGCCATTACACCTGTTACTGATCCGCTGCCGCTTACTGTTGCCAGTGCGTCTGACTCAGAGCTCCATGCGCCACCCGGGGTGCTGTTGTTCAGGCTGATGCTGCTGTTCTCACACACAGTACCTGCTCCGGTAATATTATTAGGAAGTCCGTTCACGGTAAGAAGGGCTGTTGTATAGCAACCATTGCCCAGTGTATAAGTAACTACGGTATTGCCTGCTGCCACACCTGTTACTGTACCCATACCATCGATCGTAGCTACACCCGGTGCGCTGCTGCTCCAGGTACCGCCACCCATGCTGTTGCTCAGGTACGTGTTCTGGCCTACGCACACCTGCTGTGTGCCTGCTATTGCTGATGGAAGTGCGTTCACTGTCACTACCTGTGTGCGTGCGCAACCTGTAGGCAGTGTATAAGTGATGTTCGCAAGACCTGCGCTCACACCTGTTACATCTCCTGTGCCGCTTACGCTAGCTGTGCCTGGTGCGCCTGATTCCCAGGTACCACCGCTGCTGAAGTTATACAGTGTAGTCATTGAACCTTCGCATACGCTTGCTGTTCCGCTGATCGGTATTGGCAGTGCATTTACGGTTACTGTCGCTGTGCGGCGGCAACCTGTACCCAATGTGTAAGTAATGGTAGCATTTCCTGCTGCCATACCTGTAACAACGCCTGCACTATTGATAGTAGCAGTACCGGTAGCACTGCTGCTCCATGTGCCGCCTGCGTCTGTATTGCTCAGTGTTGTCTCGCCGTTCACACACACGCTCTTCGTACCATCGATAACAGCAGGAAGTGCGTTAACTGTGTATGGAAGTGTGCGGTAGCAACCTGTACCCATTGTATAGGATACGGTTACTGCGCCAGGTGTGATACCTGTAACTACGCCTGATGGATCAACAAATGCAACACCTGTGTTGCTGCTGCCCCATGTACCACCTGGTGTAGCATCTGTAAGATAATCTACACTGTTGTGGCATACATTGTTGTTTCCGCTGATTGCCGCAGGCAATGCATTTACCGTCATCGCCTTTGTGCGGTAACAACCGGTAGGCAGTGTGTAGGACATTACCACATTACCTGCGCTAACTCCGTTCACTATACCTGAGAAGGTATTTATCGTTGCGTTCGCTGAGCTGCTGCTCCATGTACCGCCTGATGTCGCATCTGTAAGTGTTGTACTAGCTGACTCACACACTGTGCTTGCGCCATTGATGGCAGCAGGCAGTGCGTTAACCGTAGCAACAACCGTTACGATACAGCCGCTTGGAAGCGTGTAAGAAATAGTAGTGTTACCAGCTGTACCGCCTGTAACGACACCCGATGGATTAACGGATGCAGTTGCAGAGCTGCTGCTGCTCCATACACCGCCACCTGTTGTATGCGTCAGGTTGGTTGTCATACCCTCGCACACCGTAGCTGTGCCACCGATAGATGCAGGAGTAGACAGTACCATCATATTGTATGTCTTGTAACAAGAGTTTGGCAGTGTGTAGCTGATCGTTACAGCACCAGCAAATGAACCGGTAACAAGACCAGATGTAGCACCGATAGAAGCATTACCATTGCTTGCGCTCCAGATACCTCCTGTACCGCTGCTAAGGGTAGTTGATGTACCAATACAAATATTGGTGCTGCTACCTGTGATGTCTGTAGGTAATGGATTTACTGAAACGGTAACACCACCGGTGGTAATACAGCCCGCACCGCTCGTAGCCGTGACACTGTACATATTGCTACCGGTAGCAAGTGGGGTGATCGATGGAGATGCACAAGTTGTGCAAGACAAACCGCCCGCACCCGCCAGGCCATTCCAGGTGAATGTAGCGCCAGGGGCAATTGCCGTAAAGTTGGCCGCATCATTCAAACAAACTGTTGCACTATTAGAAGGAGATATATTAAGGACAGGCAGCGCATTAACTGTGATCTGCTTCACAGAAGCACAACCTGAAGACAATGTGTAAGAAATATCAGAAGTACCTGCCATTACGCCTGTAACGATTCCTGATGTGCTGATCGTAGCAACAGAAGCGTTTGAGCTTGTCCATGTTCCGGCCGGAACACTATTTGAAAGTGCTAGTGTAGAGCCCTCGCATACCTGCGATCCGCCACCGATTGCGGCAGGTGCGGCACGTACTGTAACCGACGTGGTATATACGATATCGCAACCGAGTCCTGTACCGTTACTTACAGTTAGAGAATAAGTACCTGATCCGGATGTAGCAACGTTCGCAACACTTGCTGACGCTGTAGATGCACCGACAATTGAAGCCGGACCTTCCCATAGATAAGTTGCCACATTTGCCGGGCTATTACCTACAAGTGTCAGTGTATTGTTTGCGCAAAGTGGCGCGTTTGTAGATAAACTTGTAACCGATGGTGCCGCGTTGACAGTGATCGTCTTTAAAGCATAACAACCGCCGGGAACGACATAAGATATATTAGCAGTACCCGTGCCAACACCTGTAACCAAGCCACCAGCACTTACTGATGCCACAAGCGCATTGCTTGAAACCCAGCTACCACCGGCAGTTGCATCTGTAAATGTTGTGCTACCGGCAATACAGAAAGCAGAAGAGCCTGATACAGCTGCAGGATTATTACACAGTTCCGTAATTATCACTCTACCATTGCTTGATGCTCCAGAATATCCTTGCGTATGCGTAACGTTTGAACAACGTGTGGGGTCTGTGTAAGACGAACCACCGGCACCGGCACCATCACCTCCTGACCCACATGCACCGCTATTACCGCCCCACCAGCCGCCGCCGCCGCCGCCTAGTGAATACTGGTTAGGAGCTCCGCCCTGACCTGGGGTGCCCAATACCAATCCACCAGTACATGATGGACCGGTTTGCCCACCACCACAAGCTGCTGTTGAGCATCCACTTGCATAAGTCGCCCCATTTGCGCCAGTCAGGCCACCGCCAGCTCCACCTACCGGTCCAAAGTCACCGCCACCGCCACCGGCACCAGCTACTACGAGAACGGTGGAAGCATATGCGCCGGAAGTGGAAGTTCTGATGTCGCTGGCACCGCCGCCGCTTGCGCAGAAAGCACTACCAGAAGTGCCACCTGCAGCACCTCCGTTCCACCCGCCGGGTCCTTGAGTACCTGTATTATAGTTATCCCCTCCCTGACCGCCTACATAAATATAAAGCGTCTCACCGGGTGTAACATTCATCGTACATTGAACGCGACCACCATTGGCGCGCGGCCCGCCTGAGCCAGCCGACGACCAGGAACAACATGGCCAGCCACCCGCACCACCATACATATCAACTCCGATGGACGTTACGCCAGCGGGCACCACGTAACTTTGAGGTGTACCGCTAATCCCGGCATTACCCTGCCCGGTGGTACCATTGAAGTTGAATGTTGTTACTTGGGCTCCTGCTAAAATGCTTGTGAGGCAAAGTGCCAGAACTAGGTAAAGACTCTTCATTACAGAAAGGTTTTAAATGAAATAAACAAGTACGTAAATCACAATTTCAGACCTGAAAAGCCTGTAGAATTGCGAACTTCAAATTTAACAAAGGTTTTAGCAAAAACAAACAGTATGGTAAAAAATACAAATCTTCGATATAAATAACTAACTGTCAATATTATACATAATTCAATAAACAACACACCGCTCGAATAATACATACCCTTATATACCGTAAGTTAATATTGAAAATCAAATCAATTTAGAATATGTAGCCATGCTACCCGAAGTTTTGGTTTGTCCAAATAGTGTGATGCCATAGCGATCTTACCAATCCAAATTAAAAAGAGGTGGAATCCAAGGCAATATCCCTGTCCAAGATAACCTGATTATCTAAATCGAAAATAATCAAGGCTTGTAAACCAACCTTACCGCCTGCACGCTTTCATCGACACCTACAAACCGGCACAAGTAAGAACCACTTGCAAGACCCACTGGTAGTTCAACCGAGTTCGCTCCCTCAGTAAGTTTGCTTACATATACAGCACGCCCATCAACAGCATAGATCGTAAACATTCCTGCAACATCTGTGCTAATGGATATCGCTCCTTTAGTAGGATTAGGAAAGACATTGAACTTTCTTTCGCCCTCAACTCTTGTACCTGCCGGGCGCATCAGCGATCCACCGGTTACCGTCATAGCATGCGTATTTATACATCCTGCAGATGTATACGTTATCGTTGTGGCACCCGCTGCCATTCCTGCAACTACTCCATATCCACTGATGTATGCTGTAGCTGTTGATGCCGACGACCACTCGCCTCCTGTAGGACTTCCGCTCAAAGTCGTTGTTGCCCCTACGGCAACATCACCTACGCCACTGATAATCGGTTGCGGCTTTATCAGGATCGCCTTGCTCTTGCTGCAACCGGCACTCGTAGCATACGTGATGTACACATAAGTATTGCTTCCGCCAAGAAGCACACCTGTAACCTCTCCTGTAGATGCATCGACTGTCGCTACTGATGTATTGGAACTGCTCCATGTACCACCGCCTACACTATTCGTGAAGGTCACTACACCCACAGGACCCGAGCATGTGTACGTAGCGCCAACTATGTTCGGCAACGCTACATTGTTCGTCATCGTCTTCGTTGCATAACATCCCGCCGCTGTCCGGTAAGTGATGATCGCTGTACCGGTTGCCGAACCTCCTGTCGCAATGCCGGTATAGGTTCCTATTCCTACTCTACCTGTTGCATTACTACTCCATGTACCACCACCCGATGCGTTTGTCAGAGTAACGGTTCCTCCTGAGCATACTATATCATCTCCGCCTATCGCTGCTACTGCTGCGTTTACAGTCATTGTGTACACCCTGCTGCAGCCCGCTGCATTCGTGTAGCTGACTTCACCGGTGCCTGTTGACACTCCTGATACAGTTGCCGTGTTTGATCCCAGCGGCGATACACTTATGCTACCTCCCGAAGAACTCCACGTAGAACCAGTCGTCGCTGCGCTGACCAATACACTATTGCCCACACACAATACCGATGGCCCACTTATACCCCCGGGCAGTACTGTTACCGTCACTGCCTTCGCCACCTGGCAGCCGGTACTCAGTGTGTACCTGAGCGTTGTACCGCCTCCGGCTCGTCCTGTTGCAATGCCTGTTGATGACTGGATAGAACCCACTGCAGGTGCAGTGCTGCTCCATACCCCACCTGATGGACTGCTTACATAGGTCGCATCCGATCCTACACAAATAGTCGTTGCTCCTGTGATCGGTGATGGCGTCTCGTTCACCGTAATGCTCTTTGTAACATAACAGCCCGTAGCTGTCTTCGTGTATGTGATTTCTGTTACTCCTGCGCCTACACCAGTTACTACTCCAGTACTTCCTATCGTTGCTACACCTACATCACTGCTAGTCCATGCAGATGCTCCGCCTGATGAATTTGACAATGTTATCGTACTGCCGGAACAAAGTGATGATGCACCGCTTATAGCAGGCGGGTTTGCATATACCGTTATGCTCTTCACCGCGTAGCAACCAGTGCCTATGTAGTAGGTGATAACTGCAGAACCGGAACTAACGCCCGTTATCTCCCCCGTAGAAGCATCTACCGATGCCACCCCACCGTTACTGCTTACCCATGTACCACCACCTGTTGCATGGCTCCATGTAGTCGTTAACCCTACACACACGGAACTACTTCCGGTGATATCAGATGCAACTCCTACTGTAGCAACGGCTGTTGTGTAGCACGCTGCGCCACTAGAATATGTTATTATCGCTGTGCCTGTAGAAACACCGGTAATTACTCCGGTAGTAGCATTTACAGATACCCTAGCATAATCACTACTGCTCCATGCACCTCCGCCCGGCGTTGCGCTCAATGCGCTGCTTCCTCCAGTGCAGATATCCAATGTGCCACTGATACCGGCAGGTGCTGGTGTCACCGTCACATTTGTCGTTTGCTCACAACCACCTGCATGGTGGAAAGTGATCGTACTTGTACCTGATGACACGCCATTCAAAACTGCAGATGTGCCGGTTGATGACACAATGTTTGCTACAGTTGTTGCAGAGCTGCTCCATGTACCACTTGCTGTGCCACAGTACAGCGTTGTGCTGCTGCCTGTGCAAACTGTTGTTGTGCCACTTATTGCTGATGGCACAGGGCCTACTGTAACTATATGAGTCGAAGAACACCCAAGACCATTTGTATAAACGATCGTTGATACTCCCGCTGACACACCCGTAACAACTCCTGAACTGTTCACTGTAGCCCGCGTGGGACTGCTGCTTGTCCAAACACCTCCACTTGTCGCACACGACAAGCTAATCGTACTACCTACACACACTGCACTATCAGCCGTTATCACCGCCGGAACACCATTCACAGTTGCAACAGCAGTCTTTGTACAATAGGCATACGTATAGGTTAATGTTGTTGTGCCGGGCGACATTCCCGTCATGCCACCATACGTGGGATGTATCGTTGCAACAGAAGTATTGCTGCTCGTCCAGGAACCACCGGGATAACCCGGAACACTTAGTGATGTACCACTACCCGGACATAAACTCAGAGCTCCCGTAATGTTCAGCGCAATATTTGGCACATAGATCATAGCAGTGACATAACAACCACCACCGGTGCTGTACGTGACCATGGTAGTGCCCACATGCACGCCGGTCACTACTCCCGTAGATGCGTCTACCGTAGCATAGTAAGGCACAGCGGTGCTCCATACGCCGCCTGTTGCTGTATTGGATAATGCTGTCGTTGAACCCATGCAAACATTCGTAGTGCCCATGATAGCAGGAAGACCTACTGTAATAGTCTGGGTAACAAAGCAACCCGCTGAAGCGGTATAGGTGATCGTCGCTGTGCCATTGGAAACACCTGTGACAACGCCTGTACTGCCCACCGAAGCTACACCGCCATTGCTGCTGCTCCAGGTGCCCCCGCTAACAGGGTGCGTCATGGTCACTGTTGAACCGATACACAAGCCTGTTGCACCGGATATACCAGGTGTCAACGCACCCACTGACATCGCATACGTTGCTACACTCGTACCACATGTCCCAGTCACTGAATACGAAATTGTCGTTGTACCCGTTGAAACACCAGTTACTATTCCCGTGGCACTACCTACCGTTGCAACCGACGGATCGCTGCTGCTCCACAGGCCGCCGGATTGTGTACTTGACAGTGGTGTCGTTGCCGATGTACACACAGACGTCCCACCGGATATCGTACCCGCTGATGGCGCACTATTTACTGTAACAACAACCGCATCAAACAAAGAGCCGCATCCGGCCGAAAGTGTGTAGGAAATTGTCGTAGTACCAGCCGACACTGCAGTCACTACTCCGTTGGTCCCAACAGTGGCAACAGAAGGATCAGAACTACTCCAGCTTCCACCAACACCAGAGGTTGACAAGGAAGTCGTAGCCCCCTCGCATACATTGAGACCCCCACTGATAGTAGGGCTACCACTAAGAACAGTCACATTGGTTGTGGTCGTTGCAGAGCATCCGATAGTTGTAGTCGTCACGGAATAAACCCCGGAGACAGCAGCACTCGCTGATGGTATCGTTGGACTATTTGATGTGGAACTGAAACCAGAAGGCCCAGCCCAGGAATAACTACCAAAGTCAAGCGGTGTTGTACTTAGGTTCACGGTGCTGCCTGCGCAGTAAGGTCCTGTGTTAGTGGTGGGCGGCAAATACACGCCCGGAGAGTATACATCGAAGCCGCCACCCCAGCCAGGAGCTGAGGGAGGAGGAGCTGAAGCGCTAAAAAGAATGTATGCGCCCCAAGAGCCCGAATAGGGCGTGCTTGGTGCTACGAAACGGTAATATAACATGGTGTCAAAATTGTAGGTAGGCGGTGAGGCCATTCCAAATTCGATGTGGTTGGTCCAGTGTATTTTATCTACGGAAATCTCCAAATCAATTGCGTGTGCAGATATATAGTACCCGGGCTCCGAAGCCGTGCCCATGATAAAACTATCTATCCTCACTTCACAGGTATATGGACGTCCGGCGGGAAACGTAAAACTGGACGACGGCGTGGTCCAAAAGTGCCCCCCATAGCTGTTCATAGAATTTGCAATCAACAAGAATACAAGAAGGCAAGTAGGCATCTTGCTGAGGCATATCAACTCGGACTTGATGCTATTAATGTACATCAGCAATCGTTTTTTCATATTGCGCATTTTTGATAGTATACATTTAAGAAAAAAGGGAATCTTGACAAATAACGATAACCATTTTACACAAAATCATATATCCACCCCCACTATTTGTGCGAAACTAACTATGCAAAACACAGTCCACTGTTAACTGCCTGCTAAGGCACATGAAAAGTTTATTAACGGTCGAAAAAGTTTATTAACGGTAAATAACCAGCGATTTCGGCGTTTTTATCTCGACCACCCTATATTTGAACCATCAATGTCAGCGGTACAGAAGCAAACAAAAGTCATAATAGTAGGTGCCGGCCCGGCAGGAGCTGGTGCATCTTTTTTCCTTTCCAAATACGAAATACCAAATATCGTAATAGATAAGGCAACATTTCCACGGGATAAGGTATGTGGCGATGCCTGTAGCGGCAAAACAGCACTTGTGATAAACCGGGCTAATGAGGAATGGCTCAAGGAAATTCTCGGCAAACCGGCCGACTTTCTGCCATCGTGGGGCATAAAGTTTGTGGCGCCTAATGGAAAGGATCTGGACATACCATTTTCGCCAAATCGCACACCGGAAACCAAGGCACCGGGCTTCACCCTACCACGGCTCGACTTTGACAATTTCCTTTTCAGCAAAATGCCATCGCCGTTTTGCACCATCTACCAGGGAGCAACTATTTCCGCTATCGAAAAGAGTAACTCTGACGTTAGTGTAAAATTCTCACACCAGGGAATGGAACATGAAGTTACAGCACCCATTATTATTGGCGCTGATGGAGACAAAGGGATCGTTCGCAAAAAGTTCATGAACGATAGCGGTTCTCCCAAAGCCTATGCTGTTGGTCTTCGTGCTTACTACGAGGGCATTACCGGCATGCACCCCGACAACTTTATAGAATTGCATTTTCTTCCGGAGATGCTCCCCGGCTATCTATGGATATTCCCGCTTCCGCACGGCCGTGCTAATGTGGGTGTAGGCATTTTATCAGAGGTGGTAAGAGACAAAAAGATAAACCTTCGCGAGCAGATGCTGGCCGCGATCAAGAATAACCCGAGCATTGCTCCACGCTTTGCAAATGCTAAATTGATAGACAAGATTCAGGGATGGGGACTGCCGCTGGCCATGGAGCGACAATCGCTTTCCGGCGACAACTACATTCTTTGCGGCGACGCGGCATCGCTGGTAGACCCATTCAGTGGCGAGGGCATCGGCAATGCGCTTTATAGTGGCATGCTTGCTGCAATGGCACTGAAAGATGCTATACCCGCAAACGACTTCTCTGCAAGGAACCTCAAAGAGAAATACGACGATGTACTCTACAAGCGTCTCGGCGATGAGTTCAAAATAAGTGCTACCCTTCAGCGTCTATGCCGCTTTCCATGGCTATTCAACTTTGTAGTAAACAAAGCCTACAAAAGCAAATCCCTCCGCGACACCATCAGTTGCATGTTCACAGACATGGATCTGCGGGAACAACTAAGTAAGCCTTCCTTCTACTTCAAGATATTGTTTAACAAGTAGTCTCTCAAATCACTTGCTTTATCAGCAAGTAGAACACACCTGCCAACATACAATTTGCAAGTAGTCTATATCTTTGATTTCGTATTACCCTTAAAAGAACAAAACTTGCGAGTAGAGGAAGAAAGAAAAATAGCAGTAGCACAAGAATACTGCACTCTTCCGACAGGAACTCTCTTTCACCAAACATACCAATCCCAATATAAAAGGCATAACAGGCAAAGACCGTGAGCGGATTGAAAAAGTCAGACACCTTTACCATAAACCTTCCTATAACATTCAACAAGCTGTTTTAAGTTTTGAATTTTTAGGTGTGATTTTTAATCCCCATCTCCATGCTCCAGCGTTTCATCGTGCCAAGGGAATGATTCAGCGTTTTTACTTACCTCCCAGAAGAACTTGCCTCTCTTCGTGTCATAGTTGCCAACTTCATTCATTGTCTCCGCATCATAGAGTCTGCCGTTGACCATGGTATAACGGATGCTCTCTGTATTGCGGATGTTTTCCAATGGGTTCTTATCCATCACCAGCAGGTCAGCCAGTTTTCCAGCTTCAAGAGAGCCTATCCATTTATCAAATCCAAGGCTCTTTGCCGGATTCATGGTGGCCGTGCGCAGCGCCTCCATCGGCGTCATGCCGCCTTGCTCCATCATCCATATTTCCCAGTGGGCGCCTATACCTTGTATCTGCCCGTGCGCCCCCATGTTTATGAGTACGCCCGCATCGCTCAATTTCTTCAGGCTGCGCGATACCAGCATGTGGCCATTTTCATACTCCTCCTCGGGTGCCATTGTTCTGTGCCTTGCGCGGGTGTCTATTACCGAGCGTGGCGTGAAACGAAGTAGTCGCTCTTTCTCCCATACATTGGTGTGCTGATACCAGTAATATTCACCGGACAAAGCGCCATAGCTCACAATAAGTGTCGGAGTATTTGCAGTACCGGAACGTTTCCAGAATTGTATCACGTCGTCAAACAACGGAGCTACTGGTATGTTATGTTCAATGGTCGTGTGCCCATCCATCACCATACTCATGTTGTGGTAAAAGAATGAACCACCTTCGGGCACAACCTCCATTTTCAATTCACGTGCAGCTTCGATTACCATCTGCCTCTGTTCCCTGCGTGGCTGGTTGTAACTCTTGACGCTGAAAGCGCCAAATGCAGCCGTGCGACGCAATGCACTCTTCGCGTCATCCAGCGAATTAATGACCGCTTTAAAATCACCATCAGCACCATATAGAATAGTGCCCGTTGAGAAAACACGTGGCCCCACCATCAGGCCAGCCTTTACCAATTCACTTTGCGCAAAGACCATCTCACTGTTCGCAGACGGGTCGTGCATGGTTGTGACGCCATAAGCCAGGTTGGTATAATATGGCCAGTGCTTATCTGGTGTGAGGCCATAACGGAAGTGGCTACCGTGCGCATGCGCATCTATGAATCCCGGCGTAATGGTCTTTCCGGCACAAACAATTTCTTTAGCTCCGGCAGGCACCTTCACGTCTTTGCCTACGGCAGTAATGATATTTCCATCAACCAGGACAGTAGCATCCTCTAGTACCTCATCGCCATGCATAGTCACTACACGCGCATGCGTAAATGCGATGACACCCTGAGGCTTATCCATCTTTGCCTCAAGCCCAACAGAAATGCCAGTTTCAGGAGCCTTGTATAAAGAGTCCGGCTTACCGGCCAGGAACTCAAACCTGTCTTCAAGTTTAATAGTGAAATACTGATCTCCAAGCGTATAATGCAGTTTCCGGCTGTCTGCACTCCAATGCAGGTTCAGCCCTGCATCTTTAGACACCTTCTTTACCGGAAAGTCTGTGACATCATCTCCAAGTGTTATCGGCTTACCGATACCTGGAAACGCAGCAACATACACGTTGTGCAAATGCACAAATGCAACCCATGCCCCATCAGGTGATACGGTAAACTGTCCACCATACTTACTCTTGAAGTGCACGCGCTCATCCTCACCATCCAGCAGGCAGCTACTGAACGTTTTATCCAGCCCACCTGTTGGGTACCCCCCGGTGTGGTAATAAATTCGTTTACCATCTGGACTGAATCTTGGCGCTTCACCCTTATTTGTTACACATACTTCCTTACCGCCATCGGCAGGCATCATATATATCCCTGGCTTCACAGTGTAGGCATTGCCCATGTGCCCATTGCTGCCTTCTCGCTCATATACCAGCCACTTACCGTCCGGCGAATAGGACGGCGTGCGGAACATTCCCTTTGTAGAAGTCAATTTCACAGACTTTGGCGTACCTTCTAATGGAATCTTACAAATACTTCCGGTAAGGCTATCGCTCCAGGTAACGTAAACGATCCACTTACCGTCCGGCGAAAACGATGGTTCAAATTTCTGCACCGGCTCTGCTGTTAGCCGCTCGGGCTTACCATCGGGTAATCGCTTTTTATAAAGGTGTCCAAGTGCATTGAACACAAGCCACTTCCCATCCGGCGAGGTAGTAGCGTGACGGATAACCTTTACTGTAAAAGCGTCGGGGTTAAGGTCCTGCGGAAAACGCACAACATCCGTCATGTGTTGCTTGACATTGCAGGTAAACGGTATCTCCGTGGCCTGGTTCACGCCCGCGATATCTACCTTCATTATTTTGCCACCCGTCCAGATAACGAGGTATCTGTCATCGGGTGTCCATGCAAACCCTGTATAGATGCCAAATATGGTCCACGCCTCCTGCTGGTCTTTTGTGAGTTTGTCATAAACAGGCCATTCTTCCCCGGTTTCCAGGTTTCGTAGATATAACACCGTTTTTGTGCGTACGCGTTTCACGAACGCAAGCGTCTTTCCACTATGCGACACCTGTGGACGCGCTGCACCACCCGGGCCGCCCGTCACCGTTTCTATCTCACCAGTTTCACGGTCAAAGCGCTTTATTACGAATATCTGGTTGTTGGGGTCTTTGTTATACTGGAAAAAACCACCCGGGTACATATCCTCACTGTAGTACACATACCTGCCGTCAGGTGAAACACATGGTTCATTCAGGTCCTGCTGGTCATTCTTGCGCGACGTAAGCTGTACGCCTCCCCCACCCGAGCGGTGGTATATCCACAACTCACCGGCACCAAGCGACCTGCCCGATGTGAAGTGCTTACGGGCTATGATGTAGTCATTGCCTGCCCAAACGCCATTATTCAGCAGGCGAAAGCTCTCTTTGGTTATCTGTTTCGCATTGCTGCCATCAGCATCCATCGTCCAGATGTTATCGCCACCACCGGCATCGCTGGTAAATAAGATGTGCTTACCGTCCGGGCTCCACCGGGGCTGCACCTCCCAGGCCATGCCCTCGCGCAACACCTTAGCAGTGCCACCGGTAGCAGGGATTACATAAATATCGCCCAGCAGGTCAAAGGCTATTTGCTTGCCATCCGGCGATAGATCAATATTCATCCACGTGCCCTCAGTAACCGTGAAAGAAACGTCCTTTCCGGGACCGCCAGGATTATTTACATCCCACTTTTTCTTATCTTCTTTCTTGTCCTGTGCAAACGTCACAAGACTGCTGCAGGCAAGCATGCCTGCAGCAATTACCACCCCAAACTTTATTGACATGGGCTAAAGATACTGTGACAAGCCCAATATTCTAGGGTGACAAGAGGGTGATGACTCAGTTGTTATTGCAGAATATAGCGGCCACATGTGCATAAAATGTGCATTAATATTCCCTTCAATCGCGTCAACCTTCACATTTCCTTACCCATTTTATTGGTAATTTTAGAACTATGAGTATTAAGCTAAAATATGCTGCTTACCTCTTCACAGGAATTGCCATAGGCGCCGGTGTCGTTTTCAGCGTAGCATCTAACAAGATAAACCCCGAGACAACCCCTATTGAAATGTCGCAGGAGGGCCGGCCACAATATAAATGGTATGCCCCACGCGTACCAGCCCATGCTGATTTCTGCGGAGAGGCTGTGCCTATGGACAGATGGGATGTGCGCGAGAAACTGGACCGTGAGCTTACCGTGAACAACTACCTGCATGGTACTCAGCTTTATACTTTGAAGCTTGCCGGCAGATACCTGCCGATAATAGAAGAACATCTGCGTGCTAACGGCATGCCAGACGACCTGAAGTATGTGTGTATCGCAGAGAGCGCGCTCCACCAGAATGCCTGGTCGCCGGTAGGAGCTGCAAGCTTCTGGCAATTTATGAAAGATACAGGGCCAGCTTACGGTCTTGAAATAAACAGCGAAGTAGACGAACGCTTCAATGTAGAAAAGGCAACAGACGCAGCTTGCAAATATTTCCGCACGGCTCACGACAGATTTGGCTCCTGGACGGCAGCAGCAGCATCGTACAACTGTGGTATGGGCGGATTTAGTAAACAAGCAGAATTCCAGGGTAGCAACAACTACTACGACCTTATCTTCCCCGAAGAAACAAACCGCTACGTCTTCAGAATAATAGCCTTAAAACAACTACTGTCCAATCCGAAGAAGTATGGGCTGATCATTGAAGACAATGACGAATACAAACCGCTCAATTACCGCACGGTAACTGTTGACAAAACGATTCCCAACCTGGCACAGTTTGCCCTTGACAACGGTACTAACTACAAAATGCTGAAGATCTACAATCCGTGGCTACGCGAACACAAGCTGACCGTGCGTGCAGGAAAGACTTACGAAATTCAGCTGCCACAGTAGTATCGTTTTCACAATACCGTCATTGTTATATAACTTCACAGGCACAGCATAAAGCTGTGCTTTTTTATGGCATGGAACACAACTAACGGAAAAAGAAAACGCCCAAACAAAATCTGGGGTTACATCCTTGTTGTGTTTACTACCGCACTCGTGTATATACTTGACCATCCGTTAGGCGCTTTGCCGGCACTGGGGCCACTACTTGACCCCGTTCACGGTTGTTGGGCCAATGCCGAGCCGGCCTCTTTCGACTATAATCTGAATGAAGACCTTCCTGCCCTTACCGGCAAAGCCATCGTCAACTTTGACGATCAGTTTGTACCACACATCAATGCTACCAACGACCACGACCTCTATTATATCCAGGGATACCTGCACGCATGGTTTCGCCTGTGGCAAATGGAAATGCAGACGCGAGCGGCAGCGGGACGCATCAGTGAGATAGCAGGCGAAAAAGCACTTCCGTTTGACCGGAAACAACGACGCAAGGGAATGGTATACGCCGCCGAAAATTCCTTGCGAGCTGCAGAAGCAAACCCGGTTACAAAGGCTATGCTGGACGCATATACAGCGGGGGTTAATCAGTTCATCGCTACTCGCGGCAAGCACCAATTGCCTCTCGAGTATAAGCTCATGGGCTTCAAGCCGGAGCCATGGACCAACCTCAAGTGCATACTATTGTTGAAGTATATGGCGGATGACTTATCGGGCGAGTCGGATGACATTGCGCATTCTTACCTGCGCACACTGATGTCTGAAGCAGAGTTCAATTTACTATACCCTGATAAGATACCCGGTAGCAGCCCGGTAGTACCAGCAGGAACGCCATTTGCACCAGCAACTATTTCTGTATCAGCCCCACCGGCAGATAGCAGTTCATTCGTGCCCATTAGTGCAACTGACTTTGAGTCGCTGCCTCAGCACGGCAAGGGCAGTAATAGCTGGGCACTCAGCGGATCCCGCACCGCCTCGGGAGACCCAATACTTTGTAACGACCCACATCTGGGGCTCAATCTGCCCTCACTTTGGTTCCAGGTACAGCTTTCGGCTCCCGGCATCAATGTATGTGGCGCCTCATTGCCCGGTGCTCCCGGCGTCGTCATAGGCTTTAATGATCACATCTCCTGGGGCCTCACAAACAACTACCGGGATGTAAAAGACTTCTACGAGATAAAGCCTGTGGAAGGTGACGCGGGCAAATATTGGTTCAACGGGCAGCAGGTTCCATATACCACACGCATGGAGCGTATTGCAGTAAAGGGCAAACCGGACTACGTTGACACCGTTCAATACACGATACATGGCGTGCTGCTATATGATGGTCGCTACCATGAGAAATTCAGCACCCGCAAGCTACTGGCAGTGAAATGGATGGGCTACGAAGCGAGCAACGAATATATGGCCATCTACAAGCTGAACCGCGCTGGCAATTACGACGAATACGTCGATGCTATTCAGCACTTTGAATGTCCTGCACAAAACATGATCTATGCCGACAGGCAGGGACACATTGCTATCTGGGGCCAGGGTAAATTCCCGGCTAAATGGCGTGGACAAGGCAAGTATGTTATGCAGGGACTGGACAGCAGTACGCTCTGGGGACCTGTAATACCGATGGCTGAGAACCCCCATGCACTGGACCCCGCACAGGGCTACCTGGCCTCTGCCAACGAAAACACCACAGACACAGCATATCCCTATCCATATACCGGCGACTTTGTGGAGCTGCGTGCATGGCGCATAAACGAACTGCTGGCAAAGACCGCAGAGGTCACGGTTCCCGATATGCAGGCCATGCAAGGCGATGACTATTCCATACTTGCAGCCAATGTGCTACCCATGATGCTTGATGCCTGCAAAGTCTACAAAGGCAAATACCTTGATAGCCTGAGGGCCTGGGACTATCAACTTCGCCCCTACAGCATGTGTGGCACCGTTTTCCAGCACTGGTGGAAGATACTCTACTCCAGCATATGGATGGACGACCTGCCAAATGTGCCGGGAGAAACGCTGCCACTAGCAGAGCGCACCATGCAGCTAATGCTCACAGACAGCACTTTGCGTTTCTATGACGACCCAAGAACTGCCAAACGGGAAACCCTCGCCGACATCATTCGCCGCAGCTACTACCAAACCTCCCAGGCACTGGCAGAAAAAGAAAAGAAAGGGTCGCTTGACTGGTACAAGGTGAAGAACACCGGCGTAAGGCACCTCGCTAAGCTGGACGCGTTCAGCTATACAGGTTTGGAGACGGGCGGCTGGGGTAATACCATAAACGCCATGAAAGAAGACCACGGCCCATCATGGCGAATGGTGGTGCAGATGGGTAAAGAAATAGAAGCCTATGGCATCTATCCCGGCGGCCAGTCTGGCAACCCCGGCAGTAAGTACTATGCCAACTACCTACCTATGTGGGTAAAAGGACAGTACAACAAGTTGCACTTCTACCCGGCAGGCAAAGCAGAAAACAGTGCTGCAAAATATGTGTGGACCCTAAAACCGGCAAGCAAATGAGGATGCCCGTAACCATAATAGCGATAATAGTCATTGCTTTCATAGTCGGCACCATCACGCCGTGGTGGTCGGTGGCTGTGGTGGCATTCCTGGTAGGATTACTCGCGGGTCATAAACCCGGGCTTGGCTTCCTGGCCGGCTTCCTGGCTGTGGGACTCTACTGGCTGTGCCTGGCATTGTATCGCGATGCTGCTAATGAACATATCCTGGCTGGCCGCATGGCTGCCTTGTTCCACCTGCCCGGCTCTTATACCTTTGCAGGCGTCACCGCTATCATTGGTGCGCTGGTCGGCGGATTGGCTGCCTGGGCCGGATCGCTACTGTCTACACGCAAAAGATAATATTGTAGTAACTTTGCCGCGGTGCCAAACCTCGAGGCTGCAAAGGGTAAGCAATTACCTGTTTTGCAGCAACAACAATGCCCCGGCGAAAGTTGGGGCATTGCCATTTGGAGTACCAATGCGGTAAAACTTAACACCTGCCTGGCGGCAGGCAGGCAAAGGGCACAAAGATGGAGTTAAGAGACAGAACACAAAGCATATTTACGGCAGGGTTGGTAGCGACTCTACTCATCACCTTGCTCGCCGCATGTAGTGACCGCAGCAACACACCCACCGCCACGGACGATACCATGGTGGCAGTGAGCCGGACAGAGTGCCCCTCAACCGATATAAACGGGACATGGCGGCTGCTCTACACCACAAAGGATGGCAAAACCACCATGGCGGCAGAGCCGACCACTCTCACTATTACTGATTGCAGCAACAGCATAACGCACACCGACGCCCACACATGCTCTGAATCTTTCACCGTCTACCGCATGAAGCGCTACTGCGCCGACTACCAGCTCACCTACCCTAATGATTCCATTGCCTGCATCACTCTGCACGGGGACACCCTAGCCATGGGCGAGTGCAACAACTTTGGGGAAACGAGGTGGTATTATGGGAGGGTGAAGTAGCAATGATTCCTGACACATGACCTGCAAACAAAGGTTTTATACCGTTTATTCGTCTTTTAAAAGAGTAATTTAGAACACACCCGCAATGAAAAAACCTCTATTTCCTCTAATTGCTATCATTTGCCTTTCATTATCGGCAAGCGCACAACCATGGACACTCATTCCCAATGACCTGGTAATGACCTACCTGGGCTCAGTGTCCATTGGCGATGCCCATACTGTTTACGTCACAGGTAATAACGCCTGGGCAGACAGCTCCTCGTTTTTGAAGAGCACCGATGGCGGTTTGTCATTTCATCATATAAGCACCTCATTCCTGCCGCCCGGCCATACAGCTCACACTGTATCTTTTCTCAACGCAGATACCGGGTACGTTGTCTCCTATAGCACCTATGGCAGTTCTCCCACGTCTGATGGCACCATCCACCGCACAACAGATGGCGGCTTATCCTGGACGACAGTGATATCAGGCATAACGCAAATGATAGTGAAGTTGAAATTTGCTGATGCCAATACCGGGTACGCCGTCGCTACTAACAACGCCGGCAATCCATATTCCATATACCGTACTATCAATGGTGGCGTCTCATGGTCATGGTGGTACACCGCTCCTTCCAATATGGAGTTCTCAGATTTAATACTGGTCGATGCTAACACTGCCTTCATTCTGGGTAATAATGATACCGGCGACGCAACTATCACGCGTATATCCGGAGGGGCCATCAGTACCACATCCACGTTCCCATCCTACAGTTATTTCAAGCTGGGGCATTTCTCATCGGCTTCAGAAGGCACGGTCATTGCAGTTATCGGTGGGTCCGCACCTGCCCAGCACATCCTCAAAACATCTGATGGCGGTGTATCCTGGACCACTTCCTACATGACCGACTTCGTATCGCTAAACGCGATAGGCATTGACAATGACGGCAGCGGCTTTATTGTAGGTGGGAGAAACTTCAGTACACCGGACAAAGGCGCATCATGGTCGCCACTGAACGACACTGCATTCTACGGCTACGGAGTGCACTATGACATTGCAATCAGAGACGGTTTACGCATCATAGTGGGCCAGTCCGGCGGTATTTGGAGGCAAGTGTCAACTACAAGTGTAGCGGAAAGCAAAATAGACATCATCGCTGACATATTCCCGAACCCAATATCACATTCGGCAGAGATTGAGTTTGGCAAAACACTAACCAGGGGTACTATTAAGTTGTATGACATGACTGGCAGACTTATCCACTCGGCCGCGGTAGATGGCAACCGCGCTACGCTTAATGCCGCCAACCTGGCGCCGGGCATTTATACTCTGCAAGTGACTGCTGACGAATGCAACATGACAAAGAATATCGTGGTGAGGTAGCACCAATAAGGCAGCATAAACAAACCAACTTCCGTAAATTGTAGTCATGCGCTCACCCCAGATCACCGCTTACTCTGCTGCAATTTTCATTGCAGCCTGCTAAGCACCGTGAAATGTAGATGATACAAATTCAAATTGATCAGAATTGAAACTACTCGCACAATTGGCGCATCTATAACGGAGGAATTCTTCGTAGTCCGGATGATAATTGGCATGTTGAAATCGGCACTTCAGTAAGTCCATCAAATAGTACCTTAGCTACTTTACAAACAACAAGTATGAGCATTGCAAACGAGATAGCACGCCAATTGAGAGAAGTACACTACGGCGGTAACATGACTGGAGCAAACCTTAAAGAGCAATTAGATGGGCTGACCTGGGAACAAGCAACCAAACAGGTACATTCCCTGAATACGATTGCGTTACTTACGTTCCATATCAATTACTATGAGGCCGGACTGATACAGGCACTGCAGACCGGAGCGCTGACCATAAGTGACAAATACAGCTACGACATGCCCACAGTCACATGTGCTGCAGACTGGACACAACTTAGAGAAAAAGCGCTTAGCGATGGTGAGACATTTGCAAAACAAATAGAACAACTAACCGACGCTGAAATTGCCGGTCCGTTCCTCGACGGTAAATATGGATCGACATACCGAAACCTTACCGGCATGATAGAACACATGCACTACCACCTGGGGCAAATAGCCATTATCAGGAAGATGGTTGTTGGTTAATTGGTAGCTGGGTTAAGAGAAAACACTTGCATTGGCCAATTGCCAAATTGTCAAATTGCGTCAATTGCCGAATTACCCACGGGCCTTCGGTCCATACTTATTATCCTCTTCATGCCCGTCAAGGCAGCAGAGATACTGACCATAGATTGGTACAAACAGAATCCAGCCTGTGCGATTAATGTCCTGCATACGGCGCACCCCTACGGTAATGAGTGGTAACAGCACTGCAGCCAGGTAACAGAGGTCCACACCGTTTTGCTTTAGTATAATGTCGTGGAAGCCCGCTGCCTCAGCGCCGAAATGGATGGACAGGCTGATCGCAATATTTATGAAAGTGAAATACCAGTACTCACTGCGGCTGGCGCGCCCATGAAACTTAGCATAATTCTTCCATGCCCTGAAGTAATATTTCATGTCTGTAAATTTTAGAAATAAAGATAGAAAACATATTCTCATACCGCATAATATTTTTATGCCTCACAAGTATAAAACTGCCGTTGCACATATAATTGTGGATAACTTGGGGAGACACTCATTAACCCTACTTTTAGAAATCCCTACTTTTGGCACGCCCCAACTTTCTGCTAAGTGGGAATAAAAGAGCATTGAAGAGCATGTCAGAACTAATACCACAATATAACGAAGACAGTATTAAATCGCTTGACTGGCGCGAGCACATTCGCTTGCGTCCAGGTATGTATATAGGCAAACTGGGCGATGGCAGCAGTGTCGATGATGGTATCTACGTATTGGTAAAGGAGGTAGTGGACAATTCGATAGATGAGTTTGCCATGGGTGTGGGCAAGCGTATAGAATTGAAGGTAGCCGACGGTGAGGTGATGGTACGTGACTACGGCCGTGGCATACCCCTGGGAAAGGTAGTAGATGTTGTGAGCAAGATTAACACGGGCGCCAAATACGATAGCAAAGCGTTCCAGAAATCGGTAGGTCTGAATGGTGTGGGTACAAAAGCAGTGAACGCACTCAGCACTTACTTCAAGGTTTCATCATTCCGCGATGGCCGCACCAAGACTGCAGAATTCGAGCGCGGCATATTAACTAAGGAACACAAGGAAGCGGCTACTACCGAACCAAACGGCACACAAGTTGTATTTCGCCCGGATGGTACTGTGTTCAAGCACTACCACTTCCTGCACGAGTACCTGGAAAACCAGGTATGGAACTACTGCTTCCTCAATGCGGGCCTGCTCATACACTTCAACGGACGCAACTATGTTTCAAAGAACGGCCTGCTTGACTTGCTAACTCGCAGGACCAATGCTGAGAGCCTGCGCTACCCTATCATTCATCTTAAGGGCGATGATATAGAAGTAGCTATTACCCATAATGGTGACTATGGCGAGGATATTTATTCTTTCGTGAACGGACAGCATACTACACAGGGTGGCACACACCAGGCAGCCTTCAGGGAGGCTTTCGTAAAGACCATTCGCGACTTCTATAAAAAAGACTACGATGCGGCCGACATCCGGCAGAGTATCTGTGCGGCAATATCGGTGCGCGTTCAGGAACCCGTGTTTGAGTCACAAACAAAGACCAAGTTGGGTTCTCAATACGTGTCTGAAGGTGGCCCTTCTATGAAGGCATTTGTACTGGAGTTCCTGGGAAAGGACCTGGATAATTTCCTACATAAGAATCCTGCAACGGCAGACGCCTTGAAAAAAAGGATAGAGCAGAGCGAGCGCGAACGCAAAGAACTATCCGGCATCAGGAAGCTGGCCAACGAGCGCGCTAAAAAAGCAAACCTCCATAACAAGAAATTAAGGGATTGCCGCATTCACCTGAATGATGAACCGCCAACAAAAGGCCGGGACGAGTATAACCAGAAACAACTGGAGTCAACCATATTCATTACCGAGGGCGATAGCGCCAGCGGAAGTATTACAAAAAGCCGCAGTGTGGAATCTCAAGCAGTTTTCAGCTTGAGGGGTAAACCACTGAACTGCTACGGACTAACAAAGAAGGTAGTGTATGAAAACGAGGAGTTCAACCTGCTGCAGCATGCGCTGAACATTGAAGAGGGCATGGAAGGACTGCGTTATAACAATATTGTTATTGCCACTGATGCCGATGTGGACGGTATGCACATCCGTCTGCTCATCATGACGTTCTTCCTGCAGTTCTTCCCCGACCTGGTGCGTGGAAACCACGTGTACATTCTGCAGACACCACTCTTCCGCGTGCGGAATAAGCAGAAGACTATCTATTGCTATACTGACGAAGAGCGACAGCGCGCCATTCATGAGCTGGGTAGCAAGGCAGAGATAACCCGATTTAAAGGTTTGGGTGAAATTAGCCCCGAAGAGTTTGCCCAGTTCATAGGCGACGACATCAGGAAAGATCCTGTATTGCTATCGCAGGATGCGCAGATACAAAAACTGCTGGAGTACTATATGGGCAAAAACACACCGGACAGACAGCAGTTTATCATCAACAATCTGCGCGTGGAAAAAGACCTGGCCGAAGAGCTTGGTGTTGAAGTAGAAGCTTAAAACAAACAGAAGCCCAGGCAACTTGCCGGGGCTTCTGCCATATATTGTGTTTCCACGTACTAGTGAGACACCCATTTCAACCCTACGACTGACCCTATCAAGGTAACAATAAAGAACAATCTCCAAAACGTAGCCGGCTCCTTAAAAAGCCAGATGCCTACTACTGCTGTGCCAACTGCACCTATACCGGTCCACACGGCGTAGGCAGTTCCTATGGGCAAGCTCTGTGTGGCCTTTACAAGTAGCGCCATGCTAATGATAAGTGCAACCAGGAAACTGCCATACCAGATATAAGTTTCTGTACCCGATGCCAGCTTTGCCCTGCCCAGGCAGTAGGCAAATGCCGTCTCAAACAGTCCCGCAACAACCAGATATACCCAATTCATACGGTTGCGAAAATACGTCGTCAGATGTTAGCGGGCAGATAAGACTGTGAATTTCACATAGCCTTGAGACATAGAGAACGTAAGTCCCACCGACCTCCGCAACCATGTAATTAAGTCGTCTCCGGACATGGAGTAATACTTGTTGCCAAGTTCAAAGACGTCCACATACAGATCCTCAGCCAGTGCCGGGCACTCTATTATCTTGCCTGTGCTCTTCTCTATTTTGGCACAGATGTCACTAAGCGTTTCATAGGTTTTCATCTTCGGGTCGTCATCAGCCACCTTTGTAGCGTCAATCAGCTTCGCGCTATCATATACGGGCGACCAAACAGTAGTTTCCTTACTTTCAATCATCACTTTTGCAGAAAATGTCTCTGAGACCATTGCTTCTATATTTGTTTTCGCCCGGGCCAAGTCGTATCCGGCCTTCCTGTAGAATATTACGTCCCACCTGGTATCAGAGTCGGCAAGGTTATCTATTACCCGTCGGTCCGAAGGCAACTCCTTTGTAAAGGCCAGTATTTCTTTCCGGGAAACACCGAGCAGGGTAACCCCCACCTCGCCGCGCCAGTCCTTCCAGCCGCTACCCCCGTTTTCAGACACGGCCTTTCTTACCACCTCATATCGTTGGTAGCCCATCTTCTTCATATCGAAGCTACCGGTAACCACGGGATCTTCCCCGCCACCCCAGCTACCCAACCGTCCGGTGGCTTCTCGAGTCTTATCTCCAGTCACCACTTCGCCCTTTAGCAACGCGGTAAGCATATCCGGTGTAAGGGAAAATGGAGTACCCTCAAATACAACAACCCCTTTGTCATTAATAATAAAAGTGGTTGGCCGGGATTTCACACCAAACGCTTTGAATGTCTTTCCGTCCTTATCCACCCCTACGATACCTGCTATAGGGTGAGCAGCAATGAAGGCACTTACCTTATCTGCCATTTCGTCGCTTATTGAGATGAAGTCCATTTTCCCGGCGAACCATTCTGCGAGTTCATTAAGATGCGGGATATTACGAACGCAGGGGGTACACCACGTCGCCCAGAATTCTATCAGCAAGAACTTCCCTTTGGGTGGCGTATACACGACCTGTTTGCCGTCGCGGAAGGCAGTTGAAAGCGACACCACAGGCGCCTTCTTATTAAGAAATTTCTGAGCATTTGCCGGTGACGCAAGGATGCAAATCAATGCGGCGACGAAAAGTGAGCGGTACATGGGCATTTGATTTTAGTTGCGCAAAACAACTACACATTGCCATATAATCCGGGGGGAATGAGGATAGAAAAAAGGATGAAAATAGATGTACACCTATTGACAATCAAGCATATCGTGCGATCGCGGCAACCTCCTTGCGGTTGCGAATACCCGTTTTCTGGTATATCCTGCTCACGTGGGTTTTTACGGTGCTTACCTCAATGTTATGCTTGTTTGCTATCTCCTTGTTCGAAAGACCTTCATGTACCATCTTCAAGATTTCGCGCTCCTTGATGGAAAGTGTTTCGATCATTTCCCTGGCCTTTTGCTCCATGATCATGTTTGTGTCAGCAACCTTACGTTTGCCAAACAGGAGATAAACGTTTACAAAAACAGAAAGCAACAGCAATGAAAAAAGCAGAATATTGATCTGCCGGCCGCGATCCGCCGAAGATGGAAGCTGATCAAGTTCTGCCATTTTTACCAGTTGGCGGGTATAGACCGACTGTGGCAACCGTGCCTTGGCGCTGGCCGCTATATCAGACAAGTCATCGCCAGTTGCTTCAGCCAGATACCCTGTGTAAAAGCCGCTGATTCCTTGTGCCGACTTGCTCAAATCCAGCATTTGTTTTTTGAAAGTAGCTTCAAGAAACTCTTTCTTACTCTCGCCAATATCGCCGTTTATAGCAATAAGATATTGAGCTCGGAGCCGGCTGATCTGCGACAACATGTTGTTTTCTGTCGTTGTCACATGGTAGCTAGAAGACATAGAACAAAAGTCGTCGCATGTAACGGTTTCTTGTGTTGAATTGTCAAGGGCAAGTAGAATATAGTTAGGGTTAGCCCCTCCGATTATGGAGGTCTTAATCCCTGCTGAACGGGTGGCGTATAATCGGTAAAAGAGCTTTTCAGCGGGCAGATCATCACCTCTAAGTGTAAATGTTCCATCCGGTGACACATCTGCTGATGCGATGAGATTTTGCGCATTCGCATCCTGGAATCCCTCGATATCCCTGATGACTTCAAGGTAGACACGCGGATGATAACATGCGCTCATGTGACCAAGGGACCCCGTAACTGTGTAGCCAAACAGAGACCATGAGAAGAGCAAAAGAACAATTAGAAGAAGGCGATTGAGTTTCATGAACGTAAATTAAAAAATACAGCACAAGTAATAGATGAATATCTCCAAATCTATATTTAATACACAAATTATATTGACTATATTTGAGGCCCCGCACGATATTTCTCCAATCGATGAAACATATATTGAAACAGGCACTGCCTGTAATATTTTTTTTATTGGCGGCAAATCAAGCGACGGGCAAGAAGATTGATAGTTTACATCACCTCCTCCACTCTACTGCCCTTGCAGATAGCACACGAATAAATTTGCTTGCAGAGGTCGCAAATGAATACCGAGCCATTTCCCCTGACTCAATATTTCACTTCGCACAACTGGGCATTGATCTTGCAAATAAGACAGGGTATGACCATGGAAAAGCCCGATGCCTGGTCGCAAAAACACTGGCAAATCTGATACTGGGGCAATACGATAGCGCGATGGTCGATGCCCGAAATGCAATCTCGATTTTTGAAAGCACGAAAGATACGATAGGACTTAGTGATAGCTATTATTACCTGGCAGCAGCTACCTATAGCCTGTCAAAGTACCATGAGGCTATAGAATACTACAAGAAAACGGTGGCTATTAGTGACAAGCCCGGAAACGAAGACCGTGTGGGAGACGCTTTAGACAACATAGGTATATCCTACAGTACGGTCGGGAATTTCTCCGAATCGTTGAAATACTATCTTGAAGGATTAAAAGTAAGAGAGCGCACTGGCGATGCAGCCGCTATCGCCACAAGCCTGGGTAATATAGGCAGGGTTTATGCAAGCCTCGGCGACAAAAAGAAAGCATTCGAATTCATTAACCGCAGTCTCGAAAAGCAGCGTGGATCCCCTCCACAGGTACTGATGCTGAACTATGAAAACGCCGGCAACGTATACCTTACGGCCAAGGACACCGTAGCCGCGCTGAATGTGTTTAAAGAAGCGCTGAGTTGCGCCCGCGCCGCAAACATGTCCGCCGAGTATAGCAGGATAATGGTAAACACCGCGGAAGTGTTACTAGACATGAGCCGCGTTAACGAAGCTGAGAATTACTACAACGAGGCTGTGGAACTCGGTAGGCAGGTTCCGAATATGCCAGCAGTAGATGCTATGATCCATCGTGGACTGGGACGTATCTACAGTATTAAGGGCCGACATAAAGAAGCTATAACTGAGCTAAAAAAGGCGTTTACCATGCTAAGCGCCGACGGCATGACAGACCATGCCAACGAAACCACGCGCAATCTCGCAACTGCATATGGCCGGGCCGGCGATTATGAAAACGCTTACAGAACTCTGATGGAGTACTATACTGGTCGCGACAGTATAATGAACGAAGAAACACAGGAACAGGGTCAGCAACTCCAATATGAATATGACCTCTGGAAGAAAGAGGCGGAAATAAAACTCCTGGAAAAAGACAAAGCAATAGCCCAAAGCAGAGCTGAAAAGCAAAATGCCGTATCGCTGGGCCTTGGAGCAGTATTGCTGCTTTCAATAATTCTCATCATAATGATGTACGGCAGCCGGCAGCGCGCAAAGAGAGCACAAAGAAAAATTACAGAACAGGCGGCAACTCTCTCGGTACTCAACAACTATAAGGACAAAATATTCTCGGTTATTTCTCACGATATGCGCAGCCCTATTACGGCACTTGACACTTCGCTGGCCATGCTAGATGAGAATGTGATAAGCCCGGGAGAGTTTGCAGAGCTTAAGGCAATGCTACATCGGCAATTGGCCTCGGTAAGTGTGTCATTAGACAACTTGCTGAAGTGGGCTGCAAGCAACATTAAAGGCAAAAGAACCCTAAAAAAGGAACGGGTAGAGATTGCACCACTGGTGTTGCGAAACCTTGCCCTCATGCAGTACATAGCTGATGAGAAGCGTATTAAGATTGAAAACGAAGTGAGCCCGTCAGCTGCAGCAATGGCTGACGCCGGTGACATCGATGTTATTGCGCGCAACCTTTTGTCAAATGCATTAAAGTTCACCCCAAGTGGTGGTGTTGTCCAGATCACCACGACCCGCGCAGACGGAAAATTACTCCTGACGGTTAAAGACACGGGAATAGGCATGGATGCCGAAAGACTTGGTAAACTCTTCTCGCTTGAACACCAGCTAAGTACCAGCGGAACCGCCGGCGAACAAGGAATGGGGATAGGCCTCCTTATGTCTACAGAGTTTGCGAAAGCAAACGGTGGAGCAATAACCGCAGAGAGCACACCCGGGGAAGGAAGTGCATTTACGCTGGAACTTCCTGCCGCATAACTGCTTATAAATTAGGTTTTCGAGAGCGCTGATTTTAGCTTTTTCTCTTACAGTTATACTGTTATCTTTAAGGGAACAGCACTACAAACGTGCACTATCGCCAGGTGCAAACACGCATTAAAGATCACACTCCCAATGAAACACACCTACAGCTCGGGCATAATAGGAAATTGCGCATATATAGCCCATGTAAACAATGATACAAATATCTCATGGCTCTGTTGGCCACGATTTGATAGCGATTTCGTTTTCGGGGGTCTGCTGGACAAAGAAAAGGGAGGCACTTTCTCTGTATTGCCCGACGGAGAATATAAGACCAATCATCAATACCTCGAAAACACCAACGTGATCGTGACGGAAGTCACAAACGCTGACGGTACCTACCGGGTAACTGACTTTGCCCCGAGGTTCAGGCTTTACGAGCGACATTACCGTCCGTTGATGTTAATTCGGAAAATTGAACCTATTTCCGGCAATCCGCGAGTATGTGTGAGATGTGAACCGGTAGCTGAATACGGATCCAGGAAACTGCAGCCGCTGCTGGGCAGCAACCACCTGGAATTCGAAGGACTCGGGATGCCGCTGCGCCTCACAACCAACTTCTCACTCAACTTCATAATATCGGGTCAGAGCCAGGTGCTGAGCGAAACAAAATACCTGGTGCTGACCTATGGGTTACCGCTGGAAGCTCCGCTTGAAATAACAGTTGAAGACTTCCTGAAACGCACCATTACTTACTGGCGCGACTGGATAAAAACGACCGGCATCAGCAATATGTACCAGCAACAGGTGATACGCTCCTCGCTGGCGTTGAAGTTGCACCAATATGAGGACACTGGCGCCCTGATAGCGGCCAGCACCACCAGCTTGCCGGAAACGCATATGGAGGGACGAAACTGGGACTATCGCTACTGCTGGCTGCGGGACACATACTACATTCTTAACGCGTTCAACAACATTGGCCACTTTGAAGAGGCAGAGCGCTATGCCCACTTCATTGCTAATCTTGTAGTACGAGACAAGAACCGCTATGACCCGCTATACACTATAACAGGCTCATCAGAAATAAAAGAATTTAAGATACCCTTGGAAGGCTACCTTGGCAACCAGCCGGTGCATATAGGCAACAAGGCCTCAGAGCAGGTGCAGAATGACAGCTATGGGCAGGTGCTGCTTTCCCTGCTACCTCTTTATACAGACCGCAGGTTTACGTTTGCTGAGCGGCATGACTCTGAGTGGTGGCTCGCCGCGATACTTGATAAAATTGAAAGGACTATTGACGAGGCCGATGCCGGTATATGGGAATTCAGGAACACCACCCAACACCACTGCTACACAAACCTGTTTCAGTGGGCGGGATGCAAGGCAGCGATAAAGATGGCCACCAACATAGCGAACAAAAAGCTGGAGGAAAGGGCCACCCGTCTGCTGGAGAAGGCAGCCGAAAAAATTGAAGCCTGTTATGATCCGGTACGAAAGGTTTATACCCAGGCAATAGGTTCCAAAAACCTGGATGCCAGCACCCTGCAACTGATCATGATGAACTACCTGGACCACAACTCTGAGCGAGCAAAGGACCACCTTGCAGCGGTGGAAGCAGAACTAAAAACGGACCATGGTTTATTTTACCGCTATCTACATGAAGACGACTTTGGCAAACCGAAGAATACATTTCTATTCACCGCCTTCTGGTATGTAGAGGCGCTGGCCTGCGTGGGCCGAACAGAGGAAGCAATTGCAAGCTTTGAAAACCTGATGCAATATGCCAACCATATGGGACTGATGAGCGAAGACGTATGTGCCGAGGACGGCAGCCAATGGGGTAACTTCCCACAGGCATACAGCCATGTGGGGCTTATGAACGCTGCACACCGGATAGCCAAGAAGCTGGATAGACCCGCGTTTTTTTAACAATGACCACCACGTATTTACTTTTCGATCCTGATGTCAATGGCATTGGTAGAAACGCCGTTTACTGCACAGGTACTTAGTGAGTGCTTCTTGTTTTCAGAAGGGCTTGCCGGAAAACACCAGTTGCACTTAAAGTCGGTGTATCCATATTTATTGATAAGGAAGGTGCGGCTTATAGATGGAATGTAAATCTGCCATTCATATCGATCAGGCAAACCGAAACTATAATTGGTTGATTCGCCTGTTGTACTGACGCTACCCGATTGAAACCTTACCAATGTATACTTACCTCCCTCAAACCTTGTGGAATCAATTTGTACTGCAGCCGCGACTTTAGTAAATGACGAGCCAATCTCATATCCCGTTGTATAAATCGTATCGATTTCCGACGGTTCGAAGCCATAAAAGTAAATCTGCAGGTCACTGTATTCGTAGCAATATTTCTGTGTGCAGCATCCGGAGAGGAAAATTGCCAAAAGGCATATAGAAACCAATTTGAGAAACATAGGGTAATTTTTGTAATCAACGCAATTTAGCAAACTGAATTAATGATTTAGACACTACAGCTACAATGATAATAATTTAATTAAAGAGAAATCAAACATAATGTGTAAATGATCGTCGTAAACCGCAAAAGAAGTCTAAAAAGGACGCAGCACATTTGCAAAATGAATATTATGTGCCCCGATAACGGGCATGAGCACTAACGACACATTAGCTCAAAAAACGCAAATCAACTGCCTCCAATCAAAGCAGCCTGCAGTTGGTAAAACCATCTACTGACGGATCTCCCTCGTACCCTTTGCAGGCTTTATTTGCGGAGCTCTTCTTGGTTTGTTTGATTTCGGTTTGCATACCGTTACCAGTCAAGCCACCATCGCACTTACACGTATAATCTTTTTTGCTACAGCCCGAAACTGTAATACTAGAAACTACTAAAAATAGATAGGCAAACTTCATATTGCTAGGTTATTGTTTGCAAATAAAACGCCAGCAATGCGAAAGAAGTATAAATATTTTCAAAAAAATAAAAAGCTGCCCACAGGAGCAGCTTGTACGTATTAAGTAGTTCCATCTGGATTCGAACCAGAACAAACAGAACCAAAATCTGTTGTGCTACCGTTACACCATGGAACTGAATGGCATCCGGTTGTGGGCGGCAAAGGTAATGACCCTTTGCTGAAAAAACAAGAAAAAATGCGGCTACGCTTCTACCAGTTCGCGGGCGCTGCTTATGGCAGCATCTGAGGGAACTTCACCACCTATCATACGTGCGATAGCGAGAACGCGCTCGTCGCTATCCAATACACGCACACGGGTTGAAAGGCGACCACCGGTTTCTGCTTCCTTGTAGACATAAAAGTGTCGGGAACCGCGTGCTGCTACCTGGGGTTGATGCGTGATCACTATTACCTGGCGGTGCTTTGCGAGCTCTCGCAGCAATAGACCCACCTGGCGGGCTGCTTCACCGGATATACCGGTATCCACCTCGTCAAAGATAAGTGTCGGCAGCTCCAGGGCATCGGCCACAAGCGACTTGATACATAACATTATCCGGCTCATTTCACCGCCTGACGCAGCCTTGTGCAGCAGCTGAAATTTACCGCTTTTGTTGGCGTCCAACAGGAAACTGATGTTATCTATGCCATGCGGCCCAACCTCTACCCTCCCCATCGACACATCAAAAAGCGCATTGGGCATTCCCACCAATGTCAATCGCTCATTCACCCGTTTTATGAATCCTGAGGTGGCTTTTTTGCGGGCCGCAGATAGCTTTTCAGCGTCTGTCAAAACCGCGCTATATAGAGCCGCCAACTCTTTAGCCAAATTGTCAATATCGTTGTCCAGGCCCGTTGCAGCCTGCAACTCACCCTCCAGCTTTTCGCGAATTGCCAGCAAGCCCCCGGTGTCTGTAACGCCGTGCTTTTTCAGCAGCCGGTTGCCAAGGTCTACCCTTTGCTGCAGTTCATCCATGCGCGCCGGATCCAGATTCACCTTATCGCTGAGCGATTCCAGTTCATCGGCAATATCCTTTAGTTCGGCATGCACTGAAGATAAGCGGGACTGGAGGTCTGCCACACCGGTCACAAGCTCAGCTATTGACCCAAGATGCTGGCTTATGCGCTTCAATTCATTCACCATTGGTTGCTCACCGCCGGCGATTGCCTCCCTTGCACCATTCAGCACGCCCAAAATACGTTCTGCATGGGCCATCTGTTTCAGGTGCTGCTCAGCATCTTCTATTTCATTTTCTCTGAAGTCTGCCTGTGCTAATTCATCAAAAAGATATTGCTTGTAGTCAGCCTCCTGCTGAGCCTGTGCCTGTCGCGCCTTCTTTTCGGCCAGTATCCTTTGCGTGGCCTTATATTTTGTATAAGCCTGCCGATAGGCTGACGCTACAGACTGCGTTCCTGCGATAGCATCAATAGCGTTTACAACAAAATCATCTTCCTCCAGGGCCAGGTGGCCAAACTGCTGCTGAAGGTCCACTAAAAGTGATGTAAGCTCATTAAGGACCGGCAACGTCACCGGCGTATCATTTATAAACGCCCGAGACTTGCCTGAAACAGCAATTTCGCGACGGATGATGCAGACCGGTTCAAAATCAAGTCCCGCCTCATCAACTGCACGCCTAAATGCATCATTGCCACTCACATCAAAATGCCCCTCAATTACGGATTTCTCTTCTTTATTAATTAGGACCGAAGTATCGGCACGCTCACCCAGAATAAGTGATAATGCCCCAAGAATAATACTCTTACCGGCACCCGTTTCACCAGTAAGCGTATTAAGCCCCGGATGCGGTGAAAGGGTAAGACGGTCTATGATTGCATAATTGCTGATAACCAGTTGCTGCAGCATGGGCTCAAAATTAGTGAGAACAGTGAACAACGAACACTATTTTTGCGTCATGAAGTGCTACCTGAGAAAGAAAGCGGGAGACCGCGTGGTGAATGGTCACCCATGGATATTTGGCAACGAGCTTGGTGATTCTGATGGCACCGCCGAAGCGGGCGATATTGTGGAGGTGTATTCATATAATGGCTCATTTGTAGGCAAGGGATATATTAACCCGGCATCGCAGATCCGCATAAGGCTTCTGACACGCGATAAAGACGAGGTGATCGACGACAAGTTCTTTGCACGCCGCATACGCGAGGCATGGGAATACCGCAAGCAAATAGGTTATGTGGAAAATTGCCGCCTGATTTTTGGCGAGGCAGACCAACTGCCGGCCCTCATCATAGATAAGTTCAATGACTATTTCGTTATTCAGACGCTGGCGCTGGGAATTGACAAGTGGAAAGACGCAATAGTAAAAGCGTTGAACAAGATATTTGAACCCAAGGGTATTTACGAGCGTAACGATGTGCCGGTACGAACGCTGGAAGGGCTGCCACAACAGAAGGGATATCTATCTGAGCCTTTTGACACGAACATTATACTTAATGAAAATGGCCTGAAGTTTCATGTAGATATAGAAAATGGACAGAAAACGGGCTATTTCCTGGACCAACAGGACAACCGTCGCGCCATTGAACACATAGTAAAGGGCGGCAATGTGCTGGAGGCATTCTGTTATACCGGCACCTTCTCTATGCATGCCGCCCACTATGGAGCAAAGAGCGTATTGGGACTGGACATATCAGAGAATGCGGTAGCGACCGCCCGCAGGAATGCTGAACTGAACGGGTTTACAGACATCTGCAAATTCCAGGCAGTCAACGCATTCGACGTGCTGAAAGCATGGGGCAAGGAGGGCAAACGTTTTGATACCGTAATGCTGGATCCCCCAGCCTTTACCAAGAGCAGAGAGAACATACAGAAAGCCATTACCGGCTACAAGGAAATAAACCTGCGTGGAATGAAACTGGTAAAACCAGGTGGTTTTCTGGTTACGGCATCATGTACAAACCTGGTGCCACCGGAATTGTTCCTGCAAATCATTGGGATGGCGGCAAAAGATGCAAAACGCACGCTGAGGCAGGTATGCTGGCAAACACAGGCTGCAGACCACCCTATCATGTGGAACATCCCCACGACGCAATACCTGAAATTCCTGATAGTTCAGGTTCTTTAAGCAGGGTTATCCGTTATATGCGTCGTCGAGTGCAACCATGTCCAGCTTCACCATTTTTAGCATGGCCTGCATTACGCGGTTCGCTTTTTCGCGGTCAGGATCAGAAAGGTAGCGGCCCAGGTTTTCGGGTATAATTTGCCAGGAGAGACCGAAACGGTCTTTTAGCCACCCACATGCCTGCTCCTGGCCACCGTTCTGTAGCAAGCCATTCCAATATGCGTCTACCTCTTCCTGCGTTTTACAGTCTACCATCAGGGAGATGGCTTCGGTGAATTTGAAGCGTGGCCCGCCATTCAGAAAGTGAAACTGCTGTCCGAAAAGCTCGAGCGTACCACTGAATACCTTACCATCCATTCGCTGAATGCTCACGATCCTGCCATCTTTGAATACCGACAGGTATAGATTCATTGCCTCTTCGGCATTATTATCAAACCAGAGAAAGGGAGTGATCTTCTGCATGCTCCTGGAATTTATGAATTCCAAAATTAGCAAGAAAAAGCCCGGACAAGCCGGGCCAATTACGTCGCAAATGCAGCCTGAAGCCGACTTTATCTTGCAGCATTAGTTCGTCGGTGTCCAGCCAAGCTTTTTATTAAGCACATGCACCATAAGTTTTATTGACTCACGGGTCAGCGGCTTTATGAGATAATACTCCACATATTTGTTTGCTCTCGCCCTGTCCATATCCGACTTGTCCAGCGAGGAGGACAGAATATAAATCCGAATACGACTTTTGGTCAACTCGTCCAGCTTATCAAACTCTTCGAGGAATGCCCAGGCATTCATCTCAGGCATCATAATATCAAGGAGGAGGATAGCGTGATGGTCAACCGAAGATTGAGCAAACGTTGTATTTACATATTCAAAACCCGCTAACGGGTTGTGGAAGGATACAATATTGGCGCTCGGGTAGACTTTGTTCAGTATCACCGTGCAGAGCTTGTTGTTCAGCTTGTCGTCGTCGATAATGATAAAGTTGTCAAGAAAATTCATAGAAACAGAATTAAGAAAATGATAACCTACCAGAGTCTATACAAAGCTACGGACGTTCATATCGCAAAACAGCATAAATCTTACAAAGCCATGGTTAAAATCGCAAATAATCGATTGTTAAAGGTTTTGCAGGATATAAATTTGAACACTAAATGCAAAAATATACTTCAATAACAAATTGATTATCAATATAAATTGCGTGGACGAGAAAATAATTACTATACCCCCTGCAGGTAAAACAAAAAGTCCATGTCGCTTTCGCGATATGGACTCTTATATTTCTTCAAAAACGACTTTATACTACGCCATGCTGTGGAAAACATGCTGAACGTCATCGTCCTGCTCCAGGCGCTCTATCAGTTTAAACACATCTTCAGACTGGGCGTCAGAAACTTCCATTGGGTTCAAAGGAATCCATTCCAACTCAGATGAAATTGGAGTTAATCCCTTCTCTTCCAATGCCTTCTGCATGTTACCGAAATCAGTAAATCCGCAACGGATAATGATGTTACCTTCGCTATCCTCTCCCACTTCCTCCAGTCCATAATCAATAAGTTCCAGCTCCATGTCATCCATATTTACGCCTTCCGGCTTCAGTTTGAAGACACCAAGGTGTTTAAATAGGAATGCTACAGAACCGCTGTTGCCAAGCGCACCACCGCCCTTATTAAAGTGCGAGCGAACGTTTGCAACTGTTCGGGTAGTGTTGTCGGTAGCGGTAACAACAAGTATCGCTACCCCATGCGGCGCATATCCCTCGTAAAGAACCTCGTCATAGTTAGAAGTGTCTTTTCCTAATGCGTTCTTGATCGCCGCTTCGATCCTATCCTTAGGCATGTTCACGCCCTTGGCATTCTGCATCACACGACGCAGCATCGGGTTGTTGTTAGCATCTGGCCCGCCCTTCTTTACAGCTATTGCTATTTCCTTTCCAATCCTGCTGAATTGTTTAGCCATGCGGTCATAACGCGCAAACATGGCCGACTTACGTACTTCAAATATCCTACCCATATGGTTTATTAAGAGGTAATGTTTTCCGGTCGCAAAAGTAAGAAATGTTACAGTTTGGGGATATACACCACGTACTTTTCTTCAAATGAAGGTTCAGGGAATATGTCGTGTACGCTCCAGGCTTGAACAATTCGTTTCAAACCGGTCTCGGCAATTTCATTTCTGAGGTCGCCGCCTTTCAGGCATATCAGCCCATTCGGCAGTTCCTCACCCTTTTGCCCACGCACCAGTTTAGCGTTCACCCAGCGCCAAAGGTCGTTTAGCGGTGCCACTGCACGGGAAACAGCATAGTCAAATGTTTGCCCTTTTATCTCCTCGACACGTGTGTGAACGGCAGTAACATTTTTCAAACCTATTGCCGAAGCTACCTCCTGCACCACTTTGATCTTTTTGCCAATACTGTCGGCGAGCAGAAATTCCACTTCGGGGTAGAAAATGGCCAATGGGATACCGGGGAACCCACCACCGGTGCCAATATCTATAATCCTCGCTCCATTATCGAATGGACAAATAGCTGCAAGCGCTAATGAATGCAGCACATGTTTTTCGTAAAGAGAGTCGATATCCTTTCGGGAAATCACGTTGATCTTCTCATTCCATTCCTTGTACACGCCTTCAAGCGCCTGCAATTGCTGCAGTTGCAAGGGTGAAAAGTCGCTGAAATATTTAAGGACTATGTCCAGGTTGTTTTGTTCTTCCATGCTATATATGGCAGGAGCGCAAAGTTATACATCATCCACCCAATGTCGAACACGGGCAACAGGAATAGAACATCTTTCTCGTAAACAGCGCGCGCAGCACGGTATTGCGCCAGCCAAAGTAATGTGCATCTGGCCCCCCAAAGCCAGCATACAGTGCCGGCTGCCGGAGTAACTAACAATAAAAAGAATGACAGCCACCCTGCTGCATGGCTTAATCCGTAGGCACCCAGCAACAATTTCACATGCAACCGGTAGTATTTACCCGTAGACAAGTGTCTTTGTTTTTGCGCGTACCAGTCGGCCCAGGTAGCCTTAGCTGTTGTGACTGTAAACGAAGCGGGATCATCCTGTATAGCGTAGTTTTCGCGTGTTGCAGTACAGCGCACCAGCATATCATCATCGCCCTGCGGTAAGGCAGTCCAGACCGGGTCGTTCATCGCGCGCCGCATAGCCTGCTTGGTGCAGGCAAGATTTCGCCCAACGGCCATATAGGGCGCCCCACCCCGCGCCATAACACACATCTGCAGCCAGGTATGCACCGTTTCCCAACGTGTAAACGAATTAAGCACACCCGACCCTTTACGATAGCCGCCGTATCCTGCTACAATTTCCTTGGCGCCATTAAGCTGCCCAGTCATCAGCCTAATCCATTGGTCGGTTGCAGGTTTGCAATCCGCGTCGGTGAATAGAAGCTTTTCATGCGCTGCAGCAGCCACAGCCTCCGCTATCAGCCTCTTTTTGCCGTTACCACCATCAGTCACCTCCAGTACTATGAGCTTACCATATTTACCCTTATACTCCGTTAAAACGGACATAGAATCGTCCGTTGAGCCATCATTAACTACAATGACCTCGAACTTAGCATATCGCTGTTCTAAAATAATGGGCAGGTTTTGCCGAAGATTTTCCGCCTCGTTTCTCGCACAGATGATAACCGAGACGCCATCTCCATCAACTTCTTCCACTGGCTGCATCTTTCGCCCTCCTCGCAGCAGGAACAGCAGTCCAAAGTCGAGCTGGACAATTACACAAAGAAGGAAGATGTAGAAAAGCAACACGCGATAAAGGTAATAGCAATTGCAAACCGCGCGAATATCTCAGGCTTATACACGGCACCATTAACAATAAAATCACTATATCTATATCTTCAGATACGAAAAACACTTGGCCATTAGCGCCGTAATTGGTTCACCGGGAAAGAAATGGATGCCGCTGGGAGTTGTCGGCTACCCCTTAAACGCACCAGAATTGAGGTTATTGATCTACCTATGGAGCCGGTATTCCCTGTAATTAGCCCTAACCCATGCTTTCAGTTCCAGTTCTGTAGCTGCACGAGCAAAATCATATTCCATGGGATAATGATTGATGAAAGTGGCAATGCTATCCGGGTCTTTCAGATCGATAAGTAAAGCAACAACCTCCAAATTGTAACGCGAGTCGATAAATTTGACTTCATCGTCAGATACGAAGCCTTTTCGGAATTTCTTTGCTTGTTTACCATTACCGGTAATCTTATCGGCCAGCCAACCAAAGCAGCCGCTGCATCCCAGGCCTGTATATCTTGGTTTTGGCGTTAGCGGGCGGGTAAGTTCGTGACCATACATCTCATGACGTTCTGCTGAATCGCGCTGGTATTTTGTACGCGAAGAAATTATGACACGCTGTAGCATCACCTCGTTGGGCACGAGTTTCACCACCATTCTTTGCCCATCGTCAACAGCAACAATTACGGTACCTGCCTCGAAAGACATATGCGAAAACGTGAGCACATGTCCTCGTTCCGCTATTATGCTGAAATGACCATCTGCATCTGAGAGTGCAACCGCGCCGGTTTTTTTGTTCACTACAGACGCATTCACGACTGGCTGCTCGTGCTCAGAATCCAGTACAACGCCTTTTACCACTTGCCCCAAACTGGCAAGCCTGGCAGCTAAGGCAAGGAATACAAACAGCAAACGCATGTGCACTCTCAAAATTACTCTGAGTTGCGATAAACCATAAGATTTTCGAATACTTTAACGTAGGGTAATGCTTTGCCGCCATATTGCTATTTTTACACTCAAGCGCAATCGACATGGACGTAGCTATCGAACCGAGCTGGAAACAAGAACTAACCCAAGAATTTGAAAAACCCTACTTCGGACATATCGTCCATTTTCTGAAAGAAGAAAAGAAATTGGGTAAGGTCATCTACCCGCCCGGCCCGCAAATATTCAATGCCTTTGAATACACTCCCTTCAGCCGGGTGAAGGTTGTCATATTGGGACAAGACCCATACCACAACCCCGGCCAGGCGCATGGTTTATGCTTTTCGGTCGCAGATGGTGTTCAGCCACCGCCTTCGCTCGTCAACATTTTCAAAGAAATCCAGACCGACCTTGGCGTGAGTATAAATAACACAGGCAACCTGGAAAAATGGGCGAAACAGGGCGTACTACTACTAAATGCAGCATTGACCGTCGAAGCCCATAATGCCAATTCCCACAGCCAAATTGGCTGGCACACATTTACAGACGAGGTGATCAGAAAAGTATCAGAACACCGAGAGCACGTCGCATTTCTATTATGGGGACGGTTTGCCCAAAATAAGTCGGTTCTGATTGACAGCTCCAGGCACCTTATTCTGAAGGCGGCACACCCATCTCCACTATCGGCCTTTAACGGCTTCTTTGGCTGTGGACATTTCAGCAAAACAAATGCCTACCTGCAGCAAAACGGGCAGAGCCCTATCGACTGGGCGCTTTAGTGCTCACAATAGCAGAACTGAATTTACGTTCTTAGGAATATGCAGACATACAAGGTCAAAACACCGCGCTGGTTAAAACGCATACTGCCACATGGTATGGTCTGGGAAATAGCTGACAGAAACGCTGTTTACTTAACCTTTGATGATGGCCCTAACCCGTCGGTTACCCCCTTTGTGCTGGCCCAACTGGAGCAATACAACGCAAAAGCGACATTCTTCTGTGTAGGAAACAACGTTGCCCGCTACCCGGAGGTTTTCAAAGCGGTTAAAGCCGCAGGACATACTACCGGCAACCATACCTACAACCACCTGAACGGCTGGCATACAAGCAGCGCTCATTATCTGAGAAATATTGCCCAGGCAGACAAGCACATAGAGAGCAGGCTTTTTCGCCCACCTTACGGCCGGATCAAGCTGACCCAATACCGGAAACTGTTAAGAAGATATCCTGACTGGAAAGTATATATGTGGGACATCCTCAGCGGCGACTTTGACACCTCTATCACAGGACAGCAGTGCCTCACGAACGTGCTGGAGGCATTGGAGCCGGGCTCAATAGTAGTTTTTCATGACAGCGACAAAGCGAGGGAACGCCTGGAAGTGGCACTACCAGGAGTGCTGAAATATTGCCGCGACCGCGCGTGGGAGATGAAGGCGCTACCGGCTTAAAGCATTAAGCTACACTACCCTACCTTTGCAACATGATTTTTACCGATACGCATACCCATCTCTACGACGAGCGATTGATGCAAGACGAAAACCAGGTGCAACGTGCTATCGATGCCGGAGTAACGTGTATGTACATGCCTAACTGTGATAGCGAAACCATACCGGGCATGCTGAAACTGGCAGATATGTACCCCGACAACTGCCTACCTATGATGGGCCTGCATCCATGCTACGTTAAAGAAGGATTTCGCAAAGAGCTGGACATCGTGGAACAACAGCTCGACGCAAGAAAATACTATGCCGTGGGTGAGATAGGACTCGATTACTATTGGGATTTGACCTTCAAAACAGAGCAGATTGACGCATATGAATACCAGATCAAACTAGCGCTGAAACACCAACTACCCATCGTCGTGCACAGCCGCGAGTCTACACAAGACTGTATTGATGTGGCAAGAAGAAATCAGAACGGATCACTGAAGGGTATTTTCCATTGTTTCAGCGGCACACTGGCAGAGGCAAGGCAGATCATAGACATGGGGCTATACCTGGGGATAGGCGGCGTGGTAACGTATAGCAAGGGCACCTTGCCCGAAATCGTTAAAGAGATTCCTCTTGAGTCGATAGTCCTTGAAACAGATGCGCCCTACCTATCACCGGTGCCTCACAGGGGCAAACGAAACGAGAGTAGCTACATACCCATAATAGCATCAAAAATTGCAGATCTGAAAGGTTTATCTGTAGAGGATGTGGCACGGATAACGACCGAAAATGCACAAAAGGTTTTTGCCAAATAACATACATCCTTTATCAAAGCAACTTACTACTTTTAGATCGTGAAAATCAAATTTCAGATAGGAATACTGGCACTGGCCTTGATGTCAGTTTTTTCATTGCAGTCTTGTAAGGAAGAAGATGAAAAGCTGAAAGAGGACTTTTCTAATGTCAACGGCAGCTATTTTTCTGTCAGGCAGTTTGCCCTTGACCAGTGGAACACGTTCTACGGAGAACCGTTCCTGATAGTAAAATCGGTTCGGGTAAATGAAGGACGGTATGACAGTAGCTACACTACCTCCGATACTTTGAACTGGGGTAAAATATTCAAAGTTTTCTTTGCTACTGATATCAGCGACCGCAAGTTTCTCGGCAAGTACAAGTACACTCAATTTGAAGACGCGCAAGACGAAACGCTGAACCTGTTTTACGAAGCGCTGGACGATGACCTTTATACACGGAAACTGCTTATCACCGCAGACCAGTATAGTCATAAAGTTCGAGGCATATATATTGAGGCAGTTGAAAACTCTGTAGGCGATGCCAAAATCATGAAGCTTTACTATAAGCCCATGAAGCGCATACAAATACAGGAAACCGAAAGCCCCATGATGGGAGAAAAAAAGCACACCGTAACAGAGTACGAATTTATACGGTAGGACCGCTTGTGGAGAGTGAGCTATGACGAGAGATGAATTTGCAGAGATAATTAAGACCCTTCCGCATTCGCCCGGATGCTATAAGTACTATAGTTCTGAAAACGAGCTACTTTATGTGGGCAAGGCAAAAGACCTGCGTAAACGCGTAAGCTCCTACTTCAACAAGACGGTGGACAACCTGAAGACCAGGAAGCTGGTGCTGCTTATCCATTCCATTGATTTTACAGTTACCGAAACGGAGCACGACGCCTTCCTGCTTGAGAACTCACTCATTAAGCATTTCCAGCCACGCTTTAACATAGCGCTCAAAGACGACAAGACTTACCCTTACATTGTCATCAAAAACGAGCCATTCCCGCGCGTATTTCTTACCCGGCGTATGATAAGGGACGGCTCGGAATACCTGGGGCCATTTACGGGTGTCCTACAGGTGAGGGAGATGCTGGAGATGGTAAAAAACAACATTCCTCTTCGCACCTGCAACCTGAATCTCTCCCCTGCCAACATTGCAAAAGGCAAGTACAAAGTATGCCTCGAATACCACATTGGCAATTGTAAGGGCCCATGCCAGGGTTTCCAGACAGCTGAGGACTATGCAACGAATCTGCAACAGGTGCGCCACATTCTAAGAGGAAACATAAACGATGTGGTGCGTCACCTGAAACAGGAAATGGCTGAACATGCTGCGGCGCTGCAGTTTGAAAAAGCCCAGGTAACTAAACAAAAGATCGATTCGCTGCTCACATACAACTCCCGCTCTACGGTTGTTAACCCGCGTTTGGGAAACCTTGACGTTGCCTGCATTATTGACGACGACAAAAACTACTATGTCAACTATATGATGGTGAGTATGGGTGCCATCATCCACGTAAAAACGGTAGCCATAGAAAAGATACTTGACGAACAGGAGGAAGATGTACTGGCGCTGGCGCTGGATAATATGCGGGACACATTTCAGAGCAATGCGGATGAGGCGATCTGCTCTCTGCAAGTAGAAGTTACGAACGCGGACATGAAAGTAACTGTGCCCAAGGCCGGCGACAAGAAGAAACTGCTGGAGATGAGCATAAAAAATGCAGAGATATTCAGGGAAGATGTAAAAAGAAGGAATACCCTGATGCTGCATGAAAGGACAAACGAAGAGAACATTGCCGTTCTGGAAGAACTTCAGGACTCGTTGCAGCTAAAGGACTTACCGGTGCACATAGAGTGTTTTGACAACTCAAACTTCCAGGGTGCGTATCCCGTAGCAGCCATGGTGCTGTTTCGAAACGGGCAACCTTCCAACAAGGAGTACAGGCACTTCCACATAAAAACGGTAGAGGGCATCAACGACTTTGCCTCTATGACCGAGGTCGTGTACCGCAGGTACAAACGCCTCACAGAGGAGAACAAACCGCTGCCGCAACTCGTTATCATAGACGGAGGAAAAGGCCAGCTCGGAGCCGCATTAGAGAGCATAGAAAAGCTGGGAATTACTGGAAGGATGGCTATCGTTGGGCTTGCGAAGCGGGAAGAATCTATTTTCTTTCCGGGTGATAGCGACCCCATCCAGTTGCCATTTGACAGTCCGGCGCATCTGCTGATAAGGCGTATACGCGACGAGGTGCACAGATTTGGCATCACCTTTCACCGGCAAACGAGAAGCAAGGGTACCTTTAAGAATGAACTTGAAGGCATACCCGGTATAGGCGAGAAAACTGCGACTGACCTGCTTAAAGAATTCCGTTCTGTGAAAAACATAAAAACATTGACTGAGCGCGAATTGACGCGGGTTATTGGCGCCTCAAAAGCACGTGTAGTTTGGGAGTATTTCAATACCACCACCGAATGACAACCTAAATAATTTCCCTTATGTGGATAATGATCAGCGGACCTTACCGTAGCGGCACAGACGACCCAATGATCTGGGCGGGTAACCTTGCTAAAATGAACGAGGTTGCCAATCAATTACTTCTTAAAGGCCACATTCCGATCATTGGTGTAAATATGGCGCTACCGGTCATTGACGCTGCGGGGCAAGATCGATATGATGCTGTCATGATGCCGATATCACTGGCCCTGGCCGAAAGGTGTGATGCTGTTCTGCGAATTGGCGGGACCTCCGCAAATGCAGATAGAGAGGTGGCGTTGTTCAAAAGGAAAGGACTGCCCGTTTATCTATCAGTTGATGAAATACCCTACAGTGATGAGACGGGTGGACCCGGATAATTGTAGCTCCTGCCATCCCACGTCCTGATAAAAAAATTGGATTGCGGATGTAGATATGCATAGTCACTCACCATACGTTGCAGGCTATCTGAAATGCCGCCATAGTTGTACAAAAAGTCTTTACGATAGAGGAATAGGTTCACGCCGTTATACGCAACAGTGAGCGTGCCAGAACGGATGGTAAAATAGTGATATTCCCCGTCTGGTAGCGTCAATGCCATTGCTCCCCTTTGCGCCAGGTCATTTGTAAAACTGTCTGCTATGGTGACATTAGAGGTGGCGGCATACATTACGTTTCCCCAGATAGTCCCGGATGGAATACGGGAACAAACAGAATCAGACACCGAAAGATTATCCAGCTTTTCGAACGTAATGCTCACTTTTTGCTCAGCAATCGTAAGTGTTCCTGTACTAAGACGGTTACCATTTTTCACTTTGAGGCTGTAGACCCCTTCGGCTAAGTTACCCAGGCCGAAGCTCTTGTCTACCCTGCGAGGCGCATACTTACAATTGGGAGGTGAGACCATGCCTGAAACGGTGAGTATAACTTCGCTTCCCGAGACCGATGACTCCCCCTGCAACACCGAGGAGCCGCAAGTGATACTGTTTTCGGTTTGGAGCACTAACACTACTTGCCTGGAATTGAAATTGAGCTCCTCATACACACTGATGCTCATGGGCACATTGAAGTCGGGTTGCTTCTTTTTACAAGCTGTAACAATGAGCAGAAATACAGATAGGGAAAGAATCTTCTTCATGAGAACATCTCCTTTAGGATGTGTTACGGAATAAAGTAAAATTAGGCAAGTTTGATGGTTGACTGAGCAGAAAGCCCGGAATTAAAAGGGCCGCAATAAATGCAGCCCTTTTAATTCTCTTGATATCTTGACCAAAATCTGACCAAAACATGCATCATCATTATAAAACAAGCATTATAGCTCGAACAGTGTAGAGTGGATGGGGGAAATGTCGAACCAGATCTTTGAAGACTTGGCGAAAATTTACGAAGTGGCAAATAATCTTAATCTATAATTGAAGAATAGCGATGGAAATGGAGCATCATTTTTTCAATTGATTTTATGTTGTTTTTACTGTTGTTGACCAAATCGAGCTTGAAAGTTTGCCCGTCTTCTATGTCCGACTATCTCATCAACTAAATTCCTTAAATGGTCGCGTGGTTCAAATATATTACCAACTTCAAACTCAGTCTTATTTACCTTTTGATGAATTACATCTATTATCACTTCCGCCCGTTGACATAGGAATTGTAAATTAGCCATAGACACACCGAAGGGCACTATTATTCTTCCTCTGTCTGTGTGAGCTATTGAGGTATCACGTTGAACAAGTATATTTTCAACTATTTTATTGCCATTGTTTGTTTCTTCATTGTAAGTTATATCAATTTCGCTCAACAGCGCCTTAATTTCATTAGCAGTAAATAGGTCTGGCCTGGTACTTAACCTGTCAATAAATGCTCGCAATGCAAAATGGTTATTCTTGTCGGTTTTAGTTGCAGGAAACAGCTTCGTTAATTCCAAAACAGTTAAACGCCAATAAGCAAAAATAGAAGTGCGAAGAAAAGCGTTATTGTCAATGATTTCACCTTCCATTCCAAAGATGGTTTGATGTAGGTATTCTAACACAAAGAATGAAGAGAATGCAATTTTAGCTATTCCAATTACCTCATCGAGGTCGGCTTTAATTTCTTGATCAGTCATAAGTCATTTTTTTTTGCTGTTGATTTCAATGGCACATCTTTAGCTGCTCGTAAGTTCCTTTTCCTTTTACCTTTTCCGAATATTACTATTGGCTTCCAACTATGAGGGACTTCTGACAATTCGAATTCTGCATTTACTTGATCAATTGTTAGATAATTGTCAGTCATATAAATGACAGCATAAAAGGTTTTCCAGTCTTCAGATCCTGCATATCCTTGAATATCTTCAAACACTCCACCTATTACGGTTTTAGCTTCTTCAGCAGAATCTACAAATTTGTATTCTACTGCACTTTTCAAACGTTTGATTCCTATGTCTGGCTTATATGTCTTTGAGACTTTTGCAATAGGTATTTCTCTTACGGTATCTGGAAATACATGAATCAATGTTTGATAAACCTCTTTTCGAACAATTGCCTCGTTTGTTGGTTCTATCTCCCTGTCAGAAAGTATTTTCGGAATTCCCCGTAATATTTGTTCTAATAAAAGTTTCGCTTCTATTCCCTCATTTTTGTCATTTTTTTCTAACTGAACGTGTGCGATCATTGCGTCAACATGCTTTCTTAAGACAGACTCGACTGGAGAATACAGAACATCTACATATGAGATATATTCCAATTCACTAAACTTGTTTTCGTATTTGGAAAGTTCGGCGGAAAGTTTACCACTCATCCCAGGCAGACCAATATATTCATACGCAAAGTGTATTTTAAGTAAAATTGAGTCAAGAATATCTACGAGCCGTTCTTTGTTAAACTCCTTTTCTTCGTCATATACATCTTCACCCCCATGGTAATACATTTCATTTAATTCAACTGTTGCAATAGAACCTACAAGTTTCCGAGCTTCTAGCAAATCATCCTGAATGTTTTTATAAAAATTGGCGAAATCAAAGTCTCTCATTTAGCTGAAGTTTAGAATTCACAAAATACAAAAAAGGCAACCATTTCTGATTGCCTTTTCTTAGTAGGCTCGACAGGGGAAATGTCGAACCAAATATGGGAAGATTTGATTGAAATTTATAAGGTGGCAAAGAAACTGAACCTTTGAAATTTCAATTGAAAATAGACCATGTTAATGCAATGTGTCTGTAATTTTATAGATGACTGAAGAGATCATACAACAATTAAAAATCTATACCAAGGTAAAATAGAGACGCAGTTTATCATTTTTGAGTCACCGCTTTTTTTTGTCGCATTCTTTTGTCCGGGTTCGTGCTTTAGTTTTAGGTATTTACCAGATGCTATTGAAATACCCATATTGTAGTTTATACATGTAGATTAAGCGCATTATTTACCTTTCTTCTATTCCTTGTGCATCTTCATATTTTTTTTATATGTGAATTTTTCTTTTAACTGGTCTACTAAATAATATACCATCGGAACTAAAAACACTGTCAAAATTAATGATGAAAGAAGACCACCAATAATAACCCAAGCAAGCCCGTTTTTCCATTCTGCGGCTGTTCCAGTTGCCATTGCAATAGGGAGCATACCGACAACCATTGAAATCGTTGTCATTAGAATGGGTCTCATGCGCCCTTTTCCGGCAATTATTAGAGCTTCCTTAAAGTGTTTGCCTTCTGCTTTCAATTGATTGGTAAAATCCACAATTAGAATAGCATTTTTTACTACTAAACCCATTAGCATTATCAGACCAAGCAATGCGAACAAACTCAAATTGCTTAAAGACAAATTCAATGCAAGGAATGCACCAATTGCCGCTACTGGAATAGAAAACAAAACTACAAATGGATAAACAAAACTATCATAAAGTGCCACCATAATCAGGTAAATCAGCAAAAATGAGATCAGCAACACGGAACCTAAAGCTCCAAAACTATCATTCTGTCTTTTAATGTCGCTACCCCAGGTCATTTGTATACCATTAGGTAACGGATTTTCCTTGAGATAGGATACTACATCATCCGCTACAGTTCCTGAAGGTCTTCCCAAAGCGTCAGAAGTTAGTGTAACCGCTGGTTGGCGGTCTTTCCTTTCTAAAAGAGACGGAGAATTGTCTTGCTCAACAGTTGCAAATTGTGAAACTTCCACAGGCAACCCCATAGGGTTGATGATCGAAAGTTGTTGAACATCTTCATAATTTTGTCGTGAGAATTTATCTAACCAAATTCTTACAGGGAATTCTATGCCATTATCTGTTAATGTTGCATCGTCATTACCGGTAAACGCTGTTCTTAGGTTCAATCCAACATAAGCCGTTGTCAAGCCCAATCGTTGCATTTTATCCTTGTCTGGAATTATTTTGTATTCCGGACTACCTGCTTCTACAGATAAGCGAACATTATCAGCACCTGGTATTTTTTCAATTATGGTTTTTAGTTCTTCACCGGTTTTCATCACCAAGTTCAAATTACTCCCGCTTAATGTAATTTCTATAGGTGCTGATCGAGGTATTAAACCTAAAGCAGCCATTGAATAATTTATACTCGGAAATTTCGACTTTAAGTCGGCTCTAAGTTTTTTCATAAATGTTTCTGTCGGCACATTTTTGAGTTCTTTTTTGGACTTCAATTGAATCGTAAATTCTGTTTTATTTGCAGAACCTACACCCAAACTTCCTATTCCTGTGCTTGGTCCACCAATGTTGCTGAATACCGTAGCTACTTCAGGTTGTTGAATAATGTATGTTTCAATTTTTTGAGCAATATTATTGTTTCGCTGAATAGAAGTTGATTTGTCAAATTCCAAAGCCATTTTGAATTTTCCTTGGTCGCCTGTTGAGATCAGTTCTTTTCCAATAATTCCTTGCTTCATAATTCCTAACGTAATTACAAAAAGCAACAAAATAACTCCTGTAAAAATGAGTTTATGACTCAAAACCCATTCTAATTGCCTGCCGTACCAATTGGTGAAAGTTTCTAATTGATGCTCAAACCCAAGCAAGAAACGATTGAAATTGTTAGTTGGCTGTAAATCTTCCTTCTTACCAATACGCGATGCCAGCCAAGGTGTAAGCGTAAAACCTACCAATAAGCTGGTAAGAGTAGAAGTCACTACAACTACTGAAAACTGTTTGAGCATGTCGGCAACAAACACTTGCAAAAAAAGAATTGGCAAAAACACGACAACATCAACCAATGTGATAGATATTGCAGCGTAGCCTATTTCTGTTCGTCCATCCATGGCTGCAACTCGTTTGTCTTTTCCTTTGTCTAAGTGCTTTTGAATGTTCTCCAATACTACCACTGCATCATCCACCAAAATGCCTATGATTAATGACATTGCAAGCAAGGTCATAAGGTTGAGTGTGTAACCCAGCAGCCACATCACTGCAAATGCTGTAACTAAAGAAGTTGGGATGGCTACAATTACAATTAAAGAATTTCTGAAACTTCTTAGAAATAAAAGCATTACCAATGAAACCAATAAAACTGCTAATATCAAATCAAATACGACAGAATCTACTGCAGCAATGGTGTTGTCTGTGCTATCGTCTGCTATTATAAATTTCACACCAGAAATAGAATTTTGCTGTTCGATGTATTTAAATCTTTCTTTAACTAATTTTGAAACATCAACGGCATTAGCATCACCTTGTTTTTTCAGCATTAAACCAATGCCGTTTTTGCCATTATAGCGACTAATAGAAGTTGTTTCTTTTATGCCATCAATAACCTCTGCTACATCTTTCACATAAACTGGACTGCCTAAAACAGGCATTCCCACCTGAACATTTTTAATGTCGTTTAATGATTTGAATTTTCCAGTTAAACGAACTGAATTATTTTCGTTTTCAGTTTGTACTTTGCCGGCAGGTAAATCTATGCCTGATCGATTAATGGCTTCAACAACCTGAACCATTGAAATTTTGTATATTTTCAGTTTGTCCTGACTAATTTTCACTTGAACTTCTCTTTCTTCTCCTCCTAATATTGTGATCTCCGCAACGCCCTTTATTTGTTGGATTTGTGGTAGATAATCATCTTTTAATTTTTGATAAAACTCTGTGGCAGACAAATTACTTGTTGCACTTATAGACATTATCGGCAAATCATTTGGGGAAACTTTACTCATCACAGGGCTTAAAATGTCCTGTGGTAGATCTTTGCGAATGTTATCAATGTAGCGTTGGGCATCTTGCATTGTTTTATCTAAATCCGTGCCGTATTTCAGATTTGCAATGATGATAGATGCATTAGGTAGTGATTTTGTTACCAGGTAATCAACCCCTTCCAAGTTGGATAATGCATCTTCTATTTTTCGTGAAACTGATGTTTCTACTTCATTGGGTTCGGCACCTGGATATACTGTTTTAATTACCACTACTGGTTGATTAAAGTCAGGCATTAATTCGTAACTCAGATTTTTATATCCTATAAAACCCAACAAAGTAAATACGCTGAACAGAACTATTATCAACGACGGACGTTTAATTGAAATTTCTGTAATATTCATTTTTTGCTTTGATTTTATTTAACTGATACACTTGCACCGTCAAAAAGATTTATAAATCCATCTGTGACAATTACATCACCTTCATTTAATCCGCTTGATACAACTACTTTATTCTGTATCCTTTTCGAAATAGTGATACTATACAATATAGACTTGCCGTTTTTAATCAAATAGATTTGTGGTTGATCTGCCGATCCTACTATTGCTGATGCAGGAATAATTATGCCCTTTTCCTGGGTGGTATTTTTCAAATTCACTTTGCCAAACATCCCTGATTTTATTTTCAAATCTGGTGTATTATTTACCGTAAACTGAATTTGAAAGCTATTACCCATATTTGCTTTACTGCCTATCATGGTTGCCTTTCCGGTTAATAGGATATCAGAATAAGCGTCTACTATTAGAGAATAGCTTTGGTTTATTTTGAATTTGCTCAACTCATTTTCGGGAACATTTACTGTGAATTTTAAAATTTTGATGTCCGTTATTTGGAGTAATGGAACCCCGGGAGCAGCGAATGCTCCCTCTTCACTTAATTTTGCAGTAACTACACCGTCAAAAGGTGCTTCAACAGTGGTTTTGTTTATTTGTTCAAGCAATGTGGCTCTTTGCACTTTTGCAGATCTTAACCCTAATTCTGTTTTCTCTAACTGAACACCTTGTATGGCATCGGCTTTAGCTAAAATCGTATATCGATTTAAATCAGCTTCAAAGCCTTCAATTTGCACCTCAATAGTTTGTAGTTGCAGTTTCAATAGTGTATTATCTAATCGCACTAATGATTGTCCTTTGTTTACCACACTTCCTACATCTACTAATACCTCTTTTATTTTTCCTTGTAAATCTGCACTTATTTTCGTTTCCTTTTTAGGTTCAAATGTTCCTGAATAAGAAGATTCAACATTCACATTTTCTATTTGCAACGTGTCCGCCTGAACATTGATAGCTTGTGCTTTATCGTACTGATAAACTTTGCTTTGCGTAGTTTCTTTGTTGTTTTTTAATTTGATTACTATCAAGGCAATAAGTGCCAGTGGTATTATAAAGTATAGTGATTTCCTGAGGAGCGATGTTTTCGTATTCATTGTAATATTTATTTAGATGTTGAGATATTGCCAGTTAGTTTTTTAAGCTCTAAATCTGCTTTTAGATAATCGATTACTGCTGATAAGTAGGTTTGTTGTGCTTCTCTCAATGCATTATCTGCAAGTACAATGTCTGTTAAGCTTGCCATTCCTTCTTTTTGTTGAAGTTCCGTTTGCTCATAAATTGTCTTAGCCAGTTTGATTTGTTCTAAAGTAGTTGCAACTGATTTTTGGGCAACCAATGTTTGCAGTTTTGCGTTTTCAACCTGCATATGATTTTGTTCGGTAAGTAGGCCAGATTGAAGTTCACTGTTTTGAAGTTCAAGTTTTTTCTGACTAATTTTCCGCTGTGTAACAGTTCCGTTGAACAATGGATAGGATAATAGAATTCCTGCAAAGCCAATGGGATAAAAATTCAAAAATGAGTTTGGCAGTCCATTATACCCAAATCCGGTAGTGCCATAAGTACCGATAAGATTGAGCGAAGGCAACAACCTTGATTTGTTTAGTGTGCTTAGTTCACTCGATAGTAGTCGGTTTTGCGCCTTTAATATTCGAATGTCCAAAATGGACGAAGGTGTATATTCATTTGTGTTTTGATATTGAATGTCCGCTTCAATTTGTAGTTTGTGCTCCATGGATACACCCATTGCAAATTTCAAAGCATTTAGAACTTGCTCATATTTACTTCTTATATTCTCCTTTTGTGTGGCAAGTTGTGATATTTGCAATTTTACCTTGCTTACATCTGTCCCTTTAGCAAGCAATTGTTCATGGAGTAGTTGAATGTTTTTTAATAGCCTTTCAGCATTTATAAGGTTACTGTCAATAAAAGCCATCTGATGCTGCAAAATTTGAGCATTGTAGTACAGGTTAGAAATTTCAAAATAGATTTGTTCTTCCGTCTTTTGGTATTGCAATTCTGTTATTTCCGATAGGATTTTTGTGGTTTGAATGGCTCCGTAAATTTGCGGATTGTAAACAGACATTGACAACTGCAAATTTGCGTTGATGTTGTGCGGAACACCAAATTGAGCTTCTTTAAACTGTCCATCAGGTGCTGTTGGGCTAAATGTTGACAGAGGCATTAACTGATAGGGAAGGTTTGTGAAATACTTGTAGTCGGCATTCACAGTTACCTTCGGAACTAAATTTGCTTTTGCTTCTTTCGCTTTTTGCTCACCAATGGCAATACTATTTCTACTCATTTGCAGGCTTTTATTTCGAACCTGTGCCGTATCAATACACTGCTGCAATGTCCATACCTGGGCTTGCGCTCTATAAACTCCTATTAAAAACAACAGCAGTAGCAATGCCTGTTTGTGAATGTTTACTAACTTCATTAGTCAATTTTTTTTACTTAATGAGCAATAATTGGCTTTCAATCGTTCCTTCTACCCAATGTTTTACCATTGGCGCAATGTTTACATAGTCTCCCGGCATTAGTGTAACTTTTAAGCCATTTTCATTTTCAAAAATCACCTCTCCTTCCATACATATCAGAAGCGCTGGTGTTTTTGTTATGTGTTCTTTTAATATCCCGCCTCGCAAAATTTGTATGGCGGTTGCATTGCCCAGTTCACTTTTAAAAAGAGCAATTGCTGAAACTGGTTTTTCCTGTGTATGTAGTTCTTTTATGTTCATTGGAAATATTGATTAAATGTTGTGAATGAAATCTGGATGTTGTCAAATTGCTTTGATGCTTCGGTGTCGTCTTTGGCTTCTGAAAGTTCATTTACCATATCAATGTAGGGCAACAGCCATTTGTGTAGTTCATCGTGGGCCTGGCCTTCCATTGTACAATTGGACGTAAGTATTTCGATGTTGGATTGTAACTTTTCGGCTAGTGATTTGTAGTCTTTTTGTTGAGCTTTAGAGAAAGAAATGACATCGTTTTCCATATTACGGATATGAGTTATCATATTTGCATCTACCTTCCATTTTTCTCCATTGTTAAGTTCAATGGTTTGTATTTCAGCTTTATGCTCATGTTCTTCGTGAGTAGCGGGTTCGGTTTGCTCGTTTGATGTTTCGTTTGGGGTATTACCACAACTGAAAAGAAAAAAACTGAGCGCAGCAAGTAAGATCGTTATCTTCTTCATGATCTCTTTTTTGTTATTGTGAAATGTGCAATGATTGCAAATACAAGGGTTACAGAAATTCTAAACACCATTGCTTTTATTGTTTTTGCTTCGTAGATAACACCAGAATTGGCGTGAAATAGAAGCCCTACAAAAGCCGATACTAGAATAAGCGTTGAGATTCCTAAGAGTGCAGCTGTCCATTTGCTACCTTTGACATACCCATACGCAGCGAAAAAATATATAATGCTACTGATGAAATTTGACCAAACCACAAACAAAACGTAATTGCCCTCTTTGGCTCTAATACCAAACAAATCAAATATTACTGATGTGCTAAGGAAAAAGGTAAGCAATCCAAACCCTGCCAGGAGTGCTGCTAATATGTATGGAATGTATTTTTTCACTTTCTATGGTTTTACTATTTCTACAGTTTAATGCATTGTATAGAATTACGGTCCTAAAAAATAACCGTTTCATTTTTGGGGCAGTTCATTCTAATGCTTGTTTCTTATTAATGTCAATACTGATTGTATCATTTTGTCCCCATTTGTCTTTATGTCAAATTGAAAATTTGCTACTCGCCATTTGAACATTTGAAGGCGAAACGTCCCCATTACAATATGCATCAGCTCATCATTGGTTATTTCATTAGTAAATGTTTTCTTTTCTTGCCCTTCCATTATTATCGGCATCAGGTGCTTTATCTTTACACCCATAATTTCCAATATTGTTTCATTGATCCGTTGGCTTTCTTCCATTAGCCCGTCAGAAAATACAGCAACTACATAGTGAGGGTTCTTTTCGAAAAAAGAAAATTGGCTCTGAAAAAGGGTTACAAACTTTTCTTCTGGTGTTTGTTCAGCAGAAATTGCCTTAGTGTATCGCTCGTCCATATTCCTGGCAAGATATTTAAGCAATGCAATGATGATTTCTTCCTTGCCCGTAAAATGCCTGTATATAGCACTTTCCGAGAATTTCATTTCTTTAGCCAAGTTCTTTATTGTCAAACCACTAATACCCGAAACGGTTAGTATCTTGCCCGCTGCTCCTATAATTTCAAGTTGCCTGTCTGAAATTGTTGTTGTCATATTTAATAATTTTAAGCAATTATTTGTTTCATTTTTAAGAAAGCCACACCTAACCATATGACTGAGGTGGTCATTGCTATTGCTCCAATTAATACTAAGGCAGGAGGTAACCCCAGATACACTTCGGTCAATATTCCAATTGGCATTAATAAACCTGTCAGTGCCAACCAAGATATGGCTTTCACGTTTTGGAGTTTGTCATTGAATTGAAGAAGCAAGTAGCCAATCAGGATGTTTAAAAATGCGAACAAATTTCCGTGAACATGTGCAAGCCTAGTTTCGAAATGTTTGCCAATACTATACGAATTTGCCCATTCTGTTTTGCCTGGAGCAAAGTCCCGAAGGTATATTAGTAGAAAGCCATAAGCCATAAAAAATCCCATTGTCAAGAAGCCAATCGCAATGTTGTTTTTTCCTTTCATTTTGCCCTAATTTATAGTGAGTGAATATTCACTCTGCAAATGTAGACTATCTGATGTTACAAAACATGACAGATATCATACTTTGAGATGATGCTAATCTAGATGGGAAACCTGCAATCTATCTTCATTCCCTATTGGATTTTCCACACAAGTTGAAGGCCGAAATGATGAGCTCTAGAAAAATCGGCATTTGCTGGATCTCGTTTTATCGGATTGTGTTCATTCATGTATTGATATTTTCCCGCCCTAGAACAAAATGCATAAAGAAATGTGCAAACGACTCTAATATTCTAACGACTCTCTTTTATCCAAAATTGATCTAACCACTCAACATCTGACAGGGCATTCTTCCGTACCAGTTCAACGCCGACTCGGGCTAACAAGTCTTTGGTAGTTGTGTCTTGAATGTAGTTGAATAGCTCCCTTTCTTCAAATCTGATATGCAGCTCAAGCACATTTGCGAACTGTTCGAATAGCGCCGAATATTGTGAGTCCTTAATTATACACTCTTTCAAGTTTCTGATTTCTTTGTGCTCAGATTCTGCCCTTGTCCTAAGCGGGTCGTCGGTTTTAAGTAGCGGGAACAAATAACGCTCTTCATCCCTGAAATGTGGCTCCAGCTCATGCACTATAGAAAAAAGAACATAGCTGCATATTCGCGTTACCGAAATATTGTTCTTTATTCCGTATCGGATTTTCCACACAAGTTGAAGGCCGAAATGATGAGCTCTAGATAAATCGGCAATTGCCGGATCCCGTTTTATCGGATTATGTTCATTCATGCATTGATATTTTTTCCATCCTCAACGCTTTAGGAAATAGAATGTTATTTTCAAGGTGTATGTGCAGGAATAAATCGTCCTGAAATTCTTTTAGTTTTCGATAGGCAACGTCGTAAGTGGTACATCCGTCTGCTGGCGTCGTGTAGTTATCACTTAATTCTGCAATCTTGAAGAAGCGTTCCCCTTCAGCAACGTGTTCATCCTGCATCATTCCGATCGGGTTTGATAAAGTGCCAAAGAAAAAGGGTTTCATTGTTTGGTTTTTGCTCCTTGCGGTTTCCACAAGCTTCTTGATAGCCGGGAATAATATTGTTTCTTCTTTTACCATATGGTGTGTCAATTCTTGGGTGCAGCCGTCAAACAATTGGTATATCTCAGTAAGCTCGGGATGCCTTGCGCCATGCACACTGTTTATCTTATGCAGATAGCTCAGAATAACCTGAATATTATCTCTGACATATTTGTGGTGTGTCTGCTCAATATGTTGAGCAAGATCATCCAGCTCCAATGACTGGTACATATCTTCGTCGATAGGAACTGTGCTATTCATTTTCTCTGCTACTTCGTGTTCTACTGTTGCAAGATCCAGATTCTTCTCTAGGCAGACATCCGCCAGAAGCCTGTTTCCCTTGCAGCAAAAGTCTATGCCGTATTTTTTAAAGACATCCGCCGTTTTGTAATTATTGGCAACCATATTCCCAATGGTTATTCCAGGTTCGGTTGTTGTTTCTATGGTCATTGTGCTTTTATTTATTGATTCAGCGCAAAGTAACGCTGTGGCCTTTAAACGAAATATGTCCAGGGTCATATTCAGCAACAAGTATCAAAAATCGATAGTTTCCTAATAAAAGTTCTATTATGACTTGAATCATAAATTGCTTCATCTCGGGAAGTTACTTTTATGTTGCATTCTATTATTAACACTTTAACGCTTTTTTATGAAAAAAATCACAGTTCCCCTGCTTTTTGCGTTCTGCATATTTCTTACTTCCTGTGGCAGCAATGGGCAAGGCAGCGAAGAAACAAATACACCTGATGCGACGCAGGAAACTGGAGCCGGACAGTCGGCTGTGCAGGATGATGCTTCGCAGAAAAACATTGTGCAGGTTGCGTCAGGAAGCAAAGATCATACTACTCTTGTTGCGGCCGTAAAGGCAGCTGATCTGGTTAATGCATTAAGTAATGCTGGGCCATTCACCGTTTTCGCACCAACAAATGCGGCATTTGAGAAGCTGCCGGCGGGAACCGTTGAAAACCTGCTAAAGCCAGAAAATAAAGATGCGCTTGCTGATGTGTTACAATATCACGTAACTATTGGCATTTATAATGCTGAACAATTGACTGACGGCCGTTCACTCGGGCAGGTAAATGGAGGCAATATTAAAATTTCAAATGTAGATGGAAAGGTAATGGTAAACGGAACTGCGGCGGTAATCGCTTCCATTCCCACTTCTAATGGAATAATCCATGTAATAGATGGGGTGCTCTTACAACCCAAATAATATACGTTTTAAATCGTTGGAGAGGGCTGCGGGAACTTCCTGCAGCCCTTTTCTTTCGGTTACGTGCACATTATCGACGCTTAGTAGGTTCAACTTGCGCCACCTAGTTTTATTTGCATGACTGTGGAAATACTCAGTGCCCTTTGCTTCGCCAACTCTGCCTTTTCGCCTGTGAAAAGTTCGTCCACCGTCGAAATAAATAAGTCCTGCCACTCCTTAAAATGTTCCGGCGTAAGATGGGTCTTTCGGTCAAGAGCCTGGTGAACCTTTAATGGATTGCCCGTATAGCCCCCTGTGTAAAATAGAGTATTTTCCCAGAATGAGTACATAACTGGGAGATGATGCTCCCAATTTACATGAGCAAACATAAAACCAATAACAGGATCAGATTTTACTTTGTCATAAAATGTGTCAATCAGCACTTCAATCTCTTTCTTTCCTATAATATCAGTTTTCATATTCAGAGGTCTTTTCGGTTAAACTTTTTCAAAGAAAATAGCAATGGGATTGCCGCCCACAAAAACATCACGAAAATGGAAATAATCAGGCCCATTTCGGTGCCGTAAAAGCTTTTGAATACGGCACCCGTGTATCCCATGAGTGCCGAAACATCCATCTTAAGCAGTATGAGGATACGCCCGAGGTCTATCGGATTAAGACCGCTTATTACTATCATCGCTTTTTCGAGCGGATAGTCGGCAAACTGAAATAAGAGGAAGAGTACCAGCCCATCGAATAAAAGGGAAAAGTAGATCCACAATAAGATGGAGAACCCTATTCCTTTAGCCTTGTCCCGCGTGCTAACAGCCGCAAGCATAGCAATAGCTACAAATATTATCGAAATCAACAGACCCATCAACATCATTGTCATTCCCGTGGCCGAGGGCTCATAAATTAAAACGGGAATGCCAGCACCTACAGTAAATGCCAGAGATAGTGCACTTGCCAGCCCTACGAAAATGCTTAGCCAGATACTCTTACGTTTAATAGGCTGACTGACCAGCAATTCAATAAATTCCGAGCTGTTGTATATATAAATTGTTGAGAAAATAATGCACACCAAGGGTACAATAAACAGAATGAGATTGAGCAGACTTAGCATGCCCTTTTGTGTATTGTCTTCGAGACTGAAGACACTAAACGTGATGGCAAACAGAAATAGGGTATAACCTAGGACAATTTTGTTTTTGAGGATGTCGAGCAATATGTATTTTACGATTTTTGTCATTATTTTTTATTTGTCATAAAATGAGCAATTGCCCTTGATAATTTTGTTTCTCCGGTTTCTTCCTTTATGTCGCTTAGTGTTTTGTACAATAATATACTGCCGTCTTGCATGTAAAGGATGTGAGAAACTAATTCGTCTAATTCGCTTAGAATATGTGAGGTTATGAGTATCAGTTTCCCTTTTTCTTTTTCTGCGAGCACCTTTTCTTTTAAGACCTCGGACGCAACTGGATCCAACCCTGCGGTTGGTTCGTCGAGAATAAGAATCTGCGGCTGAAAAAGGAACGCAATTGAGGCACTTACCTTTTGCATAGTTCCGCCCGACAGTGTTCCCATTCGTTTGTTGTAAAGTTGTTTAAGTCCAAATGCATTTATCAGATCATCATCCGTCGTTGTTTCGCTCTGCCGTATATCCGTCAGCATTTCGATTACCTGTCCGATTTTCATATTCTCTGGATACCTGCCTACTTGCGGCATATATCCAATGACGTCCCTGTATTCCCATCCTCCCGCAATATCCTTTCCTAAAATGTATATGCTTCCGGAATCTGATACTACCATGCCGAGGATGGACTTGATAAAAGTAGTTTTGCCACAGCCGTTAGGGCCAATTAGTGCAATGCACTGGCCCGCGCTGCTTTTGAAAGAAACATCGTTAAGGACCTTTAATTTGCCGAAGCTTTTACAAACATTTTTGGCCTCAATCATAACTTAATTGGTTTCATTAAAGGGTAGTTATCTTTAAGACTTTCTGGTGTGAGACTTGGAATTACCCGTTCAGACCGGTCTAGTAGTGTAGTAATAAGGCTTCGAAAAAGCATCATAGCTGGTGGGTTTTTCTCTACTACCATACTGAACATGCTCACCGGCCTGTAAGGCACGTCGCCTATTTTGTTCTTATCCAGGTCATAGCCTTCGTATTTATCCCAGTAGTTATTATCGAATGTATTGAGAACGAGTGAGCCACTTGTTCCGACATCAAATGTATTTCCGAGAAAGTTGTTGTTTGTAAGTGCAATATCCATACAGCTGGATTGAATCTTAAGCCCCCAGCCGTTCTCTTTGAAATTGTTGTTACACATTTTCACCCGGCTGACACCCTCCATAAATATGCCACTAGTATTGCGCTCAAAGTAGTTGCCGTCTATGTAGCTATCCGATATTTCCTTTAACAATATTCCGTAAGATCCATCTCCCCAGTTCTCTATAAAGTAATTGTGAAACATTTTGACTTTGTTCGAGAACATAACAGATACACCTGCACCATTATTCTCGAAAATATTTGCAGCATAAGTGTCGCTGTTCGAAAACATAAAATGCAGACCGTATCGGATATTCTTGACGGAAATGTTTCTCCATATTATAGAATTGGTAACAAATTCAAAGTAGATGCCGTCCCGATGACCGCTAATTTTATTTCCAATCACCTGAATACTATCACCTTTCCAGCAATGCACTCCATTGCCGCTTTGTTGTTCCTGCAGCTGATGTGCGGTCATTGTGTTGTTTCGGATGATGCAGTTTGTACAATTCTGCAGATAGATGCCGAAGAAGCAATCAACAAGAATGTTATTTACAATCGTTACATGATGGCTGTCGTAAATTTTTATCCCGGCGAAATCGACAATACTGGATATCCCTGAGTTTCGGATCTCGAAACCGTAAATTGTAACATTGTCAGCTTTGACCGATACGTTTTGAAATTTATGTTCGCCATCAAGTACAGGGCGGCCAATACCAATAAGCACTACTTGCTTATTGATGGTAAGATTCTGTTCATTATAAATACCCTTTTCTACCCAAATTGTATCTTTGTCTTTTGCACGAAATAAGCCTTCTGTTATGGTTTTGAGCATTTGTTGCTTTCCCACTCTCAGCCCCGAACCACTAGCTAAATAGTGGCAAAACAGAAAAAACAGCGATATGGGTATGATCTTTTTCAATATATCTTTTCCCAGCTTGTTTGTTCACCATGAAAAGTAGCCATTGCAAAATCCAAACTATCCTGATTGCTAAAAGCTGCCAGGTGTCCGTTCATTGGGCACTTTAGCTCTTTGCTTTTCAGTAATAAGCTGCTTTTTGCTTCAACTAGTGAATGACTTCCAGAGAAGTCCGTGAAATAGGCAGTTGCGTTTTTCACTTTATCCTTATCCAACGATTTTGAGAATGCATTTAAACAAACAATGTCGTCAAACTTATAGGCCTTGCCTGTGCTTATCAATAGCTCTGCGCCAAATCTAGGATCAGAAATGGTCATTCTGCAATAGTCACAATTATCTACCCCTATCTTTATGGGAATAGGCGCTGGGCTGCAACTAGTCAATAGTAAGGCAGGCAATAGCAACAGTAGTAGTTGACCATTTAGCGTGCGAAGCCTGTATACATTTTTCAATTCCAATACAAAGCAAAACAAGAGTGCTGCACCGCAAGCAATAAATAGCCACCCGCCAATATCGGGAATAGAATAGGCTCCAAAATTAAGAAGCTGTTTAAATCCTATTAGCGGCGGCTGATATGCCATTCCGGGTACCACTATTGCCGCATGCGGGTCTAAATTGTGGCCATAGTCATATTCCCATTTCCAAAAGTCTACCATGGCTATTACCCCAAAAGCTACAAATGAAAAGAACGCAGCGTTAAGCATTTTTCTTTTATTGAGCAGGGCGACGGCAAAGAACAACAATGCAAATAGCGTAACAATGTATGGCAGCACAGTAAATTCAATGAAGTCTTCGGAATGCAGGGTCTTCATACCTATGTAGTGGTTAAGGCCATTAATGATCGCCACATCTCCTTTAATGCCGTTGGCATGAATTGCAAGGCTCAGTCCTTCTGGATATTGTGGTGCATTTAGTTCTATCCGCCACATTGGGACAAACAATACCCCGATGAGACAAATACCGCAAATTGCCACGATAACTCTTGTCATTAACCTCAAATTGTTACTGCTCTTCATGATAGTGTCTTTAAAAAAAACCGTAAAAAAAAAATCAGCTTACCACATCAGAAAAATTGCTCTGTTATGGTAAGCTGAATCTGATTCTATATACTAGACAACCAAACCGGTTATGCCTTCAACACTCAGCATTACTTACCTTCGGCGGTTTCAGCAGCAGGCATGTTTTTGCCAGTACTGAATAACAAGGGTACGTTACTACCAGACGGAGAAACCCGGACATAGCCAGACATTTCCTGATGTAAGGCACTACAAAAGTCGGTGCAATAGAATGGAGAAATACCCACTTTGTCAGGCACCCATTTCAATGTTTGGGTTTCACCTGGCATAATCAGTAGTTCGGCCGTGAGGGCACCCTTTATAGCAAAACCATGAGGTACATCCCAGTCTTGCTCTAGATTTGTGACGTGAAAATAGACCTCGTCGCCCATCCTTATTCCTTCGATATTATCTGGTGTAAGGTGTGATCTGATGGCTGTCATGTATACATGTACTATTTTCCCTTCACGCACAACCTTAGTTGTGCCCTCTCCATTTGATACGTATTGATTTGCGTTCTCTTCAAGCTTATAAAATTTCACTGAGTTGCCTTTTATAACATCTGCGCTTACCGCCTGGGCGTAGTGCGGTTCTCCAATGGTTGGGAAATCGAGAATCAACTGCATTTTATCCCCGCTTATGTCATAGATCTGTGCACTTTGCGATAGTTCAGGCCCGGTTGGCAGGAACCTGTCTTTTGTGATTTTATTATATGCGATCAGGTATTTGCCATTGGGTTTCCTGGAGTCACCACCCGGCACACAAATATGTCCGACCGAATAAAATGTTGGCGCTCTGTCGACAACTTTCAAATCCTTGATATTCCACTTTACCACCTCGCTTGAAACAAACATGGATGTATACGCATTTCCTCTTCCATCAAATTCGGTATGCAAAGGGCCAAGACCAGGCTTTTTCACTTCGCCATATAGTACAGCATCATATTTAAGCACCGGTATGCCGCCAAATTCGCCTTCATATGCTTTGTCGGCAATAGCCTTCTGCAACTTATCGAAACTAAAAACAGGTATTAACGCAGCGAGTTTTCCGCTTCCCACTATGTATTCACCGGTTGGATCAACATCACATCCGTGAGGAGATTTTGGACATGGAAAGAAGTAGCAAATGTCTTTCAGGTCAGCCACATCCAGTACGGTAACTTCTGTTCTTATTTCGGAGGTAGCTGTGTGCGATTTCTCATCATAGTAGTTATGGGCGTACTTTACCGCCTGTTTTCTACCCTTGCCAGCCTTGACATACTCTTCTGCTTTCTTCCAATTTACAGCCATTATAAAGTCTTTATCCTTCTGCGAGGCGTTAACTTCAAGCAATGTATTAGCCTGTTCTGTATTATAGCAACTGAAGAAGAACCAGCCATGGGATTTCCCCTTGCCGGCATGAGAAAGGTCGAAATTTACAGCAGGGCACAAAAGCTGAAAAGCAATTTCCATTTTGCCATCTTCTTTGCCAACACTTATGAAGCTTATATGTGCTTTGAAATTCTGCTTATAAGTATTTATTGGAACATCTCCATCTTTGTTGTCAGGGGGGACGCTGAAACGTGTGCCTGCAACCACGTATTCAGTATTTTCTGTAATGAAAGGCGAACTATGGTTGCCACCGCTATTTGGCAATTCAATTATCTCGGCAGTCCTGAAAGTTTTCAAATCAACCCTTCCTACTCTTGGAGTATTGTTCGCATTTACAAACACCCACCGTCCATCAATTTCACCATTGGTCTGCGACATCTCTACGTGGTGCAAATCATCCCATGGCACGCTACCATGCGAAGTTGAAAGCATCGGCTTGGTTTCTTCGCTATAGCCATACCCCTTTTCCGGATCAACAGAAAAAACTGGAATTACCCGCAATAACCTTCCGCTTGGCAAGCCGTATACACTTAGCTGTCCGCTAAATCCGCCTGAGACAAAATTGTAGAATCCATCGTACTTACCGGGTGCAACATATGACTTGGACGCTGCATCACCAGTTACGGCATTTCCTGCGTTTTTAGGTTTGCAGGCATTTATTCCCACTATCAGCCCTGTGGCTGTTATGACGGAGAGGTATTTGAGGTAATTCATAAAAACAGTATTTTTTGTTATTTAATTGTTTGCGACTATTCGCTAATTGACACCGTCGTTCTTGCGCATAAACTCATAGACTGCGCGGGCTTCATCATCGCTGATATTTTGATTGGGCATTCTCACCAAACAAATTTCCAATTGTGCCTGTGCTTGGGGGTCTTTGTCTAGCATAACATCGGGGTTAGTTGCAAAATTCATTATCCACTCTGCGGTGTGCCGCTTAGTTACATCCTTCCACCCAGGGCCTACGAGTTTTTCATCAGTAAGTTTATGGCAACTAGTACATTTTACCTCATATACTTTGTTTCCGTTTGTCGCCATAGCTTCATCTAGTTTTGGACTAATGTCCACATTCGAGAATTTCCCTTCACCCCGCTCAGGGTCATATGAGGGATTCGCATTGGCGGCGGCCTGTGCCTCCGGAGATCCGCCTTCCATTACGTATGGGTTTTTTTCTTCGTCTGAACTATTTCCGCCACATGCAGCCAATATGCTGCAGATAACAGCCAAATACATTAGTTTTTTCATGTCTGTAATTTGTTTGATTGAAATAATACCACAAGATTAGCACAGTATTCAGCCATAGTTTATGCGTTCAATCATAAACTAAAATTTTCGGCTGGTTTTTTCTCCTTCCCAATCAGCAAAAAAAGGTATTGAAAGCCCTACTGGCAAAGAGTTTGGGCAAAAAATATCAGCAGTAAAAAAAATAAACATGATTTAAATCATGATTATAAATGTGCGCCGTCATAGCTATACTTTGTTCATGTAATAATTTTACACAATAATATATCTGTATGATGATAGACATTGATTTGTTACTGACATTAGGTGCTACTTATAAAAAGGTTAGTCAGGGTGAGATAATATTTATGGAGGGTAGCAGGTGCAATTTCTATCATCAATTGGTATGTGGAAAAATAAGATGGAACAACATAAATGATGAGGGAAAGGAGTACCTCCAATCAATGGTGGAGCCCGGAGAAAGTTTTGGTGAGTTGCCCTTATTTGATGAAGGGCCATATGTAGCCTCTGCTACTGCTGAGGAAGATTCCGTCATTATCAAACTGCACATATCTACCTTCCACCAGTTGCTTGCAGAGTATCCGGAAATACTGATGTCTTTTTCAAAACTACTTGCTCAGCGCCTTAAGTTTAAGTTCTTTATGCTCAAGGATCTTCTTTGCAAAGAACCCGAGGAACGTATTTCCTCACTGCTCACCTACTTGCGGCAGACAAAGCATAACATTTGCGCTGAATGCGGCAAGGTAAAGCTAACTCGTCAGCAGATAGCTAATATGACGTGCCTTCGCGTAGAGACGGTAATCAGGGCGATGAGAAACATGAACGACCGGGGCGATATATCCATCCGTAAGGGAAAGGTTTATTGTGGGAATATGACTCCAGTCATATCTGATCGTTGCTCGAATTAGTTGCTTTGTGGCAAATTACGAGATAAGGGATGAATTTAAAGAAATGGGTGCTGCTGGCCTTCGTAAACCTGTTGATCGTATCTGTACTGGGGGTTATTCTCAGGTACAAGATTGCTTTTTCACTGGCATTTATCGACCAGAAGAAATTATTACATGGTCATTCTCATTTTGCGTTTAGCGGTTGGGTGTCCTTGGCATTAATGGCATTCATTGTTTCCCGCCTTTCAGCATACACGGGTCAAAACCTTGTCAAAAGATACAACCGGATACTAGTTGCTAATTTGATTTGCGCCTATGGCATGCTGGTCAGCTTCCCGATTCAGGGATACGGGTTGTTTTCTATCCTGTTTTCTACCACCTCACTATTTGTATCTTACTGGTTTGCTATACAAGTATGGAGAGATATAAATAACATTTTACAGAAAAGTATAGCTCTGTTATGGTTCAAAGCGGCGACGCTTTTTAATGCGCTGGCTTCTATTGGTGCATTTGCGCTTGCATTTATGATGGCAACCAAAACCGTGCACCAGACCTGGTATCTGGGATCGGTGTATTTTTTCCTTCATTTCCAGTATAATGGTTGGTTTTCATTTACGATATTGGGCCTATTGTTTGAAAAACTACAGGATACAGAAACGCCTGTGCACCAACTAAAAAAGATATTCTGGTTGTTTGCCTTGTCATGCGGGCCAGCCTTTTTCCTGTCTGCACTTTGGCTGCCAATTCCTTCGGTTGTGTATTTTCTGGTGGTATTAGCTGCGGTAGCGCAGGTTGCCGCGTGGATATGGACTATTAAAGTTCTGTACGCAAAAAGAATAGCTATGCAACGGCAAATTCCTAAACTTGCTCTGCTGACACTGAAATTATCGCTGTTTGCAATGACCATAAAACTATTCCTTCAACTAGGGTCTACAATACCATCTCTCAGCGACTTGGCGTTTGGGTTCAGGCCTATCGTTATCGGGTATCTTCATTTGGTGCTGCTTGGGTTTACCAGCTTATTTATCCTAGGGTATGCTATGTATTCGGGCATTGTGCCATCGGGAAACAAGAGCAAAATAGGTATCATTGTATTCATTTCGGGCATTTTCCTCAATGAGATTGCGCTTATGGTGCAGGGCGTAGCTGCCATGAGCTATACTGTGGTACCGTATATTAATGAAGCACTATTGGTAGCGGCCGTTGTTTTATTTGCTGGTTTATTGGTGCTCAATATATCTTTTCGAAAGAATCTTATGAATACAGATTCCATGACTTTACAATAGCATTAATAAACCTGGCATTGATTATTAGCCACATTATTACAGTATCTAAATAATGAAAGAAATTGAAAAAGGTCGCAACAATATCTATACTGCTTGTGCTGTATGCAGCGTATAGTAGCTGGATCTACACATCTGGCACCGCTATTGCCGCAACGATGACTACCGAAGCCATGCGGGGCAAACAATTATGGCAGCGACTCAATTGCCAGACTTGCCACCAGTTGTATGGTTTGGGTGGCTATATGGGGCCCGACCTCACAACAGTAATTACAGATAAAGGCAGGGGTGCCGCTTATGCCAGGGGAATGATGCTAAGTGGCGGAAGACAAATGCCCAATTATCATCTTTCTGTCCAGGATGCAGACATGTTGCTTGCCTACCTGTCTTATGTCAACGGCACTCAATCACGATAATCCTAATACCATGAAACAAAAAGCGATTGCAAACAGGTTTATTGTGCTTGGTTTTGCCTGTCTTCTATTGAGTATCTCCTTTGGCCTTATCGCCAGCTTTAAATATTTAATACCGAATTTCCCCGACGACATCCTTTCTTTTCAACATACCCGCCCGTTACATGTATTTCTGGCTGTAAGCTGGATTTTTGCTGCTGTTACAGGAATAATATACAGGTACATACCAGATATATCTGGCAGGCCTCTTTATTCTGTGCCACTGGCAAAAACTCATTTCTCACTTCAGCTTGCAACCATCGTTATCGCTGTTTCCGGATTTTTTACGGGACATTTCTCTGGCCGGGAATATCTCGAATTTCCGCCGTGGATAACCGTAATAATAATATTGTATTGGATAATGTTCGTCACGAATTTTGTATTGACTGTAAAACCGGTGCTTAAAACAGCACCAGTATACGTGTGGATGTGGTGTACCGGGCTTTTATTTTTCCTCATCACTATTGTTGAGGCGAACCTATGGCTACTGCCTCACTTCAATAATAATATTGTGCGCGACATTACCGTGCAGTGGAAAGCAAACGGCAGCATGGTAGGCGCATGGAATATGTTGATCTACGGTTCTACCATGTTTGCTATGCAGCAAATAACAGGAGATAGCAAAATGGGATACAACAAGATTTCGTTTGCGTTCTACTTTCTGGGGCTTACCAATCTCATGTTCAATTGGGGGCACCATACTTACGTGGTACCGGCCCACCCGGCGGTAAAACAGGTTGCATATATTATTAGCATGACGGAATTGGCTTTCCTGGCCAATATCATGCTGAATTGGCGAGCCAACTTTAGCAAAAAACCAATTGAAGCGTACCGTCTATCCTTTCTTTTTTTCAGGGCAGCAGACATTTGGGTACTACTGAACCTGATACTGGCAATAGCCATTTCAATTCCCTATATCAATCAATATACGCACGGCACGCAGATTACCGTGGCGCATGCCATGGGGGCCACAATTGGCATCAATAGCCTGTTACTTATGGGGTCGGTAACATTCCTTTTCGAAAAGCAAATGAAAAGCAAATGGAACAAAACTATATTGCGTGGGCTGAGGGCTATTCATGTCTCTTTGTTGTTTTTCTGGATTTCCTTGATAGGTGCAGGCGTTATGCGCGCAGTTGCCCTTTACCAACACTACTATTTTGCACAGGTTTCCAAACGGATGCTTCCCTTTTTACAGCTATTTTCGATGTCCGGTATCTTTCTGGCAATAGGTATTGGTGTGGTTTCCTACATGTTCATAAAGGTCATTTCTTCACATATATCTATATAGCTGCCGGGCGAAATATTAGCTACCATTGGGTAGAAGGCGTATGTATGACCATCATTTAATTCGGCCCGTTGCTTTCTCACAATAAATTACGCACCTGCACTCGTCTTTTTCAAAAAGCATACAAACAGCTGGAAGATGGTGTCCAGGAACAATAAATGCAGATGGTACATATTTTGCAAACCTCCTACCCACTTGCATGACTATGTTTGGTTGCGCAAGCAAGCGAAAAGTACCTGACAGATGCCCTGTCCTAGCAGTTGTCCTATCCGGAATTTGACTATAAATATAATTTCGAAAACTTACAGGCAGAGCATATGACTAAGGTCATAAGTTATCACAAGGGATGCTACGACCTTTGAATTCTTATACAACAGGCACAAATGCCAATATAAGAATCAACAAAATGCATACATTTCATATCCCGGTTCTAGGCTTAAGTTATTCAGTGGATACGCCATTAAAAGTAGCTAGATATGGCATCTCTTCTGTTGTGTCAATCATCGAAGATGAATTGGTAGAGAAAATGAGGGCGCACCATTGCCTAAAAAGCGGCGAACCTTATACGGCAATTACAACAAACATAGATGACTACAGGGCGAAACGCATTACGGCCTACCTGAATCTTCTCAATAAATTGGTGAAGCTTCAGCACCTCTCCGTGAAGAAAATGCCATTTGATGAGGGTAGTGACATAGTAAGGTATTTTGAAATGCTCTCCGATTCCGACGCTGCTAAGAAGTTATTTAATGAAATGACGCGATTGCCGGAAGGAGCGCAAAAGGTACTGCTACAGCAGCGGTTGCGTGAGCAAATTGAGGCTGGAGCAATTGACGTAAATATTATGGCAAAAGTGGACAATCTGAATCATCAGAAGGATGGTACACCACTGCCTGTAGAATACTCGGATGCGCTCTCTGCGTTGCGGGGTTTCGCTAACAGCGACCTTCAATCATCGGTGGTTCTTTCCGCTGGTTACAATCCAAGACTATACAGCTACCTCGAAAACTTTAGTGACTTTTTTCCCGGAGAAGACAATCTACTCAGAAAAAGAATTATCCTGAAGGTAAGTGATTATCGATCAGCATTGATACAAGGGAAAATACTAGCGAAGAAGGGTGTTTGGGTTTCCGAGTTCAGGATAGAATCGGGTCTGAACTGCGGCGGGCATGCCTTCGCCACAGATGGCTTCCTGCTCGGACCTATCTTAGAAGAGTTCCGGCAAAAAAGGACAGAGCTTGCTGCAGAGTTACTGGAACTTTGTAATAAGGCCAATGAAACAAAAGGCAACAATAGATTTAGCACACCGCCTTCGATGAGGATTACCGTACAAGGTGGTATTGGCACAGCAAATGAAGATGCATTTCTCAGGGAATATTACCAGCTTGATGGAACAGGATGGGGGAGCCCTTTTCTATTGGTGCCCGAAGCCACAAATGTGGATTACGGCACACTGGATCAACTTGCAACCGCTGCAAAAAGCGACTATTACTTAAGCTATGCGTCGCCGCTCGGAATACCGTTTCATAATTTTAGAAAAAGCACATCAGAACAACAGCGGATTGAACGAGTAAGAAAGGGACGACCCGGTAGCCCATGCTACAAGAAATTTCTTTCGTCAAATACTGAATTTACCACCACGCCTATTTGTACGGCTTCACGGCAATACCAGGATCTTAAAATCAAACAACTGAAAGAAAGAGCCCTTCCCGCTGACGAGTATAAGGCCGAACTGGACAGAGTCACAGAGAAAGACTGCCTTTGTGAAGGTCTGTCTTCGTCTGCATTGCTTAAGGACGGCATACACACTTCCCACAATCTCAAAGCTGTAACCATATGTCCGGGTCCAAATCTGGCATTCTTTTCAGGTACATTTACCCTGTCTGATATGATAAGTCATATTTATGGCAGGAAGAACATACTCAATCCATTACCTCGCCCGAATATGTTCATTAACGAATTGAACCTTTATGTCGACTACCTCAAAAATGAGATTGATAAATGCGCACACATACTGAACCAGAAACAGGAGAAATTTCTCAATTCATTTCGTGCCAATCTGCTCAATGGAATAAATTATTACAAAACATTGGCACCCGATCTGAAAAAGGAAACAGCAGAATACATAGATAGAATGATGTGTCAGTTATGCGATTATCAAAACCAGCTGAACACTTTGTCGATAACTGCCGAAGTGCCGGTACAACAATAGACGATGATCCCCGATATTGATAATACAGAAATTGCTTTCAGGTACCGAACGGACAATGAGTTGAAACGTGCCCATTTCCTGTTCTCTTGCATATCCTCGCCGCTGCTTACAAAATTTGGGATAAAGGCTGTACAAGCCGCAATGGCATTGCATTTACCCATTGACGGGATATTAAAGCGAACCATTTTCACGCAATTCTGCGGAGGCGAGACACTCGAAGAAACAGCAAAAACCGCTGCCCTGTCAGGCAAATATAATGTAGGGAGCATTTTAGATTATGGTGTTGAAGGCGCAGAAGGAGAACCTGAATATGACAGAGCTGTTGAAGAGTGTATCAGAGCCATTCGCTTTGCGGCGGCCAATAAGGACATACCGTTTGTAAGCATGAAGATCACAGGCTACTGCCGGTTTGGGCTACTTGTAAAAATGCATAACGGTACTCCACTGATCATAACCGAAGAGCAGGAGTGGCAGAGAGTAGGCAATCGGATCAACGAAATATGCACGACGGCCGCTAGTTGCAATGTCATGGTATTGATAGATGCGGAAGAAACCTGGATACAGGATCCCTGCAACGAGATTACTGTGCAAATGATGCTAAAGTTCAATCATGGTAAAGTAGTAGTCTTCAATACATTTCAGATGTATTGCCACGGCACATTATCCTATCTGACTGAAGCTATAAAGCACGCTACCGACAATGACTACTTGCTTGGGGCAAAACTGGTAAGGGGAGCCTACATGGAAAAAGAGCGTGCGCACGCAAGGCAATGGCAATACGCAGATCCCATTCAGCCAGACAAGGAGTGTACTGACAAAGATTATGATGAGGCCGTGCGGCTTTGCCTGCAAAGCTTGGATCGTTTGTCGTTGTTCATTGGCACCCATAACGAGCAAAGTTGCTTGAAGGCGGTGGAGCTTATGAACAAATGTGGCATTGCGAGCAATGACGACCGATTGATATTTTCGCAGCTTTTTGGAATGAGCGACCACATCTCCTTCAATTTTGCGTCGGCAGGTTACCGCGTGGCAAAATATTTGCCGTATGGCCCTGTCAAAAATGTGGTCCCTTACCTTTTGAGACGCGCTACGGAAAACACATCTGTTGCCGGACAAACATCTCGTGAGCTTTCCCTGATAAGGAAAGAGACGAAAAGGAGAAGTTTATCCATGTCAACAGACCGCAAATAATAGAATATTGGACGCCTAATTGTTAGTTTAATGGAAATGAAGTATTGGAAGAAGTTGTCGCACAAGGAGCAGGATACCAGAATTACGGAAGCTCTGGAGATAAATATTAACTACAGGGATATTGTTCCGATAGGAATCCCGGTTTCAAAACTTGATTCCAATGTTTTCTATGAGCACGCTTCGTTTCTTAAAGAGGCCCCGTTGTTAAGGGCGTTTATTCAGAACCCCAACCACATTGGATGCCATACGTTGGGTGTTTCAGAACCCTTCTTTGAGGGCACGCAGCAACTGGAGCGGGAAGTAATTGAATTACTTAGTGTCGACCTCCTGAAAGCTGGCGACAATAGTTGCGATGGGTATATTGCAACGGGTGGAACAGAAGCCAATATCCAGGCGGCATGGATATACCGCAACTATTTTGTTGAAAATTTTAGTGCAAGGATTGAGGAAATTGCGCTGCTCAGTTCTCTCGACACGCACTATTCTGTAACTAAGGCCGCAAACCTTCTCAATGTTCGCTCTATAGGGATACCAGTGAATGATGAGACAAGGATGATAGTTCCCGAATATCTGGACGGTGCAATTGAGCGTGCAAAAGCAGACGGTGTTAAGTATTTTATCGTTATTTCAAATATGGGGACAACCATGTTTGGTAGCGTTGATGATCCTGATCTTTATGCCGCACACCTTTCAAAGTATGATGTTGAGTATAAAATACATGTCGACGGTGCATTCGGAGGATTTGTTTTTCCCGTAAGTTGTCCGGAAAATAATGTAAACTTCCTTAATCCTAATGTTTCATCGATAACGCTCGACGCACATAAAATGCTCCAGGCTCCTTATGGCACAGGTGTTTTTCTTGTGCGAAAAGGAATGATGCAATTTGTATGCACCAGGGAGGCCAAATACGTTAGCGGAATGGATATTACGCTTAGTGGCAGCCGTTCAGGGACAAACGCAATTGCGGTGTGGATGATTCTGTTTACCTATGGCGCCCACGGATGGTTTGAAAAGATCAGCAAATTGTTACTCCGTACAAAATGGCTGTGTACACAACTGGATATGATCAATGTTGGTTACTACAGACATCCATGTTTGAATATTGTGACGATAAGGGCAGAGTATATACCTGTTCATATTGCAGGCAAATACGGAATGGTACCCGATACCCATACCGAAATGCCGAACTGGTATAAAATTGTGGTTATGGATCACGTTGAGATTGAGTATTTGCAAAAGTTCATTGAGGAATTGACTGCTCAGATATAGTAACTGAGAATTATCTTTCACTTAAATTGCCAATCGCCAGAATTGCCCGTAAAAATACCGGGAAACTCGTTTGGATTTGTTCAAGTTTCGTTAACGTGTTACTATCTAAAGTTGTCTGTGCTTTTTCTGAGCGGCATCCAACAGTAAGTCAAAAGCACAAGCAGTTCATCATGTCATTTTTTTTCGTCTCAAGTCTAATCCGATTCAAAATTTATGATAATTGTCAGCCAAATCATAGCCATGGCCTCATTTATCCCAAGTTACCCGGCTAACTCAGTAAATTTTCTGCCGCATTTCGGATATAAGTACACCGTCCTCATACACCCATTCCGGCAGGCAATAAAAGTTGCCCCGTACACCCGGCAATTTGTAAGGGATAAGCCGTTTCGATTTTATAGCTGAGGTAAGCGACGGCGATAGGAACTTTTCCCTACTTTCTTTTTCATGAAGCACAGGCTCTCTTCGCAGCAGCAGCGCAATAATCTCGGCTGAACGAAGCGGTTTGTTTGCTTTGGCTACAATAAAAACGATTTTACTTACCCACGTTCTACTTTTGTTGTATTCATCTTTCGGGTTTACATGGCTTTCCAATAGTAGCCGCAGTTTTATATTCTCGTTTTCCTTCTGATGTAATTGATCTTTCGTGCTACTAAGCTCTTTTTGCGTATCTGCAAGCTTCTTTTTCAGCCTTTCGAGCTTGATTTCCAGGAATGACGGCGGATTCTGACTGTTTTTCTCCATGATGGTAAAGGTTTTTTGAATGCCCGCAAACATTTTCAAACCAAATCTAATTGTAATCGAATTTCCCCGCTTGATTTTGGTGTCGAAATATGTGTTTAATCTAAATCCCCCTCGAATGGTTTACAGTTGTTCATAGATAAAGTAGGAGTTATAAATTTAGATGTTTCCAATGCCGATAACTACTTAAATTAAAATCCACGATAATAAGGTATTAACGGCGGGTATTCCTCACTATCCGGCATCATATGCCTTACCAACACCTTTAAATTTAACTCTTCAGCGGGCTCACAGTATTCCTTATCAATTATGATTATTTGGGTTTGCGACAATTCTCCTGCTGCCAGTTGGAAAAGCAGATCGTGGAAGCCTTCAAATTGTTCACGGTTTTCGCGCTCACTGATATTCTTCATCGGTGAATCTATGATAAGCAAGTTTGGTAATAAAGCGCCGACTTCAACTGCCAGTCGATGCAAAGAAATGGCAAAACAGGCTTTAAACAGGGTCTTCTTGCCGCCACTGCTCAGGTTGGCAAATGATGTAACGGTGATATCGCCTTGAACAGGGTCAAAGACTTCCGGAAGAAAATCTTTGTGGCTAATTCTGACGCTGTGACCTTTCTTGATGCCCGGAACTTTTGCTCTCAACAGGGAATCCAAAAAAAGTTCCTGCAGCCGTGTAAGGTTAGTCAAGTCAGACTCAGCCCCCTTCCGCGCATCCTCAAGGTCCTTTCTGACGCGCTTTTCCTCGACCTCAGTTGCAATGGCATTTCCGCTCAATTCAGCAAGCTTTTTCGGCAATATCACCAAACGTTCGAGGTTGGCAATCTTTTGCGCGATTTCCGCCTGTCTTCTTTCGAACGTCAGGGCATGGGTCAGATATGCGGAATCATATCGCTTCATGTTCTCATTGATGCTGGAATCAATTCTTGACCGCTCTTCCTTTAGTTCCTCAATTCTTCTTTGCATTGCACGCAACTGCGCTGTATGTAAGGCAATGGATTGCTCAAGCTCGGAGACGCGAGTCTTGGAGTCCTGCGCAATAACCTCGCTCGAAATGGCCTCAGGGCTTTCGACGGGCTCAGTCTGACCACAAACAGTGCATTCATTTTCTTGTCGCTCAGGTAGTTTTTGTGCACATCTGGGACAAGTTATGAATTCGACACCACCGAGGACAGCTCTTGCCGCAGCGACCCGATGCACTTTCAGACCCAACATCACAATCTCGTTCTTGTGCCGTACATGTTGGTCAACTATTTTTTTAACCTGAGCAATATCGTCGTCGAGTGCATCTATCTCATAGGCGATATTCCTTGCTCTGTCTTTCAGAGCAATTGTTGCATGTGGAGCTTCGAGATATTTGCCTCGTTGTTTTTGTAGCTCAGCCTGAACCTCATGCGCTTCCGTTTTTAGTTCCTCAATTTTTGCCTGAATCTCCGCTTCGTTGCCCACCTCGACATCTTTTAGTACCTCCCGCAAAGATTTGGCAGCTTCGGTATACTGATGCCGAAGCATTATCAATCGCTGCAATTCCGACTCAAGCGCGGCAACCACTTCCTGATGAAAGCCCAGAATGAACCGCAATACGTCTCGGCTTTTGAGACGTTTAAATGGATTCGCATCTTCTCCGAGATGAAAGAAGTCGCTGTCAAAACTGTCCTGATCGAGATAGCAAAACCACAAAAGGTCTCTGATGCTTAGCCGTTCAAGTACAGTGTCAGGCTTCAGTTTGCTTTTTCTGACCAGCGGAGGATTGAGACTCGAAAGATAAAAGATAAAGTCGGAAAGAACTTCTACTTCAGAGCCTGGTATTACGACGCCATCCGGCACCCGGCTTGGCATAACCACGTCCTGGGAACCATCTTCATCATTCCACGAACACAAGACTTGATCAGAGTCGCGCATGCGCTCTATCCTGACTTCCTTGTCGTTAATAAATAAATGCAGAGCCGCCGAGATAAATTCCGATTGCAATGCAGGGGAAAAATCCAGATCAGCCCCAAGACAGTAGTCGATCAGACGCGCGATGCTGGACTTGCCCGCGCCCATTTGCCCGTAGAAGTAGGTAATGTCCTCCAAAGGCAGAATCTCCTGCGTTTTTGTGAATTTAAGGGCAAGATGACGGAGATGTATAGAAATTTGCTTGTTCATAGTTCGATCCCTTGACCCCACTTAAGGGAGTTAATTTCTGGTATAACTTCATAAACAAAATCCTTCAAGGCTGTCGCGCTTTTTGAACCGACTGCCATGTAGACAATGTTACTTCGCGTTTTGATGTCTTTGTAATATTCGTCCGTTCCCAGTAATTCCACAACTGCCTTGCCCGCACCCGTCAACCCTAAGTGCACTGTCCTCCCATTAAGAAAGGTAACGGCAAGGCCCTTCGATACCAAAAGGCCGATCCAGCGTCTGTAACGGTCGTCCCATGGGCCGTACCTGAATCTCACCATTTTTGATTCAATGGATGTTCGCTCGTAATCTTTGATATCCGCTTTTGCTGCTGTCTTGTTCAGGTAATGCAGCATGCGCTCGAGGCAATTTGGATACCTGAGGAAGAAGTCAAGTTTAGCCAGTTTGGTGATGCCTTCAATCGTTTTGCCAGCACGACGATCTGCTTCTGAAAGCAAAAAAAGTAGACGTGCCAAATGGATCTCGTCGTTCTGTTCGGCCATGGCCGCAGCTTTGATAAGTTTAATACTCATGCTGCATCTATTTTAAATTTCTCGCTCCACCAGATCGAACAGTTTTCTGTTAGCAGACCACCAATTCCAATCAGCGATTCATATGGTTGGTGTGCAACAAGTTCTGGGGTTCGAGTGACAAGATCTTTCAGCCGTGCAGAAAATTTAGCATAGACAAGTCGTCCATAATCAGGGTTGTCTGGTTTCAATTCAAGCATTACTTCATTTTCAGCTTCGTCGAATTCAGCCTGAACGACACTTTCGAGCTGCGTCAAAAGCTTGATGGTGTCGCCTCCAGGTTCGTATCCTTTTTCCAACAGACTTTGCTCAGTGGACAATACCCGCCGCGTCATCGTTTTCAGCATATTCTCAAGGCTGCCCTTTTCCATCTTCTGCTGAAGAACTGGCTTACCTTTGCTCTGACTTTCGAGTGAAAGTGTGGTTTCAAAAGGCTGATACCTGAATACAACTTCGCCGTTGCCACTGATACATTCTTGTACATCGTCAATTGTCAGTCGCTTTCCTTCCATCACCGTCTGTGCTACAGCATTTTCTATCGGTAGATGCTGAAGCGGGTTGTCAAGTTGAAGCGAGGAGGCAAGATAAACCCGCTGGATAATTTCGTCTCTGATTTTATTCAGGGTGGCGCGACCCATATGTGCACAGCCATTGCACTTAGTCAGGTGGTTATGAGATATATCTGTGTCAAAATTATCCCTTGGCGGACCTTTGACAAGCTGTGTTTTTTTCAGGACAGCAAGCAAATCATTCTCGGAGCATTTAAACTCTTCGCTGAGTGACGTCAGGACATCTGCAAATAAAAACGGAGTCATTGGTGCGCCATCAGACAACGCCACCGAATCCAGCAGCAACACAAGGCTTTTTTTTATTTTTTTTCTATCGGCAATATCCCATCCACACTTCATGAATTCCGCGTTGGACACAATGGCATATTTTGTAATGGCATTGCCAAACTGTAAATGCAGTTTGACAAACCTATGAATGGAACGTTTAACCTCATCGTCGGTCAAATCCCAATCGCCGTTCTCCGGGCGCCTTGTTTTTATCTGAAAGGCTTCAAACTTTGAGTCGTTGCATTCTGCGAGTATGTCTTCATGATGCTCACACCATATGGCCTTATATCTTAGGCTTCCCGAAAAGCCTGCAATCAAAAGAATGGTGCCATAGCCATGTTGATAGCGAAAATTACGTTGGGTCTCGTCTCCAGGATCACCAATAGCTAAGACTTCCGCGGGACTGATTTTGCCTTCAATGTTTGGTTCTTGGTTACTCATGAGAAAATTTGTACAGATACAGTTGATTCAAAAGACAATATACCGGACGCCAATAAAGTTGTAATGAATTTCTGCTCATTGAGGATAGATGGGTCAAGCATACAACAAATAAAACGGAAAGATATAAAATATGTGATTGATAATGATGTTTTACAGGATTACTGCTTGCTTAAAATTGACTACAATATGATTTCTTCCAATTACAGTCCATAATCGTCTATTCATTTTTCGCTTGCAATAGCTATTTCCACTCAAATCCAATATGTTTTCAAACATCGGCAAACATTTTCAATCATTTTCAATTGGTTTTCAAACATTTTTCAAATCCCCCGCAAATGGATTTTGAATGGTTGTCTCGTAAGCCGAAGCCATACTGTACCATCCATTCCTAAGCTCCCAAATCTGCCATCATAACATGACACGCCAAGCCATGCCAAACGCCTATTTGACAAACTGAAAATAAATATACATTGCACTATTTGAAAACCATTTGCGGGGGATTTGCGGCGATTTAGACGAGCATTAGATTTCATTTAAGCCGGAAAATTTGTTAAAAATGACCAATTTTCTGGTGTGCCAATTGTAGTACAATATGGTAAATCATTTTGGCATGAAAAGAAAACTACTTGGCGTAAATTCGTATGACCGGACACATGACATTACCCCGGAAGAGGTAAGGCAATTTGCAAGATTTAAAGACTACACTGATGAACAGGTAAATGAACTGATAGACACAATAAAGAAATACACTCGGTTTATTTATAATGTGGTTTCTAAAAGGAAAAAATCTGGCAGAATAATTGCACTACACATTGATAATCAACAAACTAAAGCAGCATGAGCGACATTTCACTATTCAAAACCTTTGCAAAAGGCTCACACAAGGCAAAAACTGGAGGCAGTAACTGTGTTATTTACACTCGCGTTTCAACCAAAGAGCAAGCCGACAACAATTTAAGCCTTGATACACAGAAGAAGGCTTGTGAAATGTTTGCTAAAAAGGGGAACCTCCAAATTATGGGCAGCTTCGGCGGCACGTTTGAGAGTGCAAAGACCGATGAAAGAAAGCAGTTCAACAACATGCTATCTTTTCTGAAGAAGAGCAGGGAGAAAATATCACACATCATAGTGTACAGCGTTGATAGGTTCAGCCGGTCTGGTGCTAATGCCATTTACATTGCCGAGCAATTGAAAAAGCAGGGTATAGTTGTTTGCTCTGTAACACAACCAACCGATGCATCAACGGCAAGTGGAAGTCTGCAACAAAATATACAGTTCATATTTAGCGAGTACGAAAACCAACAGCGCAGGGAGAAATGCATGGCTGGTGTTAAGGAAATGCTGCTGCGCGGTGAATGGCCAACTGCGCCTCCTATTGGTTACGACATTGTCAAGTCCAATGGTAAGCGGTCTATCGTGCTCAATAAGGATGGTAAGCTACTCAAAAAGGCGTTCCACTGGAAGGTCAAGGAAAAGGTATCCAGCGAGGAGATTATCAGGAGGCTTGCTGCTCAGGGGCTAAAAATAACTAATCAGAGAATCTCAGCGTTTTTCCGCAATCCGTTTTATTGTGGCCTTATGGTCCATACAGCATTGGAAGGACACGTAATAGAAGGTAATCATGAGAAGATGATCTCTAAAGAGCTATTCCTTGAAGCAAATGACGTTCTATCTGAAAACAAGCAAGGCTATCGCACTAATCCAGAGAATGAAGAGATACCGCTTAAACGGTTTTATAAGTGCGATGAGTGTGGGCAGTTTCTTAGGGCATACAAGGCTTACAAGAACCAGAAGTATTATTACAAATGCAACACAAAGGGATGCAACTGCAATATGAGGGCTGATACTCTTCACGAACGTTTTGCTCAAACGTTGTCAGAGTACTGCCTTGAATTTGATGAGGCGATGCAGTACCTGATAAAAGAGCAAATGATTGTGGAATACAATAAGTCGAATGAGCAGAAAGAAGAGAACATTCAGAATATCGAAAAGCAATTAACGGAGGTAGATAAGAAGTTGGAACGCCTAGAAGAACGATATGTTTTGGAGGAAATAACCAAGGATATGTTCGATAAATTCAAGGCGAAATTCGTTGACGAAAAGAAGGATATTGAAAAGGAACGGACAAAATTTGGGAATAGGGTGTCGAACCTTGATTTATACATAGATACAGCCTTTAGAACATCCTCGAAACTCGCTCCAGAATGGGCTTCCGCTGATTACAACGACAGACAAGAGCTTCAGTATATGGTCTTTCCAGAAGGAATATACTACAATCGTAAAAAAGACGAGTGTCGAACCCCGAAAGTTAATGTAGCATTCCGCTACTTTGCACGACTGGCAAGGCTTTCAGGGGAAAAAGAAAAGAGGGAACTGCAATTTGAATTGCATGTTCCCTCTTCTGTAGCCTCGTCAGGGCTACAAAACAACTCCGCATCCTCACTCGTTATTCACCCTTAATTACTCTGAACACCCTACCAGCAAGCACTTTGCTAAAAATGTTCATCGTAGTTACTTCGTAAATAATACATACATTTACATGAAATCCTGACCAAAATCCTGACCAATGGCCACACTTCGTTTCACGCCAAAGAAGAAGACAAACGGCACCTGTCACATTATGGCAGTCATACAGGATGGCCCGTCAGAATACTCACGATACACCGGCTATTCCATACCCGATGCGTCCATAACCGTCAAAGGCAAAAAAGAACTCAAATACTGGAATGCAAACAGCAGCCGCGTCCGTTCGCTCGATCCAGACGAAACCGCCGAGATAAACAAACTGCTGGCCGACTGGGAAACTGCTTTCAAAGCATACATTTCAGCCTGCAACATCAACCAGCAACCCATCGACGTCATTAAGTTCCGCGACTCACTCGGCAAGGTAAATCAAACCCTCGTCCAGGTCCGTCACAAAAGCTCACCCCTTCTCGTTGATATAATAGAGCAATACCTGCAGGCAATAGCAAGCACCCATAAGGACCGCACCTCCAGCAAGTTCACCGTACTCAAAGCCAACATACTCAAATACCAGGAAGCCCGTGGCACCACCATTCACGTGTCCGACGTCGATCATGACTTTTACATGGACTTCTGCAAATGGTGCATCTCCAGTGAGAACAACTTCAACCCTACCCTCAATAAAAAGCAGGGCAATATCGTCACGGTCCTCACCTATGCGCAGAAACATTTCAAGCTACCCCTCACAAACCAATACCTGAACATCCACCGGTGGAAAGAGACCGCAGCAAAGAAATATGCACTCCACCCGGAGGAACTGGCTACCCTCAGGGCATTCACACCCACAAACACATATCACGCCATGGTGCTAGATGCATTCCTGCTCGCCACTGAAACAGGGCTACGCCATTCCGATATCATACAGCTCAAAGCCGCACACATTAAAACCCGCGTCACCACATCAGGCACCTTCCAGTACATCGATATCACCGCATTCAAAGGAGACAAAAACACATCCGTACCCGTGTCAAACCTTGCATCACAGGTCATAGAGAAATACTACCACCCCACAGACTGTCTGTTTCATTTCGACTATTCGCAGTCCACATCTCGCACCCTCAAATCCATTTTTGAGCACCCCGATGTAAACCTCAATAGGCCCTGCGAAATTGTTCAGATACAAGGCGTTCAGCGTGTCCGGGAAGTATTACCCCTGCACGACGTCATTTCCTTCCACATGGGCCGCAATACCTACATCACGCGCCTCCTGGCCGGTGGTGTGCCGGCAGCATATGTCAAAGACAATGCCGCACACTCAGACCTCAAAACCACAGAAGGATACTACAGAGACTCCGATACCTCACGCTTCCAGGAGACATTACGTATCCTTAACAGCTAGTCGCAGCCACCACATCCATTATCGCATCCACATCATCCTTTGTCAGGTAGTCATAGCTTACAAATGCATTCCATCCCGTAGTATAAAGTACAATCTGCCCCTGGAAGTAACCGTTCACATAAACGTAGTACCCACCACCCGCATTACCGGCCGGCGCCACCACCTCCACATGCCGTTCCCGGCCATGATCATCAGTATACGTCGTGTCTATCAGGCTACTCACCCCACAATAATACCACACCCACTTTACCGGCACACCAAACAGTCATAATTTGTGGATATATCCTCCCCAAAAAACAAAAGCCAGCCCTAGACAGAGCCGGCCCTTTTACCCCTGTTGAAACGAAAATCTTTAATGATCCAGCACCCGGTTTAGCCATCCCTTCAGAAACTTGTCCTGGCTCCGGTTCTTGTTGCATATGCCCACGTAATACCTTATCCGTTCCATCTTGTAGGCCTGCACATAGTACTTATTGCGCAGACTGTCATAGCGTCTCGTGCATAAGGTGTCAGGCACATATACTGTGTCCATTATCATTACCTTCACCGTATCATGCATCGGTGGCACCTCCACTGGCACTATCTTCACCGGTGCCTGGCATGCCATTATCAGGCAAGCCCCTGCAAATGCTGCAATGTATCCTCGCATAGTTTCCCAGTTTGTTCTAACCCAAATATGTTTTGCGCAAACTTTATCGCAGCTTTGTGACTGCTCATCACAGCCGCGTCCGCTATCTGTTCAGCCAGTTCCTGGCTAGCAGCCTTATCCAGTTGCAGCTTATTCCAGAACTCCCGCACATAAAATTCATCCACCAATGTATTTAGCTCAGGGATCTTCTCATTATGCTTTCGCTCCTTGCTAAACACCACCGGCCACCCTTCCCAGTCCGGATAGTTCTTGTACGTAATGCCGGCATACGTCACCCCGCCGCGATCACCCGCCACGTTTGCATATCCTGCCTCATTTTTCCGCACCTTCGGTAGCCACAGTTGAACGTCTGCCATATAACACTATTTACCTATCCACTTTAGCGGGTTCATACCCTTACCCATCAGCCCGGCCACAAAAAATACCAACACCAGCGCCAGCACACTACCCGCACCTATCAGCCAGTTCCTGTACACACCCGTGCGCCCGTTAGCAGCGGCCACCGCCACATCCTTCTCCGTTTTCGATCGCTCAGCCTTCAGCTTCCACTTGCTAGCCTCATCCATCCACTTCTGTGTTTCCAGTTGCTCACGCTCCAGCTTCCGCTCGTCCTCCTGCACTGTCTCCTGCACTATCTTCTGCGTGTCCACCCTCATGTACACCGGCACAGATATCCGTGTCATTTTCGCGTTAGCACCCGCAGCCTTTACTGCACTGTCGCAATCCACCGTCACATACACCTTTTCGCCCGGCACCTCGCGCACCGGGCCCGGAGTATACACCGTGTTCGTCGTCTTTCGCTCCCTCAGTGGCCACCTCTTCAGGCTCCAGTCCAGCGGCACCGCATTTAGCTTTTTATTGCGTTCACACTTAGCCGCCAGATGGTCAAATTTCCCCTTCATTTTTTCAGGCGTCATACACCCTGCCAGCGCACCTATCGCCAGCATCGCAGCCACCACTATCGCCAGCCACCACAGGCTACTATTATCCGGTGGCCTCACTTCACTTGTCTTTTCCATTTCATTTCCCATTTTGAGTAAAAAATATTCCCGTTTTCCGTCAAAAAATATTCCGGTTAGCCAGCCACTGCACCCTTATCACCGTCCGTTGTGTCACTCACTTGTGCGTTCGGGGCAGCAGGCATCTTTCCACCCCTGCCTATAGCCTGCAGTATATCAGGTGTCTTAATAAAGCCCCAAAGCACACCTATAGCTATAAGAATGTATAGTAGGTGTGTCGTGTTAAAACTCCCGCTCTTCATCGTCTGCCAAAACTCACACAAGCAGATCAGCTCTATCAGGTTATACCCGCTCACCCTGAAGCTACTCGGAGTACCCTTCTCGCTCAGCGCCTGGCTCAGCCACTTCCACTTCCCAAAAATGAACACCAGCCGCACCACACAGAACAGCCCGAAAATCACATGAAACCCATGTACGTTGTGTAACAGTTGCATAAAATTGTGTTTTAAAAATTCGCACCCTGCGCACCAGTCGAAGATGCGCACCGTACCATACAGGGTGTTAGTCTTTCCATGTGAGTGCCTTTACAGCCCACATCTGTGCTGTTTGTGCCTCCGTGATAGCTACACTTGCAAGCCTCTTCTGTTCAGGGCTGTCCGAGTTTGCTCGCAGGTCGTTCATCTGGTCTATCAGGCCGGCAAACCCCTGCTTACACTTTCCAACCGCATCATCTCCTGATGGGTTAAATGATAGGCCTACTGCCTTTTGTCCGAATGATTGTATTGTATTATCCATATCACTACCGGTCTCCTCACCGGGTTTTTTACTTTATATGTAGTTTACTTTTTATCACAGCTATGTCCGTCACATGCTGCGCCACCACAGGCTCCATCCGGTCCACAGCCTTCTTATTGCTCTGCACCGTCGAGAAGGTTATTGCCAGCCACCATATACCCGTAGCCACCGCAGCAGCCATCGTGATAGCACCGCCCCATATAGCCTTCAGTATAGGTGCGTTCGCTGCCTTCACGCGCAATACCAGTTCTTCCTTTTCCTGTTCGCTCATTTTAACTCGCCAGTTTTAAGATCAAGTACTTTTTCATTCGTGGCCAGCATCGCCACCTGCTCCGTGTCCAGTTCAAACGAAGGGAAGTGCTTCCCGGTAAACTCCGTGAACACCCCCTCAAACCGCTTCGGGCACAGATACCCGCCTATTATTCTGTCCGCTACAAAAGCCTCACCGTTAGGTGCCTTCTTGCCCTGCATCTCCACATAGAATGCCGAGTCCACCACGCAGTACCAGCCTTTCATGCCTTCTGCTTTCGCAGCTATGGAGCCTATCACCAGGCACAGGAGAAGTATCAAGTGTTTCATATCTTATCGGTTTCCAAAGAACCACATCATCATTGCCCCGTTACCCGTCGCAGCAGGTGCGGTGTACGGTTTCACGTTCATGATTATTGCGGCATACTGGTTATTGTTCACACCCGTCCACGTTGGGTTAGTTGCTGCTGCGGTGCCTTGTATATACTGAGCCATACCACCGCTGAAGTGAGCTCCCGCCAGGTAGTCAGATGCACCGGTAATGATGTACGGACTGCTCACAGTGGGTGGAGAAGCCGCACCCCCGGCACCGGCAGAGTTCACCGCTGTTAGCACCATTGAGTTGTTCATGGTGGGTGTTATACTACCGGGCTGCTTCACAAACCCAAACCCGGTCGCGCTACCGTTCGTCTGGTCTACAAACGATGCACCACTCGTGTCCACATTACCCAGCGTTATGCCGTGGATTGTTGAATAAGCAAAGGCAGCAGTCGTGTATGTTGCCCTCGTTGCAGCCGCCGTGTGCCTCGCCTTAGCACCCCAGAAGGTTACACGGTAAGTACCATTGCTCACACTCAGCAGGTTGGTGTACGTGTTACCCTGGTCGTCAGTCATGCTACCTATAGTCGCCACAGTGTAGTCCGTTACAGCAAAGACGATAGCACTCGCATTCAGAGAATTAAATGCGTTCGACTGGTTCGTCAGAGACGCAGTACTGTTGTTATGCGTCGTACTGTCTATCACATACGTCTGCCCGGTAGCCACATGAGCGGCCACGGAAAAGCACAATACCAACAGTGTCCTACTGAGGAACCGAAACATAATATTTATCTAAGTACTTGTTATATCGTATCACAAACACCAGCGGCCTGCCGGTGACGGTTGTAGATGGTAAAGTGCTGCCGTTTATCCCTGCGAATTTTGTATCGAAAGTCTGCCCACGGGCTGTGCCGTTATCGCTTACACTAACCAGCACCATCTGTCCATGCTGCCACGTCCCTGTAGGGTTGTTCCACAGCAGCGCTCCTGCCTGTGCAGTTATCGTTATTTCAATGTTCCGTTTATCTGAACTGTTGATTGTGTAAGAGGTTGTGAAGTTTGTAGTAGCCACCACCTGCCTCGGAGCATCCACATATGCTGTCGGAGCAATCTTAAGGCTGCTATCGCTAAAGCTCGGCATCGGTGCCGTAGGGCTACCAGTCAGCGCCGGAGAACCAGCAAACACCAGCGCACCGCTACCCGTCTCATCAGTCAGTGCACTTGCCAGGTTCGCACTGCTCGGTGTGGCGAGGAATGTACCCACCCCACTACCCATGCCTGTTACATTACCTATCGCCGGCGTAGGTGTCACCGTACTCGCACCAGTTATCCTGCCATCGGCAGAGATGGTATAAACCCCCACCGCCGCAGCACCTCCGTAGGTCCCTGCAGTCACCCCACTGTTCGCTATTGTTGGGTTCGGGTAGGTCCCCGTCAGCGAGCCACCAGCACTTCCACCAGGCGCCACACCACTGATCGTTGTGTTTGCTGCCCCGGTTATTCGGCCATCAGCCGCTACGGTATACACACCCACTGCCGTTGCGCTACCATACGTCCCGGCCGTCACACCACTGTTCGCTATTGTTGGGTTAGGGTATGCACCTGTCAATGATCCACCAGCAGACCCCGAAGGAGTAGCCGTCACAGTATAACTACTGCCCAGCGACATTGTGGTGCCGTTCAGTGCTATTGTGCTGTTAGCCAGCTTGGCATTGCTCACCGCACCGTTAGCTATAGTTGCTGTTGCACTGCCGGGGCCGCTTGCCGTCACATCACCGGTCAATGCCGTTATGTAGTTGCCCGTCGGTTGTTTACCGTTTATTAATGCAAGATGGGCAGCAGCAGTATCATCCAGTCCAGCCTGTGTAGCAAATCCGCTCACATCAGGTATCAGCCCTGCTACGCTGTCTATCTTTTCCTTTGTCCTCCATGCCGTGTAATACACGCTGTTGCTATCCGCGATCAGCACATAGTTTCCTAATGCAGTATTCACCGCCGCAGTCGTCGGGTAAGTAGTATTGTTCGGGCTACCCAGGCTCGTCACCTTGTTAGCCACATTCTCAGGAGTAAAACCCAGCAATGGCTCATACGCAGCCAGATCCGCCTGTCTTGCCAGAAATGAAGTATCCGCCACCACTGTCCATACACCCGCACCCGTCACCGGGTTAGTACCACTTATCAGCACACCCCTTCCGGCCACGTATCCTATGCTCGTCACCGTACCGCTCCCCGGCGCACCACCAGCCACCGGCCACAGCGCCACCCAGCATGTGTCACACGTCGTGTCATTGCTGGTAAACAGCCACAGCGTGTCATTATACCACGCAGCACTCCCCCCGGGCCTGAATTGAGCAGGATCGCACGTCGGGCAGCTTATCAGCCGCTTCACACCCGGAAAGGCAAACTGCACATCACTCGTAAAGTAGCCACCCGCATGCTCCTTGCTCGTAGCATTACCACGCGCCGGGTACACCTGCTGCCCCCACGTCACCACGCTCAGCAGCATCACTATCAAAAGCCCTATATACCTCCGTTTCATTGTCAAATTATCTAACTATCACATTACATCACACCATCCATCTCCGCTCCCGCTCTATCGCTCTCCGCTCTCGATCTCATTTCCCGCTCTCATTTCCCGCTCCCGCTCTATCGCTCTCCGCTCTCATTTTCCCGCTCTCCGCTCTCGATCTGCCGTCAGGCTGTCGTCTGTCCCGGCACATCATACTCTACCGTTTTGCCCGTGTCCTCACCTATCTCCACCACAGTGTGTATAGCCTCCACAGCCACAGTATCCAGCAGTGGCACCACCTCCCATACCTCCACCTGGAAGAGCAGACTACCACATATGTAGTCCACCGCATTCATCGTCTTCTTCTGCGGGTTCACAAAGAAGTCTATCACATTCACCCTCAGTATCCGCACATCGCCTGCAGGCTCAAAGCCCAGCGTGGCATACAGCGGGTTGTCCAGTATTGCACTTATCATCGCCAGCAGCCGCTCCAGGCTCAGTGCAGCCAGCGTGTCGCCCTCGCTACCCTGTTGGCTCGCAGCACCCGTGTACACATCCACATAATACTGGTATGTACCCACACGCTCACCACCATAGTCCTTATTGCTTATGCTACCCTTCGCACAGCTCACCACCACCACCGGAAACTCACTCTCATCCGGAGGCATAAACCGTTCCACCTCCACAGCCGCCGGCCTCCATTCAGGGTGCCACTTAGTCGGGTCAGTAGGCCACGCAGCCACCCGTAGCTGATACTGGTTATTCAGTTCCACATACAGCACCTCAGCAATACGGTCCCGGCACAGCTCAAAACGCTGCTCAGGTATCACCGCCGTTATTTGCGCACTCAGTGGCATGTAGCTAGTATATTCATCAGCACACCGGCCATTGTCACATTGCCGAATTGCCGAATTGTCAATTTAATTCCCGATATACTCAAAATTGGTATTCATCCACGTCCGCAGCACCACCATGCTACGCGCACTCTTCCTGCTGCTATCAGCATAGATATACAGCGAATTTTTTCGTGGAGATATCAGCGGCAGTCTCCCATACGTATACAGTATAGCCAGCGTGCTGTCACCGGTCGTGTTATACACATAGTGGCTCATCAGGTCACCACGCTTGTAGTTCTGGCCGTTCACAGTCACATAACCGCTGCTTCCATACGCCAGCGTCACACTGTCCGTCTGTGCCATAGCACCACCACAGATCAGCACCATCATCAAAAGAAAAATCAAACGTTTCATAAAATCTTTTTTATACAACCCGTCGGCATTGTCAAATTGCCGAATTGTCAAATTGTCAAATTGAATAAACCGGCACCGTAGCATCAAACGTCACCACGTTACCCACCTGGAAACCACCATACATGCTGTTGTCAAACGTTCCCGCAGCATATGGCTCATTCTGTATCGCAGCAGCGTCTATCATAAACGTCGTCAGCGGAGCTATACCCACCACACTCGTCAGGTACGGTATCGTCAGCGTTGCATACTTCGGTGCCACCTCAGTCCAGTTACCCGGAGTAAACACCACATCCGCATTCTGCGTCGTGCACCTGTATCCCTTCCCGTAGTAGTTCACATAGCTGCCCACCAGGTAGGTAGTGCCACTCGTCCACAACCCATATCCATCGTTGTTCAGCGCATACTGCAGCGCTATCACATCACCATTATTCAGCGTCTGTGTGCTGCCATCAGGCGTCACCACTATCTGCGCAGTTATGCTAGCCTGCTTCCATCCCATTATCACCTTGCCCGGCACACTCGGCAGCTCATAGTAGCCCAGTATAAACGTTATGTGCCCCACAGTCTCATCAGCACGGCTCTGCCCTTTCTGTATTATGTACGTCAGCTCCTGGCCACCCACATCAGTGCACGTCACCAGGTGCCCCTTAAACGTTATCAGGTTGCCATTACTGTCCCGCGTCACATATCCCGCGTCTGTCAGCTCAGCCTCACTCACACTGCAGTACACCTTTTTCGTGTTCGCAGTTATGTAGGTTAGCCCACCACTACCCGGCTCACTCACATCCCATTGCACCTTACTCTGGTAGCCCTTCACCGTCACAGCAGATCCTCCCGGTGGCTGAAATGTCAGCGGAATAGCAAAGTCACGCGTCGTTATCCGGCGCACGTCCCTTGCCACTCTCGCTGTCATGTCAGTATCAAAAGCCATATGCTACTTTGCGTTGTTCAGCAATTCCAGCAGCTGCACCTTTGTAGCACTCGCCGGGTATTCTATCTGCTTAGCGCTCAGTATTTCCCCCAGCTGCGCCTTCGTCATGCTTTCATAGTTCACTTCAGTCTCCTCCGCAGGCAGCTCTTCAGCCTCCGGTTGCTCCTCGCTCTGGTGCTCACCACCATCCGTGATAGCCTCGCTCTCCGCTCCACGCTCTCCGCTCTCACTTTCCCCTCCGCTCTCCGCTCCACGCTCTCCGCTCTCAGTTTGCTCCACGCTCTCCGCAGCCTGTTCACCAGCGCCCTCGCTGCCTACTGCCACTGCTTCCTGCTCCTCAGTCTGCACGCTCTCCGCTCCACGCTTCACGCTCTTAGTTTCCTCTATTGCCTGCGTCTGCACCAGGCCATAGATAGTGTTCGGTTCAAACGCACTTTCATCATGCGTCTCGCCCTTCAGCAATATTTTACCCTTTTTGCCGGTTACCAGCTTCGCTTTGATCTTGTACTGCTTCATAAAAAATGAAATTTTGGTTTAAACATGAGTAAATCCCCTTCTGAGATTTGGGGTATTGAAAAAAGCGCCGCGCTTTCCGCCCGGCGCTTTCCCGATTATTATCTATTTATTTTCTGCAAAGCAGGCCGTCGCTCTCGCTCTGGCGTAGCCACCGCTCCCGCTCTGGCGCTGCGCAGCAGCGCACTACTCACCCATTACCTTCGCCGTAAACACCTCGTCTACGCAGCGCAGTATCGGCATGCCCACAGCCTTCAGGTTGCCCATCCAGGTCGTGTTCTGCTGATCGGGGAAGTCATACGCAAAGAATCGGCCGTTGTTTATCTGCTCACCGGCGTTCGTCGTGTTCATCATCTGGTTAGGCAGCTTCGGCACCCATCCGCTACCAAATAGCTGGCGCTCCTTACGTGGCTTCAGCACTATGTTGTATGGCAGAATGTACGGTGTAGACGTGTTGTCCGTAGCGCTCACAGTCAGCTCACCGGCTATCGTCTGTATCACACCCGCACGCTGCGCCTCAGTGCTTGCAGTGTAGAATTGGTTGTACACAAAGATGTTCACCAGGTACGGACCCGCACTCACCTGTCCCATAAACGTGCTGCCATCATCCTTCAGCTCAGGCATCGTCAGTGCCGTAAGCTCGTTCCACAGCTTCTGTGCACGGCTCAGCACTATAGGGTTCTTCAGGAAGGCAGAATATGCGCTGCTACCCATCAGGCAGTCAATGCTGTTACCACCTATCTTGCCATACGTGCGCAGGAAGTTACCACCCTGCTCCATCACGGCAAACGGATCTACACTCGCATTATCCCAGTAGTTACCCGACCCCAGGTCAATGATAGACTGTTCCCAGCGGTTGAAGTTGATATCGTCCATGTTCGGAGCGCTCACCACACCAGTCTGGTATATCTGCGCAGCCATGTATTCCCAGCGACGCTCTATCATCTCCTCCATTATGGCATACATCTCCATCACCTCATCCAGCAGGTCATCCATCGCACTTTCGGCAGGGTTGTTAGTGCCAAAAGCCGGCATGTAACCTATCAGCTGCATGATGTTGAATGCCAGGTGGAAGTAAGGAGGCTGCTCTATCTTCTGAGTAAAGCCATTACCCTTTATTACCTGTGGGCTCGCACCACGCAGCACAGGGCTCGCCATGCGCTCGCTGAAACGTCGTGTCTGCCACTGCAGATAGTCCGTGTCACGGTGCACCTGCGCAAAACCACCCGTTAGGTATGTCGTCATCGGTGGCTTTATGCTCAGCGCACCTATAATATCCTGCGTAAAGAGCGCCCTCGCCTGCGAAACTGGTACCTCTGCCATCTCTTCTCAGTTTTATTGTTTTTTTTGTTGTTTTTTCTTCGTCACAGCACACCGGCCATTGCCGAATTGCCGAATTGTCACATTCCCTTACGCGCTCGCCTGCGTATCCAGGTACGTCTGGTCGTTCGCGTTAATGAAGTACACACCGCACTTAGCCAGTATATCACCTATCGTGCCCAGGAATGTGCTGTTATCACTGATCGCAGTGTTCAGCGTGTCGCTGCCACCCAGCCCCAGAAACAGGTCATCCAGTTGCACAAAGCCACCACGAATGAACGTTACCGTAGCACTGTCGCCATCAGCTATCACCACCTTCTGCGCCAGCACACCCACCGGTATCTGGCTACCATCCGTCGCACTCGATACCTGCGGATACACATTTGTAGTTGTAGCCTCCACACGGCCCAGCACACGACCCGGTTGCAGGGTCATCGTAGATCCGGTGCTGTTCGTAATTATCGCAGTAGTTGTCACCGGTGTGCCAAACAGTATTAACTGCGATATGTTATAATTCCTTGTCAGCATGACTCTGATTTTTTATATTGTTTACTTATTCATTTACACTTACCCGCATTCACCTCCCTCTCCCACAGGAGAGGGCCGGGGAGAGGTCACCTACTTCCAGCCATTACGCTGCGCCAGGCGCTCCACACGCGTCTTTCCGGCCTCAGTACGCTTCGGCTCCTTCGGCTCCTCAGCACCCTTCTCAGGGTTCTCAGTCGCTACCGCCTCAGTCGCTACCGTCTTGTTAGAACCCTGCATACCCTCCAGCGTCTTCTGGTTCATGGTCTTCTCCCACATCTCAGCACGGAAAGTCTCAGTGATCGGCTCACCGCTCTTTATCAGCTTCATGGTAGTCTCCATATCCACCTTGCCATAGGTCAGCGCAGCAGTCACACGCTCGCGCTCCGCAGCCACACCCTCTTTCACTGCCGCCTCATATGCCGCTGGGTGCTGATTCTTCAGCTCCTGTAAAGTCATACCTTCCATTTTTGCTTCTTTTTTTATGGTCAAAATTGTTTTGCTCTTTTTGTTACCCTTCAGGCCCTCCTCTATCAGGCCCTCCATATCAGCCATGCCATCCGTCAGCCCATATTCCTGCGCCTTATCAGCCAGGTACGTCTTGCCCGTCAGCACATTCTCCTTATCAGTCTTCAGCCGCTCACCACGGTTAGCCTTCACAGCACCCGTAAACACATTGTTCATCGGGTCCAGCGTCTGTTGCACCAGCAGTCGGCCATCACCCTTTACAGCCTCGCTGAATTCCTTGTTTTTGTCCACACTCTCAGTAGCATAGTAGTCACGCACCACTATACCCATATCCTCCTGGTACTTGCTCCGGTCCACCAGGCTACACATAGTACCTATGCTGCCCGTTATGTCCGTAGCGCTACTCGTAAATATCTCATCACAGCCACTCGCTATCCACATACCCGCACTGCATATCATACCACCATTCAGTGCCACAGTACGCTTACCATACACAGCGCTTGCACTACGTATTATGTCAGCAAATGCCTGTGTGCCATCCACGGTACCACCCGGCGTGTCCATGTCCAGCAATATCATGTTTACGCTCTTAGTCCTTGCCGCTGCTGTCACCAGGCTGCGCATCTTGCCCGTCCCAAACCATCCGCAGAAGTCCGCCTTCATCAGCGCACCCTGCACCGGTATCACCGCCACCTTAGCACCGTCAAAGCCCTTAAACTCTGCCATCTGCCTCGTGTTCTCCGGTGCCAGCACCACATCCTTACCAAGACTTGAAAAGAACTTATGTGTAGCCTTTACTCCCGCAGCATCATCATCCTCATCATCCTCCAGGGCATTTATACCACGCCAGTTCCACGTCATTTCACCACGCTTCACACGCTCCCACAGTTCCAGCATATGCGCCGCCGCTTGTGGTTCCACCAGCCACGGTTTGTTATAAATTGCTAGTCCTGTCCTGATATCCATTGCTACACTATGTCACAAAAACTTTACAGATATAAAAGTACCCGCACCCTTTCCCTATGGTTTATTTTTGTAAGTAATTTCTAATCTTTTTACAGGTAAATATTTTATGAGAACCCAGGACACAGCGCAGCAGCAAGAACAGCAGGGAGGGGATGACCTCACCACTATTTACATCACCAACGTAACGCCCTCCATGAAGGAGAAGTTACAAGCCATGGCAAAAGAAGAAATGACCACCCTGGCACCAATGGTAAAGAAGATCCTACGACGCGCCATCAAAAACTATGACGCCACAGGAGACTTCTTCCACGCCCTCCCATCACGCTAAAAAACAAACGGCAGGCGTGGGCCTGCCGTTCTCTATCACCATAATTCTGTGCTCATGCTCACATGGGCATTGCACCCCTATTCACCCTGCTCATCATCACCTTCCTCACGCTCACCGCTCCCTTTCCCGCTCTTATCTTCTCCGCTCTCATCATCGCTCTCCGCTCCACGCTCTCCGCTCTCCGCTCTCTCAATCCCGTGTTCCTCACAGTACTCCATCTCCTCCTCATACTGCTCTATCGCATTGCGGAAGTCGTTACTGCTATGGCGCTCCATCGCATCCTCCACAGTTATCAGCGGCACATTCACACTATCAGCACCCAGCAGCGCACGCGTAGCATCCACCTCCTTCTTCTCATCAATGTTCGGCACCCTGTCACCTATCCACTTCGCATTCGTGTATGCCGCCAGCACCCACACATCATTCCGCCTGAATGCCTCCAGGAAGCCCGGAGCCTGCACCCTGTTCATCAGCACACCACATAGCATAAACACACTATACACCGTCTGGTATGGCCCCTGTATACGGCTCTCACGCTGCACCTCCAGCGTATGCTCCCAGTCCTTTATTGCCGCACGGCTCGCACTATAGTTGCTGCCAAACTTCATCAGCGCCACCTCTATAGGTATGTTCAGCGCCGCAAAGATGATCGCCATATTCGGCTCATAAAAATCCTTAAACGCAGCCTCCTGAGCCGGTGTGGTAGCATTCACCTTCGCACCCGGTGGCAGGTTTATCGCCTGCCTGCCCGTCGTCGCTGCAAACGTGTCCGCCAACTTCTGTCCCGCTATATCCACCGGTATATCACTACCCTGCTGCGTAGTCGGCAGCCCAAAGCCCCTCGCCAGGTTACTCTCCAGCGGGTTCGTACCCACACTACCCAGCTCATGCTCTATACTAAAGGCAATCTTCGCACGCTCCACAGCACCCTCTACCGTCGCCTCCTTATACATCTCCAGCTGCTTCGTAGTCTCCATGCACACAGCTATCAGCGGTATCCCACGAATGTCATCCAGCCGGTACCTTATACCGTAGTACATAAACGCACGCACATTCCCAAACTGGTCCCTCGCAGGTATCCGCTCATACTTCAGCGCATCCGCAGGGCTCGCATACAATCCACTCCCACGATACACATAGTAAGCCACGTGCTCACCCCTGTCGTTAAACTCTATACCATGCCTCACCCTGTTACCCGTCTCCGGGTTCCGCATACCCATGCTCGTACCCACACCGCTAAACAGTGGGCTCCGCACATGCGCACCATCCTTCAGGTCTATCTTCGGCATCCCGTTCTCTATGTTTATGATCCATAGCACATCACCACCCAGCAGCGCATTCTTCTCAGCCTCCCACATTATCTTCTGCAGGTTCACCATGTTGCTCCAGCTACACCAGTTGTTCGCAGCATACAGCTTCCACAGCCCCTCCATTTGCTTGCTGAAGACCTGCTTATCTATCCCTATACCCATAGACGCCAGCACATCCTCATCCGGCTCCGCACGCAGCTTCAGGCCCTTACCCACAGCCCAGGTCACCCACCTGTTTATACCTATCTGCACTATCTCACTCTCTATTAGCAGTTGCCAGCTACGCATCCGCAGCGCATCATGGTCCAGCGTATACCGGTTTATCGGGCCCATGCCACCGGCACTCTTCTCCCCGTCAAACCATTTCCACACCACCCTGCTCGCACGCGCATAGCCCCCACCATACGCACCCCAGCCCATAGCCGATGGTACAGGCGTCATACGCGTCTGCTCCCCCGTCTTCACAGGTGGCTCCTCCTTTTTCTTACCCCGCAGCGCATTCCACGCATCACCCAGTCTGCTCATCTCAAAAGCGTTTAAGTATCATTCCGGCCCAAATTCCCCCATTCCTACGGCATCACCGGGAAATAATTGGTAAAATTTTTGCTGTCTATCAGCCTCACCACACGGTTATTCATGCCAGGCATCTGCAAATACAGTTGCTGCAGCGCCATCAGACCCTTTATGCTCGCCACTATCGCATTCACATCCTTATATATCACACGCGTCTTCGTCTGCCCGTTGTCAAACGAATACTCCTGCATATCACTATTCAGCGCAGCAGCAGCAGCAGCCTCCAGCAGTGTGTCGATCACACCCTGTATCGCCGCTATCTTCGCTCGCGCAGTCGTGGCCGTCATCACACGCTCCACACAGTTACTATCAAACCATATTATCATATCGTCTTTATTTTTTCAGCCTTCGCACTTGTCATAGATGTTGTTACCAGCACCGGAGTATAAGACCCCGGCACTATCGCATTCAATCCCGTAGCTATCAGGTTCAGGTTATTGTTTATCGCCGTCTGCTGCGCACTCCATGCCGCCTTCAGCTCTGTATACTTCACCAGCCAGTTCACATACTCCGCCGGCTCATCACTATCACCCACCAGCACCTCACCATTCGCCCTCAGCCATATGTTAAACACAAAATTTCCGCTAGCATCCGTCGCAAACAGCCTCACCTCACCCGTTTCAGCCTTCGCCTGCTCCGGTAGACCATTACCATTATAGTAACCCACCACCGCACGCTTACCCATCTGCTCAGTACCCACATATACACCCGTCATTCCCTTCACCGGAGCGCTATCAATGCCAAAAGGTGCAGCCTGTGGCACCTCACGCACATCACCCGGCCCAAACACAGCCACCTTCACCTTCCGCAGCACACCCTTCGCAGAACTCAGAAAATTCCCTATATAGTTATCAGCCATCTCCTCCTATTGTCATGCTGAGCCCCGTCGAAGCATCAGCCATACCGCTTCCTCAGTTCATCAAAATTCACCCCCGTCGTGTCAAACACCGATCGCGCCACACCACCAGTATATACCTCCGGCAGCACACACCTCAGCAGCGCACTTTCACTATCAGCAGCACCCGCAAAATCCACCGTCTCCACAAAAAATGGAGTCTTTTTATACAAGTAGCACTGCGGAGCTATCACCGTCACCACATCACCCGTCCTCACTATCCGGTTATTCAGCGTCCACCCCTCCATCGATATCGCCAGCGGCACATGCCGCAGCTCACGCGCCAGCTCCTGTGCAGCCACAGTCTCCAGGCTCGTCGTCTCACCACTCACCTGCGTCACCCGCTGCGGCCTGTACACAGCACTCCACTCCCGCGTAGTGCTCAGCCTGCCCACCGGCGCATTATAGATACTTGCATTATTGTTCACAGCCGCCCTCCAGTCATGCACAAACGGCACATAAGGGTTATACACCGGGTTTGTGTTCTGCGTCATGCCACCCTGCGCCTCAGCCACTATCTCACTGTGCATCATCTGCCCATTAAACGATAGGTCAAACGTCACACCCGGCCTACCCTGCTCAAAGTCATACACCGGCGCCGTTGTCTTCGCCTGCGTTATCACTACATTACCATCCTTATCATGCGTCAGCTGCAGGTTCAGCGCCATAGCCATGTGCGTCAGGTATTCAGCACACGTAGCGCCACGGTTCTTCTCATCCACCGTCACCGCATTATTAGCAGCAGCCGGCATCTCCACACCATTGTTCAGCTTCAGCCCAAACGCGTCACAGATCCTCTTCGCCACAGCAGCCAGGCTCTCAGTACTCTGCGTTGTGTCCACCACCGCACTATACTTTATATCCCCCAGCACACCACTACGCGTATATCCCGTCACAGGCACCAGCGCATTCGTCGCCGCCGTCCTGAAGCTAGGGCTCAGCAGCACACCCGTTATCAGTACCTCACCACTATCACTTATCACCTCAGCCGTGTTATACGCACCCGGCCTCATGATCTCCCTGTGCACCGGGTCCCATGGGTCAAAATATAGATCAAACGAAAAAGTACTAGCCAGCGAAGCATACACTAAGCTCACACTCAGGTTCACCCACTTGTCAAATACCCTACCGTTTACCTTCAATTTCATTTCTTCACTATTTCAAAAACCATGGACATTCACTAATTGTCAAATTGCCGAATTGTCTCATTCCCTCCCCTTCAGGGGCCGGGGGTTACACATAATACACCACCTTCGTCCCCTTATCCACCTGCAGCAGCGTATTCAGCCCCGCATTATTTTCCTCCATCAGCCTCGTTATCGTGCTATCATCCGGCAGCAACCCATACAGCTCCTTCGCCAGGCTTATCCAGTTGCTATCCTTCATCACCACTATCGTCCGCTTCTGCTTCGCCTGCTTTGCCACCTCAAACAAGTAGCTCAGCGTATAGTACACCAGGTTAGTCAGCTCATTCAGCGTCCCCGCATCCGGCACATACACATCCACCTCACCACCATTCGGCCCCTGCATCACATCCAGCGCCGCTATATACTGGTTATAGCTTCCCGCCAGTTGCTGTATCACCCGCACCACACCACTACTCCGGTCATACGCCGTCCCCGGGTTATACGTCGCCGCCACACACATCGCACCCAGGCACGTACCACCATTCACCTGAAACAGCCTTTTCTGCGTCGGCAGGTCTATCAGTCCCGCCTGCAGCATCAGGAAGTTAAATTCATTGATCAGGTACGTCATCCTCCGGTCCAGCGTGTCCAGTATCGTCGCCGGCAGGCTCATGAACGACTGCACGCTAGCTATCGCACGCGCCGTCCTCCCTATCACAGTATCTATCTCATCATTCACCGTGTTGTAGATCCGGTTTATGTTCGCCGCAGCATCATTATACTTGTTTATCACCTCACTACCCGCCGTGCTTATCGTCTTTATCGCTTTCTGAAAGCCATTCAGATCATCACCCATATCCTGCACATCCTGCACACTCGGAGCCGGCACACTATTCACATAGTCCGCAGCATACCCTATATCCAGCCTGCCCTTAGCAGCACTCACCACATCAGCAGCATTCTCCGTCGGTGCCAGGTTGCTCTCCTCTATCGTCTCCATCACCGGGCCCGTTATCCGCGTCGTGTTCAGTATCTTGTCATTGTTGTCAAAGAACAGCCCATCTATCGGCTGCACCACCAGCCTCCCATACTTCGGGTGTTGTATCACCCATGGCTTCGGGTTCGCAGCACTCTTCCTGAATTCCGTGGCCGTCCTTATATGCTCCGCCCCCTGGAATATGATCTCCAGCCCATACACAGCACCCATCGGCCGGTTACGCCTCACCAGCGTACCACTCACATTCCTGAAGTTGAATTGAGACACATTATAACCCACCAGGTAGTTAGGGTTCAGCACATTCGGCTTATACACCTTCCCATCACCCGTCGTTATCGAAAAAACCTGCTTATCTAACTCCTGCCACGTTGCCATTATAAAACTTTTGTTACCAGCACCATCACACTATTCACCACCCGTTGCGTCGCACCCTTGTACACCATCACTTCCATCATCAACACACCATATTGCCCAATTGTCACATTGCCGAATTGATTTGTCGCTGCGCCTCCCTGTAAAACATACCCTCCATCTTCTCCGCCGTCCGCTCACTCGCATGCTCCATAAAGTGTGTCGCCTCCACCTTAGCCTTCCTGCCACCCTGCACATTATAGATCATCTGCGTGCTCACATGAGTGTTGCCACCCACCCTTATCACGCTCAGCACCTTATACAAGTGCCGGTTCCCGTTCTTAAACTGGTTGCCCAGCACATACCCACCATACGCCTTCGCATACAATGCACTTATGATAAATTTCTCCTTATCACTCTTACCCCTCACGTTCCCGTTCTTGCTGTCCCATATGCTGTGCTTTATCCGTGCCAGCGTCAGCTCATCACGCACATTGCCACGGCCTGTCCTCGCCCTGTCACTCGCTATGAATGCACGCTTGTCTATCGCGCCACCATGCTCCTGCTGCTCCAGGTCCTCCGTAGCGTGGCCACTCTCCTTATCACCCGTTCCCGCCACAAAGCCCACAGTACTCCGCATATGGTCCACCTGGCTACCCGCCGCAAACTCCACCCTGCTACGCGCACGCCAGAAGGTCGGCTTCCGCTTCTCAAACTCCTTATCACTCTCCTCTATCATAGTCCGCTGCTTCACATCCAGCGCCGCACTGTTCAGCGTCCGCTTCACAGCCCTTCCCAGGCCACCGCGTATCCGCTCCAGCCGCGCCGTCTGCGCCACCACCGCATCACTATTGATATCTATATACCTGCTCACCCTTTCCTTTTGTCATCCTGAGCATGTCGAAGGACCTGCTCAATGGAATTTGGAATTTGATTTTTGGAATTTGCGACCTTATCCAGATATTTCAAACGTCACGTCCACGTTTATGGTATACGTGTTGTCAGCCCATGTACCATACGTCATCTTCAGCTTCGTCGGAGTCCCATTTATTAGTTGCCCCACAGCAAACCCCCAGCCCGTACCATCGTTCGCCGTCGCACACGGCAGCACCGCATTATTGTTCACCGCCGTCTTCGTCCCCAGAAAATCCAGCGTTATATCCAGCGTGCCACCACCAGATCCGGTTATCGTCACAGTAGACATTCTCAGTTGCATCGTCACCGTCCGGCCACGCAGCAGGTACCGCTTATAGTTCCACGTACCCACAGTCACCGTGCCACCACCAGACAGGCTCACCGTCGGTGTCGTCATGTCCACCCATGCATTAAAGTAGGTTACGGTAGAGAAGTCAAAATCACCACTACCACTCGCACCACACACAGCACGCATCACCCGCAGCCCGGTCTCCGTCGTTACATTATCATCTATAATGTTCACCACCGGCACCAGGCCCGGCCCACACGCCGGGCCCGTAATATTATCATAGTAGTATATCTCACCATTATACCATATCCACCCCGGAGTGTAGGCATCCTGCGCACCACTCACCACATACTTCTTCGTGGCATCATAGTCATACCCGCTCAGGCTCCGGAATATCACCTGCGCATACGCATTCATAAACACCTCCAGTGCCCTCAGCAGCTGGTAGCCATTCGTCGCATTGTCCGGTAGGTTGTTAGGCGTCACCCCCGCCAGGTTCATCACCTTCTGAAAGAATTGCCAGATATCATCCAGGCTCTTCCGGTCCACCAGCGTACCACCAGGCACATCCGTCACATCACCAAATGGGTACGCCACACTCGCCGGGTCCGTACCACCATTAAAATCACTAATCTCGTATGCCATACTTCACATTTTATTACTAATTACCCCTTCTAAAAAGCCCCTTTAGGGGTTTGGGGTTACGTATACACCACAAACATTATCCCAGTCATATGCGCAGGCTTCAGCCTCAGTATCATCTGCCTGAATTCATTCCTCCGCACTGCCGGCACATCAGCAAAATCCGTTATAGTTGCACCCGCTATATAAAACGTTCCCCGCCACTGATCACCAAAGAATCCCACATACGCATCATCCTCCTCATCCACGTGGTTCTGCACAATGCTTATATTATTCGTCGCCCATGTCTGTCCCAGCTCCGTCGTCCCCAGCTCAAACGCACCCAGCAGCGCCGGCATCACACTCAGTCCCAGTATCTCCTCCGGAGTCTTCGTCACAGCACCCGGCATAAAGATGTTCTCATACACATACACATCAAATCCCGCATTCCGCAATTGCTCCTGCAGGTATTCCGCAGCCTGCCGTGGCCTGTTCGTCCCCGGGTAGTTATACTTTGTGCGTATCATCGCCTTCCGCTGATCCGTCGTCGGTGTGTCCGCACTCGTCGGCCCATACACCGTCAGCCCCAGCCTACGCTCCCAGTCACGGCAATCGTTGTTATTCACATCCGCAGTCCCATCCGTAAAGTTTGGGTTATCAGCCAGCATGCTGTCCAGCGTACTCACCACATCATTATACGTCCGCTCTCCCGTGCCCACCAGGTTACTACCGGTCCCGCTCAGGCTCTTCTCCAGTTTGTCAAAGTAGCCACCCGCAGGAATGTTAAAAGCCCTCCCGTTCGGCATCAGTTGCCGCATCAACGCCCGTATCTTACTCCCTACATAGCTCATATCCTGTTTGTCACCCCTCCACAGCATCCGGGCATTGTCACATTGCCGAATTGCCGAATTGCCGAATTGTCACATTAACTAAACACCACCGCATCCTCCCTCAAAAACGGTATCACACCCAGGTCAAATGTCGCAGCACTCATAGTACTGCCATTTACCGTCATCGTCACACCCGTAAACACTGCCCCCGGCACCGCCTTCATCGCTATCACCACCACCACATACTTATCAGGGCTCGCCGGGCTACCACTGCTCGCCGGCAGTCCCACACTTATTGTATCATTCTGGTCCTCCGCAGCATCACAGCCCGGTATGTATGGCCTTATATTCTGCACAGCCTGCACCAGCGCATTTGTTATCACTGTCCTGTCAGCCGTGCTAATACCCGTGCTACCCGTAAACGTTATCGTCACCTGGTGCACCGTCACAGCTATTGCCCCCACATTCAGCGGCCCCAGCACGACGCCCATTGGCTTTCTGGCTATTCCCGTATCGGGGTCATTCAGCAGCGCAGCAGTTACATTATCCAGTATTGTGCTCGTCGGCACACCATAGTACGGTGGCCCCACACTGTCAGCCACTACAGCCTCCACATACACATCCACCTGCCACACACCACCAGGAGAAGTGTAAGGGTATATCTGCTTCACACCCTGCACCTCGCGGCCCCATATCCTGTAGTCAGGCGTCGCGCCACCCTGTGGTGCCAGGCGCACATGCACACCTATAGCATCCCTGTATTCCTCTATCGTCTCACCATCCAGCGGGTCCACACTTATGGCCGTCACTGTCGCCGCCTGGTCCACATTCAGCAGTGGCTTCGTGCATGTCAGCGTGTTGCCCACCATCAGCGCAGCCACCGTGCCACCAGTCAGCGCACGCAGCGTTATCACATCATCAGTACCCGTCAGCGTGTAGTCATTGTCCAGCATGTACAGGTAGTTTGGGCTCAGGCTGTCCGCATCACTTAGGTATGTGGTCCTCGCCTTTATCACCGCACCGGCCACGCCGCTCACCGCACACGTATACTGCCCCTCCGTCGGTGGGTATGGGTCCCTGTCCAGGAAGCTCCTCCCAAATCGCTCCAGCGTACCACCCACACTCTCCGGATCAGCCGTATCATACCAGATATTCTTCTGCACGTTCGCCAGCACCAGGTATAGGTTCTTCTGGTAGCCGGCCCAGCTACCCGCTATCGCACGCAGCAGGCTACGCCCCCACAATGGCAGGCTACCGCCAAATTGCACCTGCATCGATGTCACCACACCGTTATACAAATCCACCAAAGTCTGTATCCCTACCATCTCTATCTCTTATTTACTGGCACTCACACTCGCTCTCCGCTCTCGCTCCCGCTCTGGCGAAGCCTTCGCTCTTAATTTTGTCTCCACCAATACGCACCATCACTTATCAGCAGGTACCACGTTTCATCATTTATTGCAGTTATCGTCGTGCCATCCGCCGTCTTCGGGCTGTTCGCAGAAAAGCTCCACGTGAAACCGGTCGTATTTCTATTATGGATGTGGATAAACTTACCCGCCCTTCCCACAGGCGTCGGCAGCTTCAGTGCAGCATCAGCCGCAGCATCAGGCAATATCACCAGCGTACCACTATAAGGTGGCGCCACCACAGTATAGCCCGTATCATCAGCCGTCTGCACCGTGTATGGTATATCACTCCTCAGGCTCAGCACACCACTCCCATCCGGCAGCGTGTCGCTCTGTCCGGTACTCGGTGCAGCATACAGGTTTTGATTATACCCGTTCACATACCAGTAGTGATATGGGTATCCCGTCAGCCCCACCGACAATGGCGCCACAATACCGGCACCATAGCTCAATGATGTATCATACACGCGCAATTGCCCATATCCCAGGTGAGTAATATTCTTTGTCGGTGCACCACTCCACCGGCCATAGATAAACTGGCTCGTATACACATTACCATTGCTCAGCACCTGCTGAATTGTCGGAGCACCCACATAAGTAGCCACCTGCGCACTCGATACCCGGTAGTCAGTAAATACACCACTACCATTGTCCTGCGTAGCTATAAAGTATGTGCCACTCGTTATGCTCGGAGCAGTCGGTATATCCTTCAGCTTCTTCTGTCCCCAGCTCGGCAGGCTCACACCCATCACAGCCCACACCAGCACCAGCACTATCCACCTCATTCCTTTCATCGTTTTTATTTTTTACAGTTCACGAACATTGCCGAATTGTCACATTGTCACATTGCCGAATTAGTAACTATAGCCTTCACCGTCCTCGTCTACATACACATCACTACCATCCTCCGTCACATACAACCCATCACCCGGCACCACACCCAGCGTGTTATCAGGTCGGCTATATGTGTAGGAGTATAGCACCCCGTTAAACACCACATCCAGCCTTATCCTGTTCACACCCGTTATCGTCACCGTTATCGTCATTTTACTCCCCGGCACATGCTCCAGCAGAAATGCCAGGTCATCATTTGCAGCCTCCTCTATCGCTAGCCTTCCCGTGCTGTTCAGCGCCACCGTCCGGCACACCCTTTCCGTCCTTCCCGTATACTGCAGGCTCGCATCACCACCTATCAGCCCATTCAGGTACCATTCATCCCCACCAAAGAGCGCCAGGTATATCATATTGTCATACAGCCCTGCACCCACCAGATCATGGTTCCGGTACACCAGCTCTCCGCCGTCAAAAGCCTCTATGATCAATACATCATTCACCCCTTACCCTATTAACCTATTAACCCTTTACCCAATTACCCAACAGCAGTTTTACCTCCCCAGCTACCCCACTCTCCCGTAAAAGTGTTGATCGTCTTTATTTTCACAGCCATCGCACTCGTTCCCTTCGCCGTCACATCCATGCCACTACCGTTGTTAATGTTTATGTCCAGCTTCTCCGGCCGTCCATTCCCACCACCACCATATTTCATCGCATTAAAGTCCACCTGCGTCTTCATGATGCTGCTATGCCTGTCACCCAGGCTATCCACACCCTTCGGCATCAGGCTGTCTATAGTAAGCATCGGCAAGCTATATTGCATAGTACTGTCCCGTTTTTTCTTAGAAAGAAGCTCATATATAGGCAGATCACTCATCATGAATCCAGCCGCAGCAGCACTATCAATTTGTGAATCACTAAATCCCCTGCTTTTTAAAAAATTTATTTCTGGCGTAGGTCGGTTATTATCACCAAAGGTTAAATATGACAATGATGCTTTCCCGCGTTCAATTTCCTTCTGCAAAGGTGTTTTTTTATTCCACTCCTCACTTTTGTTCCACGCTTCCCAAATTGCAAAAAGCGGTGCAAGTTGTAATACCGTTTGTGCCGCAGCTAATCCCAACGCCTTTATAGAAAAAGTCGCACCAGCAGCATACCCCGGAACAGCCGCCATACTTATGTTCAGCAGCCCACCCTGCAGCGCCAGCGCACCCGTTTGCGCCGCAGCATACCCCATCACAAAATTCCACGCCACCATAGCGCCACGCGCCACCATCATTACCTTACCCAGCCCGGCTATCCCAAACGAAACCGCAGAAATACCCAGCGCCAGCACACCAGCAGCCGTCGCACCCTTCAGTATTATGCCTGTCAGCGTCTTATGCTCTTTCGCAAATTTTGTTACGGGCTTGATGACAGATGTAAACAGCCCCAACACACTGTTTAATGCTGGCAATAGGGTGTTACCCAACTCTATTCCTAATGCCCTCACATTGTTTTTAAGCATTTGGTATTGCGCGGCAGCAGTGGCGTTCTTCTTCGCCGCTTCCGCAGCCAGGCTCGTACCCTCCTTAAATGCCTTGTTCGATATCTGGCGCAGTTCCGCCAGCCTTTTCTCATCACCCAGTATGTTCAGCACCGCCTTCTCATACGTATCAGCTATGCCCAGGCTCTTCAGCAGCGTTTCCTGCTGCTGCGGCCCCATACCACCTATCGCCTTCTCAAATTTTTGTGCAAACGTCACCGGGTCCAGGCTCAGCAGCCGCTCAGCCTCCGCAGTCGTCAGCTTCATCTGTGCCGCAAATGCCGGCAGGCTCTTCGCAGCATCACTCAGAAAAGCCACAAAAGCCGTTCCGCCACGCTCACTGTTCACACCCTGCTCCTCCAGCAGCGCAGCCAGTGCTGCAGCATCCGTTATTGCAGGCCGCATCACATCCGGCGCAGCACCCATTCTCAGCAGGAAGTCATTTATGTTCTGGCTAGTGGCCTTACCCACCGCACCCAGCTCATTGATCACGCTACCCGCCCGGGTAATGCTCTCACTTATGTTCAGCTTCCGGGTGTCCTTAAACAGGTTGTTCAGCTTACCTACACTCGTTATCGCCTCCTCTACACCACCGCCATAGTCCTTACCCAGCGCTATGTTAAACTGGTCAGCAGCCTTCGTAAAAGCCACCAGCTCCTCCTTCGCTATCCCCAGTTGTCCACCTATCTCACCTATCTGCAGCAGGTCATCAATGCTGCTCCGCGTCTTCGTCGATACCGCCAGTATATCCTCACCAAATCGCTCCAGCTCAGCACCCGCCAGCCCCGTTGTCTTCGCTATGTCGGCCAGGCTGTCCTCAAAGCTCACAGCCTCCCTCACCGCCAGCCCTATCGGAGTCATTATAGCCAGCCCCAGCGCACCCGTGGTCTTGCCCACCTCCAGCGCCTTGCTGCTCGTCCGGGTAAATGAGCGCTCCATCCTCGCCAGCGTGCTGTCACTCACCGTGCCCAGCCGCGCAGTAGCCGCAGTCATCTTGTTCACCGTAGCGGTGTACAGATCCTTTGCGGTAAATATGCTCGGTATGATGTTTGGCTTACTCATTTCTTCCACCCCTCTCGGGCCTTCCTCAGTGATTCCTCCATATACCGCTGCTCTTCTACTATATCCTGGTAGTGCAGCAGCAGTCCATGGTGGTCTTTATCATCCAAAAAAAGCCGATCTACTACGATCGGCTCCCATCCCTTTTTCATTAGTACAGTACGCACTATGTTACGTATCGCATTACTATTCAGTACAGTGCCGTTACTTAGAGTATAAAAAAAACCCCCACACTCGCCAGTATTGCGCCATCCTCACTGTCCAGCTTACCTATCACACCCGCAGGCTGGCCCGTCAGTGCAGCACCTATACCATTCGTTATACCCTCCTCTGCAGCCTCAGCCCTGGATAGGTCCTCCATCCTCAGCCGTGGCTTATACGTCAGCTTTTCCGCAAACACGCCACCCTTATCATTCAGTATTGGGAATTCCAGTTTGTGCGTTATCACCTTCGTGTCCGGGTCAATGGTTATGATACTATACATCACCGCCTCCACCAGCTTCATAATGTTGCGCACATTGTTCATACGCACACTCGGCTTCACACGCTTATAGTCCAGCCACGCTACCACCTCCTCACGCGCAGTCTCCAGTGGCACCAGCATCTTATACAGACCCGTTTTCACAGCATCTTCTCCTGGCTGCTGCTCGCCGCCATTCTGCTGCTGCTCTGTCACATTTTCGTTCAGATTTTCCATTTTCAGTTTCGTTTCAGGTAAAAAAATATTTTACGTTACACCTCCCTCTCCCTGGGAGAGGGCCGGGGAGAGGTCGTTTTTTTACGATATCTTCTGCAGTACACCACCACCCGCCAGCTTAATAGAGAACGTGCTGCTCTTACCATCACCTATAGGGTTACCCACAGGCTTACCGTTTCCGGCATATACCACCCCGTTAATGCTGGTTATGGTAAAGTCCGTAGTCTCCACCACGCCAGCGCATGCCACCATAGCTTCCAGCTCCATGCGGTTACTTTCCAGCATACTCCACGCAACATTGTCGGTCTCAAAGCTCCAGCGTGTGTTGGTCATGGTATCTATCATGTTGCCGCCGCTGTCCACTCCGTCATCAGCATCCTCACTGCGATAACCGCCCAGGTTATACTGGCTGCTGCAGCCGCTCTTAAACAGCAATCGGCCAGACCCTAACACAGGGTTATTCCACGTTATCTCCCGTACATCGCCTCCACTTGGCATAACACAATATTTTTAAGTTTATCAATTCTTATTTTCACTTGTCACCGCTCCACGCTCTATCGCTCTCCGCTCTGGCGAAGCCAACGCTCTCCCGCTCTAGCTGGCAAACCCAGCCTGCACCTGCGTGCTCACTATCCTCACCACACCGCTGCGTTTATAGCTGAAGAAGATGTTAAACCTGTTCGGGTTATCCGTAGGTATCTCCACCCTCGCGCTCTGTATCGTAAACTTCGCATCAGTTATCAGCCCCTTCTTCTCCTGGCCCGTTGCCCATTTAGCAATAGCAGCCTTCACGTCCTTCGGCTTCACCACCTTCTGTGCCGTCACCTGCGCATTGTCAGCAGCAATCTGCTTATTGCGGATCACCTGGTCCTGCAGTAAGTACCAGCTAAACTTGTTGTTCATGTCCACCAGCACATCACGCACCCAGCGGAAGCTCGGAGGCACCTCACCATCCGGATGGTAGGTCGTCACAAAGTCCTGCACCTGGTATGCACCATCCACTATCAGCACAGTGCTCATGCCCTTCTTCACCACAGCATCGCGCACAGCCCAGCTCGCAGTCGCCGGTATGTCACCATCCGCTGGCAGCGGCATGTCAGGGTAGCTTTGTCCCTGGCAGTCAATATTTGGCGTGTCCTGCGCCGTCACAGCCTCCAGCACCACCATGTTAGATGCCGCCTCCAGCGGCAGACCCAGGCTCATCGGTGCCGGTGCCACAGCTAACGTCATCTGCGCCTTCTGCGCCTCCGTTACCGTCGTGTCACTGCTGCTCGTCGTCGTGTCCACAGTGCTGCCGCTCACCACTATAGCAGGCTTCATCACTATTCCCGCCCATTGGCCCGTCTTCGCATTTGCATTGCCGTTCCAGTTCGTAAACGATGTGATCACACTTGATACCAGGCCGTAAGTATTCACTATTAGAGTGTTCCACGTGTCACCCAGCGCCGTCAGGCCAGCAGCCACGCTCGGCGTACCGCTGCCTGCCGTAACCTCAGCCACAGCATAGCTCATACCACCCGTGTTACCGTTGGTCAGCACACGTATGTCTATATCTTGGCTCGTCAGTCCGCTCCATTTCGCAGTTGCAGTCACCTCACCGGCAGTGTTCTCAGCAGTCACAGGGCATTCCAGCACAGCGCTTATAGCAGCCACTATCTTAGCAGCCACAGCCGTCGCTGTATCACCACTTACCACGTTTATGTCATAGTTCCCCGTTGCCTTTCCTCTTCGTCCGCATATCAGCAACGTGTGCGTCACATTTGCAGTCGCTGTGCCGGTCACAGTTATTGTCTGCACATTGGCAGCAGCGCCACTAGCAGCCAGTTGCGGCACAAACCATACCGGTATACCCGCTATCCTGTTGCCATCAGGGCCAAAGATGATATCAGCAGCCGCCTGCAGCGGACTTCCCCAGCCAAACAGTGTACCCGCCTCCTGCACAGTAGTTACCTGCACTGGCGTCACCGGAGTACTCTGGTTGTCATCATTCATCTCGCCAAACACAGCTATCCGCATCGGCAGATTGCCCGTATCCTCCGAAAAATTAGCAGCCTCTACACTGTAGCCTACTACCCTCGAAACCGCACCCGCACTCACCGCATATCCTGACATAAAAAACTATTTATTTGTTACACTTTACGCTCTAACAAATTTGCACCCCTCCACATCCCACACACCCCGTTTCCCACCTTTTTACCAACAAAAAACCCGCAAAATCTTGCAGGTTCACAACTCACGGAAACTACCCTCCTTTTTTTTAAGCTCTAGGCATTGTCACCCTGGAGGCGGTCAAAAGGCGACAATACACCGGCGAAGAGGATTCCCGCAGCCACATAGCGCCCGCACTCCCGGCATGGTCCGGGATGCGGCCCGTGCAGCATAGCATTCCCCCACAGTTCAGCGTCGGGCTAACCCTTTGTCCCGCGGAGCGATAGGACAAAGGGCGGCGCTTTCTTTTGGTACTTTTCTTTTCGCTGTAGAAAAGAAAAGTACGAGCGGATGAGCCACAGCCCACGGACAAATCTTTTACCATTTAAAGAATTCACGAACGTGACTCACATACATCCCCCACGTATAATCCTTCAGGTCCTTATAGTTCCTCCGCATCCGCTCCAGCCATATATCCTTCAGTGCCAGGTTATACACCGCACAGTCCAGCTGGTGGTTCTGGCTATTCACCTGCACCTTCTCCCATATCGCCTTCGCTGTCCCCCTCGGAGACGATACTATCACGCGCTGCTCACTCTCAAAATGGCTATAGAAGTTATCCCAGTCATACAGCGCCACCAGCTCATGCCGCTCATCATCCGCCGGCCACCACCGCCACTTACCCGGCTGCGGAAAGTTCAGAAAGCCCTCCGGCTGCGCCTCCCCATCTATCCAGTTCAGTTGCGTGTCCTTATACAGCTTATCCTTCAGCATACCCACCTCCAGTATCCATAGGTCCTCCGTATCACTACGCTCCTTCGCACGCTTTATCAACGCCACATCCCTCAGCTCTATGAAGTACTGCTCATCCGCCCGCCCCTTTACACCATGCACAAAACCCGGCGCCTTGTTATGCATCCGGTCCAGAAAAGAGTATACCAGGTTATTATACGTCTTACCCGTATCCACCCCCGCTATCATTATACCCATCGGTGGCCGCTCATACTTGTCACCATCAGCCTTGTCCACCGGGAATTTCGTATTCAGAAAAGCCTCAAACTCGTCGAAGATCCTGTACTTACCCACGCTCTCATACGTCCACTTCAGCCGGTCCCGCTTCTCATAGTCCCTCGGCCTTATGATCGCCGGTATAAACGTACCTATGCTGCCATGGCACACATTATACCGTGCACCATTCTCAGCCCACGCCCATACCTGGAAGTCCAGCCTCCCGTCCTCCACCTTACCATTCAGGTCAGCAGCACACGTCACCAGCACTATCCGGCCATTACCATCCTTCAGGCTCTGCCGCTCCGGTATTATCCCTATATCATACGGCCGCTTGTTCCGCTGCAGCGCACCCGCCTTCGGACTCACATTCGCTGGCTGGTAGCTCTCACCCAGCGTCAGGTTCATAAACGTCTGGTGCAGCTTCTCATCCCTCGGCTGGCCCGGTGGGTTCGCCTCCAGGAACTCCTTTACCGCATCACCCCAGTCATTCATGCCCGGCATCGCATACAAGCTGTGCATGTGAAAAGATATCAGCCCCGGTATCTTCGCCTTCTTCACCATCGGTATCCACATACCACGCGCATTCCACTCCAGCTTACCTCGCTCGTCAAACGTATCACCACACATCTGGCACCGGTATCGCGCACTACCCTCCACATACACACCATCCTCATCCAGCTCCCACGTCATGCCCGCCTTCTCATCCGTCCCCTCCAACTTGCACTCCCATTTCAGCACTATCAGCCCACCGCAGCATGGGCACGGAATGTGCCACCTGCGCTGGTCACCCTTCAGAAACAGCTCCTCTATAATGCTCAGGTTCGTTATCGTCGGAGTGCTCACCCACAGTATCTTCTTGCTCCGGCCAAAGCTCTTCGCACGCGCCCTGATCAGTGCCACAGTACTACCGTCGCCCTCGCTGCCCATCTTCGCAGCGTCCACGTCATCCACCAGTATAAACTGCCAGTCCCTTTGCCTTAAAAGTTTGTGATTAGTTGCACTACCCGCTATCAGGCTCCCTCCGGGAAATTCCTTGCTCTTCAGCGTATCACCCGTGCGCATGTTACGCTTTTGCAGGCCCTGCTTTCTTATCAGCGGCCGCAGGCCACTATTATCTATAGCGCTGTCCAGTCGGTTCATCGCCTCCTCACTCAGGTCACTGTGTCCCGTCAGGTAGCCCATTTTGCACGGATGCTCACTTATCCGGTACGCTATCGCAGGCTCTATGATACCCTTTGTCTTTCCCCACTGCGCACTCGCCATTATCACCACCTCCTGCGCCGGGTTATACACATCCAGGCAGTCCAGTATCTCCGGGCTATATGGGCTCCCCTTATAGCTCAGCGGACCCTGAAACTTACCATCACGGATTATCATGTGCTCCTGCGCCCACACACTCGGGCTCACATCACTCAGCCTGTGCAGCCCAAAGTCCAGTATATCCTCCAGCCTCTCCTCCAGCGTCATATCACACAGTCTTTAACACCATACACACCCACTATTCATTTTTCCCACTGTTAAATAACTTCCCGCAGCGCTCATTACATGCCGGCGAAGAGGATTCCCCCTGCCAAATAGCGCCCGCACGCTTTGCTGCGGCCCCGTGCCCTAAAGCATTCCCCCACAGTCCAGCGTAGAGCTATCCCTTTGTCCCGCGGAGCGATAGGACAAAGGGCGGCGCTTTCTTTTGGTACTTTTCTTTTCGCTGCTGAAAAGAAAAGTACGAGCGGATGGGCCACAGCCCACATTACCTCACGTTCCTAACCAAAAGAAGCCGCCCCCTGGCAGCTTCTCAAAATTCCCGTTAACAGCACATGGACCATTGGCACATTGCCGAATTGCCGAATTGGCACATTGTCAGTACCCGCTCGGCTTAAAGTTGTAATACGACTGTATCACAGCACTATCACTCGATCCGCATACCACCTTCAGCCGCCCATACCGTTGATACAAAGTAAAATTGAACGTGCATGTGCTCGCCGTGCTGCTGCTTGTTGGCGCCACAGTTGCAGTAGTAGTTCCCGGAACCTGCGTCCAGCTATTAGCCAGTCCTGTCGGGCTCTGCTCAGGCGTTATCAATACACTCGGAGTCGCCACTGTACTATATCGCCACACACTCGCCGTGTACGATATCGTACCACTATTAGGCACACCCTGGCTATACGGCTGATAATAAGGCGTGGAACTTGAATTCTTTGCCAGCACACGCGCACTATCATAGTTTCTACCCCACGATGCAATGCTGAAGTACTTTGTCGTGTTCAGCACACTATCCTTCAGCACACACGCATCCAGCGTAGTCGCATTCACCCGGCCATAGTAGCCGTTCGATGTGTTCCACAATTGTCCCGCCCTGTCAGCCAGCACATACGGCTGCGCACCTACGGGAGGAGAAAAGAAAACCGCCGCCATACTCAGCAGCACCGTAAAGATCAGATACCTCTTCATGTTCTTTTAGCTTTAGACTCTTAGAACACAAACCTACCCCCACCACCTGCACACTCACTATCTTTCCCACCTTTTTACCAACAAAAAACCCGCAAAATCTTGCGGGTCAAATTTTGTCATGCTGAGGCACGAAGCATCTAAGGATGTTACCGAGGTTTTACACATCATATCCCCTTTCCCGCATTCGTCCTTACAGTATACAGATTTATAGGACCATTGATGCTATTACAAATACCCATATTAATAATATCCGTGCTCTCAACGTCCAGACTTCTACTCCAATACAATATTCCCTGGTTCACCATTTCGGAAAACGCTTTTACAAACCGCTCCTTCTCGTATTGTTGCTGCGCATTACATTCCGCCAATTCCTCCAGAAACTCCTCACTCACACGCTCCACCTGTAATGACGCAGGAACAACTTTCACTTCATCCACATAAAACACCCTATCCACCGTTCGCTTCACCTCCACCCGCTCCGCCATCGGATTCCTAATCGGAAATTTTAAAGGATCTACATTTGCCCAAAGCATATCCGCCATTTTCTTACCAGTCATCGTACCACCAGTAGGGCTACCCATTATCCCCGCCAGCAAACCCTCATCCGGCGCCAGTATCCGCCGCTCATTCACTTCCACTATACTGTTTTCGTAGTATAACACCTCCTCGCCATCCATCCAGCATGCTTCAGAATGATCCCCATGCGGTACAATCCATTCCCTTATCACCCACTTAGGCTCAATCGGGTGATATGAACGTGCACACACCTTCACCCAGTAATACCCTGGCTCCCTTTTCGTTTCACTCATAAAATAAAGTTTTATTATTACACATTACTCCCCCTCACTCGCATACCTATCCGCACCATCCCACGTCGGTGCATCAAAACCCGCCTTTACCTCAATTGCCACAATCCTCGCTTCACCTTTCCGCTTAATAGTCAGCTCGTTTTTGTCACCGTCATAAGAAAACGACTCCCTCTTATCAATGCTATCCCTTACCGCATCCAGCACATGGTACTGTTCCTCACCCGGCCGCAGTATCCGTGTTTCGTTAATTTCAGAGAAATAATAATCTCCAACTAAAAGCACTCTATATTCGTCAAACAATCTCCATTCTCCGTCCTTAAACTCCAAGGCTCTTTCATATCCTTCAATTGTCTTCACCCAGTAATACCCCGGCTCCCTTTTCGTTTCACTCATAACAGTTTAATTTAGTGTAAAATCATCCTCATCAAGCTCTAAAACAGGAAGATTGTCCCCCTCAATAGGTATTATTATCTTAATGATAATTTCATCTCCGCACTCTTCGTCCTTTTGATTCTGCAAATTTTCAGGAAGAAACCTTCTACGGTTACAATCACACGCAAAATTGCCCTCACTCCACCAGTATTTGCTCGGGTCATTGTCTCTGGTCCAAATGTATTGACTTCCTTCGCTGTCCTCCGGATCTTCATACACAAAAGATATCCCACGAAACGTCCCCTCTATCCTGCATCGTGTCACAATTCGCTCGTTCTCCGTACCAACATCAATTACCTTCACTTCTTACAGGATATAAAATACAAAATTAAAATAATTATCACACTCACCGCCGATATCAGCAGTTGCCGCAGGTATCGCTCCCGCGCCCATTCATCCCATCCCCAGTCCCTTCTGTCTTTCATGCAAAAGTAAAGTTACAACACACCGGCGAAGAGGATTCCTACAGCCCCATTAGCGCCCGCACTCCCGGCACGGTCCGGGATGCGGCCCGTGCAGCATAGCATTCCCCCACAGTTCAGCGTCGGGCTATCCCTTTGGCCTGCGGAGCATTTGGCCAAAGGGCGGCGCTTTCTTTTGGTACTTTTCTTTTCGCTGTAGAAAAGAAAAGTACGAGCGGATGGGCCAAAGATCACAGTCATCAAACATTAGTCAACACATTATACGCCAAAAGAATCTGGTAATTGTAGGAATGGCAAGAACCAGTCATACCAATTGACTCTGGCCTGAAAACAATTACCGGCCGCGTATCTCTCCTCCTTCTCTGCCACTCATCAAAATACCGCCTCACCGCATCCGCATAATCAAACTCACCTTTTCGCATCTCTCTCTATTTTATCCAGGTTCCTCGCTATATAATTCGCCACACTCTTATTACTACACCCCTCGCCACGCAGCCACAGCAAGTACTCCGCCGGCACATCCTTCATCCTCACACCCTTGTGCTTCCCAAACGGCATCAGATCATCATCCTCCAGGTACTTCCATCCCCTCGGCTTCAGGTCCGGCAATTCCCTCCTACTATCCTGTTCCTCCCACGGCATACCCTATCGAAACATTTGCATAAAATTCCGTGCCGCAGCCTTCTGGTTAGCCTGCTCACTATAAAACACCTTCCTTTCCGCCTCCGTATCCCGTAGCACACGCAGCATATTCAGCACCGCAGCCGATCGCTTACACCTTAGCGCAGCCTCCATCTCATGCTGCCGGTAGTCCTCACCCAGAGCCCCGAATATTGGCGCCGCAGACGCAGCAAAGCTCGCCCGGTCCGCAGTCACCCTTTCCGTTTCCTCCAGCAGATCTATGTCCTGCACCATCTCCGCCATAAAACCGAATAGCAGCTCTATCCGCTGAGCCAGCAGCGCCACACGCTCCTCCTTACTCATTATGTTTTTCACATTACCCATAACACAGTTTCATTTTACATTTTATACACCAGCATAGCCGCATCCCTCCCATGTACAGAAGTGATTCCCGTATACCCGGTAGTTCTCAAAAATTGTTCCTTGCTTAGTTTGGTGGCCCCCTTCACCGGGTGCACCATTTCGTATGGTATACCGTTCTCCTGCAGGTGGCTCTCCCACACACTTGCATCCCGCTTCACAGATCCTGCGCCCTGCTGCCGTCTGGTGGCTGTGTCCTTCCCCTCGCCAAACCATTTCCGCTGCCGCGCATCCTCCACCCGCACCGTCACGCGGTGGCCGGCTATCTTGTACTGCTTACATATCTCCATCGCCCGGGTGATTGTCGTGGTCGTTATCCAGTCAAACTTTCCCTTAGTGCTATTCCAGATAGCCAGTCCGGTCTTTACCCCACTATCCACCCCTATGAAGATGGTGCACGTGTCCTGGTTCCATCCGGTAAAGAATCGCCCGGTGTCCACCGGCTCATGTTCCTTCACCTTGGTACTGTCCTGCTTGCCATGGTCCATCACGCGCACCCTACCCGTCGCCTGCAGCCTTGCTATGTCCGCTTCTGTAAATCTTTTTCCCATTCTCCTTTCTTGTCACCGTGAGTCCGCCGAACGGCACTTACTCAATTCCATCCGGTATCGCCCTTACCATGGCCCCGCTGAACAATATTGGTATCTGCTTTTTCATACCTAGTTTTATATTTGAAATTTCGCTTTAACTTACTCTTACCCTCCTCCCATCGCTCCACCAGCTCATCATCACTATAGTTCGGCAGTCGCTTCCGCAGCACATCACCCACAGTGCCACCCTCATCCATCAATCTCCTCACCCTTTCCTCCAACGTCATACATTTCCGATTGTCATCCTGAGCCCCGCCGAAGGACGCTCCCCGCTCCCTTTCTCGCTCTCACCTATGCCTCCTTCCTCCATCACACGCCTCACGTGGTTCACATACTCGCTCCGCGTCATTGCCGAATTATCACATTGTCAATTTGCCGAATTATCATCTCACTCTCACCTACGCTGCCTTCCTTTGTCTGTTCGCCACCCGCTTACCCTCCAGGTATGCCATAGACACTCTCCTTTCAAACCGTCTCCATGGCCTCGCTCCCTTCAGGTCTATCGGCCTCTCATCATAGGCCATCACCAGCTCATATCCCTCCTTTACCTGTTCATAAATACCCACATCATATTTCAACCTTTCCAGCGCATTAATGATTGTTGTGTGATCATATCGGTGCCCCCACAGCTCACCCGCACGCCGGTAACTGCTACCCCAGCTCATCATCAATTTCCACACTATCCAGCGCACATACTTCACCTCAAAGTATTTTCCCGGAGCCCTCAGATTCTCCTCCGTCACCCCAAAGAATGCACACAGCCTCTCCGTCACCACCTTTAGGTCACCAGCCGCTATCCGTTTGTTCACCCCCATAGCGCTCAATGCCAGCTTCCCATTTTCCCGCCGAGCCGCACGTTGCGCCTCCACCTTACGCTCATACTCCATCCGCTCCCTGCATTTGAAGTTGCAGTACTTTTTGCCAGATGCAGTCACCACAAACTCCACCCCACAGCACAGGCACTTACGCATTACCACCACCTTCCGCTTCACTACCGGCACATACCCATCCTTTCTCAATGCGTTAGAACATGCCCTGCTACAGCATCGCTGTTTTACAAAGTTTGTCTTAAACTCCCGGCCACATTCCCGCCACGCACACACACTAGCCTCCCGCCTTTGCCACTTACGCTTCATCACTCAGTTTTCCTTCAGTTCATGAATATCCTTTACCCGCATACAAGCAATATCCCGCAGCCTCCTCAGCGCATCATGAGCACGCACCGCCTGGTCCTTACCCATCACCTTAAAGTCCCCTGCTACTATCGCCTCCTTCACCTCCTCATACAGCGCCCCTATCTCATCTATCTGCCCCTCAAACTCCCTTTCCTGCGTCGTCATGTCACGCTACTTTTTGAAAATGAATATCGTCTTGAGCCCCGTCGAAGGACCACCCCTTGTTAACCATTGCTATCGCCCAGCACTTCACCACCACCGGCACCACGCTGTTACCTATAAACTTCTTCTGGTCCTGTTGGCTCCCCTCCAGTTTGAAAGCATTTGGAAAACCCTGAATCCTCAGCAGCTCCACCACCTTCAGCATACGCATCTTTATGTCCACAATGTGATACAGCACCATAAACTCCTTGATCTTCCGCATGCACGCACTGTCATGCTCGTCGATACGCACCGCTATATCACCCTCCTCGCTCACCACCACATACAGTGGCGCCTTGTCCTGCCGGGCCACTATTACAGGGCATGGAGCGTCAGCGCTCGTACTATGCCCTCCATGGCTCGGGTTCACTATGTATTGATACTTCCTGTTTGCCGTTATCGTGTTCAGAGGTTCCTCCACGCTGCTCGGTGCGTTATCATAATTGGTGTTCATGATAAACGGCTCCGCAGTCACAAGGTTTGTCTTAGGTATAGTTGTCAGACTGCCACACGGAGAATCCACAGAGTTTACAAATGGTTCTCTGCTGAAGTCCCTCATGATGAAATGTTCAGCCTGCACCACTGCCAGCCTATCAGCAACCGTTACGGTAGGTGCCGGCGCATCTGTGCCAGAGTTTACACCATTCCCGTTATAGCAGGTGATAAAGTTTGCACTCACTACGTCCTGGTTACCGCCCGTACCCGTTATAGTCCGTGCCGGTCCATCTATGTCTACCACACGCCCTTCTGGTTTACCGCTATTGCGCTGAGCTATAAACTGTGCGCTCACAACACTCTGGTTGGCACTAGTAGTAATTGTTCCCGCTGGACCGGTTACCGGTATGTTCTTACCATCTGGCTTCCCGCTGAAGTGCTTGCTAATAAAAGTTACACCCAGCCTGTTTTGAGCAGCTACCACCGGGCACGGCTCGTCAACACTTGGTGGATGGTGCACACCCTTCCGGCTTGTACTGTTATACTTTAGTAGAAATGCTTCCTTTCCACCGGCCACATACTTCACCAGTCCCGCATAGATCCGCTCCAGCGTCTTTTCGCTCAGTGGCTTCTCCCGGTCAAAAATGCTCTTCCCCTCATCCTTCAGATCCAGCACATCCTTCACAGCCTTCCATGGTTTCAGTTCCTTCATATCAAAGAAGGAAGCCTGCTGCATTTCTCCTTTCTTACTACTTACGACTTTTGACTTACGACTTTTAGCGTGCGTAGGCTCCGGCCAGTGTATCGTCAGCCCATGCTTCGCAAAGCATCCAAATAGCCTGTTCCTGCTGGTGTATGCCCCAAAGTCCGCACTGTTCAGCTCCCTCCACTCATTGTGGTAACCCAGGCCGTCCACCTCATTGCACCACGCCATAAAGTCCGTACCATTCCGCCTGCTCATCGGCTTCCCATTCTCGTCCAGTGGTCCCCAGCTCATAAACTCCACCACGTTCTCTATCTGTATGTAGTCCGGCCGCAGCAGTTGTATGTAGCTATCACCATCCACGTACTCACCAGTCGCCGCATCCCAGTGCATATACAAGCTATGCGCCAGCGTCCTGCTATCCGCATCCCGTGGCTGGCCACCCTTCGCCTTGCTAAAGTTGGTACACTCCAGGCTCGCCCACAGCACCACCTTAGCTTCCGGATATAGCATCCGGTAGTGATCCAGTAGCTTCACCAGGCATTGCAGGTCCAGCGTCCTTATGTCCTCCTCAAAGTGTGCTATGTGCGGGTAGTTTGCCCAGTGGCTCTTTATGGCCAGGTAGTCATGATTCACGCATGCTATCACTAGAGCCTCACCATTAGTCATTTCAAAGCCAGTGCTGGTACCACCCGCCCCGCAGAAGAGATCCACCACCAGGAGCTTCGGTGCCCGTTCACGTGGAACAATCCCCGCTATCACATCATCAATGTTATGTGGCCCCACACAAAACTGGCTCACCTCATCCCGGCTTATCTTCTTCAGCCGCTTCGTTTTCAACTTGCATACACTCATGCGTCCTTATATTTTTCCTTTACAGATAAATGCCCATTGTTACTATACTCAGCCACCGGCCTCCGGATCTTTCGCTGGTCACTACCGGTATCCTGTATAAACCCACTACCAGCACCGCCATGCTTGTCAATAAAATCCGTCTCAGCCTTAGCAGAATTAATGATCACTTGCCCCAGCTCAGCCACTGCCTTCGCCTGCGGCACATCAATCTTCCCCTTCTTTAGCAATTCTATTGCGTCAAACAAGCTCTCACGCAAATCAGTTATCGTCCGTCCCATTTTTTGTTCTCTTGTTTATTTGCCTTCTCAGCACCCCCATCAATTGCACGCTCTTTTGCACCTCCGGAGGGTAATTGTGAACCGTATTCCTGGCCATATTCTCCACCCTGTTTATCAGCTCCCAGTTATCCGGGTTCACATCAAGCGTGTCAGTACCCTTACACACTAGTATCAATCCATCAGGTATTTTGCCATACCTTTTCTCCCATTCTACTCGGTGGAGCGGCCTCCATTCAGCCAGCCCTATCCTCACAAACTTGTATTTCCTGCCACACTTGTCCGCTCTTATACTCACATCACCATCTCCCCTCGTATTGTGTGGCAGTTGTCCGCTCTTAAATTGCGTCTTTCTCACCCGTTCCATTGCATCCTCACCCATCCACTCTGCCATGCTCCGCCCCTTATTAACAGGCACATTCCCCTTTTCATATCGGTGACACCTGCCACCCTCCTGTAGGTTTTTGATTGTTTTTTGCTGCATCACAGCAATGTGCTCAGCTATCTTCTTCAGTCCCATTTTGTTAGCCTGCTGGTATGTAGGCCCCACCTCCCTGCCAACCCGTGCTGCAGTCACCTCAGTAGCTTCATAAGGATAAAACTCCCGCAATAACCTCTGCTCCTCGTCACTCCACCTCTTCCCCGCCATTTGTCTCCACTACTTTCATCTTCAGCTCAGGTTGCATCAGGCATCCCTCATTCTTTTCCACCAGCTTTATCAGCTTCATACCTGTCTTCAGGGCCTGCCTGTTGCTACCAGCGTCCATATACTTCTTGTACATATCCACCAGGTACTCCAGTTGCTCTATGAAATGCTTGTTCACCATGGTTCCCTACTTTTCCCCCTTTCCCTTAGTTTCACTAAACTGGTCCACGATAGTTTTTATGCCCTTCTTCGCATCATCCACCGCATTCGCCACGCTCAGGTTTATCATTTTCACCATTTGCCCCCGCAGCAGCGCACCATCCGCCGGGCTCAGGTTATACTTAAATATCATCTCCTCCACCAGCCGCTCTATCCCCTGCCTGAATTGGTGCGTTATATCCTTAGAGTATTGCAGAAACAGCATCTTTACCACATCCGTAGGTATCACACTCCCCTCAGCCTTGTCCGCCTTTATTGTTACGTATCGCTCCTGCTGCTTCTTTATCGCAATGTCCAGCAGTTGCTCCTGCACATCCAGTTGTGCCCGGCTCACCACAGCAGATGCTTCATTCTTCCGCTCCTCCCGGGTCCCCGGCCTGGTTACCGCCACCGGTACCCCATCACCCACCGGCGCCACACGTTCCCTGTCAGAGATAAACCGTGCGTTTACAGGATCGTTGTCATCAAAAAACTCCTCGCCACCCTTATTGGTCACCACCAGCTTGCCACGCTTCACCCAGTTACCTATGTCCCCGCTCCTGTTTGCCGGCACATGGCACCTCACCATCAGTTCTTTCCTCGTCAGCAGCCCCATCCCTATATATAACCAGTCCTACTTTTTACCACGCTTGCTCCTGTAGCTACCCAGCGCCAGGCCCTTATTCACTTTTGCCTCCACAAGAGTGATACCACGTTTCCTATACTCCACCATTTCTGTCTTGTCCGTTTTCTCCTTCCTTGCCTTTATCATCATCAGGTAATACAGGTCACGGCTAGGTACTGTTTTCACGTGTGCCACCGGTGCATACAGCTCATTGTACATCTTCTCAGCTACCACCACCTCCTCCGGAGAAAACAGCCCGGTTAAGAACAGTGGGTGTTTCATCACGTCTTCATGCGTCATCTCCTTCTCAGAGCTCACCACCACTACCTCTGTCGTCTCCTCGTACAATCGCAGCGCCCTACCCACAGAACCCGCACCAATCATACCAATTTGCAATTTTTTATCATCCATTTTCCCACTTTTTACGACACCAAAAAACGACACTCACCCCTCCCCACGACAATTCCACGACAAACCCGAAAATCAGAGTGCGCACATAAAAGGACGCGGCATTTCATATTTTGCATGCTATGGTGGATTTTTCCACAGTACCTTTCCATTTTTTGGAATTTTCCAATTTTAGGATTTAATTCCACTATATGAATCATATTCCGCAATGCGGAAGATATGCCTTACACCATACATACTCAACGCTTCAAAAAACTCCAAATACACTGTCTTCCTCATCAATGTAACAAGCGCCATCCACTCATCCTTCGGCATGTACCCGGTGTCTTTATACTCATCATAGACTTTCACCAAAGCCATCCTTTCATACCGCTCGCTGACACTCTTAGCTTTGTAGTAGCTTTTAGCGTACCTCATCCTCTCTAACACAGCCCTGTGAAACATCTCGTACCAGCCACTTCTGGTCCACTCAGCTGCGCCTATTCGCTTCAGATATCTCCATACAGGCATATACACAAACACAAACTCACTCATACCTTGCAGCCACATCTCGTAGTGGCCTTGTATCATCGCCTGTAGGTCTTTCTCTTCCAGTTCCATCGGCTGCACCACAACCTTCTGCTCAGCAGCAGCTTCCTTTATTTGAGCCCCATAGCGCCTATACAGCGTCCGCTTGTACCCCATGTATGCATTCAGCACACATCCCAAATACTCCGCGTTCAGCTCCCGGTTATAGTGCTTGTATACCTCCCCGTACTCTCCCTGGTGATTCAGGTAAAATGCATGCTTCACCTCGTTCATCGTCAGCTCTCTGTATCGCTCACTGGTGACTAGAAACATCTTCAACACCTCCACCTGCACCTTAAGCAACTCACCCTCATGCAGCAGCGCACCCGTCAACACCTTTACCACCTTCAGCGCATCAATCAGCGCATTATGCATCTCGTCATCACTCAACCACTTGAGCTTCGGTGAACTCAGTTCGTTCACCACTACCAGGCGCTCCCCCACGCTTAAGCCCGTCAAGGTCGCCAATCGTTCCGCCCCTGGTCCCAGTCTTGCCAGCATTGCCTGCTGTCTGTCCATTGCCTGCACTACCATTCCTCGCTGTTCCATCCTTCAATTCGTTGTTTAGATAGAAATTTTTATAACGTTGCCCTATTGAATACCGGATGATCTCAATCCCCACACGCTCATCACCCTTAGCCAGTCTCCACAGGTGTTCCATCGCACCGTTCTCCGCAATTACCGCCCGGTATCCCTGCCCATGCTGAGCGGCCAGATAATCCTTCCAGTCTCCCCACCACTTCGCAAACTCCTCGCTATCCCACGGCAGCGTCAATCCATGAATCTCGCCCCTCTCCTGCTCCTCTTCCCCCTGCACCCCCATCTCCTCATTCTCACCCTCTCCATTCCTATTCCATTCCATTCCAGTATTTGCTACACTATTAGCTTCAGTATTTGCTTCTACTTTTGCTTTAGCAAATTTTTTAGCATGCGCTTCCTGATTTGCTTTAGCTAATCTCTTAGCCTCCGCACCTTTTTTGCCTGTATCGCTTCTACTTACGCTTATCTTCGCATCACGTATCATGCGCTTCTGCATCATCCTATCCCCCTCAATTTTCACCACTCCCTCATTCACTAACTCCTCCAAACCTCGCGCTATCTCATCCACGCTCCACGGCAAATTCCTTGCTAAACGCACAGCAAAATTTTGCACAGGCTTATTACTTTGCTTATCCTTTTGCTTAAGCAAAATCACACCATACTCCTCGCTCTTCTTCATCAGGCAGATCAGCCATATGTATACACCAGTAGCATGAGGGCTGCATTCGGCCAGCTTCTCATCACTCATCCAGTCATCCACAAACAAAGGCAGGTACGGTAAATCTCTCAATGCCATAAAAAGAAGTAAACTATTTTCGTTGTCAACAATTGGTAAAACACTCACACCACTACCTCTTCCTCCTCAGCACACTCACACGCTCATCAACCTTCACCCTCCTCGCATTCGCCTTCTCGTTTATAGCAGCCATTTCAGCCTTTATCTCAGCCTCCTTATACAGCAGGCCCACCTTCATCCCATACGCCCTCGGAAGGCTATTGTCAGCCCTTCCATTCGCCGGGTATAACTTATCCACAAGCAACAACCTGAATAGCAAGTTTCGCTCATCATGACCCAGGTTGCCAAACCTGCCTATCAACCTCACATGATCCCGCTCACCACCCAGCACATGCTCCATATAGTACCGCTGTTTCTCATATCTCAGGCTCTCAAACATTGCCACATACAGCGCCTTCATCTCCACACCCTCCACCATACCCGTGTGCATCAGCACCTGGTATCCATTATCGCTTATCAGCTCTCTCACCTTATTCCACACCTTCTCACCATCCAGCTCACGATTCCTCGCCTCACGTGCCAGCAGTTCCTGTATCTCCTCCTCCTTGCTTTTATCCGTTCCCGGCATCTCCACATCAGCATCCACTATCACCGGCACCATCTCACCACGCTCACTACCAGTCACCATATATCCCGTCCGCACCTTACCAGCCTCATACGCCTCCTCTATCTCCTTACGCTTCGCCTCCTGGTCCTTGCAATACGTATCATACTCATTCCGCGCAGCCAGCAACTCAGCATCATACGCACGCTCCATCTCCGCAAACTCCTCCTTCACCTCCTTCTCAAAACCCTTCCTGTCCTTCTCCCAGTCCTTATACTCACGCTTCCTGTGCTCCAGGTAGCTATTATAGTCCGGCTTCTCCTCATACACATTCTCCTCCTTCCACGCATCCCATGCCAGCGTCACAGGCATCTTAGCCACCCTCACCTGTTGCACATCCACCACACGCGCACCAGCCTCATTCACCACACGCGCATTCGCCTCATCAGCCTTGTCCCTGCTCACCCGGCCCACAAACACCACATCCTCACGCGTCACCATCTCCTGCACACCCCTCGCAAACGCACGATCACTCTTCAGCTTATAACAAGCCGGCATACTACACATCGGATCACCATCCGTAAACAAAGCCAGCGTATTCGCACTATTGCTCTGGCACGCATTACAGCTACCCACCTCCGGCAGCAGATCCGCATCACCCAGGTCCCACCTCACATTAGCCAGACTCGCCTGCGCACGCTCAGCCACCCATTGCATATTCATCAGTCGCCATCCCTCACGCGTCCTCCAGTCAGCCGGCACATATTGGCTACATATCTCCTGCTGCATGCTATGTCCCAGCCTTGCCAGCTCCACAGCATCCTTCATACTACACTTACCCTCATAAAACACCTCCCTCAGCAACCCATGCAGGTTAGCCAGCACCAGCCGCACACTCACATACTTTGCATCCTTACCCACCTTCAAGCATATGTCCGCAAACGGCACATTAGCCTTCATCATTCGCCAGTAAGCCAATGCCTCATCCATCGGGTGTGGGTTCTCCCGCTGCAGGTTCTCCGTTATCTGAATCTCCAGCGCCTCCTCATCCGTCATCTCCCTCACCACACAAGGCACCGTTTTCAGCCCCGCAGCAGCAGCAGCACGCCACCTGCGCTCCCCAAACACTATCACATACCCATCACCCCTCGGCCTCACCAGTATAGCACTGATCACACCATGCACCCGCACACTCTCCGTCAGCTCCTCTATGCCCTCCTTCGTCACAAAGCTCCTCGGCTGGCTCGCATCCTTGCTTATCCGGCCAATCTCTATCTCCTGCACCACACCCCTCATGTCCACCACCGGAGGCACAGATCCCTTCCCCCGTTTCACACCCTCCATATTCGGCACAGGCACCTTATGCTTCTTTTCAGCACCCACCTTACCCGTAGCAGCACTCTTACTCTTCGCCATCGTTCCAACTATTTTTGAAAAAGAAAAAAAAACTATGTCACCACCACCACACCACTACTCACCGTCCCTTGCGTCGCACCCTTGTACGTTCCGGGCACTATTTCACATCATCCAGGTTGATTAACTGCATGTTTCCGTTGTACTCGCTGTATTCATGTAACATTGGCATCATCAATACCATCACATCACCTATATATAGCACATGCTTACCATTCGTATTCGCCAATACCCACCTCATATTCTGTCCCGCAGCCACTGCAAGCCGTGCCACATTCTCCAGCATGTTCGGAGAAAATATACTCTCCTTCACCTTTACCAACCATGATTTATCATCAGCCCCGTCACTGTCCCTGGGAGTAGGAATAAGCACACCCAAAAACTCGTCGTTACCGTCCCCACCACATTCCTTACAGGTCCTTTTATTGCCATTTTCGGTGTGCAAATCACCATACCCCTCACAATAGTTACAGGAAGTATACATCTTTTCGTGTGGCAGTATTAGCAGCTCATCCAGTAGCTTCTTCGCGTCCGTCACAAACAGTAGATTGTCCTTGTCATGTTCCGGTATTACTGCCTTATAGGCCGGGAACTTCACGCTTTCCATATCTGGCCAATCCTTTCTATAGAACATAGCCAGTGGAGCGCAAACAACTAAGTTTGAATTTGTAGCCACCACCATATCACCATCCAATACCGGTTCAGCCATACATCGCCGGCTACTATCAGTAAAGTACCCTATTACGTTATCCAACATCGCTACTATTTTTAAACACTCACTAGCAACCAGGTCAGGACTCGAACCTGAATAACAGAAGGGTGTATAATTTCAACACTTCGGCCATCAATCTGTTATATGAGGGTGCATTTGTATCAGCCCCGTGCACTGCGTCTACCAATTCCGCCACCTGGTTATTCACTCTTAAAAAGGCAGATCATCCGGATACCCCGCCTCATTCAGCTCCTGCGCCTTAAAATTGTCCCTTTGCACATCCGGTGCCGGGCCACCCGCAGCCAATACCTTCCGCAGCCTCAGCACATTCAGGTTCACCCACCAGATCACCTTACCCTCCTTCTCATGCTTAGCCCCCTTCACGGCAAACTCCACATCCAGCACATCACCCGGCGCCACACCGTCCAGCAGCTCCATTTTGTCCTGCACAGCCTGCATCTTCAGCGGATTGCTATAGAATTGTCCCGCATACTCCTCACCACACTCTATCACCACCTCACGCTTCTTAAACTTCTCAGTCACCACCGGCTCAAACACCGCCAGAACAGCACCCCTCACCTTCACACCCATAACAATCTTGTATTTTGGTCCCGATAGCTATCGGGATGGAATTTGGAATTTCAAAAAAAAGGTGTGTTTTCGGTAAGACTACCCCGTGCCTATGTCAACGCTATCACAAACCCGCACAGTCACACCCACCGGCTCTTTTACAGCCCCTTCTCGAGCCTACTGGTGAATGATCACAAAACCCTCCACGCTCTTCAGCTCAGCATCAAAAATGCCATCTATCTTCGCCGCCAGCACATCATTCAGCCCCACACTCTCCAGCCAAAAGACGATCTTATTATCCCTCACCTCAAAGCATATCTCCACCTCTATCTTCTCAGCAGGGAAGCCCTTATACACCGGCACATTCAGCACAAACGTGCTCACAAAGTCCGGAGCATGCACCTGCACCATGTCCTGGTTGTTTCGGTTACCCCTGTTGTCACTGCTCTGCTGCATCTCAGCCTGCGTCTGCATCCTCACCTGCATCAGGCTCGCCATCACCGCGTTATAGGTTACCTGGTTGTCAAACAGGTTCCGGCTAAACTTTAGCTCCTTCAATAGTCCCTTCCGGTCATAAAACACCTCCTCGTTTATGCCAAACTTCAGCAGCTCCTTACTCTTCTCCAGTTTCGCAGTCACAGTCGTTTTCGCATAGTTGTCCGGGTCCAGGTCCAGCACTATCGTCATTGCATCCTTGTTCACCACCACCACAGCTTTGCTCTTATCCGGCACCTGTATACCCTGTGCAGACTCGCTGCGCACCTTCATATACTGCGCCACAGCATGTATGTCGCCGGTCAGCGCTATGCTCTTCGCCTCCTTCAGTTTCAATGGCTCTACAGCCACTCCCTGCCTCAGGGTAAACTCCGTAACACCCTCCGGCACTACGATCCTTACATTTTCATTTCCTGTTTGCATTACTTGTTTGTTGATTTGTTATTAAAAGAATTGCTTCACACACCTATTCACCACCCGTACCCGTTTTCGACTTAAAACCACCCGTAGGGATAAACAGTTTACTCTGTCCGCTTTTCTCGTCCGGGCGCATCCTGCGGTTATCCACCTCCACACCGTCCTCGTTATAGGTGTATACCCGGCCCTCCACCACATCATGCAGGTCATACAGCTTGCCGCGCTGCTCCTTCTGTCCGCTCCTCACCTCCGCCTGCAGCTTCCTCGTGTCCGCCAGTAATGGCTTCACGATCGCCTTGTGCTCCTCCTTCTTCTTCGCAAACTCCTCCTCAGCAGCATCCACCTTTATCAGGTTATCCACTATCATCTCCCGCTTTGCCGACTTCTCCTCCTCCGTCAGCTTCAGGAAGTACGTCTCACCATCACGCACAGTGTGCGCATTGTCCAGTAGCGCCTGTATACGCTCCACCCGGTTTAACCCCGGCATAAACACATTCTCTGCCATTACCTATATTTGATTGTTGTGAAAAAAACTACCTAAAACGTTACCAGGCTCCTAAACCGCTCATATCCGTAAGCATTACTCTTTTGCAGTAAAGGCAGCAACATATCAGCACGCATCTCCTTTACCTCGGCCAGTCCATTACTTTCCAGCCACATTGCGCAGCCAGCCTTACATGCACCGGTTATAGCCCTGTAATGCTCTATAGATACTATAGTATCTGCATGTATCGGTTCCTTCTTCATTCTGTCCGCCATCATCTTATAGCGCACATCCTCCATGGCCCCTTTCAATTCCTCACCATGAGCATAGAATTCACCCATCTGCGCTATATAGAAGTAACGCTCCTTGTTCACGCTCTTAGCATGGTATATCGTAGCCGTCACTCCATCAGAAGTATTTTCTTTTCTGCTAAGTATCTCACAGAATATACCGTCTACCAGAGCATGCTCCTTGCCATCCTTTTTCCAGAAGTAGTTTTTGTTGATCCTCAGTTCTGGAACCTGGGCACCTATGTATGTGCTTTCAGACCTCAGGTCAAGGGACCCGCCGACCGTAGGGTTAAAGCCCTCAGGTATTGAAGTCAGCGAACTCAGGTCAAGGGACCCGCCGACCGTAGGGTTAAAGCCCTCAGGTATTGAAGTCAGCGAACTCAGGTCAAGGGACCCGCCGACCGTAGGGTTAAAGCCCTCAGGTATTGAAGTCAGCGAACTCAGGTCAAGGGACCCGCCGACCGTAGGGTTAAAGCCCTCAGGTATTGAAGTCAGCGAACTCAGGTCAAGGGACCCGCCGACCGTAGGGTTAAAGCCCTCAGGTATTGAAGTCAGCGAACTCAGGTAAAGGGACCCGCCGACCGTAGGGTTAAAGCCCTCAGGTATTGAAGTCAGCGAACTCAGGTCAAGGGACCCGCCGACCGTAGGGTTAAAGCCCTCAGGTATTGAAGTCAGCGAACTCAGGTCAAAGGGACCCGCCGACCGTAGGGTTAAAGCCCTCAGGTATTGAAGTCAGCGAACTCAGGTAAAGGGACCCGCCGACCGTAGGGTTAAAGCCCTCAGGCATTGAGAATCCAGCGAACTCAGGTAGGGACCCGCCGACCGTGAGTTAAAGCCTCAGGTATTGAAGTCAGCGAACTCAGGTAAAGGGACCCGCCGACCGTAGGGTTAAAGCCCTCAGGTATTGAAGTCAGCGAACTCAGGTCAAGGGACCCGCCGACCGTAGGGTTAAAGCCCTCAGGTATTGAAGTCAGCGAACTCAGGTAAAGGGACCCGCCGACCGTAGGGTTAAAGCCCTCAGGTATTGAAGTCAGCGAACTCAGGTAAAGGGACCCGCCGACCGTAGGGTTAAAGCCCTCAGGTATTGAAGTCAGCGAACTCAGGTAAAGGGACCCGCCGACCGTAGGGTTAAAGCCCTCAGGTATTGAAGTCAGCGAACTCAGGTAAAGGGACCCGCCGACTTTTTCAGCACCGGAAAACTGAGCCTCAGTAATGCCGGATCTTTTTAAAAATTTTTGCTTATCCATTGTTATTAGTTTTCGTCTCATACACCAGTATCCTCCGCTTCAGCTCCACCAGTTCCCGCTCATCCTTCTCGCTCAGTCCCCTCATTTGCTGTTTGTTCACCAGCAGCACCACCGTCGCCATTGCCTTGCTATACTCATTGTGGCTATAAAATGTCATCACGCTCCCCTCCATCCGCTCTATATCTTATTAGGTATCCGCTCTATGTCCACCGTCTTATACCAGTTATCCTTACCCCTTCTCGTTGCCTTCACACCATTGCTGCTCAGCACACCATTCAGCGCCTGCACGCTGCTCACCCGGTATCCCTTTTCCTTCAGTCGCTTCTGCACCACACGCGTCGGCATCTCATCATGCACCGGGCTCAGCTGCGTCTCATCACGCCTCACTATCAGGCCCTCCTCCACCAGCACCTCGCGCAGCCAGTTCTTCACCTCCTGCTCACCCGCCAGCACCAGCATCGATCCCGCCTTCACGTCCGTCATAGCACCCATCACTTTTGGAATTTGTTATTTGGAATTTGGTACCCGGTATTTCTTCATTATCTCTTCCTGCTTATTCTTCAGCTGCAGGCCCAGGCTCGCCACCCATCCCGTCACCTGCGCCTCACAACTTGGAATTTGGGTTTTGGATTTTGGATTTTCCCCGTGCAATAGCTGAAAGTTCCTCACCATGTCCACACACCGGTAGCAATCAGCCAGGTCCCTACACCTGTCTATAGACGCTCTTATGTCGTTAGCACTCCGCTCTATCATCGCCTGCCGTGCAGCCAGCTCCTTTGGCATCGGGTCCAGCAGATCTGGCAAATCCGGAAAAATGTGCTCATCCATCCAGTCACTCGCCCTGCACAATGCAGCCCATATAGCTTGTCTTGTCGGAAAAGAAAAGTTGAAGGTCATATCATCAACAGTTAGTAAGAAAAAATCAATTTCAGCCAGTACACAGCCATCACTATCACCCCCACCACCAGCGGCACATACGCACCCCATCCCGCCGGCACAGCCATTACCCGGCGTGCGTCATCATCCATAGCGCCATCATAGCCACGGTCAGCAGCGCCGCCACCGCCCACGTACCCGAATTTTCTGTGCGCCTCCTTTCGTTCTCTGCTCTTAGCCATCTCAGTGTGTCCTGGTTCACCTTGTAGTGCTCTACAGCACCCGCATTGTTTTTCATGGTATCTGTTTGTATAGTCCTAAACTCTTTACGAAAATCATAGCTATCGTTGCCCCCGTCACAAAGCTCAGTATGCCCACCAGCCACATCCATGCTCCTTCCGTCCTCCTGTCCCTCGTGCTCATCACTAGTATTTTATCACACCCAGGCCATACATAGCCGCCATCATACCCAGTATACCGCTCATCAGCCCCACACCTACACCTATCACAAATGACGTCAGGTCCATTCCCTCACCCGCATTACGGTTAGCCCTCCTGTTCAGTTTACCGCTGGTCATTTTCTGTTAAAGATTTTATATAAACGATATTTCACTTTGCTTTTGGCACGATATGTGAATAGCATCCTATCACATGAAACACACACTACTTTTATCCTATTGTCATGGTGAGCCTGTCGAACCACACACACTACGCAGCATCAATTTTCACTCCCGTGGGTTCCGCTGGCGGCATCACCGCCGCCAGCAGTTTCCCCACATTCTCACTGTTGCCGCGCTTCAGCTCCATTATCCTCCTGTACGTGCTCTCAGCCAGCCCGGCAGCATCCGCCGCCTCCACATCGCTGCCAAATCCCTTCGCCCACTTCTTTATCTCCTGCACCTGGTACTTTGTCAGCAACTTCCTCTTCCTAAACTTCTCCGGAACCACTCCCACACCCGTATTCACCATTTTTTCCGTAGTTTGCATTTTGTCGCGCTTTTATGCCTTTTTCGTGGCGTTTTCGCTATTGTGATGTAAAGGTATGGAAACATAGTTGACTTTTGGAAACTTTTGGGATACTTTTTTTAAATATTATTTATCATAACTCACAATTGTATGAAGTACACTCTTTTAATTATTGTGCCGTTAATTCTTATTGCTTCTTGCAAACAGAAAAAAGTTGACAAAAAGGACCTTTCTAACTTAAACCTGAAGGAGAAAGTTCACTCGCTAAATGAGCCATTTGTTTTTAATGGATTTATGGTCACTGTTACTGCGAAAGAATTAATAAAGCCCAACAACTACACCTATTATTCATCTTGGATGAGAAGAGGTTGCAACTATCTGAAAGTGACGCTGCAGGCAAAGAACATTACACACGCACCGGCAGTGGTAGGAGGCCCTTTAATGACAATGTCCAACCAACAAGGAGCATTTCTTTACAACGGTGTAGAACTGACCGGGAATAGCCACAGTTTAAGGGATGAAATAAATCCATTGGTAACCGAGTCATCAGAAATATTTTATGAATTGCCGTCAGATGTGCAAGGCAACTTTTTTATGTTCTTTCTAGATGATTCTACAAAGCATACATTAGACCTAGGCCAGAACTATTAAGTAAACAAAGTTTCCAAAATGGCTCAACCACTACTACTAACGATCTTCGACGAATTGCTATACCGCAAAAAAGTGACCAGTCAATCAGATATGGCCACCAAACTCGATGTAACAAAGGGGTACATAAGCAAACTATTAAAGTCCGGTGACACACTTCCACCATCTGTTCGCATCAAACTGGAAAAGGAATTCGGGATATCAGAAGAGTACCTTTCCTCCAACGGCACCCAGGGCACCATCTTCCCGGAAAAAGCACCCGTAAGAGAATACAATATGCAAGACCCTGTTCCACAATTCGTTAACGAACCACTTAACGAACCCGCCACAAACTTTGGCACGAAAAGTGCATCAGGTAGTGCTCACCAAAACGATATACGTACTATGGAAAATCAAATGCTCATCCAGCTCGCAGCCTCCCAGCAGCAAACCATCTCCAGCCTTCAGGAAGGCAACCGGGAGCTACAGCAGGCCCTTCTGGACTTCCTCAAAAAAATGTCCACCCCCAGCATCAACTACAAGAAACCCAAACAACACACCACCACCGGTAAATAAAAAAAGGCTGCACCCCGCGCAGCCTTTTTCTTTCGCATCAAATCCTGACCAAAATCCTGACCAAAATATGAACAACCCATATTTCACAGGTCTTCCAGCCCGTTTAAAGTAGCCTCGTCAGGAATCGAACCTGAATCTGGAGCTTCGGAAACTCTTATACTATCCATTGTACTACGAGGCCGCTACAGGGCGCAAAAGTAAAGGATAAACCAATACACTGACAACAAAATCAACGGTAGTCTTCCACCGTAAGGCGCTCCTGGCAGAAATAGTATTCGCGAGGGTCATTTGAGGCAACTACTACCAATCTGCCAGCCGCATATGTGTCCATCCAACTGCGATATTGGCCTACCCCAGCCTCATCGAGGTTTGCACACGGCTCATCCAGAAGTAATACGGGCGTATCGGAAAAAATAGCCTGGATCAACTTTACCCGCTGCTTCATACCCGACGAATAATCATAGATCGGCTTTTTTGCAGCAGCCTGCAACCCAGCTATTTCAATTAGCTTTTGCGTTGAAAGACCTCGTAGAGGCGACTTAAAAGAGAAATGAAAATCAAGGAATTCGGTGAGCGTATATTCTTCAACTATTTCCTGACCCGGCGCGCAAAAACTTATGTTCCTAAAAACCTCTGCTGCGTCAATCTCCTTGCCACCTTCTGCTTTGAAACTTACGTTTCCGATTGACGGAGACTGCATGCCGGCGATGATCCTCAGTAGAGTCGACTTGCCGCTGCCATTTGCTCCCAGCAGCGCATAGGCTCCAGGCGAAGTGAATATATAGTCCAGCCCCTTAAAAACCGTATGCCGCTGAAAACGCTTGCCAACGCCGTGCAGGGAAATCTCCATTACGCTCAAAAGTAGGTTGAAATTGTGTAGATTATTTCAAATCACGTATATTTCAGCTTTATCGCATGAATAAGCTTCTTAACTCGTTTACCTCATTTACACGTTCAGAGCGTGTGGGGCTACTTGTATTGGCTTTTCTTCTTGTGATATTGCTCGTAGTCCGCACAACTATGAGTCTTTGGGTGCACCCCATTCAAGATAAGGCGAAAGAAGAACGCCTGGTAAGAGCGTGGGAGCAGTACAAGAAGGATCATAGTGTAGCCGAAGGGGAAATTGTCCCATCCTACCCCGATAGTCTTGACCTCAATACTGCTGACTCAGAAGCACTAGTATCGCTGAAAGGGATTGGTCCCGTAACTGCGCATAACATCATTAGCCGGAGGAAAGAAAAGGGCCCATTCACCAATTTCGATCAGTTACGCGAAACAGGATCATTTCCTGAAGCGGTATTTACCGCGCTGAAAACGAAATTGTTTATCGACACATCTCGATTAACCCGAAACTAATTCTCCGAAAGCATACTAACGGCTGATGCCACATCAATTAATTGCTGCACTCCGGTCATAAAGTTCTTTAGGCCTACTTTACCCGCTGCGCGCTCATCGTCGCCCGGCAGCATCACAAACTCAAATCCCCTCTTGTTGGCATACTTCATTTGCTTGTCAAATTTCGCTGCCTCAGGATATATCTCTGCAGCTACACCTTGCTCGCGTAATTGACGAAGAATACCAAGGCCATACTTTTCGTTTTCACCGCCAAAGTTCACGATCATTACCCTCGCTCCGGTGGCCAACTGTGCAGGAAAGGCATTGAGTTCTTCAAGCACATCATAAATACGGTCTATGCCAAACGAAATGCCTACACCGGAAAGCCCCTTGAGACCGAATAATCCCGTGAGATCATCATATCTACCGCCACCACCTATACTCCCCATTTTCACATCTGGGTGACTGCACACTACCTCCACAATCACGCCCGTATAATAGTTTAAGCCGCGAGCAAGGCTAATATCGACGCTTATATTTGCAGCATCACCACCTCTTACGCCCTCGTAATATGCCAGGGTATCTCTCAGTTCCTTTATACCTGCCATCCCGATTTCGCTGTTTGCCATCAGTCGCTCATAGGCATCCAGCTTTTCAGAATTTGTACCATTCTCCATGATCGCCATTTCCAACTGGCCGATAGCTTTTGCGTCTATACCGCGCTGTTCCAGCTCAGCGGTAACACCGGTCCAGCCTATCTTGTCCAGCTTATCGAGCGCAACAGTGATCTCCATCATCTTCTCAGGGTAACCACACATTACAGCCAGTCCTTGTAGCAGCTTTCGGCTATTTATCTTTATCACAACCGGCAAACCAAGTCTCTGAAAGGCAAGGTCATAGATACCCAAAAGCTCTGCTTCGTTCAGCAGAGAAGTGCTACCAACTACGTCTGCATCGCACTGCCAAAATTCGCGATACCGGCCCTTTTGAGGACGGTCAGCCCGCCATACAGGCTGCATCTGGTAACGACGAAACGGAAATGCTAATTCATTCTGATGCATAACTACATACCTCGCAAACGGAATAGTAAGGTCGTACCTCAATGCACGTTCCGTAACTACAGGAGATGTATATGCCCTGTCCAGCATTGTTTGCCACTCGGCATTCAGCTTGTCTTTGTCCTTTTCATTTTTTTCGTGCAGCCCATTGTTCAATACCTTGAATATCAGGCGATCACCCTCTTCACCGTACTTACCGGTTAAGGTTACCAGGTTTTCCATTGCCGGCGTCTCCAGCGGCTGAAATCCATACAGCTCAAAAATTGTCCGCAACACGCCAAAAATGTACTGGCGTTTGCGCACTACCTCGGGTGAAAAATCACGTGTTCCTTGTGGTATAGATGGTTTCATTAATAGTTTGGTTATTTGTTGCCGTATTTACTCAAAATCTTTTCGCAGGTTGCATTTATCATGTCATAGACCGGCTCGTAGCCATCCTCGTTACCGTACCAGGGGTCAGGTACAGAGGCATTAGCACCGGGCTCCAGCTCGTTCAGAAAATAGTCTACTTTTCTCATATCTGCATGGCCACCACCAATACGATTTATTTCCAGGTATACATCCCCGGCCATTGCATATATTTTGTCATAGCTCTCAAAGTCTGAGGCAACAAATTTTCGCGCGCGCTGGTCTGAAATATCAATTCCATTGGCCTTGCAAATGGCCTGTGAGTGCCTGTGAGGCGCCTCGCCTGTATGGTAAGAATTAGTTCCTGCCGAATCAATTATCCAGTCAAGTCCGGCTGCATTCGCCTTATGTTGCATTACTCCTTCCGCTATCGGTGACCGGCATATATTTCCCAGGCACACCATCAAAATTCGCATGGCGCAAAGCTAATGGGTTTTTAGGCTCGTTGCATGTTCCGGGTCGGTTGTGGTCATGCGCCTTTATTATTGTAACTTTATGTATGCTTCTGGAGATTCACCCGGACAATCCTCAACCAAGACATATAAACACGGTAGTAGAAACATTGCGCAAAGGCGGTGTGATCATCTACCCTACTGACACCATCTACGGGCTCGGCTGCGACATTTATAATACAGCAGCGGTTGAGCGCATTGCCCGTATCAAGAAGATTGATCCTAAGAAAGCACAGTTCTCTTTTATCTGCGCCGACCTTAGTCACCTTAGCGACTACGCACAAAGTGTCCCAACGCCCATTTTCCGGCTGCTAAAAGCTGCACTGCCCGGGCCATACACTTTTATACTGGGTGCCAGCCGGCAGGTGCCCAAGCTGCTGAAGACAAAGAAAGACACTGTAGGTATCCGTGTGCCGGACAATAAGATATGTATGGACATTGTAAGGGAATTAGGGCACCCTTTGATGAGCGCTTCATTACCTATGGACGGAGATGTAGAGTACTTTACAGATCCAGAGGTGATGTACGAGGAGTTTGGCAAACTAGTAGACATAGTAATAGATGGCGGCCCGGGTCACCTGCTGGCATCCACGGTCATTGATTGCACCGGAGGCGCCGCCGAGCTGATACGCGAAGGTGCAGGGCCCTGGGAGCATTTGCTTTAAGGCCCACTCTCAATTCGTATTTTTGCAGCAAACCAAATACACATGATAGCATATTTAGGTACCGGACTTCTCGGCTCAGGATTTGTAAGAGCGTTATTGACTAAGGGAAATGAAGTAAATACCTGGAACAGGACATTTCCGAAAGCAGTAGCATTGGAGCAGTACGGCGCAAAAGCTTACGCCGATGTGAAAGAAGCCATAGCCGGCGCGGAGCGTATTCATCTTACGCTCAAGGACGATGCAAGTGTAGATGAAGTACTGGCAAATGCTGCTGAAGCTATAGCTGTCGGCACGTTTATCATAGACCACACTACAACATCTGTAGCAGGCGCTAAAAGCCGCACAAAATACTGGGGCGAAAAAGGGATCAACTATAGTCATGCTCCGGTCTTTATGGGGCCGATAAACTCGCTGGAGAGTACAGGTTATATGCTAGTCTCCGGCAACCAGTCTATTATCAATACCATACTTCCGTGGATAGAACCTATGACCGGAAAAGTGATCAACTTTGGGGAAGAAACAGGTCGTGCAGCGGGAATGAAACTAGCCGGGAATCACTTCCTTATTGGTTTTACTGCAACAATATCAGATACATTGGGCCTTATGAAGGCAATGGACATCCCGGCGGAAAACCTGGCCTCTTTGTTCGACCAATGGAATCCTGGTTCTATGCTGCCCGGAAGATTGAAAAGAATGATGGCAGGTAAATTTGACGAGCCATCATGGGAACTCGCAATGTCCAGGAAAGACGCAGGACTGATGCTGCGAGAAGCTGAAATTGCCGGAAAACAACTGGTTGTGTTACCTTCCATTGCCGCCGAGATGGATAAGTGGATTGACAACGGACACGCAAATAGCGACTGGACAGTAATTGCGAAAGACAATCTTTAACTAAGAGCAATTTTTACATAAACCATGAACCAGCATGTTAATGCCGGTTATGGTAAATCCATCCGGTAACTTGATGACTGGTGTATGAGTATGCTCCAGGCAGAATACCTTCTGGCAACGTGTGCAGTTGAAATGCACGTGCTCCTCAGTATGCGCAGTATCAGGGCAGTCGTGACGGCAAACTGCAAAGCGTGTTACCCCATCGGGACCTACTACTCTGTGGACAATACCTAATTCCTCGAAGTCCTTTAGCGCACGGTACAATGTAATTCTGTCTACTTTACCAAACGTCGACTCAAGGTCACTCTGCGAAAGTGCTTCATCCGTACCAGAAAGCTGCTGCAGTACCTTGGTGCGCACAGGTGTCACTTTCAGCCCCTTTTCACGTATGGTACTTGCTACATTCATTGCTTTGCAAATATAGACCATTAAACGCAACGTTGTTGCATTTAGCAAAATAGACTACATTTGCAACATTGTTGCGTTTATAGTTTGGCACATTCACATAAATATACGGCCGGGGCAGACAAGGTTGGCATTATTAGTGCTATCGTTTGTGCCATACATTGTATGATCGTGCCACTCTTATTCTTATTTACCTATTCCTTTCGGCAGGCACACAGTCGCGACGCACATGGTTTGTTGCCAACTTGGTGGGAATCACTTGACTATTTGTTCCTGGCAATCGGGTTTTATGCTGTTTATCACGCATCACAGCACGCTGCACGCAGATCAGTAAAAATTGCTCTCTGGATGTTTTGGCTCTTCCTTGGCACGTCGGTGATATTTCAGGAAAAATTACATTGGCTATCCTATGTTGCCTCAATTGGACTCATAGTCACACATTTCCTCAATATCAGGCTACACACTCGGACAAAAAGGAAGAATCATTATCACAATTAGCATTCTGTCGTTAATGAAGGGTTAATGAAAAATGATTCATTTGACGTTAATTACCCTAATATGGCGCCTTTTGTTCAATATTTTGTGAAAAAAGGTGAATATTTATTGCGATTTTACATTATACAAATATATAGTTTGAAAAAACCCCTTAAATAACTTCACAATATCCATTACTTTTGTCAGTGTATTTTATCCCATATTTTAAATGCAGACAATACTGGTTGCCGGAGCAGGGAAATCATCGATTTACTTGATTGAGTACTTGCTGGAAAATGCCTCGAGGAACAAATGGAAGGTGATAGTAGCCGATGGTGATGCCAAAGTGTTAGAAAAATGGACCGACCGACATTCCTTACTTGAAACTGTAGTTATCGATATAACCCGGGCGGCCGACCGCGAACCACTGGTTAAGAAGGCTGACATCGTATTGTCGTTATTGCCCCCGCAGCTACATATTTTGCTCGCTCAAGACTGCCTGAAAAATAAAAAGAACCTCATTACGTCATCCTATGCGTCGGTAGAGATGAAGGCTATGGATGCCGATGTAAAGGAAGCGGGCCTTATGTTTATGTGCGAAATGGGCCTTGACCCCGGCATCGATCATATGACCGCGGCCAAGATTATACATAGTGTGCATAAAGTGGCGGGAAGGATCACTGCATTTCGCTCCTATTGTGGCGGCCTGGTAGCTCCGGAAAGCGACGATAATCCCTGGCATTACAAATTCAGTTGGAACCCACGTAACGTTGTGACTGCAGGTATGGGTGGAGCTCGCTATCTTCATAATGGGAAGGTAACGGAGATACCTTATGAAAAAATGTTCGAACAGAACAAAAAGATCAAAATTCCAGGTCTCAATGCCCTTGCCTACTATCCCAACAGGGATTCCCTTAGCTACCTGCAAACATATGGCGTAGAAGATATCCGAACTTTTGTCAGGGCTACGCTCCGTTATCCTGCGTTTAGCCGTGGCTGGGACGCAATTGTAAAACTTGGGCTCACTGCTCAGGACGACAGCATTGACACAACTAAATTGACATACGCTGCGTGGTTGAAAACAAAGTCAAACTGCAAAGCAAAAACTGAAATAGAAGCGTTTGTAGCTGAGAAACTGGGCCTTGACGCCGGTGGAAAAGAAATGAACATGCTTCAATGGTTAGGGCTATTTTCCAATGACCTTATACCAAATACAGGAACAGTTTCATCGGCCGATATCCTGCTTGGCCTGCTGTCACAAAAGTGGCAAATGGGTCCGAAAGACAAGGACATGGTGGTAATGCACCACGAAATTGAGTACGAACATAAGGGAAAGGATATTACCCTGAAAAGCTCGATGGTGATTACGGGTGAGGGCGGCGATCACACTGCAATGGCACGTACCGTGGGCATGCCAATGGCGATCCTTGCTGGCCTGGTCTTAACCAACAAGGTGAAAACACCTATAGGAGTAGTTATTCCCGTGATGCAATCCGTGTACAAACCTGTATTACGCGAACTGGAACATGCTGGTATAGCGTTTACTGACGAGGTAGAATAGCATCAAGTTAAACGGTCACGAACTGCGGACCGGTAGTGGCGGCAATAGGCATATTAGCTCAGGCTATTTGTTTATTCGGTGGAGAATGCTCACTTTTGGTGCGCCTGAAATTCAATATGGACGGGCATTTGCGTGAAAGGGGTGATAGCTAAATTCATCTACTTTTTGCGCCAAGTATAACCCAATGAATAAGCTTATTCTATCGCTATTTTGCCTGGTCCCCTACTTGCTATCAGCGCAGGAGCGACTTACTTTACAAGACGCTATTTACCGTACACTCAAGAAAAACTATGACATAGCCGTAAACGGAGTTGCCGTGCAGCAGGCAGAGCGGAACAACACCTATGGCAATGCAGGTTTCTCCCCCACAATAAACGCAATAGCCGCAGCCACACAAACGCACAACAACGTGCGAAGTGACCTTGCTAATGGTACTCAGCAAAATAATCCAAACGCAGTAAATACCAGCATAAATCCTGCGCTCGCAGTGAGTTGGACATTATTTGACGGAGGACGAATGTTCATCATCAAAAAGCAACTCAACGAACTGGAAGCATTGACGAAGCTTCAGCTAAGAAGCCAGATGCAAACCATGGTCTCGCGGACTATACAGGTATATGCGCAGGTGGCACTGCAGCAAAAGCAGCTCGCCGCAGTGGACACCGCTCTGCACCTGGCGCGAACCCGAATAGTCCTCACTGAGACCAAGTATAAAACAGGAGCCGGGGCTAAGGTCGATTACCTACAGGCAATGGTAGATTACAACGCACGTCGGGCAGACTCGCTCAGCTACCTGTCTACCTTCGCTTCAGCCTGCGATTCGCTGTCCGTGCTCATGGGCGAGAATACCGATGTTCTCTATCATGTAGACGACAGTCTTCCGGTAAACACACTACTTGCTCGCACAAACCCGGAGGCCCTCCGGGACATTAACCTCTCGCTGGCCACCTTCCGGCACAACGCACACATATCTAAACTCAACGCAGATGCAGCAAAGACATATGCGTTACCCACCGTTTGGGTAAACGGAGGGCTTACCTATTCCAGGAACACCAGTGCAACAGGTTTTGCGCTCTTTAGTCGCACATATGGTGGTAACGGAACACTGAATGTTTCAATACCTGTCTTTCAGGGTGGCAACATCCGGCGACAGGCCAATGTCGCATCGTTGCAGGCAATGAGAGACGAGCTACTCTACGAAAAGCAAAATACCATAATTGGCCGGCAGTACCGGACTACCTGGCGGAATTACTCACTTGCGGTTGCAGCGCATAAACTGGCCGTTGAAGACCTGAAATTTGCCCGCGAAAACCTTGACGTTCAGCTAGCGCGGTTCCGCATAGGAGTGGGCACAACTCTTGAATCCCGAGAGGCAGAAAACTCCTTTGTGCAATCATTGATCCGACTTTACACAGCAGAATTCAATGTGAAGGTGAATGAAACTCAGGTGCTGGAACTTGAAAACAAATTGCTTTCTGAATAGGCATTTATGGTTTGTACCGCCATATCTTTTCGTTACTTTAGTGCTTTAACCTTACAACGAAATGAGTGCACAATTAGGTACAGGCTCGCGGGTGGAACACCCCCACTTTGGAAAAGGTGTCATAGTAGATTATTCCACCGAGTCCTACATCATATGGTTCAAATCACAGCAGGGCACCCGGGCCATTAGCAAAGACTACGATGAATTGAAAGTTCTGCAAGCCACAGAACCAGACGGCGCCAGCGACAAAATTACAATTGCAGATATAGAACAGGCCCTTAACAACATCCTGGACCAGCGTCTACACGACACTCAAATGGTGCCAATAGCGGCCCGATGGAAGCGTGGAACAATGGAACTAAAACCCGGCGACACTACCCTTCAGTCTAAGGAAGTGCCTATAGAAACGTTTTTCCACAAAATTGTGATGGTACGAGACCGATTGCGTGTAATGGAGCAAAAGATCAATGCACACAAGGTGATGACTGATGACGAAAAGGTAGAGCTGCAACAGTATATCACTGCGATCTATGGTTCTCTTACTACGTTCAACGTTTTGTTTAAAGAGACACATCACCAATTCAAAGGTGCAGCAGGTAAAGACTAAAATCATTTAAAAACCACGCGCGTACAAACTAAATTAGTTACTCATCCAACTCTGCTACATGAAGTCCACTTTTATCCTGGCAATTGCCCTTGCTACAACATCGCTTTGTTATGGGCAGAACGACTCCATAATGTTTCGAAACATTTCGGATGAGATAATGCTACACGGCACATGTTACGAAAACCTCCGCGTACTGTGTAAAACTGTAGGTCATCGACTATCCGGTACTCCGGCGGCTGCAAAAGCCGTGGCATGGGGTGAAAAAGCGATGATAGAAGCTGGTGCCGATAACGTATGGCTGCAACCGGTAAACGTACCAAAATGGACAAGGGGAAAAGAATCGCTTCAACTGAAGCTAAACGGAAAGTATAAAAAGGTGCCGGCCCTTTCCCTGGGTAATAGTGAGGGCACAAACGGGAAACCGCTCGAGCGGGAAATAGTTGCAGTAAACGACTATGACGAATATGCTGCATTGCCCGATAAATATGTTGCCGGGAAAATTGTCTTCTTCAATTATCGGTTTCGGCAGGACTTCATAAATAGCTTTGACGGTTACGGAAACGCTGTAAAATATCGCTGGAATAGCCCCAATATCGCCGCAAAACGAGGTGCAGCAGGCGTTATCATAAGGTCCATGTCTACTGGCGAAGATGACTTCCCGCACACAGGCAGCATGCACTATGACAGCTCGGTAAAAAAGTTGCCGGAAATGGCAATAGGGAACAAGACAGCAGACGCACTTGCCGCTGCCTGTAAAAAAGGACGGGTTACGGCCATCATCACGTCTGGATGCCATATGGAAGAAGACCTCGTTCCATCCTTCAATGTGATCGGTGAGATAAAGGGGACAGAGGAACCGGAGCGCATTATTACGGTGGGTGGACACCTTGATTCCTGGGATGTGGGTGAAGGCGCGCATGACGACGGTGCCGGCTGCGCCCAGTCCATTGAGGTGCTTAGAGCGTTCAAAGCATTAGGCTACCGTCCCCGATACACTATCAGAGCCGTACTGTTCATGAACGAAGAGAACGGAAACAAAGGAGGGTGGGCCTACCTGGACTCTGCAAAGGCAAACCACGAAAAGCATATTCTTGCTATGGAAAGCGATGCAGGCGGGTTCTCACCACGTGGCATTGGCCTGGAAATGCCCGAAGTGTGCAAGAGACACATACGCAAATATGCGCACCTCTTCCTGCCTTATAACGTTTACGATTTCGAAAAAGAAGAAGGGGGTGTAGACATTTCACCACTTCATATCAAAGGAGACGTTCCGGCCGCCGGCTTGATACCAGATTCGCAACGCTATTTCGATTATCATCATACTGCCAATGATGTTTTCGAGCAGGTAAACCATAGAGAGCTAAAACTTGGAGCAGTTACCATGGCACAGTTCATATACCTCATATGTCAGCACGGATTACCGAAATAAGCATCAGCTATGATGCTCAGGTAGCAGGAAAGTAAACTTTGAACCTTTTCCCGGTTCACTTTCTGCATAGATCGTGCCATGGTGATATTCCAGTATTTTCTTGCAGATAGCCAGACCTATACCTGACCCCGGATATTCCGACTTACCATGGAGACGCTGAAATACCTGGAATATACGCATCGCATATTCATTCTCGAATCCGATACCATTATCCGACACTACGATCTTGTGATAACCTTTGGCCGGAGACAGATTGAATTTCTGCAACTCTCCCTCAGCAGGCATAGTTACCTCGATCTTTATTATGGGAGGCGTTCCGGCTTTCTGAAACTTTATTGCATTACTTATCAGATTTTGAAAAAGTTGCTTCATTTGAGTTCGTACCGCCTCCACAACGGGCAATACGTCACACCTGACAACTGTTCCGGTTTCCTCGACTTTTAGCTCCAGGTCACTAAGCACCTCCTGCATTGTACTGTTGAGATCAGTCTCTTCAAACTGGCCCGCAGATTGTGAAATACGCGAAAACTCCAACAATCCATTTATTAGCTGGCGCATGTTCTCGGCCGAGGAAACCATACGCGTCAGGTACATCTCACCTTCACCCGCAAGCACATCTTTATACTTCTCCGAGAGCCGGTCGCTGAATGTCGTGATCTTTCTTAGTGGCTCTTGCAGGTCATGACTAGCTGCATATGCGAACTCTTCGAGTTCACGGTTTGACCGATGCAACTCGTCAACCATCTTTCGCATATTGTTTTCTATTGTCCGCTGCGTTGTTATGTCACGAATACTACCAGCAAGTTTAATTGCCCTTCCCGCCCGGTCATATACCACCCGACCCACACACTGAAGCAACTTCACATTGTTCCGGGCGGTAACGATCCTATATTCCATGTTCAGTTCCGTACCAGAACGAAGCGCTGCTTTAATTTGCTCCATTACCACATCCTGATCCCTTTTGTGGAAGTACTGGCGAGCAAATGCAAAGTTTATCTCCTTTATCGCAGGGTCTACCTCGTAAATGAGGTACACACCGGCTGACCAATAGACTTTATCCGCGTCGATTATCCATTCAAACGTACCAAAGTCCTCCCCTTTAAAAAGCTCCAGAAATAATTCGCGGGTATCGAATGATGTGAAAGGCGTTCCCCACCTTGACCGGTCAGGAACCATAAAAATATAGAAAAGATCATCTTCATCAGTTTCACCCTCAATTGGTGAGACATACAGGTAAAAAGCTGCCGGTTCGTTTACTCGATCTCTGAGACTGTATATCACAAACCGATTGCCCGTATCCGGGCGCTGCTTCACTTCCAGTAGATGCTGGTAAAATCTATCCCTTTGAAATGGCTCCAGGTAGCCGGAAAAATATTTGCTGTCATGAAGCGAATCAGAATATCCCGTAAACTCTGAAAATGCCTGGTTTGCGAAAAGTATGTTCGTATCCCTACCGCGAATTACAGCTGATAGGCCAGGTGTATTCATAGCTATCTTCTGAAAGAAATCCGCACGATTGCTTTTCCCCTGAGTGACCTGTGCTTTATTTCCAGACGATAAATTATTTTTCATGTCAATTACTGCTACAAATCAAATTCCTTGAATTGCCGCATTTTGTTGTACAACGTTTTCCTGTCAACATTTAGCAGCTTCGCTGCTTTGCTTTTGTTATAATCTGTTTGTTTTAGCGCCTGCAATATCACTTCATATTCCGTGCCAAGATTTGCCGCTTTAAGCTTATTACGCCCTGTGTCCTGCGATACTTTATCAATTGTACGATCACTGTCTTGTTTGGCCACGTTAAGGTCACTGGTGTCAAACCGCAGTTTGTAATAATTGCTGATCTCGAAGGGTAGCGACTTTACCTCTATCACGGGCCCGTCTGTAAGCAGTGTTGCACGCTTTATCACATTCTTCAATTCCCTCAAGTTACCGTACCATACATAGCTATTCAGAGCCTGCTCCACGTCCGGAGAAAACCCTGAAATTTCCTTGCCCAACTCCTCATTTGTTTGCTGAAGGAAGAAATGCGCAAAATCCATTATATCCCTTGCGCGCTCCCTCAAAGGCGGTACGTCGATACTGAATTCATTAAAACGATGATAAAGGTCCTCACGAAACTTACCGGCCCTCGCCAGATCCCACAAGCGTTCATTGCTAGCCACAATTATGCGCACATCTATGTCAATGTCGCTGACGCCACCTATGCGGCGTATCTTTCGTTCTTGCACAACACGCAAAAGCGAAACCTGGATTTCATAAGAGAGATTACCTATCTCATCCAGGAAAATTGTGCCACCGTCAGCTAATTCCAGGCTTCCTATCTTCCTGTTCACCGCGCCTGTGAATGCTCCCTTTTCATGACCAAACAACTCGCTACCGGCCAGTTCTTTAGACAAAGCACCACAATCAATAGCCACAAATGGCTTATCAGCTCTTTTGCTCTGACTATGGATTTGCCTGGAAATAACTTCCTTGCCACTTCCACTTTCGCCGTAAATGATAACACTGAAATTAGTTGGTGCCACCAGGCTCACTTGCCGCATAATTGCCTCATACTGCTTGCTCTTACCTGATAAAAATCCCTTGATATTTCCCTTCTTCTCTTTTCCTCCACTGCGCTTATCGTCTTTTGCTTCCGGCCCGGCTTCCTCGGCTATTGCCAAAGCCTTCTTGATCGTCAGAAGTATCTCGTCCGGAAAAAGTGGCTTGGTTACATAGTCAAATGCTCCCAGCTTCATTACCTCCACCGCATCCTTTACGTCACTGTAACCGGTTATTATTATTACCGCCGCCTTTGGATGCAACATCTTGACGCCCTTGAGCAGTTCAGTCCCGGTCATATCGTCGAGCCTGAAGTCGCAGAGAACAAGGTCAGGGACATTATTTTTCAACCAGTCTATGGCAGATGCACCACTCCCTGCGTTCTCGGTTTCGTAACCATTTTTTGTGAGGAATCGCGTCAATAAAAGACGCATATCCTTATCATCATCTACTACGAGTATTCTCTGCATATTTCAACAACCTGTGTAACCACAGACCCTTTGTCAAATATACCAAATAATGGGCGATTGGTTTTACGACATTCACCACTCACTGTCTGTCGCAGACACTTGCGCCGTTGACAACCATCTCAAATTTACACCCACCCTGATACCCGAATTGCGCCCGCCCATACTATCCCATGACTGTACAAAATCTACCCTGAATATCCGCACCAGCTTCCATCCTATATTGTCAATGCCGGCGAAAGCCTCCGCATAATAATTGTGGTCATTTATAAAAAACGCATTCCCACCGAATAGCAGATAATACCTTGCCTGCCTCAGTAAAGGAATCTTATTGCTAACCAAACCATTCAAATGATGTTCCACATGGGCCTCTCCATACAAACGCGCTTTGTTGCTGAATTGATAATAGGGCGCAAACTGAAAGCTATTAAGGTAAGGCGCTGCATACCCGACACCACGCATACCATTGATATGCATAAGGTCAGGGAAAGATACATATTGTGTATCCAGAAAACCTCCCACAGCAAAGTTGTATTTGAGCTTCCCCAGAAGTTTAAGCGAAGTTTCGTCGCGTACACTAAACCTCCATTTACTGTACTGAACCTTGCTACCGAAAATGTCTGGTATCCCCTGCTGATAGCTGAGCATAAATGTGGGCCACCGGCTTCCGTTTGCCATTTTGTAGTCGGGGAATTGAGTATAAGTGAAGCCCGGCTTATACCAAACTACCGCCTTCAGAAGCGTCGCGTCGTGCTGCTCCCAGGCTGTTGCCATTGTTAAGAGTTCCGACGGTGAATTTGAAGTGAATGAACTTCCCCGCGAGTTGTCAAATGTATAGCTCGTAGAGTTGCTCATTGGCATTCGTCGTTGCCATGAGGCTTTCACCATCCACGCAAAACCTGTACCATAGTTGCGCCTTACAAATGCCGCAGCGTCCCATCGCTCGTAAATCTTAAGATCGTTCTTCCCCACCAGCAAAGTCCTGAGCGAATTAAACATCGGCACCACAGGGTTTGCAGAATTGTATTGATAAACGTACTTCCCTCCTTCTACACCATAAAGCCACATTCGGCTCAGAAAAGCCCGATCCTGCGCTATACGATATACCCGTCCGGCTGCATTAAAATGTTCATTGGCAAATCCGTAGCGTGCAATGACATCTGCCATTACATATTTGCCCGTATCCGTCATAAACCGCATATTCATCCTTGGTGCAATATTCAGGCCTTCTACACTATTATAGTTTACAACATTCTCTCCTTTTAATCCCAGAACCACCGGATTAAAAGTGTACGCCGTCTTATACGCGTGGCCATTGTAGGTCCGCTCCCTGAACAAATGCACAATGGGCTTGAATTTATTTTGCTTTCTCCTCACTGAGTCTATATACTCAGGGCTGTTTATCACTTTGCTGATGCTGTCCTTTGCCACAAAGTCCCTGCTCTCATCTGCGGCCAGTGGAACCGGGCGATGCTCCCAGATTGCGCTATCCTGCTTGTTGGCGGTCTTGTCATATTGGCTCACCACCCGCCCGGCAAAAACGCTGTCCGGTATAGGCTCATTCACCTTCTGTTCGTTGTACACTGCAACGCCGGACCCTGTTACATCAAACATGAAAAACTTGACAGCCAGGGAGAGCACCTGGCTTTTTATCACCCATGTATCCTCCTTCAATGGAAGAAAAACCTGCTCCACCCTTAGTGTATCCAGCATGTCCATACCAGAGCGTTTGTAGAGTGTCATATCCAGGCTGTGTATATTCCACTCTCTTTCCGCTATGTAGATTGTGCCGGTAAAGCATGGCTCAAACGCTCTTTTTGGGGTCACTTCGATCTTATCGATTATATACCCGCCGTCTTCGAATGTAGCCAGTAATTTGTACTTGTAATAGGCAAGCGCATTTTCAGCTATGGGAGAAATGAACCCACGAGAACTACCTTCTAATACCCGCACATTGTTCTCATAAAAGGTTAAAACCGAGGGAAATTGCGAAAAACCGAGTCCATTCTTATCACCACTTTCGTGCACTGAATGAATGACAGTTTTCTCCTTGTTTCCGTCAGAGTAGTAGTGTGCGTCCTCCTCCGTCAGGTATATCACCCCTTTACCAGTACTATCTACTCCCAGGTCAGCCGACTTTATCTCCTGCCCCATAAACTTATCAGGTAGGCTGCGCGAACGCATCACTCCCTTGAAGTATAGACGAGACTGAAAGGAATGAACCTGGTCAAGATGAAACTTACGTCGTCTTATAGCTTCACGGATAATTTTATAAGCAGGGTCTTCGTCGCTGGCGCGCACTACTACTTCCATCATCTGTGTTGATTCTTCTTCCAGAACAAATGAGTGGGTAATAGTCTGTCCTGCAGATATTGTTACAGCGAACACCGATGCCTTGAAACCAACGTAACGGCAGATGACCTTATAGCTGCCGGGAGCAAGTGACAACTCATAATCGCCCGTTGCATTGGTCGTTACTCCCAACGTAGTTCCGTCGACGTATACAGTCGCATATGGCAGAGATTCACCCTTTACATCTGTTACATGACCTCTTATTCCGGTAGCACGAGCCGAACAAGCAACCAACAGCAGGAGACTCAGAAACGTGTAGCACTTAGACATAAGTATGGAATTATGCAAAAAATGGATGTCTTACCATTCTATCGCACTCCCGGGCAAAATGTTACTTTCTCCGACTATTTCTTCGCAAAAAGTCCGTTTAGCTGAGCGTCTACCTTACTCACTACGTCCGCCAGGTCCTCTTCTTTCTCGGCAAAATTGCAGTTGTCCACGTCTATCACAAGCAATGGACCATCCGTGTAACCTTCTATCCATTTGTTGTAAAAACCGTTCAGGCGCTTTAGATAATCGAGCCGTATATTCTCTTCATATCCCCTGCCCCTCTTTTGTATCTGGTCTACCAGCGTAGGTATAGACGCCTTGAGGTAAATAAGCAGATCCGGTGGCTTGATCAACGCCTTGAGATTCTGAAAGAATGAAGCGTAGTTTTCATAATCGCGCTTAGTCATCAATCCCATATCAAACAGGTTGGGTGCAAAGATGTAAGCATCTTCAAAAACTGTACGATCCTGAATTACCGTCTCGTTGCCGCTACGAATCTCTATGAGATGTTTAATACGATTATTCAGGAAGTATATCTGCAGGTTAAATGCCCACCTGTGCATATCCTCATAGAAATCTACGAGATACGGATTGTGATCATTATCCTCAAAATGTGGCTTCCACTTAAAGTGCTTGGCCAGCGATGTCGTCAGCGTCGTTTTTCCCGACCCTATGTTGCCCGCCACCGCTATATGCCGCGTCACTGGCTTTGGTTCTGCTTTCGCCATATCGTTAGCATTCAGTTAGCGAATGTAATGTTAAACTGGTAATTAAACCTCGAAAAATGCAAAGCCGCTACGGGCTTTATTTTGCGCCCTCGTTGAACGGCCGGATTTCCTTCTCCTTACTAAACTTGCCCTCGTTGAATGCTGCAGTTCCACCACGCGGCACAGACAGACTTTTCCACGATTCCTTGGTCCGGAGCTTAGAAATATAAACGATCTGGCCTACATGGTAAGAATAGTGTGCGATCTGCCGGTTTATGGCACTTAAGACTGTATCACCTTCGTTTCTGATATAAACTATCCGCTCCAGGTCGTTGTCAGTAATACTATCAAGAGCATCGAAAAGACATTTCCACCCTTCTTCCCACCACTTCATTACTGTCTCCCGACTGGGCATATCGTTCTCAAACTCAGCGTCGCGTTGGCGCCAGGGCTTTTCGCCGTCTGTTGTCAGAAAGTCGGTCCAGCGACTCATCATATTACCCCAAAGGTGCTTCACGACCATCGCTGCACTGTTCACATCTTCACCCGGTTGCCAATTCAATTGCTCATCGTCTATCTGTGCCATCGCACGCTCACCAAGCGATTTATAGGAACGAAACTGACGCTTTGCGCTATCAAGATATTGTAACATCGTTTTTGATTTTAGATTATGCCTTTCGTGTCTTGCCTTTCACCATTTTCGCTGCATGTTTCAGCAAGCTGTAGGGCAGTAACAAAGGTAACAGAATAACAAACAAAGGGTTTAACCGGGCAAGCCGAAGGTACGCTTTCATCTCTCCTTTTCTCATATCCCATTTCCGGGAGCTTATGCCACCCTCTGTAGAAACCGGCCGGTATAGTCGCGCTAATTTTTGCGGGCAGAAAAAGACTTTATGCCGGTACGCTATCCGCAGCCACAGGTCATAGTCTTCCATATACCTCATCGAAGGCTCAAATCGGAAAGACGTATCGTTGCGGATAACAGCGCACGGTGTGTGCACATAGTTGCCTCTGAGCAGCCGGGCAAAACTGAGCATTTTCACACTACCTTCGGGCTTCACGATCGTCTTGTCAAATTCCTTCAAGGTACTTGAGTGATAAAACAGTGCTACTCCGGGATGCTCGCTAAGTATAGCATTTGTTACATGTAGCTTCTCAGGGTGCCAGGTATCATCAGCATCCAGAAAGGCAATATAGGCACCAATAGCCACGTCCATACCCGCATTACGGGCAGCTGCACTACCCTCGTTACTCCCCAACCTTACTATCTTCACTTGCCCGCTGAATGTACGCTCCAGCAAGCTCACTGTCTCATCCGTGCTGGCATCGTCCACAACGATGATCTCCAGTGGTTGCAACGTTTGTATCAATACCGAATCAACAGCACGAATGATCGTATCTGCTCCATTGTAAACCGGTATAACTACGCTGTAGGTCATCCGCAACTAAAGTGTTTGGTAAACAGAGAGCAATGTTTTCGCCTGCTCCTGCCAGCAGTACTTTTCCCGGGCTTTCAGGCAATTTGCCTGCAACTTTTGGTAATATTCATTGTCTGATAAAAGTCTGTTCAGCGCCCTTGATATCGCGTCCGGCGTAGCTTCATCTATCAATGTTGCTATTTCAAATTCCGCGTTCACACGCTCATATTCCGGGTATTTCATGCACAGTTGTGGCACGCCCGAATGCATGTAATCGAAGAATCTGTTTGCAAGTGAAAGTCGGTTGCTGAGACTGGTATCCTCAAAAAGCGTGATGCCTACCCATGCCTGTATCGTGTAAGCCCGCAAATCGGATGGAGGCACATAACCCTTAAATATCACTTTATCTTCAAGCCCGTGTTCCACTGCAATCGCTCGCGCCTGCTCCGAAAAATTTCCTTCGCCACATATGATGAGCCGGGCATCCACCTGTTTCATGGCAGGTATTAATTGCTCAAAGCAGCGACCAACGTTCACTGCTCCCTGGTACAGAACGAAACGCTCCGACTTTTCAGGGATCGTTACTGGGCGCAATACTGTGGCATTACGTACTACTTTATAATCCACACCATACCTCTTCTTAAAATCCTCTGCATAGGCCTCACCTATCGTATAACCAACCGGAAACTTTGAAATGGTATGCTCCGCTATCCACTTCCACATCTTGAAGACAGAAGGCCTGGTAATTACTTCGCGCAAATCGGTAAATATTTCATGCGCGTCATGAACACGTTTTGTTCCCTTTAGCCTTGAAACGTAGTAGACGGGCAAAATAGTATCAAGGTCTATGGCACAGAGTACGTCCACCTTTCTGAATAAGAGAAAGAAGAACAGGTTGAACCAATAGGAAGCATACAAGAGCTTACCCTGCTCCGCCAGGATGGGTAGACGCACCTGCTTAAATGGACGTTGCTCCAACGGTTTGCTTTTCTTTCGCTTAAAGCCTACCAGCGTAACATCATAACCTGCATCGACAAGCGTAGAACAGATACGTATCATACGTTGGTCGTAGTTAAGGTCGTTTGTTACCGTGCAAACTATTCGCTTTGGCGTCTTCATATTCTCCTTACGGCAACATTCATGCCGAACAAAAAAGCCGCTTAACGCGGCTGCTTTGTTTTATTTGAATTTTGCTTTTTGTTAGCGCTCGTCATTGAATCGGGCAGACACATTGGTCTTCCTGCGACGCAGCTTCATGTCGTTATTCTTTGCATACTTTATCAGCGTCTTATCCAGTCCAAAACTGTCGTCGCCATAAATATACACGGTTTTCGTATCCAGATTTTTGAACGTTTTCTTTACCAGTGTATCCCTGTCACGCTCATACTCCAGATTCACAGCACTCAGCGATCCTGACAACTTTGAATTCCTGACGTTGAAATAGCCCATGTAACGCGTGCCGCTGGCACCGGTGAGGAATGTCACAAAAGACATTTTAGTAAGAACCGGATCATCGATGTAGCTAAACTTACCAAGGAAGCCGTTGTAAAAATCGATGACGCTTTTATAATCTTCCTGCTTTATCGTACCCAGTTTCGTTACAATATGGCTTTTAAGCATGTTGTCCATGTCGCGCATATTGAATGTATCCAGGTATTCCACAAGGGTGATTTTCTTAACGCTCACTGCGTCCATCAACCTTTCGTGGCGCATCTGCTCCATGGAAACGGTGTTCTTTTCTTTTGGCAGAGGTTCTACCACCGCTCCATTATCGAGGTTACATTCACGAGCCCACCAGGTAGCCAATTCTTTATCCTTCGTTTTGTTCATCACAAGCGCCGTGCGGATGTAGGCCGAGTGATTCAGGTCGCCTTTTGTCTCCCATTTGGTACTAACAGAAGGCACATTCGCCGTTCGCATCAGCAAATAGCCCCATTCACCATTCGAGATGTCGTTCACTTTTGCGCCGTTAATGCCCAGCTGTTTTCTGTATGCCTTTACAAATCCTGCAAGGTCATTGCCGTTATTGTCATGCACTGCGCAATCTGCACACGGCGACAAATTTTTGCAGGTTTTCTGCGCTGACGCAGTTCCCACAATCATTCCCGACAGTGCAATTGCCGTAATGTATTTTATTTTTTGCGATGAAAACATAATGTAGCTTGTAGACGCTGTTCGATAATAAGCAGCCAAATTAGTAAAAAACTATCTTAAAATGAAAGAGAACATTTTGGCAGAAAAAACCGGCAAAAAGAAAGCGCCGCACACTTCTTTCGAAATGTGCGGCGCTTATGATTATTTGATTTACTTCTTGCCAGCAGGTGCGGCACCTTTTGCAGCAGCAGCGGCATCGCTTTCTGCCTGGCGCAGGGCACGCGTCGTGATTACGGAAGCAACCGGGATACGCGGAGAATTCAGGATTTCCATGTTCTCAGCTACCACGTCTTCAACGCGGATGTTACCATGCAGTTGCAGGTTGTCTATTGGCACTTCGATGTTTTCTTTCAGGTGCTTTGGATAAGTGCGCACGCTCAGAGACTTCATTTTCAGCAGCAGACGACCACCGTCTTTCACACCTTGTGACTGACCTGTAAAGTTCAGTGGCAGGTTAGCGATCACCTTGCGGTCATCAACCAGCTCCAGGAAGTCAACGTGGCTCAGCTCGTCAGTCAGAACGTCAAACTGCAGATCCTTAACGATTGCCTTTGTAGTCTTACCATCAACAACGATTTCAGCCAGCTGAAACTCAGGCGTGTAAACCAGTGGACGGAATGACATCAGCGGAGCTGAGAAGTGAATTGTTTCTTTACCACCATAGATCACGGCTGGTACATTTCCTTCAGAACGAACCTGGCGTGTTGCTTTTTTACCCAGTTCGCTTCTTTTTTTACCTTCAATTTTTACACTTTTCATCTTTAAGTGTTTTGTCTTTCAGCGCCGGGCGATATTCCGCTAAACATCCGGACGTTGAAATATGGTTCTTAATTAAGGTTACCCCTATCTGCGGGGAGCGGATTTTTTTGTTTAAACAGTCTTTAATCTTATTTCTTCCTGCTGTGTATAAACAGCGAGCTTATTGATTTGTTCTCAAACGTGTTCCTGATCGCCACAGCAAAAAGCTCAGCGGTTGGCAACACGCGTATTTTATCAATTTTTTTCTTCAGTGGTATGGTATCACATACCACCAACTCTTCAAGTTCTGAATTTGCAATGTTTTCGTAGGCGCTACCGCTTAATACCGGATGGGTACAAAACGCCCGTACGGAAAGTGCTCCGCGCTCCTTCAGGATCGCTGCCGACTTGCTGAGCGTACCTGCTGTGTCACAAATATCATCGATCAATACTACATTGCGTCCACTCACGTCTCCAATCACGGTCATAGCCGCCACCTCGTTCGCACGCTTGCGTTGCTTGTCGCAGATAACCATATCTACCTCGAAATATTTGGCTACTTCACGAACACGATTCGTGCTACCCACATCAGGCGAAGCGAAAATCAAGTTATCAATCTTCAACTTTTCTATATATGGGATAAAAATCGCAGAAGAATCAAGGTGATCCACAGGAATATCGAAGAAACCTTGTATCTGTGGCGCATGCAGATCCATCGTCATTACCCTGTCGGCACCGGCTTCTGTAAGTAGGTTGGCTACTAGCTTTGAAGCTATGGCAACCCTTGGCTTGTCCTTTCGGTCCTGGCGGGCAAAACCAAAATACGGGATGACTGCTGTGATATATCCTGCGGATGCACGGCGTGCAGCGTCTATCATCATCAGTAGCTCCATCAGGTTATCCGACGGTGCGAAGGTCGACTGCACAAGAAAAACATAATCGCCGCGAATAGACTCCTGGAATACAGGCTGAAACTCGCCATCGCTGAACTTTTGTATGGAAAGCGCACCGAGTGGCTTGCCATAATATTCCGCTATTTTTTCTGCGAGATAAGTAGAACCGGTACCCGAAAAAATCTTGACTGAGGAATCCATAGTTGCAAAATGGAGTGCAAAGGTATAAAAATCAAGCTATAAAAACTTAACATTGAAACTGAATTTGCCATTTTTTGCAGTATCAACGCTTTAGACATTAAAATAATACACAACGCAAAAAAAACTACAATGCCTGTAAGCCGGATTCTGTCCCCCGGTTTCCCGAAGTGGCCATCATTTATCTGGGACATCGCTCACGCGCTGCCTCAAGCTGCCAACCCGTATGCATCGGGCGAGCCACCCTCAGGCACATACCTATTTGGCATTTCAGCACACAAGGTTTACCCCCGCACTGTGTCGCCACAGCACGTCGTAGTCTCTTACACTACATTTTCACCCTTACCCCGGCACGCCGTGGCGGTAATTTTCTGTGGCACTATCTGTATATCGTTTGCACAATACCCTACCCGTTAGGTAGTGTGTTGCTCTGTGCTGTCCGGACTTTCCTCACCAACCTGCGTTGGCGCGATGGCCCGGCATTGTAGCGCCGCAAAGCTACAGATAACCCTGATTTAATATTGATTGTCGCAAAAACACCACATTATTGTCCTTTTTACACATTCATTGTAGTCTTATAACGTTGCATCTTTGCATCAACAATTCAAACAGCACAAAAACACCAAAATGGCGAATCCGATTACAATTCAAACAACAGTAAAAGCAACAATAGACCGCGTGTGGCAACTATGGACTGAACCGGAACATGTGACCCAATGGAACAATGCATCTGAAGACTGGTACACACCTTTTGCCGAAAATGATGTCAGGCCAGGAGGAAAATTCACTTTCCGTATGGCTGCCCGCGATGGAAGTTTCAGCTTTGACTTCGGTGGCGAATATGACCAGGTCGAAGAACATCGCTTCATGTCTTATACCTTGGGCGACGGTCGCAGAGTATCTGTAACCTTCACTGCAAATGGAGACAGCACCGACATTTCCGAAACCTTTGACCCGGAAAATGAAAATCCCGAGGAGATGCAGCGTGCAGGCTGGCAGGCAATACTCGACAATTTCAAAAAATATGCCGAGACACGCTAACTTACATAGCAAAAACACACAACTATGAGTATTGTAATGACCATTCTTGCGGTAATAGCTGCGGTCGTAGCATTGTTCCTGCTGGTTGCGGCCGTAACCGGGAAGGAGATGAAAATTGAGCGTTCTATCACCGTCAACAAACCGGTAAACGAAGTATTCAATTTCGTTAGTCACATCAAAAACCACGAGCAGTTCAGCGTTTGGCACATGATGGACCCGCAAATGAAAAAGGAATATCGGGGCACTGACGGGCAGGTGGGTTTTGTATATGCATGGGATAGCGCCAACGACAAAAACGTGGGCGCCGGTAAGCAGGAAATAACAAAGCTGATACCGGACCAGCGGGTAGAATTCCACCTGCGGTTCCTGAGGCCGATGCAAATGAAGCAGATGCTACAATGATTACATCAGCAACCGGCAATGGTCAAACTACGGTGCAATGGATATTTACAGGCACGATGAAGTTTCCGATGAACGCTATGAAATCAGTGTTCTCAAATATGCTGGGCAAGCAACTTGCTGCTGGTCTTGATAACCTAAAGAAAGTAATGGAACAATAGTAGAATCTACTTTACACTACATACAAAACGACAACATGAAAAAGACTAAAACTCTTTACTGGATATTTTCTGTCCTCTTTGCACTAGCAATGATATTTACTGCCATCGAGGACGTCTTGCTAACTCAACGCGCAATTGACTTCATGAAAGGCCACCTGGGTTACCCTAACTATTTCACTTTCTTCATTGGCATGGCAAAAATTCTGGGATCCGTAGCCATACTTATTCCCGGCATTGGCCGGCTGAAGGAGTGGGCCTACGCAGGGCTCACATTTGACATCATCGGCGCCATTTACTCCGCTATCGCAGTTGACGGATTCCAGCCACAGATGACTATTTTGCTCATTTGGATTGCGCTACTCATTCTCTCCTATACGTGGTACCGGAAAATGGAAAATCTGAAACATCTCAATGTAACGCATAAGCCATGATAACCGCACACACAACAATTGACGGGTACATACAGGCACAGCCGACTCATGTTCAGCATTTGTTGCAGCAGATGCGGGAAATTATCCGGAAAGCTGCGCCCAAGGCGCAAGAGGTGATAAGCTATGGCATGCCTGCATTTAAAGGGTATCGTGTACTCGTCTATTTTGCCGCAGCAAAGGAACATATCGGGTTCTACCCCACCGGCTCAGGAATTGAGCATTTCAAAGGCGAGTTTGGCGGCTATAAATGGTCAAAAGGCGCAGTACAGTTCCCACTGAACGAACCGCTACCTGTGAAACTGATAACCAGGATGGTAAAATTTCGCCTGGCAGAAGACAAAGAGCTTGAAACGCTCAAGGCATCTACGAAAAACAAAGCGGTTAAGAAATAAACCAAACACCACTACATGGTAGAGGTCTTCAAAACTAACATAAGCGATAAGGTGATTGCAGATGCACTCACGCATGAGCTGCAACGCCTATTTCCGGGCACTTCTGTCAACTTTGACCTGGACGACTGCGACCGTATTCTTCGTGTAGCAGGGCACGGGATCATTGCCGGGAACATAGTAGATGTGTTATCGCGGCAAGGGCATTTCTGCGAAATATTGGATTAAGCAAAAAGACGGACGATGTTTCAACCATCGTCCGTCTCTATTATATCGCAATTCAATATTTGCAACCTCTAATTGTCGCCTAGTTTCACGAAACGAGATACTGCGCCCGCCCCTTTTACCAGGTAAACACCGGCCGGCAACCGGCTGATATCAATAGTAGCAGCACCACCTGCTACCTTCTGCGTCATCATTAGTGAGCCATTTACATTCACAACTGCAACCTCACCACCTGTCACATTTTCCACCGTCACTACATTTTTCGCCGGGTTAGGATAAACCTTTATTGCTCCCGCAGCCACAGTTGGGTTCACATTAGTAGGTATCGGCAACTCAATGGTATTAAGCACAGTATTCGTGATTACCGGAGGGTTCAAGTCGAAGTATATGTATCCCTTGTTTTTGATCTGGGTGCCGGGAGCAAGACCCGAATTTAATGCCACGCTGAATCGCACAGCGCCATGGCTTGCCGGCTCATTATGGGCACTATCCGGTAGATTAATATTGTTAAACGTAAACTCTACGACGTTCGATGAAATCCACTGCGGGCTCATGTTGTGACTTGTACCCAGAATGCGCAGGCTGGCCGGATCGATGTTAGCATCAAGCGTATCACGGACCCTTATATTGTGCGCAGCTGCCGTGCCTTTGTTTTGAAAATGCAAAGTGTAGGTCAGCGTGTCTTCGGACGGCGCGATATAACCCTCTGGGCCGTCGCCGCGTGGGCTCACCTCCTTTACGTTCGGATCATAAGAATAGACCACAGGCACACAGAACGAATGCATATTGTTGGTTGGATCAATATCCGCCGACGGCGTGCCCGTATAAACCGTAAAACAAAGTGTATCGCCGCCCGTAATAGTAGTATCAGGCGTTAAGTGAACCGCAGACAAGAACCTGTTCCAGTAAGGCCCGCCGGCAATATTTGATATACCGGCATAGTTCCACGTTAGCGTATCTCCCGACACATAAGTGGCGGGTATAGTGCTAAGCGATGGGTTATAGATAGTATGTGCGTCTTTTACCAATACGAGTTGGCCGGACACAGTATCACAACCGGTATTGCTTGCATAAGGCTGCAAATAGAAAGGAGTATGTGCCCGCACCATACATGGCAGTAATGCATCTGCCATAACATCTACACTACTCGTACACTTAAATGGGAAATCGGCCCCGGTCGCTGGCAGAGACGTAAAACCATATGGTCCCGCCGTGCAAGCACCCGTAGCAAAAATAAAATAGTAGTATGAAGGAATAGAAAGGGAACATGTAGCCACCCAGGATTTCTGAACCTGCAAGCTAAAGGATGGTCCGGAAAAATATCCGCTTATTGCAGCAGGAAACCCACCTCCGGGCGAAACGAAAGTTTCGTTTATCATCATGTCAGAAAACGGTATAAGCATGGTATCGTCTCCGCCGTCAAAAACACAATTACTGTTATTGTCAATAAACGTGTTTCCAGACACGGTGCTATACTCACAGGGGTCTGCTACATAATATGGAGATGGATAACGATGTGTGAATACTGTATCCAATGACGACCTGAACTTGTAGATCTTATGGCTTCTTATATACAGAGGACTAGTAAGGCTGTAGTCCGGGAAAATCGTCATAGTACCGCCTATATAGGTTGGTGTGTAAGCACCCACGTTAAGAACCCACGGTGAGGCCCCTGTTGTGTTTACGATCGTCCCCATCAAAAGAGAAGAAACAGAATCTATAACGCGAAGCGTGTCGCCGGCAAACGAGGTATCAGCGACTATATGATAAGTGATAAAATCACGCGTTCCACACACAGTTGAATCATGTATCACCGAATCTGTAACTGTAATATGGAGGTGACCGGAGGTGAAGGTCTGTGCCTTTAGACTAGTAAAAGCACCAAAGCATATTAACGCAATTAAAATATTCTTCATAAGGTTTAAATATTGGGTTATTTGCAATGATAGACGAAAAACCGTAAATATCGGTTGGGTGGCCGTGCAAAATCACTACTTTCTCACTCCATTATCGAGCTGCGCTCTTCAGGTTTCTGAGTAAAACATGCCCTTCAACATAACCGATTTGCGAAAAAGTAACTTCGCCATGCCGGTCTAGTATTATAGTATATGGCAACGCTTCAAAGCCCATAAATGGTTTCAGTCGTGCTGATGCATCCGTAACCCAAGCGAAAGTCAAGAAATATTTCACGCGCACCATATCAATAAAAGTAGCTGGCTTTTATGCATGTTAGATATATCAAAAATAGCAACTTTCACTACACAACTTCGGTTATTGGCACAATGTTTGACATACATACGGCATTCACCCAAAAGTAAGCCATGCACCTTGGTCGTGTACTCTCAACATCATTCGTTGTCCTAACCGCTGTACCTGCTAAAGCGCAACAATGTTCAGGCGATTTCACCTTTTTCGCTGGTCATGGCCGCATACCAGGGGTTGTGCTTGTTGACAGGATTTTTTCCGGAGGTGGTTCTGAGGTTCATAGCATAGCAAGCTCGTCCGGCTGTTCATTTGCCGGGGCACGATACTCCCTGACTAGCGAAATCTCGATTGGCCTTTGTTACAACTACTTTCACTATTCTTTTGATGACATTACAAAATACTCGCGACGCTCAACGGGGTACACATATCACACCATTACAGGCGGAGTCAAAGGCGTTTGGCACAACTCAAAATCATTCAGATTGTATTCTTATCTCGATGCAGGGCTGCAGTTTCAGAAGAACAGCAGACTGCCTAATATCAACAGGACCTTTGCTATGCAAACTGGTATAATAGGGTTGAGTTTCGGACATAGACTCTCCGGTAATCTTGAATTCGGGATTGGTTATAAGGGACTGATCAATGGGGGCGTTTCGTATTCGATTGCGACGAAGAAACGTATCATCTCAACAAAAAAAACGGACTCTGGCGATTGATATAGGTACCCGAGTAAACAACCATTGAAAAGACTACTATGTCCAACAGGTACTGAAACATAGCCACACATAACACAAATCACCTATTAGACGGCAACAACTGTCCCCACATTGGCCACTTGTGATAACATTCCCCTCATTCTTTATTACATTTGCGCCGCACACAAACGTTCATAACTTAAACATCAGCATAATAACATGGCATACGACGTAATCGTAATAGGCAGTGGCCCCGGCGGATATGTAGCAGCAATACGCGCATCTCAGCTCGGCTACAAAACAGCTATCGTAGAAAAAGAAAGTATGGGTGGCATATGCCTCAACTGGGGTTGCATCCCTACCAAGGCACTCCTTAAGTCTGCAAGCGTATATGAGCAATTCTCTCACGCTGCCGATTACGGCCTTGAGGCAACTGATTTCAAAGCAAACTTCGGTGCAGTTGTAAAGCGTAGCCGCGGCGTTGCCGACAAAATGAGCAAGGGAATTGCTTTCCTGATGAAGAAGAATAAGATCGAGATTCTGCAGGGATATGGCAAGCTAAACGCCAAGAAAGAAGTAGAAGTGACAGGTGCTGACGGAAAGGCCGTAGCTCACCAGGCAAAGCATGTGATCCTGGCAACGGGTGCACGCAGCCGCCAGTTGCCAAACCTGCCTATCGACGGCAAAAAGGTTATTGGTTACCGCGAAGCAATGGTTTTGCCAGAGCAGCCTAAGACAATGATCGTTGTGGGCTCAGGCGCCATCGGTGTAGAGTTTGCTTACTTCTATAACAGCATTGGCACAAAGGTTACCATCGTTGAGTTCATGCCTCGTATAGTACCGGTAGAAGACGAAGACGTTTCTAAAGAGCTGGAAAAGAGCTTCAAGAAAAAAGGTATCACCGTGATGACCAACGCTTCTGTAGAGAAGGTTGACACAAGCGGAGCCGGAGTAAAAGCGACAGTAAAAACTGCAACAGGCGATGTAGTACTTGAAGCCGATGTAGTATTGAGCGCAGTGGGCGTTGCCGCAAACATCGAAAACATAGGCCTGGAAGCGCTGAACATCAAAACTGAGAAGGGCAAGGTAATAGTAGATAAATACTACAAAACAAACGTTGATGGCGTTTACGCTATCGGTGACATCACTCCTGGCCAGGCATTGGCTCACGTAGCGTCTAAGGAGGGCATCATTTGCGTAGAGGCATTCGCTAAGAAGGACGGTAAATATCACCACACTCCGGAACCACTGGATTATGGCAACGTACCGGGCTGTACCTACTGCTCACCTGAGATAGCTAGTGTGGGCCTTACTGAAAAACAAGCAAAAGAGGCTGGCTACGAAGTGAAAGTGGGTAAATTCCCATTCAGTGCATCAGGCAAAGCTACTGCTGCAGGCGCTACCGAAGGCTTTGTAAAAGTGATCTTCGATGCTAAGTATGGCGAATGGCTGGGCACGCACATGATTGGCTACAACGTAACTGAAATGATCGCAGAAACTGTAGTAGCACGCAAGCTGGAAACTACATGGCAGGAAGTGCTGGACAGCATCCACCCGCACCCAACGATGAGCGAAGGTGTGAAAGACGCTGTAGAAGTGGCACTTGGAGAAGCAATCCACCTCTAGTCGCAGAAATTGACATACAAGATATAACTTCGAAACACCGGGCCTCCCGGTGTTTCTTTTTTTTTACAGAATAACAATCTTTTGGCGCCACATCTGGCAAATTGCTGCTACCTATCTCCGCCTAAGTAAAAGTTACCGGCGAACTTAACCTCGCATATCGATTTAACACCATCGTTAGTTCCTGCAATTTAACCGACTGCACTACTTATTTACAAAGCAAATACGCCCATACGAATAGCTGATAAGCGTAGCAACATCTATACTTCCAAATACCCTATTTTTGAGCGGATTTACAAAGTATGAGTCTTCCCTCGCTCTCATTGCGTCGCCCGGTTCTGGCCATTGTTCTCAACATAATTATCGTTGTTTTCGGCGCTATTGGGTTCAAGACCTTAGGTATACGCGACTACCCTTCCATTGACCCACCGATCATAAATGTAAAAACGGGATACGCGGGTGCCAACCCTGATGTAATTGAATCTCAGATAACTGAGCCGCTCGAAAAATCTATTAACGGAATTGCAGGTATCAAGAATCTTTCATCTACCAGTCTGCAGGGTACCAGCAGCATCAGTGTAGAATTCGACCTGGGTATAGACCTCGAAGCGGCTGCCAATGATGTGCGGGACAAGGTATCGCAAGCGGTCAAGAGTTTGCCACTGGATATTGATGGCCCACCCGTGGTTTCCAAAAGTGACGCCAGCAGCCAGTCTATCATATCTATGACGGTGCAGAGCATGACCCGAAACCCCATGCAACTGACTGACTATGCAGAGAATGTGCTTATGGAGCGCCTGCAGACCATTCCCGGTGTCAGCAGCATCCAGGTGTGGGGTGAGAAGCTCTACGCCATGCGCCTCTGGCTTGATCCACTCAAGATGGCTGGTTACGGCATAACGTTCCCCGATGTACAAGCAGCTCTGAACAAACAAAACGTGGAGCTACCTGCAGGAAAGTTGGCCGGCAATAGCACAGAGCTTGCGGTGCGCACCCTCGGTCGCCTGGTAACTGAAGAAGACTTCAACCGACTCATTATTAAGAATGTAGATAGCACGGACATTCACTTAAGTGATATTGGTGAGGCTGTCCTGGGTTCTGCAAATGAAGAGACACAGCTAAAAGAAAGCGGCACCGCCATGGTGGCGCTCGCACTTATACCCCAGCCCGGTTCAAACTACGTGGCCATTGCTGATGAGTTTTATAAGCGATATGAACAGCTAAAACGCGACATCCCATCTGACATAAAGGTGGACATAGCGATGGACACTACCACTTTCATCAAGAAGTCTATTACAGAGGTGGAGGAAACCTTACTTATTTCTTTTCTCCTTGTCATCATCATCATTTACCTGTTCTTCCGCGACTGGCTTATTGCTTTCCGCCCACTTATTGACATACCGGTTAGTCTTATTGGTGCATTTTTTATCATGTACATCATGGGGTTCACCATCAATATCCTATCCCTGCTTGCTATAGTCCTCGCAACCGGGCTTGTGGTGGATGATGGTATCGTCGTCACGGAGAATATCTTCCGGAAGATAGAGGGCGGACTGGACAAACACAGGGCAGCAAAAGAAGGTAGTGAGGAAATTTACTTTGCCGTTATTTCTACTTCTATCACACTGGCAGTGGTGTTTCTTCCCATCATTTTCCTGCAGGGTTTTACGGGGCGATTATTCCGTGAGTTTGGCGTGGTGGTGGCAGGTGCAGTGCTACTCTCAGCATTTGTATCACTTACCCTTACACCCGTACTTAACGTGCTAATGACTCGGGATGTGCATAAACCATCCCGCTTTTACACTGTCAGCGAGCCATTTTTTGCCGGAATGGAACGTGGCTATAAGCGTGGGCTTGTTTGGATAATGAGACACCGCTGGGTTTCAATTGCAGGTGTAGTAGCGTCCTTTGCCATTATCTGGTTCCTTGGCAGAACGCTTCAAAGTGAGCTCGCACCGCTGGAAGATAGAAGTCGTTTCCGACTGGCTGTCTCTGCACCCGAGGGCACCTCCTACGATGCCATGGACAACTACATGGACCAGTTGGTTGATGTCCTGATAGATAATGTCCCTGAAAAACAGGTTGTATTGTCAATCACTGCACCGGGCTTCTCCAACGGCTCTATCAATTCCGGAATGGCCAACGTGAAGCTCTCCGACCCGGAATTCAGAACCCGTAGCCAGGGCGAAATAGTGCAGGCCGTAGGAAAGGAACTCCAGAAGAAGAATTTCGGGAAAGCATTCCCCATTCAGGAGCAGACGATCTCTGTGAAGCGAGGTGGCAGTGCATTTCCTGTGGTCTTTGTGCTTCAGAATATCGACTTCAACAAGCTCAAAAAGGTGCTCCCGGAATTCCTTGAAGAGGCAAACGCCGATAAGACTTTCCAGGCGGTAGACGTAGACCTTAAGTTCAATAAGCCGGAGATCTCTGTGAACATCGACAGGGCCAAGGCATCTGACATGGGTATCGCTATCAGCGACATCTCCCAAACGCTTCAGTTTGCGCTGAGCAACGGTCGCCTTGGTTATTTCACCATGAGCGGCAAGCAGTACCAGGTGATTGGCCAGGTCAATCGCGCGTCAAGGGATGCGCCGGTAGACCTTGCACAGTATTATGTACGTGCCCGAAACGGAGAGCTCGTTTCCATAGATAATGTGGTGGCATTGCATGAATCAACAAGCCCATCCCAGATCTACCACTATAACCGTTACAAATCCGCAACTGTCTCCGCAAACCTTTCCCCGGGAAACACAATAGGAGACGGTATTGCAGCCATGAAAGGCATTTATGCAAAACTCCAGCAAAAGGGCCTTATTGATGAGAGTTTTAGTTATTCGCTCTCCGGTTCATCTCAGGACTACGAAGAAAGTTCCTCTAACACCTCATTTGCCTTTCTCCTGGCATTGGGGCTGATATACCTGATCCTTGCCGCCCAGTTCGACAGCTTTATTGATCCGCTGATTATCATGCTTACGGTGCCGTTGGCATTGGCCGGCGCAGTCCTTACTTTGTGGTACTTTGACCAAACGCTGAACATCTTCTCCCAGATTGGGATGATCATGCTCATTGGGCTGGTAACAAAGAATGGTATCCTGATCGTAGAATACTCGAATAACCTTAGAGAAAGAGGTGCTTCCAAACTCAATGCCGCAATTGAAGCGGCAACCATGCGTCTGAGGCCTATCCTCATGACGAGTCTCGCAATGGTATTTGGCGCTGTGCCTATTGCTCTCTCTCTTGGTGCAGCTTCCACTAGCCGTAAATCCCTTGGACTGGTGATAGTGGGGGGCGTAATGTTCTCACTTATCCTTTCCTTGTTCATCGTTCCCGTGATTTACACATTCCTAAGCCGTAGAAAAATGAAAGAGCAAACAATTACCGCTAAACTTGGCGAGTAGCCTATTTGAGTTGTAAAATTGCAGTTTCTGACCACAGCAGTTTATGGCAAATCCGGACGAGTCAATTTCAAAACAAGCCCTCTTTACACGCCGGCTACTAGAGTGGCATCGCACCGTCAACACCCGCGACCTGCCCTGGAAAGGAGAAAAAGACCCTTATCGCATATGGCTTTCCGAGATCATATTACAGCAGACACGCGCACAGCAAGGACTACCCTACTACCATGCTTTTACTACTCAATACCCAACAGTACACGATCTGGCAGCGGCCAAGGATGACGATGTCTTCAGGGTGTGGCAGGGCCTGGGCTACTATAATCGGTGCCGCAATATGCTCGCAACTGCGCGTTACATTTCCGACGAATTGAGCGGAGCTTTTCCATCAACTTACGAGGGATTGCTTTCATTGAAGGGTATCGGCCCTTATACGGCGGCCGCAATCGGCTCCTTTGCATTCGGGCTACCTACTGCCGTGCTAGACGGCAATGTCTACCGTGTCTTGTCAAGGTATTTTGGCATTGAAACACCTTCTGATTCTTCCGAAGGCAAGGCAATATTCACATCTTTGGCAGCGGAATTAGTAAGCCCGAAGGAAAGTGCATTATATAACCAGGCTATTATGGATCTCGGGGCCACGGTCTGCACACCGGCCAACCCTAAATGTGAAGATTGCCCGGTAGCCAGCCTCTGCTTCGCCCGGTCCCATGACGCCCAGGCTATATACCCCGTTCGCACAAAGAAGATCAATGTCACAGAGCGCCATTTCAACTATCTGGTTATAGTGCATAACGATCAAATTTGGGTTAACAAACGAGCCGAAGGCGACATTTGGGCAAACCTATTCGAATTGTTGCTAATAGAAACCCCAAAACAAACGCAGCCTGCTGAGTTGCAGAAGGCATTGAAAACATTGGAATTATCCGTGAAAGATATTGAGCGACATACGTTTTTCCATAGCAAACAGCGGCTTACTCACCAGCTTATACATTCCTATTTCTATTCAGTATCGATTACTGAGCCCGATCGCCATTCGCTACCTGGCATGGGCAGATGGGTGAGTATCAACGAACTAAAAAACTTAGCCTTTCCTAAAACTCTTGTTTCTTTTTTTAGAAAAAATTTATACTTTTAAGTTTGACAGTATGGAGAATATAATTTAAAGAGCAAAAAAAGATACAATTATGAGGGGCGTAAACAGGGTAGTTTTGATTGGAAATTTGGGCAGGGAGCCGGACCTGCAACACCTGGAAGGAAATATTGCGGTGGCAAAATTTCCGCTTGCGACTACAGAGACCTACAAAGACAAGACCGGAACGCTTGTTTCACAAACCGAATGGCACACGGTGGTATTGTGGAGGGGATTGGCAGAACTGGCGCAGAAATACCTGCACAAAGGCAGCCTTATCTACCTCGAGGGCAGGATACGCACCCGGTCGTGGGAGGATAAAGACAAGAACAAACGATTTAGTACGGAGATCATAGGTGACAACCTCGTTATGCTGGACAAGCGTAAAGAGCATACTGAAGCCCCTCCGACAGAGGGCACAACTGACACCAACGGGTTTGCAGATATGAATTTCGATTCAGGTGCGCCGTCCATTAAAGACGACCTGCCTTTCTAAGGATGTTACACTTTTAAAAAAAGAGGAATGACACAACAATTGTTTCATTCCTTTTTTTAATTTTGATAGTCTCAACAAATGCACGCTTAAATTGGAAAGCACCGAAGGCGACACGAGTTTTACTCCGCTCTTACTTGAAGCCGGAACGGCATTCTCGTCATCAAACGCTACAATCCTCATAGTCATTGTTCTCATCCTGTTGCTGCTCACAGCCATTACTGCAGGAGCCGAAACAGCCTATTTTTCCCTAACTGCAAAGGACATAAATTTCCTGAAAGGGAACGACAAGTCAAGTGCCCGCACCGCCGGCCAGTTACTTGACCAGCCTAAACGCCTCCTCGCCACTATCCTGGTGGCAAACAACTTTATCAACATCGCTATCGTTATCACCACAGATATGCTGGTGAAGTCGTTGCTACCCGGCAGCATGAACCCTGTGCTCACTTTCCTTATCCAGGTGGTCTGTGTCACGTTTTTGCTTGTGCTCTTTGGCGAGGTATTACCGAAGGTTTATGCCACACAAAACAATCTGCGCATGGCGTTATTTTCAGCGCCTTTTCTGCAGGCTATGTCGTGGATGTTTCAGCCAGTAAGCGGCTTCCTGGTATCATCTACACGCTTTATTGAAGGGCGTATGGGTACCAAATCGTCAAACATCTCAAGCGAAGATTTTGAACATGCTATTGAGCTTACAGTTGGTCACACTGCCACACAAGAGGAGGTAAATATCTTTAAAGGCATACTCAAGTTTGGCAATATCACGGCCCGCCAGGTGATGCGTACTCGGCTTGATGTGAGCGGTATCGATTTTGACCTTACGTTTCCGGAAGTGAGGGCATTCTGCATAGAGGTAGGCTACTCGCGACTACCGGTATTTAAGGAAAACCTCGATACCATTGCAGGTATGATCCATACAAAAGACTTTTTGCCCCATATAGATGAAGATGAATTTGACTGGCATAAGCTCATTCGTCCTGCATATTTTGTACATGAGGGCAAATTGATCGAAGATCTGCTAAAGGAATTTCAACTGAAACGCCAACACTTTGCAGTAGTTGTCGATGAGTTTGGTGGCACATCCGGTATTATCACACTTGAGGACATCATGGAGGAGATAATCGGCGATATAAAGGACGAGTTTGATGAAGACGACCTCCACTTCAAGAAACTTGATGATGCAAACTACACCTTTGAGGGCAAAACGCTCATCAATGACGTTTGTCGCGTAATGGGACTTCCATCTGATGAGTTTGAAGCCGTTCGTGGTGAGAGTGATTCCATCGCCGGCCTTGTTTTAGAAATAGCTGGCAGGTTCGTGGCGATTAACGACGTAGTTACTTATGAAAATTACGACTTTACCATCCTGTCTGTTGAGAAAATGCGCATTACCCGGGTAAAGGTTACAATTAATCCACCCAAACCTGCAGAGGACATATAACTCAATAATGAAGAAAGCCGGCGTAAAAGCCGGCTTTCTTCATTATTGTCTTTCGCTATTTGTAATATCGCTTCATCATAATTAGCGTATAGACCAAACCAGGTATCCATCCTAAGATATAGAGCAGCAACGACAGCGCCCATTTCCTGCCTTCGAAGTTTGAATTTATTCCCATGGCAAGCCAGCCAAGTCCGACTATTGCCATAATAATGTACACTGTACGTGGCAATGTATTGATTCCATTGCCTACAGCTTCAGCGACCTTTTGGAAAACAGTTCGCTTAGTACTATTAGCCTGTTGGCTGGCATTGGGTACCGGGGAAACGATCGCTAACGTTGTATGGTGCTTTTTGACTACAACACCCGCCCTGGCATCAATTGTACTAAAAAGTATAATAGCCAGCATCGCCAGGATAATTTGCTTCATTAGTAGTGATTTTGTCACCCAAATGTACCAAACTTGGCATGAGCCGACACTCAAAATCCTACCTGTGCGCGTGCTTTCTGTGAGCACCGATGCCAAATAACCGATACAATGGGCAGAAGCCGGTAAACGAAGTGGCAAAAAATATTACGGCTATTGACAAAAGAAGTCCCGCCGTACTACCATGTACTTTGCCGCCTATATATAATACTGCGATGATTGCCACTGCCAACATTCTTATCAGCCTGTCTACTACTGTCATATTTGCGTTCATATCCTTTTCTTTGTTCTCACAAATTTCCGACATGAAAAAAAATGCATAGCCGATCATCGTCACCCGCTACTATGATTTTCATCAGCCGGTCATCTGAATTCTACAGCTAGCTCCCGCTGCAAGAAAGTCGCAAAAACCGCAGCCCGCCTCATGATCGCTGTATACTTTGCGGCGGCCATATCTTCAAATACAGTGGCCTCAATAGCACCCCGGTTGCCACTCATTTCTCGCTTCCAGGTACCCACCACTTTACCACTATCAACGATCACGGGCCTGAATATCCCGTTTTTGGTAAATGCTTTTGACTGGTGCGATAAGGCTATTGACGCCTCACGATCCTTGTAACTCACAAGGTATTCGTCAAATGCCGGCAGCAGGTAGACTTCCCTCTTTTGCGGCAAGCCATGGTCCGTAAAATACCAGGTTAACCCATCTACGGTCGCCGATTCTAACTGTGCGGACACTGAGGCAGCACCGCGCCGTGCGTCATTTACACCCAGCCCGCTCCACCATGCAAAGTCAGCTACTGTTGCGGGCCCATGACTGTTGAAATAAGTATACGCAAGCCTTGCCAGCATCTCATCTCTTGTCAGCTTTTCTTGCTCAGGCACCCGCGCGTCCATAAGCATATACGTAATATCTTTCCCCTTCATCGGCCCATTACATACCACTGCATCCTGCTCTGCATTCATCATTATCAGCGATGGCCTTATATCGTTTTGTATATCTCGACTGAACTTGAGGCCGGACATGATCTCCTCCCGGGTCATGGCATTTCCTTTGCACAGCAGGCGCGCGATTTTCTTATTGCTTTCAGCCAGGAACTTATCATCCATTCCTAGGGTCCTGCTCATGCCCATGAATGCACGCTTCACCCCCGGCGAGGTCAATTCAAGCATCCATCGTACATCTCCGGCAGCAACAAGGTGCCACGTGGGCCGCAACACATGCGTGCGTATTAAGTCACCCGCTTCCAACGCTTGCGTCACCGCCTCTTCGCTTAGACCGGACCGAACTCCCACCGCCCACTTGCTCATAGAAAAGTCCTGGGCCTGAATAGCTCCCATATGTATCACTACCTCCCTGGCTGATACACCACCGCCGCCTGAAAGCAGTTGTGCTTTCAGGCGGCGGTTAGCTATTTCCTTAAAAGTCATAGTTGTTAATCCTTGTACTGCTTCAGCGCTTCTTCCAGGCAGTCCATTGCGCCATTAATGGCCTCAGTATTGAGCACATAAGCAAGCCGCACTTCATTGCGCCCTTTACCTGGTGTTGCATAAAATCCCGCGGCAGGCGCCATCATCACAGTCGCACCATTATACGAGAAGCTCTCTAACAGCCACTGACAGAATTTTTCACTGTCATTGACCGGCAACTGCGCTATAGCATAAAACGCACCACCGGGCATCGGGCACTTCACGCCCGGCATCGCAGTGAGGCGCTTTACTAACAGGTCCCGACGTGCATTGTACTCAGCATGCACTTCATCAAAGTAGTCCGCGGGTAGATCCACTGCAGCCTCACCTAATATCTGCGCAAATGACGGAGGACTAAGGCGGGCTTGGGCAAACTTCATTGCTGCATCAAGCACAGCCTGGTTTTTCGTTACAAAGGCACCTATCCGACCGCCGCAAGCGCTATAACGCTTGGAAATGGTGTCCAGCAATATTGCATGCTGCTCCAGTCCCGGAATGGACAAAGCGGAAATGTGTTTGCGACCATCATAGCAAAACTCACGATACGCCTCATCGCTAAACAGGAAAAGGTCATGCTTCAGGCATATCTCCTTCAGAACGTTCAGCTCCTCTGCGCTATACAAGTATCCGGTAGGATTGTTAGGGTTGCAGATCATTATTGCCTTTGTACGCGGCGTCACTGCCTTCTCAAACTCTTCGATAGGCGGCAGCGCAAAACCGGTTTCTATACCAGAAGGTATCGGCACCACCTTCACGCCGGCGCTCGTAGAAAAGCCGTTGTAGTTAGCATAGAAAGGCTCAGGAATTATTATCTCGTCGCCCGCATCAAGGCAAGTCATTATCGCGAAAAGGATAGCTTCAGAACCGCCTGTGGTCACTATTATCTGGTTCGCAGCTACGTCTATGTCGTTGCGCTTATAATACTCCACCAGCTTCTTTCTGTAGCTTTCAAAGCCCTCACTGGGGCTATAGTCAAGTACCTTCATGTCTGTGTGGCGCACAGCATCCAGGATGGTCTGTGGCGTCACTATATCGGGTTGGCCTATATTAAGGTGATAAACCTTTGTACCACGTTTTTTTGCCGCATTGGCGAACGGTACTAGCTTGCGAATGGGCGATGGCGGCATATGGCCACCGCGCTGTGAAATTGCTGGCATGGGCGCAAAGGTAAGTAAAACTGTAATTGGTAAACCACTGGCGCACACCCTCTGAATGACCGGTCAGAAGGCTACACCCATACCAAATTCAGCATATTCAGCCACGATACCGTGGGTGTTCAGCATCGCCGAAAGAAACCACTCTTTCACCACACCCTTCTCCGCGTTGCGCAGGTAGTATTTCACACCCAACTTCTCGTATACCGGAGCAAAATCGAGAAATGTCTGCCGGTAATATACCCCCACGGAGCCAAGCATCCCTACCCTGCCAACGACAAATTCGTTCCCCGCGAAGAAACCACCATCCCAGGAATGTTGTTTCTCATGTCCGTACTCTACGCCGTAATTGATAAGAAAAGCATGTACGTCATCATGATATCCTGCGTCAATTCCGGCATACACTTTGTTTCGGCTGTTCCATCGCCTGCTCACGGAAATAGCACCAATGTATGCTGCCTTCACGGGGTTTCCCGCCGCGCGAGCACGCCTGTGCGCTATACCAGCACGCACATCCAGCAGCCACCTGTTTTTTAGTTTCGGCAGTTCGCGTAGTATATACTCAGGGTTCGATGTACCCGGAAAATACCTAACGCCTACATGACCGCCTACCATATTCACACCGAGGTTTGGCTCGCTGAAAAGCGCATTTGAAATATGGGTGAAGTTCACCCCCGCCTGCACATCCCAGTGATGATTGACATGATACCGAACATCCGATACAAGCACGGGAAATGCATTGACATGGCTGCTTATAGCAGTGTTCAAGGTATCATAGTCTGGCGCAAGGCTATATTTTTTGTTTACGTAAGCCGCACCTATCCCAAAACGACAGGTCCACTCTACCCGTTCTCCTTTCACAAACGGCACCTGGATATTCGGATATACACCCACACACCTGCCGAAGATATTCTTACTCATGTAATCGGTAAACATGATACCAACACCCACCGTCGGAAAATTGCAGCGCTGGTTCCAGTCTTTGCGACCGTAGGTTTTCCAGGTAAAGTTAAGATCCACTGCGGCTGAAATTGGAGGCACAGGCGCAGTAAACTTCACAGAATGCCTGATTATCTTGCCTGCAATGACGTTCATCTCGATACCAAAACCCTTGTGTTGCACTGAATCCTGGCCGAAAGCAGTAATACTCGCACAAAGCGCGAACATCAGTATGAACTTGTAAACAAAACGAAACATTAAGGCTATAGATTCGGCTGAGGAACTGCTACTCTAATTTGAATTGAGAAAAATATTGCCTTGAAATGGCTTCATATCGCTTTGCTTCTGCCATATTCCCCATCTTCTGGTAGCAGAGCGCTATATACGGAATATCGTTTATCGCTTTCTGCTGATCTACCTGTAGTTCCTTGTTTATGTTATCTATCGCAGCCTGGTACTGCCCAGAGAAGAAATAGCATTTGGACAGGTTTGAATAGGCATTGAAGTAAGAAGGGTTAATGGCTATCGACTTCTTAAAGTACTCTGCCGCTTCTGTATACCGTTTTGTATTAAGCAAGATGGCGCCGATATTATTTATAGTATTGGCATCATTCGGATTTGCCTTTAGCAATACCTGGTAATAGTACTCCGCAGAATCATAACGTTGCTGCATAAAGAATGCAGTCGCCATCTCGTTTACCACTTCCGCGTTCTGCGGTTCAAATTCAAGCAGCTTATGATAGTTGGCAATTGCCGAGTCATATTGCTGCAACTGGTTATAGCAGCGGGCCACATTCAGGTAAGCGTACTTAAAATTCGGGTTGTACTGCATAGCAAGCAGGAAGTATGGTATCGCCTCCCGGAATCGGCCGGCGGTCAACATTACACTACCCAGGTTATTGTTCGCCGTAAAGTCATTGGGCGATAACGCCAGCGCCAGCTTGTTATATTTTATTGCCGAGTCGTACATCTTTTTGCGGTCATATATGCGCGCCATCTCAACATACAAACTGGAGTATCCCGGATAAATTTCCACGCCTTTTCGTAAATATGTGAGCGCCTCATTATCTATCTCTTTTTTCCGCACAGAGTCTTTCTCCTCCTCATACAGCTCCTCAGCCAACGCAGAACCTACATTATGAAACAATCGCACATCATTGGGCGAACGCGAAATATCTGCCTTGTACAACGTGAGATTATCCTTCCATTCAAAGTTGCGCGCAAAGGTTAAACCACCATAAACGAGCACCAACGGGCCAAGTATCATCAGAACCTTCGAGGTTTTCACAATCGACACATCTGACGTCTCACTCTTAATGATCCACTTCTCTATCGCCAGCCCCATGAGCAAACATGTACCCACTGAAGCGAAGAATGCAAAACGTTCAGCCAGCTCTGCACCCATCAGGAATGGGAAGTTGCTGAAGAGAAAAATAGTAGCGAGATAAAACATGATACCAAAGGCCCATGGGTCTTTGCGATCCTTCATAAAGCGCGTAACCATTACATATATCATGCCCAGGTATGCAACGAGTGATAGCCAGAAACCGATACTCGCGAAATCTGCAAACGGAATGCTATTGTAGGAGTAAGTGCTCAGGAGCGGATATGGCAAAAACATCAACCTCAGGTAATGCCCCATTACCAATACCTTGGTAGCAAATACAGTAGTGGCTGTGAGCGGCATGTCGGCGGCACCGGCTAAAGCGTTATCGATAAACTCAACCTTCGCAGCCGGCTGGTTGGCATCATACGCATTCAGCACAGATGTGCGGACAGCAAGGAAAATCAGAGTAGCAATAACTGTACCTGCAGTGATAAACGCAGCCCTCTTCTTATCCTCGTTTCGATAGAAGAAGAAAATAACCGGAATTACACCTACAAACGCGATTACCGTTTCTTTCGAGATAATTGCGAGATAGAACAACAGAGTTCCAAGGGCAAGTTTCAGCATCTTTCCGGAAGACATATAGTCAGCAAACAGGTTAAGCGCCCAGAATCCAAAGAAAAAGCACATTAACTCGTCACGACTCTTAATGTTTGCAACCACCTCCGTATGAACCGGATGAACAGCAAAAATTATAGCCGTGATCAGTGCCAGTGTTGTTCGTTGCCCTTTAAACAACTTATCAAGAAAGAGAAAAAGCATTATGGAACATCCCGCAAAGAATACAATATTCATCAAATGGTGAATTGCCGGCGAAAGACCAAAAAACTGGTATTCTATTGCAAACATTACCAGCGAGAGCGGACGATAAAGGTCATTAGGGATTATGAGATATCCGCGCATGTGCGGTGTAGAAAGGAGTTCCGGAATAGCACTCATCCCGCGTAACACCATGCGGTTATCCTTGAGCACCATCACATCGTCCATCACAAATCCATTCCAGATAGTATTAAAGTAAACAACGAACGATAACACACCCAGAAAAATGCATATGTTCTTAATGGAGAAAATGCTCTGATCCGTGGGCTTAGTGTCTTTTGACGCATGTGCATCAGGCTGCGCGGTAACAGGCTTCGGTTGAGCCGCCTGCTTCCTGTTCGGTTTATTGGCCATGTAGGTCTTTATCTTTCAAGTTCCCTCAAAAGTATAACGCAAAAAGAACAAAGCCAAAGCGCTTTTGCGCACAATGCCGAAGATCAAAATCCACCCCGGAAAAATATTTTTTTAGAGGCACCTAACATTTATTCGTGGCCGCACGCCATGTTCTAGTAATTCCCTGCCCTAAAATACATTCTTATTCATCAGGTTTCATCAATTTGCTATAATCTTTTGATATCCAATTAATTGGATATCAAAAGCGTCAAAACACATTGATTTTCCTTACCCACCTATGACAATGCACCCGGGCAACGAGTATTTTTTTTTATAAACTATGCTTGAAAGTTTAAACTAAAGTTTTATACATTTACGAAATAGAAGTACATACATACAACTTCAACGATCAACACACATCAACACGCTATCAAAAAAACTCATCTGAGTATGAAGAAGAAATTTATTCTGTTCCCGGCTATCGCAGTACTATTGTATACGTTACTTACAAGTAACGCCGGCGGGCCGGGAGGAGACCTCACCACCGGGGGCTGCTCCTGCCACAACTCATCACCAAGTGCCAGCACCGCCGTAACTATGGAACTGCTGAACACCTCGTTGTCGCCTGTCACTACTTACGTAGGTGGCGGATCATATTTTATTCGAATAACGGGCACCAACACAGGAGGTACAAACCTGCCAAAATTCGGCTTCCAGGCTAAAGCAGTTCAGACTTCATCTCCATCTACTACCGCAGGAAGTATGTCTTCCGCGACAGTCGGCGGCAGCAGTGTCGACACCTCAGGCGTACAGATAATACAGCACAGCGGCGCTCAGGACGCCACAACACTTGTAGGTTCAGGTGGCTCTGGAACGCAGTACGTGCGTCTTATCCCGTGGACGGCCCCTTCTGCCGGCTTCGGCGGAGTAACACTTCGCGGGGTGATTAATGCCGTAAATGGTGACGGCAGTGACGGTGGCGGAAACGATAAATGGAACACGGCAAATACTGCAGTATCGGAACTCCCTGCAATTACCGGTACTGCTTCTGTTTGCATGGGCTCCACCACAACATTTACCAACACTTTTACAGGTGGCACCTGGAGCAGTAGCAATACCTCTATCGCTACCGTTGTTACGGCTTCTTCCACAACTTCTACTGTTACCGGGGTCGCGGCTGGCACAGCAACTATAACATATACTGCCGGGGGCAACTTCGTCACCAGGGTAGTAACAGTCAATACAACTCCATCTTCAATTAGCGGCCCCTCAAACGTGTGTGTAAGTCAGAATGCAACATATACCAATGGTGTGGGCGGCGGCGCCTGGTCAACAGGTAGCACTTCAATAGCAACCATCGTCTCAGGTACCGGAGTACTTACCGGAATAGCGCCAGGCACAACTACCGTTATCTACGCGCTTGGCAGCTGCTCGGTGTCAACTACTATTACCGTAAATGCGGCACCTACATTGACCGGTTCATCATCCGTATGTGTAGGTTCCTCTACCTCGCTGACGCCTTCGCTTACGGGCGGTACCTGGAGTAGTAGTAACACTGCTGTTGGTACCGTAAACACTTCCGGCACACCGGGGGTAGTAGCAGGCATTGCTACCGGCACCACAAATATTACTTACACTGCTACCACCGGCTGCACCAATGTTGCCAATATCTCGGTAAACCCCGTTCCTGCTGCTATTGGCGGCACACTACTGGTGTGCAGTGCGGCAACTGTAACTGCTACAAATAGCGTAAGCGGTGGCACATGGAGTACCAGCGCGGGCAGCGGAACTGCTACTGTAGCAAGCGGAACCGGCGTCATAACCGGAGGTTCTGCAGGCACTGCAAATCTTACATATACACTTCCCGGCGGCTGTTTCGTTACGGCGGTTGTTACTGTGAACCCATTACCATCCATCATTACTGGTTCCACCACTTTGTGCGCAAACGGTACTACCACACTTGCCAATACTACCAGCGGTGGCAGTTGGGTAAGCGGAAATACTAGCGTTGCCAATATAGGTTCTTCATCTGGTGTTGTTTCTCCTGTCGGCACGGCAGGCGGTTCAGCTCCCATATCTTATATACTAGCGACGGGCTGTCAGAGAGTGACCACAGTGAACGTAAATGCCATTTCCCCTGTATCGGGAGCGTTCACTGTGTGCCCGTCGTCCAGTACTACATTATCATGTGCTCCATCGGGTGGCACCTGGACGAGCGGCACTACTACCATTGCGACAGTCAATGCAACTTCCGGTTCAGTCACAGGTATTACAAGTGGCACGTCAGGCATTACCTACACCACATCTACCGGATGCAGCTCTTCGGCAATAGTGACAGTTAATACCACGGCAGCCATCACAGGCGGCACCAACGTTTGCCAGGGTAGCAACCTTACATTATCTAACTCCGTATCTGGTGGCACATGGGCGAGCAGCACAACTGCCGTCGGAACTATTAGTACTTCGGGTGTGTTTACCGGCATCTCTGGAGGAACCAGTACAGTAACTTATACAACACCTGCCGGATGCACCTCAACCTTAGTAGTTACTGTAAACGGCTTACCTGCCGCAGTTACAGGAGTAGGTGCAGGCACCTTTTGCGGCAGCACTACCATCTCAGCTACCGGCGGCGCAGGCGGCACTATCTATTACCAGGGCACAACTTCCGGAGGCACGTCAACTGCCACAGCCTCGTCATCTCAAACAGTTAGCGCATCAGGAACTTATTACTTCCGCGCGCAGTCGTCTTCCGGTTGCTGGGGGCCTGAAGCCGCAATTGTCGTTAGCATCAACCCAAATCCTGCCGCGATTGGCGGTGCAAATGCAGTTTGTGTCAGTGCCTCTACGACGCTGACGGATGCAACCGCCGGCGGAACATGGAGCAGCAGCTCCACTGCTAACGGGACTATTGACAACACAACGGGTGTTTTGACAGGTATTGCTACAGGCACTACCAATATTACTTACACCCTCTCTTCTACTGGCTGCTTCACCACAAAAGTGGTTTCTGTCACGGCTGCCCCCGGTGCTGTTACCACATCTGGTGCAGGCACCTTCTGCGGAAGCACCACGATTTCTGCTACGGGTGGCACCGGCGGGGTAATATATTACCAGGGAACTACGTCGGGCGGCACTTCCACTGCCATAGCAGCAACGTCACAAACAGTGAGCGCGTCAGGCACATACTATTTCCGCGCCCAGTCTGCCGGAGGCTGTTGGGGACCAGAAGGAAGCGTAACAGTTTCTATCAACCCCAATCCTGCCAGCATCACCGGTATCGCAAATTTCTGCGAAAGCTCCACAACCACACTTGCCACCACGTCTACAGGCGGCACCTGGAGTTCCAGCAATGCCGCTGTTGCCACGGTTGATGCAAGTGGTATAGTCACAGGCAATATAGCCGGTACAGCAACTATTACTTTCACCTTTACCTCCACAGGGTGCTTTACGACCAGGCAGGTAACAGTAAATCCGCTCCCCGCTACCATCTCCGGGCCAACGCTTTGCGTAGGCGGGTCTACAACATATAGTAACAGCGGCGGCACATTGACTTATGCAAGCGGCACGCCTGCAGTCGCAGGATTAACCTTGGCTGGTAGCATCTACACGCTTACGGGTCTCAGCGCGGGCACGTCAATTATTTCTGTTTCGTTTACCTCTACAGGATGTTCCAGGACTGCCGAGGCCACGGTAAACCCACTCCCAGCCGCTATCACAGGCTCTACTTCAGTTTGTGTCGGTTCAACAATTACACTCGGTTCTACCACTCCTGCAGGTACATGGAGTGCTGCGAGCGGAATTGCAACTGTGAACACCACAACAGGAGAAGTAACCGGCGCCGCTACGGGGACAACAACTGTTACGTACAGGCTTCCGACCGGATGTTTTTCCACAACGGTAATCACAGTTAACCCCGTTCCGGCAGCTATTTCAGGCGTACCGGTTATGTGCGAAGGATCTACAGCAACGCTTTCAGACGTAACCATCGGTGGCACATGGATAAGCGGAAACACTTCTGTCGCACTCATCGGCAGCACCAGCGGCATCATTAGTGGCATCACTGCCGGTACTAGCGTCGTATCTTACGTATTAGCTACCGGTTGTTTCCGTTCTACTGTAGCAACAGTAAATCCATTACCTGCTATCATTTCGGGTACCGCAAGTACTTGTGTGGGTAGCAACACTACTTTGTCAAGTTCTCCCTCAGGCGGCACATGGACCAGCGCTAACACATCCATCGCCACGGTTAGTGCAGCTACCGGCGTAGTTACGGGTGTCGGTGTGGGAACCACAAACATCTCCTACACACTTTCTACCGGATGCCTGAGGCTCACGCCAGTAACAGTAAATCCTGCACCTACAGCAGGTACTATTTCCGGGTCTACCAGCCTCTGTACAGGACTTACGTCTACGCTTACAAGTTCAGTTTCCGGTGGCACATGGACCAGCAGCAACACAGCCGTTGGCACAATAGACGGTACATCCGGAGTTCTGGGCGGCATCACAGCAGGTACCACAGCCATAACCTACACAGTAAGCGGCGCCTGTGGCACTGTAACTACCACAACGGAAGTTACAGTTACAACATCTGCATCTGCAGGCACGCTCAGCGGCCCTTCAACTATATGTAATGGGTCTACAATAACGCTGGCCAGCACAGTAGTTGGCGGCACATGGATCAGTGGCAATGCTTCAGTGGCACCGGTTGGTTTCACAACGGGCGTAGTATCGGGTTCGTCAGTTGGCACAGCATCTATTACGTACACTATCTCAAGTAGCTGTGGTACAGCTTCCGCGTCAAGGGTGATAACTGTAAATGCCTTGCCTCCGGCTATAGGCGGAACAGCTTCTATGTGCGAGGGTGCTTCAACCACGCTCACAAATAGTGCGTCAGGTACTTGGAGCAGCGCAAACACATCTATCGCAGATGTTGGCAGCTCTACTGGTATCGTCACCGGAGCCACAGCAGGAACCACTACTATCACTTTTACATCAACTGACGGCTGTATCGCTACGCGCACAGTAACTGTGATTGCGTTACCGGCGGCTATCGGCGGCTCACTCACGCTTTGCTCGGGCACTACTACTACCCTTACCAATTCGTCTGGGGCAGGAACGTGGTCTAGCAGCAACGGCTCAGTGGGAATTATCGGAGCCTCTACAGGTACACTTACAGCATTGCTTGCGGGTAACTCGGTGATCAACTTCACACTCACATCTACAGGATGCGTCAGCACATCTATCCTTACTGTGAATCCAACGCCGGGAACATTCTCAGGAAGCACCTCTATTTGTTCAGGAGCAAGTTCTACCCTTTCATCGACTACATCGGGTGGCACATGGACCAGCAGCAATGCTACCATTGCCTCTGTTGATGCCTCAACCGGTTTAGTTACTGCCGGCACAGCTGGCATAGCAAATATCACCTACACGCTTCCGACCACCTGCCGCAGGGTTACCAGCTTTACGGTAAACGCGCTACCTGCTGCAATAGGTGGCACACTTACCATTTGCGACGGCGGGTCAACCACGCTCACCAATGCAACTTCTGGCGGCACATGGGTCAGTTCTGCACCCACTACCGCCACTATCGGAACGTCGTCGGGGATTGCACTTGCGGTTGCATCGGGCACAACAACTATCACTTATACGGCAACCACTGGTTGTCAACGCACAGCGATACTGACGGTGCAACCTAATCCGGCTGCGATCGGCGGGTCTCTGTTTGCATGTGCCGGCGCTTCCGAAACGCTTACAAACACTACATCAGGTGGTATCTGGACAAGTAGCACCACCGGAGTAGCGACAATATCTACTGCCGGAGTAGTTTCGGCGATTTCCGCAGGAACTACCACTGTTTCATACACACTCTCTACGGGCTGTTCACGCTCAGCTACATTCACGGTCAATCCATTACCGGCTGCGATCAGTGGCACTGCCGCTGTTTGTGTTGGAGACACGCGCACGTTCAGCAGCACCCCTTCGGGTGGAACATGGTCAAGCTCAGCAACTGCTGTAGGTACAATTGATCTGACGTCGGGCATATTCGCTGCTATCTCCACCGGCAATAGCACAATAATCTACACACTCCCAACCGGCTGCGCGCGTTCTGTGATTGCTACGGTCAATCCGTTGCCTTCACCTGTATCCGGTGCAGCGGTTTGTGCGGGTAGCACCACTACCCTTTCGGGCACTCCATCAGGTGGCACATGGTCGGCCGGCACACCATCAGTTGCAACGGTTAGCGCCGGTAGCGGCGTAGTAACCGGCGTGAGTGCCGGCACGGCTACCTTTACCTACACACTTGCTACAGGCTGCAGCAATATTGGCACTGTAACGGTCAATGCGCTACCAACTGCCATTGCCGGCACGCCAACAGTCTGTGTAGGTGCCACTACTTCGCTGTCCAGCACACCTACCGGCGGCACATGGACCAGCATTAGCACGGGCGTGGCTACTATTGGGTCTTCTACAGGCTTGCTGCTCGGTGTCGCCGCAGGCACCACGGTTGTTACCTATACGTCACCGGCGGGCTGTGTCAGGTCCGGAGTCTTCACTGTCAATCCATTGCCTTCAGCAGGAACTATCACCGGCACTTCTACTGTGTGCGTAGGTGCGGTTACCACTCTTACGTCCTCAGTGACGGGTGGCACATGGAGCAACCTTACCGGCAAGGCTTCTGTAAACCCGTTTGGTGCCGTCACCGGAGTGGCCTCAGGACTTGACACTATTCTATATACAGTAACAACTGTTTGCGGCTCTGCTACTGCTACACACCCTGTAACTGTTAATCCGCTTCCGGTCGCGGCCTCAATAACAGGGGGCACTGATGTCTGCCTGGGCAGAACACTTACGCTTGGCGCGTCTAGTGCAGGTGGTACATGGAACAGTGGATCTACATCTGTTGCAACGGTGTCCTCTACAGGTGTCGTTACAGGGATGTCACTGGGAACAGCCACGATCTCGTATACAGTTACCAACTCTTGTGGTTCCGCCACAACCACAGTAGCTGTCACCGTGCATCCCCTGGCTGATGCAGGTAATATTACCGGTGCAGATTCAGTTTGCCAGGGAGACACCATTTTGCTTTCAGCATCAGTTACAAGCGGCACATGGGGCACGTCAAACGCCACAATTGCCACTGTTTCTCCTACAGGCTCAGTTATAGGTGTTGCGCCGGGCACAGTAACTATACGTTACATCGTTGCGAACGTTTGCAGCAATGATACTGCTACTAAGGTCATAACGGTAAGGCCTGCTTCAGCATGTGTTACGTCCGTCCGCAACGAACCAGTAGCCACCATGCTGAAACTGTACCCTAACCCTGCCTATAGCGATGTAACAATCGATGCCCCTGTAGCAGGTGAGCTTTTGATTTCATCACTTGACGGCAAAACTGTGCAACATGTCAAAGTCGCGAAAGGAAATACGACATTCACATTACCACGCGAAACATCTTCGGGTGTCTACATGTGCAGATTCATAGGCGCTGATGGAAACACGAGCATAATTCGATTGGTATATAATCCATAGCAGGTACTTGTACTCATAGTAGAGAAAAGGGATGACCAGAAGTCATCCCTTTTCTCTTATCATCCGGCAAGAAGCCATACCAATTTCAAGGCACTCTTAGCTTCTAAGCTTCGTCTTAAAATATATCCGGAACCAGGTACCTTTTTCAGGGTCGCTCTCCACACCTATATACCCGCCCATAGCATATACCTGTTGCCTTGCCACGTGCAATGACATGGGCGCTACTTGTTTGTCATCATCGGCCAATAGCATTTCTGAGCGCCCTAAAAACGCGTTCAGATCTATGCCATTTCCATTATCTTTTATACTGAGAATAGTCTCATCTCCTGAAACCATTGAAGTTAATTCTACGACTGCTGCACGGTTGGCACTCCTCGTGACTATGGCATTTCCCAGGAAACTAAATATTATGCTCTCAAGATAAATGGGATTGGCATGCACATAGATGAAGGGGCTCACACGCACGCGTACAGAACAGGAAGCAGCTCTGAACTCATCATCGAGCCGGGTCACCACTCTTGAGATACAGTCATAAAGATTGATCTCCGAAGAAAATGATGCCTCACCAACCTGGGTGATACTCATTTGTGATTCTGCGTCAATCATAAATTCCACAGAAAACCTCGCGTTGCCACTATCACCATTCTCCAATTGAGCTCCTAACAGTTCTATAAGCCTTTCTGAATATTCCTGTAGTTTTCTGCTAATGCCATTGACGACTATTGAGTCCGCCGTTCCTATTAAATCACCGGTTACAGCAGGTGAAACCGCCGCACCAGGCCCTTCCCTGGAAATTTCTACGCCGGTTATCATGAAACCTCTCACCTCTTCGCCAGAAAAATCAGGCACAAGCCGAAATATGGCGCGCTTCACGGCTCCACTTTTCTTCGGGTCCACCTCCATCTCAAAATCCACCTCATTCCCGCTTAGAACAGCATGCAAGTGAGGCTCAAAAGCAATGAGCGAGGCTCCTAGTAGATCTGCAAGATTCAATTTTCGGACTTCAGTCGCTATCGACTTCCCAAACCAATCAAGGAAAGCGCTATTTGCATAGGAGCACTCCAGGAATGCATTCCAATACGACACCATAACGGGTTTGCCGTCTGGCGAGTCCGCCCCCCAATGCCCAATCTGGTATGCAGGCCTCTTCAATTGTGTGTCTTAACGTATTAATGATTGCCGGTAGCCCGCGCCACCTATGATAGCTTTGCCAACGCTGCCGAGATACGCGCCACAGCTTCATACAGGTTCGCCATTGACGTAGCCGTAGACAAGCGTATACACTTATCGTTTCCAAACGCACTGCCACAAACTGTTGATACATGGCCCTCATTCAGCAGGTACATGCTCATATCTACATCATTGCTTATCTGCTGGTGGCCATATTTTTTACCGAAGAAGGAACTGATGTCCGGAAATGCGTAAAAAGCACCGCCAGGGATGTTTGCCTTCACACCCGGAATTTTCCGGAGTGCTTCTGCCACATAGTCCCTGCGTTGTTTGTAGGCAGTCACCATATCGTGCGTTGGTCCCAGGTCGCTGAGCAGCGCCTTTATAGCCGCCCTTTGCGTAATGACACATGCACCTGACGTAAACTGGGCCTGCAACTTATCGCACGCCTGTATCAGTTCGCGGGGTGCAGCCATATAGCCCAGGCGCCAGCCCGTCATTGCAAACCCCTTCGACAAACCATTGATCACTACTACCCGGTCTTTCAGTTCAGTAAACTGCGCAATACTCTCATGGCCGCCAATAAAATTGATATACTCATATATCTCATCACTGATGATGGCTACCTGAGGGTGTTTTGCAAACACCTCTGCCAGCCCGGCCAGCTCCTCTTTGGTATATACACTTCCTGTAGGGTTACAAGGCGATGAAAATATAAAGAGCTTTGTGTTGGGCGTAATGGCTTCTTCAAGCTGCTGTGGCGTGATCTTAAAATCATTCTCTATACCACAGTGCACAAATTTCACCTCACCCTGCGCCAGTTGCACCTGGGCAGAATAAGTGACCCAATATGGAGTAGGTATGATAACCTCATCACCGGGGTTCACCAGGCAAAGAATGGCATTTGCAAGTGAATGCTTAGCCCCGGTTGACACCATGATCTCCGAAGTTTGGTAATCAAGATTGTTATCGCGCTTCAGTTTCAAACTTATCGCCTCCAGCAGATCAGGCATGCCCACTACGGGCGTGTATTTGCTATATCCTTCGTTTATGGCGTCTATGGCTGCCTTTCGTATGTGCTCCGGCGTCATGAAGTCGGGCTCACCCAGGCTGAGGTCTACTATATTTATTCCTCTTGCTTTTAATTCCCGGCCCAGTTTGGCCATTTTTATTGTCTGCGGCTCCGAAAAAGAATTGAGTCTGTCGGCTAGTTGCATCTATTCAATGGATATTGGATTATACAAACCTACATGAAAAAGCTGACTATTATAAAATGCCCTTAACAATAGTTGACACGTAATCCACTTTTACAATAGTTGCATTTTCAATATGACTTTCACCGGCATCTAGCCTATCTAAAAATACCCATAAACGCAGTTTTGGTACTACTTTTGACACATGAGCGCCGAAAAACAGGTCATGTTCCGCAACCGCCTTATAAAGGTGCACAAACACTTTGCGAAAATCGCCCGAAAGCAGAACATCGCATGCTTCCGTTTTTACGATCACGACCTGCCGGAATTTCCATTTGCCATAGACTGGTACGACGGTGTTGTGCATGCGGCTGAATATAAACGTCGCCACGGCATGGAAGACGACGAACATGAGGTGTGGCTGGCAGAATGTAAAGCCACTATTGCTGAGGTGCTTGAAATACCCCAGGATGTCATCTTTATGAAGGTGCGCCAGCGCAAGGCAGGACGACAGGGGCAATATGAGAAATTCGACGAAACAAAAACAGAACGAATTGTATCTGAAGGTGGCCTCAATTTCATCATCAACCTTACCGACTACCTCGATACTGGCCTTTTCCTTGACCACAGGATCACAAGATCTATGGTTCGCGAGCAGGCTGCTGGCATGCACATGCTCAACCTGTTCTGCTATACTGGCTCATTTAGTGTATATGCAGCTCACGGCAAAGCTGCAAGCGTCACTTCGGTAGACATGTCAAAAACCTACCTGCACTGGGCCAAGCGCAATATGCAGTACAACAAACTCTATAATGATGAGAAACACGAGTACATTCACGGCGATGTAATGGAATGGCTCGACTACATTCCCTCCCGAAAATTTGACTTAGTGGTTTGCGATCCACCCACATTCTCAAACAGCAAGAGGATGGACGATATTTTTGATGTTCAACGCGATCACGTAAAACTCCTCAAGAAGATCATCAAAGGCTGTGCCGACGGTGCTAAGATCTACTTCAGTAATAATTATCGAAATTTCGAATTGGATAGAGACGCGATCCCTGCGGCAGTAGTAAAAGATATCACCGGCGCTACAACGCCTTTCGACTTCCAGGGTCGTCTGAACAGGAAATGCTTTTTGCTCGAGATATAGCCTACTCTACTATTGCCTTTCCGGTATAAAAACCACCGGCAGTTACAACTGTAACAATGTAGGCTCCTGGTGCAAGGCCCGACACATCAACTTTAAGCGAAGCCGTAGATGCACCGCTAAACTTTTGAACCAGCACGGTGCGTCCGGTAATATCACATACAGCCACTGACATATCCTGGTTTGCCGATTCCACACCACCAATATTCAAAATAGAATGTGCCGGATTAGGGTATATATTGAGTTTACCCTTTGCGAGGATCACCTCATTTACGCCGGACGGTGTGAACGGATATATTCTATGCGCGCCGGTATCTTTCTTATAAGTCACATCCAGCTGAAAAACCGCAGTTGAAGTGAGGGTTACCGATGAAGTTGTTGTGTAATAGTCAAATACTTCAGGATGTATAGTATAGGTGCCGAGCGCAAGGCCACTGAATGTGTAAATGCCCGCGGCATTGGTATAGGTATAGGTAACGACATTGCCCGAAGCGTCTACTAGAAGCACCGGCACTCCCGCAGCCACCACACCGTCACCCACCGAACCTCCGGCATATACATAACCGGCTATATAACCAGGTCCCGACGGCACATTGCCATATACCATGTTTACATCGTTACCATCTGCACTACCGGAGCTGTGTGTAATAGCTGCGCTATTGAACCAATGAACTTTATCACCGGCATAGGTCGGAACGTAGCCGCTTATGCCTGGGGTAAACACTTCCTGGCGTGCCATTACAGCATAGCGCCCTGCAGGCTTTCCGGCAAACTCATAATACTGCTCCGAACCGTCGAGGCAGGTCGTAGTGGAGTCAATAGCCAGAATTGAACTGTCGGCCGGATCATAAGCTATCAGCCATACTGTGGCCCGTGGGCTCACAGGAGGAGTGCCACCGTACAAAACATGGCCATATATCCTGTCTGTAGCCACCACAGTACTTTCGGTACGGGCACAGCCATTTATGTCAGTACCTGTTACACTATATACCGGCCCACCGGCTGGTGATACAGTGGTGATGCTACATGCCGTGCAAGATAGTCCCATTGCCGGCGACCACTCATAAGAAACTGAAGGACCGGAAGCAGCTAGCACTGTACTGCCTCCACAAGAATTCGGCGTATTCGCAATTGTGATTGTCGGCAAGGCGTGAACTGTCACCGATGTAGTAGCAATACAAGATCCAATGCTGTATGTCACGGTTACTACCCCGGGCGCCAGCGCGCTCAGCACTCCCGAGCTACCACCGATCGTCAATATCACCGCAATCGATGGGTTACTCGTCGTCCACACACCCGCAGAAGCCGTGTCGCCCAGTGGCAATACATTACCCTCGCAAACAGAGCCGGCTCCTGTAATAGGACCCGGAGCAGGATTAACGGTTACCACCCTTGTGGCATTGCAGCCTGCAGGGGCTATCGAATAAATTACTACGGCAGTTCCTGCACTCAACCCCGACACTACTCCGCTGGATGAACCAACCGAAGCAATACCGGTTGCCAGGCTGCTCCATGTGCCTCCGGCTACGCTATTAGCCAAAATAGAGCTGGCTCCCTGGCAAAAAGATGCAGTGCCCGTTATAGCAGCAGGCATCGCCGTTACGGTCACGTTTGTAGTTGTTGTTGCCGTTCCACAGCTGTTGGATACCGCGTAGGATATTGGCGCTACGCCGGGCGCTACGCCGGCTACACCACCTCCGGCACCGGCAGATGCAATGGCCAGGTCGCCACTGGTCCATAACCCACCTGGTGAAGTGCTGGTCAGCGACACCGTTGCACCTTCGCAAACCGCTCCCGGCCCTGATATTACGCCTGCATTGGGCAATGGCATTACAGTCACTATCGCAGTGGCTGTGCATCCCCCTGCCGTTATGTAACTAATGGTCGCGGTTCCCGCGGCAATTCCGGTCAAAGTAGCAGTGCTTCCGCTCCCACTCACTGTTGCCACAGCAGTGCTTCCGCTCGTCCAGATGCCACCATCCAACGAATTAGATAACGAAATACTACCACCAGGACAGAACGGCACATTGCCGGATATGGCTCCGGGAGTTGCATTTACAGTGATAAGCCTTGAAGTAGCACACCCGGTTGATAATGTGTAAGATATTGTTTCCACACCCGCAGCCAGCCCGGTGACGTCACCGCTGGTAGAACCAATAGTGGCAATACCTGATCCTACCACACTCCAGGTTCCACCTGTAGATGAAGAAGTCACCGTAACCACTGATCCCGTGCATACATTCGGAGGGCCTGATATCGCTCCCGGCAACGGATTCACAAATATGTGTTTATTCACGGAGCAACCAGTAGGCAATGTATAGTATACGGTTGCAAACCCCGGAGCAAGTCCGCTGATCACACCTGTTGCAGACCCTGCATAGACAATGGATGGCATCGCCGACGACCAGGAGCCGCCCGGCGTGCTATTGGTGAACGTAACAGAGGAATACACACATGTTGTGCTAGGACCCGTAATTGCTGCCGGCGTAGCATTTACCGTCACGTCGGTACTTACTGCGCATCCTCCGGAAAGCGTATACGAAATTGGCACCACGCCCGATGACACGCCATTTACGATCCCGGACGCGGATACGGTGGCAACAGTCGCTGCACCTGATGACCAGGTACCTCCACCTGTTGCTGAGCTCAAATAAATGGAACTACCGGTACATACAGACATAGGACCTGTGCTCGTTATCGGCGATGGCGAAGTATTCACAGTAACTACTACAGAAACGGGGCTACCGGAAACCGTATAAAAAATCGTCGCGGTACCGGCGGAAACTGCAGAAACGACTCCGATTGCCGAGTCCGCGATTAATGCTACAGAAGGGTTTCCACTATGCCATGTACCCCCGACAGGTGACCCGGTAAGCTCAACAGAATTACCAGTACAAAGAGATAATGTCCCCGAAATAGTCTGCGCTCCCACCCCGGTAGCACCGAGTAGCAACAACACTATTAACCTAAGGCAATATTTCATTAATGACGAGTATTTAGCCAAAACATTATACAAAAACCACACATCACAGTACTGGCCTTGCATATAGGGCGTAGATAGCACACACTTCGTTAGACAGTTAAAGAATAATATTTTATATCATGCAAATATGCATGATCGATCTCTTACATGCCTGTTACGTCCGCAATGCTTACTTTTGCCGCCCGACTAACCTGATTTAAAAATACAGCATATTTACTTACCTGCCAATGGAAATCTCAACAGCTACGTTCGTCATAAGCAGCCCCAAAGTAGAGGGATGCCCCAAACCGGATATGCCGGAGTATGCTTTTATTGGCAGATCCAATGTGGGAAAATCCTCACTTATCAATATGCTCACAGGCCAAAAGAACCTGGCAAAAACTTCAAATACACCCGGTAAAACACAGTTAATCAATCACTTTCTCGCAAACAAGAGTTTTTACATTGTCGATCTCCCGGGTTACGGTTTTGCCAAGGTTTCTCAAAACACAAGAGCGAGCTGGGAAAAGATGATCGAAAAGTACCTGAAGGAACGTGAGAACCTGGTTACGGTTTTCGTATTGATCGACAGTCGGCACAATCCTCAAAAGCTGGACCTTGATTTCCTCAGGAATTTGGGTGAATGGGGAATTCCTTTCAACGTAATTTTTACAAAGGCCGATAAGAGTACGCAACGCGACGCAGCACGCAATGCAAAAATGTTCATCGAAGAAATGAAAAAAGAATGGGAATTTATCCCACGCAGCTTCATGACAAGTTCAGTTAAGAACCTTGGCAAAAAGGAAATACTCGGCTATATCAGTGAACTGAACCAGGTATATAAGGAAGAAAAAAGCGCTAATTAGCTATCACCCAGATCTTGTCGGCCTCGTTTTTACGAATGCTGAGGTAGTAGCCGGCTATGTTAATAGCCATCGGATCGCCTAACGGCGCTATCATCTCTACCCATACAGGCTCACCGGGCACACAACCCATCTCCATTAGTGTCAGGCTGAACTCTGACTGGTCATGCTCTTTTATCACAGCCTTGGTACCCGCAGGCAACTCAGACAGTCTCAACAACTTTTCTTCACTCACTATCATCAGTTGCAAAGGTACGCCATTGGCTTCTATAATATTGCTAACTTAGGCAGCCCATACCGAAACCCATGAGCCTGCTGGACTGGATTGTATTACTACTTACGCTTGCCGCCATGATTAGTTATGGCCTGCATAAAGGCAGCAAGCAAACCGGGGCGGACTCTTACTTGCTAGCCGAGCGAAAAATGCCCTGGTATGTGATATTACTCGGTGTTATGGCCACACAGGCCAGCGCCATTACATTCCTGTCTACGCCTGGCCTTGCATACACAGATGGGATGCGCTTTGTGCAGAATTACTTTGGGCTGCCCATTGCCATGGTTGTCATTTCAGCCACTTTCATTCCGGTTTTCAGCAAGCTGAACGTATACACCGCCTACGAATACCTTGAGCAGCGTTTCGACCGGCGCACCCGTGTCTTAACAGCCTTTCTGTTTCTTCTTTCCCGTGGCCTTTCCACGGGTATTAGTATATATGCCCCTGCCATTATCCTCTCGTCCATGCTTGGGTGGAACATATACCTCACAAACGTACTCATGGGTGGACTGCTCATCATATATACCTGGAGCGGCGGGGCCAAGGCTGTTGCGCACACGCAAAAGCTGCAATTCCTCATCATCCTAGCATCCATGGGTTTGGCAGGCTACCTCGTGGTCAGCGGCCTGCCGGCAGAGACTTCCTTTTCAGACGCTCTCTACATAGCGGGCAAGAGTGGTAAACTCAACGCTATTACGACCAACTTTGACTGGCATGACAAATACAATATCTGGAGCGGCCTGATAGGCGGTTTCTTCCTTGCCCTCTCCTATTTCGGCACAGACCACAGCCAGGTGGGCCGGTACATAACCGCGCGCGACATGCGCCAAAGCCGCCTGGGTCTGTTACTGAATGGCCTTGTCAAGATTCCGATGCAATTTGGCATTTTGCTCATTGGCGCCCTTGTATTTGTGTTCTATACGTTTCGCTCTTCAGATGTCTACTACAACACCACTGCCTATGAGCATTACCGCCGGCACGAGCCCACAAAAGCTGCTGCCGAGCAGGCGCGTTTTGAGCTACTCCACGCGAAACACCTGGAGATTTCCAAAGCGCTGCTAAGTCAACGAAACCTGTCGCCCACCACGGAAAATGATCAGCTACTCACGGAGTTTCACCAAACGCAAGGCCAGATAAAAGACCTCCGCGACAGTGTGGCTACGTACATCAGCAAGCAACACTATAGTCCCGATAAAAATGATACAAACTACATTTTCCTGTACTTCGTAAAAAACGCTCTTCCACCGGGCATCGTCGGCCTCCTCTTTGCAGTGATAATACTCGCCTCCTGGGGGTCTATTTCCGCAGCACTCAATGCGCTGGCAGCATCTTCAATGATGGACATTCAAATGTCAGACTACGCCGGAGACAAAGCAAAAGAGGTCAAGACGGGCCGCGCACACACCCTTGGCTGGGGCGTCTTCTGTATAGGCGTGGCCATGTTTGCCGCAAAAATGGGCTCCCTTATCGAGGCGGTCAATATTCTTGGCTCGCTTTTTTACGGCACCATACTCGGCATATTTCTGGTAGCCTTCTATGTAAAAAAGACAAAGGGCAAAACCGTGTTCTTCGCCGCGTTGCTCGCGGAGATAGTGGTAGTGGCGGTTTACCTGTTGGACCTGGTTTCCTTCCTTTGGCTCAACGTTATTGGCGCCCTCGTAGTATTAGCCATTTGTCTGATCATTCCAACGCGGAAACTGGCCGCAAACTAACGTACTATCACCGTCATGTCAGCTATTTTCTATCGGTTGGCAAATGTGAAGTAAACCATATGTTAAGACCTGCTAACAGCCCGCGTTATGCTTTTTTATGAGATACATTTGCAACGATTGTGATGGATACAGCCGCCGCCCTTGACAATAGTCAAATGAAACCTACTTCGAATAAAGACACAGTGCTCTATGGGCGCGTGACGAAAAAGAAGGCTGGTGAGATCATCCCCCTCCGCAACAATCTCCGACCTGCTAAGCACGACTACAGAGAAAGTTTCAAGAGCGCTTTTGAGTTTTCCGGTATTGGCATGGCGCTTGTAAGTACCGATGGACGGATCTTAGACGCAAATAATGCTCTGTGCAATTTTCTCGGCTATCCAAAATCAGAATTGCTCAAATACTCGCTGCTGGACCTGGGACACCCGGATGATAATGACAACGATCTGAAACTAATGGACAGAATGATGGCCAACTTTCTGAACCATTATTCACTGGAAAAGAGGTACATCTCTAAACAGAACACGATCCTGTGGGGCATGCACACAGTATCCAAAGTATTTAGCAACAGTGGCGAAGTAGATCATTATGTAGTGCAGATTGTAGACACCACAAAGCGTAAAAACCTGGCAGACCGTCTTAACAGGCAAAACAGCGAATTGGAAGCAATTCGTACCGGACTTATAAACAGGATAAAAACACTTGAAGAGCTGAACCACATCATCGCCCACAATCTTCGGGGCCCGGCAAACAACATTTCCCTTCTGGTGGAAATGCTGAAAGACAGGATAGAGCAAAAAGACGACAACAACGGTCTGGACCTTGCCGGCATCGTAGAATACCTTAAGGAAGGTAGCAGCTCGCTCGTAAGCAGCCTGAACACGTTAATAGACGTGGCACAACTAAGCATGACGAAGGATATTCCCTTCGATGATTGCAACGTCTACGAGATCACACATGAGATACTGGACCAGCTCAATAGCACCATATTCGAAACAGGAGCATTTGTGCAGCTAAGTATGGGTGTACCTACCATCCTCTATCCTAAGGTATTCCTTGAAAGTATTCTTTATAACCTGATTAGCAACGCGCTGAAGTACATCAGCCCTAACCGAATCCCTGATATCCTCGTTCGCACATACAGCGAGAATGGCAGGGTCGTCATCTCAGTCAAAGACAACGGACTGGGAATAGACCTCGTAAAGTATGGCAACAGACTATTTAAGCTAAACCAGGTCTTCCACAAAGGCCTTAATAGCCGTGGTGTTGGCCTGTACATTACTAAGGTGCAGGTAGAATCGTTCGGCGGCACCATCCAGGTGAAGAGCCGCGAGAACGAAGGCTCAGAATTCATCGTTACCCTCTAAGACTTCCACGCTTCCACTACTATCTCCACGGTATTAAGGTTGTGCGCCTTGAACGCTACTGTAACTGTAGACTCTATATAGTTGTCGCTTTTTGTAAAAACAACCTTCCTGGTATAGATGGCTTTATCAATAGGTATTGTGGCATCCCTGTCTGAATCGCGCATGATATATCCGGGCAGACCGTGCAATAGTAACATCCGGGCATGCTGCGTCGCTATTGGTTTTGCAGATGTTGCAAGTACTTGCAGCCTGTCTGCAGGATGCCAAGCATTCACTTCCACCACCGGGATAAATCCATCTAATTCCCTGTTACAGCTCCACCTGCCGGTCGTTAGTTCCACCTGCTTCAGCGCCTCAAATCCTCCGGGACGCTTGCTGATATCTACAATACCCGAAAGTTCCTTTTGAAACCGGGATTGTTCCAGGCCTGGCTTGGGTTTCCCCTTCGCATCAGATAGAAATGGAACTGAAATAACAGCGAGAAGTAGGCACAGCTTTTTCATCCTTACAAATATAGGAAAAACACCGGCCGGAGAGGTGATATCCCATCTACCATAAGTTCCGCATATTAGCTGCGCGTAACGAACAGCTTAATCCCTTTGCTTAACCGTGCTGTCAGCCTTTTTCGCTGACCACTCCTTGTAATTGTCCCTTATCCACATCTTCATCTCCAGGTTGGTAGCCACCCGGGCATAATCATAAGGCATGGGAAATGCCCCCATAAAAACAGTAATTGTACTGTCGTCTTTTAGGTCTGTAACTGACTTTACCACATCGGCGGTGTAGCGGTTGTCTATAAACTTCTGGCGCTCCCACCAGGTAAATTCTCCTTGAAAACGTTTGAGCCTCTGTACCTTTCCCGAAAGCCGCTCAGCCAGCGCACTGGCAGGATTCATAACCGGAGACGGTACAGGCCTTTCCATTACTGCACGGTAAATAACCCTTCGTTCTATTGAGTCTTTCTGATATTGAGTAAGTTTATCCGGACGAAGGAAAACTTCATCAAGCTCATACGCACGGCGCTCCATGGTTATGTTTTGCGTAGCAATTAGTACAGATACAGGCTTCAGCTTTTCTACCGCTTTATAACCCACATAGGAAAAGGCGATCTTATCTCCGGGACGTGCTGCGATGACGTAAAACCCATTCACGTCGGTATATGCAGCCTGTTGAGTATTCATGTTCACCACCGTCACCGGGAAGAGTGGCTTGAGTGTAGTAGCATCAGTAACCATACCTTGCATGGTTTGCCCCCTGGCCGACCAAACAAAAAATAGCACTAAGGCAAAAAGTAAAGAGGCAGCGCGCATGTTGGTAGTGTATGCATAAATCTACCAAGGTGTTACACGCACTAATAGCACACCGGATTCATTTGGCAATACTTTAGCACAAACAACAATAAAAAGTTAAAGGCAATACGGCGCACTAATTGATGAACACCATTCGCTTCGAGTCCAGTGCCACGCCATCTGCCACAAGCGTATAAGTATAGGTTCCGGTCATATTGTATCCATGCTCGTAAATGATCTCATTCATGCCGGTATTGAGCTCTATAGGCTTTTTCATTACCACCTTGCCATTCGCATCCGTCACCACGATCATCGTTTCCTTGTAGGGGCTTTTCCCGTTTACCAACACAGATATCATGGTAGCTTCATCGGCCGGGTTGGGCTTGTTTTGCAATAGCTGCACCGCGGGTACATCGACAGCCAATCCAGGCACACCTAACGTTGTAACATTCGTTTGTAGCTCCTTTGAGAACAGGCTTTCCGTACCATTATCATCCACCGACGCTACACTTACTATATGGTTGCCAGTGCTGCTTACAGGCACGGTAAATGTGGTAGTGCCTCCTGCAAACGTATAGACAGAATCCCAGTCATTCGTTGTGGTGCGCACCCCCACCCTGTAGTTGGGATATCCTGTCTCAGCTACCAGCGTCACATTCAACGCGCCGGCACCTGCCGCCAGCGTAAAGTCAGGCGTGCGCGGGCCCAGGCCCATCATAGCTGCCGCCGTGCCGTTTATCACCGTGTTGCGCCCCAGGTAGTTGAAGTCAACCCAGTACTCGTCAATGTTCCCATCTCCATCAGTGTCCAGCCCCAGGCTGTCGCTGGATGTGTGTTGCCGGTCATCATAACCCGGAGCCGTCACATTCGCATCGCCCGATTCGTTAGCAGAAGTAAACCTCATAGCCGGATAGCCCGCCTGGCGGAAAGGTATATGGTCACCCCCACGCCCTGTACGGTCTTCAGCCGTCATAATGCTCACCGTCATGGGCACCGCTGCAAAGGGCAACTGCATCTCTTTGTACTCCAGCTTTATAAAACGCGAAAGGCCTTTATTAAATGAGTTGAACCCGCCAAAGGAAAACAACCGCACCTGTGTACTGTCAATATTCTTATAGCCCGGGCAACTGGGAGGAGATGAAGTGTGGCCGCAAATAATGCCGCCTATCACATCATTGTTCAGCACGCCGCGCACCTTTATGCCATGTGCCTGGCAATAGACCGCAAATGCATGTGCACCATTCAGCCCCTGCTCCTCGCTGGTGGTAGTTATAAATACCAGTGTGCGCTTGAAGCTATACTTACTCAGCACTCGCGCCAGTTCTATCACCAATGCTGTGCCGCTGCCATTATCCTCCATGCCACGCGCCGTACACGATGTGTCGCACAGGTCCGCGCAGCGGCTATCCATATGTCCTTCTATGATGGTTATTGCCTTGTCCGAAGTGTCAGTCCCCGGCAGCACCGCGAACACATTTCTGTGTTGCGTGATGGCGCATAAAGTTTCATCAAACTGCAGATAGGAAGGCAGAAGCCTGTTCTCGTTTTGCGCGCTGAACTGCTGAAACTTCGAGTATATCCACCGCCTTGCAGCGCCTATGCCGCGTGTAGGCGATGAAGTATCAGAGCCTGTATTGCGGTTCTCAAACGTAGCCAGTGTCTCCAGCCATAGCTTCAGAGAATCTGCCGAAACATCATTCCTTACACCTGTGCTTATCACCACCGGGTCGGTTATCACCGTACTTGCCGCATAGGTCGCCGGGTCATACAGCCCCATCATTACCCTCGCAGCAGTGGTATCTGTACTGGAGATACCCGTTTGCCCACGTGCACCCAATGCAACAAAACCAGCAAGAGCAAATAATAACAGCGACCGCATAAGCACAATTTTATTTAATGTGAAATTAGGGAAATAGCACGATAGTAGCATGTCATCCCGAGCAAAGCGTAGCGCAGCAAGCGAAGTGAGGGATCTCCTGAGCACATGCACAAAGCCGAAGGATGGGGTCGCATACCCCCGCTCGGCGTGCGACCCTACTGAAATCGCTGCACAAAAATCTGCCTTGTTGCATGCCTGTTTGCATCCTGCCAAAGGAAGTAGATCTCACCCCTATACACGGTAACGTTCTCTGCAAGCGGCCTTTCTATCACTATTGGTTCAGCCGTTTTGCCCGTGTGAATATCAAGAGGCTCAATCGTTTGCCGCTCCTTATTGTCAAAACGGTGAATATAAAAACGGCCGGTTGCTGCATCCTTCAAAATGCGGAATTGCTGGCTGTGGGTCCACGAGAATGAAGCAGGAATGGCACAAATAGAGTCTCCAATGAGATTATAACAACGCATCTGTTTGTTCCTGTAGTCGAAAACAATAACACTGTCTCCCGCAGCAAAGATGGGCATGCCAATGTGTGCCAATGCGCCCTTGTCCCACATCATCCTGTGACCAGCCATCATGGCTGCTTTCGCGCGTTGGCTTGTCAGCGCCATAGATCGTATCATCATCGCTTCTATCATGCTGGCCCTGGCCTCCTTTGGCTCGTCAAACACTGAAAATGGCCTGAACACACTATCTCCAGCAGCTATTAATCCGTACACGGTTCTGAAACTGCGTGTATCACTGATACGGTAGTACAGGTTACCCTTGCAGGAACACTCGCACTGGGCCACCCCGTCAAAAAAACGGAGGTCATTCCGTTGCGCCAGTAGCGGCTTACCGGCAGCAGAACCCAGTCGAAAAAATCCGTCGGTGCACACACAGTAGTTATACCCTGTGCAACTTGTAAACATTCTTACAGGTTCTGAAGGGAGTTGCAGCATGCCCAGCTCCTGCCCTGTATTGTCGAGCAAAGTGAGCCGTGCCTTGCTACCGTTACTGCCCCTGTAGCTGGCAACAAATATCGAATCGCCGGAGAAACAATAGTCCACCACATTTTCGGTCTCGGAATTGAGCAGCCGTTTCACCTTTGCGCTGGATATCGTAGCCGCTGGCAACGTGACCTGGGGCTTGCGCAGAAACAACTCTGTAACGGGAGCAAACAACGTGTCGCGCTCATAACCAATAGCAGTTACCAAAAGGAATGGCTGCCCGGCAAAAGCCTGTGCCGTCAGTACAACATAACCGGCCGTATCACTGCGCCCAACCGATGTACCAGCGCCATCTGTAATGACTGCACCTGCCACAGATTTCCCCGTACCCGCATCCAGCAAACGCATCACCATCTTCCCGGTCTGGGCAGACAAGGTCTGTGCCAGTAGCAGCACAAGCAGTAGACAACGAAGGCGGAGCATAGGAAGTAAGATACACAAATATGGCCGATAGAAAATACCCCCGGCTGAATCGTATCCTTCCAGGTCTCTGCGTCACATCAATACAAGCTAGAGCGCCGCACTAACCAAGCCCAGGAACAAAATGAGCACCCTTTGCACTTTCTACAATTTGCGCGCACAACTATTGAAAATCAAATGATTAATACGCAACATCTGCACTTTTCTGCACTACTTATGCCGCGGCAGAGCGTGCCATGGCGCGGCGGGCAGCACGATTGAGATGTGGAGCGGGAGGCGGTGTTTTAGGCTTTTCCGTATTGCCAACACCCGGAGACTCCGGCTTAGCCGCGTTTGGTACGGGGCGCATATCATTGGCGGACTGCAACGGGGATTGGGAAGCTATTTCCTGTACAGCTGCCCATGCCGCAAGATCTTCTTCGTCCAATTGCCTTTCAAAAGCATCTTCGCGACGCGCGGGCTGAGGGTATTCCTGCGTCTTTGGAACGGCTGAGTGACCTGCATAGGCAGCAATGACCGGCTGCAAATCGTCGGCCACTTTTGCGTCATAGCTCTCAACGAAGTCCATAAAATGAGTGAGCGCTTCGAGGTTCTCGCTGAAAGATCCGTTTTTATTGAGCTTTGTGATAGTGGTAGTGAGCTTGTAAATAGCATTGACCTCCTGTATAGTAACAGGCTCATCCTCCCGACACAATATACTTTGCTGCAGACGCGCCAGGATGAGGTAACAGTTGCCGGCCAGGAGCGTGGGCATGGCTCGCGACCCTTCGCGGATAGCGTCCCAATGGTTTTGCTGCACCCAATAATGCACTGTGCGCCGGCTGACACCAACAGCTTCTGCAATTTCGGTCTTCGACAGGTTTGTCTGGAAAAAGAGGGTTTCGGCTTGTTTTTGCTGGTCTGCTTTCATGGCTTTTTGATTTTGGGGAAACAAAATTAGACCATGGGAATGGAGCCAAAATCACGAAGATGGAAAATGTGGATAAGATCCGGTAGCGTTGCATACTCCGCGTCTTGCACTCACCACACTAACCCCGGATACTCAGCAGGCACCTGCATTTCGGGCGTGTTATTGTCCACCCCACGCTTGTAGAGCATATTACTGACTGGATATCCTTCCAGGTAGCCATCGGGCAACGGCTGCATCATGGCCACAATACCCGCTTCATTGAGGGGACCCAGCCAGGCCGCCCGCCGGTCTTCGGGTATCACCAGTGGCATTCGTTGACCCTCATTGTGAATTCTGCTTACCAGTTCGTTTGGCGGCGTGGTAATGATGCTAAATGTCTTCATTGCCTCGCCCGTCTCCTGGTCTACCCAATTTGTAAAAACGCAACCTAATGTAAAAGGCTCTCTATTTTTTGCCCTGATAAAAAACGGTATGGTAACCTTTGGCCTGGGGTGAAATGGCTCGAAGAAACCGCTAACCCATAGCAGGCCCCGGTTTACTTTTATAGCATCGCGGTAGCTGTATTTTGTAAATATCTCTTCGCTGCGGGCATTGAATGTGTTGGCATATTGAACAGCCTCCGTCTCATTCTTAACCGAACGAGGCAGCAACTTCCATCGGGCCAGTTGAACACGATCGGGCTCGTCGCTGGCGGTGAATGGCAAATAAGGACGCGTAAAGGAATCGGCATTGTAGAACTGCGGATAGGGGTCTATCTTAAAGATGGTACGATTGCTGGGAGCCTGCTTGTCGAAATAGCTGAACAGTTCGTCATGCTCCGGCGTTGCCACTCTGTTACACATTACGTTGCTTTTGACAATTTTACGATTAAATGCAAAAACAAAAGAAACGATTTCAAGAAAATTCGAAACCAGAATCCGTGTCCAAATTGTTCTTTTCACGGAAATGGGAACAGTTGGCTCTTACTTTCATTCCAATTTGTATCTTTCAAAAAAATTTGGAAATATGCCCCAGCGTCTTATTCTAATTTTCATTGTCGTATTACTTCCGCACATTAGCATGGGCCAAACGTCACTTTTGTATACACCTCCCGACTACAAAGCGATAGAATCTGCCACCAATGATAAAAAGAAAGAGACGTACTACCCTAAACTCTTGAAGAGGTATAAGGCTAATGACACTTCCTTGAGTAAGCAAGAAATAGCATTGCTTTATTATGGAAAGTTCTTCCAGGAGGGCATGTCATCCTTTGGCAAGAACCTTGACCTCAATGACTCCGTAAATGCAATTAACAAGAAAGAGACGCTGACTGACGATGACAACAAGAGGCTTCTTGACCTGTATCTGAAGCAACACGACTCGTCCCCGTTTGACCTGGCAACACTCTACAGATTGTCAGATGTATGTGGCAAGCTGAAAGACCCCAGAGCTGCGGCATACGATTACTACCTATCTATGATAATGCGCACTATAGTGAGCACAGGAGATGGAAAGACAAAAGAAGCGGGCTTCCACATAGGCTCTGTCAGCGATGAATATTCATTTCTGTCACTATTGGGATTCAAATTTGGCGGCTCGCAATCATTGATAGGTTCATGCGATTATCTTACGGTTGGCGAGAATGACTATGACATTAAAGGTATCTACTTCAATATTGAACAGATACTGAAAGAAGAAAGTAAACTCTTCGGGCTCGACGACCTATCAAAGAACACGATTAAAAAAATGAAAAAAGCAGACAAAAAGGAAAAGGATAAAAAGGCAAAATAGATCGTTGCTGCACCGGTAAAAAAATGCCGATCGAAGACCACTCAGGCTAAGACACCATAGCATCCCGGTTATACCTGTTACGATAGTCCAGCGGCGATAAGCCCGTTAGTTTCCTAAACACCTCACGAAAAGCCTTTACGTCGTTATAGCCCACATCATACATTACCTCGTTCACGTTTTTCCGTGTGGTCTCCAGTGCTTTTTTAGCCCACTCCACCTTTACACGTTGTATGTACTCTGCAGGCGTGTTGCCGGTGGCTTTTATAAACCGTCGGTCGAACTGCCGACGGCCCACTGCAAACTTTGCCGATAGCTCCTCTGCTGATATCCGGTCGTGTACATGATGCTCTATGAATGATTGTGCGTCCCTTACCACATCATCTTCATGATCTTTCTGGGCAGAGAAGATGGCAAATGCAGACTGGCTCTGCCGGTCCATCTCTACCTGGAACATCTTGGATATAAATATGGCTGTGGGCCTGTCGTAATACTTCTCTATAAGATAAAGCATAAGGTGCAGGAAAGAGTAGGCACCTCCATTTGTGTAGATACCACACTCATCGGTTATGAGCTTATTCTCTATCAGTTTCACCTCCGGAAACTGAGCCTTAAGTGTGCCGGCATGCATCCAATGTGTAGAGCAAGACCTCCCATTGAGCAGGCCTGTCGCGGCAAGCAGGAAGGCCCCCGAGCACATACTTGCCACCTCTGCACCCGCGGTGTATTGCAGGCGAATCCAGTCTATCAACGGGGCGTTGCCTTCCAGTGCCTGGTCATAACTTCTGATAGCAGTGGCAGGAATCATTACAAGACCCGTAGATGAAATGGTAGCAATATCCGCCATGGGCAGCCCTATAACGGACCCGGCACCACCCTTTCCGGTATCTGTAATACCGGCAAGCTCCACCTTGTAGTGAACGCCTGTCCCCTGTCGTGATTGGTAACGGTTTGCTTCTGACAGCATTTCGCAGGCGCCGGCCATGCAGGCAACGGTCCCAAGGTTGTGGTGGCCGTTGGGCACCAGTATGGTTATGTGTTTCACTGCGGGCATGGTGCAAAGGTAGCTTCAATATATGTCCAGAACAGCCCGTCACAAAGTCTATTTTACCACCCCTAAAGGAATAAACCGGACTCTACCTTTGCCCTACAACCAACAACCAAACGATGGAAAACAACAATTTCACTACATCCTTTACCACTAAAGCTTCTCCAGAGGCAGTATATGCGGGCATCAACAATGTGCGCGGCTGGTGGAGCGAAAGCATAGAAGGAGACACAGACAAACCGGATGCGGTATTCCTGTATTATTACAAAGACGTGCACATCTCCAGGATGCATATTACCGAAATGATACCCGGCAAAAAAGCGGTGTGGCACGTACTTGAGAATCACTTCAACTTTACTGACCGGGAAGAATGGGAGGACAACGACATTGTATTTGAGATATCAGAGCAGGACGGACAGACAAAACTGACCTTTACCCAGGTGGGGCTCACACCGGCAGACCAATGCTACAATGTATGCCATGACGCATGGACCAGCTACATACAAGGCAGCCTGCGCAGCCTGGTAGAAACAGGCACTGGCAAGCCCAATGCACACGAAGGTGGACTGAATGCGGAACTGGTGGAAAAGTGGGGCCTTCCCAAAAAATAGATATACACGAAAAACAAAAAGACACGATGGAAAACAAAAGCTATTCCTACAGCTTCAGTTCAGGCAAGGACGCAAAGCAGATTTTTGAAACACTGAAAGATGTGCCGCAGTGGTGGCATGGCCTCTTCGGCGAAGAAATAAACGGCAGCTACCAGGTGGTAAATGATGAATTTACTTTCAAGGCTGGTGATCGAGTGCACTATTCTAAACAACGGTTGTTAGAGATAGACCCCTTCAGGAAAATAGCATGGCTGGTAACTGAGAGCAACCTGACATTTGCCAACAAAACCGACGAATGGACGGGCACTAAAATAGAATTTGAAATAATACCCGATGGCGGAAAGAATAGGGTCACGTTTACCCATACCGGTCTGGTGCCACCCATGGAATGCTACGAGAGTTGCTCAGGCGCATGGACAATGTACCTGCAGCGGCTTGAGGAGAAACTGAAGTAGAAGCAATAAGGGCCTCGCTGGGATGCCGGGCCTTTATTAGCATTAAGCGAATTTTGACTGGCTACTAATGTGATGATTTCCGCAAAGCCTCAAATTTTCGTTCTGACAACCTACATCACCAGCTTTATGGACACCTGGTACCACTTTTCCCCGGTTACCACCTGCAGCCCCCACCTCTTTTCCTCTTTCTCTGGCTGCTCAGCCGGGCGAGTCGGCTTCGGCGGCTGGGCCCCGGACTCCTTTACATGTGTCTCACCGGCTACCTGACCGGGTTTTACCGTATCGCTCTTTACATGGCTGGTAGTATTGCTTTTGTCCGTAGTCTGGCCACTGGCATTTGCAGAAGATAGAACTACGGCCACGAGCAGTGATGTGAATATTTTAATGGCGACGTTCATGATCTTTGAAAATTCAGGTTAAAAGTACAATGTTTTTCGTTCAGCTAACCCACTGTCTACCCCTCTCATATGTATCGCAGTAGATTAAAAAAAGTTACAGGTAGGATACTTTTCCACACATACCCAACAGCGAGTTTTTCATGGGGTGCAAAGCGCTGCTAACAGGTTAAATTTGCTGTGTGGCTAAAAAGGAAGCGGCGGAAACGCCACTGATGAAACAGCACAAGGATATCAAAGCAAAATATCCTGATGCTGTGTTACTTTTTCGCGTGGGAGATTTCTACGAAACCTTCAGCGAGGATGCGCTCATTGCCTCAAGGGTATTGGGCATTACGCTTACCAAGCGGTCGAATGGTGCAGCATCATCCGTTGAGCTGGCGGGGTTTCCGCACCATTCGCTGGAGACGTACCTGCACAAGCTGGTAAAGGCAGGCTATCGCGTGGCTATCTGCGACCAACTCGAAGACCCGAAGCTCACCAAGGGTATTGTGAAGCGCGGTGTCACCGAACTGGTGACTCCCGGCGTGGCTACCAGCGACAAACTGCTGGAAAATCGCACGAACAACTTCCTCGCCGTTCTGCACCTTGCAGACCCGATTTGCGGCATAGCGTTCCTGGATATTACCACCGGCGAATTCTATACCGCAGAGGGCAATACCGAATACATGGACAAGCTCATGCAGAGCTTTCAGCCGTCTGAGGTGATCCTGTCTAAATCGCAGATGAAGCGATTCAGGGAGCAGTTTGACACACGGGTCTACACTTTCCAGCTTGACGAATGGGTGTTTCGTGAACAATATACTTACGACCTTCTGCTGCAGCACTTCCAGACACAATCGCTAAAGGGATATGGTGTTGAAGACATGAAAGCGGCAACAGTAGCCTGTGGAGTGGCCATTCACTACCTGCGGGATACGGAGCATGCGAACCTGCAGCACATCAACTCCCTGCAGCGCATCACCGCCACCGACTTCCTGTGGATGGACAGGTTCACCATCCGAAACCTGGAGCTGGTGCACAGTGCTTATGAGCAGGGGGCCAACCTCTTGCAGGCCATAGACCATACACATACACCCATGGGCGCCCGCCTCATGAAGCGCTGGATGATATTCCCGCTATATGACCTGGCCCGCATCGAGCAGCGGCTCGATCTTGTGAGCCACTTCCTGCTGGATCAGGACCTGAATCATGCGCTCACAGCGCTGGTAAAACAGACTGGCGACGTAGAAAGACTGGTAGGCAAAATACCATTGAAAAAGGCCAACCCGAGAGAGGTATTGCAACTGGCAAAGAGCATGCAACACATGCAGCAGGCACGCGAGCTCTGTGTGCAGTCTGGCAACGAAGCCCTACGCACGCTGGCCAACCCTATGCAACCGCTGGCGGAGCTACGGGAGCGAATAATGGCTACAATAGCCGACGATGCGCCTGCACTGGCAGCAAAAGGCGGTATGATACGCGAAGGCGTATCGGCAGAACTGGACCAATTGCGCCTCATATCACGGAGCGGAAAAGACTACCTGTTACAGATTCAGCAAACGGAAGCGCAGCGCACGGGCATATCGTCTTTGAAGGTTTCTTATAACAATGTGTTTGGTTACTACCTCGAAGTAACCCATACCCACAAGGACAAAGTGCCGCCGGAATGGATACGCAAGCAAACACTGGCCAACGCTGAACGATACATAACTCCCGAGCTGAAGGAATATGAAGAAAAAATACTAGGCGCAGAGGATAAGATACTGCAGATAGAACTGGACCTGTACCAGCAACTGCTGGCAGCTATAGAACCCTATATCGCAGCCATCCAGCAGAATGCCAACATCACTGCGCAACTGGATTGCCTGCTCTGCTTTGCACACAATGCAAGGCAGTATAACTATCATCGTCCGCAAGTGGTTACAGACCCCGTTATTGACATAAAGGAAGGGCGGCATCCTGTAATAGAGCAGCGCCTGCCGCCCGGGGAGGGCTACATAACCAACGATATAAGGCTGGATAAGGAAGACCAGCAGGCCATAATCCTTACCGGCCCCAACATGAGCGGTAAGAGCGCCCTGCTGCGCCAAACGGCCATCATTACGCTTATGGCCCATATGGGCAGTTTTGTGCCGGCATCATCGGCGGTCATTGGTCTTACTGATAAGATCTTTACCCGTGTAGGTGCCTCTGACAACCTGGGCGGCGGCGAGAGTACGTTTATGGTCGAGATGAATGAAACTGCCAGTATTATCAACAACCTTAGCGAGCGCAGCCTTGTACTATTGGATGAGATAGGCCGCGGCACAAGCACATACGATGGCATTTCGCTGGCTTGGAGCATTGTGGAATACCTGCACAATAGCAGCAATCGACCCAAGACACTCTTTGCTACCCACTACCACGAAATAAATGAGCTTGAGAAGCATCTGCCGCGTGTAAAAAACTACCATATAACGCACAAAGAAACAGGCAACAAAGTTATATTCCTGCGCAAACTGGCACCCGGTGGCAGCAGGCACAGCTTCGGTATACAGGTGGCACGCATGGCAGGCATGCCCCCAAAACTGCTGGACCGGGCAAATGAAATACTAGCCCAGCTGGAGGAAAAGCATGCAGGCGCAGGAGGCGAATCCATACAACAAAAGGTGAAAAACATAAAGCCACTGCCAAACTATCAGCTTAACATCTTTGACGGCGTGACCGACGATATTCGCCGCATCCAGCAGTTACTGGAGGAAACAGACATCAACACCCTTACCCCCGTGCAGGCGCTGATGAAACTGAATGAGATGAAGGAAATAGTAAAGCAGTATGCTAAATAGGGCTTAAAAAGGAGTATCATTAACTTTACGACAAACTTGAACATTGATGGCTTCTACCCTCCCGGCCGAATTTGATGCAGGCATTTACAGAGAACTCCACCCGGACCTAAGGGCAGCAGGATTTGATGATGCGGGAATGCAAAACCATTACGTCAGGCACGGACTGAATGAAGGGCGAGCATGTAGCACCATCAGGAACCGTGCCGACTTCCTGGCCTTGATACCGGCGGCAGCCACTATTCTGGAGATATGCCCGGGCCTTTGCCCCACCCTGAGACTGCAAAATGTTAAGTATTACGACACTGAAAGCCGTACGTCCCTGGTGGAGCAGGCAACTCAATTACATGTGCAGACGAGCACCATTCCGGAAATAGACTTCGTCTCAGAAACCGATGACTTGGGCGTGGTCAACGAAAAATTCGAGGCATTGCTGAGCGTTCATAACCTTTCCAGGCACGCAAACCTCATTTCGCACTTGCAGCAATGTGAGAAACTGCTGAAACCCGGCGGTCGGCTGTTCTGCGTTGTACCCGACAAGCGCTACACCCAGGATCATTTTAACCCGGAAACTTCATTAACAACGCTACTTGCACGCTATAAAGAAAAAGACAACAGCGTACACCTGGAGCACCGCCTTGCATTGGGCACCTCCACCCATTATGACGCCAGCAGGCACTGGGCAGGCAGGCACGGTAACCCCGAAAACATGTTGGAGACAAGGGTAAATGCGGTCTGGGATGGCGAACAGGAGGTGGTGCCGCGTCACATAAACGCTTCATATTTCACACCGGCAGGCTTCAGTGAAATTTTGAGCAGCCTAAGGACGCTAAAGCTGACAAACCTTGTTATTGAGCGCCTTTACCCACCGGTTTATGGCAACAACGAGTTTTACGTCGTCCTTGCCGCCGGATAGAACAAGCGTGGCATCTACATTTACACTTCCATACATTGCTGTTATATTTGTGCACTCCTATGCCGGCACGGAAATTCCTCTTGCTAACCCTTACTGTCGTCTTCTCATGGGCATGTACCGCCCAGGACACAAGCAGGCACGCCGGCTTCTGCTTTGACGTAAACGTCTTTGCAGGAAAAGTTATCAAACACACTCCAAAATTCAGATTGCCGTTACCTGACTTATCTACGGGGATTGATGTAAACCTGCAGTGGCGCAAGTATGGCCGCAAAGAATGGGAGCAGCGACGCCGCTACCCGATCGTTGGCATAGGAATTACTTATACAAACTACGGTATAGATTCAGTGTACGGGCGAGTTCTCAGCATCTACCCCAACATTGAGATTCCCCTCATTACAGGCCATCGCCTCAACTGGACTGCACGAATAGGCGACGGTGCCGGCTTTACCACCCGGCACTATTCACGCCTCGGCTACCTGGACACCCTGAACAATGCCATCAGCAGTACACTGAATGATTATGCGTCTTTCATGACGGACATTCGGTATAACATTAACACCCATTGGCAGGTACAGGCGGGACTCAATTTTTCACACATTTCCAATGCCTCTTTTCGCCAACCCAACCTGGGTATTAATATGGCAGGCGGACACATAGGCGTGAAGTACTATCCGGTTTCATCTGAACCTAAACGCATTCACCGGGAGCTAAAGCCGTTGAAAAACAGGTGGCTCGGCCAGTTCCGCACTACCATCGCTGCCAATGAATCTAACGCGCCATTGGGCCCCACCTACCCCATTTATATAGCAACGGCCTATGTAAGCAAACGATGGATCAGCAAAAACAAGGTTTTCCTGGGAGCAGATTACTCCTACCACGAGCAGATTTTCGCATACCTTAGGAATAATTCATTTGTGCCACCCGGTACCGAACGTAAGGAGGCTACAAAAATTGCCGTTATCGGGGGCAATGAATTCCTGTTAGGTCGGATAGGCGTAGTGCTACAGGTGGGATATTATGTGCACCAGGCATACCAATCTCAAAGCAAATACTACCAGAAACTGGGTGGCAACTTCTACGTGGTGCAGCGCGAAAAAGGACCGATTAAAGAAGCCTATCTATGTGCCTTTCTAAAGACACACACCTCCACTGCTGAGTGGGCCGAAGTTGGATTTGGCATGAGTTTCTAGTAGTCTCTCAGGCTGTAAATCCTAAGGTTCTCCTGTTGTAGTATAAGGCCCTTCAGGTGCGCTCTCACTGCCGGGTCGTCTGGCAAATTATCGGTAGCGTATAAATAACGGGCTCCCTGCCTTATGTAGGTTAGGAGTTTCGCTTCGTCCAGACCGTGATAATCGTAAGTCCACCCGACCCTGTCTGCGTAGTAAAGCAATACCATGTCAGACTGGTCTGCACCAATGACACAGAGGGCATTGTCTGGTGTGGCACTTATGATAATATCCTTATAGTCGTAGAACACGCGTGCAAAACCTGTATCTGTCTTTACGTCCCAACGCGAGTAACAACGAACGAACGCCGTAACCGGCATCAAAAGAAGGCAAGATACCGCAGTAACCCAAAGCCACCGTTTTGGAAAATGGGATAGGCTCCATTTTATCCCTACACCCACAATTAAAAAAAGAAGCGGCAGGAACGGCAAGAGATAATAATCGTGCACAGTATCAATAGCAGCCATTTCATATAGATAGTATGCTATCAACACCAACAACAAAATACCGAACGGCGATCTTATCCAATTTTTAAGTGCCCCTTGCTTTATCAATGCCCAGAATCCTACCAGGAAAAATGGTAATGCTGCATAGTTAATTAGCAGTTCGGGCAGCACGGATATTATCGTGCCTTGAAGAATATATGTAAGCTCCCACAATGTCTTACCCGCTCCTAATACGCCGGAAATCACCTCTAGTTGCCCCCAGGTATTGACCACAGCAGTGTACCAGAACAAAGCAGGCAACAAAGAAAAACCCACAGCAAACCCGGCATATAATAACACCCTCGCATTCAACTGTCCACTTAAAAATTGAATAATGAGCCAGCTTACAGGAAACGCCATGAACATGACGTAAGGCAGTTTTACAAGCGCAGAAACTCCCAAAAGAAACGTGCTGACGATCAATATGTGCATTCTACGCGACCTGGTGTATGACAAAAATGCAGCTATGCCCCATATTGATAAGCATAAAGCAAAATTGTCCGGCATCGGGTTAACCGTGTAGTAGTGAAATACGGGGGAGAAACAAAAAGCCCAAGCCGTTGCGGCACCATAAAGTTTGTCATTGAGCACACGAGCCGAAATGAAAAACATACCGTAAACAGAGAGCATCCCAAGACCGAATGACAGCAGCCTGCTGATGACAACATGAGGTCCAAATATCTTGAAAGCCAGGGCAAACAGCCATTGCATTAGTGGAAATTCCTGCAATAGCAATCTATTCGGATATGCCATGTTGTTGCACCGTGGATGCAAGATATTGAAATCACCGTTGTAGAAATTATTTATTACCTGCTGCGTTTTACATTGGCGCCAAACGTGAATGCCAACCAGATCTAGATCAAAAACATACCAATGAAGTGCAAGCGACACCAGCGGGATCGCCATGAGTACCAAACGAAAATCTGGTCTCCGGTCATTGATCATTCGCGGAGGCCGTTTTCGAACCTTGGATGAATGTATCTGTGCATCCACTCATATGCCACAATAGTAAAGAAAACGCCTACAATGCTGCCCGCATAAACGTCTTCGAAGAAGTGGGCAGTAAGGTACACCCGCGAGTAGCCTACAGCTAGCGCAATGACAAAAAACAGTGCGCCAACTGCCCTGAATCGCTGCGGAAGAATTATAGAAAGGAAGCAAAACAAGCTGAAAGCCCCTTCTGTATGGCCAGAGGGAAAGCTGTTTTCAAACATCCTGTCCCAATGTGGTAATATGTGCACCCAGTTAGTGCCTTCATAGTAGTGCATGGGACGTGGCTTGGCAAAAAGCACCTTCATTGTATGCAGGGCTATCATCGGAATAATGCTGCAAGCCACCGCATATGCCAGGTACCACCGGTGGCGGTAACGCTCACTAATCAAGGGTATCATCAACACCGGCACAATGAACTGAGCTGTGCCCATATAAGTGGTGTAATACATGATCGTGTTCATCAGGTCTGAGTAATTGCCGTTGATGTACACAAACAGGAAAGTCTTGCCAAAAATAAAATGGAGCGCCACTCCTACCACCACCCAGGCCATGAACGGCACCAGGAACCAGATATTATATGGACGGGGAAATCTCACGCCGGCTTCTTCTTTAAAACTGATTTCGGTAACATGGCCACCAGCGATTTTGCAGCCCGTGTGTACCATTCTTTCGTGAAAATACGTGAATCATTTCGGGCTTTTGCTATGAGCCATAGCGCCAATGGCAACAATATTATCGTAGACATCCACATGCCCATCCATGGTTTCACTGCTTCAGATTTAGCCAGCTTCTCACCCGATATATTCAGAATGTGGAAGATGACAAAAAACGTCACAGCAACAACGAGCGGCATGCCCAGGCCTCCCTTGCGAATAATGGCCCCAAGCGGCGCCCCTATCAGGAAGAGTAGCAGACAGGCAAATGACAAGGTGAACTTACGGTGAAGCTCGATCTCATACTTCATCCAGTTTTCTGTTTGCAATCGGCTATCCAGTGCCATTACATCTACCAGCGACTTAAAGTTGCGGACATTGTTGGTCAACTGTTGCACCATTGCCTTTTGCGACGCTTCCGGAACAAGCTCTCTGAAAGAGGTATCATACCTGCGTTCGCCAGGCACTGTTGCTTTGGAAGCAAGGGCCGCAACCACTGCATCTTTGGGCTTTCCCTGGGTTTCCAATACTACATACTGAGCTACATAGGTTTGAAGGGTGCCGGCAGACCGTTCCTTTTGCTTCTTCAGGCTGTCTATGGCAACCGTGAGCTGAGAAACGTTCATCATCTGGTTTGCATTACGGAAACCTTCTTCGCTAGACCGCGTGAATTTCATGCCGGAGAGGTCAAAATCCTTGTCCCATTCATCAAAGTGCATGCGCACCTGCGTATAGTCGTGCGAGCCGTTTTTGTAACCCTCATGATATTGCCAACCATCGCGCAGCTTAAAGATGAGTGATTGTTTGTCGGGAGATGGTACAATTTCTCCCTCCTTTGCCATTACCACCTTGTTGTTGCCCATCATGTCTGAATGGTCATAGATGAGCACGTCAGTGATTTTTTTTCCGTCCTTATCCATGCTACCCACCCTGATTGAATAGCCCTGCAAGTCATTATTAAACTGGGAAGGGCGTATGATCATAGCCGGCTTTTTGTTCCTCAGGTCATAGAGAAGCGAAAGGGCTTTGAGGTTGGCTACCGGCATCACATTATTGGCAAAAACGAACGCCAATCCCGACATTATGATGATCAGGATCACCAACGGCTTCATAAACCTTAGAAGAGAGATGCCCGATGACTTAATGGCAACCAGCTCAAAATTCTCGCCAAGGTTGCCAAAAGTCATAATTGAGGATAGCAGTATCGCCAATGGCAAAGCAAGCTGCACAAGAACAGCAGCCATGTAAACGAGTAGCTCTATAAGAAGAAATACACCGACTCCCTTGCCAATAAGTTCATCCATGTATAACCAGAAGAACTGCATTACAAGCACAAAAAGCGCCACGAAAAACGTGACGACAAATGGCCCTATGAAGCTGCGTATGAGCAGCACATCCAGTTTCTTCATTACCCGGTTACCATGCAAACCTACATAAAACGAAGCCCCGAAGGAAGTTGGTTTGGCGATACTTAACGTTTCATTCTAAAAGAAAAAGCCTGCATCGATAGAAGCAAGCTTTTCAAGATTCATATAGTCATTACCATTAGGCAGCCCCTATCCGGTGTTTCAGGTCGTGCACCTGCGAGTTCCAAAGCCTTTCCTGGTCCTTGATGTCCGATTTGTCGGCAAAATCAGTGATCCTCAGTATTGTTTCGTTGGTTACCGGACTCTGCTCTATACTAAATTCAAAGAATTCATCTTTACCATAGTGATCCCACTGGTAACGTATAAATTCATTTTCTACATGTTCTATCATGTGCGCTGTATCCGTAGCCCCGTTCCATGTAAAAAAATAGGCGCTGTCACGCTGATCTACCTTATCAGCAAACCATTCCTGCAGCCCCACGGGTGTGGAAAGGAATTCATAAAGTATCGCGGGTGAGCATCTTATCGGAAACTCTACAGAGTACATTACTTTCTTCTTACTCATTGTCAGACTGTTCTTCTATTATCCAGTTCAGGTGCAATAATAAAAAAATGCGGTTACAAACAAAATTAATTTGGACTTTTTCAGTGCGCATTTACGTCAGAGTTGGCCAATTTCATAGTGAAATCGTGTTAATGCAATCCTAATTTTTTTTGGGTTGCATTACTCAGAACCTTAGCTTTGTAAGATAATCAGTTTTCATTGGTATTATTAGTTGTGAGTTAAACGTTCACCCCCCACTCAATTCTTAGCCTATGTCAATGCGTCAACTAAAAATCACAAAATCAATTACCAATCGAGAGAGTCAGTCACTTGAGAAGTATCTCCAGGAGATTGGTAAGGTAGATTTGATTACCCCTGAAGAGGAAGTGCAACTTGCCATCCGGATCAAACAGGGCGACCAGTATGCACTGGAGAAGTTAACCAAGGCCAACCTCCGTTTCGTGGTTTCGGTGGCCAAGCAGTACCAGAACCAGGGCCTTTCGCTAAGCGATCTTATTAATGAAGGAAACCTTGGCCTGATAAAGGCAGCTCAGCGTTTCGACGAAACCCGTGGCTTCAAATTCATTTCCTATGCCGTATGGTGGATTCGCCAGTCTATTTTGCAGGCACTTGCCGAGCAGTCACGTATCGTAAGGCTGCCGCTCAATAAGGTGGGCCTAAGTAACAAGATCAGCAAGGCCTACTCTCAACTGGAACAGGAGTATGAGCGCGAACCAAGCACGGAAGAACTGGCAGAACTGCTGGATATAGGTACCGAAGAGGTGGAAACAACGCTTGGCGTAGCCGCTCGTCACGTATCTGTGGACGCACCATTCGTAGACAGTGAGGACAATACGCTGCTGGACATTCTGGAGAATCCAAATTCTGAAGCTGCAGACTCTGAGCTTTACCATAACGAATCGCTACGCTGCGAGATAGATCGCTCCCTGAGTACGCTCACAGACCGCCAGCGCGACGTAATTAAACTCTACTTTGGAATAGGCGTGCCTAACCCAATGAGCCTTGAGGACATTGGCGAGAAATTTTCCCTTACCCGCGAACGCGTACGCCAGATAAAGGATAAGGCAATAACCAAGCTGCGCACTGCCAGCAGGTGCCAATTACTGAAGACTTACCTAGGCAACTAGGTTCAAATACCAATTTAGCAACAAAAAAGGCCACCTTTCGGTGGCTTTTTTATTCCTTGATTACCCTTACCGGTCGCTTTCCTTCACAAGTTACAAAATACATACCAGCGGGAAATTCGGCAAGGTCGAAAGTATACTCCTTACCGGCAGGGTAAGCTTCCATCAGCCTACGCCCGAGCACGTCGACAATAGACAAATGAGGTAATCTATCTCTTGCCTGCACTGTTAGCCTATTAGCAACAGGATTAGGAAAAACATTTACGTCTCTTGTCGCAGCACCAATTTCCTCGGCTACAGACAAATCACACCAAAGCCCATACCTGTATCTAGCTATAAACATAGCCGCAGTAGCACCCGTTGACACATAGTAGCCGCCCAGAAACAATTCACGAATGTACTGTCCGGCGATAAAGAAGTGTCCGTTATTGTCAACGCTGATACCAACAAATCCTTGTGCTGCACCACCGCTGCCTATCAGCGAAGCCATCAGAACATTTCCAATTTCATCAAAGCCCGCAATAAACATGGGGTCATTACCTCCGCCGATCGAAGCCGTGCTTGCGTCAATTGTTATACTCGATCCCCATACCGGACCTTGCACCCATACATTATCGCACATGTCTATTACAATGTCATCGCCTATCGCTTCAGCAGCATCTATGTTCTTGGCAAAAAGGAAGTTGCCATCATGGTCATACTTGTGAAAAATTGCATTTGGGGCACCACCTGTTAAGTAGATATTACCCTTAGAGTCCGTGGCCAGCCCTCTTATATCATCGTCAACCCATGGAAGGTCTTTCTGCCACAATTGCCTTCCACTACTATCAGTCTTAACCATGTAGTAATTCTCTCCGGTCGGGCTTTGACCGCGCACTACAACGATAAGTTCTCCGTGTGATGTAGAAGTGCAGCTTTGGTACAGACCTCCGCTCTGCGCGGTATGGTCCGCTTTTTCGCCACCGTACCGCTTCGCCCAAATTAAAACGGAGCCGGGTGAATATTTCATAACAACTATATCCTGCCCACCAAGCACTGTCAGGGTATCTCTACCAATCACTTCAACACCCGTGAAACTCGATAGGACTCCAGTCACGAATATGTTGTCGAGACTGTCTATTGCGAGCCCCCTCCCTGTCGCCTGTTTTATCGGCTTCAGCCAGACGATTGTTCCTTCAGAAGATATTTTTAAAAGCAATGTTGCCTGATTACCAGTATTTACCCATTCATTGCCAATTTGGCCCTTACCTGTATTAAACAATAGTAGGTATAAATTACCCCGGTTATCTGCTGCCATGCTTATTGGCTCAACCTGCACATCCTTTGAATATAATACCCACTGCGGTGTGCCATTCTCGTCATACATTGAGACAACCAACTGCTTGATTCGGGTAGGATTCGGAACCACAAATGATCCGAATTTTGCTTCATTTCCGCTATTTGTAACAGACACAAAGGTTTTCCCAAACTTATTTGTAATAACAGATTTCTGTCCGAATCCCCACACACCCCAACCTTCTGCCGTACTCCCCGACAACCAATCCCAACCGATTTGGCAAATTGCAGATTTAGAAAAAAGAAGGCCTGAAAACAGAATTAGGATACGTAAATACATGTGGTATATTTTCTACTAATGTACTGCATTCTCAGCATGCCAACTCCAGTTGCTACTACCTTTCTCCTATTTCGGTTATCCACGAATTGTGGTAAGTAAGGATACAAAAGTGAATTTGGAAACTGAGATCAAAAGGTTCCAAACGTTTACAAACTATATTCTACTCAATTAAAATACCCAGGCAGGTAGTAATGCGTAGAGTAAACTCCACACATCCTGGTTTGGTCATGAATAATTACCCAGTAAATTTTTCAACTTCATTTCCCATGTAATATTTAACAGCCTAATTATTATACTATAAGGCAATCCACAATTGCATCTCTCAAAAAGCAAGCAAATCTGCACAGTGTTTGCATTGGTATTGTCACAATACTCCATCACCATGACTGACCTGTGCTATATCATTCTGATTTACTGGGACCTGGTAAAACCCACCTATAGAGCGCTCAAGCGGGTGTTAAGGGAAGACCTCATCTCAAAATACCAGCTTATAGTAGGCAAACAGGATCTCAATTTAGAATATGAACCTGTTCAATAGAGCGTCCCGCCTCAATATTCCCGGTTAGAATGTAGTATTGTAGCTACTTTCTAAGGCGGCTCTCTCCTCTGCCCCCGGTATTTTCGGGTTTTGGCAAAGCAGAGGTTGGAGGTACATCTTCCATGCTATAACTTTACCAATCACATACAAAATATATCAACTATGGCATCAGTAAATATCTACTTAACTTTCAATGGAAACTGCGAAGAAGCATTCAATTTTTACAGATCGGTGTTCGGAGGAGAATTTCCTTATGTTGGTCGCTTTAAGGACATGCCTCCTTCCGAAGACAGCAGCAAGTCAATGCCCACCGAGCATGGAGATCGCATTATGCACATATCACTGCCAATAGGCAATGGTACGATGATAATGGGCAGCGATACAGGTGGAGAGTGGGCAGCACACTACCATCCGGGAAATAACTTCTCCATATCGGTGAATGCTGACAGTAAGGTTGAAGCGGACAACCTGTTTAATGGACTTTCGGCTGGTGGACAGATAACTATGCCAATGGACAAAACTTTCTGGGGCGACTATTTCGGAATGTGTACAGATAAGTTCGGCATCAACTGGATGATGAGTTTCAACGAAAATCAAATGGCTCAGTAACGGGCGAATTGCGATTTCTTTATTGAGGGCAGCGTAATGCTGCCCTATTTCATTTCAGCTAACCAGCAAAAAACGGTACGAATTGAAATCATCCTCAATTATATGGGCTACTTTCTACTTACCTTTGCCCGCCTGAAAAGTCTCGGCTGACCAGCTTTAGACTTTCTACTTAATACTTTCTACTAGTACAAATGAACGAAAAAGAAATAGCTCAGCGGCGAACCTTTGCCATTATCAGTCACCCGGATGCGGGTAAGACAACGCTTACCGAAAAGCTGCTGCTTTTTGGTGGCGCCATACAAGTGGCAGGAGCTGTAAAGAGCAACAAAATAAAGAAGCACGCTACCAGCGACTTTATGGAAATAGAGCGGCAGAGGGGTATCTCCGTGGCCACATCCGTAATGAGCTTTCAGTATAATGACACCCTGATTAACCTACTGGACACTCCGGGTCACAAGGACTTTGCCGAGGACACCTACCGCACCCTGACTGCAGTGGATAGCGTGATACTGGTGATAGACAGCGTGAACGGTGTGGAAGACCAGACACGTAAACTGGTGGAAGTGTGCCGCATGCGCGATACACCGATCATTGTATTCGTAAACAAGATGGACCGGGACGGCAAGTTTCCGTTCGACCTCCTTGATGAAATAGAAAAGGAGCTAAAACTGAGCCTGCACCCGCTTTCCTGGCCCATCAACATGGGTAAGGAGTTCAAGGGGGTATATAACCTGCACGACCATAGTCTGAACCTGTTTACACCCAACCAAAAGTCAACAGAGGAAAATACGCTGCCCATAGAAGACATAAACGATAGTGTGCTTGATGCCAAAGTGGGCGAACGTGACGCTAATCAGCTTCGCGAAGATGTAGAACTGCTAAGTGGCGTGTATGGCGACCTGGATGTAAAAGCATACCTGGACGGCAAAGTGTCGCCTGTATTCTTTGGCAGTGCGGTGAATAACTTTGGTGTAAAGGAATTGCTGGATACCTTTATTAAGGTTGCCCCCACTCCACAGGGCCGCGACACAGACAAGCGCCACGTGAATCCGACGGAGAATAAATTCACGGGTTTCATCTTTAAAATACATGCCAACCTGGATCCACGCCACCGCGACCGTATCGCGTTTCTGCGCGTGTGTAGCGGCCGGTTTGCCAGGAATACCTATTATAAGCATACTCGCATGGGTAAGGACGTTCGCTTCAGCAACCCATACTCCTTTATGGCGCGCGAAAAGGACGTTATTGAAGAGGCATACCCGGGCGATGTAGTGGGCTTGTTTGATACAGGCAACTTTAAGATAGGTGATACACTTACTGAGGGAGAAATGATGCAGTTTACCGGCATCCCCACCTTTAGCCCCGAGATATTTAAGGAGTTGGTGAATAAGGACCCAATGAAGACCAAACAGCTGGAAAAAGGTGTGCAGCAGCTTACTGATGAGGGCGTGGCGCAGCTATTTACGCAGCATGGTGGCAACCGTAAGATCATCGGTTGTGTGGGAGAACTACAGTTTGAGGTGATCCAATATCGCCTGCTTCAGGAATATGGTGCATCATGCGCTTTCCAGCCGCTAAACTTTTACAAAGCGTGCTGGATAACCGGAGACAAGAAAGCCATTGAAGACTTTGCACGCTTTAAGCAGGCGAACATAATGGAAGATAAGGACGGCAATCTGGTATACCTGGCACAGAGTGAGTGGTTCCTGAACACTGAACGGCAGAACAACCAGAAGATAGAGTTCCACTTTACGAGCGAGTTTAAGACGGCATTGAAAAACTAGAAGCAGTTAGCAGGGGCAGAAAGCAGAACATGGGCTGTGCTTTGTTTTAACTTTTTACTTTTCTGTTTTAAGTTGACCTGGCGCAAGGTTTGATTTAATGCTGTTTAGACATTCAATCTTTATTCATTTACTTTACATCTCAACCACAAAAAAATGAATCGCGTTTACTCCCTGCTCCTTGCAGCGGCATTGATACCAACAGTTTCCGTTGCACAACGAGGCGGCTATGGCCAGCACCAGTATCGTTATGAGAATATGCAGTATGACAACAGCGTTCTCTCCATATTCTCAGAAAACGGCGAGCCATTTTTGCTTGTGCTGAACGGCATAAAGCAAAACCTCGTACCACAAACCAAGATCCGTGTAGAGTCGTTGCCAAAGTATCAGAACGATGTGCAGATTTTCTTCACCGACGGCACCCCGCCAATACGCAAAATGGTGAATATTGCTGACCCTATAGACGGACGAGCAGTAAACCTCACGCTGAGAATCTCACGCGGCAGGGGCGGCACCAGGCTTAAATTTCACCGCATGACAGAATGTGACCGCAATTATCACGGCCCACGCGACGAATATGTAATGTACTATGGTAAGCCGCAACAGGTGAACACTGTTACTGAAACAACTTACATGGACCCTATAACCGGCCAGTGGGTAACGGAAACCACAACGACAACCACTGACAATTATTCTTACAACAACCAGTATAATACACCTGATCGTGACTATCGCGATAGGGATAGGGACCGTGATCGTGACCGTTATACGCCACAGCCGCCCGCCGGCCCGGCGCCAATGGATGCCCGTACATTCTCTGATGCAAAGCAAAGTATCAACGGCTCCTCATTCGACGATACTAAGTTATCAACTGCGAAAACCATACTCTCATCAAACTTCGTAACTACTGACCAGGTAATAGAGATATGCAATCTCTTCTCGTTTGAAAGTAACAAGATGACCTTTGCAAAATTTGCATATGGTCGCGTTGTGGACCCACAAAACTATTACCGAGTTGGCCAGGTCTTCAGCTTTGACAGCAATAAGAAGGCGCTCAACGACTTTATCAGTCGCGGTAGGTAGGCTTTAATAAATTCTAGACAATCGCGGTTGTAAGAAGACACTTACGCCGCGATTTTTTCATTTTGGTCAATCAACATGTGCAAACCTAAACCGTCCAATGAACTAAGAAAACCAGATTTTGGGGTCTGCCGTCTGCATACTGCCCCTGCAGACTGCTCCTAATCTACCATCCCAGCAGTGTCTTCAGCTTTGCCATACCGGTTTTGCTTACCGCCACTTTAGCACCACAATGCAGTAGCGCAAGGTGACTCTCCTTCTCATAAGGCTCTATGCGCATGAGCTGGGTTACTGGCACCAGGAACGACCGGTGAACACGTACAAACTGCTGCGGGTCCAGTGTTTGCTCGATATGCGAAAGTGTGCTCTTTTTAAGATAAGTACCGGCCTTCGTAACAATCCGGATGTAGTCGTCGTCGGCCTCTATATAGTGTATTTCCTGCGCGGGGATGATGCGGATGAGGCCATTATCTTTCACCACCACCCTATGTTGGTAACCTTCGTAAATATTGTTCTCCAGCAGTGGTGCCAGGCCGGGCTGCACTTCTCTTGCCGGCGCAGTGGCAAGCCACTTCTCCACAGCTTTGTCAAAACGGTCCTTTACCACGGGCTTTAAGAGATAGTCTATTGCATGTGCTTCAAATGCTTTGAGCGCATACTCATCAAAAGCAGTTGTAAATACCACCGATGGCTTTCTATCAAGTAGCTCCAGCATTTCAAAGCCATTAAGGCGCGGCATCTGAATGTCAAGGAAAATAAGATCTGGTTGGTGCTCCTGAATAGCCTTAAATCCTTCAAAGCCATCGGCGCACTCCGCCACCACTTCAAAACCGGGATGGCGATGAAGGTATGAGCCGATAAGTTGGCGGGCCAGGTGTTCATCATCAATCAATATTACCTTGTACATGTGGCTGTGGTATTTTAAGAATGGTAGTAAAGCGCTTTTCCTCGGCCTTTGCTTCCAGCAGGTCGTTACGTGCATAAAGCAGGTATAGCCTGCGCCTGATGCCGGTAAGCCCGAAACCGGTGCCGCGAGGCGGCTGCATATCTGGGTCAAACGGATTGCTGACAGCGATAGTAAGCATAGCACCTACAACTCCGATATGAATCGAAATAGTGACCTTTCCTGTGTTTCCATACACGCCAAACTTGATGGCATTCTCTAGAATCGGCTGAAGCAGGAATGGCGGAATCACCGCGTATTCCGCATGTTCCTTTTCTATCTCCACACACAACCTGTCGCCAAACCGAACGGATTCTATAGCAAGGTAAGACTCTATATAGCGCAGTTCTTCGGCGATAGGTAATGATTCATCACTCTCACGGCGCACAGAACTACGCAGGAAGTCGGATAGCTTGCCCACCATGTCCTGCGCCCTTTCAGGCGCCATCATGATGAGCGCATTGATAGAGTTGAGACTGTTATAGAGAAAGTGAGGCTGCAACTGCTGACGCAATTTAAATAGTTCCGCATCGCGTAGCAAAGCAGATGCATCTGCATGCTGCTGGAAACGGGCGTCTAACGCCACCATGTTCTTACGAAACGCCGTGATGGTTGCCACCCATGTACAGAATATCCAGATAACAAGAAAACGTACCGGCAGGGTTTGAGAAAGCCACGCTACATAGGGCGCTTCTGCAATGCTATTCATCCACCATTTTATCGCTTCATATTCCGCAAGTGCAGTGAGCGCACTTACAAAAAGGGCCACAAACAATGCATAGAGCGTAACGGCAGCGGTAATAGGATAAATGCGCACCAGCAAAATGATGCCCCATAGCGATAGCGCAAGGATCGCTGTACTGATAGCACCATCAGTAAGTGAGATCTCCAGGCTGTAGTCCCATACTTTGTAAAGTATAAAGGTATGCTGCGTGAGTACCAGCAGCAGCAGGCCCACAACAACCCAGTGAATATTCTTCCGTAATGTGCGCACGAGGCGTCAAAATTACTGGAATACATGTGGTATTTAACCGGTAAGACGCGTGTTTTTAGGTGCAATAACTGAAAATCTTTCTCCTACGCTTTAAACATATAATCACTCCAACACATTACAAATGTGGCAATATTGAAACGCGTAAATGAATCTGCATAACAGTCAGCAACGGGCTTGTTTCTAATTTTACACCTGTCAGAGCAATAGCAATGACGGCACATTTGGATCCAAATACTTTAAAAACTCCAATGCCATGAAACAGGGAAAGAAAAGGGGAAGCAAGCACCAGGACAACGCACAAAGACGAAGGCAAGTACCAGTAGTAGAACAGGGATTGGCACAAACAAAGGCAACGGAACAACCAACTTAGGCTAACCAACGGGGAAACCGAGTTCACGTCATTCGGGCACATGGGTACTTCTCTACAAAGACTACAAGAAAAGTAACCGGAGAAAGGCCGCCACATGCAGGAAAACAGCAACAGCCAGAACTGGGAGCAACAACGCGAAAAGAGCCGGTGAATGCCGGACAAATAAGTACCCCTCAGAGTCCTCAATGCTTCGATACCGGAGTAAGCACATTATGTATCGCGTCGACGCGACAAACTACACTATTGTACCAATAATGCAGCAGCAATTCCGGTGTATAGATTGATGACCAAACACCGCTTAGCAGAATCTATGTTCACATCATAAAACACCAAAAGACAAACATGAAAAACGGAATCGCAAACAGGGAAGTAAAAAAAGCAGTTCAAACAAAAGGAGCTTCGGGACGGGCCAGGCCGATAGCACCTCGATCATCTACCAAGGTTTCGGAAGACGGGAAACTGCAGCGTTCTGAGCAACCGACGCCATTTGAAAAGATGTTTGAAGACATGCTGAAAGACATCTACTGGGCAGAGCAGCACATGGTAGAAGCGCTACACACAATGACCGAAGCCGCAACCACCAACGAACTTAAAGAGGCATTTGAAGACCATCGCTTCGTAACGCAAAAACACGTAAGCAGGCTGGATAAAGTATTCAGTATGCTGGGTAAGAAGTCAGAGACAAAGAAATGCGATGCCATGGATGGGATCATAAGGGAAACCGAGCGCATCATAAAGGAAACGCCAGAGGGAAGCATGACGCGAGATGCAGGGCTGATAATATGTGCACAAAAAGCAGAGCACTATGAGATTGCATCGTACGGCAGCCTGGTGCAGGTAGCCTATACGCTGGGGCATGATGATGTCGCATACATCTTAGAAAAGACACTTCGCGACGAGTTGAACGCTGACTACCAACTTACTGACATCGCGGAGGGCTATATAAATCCCATGGCAGACAACGAAACAGGCGAAGACACTAAAGAAGAAAGCGGCGAAGAGCCGAAAGAAGCAGAATAACCAATACAAATACAAACCAAAAAGTAAAATCAACAACCATGGAAAACACTAAGAATCAACAGACACAGCCGCAAACGCAGGCAACACAATCTGAAACAACAAAGCAAACGCAGCCAACATCTGCCTACCAAAACAAAACAGGTAAACAACAGCAACCTGCAGAATGGGAAGAAGATAGCCAGTCCTCACAAACAGCCCGTGCACCACAAACACAAACCGGCTCGCAAACCCACCAATCGGAAGACCTCCGTGAACGCGGCGAAAAGGATTCGAGGAAGTAGCTCCCGCGCAACGACTATTAGAGCTACACAAAACCTGACACTCAATTATTCACCTAAACAAAAACTAAATCAATGGCACAAACAAAGAACAGCCGCCAGAGCAAAACGGCAGGAACAAACAGCACACGAAACCGCTCATCGGCGGCACCACAAAACAAGAGAGGCTATAGCGAAATCAATAGCCGGGACTACAACGAAAACGACAATGACTACAGGACTCAACGTAGCGCCTACGGTAACGATCCCCAAGGCAGCACACACCGCGAACCACAGGACGAATATGAATACGATGTAAGCTCTGAATACGACAACGATGAAGATAACGACATGGAAAGTGGTCACAGCAACAACCAGAACTACAGGTCTTACGGTCGCGACGTGCAGGGCTATTTCGGCACCAGTCGCCGCCACGAGTACGCTGATGCCGCCAACTATGGCACAAACACGCGCAGCCGCAATGATTATGCAAGCAATAACTATCATCCCGGAGGCTATGGCGACCAGCAGTTTCCTTCCGGCTATGGCAATGAGCGTCATGAAAACCGCGAATGGGATGAACCACGGCACGACAACCAGAGATGGGACAATAACGATCGTCGCGGCAACCAGCACCGCAACGAGCAGTGGGGCGCATTTGATGGAAATCAGTCTGGCCATAACGGCAACCGACAGGGCCGCTACGGCAACCAGCATGCGCAGCAGGGTCGTTATGGCAATGAACGCAACTATCGCTATGCCGACAACAACGACTTTCGCTCTGCAAACCGTGGCGAGCGCGGATTCGGCAGCATGACACCGGACGAGATTCGCCGTGTGCAGGCCGGCCGCGATTCTTACAACGAACAGGACAGGTATCAGTCAAGGTATGAGCGTGACAATGGCTACAACAGCGAAAGACCTTATAGCGACCAAAACACCGGCTACCAGGACTATGGCCGCGAGAACATAGGCTATCCGCAGGGGAACTATAGTCGCGACACGTATAGCCCATCGGACTATGGCCAGGAAAACTACGGTACTAGCCGTGGCTCCTACCCTTCCTATACCGACCATGAGCGTAGCAGCCATGGCCAGCAAAGGCAAGGCCGCCAGACCTGGGAAGAGCAAAACACTAACCGGAATGAGAGCGGCCGCCGCGGTTTCGGCTCGCGCAGCAGGCATCACTAATGAAGTGCAAAACAGCATAATAACTGCCGGATCATGATCCGGCAGTTATTTTTTTAGAACATTTTGAATGACGGATTCTACTTCATATCTTTAGTAAAGTTTATTCATAGTCGGTAACAACCGGTGAGAACAGTGAGAAGAAACCGGTATAAAACAGCAAGCGTATGACATACGTTCGTCCCAAGTTTCGACACCCCGCCCTGCCCAAAAATGAGCTGGGATATACTATGGCCTTCTATGAGGGCGCTCTCTCCACTCTTTGTGCAGGCTGCGGCCACGACTCCATAAGTGCCGCAATTGTGCAGGCTGCTTATGAGATGAACATAGAGCCCCACAAACTCGCAAAGCTATCCGGTATCGGCTGCTCTTCAAAAACACCAACTTACTTCCTGGGCAATTCTCACGGGTTTAACTCTGTGCATGGTAGAATGCCATCAGTAGCTACAGGCGCTAACCTTGCCAACCGAGACCTGATATACTTTGGGGTGTCCGGCGATGGAGACACTGCGTCCATAGGCATGGGGCAGTTTGTTCACGTCATTAGGCGCAACCTGAACATGGTGTACATAGTCATGAACAACGGCTGCTATGGCCTTACAAAGGGACAAGACAGCGCTACTGCAGATAAGGGTTCGAAAAACAAATCAGGCAATGTGAACCTGTTTGGCAATATAGACCTTGCCAGCCTTGCCATAGAGCTCGGCGCTTCCTATGTAGCGCAGAGCTTCAGCGGAGATAAGACACAACTTGTGCCGCTGATAAAGGCTGCAGTTGCGCATCCGGGGTTTGCATTTATCAATGTCATTTCCCCTTGCGTCACCTTCAACAATAATGCAGGCTCCACAAAGTCTTACGATTATGTGCGCGAGCATATGGAAGCAACAGGAACAGTTGACTTTATTCCTGCGCGCGATGAGATAACCGCTACTTATGATGCAGGCAGCGTGAAGAGCGTAGAGATGCATGATGGCGGCCTGCTGCAGTTCAGAAAACTGGAGAATAGCTGGAACCCTGAGGACAGGCTGAGCGCTATAAACGCGGTGAAAAACGCAGCAGCAAAGCATGAGATACTTACCGGGCTGCTCTATATAGACAGGGAAACAGAAGACCTGCATAAAGTGATAAACACTGCAGATGTGCCGCTGAACATGATGAGCAAGCAACAGTTATGCCCCGGAAGCAGTGCCCTCGCAGACATCAATGCAGGCCTGCGCTAACGCATGAGCAAAAAACAATTTGGAGAACTTTAACGGAATAATTTGCCGGGGGAGAAAGTTTGCGCTACATTTGCATCCACATCGCGAGGTAGAGCAGCGGTAGCTCGTCGGGCTCATAACCCGAAGGTCTTAGGTTCGATCCCTAACCTCGCTACAAAAGCAGTCAGTAATGATTGCTTTTTTTATGTCCGGAAGGCTCTTATCCGCCGCGGCGGACTTAGGTTCGATCCCTAACCTCGCTACGAAGAAGGAACGCATTGGCGTTCCTTCATTGTTTTTAACTGGGTTCGACTCCCATACGTGCTACATAAAGCTGTAAGTATTGACTGCTTTTTTTATGTGCGGAAGGCTCTTATCCGCCGCGGCGGACTTAGGTTCGATCCCTAACCTCGCTACGAAGAAGGAACGCATTGGCGTTCCTTCATTGTTTTTAACTGGGTTCGATTCCCATACGTGCTACATAAAGCAGTCAGTATTGACTGCTTTTTTTATGTCCGGAAGGCTCTTATCCGCCGCGGCGGACTTAGGTTCGATCCCTAACCTCGCTACAAAAGCAGTAAGAAATGACTGCTTTTTTTATGTCCGGAAGGCTCCTATCCGCCGCGGCGGACTTAGGTTCGATTCCTAACCTCGCTACAAAAGCAGTCAGTAATGACTGCTTCTTTTGTGTCCGAAGGGGGCACATCTGCCCCACGAAAAGAGGGAAAACGCAAACCTAAGGTAGTCGTTTTCCCTCTCTAGAGCTATTTCGTCAATAATTTGACCGGCCTGCAATATCTACGCCAAGCGGCATATCAAGGCTAGCAACCTCCCGGCTTTAGCTAACCACCGCAGGGGGCAATAGCTTATAAACAACCGGGGTTACAATTCTCGACAATAACGTAGAGCTTATTAGTCCTCCTATTAGCACAATTGCCAGCGGCGATATCAGAGGGTTTGTTGAGATGGCTATTGGCACCAGTCCACCAATGGCAGTGAGCGATGTGAGCACAATCGGCAGGAACCTTACTTCCCCTGCCTCACGGATAGCCTCATTCAGCCCCTTGCCTTGCTCCCTTAATTGATTGGTAAAGTCTACGAGCAGTATAGTATTCTTTACCTCTATACCTGCCAGCGCTATCAATCCAATAATGGCCACAAATGACAGCGAATTTCCTGTAAGCCACAGTGCCGTGGCAGCGCCAACAATACCCAGCGGTATTACAGACAAAACAATGAGCGTACTCTTAAATGTGCGGAAAAGCAACACAAGCATGGCTATGAACATGAACACTGTCACTATGATGATAGTCGTAAAACCGCCAAAGGAGTCTTTCCGGGATTCTATTTCGCCACCCATTTCATAGGTATAGCCGGCAGGCAAATGCATATTGTCCATCTTGCCAATAACATCGGTTATCACACGGTCCACAAGGAAACCTTTTTTCACATTCGCCTTCAACGATACTACACGTTTCTTCTCCATGTGATTGATGTTGAGTGGCGAAGTCTCGAAATGCAGTGTAGCCAGCTCGCTCAGCGGAACGGCAATACCCTGGGCATTGTTCACAAAAAGGGTCTTAAAGACATCCAGTGTAGAGCGTTCCGACTTCGCCGTGGTAAGCAGCAGATCGTAGTCGTTTTCATTCTTGTCCGTATACTTGCCCATATTTATTCCTGCTACTGCCAGGCGCACCATTCGGTCTATATTCACAGTAGCTACCCCCAGCATCTGGGCTTTCTCCTTGTCTATGTCCACTTTTATGTCGGTCTTAAGTGTACTAACAGGATTATCTACATAGATCGTACCTTCTGTTTTTAATAGCATCTCTTCCACCCTTGCAGCAAGCGATCTTAGGGTATCCAGGTTATCGCCAAACAGGCGCACTTCAACGGGCGCAACCACAGGCGGGCCTTGTTCAAAGTTCTTTACCTCTATTTTAGCACCCGGATACGGCGTCCACTTGCCCCGCAGCTTCTCTATCAGCTCCAGCTTTTTGTCGGGCGCAGTCGATTCGTCAAGCTGCACAAATATCTGGCTGTAGTTGCTGCGTTCGTTTTCCTGTATCTCGTTATAGTAAATTCGGGGGTTACCCTTACCCACGTTTGTAGCGAAATACTTCACCATGGGCTCATTCTTTAGTTCCCGCTCTATGGCACGGGCTACGCTGTTTGTATATGCTACATTTGACTGAGGAGGAGTAGTGATGTTGACAAAGAACTGTGGTTTCTCCGATGCAGGAAACAGGCTGAAACCTACTGCTTTGAACATCATAATAGACCCACCAAATATTATGACAGCAACCGTTATGGTAAGTGCAGGACGTGCCAGCGCTTTATCAAGCAGGCGTGCGTAGCTGCCGTGTATCATCTTCTTCAGCGCCCGCATAAATATGTTTCCGTCAGGATGACCGGTATGGTTCTTCAGCAACCTGCTGGACAAGAACGGAATAATAGTTAGCGAAACAAACATTGATGCCAGCACTGAGAAGATAACGGCCAATGGTAATCCGCGAATGAAGTCTCCGGCGCCCTCCGGCAAGAACACCAGTGGCATAAAGGCGATGATCAGCATGATGGTACAGCCAAGCACAGCCTTTCCTATCTGTCCCGTTGCTTTTAAAGTGGCCTCCATCCGGGAGTGCCCTTCCAGCATCCACCGCTCAATATTCTCAACAACCACTATACTGTCGTCCACCAGCAAGCCCAGGGCCACCACAAGCCCTACAATGCTTAATTGGTTCAGGTTGTAACCAAAAACATTAAGTAATACAATGCCGATGGATAGAGAAAGTGGTATCGAGATCATAACTATTATGGCCGGTCGTGCACCAAGCGGAAGTAAGGTCAGCGCTACCAGTAAAATGGCGATCATGAAATCCTCACCCAGTCCTGCCAGTCGCTTATTCACATTGTCTGCCTGGTCAAAATGCTGCACCAGGTCTATGTTACCGGGAAGCGTTTTCTTGAATTGTTCTATAACGGGTTTGTAGGTTTCCTTCGTCTTGCTAATGTTCTCGCCTTCCTTCTGGGCCGCAACCACAAAAATGCACCTGTGACTATTAAGCCTGGTTGTGTAGTTTTCATTTTCAAATCCATAGTATACTTTGGCTATGTCTTTAAGCATGATGTTGCCACCATTTGATGACATAACGACCGTATTCTTTATCTCATCAATATCCTGGTAGTTGCCACTGGTTTTGATATTAAAGGTTTTGTTGCCTGCGTCCACGCTGCCTCCGGGAATGTTGGCAATTTCGCTTTGCAGGTTGCCCATCACTGCGCTGACCGGAACATGCCTGCGGGCCATTTGTTCCATGTCCAGTTCTACGCGCACCTGTTGCTCCGGCAATCCATGGAGCTCCACATTTTTAAGTGCCGGCAACTTCTCCAGTTCTTCCTGGAGCTTTTCGGCATAATATTTCATCTTCTCTCGGGGCGCGTTTTCAGACACCAGTGCTATCTGTAGTATGTTGACATCTGATGGTTGAAACTTTTGAACCTCGAGGCTATAAATTTCCTGCGGTAGCTGGCTGCGCTTATTGTTTACCACACGCGTCAGTTCCTGGTACTTGCTTTCTACGTTGCTGTTGTACTTGTACTCTACCCGCATCACTGCAACGCCATCACCTATTACGCTGCGTACACGCTTAATGTTATCGAGGCCGTAAATTTCTTTCTCCAATGGCTTTATGACCAGCTCTTCCATGTCCTTAGGACTAGTGCCGGGATACACTACCACCACCGGAAAAATAGGCGCATGCATCTCCGGGTCTTCGCTCCTTGACATGTTTAAGATAGTCGTAAGCCCCAGTGCTATGATCATGATAAAGATGACCAGGGTGAATTGGTAGTTCTTAACCGCGTAATCTGATATTTTCATCTTGTGCGAGTTTTAGGGATTATTGGATTACGTTGATTTTACTGCTGTCTGTCAGGTAGGCACTACCGCTAATTATTAGCGCCCCGGCATCTTCCAATCCACCACTTACTATTATTTCATCCTTTTCTATAGCATTTACCTCCACCTTCAGTTTGTGAGCAGTTTGCCTGTCTTTTGTGACAAACACATAACCGGTGTTACCATCACCATCCAGTAGGGCATCATAAGGTATAGCCCATGTAGACGTCGCCTGTTTATTGTCGGCAGTATGCACTACGGCCTTCCCAAACATTCCTGCTGCTATCGCTGGCTTTTCGCTGGTGAATTTTATCTCTACATTGAATGAGCCTGTCATAGCGTCTGCGCCTTCAGACTTGCGACAAACCACACCCTCATATGTCTTGTTGTTTAGAGCAGCCACAGTTATAGTAGCCTTGTCACCCAGATTGATAGCTGCCCATTCCCTGTCACTCACACCTGCCTTCAGCGTCCACGTACCGGATTTTGCGCCATTTACCTGGAAGACAGGTGTACCCGGTCCGGCTACCTGACCTTCGCTGGCCAATTTTCGCAGTACGTAACCACTTTTTGTTGCCCGGATTTGTGAGTACTCCTTATTAAACTCGGCCGCAGTCAACTGTTGCCTGGCTATCTCCATAGCTGTCTTCGCATTCTGCGACTGTTCCAGTGTTGCTACGCTGTCTTTATAGAGGTTCGTAACGCGCTGGTAGTCGCGGCTCGCTTTTTCAAAGGCTGTTTTGGCCACTTGCACTTGTGCGTTTATTTCTGTCATATTCAGCGTAGCCAAAACCTGGCCCGCATGCACAGCATCTCCTTCCTTCACATAGACCTTTTCAATAATTCCCCCTGTTTTAAAAGACAGGATAGCTTCATCATCTGTAGTAAACTGGCCCGATGTGCTAATGTCGGCACCTGCAGCGCTCGCTCTCAACTCCATAACCTTTACCGGAATGACATCGGTATCTATTGTTTTCTTTTCCTCTTTTTTCGGACCGCAAGATGCCAGGACAAGAACGGCACCGGTCAGTATTATGGTTTGTATGTGTTTCATAACCTATGATATTTCTGAGTTTTTGTGTTTAGTTCAATTGAAAGGATGCCTGTGCGCGTTCTATATCTGCGGCAGCGGTGAGCATAGAGGCTTGAGCGAGGGATAACTGCAGTTGCGCCCCGGTATACTGGTTCAAAGCGTCTACCAACTCCAGGTACAGGAGTTGCCCTTCCTTGTACACTTTAAGCTGGTCGTTATAATACTTCTGCGATAACTGTTGTTGCTTCTGCGCGCTTTTGTAGTTTGCCACCGCACTGCTATAGTTGTTGCTGGCTTGTTCATTTTGTAGTTGCAATGCCTTTTCCGTCTGGTCATATTGCACTTCCAGCGCTTGCTTGTCCGCCTTGGCCTGCAGCGTTTTATACTTGTGTTGTCCGCCGGCAAAAAGGTCCCATTGCAGGTTCACTCCCCACAAATAATATTTGGTTTTATTGTTCACATCAAAATTGAAACCTTGCGACCCAACGTCGAGGAAGGTATTCAATTTGGGCACCAGGTAAGATCGCTGCATCTGTTCTGCAAGTCCGTATGCGGATATGCCGGTTTTCAACTGAGCAAGTTCCTCCCTTTCACCCGGTGCAGAGTTGAGGATGGGCTCTTTAGCAAATACAGACATATCAATCTTAATGTCCGTTTCCAGGTCTCTGTTCAGCAGGAAGTTGAAATAGGCTTTCGCGTTGCGGGCGTTATTGGTTGCTTGTGTTATAGCAGCGACTATTTTTTCTTTCTCAGCCTCCGACCGTGTTAGCGCAGTGCTGTTACGCACGCCGTTCCGCACCAGGCTTTCGTTTACCCTGATGTTTTCATTTATCAGCTTCAATGCACTTTTATATATCTCTATTGCCTGCTGCGCCTGGTAATATTGGTAGTATGCTGCTTTCACATTTTTCACCAATTCGCGTTTGTAAACATTTATGCTCGCCTGTTGCTGCGATATCAGTTCCTTCTTGATCTTCTGGTTGTAATAGATCTCAGCATTTATCAGCGGCAACGCGGTACGTAGCTTTGCGTCATAAAAGTTATTCGGGTTCAGCAACACGGAAGCATTCTGTATTTGGGGAAATGCGTTCGAGTGGGTCAGCTGATTAAGAGTGGTGTACACCGGGTTGAAGAGATCACCAATGGGCAGATCGATTGTACGACCTCCCGCAGCCCTTGTATAGGAGCCGAGCATGCTGACGTTGGGCATAAAGTAGCTTCTCGCTTCCTTCAGTGCATTCAAGGATTTGTCCAGTTGTATATTTTGTTGCTGCAGCCCCTGGTTTGTTTTGAATGCCTCTTGAATGTAATTGTCCAATTCAGTCTGAGCGGCTGCGTGTGTGATCCCACCAAGCGTCAAGACGATTGCGAATAGCGCTCTTTTGATTAATAGCGTTGACATAATAAACAATGTTTAGTAACGGAGCAAAAATTTTTGATTTGATACTGTGTATTAAAATAACTCTTCTATGATTTAATTAAATTTAGGTATTGTTCTATAGAAGCTAAGATCATCTCTTCCACGTGCTGTTCTGTCATATTCATAGCCTGCAGGCGGCAACTAACATCCAGCGACACCAGCCCATGCCCCATGGCCCACACAGAAAAAGCAGCAAGCGTCACATCTTTGAAACGAAGGAGACCCTTTTCCATGCATTCAGTGAGGCATGTTAGCAAAACCACGAATGAATCTGTGTTGTTGCGCCATGGCTCGTTTTCCTTGATGCTGTTCATGGGAGCCCGCATCATAAACATCAGCTCATACATCTCCGGGTGGGCCTTACCAAATCGCACATAACTGTGACATATCTGTCCAAGACGCACCCAGGGGTCAGGGCTGGTCGCATCACGTGCAAATGCCTCCTCTAGCTGCGAAAATGCCTGCTTCTGAACTTCGTAGAGCAGTTCATCCTTGTCCTTGTAGTACAAATAAATGGTTGCAGGGCTATATTCAATTTTTTCTGCAATATTTCGGATAGAGGTCTTCTCATAGCCCTCGCTCATAAACATTTCCGTTGCGGCCTCAATAATCCTGAGGCGCATCTCCTGCTTTTCCCGCGCTTTCCTTTCACTTATCCCCATCTCATCTATTTACGATGCAAAGTAACTAAACAGTGTTCATATTTTTCAAAAAACTTCAAATATTTTTTTCCAATTTGTCAGAAACGTCAAATACACAAGCAAGATCGAAGTCAGAAGAGGTCGGGCTCGTACACATGTACGGGTGCTTTGTTTATGAATCTATAAACATTCGCCGTCACAGGTACGCTACCTTTGCACAATGCCCTCGATCCTTCAGCGCTTATTTGGCAACAATGCCACAATCCCCCACTCTATTTATGACTTTAAGGTCGCCGGCCTAACGGGCGGCACCATAGACTTTTCTGCCTTCAAGGGAAAAAAGATAATGGTCGTTAATACTGCTTCGTTCTGTGGTAATACCCCCCAATATGAGCAACTGGAAAAGCTTTACGAACAGCACAAAGACAAGCTGGTGGTTGTGGGCTTTCCGGCAAACAACTTCATGTTCCAGGAGCCGGGAAGTAATGAGAAGATAGCCAGCTTCTGCAAAACGAACTATGGCGTCACCTTCCCTATGGCAGCCAAGGTATCTGTGCGCGGCTGGCGCAAAAACCCTATATATCAGTGGCTCACAGAGCAGCAACACAACCATTTTGCAGACAGTACGGTGAAGTGGAACTTCCAGAAATACCTGCTTGATGAAACGGGCAAACTGACGCACATATTCTCCCCAAAGACACTGCCGCTAAGCGAGGAAGTGCTGGCCGCCGTGAAAAGCTAATCTCCCATTTCCCGCACCAGGCGAAAGCCAATCACAGCACTGCCATCAGCCGGTTTGCGGTGGAAGGGGAACCAATCGTTTAGGTCTGTGGCATGAGAGAAAATCTCTCCTCCCCGATACACCTTGTTTACGCCGGTTGGTGGCCCCTTGGGGTCTTTTGTTACTCTTTCCACATATTCACCAGGCCGCATCATCACCGACCAGTCGCTGACCCACTCGTCTACGTTGCCCAGCATGTCATATAGCCCCAATTCATTAGGCTGCTTCTGCCCCACCGGGTGCACATGGTGATCGCTGTTGGCGCCATACCAGGCCACATCTCCCAGGTAGTCGCTACCTGCATACGGCTTGCCCTTGCCCAGCCGTCCACCGCGACAGGCATACTCCCATTCTGCATTGGTGGGCAGGCGGTATTTATGCCCCGTGGCCTGCGATACCTTTTGTGCAAACTCCACTGCCTGCCCCCACCGCACATGCACCATGGGGCAGCTATCGCAACCTGTAATGCGGTAATCATCGCCCATCAGCGATCGCCATTGCAGCTCAGAAGTTTCAAACCGGCTGATATAGAAGCTCGAAACCGTTACCGTGTTTGTGTATTCACGACCGTCAGGGATTCCGCATTGCCAATAGCGCATTGGAAACGCACCACCTTCTACGGGCATCATCATTATATCCGCTTCGCGCAGCACCATACGCCCGGTGGTACTGTCCCGGGTGCGCACTGCAAGATGATCCCGCACAGACCTGTGTATTTGCGCCGATGCATGATACGCAGCGATCAAAGAGAAAAGCAGTACTAAACGGTACATCATTGGGGTGTTTCACCCAAGATAAGAAACACCGGTTTTACACCAATTCTATAACGGTAATTTCGGGAAGGATGCCCAGCCTGCCGGGATAGCCCAGGAAGCCAAAGCCACGGTTCACATACAGTGACTGCTTGCCCTCTTTGTAGAGGCCTGCCCACTCGTTGTAAATGTATTGTACCGGGCTCCACTTAAATATCTTGCTATCTATGCCAAACTGCATGCCGTGGGTGTGGCCGCTGAGCATCAGGTCTACATCAGGATATTTTTCCAGCACCTCGCCCCGCCAGTGCGATGGGTCGTGAGACAGAAGTATCTTGAATGGTACGTTCTTTTCAGGCAGGCCCTCATATGCCTTGCGCATATCGCCATACTTAGGAAAATGAGCTTTGTTGCCCCAGTTTTCTATACCTACTATGGCTATCTTTTCCTCACCCCGCTGCAGCACCACGTGCTCATTCATCAGCAGGCGCCAGCCCACCTCCTTGTGCACACCTTTCAGGCGCTCCAGGTTTTCGCGCTTAGCTTCGGGCGATGGCCACTCCACATAGTCGCCATAGTCGTGGTTGCCGAGTGTGGAGTATACGCCCATAGGCGCCTTCAGCTTTGAGTATATCTGCTTGTAGCGGTCATCTACCTCATCGCAAACATTGTTGACCAGGTCGCCGGTAAAGAGTATCACATCTGCCTCCTGGTGCATCACGCGCTCTATGCCATGCAGCACAGCATCGTGATTGTCAAAGCTGCCTGTGTGTATGTCTGATATCTGCACGATCTTTAGTCCCTTGAAAGCCGCAGGCAGATTGTCAAATGCCAGCTTCATTTTTCGCACACGGTAGCGGTAGCGGTTGGTGATGCCCACTCCAAAACCCACAAGCGACAAACCGCCCAGCACCAGCGCCGTTTGCCTCATAAAAGTGGACCGGTCTATCTTGGTAGCCGCCTCTGCCGTAGGCGAATTTTTGAACGCAAAAGCAGCAATACCCCATGTGAAGAGCCTCCTGAGATCATCGAGCAGCATCACCAGTAGCACGAGCACCTTGCCCACGGTGAAGCCCAGCACCAGCGCTACATACAGATTGCGCACCAGGTGTGGCATAGCTGCCCAGTTGATGGCGCGGAAGAAAAGCAAGCCTCCCCAGCTAAGCGCAGTAAAGGCAATGTAAATTGAGAACAGGGATACCCGCCACACATTGGGCAGGCTGCGCAGTGCAGACTTTACTACCACAAAACTGTAGTACTCTGCCAGGCCTATAATACTAAGGATAATAAAGAACCTAAATCGCATCTTGATCGTATCAGGGGCCAAAGGTCGGGTTAAAGGGCTATCGCCCCGCCGGTTTGGCTAAAAATTAAGAAACTCTTCTACCTGGGTGTGTATCAGCTTCTCGGTGACTGGCTTTAAGATGTTGCCGCCAGCATCTACCTCCTCACCTATCTTAGACAGCAGCATCTTATTGTACAGCACGTTTACCTTCAGGTAGTTAAGAATGGCCGTCATGTGCTCCAGGCCGCGCAGGTTGCCCGCCCTGCCGTCTGAAAGGCCCACCAGGGCAGCCTTTTTGTACCACCAGCACTTCTTTACATCGCTGTTGTCCATCATCAGCTTCAGTATGCCGGGAAAACTGGCGTTATACTCCGGCATCACAAACAGGAACTTGGTAGCAGGTATCAGGTACTGACTTTCCAGCGCCAGCATGGCCGGGCCACGCTCCCACACCTGCCTGTTTTCCAGGGATAGCAGGTGCACATCCTCTGCATGAGCAGAGATAATGCGGTGATAAATGTTCGCCATTTTCAGCGTCATGCTGTCCCTGCGGTTCGTGCCTGCTATTATCGTTATCATTCGCCGGTTAAAAATGTTCCTCAAAGATGGCAGTATTTTGCCGTTTCCGGAAACCGTTTCGTTTTATCTGCTGATAACCAATTACTATTACCACTTCCGGAAAACACGAAGCCACCAATTTGGTGGCTCCCTGTATCCTCAAATTTTTCGTTTTATTCGCCTATGACGTACACATCCTCATTGTCGTGCTTCATCCGGTATTGCTCCCTTGCATACTGCTCCAGCTTCTGCGGGTCGTTAAGATTGCCGGCAGCATCTGCTACCAGCGCCTTCTTCTCCGCGCTCATCGTCTTTATCTCTCCCTGCAGATAGGCAATATTGCCCTTTACCGTGTTCAGCTCCTGTTTGCGGTCGCGTAGCGTCATCCAGTCGTTCTGGTCAAAAAATGCCACCCATAGCACAAAGATCGCGCTAACGATAAAGTACTTGTTGGCAACAATTTTCAACAGCTTCTTCATGTTATAAAATTACATTTTACCACTACTGACCCTCGCTATTACTTATTCACATATCCACAGTGCTACGCGGAATTGGGAATTAGGATTGTGTTTTGGATTTTGGATTTTGGATTTTGGAATTTGGATTTTGCCCCTATTACTTACCAAACTTCAGCAGCTTGCCGGGATAGAAGGCTGTGTCTTTCAACTCTTCTTCTATACGCAGCAGTTGGTTATACTTTGCCATACGGTCGCTGCGGCTGGCAGATCCCGTTTTTATCTGGCCACAGCTCAGCGCTACTGCCAGGTCGGCAATGGTAGCATCTTCTGTCTCGCCGCTGCGGTGGCTCATGATGGTGTTGTAGCGGTTGTGCTGTGCCATGGTCACGGCATCTATCGTTTCGCTGAGCGTACCTATCTGGTTCACCTTTACCAGCAGGGCGTTAGCCGTGTTGTCCTTAATGCCTTTTTCCAGGCGGGTCACGTTGGTAACGAACAGGTCGTCGCCCACCAGCTGCACCTTGTCGCCCAGGGCTTCGGTCAGCTTCTTCCAGCCCTTCCAGTCGTCTTCGGCCATACCGTCCTCTATGCTCACTATCGGGTACTTTTTGCACCACTTCACCCAGTATTCTACCAGCTCGTCGCTCGTCATTTTCTTGCCGTCGCTCTTGTGGAAGTGGTATTTTTTGTCTTTTTCGTTCCACAGCTCGCTGTTGGCAGCGTCCATAGCAATGGCCACCTGCAGACCCGGCTTGTAGCCCGCCTTTTCTATTGCTTTCAGCACCGTTTCTATCGCCTCTTCATTGCTCTGTATGTTTGGAGCAAAACCACCCTCGTCGCCTACGTTTGTGCTATAGCCTTTTTCCTTCAGTACGTTCTTCAGTGCATGGAATATCTCCACACCCCAGCGAAGACCCTCGCTGAAAGTAGAAGCGCCGATAGGCATTACCATAAACTCCTGGAAGTCGATCTTATTATCGGCATGTGCACCACCGTTCAGGATGTTCATCATAGGCACGGGCAGCGTGCGTGCATTGGCACCGCCTACATACCTGTATAGCGACAGGCCCGATGTCTGCGCAGCAGCCTTGGCAGCAGCCAGGCTCACCGCCAGCATAGCGTTGGCACCCAGCTTAGCCTTATTGGCAGTGCCGTCTATATCCAGCATTATCTTGTCTATGGTGCGCTGGTCGGTTACGTCTACGCCATATAGCTCTTCAGCTATAATGTCATTCACATTGCTTACAGCCTTCAGCACGCCCTTGCCCAGGTATTTCTTTTTGTCGCCGTCGCGCAGTTCCACTGCTTCGTGCTTACCGGTGCTGGCACCGCTGGGCACAGCGGCACGGCCCATAAGGCCATCGCTGGTGTGAACGTCTGCCTCTACGGTAGGATTTCCCCTGCTATCCAGTACCTGGCGTGCTACTATGTCTGTAATAAAGCTCATGTGTATATTTATTTTGTTTTCGTGGTGCAAAAGTAGCTTTTTTAGTTGTGAGTAGATACCGGGGATTGATGGGCGGAATAATGAGAAGGGAGGAATTGAGCGGTGCAATGGCGATTGGCCGCCACCAGGAAAACCCCGGACAACGGGACGAAAAAGAAGCCTGACAAACGTAGCAGGTATATAATACCCCAATAATCGTTTTTCCGGGTCTGGTCTGCATTATAATCGGCTAAAAAGCAAACCTGTATTGACTATGCGTTTTTTATTTAATTTCTAAACGCTTCCATGGGGTTCTAAAAATTGCGACCGGGGGATGGACCCGGAATAACGAAGCCACTGACTGCGCCGGCCCACCACCAGCCTTCTACGCTGCTGATACTCTGAATGCCGCTATATTTGTTAGATGGCTACTCCGCACATGCGCATATGCGCCTTTATCTTGATTTCAGCCTTGTCACTAACTGCGTGTCACAAGGACGAACCGGCATCATTTTCTGACCAGCTACCCAAACACGATTACGCTTTCCACGTCGTCGTTAAGTCTGACCTGTTTGTGCGACGTTATCCCTCCGATTTCCCTGCCGATTCGGCGAGGATCAGCAATATCCCTTCAGACAGTATGGTAAGGTTTGTATTGAACCATATATATGACACATTACTCAACATCGATACAGTAAAAGCGCAGGCATATATGACTGACATGCTTACGAAGTATACCAAACCATCAATCTACCTCTATACGCCGGACACCATAGCCAAGAGAGGTGCCGGAAACGACTTAACCAGGATCAATTAGCAATCCAAACTGATACCAACCCGAATTATATTAGCTTATCCAATGCCACGTGTACTACAGCGAAGCGTAGCACGGACCTGACCACCTATACGCTACTATCAATTTTCCTACTTATCTCTCTTACCTTATCCGCCAGAACCCGCTACCGTATTGATTATGCGCTTTTTCTTTAACTTCTAAACGCTGCTACGGGGTTCTAAAATTTGCTAAGAATTGCTAAGAATTGCTGAGAGTTGCGTGAAAATTGCTAAACGCTTCTACCACGGCGGACAAGTCAAAAAATTGCTAAGAATTGCTGAGGATTGGCTAGCAATTGACTTGAGTACGCGACTACGAAAATTGCTGTTTGTGGCACAAAGGTAAGTGGCGTTTGCGAGGTGGCGAGCAGGTGGAGGGAAAATGTTGATAACTTTTCGAGAGTGGTTTCGCGAAGCGACAACAAGATGAAGGCCGTCGGAGACGAAGTTTTATTTCGGGTTCCGGGTCGCCCTGTGGAAGCGGCGAAATTATGTAGGACGAAGCGATACCGTTGACCAAGTGGAAATCTCAGGGATACAAGTCAAAACTACTTGCGTCAAAAGGTATTACGATTCAGTAACTGGAACACCTGAAGACTCCCTCACAAAGGATGCAGAACAAAATAGCCATTTATTCCCAATGCGCCAGCATTAAGATTTATAAGCCCCACACACCTCGAAACTACATTACTGTTCCGTAATCTGAACCTAAAGAATCCAGCATATGACTTAGTATCTGCTACTTGCGATTTCAATGAATCAAGCGCATTCATAATCTCGGCAACGACTCTCAATTTCGCAGCATCTTGGACTAAATCATGATATTTGGCTAAATGCACTTCAAGTCGTTGCTCGACTTCGTAAAACCCACACAATATATCGGCATATGCCCTTGACAACGGTATTCGATCCAAATTGCAACATCGAATTGTATTGGCACTCTTCTCCTTGTCTGGGGAAGCATTTGAAGGCTTGATCCTTAACTCTTCAAAAATAAAATACATTTCAGGATTCTCTGTCGAGGGATTTACAATTGGAAAAGCTCTTCTTGTATCGGTATCTCCTTTTGAAATATTGCATTGCGCACATGACAAGTACAGATTGGACCATTTGAAAGTAAATAAATAATAAATGGACTTGGGAAAAAAATGTTCTATATGCGGAAAATCAACAACATCAATAATAGATTCGCAATAAATACATTTACCGACCCCTCCGTGCATTGTGAGTAATGCAGCTTTTATCTCATCGTGTCGATATCTATTAACAACCTCATCCCTAATTTTCGGGGGAATTGCCCGATACGTACCATATATCGAAACAAGAGATTGTAAATCATTTGTCCAGCTTTGCTGACTATTGGCTAAAACACTGGGAATCTCGGTTCTTTTAATAGCTATCATATTAATTGCTCAAAAAAAGTATGCTTCTTTTTATTTCATAATAACGAATTATCGGATCATTCTCGTTAAGGATTCCTTTGAGATCGTTTAATTCTTTGTCGTAAGAATCAATGTCACGTTTCTCGAATGCACCATCGATGCGCTCAAGCATACTACTTTCTACATTACTATGGATAACTAAATTCATCAAACCATCCAAAATATAGTCAATTTGCCAACCTGAAAAACTTCTGGGGATAGGTTTTAGATCAAGAATCCCATCGTGTCGCGGAATTTGAATAATCTGGTTAGAATCAGCAGATGCAAGAACTAACGGCGAATGCGTTGTAACAATAAACTGAATTCTCGGAAATACACGTTTTATTGATTTGATAATAATCAGTTGCCACTCAGGATGCAGATGTGCGTCTATCTCATCAATGAGAACTGTGCCTATAGCGTTACCGATGAGTGCCCTTTCATCTTCAAACACCCCTTCACACCAATCGACGATTGAGAACAATATCGCTAGAAATGATTTATAGCCACTTGATAACTCCTCTAAATAACAGTTCTGGCCATTTACACTAAAAACGGGTTCTAAGTCTCTCTCGATGTGGACGAAACGAAAATCCGCCTCCTTAGGAACTATTTCAGGCAAAATGTTCATAAGAGTATTCCAATTTTCAGTTTCATTCTTTGCCCAATCTTTTTCAATGATAAAATAGCGATTCACCATCCATTGTTTTATCTCAGGAAGGTTTATTTTCTCAATGGATTCGATGTTATGTGTAAGTGCGTGCTTTCTCTTTGCGACTCCACGATCCTCCTTACGCATTCCATCGATTCGTTTATAATCGAAAAATCTGTTTGCGCCAATTGCAAAAATTAAATGCTCTGATTCTTCACCCCACGCCAATGTTTTGCGAATACCTTTTTGTGGGGCCAACTGTTGCCAACTTGATTGAAAACTTCGGTAAACACCTTTTGAATTTTTGGTTGCTATCCCCACACGATCAATTGCGTTTTCAAATTGAACATCACACCAATACTGCGCATTTTCTCCGCGTCTTAAATTCTGACTATTAGCCGCGCTAAAACAAGAGCAGATCATCCTCAATATCGACGTCTTGCCAACAGCGTTTGAACCAATCAAAATGCTGACATTGCTTGAGAACTCTATATCCAAGGAACGAAAAACCCCCACCTCTTCTACATGCAAACTTCGAATGAAACTGTCCATATCAGATATTTACCTACAAAACTAATATAACGAGATTCAATAACACGGACAAAGTTTATTCTATCAAAAAGGCACTGTAATTAGCGCCCACGTACTCAACTTATTGAAAATTTCATAAACCAAAATTACCGGTTCACCGTAGGTTGTACCTACTGCGGGAATGGATGCCAGTTTCTGTCCGGCGAGACTATCAAATTTGTGCATATCTCTTTTTGCCACACAGCAATGAGCGTTCTACCTTTGTGGCACCTAAAACCCTTACTATGCTACTCTTAACATCGGCACCGCGCCCACTTACACATAAGCACAAACCGAATTTAATTTTCTGACAAAAAGTTATGCACAAATTCATGGCACATTTTTGGTAACTTTTTGGCACATTTTTCGGGGTCAAACCCGCTACAGGAGCTGATTTGTATTTTTTAAAAATATTTGCCACAAAATGCGCATTTTCGTTGCATAGCAAATTATCCAAACTGTAATCGATTATAACAAGAATACACGCTTTGTGGCCTTGTAAATAGGATGAGCCCTTGTGAACTTTGTGCGAGATCGTTGTGCGCCTTGTGTTAAGTATCATCAGCAGAAGTCGGACGTGTCTACCGTAGGCGAAGGCGGAAGTAACCGGAAGCGAATCGGAAGTCGGCAGAAATGAGATGTATTGAAAATCAGGTGTTTACAAGAATCACTTCCGGTTTTGCACAGCCGCCGGAAACCGGAAGTATCGAAAGATTTTCGTTGAAGTTGGGCGCGGTAATCCATTTAGCGGCACTGCAACCCTCTTCGCGCCTTCTACCACCTGGTTTTCAAAAAGACTTCGCTTTTTTAAAACCGGTCCTCCTTCGCAGGAGGACAGCTTGCCCTGATTTCGCCAGGGCCTAAAATTCTCACTATCTACATTTTGGGTGAAACCTAATATCCACTACCAATGTCAAAACGACTTTTAACACTCACCCCCACCCAATTCGGCGATATTTGTTGTATTTTTCGGTCTAAAATCAGGATGACTATGGTGCGCAGGCTTCTATCTATTATGTTTTTTCTTCCATCGTCGGTTCTCTTCGCACAGGAGACGCAGGATAGCGTTTTTGCGGTGAAGAAGGACGCTGCGTGGGAGATAAAGTATACAGCAAAAGCACATGAGACATCGCGCATGCTGGCGAAACGCTTTTATGTGAGCGAGGGACAAATGGAGGGATCGAACGACGAGGCTACGATGCGCAAACTGGAGGAGGGGAAGACGGTATATATACCGGTAACCAAGGACAACTACTACACCACCAGGCCGGCACCGCTGAAGATGAAGAATGCCACAGAGCTATACTACCGGGTGGGCCGCAAAGACGATATAGCGCTGATAGCCAACTATTGCGGTGTGACCAAGAACGAGGTGCGAGAGTGGAACCAGCTAAAGGGCTATACCCTGAAACCGGGATCGGCCCTGTTTATTGGCTGGGTGCGCATGATGGCCCACGACACGCTGAACCCGGGACTGAGTGGCGCATACTACGTGCCGAAGAAGGAAAAACCAAAGGACACTGCGGCAGAGCCACCGGCACTGGGCGGCCTGGACACTGTGTATAACGCACAAACCAACAACGGCCTGAACGTGCTGACGGAGAAGGGAACGGCGGTATTCTTTGAAAAGCCGGGCAAGACGGTGATGTACTACGCCTTTCACAACGAGGCGCCAAGGGGCAGTATCATAAAGGTCTACAATCCGGGTACGGGTAAAGCTATATATGCAAAGGTGCTGGGCCCGCTGCCAGACACCAAGCAATATGCCAACAGCATAATAGGCATCAGCGATGCTGCACGTGCAGAACTGGGCGTGTCTGACAACAGGGCGTGGTGCGAACTGAGCTATGCAGCAAATTAGAGAGCGAGAGCGGAGAGCGAAGAGCGTTAGCCCCATAGAGGAGAAGATGAGCCGTAGGAGCGCTGAGAGGGCAAGAGCCCATGTTTTTACTTTTTAATTTTTACTTTTTACTTTTTGCAAAAGGTTCTGATCATACGGTTTTCATCTATTGGCGATATAGTGCTTACTAGCCCTGTGGTGCGCTGCCTGAAAACACAGCGGCCGGACGTGGAAGTGCACTACCTTACCAAACTGGCTTTTCGCCCGGTGGTGGAAAACAGTCCGCACATAGACCAACTCTTCTACCTGGATGATAACCTGGATTCGGTGATAGCGGAGCTAAAAAAGGAGCGCTATGACTACATCATAGACCTGCACCACAACCTGCGCACCCTGCGGGTGAAGAAGGCGCTGAAGGTAAAGGCTTACTCCTTTAACAAGCTGAACATACAAAAGTGGCTGCTCACCAACCTCAAGGTGAACCTGATGCCCGACGTGAGCATTGTGGACCGCTACATGGAAACGGTGAAGCCACTGCGGGTAACCAACGACACACGCGGCCTGGACTACCAGCTACCCGCCGACACCGGCCTGCGCGATAGCGACATACCCATGAGCCATTGGGGCGGCTATGTGGCCTGCGTGATAGGCGGCTCTATGAACACCAAGAAGCTGCCGGTGGAGCAGTGGAAAAAATTCTGTGCCGCAGTACCTTTTCCGGTGATGTTGCTAGGCGGGCCGGAGGACCGGGAAGCCGGCAATGAGATAGCCGCCCTGGACCCGATAAAGATCTATAACTCGTGCGGCAAGTTTAACCTGAATGAGTCGGCAGAGCTGGTGAAGATAGCCAAGGTGGTAGTGAGCAATGACACAGGGCTGATGCACGTTGCTGCGGCCTACAAAAAACCTGTGGTGTCGCTGTGGGGCAATACAAGCCCGGAGATGGGTATGTTTCCCTACTATGGCTACAACAACCTGAAGGGGAATATAAGTCCGGATAGTGTGATCGTAGAAAACAAGGAGCTGCGGTGCCACCCATGCAGCAAGATAGGTTATGACAAATGTCCGAAGGGACACTTCAAGTGCATGACGCAACTGGACATGCAGGCAGTATCGGACCACGTTCGTAAATTGTGGCCGGCACCGGGCCAGGTGACCAATGGCGCCGGCACCATACAATAACAGCATAATCAACTATTTTGAAGATACTCTTCCTGGCAAATCGCGTACCCTACCCACCCTATCGCGGCGACAAGCTGAAGATATATAACCTTGCTACCCGCCTTAAGGCGCATCATGAACTGCACCTGCTCACCTTTGGCCAAACGGAGGAAGACATGGGCTACAAGAGCAAGCTGGAAGAGGTTTTTAAGGAGGTGCATCTCGTGTACCTGCCGAAGTGGAAGTCGGCCATGAACTGCCTGGCCGGCGCTTGGGACAGCAAGCCGCTGCAGGTGCTCTACTTTCAGAGTGCAGAGATGAGGCGGCAGCTTCACGCACTCCTGGCCCAGCACCAGTACGACGCTATTCATGTGCAGCACCTGCGCATGAGCCCGTACCTGGCAGCGCGTAAGGACCTGGCCCGCATACTGGACCTGCCCGACGCCTTTAGCCTGTACTGGGAACGGCGCAAACAAGTGAAACGCAGCCTGCCAATAGCCCTGTTTGAAAACATGGAGCAGAAGCGGGTACTGAAATATGAGTCGATACTGAAAGACTATAACATGAGCCTGGTGTGCAGCGCCGAGGACAAGGCCTACCTGGAAAAACAGCACGGCACGGACAACCTGCGCCTGCTGCCCAACGGTGTGGACATGACCACCTTTTACCCGCGCAATCATGACTATAGCCACAACCACACCTTGCTCTTCACCGGCAATATGGACTATGCCCCGAATGTAGATGCAGTGGTCTACTTTACCGAGAGCGTGCTGCCGCTGATATGGAAGACGCATCCCCAGGTGAAGTTTGTGATAGCAGGGCAACGGCCGGTGGAAAAGGTACTGGCGCTGGCAAGCGACAAGGTGGTAGTGACAGGTTTTATAAAAGACCTGGCTGTGACTTATAATGAGGCCTCGGTGGTTGTGGCGCCGCTGCGGTTTGGCGCGGGTACACAAAACAAGGTGCTGGAAGCCATGGCCATGGGCGTGCCCGTGGTGTGCTCCAACATCGGCTTTGCCGGTCTGGGCATCAACAGCGGCCAGGGCGCCATAATGCAAACGGACACTGCTGCATTTGCACAGTCGGTAACGGAGCTGCTGGATAGTGAGGATAAGCGCCGCAGCGTGGGCCTGGCAGGCGCGGAGGTGATAAGAACGAGATTTGACTGGGATATAGTGGCGAAGGAGTTGGAGGGGTATTTTAGGGAAGCGAGTTCCGGGACGCGTTAGCGCTACATCCGCTGCGTACTTTTTCTTTTCAGCAGCGAAAAGAAAAAGTACCAAAAAGAAAGCGCCGCCCTTTGGCCAAAAGCTCCGCAGGCCAAAAGGTTAGCCCAACGTTGTTATTGTGGGGGAATGCTATAAAGCACGTGCCCCATCCCGGACCATGCCGGGAGTGGGGGCTCTATTTAGCTGTAGATATCCTCTTCGCCGGAGCGATGAAATATCGTTTGGTGTTCTCAATGAGAAGGAAGCTAGTATAAAAAACAACCCCGACTTGAAAACCGGGGATATTACTTTTCATTGCGGTTTGACGAGAATAAATTGCTATTGAAATCAGCTATTTATTGTAAAGCATTTTATAGTCTACATGGATCTTGCCTTTAGAGATGTCGTCGAGCTTTTTCTTCATCAGGCGCTTTTTGAGCGGGGAAACGTAGTCTATGAATAGCTTGCCCTCTATGTGGTCATACTCGTGCTGGATGACGCGGGCGGTAATGCCATGAAAGGTTGCTTCATGCTCTACAAAGTTCTCATCCTGGTAGGCGATGCGTATGTGGCTGTTACGCTGAACATCTTCGCGAATCTTAGGGATGCTGAGACAACCCTCATTATAGGGCCACATCTTGCCGGTTTCTTCCAGCATGCGGGCATTGATAAATACCTGCTTAATGGGTTCCTCGCCCTGGTATTTCTTCTTGTCCTCATCATCAAAGTCTTCCACTATCTGAACGGTGTCTACGATGAAGAGGCGGATGGGCTTATTGATCTGCGGTGCGGCGAGGCCCACGCCGTTGCTATTGTAAACGGTTTCCCACATGTCTGCAATGAGCTTTTCCAGGCCCGGGTATTCGGGACCGATCTCGTCACAAACTTTGCGCAGCACAGGGTTTCCGTAAGCAACAACTGGTAATATCATATTAAAACAAGGTTATTAATGGGCGCAAAGGTACTAATTTCAGAGTGAGAGCGGCGTGCGGGGAGCGTGAAAGGATTAACCGCTAAGTGCGCGAAGTTCCGCAAAGGATCGCAAAGGGAATGATTTGATGGGCAGTCGCAATATTCGGGCTTTGCGTCCACTTTGCGTTTTCTCTTCGCTCTTTGCGGTAAAGATTAAATGGCGACTACCGTATTCTTGTGAGAAGCAACCCAACCAACACCACTGCCCCCAATATACAGCAAGCCAGGGAGACAACAGACAATGACAAGCCGGACGACAGCGCACTAACAAGGGCGAAACCCAGGATAGCGGCAACCCAGTTGGCAGAGGCGAGCATGGACTGGGCGCGCTTTTGCTCTGAGACGGAAAACATGTCGTAAATGATCTTCTGTGCCACTCCCCTGCTGCAGTAAGTCATGATACAAATAAGGAAGCCGGCCCAGAAAAAGGATGCATAGCTTGCCGAGCTATAGAGCAGCCACATGGCGAGGGTGACGCTGGCGAGGGAGACGACAAGGAGCCACTTGCCACCAATACGCTGCGAGAGCAGGCCAAAAATGTATGGCAACGGTAATACAGCCAATGCACCCCAGGCAAACATGCGGGATATGTCGTCGATATTATAGTGCAGGTCTTTCATGGCGAGGGACAGATTGAACCTGCCAATGAACGAGAGCATAATGCCGGCATTGAAGAGCACGAGAAACAGCCATAAAGTGCCGCTGATCTTGAGTGGAGGCAGGTTTTCACTGTGTCGGGCGTAGGCGACATCAAACTGAGGCAGCAACATGAGTAATCGCGCCAGGAACGTAGCAACGGCAAAAAGTATAAATGAACCATGACTGCCAAGAGATGTGATAGCGGGACCAATAGCCAGCCCACCGAGGACAGCGCCTGCCAGCGTAGTGTTTGCCAGTGATCCGAAATTGCTGCCGATATGCTGAGGGGAGCTAATGAAGCTCATAAGTACGCTGTAAATGTTGACCTGCACACCGCAAAGAAACCAGTAAGCAGCGGTGGACAACAAAAACGCAGGGTAGCTATCAGAGTATGCCATGGCCGTCAGCGCCAGCCCGGTCAGCACTGCAAGCGCCACTGACAGCCTGCCAACAGATGAATATAGCTGCAAAATACGAGGGGTGAGCCAGGAGCCTAACGCTATGGCCACATAAACCACCGCCATGAATATGCCATTGTTCTTTGCAGACACGCCGCGGGATGCCACCATAACCGGCAATACAGGATATATGCCCTGTAGTATGATGCGATCAATAGTTGCAGAGAACAGCAGCGCGGCTATTGGCCTATTCATAGCCCCGGCTATTTTTCGGACATAAAGATTTCTTTGAGATAGGCGGTTGCTTTCGCCTCTGTGTGCTTTCTACTCTTCAGGTTTATGAGGCGGTAAGAGCACTCATTGCATGTGCAATCCCTGACACCACAAAGGAAATATTGGTCAATGCCGTCGATATGTGCGCGCCAGATAATGCAGCGGTCCTGCGCATTCTCAGAGAGCTGTTCAACCTTCTGGTCCATAAGCTGAGACTGGTATTGAGACTCGAGGTTGAAATACTTCTTTACAAAGTCGTATCCCTCAACACCTTTCTTATAGTATGGGGAGTTTTTGCAGGCGTCTATTGTTACAACGAGCGTAGCTGTGTCTTTGTGATAAAAGTACTGCTGGTGTGTAGAGGGGTTGAACTTACCTTCCATCCATTTACCACCGATCTGAAGTTTTCCAAATGGCTCAACAGAATAGATGGTCTTGTCGGAAGACTCTTCATAGTGCACATCTGACTTGCCCGATGGCACCATTTTAGGGTGGCAGCTTGTAACGAGCAAACTCAGCATGCTGAATATTAATACCGCTAGTCCCCGAAAGGACGGCATTACTTTTTTATTGTTGTTGAACATTTAATCTGTGCGTTGTGAGACCTCCGTTCGGGACAATATCTTTTCGAAAACCATCAGTCGCCTGGTATTGCCCACCATCCACAGGAGGTCGTTTGCCTGCAATGTTACAGAAGATTCGGGATTAAGGATGCGCTCACCGCCGCGCTCTATGCCCACTATAAGGCCCTTTGTGCGTTCGCGGATCTCAGATTCCTTTATTGTTTTACCTACAACATATGCACCCTCAATGACTTCGATTCTCCGCAGGACAATTTCATCTTCAGGTGCAATCTGGCTGGAGCGTGCGGGACTAGAGTCGAATAAATATTTCTTAAATGCGCCCAGTTGATCGTCGGTGCCGATAACATAGAGTACATCTTCCGGATATATCCGCTCCTGCCTGTCCGGCGCCTGGATAACGAATGCGCCACGTTTGATCATGGCTACATTCACACCAAAATTCTCTCGCCACTTCAGCTCCAGTAGCTGCATGCCCACTCCACGAAAGTCAGGAGAGACCGGAAAGCTGGTAATATGCGCATCCCATGGTGTGAGGTGAGCGCCACTTTCTTTCATGTCCAAGTGCTCCTTTTCGTGAAGATTGGAAACAAACCTACGCTCTACCCAGGCATGCACCCGCTGCAGACGACGGTAGTTGAACAGGAATAGCACTATGGTGAGTACAAGTAACGCCAGAGCCCAAACATATGAGACAATGTTATGGACAATGAACCCGAGAATAACCATCGTAATAACAAAGCGAACAATCTGGAGTACGATCATGGGCCCTCGGTAGTATCGAATTTCCCAAAGCCGTGCTGCAGTGCCCGGGAGTATTCTTCTAACAGCAAGCGCCCAAAGAAAAGGGGATACAAGCAAGATAGTGACCACCGCTGCCAGCAATCGCATTAACGGGTTTTCGCCGCCCGGTCCCATGGCCGGTAAGGCCAGGCGAACAACCATAAGCACGATGGCAACCACTATTACGGCATGAATAGCAATCTGCAGGAGGTAATAGCCAATATAGCGGTTCCAGTCGCTGGTAGGTTTTTGCCGCTGGCCTTCCTGACTATACTTGTCAATAGAACTGATCCAGCTTCCGGGAAGGCGGGCAGTGAGCATTCCGAAAACCGGACCGGACAACCTGATCATGTAGGGAGTAGTAAAAGTAGTGAGCGCCGACACCGCCACGGCAACAGGGTACAAATAGCTACCCGTTAACCCAAGAGTGAGGCCCATGGTAGCTATGATAAAAGAGAACTCGCCAATCTGGGAAAGGCTCATGCCAGCCTGCACAGACGTCTTGAGCGGCTGACGCGACAGCAAGGCCCCTACAATGGCGCTGAGTGGCATGAACACCAACACTGAAACAGTGATGAGCAAAATCGACTGCCAGTACTGGGGAATGATGGCAAGATCTATCATCATACCAACGGAAACAAAGAAAATGGCGCCAAACATCTCCTTGATTGGCAAAGTCAGGTGTTCAATCTTAGAAACCAGAGGGGTCTCCGCAAGGATAGAACCCATAATAAAGGCACCGAGAGCCGGCGAAAATCCGGCACCAGTTGCCAATACTACCATCAGAAAACATAAAGCCAATGAGGAGATGAGCAGCATCTCGTTGTTCATGAATTTGCCGGCCCGCCTCAAAATTGTGGGCAGGAAGAAGATGCCGGAAACGAACCACAAAACGAGAAAGAAGACCAGTTTGCCCACAGGAAACATCAGGGCGGTGCCCGAAAGGCCACTGCTCATTGCCAATGTAGGCAGCAACACAAGCATCAGGATAGCAACGAGGTCTTGCACGACAAGGACTCCGAATACAAGGCCCACGAACTTCTTTTCCTTGACCCCTGCCTCTTCAAACGCGCGAATAATAATAGTGGTGGACGATATGGAGAGCATGGCCCCGAGGAAGAGACAGTCCACCGTAGTCCACCCCAAGAGCTTACCAATGCCGGTGCCTACCAGTAACATCACCCCCACCTCGGTGAGGGCGGTAATGGAAGCAGCACCACCCACTTTGAGCAGTCGCTTGAAGCTAAACTCCAGGCCAAGACAAAAAAGCAGTACGATGACCCCAATCTGAGCCCAGGCCTCAACAGCCTCCTTATCGGCAACGGAGGGAAATAGCGGAAAATTGGGCCCAACAAAGATGCCCGCCAGTATATACCCCAACACGAGTGGCTGTTTCAGTCGCTTAAAAACCAGTGTCACCACGGCAGCAGCCCCAAGAACAAGGGCGAGGTCGGATATGAGTGGCGGCAGGTTGCTCATCTTGTGAGGTCGAGAGCTAAAGATAGCTAATTGACTAATAGTAATTTTGTTAGATTACCCTTAAAAATCGTGATATTTATACCTGTGTAACCCGATAAAATGCCGCATGAAGAAACCGACTTGCAAAAAACTATTTTCCCTGGTATTCCTGGCCGCAATCGGGCTCTCCGGGGCTTATGCACAACAAAAGGTCTCAGCGCCGATAGTAAGGCTAAAAGGTGAGTCTATTACAATGGCCAAAGACATCAGGCAATGGATGGATAGCCTGGACAGGGCAAACCTATCGCAGCCCTGCCAGGTGCTTATGCACTTCGATAAATTGCCAGGTGCTACCGAAAGGGCTAAACTTGAATCGCAAGGAATTGCGCTGCTCGATTATGTTCCAGATAATTCGTACATCGCCCTAGTGTACCCAAGGGCACAGAAGGGGGGCGAGGCATTGACATCTTCCGCGGACGGCATTACAGGACTTAAACCCGAATGGAAAGCAGACAAATACTTATGGAACCTTGCCCGAGAGAAGCAAAATGATCTGAAAATCCTGGTACACGTGGTGGCAGGAACGACGAAGAACGAATTAGCGAATCTTGTTTCTTCACTTGGGGGCAAATGTGACAACGGCGAATGGGAATCTTTTGGATATTATAACGTCATTGTTCCACCCGGCAATCTTCGTAACCTTGCGGGATGGTATGCTGTAAGATATATCAGCCCTGCACAGACACCGGTACCGCTTGATAAGCAATCGATACCCGCCGTAAAGGGAAGTAATGCGTTAGCATCGCCGCTATTCGGCGGATATGGGCTGAATGGCGACGGCGTAACGATCGGCATTGGTGACAATACTACAGGTGCATTTCACATCGATGTAGCTGACAGGGTAACAAACTTCAACCCTGCGGCCCAGACCAATCACGGAATTCATATTAATTGTATAGCCGGCGGTGCCGCGATCCTTGATCCTCTGGCACAGAGCATGGCACCAAAAGCGTCGCTTCTCAATTTCTTCTTCAGTGATGTGCTGGCAAAAACCGGCGACATGCTTGCAGAGCACAACATGACGATCACTAACAATTCGTATACTGTAGTTGAAAACGACTGTGCGTACTTCGGCACCTATGATCTTTATTCAAGGCTGCTGGATTCGCTGGAGCTAAAGTATCCAACGGTGCAGCACGTCTTTGCTGCGGGGAATGATGGTGAACTGACCTGCACCCCTTATCCAGCAGGTTATGGGACACTAGGAGGCGGGTACCAGCCATCAAAAAATTCGGTGGTAGTAGGTAGCATGAGTGCAGGTCTGGTGCAGGCATTTGACCAGTCGCGCGGGCCGGTGAAAGACGGGCGAATCCGGCCAGACGTAGTAGCAGTTGGTTACAACGTCTATTCAGGTCTTCGCAACAACACCTACGGCCGGGCAAACGGAACAAGCATGGCCTCACCACAAGTGGCCAGCGGCCTGGCTGTGCTCACGCAACAATATAAACGCCTTCACGGTGGCGAGCAACCTAAAGCGGACCTGCTGAAGACAATTCTTATCTCCGCCGCTATGGATCTGGGCAATCCGGGACCCGACTATAGCTACGGGTTTGGCATGATGGATATAGGCCGATCCCTGCAGGTGATGACAAACGACCAGTACTTTGTGAGTAGCATAAGCAACAGTGATTCTGCGACCTTTACTTTTAACGTTCCGGCAAATAGCGGACAGGCAAAAGTGACCCTATGCTGGAACGACCAGCCGGCAAGCCCGCTTTCATCAAAACAACTTGTAAACGATCTGGATATCGTGGTACGCACGCCGTCGGGGGAGCGACGGTATCCACTAGTGCTTAACCCAGCGGCGGGAAGAGTACAGGACCTTGCAACTGAGCAGGCGGACCACCTAAACAATGTGGAGCAGGTGACCATCAATACCCCACAGACAGGAACCTACACAATTGTGGTACTAGGTCACAATGTACCATTTGGTCCCCAACCCTTTGTAGTGGCCTATGATCTTATTTCTACCGCAATCGAACTAACCTATCCTCATGCTGGAGAACGCGTGTCAAACACAGATTCATTCAGGGTGTTCTGGAATTCAATACCTGACGGCCATACATATGGCGTAGACCTTTCGGTAGATGATGGAAGCAACTGGGCCACACTGGCAAACAATATTTCAGCTGACGCTCACCTGTATAATTTCATACCCACCAACATAAACTCCGGCAAGTGCCGCATCAAACTCAGGAAAGAAGGAACCCCCGAATATATAATTTCCGGTCGGTTTGCGATAAATGCGCCACCGGTTGCTACCCTCTATGAATCGCAATGCCCGGGCTATGTGAATATTCATTGGTCACCGGTACCGGGTGCCACCCAATATGAAATGCTGCTAAAACGTGGGGCTGAACTTGTAGCCATAGATACCACCGGCGACACGACCTATTCATTTAGTGGGCTCCCACTGACTTTACCATCTATTGTTGCGGTGCAGCCACTGTTTGGCAATGTGACAGGATACAGGAGTAAGGCTATTGTGCGCATTGCCCGTGATGGTGACTGCGCAAGTCCTTCGTCCACCGGCGATCTGATGCTGGAGGCGCTGGCATCGCCCGGCAACGCGCGGATGCATACAACCGGCGCACCAATTAATCCGAGTAACCTTTCTGTCCGGGTTCGAAATCTCTACAATAGTGCATGTGGGAGTTACAGGCTCTCCTACCGCATCAATGGGGCGCCATGGATGGAACTACTGAGCCCGGGTACAGTGATACCTGCAAACGGAACGGCACTAATCAATATTTCCGGCGCTTCGCTAAACATGCCCGGAAACAACGACCTTGAATTTGCCATCGAAAACCTGGCTGTTGCTGACCCTGAGCATGGTAACGATACGCTCCGCACGGTTGTAAAGTTCCTGCCCAACAATCCCATTAACCTGGTGGGTGGCTTCGCTGATGGATTTGAAGACCTGCCCGTAGGGACAATGGCACATGACTCAATCGGGATATCCTCCAATGGCCACTGGGACTATTTCAACGATGACGATTCCGGACGGCTGCGTCCGTTTGTTACTAAGGAGGTGGTGATATCGGGGCAGAGGTCTATGAGTATGGACCAGGTATTGCCTATGCACCACGGGAGTAATAACCAGCTAATTGGAACCTTCAACCTGGGTGCATATAGCACTGCAACAGAAGAGGTACGGGTAGACTTTGACTATATGCTACACGGGAATCCGGCAAGCGCTACGGGTAATATAGTAACAGCCAGGGGAAACGATACCAGGCCGTGGGTGGGCCTCTTCAGCTATGACTTGTCGGCATACCCGGGCTATGTGCGCTCTGTAAAGTCGTTATCACTTACAGACGCAGTGAGGGCATCGGGCAGCAATTTCTCAACCAGCACACAAATATCGTTCGGTCAAAATGACACGACGGTGATCGCCGGCACTAACTATGGAACCGGTATCACGATTGACAATTTCAAAATGTATACCGTACAAAACGATGTGATGCTGAGCGCCATTGTTTCTCCCGGTCCTAATAACTGCGGACTACCCAATTCTGTTCCGCTAACAGTGACTGTAAAGAACGGTGTAAATGGCACGCTTCATAACATCGAAGTCTTCTACCGGCTGGACGGCGGTCCGGTACTAACCGGTATGATTGATAGTATCAGGGCTAAGGACTCTATTAATTTCAGTTTTCCGCAACTATTAAATATTGCCAACTCACTTACGCATAAGGTCGATGTATGGTTGTCGCTGAGCGGAGATAGCTATAAGGCAAATGATAGCCTACTGAACTATGAATTCAGGAACAGTAAGATCATTGCGTCCTTTCCTTATATAGAAAACTTTGAAAACGGCGATGGTGGCTATTATACAGGCGGCTTTATGAGTTCCTGGCAATACGGAACGCCCACTTCTCCCCTCATAGACAAAGCAGCCACGGGAAACCGTGCATGGAAAACGAATCTAAGTGGCAGATATAATAACCTGGAGACATCGTATCTGTATTCGCCGTGCTTTGATATTTCCGGACTCGGAAACCCTACTTTGAGTTTTAGCCTGGCGCAAGACCTTGAAAATTGTGGGGGTGTGCTGTGCGATGGCGCATACATGGAATACTCCTTTGACGGTGAAACCTGGGTGAAACTGGGACAGGCTGGTGAAGGTTATAATTGGTATGACTCGACCTTCGTTATCTGGAACACCATTGGCTTTACGCGTTGGCACGTGGCGACAATAGCGTTGCCAAAGCCGGGAGTAAATCAGTCATTGCATCTGCGGTTTGTGATGTTTGCTGACCCGGCGGTTACCTTCGAGGGACTGGCCGTAGATGACATCCATATCTATGATCTGAGAAATGCTATGCTTCCCACCCGGAATGCAATCGTGGAGCGCGTACCGGACGCAAATACCTGGAATACCTTTGTTGCCGGCAACCAGGTGGTGGCCGGGATAGAACCTACTCAGCTCACTAAGGAGACGACTGTGAATCTATATAGACAAGACACAGTAATAAATGTCGGTGCGACCCAATATGTTCTTCCACGGAGCTATCTGATAACGAGCCAAGAGCGCACGAATGACTGCACGCTGCGACTCTATCTGTCCGACAGTGATGTGGCACGTGTAGCCGGTAGCACAGAGTGCCCCTCCTGCCCGGCGATACGAGATGCATACTCACTGGGCATAACCCAATACTACAACAGCAATGAACCGAAGACAGAAAACAACCTGCTTTCAGACGACACCGGCGGCACGTACATCTTCAACAGACCGGGATCAATCACATGGCTGCCATTTGATAAAGGCTATGTAGCTGAATTTAATACTGACCGACTCTCGGAATACTGGTTTAACAATGGCGGCCCCGGCGGACGTTTTGATATAGGCACTGAATACCTGGGCTTCCTGGCTTACCGCAAAGACGACCATGCAAAAATGGAGTGGCATTCGCTGGTGGATAGCTCTACTGACTTCTATGTACTTGAACGTTCTGCCGACAATGAATTGTTTGATAGCCTTGCCCGGTTTGATTCTCAGCACAGGCCGGCAGCAGACTATAGTTACGAAGATGCCACCACATTTGACCAAATGCCGGTGCGCTACTATAGACTACGCTGGCAGCAACATGGCCTCAAGGAAGTATTCTATTCGCCAGCCAGAAGAGTAGGCACGGACGACGGGCTGGTGACATCAATAACGTTTGATGCTACCATACAGAATAGCAAGAGCGTATTGCTGGAGTGGACGTCGCACCTTGACGGGCTGGCCAAAAGCTATGATATTGAGCGTGCCGTGGAAGAGGGTAGCTTTAGCAGGATCGCAACCATTGGTGCCGTACACCGTACCGGGCAGCGCTATGGCATTATAGATACTCCCCAGAGGCAAAAGACCGGTACTACCCTACGCTACAGATTGACTGCAACAATGCAAAGCGGCGAAACAGTGGTGCCACCCATACGGTCTGTGAGCTGGGTGGACGAAAATGCGATTATCGCTCTTTACCCTAACCCAACAAGTGATGGGAAGTTCACCATAGAATGGAATGCCGACCCGGGCAGTGTGATGAAACTGCAGGTAACAGATATAACAGGGCGAATACTGGAAGAAACTGCCGTAACGGCAACAAACTGGACAAACAAGACGACAGTGCAGACGCAACGAAGGGCGCAAGGCCTGTACCTGCTAAAAATGTCTATCGGCGAAGTGAGGCATACGGCAAAACTGCTTTATGAGTAATGGCGGCAGAGACTGTACTTTTGCATTGAAAACAGAGAAATGGCCTTTTATAAATATCACGGCACGGGAAACGACTTTATCCTGTTTGATAACCGGAACGGGGAATATGCCTTCACAAAAGAGCAGGTAGCGGCTATGTGTCACCGCAGGTTCGGAATTGGTGCGGACGGCCTGATGCTACTGGAGCGTGAGGATGGGTACGACTTTAGGATGGTGTATTACAATTCTGACGGTAATGAAAGCTCGATGTGCGGCAATGGTGGCAGGTGCATTGTGGCGTTTGCACATATGCTGGGCATACTCAGGAAAAGCGCAAACTTCGTGGCCATAGACGGACCACACACTGCACAAATAGAAAACGACATAGTTCACCTTCATATGCGGGATGTAACCTCGATAGATGTAAGAGAGGGGTATAGTATACTGAACACCGGTTCACCGCACTATGTGAAATGGGTGGATGATGTGCAAGCTGTAGATGTTTTCAAAGAGGGACGGGCCATCCGCAATCTACCGGAGTTTTCGCCCGGGGGTATAAATGCGAATTTTGTACAAATTGACGATGACACGCTACATGTGCGCACGTATGAGCGGGGCGTAGAAGACGAAACGTATAGCTGTGGCACTGGTGTGACCGCTGCTGCAATAGCGGCTACCGGAAAGCAGACAGGTGATTTTACCACTAATATTATCACGCCGGGAGGCCGTCTATCGGTAACTTTCACAAAAGACACTTCCGATACTGCACGCGATGTGGTTCTTTCGGGTCCGGCAGTATTCGTATTTCACGGAGACACTCATGAAGGTTGATCACCTGATAGTAGGACAAGGACTTTGCGGATCTCTATTGTCACGGGAACTGCTGCGCGCGGGTCGCAGTGTCCTGGTAATAGATGACGGGGCTATCGACGCATCCAGCAGGGTTGCGGGAGGGCTTGTGAACCCGGTTACCGGTAAGCGCCTGGTTAGATCGTGGATGACCGAAAAGTTGTTGCCACATGCCGAACACTCCTATAATGAAATTGGTGAAGAACTAAATGAGCAACTGGTAAAGAGGACGTCAATTCTTGATTTTTTCCCTACCCATGACGCTGCAACATTGTTTATGGAGCGAGTAACAGAGGACGCTGAGTATCTCTCCGGGAGGCAGAACGAAGAACAATGGCGGGATTTCTTCCGCTTTAACTATGGAATAGGTGTGATTTCGCCAGCATTAGCGATAGACCTAGGTAAGTTTTTAGATGGATGGCGCGACAAGCTGGTAGAACGCAATGCTCTCATAAAATCGAAGTTCCAAGTCGAAGAGCTAATCGTAACGACAACTGCCGTACGATATCGGGATATCGAGTCTGCCGACGTAATATTTTGTGACGGCGCGTCTGCTAAAAGCAATAAGTGGTTTGGCGGCCTGCCTTGGTCTGACGATAAAGGCGAGGCGCTGATAATCTCCGTACCCGGCCTTCCACGAGACCACATTTATAAGCAAGGGCTAAGCATAGTGCCATGGAAAGACGATCTATTCTGGGTAGGCGCCTCCCACGACTGGAAGAACCCACAGCCCGGCATCTCAGACACTTTCAGAGAGGCTACCAAGGAACGATTGGACTATTGGCTGAGACTACCCTACACAATAGAGGCACACATTTCAGCGCTGCGGCCGGCGAATTTTGATAGAAAGCCTTTCGTGGGATTTCACCCAATTGTCAAGAATGTAGGCATCTTTAATGGCATGGGAGGTAAGGGCATCTCAATGGCCCCCTGGTTTGCAGGCGAATTTGCTGCTCATACAACTGAAGGGAATCTAATATCACCTGAGGTTGACGTGGCCCGCTATAAGAAAATACTGGAACGATCACTGTCGTGACTGCACCGAAACATAGTTCTCTATCGGCAAGCGTTTGGCGATGGAACGAGCGAGGGTCATTTCATCCGCATATTCCAGTTCTCCCCCAAACGCAATACCGCGGGCAATTGTAGTGATACGTATGTCGGAACCAGCAAACTGGCGGGATATATAATATGACGTGGTGTCGCCTTCAATTGTAGGACTAATAGCCATAATGACTTCGTCAATGCCACTGGCTTTCACCCGCGCCACAAGTGTGCCGATATTCAATTGATCAGGACCGATGCCATCTAAAGGCGACAAAATGCCCCCTAACACATGGTATAGTCCGCTATATTGCTGGGTGCTTTCAATGGCTATGACATCTCTGATGGTTTCCACGACACAGACCTGGTTTCTATTACGGCCCGGATTGGTACAGATATCGCACTTGGGTCCGTCGGACACGTTGTGACAATCTTCGCAAAAAACTATCTCGTGCCGCATTTTTGAAACGGCATTTGTAAACCCATCAACCTTCTCAGTCTCCATTCTAAGCAACTGGAGCACCATGCGCAATGCCGTCTTGCGCCCGATACCCGGCAACTTAGAAAATTCATTAACTGCGTCCTCTATCAGTTTGGAAGAAAAAATCATACACACAAATCGTCACCCACATGGGCCAGACTTTGTAAAATTACCTGATTTGCAGCACAATCGGCAATGAGTCGGGGTATGAACACCACAAAGCGTTTTCTCCTGAATTTCCGAAAAGTATCATGAATTGTAAGTAGATATTTTTGTTACTTTGCCAATAGTGAAACGCTGGCTCGCTTACTTTTTCCTGGTGATATTCTCATTACAGGCCTTACCCGTTAAGGCACTGGGAAAGTACTTGGTAAAGCGCCAACTTACTGAGGAAGTGAAGAGCGACTGCGACGGCGACGATACTTCAGATGACAGTGCCGACGACACCGATGACGATAGCATTGAGGGTGTAAAGGACTTTTGTATGCACCGCACTGATCATATCCCTGCCCTCCTCAATTTTGTTGCCGTTAAGTTACGTCCGTCTCACACTTGTGAGGAAGACGTACCGAAGTCTCACATAACCGACATACACTGTCCCCCACCCAATTGCTGATAATATAGCAGCGAGCACCTGTGCGCCGTTTTCGGCGTATTTCGCGTATTCAGTTTATCAGCATTTCTCCTATTCTACAGGCATGCCATTGCGCATAGAGCCTCGTATAAAGTTCGGACAGTATGAAACCAAAAGTGTATTCCGCTGACTACTTCAGGAAAGACTTCCTGGCGGGTTTGATCGTATTTCTTATCGCGCTTCCTCTTTGTCTCGGCATTGCCCAGGCATCGCACGCGCCGCTGTTTTCAGGTATTGTTGCCGGGATAGTAGGCGGTATAGTGATAGGCTCGCTTTCCGGGTCGCAACTGAGCGTTTCCGGACCAGCCGCCGGGCTTACAGCGATAGTTTTCGTTGCTATAGACAAGATGCAGCACTTTGACATATTCCTGTGCAGTGTGATCATTGCGGGGGCTGTGCAAATGGTTTTAGGTTTCATAAAGGCAGGTGGCATTGCGAATTATATTCCATCGAGCGTGATAGAAGGTATGCTTGCGGGTATAGGCCTCACGATTATCATCAAGCAGCTACCTGATGCGGTAGGATATGCCAAAAACCAAAGTGCCTTCATGTTTGATGCTGACGATGGATTTGTGATGAACCGCATCAACCTTGCCATGCATCACATACAGGAAGGCGCGCTGATCATATCAGTTATCGGCCTGGCGATACTAATACTCTGGACCAGCAAACCACTAAGGCGGCTACAGATGTTGCCCGGCGCGCTTGTGGTAGTAGTTGTGGGTACACTCGTCAATATCATCTTCAATGAGCATGCTCCGATCCTAGCCTTAGAAAGCACTCACCTTGTGAAACTGCCGGTTGCCGCCTCTACACTTGAGTTCTTCAAGCAATTTGCGGTCCCTAATTTCCAGGGGTTTGCTGATCCAAAAGTATGGGAAACCGGTTTGGTGATTGCGATAGTAGCCTCGATAGAAACGCTTCTCTGTATAGAAGCTACCGACAAGATGGACCCGATGAAGCGCTATACTTCTACTAACCGGGAGCTTAAAGCACAGGGGGTAGGGAACATTGTGTCGGGATTGATAGGTGGATTGCCAATTACTTCGGTGATAGTGCGCTCGTCCGCAAACGTAAACTCAGGCGCTAAAAGCAAGATGTCGGCGGTAATACATGGCATCCTGCTATTGGCCTGCGCTGCCACGATCCCTGTAATATTGAACATGATACCTAAAGCGTCACTGGCAGCAATCCTGCTATTTACCGGGTATAAGCTGTGTAAGCCGTCGTCGATTGTACACATGTGGAAGGGAGGTGTTACTCAGTTTTTACCGTTTGTCATTACCGCAGTTGGCGTTGTGAGCCTGGACCTACTGAAGGGAGTGGGCCTAGGGCTGGTGATCAGTGTACTATTTATTCTAAGACAGAATGCAAAGATTTCCTACTTCATGCAAAGAACGCCCGGGGACGCCACTAAGCCGATACGAATAACACTGGCGCAGGAGGTATCATTTCTGAACAAGGCTGCGATAAAAGAAACGCTGCATCAACTGCCGGAAGACAGTGAAGTGATCATTGACGCTAACAAGTCACAATACATTGACTTTGATGTACTTGACATGATCAAAGATTTTGCCGGTACCAGGGCTCCTGAAAAGAATATACGAGTAATACTTGATGGCTTCAAAGACCAGTACAAAGCCAATGACAATAATGGAACGGAGGTGGCAACTAAGCAACAGAAAGAAGTGCTGCACACTGACGAAGAAAAATAATCAAATGTAAAAACGACAACAATGGAAAGTTCATATAAAAAACTGTTTGAGAACAATAAAAAATGGGTAGCTGAAATGACGCAGCAGGACCCAAACTACTTCCTGGACCTGGCAAAAGGCCAAACACCGGAATACCTGTGGATAGGATGTTCTGATAGCAGAGTGCCGGCAAACGAGATCACCGGCACAAAACCCGGGGAAATGTTCGTGCATCGGAATATTGCTAACATGGTGGTGCATAATGACCTGAACCTGCTGAGTGTGCTGGCCTATGCCGTAGATGTGCTAAAAGTGAAGCACATTATCGTATGCGGACACTATGGCTGTGGCGGTGTAGAGGCGGCCATGGGCAACAAACAATTTGGCCTGATAGACAACTGGCTGCGAAACATTAAAGAGGTGTACCGCACACATACAGAGGAGCTCAGTGCAATTGATGACCGCAAGGAACGCCTGAGAAGATTTGTGGAGCTAAATGTGGCCGAACAGGTGTTAGACCTCGGTAAAACGACCATAGTGCAAAACGCCTGGCAACGAGACCAACCGTTGCATATACACGGATGGGTATATGACATAGCAGACGGTATAGTAAAAGACCTTGGCGTAACGTTCAGGGATGCCGATGAACTCCCGGAGGTATTCCGGTTTAATGAACCTATAGCTATATGACCATAAAACACGGGGCGGCGCTTGCCGCCCCACTTTTTTTAAGAAAGCCAGAGCGCGCCACCCACACTATCGCGCGAAGCACCGGAAACAGAACTAAGAACATTTGCCTCTTCACGCCAACGTAGCACGCCCAGCAGCGCCATAGCGAGTGCTTCCTTGAAGAGCACCGTATTTTCTTCAGGCACATCCACCTCTATTCCAAGGCAGGCGGTGCGCGCTGAAATCAAGTTGACCAACGTTTTATTGAGTGCTCCCCCACCGGTAACAAGCATTTTACCACTTATGCCATTGCCATTTTGTCTTATCGCCCGCTCCACTTCATTCGCTATATGAGTGGTGGCTGTGGCGAGTAGGTCAGAGGTAGCAGCGTCTTGAGCCTCCAGCACGGGGCCTGACATAGCCATGGCTACACTATTGCTCAAGGAGCGAGGTGGCTTTACATTGTAAAAGTCGAACTGTTCAAGCGACGCCAATTTCTCCGGCAATATCGCTCCCTTTGCGGCAAGCAGGCCGTCGCGATCCATTTCAAGCTGCTCACGTGCTGCAAGCGCATTGAGCATTTGGTTTGCCGGGCAAATGTCGAATGCGGTATAAGCATCCCCATGTTTGACAGAAATGTTGGCTATTCCGCCCAGGTTGAGCAGGAAGTTATAATCGCCGAACAGCAGCTTGTCTGCAATAGGCACAATCGGCGCACCCTGACCGCCAAGCGCTACATCCACTGAACGCAAATCGTTGATCACAGGCAAGCCTGTAATGGCCGCAATCGAGGCACCATCGCCCAATTGTGCAGTGGTGAATGAGGCAGGCTCGTGAAAAACCGTGTGGCCATGCGAGGCTATAAAATGCACCTTATGTTCCAGTTCTTGCTGAGCGATGAACGAATTTACAAGCGTGCCAATCAGTTTCCCGTACTTCGTATCCAAATTCAGGTATTCCAACGCGGACAAGCTTGACGCATTACGCAGCGCACCTTTCCATTCAGGAGTATATTCTACACATTCCGTTTTCAATATTTCGTAGTTCCAATTCCCACGAACTTCCTCTAATCTTACATAAGCTATATCTAACCCATCAAGGGAGCTACCGGACATAAGTCCGATGACGTTGTAAACCATGGCGCAAAAGTAGCTCAAAACAAATAGGGTTGCCACAGGAGCCAGCAATGGATATCTCTCATAACAGCATCCAATTTATAGGATATTCATTAATTTGAAATTGCCATCAAATTCATATTATTTTACAACGTCTACCCGGTTCCCGGCTGGCTGAGACGTGAAAACCTGATTGGAGTTTTTGAAATGTGAATATGTCTTTAGGCAGTTACAGAAACCTTTGGAATAAGGTGACCGGTTCGCCGGAGGAGTTTACGATGCAAAACCGGGCGTTTAATTACGTTTGCATTATCACATTTTTCATCCTGGTATTTAGCCTGGTTTTCGACCTGTTTATAGAGCAGACTATCATGTCAGCTGTATTGGGTGGGCTAATACTATTGCTTAGTGCCATGTATTATTTCTCACGGTATAAGCAGAAATACCGCGCGTCAACAATCATCTTTGTTCTTTGTAACTATGGTACACTGGTACTTAACTATTTCGTGAACGAAGGAATTAATGGTCCTACATTAGCGCTCTTTACAATTACCCTGGTATTCACAACAATAATAGTTGACCCCAAATTCCAGCCGCTTCTCATAGTGACCCATATACTACTGGTGACGTCGATACTCGCAATTGAATATACGAACCCTGCCATGGTGCCAGCTACATACCCCAGCCGAAGCGCTCGGTTCCTTGATTGGGGTAGTACATGTATCATCACACTTACCTTTCTGTATGGATTAACTAATTTTCTACGAAAACACTATGATGCCAAGCGCCGGCAAGCCGACGAACGAGCCGACGAGATAGCAGCGCAGCATGAAAGAATTCTGGAACAAAACCAGGCGCTTGAGAAACTGGACGACGAAAAAAGTAAGCTATTTTCGATCGTTTCGCACGACCTGAAAGGACCCGTGAATGCGCTGCAGGAATTCTTATACCTGTTGTCAGAAGATGCGCTTCCCAAAGAGGACCGGATAGAAATTCAGGCGCAGCTCACCGAACAGACAAAGTACACATCAGACCTATTGGACAATCTTATGGCCTGGGCACGCTCCCAAATGAAGGGTATGGCGCCTGAGATTAAGCCGGTAAATATTGCTGGACTAACTGCAGACATCATTCGCAACAAAATGTCCACTGCACAGCGCAAAGGAATTTCCCTGATCAACACTGTGGGCATTGACGCCGTTGCAGAAGGAGATGCTGAAATGCTGAGAATCGTATTGCGAAACCTAATGAATAACGCCATCAAATTTACAAATGAAGGCGGCTCAGTGACCGTATCGACCGAAGAGGAGGGCGACGATCTACTGATAGTAGTGACGGATACTGGTGTAGGAATAGACCCATTACGGAAACAGGATCTTTTTACGCTGAGAACAAAGGCCACCTTTGGTACTAACAATGAGAAGGGTGCAGGGCTGGGATTGGCAATGTGCAAGGAATTTGTAGAATACCAGGGTGGCAGTATCTGGTACGTAAGCGAAAATGGCAATGGAACCAGTTTTTATATTGCCCTTCCAAAGTCGACCGATACGGACAGAATAGAGGCTCCACAACTTGTGACAAACAAGTCACAAATAAAGTCTACTGCACGGTAAACTCATTTCACTTGAAGAAAGAAAAGCTACCTACTTTTGGCGCCAAATGAGGAAGGCACTTTTGCAGATGCACACAGCGGTGTTGCTTTGGGGATTCACCGGAGTTCTGGGACGTGCTATTTCATTGGACGCGCCAATGCTCGTCTGGTACAGGATGCTGCTGACAGCAATCTTCATGGCAGCCATTGTGTCTTACAGAAAGTTATGGGTACCGATAGCACCAAAACATAAGCGAACATTTGCCCTAGTAGGTATCCTTATGGGACTTCACTGGGTTGCTTTCTATGCTTCTATAAAGCTGGCGAACGTTTCCATTGCATTGGTGTGCCTGTCTACCGCGAGCATCTTCACTCCGCTTGCGGATCCTATTATTAACAAAGGAAAATATGAGCCCAAAGAACTACTGCTAGGATCGCTAGCTATAGCGGGGGTATACCTCATCTATCGATTTCAGCAATTCTATGGTTGGGGTATACTTGCAGGGATCATCGCCGCATTACTAAGTTCAGTCTTTACGGTGTTGAATAAGCAGGTCGCATCCCTTTACCCATCTCGTACCATGGTATTCTATGAAATGACTACCGGATGGATCTTCATAACTGTGTTGCTGCCGCTACTCTTCTATTTTGTACCCAACACTCAGTTCTTTCCATCATTGGGTGATGGAATAGCAGACTGGCTGCACAACGATTGGTTGTGGCTCGTGGTACTGAGTCTTTGTTGCACAGTATGGGCACAGTCGTTGGCACTCAACGCGCTTAAGAAGATCAGTTCATTTACGGCGACACTGTCGGTGAATCTGGAACCGGTTTATGGAATATTACTTGCTTTCGTTTGCTATAACGAGAACCGTGAGATCATTTTCCTAAATGGCGGCAGCGAGCTGAATGGTGGTTTCCTGGCAGGAATGTCGCTAATTCTCATTTCGGTAGTGCTGCAAATGACGCGTGCGCTCAGGCCGGCATCCTCGGGCTATATCAAAGAAAAAGGTGGAATTGAATAGGTTATTTTCTCATCCAGGCCATCATAAATTCAGGGTCTAGCTGGTAGTAGGCGTACTTACTCTTATACTCCACCTTCCCATTATTAAACCAATATATGGCGGGCACACCGGGTCCGGCGAGCTGGGTAAATTCTTCCATGTGCATGTACAGAGTATAAGGAACATCCTCCGCATGGGTTTCGTCAAAGAACTCTTTCTTTTGATCGGGATGACCCGATAGCACCATATAAACCGGGATATCGGGATGCTTACGATGAATGATCTGCAAAAGATAAGCGGCCTTTTTACAGTGAGGGCATGTGAGACTCATGAAGGCGATTATGTGCTTTCCCTGACGTAGGTCAACCGTCGGCTTATCCTCATACTTATAAAGTAGGTTCAGGTCTATCTGGTCACTATATTTCACAGGGGCAGTACCAAGGGCAATACCATTCATAACGAAGGGTGCTGAAAACGACAAGAGACATACGAGCATTACCACATACTCCTGGAACCGATAGGGCTTTACGGGGTATATGAACATGAGCACAATAGTGGCGGCAATCATCGCTATGTTCTTCCATATTGCCTGAAGCGGAGTCATAGCAAGCTTGTCGCCAAAGCAGCCGCAGCTCCCGGTATTACCTTGTTTAGCAATTACAAGGAGCAAGTATATAATGAATGCGATCAAAACACCGATTATAGCTTTATAGGTGAATTTTCGCAGGTATACATGGCCTAGAAGAAAGAGACCAAGCATGAATTCGAAGCCAATCATGGCACGGGCAAGTATGCCGGCAGCGAGGACGTTGTCTATACCCAGATCAATGAAAGTCCACTGGAAGTTGTCGAACGCATTATCGCTATATATCTTGCTCCATCCGGAGAATAGAAACGTACCTGATAACGCCAGTAGCAGTATCAGGCCCACGATACGCTTTATATAGAAAATTGCCGGTCTTGCAGCGACCGGAGAAACTGAATCCATAATCTATCTAAATAAACGGGGCAATAGTAGACCAATATTTGTGAAAAAAAACAAAACAATCGTTCGACGGATAACAACTATTTTAAGAAGACCCTCGACGCCATATCCCACGCTTCCGCAAATGCCGGCTTGTGCAAACCAGTGCTAATTCCATTAGCATTGCACCAGTCAACAATGTTCTCAGTAGCAAGGTTTCCTACAAGTTCGTCTTCGGCCATAGGGCATCCACCAATCCCTTTCATAGCACTGTCAAAGCGCCTGCAGCCAGCGTTCCAGGCGGCCTCCACCTTTTCCTTCCAATTTAAAGGAGAAGAGTGGAAATGTGCACCTATGTTGATACCCGGGAATTCAGGGATGAGGCTACTGAAAATATGTTCAATATTTCCGGGTTCAGCTACGCCAATCGTGTCAGACATAGCAATGGTCTTTATCCCCAGTTTTGCAAGCTCCCTTACCTGCTCTATTGCTATTTCTGCACTATAAGGGTCGCCATAAGGATTGCCAAACCCCATAGAGATATACACTACCAAGTCCTTACCACTTGCCATACAAATCTCTTGTATCTCCGCTACCTGAACGAGTGACTGTGCGATTGTCTTGTTGGTGTTGCGCATCTGAAATGTTTCAGAAATAGAAAGCGGAAAGCCGAGGTAGCTTATCTCCTTATGGGTAGCGGCATCCACAGCCCCTCTTGTATTGGCAATAATCGCCAGCAACTTCGTATTTACATTGTTGAGATCAAGTTGCGATAACACCTCGGCAGTATCTGCAAGTTGTGGTATTGCTTTTGCGGAAACGAAGGAGCCAAAATCAAGAACATCAAAACCCACTTTTAAAAGCAGATTAAGATATTCTGCTTTCATTGTTGTTGAAATGTGGTGAGGCCACCCCTGCATGGCATCCCGTGGGCACTCGGTTAGCACTATTCTATTTGCGTCCATCGTGATGCAAATATACGGTTATACTTTGCCTTGCTACGAGGTCGGTTACCCCAGCAATACCGACAGGTTGTTGCTGGTAAGAGGTTTATTCAGAAACTGCTTGACAGATTTGTAATTATGTACCTTACTTAAATCGGTTTCATTGATCGAAGAAGATATAATATAAATGGTATATTTTTCAATTATCTCCTTTGGCAACTTTTCAAACTCTTCAACGAACTGAAACCCATTCATTACAGGCATTTGTATGTCTACTAGCAGAATGGTATGCGAATGTTCGTCTGGCGGTGTGCTGCTAATGAACGCCAGGGCGTCTCTCGCCTGTAGAAAAGAGCGGATTGATTCGCATTTGCCTGTGTTCTTTATGATCTTCTCAGCAATAAAACAGTCCAGCTTGCTGTCATCAACCACCATAAAGTTGAGTTTCTTACTTTGAGCCATGAGTGTTTCCAGGGATGTTTACAGTGAAAGTAGTTCCTTTATTAAGTTCTGATTCTACCGAGATATTGCCTCCCAATTTGTTCAATGCATCCTTGACATTGTAAAGCCCCAAACCAGACCCCGTTTCTTCAGAAGTGGCTCGATAGAACATCGTAAAAATATTGTCTATATGGTCGGGATGAATTCCAATACCATTGTCGGTTACAGAAATTGTAACCTTGTTATCCTTTACTACAATGTTCACAACGACCTTTTTGTCCGCAGCGTTTTTCTTCTGATAGTTGAAGGCATTTGACAATAAGTTGCTCAAGATCATCTTAATGGAGATCTCGTCGGAATGAAAAGGTTCGTTCTGCTCTACAGAATGGATAAATTCAACATTCTCATTGATGCTTACGATCCTAAAGAGCGCTGCGATATCTGCCATTAATGTATGGAAGTCAATCTCTGTAAATTGAACCATACCACGCTTAAGCTTATAATACTCGTGTGTATTCTTAATGTATTCATCAAGTTTACGAACAGACTCGGCCATCATCTCCAATAGTTCCCTTATCTCGGTAAGGTCGCTCATTTCCTTTACCAGCTCAAGCCCTCCGATGACGCTAAGTAGCGGACCACGAACATCGTGGGTGATACTATATGCAAACTTCCCAAGTTCGTCATAAGCCGACTGCAATTCCTGATTTTTTGCAGCCAATAATGAATGCGTGAGAAAGAACTTATGGCCTTCCTCAATTGCTGACTTCACATCATTGTCAGTCCAGGGTTTCTTTATGTAACGGAAAATGTGACCACGGTTTACAGAGTCAATCACCGACTCGATATCTGTATAGCCCGTAATGAGCATGCGCACCGGATTGGGATAGGTGCGTCGCATCTCTTCAAAAAACTGCACCCCTGTTTTGTCCGGCATACGCTGGTCGCAAAGAACCACAGCAATATCTGAGTGGTCGCGCAAATAGTCATAGGCCTGCGAGGTATTAGCGGCGATCAGTACACTGTAATCAAAACGGAATGTTGCTTTGAACCCGTTAAGATTATTTTGTTCGTCGTCGATATATAATATCTTAATTTTCTCCCCGGTTTTCAAAGTATGCTAATTTTGGATTAGTGGTAATTTAATAATAAATTCTGTTCCCTTGTTAATTTCCGATATGATATTTATCGAACCATTGTGCTTATGAATTGTGTTGTAAGCAATAGACATACCTAAACCAGTACCCTCCCCTACCTCTTTGGTAGTAAAAAATGGCTCAAACAAACGCTTTTTGGTAGACTCATCCATCCCAATTCCATTGTCTGCGATGGACACATAAACATTGTCACTGTCACAACGAGTTGATACCGTGAGAATGCCACCTTCTTCATCGCCAAACTTCTTTCTAATAGCATAGACGGCATTAGAAAACATATTGAGAAACACCTGGTTCAGCTTACCCGGGTAGCATTCTACAAGCGGCAAACCTGAATATTTCCGTTCCAACTTTATCTTCATACCAATGAGGTTATTGGCAATGACCAATGTTGAATCAAGGCCTTCGTTCAGATCGGCCTTTTTCAGATCATCCTCATCGAGCCGGGAGAAGATGCGCAATCCTTTCACGATCTCTTCTGTACGGTTTGCACCTTCACTGATACCTTTTAGCAACTGGGCAATTTCCTCCTTTAGATAGTCAAAGTCAATTTCATCCTTTAGTGCGCTGATACGCTTCGCTTTCTCCTCAACAGAAGAATTGGACAGACCCACTGTTTCTATCTCGGCCAGGGCATCGAGCACAATTTGAACATCACGGTTCAGTGGCTTTATGTTTGATGTTACGAAGTTGATAGGATTGTTTATTTCGTGCGCAATACCGGCCGTAAGTTGACCAAGTGACGCCATCTTTTCAGATTCAACCAGTTGTGTCTCTGCCTCCTTCAGGTCGGTAAGCGCTTTATTTAGCTCCTCGTTAGATAGCTTTAATTCATGGGTGCGTTCATTTACCCTTTGCTCAAGGACGATGTTCTGCTCCCTTACGAGTTTCTCATTTTCCTGTACAACAGCAAGGGCGCGTGCCTGTGAAAGTTCCTTCTCCTTTCGATAGGTATTTATCCGATCTGCAAGTGCAAATGACAGCAACGCGACTTCCATTGCCGAGCCAATAAGAATTGAATTGCTGGTAAAATTCGTGTATGGAAGCAGACCTGCATCTTTGAGTATATAAATGACTACGCCAGTGAGGAAAAAAGACCACGAAATGCTGAAATATAGTGCGGCCCGGTGACCCTGCCGGAATATCCCAATGCCTACTGTCATTATTGCAATTGAGACCAGGCTTGCATTGCCCTGAAGCATTTGCTGTGCGATGACATAATTGCCCGAAAGATTAATGAGAATACCCACGCAGTAAATGACGAGGATGCCCCACAAAACACGATAAAGACGGGGTTTGTTTTCCTTTACATTGAGAAAATTAAAAACGAAGAAAATCGAGAAAATACCTGAGAGCGCCAATGCAATATTGGTCATCTGAAATGTGAGCGTGGTACTATTCCGCCATAAGAATTTGGCAGCGTATCCCTTGAGACAGGCCTGAACGAGCCCCACAGTGGCGATATAGAGTACGTAATAGAGGTAGTTTCGATCGCGAACTGTGAAGAAGATAAATATGTTATAGAAAAACATAACACATATTATACCAAAATATATGCCGAAGAAGAGCTGATCTTTGCTGAGCCCGTCGAAGATGCGTATTTGCTGCCCGGCCGTAAGTGGGAGCTCCATGACATTGTTGCTCGACACCCTGAGAAGAAATGTCCGGGATGAATCGTAGGGAACAACAACCGGGAATACCGGAAATTGGGTATTAAACTCCTTTCTGTCAAAGGGTACTGATTCCCCTGCAACCGTCTTAATAAACCCCATGCCGGAGGGCTCAAAAAGAGTAACCTCTTTAAGAATTCCGTTGTGAATCTTCAGTACCGTATTGTCGAGGTGCGCATCATTTACCAGCACTACCTTCAGCCAATAAACTGATTTTGTAAGCCCAAAATTGGAAACTCGTTTTGTTTCCTTCTGGAACGGCTTTTGCCAAGCCGCAGCAGCGTTAAGGCTGCCGTCCTTGTCTTCTAACCAGGAAACAGACCTTACCATCTCCTGTCCCGGCGCACCTGTTTGAGCGGAAGCGCGACCGGAGCAAGCAAGAGCAATCAATATAAGGATAAAATATCTCATCTCCCCTTTCTATACATTTACCGGCTAATTGCCAACCTGTAATCAATTGTCACATCTCCTTTGGGCCCATTGACCACCGCTTCCTGCTCAGGATTCTTCATCAGACTGAAAATGTGTGCGCGATCATTATCTGTAGAATGACTCATTACTTCGAGGTCATTTATTACCATTGCCGTAGCCACGAGATCCAGTTTAGGGTAGTTGAAGAACCCGTTGTTCCCAAGTGATTTTTCAATTGAGAATCCTGCGTTCAGGCACATTTGTACCGTAACAGGTGCAGCGAGTGCAAAGAGCGAATCGACACGCACGAGCCAGGCAAGCGCAATTGCAGAGCGAAGAATGAAAAAACTATAGCCGTAACCTGCGATCTCCCTGGAATTCCATAGGCCACAGGCTTCAGCAACCACTCGCCCTTTGTGCCTGCTTACCACATCATATATCTTACTATCAACCTGTCCAACGGCCTTTACAATCGGTAAGGGCAACTTATCGTCCGCTATCTGAATACGAACGCCGCCCAAAGCGCGACCATCATCTGCAGCTTCTGCAATAATCACGAACGTGTTTTCGTGCTCGGTCCAGAGTGCATTATTAGAGCTGATCATAGCAATGCCATAAGCTTCGAGCACATTCCTGTGACCCATAATAAACTTATTACAGGACAAAGGATCGTCGATGGCACGAAAAGCTCTAAAAATTACAGACATCAGGCGCTAATGCTCTTTGAATAGTAAATATTCTTCATGTCTAACCTTACGGCCCTCACGTCCGGCGTTTCTGCGTAAAATATCCTTACCAGAAACAGCGGTTCTTCTGCTGTTAAAGATAGGTTAAACGACTCAATAAACTTAGTATGCAGGGCAGCAAATTCTTTTTGGATCTCGGGCGACATTCCTTCGCCTTTTCCGTGCCTAAGACGAGCAAAATGAAAAACGGACGCCATCACGGGTTGTAAGGCGATTCCATGTTTTTCCGCAACAAGCCAAAGTCTTTCTATAGCCCGCCCAGCATTTACACAGGCGGCAGGACTGAATTCGGAACCTGTGACCAGCAAAAGTGCCGATGCGCTATCCATAAGTTCCCTTGTCATCCGCTCCAGGGCCTTACCCTCGTTCCATTCACTTACCAGTTCAATTGCCCGTTTGTCCTTAATGACACTAAATCCTACCCTATCCTTTGCGCTAAGATCCAGGGTGCGAATATCCAGGCCATCTTTTGTGGTTAGCGCGCTTTGTTCATCCCACCTTATTTCTCGGTCGAACAGGTCACTGTGTCCCTGGGGAATGAACATCCTCAGCTTCTCTGCTTTGCCGGCTATATCTGCTATTTCATGTATGAGCTTTGTATCTTCTATCACCTTTACATCTGCGATATCCCTTTGTCGGGCAGCGCTTATAATCTCATTGATAATATGAGACTCGATTTTCCTTCCATCACCTTTTTTTCGATTTGTGTGTCGCGATCCAATATAGCGCACCAACTCATCGGTATGGACGTTTTCGACGGCGCGTAATTGCACTGCTGCTACCGGCGCCCCGGTGGTTTTCGTGCCCAGCGGAAATAAGGATATGTCAGCTTCTAACCCATTGTCATTGGCTATTAGCGACATATTCTCTAAAGCGCAACCAAGTGACATACAAGAAATCATATTTCTGTAGTTGGCAAACGCTGCCGACCTTGAAGGATCATCGAACAATAGCAACTTGCCATCGTCGTTAAAGACCTTCCACGGCTGGTTATTGCCAGCAGATGGAGCTAGCCGCACGCCCTCAACAACTCGCATAAGCATGTTCTCATCGCGAACTACGTCGTTGCCCACCATAGGCACTGCCGCTGCAGCTGCGTGCATGTCGCCCGGAGACAACTCCGTTAAGTCCCGGTAATAACTTTCGCTTTGCTGAACCTTACCATCTGAAATCAGTTCATCAAGGTCAATAAAGAATCGACCGGAAACAGCCTGTTGGTTTAATAATACCTTTCTACAAATGTCTGCCGTGATTCCGCCCCCCATTGTTACAGCGCTGGCAAGTTGGGGCCAGGTATTGATGGACTGGCCTACCTCGACTGCAGACGCTTTGAGACGGGGCGACATGGTATCTATGCCCACAATTGGCAGAATATATGGAAGCTTATCTTCCATGGACTTCAGGTTCCGGACATTACTTACATCCAGATGCTCCACATAACCGTGCAAAATGGGGCGGGCTGGGTCCAGATCAAAACGCTCAATATCTATTGTGGCACGGTCGCTAGCTTCCATAATCACCGGTATGCCATGCGCTCTTGCTGCAATCCTGCACTTTATCTTCACATCCACGCCGTCGCACTCATCGATAAGCACGTCTAATTTACCTCCCCTGGTTAGAAAGTCTTCCATGTTGTCATCGGTTATTCCCTCATGAAAACAAGTAACCTTTAGAAACGGATCTATCTCGGCTATTTCCCGGGCAACTAAAACAGTTTTTAGGATGCCCATATTCTGGACACCACTACGTAGTCGGTTCAGATTAGTGATCTCCAGATCATCAAAATCTGCAATACGCAGCTCGCCGAACATCCGCTCCATTGCCATAGTCAGCGAAACAGACTGACCTACAGACAGCCCTATAACGCCGACACGCTTACCAGCCAGCGATTTTTGCTCGGCGTCCGTAATCTTATATTTGTTACGGTTTGTACGGAGGAAAACGAATTCCTGCTCATCAAGGATATGAACTAATTTTTCACTCCATGGATAATAAACCCATACCCCGTATTCAAAAACATCACATCCGTTCAAATGCCGGCTAACCAGAGAAGAAATAACGTCTGTTTCTAATGTCTTATCCGGATGGAAAGCCTTTACAAGCTCTTTCAACTGTGACTGAATAGTATCATATACCTTCAAATAAGGCTTTGCAAGCAGCAGATTCTGAAGGCTTTTACGATCAACATCACTTGAAATGCGGAAAAACAATGGCTCAAATAGCTCAATTTCTTCCTTTGTATTTTTTAATCTATCGGAAATTAAATTTGTCAACATAGCAATACATTTTAATAAATATTAGGCTAGGTTTTACTATTTTTACGGTAACAGTAATAAAAGTTCACGAATACATATCAGTAATACAACATGAATAATAAAAAAATTACCATATTGTATGTTGATGATGAGCAGAACAATCTCATTTCATTCAAGGCTGCTTTCAGGATTAAATATAATGTACTTACCGCGATCAGTGGAGAAGAAGCGATAAAGATTTTACGGAATAATGTAATAAATATAATAATAACAGACCAAAGAATGCCTAATATGACGGGCGTTCAATTCCTTGAAACAATACTTGACGAATTCCCTGATCCTATAAGGATTTTACTAACGGGATATGCCGACATGAATGCGGTTATCGATGCAATAAACAAAGGAAAGATCTTTCACTACCTCACAAAACCCTGGAATGAGGAGGAATTGGATCTTACGATAACGCGGGCCTACGATATATACAGCAAGAATATGGAGGAAAGGGAAATGAAAGAGAAACTGGAACTTTCCAATGAACAACTTGAATTTCTGCTGAGACAAAAATTGCTTTCGTAAGAAGATATCATTGTTCGCTATCCTTTTTCACACGACCAATTCCGGCATAGTGTTTTTGCCAGTACTCGTCTTTGAGATTGCTGATAACCACGCCCTGCGATGATGAGGAATGCACAAAATAGTCGTTAGCCAGGTAAACCCCAACGTGCGTAATTCGTTTACTTTTCTGCCTGAAGAATACCAGATCGCCTTCTTTTGCATTTCCTGCACACTTATCCCGGGTACAAGACTTGTACTGGTCCATGGCGGTGCGTGTAAGATCTATTCCATACACATCGCCATAAAGGCGCTTTGCAAAACCGGAACAATCAATTCCTTTTTCGTCTTCGCCGCCAAGACGATAATGTGTACCATACCACTTGTCGACAAATTTATATAAAGGGTAATTTTCTATGTCTTTAGAGCCAAGTCCCACCATCTCTGCATACTTGGTAACCATTGCAGCGTCAACTACGGGTTCCATTTCGCCCGGCTCACCGGAGCTTGGTTTTACTTCTTCTTCATCAACTATCTTCCGTTTGCGGCGCCAAAGGATTATGGTGCGATTTTCCGGTTCCGGCGGAGCTGTGGGTTCCACAACTGCGAGTTGCTCTGCAGGCTGGTCAACGATGGCGGGTTTGCGCATATCAATAGCATTAGCGGTAGCGCTTGATTTGTTATGTCCGTCAAGATACATTCCCTTAATAAACCTGGGCTGCTTTGTACCCCTGTAAGCCATCGCTTTCTGCGACGTGTGACAACTTGATAAAGTAACTACTGCAAACAGGCATGCAAAGCTGTAGATGCCAAAATACCACCTCATCGCATGATTATTTGGGCGCAAAAGTAAGAAATGAGCCCATTTATGGCAAATGCGTTAATATATTATTATATTAACAGACCATTACGTGAAGATTAACAGCCAGTTCAATGACTAAGGAGCGATAGCTACATGCCACCCATTTCCAGTACCCTTTTGTATTCGTCTGCGGTAACGGCAGAAACGGAGAGTCGACTGAGACGAACAAGCTGCATTTCAGATAGAGATCTGTCGGCTTTGATGGCCGCAAGAGAAACAGGACTCGGTAACGTACTTACCGGTTTCAAGTCAACTACTACCCAGTTGGTATCCTCGGTAGTAGGGTCCTGGTAGGCTTCCTTAACTACTTCTGCAATGCCAACTATTTCTAAGCCTTCATTACTGTGGTAAAAAAGGACCCGGTCGCCCTTCTTCATAGCCTTGAGATTGTTACGGGCAGCATAGTTACGCACGCCGTCCCAGAATGTCTTTTTATCCTTTAGAAATTGTTCCCACGCGTACTTGAACGGCTCAGATTTTACCAACCAATAGTTCATCTTATCTGATTTTAGAAGAGCTTCTTAAGTACATTATAGATCACCTGTGGCTTGCCTAGTGTATAAAAATGGAGGACTTTCGCATTATTCTTTAGCAAATCCCTGCACTGATGCAGTAACCATTCCTCTCCTACCTGCTCACACGCCTCATCTGTTTTTGCTTTCATCATTTCGCTATATAGCTCTACGGGAACTTCCACATTAAAGACACGAGGGATAGTAGTAAGCTGCTTTTTGTTTGTGATCGGCTTAAGACCGGCTATTATAGGGACTTCTACTCCATTTTCGCGACATTTAGCGACATAGTTATAGTAGTGCTCATTGTTGAAGAAAAGCTGGGTAACAACATAATGGGCGCCTAGTTCGATCTTGCGCTTTAGATAATAAATATCGGTGTCCATGTTGGGTGACTCAAAATGTTTCTCCGGGTAACCTGCTATGCCAATACAGAAATCTGTTTTTGCCCCATCCATAATGTCATCTTCCATGTAAATGCCATTATTCAGGCTCACCACCTGCCTTACGAGGTCTTCGGCGTAGCGATGCCCATGAGGGTGCGGGTTAAAGAATTTTTCATTTGCGGCGGCATCACCTCTAAGAGCCAGTACGTTCTTGATACCAAGGAAGTCAAGATCAATTAACGCGTTCTCGGTCTCCTCCTTGCTAAACCCTCCGCAGATAAGATGCGGAATAGCCTCCACGTCATACTTATTCATCAGAGCGGCACAAATGCCCACTGTACCCGGGCGCTTACGTATCTCCACACGCTCAAAGTTTCCATCAGGGCGCTTTTTGAATACCTGTTCTGCCCTGTGATAAGTGACGTTGATAAATGCGGGCTTGAACTCCATTAGCGGGTCAAGATGATTGTAGATAGACTCAATGCTCTTTCCCTTTGTAGGTGGCAATATCTCGAAGGAAATAATCGTGTCTTTGGCCGACGCCAGGTGATCTGTGACTTTCATAAAAACGGAATGGGCAAAAGTATAATTAAAATGGCGAAAAGAAGCAGTGATCTAAAGTGATAATGATGTGCCCGAATGTTGCCGACGTAACACATGAAGTTATTGCCCATAAAAAAGCGGGCAGCCTTCCGGCTACCCGCTCTCACCATTGTGATCTCTTCC